>NZ_CP092890.1:0-2245486 GCF_026016405.1 Bifidobacterium sp. SKU | reverse complement strand
AGCCAAGTTATCCACAGCTTAGCGTGTTGTGTCGCCTCAATTGTGAATAACATTCATGTAATTTGTGGATAACTTTTCTACATGTTTTGGCGTGTTTCCAATGTTTTCCGCTGCTCTGCAAGGGGCACGACACACTGATAAATCGTGAAGAAATTGTTTTCATTTTGATTTTTGGGCATGGCTCAGAGTACCGTTATAGAGCTTGACTCATGAGAGCCGTGCATCAGCATGGCAAAAACCGGGAGCATAACTATGAAGAGGACATTCCAGCCCAACAACCGCCGTCGCTCGATGAAGCATGGTTTCCGCGTGCGCATGCGCACCCGTTCCGGCCGCGCGATGATCAACCGCCGCCGTAACAAGGGACGTAAGTCTCTGTCCGCCTGATTGCGGTAGGTGACGAAGGCGAGTGAAGCGGCTGAAAAGCCATCGTGACTTCATCGCAGTGCTGAAGCGTCGCTTCAAGGTGACGGATTCGGATATCGTCGTGCACTTTGTGGTGCATGACGATACCCGTGATGTTCAGGCATCTGCGGATATCATGAGACGTATGGGACTTGCCGTCAGCAAGGCTGTTGGTAACGCTGTAACGCGTAATCGTGTGAAGCGTCGATTTCGTGTGCTCGCAAGACGATATGAAGATATGCTTCCGATGCAGTGCGATATCGTCGTGAGAGCCAAACCCAGCGCATCGCGTGCCGATTTCGCTGACCTTGACCGACAGTTTTCCCGTTGCTTCGCCAAAGTCACGACTAAGCATGAACGCAGGGTGAGTCGCTGATGTCAGCCATCGGATCGGCGCTTATCGGCATGATCAAGTGGTACCAGAGGGCCATTTCGGCGAAAACGCCGCCATGCTGCAAGTACTATCCGAGTTGCTCACATTACGCGATCACTGCGGTTCGGCGCTTCGGCGCGGTAAGAGGAATCGTGCTGTTTATTTGGCGTTTTCTTCGCTGCAACCCTTGGAGTCGTGGCGGCATCGATGATGTTCCGCAACATTTTTCACTGTGCTACAGATTTCGCTGGTCGAAGGCATATGAGAGGCCTCGACTCACACCAATGGCCGATGATTAAGGAGATGGCCTGATGAACACTTCCGGAGAATTTCTTCTTGACAGAGGCATTTGGGGCTGGCTGTATAAGCTGCTGACCCCACTTGAGTGGCTCATGACCCAGGTCATGGTCCTGTTCCATAAGTTCCTCACCTTGCTGGGCATGGCACCGATCGGCATCTCTTGGGTGCTGGCGATCGTGTTCCTTGTGCTCGTGGTGCACGCCTGTATTTTGCCGATTTATCTCAAGCAGATGAAGTCGATGCGCAAGATGCAGGCCTTGCAGCCCAAGATGCAGCATATTCAGAACAAGTACAAGGGCAAAAAGGATCAGGCCAGCAAAGAGGCCATGAGCCGTGAGATGATGAAGCTCTACCAGGACAATGACGCCAACCCCATGGGGTCGTGCTGGACCGCCGTCATTCAGGGTCCTGTGTTCATGTGCATGTTCTACATGCTTTCCGCCATTCCGTATATCGCGACCGGCAAGAGGGGAGCGCTTGGCGCATTCGATCAGGCGACTGCCAAGCAGTTCGCGCAAACCCGCGTCTTCGGTGTCAGCGTCACCGATACCTTCGGTACGGCCAACAATTCCGGAAAGGTCGTCATCGGCTTCTTCATCCTGTTGATGTGCGCATGCATGTGGTACATGCAGTTCAACAACATGCGCAAGAACCTCCCCAAGGCTTCGATGCAGGGATCCACGTACAAGATGCAGCAGGCCATGACCTGGGGCTTCCCGATCATGTACATCTTCTCCGGCATCATGTTCCCGTTCGCCGTGCTGGTGTACTGGCTGACCAACAACGCATGCAACCTTGCCCGTTCCTTGTTCCAGGTGTACAAGTTCCCGACCCCGGGTTCCCGTGCAGCTGAGGAAAAGGAGATTCGAGATCATCGTCAGGAGAATGCTCGTCGCGCCAAGGCCGGACAGCTTTCGATTGAGGAAGAGGAACTGGAGAAGGCACGTCAGGAAGCCGCTGCTCGTCTGGAGCGGGGATACCAGCGCAAGCAGCCCCAGCGGAAGAATCGCAAGAAGAAGTGACACGATTGGAAACCTCATTTGACCGTGAGGTTTCCTTTTTTTACACTATGGAAGTAATACTCGCTTAAAGGAGTGGTGATATGGCGCAGGAGGAGACCACGACGATCGATCAGCTCAATGAAGAAGCTGACATCGCCGCCGACTACTTGGAAGGCTTATTGGACATCGCCGATTACGAAGGCGATATCGAGATGGGTGTTCGCAACGGTCGTCCGATGGTGCAGATCGTCGCTGATGACGATACGGATATCAAGCATCTCATTGGTTGCAATGGTGAAGTGGTCGATGCTTTGCAGCAGCTTACCCGGCTTGCTGTTCAGCAGAAGACCGGCGAACGCTCGCATCTGATTGTTGATGTTGACGGGTTCCTGAAGCGCAAGCGTCAGCGTCTTCGTGACATTGCGCTTGATGCCATTGATGAAGTGCATGACACCGGTGAGCCCGTTGATTTGAAACCGATGAATTCGTTCGAGCGCAAGGTCATTCATGATGTGGTTCGCGAGGAGGGGCTGAAGTCTCGTTCTCACGGTGAAGAGCCGCGTCGCTATGTCACCATCTACATGAAGAGCAGCGCCGATGAATCCGACGTCGATGAAGGTAGCGAAGAGTGAGCGATATTGTTTCACGTGAAACATCTGGTGATGAGCTAGATGATTCCGCAATAGTTCGTGAGGCATTGGGCGAAGCATACGACAAGCTCGAAGTGTTTCACGTGAAACTATCCCGCGAGGGTGAGCTGCGTGGATTGATAGGCCCACGCGACATATCCATCATCTGGGAACGTCATATCCTCAACTCCGCCGCATGCGTCCCGTTCATTCGGGAAGTCACCGATCGAAGCAAGGCAAAGACCATTGCCGATGTCGGCAGTGGCGGCGGTTTCCCTGGAATCGTTGCGGCAGCATGCATGCCGGATTGTGAGTTTACACTCATTGAGCCCATGGAACGTCGTGTCGAATGGTTGCAAGAGTGCGTGGATGACATGGACCTGCAGAATGTTACGATTATTCGCGCACGTTCCGACGAAGTCATCGATCGTATCAAGCACCACGAAGGTGAATTGAAACCATTCTCTGTAGTGACCTGTCGAGCAGTGGCGCCAATGACCAAGCTTGCCGGTTGGACGTTGCCTCTGCTTCGCCCTCAAGGTCGACTGGTCGCATTGAAAGGCCGTTCGGCGCAGGCTGAGATTGAAAAGGCGAAGCATCAAATTTCCCATGCCAGGGGAGTGCGTGCTCGTGTCGTTGAAGCTCCAGTAGCTCCCGGTCTCGAATCCACGCACGTCGTTCTCGTAGACAAGCGCTAATTATCGTGTGGCTCCCATGGGTGAGAGTCACACGATAATCCCATGCTCCCGCTGACGGGAATCGTAATTCTGCTTCCGCTGTCGGAGGTTGGATTGCGGGGCGAGACGGACGATATCCATTGCCTTTGAACGCATAAATAATACTGTTATATCTCATCGACATCGCTGACTGTCCGAAGATTGTTTCACGTGAAACAATGAATGTCAAACACGAAAACGATGGTTTCGCAAGAATGGAGTTATCCACAACTTCAAACAGTGCACAAAGTTATCCACATTATTTGCGACATGTAATCCACATTAAGAAAATGGCGGAAATAAACGGTTTATCTAGTGTTGGTCGAAGCGTTCACACACTAATGCGCTATACTTATCCACAGTTATCCACATTGCTGTGCACAACTTGAGATGTCCATACGACTAGGAAAAATTAGATGTTGTTCGTTTTTTAGGAGGGACTATGACATCCAATGATTCACAGGAATCCTCTGCGATTCCTGCCATGGAATCTGCTTCTGAAACGGTCAGAAGGATTTTCGGGAATGATGGTTCCTCTTTGGGCGCCGAGATTGCAGATGAGGCGTCACGCTATGAACGCCTGAATGCCGCATTGTTCCCCCTGCCATCGAGAACCCGATGCCTGGCCGTCGCCAACCAGAAAGGCGGCGTCGGCAAGACGACAACAACGGTGAATATTGCCGCAGCTCTCGCCTCTCACGGAGCTCACGTGCTGGTCATCGATATGGATCCCCAGGGGAACGCCTCTACGGCATGCGGTGTTCCTCACGGCACCAGCGATCCTTCGGTATATGACGTTCTTGAAGGACGAATGACAATCGGAGAGGTACTGAAAACCTGTCCTGATATCCCAGGGCTCGATGTGGTTCCCGCTTCCATTGAACTTTCGGGTGCGGAACTGGAAGTGGCGGATCTGCCGAATCGCAACAATCTGCTGAAGGAAGCCGTCGAATCATTCCTGCAGGATCCGAACAATCATTATGACTATGTTCTGGTCGATTGCCCACCGAGTCTTGGCCTGTTGGTCATCAACTCCATGTGCGCGGTGTCTGAGATGTTGATTCCGATCCAAGCTGAATACTATGCCTTGGAGGGGCTTGGTCAACTTATCAATACCATAGGATTGGTGCAGGAGCACTATAACCCTAATTTGACTGTGTCGACTATGCTGGTCACTATGTTTGATAAACGAACATTGCTCAGCAGGGAAGTGTTCTCAGAGGTGAAGAGCCACTATCCGAGTATCGTTCTGGATACGACGATTCCCCGTACGGTAAAAATATCCGAGGCTCCTAGTTTCGGAAAGACAGTCATCAGCTATGACCCGCGTGGAATGGGAGCGAGTGCCTATGGCGAAGCGGCCTTGGAAATCGCCCGTCGATCGCCTTCGGTGCTGGCTGCAATTGACGCGAAGAGGGGAGAATAACCCATGACCTCAAAATCACGTTTGGGTAAAGGATTGGGTGCGCTGTTCCCCGCACTTCCCGGTGAGTCGAAAACAGCTCATGCGGAACAGCAGCAATTGGGTGTTGATCTTGAATCCGAGGAGACGACAGCCAACAAGAAAGCACCTCAAGAGAAAGCTGCGGCTGCACCAGAGAAGGTCGAATCCCATAAGAGCGGTACTGAACAACACAGTGAGTCTACCGCTCCGGTTCGTCTTGGCGAAATCAAGCGTAAGACCATTCCGGCCATGAAGGATTCCATTCCTGCCGTACACAAGTCCACAACGGTGGAGAAGCCCAAGAGCGGCAAGCGCGTTGCCATGCCCGGTATCAGTGATATGGCACACCCCAGTGACATGTTTTTCGGAGCAACAGCACAGGGGACGAGCGATTCCAAGAAAACGCAGCCGGCTCAGCGTTCCGAGAGCACAAAGGCATCCGGCAAGGAAAAGGATAATAAGGAAACTCCAGAATTGAAGCCTGTCGAGGGTGGCTATCTGCTGGATATTCCTGTCAGCTCCATCGTTCCGAATGCGCAGCAGCCGCGCAGCGTCTTTGATGAGGAAGAGCTGAATGAGTTGGCCGTGTCCATCAAGGAAGTCGGCGTATTGCAGCCGATCGTGGTTCGCAAGCGTCAGGCTGGGGAGTCCAGCAAGAGTGATGTTTCACGTGAAACATCGCAGAAATACGAGCTCATTATGGGCGAGCGTCGCTGGCGTGCATCACAACTTGCACAACTGAAGACGATTCCGGCGATTGTCAAAACCACATCAGATGACGAGATGCTGCGTGATGCACTGCTGGAGAACCTTCATCGCGTCGCACTGAATCCTCTGGAAGAGGCGGCGGCATATCAGCAGATGATTGATGACTTCGGCCTGACTCAGGCTGAACTATCCAAGTCGATCTCGAAATCGCGACCGCAAATCGCGAACACATTGCGTCTGCTGAATCTTCCTGCGTCCGTGCAGAAGAAAGTTGCCGCAGGCGTACTGTCCGCAGGGCATGCGCGAGCTCTTCTTGGTTTGAATGACGAAAGTGAAATCGACAAACTGGCCACTCGAATCATAGGGGAGGGGCTTTCGGTTCGCAGCACCGAGGAAATCGTGGCGCTGAAGAACGCAGAAAGCAACGTGCCCAAGAAGGTAAGGCCGACGAAGAACAATCCTTGGGCCGGTTCTCCGATTGTCAACAACCTTGAAAATCATTTTGACACCAAAGTGTCCATCAAGGGTACGCAAAAGCACGGTCGAATCGAAATCGTGTTTTCCTCCCCTGAGGATATGGAACGCATCCTCAGCATGCTGATTCCCACGGCAGTCGAGGGCGCGGCGGCAAAATGGGTGTGAGCCACACAACGGTGTGAGCCGCCATCATCGCACAACGGGAAACAACGGTCATGCCGTTCATGAGCCGTATGATCTGGTCTGCCGAGAGGTATTCATTGCCTCTCCGGCAGAACGCGTATAAAGCAACTGTCGTGGCATTTGCAGTCAGAGGACTAACGCAATGAACCGTCCGTATGACTGTCCTATTGCATGCACCTGAAAAAGCATTACCGAAAACTCTGTTAAGCAATATGAGTTGCAATCGGTTCAATACAATGCGCTAGATTTGAGCGGATTGTCGTTCTGATGCGATTCTCCGGCGCTGGTAAGCGTCCGCAGCGCTATTTCGGTCAGTCTGTCGTTTCGTTTGTGATTACTGACAGTGCAAGTATTATTTGTGTAGCTCAACCCGTCGGTGAAGCAATATCATCATCTGTGATGAGGTTTGATTTCGCCGACAGGTCGAGCTGTGCTGTTGGATCAGTGCAGTGAGGCCAGGTAGGATTGTGCGTCCAGCGCGGCGCGGCATCCCATGCCTGCGGCACTGATGGCCTGACGGTACACCCGGTCAACGCAGTCACCGGCGGCGAACACTCCAGGCATGGAAGTATGCGTTCCGGCACCGGAGACCAGAATGTACCCGTCGTCATCCATATCCACGGAACCCTTCGCAAAACGCGTGGCCGGTTCATGGCCGATCGCCACGAAGATGCCCTCGGCGGGCAACGTGCCCGTCTCGCCTGTCACGGTGTCGCGAATGTCCACAAAGCCGGCGGAATCATCTGCGGTTTCAGCCTTTGCCGACAGGGAAATGCCGGTCGAAGAGGGAGCATTCAATGCCGATCCGGAGACATTCAGCATCGGAGTCGTCTTCAACGAGAGAAGATTTCCGGTGTTCTGCGCTGCGGGTGCCGCAGCGGTTACCGCATCAGCGCCTGTCTGCGCGCCGACAGCGTTTTTCTGCCCGCGAATGGCTGTCGCCACCGTATTCATTTTCACGGTGATCTTGGGATTGTTCAGCACGCGCTCGACCATGATCTTGGAGGCGCGGAACTGGTCGCGGCGGTGCAACACGGTCACCGAAGAGCCGAAACGAGTCAGGAACAGTGCCTCTTCGAGCGCGCTGTCTCCTCCGCCCACCACGACGATGGGCTTGTCCTTGAAGAAGAAACCATCGCAGGTGGCGCAATACGATACGCCGTGACCGGAATACTCGGTCTCGCCGGGAATGCCGAGCTTGCGGTACTGCGAACCGGTGGTGATGATGACGGCATCGGCGTGATATTGGCTTCCATTGCTGCACGTGACGGTCTTGGGGGAGGAGCTGAAATCGACGCTCGTGACATCGAGATATTCGATGGATGCGCCGAAAGACTCCGCCTGATCGCGCATACGATCCATCAGTTCCGGTCCGAGAATGCCGTCAGGGAAACCGGGGTAATTCTCCACGGTGGTGGTGTTGACCAGCTGGCCGCCCGGCGTGAGCTCACCCGCAAGAATGGTTGGGCGATACCCGGCGCGTGCGAGGTAGATTGCGGCCGTATATCCGGCAGGGCCGGAACCGATGATGATGGTTGAAAGTTCAGTCATGTCCCTTACGATAGCGAGTTGACCTGACCTCGTCCAGCGGTGGGTGAACAACGACATGGATTCGCCTCGAATGCCGATTGGTCGCTTTCAGATTGCCGAAACAGGCATGCCGCGTTCATGGAAACCGGAGGAGCTAATACGAGCACGATACGGACCCACAGCATAAGACCACAGCGTGAGTCACCGCGTACGATGAAACACCCCTCCTACCCGTGAGTAGAAGGGGTGCCCATGAGAACTTCTGCGTCGCCTACAGAACGCGGATGTACACGATGTCGGATTGTGCCGCAGAGTTCTTTGACGTGGAGTTCTGTGTGGTCGAGTTGCCGAACGGGACGTTATCGATGTCGGTCTTGTCCGGCCAATCCTGATTGTCGGATCCGCCACCGTGGTTGTCTCCGTTCAGGATGAACCATGCGGCGACCAATCCCACCACCAGCAGAACCAGCGCGACGACGATGGCGATGACCTTGATCTTGAGCTGCCCCCAGAGTGGCTGGTCAGGCAGGTCCTCCTCGATATTGCGTCCGACATTCGCCGCGTTGACATCGTGCACCTGCTGGGGCGCGAAGCTCGGCGGCATGATCTGGGCCATAGGCGGCAGCTGATCTACCGAAGTACCATCAGTGCCTAGCAGCGGAACGGTGACCGTGGGGTCAAAGGCGTCGGATTGGGCACGCTGCGCCGGTGTCTGCACACCCGGCACATTCGCACCCGGAGCCGCCGCAGGACGGCCGCCAGACATGTTCCGCAGGGCATCGCGGCTGATTGGTGCCGTCATCCGCGTACGCGACTTCGATGATCCGGGGATGGCTGCTCCATTGGCTCCGGGCGCCGATGCCAACACTGCGAATGACGGGGGCATTACGGCGTCGCCCGACGCCGCGGCCTTGGCGGATCTGGCGGCAAGAGCGGCCAATGATTCCGACATATGCGCGCGCGGCTGCGGCATGGCATTCGTGGCAATGGGCTGAGCCGCACGGGTCGTGGGATGGCTTCCAGCCACGGTTTGCTCGCCTTCAGACACCTGCGCCTCACCGGACTGCGGCAACGGCGGGATGCTGCCGGCGCGGGTGCGCTCATTGTCGTCCTCTTCCGGCAGCGGAACATTCGGCATATTGGCCACGATGCTCTGTATTTCGCCGGTTGCACCGGTCGTCCGGGGTTTGCCGGTACCGCCCGCAACACCAGACGCACCAGCAGCGTTTGCCGGTACGTTCACGCCGTTGCCGGACTGTGCCTGCGTCGCGCCAGTAGCGGACCTACGCGGCTTGGCGGCGGGCGGGAACGATGCCGGCAGCGGTGCATACACCGGCATCGGCTGCTCAATCGCGGTCTCTTCCGCAGTGGATGTCGTCACCGGCGACTCCGGCTCCCCGTCCTTGCGCAAGGAGCCCATAAGCTGACCGACCTTCGATTGCAGGGAGGCCAGGGTCTTTGACGGCTCGGCGGTATCCGGTTCGAACAATTCCGCTTCGGGGATGACCGGCTGATCGGCCGAGGGTGGATCTCCGGGCAGCTGAGCCAGGAACGCCTGCTGCGCGAGGCGCTGCTCGTTGACGAACCTGGCCTCGGCGCCGGCTGCCAGTCCCGCCTCGGAAATCGACAATTCCGGCAGCTTCGTCGAGGTAACCAGCCCATCCGGCAGTTCCACGATCTTGTCATCGCTCGTGTCACGCAACGCCACCATGCTGATCGAGGCGCTGCCACTGACCGACGGCAATATGATGTCACGATCCGACAGGTTGCTGAATGGCTCCCACGCGCCCAGCAGCGCGCTCAGCTCGGCCAGCGTTGCCATCGGCACGATGATTTCCCCATCTTCGGTGTGCAGGGCCAGTCCACGCTTGCAGATCACGCGGAATTCCGTGGGAACGTCGGCGGGCAGCATATTCAGGTCGAACGTCGTGTTCGCGCCTGAAGGCGTCTTGGTCAGCAGCGCGTACAGCAGTGCGGCCAGCTGTCGCGTCGCCATCTGCTCATACGACATCACATCGCCGTCGATGCCGCTGCAGATATCGGCCAATGCGGCGGCGACGGGAGTGTCGGCGAACTGCACGCCATTGACGCTCACGCGAATGGTATCGGTGCTCAGCGCGGTATGGGTCAGCCCCGTGTCCAACAGCTCCTGAACCGCCTGGGTGCATTGTCCCACGATCGATCGAATCGCGTCGTAGCTGAGGAACGAGGAAGACGAACGCTGCATGTATTCCGCCAGCGCCAGACCGGAGTCCGGCTCGGTGATCACCACCGCGGCATCGCCGACGTGCTGCAGCTGCAGCACCGGCGTGCAGTACCGGCTGTTGGCCAGCGCGAGCGTGGAAGCCGCCTCGTTGATCTGCGGCAGAACGGATGTGTCGGTGATGATGAACAGCTGGCAGGACTGCGCCAGCATGCGGTCATTGGCTATCCATGCGCTCAATCCGTCACTTTCGCGCAGCGAAGAAACGAGAGTGTAGCGACCGATGACGGTATCTCCCAATTGAGGCTTCATAGTAGTTGTTTCTCCGTGCTCTGCTGTCATGCGCTGAGATAGTGGTGATGCTGACATTCTAGCCGTGGGGATGGTCGGCTGTGCAGCCGCGACGGACGCGGCTTGACGAGTGGAATGATGCGGCGTTGGCAGTATGGTGGGAATTCGCGGCTGGGCGTTGTTGCCGGCCGCGATACCTGCCGCTGCACCGGCTGCGTTTGCCGCGACGTTCGGCAGTACGACGGACTTGATGGACGGGCGTTGGCCCTTACGGTTGACCGTCGGCGCGAAGCTGGGCGGAAGGTTGTCGGACGGAATCCCCCTGGGTTGGTCCTGAATCGGCTGGTTCTGAACCGGCCGTTCGAGATCGGTCACAGTTTCAGCGGCCCGTTCCGCGGAACCGTCATTCTCCGAGGTTCCATCGTCACCCAGCGAATAATCATCGTAATGATTATCATTCTCCGCAATTGCCGTGGTACCCTCTTCGACCTCCGCGTTTTGTGCCTGAGCTTCCTCGGTCTCCGACTCAGCCGGTGTCGATACCGATGTCGCAGTGGAAGCCCTACGCAACAGCCGTGCCTTCATGGTGACGATCAGGCTGGAGAACTCCTCCACGCGCATCAGCCATAGCAGCCCGGCATACGCGGCCGTCACCACAATCGTCAGAATCGCGCATATGACGATGGATTGCCACCAGCTCATATGTCCGTTGACGCTGGAAACCTTCGCGCCGACCAAACGCGTGGCCAGCGGGTTGAGGAATAGTCCGCACGCGCATGCCGCCGCACCGGCAATCAGGGCCTTGACATGCATGATGATGATGCGCTTGCCGTCGATCCGCCCACCGAATCGTCTGCGCAACAGCCAGAACACCCATGGGAACGTGATGATATATGACAGGCTCAGCGACAGAGCCACCATGAGCGTCCAATATTTCGGCGGCGCGAAACGCAGCGAGGTCAGCAGAAGCAGCAACTGCACGGCGTTGTCGGCCGCCGCGAACAGGAACGGGCTGCGGCCGTCCTCATACGCGTAGAAGGCGCGCTGCACCAGCAGGAACGCACTGGTGGGCACCAATCCCACCAGCAGACCGATCAGAGGCCCGGATATCAGAATCGCCCCATGCACATTCGTGGACGGAATCAGCGCCTTCACCAGCGGCACCGGCATGGCAATCATGACCGCGGTGAAGAAGAACATCGCAAGACCGGTGGATCGCAGGGATGAGCTGAGGTCGGCGCGGGCATCTCCGATACGATGCTCGCTGATCGCGCGGGACATGCGCGGGAACACCGCGGTCGTGATGGACACGGCGATGATCGAATAGGGAAGAACGTATATCGTGTACGCGTACTGATAGCTCGCGTTGCCCGCGATGCCGTACAAATCGCCGCCGGCGGTCGGGGCGCCGGTATTAACACGCGAATTGACGATGCCCATCAGCTGGTTGAGCAGCACCATGGCGATGCTCCACACCGCCACCTGGCCCATGGAACGCAACCCCAGCCCATGCAGTCCCCAGCGAGGCCGGTAGTGGATGCCGCAACGCAGCAAAGGAATGAACAGCACCAGGGCCTGGAACGCCACGCCGGCCGTCCAGGCGCCCGCGGTCAGGGCTATCTTGCCGGATGTCCAGAACGACATCGGCTGCCGTCCCGCGTTGCCGAACAGCATGATGAACGCGCCGAAACCGATGCAGCTGATGACGTTGGCGCCCACGGAGCTCCACGCATACGTCGCGAAACGCCCCTCTGCGGCGAGGATCTGCCCCAATACGGTATACAGGCCGTAAAACAGGATCTGGGGCATACACCACAGCGTGAAGGCGTTCGCCAGCGCCCTTTGCGCGGGCGTCCAGCTGGAGTCGAGATACAGCATCGTCAGCAGTGGCGTGCCGGACGCCATCAGCAGTGTGATGGCCAGCAGCAGCGCGATGGACAAGGTGATGAGCTTGCTGAGTCGCTCATCCGCGTCCTTCTGCTTGAGCGTGCGCACGATCTGCGGCACGAGCACCGCGTTGAACACGCCGGTGGACAGCAGGTTGAAGATCACCTGCGGTATCTGCGCGCCGGCCTGATACGCGTTGGCTGCGATACCGGTGGTACCGAGCGCGCCGACGAGGAAGATGGTGCGGATCTGGCCGGTCACACGTGACGCGGCCGTGCCGCACGCCATGATCAGCGAATTGCGTCCTACCGTGGTGCTCATTCGTCGGGGTCCTTCTTTCGATGGAATTGGCGCCAGAGGCCGACCAGGCCGAGCAGCAGCGAGAAGCCGATGATGATGAATCCGGTCATGTCGCTGATGCGCAGCACGCTGGTGATGTCGGTGTTCTGTGCGGAACCGAACGTGTCGCCGTTGCGGTCCAGCAATGTGATGTGGGCTGTGGCGTGGCCGGAAGTGGCGACGCGGATGGCGAACGTGACCTGCGCCTCGCTGTTCGCCGGTATGGTGACCTCAGTGAACCGCGATGTGACGATTTCCATGGAGTCGGTGAGGGATGAGACCTTCACCCGTACCGGATACGGATGGTTGTTCCTGACGGTGACGGGCATTTTGGCCGTTTCGCTGACGACGGTGATGGAGTCGGTCGGCGTGATGGATACGCCGCCGAACATGCCTCCGCCGAGCCGTTTGGCGCCGTCGACCAGACTGTCGATGTCGCGCGGCGCGGACGAGAGCGCATGCAGTGCCAGCGTGCTCTGTGCGGCCTTGATCTTGCGGATCCAGGACGCGGATGCCTTATGGTCGGTGAGGACCGACATGGCGAAGCGGTTGATGTCGTTGCGGCTTTCGGCCAGCGATTCCAGCGCGGACGTGACCGATCGGGTGTTCCGCTCGCTTAAATGACTGTCTTGGGGGACGATTTGCAGCGCCTCGTCGCCGGTCCGATAGGCGTCGGCGCCAATGAGATCGTTCAGGTCGGTGAGTTGCAGCCATGAGGACTGTTCGACCGCGGTCATCAGCGTGTCGATGAACGCCGCCGACATATTAGTGCCGAAGCAGACCAGCAGGTTGCGGTTCATCGCCGCATACGGCTGCTCCATCTGATAGAAGGCGCTCTGCGCGACGAACCGCGCGATGCGTCCCGCGTTACTGGTCTCGCCGTCCGCATCACTGCTGGTGGGCTTGCCTTTGGCGAGGTCGCCGAGTTCCTTCTGCTCGCTCAGCACCGTGATGTCGCCGGCCGAGGTGGGGATTGTGTATGTGCCTGTGTGCACGGTGGCCGTGGTGCTGGAGTCGAAGTCGTGACTGGCGATGACGTACTGGTATCCCTGCTTCCTGGCCGTGGAGAGCGCCTGCCGGGTCCAATCGCCCTTGCCTTGCCAGGCGATGGGCAGGGAATTGGATGATGCCGGTGCCGCGGCCAGTGCGGATCGTGCGTTCCATGCGCCGGTGCCGACGCCGGCCTGTTCGTACGACCGGACGTTGTTGATCGCGGCATAGGCGGTGATGTCGAATCCGGCCGGCTGCATGACGGCATCGATGCGTTGCCCGGTGTCGGAAGCCAATGCCGTCGGATCGGCTATGGTCTGCAAATCGCTGTGCTTGCCGATGAGGGAGAGTTTGGCGGCGAGTGCATCATTGTCGTGCGGGGTGAGCACTGATGATTGCGTCGCCGCGGTGTTTTCGGTGTCGTCGGTATTGTTGCCGGAGCCGTCGTCTGTGCTGCCATCCGTGCCGCCGCCACCTGATTGTGTGGATTTTGTGTCGGATTCATCGCCGTTGTCATGCACCACCAGCTGGTCGATGGCGTTCTTGTCGGCCTGCTGGCCGGTGTTCATCAACGGCATGACCATGGTGATGGCCATCGGCGGGGTCTGTGCGTTGCGCAATCCCTGGGATGATCTGGTCAGGAAGCTGTGCAGGCGAATCGGCTTGGCGTTCGGATCGACGGTACGGTCCGACCCGGATGACCCGTCAGAAGAGCCCGTGGATTGAGAATCGGTCGCCTGGGTCGCCTGATAGGTGACCAGCAGCGGTTTCGGCCCCCACATCTGCAACGCCTTCAACGCATCGCTGTCGGCCGCCGCGTCGATCTTCACGGAAACCTTCTTGTTCGCCGCGATGGACGGCACCGTGACCGTGCCGAGAACGGTGCGCACCGGAATCGATACGTCCCCGGTCGCCCAATGCTGGATGTCAGTGCGCGATACGAACGTATATGACGGGTTGTAGGCCACGGTCACCAGGCCCGGTGACGTCGCGGCATACGTGGGATTGGAGATGCTGATGGTGATGTGGTAGCCGGATGTGTCGGTGACCACGGGCGTCGATTCGGTGATCGACAAGGCGGTCGTCTGCGTGGCCGTGTCCGTCTCGTCATCCGCCATCGCCATATGTGCCGGGCCGGCCGGTACCATGCGGCCTGCGAACAGCATCGCGCATGTCAGCAACATGATGGTAAAGAAGCGCCATAGGCGTGTCGTTCGGTGAGATAACGATGGCACGGCCTGACCGTGCTCGGGGCTGTTCGCGATCATCCCTGCTTCATTTTCCTTGCGTAGAGCCAAGCGATCTTGCGTTCATTAGGATAGCTGAGAACGTCATCCAAATCATCGAAATCCACCCAGATGGCGTCTTCGGCTTCATGATCCGGATCGCCCTCCACCGTCAGGTCGCCGCCGATCTGGCGCAGCGCGAAATGATGCACGAGCTTATGCACGCGCTGGCTGGTACCGGTGAACCAATAGTCGATGGTGGCAATGGACTCGACCACCTCACCCAGAATGCCGGTCTCCTCGTGCACCTCGCGCACGGCGGTCTGCTGCGGCGTCTCGCCCTTTTCGATATGGCCCTTGGGAAGGCACCATTCGAGATGGCCGTTGCGGGAGTGTCGCGCGATGATGGCCACACGGCCGCGCTCGTCGAACACCAGGCCGCCGGCCGAGTATTCGCGCACCACCGGGAGCTCCTGAGCGTCCAGCGACGCGAATGTGGTCGGCCCGTCGCCCGCCCGTCGCTGCGGCATCATCGCAGGTGTGGGAAAGCGTGGTTCCGGTGGCCTGACAACGGTTTTCGGCGTGCGCGGAGCCTCGGACGTATAGAGCAACGTATCGGGTTCGAGCGGATTTTGGGTATGGTCGCCCGCAGCATGCGCAAGCATGCGCGCGAGGTCTGCGGGCGTAATCATGACTTCCACCTTACTCAATACCGCGTGCAGGTGGGGTAACGGTATGCTTGAATACGCATAAAAGCGGTAATACTTTATGGAAAGGCCTCGTGTGAATTTCGAAGTTTGGCCGGAAGCCATTGAACTTGGACACCTGTTCGCGGCTCGCGGGTACGAGCTGGCGTTGGTGGGCGGCCCCGTGCGTGACCTGTTGCTGCACCGGCGTTCCCACGACCTCGATTTCTGCACTTCGGCCCATCCCGACGAGTTCGAGCCGATCCTGCGTCATTGGGGACGTGACGGTTTCTGGGATATGGGCCGCAAATTCGGCACTTTGGGTGCGATGCGCCGGCGCGAGGACGGCACCGAAGTCAAGGTGGAGATCACTACGTACCGGTCCGACACGTACGATCCCGAATCCCGCAAGCCCGAAGTCAGCTACGGCGATTCGCTCGAAGGCGATCTGTCCCGCCGTGATTTCACCGTGAACGCCATGGCGCTGCGCGTGCCGCAGCTGGAGTTCGTGGACCCGTTCGGCGGCGCCAGCGATTTGGCTAAAGGCGTATTACGCACGCCGGTGGATCCGTATCAGTCCTTCGACGACGACCCGCTGCGCATGATGCGTGCCGTGCGTTTCGTCGCACAGCTCGGGTTCAGCATCGCCCCCGACACGGCTGCCGCCATCAGCGACATGACCGATCGCATCGACATCGTATCCGCTGAACGGGTGCGTGACGAGCTCACGAAGCTGCTGCTGTCCGATCGTCCGAGGGCGGGTGTCGAAGCGCTGGTCGAATCAGGTCTCGCCGATATCGTATTCCCGGAAATTCCCGCCCTGCAGCTGGAAATCGACGAGCACCACCGCCACAAGGACGTGTTCGAGCACACGATGATTGTGCTCGATCGCGCCATAGCGCTGGAGACCGGGCCGGAAGGCCCCGTGCCCGCTCCCGACCTGACGCTTCGCCTGGCCGCGCTGACCCATGACATCGGCAAGCCGAAAACACGCCGGTTCGAGCCCGGCGGCAAGGTCAGCTTCCATCATCATGATGCGGTCGGCGCGAAAATGACGCGCAAACGGCTCAAGGCGCTGCGGTTCGACCATCATCTCGTCGAGGATGTCAGCGAGTTAGTGAACCTGCATCTGCGGTTCCACGGGTATGTCGAAGAACCGTGGACCGATTCCGCCGTGCGACGCTACGTCAAGGACGCCGGTCCGCTATATGAGCGACTGAACCGGCTGACCCGCGCCGACGCGACCACTCAGAACCGTCGCAAGGCGATGGTGTTCTCGTCCGCCATGGACGAGATGGAGCAGCGTGTGCGCGATCTCAAGGAGAAAGAGGACTTCGACGCCATCCGGCCGGATATCGACGGCAATGAGATCATGACCATCCTCGGCATCGCTCCCGGCCCGGAGGTCGGCCGCGCATACAAGCATATGCTGGAATACCGGCTCGATAACGGTCCGGTCGACCATGACACCGCGGTGGCCGAGCTCAAGCGGTGGCACGCGTCGCTGTAAATGTGCCCAAGAAACGGTTCGGCGGCTGTCCGCGTAAGGCAGGCAGCCGCCGAATATCGGGGGTTTCAGGCCGTCATGACGATGCTGGCCGTCATTCCACCTTCTCATGATCGAGGGCCTTGGGCAAGGTGCCCATTGACTGGACGGGCACGCATCCCTCGAAGTTTTCGATGGCGGTGTCGCCGCTCGGCAGGCTGTCCTTGTTGGCCAGATCGTTGAACGAGGCACCGAGCACCACGTCAATCAGCTTGTCGTCGCGGTCATCCATCACCATCACCGCGTCCGTGAAGTTCGTGTTCAGCGTGTACGCCTCGTTGATGGCGTTCTTGCCGAAATAGATTGTGGTGCGCTCGACCTTCTTGCCCTTGTAATTGTCCCAGCCGGTGACCTTGAACTGGCGGTTCGACAGCGCGGTGCTGACGGCCTTCGCGAAGCCGACGAATTTGGTGCCGTTCAGCACGCGCACCTTGACGTTCGCATAGTTGGAATATGTCTGGTTTTTGCCGTTGGCGTCCTTGGTCGAGCAGGGCACGCGCACGCCGTAATTCGGCTTGACTGCGGACGTGGCCGTTATGCCCAGACCCCCGACATGGAAATAGAACAGCGCCGACACGACCAGGGCGACGGCAAGCACCGCGCCGACACAGGAGAATACGATCTGCTGGCGGCGGCGAATGTAACGCTTGCGTTCCGCGCGTTCGTCATAAGGCTGAGTCATGGGTCCGTCCTTTTCTTACGAGACTGGTACACAGATTAGCGTCACTGTCTGACGCGATAAGACAGGGATGGCAGGACGGTTATGACCGGTCTCGCCGGCGCCTGCGCAGCGATGATGCGATCCACCGTGGCGGATTGCTCCCATGCGGTGCGAACGCGGCGGGCGACGGCATCGTCCGGTACGAACGCGATGACCGATGGGCCGGAGCCGGAAACGAATGACCGGGATGCCCCGGCGGCCAGGGCGACTTCGATGGCTTCGCCGCTGCGGGGGTGCAAGGCGACCGCGGCGCGCTGCAGATGGTTGTCGTCGCCGTCTCCCGCGCCCATCTTGTCGAAGGTCGAGTAGACATTCGGCGTGCTCAATTGCGCATGGTACGCTCCCACCAGCAATTGGCCGGCGAATCCGCGGTCTCGCAGCGTCTGAACGCACGATGAATCATCCTCCAGCGGGATGATCCGCTCGCCGAAACCGGTGCCATGCGCATATCCGCCCTCCAGGCAGAAGGGCATATCGGCGCCGAGCGTGGCGGCGATGTCACGCAGCCGTTCAATCGGCCAGTGCAGTCCCCACAGGGTGTTCACGGCGAGCAATGTCGCCGCCGCGTCGGCGGATCCGCCGCCCAATCCGGCGCCGACGGGAATGTGCTTGTCCACATGCAGCGCCACGTCCGGCTCCCGCCCCGCGGCCCTGGCGATCGCGAACAACGCAAGCACCGCATGGTTGCGGCGCATGTCGCTGCCGCTCGATGCCAGATCACCCAGATGCTCGCCGCTCAGTTCGAGCGAGAACCCGCTGCCGGGGGTCTTGGCGGTCGCCGTCACCACGTCGTTGACGCCGATGGCGCAATATATCGTGTCCAGCGCGTGCCGGCCGCCCCATTCCTCATGGGCGGGCCCTACGTGCAACGTCAGATTGGTTTTCGCGGGAACCGTGACCTCCACCGAGTGCAGCGGCCCGGCCGGTGTCGTTTCCGCGGCTGCTACATGACGGCGGATGGGCCAATGCGCGGGGACGCTTGGCGAACGCCGCACCTGACCCGGTGTCGCTGACCGTACATTGTCCATTGCTGTGGCGCTCATGATGATGCCTGCCCCTGTTCATGCTGCGATTGCCTCAGCGCCGTCGCCAGAGCGGCGAATTCGTCGATGGTCAGCGTCTCGCCGCGGCGTGTCGGGTCGATGCCCGCCGTGTGGAACACTTCATCGGGCACCATGCGCTTGAGTGCGGCATGCAGCGTTTTGCGACGCTGGCTGAAGGCCGCGTCGACCAACTGGAACGTCAGCTGGCGCAACTGGGGGTCGCGCGGGCCCGCATGCGACTGGACACGGGTGAACCCGGCCAGGGCCGAATCCACGTTCGGCGCTGGCCAGAATACGTGACGCCCGATGTTGCCCACGCGTTCCGCCGAGCCGTACCACGCCAGCTTCACGCTGGGCGCGCCGTAAATCTTCGAGCCGGGAGTGGCGGTCAGACGGTCCGCGACTTCTTTCTGCACCATCACCACGAAGGACGTCAGCATGTCGAAGCGTTCCAGCAGCGTCAGGATGATCGGCGTGGCCACATTGTACGGAAGGTTCGCCACCAGGGTGAACGGTTCGTCGCCGCTGAACTCGGGGAGGTCCGCCGACGTGAGGGCCAGCGCGTCCTTGTTGATGACCGTGAGGCGGTTCCTCGCATCCGGCATGTATGTGTCGATGGTATGCGGCAGCCGTTGCGCGACCGGCGGGTCGATCTCGACCGCGGTCATCGTGGCGCCGGTTTCCAGGATGGCCAGTGTCAGCGACCCCAATCCGGGGCCGACTTCCAGCACCCGCGTATCGGCGGTGACCGCGGCCTCGCGCACGATGCGGCGCACTGTTCCGGGATCGATGACGAAGTTCTGGCCGAATTTCTTGGTCGGGCTGATGCCGGCTTCGGCTGCTATGTGACGGATGTCGGCCGCGCCGAGCAGTCGCCCGGCGACTGCGGGTTTCTCGGCGGCTGCGGATGCTCCGGAAGGTGCAGGGGATGGATTCATGTCAGTCATAACGCTCGCTATCAGTACCAGCCGATTTGCTCGGAGCGTTCCCATGCCTTGGACGGGCTGCCATACCGTCGGGCGATATACGCCAGCCCCCAGTCGATCTGCACAGCGCCGTCGTCACGGTAATTTGCGCCGAACTCGGCCATTTTGCTCGCAGGCAGCGACTGCGGAATTCCGTAGGCGCCGGTCTTCGCGTTCTCGGCGTACCACAGCCATCTGGATTCGCGGGTCCACAGCTTGTCGAGGCATGTCCAGTCGTAGCTGGTCCAGCCGCGCTGTGCGGCCGCGCCGGATGCGTAGGCTTTGGCCTGCGCGGCGGTCGGGTGCCATAGGCGTCCCTGCGAGCTGCTGCCGGAATTGCCGGAGTTTCCCGAGTTTCCGGAGTTGCCGCTATTGCCTGAGTTCCCTGAGTTCCCGGAATTGCCGTTGTTGCCCGAATTCCCGTTGTTCTTGTCATTGTTTTTGTCATTGTTCGACGTATCATCCGACTTGTTTGCGCCGGACGTGCTGCCGTTCGAGGAGTTGCCATCCGACTTGCCGGTATTCGACTTGTTGCCCGACTTGCCGGCGTTGTCGCTGCCTTTATCGGCTTGCCCCTTGCTGGTGTCGGAAGGTTCGGCGGCCTTCTCCGGGCCTACGACGACGATGGTGTCGAGGGAGATTTTGGTGGTCGTCTCCGAAATCAGCGTTCGCGTCTCTGCGATGCCATCGACATACGTGACGTTATAGACCTGCTTCTTCTCGCCGTCTTCCCCCTGTTGGCGGACCACGGATGTTCCTGGCTTCAACGACTTATCAACAATCGTCTGCGAACCATGGGGAATGGCGACGGTCGTCGTCTCCTGCCCGTGGGTGACGCGCTGAACGCGCAGCACGGTCTTGTCTCCGTCCTTCTCGACACTGACGCGGTCTTCCTTGTTGAGGCTGATGCCTTTGGAATCGAGAATCGACGCGGCGGGAAGCTTGCCATTCGGCGCGACCGACGTTTTGCCGTCAGCGATGACCGTCACCGGGCCGGACTCGTTGATGACGATGCCGCCGGTGAGCTGGCTGTAGATGTTGTCGATGTCCACGGTGACTTTCGCGGCCTCGTTCTCGTTCTGCTGGAAAAACCCGAGCAGCTGGGAGGCGCTGGTCGCCACGGTCCAGAACGGCACGCGCTGTCCGTCGATGCTGATGGTCGTCTGATATGCGCTGCTGACCGTGACCACGTCATGATTGCTGAGGATGTCGCCGCTGGTGGATTGCACCAGATCATGGGATTTGACGTCGACGCCCCGCTCTTCAAGCAGGCGCGTCACGCTCATGGCATACGTGGTGACGGTCTGGGTGTCGCCGTTGATGCTGAGTGCGATGGTCTTGCGTGCGGCGACGCCGAATGCGACCGTTGAGGCAAGAGCCACGGCGACGGCGCAGATCGCCACCCGAATGCGACGCAATCGAACAAAACGTCGTGGTGTCCACCGCCTGGCCATATGTCATCCTTCCATGAGCTACGGCTAGCATTGTAACCAATCACGATGATGCTTCGCTGGGCATCGCACGACCGTCACCCATACTCCCACATTTGGTACTTCTTGCCCTGCCCGAAGGACTGCCGCAGAGCTACTGGGGTGGTCATATATATCAAAATAAAGAAGAAGGGGGCGGGAGAGAAGGGGATTGTCCCGCCCCCTGTGGGCAGAGCTAATTGGGGGACGCTCTGCCTTCCAGAAGCCATAAGTTGGGGGAAGGCTTCTGGCACTTACACAAGGTAAGACTATATGTAAACACAGCTTACTACATGTCGACCGTGCATCGCACATGACACGCGGTATGCTGTGCCGCGAGCCTCCTGTCGGGATCGAACCGACGACCTGCCGCTTACAAGGCGGCCGCTCTGGCCATCTGAGCTAAGGAGGCGGACCCCATTCGCACAATGCGGACAGGTGTCATCGAACGATTGACCAGCTTACCAGTTTCACCGCGCTGGTCAATTCAGAATGTCGCAAACCCGTGTTGCGGTTCCTCCGGCCGGGGCCGAAGATCACAGCGCGACACGGGTCTACGTGGGTGTCATCGTTCATTTGCGGGGCATGACGGGTCATTCGTCATTCGCCGGTCGTCAGCGAGATCGGCTTGCCCGATTCGCCGATCGACGGCATCGTGCCCTTCTGGCCGACTTCGTCTTCCTTCAGGCCCAGCGACGCGATGATGCCGGTCTTGTTGTTCATGCCGGCGAGTGACAGCTGGTTGCGATCCCAGTAATTGCCGTTGATGGTGATGGTCGGCGTGCTCATGACACCCTTGTTCGAACCGGACACCTGCCACAGTTCGGGGCGCTTCGGGGTGTACAGGTTGATGGCATCCATCCATTTCCTGTATTCGCCGTTGAACGCCTTGTCGGCCACGGACTGCGGTACGCCGGCGTCAATCGCCTGCTGCTTGAGCGCCTTGTTCTTGACCGACTTGTATTCGCTGGCCTCACCGGGCTGGAAGTCCTCGGCGTAGATGTTCGAGATGAACTTGAGCAGGTGATCGGGGTTGTCGTCATTGCTGGCGATGTACAGGATGGCGCCGGTGGCGCGGCTGGAATATTCGTCGGTCGAGTATTCGTCCATGAACGACATCGGGTGGATCTCCAGGTTGATCTGGCCCGCGTCCACCAGCGAGATCAGCGTGGGATCGGTCTGGCGGTTGAACTCGCCGCAGCCGGGGCACAGCGGATCCATGTACACGGCGACGGTGGGGGCGCCGGACACCTTCTTGCCATAGCCTTCGCTGGAGATGAGGATGCCGCCCTTGTCGTCGGCCGCCGATGGCTTGGTCTCGACCTTTTGCAGCTGCTGGTATGCCTGCTCCTCGGTGGTGCTCTTCGCCACGTCGTTCTTGTGAATGGCTCCATAGATGGCGAAGCCGGCGATTGCCACCAGCACGACGATGATGGCGACGACCACCGCGCCGATGATGGTTTGCTGCTTGCGCTCCTTGGCCGCTTGCTCCGCCTTCTCCTGCGCCGCCTTCTCTTCGGCGGCGCGACGGCTTGCCCTGGTGTTGCGCTTCGCGTTCTGATTCTTTTGTGCCACAGTTATCCCTTTCCTGCCGGTTTGTTGCCCATAGTAGTAGAAGGGTTCGCTTTTCCGGCGGCGGGTTGCGCCGTTTGCCGCATGATGGAACGTGACAATGGCTACAAACCGGGCATTGCCGTCGCTCGGCATGCAGCTGGGATGGGGATGTTATGCGACGTTGGAGGGCAGCGGCCACCAGTTGATGCCCTGTCCGAGACCGAGCAGCGTGCACGCTGAGAGTGTAATCACCGCCCATGCGATCCATACGGCGAATTCACGCCCGGAATGTTGGGCGGATATCGCGGGAGCGGTTTCGTTGTCGGACGATTCGGGGAGCATGCCTGCGCCGCTGGAGCCCGTGGGCCGGTTGAGACCGAGCAGGGTGCCGGTGCCAAGTCGCAGCATGGTCGGTGCGGGCGCCAGCATACCGATGATCCAGCTGATCGCCGCGCAGATGGCCAGAGCCAGACCCGACGGGGACACGGGGGAGGCGGCGATGATGGGTACCACAATGGTGATGCCGCCTATGGCGAACCGCGTGTTTACGACCGGCAGACTGAAGATCAGCGTCGCGAGGGTGGATCCCAGCGTCAGCGTCGCGACGGCGAGCAGCCCGCGCCCTATTGCCGCAGGCAACCCCCTGAGGGCGTGCCATGGCAGCGTGATGATGCGCATCGCGGTGTCGCCGGCGCTGTGTGTGCCGCCGCGTCTGTATTCGCGTTGCAGCTGGGCGTCTGTCGAATAGCCTATCGTCAGCAGCAGCCAGCACAGCAGCGTGGCTGCGACCATTGCCGCCAACGGCATGCTCGCGGCCATTGCGGCTATGGGCGCTGCCCATGCGGCGAGCAGCGGCGTGCCTTGACGCAGATAGGTCTGGCGCTTGATGTCTGCCGGGTTCATGGCCATCGGCGGCATGGCCTGCGCTGTCGGCATGGCTTGCATGGACGGCTGGAATTGCGCGGCTGGCTGGAGCTGTGCGGGCTGGCCGGGTTGCATTGCGGTCGTCGGCGTTGCGGCTTCATCAGGGTCGGCGAAGATCTGCTGGGGGCTCAGCGGCGGCATGGTCATGGTGGGGATCTGCTGGCGCCCCGACCACACTGGATCATCCATCGCCAGGGTTGCCGCGGTGTCGGCGGATGATGACGGCTCGATTACGGCCGTTGCTCCGGTTATGTCCGCATCGTCCGTGGGTAGGGCCGTCGTCGGCTGCGGTTGCATGGGCATGGTTCGTCCGACGCTGACCGTGGAATCGAATGGCATGGTGGAGGCGGGCAGAACCGATGTCGGCTGTGGGCGCAACGATTCGGTCGCTTCGGTGCCGACCGGCATGGTCGGCGGCATAGGTGGGGTGAGGCGGGACATCATCGGCGCCGTCTGGTCGTTGCCGGGTGCCTGAGAAGACGCGATATTTCCCGGTAGCGGTGCTCCCCGGAGCGGTACGGTTCCGTCCGAGGTTCCGGCATCTGCTCCTGTCCCGATTGATGGTAGCCGTCGAAGACTGGCGGGTGCAGCGTCAGCGGCTTGGCCGACGTTTGGGAGCCTCGGAATCGGCGGAACCGTCGCATACGGTGAGGGCGCCGATTGTCCGATGATCCGCTGCAAAGCGGGCCGAACGCCGGACATCGCGGTTTGCCTTGGCATTCCTGCCTTGGTGACGGCTGCAGTCGGCTTTTCACCTGATCCGGCCGGCTCATGCGGGCGCCATAACAGACGCGGGTTGCGCAGACCGGTATGGTCAAAAGGGCGCATCACATCCGTCTGACCGGATTGCGCGGCGTCATCGTCGTACTGCTGCCAGGCGTCGGGGTTGAACGCGTCCACGGTGATCGCCTGCAGCAGTTGCTCCGGAGTGCAGCGCTTGCTGCGATCCGGGTTCAGCGCCGCACGGAACGCCGTCATGGTGGTGGCGGGAAGACCTGTGAGGTTCGCGTTGCCGGACGCCTCGCGTTCCAGCACCGCCATCATCGGCTTGGTGCCGAAAACGGGCTTTCCGGTTGCCGCGAATGCCAGCACCGACGACACGGACCACCAGTCCGTGATCTCATCGGATTCGGTTCCCTCGATAATCTCCGGCGCGATGAACCCCGGCGTTCCCATCACCAGGCCGGTGCGCGTCACATGGCTTTCGCCTTCGCCCATGGCGATGCCGAAATCCACCAGAACCGGGCCGGTCGCCGAAACCATCACATTGGTCGGCTTGATGTCTCGATGCACGATGCCCGCCGCATGAACCGCCCTAACTGCGTCCATCAGCTTGGATGCCAGTCGTTCCAGGTCATCGGCGACGTATGGCCCATTCGCGGCGACGTCGTCGCGCAGGTTTTTGCCCTCGATCAGCTCGGTGACGATGAACGCCAGCGAATCATCCAACTCCATGTCCACGATGCCGCACACGCCGGGATGATTGACTTTCTTCAACGCCATCGCCTCTCGGCGCAACCGCTCACGTGCCGTGATCTGATCGCGCGCGGACGCCGTCGAACGGTCATCGGCGAGCGAATCGCGCAATATCTTCATCGCGTATTCCTCGCCGCCGTCGTCATGCACGCGCCAGACCGATCCCATGGCTCCGGATCCCAGCCGCGACATCAGCGTGTAGCCGCCGACCAACGCTCCGGGCTCCAAATTCAACGCATCGCTCATACCCTCCTATCCTACTCACCGCCCTGTGCCCGTTCTCTCTACCCCTGATATTCCTCCTCCCCCTGCTGTCCTCTCCGATACTCTCTACCCCCCTGATATCGTTTGCGTTTCTAAGTGCGCGCCGGAACGTCGACTGTGCGCACTTAGAAACGCAAATGGGCCGGTTTGCGTTCTTAAGTTCGCGCACTTGTCGTTTCGGCGCGCACTTAAGAACGCAAATGTGTCGTCACAGCCGTTGATGCCGCCGCGACGCGCCGAGTTATCCACAATCGCCTAGCCTTCGACCACATACCCCGGATTCGCTTGCGCAGCGGCGGTCCATATTGTCATCATCAACATATGAGACAGCACAAGCATCTAGACGATCTGATGAACCGGGCGGAAATGGACGGGCGATGCTGTTCCGCGTCCAGCCCGGCGGAACGACAGGCGATGCTGCGGCGAACTCGTTGCGGCGATGTCGTGCGGCCATTTCGCAGCGTGTACGCGCGTCGTGAATACTGGGATGGTCTGAATCCCATTGAGCAAGCGTCACATGTCATTCGCGAAATGGCGAGACGGCATCCCGAGCGCGTATTCGCCGGACTGAGCGCGGCGGTCATCTACGGGTTCGAGCACTCATGGACGCTGCATGACGAGCCATACGTGTACATCGCGACTGACGGATTCACCAAGTCACGCCGGTCGTACCACCGGCTGCGGCGCATCTCGGTGCGTAGATCCGATATACGGGAGGACTGCCATGTGGTCCGTTTGTACCGGCCTCGCGGTGATGGAGCAGCACAGGACGGGTCGAATACCTGGAGTCAGGTGAGCAAGTTGGCTGACCGGATCGCCCACGAACGGGCATTGCGTGACAATGTATGTATCGGCGAGGTACGTGTGACCAGTCCGGCAAGAACCTTGGTGGACTGCGCGCTCTTGTATCCGTTCGAGCACGTGCTGTCGATGTTCGATTCCGCGTTGCGCCGGGGGCTCGTGACCCGCGAGGAGATCGTCGCCGTCTGTGATGGTCTGCGAGTGGATTGTGGGCCGGTATTTCGTCTGCTGCATTATGCGGATGCTCGCAGTGAGAACGGAGGAGAGTCGTTCTGCCGGGCTGTATCCATCGAAGAAGGGTTTGTTCCTCCGCAATTGCAGCATACGTTTTACAGCCGCGTGACCGGCAAGGAGGCGGGCCGGGTCGATTTCATCTGGCATACGGAAGATGGCCGCATCATCGTGCTGGAGTTTGACGGTATGCAGAAATACATCGATCCAGAGATGACGTCGAACCGGGATGTTCGGCAGGTGGTCCGTGACGAAAGGCAGCGCGAACAGGATCTGAAAGAGGCCGGAGTGAGCGTTGTGATACGGACGAATTACATCGAAGTGGTCCAGCGCGCGCCGTTCGTCATGAAGCTGATGCAGGCCGGTGTGCCGCGTGCCGGGGCGCACCCAATATTCGAGCATGCCGATTGAGCCGGAAGCGCCGTTGCGTTCCTAAGTTCGCGCCGGAACGACAAGTGCGCGAACATACGGACGCAAATGGCCCTGTTTGCGTACTTATGTGCGCACGGTCGTCGTTTCGGCGCGCACTTAGGAACGCAAAAAGAGGAGAGGACTTGGGGAGGGGGAGAGGCGGGAGATGGATGGGAGGAGGGAGACTGAGATGAGGCCGGAGTAAGGATAATGCCGGCTGCGGGATACCGGTTGAAGGCCCGTCGATGTTACGTCCGCGTTTCAGACGCGCGTGTTGACGTGTTCCAGCGGACGTGTATAGTAGTACGTGGCTCAACGAAGAGAGTCTTCAATGAACCGAAGGAAAAAACGCTGCGGTTTGATGTTGCCAGTGCAGGGACTGATGATCAAGGCACAGTAATCCCTTTACAACGGATCGTGAGGCACGTACCTGCCTCTGAAAGGATGAATATCATGGCAGAAGTCGTATTCGACCACGTCACTCGTATCTACCCGGGCAACGATAAGCCCTCTGTGGATGATTTGAACCTTGACATTAAGGACGGCGAGTTCCTGGTGCTCGTTGGCCCGTCTGGCTGCGGTAAGTCCACGACTCTGCGCATGCTGGCCGGCTTGGAAGAGGTCAACAAGGGCCGCATCCTCATCGGTGGCAATGATGTCACCACGATGCAGCCGAAGGACCGCGACATCGCAATGGTCTTCCAGAACTACGCTCTGTACCCGCACATGACCGTCGCCGACAACATGGGCTTCGCCCTGAAGATCGCCGGCACCCCGAAGGAAGAGATTCGCAAGCGCGTCGAGAAGGCCGCTGAGATCCTGGATCTGACCGAGTACCTCGACCGCAAGCCGAAGGCTCTGTCCGGTGGTCAGCGTCAGCGCGTGGCCATGGGCCGTGCAATCGTTCGTGAGCCGAAGGTCTTCCTCATGGATGAGCCGCTGTCGAACCTCGACGCCAAGCTCCGTGTGCAGACCCGTACGCAGATCGCTGCCCTGCAGCGTCAGCTCGGCGTCACCACCCTGTACGTGACCCACGATCAGACCGAGGCTCTGACGATGGGCGACCGCATCGCCGTCATCAAGCTCGGCGTCCTGCAGCAGGTCGGCGCTCCGACCGAGCTGTACGATCGCCCGGCCAACGTCTTCGTCGCCGGCTTCATCGGCTCCCCGTCGATGAACATCAACACTCACCCGGTCGTCAACGGCAAGGCGAAGATCGGTGAGGACACCGTCGACCTGCCCGCCGAGGCCGTCAACAAGCTGACCGCTGAGGATGGCGGCAAGATTGTCGTCGGCTTCCGTCCCGAGGATGCCACGCTGGCCACCCCGGACGATCCGAACGCCTTCTCGCTGAAGGTTCAGAACATCGAGGATCTGGGCTCCGACGGCTACATCTACGGCACCATCATCACCGATGGCTCCGCTGCCGAGGCGTCCACGATGATGTCCGACCAGAACAAGCTCACCACGATTCGTGTGAACCCGCGTGCGCTGCCGAAGATCGGCCAGACCGTCAAGATCAAGATCGACCCCTCCAAGATGCACCTGTTCGCTCCGTCGACCGAGCTGCGTCTGAACTAGTAGAGGAACTAGCAGATACTTGGTATGACTCCGGTCATGCCAACCATTAAACGAGGCGATTCTCTTCCTCTCTTATGGCCTCGTTGGAAAAGCCCCGCGTAGTTGCGGGGCTTTTCTTTTTGCCCAGAAAGACATACGCTAACCGGCCCCCGCAAATGAACTTTTTGTTCTTTTGTCCCCGTTGTCTATTTGGAAGTGCAACATCCTTGTTTGTCTTGCAAGTTTAGCAGCTCGTCGGCGAATGCCTCGGCGGGCGTGCGGTGGCCGAGCACGCGCATGGGACGGTTGTCGGTCTCGTCGACGATCTCCTGGAGCTCTCTTGCCATACCGGGTTCGATGATCGTGCGTTTGGGCAGGCAACGGCGGATGATGCCGTTGACCGGCAGCGGCGACCAGCCTCTACCCGGCCATTCGTCCACCCGCGCCCACAGGCGGCCGAATGACAGGCGGTATGGCTTGCGCGGCTTCGCCCTGCGCCGGTCGGCCTTGCGCTGCACGGGGCCCGCGCTGTAGTAGCGGCCCGTCCACGGGCCCGTCTTCAGACGCTTCGGCCGGTACGGCCGGTAGGACTCGCTCTCGTTGGACGGGAACCACGTGTTGCGCCTGATCTCCCTGCTGATGCCGGACGGGCCGCGTCCCAGCAAACGGGCTATCTTCCTGACGCTCGTGCCGTTGCCGACCTCGATCTGGATGACCTGGCGTTCCTCTTCCGACAGGTGCGAATATACTTTCCCCATAGGTGCAACATCCCTTCGGACTGGTTATCTGGACAATCTCCAATAACGGGTGTTGCACTTTCAATTAGACAACGGGCCAACTTCTTGTATAATTGTATGCAGTGACCTCCCGAAAAAGGGATTGCGAATCTATGAGGGGAAACAATGGGCTCGAAATCGAAGTTCGTCCGTTGCGGGTTTAACGGAGGAACAGAACAGGAATCTGGAAGGCAGCGCCATGCCTTGAAGCGTTGCCTTGCTTCGGTTATTGCTGTTTCCTTGTCCATCGTGTGCATGGTGCCTGCAGCATATGCTCAGAATATAGACGATGTGAGTAGCTCTCCTAACGCCGTAATTTCTGGGGGGGGGGGGGATAATACTGTCGTAGCTGCTCCTTCTGCTCGCAATGTCAACGTTGACGATAAGACGTCAGAAGAGGCCAATACATCAAACGGTGCGCCAACACCTTCCGAATCCTCAAATGGCGCGACAGACAATAAGGCGGACGACTCAGCAGAAGCTACCGCTGGCAATTCCGCTAATGATGGAGCCCAAACTCAGGCTCCAAACGATGCTTCTTCTCAAGATGCCAAGAACGATTCCTCAAATGCGACGGATCAATCGCCGGCGAAGGCCAATGTGCAGGTCGCCGCGACGGCGCTTGGCGGCCGTGACTTTGAGGGTCAGGTCACCAAGGAGATCAACGGCAAGACCTACATCCTGATTGGTAACGAGCAGCAGCTGCGTGCGATTGGTTCTGGCAAGAAGGTTATTGGCCGCATCAACAAGGTCAAGCAGACTTGCACGCGACAAGGACTCGGCAAGTACCAGTGGGTGGACGACGGCACGCCGTCTTCCGAATACGCCGGTGACGCCGATCTCTCCGGTTCAGATACTTTGCGCGATACTGATGCCTCCGACCACGACAGTCCACTGCTGTCATGCACGGCGTTAAGCGCCAGCGGCAAAAAGACCCGCACCAAGTATTACGGCGTGGGTGCTGATGGCACGCAAACGGACTACTCCGCTGCCAACACCGGCCTGACCTATTCCGCAGACGCCAACTACCTGATCTTCCGTGACATCGACCTGTCCAAGAACGCGGCAGATACCAACAACACCGAGTGGACTCCGCTCATGTTCTCCGGCACTATGCTCGGTGCTGTCTCCAATGACGGCGACACCGCAGCCAGCCTGTGGAAGGCTGTTGGTGCCGATGGCGCAAGCGTGGTTCACGCTACCGCAGCTCGGCCGGTCATCAGCCATGTGGTCGTCAATCAGAAAGATATGGTCTCTAATGTCAAAGGCGACCAGCTGGATGTCAGCAAGCAGCAGGGCATCGGCTTCTTCGCCTCGATCACGAACAAGACCGTGATGAACAGCAACAGTCTGGGCAGCGCCGGTACGGCCGTGGTGTCGAACCTCAAGCTGCAGGATGTGTCGGTGACGAATCATACGAGTGAATCGTATATTCCGCCGACCTTGCTCGGTATGCTCACTTCGGCAGTGGGATTACTGCTCGACACACTGTTGAAGGCGTTAAAACTATTGACATTCGGACAAGTAGATCTTGACCTCAATCTTCAAGGTCTGCTCACCCTGCACGAAAAAAATCCTTCCAACCTCGCCACGGGTGCATTTGCCGGCCGTATCTACGGGGACACCAAGGTTACGGACTGCGAGGTAGCAGATGTTTCGGTATCTAGCGTAAGCCGTATGACCGGTGGTTTCGTGGGATATGTTGAGGGCGCAACCCGATACGATGCAGTCTCCGGCATCGTAGGAGCGCTCACCAAGTTACTCTCGAAGATTCTGAACGTCATCCCGTTCCTCGGGCTGGGCGATTTGGTGGACTGGTTGCTGTCCGGCACGCTCGGGCTGAATGCCTTGATTCCGGTTGGCTACTACAACCCGGTTATCTCGAATAGTTCGGTGAACGGGTTCAAAAAGAACGTGGTGATCGGCAACAAGGACAACCCGCAGGCCGGCGGCTTTGTCGGTGCGCAGATTGGTGCAATCATTGAGAACTCTTCGGTGACGAGCACGAATGGTTTCACCGTGCGGGCAACGCAATATGCCGGTGGTTTTGCCGGAGTAAGTCGCAACGGCAACGTGGGCGGTCTGATTAACTCGCTTGGCGTCGACTTGCTGTCTGCGCTGCGTCCGCAGAGCCTCATCGAAAACAGTGGCCTGACGGTAAACGGTGACGATAAGATCACCGTGCAGGCCGAAGACTACGCCGGCGGCTTCAACGGTGCCATGGCCAATGCCTATGCTGTCAATGATTCGATTACGGCTTCGGTCGCCGTGACTGCCGACAGATCCCACGCCGGAGGATTCACCGGATTCGCCTCCGTGGGATGGGGCCTGGAACTCGGTACGGACGATACCACGAAGGCATCGTTGTTGAAACAGCTCACCAAGGCTGTGACTAAATTGCTGAGCGGCAGCAATAACGGTGCAGGAGAACTGCTATCCATCGTCGGTGTGAATCCTTCTGCGATTCTCGGTACACAAATGAAGGGTTCCTTCACAGTTGCTGCCGGCGGTGATTACGCGGGCGGCCTTGTGGGTGAAGGTTCGGGTACGGTGATCGGTGATTCCTCGCAGAACCGCCTTCAAAAACTCACATTCTGGAAGTACAACAATCGTCGTGACTTCCCACAGCAGCGTTCCACCACCATAGAAGGCCTTGAATCGGTCACGGCCACGGGCTCCTACGCGGGTGGCATCGTCGGCAATCTGCAACCGACAACGGTAGCTGGGTTGCTCAACAGTGTGGTGAAAATTGGCGATATTGCCATGCTCAAGAAGTTTGACCAGTTTGCCGCGTTCACCGTGGAGAACATGTCTGTCACCGCTCCGGCATCCGGCCTGACAGTGACGGCTGGTTCATATTATGCAGGCGGTGCCATCGGATGCGCCACCGGCGGCGACGTGACCCACACGAACCTTACCAATCTGGCCACGGTCTCGGCCAAGGGAGAAGCCGGCGGTTTTATTGGCTTCTCTGGACCAGGCGACGCCATCGGCGCTGGCGGTCTCAATGTGCTCGGGCTTATCAAGCTTTCCGGTCTGCTATCGGTTGCCCAATATTCTTCGGTTGCAGTCACTGCATCGAACGTGAACGGCATCTCTGGCGGATTCACGGTTGCGGCAACCGGCAAGAACAAGAACAACGAAACAACCGATTACGCTGCAGGCGGTTTCTATGGTCAGGCCAACAGCACCAAGACCCGGGAAAGCCATGTGACAAACCTCAAATCGGTCACAGCCGATACCAGCACGTCCGATGGTGTGGCAGGCGGTTTCGTGGGCTTCTCCACCACCGGCGGCCTCGCCGACGCGCTCAGCAACGCAGAAGATTCCAGCGTATTGGATGGCCTGATCAAAGGCGGCCTGCTGTCCGTGAACGACCTGCTCGGTGCCGTACCGTATCTGATTCCAAGTTATACGGATACCACCGTGACATACGTCAACGGCGGTTATGTCGAAGGCGATATCGCGGGCGGCTATGCGGGAAACTTCCAAAGCGGCAAAGTCAATCAGTTCTCCGAAACCGATCTCAAGAACGACTCAACGCTGGCCGGTGTACAGTCCCGCGTGCAAACCAACCCCGTGGCCGTTGTCAACCTCGACCATGTGACCGGCGGCGCATACGCAGGCGGTTTCGGCGGCAAGGTTGTCTCCGGTGCGCTCGCTTCGGCTGGCAACGGCGGCCTGAGTTTGCTCGGCAAATTCGGTACGGTGGATCTCGCCAACCTGCTGCAGGTGGTGCAGGGCTATGTGCCATTCATCTCCTACGCGGGTGTGCATTCCGATGCCACCACCGTGGAGACCACCAGCGGCAACAAGATTTCCGACCCGGACGATCCCGGCTTCACCGTTTCCGCCACCCGACTTGACCAATCCGATACGCAATCCGGTTCCGCCGGCGGCTACATCGGATACGGTTCCGGTGTGCAGGTGTCCCATTCCAGTGTGACCCAACTGCGCCATACTGATGTCAAGGCACCGAAGAATCTGGAAACCGCCGGATCAATCAATGACACCTATCTGAGCAAAGACAGCACATATGCAGTCACCGCTGCGCGATACGCCGGCGGTTACATCGGCAAAATGGACATCGGCTCGGCGGCAGCTGTGGGCGGTGGCCTGAGACTGCTCGGCAAGAACGTCAATCTCAACGATGTACTCAGTGTGCTGGATGTCGTCGTCTCGACGATTGAACACTCCGATGTGACTGGCGGCATCGGCGGATACTCTGTTCTGGCCAGCGCCGCAGATCATAGGAATGCCAACAATGAGCCCGATCCACTGGGTATGGCTGGTGGTTTCGCCGGAGACATCGAAGGCGGCCACATTCAGGACTCGAGCTCTCATGAGTTCGTATACATCATCGGCCAGGTTTCGGCCGGCGGTTACGTGGGCGCCATGCAGCCGGGAGCCGTGGCGAACGTGCTTGGTGACGGCAGCGTGCTCAAGAAGCTTGCCAACCTCGACAACCTGCTCTCGCTCGTGCAGGACTTCACGCCGACGATTCGCAACAGCTCGACCGATGCCGCAGTGTGCGGCGGCGCGGTGCGTGCCCAGGCGGCATCGGATACGACCACACGCCGCGGCATGGCCGGCGGCTATGCAGGTCGTAATCGTGGCGGTCATATCTGGGGCAACAACACAGCAGCGTGGAAGCAGGAGAATACCGGCGGCAAATACAACGGGCCGCAGCGCGTAGCCTACGCCGCGCGCATCCGCAGTGTATACGGTGCCGAAATCGCCGGCGGTTACACCGGCTTCATGGAAGCGGCCGATACCGCTGAAGGCGGTTCGCTCTCCTTGCTCGGCGGTCTCATCAAGGCCGGCAACCTCGCCGGCGTGCTGTCCGTGGTCTACCCGACCGAGGAGCACACGAAGGTCACCGGTCCGCTGCGCAATATGAGCTACGACCAGTGGAAGACGTGGGTCGACAACATCGGCAAGTACGGTGCGTATGGCAAGGAATTTACCGAGGTAGCTACGGGCGATGGTGCGGGCTCTGTTACTGATCAGGATTCCCTGGACAAGTTCCTCGAATCCTACATCTTCGGATTCAACGTCGTCACAGGACGTGCGGAGTATCGGACCGGCGCGAACCTGCATGATTCCGGCGTCGCCGGCGGACACGTCGGTCTGATGCGCACCGGCACGATCACCGATGGCCAGTCGATGGATGTCAAGACCGTCTCTGCCATGCGTGCGGCAGGCGGTTATGCGGGCACGATGGAATCCGGCTCGGCATCCTCGTTCGGCTCTATCCAACTATTCGGCGACAAAGGCATCAAACTTGATTTGGGACAGATGCTCGACGTGGCACAGGTATTTGTGCCCGTCGTCAAATCTTCGAGCGTGGCCGGCTACCGCAAGGGTATGAAGGTCGTGGCCACCGGTGAAGACATCACGCACGGTACCGGTAATGCCGGAGGCTATGCCGGTCTCGCGGTCGGTGGCCAGATCTGGGGCGATCTCGGCCAGAACGGCCAGAAGCTTGTCAAGGGTGTCACCGCTGCTGGTGCCAACGTTTCCAACCTGCGCAAGGTGGAAGGCCGCAACAACGTCGGCGGATTCATCGGCGTGGCCACTGCCGGCGCGGTCGCGGATGTGGACACCAACGCATCCGAGGGATTCCTGCAAGGAATCCTCGACTCGCTGGTCTCGACCCCGGCAAGTCTGGTCAGCGTATTGCAGGCCACGGTTACGACGATTCGCGGTGCACATGTGAGCTCGGATGACCCGGCATGGGGATACACGGTCGACGGCGCATATGAGACCAAGGACGATAAGGGTAACACCACAACCAAGTATGCCCTGAACGCCGGCGGTTTCGCCGGCTCGCTGCAGGCCTCGATCCTCGGTGACAAGGATTCCGCCAAAGGCACCGGCAGTGAAGCGGATCCGAACAATGACCCAGCCGCACTTACAGTCACCGGGCTGCGCGCCGTTGAAGGCGGGCAATACGCGGGCGGCTTCTTCGGCCTTGCCGATGTGTCCAGCGTCGCTTCCGTCGGCGGCGGCGAGGCCGGCGATAAGCAGAATACCAACCTGCTGCTCAAACTGCTCAAGGTCGGCAACGTGGGCGTGCTCGAAGCATTCCGCACCTTCATCTATGACGGTCGGATCAACGGTGTGAGCGACGGCATCCAGATTGTCGCCCATGATTCCACCACAAAGGGCATGCTTGACTCGAAGCGTTACACCGGTGCGGCCGGTGGCTTCGGCGGTGGGCTGATCAATGGCTCTGTGAAGCAGTCTGCGGTCACCAACCTCAACAGTGTGACCGGCGTGAACTACGTGGGCGGCTTCATCGGGCATCTTGGCAAATCCGGCACGGTCGCCGCCGACAATGCACAGCTCGGCACAGATGCGCTCAATCTGCTTGGTGCCACGGCCGGCGTACTTGACATCTGGGGCTCGCACGTTGGCGATTCGCGCGTCATCGGCATCCCGGACGGTTATACCGTCACCGCCACACACCATGGCGACAATTACGGCAAAGCCACCGACAAGGCTACCGGACGCGAGGTCGCAGGCGGTTTTGTTGGATACGCGGATTTGGCCAGGGTGAAGGGCTGCGCGTCTGACAATCTCAAGAAGGTCACTAGCGGTGAGATTGCCGGCGGATTCGTCGGTGAAACCAGCCGTGCCTATTTGGTTGACGCGAAGGTCAACTCTGTACTTGTGGAACTGCTGCTGCATGTGGTGAACGCGCTGGTCAAGCTCCTGTACCTCGACAAGGCGGAACAGGTCGGCGTCATCGATTTAGGCAAGTGGTTCCCGGCCATCTTCGGCAAGGTATTCGATCTCAAGGTGCTTTCGGAAGGCAACGTGCTGTACGTGAACCTGTTCGGACTGAAGGTGAGCGTTGCTCTGTCCAAGGCTGATGATGAAAACCAGCAGCAGACCGACGTGGCGATTGTCACCATCGGCGATAGTGTCATCAAACTGCCTTGCAGCAAAGACGGCATTGATATGAATGGGTCGAGCAGCAACCTGACCGTCCAGCTCATCAAGGGCAACCGTACTCGCGTGGAACAGTCCACCGTAACGGGCATCGCCAGTGGCTATGACGTGTTCGGCGGAGGGGCAACTCAGGATACCGACGGTGTGAAGGATCTTTCCACAGGCTACACGGGCGGCTTCGCCGGACTGAACGACGAGGGCGTGCTGGCGGACGACCACATGGTCTACGCCGACACGATCCGCGGCACCAGCGGACTGGTCGACCCGTTCTCGAACACCAAACTCAAGTCCGTATGGGACTTCAACACCATGAGCGACATCCTTGGGCCGGTCGATGACGGCAACGGCGACAAGGCATACAACACCTATCGCATTTACCGCAAGGCGGCCGCGAACGCTAGTGAGGCCCGCACCTCCGCACAGGACGGCAACAAGATCTTCTCGCAGAAGAACACGGCAGACGATGCGCTGAACACCGGACTCGATCGTTGGGAAGTGAAGCTGTTCGACGTGGTCAACACATACGACAGCAGCGCTGTGCACAGCTCCGCATCCGGCGACGCCGGCACCACTTGGGTCGGCATTAAGGACGCCGTGGTCAACTCCACGGACGGCAGCACCAAGACGAAGCTCGATGCCTACCAGTCCCCGGCCAAGGCCGTGCTCATGCTCGACGCGACCGTGACCGACAACAACGGCGGACTCACCCCCGAACCGGACGACGGCCAGGACCCGTGCGGCAAGGACGGTTGCCGAACCATTGACCTGACCGTCCAGAAGGTATGGAAGGACGGCAACCTCGAACGGCCGCAGTCGGTCGAACTGAAGATCGCCGCGCACTATACCGATGGCAGTGGCAATACGGTGACGCCGCAGACGATTCAATGCTTCGGCGCGGATTGCACAACCGTGACGCAGAAGAATCCATGGACGGTGACGTTGGACTCCTCCGATGCCTCTTCCTGGAGCAACACCTGGCGCAAGGTGATTCAAGGACTGCCGGTCGCATTCGTGGATGGACAGGATGCCAACGGCAAGGACATCGTGCGTTACTACACGTACACCGTGGAAGAAACCGCCGTGACCTATAAGGACGGCGATACCACCAAGACCATCAAGCCCGCGGAGGCCGGATACCAAGTATCGGTCTCCTACAACACCAAGGAACGCGTGGCCATTGTTACCAATGCGGCGTTGCTTCCGGATACGGGAGGCGCGGGCACGATGTGGTTCCTGATGTTCGGCTTGCTGCTTATGGGAGCTGGCGTGGTCTGGTACGTGCGTAATCAACGCGTTCAATCCGGCACAGTCCGCTCGGGCTCCAGCCGTATACGAAAGCGAGGTGCCCATGCCTCGTGACGACCACATAGACAAACCGTACCTGCCAAACAGAAAAGATTTCCATCTAGAGAAAGGAACAGTAATGAAATCACTGATGAAAAAGGTTTTCGCTGCCGCCGCGGCGATTGCCACCGTATTTGGATTGGCTGCGACGACAGTCGCCACGGCCAACGCAGCGGATAATGCCACGCTGACGGTCAGCACTACTGACGCGAAGTTCGCCGGTAAGACCGTGAACGCCTACAAGATGTTTTCCGCCACCGTGAGCGGTGACGGCAAGGCTGTCTCCTACACGTTGACTGACGAGTGGAAGCCGTTCTTCAAGAACTCCGTCGGACTAACTGGTGTTACCGACGAGAACGTCAACGATAAAGCAAACGACTACGTATCCAAGCTGAAGGATAGTACCTTGGTTGCTTTCGCTACCAAGGCATCGAACTGGGCGCAGACCAAGGCCAACAACATCACGGCTGACGCGACTGCTACGGTATCTGCCGATGCCTCGAACGGTAAGTACACTGCGACGTTCACTGGTCTCGGCTACGGCTACTACGTGGTCGCTGTGCCGGGTGCGACCTTGGCCAACGCCAAGAGTCAATACGCCACGCTAGTTTCCGTTCATAGCACCAAGGTGGATGCCGACATTAAGGGCGATCTGCCTACCGTCGACAAGAAGGTACAGGTAGACGGCACTGGTAAGGACGCCACCGACGCGAAGATCGGTGATACCCTGACCTTCACCCTGACTTCCACCATTCCGGACATGTCCGCCTATGACACCTACACCTTCAACTTCAAGGATACGTTGTCTAAGGGCCTCACCTTTGGACAAGTCAAATCCGTTAAGGTCGAAAATGTGACACTGACCGAGAACACTGACTACACCGTCACCACTCCTACGGCCTCCAACAACAATACGCTTACTGTCGCCATGAAGGACTTCAAGACCAAGCAGCAGGCCAATGCCGGCAAGAAGATCACCGTCACCTACACGGCCACGCTGAACGAGAATGCTGTTGTGGGCGGTGCTGGTAACGTCAACTCCGCAAAGATTCAGTACTCCAACAACCCGAGCACCAATGGCACCGGTGAGTCCGAGCCCAGCAAGGTTCGCGTCTTCACTTATGGCTTCACCGTCGATAAGTACACTGGTGACCAATATACTGATGCCGCTACTCGACTTGCTGGTGCTGAGTTCACACTCGCACATAAGGACGGCTCCGCTATTAGCTTCGTGCAAGTCTCTGCCGGTAGTGCTACCGCGAACGCTGTGTACCGTGTAGCTAAGGCTGGTGAGACAGGTACTACGACTATCACCACTCCTGCAAACGGTAAGGTTGTCTTCGAGGGACTGAAGAACGGCGAGTACACGCTCACCGAGACCAAAGCGCCGGCCGGCTACAACAAGCTCGCCAGTGCCATCGGCGTGAAGGTTAATGGCCAGAACAACGGCACTGACACCACGAATGCCACCGTCACCATCACCTACAACAACGACAATGGCAACGACTACAACCAGACCGCATCGAACGGTGTCATCCCGGTCCAGAACAAGTCCGGTGCTATCCTGCCTGGCACTGGTGGCATGGGTACCATCGCCTTCACGGTGATTGGTGTGCTGGTCATCGCGCTCGGCGTTGCCTGGACTCTCAAGCGCAAGAACGCCTGACGAGCATGGCCGTGTTTTGGGCGTGAAGGGCACACACCCGCTACGCCCACAACACGGTTTCCTCGCGAAAAGAACGCTCGATGAAACGACTGCGCAACATCCTGCCCTTACTGGTCATTCTCGGTGGAATGCTCATTCTGTTCTATCCGACGATCAGCAACTTCCTCATTATGCGCAACGCCAGCCGCGCCGTAAATAACTACGACGCCAGCGTTGAAGCATTGAGCCAGGAACAGTACCAGAAGGTGCTGGATGCTGCGCACGCCTATAACGAAAAGCTCGCCCAGAACGATGCGGGAGAGACCGACGCTCTTGCCAGTGCCGTCAATTCCGCATCCACGGACGAGGAATACAACAGTCTGCTCAATATTGACGGTGACGGCATGATGGGATACATCACTGTGCCTAAGCTCGAGGAGACCTTGCCGATTTATCACGGCACTTCCGAGAAAGTGTTGCAATCCGGCATCGGACATCTCGAACAGACCTCACTGCCAGTTGGTGGCGCGTCCACTCATGCGGCGCTGTCTGGCCACCGGGGCTTGCCCACGGCAAAACTGTTCACGGACTTGAACCTTATGAAAAAAGGCGACAAGTTCTACATCACAATACTTAAAGACACGTATGCGTATCAGGTCGATAAGATCACTACCGTTCTGCCGACCGATACCAAACAACTGGCAATTGAGCCCGGCAAGGATTTGGTCACGCTCATCACTTGTACGCCGTATGCGGTCAATACGCATCGGCTGCTGGTGCGTGGCCATCGCATCCCATACACGCCGCAGCAGCAGGATGACGCCAAATCCACGTTCCACGTGGACATTCCGCTGCAGTACTTGTTGCCGTCTCTTGCACTGATTGCCTTGCTCATCGCATGGCATTTATGGCAGCGCCATGAGCGGCGACGCCGGCAGAGTGGGAGCGCCAAGGTCGCATCTGGTGATTCTGACTCTGCGGATATCGAGCCGGACGGTGACTTGCCTCCTCAGCCAGACAGTACAAATAACCAATCACATTCATCATGGCGGAAAGGACCGGGCAGACATGTTAGACCTGCATAGCGGAAGCGAGTATGGTGCGGCGCGCATTGCTGCCATGATTGCCGCCGCCGTTACTATCGTCCTCACTGTTCTTGCAGCCCTCGGCTCTATGGTGCCATATGCGCAAGCTGATTCTTTCGGCGCTCTCACCATCAATGCCGTATGGGGCCGAGACACGGCTTCGCCCAAATTGCTTGCCGGCGATACCTATTCCATCGTGCGCGTCGCCACCGTCGCAACGAACAATGATGGTAGCGTCTCCTCATATAAAACCGTCGGCGATTTTTCCGGCCTCACTGCCGATTGGGAACGCCTGACATCAAGTGAATATCACGATGCGGCCAAGAAGCTCGCTGCGCACGCGGCGAAAAACAAGCTGTACCAGCATTCCGGCACCACTAACGTAGCTGGTCAGCTCACTTTCCAGAATCTGCCGCTCGGCCTATATCTGGTCTCTCGCACGAGCTCGGCGAAAGCCAACAAAGCATACGACTGCGATCCGTTCCTCATCTCGATTCCCGGCAGCGGAGACACGGCCGCCGATCTCAACATCACGGTAGAGCCGAAATTTAGCGCCGGAACTCCTGTTGTCCCGCCCGAAAATAATCCAAACAAGGAGCCGGTAAAGCCTGGCGTTATCGGCCGTACCGGTGCCGCCGTAGGAAGCATTGCTGCGGCAGCGGGGCTCATGTTACTTGTTGCGTTCATTTTGTTCAGATTGCGCATGAGGCGTCGCATACGGGACGTCAATTCGGCCGGCAAATCCCATACAGATGATTTATTCGTATGCGAGAATAACGCGCCGAAGTCGCCGCTACTCGCTGCACTTCCCAAGCACCACGTAAAATCGAACACATGGAGTTGAACGATTTTCCCCAGATGGATCCGCGCGCGCTGAAGGCCACGTCCGTCAAAGCCGAAGACGAACATGCCAGTTCAGCTGAGCCGCAAGCATTGAAGATCACCGCCGCCAGCTCGAACCCGAAGATGTTCACGCTGCCCTGGCATAAGCCGTTGGCGACCTGGCCCGCCGAACTGTTGGCAAACCTCCCGCGAGGCATCTCCCGCCACGTCGTGCGATTCGTGCACGTCGGTGATGAGGTCTACGCCATGAAAGAGATCACCCGTCAGGTGGCCGAGCGCGAGTATGAGATTCTGCGCCGACTGCAGAAGCTCGAGTTGCCGACCGTCACCCCGATTGCCGTGGTCACCGGTCGTCATGACCGCAACGGTGAGCCGCTGGAAGCGATTCTGGTCACCCGTCACCTGAAGTTCTCACTGCCGTACCGCGCGCTGTTCGCCCGCAATCTCCAGCCGGATACTGCCGAGCGTTTGATCGACGCCCTTGCCGTGCTGCTGGTTCGCCTGCACTTGGCCGGCTTCTACTGGGGCGATGTGTCGCTGTCGAACGTCCTGTTCCTGCGTGATGCCGACGCGTTTTCCGCCTTCCTGGTGGACGCCGAAACCGGTGATTTGCAGGTGCAGCTTACCGATGGCCAGCGTGAATACGATATCGACTTGGCTCGCACCAACATCATCGGTGAATTGATGGATTTGGCTTCTGGCCGTCTGCTGCCGAGCGACGTGGACGAGATCGAGGTGGGCAACCGTCTGGTCGACCGCTACCACTCGTTGTGGAGCACGCTGACCGACACCGACAAGTTCGGCCCGGATGAGATGTGGAAGATCGAGCAGCGCGTCAACAAGCTCAACGATCTTGGCTTCGACGTGGATGAGCTGGAGATGAAGACCGCCGAGGACGGCAAGCGCGTGCTGGTCCGCCCGCGCGTGGTCGATGCCGGCTATGCGTCGCGCAAGCTTCTGCGACTGACCGGTTTAGATGTGCAGGAGAATCAGGCGCGGCGCCTGCTCAACGATCTGGATGCGTACCGTGCCTCCACGTGGCGTGAAGGCGAGGAGTTGGAGATCGTCGCCACCGATTGGATGCGTGAGGTGTATGAGCCGACCGTGCGTATGATTCCACGTGAATATCGTTCGCAGATCGAGCCGGCACAGTTCTTCCATGAGGTGCTGGATCACCGCTGGTTCCTTGCCGAGAAGGCCGGCCACGACGTGCCGATGGGCGAGGCTGTGGAAAGCTACATCCAATCCGTGCTGCCGAACTACAAGCTGGATGACAAAGCCGTGAACGAGCTCAACGCTGAAGCGGATTCCGGTGTGGTCGACGATGAGGCGAATTACGAAAAGCCCATCGACGATGATGATTACAATCCCGACGACGATCCTGATGCCGCGGTGTGGAGCCACTGATATGTGGAGCTGCTGAGCGAAACCGGACGGGGTGGAGCGCCGATTGCGGCGGCCACCCCGATTTTCGTTCCGCTTGATGACCCCGCCGGCAGCAGGGGGGGGGAGATATGGGTATTACTTCGTGGCGGCTGCCGCTGCTTCGCGACGGGCGCGGGCGACCGCGTACAGGCTGATACCGGCTGCGACCGAGGCGTTCAGAGACTCCACCATGGACGTGATCGGAATGCCGGCGATCGCGTCGCACGACTCGCGCACGAGTCGGCTCAGTCCCTTGCCTTCCGAACCGAGCACGACGATCAGCGGATCGGTCTCGAAACCGGTTTCGCCGACCAGCTTATCGCCGCCGCCGTCTAGGCCGACCGTGTAATATCCACGTTCGCGCATGCTTTCGATGGCCTTGGTGAGGTTCACCACGCGAGCCACCGGGATATGCGCCGCGGCACCGGCCGATACCTTCCACGCGGCAGCGGTGACCGAAGCGGAACGACGCTCCGGCAGAATCACGCCGTTGGCACCGAAGGCGGCGGCCGAACGAATCACCGCACCCAGGTTCTGCGGGTCGGTCACGCCGTCGAGCGCGATGAACAGCGGGCGTGCGTTGATGCGCGCACTCGGCGAATTCACCACGTCCATGGCCTTGGCCTTGCGCTCGGCGATATCCGCCAGCTCGGCGAGAGACGAATACTGGTACGGCTGCACTTTGAGCACGACGCCCTGATGGTTCGACGACCGGGCGATGCGATCCATTTCCAGACGGTCGGCCTCCAGCAGGTGCAGGCTTTGTGCGCCGGCGAGCTTGATGATCTCGCGTGTACGGTCATCATGCTCGATACGTGTCGCGATATACAGCTGCATGCTGGGGACGCCGACGCGCAGCGCCTCCAGCACGGCATTGCGGCCGATGACCAGATCGTCCGAATCGGACGTGAACTTCGCGGCGCGACGGCGGGCTGCCAGTCGTGGATCTGCCATCTTGCGACGGTTCGTCGCCTGCTTGGCCTTGTATGCCTTGTGATACACGCGATCCTCGGCTTTGGGCGTCGGCCCCTTGCCGCGTAGCGCATTGCGGTGTTTTCCTCCCGACCCCTTGGTCGGACCTTTCTTGATTGCCATACGTGCCATTGTCCCAGACCCCCACGCCAAACAGCCATTCGCGGCGCGCGAATCGCCCCAATCTCCTGAGAGACTCGGTTTGCGTTCCTAAGTGCGCGCCGGAACGCCGAGTGCGCGAACATAGGAACGCAGATCGCATAGTTTGCGTTCCTAAGTGCGCAGAGTTGTCGTTTCGGCGCGCACTTAGGAACGGAACGAAGCTCGTCCGGTTCCGAAGCCGCCGGATTCCTTGCCTTGGCACGTATGATGAATGCAGGATCGGGCGGCGTCATTCACGCCCGGAGAGCCAGAAGGTCTTGCGATGGTCGATGTGAGCAGGGAGTGCTGCGAGCGGTATTTCGGCATGGACGACGAACTGTTCGATTACACCATGGCGACGCTCCGCTGGCTGCTCGCGCTGTGTGAGCGTGTCGCCTGAAATCGTTCGCGGAATGCGGATATTTGGACAACACGTAAAGGGCTGTTTCGCCAAGCGATGACGGGTTTGTGGAATAATGGCAACAGTATGCATCGGCAGCAGTTGCGCCGGTGCCCATAACCGCGCAGCTTTATCGAGATGACCGGGGGAGGGGACGATCCCGGTGATCGTGAGGGCTGACTACTCCGCGGCTATATCAAGGAGACCATTATGGTTGATCACACAAATGATCAATCCACAGGCGTGCAGTCGCAGGAAGGCCTGCTTCACGACGTCGATCCCAGCTTGACCGAGACGAACGAAGTCGCCAAGGCGCTGGATGTGGATACCAATACCGGCCTGAGCTCCGCCGAGGCGCAGCGCCGGTTGGAGAAATTCGGCCCGAACCAGTTGGCCAGCGCGCCACCCGTACCCAAGTGGAAGAAGTTCCTGGCGCAGTTCCAGGATCCGCTGGTGTACCTGCTGCTTGCCGCCACTGTCATCTCACTGATCGCATGGTTCATCGAGCGCTCGCACGGAACGGCCGGCGAAGTGCTGCCGTTCGACGCCATCGTCATCATCCTGATCCTGATCGTCAACGCGGTGCTGGGCTATATTCAGGAGGCTCGTGCCGAGCAGGCGGTGGAGGCGCTCGCCCAAATGACGGCACCGCAGACCTCCGTGCTGCGTGACGGCAAAATCGTGCACATCAACACCGCCGACGTGGTTCCCGGCGACATCGTGGTGCTTGGCGAAGGCGATACCGTCTCCGCCGACGGGCGTCTGTTCGCCGCCGCGTCGCTGCGCATCGCCGAGGCGAGCCTGACCGGCGAATCCGTGCCGGTGGGCAAGAAGCCCGACACGCTCGACTCCGCCAAGGCGCTGGGCGACCGCACCAATATGATTTTCAACGGCACGTCCGTCACTCAGGGCACCGGCCGCGCGATCGTGACCGGAACCGGCATGAACACGCAGGTCGGCAAGATCGCCGACATGCTGTCGCAGACCGATGACGAGGATACCCCGCTGCAGAAGGAGATGACCCACGTCTCCAAGATCCTGGGCATTGCCGTGTGCATCATCGCGGCCGTCGTGCTCGTCGCGCTGTTCATCACGCAGGGCTTCCACAAGATGCCCGACGATCTCATCGACTCGCTGCTGCTGGCCGTTTCGCTGGCCGTCGCCGCAGTGCCGGAAGGTCTTGCGACGATTCTGACGGTTGTTCTCGCGCTCGGCGTGCAGCGCATGGCCAAGCACAACGCCATCGTCAAGAAGCTGAGCTCCGTGGAGACGCTGGGATCCGCTTCGGTGATCTGCTCCGACAAGACCGGTACGCTCACGCGTAACGAGATGACCGTCGAGCGCATCGTCACCCCGAGCGGTGAAGTGCAGCTCACCGGCACCGGTTACGAGCCCAAGGGCAAGATGCTGGGCATGGGTGGCGACGCCATCGAGGAGAGCGCCCCGGTCAACGCCGAAGCCCTGCGCACCATCGCCGTCGGAGCGTTTGCCAACGACGGTGACTTGCGTCAGAACGATGCCGGCCAGTGGGAGATCGTCGGCGACCCGACCGAGGTGTCGCTCGTCGTCGCCTCCCGCAAGATCAAGGCCGACCGCGCCCTCGGCAAGCTCGACCGTGTGGCCGAGGTTCCGTTCACGTCCGAGCGCAAGCGTATGGCCGTGATCGGCAAGGACAGCAGCGACAACGGCAACCTGAGCGTATATGCAAAGGGCGCGCCCGATGTGCTGCTCGGCTACTGCACGCGCATCGCGGTTGGCGACGCCGTCCGCCCGATGACCGAAGGCGACCGCCAGGAGATTCTCGCGACCGTCGAGCGTCTGTCCGGTGAGGCATACCGCACGCTGGGTGAGGCGTACCGCCCGCTCGGCACCACATCCCTGGCCGATATCCCCGGCATCAAGACCAATGCAGCCGGCCAGGTGACCGACATCTCCGAGCAGAGCGACGTCATCGAGCGTGACCTGATCTGGGCCGGCATGGTCGGCATCATCGACCCGCCGCGCACCGAAGTGCGTGATTCCGTGGCCGAAGCGCATCGCGCCGGCATCCGCACGGTGATGATCACCGGCGACCACCCGCTCACCGCGGCCCGCATCGCTTCCGATCTGGGCATCATCGAAAAGGGCGGCAAGGCCCTCACCGGCGATCAGCTCGACGCGATGCCCGACGAGGCGGCGTTCGACAAGGAGACTTCTGAGGTCTCCGTGTACGCCCGCGTGGCCCCCGAGCACAAGCTCAAGATCGTGGAGTCGCTGCAGCGCCAGGGCAACATCGCCGCCATGACCGGCGACGGCGTCAACGACGCCCCGGCCGTCAAGTCCGCCGACATCGGCGTGGCGATGGGCATCACCGGCACCGAGGTGACCAAGGAATCCGCGAAGATGATTCTCGCGGACGACAACTTCTCCACCATCGTCGCCGCCGTGCGCGAAGGCCGTGTGATCTTCGACAACATCCGCAAGTTCCTGCGCTACCTGCTGAGCTCCAACGTGGGCGAGGTGTTCACCGTGTTCGGCGGCGTCATGCTCGCCGGCGTGCTTGGCATCACGCAGCCGGGAACCACCGGTGTCGCCGTGCCGCTGCTCGCCACGCAGCTGCTGTGGATCAACCTGCTGACCGACGCCGCCCCGGCGCTCGCGATGGGTGTCGACCCGCAGACCGATGACGTGATGGCACGCAGCCCGCGCAAGCTCACCGACCGCGTGATCGACAGGGACATGTGGATCGATATCGCGTTCATCGGCATCATCATGGCGGCCGTCACCTTGATCGGCATGGACATGCACCTTGAAGGTGGCCTGTTCACCGACCGCTCCATCGGCGGCACCCACGAATTCCAGATGATCGAGGCCCGTACGATGGGCTTCACGATTCTCGTGTTCGCGCAGCTGTTCAACGCGATCGCATCGCGTTCCGCACGTCAGTCCGCGTTCGTCGGCCTGTTCTCCAACAAGTGGCTGTGGGGGGCGATCGGCCTGTCTGTCGTGCTGCAGCTCGTGGTGATCTACGTTCCGTTCCTCAACTCCGCGTTCGGCACCACGCCGCTCGGACCGTGGGCATGGGTCGAGTGCATCTGCCTCGCCGCGGTCGTACTGATCGCCTCGGAAATCTACAAGGCGATCATGCGCGCCATCGACCGCAAGCGCGGCATCATGGCATAACAATGCCATAAGCCTCCACCGGCAGTCAGGGCTCCCGCTCTCCACATCGGAAAACGGGAGCCCTTCTCATACCCCGGAATCGCTGAATATGCGGTGACATGACGGAACGATGTCGTAGCATCGGAGGCGAACCATATATCAATGGCACGTTCCGAAGGGATTCGCAATGTCACTCATCGAACAATTCCATGGCGCCGCCGCCGATGGAACGGAACTCACCGCTATTTATGCTGAGCAGCCGGCTGCTGATGTGGCGTTCGCGCTGATCTTCGCCGGTCACGGTCTTCCGCGCTTCGTGCACTGGGGCCGCCCGCTCGCGGCGCCGGGAACCGTACTCGCCGCATACGACGCCCTGCGGCCGCAGCGCGTGTCCGGCGCGCTGGACGAGACCGCCTGGCCAAGCATCATGCCCACGCAAAGCGAGTCGTGGATAGGGGCACCGCGACTGGATATCCGGCGCGCCGGCGTAGCGCCGTTCTGTGCATTCACGGTGACCGGCATCGCAATCCGTCAGGACGAACGCCAAGGCGTTGACGTGTCCGACGGCGTGGACGGTGCCGCGCATACCGTCACGCAACAGGTGCCGGTCGTCACCGTGACCGCGTCGGATACCGAGCAGGGCGTGGAACTGTCATGGACGGCCGAACTGTTGCCCGGCGGACTGATCAGACAGCGCGCCACGCTGCGTAATCTTCCAGCCGGTAATCTTCTGACCGGTGACTTGGAAGTCGGTAAAGTCGAACTCGGCTTCCCGCTCCAGGCACTTGCCACGGAGATACTCACCACCACCGGCCATCATCTGCGCGAACGCAGCCCGCAGCGGCAGCCGCTGACCGAAGGACGCTTCGAGAAGGTCTCGATGGCGGGGCGCCCAGGTTTTGACGCCTCTCTGTTGCTTTCCGCGGGCGAGCCCGGCTTCGGGTTCGAGCATGGCGAGGTCTATTCGGTGCATGTGGGCTGGAGCGGCAATTCCGTGCTGTCGGCAGAGCGTCAGCCGTATACGACCGGTCTGATTGGCGGCGGCGAGGTGCTGCTCGGCGGCGAGGCCACGCTCGCCCGCGGCGAAACGTACACCACCCCGTGGCTGTACGGGTCGTACGGTGACGGGCTCAACGAGGTGGCTGCGAGATTCCATGATTACGTGCGCTCCTGTCACCCGGATCTCGCCGTCAAGCCACGTCCGGTGATTCTCAACACGTGGGAGGCCGTGTATTTCGACCATGACTACGACACGTTGAAGGCTCTGGCCGATAAGGCCGGGGATTCCGGTGTCGAACGGTTCGTGGTGGATGACGGCTGGTTCGGCTCCCGCCGAGACTCCACATCCGGGCTCGGCGACTGGCAAATAGCGCAGGATGTGTGGCCGGACGGGCCGAAGAGCCTCAAGGCGCTCGCCGATTACGTGCACGGAAAAGGCATGGAGTTCGGCCTGTGGTTCGAACCGGAGATGGTCAACCCGGATTCCGACGTGGCCCGCGCCCACCCTGACTGGGTGCTGCGCCCGACTGCGAACCGTCTGCCGATGCAGGGACGCTCGCAGCAAGTGCTCGACCTGACCAATCCCGACGCCTACCGATACATCCATGATTCCATCGATGCGCTGGTCGGCGAGTTGGGCATCGACTACATCAAATGGGACCACAACAAATTCGTCACCGAGGCGGTCTCGCCACGTACCGGCAGGCCGGCGGTGCACGGGCAGACGCTCGCCGTGTACCGGATGTTCCGTGACCTCGAAGTCGCGCATCCGGGACTGGAGATTGAGAGTTGCGCATCGGGCGGCGGCCGTATCGACCTGGGCATACTCGAATTCGCCAGCCGCGTGTGGACGTCCGACTGCGTGGACCCGGTCGAGCGGGCCGATATTCAGCGGTACACGTCGCTGCTCGTGCCGCCCTGCATGATGGGCGAGCATGTGGGGGCGAGTCCTGCACATTCCACGCATCGCGCCACGAGCCAGGAGATGCGCATGGCGATGGCGTTCTTCGGGCACATGGGCGTCGAATGGAATCTGCTCAAGGAGCCGGACGAGGCGTTGAACAAGCTCGGCGAATGGGTCGCCGAATACAAGAGGCACCGCGCATGGTTCGCGATCGACACGTGCGTGCACGCCGATATCGCCGATCCGGCCGTCCGGGTCGACGGCATGGTCAAGCCGGATCGTTCCGCGGCGTTCTACCGGTTCACGCAACTGACAACGTCCCAGACTCTCCCTGCGGCGCCGATTCGCGTGCCCGGTCTTGACCCCGATGGCACGTACCGCATACAGCCGTTGTGGCTGGATCTCGATCTCGACGGGCTTGGTCTTGGCAGCGGCCAGTCGCCGTTGGGCTGGTGGACCAAAGACGGCGTGCTGATGACGGGCCGGGCGCTGATGACCTACGGGTTGCGCCCTCCATCGCTGCATCCGGCCCAGTCGGTGCTGTTCACCGCCATTCGCCAATAAGCCAGACGGCATCGAACGGAGCATAACAATGTGCCGGCGGCCCAGTCATGGAGTCGCCGGCACATTGCGTCAAAGAACTTGGGTATCGGCTCTAGTCGTTGACGTCGGCCTTGTAGAAGTTAACGTAGGAACGGCTGGGGGTCGGGCCGCGCTGGCCCTGATAATGGGAGCCGGTGCCCTTGGAGCCGTAAGGGTGCTCGGCCGGAGAGCTGAGCTGGAAGAAGCACATCTGCCCGATCTTCATGCCGGGCCAGAGCTTGACCGGAAGCGTCGACACGTTGCTCAACTCCAGCGTGATATGCCCCTCGAAACCGGGGTCGATGAAGCCGGCCGTCGAATGTGTGAGGATGCCCAGACGGCCCAGCGAGCTTTTGCCTTCCAAGCGTGCCGCCACCGTCGCGTCGAGCTTGACGTACTCCCACGTCGAGCCGAGCGCGAACTCGCCCGGATGCAGGATCCACGGCTCGTCCGGAGCGACGTCGAACTGCTCGGTCAGCGCCCCCTGGTTCTCGGCCGGATCCACGTATGTGTAGGCATGATTGTTGAACAGGCGGAAGAAACGGTCGAGGCGCACGTCAATCGACGCGGGCTGCACCATTTCCGGAGTCCATGGGTCAAGAGAAATATGACCGTCCTTCTGGGCGGCGAGAATGTCGCGGTCGGACAGCAGCATGAGGATTCTCCTTTTCGCGCTCACGTGTATGGCGCACGGCGCCACACTACAGTCTACAGCCATTACCATGTGATGGGATTCAGCCCGCGACATCAACTCACAGGAAGCTTTCAGACAATCTCAGCATTGCACCAAGAAACGGGTGTTTTACTATTAATTGTCAGCACAAGCCGACCGGGAATCGGCAGCACGATTCTCAATAACTGAACCCCTTTCTTCTTCTCTCTCCTTTCTCTCCCCGGCGGGCAACACCGCCGGGGTTTCTTTTTGCCCGCGCGCAGCCGTTAAGCCGGACGTCGAAGTTAACGTGTCGGTTGCGGAGTCGGTTTATATTGTGAAGTAATCCCACACAACCGACGGAGAGCCGGAGCGAGCCTTGGAAGTCTTTCAGCTGATACTGTGCATTATCGGCGTCGTCGTATTCTCGTCGTTCGTCAGCCGGTTCATCCCCAAGGTGTCGACTCCGCTGGTTCAGATCGCGATGGGCGCGATCATCACGCAGGTGCCGGGATTTCCCAACGCCTCCCTGAATCCCGAACTGTTCATGGTGCTGTTCATCGCGCCGCTGCTGTATCTGGAAGCGCACGAGATCGACAAATCCGAATTGCTGAAATCGCTGAAACTGTCATTGTCATTGGCAATCGGACTGGCCATCGCTACCATGGTGGCGGTCGGCGTCGTCGTCCATGCCGTCTGGCCGTCCGTGACGCTCGCCGCCGCGCTGGCGCTTGGCGCGGCGCTGGGGCCGACCGACGCGGTGGCGGTCAGCTCGCTGGGCAAGGAGGCGTCGCTGAGCCTGCGCCAGTTGGGCGTGCTCAAAGGCGAGTCGTTGTTCAATGACGCGTCCGGCATCGTCGGTTTCCAGTTCGCCATCGCCGCCGCCATCACCGGCGAGTTCGCGATCGGCCGGGCTGCCGGCGAGTTCGCGCTCTCGTTCATCGGCGGTGCCGTATACGGTCTGGTGATTGCCCTGCTCGCGAACTGGCTGTTCGAGACCGTGCGCTCGCTGGGTTGGGAGACCACCACCACCCGCATATTGATGGAGCTGTTCCTGCCGTTCATGCTGTACCTGACCGCAGAGGAACTGCACGTGTCCGGCATTCTCGCGGTGGTTGCGTCCGGCCTGTTCGTGCGGTTCGACCGGACCGGCATCGGGCCGAACGTCGCCCGCACCAACATCGTGTCGTCCAGCGTGTGGGGTGTGCTGTCGTTCAGCCTCAACGGTGCCGTGTTCATCCTGCTCGGCATGCAGCTGCCGAAGGCGATGAGCGCCAGTTGGGACGATCCCGGCGTGAGCAACGTGCGCCTGAGCATCGTGATTCTGCTGGTGTCGCTGGTCGTGGTGACGATGCGGTTCCTGTGGGTGGCCGGGATGCTGCGTTTGGCGCGCGACGTCAACACTGGCAAACGGCGCAAGATGACGCCGGCCCGTTGGCGCAGCGCCGCGGTGATGACCTTCGGAGGCGCCAAGGGCACGATCACCCTGTCGCTGATGTTCACCATCCCGTTCACCGTCACCTGGGGCGTGCCGTTCCCCATGCGCGACGAGTTGATTTTCATCGCATCCGGCGTCATCGTCGTCACGCTACTATTGGCGAATTTCATGCTGCCTCTGCTCGCTCCGAACCGTGACCGCATGGCACCCGAAATGACGGAGATCACCATAGAGATCCTACGCAAGACCGTCGAGGAGTTGACGGGGCGAGTCGACGATGAGAACCGCCGCGCGGTGCTCATGGTCATCGAGTCGTATACGAAGCGCATCACGAGATTGAAGCAGCGCGTCGGGGAATCCGACCCCCAGGGATTGGAGCGGCTGCAGATCGAGGCGCTGCACTGGGAGAAGGACTATCTCAAGAGTCTGCTCGCCGAATTGAAAATGCACCCGCTGGATGATGCGGCGGAGCAGGACATGCGCGTGGAGGCATGCGAACGCATGATGGATGACATCATGAACACGTTGCGGCACACGTCCACGGACTCCTCTTCGGGCCATGCGGTGTCTCAGATTCGCGGTCGCATGCGCGCGTTCGAACGCCGTGCGGAGAATCTCGGACGGCGCATCAGCAGCAAGATCCGGCGTACCACGCCACTGATCAGCGAGGACGAGATGTTCACGCACTCCCGGCTGCTGCAGCTCGACGTGATGGAGCACGTGGTGGATCGGCTGTATGAGGAGATGGGACGCGGCACCTACCGTACGGAGCACTGCTCGGCGCTGATCCTCGATTATCGCCGGGCCGAGGGCGCGTTGAAGTCACGGCCGAACATGGGCGGCAGCGCGAAGGCGATCGCTCAAGCGGAAGAGATCAAGCGCGAAAGCTACGGCATCGAGCTGGGCATCATCCAGGACATGCTCGAGGCGGGCGACATCACACGCGCCCAGGCGAAGGCCCTGCGCCGCAACGTGTTCGTCATGAGTGTGGACGCCGACAGCAGCATCTGAACGGGGTGGTTGCGGCCGATGGGTTCGCGCGGGTCACAGCACGCCGGACGCGATGTCGTGCAGTACAAGCCATTGCCGGATATCCGAAAACTCGTCCAGGCTCACCGCATGGTCCAGCCCGCGGTAGCTTTTCGTCGTCAGCCACGTGTGCTCTTCCAGCCACGCGGCCGCGGCGAACAGCTCGTATTTGGGAATGACCGCATCGTTCTTGCCGTATCCGAAATATACCGGTATCTCGAAGTCGGCCAGCCGGTCATCCGCCGGCGCGGTGCCGGGCACGTCTGCGGGCGCGAGGAATCCCGACAGGTTGATGACGGCGCGATAGCGTTCCGGGTGCATGCGCAGCAGATGGACCGCGACGGCCCCGCCTTGCGAAAACCCGATCGGCACGACGTCGCGCGTCGCGGGGATGTGGCCGTCGACCCACTGGTCGACCGCGCGTGCGGCGGCCGCGATGTCGTGATCCAGGTCGTCTCCGGAAGGCACAGCGTCATGGAACCAGCTGTATGCGCCGGCCGATACGCCTTCCGGCGCGTGCAGGACCAGAGGCGCTCGCAGCGACACCACATCGTTGTAGGGGGCGATGTACTGCATGATTCCGGCGATGTCGCGTTCATTGGATCCCCATCCATGCAGCGCGAGGAACAACGGCCGTGTCGGCATCGCTTCAGCGTTTTCGGGTGACATCCAGGCATACTGCACCGAGACCGGATCGCCGAATCGTCCGGGAATCACGTCGGAAAGACGTCGTGTCGTATCGTGTGCCGCTTCTTCGCCCATAAGCCTCAATATACGGCATCGGCATGGTGCCTGATTGGTGGTTGTTCATGAATCGCGCTCTCAAAACTCGCAGATACAAAAGTCGATGTATTGGAAAATGGCGGTTCTGATTTTGTATCTGCAAGTTTTGAGAGCGCGATTTCGATAAACTGGGCGCATGGGCGAACTTGACGAGGCGATGTGCGAGGCGATTGCGCTGGGAGAGCGCGCCGGGAAGCAGGGTGACGTGCCGGTCGGTGCCGTGGTGCTCGACGAGCGAGGCACGGTGATCGGCCGGGGGCGCAACCGTCGCGAGGCGGGGCACGATCCGTTGGCGCATGCCGAGATCGAGGCGATGCGTGAGGCCGCGCAGGCCCGCGGCGACTGGAATCTGGCCGACTGCACGCTGGTGGTGACATTAGAGCCATGCCCGATGTGCGCCGGGGCGTGCATCCAGACTCACATCGGACGCATCGTCTTCGGGGCCTGGGACGCGAAGCTGGGGGCGTGCGGTTCGATTTGGGACATTCCCCGCGATCCGCATGTCGGGCATGTGCCGCAGGTCGTCGGCGGCGTTCGCGAAGCGGCCTGCGCCCGTCTGCTCACCGGCTTCTTTGCCTCACGACGATAATTGCAGGACCGGTATGCGGGTTATTTCTTTCCTTGCGCAAGAAACACGCGATACCGTGGCAATAAATTACGTTTCGCCTACCATCGAGACCGTCATACATCAGACGCTCGGCGACGAAGGGAGCCTCGCAACGAAGCCGACTTATGAATACGTGCAACTGTTTTCCGGCCAGTCCTCCGACGGGTCGCCGCGACTGCGGCAATCGCAGGTGAGACGGCCGCGTCCGTTCGGCAGGGCGACGCATACAATACGCAGTATGGAACAGAAAGACGTCCTTAAGGCATTGCAGCGTGACCACGCGGCCGAGCTGAAGCTCGCCGCCAAGCGTTTGAAAGGCACCGCGCGTCACACTGAGATCATTCCCTCTCGCACACTGTCTGAGCTGACCGGGCATGAGATTCTGCTCAAGCCGGAGAACCTGCAGGTGACCGGTTCGTTCAAGATTCGTGGCGCGTACAACAAGATCGCGTCGCTTTCCGAGGAGCAGATCGCCCGCGGCATCGTCACCGCGTCCGCCGGCAACCATGCGCAGGGCGTCGCGTATGCGGCGCGCGAGCGTCATGCCAAGGCGACGATCTGCATGCCGCAGATTACGCCCCCGCTGAAAGTGGACGCCACCAAGGCGTACGGCGCCGATGTGGTGCTGTACGGCGACGTGTTCGACGAGGCGGCCGCCCATGCCGCCGAACTGGCCTCCACGCAAGGCATGATCTATGTGCCGCCCTTTGACGATTACGAGGTCATCTGCGGTCAGGGCACCATTGGCCTGGAGATTCTGGAGGATGTGCCGAACGTCACCGACGTGGTGGTGCCGTTGGGCGGCGGTGGCCTGGGCGCCGGCGTGGCGCTCGCCATCAAGACGTTCAAGCCCGAGGTTCGCGTGATTGGTGCGATCCCCGAAGGCAGCCCGGCATGGAAGAACTCGTTCGCCGCCGGACGGGTGACCGAGGCCGATCAGGTCGTCACGTCCGCCGAGGGCGTTGCGGTCAAGCACCCCGGCGACCTGCCGTTCGCCCTGCTCAACGAGTTCATGGACGATCTGGTCACCGTCACCGAACGCGATATCAACGAGATGATCCTGCTGATGCTGGAGAAGCACAAGCTGGTCATCGAGGCTGCGGGCGCGGTATCTCTGGCGGCTTTGGAACACCTGAACCTGCGTTCGCGCAAGTTCGCCTCCGCGACCGGCCCGCACGTGGTCGTGCCGATCATGTCGGGCGGCAACATCGATACGGTGACGATGGGTGCGGTGATTCAGAAGGGTATGATCGCCCGCGGCCGCATCATGAACTTCGAGGTGGAGCTGCCTGACACCCCTGGACAGCTGGTCAAGGTGGCACAGCTGCTTGCTCGTGAACGTGCGAACGTTATCGCTCTGGATCACGACCAGTTCAAGGCGTCCGGCCACTATACGAATGCGGTTTCACTCGGTGTGACCGTCGAGACCAATGGTCCGGATCACATCGACCATATTCTCATGGCGCTGAAGGAGGCAGGCTTCCAGCCCAAGCGCATTTACTGACGCCGTGGGTTTCCGCCGGCTTTCGCAGATGCGAAATGAAGCGGTGCGGCTTTGACGCCGATGACATGCGGGGGTGCCCGGACCATCTCGTCCGGGCACCCCCGCTGCGTATAAGCCGGCCGTCATGGCTGGCCGTTGCATAGCCGTGCCGCTACTGCGCCGTTACTGTGCCGCAGAGATGGTCTCGTCCACCAGCTTCGGCAGCGCAACTGCGATGTCGTCGCGAATCAGACGCGACGCGAGACGGTCGCATTGCGTGCGCCCCATGTTCATGATGGTGATCGGCACTCCCGCCTGTGCGGCCACGGGCACGATGCTCGCCGCCGGATATACTTCCAGCGTCGAGCCGATGACCCACAGCTCGTCCGCGCGCGAGGCCAGCTTATAGGATTTCTCCATTGCGCCGTCCGGCAGGGCCTCTCCGAAATAGACGACATCGGTTTTGATCAGGCCGTTGCAGGGCATACCGCCACTATAGGGAAGCGTGCGGTGGCAATGCGGGTCGGGCTCTTCGTCCAGGCGGGCCATGATGTCGGCGGTGTCGTATTTCGCATGGCATTTCATACAGTGTGAGGTGCCGATGGTGCCGTGCAGGTTGACGATGACGTCCGGGCTGTTGCCCGCCTTCTCGTGCAGCGCGTCGAAGTTCTGCGTGGCGAGCAGCGTGAGCATGCCGGCTTTCTCCAGTTTGACCAGTGCTTTGTGCGCGGCTCCGGGCTGCGCGTTCCATACCGGTGATTCCTTCTGCCAGCGCCAGGAGTATTCGCGCTTCTCCTTATCGGACAGGAAGGAGTCGATGTCATAGACGCTCATCTGCTCGGGGTGTTTGGTCCAGACGCCATCCGGGCCGCGGAAGTCGGGGATGCCCGCCGACGTGGAGATGCCGGCGCCCGTCAATACTGCGATGTGTTTCATGGTTACAGGCTTACCACAGGAATGTGTCTGCCTTCCGGCGGTGAACGGTGGGTGAATGGCCGCCGTCCGTGTGGGGAACATTGCACAACACGCCGTACAAGGACGGTTTTCCTAACGATTTGGAAACGAAAGACGGTCTGAAGTTGCTATTGAAGGCGTATTTTGACGATTTTCGACACGCCGATGGAATGTTGTTGTTTCAACGGTTTTGGGTGTCTTGGGGCATGTCGATTTGCGTTGGTCGGCCAACTCGTGTAAGTTATCTACTCGCTGCCGGTTAGCGATGGACTTCTTCACTGGGGTTGCTGAGCTGGCCGAGTGGTGGTGGTTTGAGAACTCAAGAGTGTGTTTGTACTACTTTTTTGGTTGATTTTATGCCAGTCCGGTTCCCGCCTGCGGGTGTTTGCCTGTGGGTGCGCGAGGGCGCTTGATGGGGGCCGGGGTTTTTCGTGCGGACTTCTTTTCCTTATTAAGAAGTCGCGTCAATTTTTGGGGTCATTCAATGGTTCCTTTTGCAATTTTTTTTGTGGAGGGTTCGATTCTGGCTCAGGATGAACGCTGGCGGCGTGCTTAACACATGCAAGTCGAACGGGATCCATCGGGCTTTGCTTGGTGGTGAGAGTGGCGAACGGGTGAGTAATGCGTGACCGACCTGCCCCATGCTCCGGAATAGCTCCTGGAAACGGGTGGTAATGCCGGATGTTCCACATGATCGCATGTGATTGTGGGAAAGATTCTATCGGCGTGGGATGGGGTCGCGTCCTATCAGCTTGTTGGTGAGGTAACGGCTCACCAAGGCTTCGACGGGTAGCCGGCCTGAGAGGGCGACCGGCCACATTGGGACTGAGATACGGCCCAGACTCCTACGGGAGGCAGCAGTGGGGAATATTGCACAATGGGCGCAAGCCTGATGCAGCGACGCCGCGTGAGGGATGGAGGCCTTCGGGTTGTAAACCTCTTTTGTTTGGGAGCAAGCCTTCGGGTGAGTGTACCTTTCGAATAAGCGCCGGCTAACTACGTGCCAGCAGCCGCGGTAATACGTAGGGCGCAAGCGTTATCCGGATTTATTGGGCGTAAAGGGCTCGTAGGCGGCTCGTCGCGTCCGGTGTGAAAGTCCATCGCTTAACGGTGGATCTGCGCCGGGTACGGGCGGGCTGGAGTGCGGTAGGGGAGACTGGAATTCCCGGTGTAACGGTGGAATGTGTAGATATCGGGAAGAACACCGATGGCGAAGGCAGGTCTCTGGGCCGTCACTGACGCTGAGGAGCGAAAGCGTGGGGAGCGAACAGGATTAGATACCCTGGTAGTCCACGCCGTAAACGGTGGACGCTGGATGTGGGGCACGTTCCACGTGTTCCGTGTCGGAGCTAACGCGTTAAGCGTCCCGCCTGGGGAGTACGGCCGCAAGGCTAAAACTCAAAGAAATTGACGGGGGCCCGCACAAGCGGCGGAGCATGCGGATTAATTCGATGCAACGCGAAGAACCTTACCTGGGCTTGACATGTTCCCGACGACGCCAGAGATGGCGTTTCCCTTCGGGGCGGGTTCACAGGTGGTGCATGGTCGTCGTCAGCTCGTGTCGTGAGATGTTGGGTTAAGTCCCGCAACGAGCGCAACCCTCGCCCCGTGTTGCCAGCACGTTATGGTGGGAACTCACGGGGGACCGCCGGGGTTAACTCGGAGGAAGGTGGGGATGACGTCAGATCATCATGCCCCTTACGTCCAGGGCTTCACGCATGCTACAATGGCCGGTACAGCGGGATGCGACATGGCGACATGGAGCGGATCCCTGAAAACCGGTCTCAGTTCGGATCGGAGCCTGCAACCCGGCTCCGTGAAGGCGGAGTCGCTAGTAATCGCGGATCAGCAACGCCGCGGTGAATGCGTTCCCGGGCCTTGTACACACCGCCCGTCAAGTCATGAAAGTGGGCAGCACCCGAAGCCGGTGGCCTAACCCCTTGTGGGATGGAGCCGTCTAAGGTGAGGCTCGTGATTGGGACTAAGTCGTAACAAGGTAGCCGTACCGGAAGGTGCGGCTGGATCACCTCCTTTCTACGGAGATTTCAGGCCACTGTCTGGTGGCCGGTGTGTGCCCCCTTGCCCCGGATGTGCCGGGTGCGCGGGGGTTGCTGGTGTGGAAGAGTGGAGTCGGCCTTCGGGCGTGCCGGTCGTGCGGTGCGTCCAGGAGTGGTGCGGGCATGCTTTTGGGTTCCCGGACCGCCACCCCGCGCCGTTTGGCGTGGCTGGTGTTCCGTGCCCCGTGCCGGTCGCCCGTCCCCTGGTGGGGTGGGTGGGCTCGCGTGCGGGTGCGTGGTGGTTTGAGAACTGGATAGTGGACGCGAGCAGGGGACGCCCTTTTCGGGGGTGTCTTCTGCTGTTGATTTCGCCGGACTCTTCGGAGTCTGGTGTTTGATCGTTTTGTGTGTGATCATTTGTGTGATGATTTGTGTTGCCAGCGGAGTTTTTGCCGTGGGCTTGCGGTTTCCCGCCGTTCCCGGATGGGTCGTGCGGGTTGCTTGCAAGGGCGTATGGTGGATGCCTTGGCAGACAGTACCGATGAAGGACGTTTGAGGCTGCGATATGCCTCGGGGAGCCGCCAGCAGGGCTTTGATCCGAGGATTTCCGAATGGGGGAACCCGCCGGCCGTCATGGGCCGGCACCGCGTTCGCGCGGGGGGTACGCAGGGAAGTGAAACATCTCAGTACCTGCAGGAAAGGATGTTCCGTGAGTAGTGGCGAGCGAAAGCGGATCAGGCCAAACCGCGCGCGTGTGACAGGCGCCAGCCGTTGCGCGCGTGGTGTTGAGGGAGCGTGTGTCCGGGTCCTGGCGGGCCCGGCCGGAGTGATAAAACGGCGTGTGAGGCGAACCGGATTGAATGCCGGGCCGCAGAGGGTGATGGCCCCGTAGCCGAACGCGCGTCGTCTCCGGATCGTGTCTCCCAAGTAGCGCGGGACTCGTGGAATCCCGTGTGAATCCGCCCCGACCGTGGGGTAAGCCTAGATATACCTGTCTGACCGATAGCGAACTAGTACCGTGAGGGAAAGGTGAAAAGCACCCCGGGAGGGGAGTGAAACAGTCTCTGAAACCGTGCGCTTACAAACCGTCGGAGCCTTTCGGGGTGACGGCGTGCCTATCGAAAAATGAGTCTGCGAGTCAGTGGCACGTGGCGAGCGTAACCCGTGTGGGGTACGCGTAGCGAAGGCGAGTCTCAAAAGGCGTTTGAGTCGCGTGTCCTGGACCCGAAGCGGGATGATCTAGCCCTGAGCAGGTTGAAGCGCGGGTAAGACCGCGTGGAGGACCGAACCCACCTGGGTTGAAAACCGGGGGGATGACTTGGGGTTAGGGGTGAAAGGCCAATCAAATTCCGTGATAGCTGGTTCTCTCCGAAATGCATTTAGGTGCAGCGTCGGGGATTACGTCCGGGGGGTAGAGCTACTGGATGCTTGAGGGCCCGTATCGGGTACCGACAGCAGCCAAACTCCGAATACCCGTGACGCGTATCCCGGCAGTGAGTCGGCGGGGGATAAGCTCCGTCGTCGAAAGGGAGACAGCCCAGATCGTCGTCTAAGGTCCCCAAGCGCGTGCTAAGTGGGAAAGGATGTGGAGTCGCATAGACAGCCAGGAGGTTGGCTCAGAAGCAGCCACCCTTGAAAGAGTGCGTAACAGCTCACTGGTCTAGTGGTTCCGCGCCGACAATGTAGCGGGGCTCAAGCACGCCACCGAAGACGCGGCAGCGTCCGTTTGGATGCTGGGTAGGAGAGCGTCCCCATCGGGGCGAAGCGGCGGCGCAAGCCTGCCGTGGACCGTTGGGGAGTGAGAATGCAGACATGAGTAGCGAGAGGCGGGTGCGAATCCCGCCCGCTGGATGACCAAGGGTTCCGGGGCCACGTTCGTCGTCCCCGGGTGAGTCGGGTCCTAAGGCGAGGCCGACAGGCGTAGTCGAATGGATGAACGGGCTGATATTCCCGTACCGGCAGCGAACCGAAACAACCGAGGCCTGGGGCGCTAACCTCCGGGTCCGTGCCGTCTCCCCTTTCGGGGGGTCGCGGCGCGGGCGCGTTGGGATCCCCCCTCGTAGTAGGTCAGCGCAGGAGTGACGCATCAGGGCAGCCGGCCGCGGAGGTGGTTTTCCGTGGTCAAGCGTTCGAGCCCGTCCCGCAGGCAAATCCGCGGGGCGTCGGGGCGAGGCGTGATGATGGGGGCCTTACGGCCCGAATCCGGTGATCCGTGGTGCCGAGAAAAGCTTCGGCGTCAGGCGCGTTGCCGCCCGTACCCCAAACCGACACTGGTGGTCAGGTAGAGAATACCAAAGCGATCGAGCGAATCCTGGTCAAGGAACTCGGCAAATTGCTCCCGTGCCTTCGGCATAAGGGAGACCCCCTGCGGTGATGAGCGGCGGGGGGTGGCACAGGCCAGGGGGTAGCGACTGTTTACCAAAAACACAGGAGCGTGCGAAGGCGCAAGCCGCTGTATACGCTCTGACGCCTGCCCGGTGCCGGAAGGTTAAGAGGATCCGTCAGCTTTCTGCGAAGCGGTGAATTCAAGCCCCGGTAAACGGCGGTGGTAACTATAACCATCCTAAGGTAGCGAAATTCCTTGTCGGGTAAGTTCCGACCTGCACGAATGGCGTAACGACTTCCCCACTGTCTCGACCAGGAGCTCGGCGAAATTGCAGTACGAGTAAAGATGCTCGTTAAGCGCAGAAGGACGAAAAGACCCCGGGACCTTTACTATACCTTGGTATTGGCATTAGGCGCGGATTGTGTAGCATAGGCGGGAGGCTTCGAGGCGGGTGCGCCAGCATCCGCGGAGCCGCAAGGTGAAATACCGCTCTGTTCTCGTTTGATGTCTAACCTCGAACAGTCATCCTGTTCAGGGACAGTGCCTGGCGGGTAGTTCAACTGGGGCGGTTGCCTCCCAAAGAGTAACGGAGGCGCTCAAAGGTCCGCTCGGCCCGGTTGGCAATCGGGTGTCGAGTGTAATCGCACAAGCGGGCTTGACTGCGAGATCGACGGATCGAGCAGGGACGAAAGTCGGAGATAGTGATCCGGTGCCGGCGCACGGGCGCGGCATCGCTCAACGGATAAAAGGTACCCCGGGGATAACAGGCTGATCATTCCCAAGAGTCCATATCGACGGGATGGTTTGGCACCTCGATGTCGGCTCGTCGCATCCTGGGGCTGGAGCAGGTCCCAAGGGTTCGGCTGTTCGCCGATCAAAGCGGCACGCGAGCTGGGTTCAGAACGTCGTGAGACAGTTTGGTCTCTATCCTCTGCGCTCGTTGGAATCTTGAGGAGGCCTGCCCATAGTACGAGAGGACCTGGGTGGACGAACCTCTGGTATGCCGGTCGTCACGCCAGTGGCGCGGCCGGTTGGCTACGTTCGGAAGGGATAACCGCTGAAAGCATCTAAGCGGGAAGCCTTCTCCAAGATAAGGATTCCATGCGGCCCCGAGCCGCTGAAGACCCCATGCAGAACACGTGGTCGATAGGCCGGACGTGGAAGCCCCGCGAGGGGTGGAGCCGACCGGTACTAATGGTCGAGAGGCAACCCACATCCACACGCCCGGGAGGCGTGTGGCGCAGGACCCGGCAGGGCCCCGCGAAGGCGCACAGGGAGCACGGTCCTCACACGCGCACGATCAGTCAACAGCAACCGCGTCCATTGTCCGGTCCCCGAACCGCCACACGCCGGCGGGAAACCCCTGTTTCCCGGCCGATAACCCAAGATTTGCGGCGGCCATGGCCCAGGAGAGACGCCCGGTCCCATTCCGAACCCGGAAGCTAAGACCTGGCACGGCGATGGTACTGCACCCGACAGGGTGTGGGAGAGTAGCACGCCGCCGCACCACACGACAAGGACCCCCGGACGAGGCCAACAACCCCCGGGGGCCCACCCATACCCAAACACAACAACCAACAGGCATGAGGTCAACGCACCTCATCCGCTTCACAGGGGCTACCGTCAGCGAGGACGGAAGCCGATGGAGTCGTACTGTACTCAATGTAATGGCTGCAACGCATAAGCCAAAGAGAACATAATGTCCGTTATCGGCATTATGCATCATCGTCCATGTATTTCACTGTGCGTATCGTCACTGCGCGTATCGTCGTCCAATCGCTGTCGCCTGTATCCAGGCGCGACCGGATCGGATGCTCTCATGCACGGAACGGATTATCCGAATACCTCACAGGCGGCGACCAGCCGCAGTGTCTCCATGTCGATGAGATCACGTCCGTAGGCATCCAGAAGGCGGTCGCCGTATGCATCGGTATGCAAATTGAACCATAGCGTCCACAAAGCCCAGTACACATCCACATGTCTGTCGCCGACTCCGGCGCAATCCAAATCAACGAAACCGCTGAACCGCCAATCGTCAAGTATGACATTCGGCAGGCAATAATCACCATGCAGCAACGTATCGTGACGCAATTCGTCGCCATGCTGCCGCACCAGGCGATATATCGATTCGGTGTCGGCGTTCCCGTAGACCCGCGTGAAGAAGGAACGGTCCGCACATCCCTGCGCATGATTCCGCTCTACTGCCGCCAGATAGTCTTTCGTACGGTTCGACACAGGGCATCCGGTTGGATCTTGCTCATGCAGCATACGCAGCCGTCGTCCCAGGACGGCGGCCAAACGTTCGGGCTCCCTCACGTAAAGAGACGCGGTGCAGTCGTCACCTGGCAGACATGCCGTCGCCAACCAGTCATTGTTGTCATGGTCCTGACCATAATGCAGCACCGCGGCAGCCAGTCCTTTGTCATGAAAATACCGCGTCATTGCCGCCTCGTTCCGCAGTGCGCCGTGACGGGCCTTCTTGATATAGCATCCCTGGCCGATGTCGGAATAATATACGGTTGCTTCGGCGGACGAGCTGCTGTCGAATACATGCCCAGGGCGTAGATACCTGCGCAGCGGTTCGGGAAATTCCGCCATGTCGCCGTTCCACGGAATGTGCTGCATTTCATCCTCCCGGTGTCATTGCACCTCAGTGCCATTGCACATAGTGTCGTCGCGGCGCGGTGTCGCGTCATGCCGTTATCTCGACGGTATTGCATCATCGTGACGAACTGGTGAGCCGCCGCATGCCCGGTATCCTGCGGTCGCCGGGAAGGCGTTACGTCTCCCGATTCGTCGTGGATGGCTTCGATAGGTGCCGTGAATCGGTGCCGGACCTTGGTGAACATGGTCTGAATAGTTTGCGACACGCCCGAGAACAATGAAATATGAGTTTTTTCCGCCCTGCAAGGAGGGGTATTCTGGTCATAGGGTGTGTTTGAAGGCCATTTTCGACACGCCGATGGAATGTTGTTGTTTCAACGGTTTTGGGTGTCTTGGGGCATGTCGATTTGCGTTGGTCGGCCAACTCGTGTAAGTTATCTACTCGCTGCCGGTTAGCGATGGACTTCTTCACTGGGGTTGCTGAGCTGGCCGAGTGGTGGTGGTTTGAGAACTCAAGAGTGTGTTTGTACTACTTTTTTGGTTGATTTTATGCCAGTCCGGTTCCCGCCTGCGGGTGTTTGCCTGTGGGTGCGCGAGGGCGCTTGATGGGGGCCGGGGTTTTTCGTGCGGACTTCTTTTCCTTATTAAGAAGTCGCGTCAATTTTTGGGGTCATTCAATGGTTCCTTTTGCAATTTTTTTTGTGGAGGGTTCGATTCTGGCTCAGGATGAACGCTGGCGGCGTGCTTAACACATGCAAGTCGAACGGGATCCATCGGGCTTTGCTTGGTGGTGAGAGTGGCGAACGGGTGAGTAATGCGTGACCGACCTGCCCCATGCTCCGGAATAGCTCCTGGAAACGGGTGGTAATGCCGGATGTTCCACATGATCGCATGTGATTGTGGGAAAGATTCTATCGGCGTGGGATGGGGTCGCGTCCTATCAGCTTGTTGGTGAGGTAACGGCTCACCAAGGCTTCGACGGGTAGCCGGCCTGAGAGGGCGACCGGCCACATTGGGACTGAGATACGGCCCAGACTCCTACGGGAGGCAGCAGTGGGGAATATTGCACAATGGGCGCAAGCCTGATGCAGCGACGCCGCGTGAGGGATGGAGGCCTTCGGGTTGTAAACCTCTTTTGTTTGGGAGCAAGCCTTCGGGTGAGTGTACCTTTCGAATAAGCGCCGGCTAACTACGTGCCAGCAGCCGCGGTAATACGTAGGGCGCAAGCGTTATCCGGATTTATTGGGCGTAAAGGGCTCGTAGGCGGCTCGTCGCGTCCGGTGTGAAAGTCCATCGCTTAACGGTGGATCTGCGCCGGGTACGGGCGGGCTGGAGTGCGGTAGGGGAGACTGGAATTCCCGGTGTAACGGTGGAATGTGTAGATATCGGGAAGAACACCGATGGCGAAGGCAGGTCTCTGGGCCGTCACTGACGCTGAGGAGCGAAAGCGTGGGGAGCGAACAGGATTAGATACCCTGGTAGTCCACGCCGTAAACGGTGGACGCTGGATGTGGGGCACGTTCCACGTGTTCCGTGTCGGAGCTAACGCGTTAAGCGTCCCGCCTGGGGAGTACGGCCGCAAGGCTAAAACTCAAAGAAATTGACGGGGGCCCGCACAAGCGGCGGAGCATGCGGATTAATTCGATGCAACGCGAAGAACCTTACCTGGGCTTGACATGTTCCCGACGACGCCAGAGATGGCGTTTCCCTTCGGGGCGGGTTCACAGGTGGTGCATGGTCGTCGTCAGCTCGTGTCGTGAGATGTTGGGTTAAGTCCCGCAACGAGCGCAACCCTCGCCCCGTGTTGCCAGCACGTTATGGTGGGAACTCACGGGGGACCGCCGGGGTTAACTCGGAGGAAGGTGGGGATGACGTCAGATCATCATGCCCCTTACGTCCAGGGCTTCACGCATGCTACAATGGCCGGTACAGCGGGATGCGACATGGCGACATGGAGCGGATCCCTGAAAACCGGTCTCAGTTCGGATCGGAGCCTGCAACCCGGCTCCGTGAAGGCGGAGTCGCTAGTAATCGCGGATCAGCAACGCCGCGGTGAATGCGTTCCCGGGCCTTGTACACACCGCCCGTCAAGTCATGAAAGTGGGCAGCACCCGAAGCCGGTGGCCTAACCCCTTGTGGGATGGAGCCGTCTAAGGTGAGGCTCGTGATTGGGACTAAGTCGTAACAAGGTAGCCGTACCGGAAGGTGCGGCTGGATCACCTCCTTTCTACGGAGATTTCAGGCCACTGTCTGGTGGCCGGTGTGTGCCCCCTTGCCCCGGATGTGCCGGGTGCGCGGGGGTTGCTGGTGTGGAAGAGTGGAGTCGGCCTTCGGGCGTGCCGGTCGTGCGGTGCGTCCAGGAGTGGTGCGGGCATGCTTTTGGGTTCCCGGACCGCCACCCCGCGCCGTTTGGCGTGGCTGGTGTTCCGTGCCCCGTGCCGGTCGCCCGTCCCCTGGTGGGGTGGGTGGGCTCGCGTGCGGGTGCGTGGTGGTTTGAGAACTGGATAGTGGACGCGAGCAGGGGACGCCCTTTTCGGGGGTGTCTTCTGCTGTTGATTTCGCCGGACTCTTCGGAGTCTGGTGTTTGATCGTTTTGTGTGTGATCATTTGTGTGATGATTTGTGTTGCCAGCGGAGTTTTTGCCGTGGGCTTGCGGTTTCCCGCCGTTCCCGGATGGGTCGTGCGGGTTGCTTGCAAGGGCGTATGGTGGATGCCTTGGCAGACAGTACCGATGAAGGACGTTTGAGGCTGCGATATGCCTCGGGGAGCCGCCAGCAGGGCTTTGATCCGAGGATTTCCGAATGGGGGAACCCGCCGGCCGTCATGGGCCGGCACCGCGTTCGCGCGGGGGGTACGCAGGGAAGTGAAACATCTCAGTACCTGCAGGAAAGGATGTTCCGTGAGTAGTGGCGAGCGAAAGCGGATCAGGCCAAACCGCGCGCGTGTGACAGGCGCCAGCCGTTGCGCGCGTGGTGTTGAGGGAGCGTGTGTCCGGGTCCTGGCGGGCCCGGCCGGAGTGATAAAACGGCGTGTGAGGCGAACCGGATTGAATGCCGGGCCGCAGAGGGTGATGGCCCCGTAGCCGAACGCGCGTCGTCTCCGGATCGTGTCTCCCAAGTAGCGCGGGACTCGTGGAATCCCGTGTGAATCCGCCCCGACCGTGGGGTAAGCCTAGATATACCTGTCTGACCGATAGCGAACTAGTACCGTGAGGGAAAGGTGAAAAGCACCCCGGGAGGGGAGTGAAACAGTCTCTGAAACCGTGCGCTTACAAACCGTCGGAGCCTTTCGGGGTGACGGCGTGCCTATCGAAAAATGAGTCTGCGAGTCAGTGGCACGTGGCGAGCGTAACCCGTGTGGGGTACGCGTAGCGAAGGCGAGTCTCAAAAGGCGTTTGAGTCGCGTGTCCTGGACCCGAAGCGGGATGATCTAGCCCTGAGCAGGTTGAAGCGCGGGTAAGACCGCGTGGAGGACCGAACCCACCTGGGTTGAAAACCGGGGGGATGACTTGGGGTTAGGGGTGAAAGGCCAATCAAATTCCGTGATAGCTGGTTCTCTCCGAAATGCATTTAGGTGCAGCGTCGGGGATTACGTCCGGGGGGTAGAGCTACTGGATGCTTGAGGGCCCGTATCGGGTACCGACAGCAGCCAAACTCCGAATACCCGTGACGCGTATCCCGGCAGTGAGTCGGCGGGGGATAAGCTCCGTCGTCGAAAGGGAGACAGCCCAGATCGTCGTCTAAGGTCCCCAAGCGCGTGCTAAGTGGGAAAGGATGTGGAGTCGCATAGACAGCCAGGAGGTTGGCTCAGAAGCAGCCACCCTTGAAAGAGTGCGTAACAGCTCACTGGTCTAGTGGTTCCGCGCCGACAATGTAGCGGGGCTCAAGCACGCCACCGAAGACGCGGCAGCGTCCGTTTGGATGCTGGGTAGGAGAGCGTCCCCATCGGGGCGAAGCGGCGGCGCAAGCCTGCCGTGGACCGTTGGGGAGTGAGAATGCAGACATGAGTAGCGAGAGGCGGGTGCGAATCCCGCCCGCTGGATGACCAAGGGTTCCGGGGCCACGTTCGTCGTCCCCGGGTGAGTCGGGTCCTAAGGCGAGGCCGACAGGCGTAGTCGAATGGATGAACGGGCTGATATTCCCGTACCGGCAGCGAACCGAAACAACCGAGGCCTGGGGCGCTAACCTCCGGGTCCGTGCCGTCTCCCCTTTCGGGGGGTCGCGGCGCGGGCGCGTTGGGATCCCCCCTCGTAGTAGGTCAGCGCAGGAGTGACGCATCAGGGCAGCCGGCCGCGGAGGTGGTTTTCCGTGGTCAAGCGTTCGAGCCCGTCCCGCAGGCAAATCCGCGGGGCGTCGGGGCGAGGCGTGATGATGGGGGCCTTACGGCCCGAATCCGGTGATCCGTGGTGCCGAGAAAAGCTTCGGCGTCAGGCGCGTTGCCGCCCGTACCCCAAACCGACACTGGTGGTCAGGTAGAGAATACCAAAGCGATCGAGCGAATCCTGGTCAAGGAACTCGGCAAATTGCTCCCGTGCCTTCGGCATAAGGGAGACCCCCTGCGGTGATGAGCGGCGGGGGGTGGCACAGGCCAGGGGGTAGCGACTGTTTACCAAAAACACAGGAGCGTGCGAAGGCGCAAGCCGCTGTATACGCTCTGACGCCTGCCCGGTGCCGGAAGGTTAAGAGGATCCGTCAGCTTTCTGCGAAGCGGTGAATTCAAGCCCCGGTAAACGGCGGTGGTAACTATAACCATCCTAAGGTAGCGAAATTCCTTGTCGGGTAAGTTCCGACCTGCACGAATGGCGTAACGACTTCCCCACTGTCTCGACCAGGAGCTCGGCGAAATTGCAGTACGAGTAAAGATGCTCGTTAAGCGCAGAAGGACGAAAAGACCCCGGGACCTTTACTATACCTTGGTATTGGCATTAGGCGCGGATTGTGTAGCATAGGCGGGAGGCTTCGAGGCGGGTGCGCCAGCATCCGCGGAGCCGCAAGGTGAAATACCGCTCTGTTCTCGTTTGATGTCTAACCTCGAACAGTCATCCTGTTCAGGGACAGTGCCTGGCGGGTAGTTCAACTGGGGCGGTTGCCTCCCAAAGAGTAACGGAGGCGCTCAAAGGTCCGCTCGGCCCGGTTGGCAATCGGGTGTCGAGTGTAATCGCACAAGCGGGCTTGACTGCGAGATCGACGGATCGAGCAGGGACGAAAGTCGGAGATAGTGATCCGGTGCCGGCGCACGGGCGCGGCATCGCTCAACGGATAAAAGGTACCCCGGGGATAACAGGCTGATCATTCCCAAGAGTCCATATCGACGGGATGGTTTGGCACCTCGATGTCGGCTCGTCGCATCCTGGGGCTGGAGCAGGTCCCAAGGGTTCGGCTGTTCGCCGATCAAAGCGGCACGCGAGCTGGGTTCAGAACGTCGTGAGACAGTTTGGTCTCTATCCTCTGCGCTCGTTGGAATCTTGAGGAGGCCTGCCCATAGTACGAGAGGACCTGGGTGGACGAACCTCTGGTATGCCGGTCGTCACGCCAGTGGCGCGGCCGGTTGGCTACGTTCGGAAGGGATAACCGCTGAAAGCATCTAAGCGGGAAGCCTTCTCCAAGATAAGGATTCCATGCGGCCCCGAGCCGCTGAAGACCCCATGCAGAACACGTGGTCGATAGGCCGGACGTGGAAGCCCCGCGAGGGGTGGAGCCGACCGGTACTAATGGTCGAGAGGCAACCCACATCCACACGCCCGGGAGGCGTGTGGCGCAGGACCCGGCAGGGCCCCGCGAAGGCGCACAGGGAGCACGGTCCTCACACGCGCACGATCAGTCAACAGCAACCGCGTCCATTGTCCGGTCCCCGAACCGCCACACGCCGGCGGGAAACCCCTGTTTCCCGGCCGATAACCCAAGATTTGCGGCGGCCATGGCCCAGGAGAGACGCCCGGTCCCATTCCGAACCCGGAAGCTAAGACCTGGCACGGCGATGGTACTGCACCCGACAGGGTGTGGGAGAGTAGCACGCCGCCGCACCACACGACAAGGACCCCCGGACGAGGCCAACAACCCCCGGGGGCCCACCCATACCCAAACACAACAACAGCCGTTGCAACAGAAGAATCCCTGTCCTAGACTGTGGTGTTGCTATGCATTACTTCACTCCGAAACGCTGTTCCACCTCGAACAAGATCATGTACCATGACAAGGCCCAGGCGCAGCATGCCGCCGACCAGAGCCTTATCGAACGCGGAGCGGAGCTGTGGGTGTATCGGTGCGAATATTGCGGCACCTGGCATCTGACGCATCGTGATCCCGCTCATGAGCACACGTATGTCCCCCTGAACCAGCAGATAAAACCGCACAGCCGCAAGAAGGGCTACAAGCCGCGGTGGCGTTGATGCTCTTCTCCTGTCATTCGCCGAATAGGCGAATCCGCGAGGACCGAACAACACGAGTCAGATAACACAATGGGCGGTGGTCGGAACCCGATATCAGGTTCCGACCACCGCCCATTATCGTTTGGGGGTCATTTACCGTTCGAGACGGAATCCCTGCGATGTGGCGTTCGGTATCACCTGATGCGTGGCGTCCATGCGCTGGGCTGCAATCGAGGCGATCTGATCGCTGAATGCGTCAACGGGACGATCGGTGTTGCGCAGATCGTAGTACTCATGCACTGAAACGTCAAAGGCGCCGATACGCTCCTTGATGGATTCAGTGGCGTCAGCATCCGACGGATACACGTCATCGAAGAACTGCAGCTCGCGAGGCATGCGAGGCTTGAGCGCGGGAGCCTGATCGGGCTTGCCGATCGCCAATCCCAGCACAGGATACGTGTACTGGGGCAGGTGCAGCGCTTCGATCAGACCGGGAACATCATTGAGCAGGGAACCGAGGATGACGCATCCCAGGCCGAGCGAATAGGCGGCGGTCTCCATCGCATGCAAAGCCAGAACCGCATCGTTCTGGGCCTGAGAGAACCGGTAGCTACCGGCGAGACCGTAGGTGTCCGAATCCGTGGACACGCCCTTCGACTCGGCGATAATCGCATTGCGGTGCTCGTCCGCGACGAACACATACAGCAGCGGTGCTTCGGCGATATACGGCTGCCTGCCGATCTCGGACATGCGCTTCTTAAGCGCCGGATCCTTGACACGGACAGCCGACCAGTCGTTCAGATACTGGCTGGAAGCGGCGTGCTGGGCCACGGTCTCCAGCGTGGCGACGGTATCATCGTCGAAGGGCTCGGCAACGAATTTGCGGATGGACCTGCGATTGAGCAGCGTCTCGATAGTGCTGTTGGTAACCATGCTGTCATTGTCGCAAAGAGACGCCCCAAGAGCCACCCATTTGCGCTGACGGGGAACACGTCGGTAATGCTGGCGCCCCAAAACGTCTTTAAGTGCGCGCCGAAACGACGACCGTGCGCACTTAGGTACGCAAACAGGGTCATTTGCGTTCCTATGTTCGCGCACTTGTCGTTTCGGCGCGCACTTAAAGACGCAAAACGGGCTGATGCGCATAGAAGATGCACGGCGACAATGCGCTGGACGACGCCAAGCGATTATCAGTCGGATTGGCGACGGTGACGGCGAGCGACGAGGGCTTTGGAGCCGCGATCGGAGAGTTGCGAGACCGCGGCTCCCACGGCGGCGGACAATGCGGCGAACAGGATGCTCATGAACAGGCTCTCCTGCTGGTCCACGACTCCGTCCCCCAGCTCGCCCGTGCCATCGGATGGACGCTTGCGGGCGACGAACTTGTTCCACACCAGAGTGAACAGCTTGCCGGCCACGAATCCCGCGATGGACGGCAGCGCGAATTTGACGGCCTTATCGCCGAGGGAGTCGGGGTCGTTCAGACGCTGATTACGCATGGCATCCACTTTCTCGTTGATTCGGGCGAAGCCTTCGATGATCCGATCGGTGCTTGAACCGTCGAGCCCCGATCCGTCGTTGCCCGGTCCATCCTGAAATTCTGTCATGTCACCATTATTTTGCGAGGTGGAGACGCATCGCATATAGGCCTCGGCATGCGAATATGCTGCAGGTTGAGTACAGTACTGCATATGACTCAAACGACAGGTGGCAACGCGGCTACGGCAGGGCGACTGGTTCTGCTCCGACACGGGCAGACTGTGTGGAGTGAGTCCGGGCAGCATACCGGGCGCACCGATATTCCTCTTACCGCCGAAGGCGAGCGACAGGCCCGCGATGCCGGCACCCGGATTCAGACGGCGTTTCCGCAGGGATTCGGCGAGAACTGCGTGTACGCCAGCCCGCTGAAGAGGGCCCAGCAGACGGCAAGCCTCGCCGGGTTCGCTCCGCGTACGCTGCCGGCGCTCGCGGAATGGGATTACGGCCGGGCGGAGGGCCGTACCCGTCAGACCATCGCGCAATTGCACGGCGGCTCTTGGGAGCTATGGAATGATGGTCCCGATGCGCTGAGCCCCACAATGGAAGGCGACTGGACGGAGACGCTGCCGGACGGCGAGCAGGTTCCCGTGCATAACGGGCCGGGCGAGTCGCTGAGCGACGTCTATGACCGTGTGCAGCAGGCCATCGATCAGGCGGTGCCGCTGATGGAGAGCGGCCATTCCGTGCTGTTCGTCGCGCACGCGCATGTGCTGCGCATCCTTACGGCACGTTGGCTGGGGGTCGACCCGCATTTCGCGCGTCTGCTGCGTCTGGATACCGCTCATTATTCGATTCTGTCCGTATACAAGGGGGACCGTGTCATCGAGCGCTGGAACTGCTGACGTCCATGTACGTCGGTAAGAAACCCTCCGCCGGCGTCGACGCCGAAGGCAACATCACTCTGAGCTCCTCGAACACACCCGACGGCTCATACGCCGCCGGAGCCGAAGGCCTCACCGTCATCAACGGCAAACTGGCGTCACAAGTACAACGATGCGGGCAAGAACTGGCGGCACACCGGTGACGTGTGGCGGTACGGGTTGTGGCTGTTGGTCGCGGCGGTGGCCGCAGAGGCCCCGTATGACAAGATCGTGACCGGCCGATGGTGGGATTGGAGCGTGATGAATCCCATATTCGGACTTCTGATCGCGCTGGTGGTCTGCGCCCTGGCGGTCTGAAACGGGCGGCGGTCTGAAACGGGTTCAGTCCGTGTACAGGGCGTCTGACTCGCGCAGCACCAGGGTCGGCTGCACGATTTCATGCGGCTTCTCGGGTTCCTCTCCGTTGATGAGCTTGATTGCCTTCTGGGCGGCCGAACGTCCCATCTTGAACGGGTCCTGTTTCATGGTGGTGAGGTTGACGGTGTCGGCATAGGGGCTGTCGTCGAAGCCGATGATCGAGTAGTCGCGTGGCGTGCGGTGTCCGTAGCGTTCGAGCTTGAGCATCAGCGGAATCGCCATCATGTCTATCTGGCAGCAGATGGCGTCGGGGAACTCGTCCAGCGCGAGCAGCGCCGACAGCGCCGAATCGGCGAACGCGCGTCCGCGCGGCACGGTGACCACCTGCCAGTTGAGTTCGCGCCTCTTCTCGACGTTTTCGCAGGCGCGGATGAATCCGCGGCCGCGGGCGTCGATCGAGGAGTCCATGGACTCGGACGCCGCCGAGCAGGCATACACGATGTGCTTGTGGCCGAGGTTGAGCAGATGCTGGGTGGCCGTGTACATGCCGTTTTCGTCGTCGATGCTGATGGAGGCGTCGAATCCGTCGATGGACGGTGTGTTGATGCCGATGATCGGCACGCGGATGCGCTTGAGCTGTTCGACCTCTTTCTCGTCGATGGCGAAGGACGCCACGAACACCGCGTCGACGTTGCGTCGCACTGGCAGGTCGGTGAAGAACTTGCGGCGCATGTCGGCGGTGTCGATGTGCTGGAAGACGGAGATGTCATAGCCGGCGTCGTGCATGATCGAGTTGATGCCGGCGAAGATCTGGGTGTTGAACCAGCTGGTGATCTCCTCGTTCATGAGCAGCGCCACACGGAACGTCTGCCCGGATTTCAGGGCCGCGGCCGAGCGGGAGATGTTGAAGTCGAGCTGGTCCGCGGCCTGCAGCACCTTGTGCCGTGTCTTCTCCGACACGACTTCGGGGTGGGCGAATGCGCGGGATACGGTGGATATGGAGACCCCTGCCGCTTTTGCCACTTCGCGTATTCCTGCTTTATCCATGTAGACAACTCCTTTGCTGTGTGTTGAATTCCCCATCGTGCCGTGACTGCCGACATCATATTCGTTTCATTATACTGCAAACGTTCTCAAAGAGAAAGGGGCGTGTGTAAGGCTCTTTGAAAATGAAAACCGTTCTCTCGGTTACGGAAAATGACCGCGGAAGTTCACGTTACGTTCGGATACTCGTCGCGTGACGGTTGAATGGCCGACATAGTTTGCTCGGTGAGGGCCGCGAGGCCTTCCGGCGCTGCCGAGAGAGGCTTGCTGTGCCCGACGGCGCCGGTGATTGACCGCCGGGGCATGCCCGGCTTCGTGATTGGAAGAAGAGATCCATGAACATCAACAAAATGCTCAAAGGCGCCGTCGCGGCGTTGACCTCAGCTGCGGCCCTGGGCGCGCTGACCGCTCCGGCGTTCGCCGCGAGCGGCACCTACGATCTGAACGGCAAGGGCGTGGACGCCCTGTCGGTGCACGGCGGCGCCCAGCGCATCGCCACGATCGGCAACGCGAAGGCGAAGAACGTCATCCTGTTCATCGGCGACGGCATGGGAGATTCCGAGATCACCGTCGCACGCAACTACCTGCACGGCGTCAACGGCACGTTCCAGGGCCTCGACAAGATCGGCCAGCCGGGCGCACTCCAGACCTCGACCGGCGAGGCCGCCGAAAGCGGCGTCGGCCAGTACACCACGTTCTCGCTGGGCGGCAGCTCCAACGATTCGCTGATGGCCAAGGATTCCAAGGGCCAGCTCACCGGTTCCAAGACCGCCGGCGTGATCACCCCGGTCACCGACTCCTCCGCCTCCGGCTCCGGCTGGGCGACCGGCACCAAGACCTACAACAACGCCGTGTCCGTGGACGTCAAGGGCAACCCGCAGCTCAACCTCATTGAGCTCGCCAAGGCCAACGGCCTCGCCACCGGCAACGTGACCACCTCCGAGATCCAGGATGCCACTCCGGCGGTCCAGGAATCCCACTCCTCCGAGCGCGCCTGCTACGGCCCGCAGGGCAAGTGGGACGGCACCGACAAGAACGGCGACGGCAAGGTCGATATCAAAGACGCCGAGCTCGCCGGCATCGGCAGCTGCCTCGCCGACCAGCTCAAGGCCAACGGTGGCATCGGCTCCATCTCCGAGCAGCTGCTCGACACGCGCGCCGACGTGACCATCGGCGGCGGCGCCAAGTACTTCAACCAGCTCGACGAGAACGGCAACACCCTGTGGCGGCAGGCCGCTGACCGCGGTTTCCAGACCGTCAAGAGCGGTGACGTCGACGGCTTCAAGAACCTGACCTACAAGGATGGCCAGCCGGTGCTCGCCCTGCTCGGCGACGGCAACCTGCCGACCCAGTTCAACCCGTCTGTGGCCACCAAGCAGGACGCCGCCAAGGACGAGAACCCGACCGTGTGCACCACCAACGCCAAGTGGCTCGGCAATCAGGGCGCGTCCCTCGCCGACTTCACCGACAAGGCGCTCGACCTGCTGCAGGCCAACCCGAAGTCCGAGAAGGGCTTCTTCCTGCAGGTCGAAGGCGCTTCCATCGACAAGCAGGACCACAACGCCAACGCCTGCGGCCAGATCGGCGAGACCGACGACCTTGACAAGGCCATCTCCGCCGCCCTCAAGAAGGTCGACCTGAGCGACACCCTCATCATCGTGACCGCCGACCACGCCCACACCTCGCAGATCGTCGAATCCCAGCCGTACTACGCGCTGAGCACCGTGCTGAAGAACGCCGACGGCTCCAAGACCACCATCTCCTACGGCACCTCCGAGAAGAACCTGTACTCCGACGGCCAAGACACCGAAGGCGCGGCCGATTCCAGCAAGGCCCAGGGCAACATGAGCCACACCGGCACCCAGCTGCGCATTGCCGCATCGGGTCCCGGTGCGTCCCGCGTGGATGGCCTGACCGACCAGACCGATAACTTCTACACGATCGCCGGCGCCCTTGGCCTGGCGACCGACACCACATCGCAGAACAACCTGTCCAACGGCGGCAAGGTCACCGTGAACAAGGACAAGGACGGCAAGTACAGCGCGGCCGTCACCGGCTTCAACGGTGACGCGGTGCTGTCGTACCAGCTGGTCGACAACGCCTCCAAGAAGGTCGTCGCCGAGTCCAACACGTCCACCCCGCTCTCCGGCGTGCGCGTCGCCACCGCGGCCACCACCTCGATCTCGTTCGCCGACTTCACTCCGGCCGAGGGCGCGTCCTACACGCTGACGGTGAACGGCCGCCAGTCCGGCAAGTCCGCCTCCGTGAGCTTCCCGTCCGCCTCAGGCTCCGCCGACAAGACGCCGAACGGCGGCAACGGCAGCGGCACTGTCGCTCAGGGCACCGTCAAGGAGCCGACCGCTCCTCTGGGCAAGACCGGCGCGACCGTGCTCGGCCTGGCGCTGATGGTGCTCGCTCTGGGCGCCGGCGCGATGGTCGTGCGCTCCGTCAAGGCGGGTCGCCGCTAAGCTGACGCTCGCCGCGATTCGTGACGTCGCCTAGGGCGACTGATACGCCAGCCGGCCGCAACCTGTGATGGTTGCGGCCGGCTCTTTGCATTTGGGTGCTCTCAGAACTCGCAGATACGGCGGCTTTTTCGCTAAGAAATCGGTGTATCTGCGAGTTTTGAGAGCGGACTTGAGTGATATCGACTCAAGTTTTTGTGAAGAAGTGGGAATAAAAGCTGGTGCTCGAAAGTTGAGTGGTGTAGGCTCAAGTTTTGGAAGGCAAAACGAGGGCAACCTTGAGGCGAAGACCCGTGGGCGTCGATCGAGCACCGATGGCCGCGGGGCCAAGACTTGAGCAAGCAAACGTAAACGAACAAGATATTTAAGGAGCACACATTATGGCACGTGCAGTTGGTATTGATCTGGGTACTACGAATTCCTGCATCGCGACCCTTGAAGGTGGCGAGCCCACCGTCATCGTGAACGCCGAAGGCGCGCGCACCACGCCGTCCGTGGTGGCGTTCAGTAAGTCCGGCGAGATCCTGGTCGGCGAGGTCGCCAAGCGTCAGGCCGTGACCAACGTCGATCGCACCATCAGCTCCGTGAAGCGTCACATGGGCACCGACTGGACCGTCGAGATCGACGGCAAGAAGTGGACGCCTCAGGAGATCTCCGCGCAGATCCTGATGAAGCTGAAGAGGGACGCCGAGGCGTACCTCGGCGAGCCCGTCACCGATGCCGTCATCACCTGCCCGGCATACTTCAACGACGCCCAGCGTCAGGCCACCAAGGACGCCGGCAAGATCGCAGGCCTGAACGTCCTGCGCATCATCAACGAGCCGACCGCGGCCGCGCTGGCCTACGGTCTTGAGAAGGGCAAGGAAGACGAGCGCATCCTGGTCTTCGACCTCGGCGGCGGCACCTTCGATGTGTCCCTGCTGGAGATCGGCAAGGACGACGACGGCTTCTCCACCATTCAGGTGAAGGCCACCAACGGCGACAACCACCTGGGCGGCGACGACTGGGATCAGAAGGTCATCGACTGGCTCGTCGGCGAGGTCAAGAACAAGTACGGCGTCGACCTGTCCAAGGACAAGATCGCGCTGCAGCGTCTGAAGGAAGCCGCGGAGCAGGCGAAGAAGGAACTGTCTTCGTCCACTTCGACCTCCATCAACATGCAGTACCTGGCCATGACGCCCGACGGCACCCCGGTGCACCTGGACGAGACCCTGACCCGTGCGCACTTCGAGGAAATGACCTCCGACCTGCTGGGCCGCTGCCGCACGCCGTTCAACAACGTGCTGCGCGATGCCAACATCTCCGTGAGCGACATCGACCACGTGGTGCTGGTCGGTGGCTCCACCCGTATGCCGGCCGTCAAGGAGCTCGTCAAGGAGCTTACCGGCGGCAAGGAAGCGAACCAGTCCGTGAACCCGGATGAGGTCGTGGCCGTCGGCGCCGCTGTGCAGTCCGGCGTCATCAAGGGCGACCGCAAGGACGTCCTGCTGATCGACGTGACCCCGCTGAGCCTTGGCATCGAGACCAAGGGCGGCATCATGACCAAGCTCATCGACCGCAACACCGCCATTCCGACCAAGCGCTCCGAGGTGTTCTCCACCGCGGAAGACAACCAGCCGTCCGTGCTGATTCAGGTCTATCAGGGCGAGCGTGAGTTCGCTCGCGACAACAAGCCGCTGGGCACCTTCGAGCTGACCGGCATCGCGCCGGCTCCGCGTGGCATCCCGCAGATCGAGGTCACCTTCGACATCGACGCCAACGGCATCGTGCACGTGTCCGCCAAGGACAAGGGCACCGGCAAGGAGCAGTCGATGACCATCACCGGTGGCTCGGGCCTGCCGAAGGACGAGATCGACCGCATGGTCAAGGAGGCCGAAGCCCACGAGGCCGAGGACAAGAAGCGCAAGGAGGACGCCGAGACCCGCAACCAGGCCGAGGCATTCGCCTACCAGACCGAGAAGCTGGTCAACGACAACAAGGATAAGATCTCCGACGAGATCGCCAAGGAAGTCACCGACAAGGTGAACGCCCTGAAGGAAGCCCTGAAGGGCGAGGACATCGAGAAGATCAAGAGCGCGCAGAGCGAGCTCATGACTTCCGCGCAGAAGATCGGCGAGGCACTGTACGCGCAGCAGGGTGCTGCGGGCGCTGCTGATGCTGCCGGTGCGGCTGCCGGTGCGTCGGGTGCCGCCTCCAACGGTGGCGATGACGACGTGGTGGACGCCGAGGTCGTGGACGATGACGACAAGAAGGACAACAAGTAATCATGTCCGAGTTCAACAAGGACGATTACCTGAACGACCTGCCTGACGCGGACAACCTGTCCGCCACCGGGCAGGCCGGCCCTTCCGACGGCGCTGCCGCCGGTTCTGCCGGCAAGGCGTCGGACTCGGCCAAGTCTGCGGATGCGTCTGCTGATAAGGGCGCTGCCGGCCCGGCTGGGGACAAGGCGTCCGCCGAAGCGGGCCCTTCCGATAAGACCGGTGACTCCGCTGCCGCGGCTGCGGATGACGGAGCGGCCGCCGACGACTCGCTGACCCCGCTGGGCAAGGCCAAGAAGGAAGCCGCCGACTATCTCGAAGCGTTGCAGCGTGAACGCGCCGAGTTCGTCAACTACCGCAATCGTGCGCAGCGCGAGCAGGAGCGTTTCCGCCAGCATGGCATCATCGACGTGCTGACCGCGTTGCTGCCGGCGCTCGACGACATCGATCGCATCCGCGAACACAGCGAGATGGACGACTCCTTCAAGGCCGTGGCCGCGAAGATCGACAAGGCGTTCGAGAAGTTCGGCGTGGAGAAGTTCGGCGAAAAAGGCGAGGAATTCGACCCAACCAAGCATGAGGCGATCCTGCACAAGCCGGACGCCGAGGCCGAGAAGGAGACCGTCGACACGGTCGTGGAAGCCGGCTACCGCATCGGTGACCGCGTGATCCGCGCCGCCCGCGTCGTAGTAGCCTCCCCGCAAAACTAACCCCCCTCCCAAGAGGAGTTTGCGGAAATCCGACCACCCTCAGATTTCCGCAAACCACCTGTCTCATCTCGCTGTCACCGCAGCAAGCGTGCGATACCACACTCGCGCAAAACATGCACCCGACTCGGAGATGCGACGCAAGTCACTGCACCTAACGAGTGCGGAGCGGGCGGGCATGTTGTCCGACCGTAAACCTCGGCCCGAGCGGCCTGGAGCGAAGTCGGACAACATGCCCGCCAGCTCCGCACGGTCTACGGTCTCCGCACCGCCCCAAGTGTCCGCTACCCCAAGCGACAAAACTCCGCACGGTCGCGCGTTGACCGCAGACACGATCACATCACCGTCGTCTCCGCTCCGGTCACAGCAAACATGCCGACCTCCGCGGTGACGAACGCCAATACGCAACAACAGAAAAACAACATACGACACACATACACGCATACACGAAAGGAGACCTGAATGGCTGAGAATGAATGGCTGAGCAAGGATTTCTACAAAGTCCTCGGTGTCTCCAAGGACGCCACCGAGGATGACATCACCAAAGCGTACCGCAAGCTGGCGCGCAAATACCATCCCGACCTGAACAAGACGAAGGAGGCCGAGGAGAGGTTCAAGGACATCTCCGAGGCGTACGACGTGCTCAGCAACAAGGAGCAGCGGCAGAAGTACGACGCGATCCGCCAGTTCGGCATGGGCGGGGCGCGTTTCTCTGGCGGTTCCGGTCAGGGCGGGTTCGACGCTTCCGGATTCTCGGATATCTTCGGTTCGATGTTCGGCGGCAACGGCGGCAATGTGCGCTTCAGCACGTCCGGCGGCGGTCCGAGCAATCTCAACGACATCTTCTCGATGTTCGGCGGGGCTGCCGGTGGCCGTGGCGGTGCGAGCTATGGCGGTTCGCGTTACGGTAACCCGTATGAGGAGCCGCCGACTCCGCAGCGCGGCGATGACCGCAAGTCCAAGATCACGTTGACGTTCCGTCAGGCGGTCAAGGGCGCTACCGTGTCGCTGCGCGTGGACGGCAAGCAGTTCAAGACGCATATTCCCGCCGGGGTCAAGGACGGGCAGAAGATTCGTATCGCAGGCAAGGGCAGGCCGGGCAGCAACGGCGGCGCGAACGGCGACATGTATCTGACCGTGCAGGTGAAGCCGGATCCGCGGTTCACGATGCGCGGCCATGACATCGTCATGGATGTGCCGGTGACCGTAGGCGAGGCTGTGGCCGGTGCCCGCGTGGAAGCGCATGACATCGATGGCGAGACCGTCACGTTCAAGGTGCCGGCGGGCTCGTCCAGTGGCGCGGAGATCCGTGTCAGCGGCAAGGGCGTTCAGTCCGCCACTGCCGGCGACCTGATTGGTTGCGTGCAGATTCGCGTGCCCGCGAAGCCGGGTCTGGGCGCGAAGCACGCCGCGAAGGAATTCGACAAGTCCGTCGAGGGCTACGTCGAAGCGGTTGCCGCCGAGCGGTAATCCTCCCGGCGGCATCTCGCATCGTCGCGGAGCGACTGGGGGGGCACCATCACCCCGCAGCCGATAATCAACGTTAAGGAGATGATGATCATGGCGCGAATCGCACAGGAAGTCAGGCGTGCGTATGCTGCTTGCGCCGCGGCGTTGGTCTCCGGCGGCGTTGATCTCGATGCAATCGACGCGCTCGGCTTAAACGTGGAGATGCCGGTGTTCACGGTGAGTCAGGCGGCTCAGATTGCGGGCGTGCATCCACAGACGTTGCGTCAGTACGACCGCCTTGGTCTGGTGGTGCCTCAGCGCACGGAGGGTGGTGCGCGGCGCTACACGCTTCGTGACGTGGCGCGTCTTGCGCAGGCGCAGCAGTTGAGCCAGGACGAGGGTATCAATCTCGCAGGCGTCACGCATATTCTTTCGTTGCAGGAGGAGAACAGGCAGCTGCGCCGGCAGATTCGGCATTTTCGCCGTCGACTGGACGGCGATAGCGTGTTCGAGGCCGGTATGGATGGTGAAGTCGTCGAGGTGCGGCAGTCGCCGTTCTATCATGTGCGTCGGCGCGGGCGCGCATATATCGCGCCGTTGCAGATCACATCCGGTCGCGAATAGGCGGCCGTCATCCCGTCATAGTCCCATCTGGCATCCGCTGGATGGGACTTTTGTCGTATGGGGACGTCTTGTATCCCGCCATCGTCCCGTTTTATTCCTGTCGGATGGGACTTTGGGCGGGTGCTGGATGGGAAGTGGGGGGATGATACGGAATCGCAGACAATTGTATGTCATTTTGTTCACAATGTAGGCTATAATACTGTACCCGACAGCGATTTTGCTATGCCAATGAAGATTGAATAGCAAGATACTATACAAATAACGCTTGATGGTGAGGAAGCCATGCCGTCCCATAGGTGGAACGGCGGTCGGGGCCCAAAGTCGTGACCCGGCGTTGCACAGGAGAGGAACACACATGGTTCGTTCGACCAAGCCATCGCTGCTGCGCCGTTTTGGCGCGCTGGTGGCGGCCGCTGCCATGCTGGTGGTACTGCCCGCAGGGGTATCCACCGCGAGTGCGGCCAGCGATGATGCTGACATGCTCACCGTCACGATGACGCGTACCGACGCCCTCGGCGACGAGGTATATGTCGGTGACACGCTCACCTACAGTTTCACCAACACCAACAACACGAGTTCGGCATTCACCGCATTCCCCGCCGAGTCGAATCTGAGCGGTGTGCTGACCACAGGAACGCCGAACTGCCGTTATGAGAACCTTGCGGGAGGCGCTTCCTACCCTTGCTCCACGGCCAGCCACACCATCACTGCGGATGATCTCACGGCCGGCAGCTTCACCCCGCGTACCGTGTGGAAGGCCACCTCTGACCGAGGGGGCACTCAGGTGCTGCAAGACAACATCGTCTCCACCGGCGATACCGTCACCGTGAAGGAAGGCAAGCGCCCCGATCCGGCCACCATCCCCACAGACCGTGCCGATGGTGAGGCCGTGCGCCTGGCCACCGCCCGCCAGAACCTCGGTACCGAATGCTACCGTATTCCGGCGCTCGCCGAGGCGCCCAACGGCTGGATCCTCGCCGCATTCGACCAGCGTCCCAATACGGCGATGGCCAACGGCAGCGGCGTCAAGTGCTGGGATGCCCCGCAGCCGAACTCCATCGTGCAGCGCATCTCCAAGGATGGCGGCAAGTCGTGGACGCCGATCCAATATGTCGCGCAGGGCAAGAACGCCCCGGAACGCTACGGCTATTCCGACCCATCCTATGTGGTCGATAAGGAGACCGGCGAGATCTTCCTGTTCTTCGTTCACTCGTATAACAAGGGCTTCGCCGACTCTCAGCTTGGCGTCGATGAGAGCAACCGCAATGTGCTGCATGCGGTCGTCGTCAGCTCAAAGGACAACGGCGAGACGTGGAGCAAGCCGCGTGACATCACCGCTGACATCACCAAGGGTTACGAGAACGAGTGGAAGTCCCGTTTCGCCACCTCCGGTGCCGGCATCCAGCTCAAGTACGGCAAGTACAAGGGTCGTCTGATTCAGCAGTATGCCGTGGGCCGTACGACCGGTTCGAACGCCGCGGTATCCGTGTACTCCGACGACCATGGCAAGACCTGGCAGGCCGGCAACCCGGTGACGGGCATGCTGATGGATGAGAACAAGGTCGTGGAGCTGTCCGACGGTCGCGTGATGCTCAATTCCCGTCCGGGCGCGGCGGGATACCGTCGCGTTGCGATTTCGGAGGACGGCGGCGTGAACTACGGTACGGTCAAAAACGAGACGCAGCTGCCGGATCCGAACAACAACGCGCATATTACGCGCGCGTTCCCGAACGCTCCCGAGGGTTCGGCGAAGGCGAAGGTGCTGCTGTACTCGTCGCCGCGCGCGAACAACGAGGGCCGTGCGAACGGCGTGGTCCGCATCTCGCTCGATGACGGTACCACGTGGTCATCCGGAAAGCTGTACAAGGAAGGCTCGATGGCCTACTCGGTCATCACCGCGCTGAGCGACGCCGCTGGCGGTGGTTATGGTCTGCTGTACGAAGGCGCTTGGGTCACCGGCGGCGGCATTGACAGCCACGACATCATGTACACGCACATTTCCATGGATTGGCTCGGCTACCTGTCCGCCACCGCAGATGACGTGACCGCTTCGGTTGAAGAGGGTGCCAGCACGGTGGACGTGACCGTTCCGGTGAGCAACGTCGGTTCTGTGGATTACACCGGTGTGACGGTGACTCCGGCCGATCTGCCGACCGGATGGTCTGCCTCTCCGGTGAACGTGGGCGCTCTTGCCAGCGGCACGTCCAAGGACGTGACCGTCACGGTGAATGTTCCCGCAACTGCCAAGAAGGACGATGTCGCCAAGATCGTCCTGCGCGTGACCGGCACGTCCGCTGCGAATGCCAACGCCACGACCGGCTTTGACGGCTCCATCACGGTGAACGTCACCGAAAAGAGTGAGCCCGATCCTGAGCCGGAGCCGACCATCACGGGTGTTTCGGCGGTGACGTCGCAGGCTGGTGTGAAGGTCGGTGACGTGTTTGATGCGTCGAAGGTGTCGGTGACCGCGGCGATGAGTGATGGTTCGTCGAAGGCGTTGGCTGCCGGCGAGTATTCGCTGTCGGCTGTGGATGCTGACGGCAAGGCGGTCGATTTGGCTGAGCCGTTCGCGGCGGCTGGTGTGGTGACGGTCACGGTGAGTGTGCCTGTGGAGGGTGCGGGTCCGTTGACGGCATCGTTCACGATTGACGTGGCCGAGAAGAGCGTCGACCCTGAGCCCAAGCCCGAACCCGAACCCAAGCCCGAACCGGAGAAGCCGGCCGGCCCGAAGGTCGACGTGCCCACCGAGCAGCCCGGCCTGTCCAAGACCGGCGCTTCCACGGCAGGCATGTCCATCGTGTTCGTCTTGTTGGCGCTGTCCGGTATCGCGGCGTTGTCGCTGCGTCGCCGCTCCGTTCACTGATCTGACCGAGACTTCACTGCCGCGGCGGTAAACCGCCCGGCCGATGAGTGACGGCATACAGGAAAAGCCCCCGAAACACGGGGGCTTTTTCATGTTGTAATTCGTTCACTCTGTAGACTACAATGAGGGAAATTTCAGCGTATCGCTGTGATTCTCATATAACCGATAGTTCATAAAAATCATGCGGTAAAGAAGCCGACTGCGCCGAAGAAGACGCTGCTACCCCCGTATCGGTCCGGAAGCTGACCTGCCGCAGAGAAGAAAGACTCGATATGACCACAATATTCCGACGTGCCACGGCAAAAACGCTGATGCGCAAGCTCAGCGGGCTGCTGGTGGCCATCGCCATGCTGGCAGTGCTGCCGGCTGGCACCATCAGCGCAAATGCGGCGGACGAAACACCCCAAGAATATCTGCAACTCACCCTGACCCGCACCGACAGCAACGGCACCCCGGCCGAAGTCGGCGACAAGCTCACCTACAGTCTCGGCTACAAAAACGTTTCCGATACCGGTTTCATTGTGCATCCCACGGCGTCGAACCTCAACAATGTCGCCACGCCGCAGTCGGCGAGCAACCCCAATCCCATGTGTCGGTGGGGGAATCTCGCGGCGGGTGCTTCGGCTGCATGCACTTGGAGCGCGAGCAAGGAGTTCGCCTACCATGTGGTGACCGAAGACGATGTCGCAAACGGCTTCACGCCCACCGCGACCGTAGCGGCGACCACTCAGGACGGCACCAATGGCGTTCTGCAAAGCGTCGACATCACCGGCGAGACGGTGCCGGCCGTCCCTGCGACCTCCACACTGCGCGTCGCCATGCAGCGTACCGATACGCTCGGCGATAACGTGAAGATCGGCGACCGGCTGACCTTCAACTTCACCTACACCAACAAAACCGCGCAGAAGATTTATGCCTACCCGAGCGAGTCGAACATCGAACGCGTGGACGTGGTGTCCTATCCGAGAAACAGCTGCCGATCCGGAGTAGAAGCCAACCAGACCGCATCATGTGGGTTCGCCTATCACGTCATCACCGCTGAGGACGTCGTGGCCCGCAGATACACGCCGACAGCCACATTCCGCGCCACATCGGACCGCGACGGCACGCAGGTGCTGCAAGATGACATGACGTTCACCACCGGCACGGTGACCGTCGCGGGGCCGGCCGACGACGCCGCGTCCACGCCGACGGAGCGCAAAGACGGCGAACCGCTCCTGCTGGCGACCAACAAGCAGATCGGCAACACCGATTACTACCGCATCCCCGCCATCGCGCAGGCACCCAACGGCTGGATTCTCGCCGCATGGGATTTGCGTCCGAAATTGGCGGCGGACGCGCCCAACCCGAACTCGATCGTGCAGCGCATCTCCAAGGACGGCGGCAAGTCATGGGAGACGCTGGCATACGTGGCGCAGGGACGCAGCGCCACCAACAAATACGGCTACTCCGACCCGTCCTATGTGGTCGACGAGGAAGCCGGCAAGATCTTCCTGTTCTGCGTGAAATCGTACGATCAGGGCTACTTTGGCTCCGTATTGGGTGTGGAAGATGCACGCAACGTGCTGCAGGCCGTCGTCATGGAATCCGACGACAACGGCGCAACATGGAGCGAGCCGCGCAACATCACCAAAGACATCACCAAGGGTCACGAAGACGAGTGGAAGTCCCGTTTCGCATCCTCCGGCCATGGCATCCAGCTCAAGTACGGGCAGTACAAGGGCCGTTTGATACAGCAATACGCTGTGCGCACCACGAGCAACACGAACATCGCGGTGTCCGTGTATTCCGACGACCATGGCAAGACTTGGAAGGCCGGCAACCCCGTGACCGAAGTGAACATGGACGAGAACAAGGTCGTGGAGCTGTCCGACGGTCGCGTGATGCTCAATTCCCGTCCGGGCGCGGCGGGATACCGTCGCGTTGCGATCTCGGAGGACGGCGGCGTGAACTATGGTCCGATCAAATCGGAGACCCAGCTGCCGGATCCGAACAACAACGCGCAGATCACGCGCGCGTTCCCGAACGCTCCGGAAGGTTCGGCGAAGGCGAAGGTGCTGCTGTATTCGGCGCCGCGTGCGAGCAACGAGGGCCGTGCGAACGGTGTCGTGCGTGTTTCATTCGATGATGGCACCACATGGTCGGCCGGCAAGCTGTTCAAGGCAGGCTCGATGGCCTACTCGGTCATCACCGCGCTGAACGACGCCGCCGGCGGTGGTTACGGTCTGCTGTACGAAGGCGAAAGCATTACCTACACGCGCGCGTCGATGGAATGGCTGGGATATCTCACCGCCACGGCGAGCGGCACCGCGACCGTCAAGGAAGGCGAGGGGACGCTGACCGCGCCGGTCACCGTCACCAACGACGGTCTGACCGACTACACGAACGTCACCGTGACCCCCACAGGTCTGCCGTCTGGTTGGAGCGCCGAAGCCGTGAACGTCGGCAATCTTGCCGCCGGTCAGAGCGCGACCGTGAACGTTCCGGTGACTGTGCCTGCGGCGGCTGTCAGTGGTACCGTCGCGAAAGCGACGATGAAGATCACCGGCAAGTACGCGCAGTCCGAAGACACGCTGCACAGCTTCGCCGAAGGCGAGTTGGCGGTGACCGTCACCGAACCGGATCCCGCAGCCAAGCGGCTCAAACTCACCATCGAACGTACCGATGACAACGGAGCCCCGGTCAAGGTCGGTGACACGCTGACCTACCGGATCACCTATGAGAACGTCGGCACGCAGTCATTCGCGGTCTATCCGCGCGAATCCAATCTGGACGGCGTGACGACCCCGCAGTCGGCGAGCAACCCCGCTCCCGTATGCCGGTGGAGCAGGTTGGCTCCGGGAGCGACCGGTGCATGCGTCAGCGGCAACGGCAAACAGCTCGCCTACCACACGGTGACGGAAGCGGACGCGACGGCCGGCTCGTTCACGCCGAGCGCGACCATCGACGCCACCGCAGACGCGAGCGGCGAGACGGTGCTCGAATCAGTGTCCATCACCGGTGACCCCGTCACCGTGAGCCAGCCGGTCGAACTGCCGGCGGACATCGCCGCATGGAAGACCCGCAACGAGGCGCTCGCCGACTGGCAGACGCTCTCCGAAAAGCTCGCAAAGACCGACCGCATCAACTGGCTGTTCACCGGCGACTCCATCACGCACGGCGTGCAGTTCACGCGCGGCTACCGCACCTATTCGGAACTGTTCGCGAACCATCTGGACACCACGCCGGTGCGCGGTGTATCCCGCGCCAACGATGTGGTCATGAACACCGGCATCTCCAGCGCGGACGCCAGTTGGCCGCTCAAGGACGGCGCATTCGAGAAATGGGTGTCCGACAAGCACCCCGACGTCGTGTTCCTCACGTTCGGCATGAACGACGGGCGTACAGGCCAGGCGTTCACCGTCGACCAGTACACCGCCAACCTGTCCACACTGATTGACAAGATCCGTGACCTCGGCGCCATCCCGGTGCTGCAGACGCAGAACTACACGACCAACACGACGTTCAACGCCAACCTCGACACGTACTTTGACGCGGAACGTCGACTCGCGCTCGACAAGAACGTGCTGCTGGTGGACTTCAACAAGCAGTGGCTGGAACTCGGCGGCGGCAACCGCGAATCCGGCACGTATATGGGTGCCGGCAACGACATCCACCCCGGCGAGAACGGTCACATCGAATGGGCCAAGTTCACGCTGGGAGCGCTCAATATGATCGCCAACGACGACCCGCTCGCCCGGTGGAGCAGCTCCGACACGACACTGGACAAGCCGACCGTGACGGTGGACGCCGACGGCAACGGGCTGAAGGGCTTGGACGGGCTTGAACCCGCCCCGGCCGCGGCCAAGTCCGTGGGCAAGTTCCTCTCCGGCGCACAGTACGTTGACCTGGGCGGCGATGTGGTGAGCGCTGTGGCCGGCAAGCGGGAGTCCAACGTGACCATCAGGTTCCGTGCGTCGGCGACCGGACAGCCGCAGACGCTGTTCTCGCTGGGCGACTCCGACTCCGCGACCCGCGCGACCGTGCGCCTGAGCGCGACCGGTCTGGTGCAGTTCCTCAACTCCGGCAACACCGGCGACTTCTACACGGTCGGCACGAACGACCTCGCGGATGGCGCATGGCATACGGTGTCCGTGAACTTCGTGGCGAACGGCTTCACGATCTATGTTGACGGAGCCGCGATGCGCGCGATCAGCGGCGGCGCGGGCACTCAGCTGAACGTGCCGGGCGCGATCACGGTGAACACGGCCACGGCCGGCGCGATCCGCGGGGCCGACAGCGCCGGCGGCGCGCAGCAGCTCACCGGCATTGTCGATTACGTCGCCGCATGGAGCCGCACACTGACCGGTGCGGAAGCCAAGCGAATCAGCGCCGAAACCAGTGCCGTGGCGGTGACGAAGGTCGATGCGGCGGTGAACGCGTTGCAGCCGATCATCTCCGATACCGGTGCTCGCAAAAATATCGTGTTCGTGGGTGGCGAGACCATCGAAGGCGGGTATACGGATCATCTGATTGCCAAGAACATCGTGCAGCTGCTCGACGAGCGCGTGCGCTGGGAATACGTCACCGGGCTGAGCGCCACGGACCGCGAACGGCAGCGTGCCAAGTTCTTCGTGGCGGCCGGGCAGGGCGGTCTAACTGCCAAGCAGATGGACGAGGACTACGCTGCGATGGTGGGTGAGTATTCGCCGGACATCCTCTTCTTGGCTCCGGACCTGTATGACGCTGACGGGAATCTTGCGGAAAGCGACGCCGCCGCGTTCGCCGGGCATATTCGCTCCGTGGCCGCCAAGGCGAAGGAGGCGGGCGCCAAGGTCGTGCTGGTGACGCCGGTCACCGTGCGCGGCGGGGAAGACGAGTATGCCGGCGCTATGCGCACGGTGGCCAAGGAAGACGATTTGCCGCTCATCGACGCGCAGGCGTGGATCGGCAAGGTCGTCGCCGCTGACGCGAGCGTCAAGACCGCGTGGTTCAACAAGGCCGGCCAGCTCAACTACGCCGGGCATCTCGGTTACGCGCGATTCATGATGCGCTCGCTCGACCTGTACCCGAGCAACGTGTCAGGCAGCCGCATCGCGTCGCTGCCGTACGACACCGCCAATGTTACTTTGGTCGGAGCGAGTGAAAACGGTGGCGAGCTGCCGGTCGGGCGCGTCGAGGGCACCGACAGGGCGCACATCGACACCATGCAGATCGGTGCGGCGGCTTCGCTGGTGGTCGCCGACAGCTACGCCGTCTACGAGATCGGCGAGGACGGCGGGCGGACCCTGGTCGCGGACGGCCTCAAGCCCGCGGATGTGCTTGCGGATGGCATCGACGTGACCGTAAACGATACGGCGGCGCACCGGTATGAAGTGGTCGGTTCGGCGAACGTGCCGGAGGGCGCGGACGCCGTGACCGTGACATATACGGCGACGCTGGCGGCTGTCGAGGAGCCGGAGCCCGGGCCGGATCCCGATCCCACTCCAGACCCGAGCGAAAAGCCGGACGGTGACGGTACCGGTGACGGCACTGGCGCCGGTGCCGGCGACGTGCAGAAGCCGACCCCGGACGCTGTGGCGAAAACCGGTGCGGATGTGTTCGGTCTTCTTGCCGCAGTGGCGGCGCTGCTCGCGGCAGGCGGTGTGACGCTGTCGCTGCGCCGTCGCGCGAATCGGTAAGTCTCTCGACTGGGCGGCGGCAGTCAACGGTTCGTTTCGATTTCGACTGATTGCCGCAGCCCGTACCGAATCGGTTGACTGGTCTTGAGGGCCGTTGGCGGAAATCCTGCCAGCGGCCCGCTTTCGTTTGCGCTGATTGCGGGTTGCCTCGGTCGAAGTATGGTCGTTGCTGAGTCATGAGCGTGTAATGGACGTCAAGAAAATGGACGTCAAGAATCAGGCGCCCTCTTCGAGGTCATCTGGGATAATGAAAACGAAAGCCCGGTTGCTGGGCATGCAGGCATACAGTTGGCGTCAATACAAGGTGGGTTGTGCATGAGTGACATGTTGTTGAAGGCCGTGTTCTGGGATCTGGACGGTACGTTGATCGATTCGGAACCCTACTGGCACGAGGGCGAGATGGAGATCGCCGCGGCGCATGGCGGGTATTGGGATGAGGATCTAGCGTGGTCCTGTTCTGGCACTCCGCTTGACCATTGCGCGAAAACGATGATCGAGCACGGGACGAATCTGCCGCCCGAGCAGATTGCCAAGGCGATGGTCGATTACGTCGCCAAGAAGGAGTTCGAGAGGGTGCCTTGGACGAATGGCGTACTGGACGTGCTGGGGTCGCTGGTCAATGCCGGGATTCCCTCCGTGCTGGTCACGACATCGCCGCGCAGGCTCGCTCAGAACGTGATTGATCATGCGCCGGCCGGCGCGTTCGCCGGATTCGTCTGCGGTGACGATGACCTGCCGCATAAGCCCGATCCGGCTCCATATCTGGCGGCGGCGAAGATGCTCGGCATCGAAACGGGCGTGGCCGGAGCCGATGGCGCCGCGGCGCTCCCTGGCATCGCGAGGTGCGTCGCTTTGGAGGACTCGGCCACGGGCATCGCCTCGGCTGTCGCGTCCGGAGCCACGACCATTGCCCAGCTCGGCTTCAACCGCAACGCCAAAGCCGACGGTCCGCAATGCGCCTCCATCGACGGCTTCGCCGGCATCACCGCCGAAGCGCTGAATGCCTTCATCCGCCAGCGCCTCGGCTCCTGAACCACCAGCGGTCGCTGAATCTTCCTCCCGCTGGCGGGGCTGTCGACTGAAAGCCGACTGGGGCGGTCTTTACCGTATCGGCCCTAGACCCCCCCCAGTCTCGCTGTGCTCGACAGCCCCCGCCAGCGGGGGCATATGGTCATCGGGGACGAAAAATGAAAAAGGCCGATCCCGGTGGAATGGAATCGGCCTTCGTGGAGCTGATGGTAATCGAAACCACGACCTCTTCGATGCGAACGAAGCGCTCTACCAACTGAGCTACAGCCCCTTGGATGTTGCCTTGCTTCGCAGGACAACTCAATACACATTAATACGACCCATGTCCAAATGCAAGCCGGCGTGTGTGAAAATTGGGTGCCGGTTATGGGCTGATATGCGTCACTGTGCGTGGGGTGCGTCACTGGGTGAGCCCTCACCCAGTGACGCAACGGAACGTAATCAGGCAGGCCGGGCGGCCAACAGGAGTGGCCGGTCGCGTTACTTGTTCTGCGTGCCGGCCGCCACACTCGATGAGTTCGCCGCGGTACCGGGCTTCTTGCCGAATTTCGCCTTGAGCAGTCCGATGATGGTCGGCAGCAGCGACACCAGCAGAATCAGCACGATGACCAATTCGAAATGCTTCTGCACGACGGGGATGTTGCCGAAGAAGAATCCCAGCAGTGTGAACAGCGTGGACCAGCACAGGCCGCCCAGCACCGAGAACGGGGTGAACCGGCTCCAGCGCATGCCGGAAATACCGGAGATGAACGGCATGAACGTGCGGATGAATGGGAAGAAACGCCCGAGGAACACCGCCAGTGGCCCCCATTTTTCGATCATCTTCTCGGTTTTCGCCAGCCGTTCCGGCGTCATGGCCTTCACCTTGCCTGACGCGATGATTCGGCGTCCGAAGAAGTGTCCGATGAAGTAGTTGCTCTGATCGCCCAGGATCGGAGCAATCCACACTATGGGCAGCAGTGCCATCAACGGCAGCCCGCTGTCGCCCTGCGCGGCGAAGAAGCCGGCTGCGAACAGCAGCGAGTCGCCGGGGAGGAACGGGAAGAACACCACGCCCGTCTCAATGAATACGATGAGAAAGATGAAGCCGAGCGCAGGTGCGGTGCCCATGGCAATCCAGCTGGCGATTGCGCCGCGAGGGTCCTTCAGCAAATTGACGATGAAATGAACGAAACCCATGAAAATTCCCGTCACTATCAATGGTGTAATTCCATTAAGAAAACTCTAAGAACCATACCAGCGGGGGTGTAACAGGGGAGATGCGGTATATAGCGGTGCGGATAGGCGGTTTTGCGTTCTTAAGTGCGCACTGAAACGACGACCGTGCGTACTTAGGTACGCAAACAGGGTCATTTGCGTTCCTATGTTCGCGCACTTGTCGTTCCGGCGCGCACTTAAGAATGCAACGGGTGGTCGTCAGGTACTTGGCGTGCGGGATACTGGGAACCATGGATACTGTGCAAGATGATTCGCAAGTCGTGCCGGAGGGCGCCTCGCCGGACGCCACTGTACCGGAAGCCACCGAGCCGAAGGCCGCCCCGCGGACGGTCATGGTGCCGAGCGGCACCGTTGTGCTCGCCGCCACGCCGATCGGCAATGTGGGCGACGCCTCCGACCGGTTGAAGGCGCTGCTGGCGGACGCCGACATCGTTGCGGCCGAGGACACGCGGCGACTGTATGACCTCGCGAACCGACTCGGCGTGCACGTGAACGGCACGGTCATCGCCTATCACGACCACAACGAGCGAGCCAAGGCCGACGGGCTGCTCGACCGTGTGGAGACCGGCGCCACCGTGCTGGTGGTATCCGACGCGGGCATGCCGACTATCAACGATCCCGGACTGGCGATCGTGCGCCGGGCCATCGAGCGTGGGCTGCCGGTCACGTGCGCGCCCGGACCGAGCGCCGTGCTCGACGCGCTCGCGCTCTCCGGCCTGCCGACCGACCGGTTCTGTTATGAGGGGTTCCTGCCGCGCAAGCACTCCGAACGCGTGCAGCATCTGCGCATGCTGCAGTCCGAGCGCCGCACGATCGTGTTCTACGAGACGCCCCATCGCATCGCGGATTCGATGGATGACCTGCTCGATGCGTTCGGCCCGAACCGCGCGATGGCGTTGTGCCGCGAGCTGACGAAGGATTATGAGGAGATTCGTCGCGGCATGGTCGGCACGATACGCCAAGGCGTCGTTGACAATCCGCCGCGCGGCGAGATGGTGCTGGTGATTGGCGGCGCGTCGGATGAGGAGGCGGAGGCGGCCGCGCCGGCGACGTTGAGCATCGACGATCTGGCCGTGCTGGCCATCGACCGTGCCCTGGAGGATGGCGTGCGCATCAAAGACGCGATCGCGCAGGTGGTCGCCGAACATCCGCTGCCGGATGGCTCGTTGCCGAACCGCAAGCAGGTGTATACGGCCGTTCTGGCAATGAAATCCTGACTTATGCCGCCGGCAGACCGTCGAGCAGGATGGTCAGGGCGCGGTTGACGCCGGGGCCGCCCGCCTGCGCGACGTATTCCAGAAGTGCGGCGTCCGCGCTGGGATTGGCGACCAGCCAGCGCCGCAGTTCCGGCTCATGCTCGGCGATGAACCAGAGCACTTCCGGCGCGGTCGCGGGATCGCACGCCAGCAGCGGGGAGAGTCTGAGCGGCGGAGGGGGAGGAGCCGCCCGCGTTGACCGCCGTGACGCCGTCGCCTGTTCACGCCGTTGCAGAGCATGCATCCGTCTGCCGGGAATGCTCTTGCGTTTGGCTCGTCTGGCTTGACTGTGCCGAAGCCGTTGCCTGGCCGTCCCCGCGCGGGGACGCTCGCACAGCGTCTCCGCGGGATTCTGCAGTCGCTGCAATGTCTTCTCCTGTGATGGCATTCGCATGTGGCTCTCCTTTCGTCGTGTTGATGCGTCGTGTTGATGTGTCGTGGCGGTGAGCCGTGTCGATGGTTGAGTCGGACGGGAGGCCGATGCGGCCCCGCGACAGCTTGCAATCAGAAGAAATGCTTCATCGATGTGAACAGTTCCCTGGCCGGTTGGGTGTTCGGCCAGAAATGGTTGTCATCGAGCGTCTGCATGCACTGCGCAAGACTGACCTGATACTCCTCGAACAAGGCGCACAGCACGTCGCACGCGTCGTGCTCGTTCAGCTCTCCCGGCGTCAGCAGCGCGATGTCGCAGGCTGTGCGCATCGGCGTGGTGATGCGCAGGTTCCCGACCTGTATGACGTGCTCGGGAGCCGTCTTGCGGTTGAAGACGCGAATCTTCCGTCCGTGCGAATCCGCCCGGTAATGGGAGCTGGATATGACATCGACTGTGCGTGGGAACGTGCCGCCGAGCCATACCCACGCGGCGGTGAGCGCGCATGCGATCGTCCCGAACGGGATGAGTTTCAGCGCGATCATCGCGCGGCCGTACAGGGTGTCGGCGTGCTCGGCGCTGTAGGCGTTGGTTTGGTCGAGCGAGTGCAGGGTGCCGAAATGCGTCAGCCGAGCCATGCTGAGCGGACCGGGAAGGTCCTTGTGGGTGAGCAGTGGCGTGGTGTCGATACGCGGCATGGTGCCGCGCGCGATGAGGTCGGAAACGATTGCGACGGCGTTGTCGCTGCGGCTGATTGTGCCGGCTGACTCCGTGCCGGGCCGCGTTGCGCCGGGCTGAGTCTTGCTTGGTGCCGTCGCAGTGGGTCGCGTTGCGCTGGGCGGCCCTGTGTCGGGCTGTGTCGCGTTGGGCTGCGGCTTGCCGACTTTTGCCGCTTCAGCGACATCCGTCTGGTCGGGCGCCGGCGCGACTCCATATCTGATATCCGAAGGCAGTATTCTGTTCATACGCCGACCATAACCATACGATGCGGCGGTCCGCCACCGACCTGGCGAAATCTGTGGATATGTGCATAACTCACGTTCCGCGACGCCGCATTGTGGATAATGCTGTGGATACGCCGCGGTGTCCCCGCTGAGCCGGATAATCGGGATTTATGAGTCATGTTTTGGTAAATGTCGCTTGGCCGTACGCGAACGGCCCCCGTCACATCGGGCATGTCGCCGGTTTCGGCGTGCCCTCGGACGTCTACGCCCGATATGAGCGTATGAAGGGCAACGACGTGCTGATGGTGTCCGGCACCGACGAGCACGGCACCCCGATTCTCGTCGAGGCGGAGAAGGAGGGACTGACCGCCCAGGAGCTCGCGAACCGCTACAACCGCGTGATCGCCAAGGACCTGTGCGACCTCGGCCTGAGCTACGACCTGTTCACCCGCACCACCACCGGCAACCATGAGCATGTGGTGCAGGAGCTGTTCAAGCAGTGCCTGCAGAACGGATACATCTATAAGGGCACGCAGAAGGTCGCGATCTCGCCGTCCACCGGACGCACGCTGCCGGACCGCTACATCGAGGGCGAATGCCCGATCTGCCACGCCGACGGCGCCCGCGGCGACCAGTGCGACGCCTGCGGCAACGAGCTCGACCCCGACGAGCTGATCAACCCCGTCTCCAAGATCAACGGCGAAACCCCGCGCTTCGAGGAGACCGAACACTTCTTCCTCGACCTGCCGGCGCTCGCCGAGGCGAACCTCGCGTGGCTCAAGACCCGCAAGGGCTGGCGCACCAACGTCATCAACTTCTCCATCGGCCTGTTCAAGGAAGTCAAGCCCCGCGCCATCACGCGCGACATCGACTGGGGCATCCCCGTGCCGGTGGCGGGATGGATCGACAATCCGAACAAGAAGTTGTACGTGTGGTTCGACGCGGTGATCGGCTACCTGTCGGCCTCCATCGAATGGGCCCGCCGCCAAGGCGACCCGGAGAAGTGGCGCGAGTGGTGGAACGACCCGAGCTGCCCGGCCTACTACTTCATGGGCAAGGACAACATCACCTTCCACTCCCAGATCTGGCCCTCCGAGATGCTTGCCTACAACGGCAAGGGTTCCAAGGGCGGAGAGACCGGTGAACTCGGCCCGCTGAACCTGCCTGAGCAGGTGGTGGCCAGCGAGTTCATGACGATGGAGGGCAAGAAGTTCAGCTCGTCGCGCGGCATCGTCATCTACGTCAAGGACATCCTCGCTCGCTACCCCGTGGACGCCGTGCGCTACTACATCTCGATCGCCGGCCCGGAGACCTCCGACGCCGACTTCACGTGGGCCGAGTTCGTACGCCACAACAACGAGGAGCTGGCCGCGAGCTGGGGCAATCTGGTCAATCGCGTCGCCAACCTGATCAACAAGAACTTCGGCGAGATCCCGGCGCTCGACGAGGACTCGATGACCAACGAGGACCGTGCGCTGCTCAAGGAGACCTCGGACGCGTTCGACGAGATCGGCGCGCTGATCGAGAAGCATCACCAGAAGAACGCGCTGGTCGCCGCGATGCGCGTGGTCGGCGACATCAACAAGTACATCTCCGCCGAGGAGCCGTGGAAGATCAAGGACGACGAGGCTCGTCTGGGCACGGTGCTGCATGTGGCAGCGCAGGCGGTGTACGACGCGAACCACCTTCTGGCGCCGTTCCTGCCGCACGCGTCGCAGAAGGTCTACGAGGCGCTGGGCGGCTCAGGCGTATTCTCGCCGCTGCCGCGCCTTGAAGAGGTCGAAGACCTCGACAAGCCGGGCTTCACGTACCCGATCATCACCGGCGACTACAAGCTCGGTGAGACCGTGCACCCGTGGGAGAGTGAGCGTCTGGTGGCCGGCACTCCGGTGCCGAAGCCGCATCCGATTTTCGCGAAAATTCCGCCTGAGGCTGTGGCCGAGGAGCTCACCCGCTTCGACACCGAGCTCGCCGCCCGCAAGAAGGCCGAGGCTGAGCGGTTCGCCGCGGCCCAAGCCGAACTCAAGCAGTGAAATCTAGGCGCTGACAAGGGCCGTTGACTGTTGAGGCTTTGTTGTAATCCCCCTGACATATGAATGTCAGGGGGATTTTTCGTCCGATGCGTGAGCAACGGTAGAAAATAGGAAATATTTTTCGTATATTATGCTCAACTGACAGCCATGCAAGGAAGTGACGTCGTGATATGGCGTCTTTCATATATGGGGATTGAAGAATAACAAGGAGAAGCATGGCGCACAAATAATGGTTCCGCGTTTTGGCGGCTATCGCATGTGTTGCGATGACCGGCATCATGCAAGTACCGGCGGCGTCGGCCGCCACCAGTACCGGTGTCACGGCCGGCGAGCAAGTCGACCTGACCGATGTGGCACCCTCTGGTGCCAAACAGTCGTTCGCGCCCGCCGCGGAATTCTTCAGCATGGCCGTTAGCGAGCAAGCCATGCGCATGAGGGTCATGGACGGGGCGCTCAAGGCGCTGCGCATGCGCATCAACGGTGTCATGGAAGCTGGCGCGGCCATACCCCTCACTGAGAGACGTCGGCAATTCCCCTTCACGCCGATGACCACCGGGACGCTGCTGCTGACCCGTGACGAGCTCATGGACGTGCAGCAGTGTATCAATGGCCTGCTGGACGAATACTTGCGGCTGAGCGAGCAGCGGCGCGGCAGCGATTATGAGTATCAGGTGTCGTACGCGTGGTCGCTGCTGCCATCGAACCCGGCTGCGGTAGTTGGGGAGGATGTGGATGCGGGTGGGGCCGCAGAGGATGATTGCGACGACCGGTGACCACCCCCAGTCGCTACGCGACAGCCATTCGGGCCCTGCAATTGGGGACGGCCTTCGGCCGCAGCCCACTTGCTCGCCTGTCGGATCGCCTTCGTCTACAAACAGCTCTGCCGTTTGCTCAGCCCGCCGCAAAGTGACGGAGGGTTGTTACCGGTGAAGAACGGCCATGTTCCTTGCCTATTGGCCGGTTTTCCGTACATTGTGCCGGGATGTGACTACATGCTCACAAGTCGGGCACACATCTCACAGATAATTCCGAGGAACGTGCATCATTCCTCCAAGCATGATGCGGTTATATAGAACATGTCAGCGGTTGTTACAACGTTGGCGAGGTTGTTGAAACCCCATAATTGAACCCCTTCTTCTCTCTCTTCTCTCACCCGGCGGCTTCCCCGCCGGGTTCTTCTTTTCCGGTGTGTGGTTGCGCCTATCGGATAGGAGCGTGAGGCCTTTCATCCAACCCCTGACGCGACACGCCCGGATTGCGTAGCACAATCGTCTATCTGCGTTCACAGGGTCGCGGCATTCCGCCATTCTCCGGAATGCCGTGCTTCAATTGTGCGAAGCAATCCGGGCGTGTCACATCAGGGGTTGGATGTCGGACTGCCGCGCACGGCGGATTATGAAGGGATTTCGATCGTGCGGGCGGCACGATCACAACAGTTGCATGATGTTCCTTTCATTGTTCGGGTCGGACCGGGTCGGCACCCGGCCTACCGTACGGTGAAGCCTTACTCTTCTCCATATTTCTTGAGCGATTCGCCCCACTGCTGCAGGGCCTCGTGCAAGGTGAGTTTGCGTGGTATGACTGGCCGATGGAATCCACGGCGATCGAGTTCGCGTACGCCGTGTACGACAGATACGTGAAGTCGGTGCGCACGTCCTTGGACGCCTGGGCGATGACGGCGTGGGGCTTCTGCCCTCCGAAGAAATCATCGGTCTGGGCCGCGGGTCGCCGAGCGTCGATTTCAGCGGAGAAATGCCCTCCTGCGCAAGATTCACCTTCACGCCGTCGCCGTGCGCGAACGTGTAGGCGGCCTTGGCCTCGCGGTCGTCTGTGCCGGTCGGCAGTGCGAGCGCACCGCCTCCGTTCTCCCCGTTCGGGGCCTCCCCGGCAGCATCATCGCGCTGGTGGTCAAGGACACTGCCGACGGCGTCTCGTCGCAGATCCTCAAAGGGGCGCAGGTCACGGTCATGGAATCGGACAGCGCGGTGAGCGTCATCGAAACGGGGTCGTTCGGGCAGCGCACACAGCAGATGCTCGACCATCTCGCCGACAAGGTGAACGGCGTCATCCTGTCCACTGACGCGCCCGGCATCAGTTTCATCCGCGACTATGCGAAGCGCGTGCCGCTGGTCGTGCTGAACCGTCCTCTCGAAGGCGTGGCCAGCGTTGTGCCCGATCCACGCATCGGCACCGTGCGCGCTGAGCCTGCTGAAACGCTCGCGGTCACGTACGTCGCCGGCCCGGCCGCGTCATGGGCCAATCAGTCGAGGTGGCCGCGGTGCATGACATCGGGAACCGCATGGGATTCAAGGTCAATCAGATAGGCCCGGTGCACCCCACAGTCGAGGGCGGCTATCAGGCCGCGCTCGCATTGGAGGGCGGGGACACCACCGCCATCATCGCCTACAACGATCTGATCGCGGTGGGCATCGTGCTGCGGTTCACCGCCGATGGCGTGAACGTGCCCGGTGACGTGTCGGTGATCGGATTCGACAACACGCTGATCGCCCCGGTGGTCACGCCGCCGATCACCTCGATCCGCATTCCGCGCGTCCAGCTGGGGCAGGTGGCCGTACGCCGTCTGCTGCTGATGATGATATCGCCGATGATCCTGCTGGGGGTGTTCCTGTGGATTCCGGGGATGCTGTTCGGCATATACGTGTTCGCCTGCTGACGGTGTACCTGGGAGATGACGCCTGAGACTGCCGGATTCGGCGCGCACGCGCGGGGCGAGAAGCGTGACGGGCACGTCGGCATGGCGGGCTGGCTGCGGCGTGCGCGGCTGGTGTTGCGCGAGTATGCGAGCACGCTGCGCGTCAAGGAGTTCCGCAAGCATCTGGCCATCTACCTTCTGGTGCAGGTGACGATGGACGTGTTCGGCCAGACGTTCGTGTTCTTCGTGGTGCACGACTGGAACCATACGGCGGCGTTCGCGTCGCTGATGCCGGGATGCGCTGCCGTCTCGCTGCCGCTGATGCCGGTGTTCGGCTGGGCGATGACCAAGATAGGCCCGAAACGGCTGTACGCGATCAATTTCATCGGCTGGCTTGGTACGGCCTGGCTGTTCGCGGCGTGGATGCTGGTCGGCACGCTGCCGGAACCGTGGTGGGCGGTGTTCCCGTACATCGCGGACATCGACCAGATCGTGACTCGCCGGTACCGTTCCGCCACGTTCTCCGGCATTCAGGCATCGTTCCGTCAGCTGGGCTCGGGAATAGCGACGATTGCCGCCGGCCTGGTGCTGGGCGCGGTCGGCTTCGACGCGACGCGCGCATGGCAGACGACGGTGGCGGGCATTGGATTGGGAGCCGTGCTGCTGGGCTGGTTTACCGTCTTGCCGTCGCGATGGTCATCTGCTGGATTGTGTCCGCCCATCTCGCCATCAACAAGCGTACGGACGGCATCGTATTGACAGAGATCACCCGCCTGCGCAACGGCGGCGACAAGGTCGACGTCACGCCCGAAACCCGTCATGTGGTGGAACGACTGACCGGTCTGCCCTACGAGAGCTGCTGGCGGTAGCCGGCGAGGCGAGACCCATGAACGGCCGCGCAGCAATGCCGTGCCGCTCGCTACACTGGTGAGACATGAGCAAGCATCATCATCGTGACCGCAGCTGGGCGCCCGCGCCGTCGCCGCTGCCCGACGACGCGCACGTCATCGACAACCATACGCATGTGGCATCCGTCATTCCGTTTGCGCGGGCCATGAGCCACGAAGCCGTCGAAAAAGGACAGCCGGAAGTACCGGTGTACGACGTGGAGCAGCTGCTCGCCCAAGCCGCGGCAGTCGGCGTCACCGGCATCATCGACTGCGGGTGCGAGCTGCCGAACCTCATGACCGCCATCCAGATGGCCGTCGACCATCCCGACTCCGTTCATGCCGCCATCGCAATCCACCCCAATGAAGCCGTGCTCCACGGTCACCGCGGCGTCCCCGGACCGGACGGTCTGTCGCTGAAATACAAGCCCCACCATGACGTGAGCTTCGACGACGCGCTCGCCGAAGTGCATCGCCTGGCCCTCGCATACCCGCATCAGGTGGTCGCCATCGGCGAGACCGGCATGGACCTGTTTCGCACCGGGGAAGGCGCGAAGGAACTGCAGCGAGACGCCTTCCGCGAGCATATCGCGCTCGCCAAGGAGCTGAACCTGCCCATGCAGATCCACGACCGCGACTCGCACCGGGAGGTCATCGAGACGCTGCTCGCAGACGGCAGCCCAGAGCGAACCGTGTTCCACAGCTACTCCGGCGACGCCGAAATGGGCGAGATCGCGCGCGACAACGGCTGGTATCTGAGCTTCTCCGGCACGGTCAGCTACAAGGGCAACGACGGTATCCGCGAATCAGCCCGGCTGGTCGGACTGGACCACATCATGGTCGAGACGGACGCGCCGTATCTTACGCCGATGCCATACCGCGGGCGCACCAACGCGCCGTACATGATCCCGTACACGCTGACGGCGCTCGCCGACGTGTTCGACCTGCCCGTCGCCGAAGTCGCGCGTGCGACGCGGCGCACGACACGCACGGTATACGGGGTGTGACGAGGGACGGCAAGGGCGGCCGGCGTCCTCCCCAAGTTGGAAAAAACCGAAAAGGGGCATATACTGACCGCTTGAATTTGAAATACCAAGGTTTCCGTTAGTAGCTGTACCTAGAATATGCGGATATCATGTGCGGATTATCCCCGTCGATGGAGGAAGCATCATGGCTCAAAAGCCCGATGAAACGTTGTTACGTGCCGACACGTTCACCAACGTCCCGAAAGTCTCCCGTCGCACACTGACGAAAGAGGAGCGCGAAGAGCTTGCAAAGCAGCAGGCGGCAGAAACCAAGGAAGCGGAAAAACTCGCCAAGACCGCAAGCAAGGGCGCGATCGGCCGCTGGTGGCGCAGATTGCAGTCCGGCCCCAACAAGATCTCGCTCGGCATGGCCATCGTCGCGCTCGGCGTGGTCTACGGCGACATCGGAACATCGCCCCTGTACACCGCGCAGACGTTCCTTTCCGGCCAGGGCGGCATCGCCAACACCGACCGTGAGGCCGTGCTCGGCATGCTGTCGCTGGTGTTCTGGTCGATAACGCTGATCACCACCGTCAAATACGTGCTCATCGCCATGCGTATCGACAACAAGGGCGAAGGCGGCATCTTCGCCCTGTATTCGCTGATTCGCAGGCATGGCGCATGGCTCGCCATCCCCGCCATGCTCGGCGGCGCGGCGTTCCTCGCCGATTCCGTGCTCACCCCGGCCGTGTCGATCAGCTCCGCGGTCGAAGGTCTGAAGACGCTGCCGCCATTGGAGGCGCTGTTCAAGGAAAACGGCAACCTGACGCTGATGATCACCGTGGTCATCATCGTCGTGCTGTTCTCCGTGCAATCGCGCGGCACCGAAAGCATCGGCCGCGTGTTCGGCTCCGTGGTGCTGGTGTGGTTCACGTTCCTCGCCGTGGTCGGCGCGGTGAACCTCTCCGGCGATTGGTCCGTGCTCGCGGCGCTCAACCCCGTGTACGGCGTGAAATTCCTGTTCAGCCCGCACAACGCGGCCGGCATCGCCGTCATGGGCACCGTGTTCCTGTCGACCACCGGCGCCGAGGCGCTGTACTCCGACATGGGACACGTGGGACGCGGCAACATCTACTTCACGTGGCCGTTCATCAAGGTCGCCCTGGTGTTCAACTACTTCGGTCAGGGCGCGTGGATCCTCAAGAACCAGAACAATCCCGAGTACCAGCACATGGAGGGACTGAACCCGTTCTTCCAGATGATGGATCCGAACGTGCGCTATGTGGCCGTCATCCTGTCGGTCACGGCCGGCATCATCGCCTCGCAGGCGCTGATCACCGGCGCGTTCACGATGGTGTCAGAGGCGACCGGCCTCAATTGGATGCCCCATCTTCAGGTGCGGTATCCGGCGCGCACCCGCGGCCAGCTGTACATTCCCGTCATCAACTGGGTACTGTGCGTGGCCACGCTCATCGTGCTGGGCATATTCCGGGATTCCGAGCATATTTCGGCGGCTTACGGCCTTGCACTGACGATCACGATGATCACCACCACGATCCTGCTGGCGGTGTACATGTGGTACGACCGCAAGCGGGTGCTGGCGGTCGTGTTCACCATCGTGTTCCTCGCCATCCAGCTGATGTTCTTCATCGCGTCGATGGCGAAGTTCCTGCACGGCGGCTGGTTCACGATGCTGCTGACGTTGGCGATCCTGTTCATCATGTACACGTGGAACGAGGGCACGCGTCTGGAACGCGCGCAGCGCCGCCACATGATGCCGAAGGACTTCCTGCCGGCGCTTGACCGCCTGCACGGCGACTTCCGCATCCCGTATTTCGCCGACAACATCGTGTATCTGACCAGCGATTCGGATATGCGACGACTGGATACGGACATCTTCTTCTCGATCTTCGCGGATCATCCCAAGCGCGCCCGTGCGTGGTGGGCGGTGTCGGTGCAGACCACCGACGAACCGTTCACGCGCGAGTACTCCGTGCAGAATTTCGGCACGAGCTACCTGTTCCGAGTGCGTATCCGTCTGGGATTCAAGGTGTCGCAGTCTATTCCGGTGTACCTGCACCAGATCATGCACGACCTGTCGGATTCCGGTGACCTGCCGCAGCAGAAGTCCGTCTACCCGAAGGTGGACGCCGACCCGGAGATCGGCACCATCCGTTACGTGCTGATTCACAAGGACCTGATGCCGGAATCCAAGATCTCCACGCGAGGCGCGATGTCGTTGCAGGCCAAGTACGCGATTCGTCACGTCGCCGGCTCCCCGATCAAATGGTTCGGCCTGGCGCCGTTCAACCCGTTGGTCGAGGTTCAGCCGCTGTTCATCTCCACTCGCCGACCGCCGCGTCTGAAGCGCGTCGCGTTGCGTTCGCGCACGCCGCGCGTCAACGATATCGTGACCGTCAGCAAACCGGAAGAACGGCCGGCTGCGAAACCGACCGCGAAGAACGGTGGCTCGGGCAGCACGAAGGCTGCGTCCGCGGCGAGGGACGGAAGCAAGACGAAGCCTGCGGGCTCGGCGCAGAAGGCCGCCGCTGCGAAGGACGGCGCTGCGAAGCCTGCAGCCGCAGATGCCAAGGGAGGCGCGAAGGTCGACGCGACGAAAAATGATGCCGTGAAGGTCGACGATTCGGCGAAACTCGCTAAGCAGTAGACGCACACGGGCCGCACTGCCGGCTCGCGTGCGCTCCTGATGGACTGATGGACTGCGGAGGCAAACCGCCCATGCGTTACGGCCTGGGTGCCGCGTATTTGCGCCAGCCGCCGCCTCAGTACGGGCGATGGTCGTCGGATGGCGCAGCCATGACAGGACCGTTGCCGGCTGTTCCGTCTGCGCAGTAGTCGCTCTATGCGCCACCGTCGCGGTAGCCGCCCCGCTGGTACTGCCGTTCGGTGCATATCCGGTTATCGCAAGGACGACCTCTACTGTCTGTGACCGGCGAGATGGCATCACGGTCTGCGTTTGGCCGGTCAGCCGGCTGCCGACTTGTCCGGGAAACTTGGTCGAAATGGATATGTGACGCCTGCCAAGTTGTCCGAATCCCCGGCGGATCATACTGCATGGCTGTTCAGCGCTGAAGACAGTGAACAGTTGTCCGGCGATGAGATTGCCTCGTACCTGCTGTCCGGTCTGCTGACGTATGACACCACACAGAACAGATGCGAGATATTGGACACGCAGGCACGTGATTATCAGGTCGCTGAATTATGGATGACGAACGCTGCCGGCTTGCATGAAGACGGCGAGGATGGCACTGCTGACGATGCTGTGTTTGGCCGCGCAGCTTGTTACGCTGCCATTGGCGTCCATGACGGTTGGATTGCCTGCGCTGGTCGGTTCCGGCGTGAGTCTGCCTCTTGCGACGTTGGCGGCGCTTGTGCCTGCGACGATGATTGCGTGGTCGCTGCCTGGCATGTCTGCGGCTGATGTGGTTGCCGTCAGGAATACGTGGCTGATGGATCGTGCGGCGTTGCTGGTGTTGATCGCGGGAATGATGGCACTGGGTGCGGTGATGATACCGGTATATGGCACGGCCGGGGTCGCGCAGGCGCTATCTGTGGGCGGACTTGGCTGCTTCGGGGTGATATGTGGCTGCCTGTGCGGACTGAGAGTTGGCGCGGCGGCACCTGCCTTATACCTGTTCGCCTGTTGTGCGATTGGCGAGCGGGCAGGTGGACGCTTGTTCTTCTGGCAGTTTCCCCTGATGGCGACGCTTGCCCGTCAATCGGCCGTTTGTGTGGCCGTATTGGTCGTATCGGCATGTGTCTGCCGGGTGCCGGACCGCATGCGCATCGCGGCCGTGCGCACGCTATAAGGAACTCCTATAGCCACGCCCGCTTGTCAGCCGCCGCGGCACGATACAGTACCAAGCATGTGCAGATTACTGGGATACGCGACATCGGGATTCAATCTGAGCCTCAACGACGTCCTGGGCATGCACGAGGTGACGGATTTCCGGGATCTCAGCGAGATTCACAATGACGGTTGGGGTGTCGCGTTGCTGTCGAACCCCACTGAGCTGCCGTTTGCCGCCGGCGAGGTACGCAAGCCCGAGACCGGCACGAAACTGTACAAGAGCACACTGGCCGCCCGCCATGACCCGATTTTCCGTGACTTTGCGGACGACCCCGCACGCGGTGGCCTGTGGCACCTGCGTCTCGCCAGCTCCAACCTGCCGCTGATTCTGGAGAACCAGCATCCGTTCTTCGCGAACGGGCTGAGCTTCATCCACAACGGCGACATCTCCGACGACCGCGGCATCAACATCGTGCTCAACCGCGCGTACCCGATCAATCAGGGTGCGTTCCTGTCGACCGGCGGCCGTTCCGACTCCGCGATCTTCTTCTCGGTCATCCTCGAATACATCGCGTTCGGCTTCGCGCTGGACGAGGCCGTGGCGCAGGCGGTACGCCAGCTGCGTCAGGCGTACCCCAAGTCCAGCTACAACTGCATGATCCAAAGCCAGGACCAGCTCGTGGCTTTGTGCGCCGCCGGCCGCGAGAAGACGTCGCCGCGCATCGTCGAGATTTACGACGAGTACGGCAAGGGCGAGAAGGCTCACGATTACCGTGTGATGAGGTACCGTGATGTGCAGGACCGTGACGGCAAGCCGTCCGGTGTGGTCGTGGCGAGTTCCGGCTTCGAGCAGAACGAGTCCGATGGTTGGAAGGTGCTGGAGAACGATCAGATGATCGTGGCGTCCAACCGTACCGGCGAATGCCACGTGCGCTCCATCTGAGAGGCGTCTATCGGGCGATTGATGGCACCTGGCATCTGTAACTTGCTCGCAACGCTCTCCTCTTTTCCTCCTCACCGGCGCGACACGCCCGGATTGCGCAGCACAATCGACGTCGCTGTTTATGATGAAGGCCGGAAAATGGCTGATCTGTGGAAATGCACCTTGCGATTGTGTGATGTTATCGGCGTGTCGCGATGGCTACAATGAGCCGTATGACCGGTTATATCCCCACACTCGACCAGATTGACGAGCTGCACAAGAAAATCGCCCCCTCCCAGGCCGCCTATGACCTGGTGCACACGCATTGCGTTGTCGTGGCGACCATCGCCCGCCAGCTCGCCCGCCATCAGAACGCGCTGTTCACCAACAAGCTGGGCCAGGGCAGCGGCAACGCGCTTGACGATTCCGCCGGGGCAGCTGAACAAGCCGACCTGCCGTCGGACGGCATCACCGGTGGCCGTGTGCCGAAACGCCTGATCGACGAACATCTGGCGACGATCGGCGGCCTGCTGCACGACATCGGCACGTATCGCGTGCTCAAGCATGACGGCAGTGATGGCGAACCGCTGCAATTCGACGGGAAACGTTACATCCTGCATGGCCTGCTCGGCTACGAGTACTTGCTGGAGCAGGGCGTGGACGAGTCCATCGCCCAGTTCGCGCGCAATCATACTGGGGTCGGCCTGACCCAGCAGATGGTCATCGCGCAGAACCTGCCGCTGCCTCCGGTCGATTACATGCCGGTCAATCTGGAACAGGAAATCGTGATGGTCGCCGACAAATACAACAGCAAGTCGATACCGCCGAAGTTCCTGACCGCGCAAGCCTACGCCAAGCGTGCGGAGCGCTATGGGGAGGCGAACAAGCGGCGCTGGCTGGATCTGGTCGACCAGTACGGCGTCCCCGACGTGCCGGCCCTGGCCGCGAGGTTCCGCATGCGCATGATCTAGGTGGAATCAATGCGCCCCCGCTGGGTGGATAGCCCGGTGGACTGCCCACCCAGCGAGGGCGCATCAGATGAGGCCGTTTATAGCTTGATGATGGTTTCGGCTATGTTGGCAACGGCTTCTGATTCGGTGAGGATGATCACGCAGCGTTTGGGGTCGCCGTGGGTGAGCGACGTGAGCAGCTGCAGGATCTCCACGCTGTCGTCATCGTTCAGCCCGCCCGTGGGCTCGTCGGCGATCAGCACCTCGGCCTCGCAGGCGATGGCGCGCGCGATCGCCACGCGACGCTGCTCCACCACGTCCAGCTTGCCAACCGGAGCGTTCGGGGTATCCACATCGAAATGGACCTTGTGCAGCAGCTCGCGTGCGATCACCGGCTTCGGCTTGAGGAACGTGCGCCCGGAGGCATCCATCGCATACACCAGGTTGCGTTCGGCGCTCATGTCGTCTCGTACCGCATACTGCTGCGGCACCAGTCCCAGTCGATGTCCACGGACTTCGCCGGGCTCAAGCTCCAGCAGGTTCGCGCTTTTGTTCATCACATTGCCGTCATGCGGCCGGATGATGCCGCTCATCACGCCCATCAGGGTCTCGTGCAGCATGCGGTCGTTGTCGGGCAGCAGCACCGAGTACACATGCCCGGCATAGAACGCCTGGGTCATGCGGTCGAGCACGTGACGGCCGGACTTCTTGTCGGTCACTGTGACCTTGTTCATCGAGAACGTCGGGTAAGACTTGAGACGGATGCTGTCCGCCTTGCTGCGCTTGAGCTCCTTGTCGATGCGCGATGACAGACGCATTGCAGGGTCGACGCTGGCCGATGCCACGGTGACCCTGCCGGCCCTGGTCTTCTTCTGGCTATCACCGGCCGTCTTGCCCCCGGTGCTCAGCTTGAGCGTTTCGTTGACCTTGCTGGCGTTGGCCGCTGCCACGTCCAAGTTCTCGTCGGCGGTGCCCGCCGCCGTGGCGCCGGTATCAGCATCGCCGGTATCGGCACTGGTGTTATCGGCGGTGTTGTCGGCACTGGCCGGCTCCTGCGCGGCGGCATCCTGCGTATCATCTCCGGGCTTCTCGTCGTCGGCCGGTGCCTCCTCGGCGGAGCCATCCGTCGCGACCGTCGTATCGGCTTCCGCGGTAGTGTCGATTTCCGCGTCGGCAGCGTCGATCACGATGGCGTCGGAGTCGTCACCGTCGTCGTCGAAGACGATGGAGAACTGCACGCTGTCCGGTACCGTCGTCGAATCGCTCGCTCCGGCGGCATCCGGGGATTCGGTTGCCGTGTCAGCTGTGGCGTCGGCTGCCGCGTCTGATTCGACCGCCGTGTTCTCGCCTTCGGAACCGGTCAGTGTGACGTCGTCCTCGTTCATGTCGTCCGCCTTATTCGTGTTCGTGTCGTTCATGCCTGCTCCTGTGCCGATTCCGCCGTATCGTCGGCGTCTGCCGTATCGCTGTCGTTCGCTGCGTTGTCGCTTGTTGCGGTGTCGTCCGTCCCGCCGTCATCCACGACCTCGACCTCATTCGAGGAACGGGCCGCAAACAGCGTCCTGACACGGAACAGCAGCACGCGGATCATGGCGATCACCATCAGGACCACAATCGTGCCGAGACCGCTCCAGATGACAGTCCAGATCAGGTTGCCCGGCACACTGACCGCATTGCCGTCGGCGAGCTTCGTGGCCAGCGGCTTGACCGCGAACGCGCCGACGACCATGCCTACGGCGAATCCGACAAGGTTCAGCAACAGCGTCTCCAGCATGAACTGCCAGGCGATACGCCCACGCGAGACGCCGATGACGATCTGGTTGCCGATTTCACGCCGACGGCCGACCAGCAGGCTCGATCCCCACGAAAGCAGCAACAGCACCGCGCCCACAATCCAGAGGGCGGCGAGCATAGGCTTCATCGAGCTCGCCAGGGAGCGCAGCGGCGCGATCTGCTTCTCGTGCTCGATTAGTGTCGGCGAGGTGAGCTCATGGTTCGCGGGCAGCTTTGCCTTCTTGATGACCTTCTCGAACTTCCGATAGGTCGACATGCTGTCGAGCAGGAACGAGATGTTCAGGTCGGGAATCAGCCAGCCTTTGCCGTCGGCCGCATACAGGCCGTCCATCGCGAAGGTGTAGTACGCGGTGTAGATGACGTTGTCGCGGTTGTCCTTGGCGAGTTTGGCGTCCGAACCCTGCCCCGCGGCGGCCGGCTCCGTGTACTCGTAAATGCCGCGGACGGTCTGCTCGATGGTCTTCTTCGCGTCGTTCGGGAACGCGACGGTGAACTTGTCGCCCACGTCCAGGCCGTTCTTCTTCGCGAACGCCTGTGAAATCAGCACGCCTGTCTTCGACTGGCTCGAGTAGTCCAGTTGCTTGCCCTTGACGATCTTGTACCGGCCGAGCTCGTTCTCATGCGCGGCCTCCAGCGAAGAGAAGCTGCGGTACAGCATCTCGCCGCCGGTCTTGTCGGCGCTCTGGTCGTCGGTGCCAGCGATGGCCTTGACGTCGCCGCTCTGCCGCACCGGCACGGTGATGGTGAGTGCATAGCTGTACGTCAGGCCGGCGGCCTGCAGCGCAGACGCGTAGTTGTCGTATGCGTCGAACGCCAGGTAGTTCTTCGTATAGGAAGAATCGGCGCCGTTGTAGGTTGCCTTGGTCTTCGCATCCGGGCGGATGACGGCGCTGATCAGCTGGGGGTTGTAGCCATCGGTGGCCGATTCATCGGCGTGCAGGACGGAGAAACCGAACAATGTCCCGAATGTGACGATGATGGCGATGAACATGGTCAACAGCGTGCGCCATTTGCGGCGGACTATGGATGACCATGCGTTCTTGAGAACGAACATGCGTGTACTTCTCCAGTTCTTCCCAGCGGGGGCTGCGATCATGGCAACCGTGCGCCCGCGTTTTCGTGACAGTGGCCGGGACGCCACCCGAAGAACCCCGAAAGGCCCCGTAAAGCACGGCATCCCGTAGGCAACACTATGGTCGCGCTATGTGTATGTTATCTTGCTCCATACTGTTATACCCCTCAATGAAGTCTGAAAGCAGTCTGACAAGGTCGCGGGTGTTGTGCCGGGCCATCCTTCCGCCTGTCCCGGGCAATGGTGAAAAAAACGTCGAAATACAACGGTTCAGAAAGAAGACTTAGCGTGCGGTAAGCATCGCGCGGTATCATCTGAGGTTGTATTACGTAGCGTCGAGAGCCGGTTCACCCGAAAAGACGGTGTGACGGCAGACCATCGAACCCGACGGAACGATAACGGTCGTCGCGTGGAACGACGGACGCGACAAAACGGAATGTAACACGAAGCAAACGAGGTTAACCCATGCGCCGATCCCCTCAGCACATCGGACGAAAAGGACATCAATTCCTGTCTCAAGCGCTGCGTCCGCGGCGCATCGTGCTGTATGTGGTGTTCGTGCTACTGGGAGCCGTGTTGTCGGTTGTCGGCATCTACGGAATCTCCGCGCTCAAACTGTACACGGAGGCGAACCGCTTCATCTCCGCTTCCGAAAACCTCGCCAACACCGCGCTCGGCTGCGGTGGCGGAGGTAACATCGGCACGTCCGCACGTGAGATGGTGACGTCCACGCGGGCGCTGCGCGACGAACTGGACAAGTCGCAGTGGACGTTCCTGCGCGACCATACGGCGTACGGGAACGACATCACCGCCGCGCGCACGATGCTGGACGCCATGGGAAACCTGGTGGACGGGCCGTTCACCGATTTGATGGACCTGAGCAAGCAGCTGTCCGGCTTCTCCATGAAAGACAAATCCGTCGACCTGAGCGCGGTGACGGCCATGCCGGGCATCGTCAAGCAGGCCCGAGCCGACATCAAAGTCGAGACGCGGCGGCTGGAGAAGCTGGCGCCTCCGAAGAGCTCGAGCATCGCCTCCATGGTGAAGACCGGCGTCTCCGGCCTGAAATCCGTGGACAAGATGCTCAACGAATACGACGAGCTGATCAACCTGCTGCCACAGCTGCTGGGCGAGAACGGTGAGCGCACGTACCTGGTCGCGATCTACAATCCGGCCGAGCTGCGGTCCGGCGGCGGCATGGTCGGCAACATCGCGCCGGTGACCGCCGACCACGGCAAGGTCACGATCGGCGACTTCATCGCCACCACCGACATCACCTACGGCACGCAGCCGTACGATGCCGAGAACGTCAAGGAAGCTGCGGTGTTCGGCGACCAGGTGTGGAAATACCCACAGACGACCACCGTCAACCCGAACTTCCAGCGGGCTGCGGTCACATTGAAGAACATGTGGCTCGCGCAGCCGGGCAACGAGAACCAGGAGATCGCCGGCGTGTTCGCGCTTGACCCCGTGTTCCTGCAGTCGCTGATCGGCGCGACGGGATCGGTCAAGCTCAGTGACGGCAAGGTGTTGGACGGCACGAACACGGTCAAGTTCTTCCTCAACGAGCTGTACGTGGACCACCCGATCTACAAGGAGCAGAACGCCTACACCAACAAGGCGTCGAAGACGATCATGACCCACGTGTTCTCGGGCGCGGGCACGTCGACGCTGTCGCCGATGCTCAAGGCGCTGCGGCAGACGTCCGCGAACGGCCATTTCAAGCTGTGGATGGCGCAGGAGGAGGAGCTGGCGGCGCTCGTACAGACCAAGGTCTTCGACGCGAACGTCGCGGGCATGATTCCCGGCAGTGTGGAACAGCCGAAGGCCGGCGTCTACGTGACCGAGGCGAAGCCCAGCAAGCTCAGCTGGTATCTTGAGCCGAGCATCACCGTCAAGAAGACGTGCGGCAGCGATTTCGCCGCGAACTCGTACCGCATCAGCGACGAAGTGGACGCGCCCGCCCGAGCTACCAACCCCATGACCATCGCGAGCGCCGGCCTCGGCGACGAATACACGGTGACGGTACGGTTGAAGAACACGATGACCGAGGAGCAGGCGAAGTCATTGCCGGCGTTCATTACCGGCAATACGGAGAAGGGCACGATGCAGCCGCGACTGTTCCTGATGGCGCCCGAAGGCGGCGCGATCACGTCGCTCGCCTACGAAGCCGGCGAAATGGTGTCGAACGGCACCGTGGAGGACCGCCAGTTCATCAACCTGCGTCTGACCCAGGGCATCAAGCCGGGTGAGACGGTGACCATCGCGTTCACCGTGCGGGCGGCGGAGAAGGCGAAGTCGACGCTGGACGTCGTCACCACGCCGATTATCAACGAGAAGGGCATCTACACGGGCACCAACGGCAAGGTCACCGACACGTGCGGCGCTGATGTGCCGGATGCGGTGGAGGACCAGTGGGCGGGAACTGGCAGCGACGGTTCCGCGAACGGTGACGGCAGCTCGAACGGCACCGACGGTGGCAAATCCTCCGGCAAGACCTCGTCGAAGCCCGCCGACGAGAACAAGAACTCCACCGACTCCTCCAATGGAGGTGCGCTGGACAAGCTCAGCAGCATCAAGGATGGCCTGAGCTGCCCGGTGGATCTGAAGAAATTCATGTAGCCACGGACGGCCGCGCGGGCACAGCTGTGCGTGTCCGCGCGGACACCTTACGTAGGCTGACGGTTGCTGGCGAACTCGCGGATTTCGTTGCGGGTCGAATCCTTCGACCCGTCGTCCACGAACAGGAAGCGATAGTCGATGCGATCGTCATCGTCCGGTGCCAGCTAGGCGTTCTCAGAGAGCGTGGTGAGCCGGGCGAACAGCATCGGCAGCGACTCCTCCTCGTTGTAACAGGGTATGAGAATCGTCACGGTGCGTTTGTTTTCGTTCGTTGTCTCTTCCCTTTGATGCCTGATCTGGTGTGACGGCCTGCGGCATGTAATCGACTTCCGCTAGCCATGATAGTGGAAGTCGATTATGCGCGTGGTGTTCCATTCTGGCATTTTCGTATGGTTTCACCGGTCTTGATGGCCGGGCTTGCCGGTTCCGCCGGCAATGTGGACAACTGTGGATAAGGGGTGAGTTATCCACATATCCACAGATTTTCGAGGGTGGGTGGCGCCGGGAGCCTTGGGTGTGCCATGGTGTGCCTATGCGCGAGGACGCGGAGGGACCGTGACGGCAGTGGCGCATACGAAAAGGAGCGATCATGGCGACATCATTCTCGATGGATACCATCGGATTTCTGCAGGCTATCAACAAGTTGGAGCGGCGATTCGAGGAACTCGTCTCTCCGGAGACTATGCGCAAGGTGTGCGAAGACTATGACAGGGACGGCACGCCCACGCCATGGGATCACCGGCTGTACGCGCTGGCGCGCGACGTATTCGCGTGCGGCAGTTGGACGACGAACCTGTGCGCGGCGGCGATGTCATTCAACGGGCGGCTGGTGGGCGAGTGCCGGAGGTTTCTTCACGGCTGCTCCGAAACGGTGCGCAAGTACGGCATCTCGGTGTGGCTGTACGAGCTGCTGAACGATTCCACGCTGGCTCTGTTTCGCGACGACCCGTCCGATTACATGCCGTCGCTGATTCGTATGACGACCGTCGAGGAACTGATGCGACGGCCTCGCGGCAGGAAGCGGTTCGGCAACCGCAAGCAGCGCGGGCTCGCCATGGAGGAGCATTCGACGCAGATGCACCGGCTGGCGGCATACACCCTGCTCAATTGGGGTGCCGATGAGCGGCGCAGCCTCGACATCGCCCGGATGCTGCTGCTGTACCCCGGCATCGGCATGTGCATGCTGCGCGAGGACGGAGACGTGTTGCGCTTCGGTGCGGCGCCGGACATGCGGTATCGGCGCGTGGTCGACTATCTGCACGAGCGGCGGGCGCAGGCCGATGCGGAATACGAGCTGCATGGCAATCAGTGGATGAGTGAGTATATGGGTCGTCATGACGATGAGGAACCGGCTGTCGGAGAGATTGCGACGGCAGATCGCGACGCGGGCGGATGCTCGTCGAAGCGAGATGGCGTTCGCGGATATGCCGAGGTGGGCGACGAGTCGCTGTGCGACTGCGAGAGCTGCGCCCGCATCGACATGGAGGATAGGCTGGATCTGCTGAAATGCGAGCGGCGATACATGTACGATGTCGTCCGGCTGATTGATGCATACGAGAAGATGTGGGACGATGAACCAATAGATGTCGATGACCGCATGCTCGCGCTGGAACACAATCGGGATGTGCCGGGCGAACCACTATGGCAGGATGTGGCGTTCCTGAACGATCTGGCATACTCGCTGATGGGCGACGTGATGGCCCATGACCTTATCCTCGGATTCGAGCGGCGAGACCGCAAGCGGTTCGACCGAGGCGTCGAGCAGCTGGAACTGCTTACGGAGACGCTCGTCCGGTTCGGTCTGCTGTCATTGCCGATAATCGCGTTCATGAACGGATTCGATGAATTCTCACGGGGACTTGATGACGACTACGCGACGGACGGCACGCTTTACAGTACGTCCGAGGCGGACATACAGCGTCTCACACGCCGTATGCAGAAGCGTCTCGACAAGCTGAGCGAGGAGGAAATGAACGCGAAGGCACATTTGGGCGAGTCCTTGGCGAACATCGTATTGGCACGGTTCCCGGATGAGCGCCTGGCGCGGGGGTGCGCTTTGGCGTTGTTCCGCGGCAATCCGGACCAATATGATGAGGTCGTGGAATCGATGCTGATGCGCCCTGATGACGATCCCGGTGACATGGGCCCCGGCGACGGTGATGATGCGCCCCTTGGCGATGTTCCCAATGACGACGTGCTCAGGAAGCTCGACTTCGATGTCGAGGAACTGGACGACGACCTGGAGCTGGCGATGGCCGTTGACCTGTGATCGCGGGGTCTCGGGCCGCGGGCTGGGCGTCATCGCGAGATTAAGGTACACCCGGCAGCGTGCCCCACGTATGGATGCACGCTGCCGGGCGGCGACGTGAGTAGGCGACTCAGTACGGGTGGCTCAGTGCAGGTAGTCGGCGGCGTTCGTCGGGCTGGACGGCACGGCGTGACCCTCCGTCACCGTGCCCAGACCGGACAGGTATGCCTCGCGGCCGGATTCGATGGCGTGCTTGAACGCGCGGGCCATCAGCGGGATGTTGCCGGCGCTCGCGATGGCCGTGTACGCCATCACCGCGTCCGCGCCCATCTCCATGGCCTCGGCGGCCTGACTCGGGCGGCCGATGCCCGCGTCGATGATCACCGGCACGTGCGCGTTCGCGATGATGACCTCGATGAAGTCGCGCATGCGCAGTCCCTTGTTGGAGCCGATAAGCGAGCCGAGCGGCATCACGCAGGCGGCGCCGGCCTCCTCAAGCCGCTTGGCCGCGATCGGATCGGGGAACATGTACGGCATCACCACGAAGCCCTCCTTGGCGAGCATCTCGGTGGCGCGAATCGTCTCCTCGTTGTCGGGCAGCAGGTACTTCGTCTCGTGCTCGATCTCGACCTTGACGAAGTCCGTCTGGCAGACCTCGCGGGCGAGACGCGCAATGCGCACGGCCTCCTCCGCGTTACGCGCGCCGGACGTGTTCGGCAGCATCGTGATGCCCTTGGGGATGTAGTCGAGCAGGTTGTTCTCGGTCGTGCGGCAGCGACGCAACGCCATCGTCACGATCTGCGTGCCGGCGTTCTCTATGGTCGCCTTGATGAGGTTCAGGTCGTAGCGCCCCGAGCCGAGGATGAAGCGGCTGGTGAACTTGTGCCCGCCGAGCACCAGCGGGTCGGCATCGCCGGTCGCGATGTCGTCGTAGGCGTGCGCGTCCGGTTCGGGGAGCAGCGCGGTGTTCGTCGCCGTGCCGATGAGTTCGTCGAGCACCGGGTCGTCCGATTGGGCGGCCGGTGTGGTTGATGCGATGGTCATGATGGTACCTTTCTTTGAGGTATATGACGCTTGATGCGTGCGGTATTCGGGTCGGAGTGCGGTTCGCTGGCCGGCATCGGCATGAGCCCGTGCCGATGCCTTGCCGCGTGTTTGCCGGGCTCTCAGCCGCCCTGCACGAACGTGACGATTTCGACGGTGTCGGTGCCGCTCAGCATGGTCTGTGCGCGCTTGTCGCGCGGCACGATGGCACCGTTCACCTCGACCGCCACGCGTCCCGCGTTAAGGCCCTTGCGCGCGATGAGCTCGTCGACGCTGAGCGGCGTGGCGATGTCCTCCTGCTGCCCGTTGATGATCATGTGTCCCTCCTCGGTCGCTGGTGTGATTCCCATATCGGCGACATTGCGCTGTCGGCCGTTGCCGGTCGATCTCCGATCGGGTGCGCCGGCGTCCGCCGATATGAAAAAAGGGTCGCTGGAGCAAGCCGTACCCTGTGAGGTGGTGCGCCCCTCCATGACCCGAATCATGCGTTTTTTCGTTATGCCTGTTCTGTTATATGCCGGGATGCCCGGTGCGTTTGGCTGGGAACCGTCCGCCATCGGTTGGCGGATGCCGATTGTTGCTGCGCTGTGACTGGACAACTCGTCCCTACGGCGGCATTACCCGCATCAAGTTGACGGTCGAAGCGTCGCTTCCTCTCAGCCTTGCGGCTCCCGTTCGGTTGCGCCTTCATCATAGCCCAGACCGCGTGACATCACGCCCGGCCGCAGGGCTTCGCGGCCTTTCAAAATCCCTCGAATTGGTTATGATTGTCGTAACGAAGAGACAGGGGACGATGATGGCCAGATGCGCTCGATGTGGTAATGAAATTCCGGCGGGATCGGCGTTCTGCACATACTGCGGCATTCCGGTCGCAAGCGGTGCCGCCGCAGCGCCCGGTAGCGGGGCGCAGGTGCCTCAATCTGGTACAGCCGCGCCCGGCTTTGCCCCGAACACAGTACCCGGTACGGGGACGTTACCGCCTGTCCCGCAGCCAGCGGGCCCCGCGGATAACGGCGGCAGCGCACCCCAAGGTCAGCCCGGGTCGCAATCCCAACCCGGCAAGAAGCCACCACTTACGCCCGCGCAACGCAAGAAGCGCAAGATCATCATCGCCATCATCGCGGCCATCGTCGTCGTGGCGATCGTCGTCGGCGGAGTTGCCGCATTCCTCATCCTTCACGGCAAGAAGAACGCGGCCGCGGGCCCCGTGCAGACCAGCGACACGACTGATGCAACGCCGAAGAAAACGCAAAAGCAATCCCCGACGCAGATCGAAGGCAAAAAAGCGGTCAGCGAAGTCACCATGACCAACTTCGTCTGCAACTACGACACCTCCGACTGGGGGTGGGACGGCGGCGCAGTGGTTTCCGACGTAATGCCCTGCGCCAACGGCGATGCGAGCTCCAGCAGCGATTCCGACTATGGCAGTTCCAGCCAATCCGCCGATGACGGGCAATATGCGTTCGGCGTCTGGACGCCGGCAATGGACGAATCGAAGGTGATCTACTTCTCGGCTCTGAAATCCGGGGAGAAGATGTACTCCGATCCGGTCGTCGCCGCCACATACGGTCCCAACCCGGCCGTGTTCGTGATCTACGCGGTCAAGACCAAGGCGGTCGGCACCACGCCGGAAACCGTGCACCTGTTCGCCCATCAGGTCGATTTGAAATCCGGCGAATTGTCCGATCGCATCGATCTGCGCACCGAGGAAGACAACCTGATCAACCTGCAGCAGGATTACAAATTCGATGTGCTCGCGCAATCCAACAATCGCGTCGCCATCGAGAAAAGCTGGAAGACGACGGAGAAGAGGACTGTCAACGACGATCAGCGTGAGGTCGAAATCGGCCACAAGCAGATCATGGGATTGAGCGGCGGCGCGAAGCAGGCCGAGACCTTGCAGACGTTCAAGGACAGCGTGAGCATCAGCAAGGACAGCGGCGGATACCAGTCGTTGAACACTACTGAAGTCGATGTGGACGATTACCACGTGTTCGACACATATGTGGTCAAGGACAGCGCATACCACCTGTATTCCATCGACAGCAACAAGGAAATCGTGAAGATTCCTTCGGACTACTGCTCGCCCGGCGACACCTACCGATGCGACTTGCAGGGCCTGTATCGGTTCGGCGCGAATCAGTACGTGCTCAATCCCTCCGAAAGCTATAACGGCAACAAGCTGCTGATTCTGGATGCAGGCACGGGCAAGACCAAAAAAGTCACCGACCTGCTGAACATCAACACGAAGGATGACCAGTACGTGAACTTCACGGACTTCGGCCAGTTCTCGGACGGTTCCCTGTATTTCCAGTGGGATGAGTCGAGCGACAGCAAGCGTGTGTTTATCCTCTCGCGCGACCTGAAGGTCACCGAGGTGCTGGACGGCGGGCGGTGGGCCCGCCTGATGCTGAACTCCGGTGAGTTCGAAGGAGTCAACTATCTGCTGAAGCAGTTCTACATCAAAACCACGGACGAGAACATCATCGTCGACGAGAAGGGCGAGACGGTCGGCAGCTACACGTTGACCCCGTCGGACGATGACGCGGACGACTACGACCATACGGCCGTGGACTGGATTATGTGGAGGGATGGCTCCGAGAACACGGTGACGGTCACGCGCGGGCAGGCGCCCGGCGAGCCGGCCCCGGACTCGTCCGACGGCAGCGGGTCGAGCAGCGGCGACGGCAGCGCCGGTGACAGCAGCTCCGGCGACTGACCACGCGCCGGGCGGTGCCGCCCTCATGACCCACCTCCATACTCTCTGAACGGTAGCTGCACGGCCGGAAACGTCGGCATGACATTATGGCGTTGTCTGGTGGCAATCCTGTGACTATCACTTTCCTTCACATAAACGGTGTCACAATGAAAGGTATGACTTACAGGAACGACAAAACTGGGGAAGCCACGGTCGAGCACACCTGTGATGCCCGTGCGGTGTTCGACAAGCTCGCCATCATCGTGGTGACATATAAGCGCCAGCAGTTGCTGGAAGAACTCCTGGCCTCATTCGCGCAGCTGACGGTCGCACCATGGCGCATCGTCATCGTCGACAACGAACACTCCGACGAGACGCAGGACATGGTCGACGAATTCCGGGAGAAGGCCGACGGTCTGTGGGGGACGACGGACGCCGACCGCAAAGGTGGCACGAGCCGTGTGGTGTACGCTCCGCAAACCGACAATCTTGGCGGTGCCGGTGGGTTTTCCGTCGGAGTAAAAGTCGCGTACGATCTCGGGGCGGAATGGTTCTGGGTGATGGACGACGACGTCGCCGTACTGCCTGACGGCATCGAGAAGCTCGCGAAATGGGGTCGCGACCATGACGTGATCCAGGGCGGCAAGCTCGATTTCGACGGCGGGCCGTTCTACTGGCAGTACAACTTCATCGTGCCGCTGGGCATCCCGAACCCGATCGCGCCGGCCGCATTCGGCTCCGCCGGGTACCGCGTGATGAACACGCTGTGCTTCGAGGGCGGGCTGTTCCGCAGGCGCATCGTGGAGAAGATCGGGCTCCCCGACCCGCGGTTCTTCATCTACTGGGACGACACGATGTACGGGTATCTGGCCAGCAAGGTCACCAACTCGATTGTGGTGCCCGACGTGGTGATGCGGCGCACGCGCGACATCAGCAACTGGGACATAGCCGGATTGCGGCAGCTGAACTCCACCTCGGACATGAACCGGTACCACATCCTGCGCAACCGCGGGTACATGGCCCGGTACTTCATGGTGCACGGCGACTACCGGCCAGTGCTGTTCGCCCTGGGAACGGCCGCCACGGTGGCGAAAGAGGTTATTCGCCTGGTCGCGGTCGACCGCGAGCACGTGCGCACCGGGCTGGTGCAGATCGCCAAGGGATGGCGGGACTCGCACAAGCTGATGCACGACCCGAAGTGGCGGCCGATGCCGCCGTTGGTGCGGCAATAGCGTCAGGGACGCTCTCAAAACTCACAGATACAAGCACTTTTTGCGTATATTCATGCTGTATCTGCGAGTTTTGAGAGCGCGATTTTACGCAACGACGAAATCCGACACGTCTTTGATCAGGTCGAAGGCGTCATTACCGCGTGTGGTGAGCACTCGCAGACAGATGCCGTTGACGGCACGGCTGACTCCCAGCTCGCCGGGGAAGCCTATGGCGTCCGCGTGGGATCGGATGTGGTCGATGAGTTCGTTTTCCACCTTGATGCGGGCGGCCTCGATGCGGGCGCGCACCGCTTTTCGGCCGATATGTCGGGATCAGCCGCCGTTGCTGGCTCCGCCGTGGCGCCTGCGGCATCCCGTGGCGCAGGCGGCGACGTGAGCGGATCGACCTCCGGCACATGCGCGTACAGCACGCCGCAGTGGGTGAAATTCCGCCACATGCCCAGTTCCGTATAGTCGAGCTGTCGCCGATCGGTCTGCTGGCCACCGACGATGCGTAGGGTGAATGGGGTGCCGAGGACTCCATGAGCGCGACGGGGGCTGAATTATGTGCCGCAGTACATCGCCCACGGTTTCCGCTGTCTGCTGTACGTCTCGTCCCATCAGCAGTAGCGTGTTGCGGATTCAACGGGGTGAGAAAGAAAAAGAGAATGCGCCGAACCACGAAAGCGCCTGTCGGCGCAAAGGCCGCTCGCAGCGGCAAAAAATGGAGCCCGGGGCTATGCATGGCCCGACGCGGATATCAGTATATCCGGGTTTGCCCTGTTACGCTGTCCGCGTGTTGCGCCGGCTCAGTCCAGTTTGCCGCGACGCCACAGCTGCGCTCCGTGGCGGAAATCCTTGGACGTGGCGATGAGATTGCCGGCGGTGTGCATCAGCTTGGCGCTGCGGGAGCGCATGACATGGACTTCGGCCAGGTCTGCGGCGGTCGCGGTTTCGGAGCCGGCCTTGGCCTCGGCCTGCCGCACCATGTGCCGCGCTTCGACGCGCAATCCCTGCGCCACCACGTCGACGAACGCGCTCGCCCTCTCCAGAGCCACGGCGAAATCGCCGGTGAACGCGCCTGCGAGAATCGAATCTGCCGTATGTGTGATGTCCGCTTCGGTGGGTGCCTGGTCGACGCCTGCGATGGCCGACGCGGCGGTCGCCACCGGTTCGCCGAGCCGCCACAGCCGCGAGATCAGATCGCGGTCGCGCCGCATCCATGAGCGCAACGTGTACAGCCGCCACATGATGCCCGGCAGCGAGTCGGGTTCCGACCGGCTCCACAGTTCGGCGATCATGTCCACGCCTTCGCGGTCGACCAGCGTCAGCACCCGTTCCACAACCTGCGGATCAGCGGAGTGATGCACGCGGTCGAGCAGAGCGGCCGCCGATGCGTGACTCATTTCGCTGACCACGCTGGGATCGGCGCCTCCGGCGATGCCCTCGATGAGACCGGGGTCGATCTGCCCGGGGCGCGATGGCCGCGGCGAGCCGGTCGGCGTGAATCCCGTGCGGCTGGGAACGACGGAGCCTGAACCAAGATGCATGCTAGTAGACAAGTGGCGTGACCTTCTGAATGTCGATGATGGAAACGGTGTCACCGCAGGGTACCACGAACAGCGCGATGGCGGTGCCGGTCGGCATGTACGGCGAGGACGGAATCAGCCGTTTCATCAGCGATTTCGTCGCGCACAGTTCGCGCAGATGCCCGAAAATACCGCCGATGACCGGACGATGCATGCAGACCGCGGTCGCACTGTGACGCTGCAACGTATTTTTCAGCTCCTTGTGGAAGCACTGCCACGCCGCTTCCGGATCGGCGGCGAACGCGTCCTCGGTGAGCGGTTCGGCCGTATGCAGCGGCAATCCGGTCTGCCATGACAGCATCTGTATGGTCTGCTGGCAGCGCAGCCACGGCGAGGTGACCAGCCGCGTGGGATTGTAGCAGGCGAGCTCACGGTCGAGCGAATACGCCATCGACGCTCCGCGCGGCGTGATGGGACGCTTGTCGTCGGTACCCGTCCACTGCTTGCGGGGCTCGGCCTTGCCGTGACGCACCAGCAGCAGCATGTCGCCGTCCAGCGCGCCTTCCTCCACACGGTCGACGAACAACGCGAGAATATCGCGGTCGGTCGAATGGGTGAGCATACGCCGCGCGCGCTGCACGCTCACCCACATGACGCTGTCGATCTCGCCCACGTCAGCGCGATGCACGGGGCCGAACGCGTCGGCCCGCCGCACGGCGTCCTCGGGGTCGATCGGCCTTGCCATCCAGAAGAGAATGTGCTTCGTGTCGACGGTTCGATCCTTGGAACGGCGGGTTTTCTTGCCTTCCTCGGCAAGCGGGTATTCGATTTCGCCGAGGAACGGTCCGAGTGCGACCGGCACTCCGGTCTCTTCGCTGACCTCGCGTACCGCCGCATGGCGGTGGGTCTCGTTGAGCTCCAGCTTGCCTTTAGGCCAGCTCCAATCGTCGTATTTTGGCCGGTGCACGATGCACACTTCAAGCGTATCGAAGTCGGCCAGTCGGGATGCCGCGGACGTCTGCCGCCCGTCGTCCGAGAACTTCATCCATCCTTGAAAATCAGTATTGCGGCGATACAGCACCGCGCCTGCAGCTTCTACGATTTTCACCTCACCACTCACCCTTCCATTATGCCTCACCGGCTGCATGACTACGTTGTTTCTCGTCTGTAATGACGATGGCCGGCCCTTGCGGGTCGGCCATCGGCTTATGCACCTACTGTACCTCGTGCGCCGCTTGTCTTGCGGAAGATGCGGTGCACGAGGCTCGTGCCGGATGCCTTATCGGGCGCCCGGCCGGGTGCCATGTCAGTTGTTGGTGCGCGGGCGGCGCTGGTGCTTGCGGATGAGATATTCCTGGCTGTCCACCAGCGGGCGGCCTTCGTCGTCGCGCGAATGATGGATGTACGTGCCGTCGGGCTGCATGTGCCAGGAGGCCGTGGAGTCGGACATCTGCAGGTCCACATAGCGAATCAGCTCGTCGATCTGCTCGGGCGCGGTGACGCGGACCAGCGCCTCGACGCGGCGGTCGAGGTTGCGGTGCATCAGGTCGGCCGAGCCGATCCACACTTCCGGGCCGGAGATGGGGCCTTCGCCGATCTGCGGGCCGTCGGAGTTGCAGAAGGCGTAGATGCGGCTGTGCTCCAGGAACCGGCCGAGGATCGAACGCACGCGGATGTTGTCGGACATGCCGGGCACGCCGGGCTTGAGTGCGCAGATGCCGCGCTCGACGATGTCGATCTTGACGCCGGCCTGGCTGGCGCGGTACAGCGCGTCGATGGTCTTCTCGTCGACGAGCGAGTTGACCTTGATTTTGATCCAGGCTTCCTTGCCGGCCTTGGCGGCGTCCTCCTCGCGGCGGATGCGCTGAATCAGGCCGGTACGCACGGTGCGCGGGGCGACCAGCAGGCGGTGGAAGCTGGACTTCGGCGCGTAGCCGCTCAGCTGGTTGAACAGGCGGGTCAGGTCCTGACCGACCACCGGGTCGCAGGTGAGCAGGCCGAGGTCCGTGTACAGGCGGGCGGTCTTCGGGTTGTAGTTGCCGGTGCCCACGTGGCAGTAGCGCTTGAGGCCGTCCTGCTCCTGGCGGACGACTTCGATGAGCTTGCAGTGGGTCTTGAGGCCGACGATGCCGTAGACGACGTGCACGCCGGCGCGTTCGAGCTTGCGGGCCCAGGCGATGTTGGCGTCCTCGTCGAAGCGCGCCTTGATCTCGACCAGCGCCAGCACCTGCTTGCCGGCGTGGGCCGCGTCGATCAGCGCGTCGATGATCGGCGAGTTGGAGCTGGTGCGGTACAGCGTCTGCTTGATGGCCAGCACGCGCGGGTCGGCGGCCGCTTGGGCGAGGAACGCCTGCACCGACGTGGAGAACGAATCGTAGGGGTGGTGCAGCAGGATGTCGCGCTCGCGGATCGCGGCGAAGATGTCCTGTGCGCGACTCGATTCGACTTCGGCGATCTGACGGTTCGTGGTCGGGATGAACGGGCGGTTCTTGAGGTCCGGGCGGTCGAGTGACTGCAGTTCGAATAGTACGGTGAAGTCGAGCGGCGCGGGCAGGCGGTAGACCTCTTCCGGGTTGACGCCGAGCTGGTCGGCGAGCAGCTGGGAGAGGAACGGGCTGGTCGCGTCGGAGATCTCCAGGCGGATCGGCGGTCCGAAGCGGCGGCGCAGCAGCTCCTTCTCCATCGCGTTGAGCAGGTTCTCGGCGTCATCCTCTTCGACGTCGATGTCCTCGTTGCGGGTGACGCGGAACGAGCGCGCCTCCTTGATGATCATGCCGGGGAACAGGGATTCGAGGTGCGCGATGATGAGGTTCTCCATCGTGATGAACCCGAAGCGCTCCTCGCGGCTCTCCTCGTCGGTCAGGTCGTCGACGGGGACGAGGCGGGGCATGTTGCCGGGGATCTTCACGCGGGCGAAGTGGGATTTGCCGGAGTTCGGGTTCTCCACCAGCACCGCGAGGTTCAGCGAGTTGCCGGAAATGTAGGGGAACGGGTGCGCGGGGTCGACGGCGAGCGGCGTGAGCACGGGGAAGACCTGCTGGCGGTAGTAGCGCGAGAGACGTTCCTGCTCGGTGGTAGTGAGCCGATCCCAGCTGAGCAGCACGATGTGCTCGTCAGCGAGGGCGGGGAGCAGCTTCTCGGTGACGTAGTGCGCGTGCTCGTTCTGCAAGCGGTGCGCCTGCTCGCTGATGGCACGCAGCTGCTGGCGGGGGCTCAGGCCGCTGGCCGCGGTGACGGCGATGCCGGTGTCGATACGGCGCTTGAGGCCGGCGACGCGGACCATGAAGAATTCATCGAGGTTGGAGGCGAAGATCGCGGCGAAATTGCAGCGTTCCAGCAGCGGCTGGTCTTCGTCCTCGGCGAGTTCGAGGACTCGCTGGTTGAACTTCAGCCAGCTGAGTTCTCGGTCGAAATAGCGATCCGCGGGCAGCGGCTCTTCGCCGGCTTGCGGCTCGCGCTTGTCGGGTTTGTCTGTCTCGGCTATGTGCTCGGCGATTTGGCTGCGCAGGATAGCCTTTGAAGGTGCGTCAAATGTTTGTGCCATGTATATAACTTTATGCGAGAATATGGCAGTTTCCTATGCGGCGTGTAAGAAATTCAGCGGTTGTTTACCATTTTCGTACGGATGGGGTGTCGGGTGATGGTACGGCGACACGCCGATGGGTCGTCGGTTCCGCACACAAGTGAACAACGAACCCGTCCGATAGGAACATGAGGTGACAGTTTTCCGTCATAATTGAGCGGTATCGAACACTTGCGCAAAAAATCGCACAACGTAGTTGGGTGAGTTGCGGTATCGCGGTGTTGCGCCTAGATTATGAAGTGCAAGGACAACTTAAGAGCAGGCCCACAATAGTGTATGGTCACGAAGGACTGTTACGTTGAACGGGCAATGGAAAGACTTACCGTTACGACGATGAGGTTGTGCAGCGATCTGCTCAAGATGGACTTGCAGGAAAAACCCGCTCCGGCGGGTTTTTCCATGTGCGGCGGTCTAATGGCGAGGGTGGGCTTGGCTCGGGTTGGGGGGCGGACCGTTGGCTCCTGCTGTTCCGCGTGACTTCCTGTGTGCAATCATTGGGTTAAGTGGTCAAAAGTGTGCCTTACCCGGGTGCATTGCCGGTGTGTTAATGGGGCAGCGTGATCGTTCGGCCCGGCCTTTTCTGGCGCCGAACTCGCAATCACCGGGCTTTGGCCTTCGAAACGATATTTTTCGCCGAATCGCGGATTGCGGCGATTTCGGCCCGTGTTGCGGTGGCGATGGTGGTGGCGGACGGCAGTTGGCGGCGGGCTGTACCACACCACGTGATTTTATGCGGTTTTGGGGCTGGTGTGGCCGGGGAGGATATTGGGGTGCTTCTGGGATTGTTGGAAAATGGCGGTTCTCATGATTTGTGCTGTACCACACCATGCGATGTGAGGGTTCACATTTCATTGTGAGGCCTGCGGAAAAGCCACACAATGCATTTTTTGTGTGTTTTTCCTCTGGTGTGGCACGCCGGTGGTTATGACGGGCGGGTGGGTTCTGGTCAATGTTTGCCGTGACCGACTGACCGGCAGAGATGATCGGAGGCGCGATGGGCGTTCGTGAGCGCGGGGTATGCGACGTTCGGCGAGATGCGCACGGGCGAAGGTTGCAGAGAGGTTGGCTCGGATTCTTCCCGACTCCGCTGCCGGGTGCTTTCGACTGGATGCTAAGTGGAGACGGTTCCATATCACGCGAATATGCCCATCTAGGCGTCGTCTGTCCACAAAAACTGTGGATAACACGCCGTGATGTGGATAAGTCGCGGGCCTTCGACCACATTGTCGCCTCACGTTGCGCCGCTGCGGCGCTATTCGTTTCAATCGGAATATGACACACAACGTTACAGTTCAGAAGATTGGCGCCGCCGCTCCGCCGGGTGCAGCGGCGTCGCGGCAGGTTCCCATGCCGCCTCGCCGGGCCTCCCCGGACGCTTGGCGAAGGCCGGCTGCGCAGGTTTCCCGGCTTGACTCGGATGCTGCAAGCCATCGGATGCGTGCGCGCAAGCCCATGACCATGCCGCGAGTCGTATGCCCGAGCCCAGTCTCATCCGTGGACGGCAATCAGTCGATCGGCACGCTGACGCATGCAGGATGCCGTAATACAGTGGTGTTCTCTTCCGCGTCCGGGGGAGCGGGAACCAGCGTGTTCGCGGCGATGGTCGCATGGCGCTTGGCCCAGCGCAAGTTGCAGTGCGCACTGGTCGACTGCGATTTCGCGGCCGGAGGCATCGACGTGCTGCTGGGCATCGAAAACGAGCCGGGCCTGCGATTTCAAACAGTCGATATACCACTCGGGAAAACGGAAGGTGCGGCGCTGAATGGCGAGTTGCCGCAATGGGAGCGCGTGGGGGTGCTCGCCAGTCAACCTTGGAACGGTTCGGATCCTGAGCCATGGACGGTCTCTGCCGTACTTGAGGCGCTGGCGCAGGCCAATGATGTGGTGGTCGTCGATATCGGGGCTCCGAGCGCGTTGCATTCGCTGCCGATGCTGCGACAGTGCCGCCAGGTGGTATTGGCCGAGCTGACGGTGCTCGGTCTGGCGCGTGCTCGGGCGGCGAGGGCGATGATGATACGGCAAGGGGAGTCGCGCCCGATTATGGTCGGTGTCGTGCCCCGCGGACTGTCGCGCCGCGGCGGCGTGGTCGACGCGCACGAGGCATCGGAGTATCTGCATGAGGAGCTGGCCGGGGTGGTGGCTCCGGACCGCGGGCTGCATGGCGATGTGCTGGAGGGGCTGGGCATCCGGGCTATCGGCAAGAGCAGCCGCAAGGCGGTGGATGCAGTCGTCGGTGCCATCGAGACGGGGTTGGGAGGTGATGTCCCATGATTGAATTTGGGCCGTTGGGTGCGCTGGCACGCGATCCAACGGTCACCGATGTCGCGATCACCTGCGAGGGAAGGGTGTGGGCGGACCGAGGCGGAGGAATGACGGAGTGCCGGTTGCCTATGCCGTTGCGCACGCCGCGAATAGTGCGTGAATATGCGGTGCGGCTGTGTGCGCAATTGGGACGGCGTCTTGACGACGCCTGCCCGATTGCGGACGCGTCGAGCGAGGACGGGATTCGCGTGCACGCGGTGATCGCGCCACTGGTCGCGCAGGGCGCGGCGGTGACGATTCGTTTTCCGGATCGGCGGTTGCTCGGATTGACCGGATTGCGTGATGCTGGGATGTTCCCGCCGGACTGGTTGACGTTGCTGCGGAATCTGGTGAAGAACCGGGCTCGAGTGCTGATTAGCGGCGGCACGGGCAGCGGCAAAACCACGCTGCTGAAAGCGCTGCTTGCGGAATGCGATTCATTGGACCGTATCGTCACCGTTGAGGAGGTTCGGGAATTGGGGGATCTCGGACGCGGCAACCATGTGTCGATGGTGGTGAGAGGGGCGAATGTGGAAGGCGCCGGAGCCGTAGGACTGCCGGAGCTGGTCAAGGCGACCCTGCGCATGAGACCGGATCGGGTGATACTGGGCGAATGCCGTGGCGAGGAAATCGCCGATCTGCTGCGCGCGTTCAATTCGGGCCACCTTGGCGGTATGACCACATTGCACGCAGATGGCATTGACCGGGTGCCGGCGCGATTGATCGCGCTGGGCATGCTGGCCGGCCTTGACGCGCATACGTTGACGATGCTGGCGGAGGGGGCGTTCGACGTGATGCTGCATCTTGAGCGGCATCATGGTCGCCGGAGAATCGCTCAGATCGGGTGCCTCGGCATGCGCGACGGAGTGTTGTCCGGCGACGTGGTGGCGTTGTGGGACGGTGAGGGCGCCATGATGCCATGCCCGCGCTGGCATGATTTCACCGGGCGATGGGGCATGTGAGATGGATCATGTGAATGAGGCATGTGAGGTGAGACATATGAGCGTGGGTGGGTTGCCGCGATGCGTCGCGCTGATGGTCGTGCTGGCATGGATGCTGTGGCCGTATGCCCCTCGCGGCCGTGCCCTGTTGCCGGTCTCTTCGAGGGTGCCGCGAGCAGGGCGAAAGACCGGTGCCGGTGATGCCGTCCGTAATGGCCGTGTGATGGGGCTGTCCGGCGTGATCGCGCATATGAGTTCGTCTGTTCGGGCCGGCGGCATGATCTCAGATGTTCTTGCCGATGTCGACGGGAGCGGATTCGCAGGGGTGCCGTTGACCGCAAGCCGGTTGAAACGGCTGCTGATGCGACAGCGAATGCCGGGGGAGAGCGCCGCCCAGGCCGAACATGTCGCCTTCGAACTCGCCGTGGCCTGTGCGATGTGCGAGCGGTCAGGATGCTCCCTTGCCGATTGTCTGGATGTGGTCGGCGAGAACCATCGGATTTCCAGGCTGTTGCATGATTCCCGACGCAGTGCTTTCGCGGTTCCGCGCGCGACGGCGGCGCTGTTGGGCGCGTTGCCGTTGGTCACCATAGGTTTGGGAGAGCTGCTGGGCGCTCGCCCGGTGCAGGTACTGTTCGGCTCCGCGCAGGGCAATGCGTGCCTGGCGGTGGGCGGCGCAGGCTACGCGCTGGGACTGCTGTGGATGTCATCGATGATGCGGAACACCGGCACGAACGTTGATACCGTCTGATTGCCGTCATGAACATTAAGGGGTGGGGTGATGTGGAACGCGATGGCGTGCGCCGTCATGGTGTTGATGGCATCGATGATATGGCCGGACTCGGCACGGTCGGGCCGCTTGACTGGCGTGTCGTCCGATGTTGCGGGAGAAGGGGGTGCTGCTGTGTCGTTGCCGTTGCTGATTGGACTGTTGTCGGTGTCGCTGCGGTCAGGCATGTCTGTCACGCGTTCTCTGGAGGGCGTGGGTGAGGCTGTCGGAGGGGCTCTTGGCGGCGGGCTGTGTGCGGTTGCGGACGCTCTGCACCGCGGATCGTCATGGAAGGATGCTTGGAATGCCGCCGATTTCGGTGATTATGCGGAGACTTCGGCAATCCTTCGTGGCGCGTTGGAGCCATCGTGGACTCGTGGTGTTTCGCCGATCGGCCGTCTGACGACGGCTTCGGAGCAGTGGATGGAAGGCGAGCGAACCGCGATCGAGCAGGAGTCGGCGTCTCTGTCGGTGAAACTGCTGCTGCCCACGGGATTGTGCATGCTGCCGGCGTTCGTGTTTCTAGGCATACTCCCCTCGGTGATGGCGTTCGTGGGATGAACTTGGTGGCGACGCCGCCCGATGGTCGGTGAAGAATGCTGCACGGCCATCTGTCATCCACATAATGTGTGGATGACACGCCGCATTGTGGATAACTCGGCAGCCTTCGACCACATTGCCCGAAAACCCGATGGTGGGCGGGCCTGATGAGGCACAGTGGAAAGTGCCTTGTAGTTGGGCAAGGTCAGTCGAGAAAGGATTGTCATGAATATCGAGGAGACGATGATTGCCATTGACGGACGTACCGGGCCTATTGCGGCGATGACACGTACGGTGGGCAACATGGGGGCGTCGGCGCGGCGGGGCATTTGCCTGTTGGATGCACGGCTGCGCACGTTGAGCGCGGAGCCAGAGGAAGGGGCCACCACCGCGGAGTACGCGGTGGTGCTGGTCGCAGCCACAGGCTTCGCGGCCGTGCTGGTCGCGTTGCTCAAATCGGACACCATCAAGACGTTGCTGACCAACATCGTCAAGAAGTCATTGAGTGTGGGATGACGGGCATTCACGATGGCGACGATGTCACATGCTGACAGGGGAGCCGTCACTGCGGAGTTCGCGGTGGTGCTTCCCGCTGTGGCCATGGTGGCGATGGTGTTGCTCTGCCTGACGAGAACGGTCACGGTGTCCATGCGATGCCAGGATGCCGCGTCGGCCGTAGTTCGCGAACTGGTGACGAGGGAAGGCGGCCTATCGGGAGCGGGGATGTCCGTCAACGCCGTGGCGAGTGGTATCGCGGGCGAAGGCGCGGTGGCGTCGGTCGCTGATGATGGTCATTCGATACGCGTGACGGCGCAATGCCCCGTGCTGCCGGATCCATTCGGCGTTCTACCCGTCAAAGTAACCGGCTCGGCCACAGGATGGCGGTGATGCCTAAGTCCGTCTTGCCCTCGCTGGCGGGCCGAGCCGTGAGCAAACAGCAGAGCTGTTTGTAGGCGAGGGGTGAACGTCAGTGAACCCAATGGGCGGCATGCGTAGCATGTCTGTAATTGCAGGGCCCGGAGGGCTGTCGTGGAGCGACTGTGCCGTCTTGCCCTCCCGCTGGCGGAGGCTGTCGCGCAGTTGCTGGGGTGGTCAAGCTCCCCTGCGCAGCTTGCCTCTGATGCGGTGGAATAGCGACGAAAGGAAAACACGATGGCGCAACGAATTCAACCTAGGAGACCATCGCCCGTGCGAGCCTATTGCTCGCGGCTGATGCAATCCGATGAAGGGTCGGGAACGATGGCCTGCGTGATGCTGATCGCGCTCGCGGCCGCACTGATAGCGACCGTCGCGTCGGTCGGAGGTGCGCTGCTCTGCCGGTCGCGTGCGCGGAGCGCTGCCGATGCCACGGCATTGTCGGCGGCGTCGGCGTACTGGTCTGGTGGCGCATCCGATCCGTGTGCCGTAGGGCGGCGTGCCGCGGCAGAGAATGACGCGCAACTGGAGTCGTGCGTCGTCGAGGGAGATGACATCGTCGTGACGGTGTCCGTGCCGTTGCGTCTGCCATTCATGTCACGTGTCAGCCAGCGTTCCCGCGCCGGGCCCATCAGCTGTGAATAGTCGATGGGCCACTCGCGGCGGGTGTGGGCAGACAGCATTGATGCCGATGCCGAGACCGATTGCGGAGCCTGTACTGGCGGGGAATGCCGTTGATGCATTATGTTTGACGTATGGGCGAAGCGAAGACAATGGTGGCGTTGATCGGCAATCCCGTCTCAAACAAGGGGTGGGGTGCCGTCGTGGGCGAACAGGTATTCACGATGCTGGCCGAAGCCGGACAGCGGCATGGATTCGACGTAATGGATCTGACCGGCACCAGCTTTGATGATTCGCTGACGGCCGCTCGCGAGAACCGCGCCCTATACGACTACTTGGTGGTCGTAGGCGGCGACGGCATGATCGCCTTGGGGGCCAACGCCGTCTGCGGCAGTGGCATCCCGCTCGGCATTGTGGCGGTCGGTTCGGGCAATGATTTCGCGCGAGGTCTGAAACTGCCCGTCAACCGGGTCAAAACCGCGGTGGAAGGCATCGTCGGCGCCATCGCATGCGGCACCTATCTGGATGTCGATATGGGACGCGTGCGCTCGACGGAGATCGCCTGCATGGTGCATGGCGAGTCCGGTGAGCCCGTGGTGGATGAGGAAGGCCGCCCAGTGAACGGGCTGATCGACCGATACTATGCGGGGATGCTTAATTGTGGGCTTGACGCAAGCATCAACGATCGGGCCAACCATTCGCGCCTTCCCGGAGGGTCAGCGCGATACGCTGCGGCGGTGCTGGTGGAGATTGCACGCATGAAACAGTACGGCTATCACGTCAAGGCCACGCTGTCGGACGGCACGGTGGAGGAACACGACATCATCGCTCCTCTGCTCACAGTCGCCAATGCACGGTACATCGGAGGCGGACTGGAGGTGTCTCCATACTCCTTGCTTGATGACGGAATGCTGGATCTGGTGTGGCTGAACTGCAAGCCGAATGTCGGCCAATGCGCCAAAGCGCTGTCCAACGCCTATAACGGGAGGTTGCTCGCCAGCCAGATATTCAGCTGGAAGCGTGTGCGCCAGGTGAAGATAACCCGCGCCCACGAGGGAGACGAGCCTCCGGTGCTGATGGCCGATGGGGAGTACGTCGGGCATCTTCCGGTGACCGTCACCGCGCAGGCCAAGGCGTTGCGCGTATTGGTCCCGCCTGCGGTCGCCCACTGGCATGACAGCCGGAGCGAGGAGCATATCATGGCGGCGATCGAGCGCGACGGGCGTGACCCGGTGACCGGCGAATTCATCTGACCGGCGAGTCCGCCTGAGCGGAGCCTGCCTGTCCGGCGGCTTTCGGCCGACAGGCCAACGATTGACGTTGACGAGTCCGCAAACGTCGCTGCGGCGGCACCATCTGGGCAAGCCCCCGATGCGTGCGCAAGTAATGGGGACAATAGGGAAAGACACCCGGAAATAGCCGGGTTGCGATAGGTTGGAGCTTATGGCACTTGCACTGTATCGACGTTATCGACCGGACACGTTTGAGGGGGTCATCGGTCAGGATCAGGTCACTGTTCCGCTGATGCGGGCCCTCGACAGCGGCAAGCTCACGCATGCGTACCTGTTTTCCGGGCCGCGTGGCTGCGGTAAGACCAGTTCCGCGCGTATCCTCGCGCGGTGCATCAACTGCGCCAAGGGGCCGACCTCGCATCCATGCGGGGAATGCGCCAGTTGCAAGGACCTCGCCACTGGCGGTCCAGGTTCCATCGACGTGGTGGAAATCGACGCGGCCAGTCACAATGGCGTCGACGACGCCCGTGAACTGCGAGAGCGCGCCGGATTCGCCCCCGCTCGGGATCGCTATAAGATTTTCATTCTTGACGAGGCGCACATGGTCACCCAGCAGGGTTTCAACGCGTTGCTGAAGATTGTCGAGGAACCGCCGGACCATGTGATGTTCATCTTCGCGACCACCGAACCCGACAAGGTGATCGGCACCATCCGTTCGCGTACCCATCATTACCCGTTCCGGCTGGTTCCCCAGGAGGTCATGGGACCGTATCTGGAGGAGATTTGCGCCAAGGAAAGCATCAAGCCGGAACCCGGCGTGCTCAAGCTGGCGATGCGCGCCGGCGGCGGTTCGGTGCGTGACACCCTGTCGGTGCTCGATCAGTTGATGGTCGGCGCGGTTGACGGCGTGATCGCCCACGACGCCGCCGTGGCGCTGCTCGGCTTCACGCCGGAGGCGCTGATCGGCGAGGCCGTGGACGCCGTCATCGCGCGTAACGGCGAAGCGCTGTATGGCGTGGTGCAGAAAGTCGTGGTGGGAGGATTCGACCCGCGTCGGTTCGTCGAGGATCTGCTGGCGCGGGTGCGTGATCTGCTGGTGCTGACATTGGGCGGCGCTCAGGCAGAAAGCGTGCTTTCCGATGCTGCCGAGGCCGAGGACATGGACGACCTGCGTAGGCAGGCGTCGTCGCTTGGCTTGGGTGCGTTGACGTCGATGGCAGAAACCATCAATACCACCCTGGGGTCTATGACCGGGGCGATTTCTCCGCGCATGCGGCTCGAATTGCTCGCCGCGCGCTTACTTGCCGGGCGAGAGGGACTGGATGTCGCGCCGGCCGCGGGCGGCACTGCGCCCGGGGCGGACTCTGCAGGTACTGGCCGCGGAGCTGCAGGAGTGAATGCGCGAACAGGTGGCATCGCCGAGAGCCGGTCAGGCGGGACGACTCCGCGCAGGGGAGGATTCATCGGATCCGCTCGCAACCAGCAGACGGACGCTCGCCAATCGGCGGCAAGCCAGACGAATACGTCACCAAGCCGAACCGCCGGCACCCAACCTGATCGCGCACTCCAGACGGAAGCGCCCACTATGGCGGAAGCGCCTGCAACAGCGGATGCGCAAGCCGGTGCCTCGTCTCCCGTCGCTCAAGCACCGTCCGCCTCTCGAGTACCGCCGGCCGGTGAGCCGACAGCCGCGCAATCCTCTCCGCAGGGCGACGACCGCACGCCGGACGAGCGCTGGGATGCACTGGTCGCCGGATTGCCGGCGGACGTCGCCGCGTACGTGAACCGCAGCAAGGTGCCGCGCATCCACTTGGAACAGCACGAGCCAGGCGGAAAAGGCACGTTGTGGATCAAGTTCGACAAGGCGCTGAGCAAGTATGCCTTCGCGAAGGCCGTCGCTGGTGAGGAAGTCGGCGGAACCCGCAACGTGGTGCAGATCATGCGCGCTGAGACCCGCAAGGCGTTCGGCGACAAAGTGCAGCTCGCGCCCACCAAGAAGATGGCCGACGGGCAGGTCGCGCCGCCGTTCGGCCAGCTGCCGGCAGACGAGCAGCAGCGCATCAGTGCCCAGATCGTCAAAGTGAGTCTCAGCGCATCATTGGGGGCGATGAGCGTCGGCAACAATGCCAAGGAGCCGCAGACTCCTCCCGAAAGCGGCGACACCGCATCGGCCGATGCGGACGAAGTCCATCGAGCCGTACCCGACGCGCCGGACGCGACAGTGGCTCATGACCGCGACAATAACCGGGCGGTCGCACAGGATACCTCGCGTGCGGACGCGCAGTCGGCAGTGGATCCGTGGGCGCTCCCGGAAGCGGGGGCTGGCGACGCTTGGTCACCGACTGACGGTGCGTCTCACAATGTTTCACGGGATGTTTCACGGAATGCTCCGCAAGATGAGGGCCATCACGCGAAACACATCGTCGTGCCGGATTTGAGCGACGACACCGACCCGTGGGCCAACGACGGCGGTAACAGTATGCCCGTTGACGGTGTACGCGGTGGCGACGCGCCCGGCACACCTCAGAACGTTGCCCATGCGCAGTCACAGTCGCGAGAGGACTCCGAGCGCACCAACCCTGGCCCCACCGCCGTGCCGGAGTCCATGTCCGCGGAAGACCCCTGGGCTGGCATGCCGTCATCAGTCGCTTCCGCTTCGTCGAGCATCGCCGCGCCAAGCGCAGACTCCCCGGCAGCTCTCCAAGGGCCTTCCGACGACTTGGCTGCACCCGGGCGCCCGGAAAACCCCGGAGTCGAACCGGGAACGACGCATCTGCAGCAGACTCCCGGTGCCGCGGCCGGTCAGAGAGCATCCCGCCCTGCGTATGACGACACCGATCCGTTCGCCGGAGCCGACCCGTATGCGCAGGAGGACATTCCCATGCCGACCGTGGCACCGGAAGACGACGAATATTCGATGAATGACGTTTCACTTGGCTCGCCCGAGACGATGAGTCTCGACGACGTCAAGCAGTTCTTCGAAGTCGTCAAGCCGGTGGAGGAATACGGCCCCGACGACCCCAAGAACCCCAGGAACATCCAGCACGTCAACAAACATGATTCGGAGTGAGCACACCAATGGCTTTGGCATATGACGGCGCGATACAGCGACTCATCGACGCATTTGCCGGACTGCCCGGTATCGGCCCGAAAGGGGCGCAGCGCATCGCCTTCTATCTGCTGTCGGCCTCCGACGAGGAGACGGGCAAGCTGGTCGACGCCATCACGGAAGTCAAGGAAAAAGTGCGGTTCTGCGACATCTGCGGAAACGTGTGCGAGGTCAGTCCGTGCCCGGTATGCGCCGACCCGAGACGCGACCACGGGGTGATCTGCGTGGTCGAAGAGCCGAAGGACGTGATGAGCATCGAGCGCACCCGTGAATACCGCGGCCAATACCATGTGCTCGGCGGCGCCATCAATCCGATGGCCAACGTCGGACCGGCCGACCTCAACATCCCCAAGCTTCTCGACCGCCTCAAGACTGACGAGGTCAAGGAAGTCATCCTCGCACTCGACCCCAACATCGAAGGCGAGGCGACGACGACATACCTGAGTCGTCTGCTCAGCCCGCTCGGCATCAAGGTCACCCGGCTCGCCAGCGGTCTGCCCGTCGGCAGCGACCTCGAATACGCCGACGAGGTCACGCTCGGTCGGGCCCTCACAGGTCGCCGCGAAGCATAAACGAGGCTGCCAGCGTCGGCCCGTCCCGGCGCCGCCGACGCGAATCATCGCCCGGATACCTGCGCCCGCAGCGCGGCCGTTCCTGTCCGCATGGCGGCGCACGCGTGCGCGGCAGTGCCGAAATTCCTATAATCGTGCCGCTTGCGTAGTATTGACGCAGATGCATTCCGCGAGAAGATAGGACAGCAGTGGCTCTCATCGTGCAGAAGTACGGCGGCTCGTCGGTCGCCGATACCGAATCGATCAAGCGCGTGGCCAAGCGCGTCGTCGAGACCAAGAAAAAGGGCAACAGGGTGGCCGTGGTCGTCTCCGCCATGGGAGACACGACCGACGACCTGATCGACCAAGCGCTGAGCATCGACTCCAACCCGCCCGAGCGCGAGATGGACATGCTGATGACCGCCGGTGAGCGCATCTCCATGAGCCTTCTTGCCATGGCCATTCACGCCGCCGGGGACCGTGCGCATTCGTTCACCGGTCAGCAGGCCGGATTCTTCACCGACACCCGTTACGGCGCCGCGCACATCAAGGCCGTGAAGCCCGACCGCGTGCAGAACGCGCTGTCGCTCGGAGACGTGGCCATCGTCGCAGGCTTCCAGGGCATCAACGCCAAGGGAGACGCCACCACGCTCGGCCGCGGCGGCTCCGACACGTCGGCCGTGGCGCTTGCCGTGGCGCTCGGCGCCGACATCTGCGAGATCTACACCGACGTGGATGGCGTGTTCACCGCCGATCCGCGCATCGTGCCAAAGGCCAGTCGCATTCCGGTCATCGGCTACGACGAGATTCTGGAGATGTCCAGTTGCGGTTCGAAGGTGCTGGCACTGCGCTGCGTGGAGTACGCGCAGCGGTTCAACATGCCGCTTCACGTGCGCAGCTCCTTCTCGCATCGTCCCGGCACGCTGATCGTGCCCGACGGAGTCGACCCGCGCAGCCTGCCCAACATCGACTGATGTCGTCCACTGACATACGACATATTCGAGACCTGATTTACCGTTCACACAAATATAAAGGCGAAAAAACATGAGCGACAACAACAGCAAATCCATGGGTGACCTGTTCCCCGACCTCGGCCCGGAAGCCCCGGTCATCTCCGGTGTGGCGCACGACCGCAGCGAAGCGCTGGCCACCGTGCGCGGCGTTCCGAACGAGCCCGGCATGGCGGCGAAAGTGTTCACCGAGCTGGCGACGGCCGGTGTGAATGTGGACATGATCGTGCAGGCCGGCGCGTCCGTGGGCACCGCGGAGATCTCCTTCACCGTGCCGGAATCCACCGTCAAGGAAGTCGAGAACGTGCTGATCGACAAGCATGACGAGCTGGGCTACAAGTCGTTCGACATCAACAGGAGCGTCGGCAAGGTCGCGGTCGTGGGCGTTGGCATGAAGACCCATTCCGGCCTGGCGGCCAAGTTCTTCACCGCTCTGAGCGACAAGGGCATCAACGTGCTGATGATCTCCACATCCGAGATCCGCATCGCGGCGCTCGTCCCGCTCGACCAGCTTGACGACGCCGTGCGCGCGCTGCACACCGCCTACGGCCTCGACGCCGATCAGGTCGAAGCCGTGGTCTACGGCGGCACCGGTCGCTGATTTTTGACGCAATCGCGTAATTGACCACCCCGCCCGCTACGCGGAATATCTCCGACAGCAGGAGCCGGCTGGGTGGTCAATTTATCTGGTTTGAGCGTTCTTACCTCCTCCTTCCGTATTCATTCGCGCTCCTGAGCCGAAGGAGGAGCACATGGAACGTTCCAACGGAATTATGCGGCTCCTTGTGGCAGCGACGGTCGCCGCCACACTGCTGCTGCTCGCCATGGTCATAGTCGCCGTGATCGTTACGGTACGATTCCGCCGTAATCCGCGCGGCAATGCACGTCACCTGCGTCGGTGACGACACCCGATATGCCGAACGGCCGGGTTGACTGCGGAATCAATCCGTGGTCAACCCGGCCGTTCGATGGTCTCCAGCCGCAATTTCAGTCTCAGCGGCAGGCTGCCGTCACTTCGCGCTGATATAACCGAGCGCCTTGAGCATTTCGGCGCATTCGAGCGCGCCGCCGGCGGCACCGCGCAACGTGTTGTGAGCCAGCCCCACGAACTTCCAGTCAAAGATCGAATCCTCGCGCAGACGGCCGATTGACACGCCCATGCCGCCCTCGTAGTCCACATCGAACTTGACCTGCGGGCGGTCATCCTCGGTGAGGTATTGGATGAAGTGCTTCGGCGCGTGCGGCAGCCCCAGCTCGGACGCCTTGGACGTGTAGTTCACCAAGCGGTCGACGAGCTCTTCCTTGGTGGCCTTCTTGCCGAAGTTCAGGAATACCGTGGCGGTGTGGCCGTTGAGCACGGGCACGCGGATGCACTGCGAAGTGATCTTGAGACCGCCGTCGAACGGCACGATCTCGCCCTTGCCGGCATCCACGTGACCGAACACCTTGAGCGGTTCCTTCTCGCTCTTCGCCTCCTCGCCGGAGATGAACGGGATGATGTTGCCCACCATCTCAGGCCAGTCCTTGAAGGTCTTGCCCGCGCCGGAAATCGCCTGATACGTGCTGACGACGACCTCGCGCGGCTCGAATTCCTTCCACGCGGCCAGCGCCGGCGTGTACGCCTGGATCGAGCAGTTCGGCTTGACGGCGATGAAGCCGCGCGTGGTGCCGAGCCGCTTGCGCTGGTGCTCAATCACCGCGAAATGCTCCGGGTTGATCTCCGGCACGACCATCGGCACATCCGGCGTCCAACGGTGGGCGCTGTTGTTGGAGACGACCGGGGTCTCGGTCTTCGCGTACTCCTCTTCGATTGCGCGAATCTCGTCCTTCGACATGTTCACCGCGGAGAAAACGAAATCGACGCCATCGGCCATGCCGGCCACATCGGCGACGTCATGCACCGTCATGCCCTTGACGTACTCGGGCATCGGCGTTTCCATCTTCCAGCGGGGGCCGACGGCTTCTTCATAGGTCTTTCCCGCACTGTGCGCGGACGCGGCGAGTTTGACCACCTCAAACCACGGGTGGTTCTCCAGCAGCGTCACAAAACGCTGGCCGACCATACCTGTGGCGCCAAGAATGCCGACCTTCAACTTTTCGGACATAACAACCTCTGGGTTTGATTCGGTTTCCTATACAAGCGGCCGCAGTGACATGGCCGCACCTATCCAATGGTACGGAATGCGCGGAACAAGACGGGCCGCTTTCCCGAATGATGGCCGTGTTCGCCGATGGGTGGGTGCTGCGGCCGGGATTCGCGGTACTCTGGAAGCATGTCAATAGCATCGCAGGAAGCGCAGAAGCAGCTGGATCGTATCGTGGCGCTGGGTTACCCAGACGTGGCGGACATGAGCGCCGCCGCGTTCCGCGCGCTCGCACGGCCGCTGATCCATGCGTTGGAGCATACCGATCTGGGCTCGAACATCCTGCTGATCCCCACGCGCGAGCTGGTGTCGCCTGAGTCGCTGATCGCCCGAACCAGCATCAACCGCATGGCCGGTTTCACGACAATGCCTCCGCGCGACATCGCAAGCTTCCTGCCGCAGGACGGGTTCGAGCCGCCGGAAGGGCCGTTCTATCTGGTTGTCGAGCCGCATACCGGCACCTGCTACATCAATCGCGAGCCGGACGTGGCGCGCAAGCTCATCGATTCCGACGAGCGCACGCCACTGACCCTTGAAGAGGGTCTTGCCATTGCTACGCAGCACCCCGATTGGCTTGAGATCAAGAACGGGTTCAACCTGCTCGGCTCTCGCAGCGCCGACGGGCGCGTGCCCAGCATCTGGATGAGCCAGAACGCGCCGCGTCTGGGGGCCGTGTGGCCGAACTCGCGGCACACGTGGCTGGGTAACGCCTACTGCATGGCCCGGCGCGGCGTGAGTCTGTTCCACTGAATTTCGCTGGAGCGCTTGTCTGTCGCCTTCGCTGGGCCGCCGCACAGTGACGCATCTGGGCGTGACCGATGGATGCTTGGTGTTTCCTGATATGTGACACTGTGTTGTACGACGCCCGGTTTTATGATGTTCTTGGTGTGTTCGCGAGCGCTTTCGCGCCGGCGGGCAATGATGAGAGACGCCATTGGGCGGGGGAGAAAGGCGGACACGCATGAAGTGCCCATATTGCGGGAATGACGAAAGCCCGGACAGCAAATTCTGTGGGAACTGCGGGCAGCCGCTGCAACAACAGGTATCACAGGCCGCGCCGGCGTCGCAGCCCGCAGTGTCGCAGATGCCCCAGCCCTCTGCGGCGCAACAGCCGGCGACTCCAGCTGTACCACTGCCAGGCGGCGGATTCGCGCCGGCTCCTGCTGCACCTCAGGAGCCGCTCCAGCCAACACAGCCTTTGCAGCCGGCTCAGTCCCAACCTCAGCCGCAGCAGCCTGTTACCCAACCGGCGTGGCCGCAAGCCCAGCAGTTCGCCCAGCCGTCAGGTGCCGGAGTCTCGACTCCGGCCGCGCCCGCAACCCAGCCGTCAGCGGCGACGCCGGCCGTGCCAGGGCAAACGCCGAAGCCCAAATCCAGGGGCAAGCTCATCGGCCTCATCGTGGCCGTGGTGGTCGCCCTCGCGTTGGGTGTCGGTCTTGCCCTGTTCTTCACGTATCGCGCGGGCATCTGGGGCGGAACCCCGCTGCCTACCGCCGAAGAGATCTCCGGTGCGTCCGGCGGCGAAGCCACCGCCGATGACGTGGTCACCCAGCTGAAAGCCAAGGGCGTGAAGGCATCGAAGTCGATCATCTTCTCCGGCAAGAAGAAGGGCGTGTTCCTTGGATACGAGGGCATGAAGCCCGGCGACCGCGTCCAGAAGGATGCCGCGGTAATCGTCCAGGAGTCGGGTGGCCCCGGTGTGCCCAAGAACACGATGGGCAAGCAGGCCACGAAGGTCGTATCCACGTTCAAGACGATGGGTGTGCCGGTACATTACAAGCAGGTACCGGTGTCCGACACCAAGAAGAAGCCAATCGGTTCCGTGGTGGCGACCTACCCCGCCGAAGGACAGGCGCTGTCGGACGGCGACAAGGACGACGGCATCTACATCGGCGTCGCCACGAAGAGCGACGGCGGCGCCATCAGCATCGACATCGTCGGCCGGGACGTCGACACGGTGAAATCCGAACTGGAAAGCCAAGGACATGACGTGACGCTCGTGCCGCGCCTCGCCTCGAAGAAGTTCGTCGGCAAAGTGTCCGGTTCCGACCCGATGCCCGGATCCACGGTAGCGGAAGGCGATGCGGTCACGCTGTATTACGGCATCGACGCCAGCGGCGTCAAGGACGCCTACACGGTTCACGATTCCCCGGAGACCGGCGGCGACAATCTGCTCGGTGTCTCCGGTGTGGCCGCGGGAACGTGGTGCAACAACTCCGGTGACTGCATCACGTTCAAGGATGGCGGCGATGGCAGCGAAGGCAACTCGTACATCCCCTATCCGAAAGGTCGCGACGGTACCGAATACGGCGAATACGAGTCGCTGAGCTCCTGCGATGCCATCCAGCAGCCGTACTGCTCCAGCCCGAAAGCCGACTATCTACTCACCGGTGACACCGGCGCGTTCGAACTGTTCCCGCGATCCAGTATGACGAACTACTGGTGCGGCACCAGCCAGGAAGACTCGAATACGGCAGGCGGCATCGTCTGCAACAACGGCAAGATGGTCGAAAACGGCGATTACAACAATATCTCCGGCGCGACGTATCACATGCAGGACTTCTATCTGGTCGTGCCGGTCGGCGCGGACCTGAACAAGCTCGAAAGCGACGGGTACTTTGACGCGGACGCGCTGGCCGCGGCCAAGAAGCAGAAAGCCGTGAACACGACCAAGCCGTTCCTGATCTACCGTGACCCGAAGCTCTACGACAAGACCACGGCGGACATGACCAATAACTCCGCCAACCCGTTCATGCCGTACAACGGCTACGTCGGCAGCAAAAGCGACATCGTCAAGATGAAGCCCGCTCCCAGCGACGACACCGTGTACTATCTGACCGTCTCCATCGACCTGGATTGGGGTGAGCTGCCCGACGCCGATGTCAAGTAGCCGGGCGGCAGCGCCGGCGCGGACGGCGGTGCATCATCGGCCAAGCCCACCAAGGACATGAGCCTGACGGATGTTCGCACCGCACTCGGCAAAGGCGATTTCTAGCCGATAGCAGGCAAATACTGCCTGAAAGACGACAGTTGGTGCCTGACGTTGGACGACAAGGGCAAGGCCACCTCGGTTGGCTCGGGCAAGCTCATGCTGAGCCCCGATGATCCGCAGTCGGTCACGCTGCACGCCGGACGGACACGGGTGGTGACGGTTGGTGGAAGGTGCCGTCGGACGTCGGCATCGAGCTCATGGGGCCGGATAGCGACTATCGCTGCGGCGGCAAGAAAGGATTCAAATTCTGCTATGTGCCAGCCGGCATCAGCAGCGACAAACTGGAGGGACTGGCCGGCGCGAGCTACCAGTTGCCGACGTGTCAGGCCATGCCAAGCCTGACAGCTCCAAGCCGTTCCTGAAAATGGAGGGGTACCACATGAACGTCGTTCCCCCCTTGACGAGAACGTGCTGTACCTGACCGAGTAGAGGTAGGGCCGGCCCGGGGACGAGCCGGGTGGATATACGGCGGATATGAATAGGCATGGTGTCGACGATATCGCCGCCGGAACCATGCCCTTTGTCGTCTGTTTGCCGCCGCTGCGCTATCGTCGCAGACGCCGTGCGATGGAGCGCGCGATTGCCGCGAAGCCGGCGGATAGGGTCAGGGCGATGGTGGCAAACACCTGCGGCCGGCGCAGTTCGTTGCGCAGGGTCGCGGCGCCCGTCACGCAATGATCCTCGAAGAACACGCGCAACTCATTGCCGCTGTAACGGCCGACCAGGTCGCCCCACGTGAGCATGCGGGTCTCATACGCGGCCGGGTCGTCTTCGCGGAACTCGAACAGGCGGATGCCGCGCAGGCGAGACTTCGGACCGTAGCATTCGAAGCCGCACGTCGGCGCATACCCTAGATCGAGGTCATGCACGTGCCCGACGAACGAGTTCTTGTGATCGTGCCCGCAGTACAACGCGAAATAGCCGCCCGCCTCGCGCAATGCGTCCACCTCGCCGACGTTCTCGTCAGCGCAGCCGATCGCCTCGCCGAGCCGTGACCCCGGCCGGCATACGGCGTCGTTGAGCACGTAGCAGCGCCCGGCGTAATTGCGGGCGCCCTCCACGGCGTTCGGCGTCCATGCCGGGACCTCGGTCAGGCAGTCATAGAATTCCTGCGGCGGAATATGCTGGAACGTGATCGACGGCACCGGTTCGCCATCGCCGTTGCGCTCGGCGAGCGTGCGCTGCACGTCGCCCAGCCATGCGATCGCCTCAGCGCTCGGTGTGCCGTAGCCGTCCGAATCCGCTAGGTCGAGTCCGCGCGAATGCGCCACATACCGCGGGTACTGGGCGTCATTCTCCTCCGGCTTGCCCGCATAATCGCCGGAATTGACCAGCATCACGCCCATCGCCACATGCTCCGAACCGTCGGAGGACAGCACGGGCAGCGCGAATGTGCCCGGCTCGATGGCCAACGGCGAGCCGCCGGCAGCATCGGCCTCGGGATTCAGGCAGCCGGGGAACTCGCGGTAGATGTCGTCCTGCTCGTCAGGCAGGATGCCGCACTGGAAGTCGTGATTGCCATAGGTCGCGGCGAACGGCACGCCCGCGTTGATGACCGGTCCGAGGAACGCGCCGAACGTGTCGCGCACTTTCTGCCGGGTGTCGTTCATCAGGTCGTCCATCGTGACCACATCGTCCTGCGGTGGCAGGTCCGGATCGCGCCGCGCCGCGATGCGCCTGTGGATGCCGTGTAGCTTCGCCTCGATTTCGGTGACGAGACGTACGCGTGCGCCGGGGTTCTCGCCGCGCCGGCGCAGGAACGTGTCGATGTACGCGGGATCGTACCCGCGGATTTGATCGCCGGTGAACACCACCAAATCCGGCTTCGCCTCGTTGATTGCGGCCTCGATCATGCGGATCGTGTCGCGGTTGACTTCCGGGCCGTCCTGAATGTCGGCCATTTGCAGCACGCGGAACGTGCCGTCGTCGTGAAAACGCAGTGTCATGCCCTCCACTGTAGCGAGTCGCCCTGTGCGGCGCCATACTCTTCGCGAAGTCGCCACCACGCGTGGAGCGGGCGTCGCCATGCAGTCAACGGGCGTCCGGAGAGGGGCCGAAACGTTATCTCGGCAGGGTATCTACGTTTCGAGGGGGTGACTCGGACGCTCCGGAACATCTATCTGCATTTCGAGGGGTTGGTGGCCGAGTATCAATGGCATGGGAGCCGCATGATTCCAGTGGCGTCCATCATGCAATACCTCGAATATCGAGCAACGCCAACCCCTTGAAACGCAGATAGATGTTCGGCGGGCCTGAAATCACCCCCTCGGAAGCGAGATAACGCTCCGAAGGCCGCATGGATTGGCCGCATTCTTGATATCTCGGCGGTTTACCGGGGCGCTTCACGCTAGACTGATTAATTGCATGACCTATCGTGCGACGACAACATACGGCCGGCAGGCAACAGGCGCCGGCATCATCAAGTAAAAGGAGGAGATATGGGTCAGGATCAATCATCAGTGTTTGATCTTGCGGCGGTCGCCGCGGCGTCCAATGGGGGGAACAACGACCCGCTGCTGCCTCCCGCACGATTCATCGGCGAGCCGCAGAAGCCGAGCGATATGCCTTACACCAAGTACGTCGCCTACGACAAGCAGGTGCCGTTCGACTATCCCGAGCGCACGTGGCCGGGCAAGCGTCTGCAGCGTGCCCCGCGCTGGTGCTCCGTCGACCTTCGCGACGGCAACCAGGCGCTCGTCAACCCGATGGACTCCGAGCGCAAGCTGCGCTTCTGGAACCTGCTCGTCTCCATGGGATTCAAGGAAATCGAAGTGGGCTTCCCGTCCGCCTCGGAGACGGATTTCGACTTCATCCGCATGCTTATTGAACGCGAGCTCATCCCCGACGACGTGACCATCGTCGTGCTCACCCAGTGTCGTGAGCACCTGATTCGCCGCACTTACGAGGCGCTCAAGGGCGCCAAGCGTGCGATTGTGCACTTCTACAACTCGGTCTCCGTGCTGCAGCGCGAGGTCGTGTTCCGCAAGAACAAGGAAGAGATCAAGAAGCTCGCCACCGACGCGGCCGAGCTGTGCAAGGACCTTGAAAACGAGGCCAAGGGCATCGACCTGTATTACGAGTACAGCCCCGAATCGTTCACCGGTACTGAGCCGGAATACGCGGTCGAGGTGTGCAATGCGGTCATCGGCGTCATCAAGCCGACCCCCGAGCACCCGATGATCATCAACCTGCCGGCCACGGTCGAGATGACCACGCCGAACGTGTTCGCCGATGAGGTGGAGTACGTGTCCACGCATCTTGACGACCGTGACGCCGTGGTGCTCTCCCTGCACCCGCACAACGACGAAGGCATGGGCGTGGCCGCCACCGAGCTGGCCGTGCTGGCCGGCGCCGACCGCGTGGAGGGCTGCCTGCTGGGCAACGGCGAGCGCACCGGCAACGTGGATCTGGTCACGCTGGGTCTGAACATGCTCACGCAGGGCATTGATCCGCAGATCGACTATTCGAACGTTCCCGAGATCCGCAAGACCGTCGAGTACTGCAACCAGATCAAGATCTCCGAGCGTCATCCGTACGCGGGCAACTTCGTGTTCACCGCGTTCTCCGGCTCCCATCAGGACGCCATCAAGAAGGGCCTCGAAGCCCGCGAGGTCGCTGCGGACCGAGTCGGCGCCGATCTCGACAAGTTCGTGTGGCTCGTGCCGTACCTGCCGATCGACCCGAAGGACATCGGCCGCACCTACGAGGCGATCATCCGCGTCAACTCGCAGTCCGGCAAGGGCGGCATGGCCTACCTGCTCAAGACCAACCACAACCTCGACCTGCCGAAGCGTCTGCAGGTGGAGTTCGACAAGATCGTGCAGAACTTCGCCGACACGACCAAGAAGGAAGTCAAGGACGAGGACATCTGGCGTCTCTTCAAGGACGAGTACCTGCCGGTGGAGCAGTCCGGCATGACGGCCGCCGGCGTGGTCGTCGGCGATACGCATGACGCGACGCTCGCTCCGTGGGGCCGCCTCAAACTGCTCAAGGTGGCCGTCAGTTCCGGCGAGGATGGTTCAGACACCGTGCTCAAGGCGCGTGTGCTCGACCGCGGCGTGAATGTGGGCGTGGACGAACCTCACGAGCGTGAGATCTCCGGCATCGGCAACGGCCCGATTGCGGCGTTCCTCAACGCGGTTTCCAACCTCGGCATTGAGGCGTCCGTGATGGATTACGTGGAGCACACCATGTCCGTCGGTACCGACGCCATGGCCGCGTCCTACGTGGAATGCCAGGTGGGCGAGGACACTGAGACCCAGATCATCTGGGGCGTCGGCATCGACTCCTCGATTACCACCAGCGCGCTCAAGGCGATCATCTCCGCGATCAACCGTTCGCAGCGCTGATATTTCGCGGTAAACGAAAGGGTGGCTGCAGGATTCGTCCTGCAGCCACCCTTTTTTGATGGTCGTGAGAGGCCGGAACCACCTCCAGTCGCACGGGGCCTAGCTCTCGTGCCCCCGCCGGCGGGGATGGTCAACGCACGCCAATAACCGCGAATCCGGCCTCGTCCCTCACTGCGACGCTATGCCGTTGGTGTTGGATTCATTGCCGGTGGAGCAGCCGGCGGCGGTGGGATCGGTCGCGCAATCCGAGCCTCCGCCATTGTTGCCGTTGTTCCCTCCGTTGCCGTTATTCCCGTTGTTGCCGCCATTCCCGCCATTGCCATCGGACCCGTTGCCGCCCGATCCATTGCCGCTGCCATTCGAACCGTTGCCGGTCTGCGGCTTCGTCGACTGCGAGCCCGACCCGTCGCCAGACTGCGTGCCGCTCTGCGACGACTGGTCGTCGCTCCTGCTGCCGCCCTGCGAATTCCCGCTCTGCGACTGGCCGCTGTTGCCCCAAGACGAGTACTGCGAACCGGTGCCCCACGTGCCATCGGGTCCACCGATCTTGCCGCTGTCGGTCACGTCGGGGAACTTCTCGTCCGCCACGTTCTCCAGCGCCCTCGACATGTAGTTGGTGAACAGCACGGCCGGATATCCCATGCCCTTGTAATACCCGTTGATGGTCGGCAGTTCCAGCGCCTCGCCGTTCGCTCCGGGATTCCAGATGGCGAACATGGTGAGCGTCGAGGGCGTGAACCCGATGAAGCTCACGGCCTTGTTGTCGTTTGCCGTGCCGGACTTGCCTGCCATCGTCTTGCCGATCGCGCTCGCCGCACGACCGGTACCGTATTGGATGGTGCCTTCCATCGCCTTGACCACCAGTCCGGTGTCGTTCGCGTCGAACACCTGCTCCGCGGTGGATGGCGCCTTGTACAGTTCCGGCCCCTTGCTGCTCTTCACGCTGGCGACGATGTGCAGCGTCGGCTTCTTGCCCTGGTTGGCGATGGTGGAGAAGCCGCGCGCCATGTCGATCATGCTCAGACCGGAGTTGCCGAGCGTCACGTAGCCGTCATCGGTGATCTTGCCTTTGATGCCGGCCGTGTGCGCGGTCTTGATTATCGTGTCCGCGCCGAGATGCTGCTGCAGATCCATGTACACCGTGTTGACGGAGTTCGCCGTCGCCTTGTACAGGTTGATGTAGCCGTAGCTAGCGCCGCCCGAGTTCGACATCGGCTGTTTCAGCCCGGGGAAGCTGCGCGGCGAGTTGCCGTTGAACACAGTATCGAGGCTGACGCCCGTCTGGACGGTCGAAAGCAGCGTGAACGGTTTCATCGTGGAACCGACTTCGTAGGTCGCGTCGGTGACGTTGTTGAGCTGTTTCTTCAGGTAATCCTCGCCCGCGTACAGTGAGATGATTGAACCGTCTTTGACGTTGACCGACAGGCCGCCGGTCTGTACGCCGTCCGGCATGCCCGCGTTGCCCTTGGTGGGGCTCGCGGTCTGATACATCAGATCCTGTTTGGATTTGTCGATGGTGGTGACGATGGTGTAGCCGCCGGTGTCGAGGTCGTCTTGCGTGAACGCCTTTGAGTTGATGAGTTCGCTGCGGACCATCTGCAGCAGATACCCGTTGGGGCCCTCGTAGATGTTCTGCTGTGCGTTGGTGACGGTTTTCGGCATCGTGGCTTCACTGGCCTGTTTGGCGGTGATGTAGCCGTCCTCTTTCATGATGTTGATGACGCGCTCGAATCGCGATTTCGCCTGCTTGGCGTTGACGGCCGGATCCCAGTTGCTGGGGGACGGGATGATGCCGGCGAGCATCGCCGCCTCGGGCACAGTCAGGTCTTTCGCGTCCTTGCCGAAGTACGCCTGGGCGGCGGCCTGGATGCCGTAGGCGCTGCGGCCGAGATAGATGGTGTTGAGATAGTTGCACAGGACGGTGTCTTTGTCTTGCGTCTGCGCGATCTTGACCGCCAGTATGGCTTCCTTGAGCTTGCCCATGTAGGTGGTGGTCTCGCCGAGGTAATACCGTTCCGCGTACTGCTGGGTGATGGTGGATCCGCCCTGGCGGGTGCCCTTGGTGACGTTGTTGATCAGCGCCCGTGCGATGCCCTTGAGGTCGATGCCGCGGTCCGTGTAGAACGTGCGGTTTTCGGAGGCGACCACGGCTTGGCCCACGTATTTCGGCAGTACGGAGCAGTCGATGATCTCACGGTTCTGCTCGGCGAACGTGCCGATTTTCGTTTTGCCGTCCGCATAGTACACGCTGGTTTTCTCGGCCAGCGCGATGGTCTCCGGCTGGGGGATTTCGATGGTGGCGTACAGGTAGGCGAACGCGCCGATGCCGACGGCGAGGAACAGGCCGATGATGCCGAGCGTCCACTTGAGAATCAGATGCTTCTTGCGCCCTTTGGCTTTCGGGCCTTTCGAGCCGGGGGAGCGGTGGGTGCCGCCGCCGCGGTGTGTGCCTTCGGGCGGATTAGCGCCGCGGCCACGCCTTGAGCCGCTGTTGCGCTGCGCGCTGTAACCGTTGGTTGCGGCGGTGCCGCCGGTTCTCGTGCCCGTCGCCGCACCCGCTTGGGTGCCGGTCGCGGTGCGGCCTGAGGCGCCGGCCGCCCGACGACCGGACGTTCCTGCCGCGCGTCGGCCTGAACTGGAATTAACAGTGCGCGTATGTGAAGCCATGATTCTACCGTAGTCCTTGCAATATGATGCGAACCGGTTTGCGCGTATTTTCGCGCTTTCCTCACCGGTTTTCCTCTGAATCCTTACAAACGTCGATATCGTGCTTGGTGCTTGTCCATATCTAGCAAAACCACAACCATAGCCTCTCGGCGTGACGGTATCGTGAGAAACGTTGGAAAATAAGGGTTTTAGCCGGATGCGTCACTGTGCGAGGGCTCACACGGTGACGATACCCTCGCACGGTGACGGTCATGACCGTCCTTAATGTGAGTCGGATTCTGCATTGTGGGATTGTATGAATGCTTCGCTGGTTTGGGCCCGGCCAAAGCGGTGCGGCGTTGCCTCATCCGGTCATAGTCCCACTTTCCGGTGAGCGCATGAGACTGTGGCCGGATGAGATGGGCGGGAGATCCGGATGAAATGAGAAAAGGCGGCGGCGGAAGTGCCCGCCAGTCGGTGTCACCGGGCGCGCAGCATCGGCGCGACCTGCTCCTCATATGCGGTGAGGGCGGCGTCGATCACGTTGTGCATGTCGTAGTACTTGTAGGTGCCCAGGCGCCCGCCGAACACGACGTTCGGCTCGGCGGCTGCCCTGGCTGCGTACCGCTCATAGAGCGCCTTGTCGGCGTCCGTGTTGATCGGGTAGTACGGTTCGTCGCCGCGCTCGGCGAAGCGGGAGTATTCCTCCCACACCACTGTCCTGTTGTGGTTCTGTGCGTCACGCCTCTCCGGGTTGAAGTTCTTGAACTCGATGGCGCGGGTGTAGGGCACGTCCGCGTCGGAGAAGTTCATCACCGGGCAGCCGAAGTGGTCGTCCTCGTCGTAGCGCACTTCCTTGAAGTCCACCGTGCGCCATTTCAGGTCGCCGAGTTCATAGCCGAAATACCGGTCAATCGGCCCGGTGTAGACCACGGGCGTGCCGGCGGCGCGCAGCGCCTTCTTGTTGAGCGGCTGGCTCTCGTCGAAGAAGTCGGTGCCGAGCGTCACATGGATGCGCGGGTCATCGATCATGCGCTCCATCCACGCGGTGTAGCCGTCGCGCGGCAGTCCCTCCCATGTGTCTTTGAAGTAGCGGTTGTCGTAGTTGAACCGCACGGGCAGCCGCTTGATGATGCTCGCCGGCAGTTCGGCCGGATCGGTCTGCCATTGCTTGGCGGTGTAGTTCTTGATGAACGCCTCATACAGCGGCCGTCCGATCAGCTGGATGCCCTTGTCGTTGAGGTTTGTCGGGTCGGTGCCGGCCAGTTCACCGGCCTGTTCGGCGATGAGCTGCCTCGCCTCGGCGGGCGTGTAGGCCGCCCGGAAGAACTGGTTGATGGTGCCGAGATTGATTGGCAGCGGGTAGACCTCGCCGTCGTGCGTGGCGTACACGCGATGCACGTAGTCGGTGAATGCGGTGAAGCGGTTGACGTAATCCCAAACGCGTTTGGTGGAAGTATGGAACAGGTGGGCACCGTATTGGTGGATTTCGGCACCGGTCTCCTCGTCGATATAGCTGTACACGTTGCCGCCGATGTGGCTGCGCACATCGATGATCTCGACCCGGGCGCCCGCGCGCTCCGCCGCCTGCTGTGCGATGGTCAGGCCGAACAGGCCCGCGCCGACGATCACCAAATCCGCGTTCATAGCTTCCTTCCGTTGCGGCCCGCGCCGGCGGTGCCGGTTGCGCCGCGACCCTTCCATTTGATGATTCGCGCTGTTCCCCGCGTCGAATATGAACGGCCGTCATGTGCGTTTCGTTCTCAGCTCGACCAAGGATACCGCACATTATCGACCGCGCAACCATCCCTGTGAACGATTTGATGAACGTTCGGTGACGGCATGTCCGGCGTCTTTTACAGCGCGCACACGACCAGATATATGGCCACCACGTGGCAGGTGTACCCGATGACCGTGCCCATGTGAAACACCTCGTGAAACTCGAACCAGCCCGGAATCGGATTGGGTTTGCGGATCGCGAAGCATGTGGCGCCCGCAATGTAGGCGGCCCCGCCGCACGCAATCAGCACGGTCGCCGCCGGACCCACCGCGGGCGCGGTCCACAGCGCCGGAAGCAGTGTGACCGGCGCCAGCCCCAGCACCACGTACACGACGGTGAACACCCAGTTCGGCGCTCGCAGCCATACGATATGCATCACCGTGCCGACGAGCGCCGCCGCCCATATCACCGTCAGGTACGGCCATCGGATCGAAGGGCTGAGCGCGAACAGCACCGGCGTATTGGTGCCGGCGATGATCAGGAAGATGTTGGAGTAGTCGATGCCGCACAGCACGCGCGTCACCTTGGCGCTGCGCCACGGTACGACGTGCAGCAGGGCGCTGTTGCCGAACAGCAGTATCGCCGACGCGCCGTAAATCGCGCACGCGGCCTTGACCGGTCCGGCCGGCGCGATGCAGATCAGCACGATGGATGCGGCGATGCACAACGGCAGGGTGATGAGGTGCTGCCAGCCGCGCAGCCGAGGCTTGCGGTTGCCGAATGCATCGACCGGCGTGACCTGGCGTTCGGCGGCTTTCAGTGCGGCCTTGGCTTGGCGATAGCGTGCGCGCGCGGCGCGATACTGCTCGAGGGCGCGGTTCATCGCGGTGGCCGAGGCACCGGTCTGCGTCGCGGCCATGCCGGCAGCGGTTGCGGTCTGCGCTGTGGCGGCCGCCCGCATCCCGCCGCCCGCGGTCTGTCGCCGCGCTGTTTTTCGCTGCGCCGCGGACTTGCGTATGGATGGTGCACTGATTGACGCGCTCATCATCATCACCTCGCTGCGGCCGGAATGCCCGGCCTACACTAACTTACGCTACCGTAACTTAGTGTAGGTCGCTGATGGTTCGCTGACAATGCTTCTCTGGTGGTGAATCGAATGCCGTCCGGGCCGCCGAAGGCAGCATGGCGGTTCGTGTGTATCATATATTGACCGTCAGCTGAAGATTTTCATAGTTTTTTCTTATAGCCGGGCATAAGCGGATCGTGGATGCGTCGGGATCCGGAAGTACGTGCTCGACTGCCGTAATGGATGCCGGTCGAATATGCTGTGGCCGCATGGGAGGGGCTGAAAAGCGCGGTCTGATGGAGGTCTGCCTGTCTGACGATGGCGTGCGTCATGCGCGGTACGTGAGAGTCGGCGTATATGGCATTGTGAGGTGAGTGTTAACAATATGTTCCTGAAATGTTACGCGATGCGACAAAACGTAACGATATCGGACGAGCGCCAGGTCTAGTTTCTTTCACAGTGTCGTCGTGAGTGACGCACGCAAAGAGAGGAAAACAATAATGGCCAATAAGCAATGGCCTCGCTGGGTTGCCGCTGTAGCTGCCCTGGCGATGGCAGGCAGCCTGCCCGGTACCGCGCTCGCGGCTCCGGCACAAGGTGACGCGGCGTCCACGACGCCGACTCTGTCGACCGGCAATCTGAAGAGCAAGGTCTCATCCCAGCTTCAGCAGGCGAAGGGCGAGGTCACCGCATTCATCCAGACCACCAGCCCCTCCGCGCTGGAACGCAAGAACAGTGTGCTCAAGAACTTCAGCAGGCAGCGTTCCGCGCTGCCCACGCTGAAGCAGCGCGCGCAGTCGGCCCAGGCGGCCACGCAGAGCGCGAAGACCGCCGAGAAGACCTCGGTGAACGTGTTCTCGCAGCTGCAGTCGCTGGACTCCAGCGCCAAGAAGATCTACTCCACCTCGTATGCGCTGTCCGGCGTAGCCGTTCGCGCCGACGCGGCGTCGCTGCGCAAGCTCGCCGAGCAGTCCGGCTCGGTGGCGCACATCACGATCCTGACGCCCAAGAAGGCGCTCGACACGACCAACGGCAGTGGCGAAGCCCCCGCGAACAAGAACAACGACCAGCTGGTCAACGCCGTCAAGACTTGGGAACAGACCGGCAAGACCGGCAAGGGCGTGAACATCGCAGTCGTCGACACCGGCCTCGACTACACGCACGCCGACTTCGGGGGCGCAGGCACCACCGAGGCCTACCAGACCGCGCTGAACTCCACCGCCGACCCGCTGACCGACCCGAAGGTCAGCAATCTGCTCGACAAGACGAAGTTCAAGGGCGGTTACGATTACGCCGGCGCCACGTATAACCCGAACGCCGGCAACAACAATCCCACCCCGGACGCCAACCCGATCGACGGCCAGGGCGGCCACCACGGCACGCACGTCGCCGGCACCGCGCTGGGCTACGGCGTCAAGGCCGACGGCACCTCGGGCAAGACCGATACCGCAGGCTACCAGAAGCTGACCGCCGGCGACATCGCCAGCTGGAAGATTGGCCCCGGCGCCGCTCCCGAGGCCGGCATCTACTCGTACAAGGTGTTCGGCGACAACGGCGGCACCACCGACCTGGTGCTCGAAGCGCTTGACGGCATCGCCAAGCACAACACCGAGGCGGAAGTCAACGGCGACGAGTCCAGCCGCATCAGCATCGTCTCCATGTCGCTCGGCGGCAGTTTCGGCGCCTCCGACGACCCGGAGAACGTGGCCGTGGATAACCTCACCGCAGACAACGTGCTGTCCGTGATCGCGGCCGGCAACGACGGCGACATCACCGACATCATGGGTGCCCCCGGCACCGCCAAGAGCGCGCTGACCGTGGCCGCGAGCCAGTCCGGCAAGGCGCTGCAGGACGCCGTCGAAGTGACCGACGGCCCGGCCTCGCTCAAGGGCCAGACCCTCGCCGGCCAGTACTCCGTGAACTACGCGAAGCTCGACGACTTCTCCCTGACCGGCAAGGTCGTGCGCGTCAAGGACAAGGACAACCTGGAAGGCTGCAAGGCATACTCCGCCGATGACGCCGCTGCCGTCAAGGGCAACATCGCCTACGTTGAATGGAACGACGCCGCTGTGAACTGCGGCTCCAAGACCCGCTTCGACAACGCCGAGAAGGCCGGCGCGACCGGCATCCTGTTCGGCTCGCAGGCGAACATCCCCGAGTCCGGCATCGGCGGCAACGCCGGCATCCCCGGCTTCCAGCTGGTCAAGAACGCCGCCGAGAACAAGGACCTGCAGAGCGCCATCGATGACGGCACGCTGACGGTGACCCTGTCCACCAAGCTGCGTATGAGCAAGGACGCCGACTACTCCAGCGAGAGCGAAGACACCATCGCGTCCTTCACCTCCCGTGGCATCCACGGCTCCTATGACGGCACCGCCAAGCCCGATGTCTCCGCTCCCGGCGTGGGCATCGTGTCCGCTTCGGCCGGCACCGGCAACAGCGACGAGATCATGAGCGGTACGTCCATGGCCACCCCGTTGACCTCCGGCGTCGCCGCGCTGGTCCGTCAGGCCCGGCCCGAATACCTGGCCAACGTGGTCAAGGCCCAGCTGATGAACACCGCCAACCACGACGTGCTCACCGCGGATCGCAAGACCGCGTACGGCCCGCTGCGTGTGGGCTCCGGTCGTATCGACGCGCTCGCCGCAGTGAACAACAACGTGCAGCTTGCCGGAGAGGATAACGAGGCCATCACCGCGCAGTTCGGCGTCATCCCGGTCGGCAAGGACGGCTACACCGACAAGCGGACCATGCGGCTCGTGAACAACACCGATCATGACATTACGTACAAGCTCACATACTCGGCCCGCACCCCGGTGCCGGGCGTCACGTACTCGGTGAGCGGCGACAACGGTGGGGACACCGTGGTCGCCAAGTCCGGGACCAGCACCAGCTTCCGCGTGAAGATCAGCATCGACCAGTCCAAGCTGACCCGCACCCGTGACGCCACGCAGTCCGCGCAGGTCGCAGGCAAGGACCGCCAGTACGTGACCGACGCCAGCGGCATCATCACCGCGACTCCGGTCACCCAGGAGGATGACGCCACCACGCTGCGTGTGCCCGTCACTTCGGTGCCGAAGGCAATCTCCGAAACCACCACGGAACTGAGCGGCTTCAACAACAAGAAGGGCATGCTGTCCGTGTCCGGCCATGGCCTTGACCAGGGCGACACCGCCACCGGCTACCACTCCGAGCTCGTCCCGTTCGTGTACGGTGCCGAGGATCCGGTCGACGGCTACACCGGCAACGGTGACGCCGCTCGCAGCCTTGCCGCAGGTGACATCCGCGCGATCGGTTATTCCAGCACCGCACCTCAGCTCTCCGATCCGTCGCAGGGCCTGCTGAGCTTCGGCATCATCACCGACAAGACGTGGTCCCACTTGGGCAACAATTTCATTCCGGACGTGATCTTCGACGTGGACGGCGACATGAAGGCCGACTACATGATCTCGGTGAGCACCACCGAAGGCAACGCGCAGTACGACACCGCATGGGCCACGACGACTTCCGCGACAACCGGCAAGGTCGTTGACGAGGAGCCCATCGACCCCGCATATGTCTCCGACTCCAACCAGGTCGTGCTCTCCGTGAAGCTGTCCGCCCTTGGATTCACCAAGGACACCAAGGTCGCCCCGATCGCCTACATGGCACAGATCGAGTCGATTTACGCTGCCGGCGCGAAGGATCAGTACATCGTCGACACTGCGGGCGGTTCCAAGGACGACTCGTTCGACGCGTACCACCCTGCCCTGTGGTTCGGCGACTCCGCCACCGAAGGCAACGGCACGGTCAGCTTCCCCGACGAGAACGGCACGAAGGTCGCCGTCCACACCGCGGATGATTCGTCCGAGACCACTCCGAAGGTGCTGGCGCTGCACAAGAACGGCTTCTTCCCGAACATCGAGAGCGATGAGCCCGTCATCGACGCGCACACCGTGAAGAACATCGACAAGGCGCTGCTGGAGACTCTGGTCTTTGCCGCTAGCAAGTACCAGGAATCCAACTACACGGCGGATTCGTGGGCCGCATTCAAGAAGGCCTTCGACGCGGCGAAGAAGGTGCTCGACTCCGACACGGCCACGCAGCAGCAGGTCAACGACGCCTACACGGCGTTGCGAACCGCCATCAACGGGCTCGTCAACGCGACCGCCAAGCCGTCTAAGGACAAGCTGAAGGCGGCGGTGGATGCTGCGGCCAAGCTGAAGGAATCCGACTACACGGCGGATTCGTGGGCTGCGTTCGTCAAGGCGCTTGATGCCGCCAAGGCGGTGCTCGCCAACGACAACGCGACTCAGGAAGAGATCAACAACGCGACCGGCGCTCTGTTCAAGGCCGAAGAGGCTTTGGTGAAGAAGGCCGGCACGCCGACGAAGCCCGGCAAGCCGAGCCAGCCTGGCGCCCCGGCGAAGCCCGGTGCGTCGGGCGCCAACAGTGGCCAGAACGGCAGCAATGCCGGCGTCGCCAAGACGGGTGCCGCTGTCACTGGCATCTCGGGCGTAGTCATGCTGCTGCTCGCCGCCGGGGCCACGCTGGTGATCATTCGCCGGCGTGACGTGGTGCGTCGCTAGTCTCCCATAGCCGATAATGCCCTTTCCCGCGAGCGCGGGGAGGGGCATTATTGTCGTTGCGCACCCGATATCCGGGGGTGATGTATACTAGTACAGCCTTCACGTGGCGTTATGTCACCCAATCCCCCCAGGGCAGGAATGCAGCAAGGGTAAGTGGCCTCTGTCGGGTACGTGAAGGTTTTCTTTTTCTTTTCTTGGCCCCTCACCCTGACCGTCGCGGCGCCGTGAGGCTTAAATTACAGGTTGAAATCGCCGTTCTTGGCAATTCCCCGTGCGAAATCGCCGTTTTTGGACCTTGAAACGGCGATTTCACACGGGGAATAGTAGATTTCGGCGATTTCAACCCGTATTTTGATATGCCGGGGCCAGGTTTTCGATTATTCTGTCGGAATATGGGCGCGATGAGGCGACTGACACATGTACAGGCTCTACAGTCTTGAACTATGAGTGAAGAACAGCGTGTTGATGATCCCGCCGAAATCTCGCGTGACGGTGCGATTCCGCCTGACGCCGTGCAGGTCAGCGGCGACCGGGCTGATGCGGCAACGTCGGCGGAACGCCTGCCGTCCACGGAGACGACCGATGCGCCTGCTGACACGCCGAATGAGCCGGATACCGCAGCCGCATCGGATACGACGTCATCCGGCGCGTCGGCATCAGACCCCGCACCAGAACAGGCGCGCTCGTCGGCGAAACAGGAGCCAGAACCCGTGGTGCCGCAGGCGTCCCCGGCCAGCGCATGGTCCGCTTTGGAGACGATCGCGGATCATCCGCTGCGCGCCCTCGGATCGCCCGCGCCGGCCGCGCGCAAACGCAAGGCCGCCGCACCCGACGAACACGCGGCGGACATTGACGACGAGGCGGACATCGAGCGCGGATTGGCGCGTCGCGACCCGCTGACCGTGCGTCCGCGCGTGTCGAGCCGTGTGCTGTGTGCGGTGTTCGGCGTGCTGATGATCGCGATCTCGTTCGGCGCATGGTGGATCGCCGTGCGCACCGAGGACGGGCAATCATACGAGGATATGGTGTTCAGCGGCTTCCACGACAGCCTGCCGTCGTGGGCGTCCGCTCTGGTCGCCCCGTTCATCAGCCGCAATATCACGTCAATCGCCGGGCATCCGTTGAACTTCACCGTAATCGTCTCCGCGCTGCTGATCGTTGTCGCGGCGGTGGTGATGCTGGTACGCAAGCGTTGGTGGCTGGTCGGGCAGTCCGCGGTGTTCGCCGCGCTGTGTTTCGCGTCCACATATCTTAAAGGTGTGCTGCCGCGGCCGTTCATCATCAACACCGTGTCTCAGCCCGCCAATTCCGCGCCTTCCGGTCATACGATGCTGGCCGTCGTCGCGGGCGTGCTGCTGCTGTTCGCGGTTCCGCGCGGATGCCGTGCGTGGATGGCGCTGGTCGGGGCCGCCTATGCGCTGGTCATCGGCCTGTCGGTGATCGCGGGGGCATGGCACCGCCCGGTCGACGTGGTGATGAGCCTGCTGCTGGCGGGCGGCTTCGCGCTGCTGGCGATGGCATTCACGCGCACGTCCGGCATGGACGCGCCCGGCAAACGCGCGTCCTCGCCGAGCGTGCAGATCGTCGGCACGGTGATGATCACGGCGGGTGTGCTGTGCTGCTGCTATGCCGCATACATCATGTGGCAGATTGAGCCCGGTCTGAGCCTGAGCGCGAGCTGGGCGAGCGTCGGCGCCCACGTCTCCACCTTCGCGATGATAGCCGGCGTTTCGTCGCTGGTGTTCGGGATGCTGCTGGCGATGCGCCAGATCACGGCGTCCCCGTTGAGCCGAGCCGGCCTGGTGGGGGCGCCGCCGGCCCCGCCGAAGAAGAAGCGGTGACCGCCGCGGAGCCGCGCGATTTGCCGTTTGACCATGCCGCGTGAGTATGATGAAGGCCAATGACATTGTAGGTAAGGAGAGACAATGGGCACCGGCAACAAGCTTGTCATCGTGGAGTCTCCCACCAAAGCGAAGAAAATCGGTGGGTATCTTGGCAGCGGCTACACCGTCATGGCATCGGTCGGTCACATCCGTGACCTTGCACAGCCCAGTCAGATTCCCGCGGACGACAAGGCCAGGTTCGGCAAGTTCGGCGTGGACGTCGACGATGGCTTCAAACCGTACTACATCGTCGACGGTGACAAGAAGAAGACCGTCGCCGAACTGAAAAAAGCGCTGAAGAACTCCGACGAGCTCTACCTCGCCACTGATGAGGATCGCGAAGGGGAGGCGATCGCCTGGCACCTGGTGCAGACGCTCAAGCCGAAGGTTCCCGTCAAGCGCATGGTGTTCCACGAGATCACCAAGGACGCCATCAAGGCGTCGCTGGGCAACACCCGCAACGTGGACGAGGACATGGTGGACGCGCAGGAGACCCGCCGCATCCTCGACCGCCTCTATGGCTACGAGCTGTCGCCTGTGCTGTGGCGCAAGGTGGGCCCGGGATTGTCGGCCGGCCGCGTCCAGTCCGTCGCCACACGCCTGATCGTCGAGCGTGAGCGCGAGCGCATGGCGTTCGTGCGCGCCTCCTACTGGGACGTGACCGCGGTGCTGGGCGCGACGGACGCGGAGGGCGAGCCGGCGTCGTTCGAATCGCGCATGGTGTCGCTTGGAGGCAAGCGACTTGCGGGTTCCAAGGATTTTTCGGATGACGGCAAGCTCACGCCGTCCGGTTTCGCTGACAACGTATGCCAGCTGGATGAGGCCCATGCGAACGCCCTCGCCAAGCTCCTGGCCGACGCGACCTTCACCGTGGCATCGATGGAGACCAAGCCGTACCGTCGCCGCCCGCTCCCGCCGTTCACCACATCCACGCTGCAGCAGACGGCCGGCAACCGCCTGTCCATGAGCTCGCGTCAGACCATGCGTGCCGCGCAGGGGCTGTACGAGAACGGTTACATCACGTATATGCGAACCGATTCGGTGACCTTGTCGCAGGAGGCCATCGCCGCCGCCCGTGATGCCGTCGAATATCATTTCGGAAAGTCGTTCCTGTCCGATGGCCCCAAGCAGTATGTGACGAAGACCGCTAGTGCGCAGGAGGCCCACGAATGCATCCGACCCGCCGGCGCGCGGTTCCATGACCCGGCGGAGCTCTCCGGCAAGGTGCCCGCCGACCAGCTGAAACTGTACACGCTGATCTGGCAGCGCACGCTCGCTTCCCAGATGGCCGACGCCACCGGCTCCACCGCGACCGTGCGTCTGTCGGCTCCTGCCGGCGAGGACGGCGAGGCGATGTTCCAGGCGTCCGGTACGGTGATCGAGTTCCCCGGATTCATGAAGGCCACCGGGGAGGGCCGTCGTGCGGCGGCCCCCGCTGCCTCCTCGATGGGTGCCGGTGACGGCGAGGGCGCGGCGAAACGCGCCTCGCGCGAAACCGACGACAACGGATCGCTGCCGCCGATGCAGACCGGTGGCCGTCTCGCCGCGTCCTCGGTGGAGGCTGACGGGCACGAGACCCAGCCGCCGGCGCGATACACCGAAGCGTCGCTGGTGAAGACGCTGGAAGCCAAGGAAATCGGCCGTCCTTCAACCTATGCGAGCATCATCTCCACCATCATCGACCGTGGATACGTCTACGAGCGCGGTCGCGCCCTGATTCCATCGTGGCTGGCGTTCTCGGTCATCAAGCTGCTGGAGACGAAATTCCCCAAGTACGTCGATTACCAGTTCACCGCGGATATGGAGAACGGGCTCGACCAGATCGCGCACGGTCAGGAGACCGGCCGTGACTGGCTGACCCATTTCTATTTCGGTTCCGGCGGCGACGTGGCGACTTCGGCGGACGAAGCGCACGCGGGCCTGCAGCAGCAGGTCGCGCAGCTGGGGGAGATCGACGCCCGCGCCATCAACACCATCGACATCGGCGACGGACTGCACGTGCGCGTCGGTCGGTACGGCCCGTATCTCGAAGACATGAACCACGTGGATGCGGCGGGCAACCCCAAGCGGGCCTCCCTGCCCGACACCATGGCGCCCGACGAGCTGACCGTGCAGGTCGGCCATGAGCTCATCGACAGCAATGCCGGTGGCCCGCGCGAGCTGGGCGTCGACCCGGCAAGCGGCGGCACGGTCGAAGTGCGCAACGGCCGGTTCGGCCCGTATGTGGCCTTGGTGCCGCTCGAGACGGACGGCGGGTCATCCGAGACGAAGTCCAAGAAGACCACTGTGCCCAAGCCCAAGATGGCGTCCCTGTTCAAGACGATGAGCCCCGAATCGATCACGCTGGACGATGCGCTGAAACTGTTGTCGCTGCCGCGCACCGTGGGCGTTTACGAGGAGGCCAACACCGAGACCGGCGAACTTGGCGAGGTCACGGTCGAGGCGAACAACGGCCGGTACGGCCCCTACCTGACCAAGACCGGAGCCGACGGCAAGTCCGAGACGCGGTCTCTCGCCTCGGAGGATGAGATCTTCACCGTGGACGTCGACAAGGCGAAGGAACTGTTCGCCCAGCCGAAATACGGACGCGGCCGTGGACGCGGCACCGCGAAGCCGCCGCTGCGCGAGCTCGGCCCCGATCCCGAAACCGGCAAGAACGTGACCATCAAGGATGGCTTCTACGGCGCCTACATCACCGACGGCGAAACGAACCGGACCGTGCCCAAGCAGTACACGGCCGAGTCCATCGAGCCGGCCGAGGCGTTCCGCCTGCTGGCCGAGAAGCGTGCCGCCGGCCCGTCCAAGCGCGGGCGTCGCAAGACGACGGGCGCCACCGCGAAGAAGACCGCCGCGAAGAAGAGCTCCACGGCATCTGCCACCAAGAAGACGGCCGCCGCGAAAAAGACGGCCGCCAAGAAGACCACGGCCAGGAAGACCGCAGCGAAGAAGACCGTCGAGTAGAGTCACGTCGCAGCCGCCGCGATGGCGGCCTGGCCGCGTCGCATGCCGCCATCGCGTACACTGTGGGCAAGGGGGTAGATATGACTGAATTGTTCATTTCTTTCGAAGGCGTTGACGGCGTAGGGAAGACCACGCAGGTCGAGCGCCTGCGTGACTACTTGGAGGCTGCAGGCCGCGAGGTCGTGGTGACGCGTGAGCCGGGCGGCACGGCATTGGGCGGCAGCTTGCGTCAGCTGCTGCTGCGTGAGCCGGGAGACGCCGCGGAAGCCGACGGCACCGATATCGCACCGCGCGCGGAGGCGCTGATCTTCGCCGCCGACCGGGCGCAGCACGTGGCTGAAGTGGTCCGTCCGGCGCTGGAACGCGGAGCCGTGGTGATCACCGACCGGTATCTTGATTCGTCGCTCGCCTATCAGGCGGGAGGCCGTGAACTGACCGCCGACGACGTCCGCGGGCTGAGCATGTGGGCGACCGGCGGGCTGATGCCCGTGCGCACGTACCTGCTCGACATGGACCCGACGGCGGCGCACCGGCGTCTGCAGCATGACGCGGATCGCATGGAGTCCGCGGGCGACGAATTCCAGCAGCGCACCAGGCAGGCGTTCCTCGATCTGGCAGGCCACGAGCCGGGCCGTTTCCGCGTGATTGACGCCGCATGGCCGATCGAGGCCGTATGGGAGCACATCAAGGCGGACGTTGACGCGGTGCTGGCCGATGCCGCGGCGGATGAACGGGCCGCGGCGCAGGCGGCTGCCGCTCAGGCTGCCGTCACTAAGGAAAGCGATGGTAACACTCCGGCTGGAGGTGCGCGATGAGCGTATGGGACTCCATTGTCGGCCAGCAGGCAGTGGTCGGCCAACTGCAGGCCATCGTCTCCGGCGACCCGAAGACGCTGGCCCAGTCGTGGCTGATCTGCGGACCGCCCGGTTCCGGCCGCTCGAATGTTGCGCGCGCGTTCGCGGCCGCGCTGGAAAGCCCTGACAGGGGCCTTTCCGACGAGCCGACCAATATAACCCGTCAGGTGCTGTCCGGCACCCATCCCGACGTGACCACGTTGGCCACCAACAAGGTCACCATCGGCATCGATGACGTGCGCCAGCTGATCCTCACCTCCGAACAGATGCCCAGCACGGCGCCGTGGCGGATCATCATCATCGAAGACGTTGACCGCATGCTGGAACGCACCACGAACGTGCTGCTCAAGGAGATCGAGGAGCCCAGCCCGCACACCATATGGCTGCTGTGCGCCCCCAGCGCGCAGGATGTGCTGCCGACCATCCGCTCGCGTACCCGCATCGTCAACCTTGCCGTGCCGTCCATGAAAGCGGTCGCGGATTACCTGATGGCATCCGTCAATCCGGCGCTGCCGGCGGAACGCCAATTCGACCGTCATGTGGCGGTGCGCGCGGCGCGGCTCGCCGAAGGGCATATCGGCATAGCGAAACTGTACGCCTCCGACACGCAGGTCATGTCGGACCGGGACGAGCTCATCGTCGGGCTGCTGGGACTGCGCAAGGCATCGGATGCGGTGCTGCTGGCCGATGATCTCATCGACACCGCCAAAAGCCAGGCGGAAGCCGACGTGAACCGGCAGACGGCCGCCGCCGAAGCGGATTTCCGCCGCATCAACGGCCTCGGTGAGCAGGACCGCATCCCGCCGAAGCTGCGCGGCGCCTACAACGCCATCGCCAAGAAGGACGAGATCAAGCGGCAGGCCACGCGCCGGAGCCGCGACGTGCTTGACCGCGCGCTCAACTCGGCCGCCAGCATCTACCGCGACATAGCGGTGCTGCAGAACAACGCCGAGGACGCAGTCGGGCTGATCAACATGGAGAACCGCACGGCCATCGCCGAGCTGTCGGCACGGCTGAGCCGTCAGGAAGTAGTCGATCGGTTGGAGGCCATCGCCGTGGCCAGGAAGCGGTTGCTGGGCAACGGCAACCCGATGCTGGTGTTCGAGGCGCTGTTCTGCGCGCTGATTCCGGGGAGGCTATGACGGCACCTGGTCAGGAACGCACGACGGTGGAGCCCCGGACAATCAATTGGGGCAGCAGCGAGATGTGCGCCGCCTGATCGGGCCCCTGCCCGATCAGGCGCAGCGCCTCGGTGACGATCTGGAGGAACGGCGGGCGGACCGAGGTCAGCGTCGGCATCGTCGTCAAGGCAAGCGGGGAGTCGTCGTAGCCGACCACGCGCACGTCGTCGGGCACGCGGATGCCCAGCGTCTGCAAGGCGATCATCGCGCCCAGCGCGATCATGTCATCGGCGCATATCACCGCTTCGGGCGGTCGCGCATCCGAGTCGGCGAACATGCGCCACACGCACTGATAACCGCGCTCCACGGTCGAATCGCCGAATCGGTTCCATGAGGTGTCGGTGACGAGCCGGTGCGTGCGCATCTGCGTATGGAACATCGCGAACATCTCGGCCGATTCGAACGATACCTCCTTGCCGGCCAGATAGGCGGCGGAACGCACGCCCTGCTCGGCGAGGTGCGCGACGATGCTTTCCATCGCCGCATTCTCGTCGATGCCGACCATGGACGTGCGGAAGGATCGCTGCCGTCCGCCGACCTGTACGATGGGCGTCGTCATGGTGGTGCGGTCAAGCGTGTGGGCCAGATCGACGCCCGCGGCAGGAACGATGATGATGCCGTCGACCTTGCGGGCCACCAGCGATTCGATGCGTTCGTCCTGCGTATGCTGCTCGTTGCCGATGCCGAGCAGCAGTTGCTGTCTTTCCATGTCGATGACCGGTTCCAGCTCATCAAGCAGTCCGGCGCTGAAATGGTCGGTCGCCGAGGGGATGACCAGTCCGATGGTGTTGGTGGCGGCGCCGCGCAGCGAACTCGCCGCATAGTTGACCGAATAGTTGAGTTCCTCGGCGGCGGCCCGGACCCGCCGTGCGATGTCGTCGTCCTTGGTGCGTTTGCCGGAGAGCACACGGGAGACCGTGGCGATGGAGACGTGGGCCATGGCGGCCACGTTGGTGATGGAACTGGTCGCCGGCTGTGGGCGTTGTTCCGGGCCGGGCGCCGGGTCGTCGTTGACGGGCGTCGCGTCTGGCTTGGATGCCGGTATGGCGTCCATTACGGCGGATGGCTGTCTCTTCATGGGGCTCGCAGTGTTCGGTATGACGGCGGGCGGCCGCCATATGCTTGCGATGCGCGTCGGTGCGCATCTGATGGATGGGAATACGCTGACGGCCGCCCACGCGGTTCGTGCGGGCGGCCGTCGAATGCGTGCGCAGGTTACTCGGCTGCGGTGAGCGTCTCGATGAGGCTGTCGATGACGGTCTCGGCGTTGTCGCCGTCTACGGTGACCTCGACGGTGTCGCCCTGCTTGATGCCCAGGCCCATGATGGACAGGATGGAGCCGGCGGGAACGGGGTTGCCGCCCTGCTTGGCGATGGTCACGGTGCAGCCGGACGCGGTCGCGGCCTGAGCGAACTTGGCGGCCGGACGGGCGTGAATGCCGACGGGATCGGTGATGGTGGTAGCGCGGGTAACCATGGAGACACTCCTTTGCGTCGTCGCGCCGGTGGTTCCGGTGCGGTTTGTCGTGCGTCGATATCGACACTCGTCAGCGTGCGTGTGCCGTGTTGGCCCGCGCCGATACCGATTAGCAATAACATTACTCTATGCCAATTGCTGGGCGGCCGTTCTTTTTGGCTGCTGACATAACAGTGTACCATAATTTTCCAATTTTCTGGAAAACGTTTACTTCTAGTCGTGTCGCGCTTTTGAGGGTGTATACTGGCGTGGACAGAAAATGATTTACCGGCGATGAAGTTGGTGGGTCAACAAGGCGGTCCGCGGATGGGAAGTACCGGTCATTCGCGGCGAGAGGCCATAACATAAGGAGAACATATGGTTATCAAGGGTGTTGGCATCGGACGCGGCGTTGCGGTCGGCCCGGTCATTCGTATGGCAGCTGCGCTTCCCGAACCGTCCGATGCGCCTCGCGCCGACAGTGTCTCGGCCGAATCCGAGATCGAGCGCGTGACCAAGTCTCTGGCGCTGGTCAACGCGGATCTGAACCGCCGTGCCGAAGAGGCCGCGAACGGCGACGAAGGCGCCAAGCAGGCCGCTCCGATCCTGCAGGCCATCGCCATGTTCGCCTCCGACCCGGCGCTCGCGCAGAGCATCAACACGCTCATCGAGCGGGGCAAGACCGCTGAGCGCGCCGTGCTGGAAGGCTTCGGCGCCGTGGAAGAGATGTTCAAGGCCATCGGCGGCTATCAGGGCGAGCGTGCGGCGGATCTGCACGACGTCGGCCAGCGTGTCATCGCCGACCTGATGGGCGTTCCCGCGCCGGGCGTCCCGGTCTCCGACACCCCGTTCGTTCTGGTCGCGGAAGACCTGTCCCCGGCCGACACCGCCGGCCTCGACCTGGACAAGACCCTCGCCATCGTCACCTCGCAGGGCGGCCCGACCTCGCACACGGCCATTCTGGCCCGTGCCCGCGGCATCGTGGCCGTCGTGTCCGCCGCCGGCGCCGACGACCTGAAGAACGGCGAGACGGTTATCGTCAACGCCGCGGAAAGCACCATCACCACCGAGCCGAGCGACGAGCAGGTCGCCGCCGCCGAAGCCGCGAAGGCCAAGGCCGCGAAGGCCAAGGAGCTGCGCGGCAAGCCGGGCGCCACCAAGGACGGTTACCACATCCCGCTGCTCGCCAACGTCGGCAAGCCCTCCGACGGCAAGACCGCGCTGGAGTACGGTGCGGAAGGCGTCGGCCTGTTCCGTTCCGAGTTCCTGTTCATCGGCAACGCCGAACCGCCGAGTGTTGAGGAGCAGACCAAGGCGTACGCCGAACTGCTCGCCCAGTTCCCCGGCAAGAAGGTCGTCATCCGCATGCTGGACGCCGGCGCGGACAAGCCGCTGCCGTTCCTCACCCCCGAAGACGAGCCGAACCCCGCGCTTGGCCTGCGTGGCCTGCGCACGCTGCGCACCCACATGAACGTGCTTGAGGGGCAGCTCAAGGCGCTTGCCGCCGCCGATGCCCAGACCGACGCCGACCTGTGGGTCATGGCGCCGATGGTCGCCGACGCGCATGAGGCCGCCTACTTCGTCAAGCTCGGCAAGTCCTTCGGCCTGAAGAAGGTCGGTGTGATGGCCGAGGTGCCGTCCATCGCCCTCATGGCCGATCAGGTGGCCAAGGTCGCCGACTTCGTGTCGATCGGCACGAACGACCTGACCCAGTACACGCTGGCCGCCGACCGTACACTCGGCTCGGTCGCCAACTACCAGACCGCATGGCACCCGGCGGTGTTGCGCGCGATCAAGCTGATCGCCGACGCGGGCAACGCGAACGGCATGCCGGTGGGTGTGTGCGGCGAGGCCGCCGCCGATCCGGATCTGGCCGTCGTGCTCACCGGCATCGGCGTCAACTCCCTGTCGATGACCCCGGTCGCGCTCGACGACGTGCGTGCCGAACTCGCCGGCGTCACGCTTGAGGAAGCGCAGGAGAAGGCCGCCAAGGCCCTCAACGGCGACTTCTACAACCCGTCCGAGTGGAACATCTGAGGGAGTCACGCCTATAAGACCATAATGTGATTCCACTGCCTCAAACGAGAGCGACGCCATACGAGATTCGGCTGTTTTGCCGGCTCGCGTACGGCGTCGCTTTTGCATATGCGGTGTGATGAGGTGCGGTAAAGCGCATGATTAATCATTGTTCATACTAAGATTTCGCAAATCTTGGTAGTGCCCGAAAAGTTGCGCACTTTGGATCGTGGCCGTCCATGGCGCGATAGTCAGTTCGCTTCCACGAGGTTGTCACCGATCCGGGACATGTCGAGATAGCGGCGGGTCGACCATTCGTTCGCGGTGACGTGACGGATGCGGGCGCATATGAGCATCAACGCGCTGTTCCCGTCGGGGAAGCCGCCCACCACGCGCGTGCGCCGGCGGATCTCCCTGTCCGGCCGCTCGATCATGTTGTTCGTGCGGATCCTCCTGCGGTGCCCGTCCGGGAACTCGTCCAGCAGGTAGGTCGTCGTCTCGCCGACGCCCTCGCGCAGGCAGTTCGCGGCGGCCTTGAGCCTCCTGGATTCCATCTCCATGGCGACCTGTTCGGCCTTGGCCAGGGCGGATTCCCGGGATTCCATGGCGAATATGGCCTTGAGGGCGGCGGACGCCCATTCGCGGTGTGTCGGCGGCGTCTTCGAGAGCACGTCGCGCATGAAACGCGCCATGCACCGCTGGTATCTCGCCTTGGGCAGCATCGAGCCGACCGTGGCGACGAGTCCGGCGCACCGGTCGCCGACCACCAGGCGCACGCCCTTCAGGCCGCGTTCGATCATGGAGCGGACGAACCGCTCCCAGCTGTCCCTGTCCTCCTTCATGCCCTCGGCCACGCCGATCACCTCGCGGTGCCCCTCCGCGTTGACTCCGATGGCGACCAGGACACTGACGTTCTCCACGTGCCCGCCCCATGAACGCTTGTGCCACACGCCGTCCATGAACACGTACGGGTACTCGTCCTCCAACGGCCTCGTGCGCCACGCCTCGATCTCCCCGTACACCTTCTTGAGCTTGTCGCTCAGGGTCTGGGACGGCATCCTGTCGCCCCACAGCAATTGGCTGATGTCGTCCACCTGCCGGGTGCTCACGCCGGCCAGGTACATGTCGATGAGGGCCTCCTCGACACTCTCCTCGCGTCTCCGGTATCGTTCGATGACCGCGGACTCGAAGACCGCGCCCTTGAGTTTGGGCACCTTCAACGCGAGCCTGCCGGCCTTGGCGGTCAGGCTCCGGTCGTAGTGGCCGGCCCTGTACGCCTTCCGCTCCCCGGTGCGCTCGTACTTGGCGGCGTTGGCGATCTCGTCGGCCTGAAGCGTCGAGCATCGCGTTCAATAGCTCGGCGACCTTTTCGGCGACCAAGCGGTCGAGCCTGGTCTCGAGCAGGTTCTGGTCGATCCGTATGATGTTCGAGGGTCTTGGTTCCGTCTCCTGGCTTCCAATCGCGGTTTTTTGTTTTGGCGAATGAAAATCGTACACAGGACGCGGGCCATGCCCTCTTACGTCAGACCCGGAATCCGAAAGTGCGCAAAAAATCGGGCGTTATCCAAATCTTAGTATGAATGATTTAAAAAATATGTACAGCTGGTGTTATGGAGAAAGAAATGTTCGCGCCAGATGCGCCCGGCGAGCTGGGGGAGGACCTGCCTAACCCCGATATGCCGCGTCGCCTGACCATGCGTCGCGAAGCGCAGAGCACCAGCGCCCTGGAAGGCACGTTCGAGCCGCTCGAAACCGTTCTTGCTCAGGATTATGAGGTGGGCGAGGACAAAAGCGGGCTGAGCGAGTCCATGCGCGAGGTGCTGAACTACCTCGACGCGGCGGAATGCGGCATAGGCCAGATTCAGTCCGGGCATCCCATAAGCCTGCCTCTCGTGCGCGAATTGCAGAAGCTTCTTGTGAAGGGCACGAAGTCAGACAATCCACAGGCCTGGGATATACGATCCACCCAAGTGTTCATCGGCTCACCCACGCGGCGCATCGAGGATGCGCGTTTCGTGCCCATGCCTCCTGGTCGAGACCTGGATATAGTCGTCCAGTTGCTTGTGGACTGGTGGAGGTCACGTAAAGAGCCGGGACTGGCCGTACTGGATATGGCGATGTTCCACTATCAGTTCGAGACGATGTATCCGTTCACGGACGGCAACGGGCGAATCGGGCGGTTGCTGGTGCTGTTGCAGATGATGACTGAGGCCTGCTGAGCCAGCCGCTGCTGTCCGTATCCCCGTGGTTCGAGCGCCGTCGACCCGAATATCAGGACAGATTGCTCGGTGTTTCCACGAAAGGGGATTGGGATGACTGGATACTGTTCTTCTGCCAAGACATCGAGGAATCCTGTGAGGACGCGCTGCTGAGCGTGAAGCGTCTTGTCAATGTGCGGCAGAGGTATCGCAGTCTATTGGATGAGCACAGATACAGCGGCCTGTCCGTGCAGACGGCGATGTACCTCATCGGGCAGCCCACCGTCACGGCGAGTATGTTGAGGAGAAGGTTCGGCAAGAGCCCGTCGGCCGTACAGCACGCGCTGTCTCGTCTGGTGTCCGTGGGTATACTCCGTGCGTATCCGGCCGGAAGGGGCAACCTGTATATCGCTCCGGACATCCATAAGGTGCTTGCTGCACCGCTCGGCGCGGCGATTGACGTGTCGGCGCCACTGATGTGCGAGCGTGGCGAATAGGCACAAGAAAACCTGGCGGTGGCATGACGCAGGTGCTCCCTCCCGCATTGTTTATACGGTGAAGAAGTTGCCGGGGAAGTGACGGCTCATGATGGCCGTGCGGTCGGCGTGCACCGCGGCGCATTCGAAGTCGAATGCGCGGGCGAGCTCGTCCGGTGCGGTGACGAAGCATGCGGTGGCGAGTCCATCCGCCAGCGCGGTGGGGTAGGGTCGGCCAGCCGCCGATGGCACATAGACCCAACTCGCGGCGACATCGCGCACGGGACGGCCGTCGACCGCGTTGAGCAGATGATGCAGCTGACGGCCTGCCTCCTCACCCCAATGGCGTCGGCTGGGGGCGCTCGCGCAGAACGCCCCGTCAACGATGCTTGCGATGCCGATCGCCTCGGTTCCGGGGTTGGCGGGATCCTCCAGGGCGATGGTGACGGTGTCGCCGGTGTCGTGTCCTGACCCCTCGGCGAGTGGGGCCGGTTGAGCAGACTCGCCCGTGCGGATCAGCAGATCGCCGCCCGCGTCGATGATGTAGGGCGCGTGAGAGCCGGGGCCGGTGGCGGATTGCCGGACGGTTTCATCGCCCGCGTGCCCGTCCAATATCGCGCCGATCAGATCGGCGCAATATCCCTTGCCGAAAGCCCCGAAATCCAAGTGAACCGCGCGCTGCGTCACCAGCGTTGTGCCATGACGCTCCACATCGTTGCGCCATGTCGGGCGCCCGTGGACGGCACCGAGATGATGCTCCGCATCGGGTTCCATTGTCATCGAATACCGTGCGTCATAGCCAAGCCGGATCAGATCCTCGCCCACACACGGGTCAAGCGCCCCGTCGGTCGCGGTGCAGAACGCATCGGCCAGATCGAACAGCCCGGAGGCCCAATCGGGAAAATCAAACGAGCCGCCATGCGAGGATTCGCCCATTGCGGTCACCAGCGAATCGGCGCGGAACCGCGACAGCACGGACTCGTACCCGTCGATGAACGCGTCGAGTTTCGAGCGGAAGCCGTCGTCGAGAGCCGTCGCCGACTGAATGATCATTCCGGTGCCCATCGCGCGTTCAAACGCAGTCGTATACGGCATCCGCCCATGCAATCCGCTCATGCCCCTCAGCGTAGCATTTCGCCAGCGGGGGCAGCCGCCTTAGCCTACGTTGATGCCGGAGATTTTGAGGCCTCCGGATGAGATGGGACGGTAGGGGTTCCCGCTGGAGGATGCGGTGTCCAGCCGTTGCACGCTGCCGTCGCTCAGCACCACATGATGATGGGTCAGACGGCTGGCGTTCGCGATGAAGATGGGCCAGTCGGTGGCGATGCTGCTGTTCACCGGCGTCTCCACGATCGGCGTGGCCTCGGGCGCGGGCTACCGCATCGCCGCGGTGTGCGCGGCCGTGCTGTGCGGCATCGGAGGCATCGTCTTCGCGTTCTACAACGAGCGGAAGATGTTGAATCGTCTTGATGGCTGAAGCAGGCTCTCAAAACTCGCAGATACAAGGGGAAAAACCCGAAAAACGTCTTGTATCTGTGAGTTTTGAGAGCGGCCCCTAATGGGCCACCCATACAATGACCACAATATGAGACATTTCGGCCTCAGGGGCCGCTCTATTACCGCATAAAAATTCAAAAGTCAAGACTGTTCTTTCAGGTTTTTTTTCTCTATATTGCATAGATGGTTTAGAAAGCGTTGATATGGAGAGGAATCCAATATGCGATGTCGTGCGGTAGCGCATCTTCGGGCGGTTGGATGTCGTTCGCTGGCCGTCGTCGCGGCGCTGTTCACGGTGATGGCCGTCATGTTCGCCCCGCAGGCGATGGCCGCCGACGGTTCCGCGGATTACGACACATGGGCCGACGTCGCCGCCGCGATGGACAAGCAGCTGCAGCAGGGGCAGAAGGAATACAAGGACGGCAACACCGCTGGTTCCACGTCCGACTTCATGGCCGCATACAACGAGATCTATGTGGCATCCAACTTCACCCAGGTCGTGACCGACAACATCGGCTCCGACAAGCAGGCCTCCCAGCAGCAGGCGTTCCAAGACATTCAGGACCTGTCATATGTGACGGGCAACGAGGCGAAGATCGAACAGAGCGTGACCGCGCTCGTCTCCGACCTCGACAGCACCGCCAAGCAGCTCGACGCGAACACCAAGCTCGCCAATCCCCGCGGCTACGACAAGGCGCTGCAGGAGCAGATCGCCAAGGAGCGCAAGGTTCTGCAGTCCAAGCAGAAGAAGAACCCCGGCAAGGGCGACCGCAGCTGGACCGACGTGGCCAACGAGATGATGCCGATCCTCGACAAGGCCTACAAGTCGTACGCGGGCGGCGACGGCGCGAAGGGCGCTACCCTCGTCAACGACGCCTACTACCAGTACTATGAGAAGCTCGGCTTCGAGAAGAACGTGATGAACGCCATCAGCGGCGACCGCGTTTCGCAGGTCGAGTACCAGTTCAAGATGTGCCGCAAGTCGATGAACACAGGCGCCTCGCTCAAAGACACCAAGAAGCTCGTCGACGATTTGAAGGCCATGCTGGTCGAGGACGCCGGCAAGCTCGACGGCGGTGCCGCCGACAAGGAAGGCAGCTTCACCAAGTTCATCACCAGCTCGGTCGGTCAGGCGTTCCTGATTCTGATTCGTGAGGGTCTTGAGGCGCTGCTGGTGGTCGCGGCCGTGGTGGCGTACCTCGTCAAGTCCGGCAACAAGCGTTTCACCAAGTGGATCTACGTGGGCGTGCTCGCCGGTCTTGCCGGCGCAGGCGTGGTCGCGGTCATCTTCGTGCTCGCGTTCGGCGGGTCCGGCCCGATTCAGGAGATCATGGAAGGCGTGTGCGCCCTGATTGCCATGGCCATGCTGCTATGGACCAGCAATTGGATGCTCAACAAGTCCAGCGTCGAGGCATGGAACCGGTACATCAAGGAGAAGACCGAAGCCGCGGTGGCCTCCGTCTCCTCACAGGTCGATGCCGGCGAAAAGGTCGCATCCCGTACGGTGATCTCGCTCGCCATGCTGAGCTTCCTCGCCGTGTTCCGTGAAGGCGCCGAGACGGTGATCTTCTACCAGTCGATTTACACGATGAGCCGCGATGCGCATGGCATGGTGATTGGTGCCGTCGCCGCCGCGGTGGTGCTGCTGATCATCTTCTTCGTGATTCGCTTCACGTCGGTGAAGATTCCGATCGGACCGTTCTTCCTGGTCACGTCGATCCTGATGTCGGTGCTGGTGGTCGTGTTCGCCGGCGGCGGCGTGCACTCGCTGATCGAGGGCGACGCACTCCCGGCAACGTATCTGCAAGGCGTTCCGACGAACGACTGGATCGGCTTCTACCCGTACGTCGAATGCATCATCGCCCAGGTGATTGCGGCCATCACGGTGATCGCCCTGTTCGTGGTCGGCTTCATCAAGCAGCGCAAGGCGAAGGCCAAGGCTGCCGTGACGGCCGGTGCCGCGAACAATCAACCCAACAATCTGTGAATACCATTCACTACACAACAAAGGAAATAGAGAAATGATGAAGAACAAGAAGATCGCAGCCCTGCTCGGCGTGCTGCTGGCCGGTTCCATGGCCTTCTCGCTGTCCGCGTGCGGTTCCACCAACAATGCTTCCGACAACAAGTCTTCGGGCAGCTCCTCTCAGTCCAGCGACAAGAAGGACGACTCCAGCTCCGGCGCAGGCTTTGAAGAGGTCCCGGTCGGCCCGTCCGGCACCGCCGAGGAGCAGGACAAGGACGCCGGCCCGCTGACCGTCGGCGCCGTGTACTTCCAGCCGATTGACATGGAGCCCGCCTCCATGGGCCTGAAGGCCGCTGATTCGAGCTTCCACCTCGAAGCCGACATCCACGCCAACCAGAAGGGTACCGAGCTGGGCTACGGCAAGGGCGACTTCGTCCCCGAGCTGACCGTGAACTACACGATCATCGACAAGTCCACCGGCAAGGAAGTCGAAGGCGGCAAGGCCACCTCCGGTACCTTCATGCAGATGAACGCCTCCGACGGCCCGCACTACGGTGCCAACGTCAAGCTCGACAAGGCCGGCACCTACCAGCTGAAGCTGTCGATCGAATCCCCGGCCAAGAAGGGCTGGATGCTGCACGTCGATCCCGAGACCGGCGTCAAGGGTCGCTTCTGGACCGAGCCGATCGAGGTCACCTTCGACAACTGGGAATACACCCCGCGTCAGTGGTGATTGACATTGTCTGAGTGAAATGCTCCTCTCTGCCCGAGAGGAGCTTTCGCTGTTTTTATGACGGAATGAACGGAACATAATAGACGGAACAAGGAAAGGGTGCGAATGCTCGAACAGTTCGTAGCGGTGATGCCGGGCACGCTGGGGCCCGCGTTGCTGGTCATGTGCATGAGTGTGATGCTGACCGTCGGCGAGGGGCGTGACAAACCGATCAGCTCCCGATGGCGTCTGTGGGGAATCCTCATCGGATTGGTGGCGGCGATCGTGTTCGCCGGACTGCGTGCATCCGCGGTGATTAACCAGCGTACATTCATCAACTACCCGGTGCTGTGGTGCTGCGTGGTCATCGACCTCCTGCTGATCGTGTTGGTGTTCGTGAACCGACTGATCACCCGCAATTGGCGTCGGCACGCCGCGGTGATGCATCTCGCCAATCTGGTGGCGGCGTTGGGCATCGCGCTCACCGTGTTCTATGCGCTGCCGGACGTGATCCTGCAGCTGACCATCTGGGTCGAGCCGGGAGACCCGATCTTCACGTCCGATATGCTGCTGCGTGCGCTCGGCTTTGTGCTGGGCATCATCGCGTCCGCGGTCATCGCCGCGGTCTTCCGCACGATGCGTTCGACGGCGGTCCGTCCGGCGTTCCTGTCCGCGGTGCTGGTGGTGCTGGTGATCCAGCTGATGCAGCATCTGACCGGCCTGCTGCAGATCATGCAGGCCCGCACGCTGCGGTTCCCGCACATCGCGTTCGTGATGCTCGCCTGGCTGATCAACAACAAGTCCGGTTTGATTATGGCCCAAGCGTTCATATTCCTGATTCCCGCCGTCGCCTCGGTGGTGGCCGGCTTGCGTATGCCGGTTTCTGCGAAGCGACTCGCGGCCGACGTCAATGCGGCCACGGTGCGCAAGCACAAGGCGTTCCGGCGCCGTGCGATCGCCGCCGCCGCATGGAGCGTGGTGGCGATGATCGGCGTTACCGCGACGCTGACCTTGGGCGTGGCCGCAATCAACCAGCAGCCGACTCTCTCGCCGCCGGAAGCGTATTCGCTCAAGGACGGCGTGGCCACGATCCCGTTCAGCCAGGTCGAGGACGGCCATTTGCACCGCTTCGAATACAAGGCCAAGGACGGCACCGTGATGCGCTTCATCATCATCAAGAAGAACGGCGGCGCGTACGGCATCGGCCTCGACGCCTGCGAGAACTGCGGCGACGCCGGATACTACGAGAAGGCCGGCAAGATCATCTGCAAGAAGTGTGAGGTGGCCATCAACCTGGCGACCATCGGCTTCAAGGGCGGGTGCAACCCGATCCCGTTCCCGTACAAGACCGGTAGCGGCAAGATCACCATTCAGACCGCCGACCTGGACGCGCTGAGCGCCCACTTCCAGTAAGGCAGGAAGGGGTTTAGACCATGTTCTTTCTGAGAATGATCAGGCGCTCGTTCACCCGCCAGTTACGCAGGCGCCTGCTGATCGCGCTGACCGTGTGCCTGTCGGCCACGGTGTCGGTGTCGATGCTGGGCGTCGTGTTCGACGTGGGCGACAAGCTCAACGCCGAGCTGAGCACATATGGCTCGAACATCACCGTGCAGCCGAAGTCCGATGCGGTGGTGTCCGACCTGTACAACATGGAGGGCGGCCCGCAGTCCGACGCGGACCCGACCTCGTTCCTGAAGGAGTCCGACGCGGCGAAGATCAAGACGATTTTCTGGGCGTTCAACATCACGAATTTCGCGCCGCAACTCAACGTCCACGCGCAGCTGAACGGCACGGCGGCGGCGGTAGTCGGCACGTGGTTCAACAAGACGCTGAAGCTCGCGTCGGGTGAGACCACCGTCGTGGGCGTCGACGGCATGCGCTCATGGTGGAAGCTCGACGGCAGCTGGCCGAAGGATGACACCGATCAGGGCGTGATCGGCACGACGCTCGCGCAGCAGCTCGGCGTGGGATGCGGTGATACGGTCACCTTGCGCAAGACCACGGCGGCCGGGAACACGCACGAGCAGAAGATTCGCATCACCGGCGTCTACGATTCCGGCGACGACGACAACAGTGCCATCTACATCTCCTCGTCGGTGGCACAGGTGCTGTCGGACCTGCCGGACTCCGTTGACAAGATCGAGGTGAAGGCGCTGACAACGCCGGAGAACGATCTGGCGCGCAAGGCGGCCCAGAACCCCGCCGCGCTCAGCCAAGACGAGTGGGAGACCTGGTATTGCACGGCATACCCCAGCTCAATCGCCTATCAGATCGAGGAGGTCATTCCCGGCGCGGTCGCCAAGCAGGTGCGGCAGGTCGCCGCGCTGCAGGGCAACGTGCTGCAGAAGACCCAGGCCGTGATGATCCTGATGACGGTGCTGAGCCTGCTCGCCGCGGCCGTGGCAGTGGCCAACCTGATGGTCGCCTCGATCGGCGAGCGGTCGAGCGAACTGGCCCTGCTCAAGGCGATCGGTGCGACCGATGGCGCGGTGTCGCGCCTGATGATGGCGGAGACCGCGGCGATCTCGCTTCTGGGAGCCATCGTCGGCGCCGCTTTGGGCTCGGGCGTGGCGCAGATCATCGGGCAGGTGGTGTTCGGTTCGGGCATCACCATGCGCCCGATGGTGTTCGTGCTGGTGTTCGTGCTGCTGGCGCTGACCGTGCTGCTGGCATCGGCGTCGTCGATTCGCTCGATTCTGAGCCTCAAGCCGGCGGAGGTGCTGCATGGACGCTGATCGTAAGACGATGATGAAGGAGGCGTGCTGAGATGACCAATACCGGTATGTTCTTCAGGATGCTGTTGAGTGCGGTGTTCCGCAGGCGGTCTCGCGCGGTCATGGCCGTGGTGGCGTCGCTGGTCGGCGCCGCTACGCTGTCCTGTCTGGCGATGATCTGCATCGCCGTGCCGCAGCAGATGAATCAGGAGATGCGAGCCTATGGCGCCAACCTGATCGTGACGCCGCTCGCCGATTCGGAGAACGGCAAGTCCGGCATCGATGACGCGATGGTCGAGCACACCACGGAGATGGTGAGCGCCAAGGGCTCGGAAAAGCACGCCACGTACCGTTACGAGAACGTGCGCGTCAATGCGGCCCCGTACGTGATGGCCGGCGTCAACCCCGCGCAGGTCAGGAACCTCAACCATCATTGGGTCGTCGACGGCTCCTGGCCGTCCGCGGGCAAGGTGCTGGTCGGCCGGGACGTCGCCGATGCGATGGGCTTGAAGGTCGGCGGCAGCATCACCATCGGCTACCGCGCATCAGACAACGCCGCGTCCTCGGGACAGGCGAGCCAGCCCGGTACTAACGGCACGTCAGACGGCCAGACCTCGTCCGGCTCCACCGGCGCCCAGCAGACCCAGAATGGCCACGTCTCCAGCGACATCATGGACACGTCCGGCACCGAGTTCCGTGTGGCCGGCATCGTTGACACCGGCGGCAGCGAGGATTCGATCATCTACGCGCTGGCCGGCGACGTGGACAAGCTCACCGGCTCCACGCGCGGCGTGGACGTCATCGAATACTCGTCGGGCGCCTCGGACCTCACCGCGCTGGTCAACAGCATCAACGATATGACGTCGATGCATGTCAAGGCGCAGCAGGTCACCAAGATCACCGCTTCCGACACGCGCGTCATCACGATGCTGCAGACGCTGTTCTGGATCGTGTCGCTGGTTGTGCTGGTGTTCACGCTGGTCGGCGTCGGCACCACGATCAGCTCCATCGTCTCGCAGCGGCGCAACGAGATCGGTCTGCGCAAGGCGCTCGGCGCGAGCTCGCATGCCATCGGCGTCGAGTTCTATGTGGAATCGGCGGTGTATGGCCTGCTCGGCGGCCTGCTTGGCACGGCGACAGGCTATGGCATGGCCCGCTGGCTGTGTGCCACCGTGTTTGAGCGTTCCATCGGTTTCAACTGGTGGCTCGCCGTCGTGTCGGTGGTGTTCAGCGCGCTGGTCGCCGTTGTCGCATCCATCCCCCCGGTGCATCGCGCCACGCGCATCGACCCCGCGGTCGTGCTGCGCGAGGAATAGTTGGAATAGTTAAGGAATAATCATGGATATGCTGCTTGAACTCGATCATATTTCCAAGATCTACGGCGACCTGCATGCGGTCGATGATCTGAGCCTGACCGTTCCGCAGGGCGAATGGCTGGCCATCGTCGGCTCGTCGGGTTCCGGCAAGACGACGCTGATGAACATGATCGGCTGCATGGACACGCCGAGCAAGGGCTCCGTTTCGCTGGAGGGCCGCAAGCTGGAGGATCTGAACGCCGGCCAGCTCGCCGACGTGCGCAAGAACCTGATCGGCCTGGTGTTCCAGAAGTTCTATCTGGTGCCGCACCTGACGGCCGTCGAGAACGTGATGGTCGCGCAGTACTACCATTCGGTCGTCGACGAGAAGCAGGCCCTTGAGGCGTTGAAGAAGGTCGGTCTGAAGGACCGCGCCCACCATCTGCCGAGCCAGTTGTCCGGCGGCGAGCAGCAGCGCGTGTGCGTCGCGCGTGCGCTGATCAACAACCCGAAGCTGATTCTCGCCGATGAGCCCACCGGCAACCTGGACGAGAAGAACGAGAAGATCGTCCTCGACCTGTTCCGCCAGCTGCATGACCAGGGCACCACGGTCATCGTGGTCACCCATGACGCTCTCGTGGCGAGTTGCGCCCAGCGTGAAATCATGCTCAACCACGGCGTGCTCGTGGGCGAGAAGTGGAATGATAAAAATGCACATGATGCGTACGTAGCGGCCGGTGGCAAGCCTGCATCCACCGGTTCTGACGCCGAAGGTGCGCAGCATGGCGATTCTTCCATTGATTTCATTGATCCTACCAAGGCGGCGAAGACAGGTGGTGACCATGAGTGACGGCGGCGCTCTGCAGCATGACGGGCTTGCGGACGGCGGTTCCCCGTCGAAATCACGCACGCTGAAGAGCGTGACGGTGGCGGCCGCGGGACTGATCGCGGCGACCACGTTGCTGGCCGGTTGCGGCGAGCCCAAGGCCGCGCCGATGAACGACGAGTATGCCGGCAATTCCGGCGAGACCGAGAAGTCGCAGGAGAGCGAGTCCCAGTCATCGAGCGGCTCCGACAGCTCCTCCAAGCGCAAGTCCACGACCTCCGACAAGAAGGACACCGGCAACTACAAGGACGGCACCTATTCGATCAACGGCCAGTACGGGCCGGTCGGAGAGGATTCCATCGACGTGCACCTGACCATCGCCGACCAGAAGGTCGAGAAGGTCGAGATCGTGGGGCATCCGTTCACGACGATCTCCAAGAACCACCAGAATGACTTCGCCGAGGCAATCAATGGCGTGGTCGATGGCAAGCCGCTCAAGGACCTGAAGGTCGACAAGGTGGCCGGAGCCAGCTGGACGTCGGACGCCTTCAACAAGGCGTTGGAGGTCGCGCGGCAGGAGGCCTCGATTCAATAATCGCATGTCGGTTCGTATGGCGCTTGGGTGGCATGGCATGTCGCCCAAGCGCCATTGTCGTATAAGGGGTGCCGAGGCGCACGATATTACGATTATCATGTACGATTGTACATGTTGTTATTCGAATAACCGTGTGTTGTGCGATAAAATCATGATGTCATGGGATGCGGTGTCTCTGGCGGTGATGGGGGCCGCTGCATCGGGCGGAATCAGACGGTAGGAGGAATGATGGCTCAGGATTACCGCGAATTGGCCACGACTCTCAGAGGCCGTATCGATGCCGGTGAGTTCCGGCAGACCGGGAAGCTGCCCACCGAGGACCAGCTGATAGAGGAGTACCAGACCACGAGGTACCGCGTGCGCAATGCCATCGCGGTGCTCGCCGAGGCCGGCGACGTGTTCCCGGTGCGGGGCAGTGGCGTGTTCGTGCGCGAGGACCGTGAGGGCGATTACCTGTCGATCGGCACCACGCGCGGCATTTCCGCGGAGTACCCGCATCGCAAGGTGACGTCCGTGGTGCAGGAGTTGTCGCTGCTGCAGGCCGACTCCGTGCTGGCCAAGCGCATGCACTGCGCCGAGGGTGATCAGGTGTGGCGTGTCGTGCGTCTGCGGCAGGTCGACGGCAATCCGCTGGCATATGAGACGGCGTGGTATCTTAAGGAATTCGTGCCGTTCATCAATGAGCAGATCGCCGAGGGGTCGCTGTTCGGGTACGCGCGCAACGACCTCGGTCTGAATTTCGGCTTCGTCGACAAGGTGCTGTACGCGGGCAAGCTGGAGGCGGACGCGGCCCGGGTGCTTGGTCTGAACGAGGGTGATCCCGCGCTGTACCTGGAGGATGACTCGTTCCTGACCAACGGCCGTCTGTTCAACTCCTCGTTCATCGCATACCATTACGTCAACGCGAGGTTCTTCACGATGACCTCGATGCGCTGACGCACGGCAGCCGGCTCCGCTCGTAAGGCCGCATGGCCGCCACGACCATCGACGAAAGGCGGACGACGATGTCCAAGATCATCCTGTTGGACGTGGACGGCACACTGGTCGACTACGACAACAACCTGCCGGACTCGGCCGTGAGGGTCATCCGCGCGGCCTTGAATTCTATCTGGAAAGCAACAACGGCCTGTTCGCCAGCGAGGGCTTCGAGGAGGGCGCGCTCGACGCCATCCGCGAGTATTCCGCCCGCAAGGGCAAGGAGAACGTCAATCGCCTGACCGTGCGCGAGGCGTTCCCCGACATGATCTTCGACGGTGAACTGTACCGGGACGACGTGAACAAGATCAGCTACGTGCTCGGCTCGTACCGGGACTTCCTCGACACCCGCGGGCGTTTCCCCGACCTCGAATCGGGCACGTGGGGCGGTAGGGGAGCGACGGCGCTGTTCGGCGATCTCGGAGTCAAGGGCATCACCAAGGCCCATGCGATTGACCGGCTGCTCGCGCATCTCGGCGCGAATCGGCAGGACACCGTCGCGTTCGGCGACGCGGCCGTCGACATCCCGATGCTGGAGTACTGCGCGGTCGGCGTGGCGATGGGCAACGGGTCGGAGGACATCAAGGCGATGGCCGGCATCGTCGCCGGCGATGTGGAGGAGGACGGGCTCGCCCGCGCTTTCGAACGGCTCGGCCTGATGTGAGCCGTCGAAGTAAAAACGATTAATTTATTCGAATAAATTTTGACCACCGGCGTGTCGCAATCTTGACCAGTGAGCGCTGACAATGGCTGAATTATGCCGATAATCGGTGTAATAACAGCGATGTGACCATATTTGACAGGATTCCCATAATCCGTATACTAAAAGCACAAGTTATTCGAACAACAAAAAGTATATCGAATAACTGAAGGCTGAAAAGCCGTGCTGGAAGTACAACAGAAGATGCGGACTACGAAGTCCGCAGATGTCCAAGGAAGGACTCCTGTGATGAAGGAAAGGTTCACCAACGTCGCGCAGAAGACGCTTGACGTGTTCGTGAAATTCGCGAGCACCAAAGCCATCACCGCGCTCAAGGACGGCTTCGTGCTGTCCATGCCGATCACGCTCGTCGGCTCGATCTTCCTGCTGATCGCAAACCTGCCGATCACCGGCTACACCGATTTCATGGCCCGGATCTTCGGCAGCGATTGGAATCTGGGTCTCAACCAGATCAACAACTCCACGTTCAACGTGCTCGCGATGGTCATCGCCGTCGGCATCGGCTACTCCTACGCCCGCAACGAGAAGATGGACGGCATCTCCTGCGGCATCCTGACGCTGGTCTCGTTCCTCATCGTCTCGCCCTCCACGCTGACGGTCACCAGCGACACCATCAAGGCGCTGGGCGGCGACACCGCCACCATCTCCAACGTCCTGCCGAACACGTGGATGGGCGGCAACGGCATCATCTCCGCCATCATCATGGGCCTGATCGGCTCGTGGGTCTACACCACCTGCATCAAGAAGAACCTGCGCATCAAGATGCCCGACGCCGTGCCCGAAGGCGTATCGAACGCCTTCTCCGCGATGATCCCCGGCTTCTTCATCATGTGCTACTCCGCGATCATCTACCAGGTGTGCCAGGTCTTCGGCGGCGTTTCGCTGACCGAGCTCATCTTCAAGATCATCCAGACCCCGATGCAGGGTCTGACCGACAACTGGGCCGGTGCCATCATCATCGTGCTGCTCATGTCGCTGCTGTTCTGGTGCGGTCTGCACGGTCCGAACATCGTCTCCGGCATCATCTACCCGGTGCTCACCGCCAACTCGCTGGTCAACCAGAACCTCATGGACCAGGGCATCAAGGCCACGCAGGCCAACGGCGGCCACTATCTGGTGCCGCAGCTCATCGACTGCTTCTGCAAGTTCGGCGGCGTCGGCCTGACCCTCGGCTTCATCGTCGCGGCGCTGCTGGTCGCCAAGTCCGCCCAGGTGCGCGAGCTGTCCAAGCTGTCGCTCGCCCCCGGCATCTTCAACGTGAACGAGCCCATGATCTTCGGCCTGCCGATCGTCTACAACCCGATCATGCTCATCCCGTTCATTTGCGCCCCGCTGGTCGCCGTGATCCTCACCTACGGTGCCATGGTCATCGGCTTCCTGCCCGCCTTCGGCGCCATGCAGGTGCCGTGGACCACGCCGCCGATCATCTCCGGCTTCCTGCTCGGCGGATGGCAGGGCGTGGTGATCCAGGTGCTGATCTTCGCGGCCTCCATCGCCATCTGGTTCCCGTTCGTCAAGATGCAGGACAAGATCTGCCTCAAGCAGGAGCAGGACGCCGCGGCCGAGTAACCGTCAGGCCGCCGGCCGGCCACTGCGGCCGGCGGCCGGTCCGCACGACACAACTTCAACCCAACCCCCTCAACAAGCCAACAAGTCAACAGCGCGGCCGCAAGGCCGCACCCCACGAAAGGAAACCATCATGCATATCGTCCTTTGCTGCAACCAGGGAATGTCCACCTCCATGCTCGTCAAGAAGATGCGCGAAGCCGCCGCCAAGAACGGTGTCGACGTGCAGATTGACGCCTACCCGATCTCCGAGATCGAGGAGAAGGCTCCCGACGCGGCCGTCATCCTGCTCGGACCGCAGGTGCGCTTCGAACTGAACCGTGTCAAGGGCCTGTTCCCGAACATCCCGGTCGAGTCCATCAACCCGCAGGACTACGGCCTGGTGCGCGGCGAGAACGTGCTCAACCACGCGATCGAGCTCGCCGGTAAGTGATCTCCCTCTCCCGGCGTCGCCCGATACGACGGTGCCGGGCATTCCCTCCCTCATTCCCCACCACCCAACCCCACGAATGACCGTCCGCCGCGAGCCGGTGACCGGCGCGGCGAACACCGACGAAAGGACAGTCCAATGGCGGACGCACCCGAAACCCTTGACATGGAAGTGCTGTGCATGCAGATGATCGTCGCTGCCGGCTCCGCGAAATCCGATTACATGGAAGCGCTGCAGGCCGTCAAGGCCGGCGACTATGAGACCGCCGCCGCGAAGATGAAGTCCGGCGACGAGCAGTACGCGGCCGGCCACGAACAGCACGCGAAGCTGGTGCAGCAGGAGGCGGCCGGCGATCCGGTCACGATGTCGCTGCTGCTCACCCACGTCGAAGACCAGATGATGTCGACCGAGACTGTGAAGCTCATGGTCACCGAGCTCATCGACCTGTATCGAAAGCTCAACGGCTGAGGGCCTTCGGCGCACGACGCGCATATCACGTACGGCAAACACAAGTAAAGGAACAAGCATCATGGGATTTCCCGAGAATTTCCTCTGGGGCGGCGCGGTCGCCGCACATCAGCTTGAAGGCGCATGGGACGTGGACGGCCGCGGCCCGAGCATCTGCGACGTACTCACCGGCGGGGCGGCCGGCGTGGCCCGCAAGATCACCGACGGCGTGATCGACGGGCTCAACTACCCGAACCACCGCGGCATCGACTATTATCACACCTTCCGCGAGGACGATGCGCTGTTCCGGGAAATGGGCTTCAAGTGCTTCCGCACATCCATCTCCTGGTCCCGCATTTTTCCGAACGGCGACGAAGAGGAGCCGAACGAGACCGGACTCAAGTTCTACGAAGAGCTGTTCTCCGACTACCGCGCCAAGGGCATGGAGCCGGTCGTCACCCTCTCCCACTTCGAAATGCCCCTGCACCTGGCCAAGATGGGCGGCTTCACCAACCGCAAGGTCGTCGACTGCTTCGTGCGCTTCGCCACCACGGTGATGGAGCGCTACAAGGACCTGGTGACCTACTGGCTGACCTTCAACGAGGTCGACAACCAGATGAACATGCACACGCCGATCTTCCCGTACACGAACTCCGGCATCATCCCCAACCCGGACGACACCTCGCACGAGGTGGAGCAGAAGGTCTGGCAGGCGATTCACAACGAGTTCGTCGCCGCGGCCATCGCGGTCAAGCGCGGACGCGAGATCAACCCGGACTTCCAGATCGGCTGCATGCTCTCCTTCGTGCCGATCTATCCGGAGACCTGCCGCCCGGACGACGTCATGCTCGCCCAGGAGCAGATGCGCAAGCGCTACCTGTTCGGCGACGTGTACGTGCACGGCGAGTATCCGCGCTACCTGCTCAAGTGGTGGGAGCGTGACGGCATCGACATCGCAATGGAGCCGGGCGACCTCGACGCTATCAAGGACGGCATCGTCGACTACATCTCCCTGAGCTACTACATGTCCGTAGCCGTCAGCTCGCAGGGCTCCACGCTCGACGCGATGGAGCACGGCCTCGACGGGCTGGTGCCCAACCCGTACATCAAGGCCACCGACTGGGGCTGGCAGATCGATCCGGTCGGCCTGCGCTACTCGCTGTGCGAGATGTACGAGCGCTGGAACAAGCCGCTGTTCATCGTCGAGAACGGCGTGGGCATGTACGAGACGCCCGACGAGAACGGCTACATCGCCGACGACTCGCGCATCGAATACCTCAAGAGCCACATCGCCGAGGTCAAGAAGGCCATCGACCTGGACGGCGTGCCCGTCATGGGCTACACGGTCTGGGGCTGCATCGACGTGGTGAGCTTCACCACCGGCGAGATGAAGAAGCGCTACGGCCTGATCTACGTGGACGGCGACGATGAAGGCCACGGCTCGTACAAGCGCAGCCGCAAGAAGTCCTTCGGCTGGTACCAGCACGTCATCGCCACCAACGGCGAGGAGCTGTAAACCCGAATCCCGCCGGTGCCCTGCACGCCGACGGGATTTTCGCATATCATCGCAGGCCGCCATCATCGTCCAATGCGAAGGAGCGTCACCATGACACGCATGCTGTTCCTTGACATCGACGGCACACTGGTCGGCAAAGACCAGCGCATCCCGCAATCGGCCATCCGCGCGATTCGCGCCGCGCAGGGCAACGGCCATCTGGTGCTGATCTGCACCGGCCGCGCGCGAGCAGGCGCGGCGGGATGGCGTTACGCTCTGCGACCTGGTGCCTGGCAGCAAGGGCGGGGGACTGCGTTTCGCTGCGGCCACCATGGTCGTGCCGCTCGCCGACACGGTGGCGATCGGCGACAGCGACAATGATCTGACCATGATCGAGGTGGCCGGCATCGGCATCGCGATGGGCAACGGGGAGCAGTGCGCCAAAGACGCCGCCGATTGGGTCGCCGATGCGGTGGACGCGAGCGGCCTCGCGCACGCCTTCGAGCGGCTGGGCGTGGTGGAGCGGCCCCAGCCCGCGCACGGCACGGCTTTCCGGCAAGGAGCGTAATCCATCTGACTGTATTACGATGGAACATGATTCGTACACCGACGTCGGAGGTATCGCCGTTATGACATCCAAGCAGAACAACTATCTGCGCGAGCGTGAAAAAGCCAATGCGCGCTCGCCATTCTCCAAACGAACGCCGGAACGTGTGATCATGTGCGCCGGTGCCGTGTATTCGGTCGGCATGGCCATCTTCTTCGCGCTGTCGTACTTCGGCGTGATTTCCAGTACGTCCGAGGCCGCCCGGACGTCGGCTCAGGCCGTGACCGCGCTGAGCCGCAACAGCAGCAACACGGCGCTCATCATCCTGTACGCCATCGTGACGGCGGGAGTCGCCGCGGTGACCATATATATGGCCGTGAAGCACATGCAGCCCGGTCCGCGGTTCAAATGGACGGTCGGCTGGATGATCTTCGTGATGGTCTTCTCGCTGTTCACCGCTGACATGGTGGGGCTGATCGCGTTCGGCGTGGCCTTCGGCATGTACATGACACGCGATTGGCAGCTGCTGCGTGCCGTCAACGCCGCGAACGCCGGCAAACGCTCGTCGAAGCGCTGACGCATGGCCTCTGACACGACCAGTCAGCGTCGCGACGGGCAGGAGCTCGCCGCGGACGTCGACGCACTCGCCAACCAGGCGGTACTCGCCGACGTCGAACAAGAAGCGAAAAGCCACTCCGGCAAGGATGCCGCGGACAGGCGGCTGCCGCTGATCGCCCGCATCTACGGCGTGCTCGTGCTGCTGCAGGGCGTCATCACTCTCCCCGTCATCGTGCTGATGGCGGGATATTCGGTGCATGAGATTCTCGACGGCCGTGTGACCGTCGACGTGCTGAACCTGACATTCATCCTCACATGCGCCCAGACGGTGGTCTCCAGCGCCAACGCGGCATGCCTGACCGTGCTGGGCGTGCTGCTGATCCGCAACCGACGGCGGTATTCCGCCTGGTGGTCGTATATCGTCATGATGGTGACGTTCGCCGAGGGACTGCTGTCGCTCGCATTGGACGGGTTGGGCGCGAATCTGCTCGTGCCGTCCATCCAGATGACCATACTGGTCGCGCTCGCCATAACCCTTGACCCGACTCTGCTGGAGGAACGGCGGCTGCAGCGCGCGCTCAAGCGCATGGATGAGCGCGACGAATACGAGGCGGCGCTCGCCAAGGGCATGGTCGGCCGCGACATGAGCGGCAAGGGCTATATCTCGCTGGATTTCTTCAACCTGTTCTGGATTTTCGTCATCGGCTGCATGATCGGGCTGGTGGTCGAGACGATATATCACTGGTATTACTACGGCGAATATCAGGATCGCGCTGGCATGCTGTGGGGGCCGTTCTCGCCGATCTACGGGTTCGGCGCCGGATTCATGACGATTCTGCTCAACCGGCTGTGGCGTTCGAACTGGGTGCTGATCTTCTTCTCCAGCGCTCTGATCGGCGGCGTGTTCGAGTACTGCTCCAGCTGGTTCATGGAGGTCGCGTTCGGTATCAAGGCCTGGGATTACACGGGCGAATGGCTGTCGATAGGCGGGCGCACCTCCGGCAAGTACATGGTGTTCTGGGGGATTATGGGGCTTGCCTGGATCAAGTTCGTGCTGCCGTACCTGCTGAAGTTCATCAACCTGATTCCGTGGAAGGTACGGTATTCGCTGACCGCCGTGGTGTTCGTGCTGCTGTTCATCGACGGCATGATGACATTGATGGCGTTCGACTGCTGGTACGGGCGCATGGCGGGGCATGCGCTGGATTCGCCGATCACGCAGTTCTTCGCCGACCATTTCGGCAACGATTTCATGGCGAACCGGTTCCAGACCATGTCCATCGACCCGTCCAGGGCAGGGCGCATGTAGGTCGTGGGCCGTGCGCGGGCGGGGCTGTGCCGAGCCGGGCCGTGCCGGGCCGGGGCGGACGGAGTGCAAGACCGCCCGAAGTCCTACACTGGTGCACCGGAAGCGCCTGGAGAAGGCGCGGGAAGGGTGGCAATGTCCAGCAAACTGGTGTTTCTCGATATCGATGGCACATTGGCCGACGAACGGCATGAAGTGCCGATCTCCGCGCAGGAGGCATGCAAGGCGGCCCGGTCGCGCGGCCACAAGCTGTTCATCTGCACCGGACGCTCGATGCCGAAGATCGAACGCGGCATTCTCGATCTCGGATTCGACGGCGTGATCTCGGTGGCCGGAGCGCAGGCGGACGTCAACGGGCGGGTGCTGTTCCGGCATGACATCGCGCCCGAAGCGATCGACGCCGCAACCGCGTATTTCGAACGGCACGGCATCGAGAACTACCAGTGGCAGGGCGCGGACGGCATGTACATCTCGTGCGGGTATGCGCGGCATCTTGAATCCAAGGGGTCGGCCGTGTGGAAGAACGGTCAGTTCGCGCGGTACTGGCATCTGATCGACGACATCGCGGTGCCGGACGGTTCCACGCTGGGGCATGTCATCCATGCGAGCAAGGGATCGTATTTCTCCGGAGCGGATCCCGATGTGAGTTTTGATGACGTATCGCGTGATTTGGGGGAGTGGTTCACGCTGGTTCACGGCTCGTACGATGATATTTCGCCCAACAACGGCGAGTTGCTCATCAATGGCGTCGACAAGGGCACGGCCCTGTGCGATGTGGCGAAGGACCTCGGCTACAGCATCGCCGACACAATCGCGATTGGCGACAGCGACAACGACACCGCGATGCTCAAGGCCGCGGGCACGTCCGTGGCGATGGGCAACGCCACTCACGGCATCGAGTGTTTCTGCGACATGACCACCACCGACATCCACGACGACGGTATCGCCAACGCCTTCGTCACCCTAGGCCTGATCTGATTCAGTGCGTCGCGGGGCGACTGCTGTCTTGCCTCCCCCCGCTGGCGGGCTGAGCCGTTAAGCAAACAGCGGAGCTGTTTGTAGGCGAAGTCGAGCTGACAGGCGAGCAGCAGAATGGTCGTGCGCAGCACATCCGTAGTTGCAGGGCCCGGAGGGCTGCCGCGTAGGGACTGTGCCATCTTTTGCCCCCCCCCCCGCTGGCGGGGGCTGTCGCGTAGCGACTGGGGGTGGTCGTCAGTCAGCGCGCGCAAGATGCCGCCTGCGCGCAACGCCGTACTGGACATTGTCCGGTGTTCGCGTGTATCTTGGTAATGTTGCCCCTTTAGCTCAACGGTTAGAGCAGCGTCCTTTTAAGTCGTGGGTTGTGGGTTCGAATCCCACAGGGGGCACGGTTAAGTCCTTGGAAATCGGCGTTTCCGGGGACTTTTTGCTTGCCATTGACTTTCGGCCCTGGTAGGGGCCTGATGGGAGGTGCTTCCTTCCGTCGATTCGTTGCTCGTGTTGAAATCCAACATTCGGATATCATGAAAATTACCAATACCCGCCTGAAGCCGTGACTGCTGCTCTTACATGTGGCGGATCTTTTCATCTGCGATATCAGAGGGGAGTGTGACGATGGCGTCCATTACCGTACATCCAGCCACGCTCCGGTGGCTGTAGCACATAGAGATGGTCTTGCCGAGCTTCCTCAATGGCTAAATGCGGATGCTCCGTTGGACTTGTCTTTTACCAAGCTATCCACGATTGGTTCTGCGTTGCAGATGCCGTTTGGTGCGTTGGTGCGTTCCGTGGTTCCTGAAGCTCGTGAAGACGAGCTGATTAGATATCGGACGATTAACAATCAGGGAGTCGAAGCGAGCCGGAATCTTCGAGATACGATTGTTACTTCAAGGATTTCATGGCTCCGAACGTAGGGGATCGCCATTTCCGTGTCTTCTGGGTGCCGGCCAGTGTTTTTCAAGTGATGGTCGGCGGCGACGGGAAACCGCTCGCTGATGTCCTTCATGACGAACGGGCTCCGATGGATGCACTCCATCGCCGACCCGAAACAACATGCTCAAACGCTCGACAATGTATTAGGAGCATCAGAACACAACGGAAGACAGGCCGGGGCCGTACCGGTCATGGAACCGGCCCCGCGCGTGGGAGCGAGCCCGACGATTCATGGGAACGGCCGTCCGCCCGTCGTTCCTGACGGACCGCCGAGACGATATGGGGGGGGTGGCATCCTTCAGAAATGCGGCGTGTCGGAAAGAAGGGGCAAAGGGGAGGGGGTGATGTCGTGGCTGCCGTCCGCGGCAAAGGAATCCCGGCTTCGTACGGCGGGGGGGGGATGGCGCGTCGGATGGAAGACGTCCCTCGTCGCCGTTCCGCGTTATTCTGCCTTCCGCAGTGAGGGAACCAAGCCGATCCGTCCGGAGGGAGGTGCGCATGCCGGCATCGTCGAAGACCATCGTCCGCGGTTGGGGAGCCGTCCTGGGCCTGGAGGACGTCCGGAAGGCCTACGACGCACGCCGCCGGGCGTCGTTCAGGGGAAGGCTGCTGTCCGTCGTGTCCGTCGCGCTCGTCGTATCGGGGTTGGTGGTGGTGTCCGTGCCGGTCATGCTGCAGTCGTGGTCCGCCGGGGAACAGTCCGCCACGTCCGGTCGTCTGGAGGAGACGGTCGCGGACCGGCCGTATCAGCGGGCGGAGAACGAATTGAAGGAGGCGCGCGCGTACAACCGCAACCTCGCCTCGCACGGACAGTACGTCCTCGGCGAGGCCAACGACCCGTTCACGCAGACGAGGGGTTCCGTCTCCGACAAGAGATACCTCTCCATGCTTGACGCTGGCGAGGGCGTCATGGGGTCGGTCGACATCCCGAGGATCGGGGTCGACCTGCCCATCTACCACGGCACGTCCGAATCCACGCTCGAGCTCGGGGCAGGCCACCTGTACGGCAGCAGCCTGCCCGTCGGGAGGCAAGGGCACGCACGCGGTCATCACCGGGCACAGGGGTCTGATCAAGGCATTGATGTTCACCAGGCTCGACGAGCTCAAGAAGGGCGATTCCTTCTACATCAAGGTGATGGGCGAGACCCTGGGCTACAAGGTCGACCGCGTCAGCGTGATCGAGCCGTCCGACGTGTCGAAACTCAAAATCGTCGAGGACGAGGACCGTGTCACCCTGATGACATGCACGCCGTACGGGGTGAACACGCACCGTCTGCTCGTGTCCGGACTGCGCGCCGCGATCCCGGACGAGATCCCGGACGAGTCACAGGTCATCGACCCGCGTCCGGTCCCTCTGTCCGTGGTGGCGGCCTACGTGCTCGCGGCGTTGTGCATACCGCTGTTGTTCACAAGAGATTCTGATCCGCGGCATCATAGTTCGGGCGTGAAATCCGATTCCGTCCTTGGAAGGAAGCACTGATGAGAATGGCGGAAAACGGAAAAACCACCGGGGGGGATAGGTTCCTCCTGGCCGTGATGGTCGCCCTCGCCATGGTGCTCGCGTTGTCGGTGGCCGGCACCGCGAGCGGTGAGGACATGCCGGCCGGCACGTCCTCGGCGGAGACAGCGGTGAAGTCCGCCGGCAAGACGGGCGAGATCACGTTCCCTGCCGGCTCGTACATCGTCGACATGGGCGACACCTTTTCTGACGACGCCCAGCTCAAACCATACGGCCTCATCTACGATCTCGTCCTCAACGCCAAGGTCCCGGTGTACTGGGTCATCAACGGGAGCAAGACCAGCCAGACCGGCGTGGACCTCACCTACAACGGCAGGAACTACATCTCCGGCCCGTTCGTCATATCCGGCGACGACGTCGATTACAACGTCAGGTCGATGCTGTTCAAGTGGCGCGGCTACGGCGTGCGCATCGATGGGCCCACCGACACCGCCGTCACGGTTGCCGACAGCCGGAAGATCTCCTCGGTCCCCCGCGTCGTGCTCGACAAGCAAAACGGCGATATAGCCAAGAAGTACCTAGTCAAGTCCGGCATCCTGCGGAACGAGAATGCCAGCGATGACCGCGTCTACAAAGAAAAAGCGACTCCGGCGGACCTGGACTCTTCCTGCGACGACATCTACGTCATGCCGCACGCCGAACCGACCACAGCGACGCATAGCCCACTCGCCTCCTTCAACAAGGGCGGCGGCTACATCTGGGCCGGATGCCACGCCGTCTCCTATCTCGAAAGCAATACCAAGGGCAAGGGCGTGGATGACGGTTCCATGTTCTTCCTGTCCACCAACGGCCTGCTCATCGGAGACAAGCATAAAGGAGCGTCGGGTGTAAGCGGCGCCTACCAGGTGGCGGGCGCCGCGTCGGACCCGATCATGCAGTTCGTCGGGAACACGTTCGCCGCGCACGCCAACGGAGCGGAAGAGATCTACATGCCCGCCCCCGGCAGCGCGTGGCGCGCCACCACCAGGGTGCTGGAGACCGACCCGAACCAGTGGCAAGTCCTCGCCGGTATGTCTCCCGGTCCGGCCGTGTTCATGGCCGTGGGTCCCGGATACGGCGACTACGGCAACGGCATGGTCATGTACGAGGCCGGACACGAATTCAAAAAAACACCGACGCCGACCGCAACGCCATACGAGCGTTCCTGAACTTCCTCATCCTGTCCGGAGTGGAGAAAAGCCTCGACGTGAAGGCCACGATCCCGTCCGACGCCACGGCCGGATCGACCGTGCAGGCTTCCGTGACCGTCACCAAAGGCACGCCGCCATACACGTACCAGTGGCAATCCGACTGCAACGCGTCGTTCTCCGACCCGACCGGATCGGCCACTTCCATCACGTTCCCGAACGAAGGCCCATGCCATGTGAAGGTCACGGTCAAAGACCAATGCGGCCGCGCCACGTTCGACACCCGGCTGGTCGACGTCAAGACCCGCAAGGGAACCGTCTCATGGCGCAAGACCGACACCGAAAACAATCCGCTGGCCGGATCCTCCTGGACCCTGACCGGCCCGGACGGCCAGTCCAGGACCATCACGGACAACGGCGAAGGCGACGAGGATCGGACCGACGGATCGTTCAGGGTGACAGGCCTCGACATGGGCGCATACACGCTCACCGAATCCCAAGCCCCGTCCGGGTTCCACAAGGATGACAGTAGCCACCCGTTCACGCTCGACAACACGCATCCCGACTGGACGTTCGCCAGTGGATTCGTCAACAGCCCGACACCCGCCACGGTCACCGTGAACGGCTCCAAAACCCTGACCGGCCGCGATTCGAAGAACGGCGAGGCGTTCAGGTTCACGTTCATCCCATCCGACCAGGCCACCAGACAGGCCGTTAGGGACAAGACCATCAAGGTATCCAAAACACGGTCCGTCGGCGGTTTGCGGGACGGCGTGGCCAAGGACTTCACCTTGGCCACGGCGACCGTGGCCAAGGCCGGCACGTATACGTTTTACGCGGCCGAGGACCGGACGGACTGCCCGGGCGACCTTGCCTGCTCGAAGGCCGGATACCGGATCACCATCACGGCCACCGGCGGCACCGCATCCAGCGGCGCCCTCACCGTCCATGCCTCCATCGCAAAGACCAAGGACGACGAGGGAAACACGGCCGACGTCACCGGCATCGCGAAGGCGGCGTTCACGATCACGCGGGTCGCACAGAGCGCGCTGCCGTTGACGGGTGCGTCCGAGGCCCGGAACAACACGATGCTCGGCCTGTCCGTCATCGCCGCAGCGCTCGTGCTGGCCGTCCTCGGAGCGAAACGCTCCAGGGCGTAGCGACAGATTTCGCGCGCCGCATGCACGCCGGCGCGCGGCCCGTCCGGCCGTCCGGCCGAACGGTCTTTCATGAAAGAAGGAGAGTTCCCCATGAAACTCACTAAGATCACGGCGATGGCGGCCGCCATCGCCACCGTCGCGGGACTGGGGGCCGTCGCGGCGTCCAGCGCGAACGCGCAGGTCGTCACGGACGGTGAGAAGACCATCACGTTGAACGCCACGAGCGCGGACCAATTGACTGGACACACATTCAAGGTCGTGAAGGTCGCGTCCTACGACGTGTACGGCACCGCCCCGAACCAGAGCGTCACCCTCAAGACCGAGGACGGCCTCAAGACGGATATCGCCAAATACCTGAAGTATACGGGCACCGGCGATCCACTCGCCTGGGCGCAGCAGCAGGACCAGGCCAAGCTCGACAAGTCCACCACGAGCCCGTGGCTGGGCGACGGCACCACCCGCGGCCTCGCCGACAAGCTCGCGTCCAAGGCCACGACCACGGTCACGTCGACCCTGTCCAACGAAAACAAGCAGGCCACGTTCACGCTGGACAGCCCGGGCCTGTGGCTGATCGTCGACCAGGTCGTGACCGGCAAGAGCAGCAAGGCCCTGCCGATCCTCGCCGGCACCAAGCTGACCATCAACAACACGGTGTACTCCTCCGGTTCCATCGACATGAAGAACCAGACCGCGTCGGTCAGCAAGACCGTGACCGACCAGACCGTCGCAGCCGGGCAGGATGCCTCCTACACGATCACGACCAAGGTTCCGAACTACGTGGGCTACAAGGTCAACGGTTACCAGTTCACCGTGTCCGATAAGTTCGCGCACAACGCGCCACTGTCCTACAAGACCGACACCCTGAAGGTCACGGTCGATAACAAGCAGCTGAGGGCCGGCACCGACTACACGGTCGCCGGCTTCGACGCCACGTCCAAGACCTTCATCATCGACCTGAGCGGCTACATCAAGGCCAAGGGCTTCAAGGGCACCCCCGTCGATGACTCCAAGTTCACCGACGCCGACCTGGTCGGCAAGAACGTGACCGTCGAATACAAGGCCACCGTGACCGGCAGCACCGGCAACACCGGCGCCGCGAACACCCCGACGATCAAGTATCCGAACGATCCGAGCAACAACGAGAGCAAGCAGGAAGTGCCGGGCACCCCGGTCAAGGTCTTCAACTTCGACTACACCCTGGTCAAGAAGGACAAGACCACCGGTGCTGCGCTCGAGGGCGCCAAGTTCGCCATCAAGAATGCCGCCGGCAAGTACCTCGCCTACACCCGCGACCAGGACGGCAACGGCAAGTGGATCACCCTCGACACCAAGCCGGAATCCACCGCCGACGGCACCCTCTCCGGCGTGTTCACCACCGACCCGAACGGCAAGGTGACCTTCACGGCCCTTGACGAGGGCAAGTACACCATCGAGGAGATCGCAGCCCCGAACGGCTACGTCAACGTGGGCGTGTCCTTCAGCTTCACGATCGCGGCCAACCTCTCCGGCACCGGCGCGGACCAGACCGCGAAACCGTCCTACACGATCGACGCCGATGGCGTCAGCAGCGATCGTTGGGGACTGGTCTCCGACGGCAGCACCGCCGAAGTGGTCGTGGAGAACGTGAAGAGCATCACCCAGCTGCCGCTCACCGGCGGCGCGGGCACCGTGCTGTTCACCGTGGTTGCGGCCCTCCTGATCGGCGCCGGCGTGACCGTCGGCGTCAAGTCCCGCAAGGCGAGCGCCATCGCCTGAACGGTCTGACGGATGCCCCCGGCCCTTCGGGTCCTTCTCCCTCAAGGGGACGTCCGTCCGAGAGGCCGGCATCCCATGGAAACCGCCATGGGATGCCGGCCTTTGCCGTATATGGCGTCTCATACGGAAAGGAACGGCGATGAGAAGGGAGTTCACTCCTGACGAACCTCGTACCTGCGCGGCCTGTGGGCCGTGTCCAACGTCACTCCGACGCGCATCATCTATTCCGACGAGTTCAAAAGATACTTCCTCCGCGAACACGGGAAAGGCAGGGGAGTGACCGAGATCTTCCGCAACGCCGGACTGCCGGTGCCGATCATCGGCAGGAAACGCATCGAACGCTGCGCCGCCCGGTGGGTCCGGCCGGATCATTGTCGTCACCAATGAGCAAGCAGTACATCCCATCCCCAACAACCCGTTGAAGAAAGAGCCTAAGATTCCCGATGTGGCCGAGGCGATGGGCGTGCGCGCCATAAACCTACGTGAGTTCTATGACGCTAGCGGCGATCTCATTCCCCTGCCGTACCCCATTCAGCCGACACTCTGATCGTGTGCTGTCGGCGCGGCGTAGCGGTCATCGTGATCATTTGTCGCATCCTCTGCTGTTCCATTCGTGTGCGTCATCGGCGTAACCACCTCGCGTGTGTCGCCCGGGACATTGAGACAGAACAAACGCAATGGCTTCCTGAGCCGTGGCTTCAATGGAGGGATTTAATCGTGTGTCGGCGCTGTTGCGGCAGCGAGGCGTTCCCTCTGGCGCAATCGCTGAAATACCTGTATGATTGTCCTTATGTCGGACAATTCAGAGAATGCCGATGTGGGGCATGGCGGCGAGAGAGACATGGCTCGGGATATTGAAGCGTCATCGATCGCGAGTCATATCGATTTGTTCTTCGATGAACTGCATCGCATTGACGTGGCGTATTCGGATTACGCTCGCCGAGCCGGAGTGTCGGATAATGTGATGTGCATTCTGGACTACCTCAAGGACCATGATGGGGCGTCGCAGCGGGCGATCTGCGAGTACACGCTGTTGCCGCGGCAGACGGTCAACAATGTCATCGCATCGTTTGTGGCGCATGGGTTCGTGGAGCTTGGGGACGCCGAAGGCGATCGTCGGGTCAAAACGGTCCGTTTCACGCCTGCCGGGCGCAGATATTGCAACAGCTTGATCGCGCCGAGTCGCGCCGCGGAGTATCGGGCGATGAGCGAGCTTCCTGACGAGCTGCGCAGCGCGTTGCTCAAGGGCATGGGCGTCTACGGGCGGGTGTTCCGCAAACAGATGCATGACATTTCCGTGTAGTTTTCCCGCCTCGGACTTCGCCACGCCGTATGGCTCAATTGTCCTACTTCGGGACAATACTGAGATATGAGCGTAGACGATTTCGCGAGGGGAAGGAAGAAGCATGCGGCTGGTTGCCCGTTTCATGAAGCCATACTGGGCGCTGTGCGCGGTGACGACGGTGCTGCTGCTGATCGACGTCGTCGGCGCGCTGGTCATTCCCACATTCGCAGCGGAGCTGCTGAACGAAAGCGCGACATCCGCATCATTCAAGAAGATGACCATCACGGCGGTCGGCATGGGCGTGGCCGCGCTGATTTCCGGCATGTGCGCCGTGGCGGGCGGATGGTGTTGCTCGCAGTTGACCTCTCGCGTCGGCAAGGACATGCGCATGGCTCTGTACCGCAAATCCATGGATCTGTCGATCTATGATTTCCGCAATTTCGGTACGGCATCGATAACCACGCGAACGATCAACGACGTAGTCAACATCCAGATGGCCATGACCAATGTGCTGTGCATGCTGATGCCGGTGCCGATCATATTCATCATCGCGCTGACCCTGTCGTTCCGGCTCGACGTGACCCTGTCTCTGTGGCTGCTGGTGGCGATAGTCTTCGTGTGCGTCGTGGCGCTGTTCATCATGCGATCCGCGGCGCCGTTGTTCCGCAAACTGCAGAAACTGCTTGACCGCATCGGCGCCGTGCTGCTCGAAAACCTTACCGGCGTCCGCGTGATCCGCGCCTTCAACAAGGAATCCCATGAGCGGCGGCGCATGGACGGCACGTTCGTCGACTACGCCGATACGTCCATCAAGGCGAACCGGCTATTCGCGAACCTCGACGGCCTGTCGTACTTCGGCATGAACGCATTCATCGTCGTCGTGTATTTCCTCGCGGGAGGACGCATCAGCGCCGGAAACTTCCAAATCGGCGACATCACCGCCATCGTGGAGTATGCGATCATGGCGCTGTTCTATCTGATGATGGCGCAGATGGTGATCATCACCTTGCCGAGGGCGCTTGAATGCTGCGAGCGTGTGCGGCTGGTGCTGGACCACAGTCCGCAGATCGCCGACCCGGAGCCGGGCGCGGCGGTGGATATGAGCGGCCGCGGTCCGCTCCCGGACGGCGAGGTGCTGGCGTTCCGCGATGTGACATTCCGTTTCGCGGACGCGCAGGAGGACACGTTGCGACATGTCAGCTTCTCCTGCAAGACGGGCCAGACCACGGCGATCATCGGTGGCACGGGCTCGGGCAAATCGACGATCGCCATGCTCGCACTGCGGTTCCATGACGCCAATTGGGGAGAAGTCACCCTCGATGGCGTGGACGTGCGCAAGATGACGCAGCACGATCTGCGGCGCCGCGTGTCCTACGTACAGCAGCAGGCGTGGTTGTTCTCGGGGACGATTGCCGACAATCTGCGGTACGGAGACCGAGATGCCTCCGATGAGCGGCTGAATCATGCGATCGATGTCGCGCAGGCCCGCGAGTTCGTCGATTCGCTGCCGCAAGGACTGGAATCCCGCGTCGCGCAAGGTGGTACGAACTTCTCCGGTGGGCAGAAGCAGCGTCTGTCGATTGCGCGCGCACTGACCGGAGACACCCAGCTGGTGGTGTTCGATGACAGTTTCTCGGCGCTCGATTTCAAGACCGACGCCGCGTTGCGACATGCGCTCGCCGCAGAGACGAACGGGCGTGCGGTGCTCATCATCGCGCAGCGCGTGAGCACCGTCCAGCACGCCGACCAGATCGTCGTGCTGTCGGACGGACAAGTGGCAGGCATCGGCAAACATGACGAACTGATGGCGGACTGCGAGGTGTACCGCGAAATCGTCGAATCGCAGACCAAGGAGCCGGCAATGGGAGAGGAGGCGTGACGAGAATGACAACGCAGAATGACGATATGACGGAAACCGTTGTGAACGCGGGCGACACGGTAAAGACCGACGACATCGAGCTCGAAGCGCCGAAGAACGCGATGGCCACAGCCCGGCGGCTGTTCGTGCAGCTGGGCAATCAGCGGATGCGCCTGTGCGTGGTCGCCGCGTCGATTCTGCTGTTCACGTTTTTCCATATCGCCGCTCCGATGTACAGCGCCGTCGTGGTGGACTCGATATGGGATGCCGTGCAGGGCGCATGGCGTGACGGCGTTCCGTTCTCAGTAAGCTGGAACGCCGGCGGTATCGGCTGGACGATCCTGATTCTGGCAATCCTGTATCTCGGCGAGTGGGGCTTCTACTACCTGCAGTCCTATCTGATGGCGTCCGTGGCCGAAAACCTCAACCTGACGCTGCGCAAGCAGATCAGCGCGAAGATCCAGCGGCTTCCGCTGCGCTTCTTCGACCGCAATAAGCCGGGAGAAGTGCTGAGCAAGGTCACCAACGATCTTGACCGTATCAGCGAAGTCATGCAGACGGGGTTGCTGCGACTCATCACTGCCATCACCACGGTGACCGGCTCGCTGGTCATCATGGTCTACTACTCGTGGCTGCTCACGGTCGTGTTCCTCGTGTTCATGGCATTGAGCATGTGGGTAACCAAACTGGTCGCCCGCAAGAACCTCGAGATCGCGTCATTGCGTCAGGAGACCATCGGAGAGCTGACCGGCCTGGCCGAGGAATACTACAAGGGCCGCAACATCATCAAGGCATACAATCGCGAGGAAGACAGTGCGGCAGCGATGGAGGACGCCGCCGAACGCACCCGAAAAGCCGCGCAGCTCGCCGACTTCATCACGATATCCGTCAATCCTCTGATCCGCATGATCGCGCGGTTCTCGCAGATGGCGGTGATGCTGCTCGCCGGTTGGATGGTACTTGGCGGCCGCATGACCGTCGGCGTGGCGCAGGCGTTCTACCAATACATCAACCAGGTGTCCGAACCGCTGACCGAAGCCAGCTACATGATCAACTCGCTGCAGTCCGCGCTCGCGTCCGCCGAACGCACCTTCGAGCTGTTGGACGAGGAAGAGGAACGGCCCGACCCCCAGCCCGCTGACGCGGCGAAGGTCGCTGAGGAGCCTGTGCGGGGCCGTGTGGTGTTCAACCACGTGAGGTTCGGATACGATCCGCAACGGCCGCTGATGAAAGACGTCAACTTCGTGGCCGAGCCAGGGCAGAAGGTCGCAATCGTCGGGTCAACCGGCGCGGGCAAGACCACGCTGATCAACCTGCTGATGCGATTCTACGAGATCGATGGCGGCGCGATAACGCTTGACGGCGTATCCACAGCCACCATGACGCGAGGCGATCTGCGCCGCGAATTCGGCATGGTGCTGCAGGATACGTGGCTGTTCGGCGGCACCGTGGCGGAGAATCTCGCCTACGGGCGGCCCGATGCGACCCGCGAGGAGATCATCGCGGCGGCCAAAGCCGTGCGCGCCGACTACTTCATACGCACGCTGCCGCACGGCTACGATACCGTACTCGACAACGAGGCCGGGAACCTGTCGGTCGGACAACGCCAGCTGCTCACCATCGCCCGCGTCTTCCTTGCGGACCCGCCGATCCTGATACTCGACGAGGCTACCAGCTCCGTCGATACCCGGACCGAGGCGGAAATCGGCAAAGCCATGACAAGACTGATGGCAGGACGCACCAGCTTCGTCATCGCGCACCGGCTGTCGACGATCCGTGACGCGGACCTGATTCTGTATATGGAACATGGTGACATCATCGAGCACGGCAACCATCATGAACTGTTGGAACGCGGCGGCCGTTACGCCGCACTGTACAACAGCCAGTTCGCGTGACACGCCAAGGCTCATCGACGGGCGATCATGCCGGCGATGAGCCTATGCCTCGCGGTCGAGCGGAGGCAACTTGTGCAGGGTCCGCACGATGTCGCATTGGTCGCGCAGCGTGCCTTCGTCGGCGCACATCGTCGGGTACCACATGCGTTTGCGCAATGTGGACTCCGCCCTCAACAGCATGCCGTCATCGTTGGCGTACTGAAAATGCAGATGACTGAGCAGGCCGCCGCTCGCCAGCGCAGCCCGTTCGGGCATCGGATCCATCGCCACCAGCACACTGAACGGGCAGCCTGCCGGCGCGTCCGTCGCATGAAACACATAACAGGGTTTGCCCTCCAACCCCTTGGCGATGGTCCGGTCAAGCCGATACCGGTAGCGGCCCAGTGAACGATCCGGTCCTGCCAGCCAGTCGATGATGAATCCGTCGGCCTCGCCGGCCGCCGTTTCGACGCCGGCGCTCTCCTGCCGCGGCGCCCCGTGGCGAGGCACCATCCTCCGAATCCGCATCGGCCTGACGGTATCGGAACGAGCAATCGCGCAACCGTATGATCACATCGCTCATAGTATGCCGCCGATGCTCAGTGCCAGCGGGATCGTGCAGACCGCCATCGCCGCCCAATCAAACCAACGCTGTGAATCTCCGTTATGCAGGTATGCCGGCCGAACCGTCCCAATCCCTTGGTAAGTGCCGCGACCGACAGGTCACGCGAGACGATCGTCGCGTTCATCAACAGCGGAACCAGCACGAACTCCAGCGACTGGGCCGGATGCCGCAGCAGCGCGAGTCGGCCGGAGGCAAGACCGCGAAGGGCCATCGCGTCGCGGGTTCGCCGGTAGTCCCGCCCGATTGTCGGAAAGAACCGGATGACCACCATGCAGGGGATGGCCACCGATTCGGGCACGCGCATACGACGCAGCGCGCACACGAATTCGCTGACGCGCGTGGTGGAGAACGCGTAGGCGCCGGTGATGAAACAGGGCATCATCATGCGAAGCCCCACGGAAAACAGCCCGACGACATGTATCCAGGCGTCGGCGCCAGAGCCGGAGGCCGACGCGGCGCCCGAAGCCCCCCCCGTGTCCTGCGTCGCCGCGTCCGGCCACAATCCCCACCCCAGCAGAACCGCATAGCAGGCCGTCAGCCGCAGTCCCATACGCCAGCGTCCGGCAAGGAACAGCGGCGTGAGGAACAGTGCCGTCAGCAGTGCTTCGGCTCGCGCATCCGCGTGGAAGAACAACAGCGTGTTGGCGAGCAGCATCAGATACAGTTTCGCCCGAGGGCCGAGGATGACGGCCGCTGGCGCGGGAGCGGACTTGGATCTGCTCATGCCGTCTGCGCCGGCTGCATATGCGCCGATTCGCCCCGCATGGCTGCTCTCGAATGTTGCCCGTGAATTCATGATGTGTCGGTGTTGATGTTCGCGAACACCACGTAGCTGATGAGCATGCCGATCTTGCTGGAGTATTTGCCGGCTTTGGCAATCAGGTCGGCGACCAGCGCGAAGTACAGCGCGGAGAACACGCCGATGTTGATCAGATCGGGGATGTCAGCTTGCCGGAGCGGCTCTGGTGTGCGGTGCCGGCCTCGGCGGGGCTTCCCGCCTGTGCGGTCGGGCGGGCGCGCCAGACAAACTGCGCCGATTGCGATGCCTTGCCTAGATGCGTGGGCCGGGGCGCCACAATACGGGTTGAAATAGCCGAAATCCGCAATTCCCCGTGTCAAATCGCCGTTTTGTGGCCCGAAAACGGCGATTTGACACGGGGAATTACCAAGAACGGCTATTTCAACCCGTGTTTTGGTGAAGTGCGACGCCGCGATGGAGGGGCGCGGAAAAAGAGAAAGCCCGGCGGGGAAGCCGGGCTTGAGAGAGAAGAGAAGAAGGGGTTCAGTTATTGCGGCCTTGCGGTCGTGATTACTATATAAACGCATGTTTCGGGGCAAGTCATGTGGTTTACCTGAAAAATTCGTGTGAAACCCTGCGTATTTGGCTGAGATGACATAAACATAATATTTGGCCTTCCGCAGTTTTTTCTGCCGCAGCCGTCCCGTTGATGCGCGATGGTGAGGCCGGCTCCTACAGTGGTCGACATGTCATGCACCACATTGCTTATCGGAAAATCAGCCAGCTGCAGCGGCGCGACGATCATCGCCCGCAACGATGATTCCGGCTCCGGCCGCTACGATCCCAAGCGGCTCGTGGCCGTGGCGCCGACGGACCAGCCGCGCCACTACCGCAGCACGCTCAGCCATGTCGAGATCGACCTGCCGGACGACCCGTGCCGCTACACCATCGCGCCGAACGTGCTGCCGAACCGAGGCGTGCTCGCCGAGGCCGGCGCAAGCGAGCGCAACGTGGCGATGAGCGCCACCGAAACCATCGCGGTGAACGAGCGCGTGCTCGCCGCCGACCCGCTGGTCGAGCTCAGGCCAGCCGAAGGCGTGCCGGGAGAGGCCGGCTATCGGCCGGAGACCCCCGGCGGCATCGGTGAGGAGGACATCATCACGCTGGTGCTGCCGTATGTCTCTTCGGCCCGCGAGGGTGTGGAACGGCTCGGCGAGCTGCTGGAACGGTACGGCACCTATGAGTCGAACGGCGTGATCATTTCCGACGTGGACGAGATCTGGTATGTCGAGACAATCGGTGGGCACCACTGGATTGCGCGCCGTGTGCCCGACGACTGCTATGCGACGATCCCCAACCAGCTGGGCATCGACGACTTCGACTTCTCCGACGCGTTCGGCGAGCGGCGGTTCTTCATGTGCAGCGCGGACCTGCGCGAATTCATCGATCGGCACCATCTGGGCCGTGCCATGCGGCCCGCGCAGGGCGCCGGTTTCGGCGTCGCCGCCGTGCTGCCGGACCACATCAACCCGCGTGTGGTGTTCGGCACCAGCACCGTCAAGGACCATATCTACAACACGCCGCGCGCCTGGTACATGCAACGTCACCTGAACCCGAGCGAGGATTGGGATTCGCCCGCGGCCCGCTACACGCCGACCTCCGACGACATCCCGTGGTGCCGGGCGCCGGAGAACAAGGTGACGGTCGAGGACATCGACTTTCTGATGTCGTCGCATTTCGAAGGCACGCCTTTTGACCCGTACGGAACGCTTGGTACACCGGAAAGCCGGCATCGCTACCGTCCGATCGGCATCAACCGCACTGGTCACATGGTCGCGATCGAACTGCGGCACGACGTGCCGGCCGCAGCGGCGGCGGTGATGTGGATCGCCTTCGGTTCCGGCCCGTTCACGGCGGTCGCACCTTTTTATGCGAACGTGGACGACACTCCGGCGTATCTGCGCGACACCACGCCCGAGGTCTCCACCGACAACCTGTACTGGACGAACCGTCTGATCGCCGTAATTGCCGACGCGCACTGGTACGAGACGCGCAACGCGATCGAATACTATGGCGAGCAGGTGCGGGCGTTCGGGCGCCGGCTTGTCGAAGAAACGGATGCGGCGCTCGTCGATGCCGAAGCCGGGGACATCCGCGCGGCGCTCATGGCTGCGAACGAGACGATGGCCGGGCGTCTGCGGGATCTGACCCATAAGCTGCTCGATAACGTGCTGTATACGTCGAGCAACCTGATGCGCAACTCGTTCGCCATGTCCGATAGGTGGGTCTGAGGGCTTGCTCCCTTGTCGCAGCGAACGGTTCTCAATAAGAAAGGTGCGAGTCCGTGTGACGGGGAAAACGAACATGAAAACAGCAGAAAGCCCGGAATTCCGGGCTTTCTACGCAATGTTCGCTTGTTCGAAAATGTGCGGAATCCTCGCACCTTTCTTAATGAGAACCGTTCGCTGCTACCTCATACGTCTGCGCGTGGAAATCACACGTCACGGCGGTGCCGTCGGCGAAGACCGAGCGCTGCACCAGCGGGTCGCCGCCGACAAGGTCATGCCGCACGAGCTCCTGCATGCCGACGCGCCGGTGCAGCCCGGCCACGACCGCACACCGCTCGATGTCATTCTCGGTACGGGCGCGCAGTGCGGCATTCATATCACCGTCCATGCCGGCATATGCGGCGTCACGGATCAGGTACGGCGCACCGCCGTTGAGCAGCGCGTACAGCATGTAGTCGTCGCCACCGGCCACCCGATCCATCATCCACGGCTGGATCACGCAGTCATGGTAGACGAGGTTGTACAACGGCACCGGGATGCCGTGCCGAGGCGCGTCGGGGGAGCGCATTTGGAAGTCGTACGGCGCGTAATGGCAGAACACCAGGCTCGGCACCGCCCAGTCGGACACCTCCTCGGACGAGGTGAGAATGCCGTGCGCCAGCAGGTATTCGAAGCATTCGGCGCGGCGCTCGTAGCATTCGCGGCGGGTCATGCGGTGCTCGGGATGCGAGCATTCGTCGCCTTCATTGCAGGTGAACACGTCCAGATACGCGCAGTCCAGCACGATGCCGTGCGTGGCGATCTCACTGAAGTTGCGGCGCACGTAATCCGGCGCAAGCTCGGCGCACAGGTACGTTTGGCGCCCGCCGGCCCACATCGCGTGCTCGGGCATCGTGCCGTCCGCCAGTCGGATCGCATTGCGCGGGTCGAACGTGCGCGCGGCGAAGTAATAGTCGCGGTATTGGTCATGCGTGCCGAACAGGTCTCCCTGCTCATGACAGGCGTCGATCAGCGATTTCATGCCCTTCCAGCCGCCGGCCTCGCGGCATGCGGGCAGATAGTCGGGATGGCCGTTGTCGTAGCCGGGCTGCGCCCAGCCGTCCAGATGCAGGTACAGCCGCCCGGCACCCATTTCGTGCAGCGTACGCATCTGCCGCTCGCGCTGCGCGAACGTGACGAGCGAATCATTCTTGCCGGGCTGCGCGGGATCATAGAACGACGAGTCCGGCTGAACGTTCGTCTTGATACCGACATGCACCCATGAACGGCCGAGCAGGTCACGCACCGACGGGTTGCGCGCCGCCTTCTCCGCCAGCGTGCGCAGCCGGCCGCGTTCGTTGACGTAAGCGCGGTACGTCTTGCAGATGGCGGTATGGTCGGCATGGTCGAGGAGACGATATCGCACGACACGGCGGTAATCCATGCGGCCGAGACTTGGCTCGAACCACATTCCGACGTGCGTGTACGGTCCGCCGGCCGGATGGTCGATGTCATATCCTGCGTTCCACGGCGTCTCGCAGATGGCGATGTACGCATGCCCGTCGCTGCGCAACTGCGCGAACCAGGGCATGTACCCGCCCGCAGTCTCGAACCGCCCGCCGAAGGAGACCGCATCAGTGCCGACCTCGGTAGGCCAGCTATTCGGTATCATCACGCCCTGCTCGTGGGTGATGAGCGTCACGTCATGCGCGTCCGCACGGTCGAAGGACAGCGGCGCAGGCCAAAGCACCCTGTCGATGCGCGGCTCGGCCCCACACTCGCGCAGTGGCACCCATTCGCATAGCACGTCGCCGCTCGACCGCTCGATCCAGATATACGTCTCAAAAGCGTAATCCGCACCCGCGAACCCGGCGAACACGCTGCGCACGCCGACTCCGGTGCCGGTCTCGATCCGCTCATGCGTGACGGTAGCGGCGCCGGCGAACGAGAATGAACGATCCTCGCGCGTCAGCTGCGGCTCTATGCCGTCGCAGCCGCTCCAGGTCGCACCGTCGCGGCTGAATGAGAACCGCAGCGTCGTCTCATCGAAGCGCAGCATGGTTCCGGACATGGTGAATTGCATCATGGACGTTCTCCTGATCGGTGATGGAGGGGCGAATATCAGCTGGCAGCCCCGTCGCGCGGCACGTCAGTTGAAGCCGACGACCTTCTCTGCGACGACATAGCCGCGTCGGATCACCCAGCGCCCGACAGACCCACGCAGGTTCAGCGCGCGCGACACCAGCTTGCGCCGCACGTCACGCCCGATGGCCGGCGACGCCTTGTCGATGTCCGCCCACAGTTCGTCCTTGAGACGGTAGTTTGCCTTGTCTTTCGACAGGATCAGGAACACCGACGTGACCGAGCTTTCGATCGCGAGGAAATGAATCATATAACGGTATAGGCCGTCCGGCACGGTTCCCGGTTCGGGAGTGGCCTCCACCATGCGCTGGTTGACGAGCCGCAGCTGCGCGACGCGGCGGATCATCACGTCGGTCTGTACGCTCTGCCCCTCGCGCCCGATGAAGTAGTGGTAGAACGGGATGTCCATGTACAGCATCGACTTGACCCACGGGAACGGCTGGTATGCGTAGATGAAATCGACGTAGAACGTGTGCTCGGGCAGCTGCATGCCGGAGTCGCGCACCACCTGGGTGCGGTAGATCAGAGCGTGCATCAGTATGTATTCGGCGACGCCGAAGCAGCCGAGATCGTCCCAGCCGAGCACGGTGTTGGCCGCCATCGCATGACGGAAGTTCACTGTGTGCTTGACGCGCTTGCCCACCTTGTCGTACACGTAATTGGTGACGATCATGTCGACCGGATCCGTGGCGACGCGCTGCACCCGCAGCGTGCCCATGAGCGTGTCGATGGAGGGCATATCCACCCAGTCGTCGGCGTCCACGACCTTGACATACATGCCGGTCGCGTTGGCGATGCCGGTGTTGACCGCGCCGCCGTGGCCCTTGTTGACCTGGTGGATTGCCCGCACGTTGCCGGGCCAGCGCCGCTCGTACATGTCGGCAAGTTCCGGGGTGCCGTCCGAGGATCCGTCATCGACGATCAACACTTCGATGTCGCTGTTGTCCGTCGCGGAGAGCAGCGACTCCACGCAGCGCTCCAGATACGTTTCCATGTTGTAGGCGGGCACCACGAAGGTGAGTGTTTTCGACGATTGTTCCATAGTTCCTCGTTATACAGGTGTCGCGGGGATGACGTGCGACACGTCGCCTCGGATGTTGCAGCGAGTCTAACCTCTACAAGCAAAGCTATCACTAAGCGGCGTTCAGGCAAGTCCCGTCGTCCGTTCCGCCGTTTTTTGGGCTTCCGGCTTGTGCGCGGTTCTGATGATCAGCCGGCGCTCGCGGGCAGGTATGCCGGTTCGTCCGGTTCGGCGGTCTCGACAGGAGCGTCCGGCTCGTCCGGGGCCGTTGTCTCGCTCCGCTCTTTGTCTCGACGTTCTTTGTCTTCCTTGGCTGCGAGCTGCTTCGCCTTCTGGCTCTCGAACCGCAGGATCGGCTTGGAATCCAGCCGGCTCAGGCCGTGCCATGCGAGGTCGACGATGTATGCGGCGAGCTGCTCCTTGTTGACCTTCGGCCGGTCCGCCCAATATTGACCGGTGAATACGGTCATGCCGACCAGCATCTGCGCATAGTATGGCACGCCCTTGGCGGAGAGCTTCCGGCGTTTGAACGCGGCGGTGAGCAGATCCTCCACGCGCAGGCTGATGTCGCCCAGCAGCGAGTTGAACGATCCGGCCGGGTCGGTGGTCGGCGAGTCGCGCACGAGCACTTGGAAGCCTTCGGAGTTCTCCTCGATATAGGTGAGCAGGGCGAGTGCCGCGCGCTCCACGATCTGGCGGGGATGCGCCTTGGTGTCGGACAGCGCCTCGATGAGCGCATTGGTCAGCTCGCGCATCTCACGGTCGACGATTACCGCGTACAGTCCCTCCTTGCCGCCGAAATGCTCGTAGACGATCGGCTTGCTGACCTTCGCGTTCGCGGCGATCTCCTCGACACTCACCGCCTCGAACCCCTTGGATGCGAACAACGCTCGCCCCACGCGGATGAGCTGTTCGCGGCGTTGCAGCGCCGTCATTCTTGCAGTATTGGCCATGAGCTCCAGTGTAGTGGTCGCGGTGCCTAGCGCCTATACCTCCCGAAATGTTGTCGGGGGTCTACGTTTTCGCGGTAGGTCGTGCGGCTGAGGAGAGTCAATCATGAAGACGTATGTGGCCCCGTCGATGACGGCGAGCGAGTTCGACAACCATGACATCGTGTCGTGCGTGTCCTGTTTGATACGTGTTTTCGGTGGCGGTCGCGAGTGTTACCACGATGAGGGTGGGGCACCATTGCCCGACTTGTTCTATGTTGAATATCATGGGACCGCTGGCAATCCGGTGCCGTCTGGTATGCCGCTTTATGCATTGGTGGCAGATTTGCCTATACCAGCGTCTTCCCCGGTTCGATATGTAGGGACGACTCAGGGGCAGCGTCTGTGCCAGCAGTCCAATTAGTCGTCGACTTGGCTGCAACAACGCGACGTATGTGGTATTCCGGCCGCTGTCCGTTGCGGTTTTTAGGCTGGAGCCATGGATACGAATCTGATTATCGGCATCGTCGCCGCAGTGGTGATTGTCGTCCTGCTTATTGTGTGGGGCGTAGTACGCGGCAAGTCGCGTAAGAACGAAGTCGGCGGCCGGCCGGCGGAAACCGCAACATCGCCGCGCCAGGCGGGTCGTGCGGGTGAAGAACCCGAGACGGCCGCCGCAACAGTTGACAGGCAGCTCTCTGCTCCCGAAACCGAGGGCGAAACCGCCTCCCCTCGAAGTGAGGAAGAGCGTAAGCCGGTCGAACCGACGCAGGCCGCCCCGGCCAAGCCGGCGGCTCCCGCATATGATGTACCGGAAAAATCCGGCTCGCGCATTCAGCGGCTCAAGGCGAAACTTTCCAGGTCCTCGAATCCGTTCGGCAAGGCGTTGTTCAACATCCTCACCAAAGACAACCTCTCCGAATCCGATTGGGAGGATGTCGAGGACACGCTGCTGCTGGCCGACGTCGGTGCCGAAGCAAGCGAGCAGCTAGTCGGCGAATTGCGCCGCGATGCGCGCATCACCGGCAAGGCAAGCCCCGACGAGGTGCGCGCCATGCTGCGCGACAACCTGCTCGACCTGGTCGGCCGCGACACCGACCGCCGTCTGAACGTCGACAAGCCGGACGCGCACAAGCCCGGCGTCATCATCATGGTCGGCGTCAACGGCACCGGCAAGACCACCACGGCCGGCAAACTGGCCCGTCTGTTCGTCTCCGAAGACAAGAAGGTCGTCATGGGCGCGGCCGATACGTTCCGTGCCGCCGCAGCCGACCAGCTCGAAACCTGGGGCGCCCGCGTCAACGTGCCCGTCGTGCGCAGCGACAAGGACGGCGCCGACCCGGCATCGGTCGCGTTCGAGGCGGCGGCCCGCGCCAAGGAGGACGACGCCGACGTGCTCATCATCGACACCGCCGGCCGCCTGCAGAACAAGTCGAACCTGATGGACGAGCTCGGCAAGATTCGCCGTGTCACCGAAAAGAACCTGCCCGTCGACGAAGTGCTGCTCGTGCTCGACGCCACCACCGGCCAGAACGGCATGGCGCAGGCGAAGGTGTTCGCCGAGGCGATCGGCCTCACCGGCGTCGTGCTCTCCAAGCTCGACGGCTCCGCCAAGGGCGGCATTGTCATCTCCGTGCAGAAGGAGCTCGGCGTGCCGGTCAAGCTCGTCGGCCTCGGCGAAGGACCGGACGATCTCGCGCCCTTCGACCCGGAAGGATTCGTCGACGGCATTCTCGCGTGAGGTTGTTCGCAAACCGTCGGACATGAACCCTGCAAGCCGGCAGTCCACAACGTGGACAGCCGGCTTTTGCATTCCGGAACCGTTGCCTGCGCCGGAATCCGGCCGAAAGCCAAGATCCGCGTCATCGCGCTTTACATGAGCGTAACGTGTCGTAACGTGTTGAAAACTCAGCGAGCGTTGCATATCGTTGTGTTGATTCCCCTATCAGGGGATGTCAGATGAAGTGGTAACGACCCGCTTCCCGCGCGGTCAAGATGCGCGGCGGCGGGAACGAACAAGAGAGGAAGGTAACGATGGACTCCGGTAATACCGCATGGATGCTCACATCCGCAGCCTTGGTTTTCCTCATGACGCCTGGCGTGGCGTTCTTCTATGGCGGTATGGTGCGCGCCAAAGCCGTGCTGAACATGCTGATGCTGTCGGCGGCGGCCCTGTCGGTCACCGCGGTCGTATGGACGCTGTGGGGCTGGTCGATCGCATACGCCGGCAGCAGCATCGGCGGCATTTTCGGTGACCCTGCGACCGGGTTCCTGCTGAAGGACACGATGGTGTTCGACGCCGGCACCCGTCAGTACACGGCCGCCGGCCTTGCCGCGAACGGCAACAAGTACCCGAGCAGCGTGGACGTGTCGTTCCAGGTCACGTTCGCGATGATCACCGTGGCGCTGATCTGCGGCGCGATCGCCGAGCGCGTGAAGTACAGCACGTGGATGCTGTTCGTGGCGCTGTGGGTCACGTTCGACTACGCGCCGATGGCGCACATGGTGTGGAACAACGGCCTTCTGAGCGCAAAGGGTCCGATCTCCACCGCGATCGGCGCCGCGGCGCATGATTTCGCAGGAGGCACGGTCGTTCACATCAACGCCGCAATGGCGGCCCTTATCATCGTGCTGATCATCGGCAAGCGCAAGGGCTTCGGCACGCAGCCGATTCGCCCGCACAACGTGCCGTTCGTCATGCTGGGCGCGTTCCTGCTGTGGTTCGGCTGGTTCGGCTTCAACGCCGGCTCGGCGTTCGCGGCCAATGGCACCGCTGGCTATGCGTGGATGAGCACGACCGCGGCGACCGCGGCTGCCATGCTCGCCTGGGGCTTCACTGAGAAGATCCGCACCGGTCATTACACGGCTATCGGCGCGGCCTCGGGTATCGTCGCCGGTCTGGTTGCCATCACCCCCGCGGCCGATGTGGTATCGCCGTTGTGGGCCATGGTCATCGGTGCGATCGCCGGTGTTCTGTGCTGCTTCGCATGCGGCCTGAAGTTCAAGCTCGGCTATGACGATTCGCTCGACGTGGTGGGCGTGCATGGTGTCGGCGGTTTGACCGGTACCGTGCTCATCGGCTTCTTCGGCGAGGGCACTGGTCTGCTCGCCGGCGGCGACTGGCGCCAGCTGGCCGTGCAGGTCATCATCGCCCTGTGCGCGATGCTGTACTCCGGCGTGGTGACCGCGATTATCGCGTTCGCGCTGGAGAAGACCATCGGCTGGCGTGTGACCGAAGCCCAGGAGGTCGGCGGCATCGATCTGGCCGATCAGGGCGAACGTGCCTATGATTTTGCTGGTACTGCCAGCTCGGTTCTCAAGGAGGTGAGGTGAGATGAAGCTCATCACTGCCATCATTCAGCCCCATAAGCTCGATGACGTCAAGGAGGCGCTCGCCGCTGCGGGCGTGCACGGCCTGACGGTCTCGGAAGCCAACGGTTACGGCCGCCAGCGTGGCCACACCGAGGTGTACCGCGGGGCGGAATACACGGTCGATCTGATTCCGAAGATTCGCGTCGAGGTGCTGTCCGATGACGCGGACGCGGAGACCCTGGTCGGCGTGATCGTCAAGTCTGCCGGTTCCGGCACGATCGGCGACGGCAAGGTGTGGGTCGCCCCGCTCGATTCCGTGACCCGCGTGCGTACCGGCGAGACCGGCTCCGCCGCGATCTGAAATCGGCCCGTGGTTCGGCGCTTTCCGCCGGACGCGGGTTATCGGTAAGACAAGTCCCCGCACGCCGTCACCTGACCATGCGGGGACTCTTTTATATATCGACATCCTTGCCTCCGGTGACGGAGGGCAAGGATTGAAATTGCTCCCGCTGGCGGGAGCTGTCTCGCGTAGCGAGACTGAGGGTGGTCTTGTGCACCCGGGTGGGTTTGACCACCTCCAGTCGGCTCCATCGACAGCCCCCGCCTGCGGGGCGGAATTTGGTGAAGGTGGTGTGTCTTGAGTTCGGCGGTCGATCATCTCAAGCAACGGTTCATGGACATGAGCCAGCCGGATGCTGACGGCGTGTACCGGGGTGGCTCCGCGAAGCGCCGGGCGCGAACGGAGCTCGCCATGGATTGCCTGCGCCGCCTGTGGAGTGACGCGGTGGCCGCGGTGCCGTTCGACGTGCCGTCCACCGGCATCGGATTCGGCGCGGTCGGGTCGCTCGCACGGGGGCAGATTGGCCCGAGCTCCGACCTGGATCTGGTCATCATCTATGAGCCACATACGATCAACGACCAACAGCTCAATGAGCTGACCAACAAACTGTGGTATCCCCTGTGGGACAGCGGCCTTGACCTCGATCAGTCGGTGCGCACGCGGCAGCAGTGCGAGGCCGTGACCGATTCCGATCTGCCGGCCGCTATGGGCTGGCTGGATGTCAAGCCGATCGCCGGCGATACGGCGCTGATTTCGGCGACGGCCACGTCGATTCTGGAACGCTGGCGTCGAGCGGTCCGCAAGCGGCTGCCGGAACTGCTGAATTCGGCGCGCAAGCGACTGGACGAGTTCGGACGACTCGCCTACCTGAACCAGCCCGACATCAAGGAGGCGCGAGGCGGTCTGCGCGATTCGGTGCTGGTCTCCGCGTTGACTGTGTCATGGCTTGCCGACCGACCGCACGGCCGGTATGACGACGAGGTCGAGGCGTTGCTGGACGTGCGCGATTGCATTCATCTGGCTGCCGGCAAGGACGCGAATCGGCTGCTCGCCCCATATCAGGCGCAGGTGGCGGCGATGCGGGGTCTTGCCGACCCGACACTGCCGCCGGGGGAGCGGGAGGCGCGTTCCATCGAGGACTTGCAAACCCGGCTCGCCCGCATAGGCCGACAGATCGCGTTCGCGCTGGATTCCACGGCGTCGCGTGCCGAGCATTCGCTGACGCATGAGCGCCCGCGTTTCTCGTTCTTCCAGATGCTGTCGCCGCGCGGTGGAGGCAGGCGAGAGGCCCCGAAGTTCGAACAGGTCGCGCCCGGCGTGGCCAAGCACGAGCAGGAAATCGTGCTGGCTCCGGGCGTGGAACCGGAGTCGGACCGGTATCTGCCGTTGCGCGTGGCCGCGGCGGCTGCCGAGTTCGAGCTGCCGATCAGCCCGGTCACCTTGCAGAACCTGCGGCGCTGCCCGATCCGCGATTCCGTGTGGGATGATGAGTCGCGCCAACTGTTCGTGCGTCTGCTGGCCTCCGGGCCGGCGCTCATGCGCGTGTGGGAGGAACTGGATTTCGTGGATATACCCGGTCGATGGATGCCTGAATGGCTGGGCATACGTAATCGCCCGAGCGCGTCTGCAGCGCACCGGTATACCATCGACCGGCACAGCGTCGAGGTGACGTCACGGCTCGCGCGGGTTTCGGCGGCGCGAGGCGAGCGGTATGACGACCGTCACTACACGGCGCTGCTATTGGCTGGCCTGCTGCATGATGTCGGCAAACGTCCGTTCGTGACCGATCATGCGGCAGAGGGCGCCCGTCACGCCGCGGTGATCATGAAGCGCATGGGATTCGACGCGGACATCGCGCGATGGGTGCGCATCCTGGTGCGGGAGCATCTGACGCTCTCTGAGTTCGCGACCGGCAAGAACCCGAACGATCCGGCCGTGGGGGAGTCGCTCGCCCGTTGCGTGGACCGTGATCCGATGCTGCTGGACATGCTGTATGACCTGACCCGCGCCGACGGGTCGTCGCTCGGGGCTACGGCCGGTGAGGAGATATCCAAGCGGTACGGGTGGAGCCATTGGCGCGAAAGTCTGGTGCGTGCCATGTACAGCGCCGCCCGTGAGAGTATCCGGGTACAGGTTGAAGGTGGCTATGTCGACGTTGACTTCGGCTGACACGGGATTGCCCGCCGCGTCGAGGGCGCGTACCACGACCAGGTCCTGCGGTATGTATTCCTGACCGCCGACCACATAGGTGTCGTTGCCCTCTCGCACCCAGCTTTCGAACCCGCGACCGGTCAGGCGCGCGCTGAACTGCTTGGCGGCCTTCTCCCGCACGTCGATCATGCTTTGCTTATCTGTGAGTATTCGGATGTCATCTGATTCGGGGCGGAATCTCCTTCCGCGTGGCGTCTCCCATCTTCGGGAGCCGATGCCATTATCATATGATGCTCAGCTGAGGCAAAGGCGATGTCAAGGTGGGTGTTCCGCAGCGCAGCGAGGGCTGTCGCGGGCCGGTCGTTAGAGGGCGGTCTGACCGAGCCATGATTCGCTGCGTATGCGCAGGCCATTGAACAGGCCGCGGCCGCCCATGAGCACGATATTGAACATCGCCCATAGCAGCACGGTCGAGGCCAGGTCGCCGGGCAGCATGGGCGCGGCCGCATCCACGCAGATCGCGGTCAATGCGATATATACCGTTGCGGTCAGTGTGCAGGTAATCGCCAGGTAGCGGAAATCGCGGGCGCCGATCAGTATGCCGTCCAGCGCCATCATCCACCCCTGTAGTGGCAGGAACGCACCCATCGTCACCATGCCGGCGGCGACCAGCAACTGGACGTGCGGGTTGGGCGAGAACAGGCGGCCGATGAACAGGCCGGCCACGGCGAATCCACAGCCGATAGCGGCTCCGGCCGCCAATCCGGCTCGTCCCGTGGCCCGGGTCAGTCGCAGTGTGCGTGCGCGGTCTCCTGCGCCCATCGCCGCGCCCACCAGGGTCTGACCGGCGATGCCTACCGAATCCAGCATATTCATCGCGAAATTCCAAGACGAGTTCACCGCCTGGAACCCCGCCAGCACTGTCGTTCCCAATCGGGCCGCCGAGGCGACCGTCATCACCATCGCGGCGCGAATGGCGAGTGTGCGGATGAATAGCGGCAGGCCATCCCCTCCGGCGGCGGCGATGCCCGACAGGCGTGGTCGCAGCGCAGCGCCGTCGGCCTTCGCCCATAGCACCGCCGGAACCGTCAGGAACAGTCCCATGAACCATTGTGCGATCATCGTCGCCGCGCCCGATCCGGCGATGCCCCAGCCGAATCCGAACACGAACAGCACATCCAGCATGGTGTTGAGCACGGCGCCGCACACCGCGGCCACCAACGTGATGCGTACCTTCTGCAAACCGCGGAAAATGCCGTTCGCCGCGTACACGAGCAGCATGCCAGGGGCGCCGAGTACCACCGCCTGCGTGTACGCCACCGCCTGGTCGAGCGTCTCGCCCGTGCCCCTGAGCGCCACGCACAGCGGCCGGGCCCCTGCGAACAGAGCCGCCGCCAGCACGATGCCGATGCCGAGAGCCAGCCATAGTCCGTCTATGCCGGCCTGCAGCCCCTCTCGGCGGCGGCCCGCACCAAGCAGGTGAGCCACCTGCGCGGTGGTGGAGTAGGCGAGGAAGATGCACAGTCCCACCGCGGTGAGGATGATGGTCGATCCGATTGACAGTCCGGCCAGGGCGGAGACGCCGATGTGCCCGACGATGGCCGTGTCGATGAGCACGAAGGTCGGCTCGGCGATGAGCTGGCCGAATGTGGGGAGGGCCAGCGCGAGTATGCGGCCGTATGCGGCTCGGTTACCGGTGCGGGCCGTGCCGGCGGTCGCGGGATCGGATGATTGTGGGTCAGGGGTGTGCACATGCACACTGTAGCTCATATGGGCGGGCGCGTATGCGGCATCGAAGAGCTGAAAGCGCGGCGGTGATCCGAATGGGGCGCCGTTTATATCGCATGACGACGTGTTTGGCAAATCGAGTGGGGGTGTTTATGGACTTATCCCCATGTTATGCACAGAGTTATCCCCCTGATGTGGATAACTGCATATGTTATCCCCAGAGTTATCCCCTAAATGTGGATAACTCAACTTTTTTGTCCACATGACGTCACCCGTGCGTGTCGCGCAGGTAAACGCCGGCTGAATATGACTTGCGAGCAAGCCGTGCGTGACGGTGACGAATGTCGCGTCCGCTTACCGCGACATGCCGTCCGAGAGATGGCCCTGTGCATTTTTCGCCAGATATCTTCCACCGGAAAAGCTCCGATATATACTCAAGTCTTATGGCAGCAGAAGAAACGAATTGGGGAGGGCCGCGCCCGCAATCAGGTGGCTCGTATGTGCAGGGCGACGCGGGGTTGCCGGGGCGCGACGCCGTGTTCGACCGCGTGCCTCCGCACGACGACGAGGCGGAGATGGCGGTGCTCGGCGGCATGCTGCTGAGCAAGGACGCCATCGGCGAGGTCAGCCAGATGATCGACGTCACCGACTTCTACCAGCCGAAGCACCAGACGATATACGAGGCGATCATCGACCTGTTCTCGAACTCGCAGAACGTCGATGTGGTGATCGTCGCCAACCAGCTGATGAAGGACGGAAACCTCGACAAGGTGGGCGGCGCCGACTATCTGCACACGCTCGTCGCGTTCGTGCCGACCGCCGCAAACGCCACGTACTATGCCGAGATCGTGCATCAGCGGGCGATATTGCGCAACGTGATCGCGGCCGGCACCAAGATCGCGCAGCTCGGCTACTCGGCGGAGGGCTCGCAGGCCGAAGACGTGGTGAACCTCGCGCAGGCCGAGGTCTACGAGATGAGTACCGGACGCGTCAAGCAGGACTACGAGGCCATCGGCCCGGTGGTGCACGATGCGCTCGAACAGCTCGACAAGCTGCAGAACGGCGATCTGAAAACCGGCGTGCCGACGGGTTTCCGCGATATCGACGACGTGACCCAGGGCCTGCAGCCCGGCCAGATGGTGGTCGTGGCAGGGCGCCCCGCCATGGGCAAGTCGACGCTGGGCATCGATTTCGCCCGTGCGGCCGCGCTGCATCACAATATGACGTCGATCGTGTTCTCGCTGGAGATGAGCAAGGTGGAGCTTGCGCAGCGCATCATCTCCGCCGAGACCAACATTCCGCTCGCGGCGATGCGCCGCGCCGACGACATCACCGCCGACCGGTGGAACACGCTCAACAATTTCTGGAACAAGTTGCAGAACGCGCCGCTGTTCATCGATGATTCGCCGAACATGTCGCTGATGGAGATCCGTGCGAAATGCCGCCGTCTCAAGCAGACCAACGACCTCAAGCTCGTCGTTATCGACTACCTGCAGCTGATGTCATCCGGCAAGCAGGTGGAAAGCCGACAGCAGGAGGTCTCGGAGTTCTCGCGAGCGCTGAAGCTGCTCGCCAAGGAGCTGGAAGTGCCGGTCGTGGCGTTGTCCCAGCTGAACCGTGGGCCCGAGATGCGCAACGACAAGAAGCCGCAGCTGTCCGACCTGCGCGAATCCGGCTCGATCGAGCAGGACGCCGACGTGGTGTTGCTGGTTCATCGACCGGATTTCTACGACAAGGAGGACCGGCCCGGCGAGGCGGATATCATCATGGCGAAGCATCGTAACGGTCCGACGGAGACGTTCCATCTGGCGTTTCTGGGCGCATACTCGAAGTTCAAGGACATGCCGCAGGACTACAACAGCGATCAAGGAGTGTGACGATGGGTGAGGAAAACGGATCCCAGCCTCGTGAAACATCGCGTGAAACACAGCGCGAGGCGCTGGGCGGGCAGTCGGATGCGGCGCGTCCATGGACCGCGTTCGCCACGCCGCTGATCGGCAAAGCCGTACGCGGCGCCTCTCGGCTGCTGCGGCACGGCGGCAGCGCGTTCCCCGGCAAGATCGTCGAACAGATCGACCCCGGTTTCCTCGCCCGCACGCTCGCCGACCTGCCGTATGGCGTGGTGCTGGTGTCGGGCACGAACGGTAAGACCACCACGACGCGCATGGTCGCCTCGATGCTGGAGACGCTGGGACTCAAGGTGTTCACAAATCCGACCGGCTCCAACTTCACGCGCGGCGTCGTCTCGGCGCTGCTGACCGAAGTGCCGTTGAGCGGCAGGCTGGACGCCGACGTGGCCGTGCTTGAGCTTGACGAGGCGTATGCGGTGAAATTCGTGCAGCAGGTGAAACCGCGGTTCGCGCTGTTGCTCAACGTGATGCGCGATCAGCTCGACCGGTTCGGCGAGATCGACAACACCGCGCGTCTGCTGGAGCGTGTCGCCGAGGCGACGACGGGCACCGTGGTGCTCAACCGTGAGGATCCGCGAATCGCGCGTTTCGCTTCGGCCGTGCCGGAAGGCACCGGAGTGCGCTATTTCGGGCTGGCGCCCGAACTGCGTCGGTTCTTCCCCTCCGACGACGACATGCAGACCACCGTCGCCGAAGAGGCCGCGAGCGTGGTCGGCAATGGCAGGCCGTCGGCAAATGACCGCGCGCAGCAGGAGCCGGCAGGCACATCGGTTTCGGCTGAGGCCCCCGATGCCGATGGGCGCGAGGTGACGGCCGATGTCACGCTGACCCGTGTCGGCAACCATGAGGCCGATTTCCTGATTGACGGGCGGGCCGTCCATACCGCCGTCAAGCTGGAAGGCGTGTACAACCTGTTCAACGCGGCGGCGGCGCTCGCCACCGTCCGCGCGGTCATGGCGCAGGATATTGCTTCGGCGCAGGTCGCCGAAACCATGCCCGGCCAGGCCTCGCATGCGTCAGACGCGGCGATATCTGACGAGAGCCCAGTAGACCATGACCGGCTTCTGGCGGCGCTCGCCGAGGTGACCCCCGCGTTCGGCCGCGGCGAAACGATTGCGGTCAACGGCAGCGACGTGCAGCTGCTGCTCGTCAAGAACCCGATGGGCTTCAGGCTGTCGCTCGGCTCGTTTCCGCCCGACGGGCATGACACGATGATTGCCATCTGCGACCTGTACGCGGACGGGCGCGACATGAGCTGGCTGTGGGATGTCGATTTCACCAGCCTGCGCCCGACTGGCGTCGCGATGGTGTCGGGTACGCGAGCCTGGGATATGGCGTTGCGGCTCGAATACGATCAGGTCAGGGTGGAGCAGACCGGCACGGATCTGGAGGCGGCGGTGCGGCAGTTCGTCACCGCCCGTCCCGGTGTGCCCAAACACATCTACTGCACGTACACGTCGATGCTCCGCGTGCGTGCCGAACTCGCCAAGCTGACCACCGTCGCCGATGCCGGCGTCGGGCGATGAGCGGCGCGACGACTGACAGCATGAGCGGGAAAGGCGAACGGATATGGGAAAAGTGATCGACGTGATGTCCCTCTACCCGAAGGACATGAACATCTACGGGGATTCCGGCAACGTGCTGGTGGTTCTGCGCCGGCTGGCACTGTACGGGTATGAGCCGCGCCTGCACGCATACAATCAGGGCGACGAATGGCCCGAGCGCGTGGACATGATCCTCGGTGGCGGCGGTCAGGACACCGGGCAGAAGAAAATCACCGGCGACCTGTTCAAGCGGGCCGGCCGGCTGCGCGACCTGGCCGCGGACGGTACTCCGATGCTGATGATCTGCGGCCTGTTCCAGCTGTTCGGCGAATACTTCGAGACCTCGGAAGGCGAGCGGTTGGACGGCATCAACGTGCTCGGCGCGTACACGGTGGGGCAGAGCCACCGGATGATCGGCAATCTGGTCGAGCACAGCGACGAATTCGGCGACGTGATCGGCTATGAGAACCATTCCGGGCAGACGTTCCTGCGCGAGGGAACGTTGCCGCTGGGGCATGTCGATCATGACGGTACCGGCAACAACGGCGAGGATCATACGGAAGGCGCTCGTGTCGGCAATGTCATCGGCACGTACATGCATGGCTCGCTGCTGCCGAAGAACCCCGCGGTCGCGGATTTCCTGATTCGGGCCGCAGTGACGAGACGGTACGGGGAGTTCGAGCCGGACCAGTCCAGCGAGCAGATGTTCGAACTGGCACGGTTGGACGCTCTGGCGGACAAGGCCCGCAAGGTCGCCGCCGCCCGCCCCCGGTGAATTGGACGGTTCCGCGCCCTCGGACTCTGCGATGCTTGACGGGTCGATGAGCTTGATGGGCCGATGAGCGGATTGCCGGGGCGTGGTTTCCATCTCATAGCGGAAACCACGCCACCCCTATCGCGTTATGCGACGGGTGGGGGTAATCTTGGAACCACAAGTAACCAAAGGAGGTATCATGGCTGATTTCGATTTGGGTGAAGGCCTGCGCCGGGTGTTTCTCGCGGGCGTTGGGGCATTGGCCACCGGCGTTGAGCTGGGGCAGCAGAGCTTTGAGAAGAGCCAGCAGATCGTCGACGGTCTGGTGAAGAAGGGCGAGCTCACCGTGGAACAGGGCAAGGCGTTGAACACCGAGCTCAAGCACAAGGCGCAGGAGGCCAAGGAGAAGGCCGAGGAAAAGACTGAGGGCGCCAAGGAGCAGAGCGATGCCGGTGCCGCCGCCGAAGATCCTTCCCCGGCGGAAGGCTCCGCTGCTTAGCATGCCGGAGCAGCGCACCATGCCGTCCTATACCGCGGGCGGCCATGCCGGCGACCCACGGCATGATCCGGAACGGGGGAAATCCGCATCGGGGTCGGACGGTTCGGCGAAAGACGGTGTCGTGACGCGACGTGCCGGCAAACGCCGCGAATGGGACGGGTCTCCCACCATCGGGCTGTTCAACAATCATCGCGACACCTTCTCCAGCCGATATCACCTGACGAGGCGCGGGAAAGTCAAGCGCCTCGGACAGATCATGCGCATTGCGAACCAGTTCGATGTGGTGCACGGCCTCACTCCGGTGAAGATGAGGCTGATGCTGGAGGCACTGGGCCCCACATTCGTCAAGGTCGGGCAGATACTGTCCATGCGGTCGGAGATTCTGCCGCAGTCGTTCTGCGACGAGCTCGCGAAGCTGCGCGCCGATGCCGACCCGATGCCGTATCAGATCGTCGTCGACACGTTGACGCAGGAATATGGCCGCCCCATAGGCGAGGTGTTCGCCCGCATCGATCCGACGCCGCTCGGTTCCGCATCCCTCGCGCAAGTGCATCGCGCCACGCTGGTCACCGGCGAAGACGTCGCCGTGAAGGTGCAGCGGCCTGGCGTGCGCGAGATCATGGCGTTGGATGTGTCCATCATGCGTTCGATCGCCCGGGCTGCCACGAAGATGCTGCCCAGTGCGCAGGTGGTGGATCTTGGCGGCGTGGTCGAGGAACTGTGGGATACGTTCGAATCCGAGACGGATTTTCTGGTGGAGGCGCGTAACCTCAGCGAGTTCAAGCGCTTCTGCGAAGCCTATCGGTATATGGACTGCCCGAAACCGTACATGGATCTGTGCACCGAGCACGTGGTCGTCATGGATTACGTCGAGGGCATCGCCGTCTCCCATACCGATCAGCTGATCGAAGCCGGGTATGACCTCAAGGAAATCGGCACCAAGCTGGTCGACAACTATGCGACGCAGGTGCTGGACGACGGTTTCTTCCATGCGGATCCGCACCCCGGCAACATCATCATCTCCGGTGGCCAGATCGTGCTTATCGATCTGGGCATGACCGGGCGGCTCAACAGCCAGGCCCGCAGCGTGCTCCGGGAGATGATCTTCGCCGTCGCCAAACAGGATTCCGCCGCGCTGGCGGACGGTCTGCTGCGTTTCGCGGGCACCGAGTCCGATCCTGAGGATTACCCCGCGCTGCTGGCCGACCTGGACATGGTCGTCAAGGAGTTCGGCACGGTAGACCTGGGCGACCTGGACATAGCGGCGTTCCTGACGTCGCTGACGTCGTTGGCCCAAAGGCACGGCATCGAGGTGCCGGGCACGGTGACGACGGTCGGCAGGGCGTTGGTCACGTTGGAGGGCCTGCTGGATGAATTCATCCCCGACGTGAACATGATTCAGATCATCTCCGACCATATTGCCGGCAGCAAGTCGTTGGATCGAGCGGCGAAAGACGAGATCAAGGCGCTGGGCGTCGAGGGACATCAGGCATTGCACGGCTTGCTGTCCGCGGCGAGCGAGTCCAGGGTCGCGATGCGCATGCTCACCCGAGGCCAGCTGCGCATGAACATGGAGGTCGTTGGTTCCGAGGAACCGATGCGCCTGCTGTCGGACATGGTCAACCGTCTGACGATGGCGTTGATCGTCGTCGGCCTGTTCGTCGGATCGTCGATCGTGTACTACGCGGGCATGAAGCCGATCATCTTCGGCATACCGGTCGTGGGATTCATGGGATATGTGATAGCGTTCATCCTCTCCGTATGGATCGTGTTCGACATCTACTTCAAGGGACGCAGATCAAAGCGCCGGTAGTACTCGACGGAATGATTTGCGCCCCACGGTCCGGTCGGTCTTCAGGCCGGACCGTTTTACGGGCCGGTCAGTTTTCCAGGAACAGCTGCGGTGCCTTCATGAAGTTGTTGGCGCAGTGTTCCCCGCAGAAGTAATAGGTTGTGCCGTCGTGCTCGCGCGTGATGGCGTCGTTGTTGACGGCGACGGTCATGCCGCACACAGGGTCGGTCGCGGTCTGCGTCGCGTCGTTCATGTCTGCGGAATGCATGTGGTTCATGTGCATGGGTTGCTCCTTGTTCGGCTGATGGTGATGGCCCTCATCGGTGTGATGGCCATCGGCACGGGGACGGTCTCCGGTGTCGAGAATGATGCTGCGCGCGCCGTGTTGGTCGGGCGCTTTCCTGTCGGCGTCTCTTCCGCCTGCGGCGGTGAAGGAGACGGTGTCGGGGCTCAGTGTGACGCGCCGCATGCGGTTCGCGTTCAGCACCAGGCAGACGGAGCTGAGCGCCATCGCCAGGCCTGCGATCATCGGGCTGAGCAGCCAGCCGGTGAAGGGGTACAGCACGCCGGCGGCGATGGGGATGCCGATGATGTTGTAGCCGAAGGCCCAGGCGAGATTCTCCCGGATGTTGCGCATCGTGGCTTGGGATAGGTTGAGGGTTTTCACCACGCCTCGCAGGTCGCCGCTCATGAGGGTCACGTCGGCGGATTGCATGGCGATGTCGGTTCCGGTGCCGATGGCTATGCCCACGTCTGCCTGCGCCAAGGCGGGGGCGTCGTTGATGCCGTCGCCCACCATGGCCACCAGTCCATTGGGGACGTCGGCGATGGCGGGGGCCACCGACGACTGTGCCGCGGCGGCGTCGCGCGATATCTGCAGCTGCCTTATCCAGTAGGCCTTGCCGTCGGGCCTGACCTGAGCGATCACCGTGTCGATGCCGACTTCCGCGGCGACGCGTTCGGCGACCTCCGCCTTGTCTCCCGACAGCATCACCGTGCGGATACCAGCGGCTCGAAGCGCTGCTATCGCCTCCTTGGAACCCGGCTTGACGCTGTCCTTCGTATAGCTCGGCTTGGCGTAGTCGGCGTCGTCATCGATGGCTCCGACGGTGATCGTCCCGGTCTTGTCGAACACGACGGTTCGGATGTCGCGGGCCTGCTCCAAGGCCCTGGCAGATGTGACCAGCACGCCGTTCGTGGCGCCGAGGCCGGTCGCCGCGGTCACCGATAGCGGCGTGGCCAGTCCGAGCGCGCAAGGACACGCGATGATCAATACGCTGACCGCCGTCACCAGCGCATGGGCTAGTTTGGGTTGCGGCCCGAACGTTATCCATATGGCACCGGTCCACAATGCGGCGATAATCACCGCGGGGACGAACACGCGGGCGATCCTGTCGGCCAGACGCTGCACGGGCGCTTTGGTCGCCTGTGCGCGTGCGACCAGAGCGATGATCTGGGAGAGCACCGTGTCCTCGCCGGTGCGTGTGACCTTCATGACCACATTGCCCTGCTGCATGATGGTCGCCCCCGTCAGGGGCTCTCCGACGCCACGCCGGGCCAGAACGGATTCGCCGGTGATCATGGACTCGTCGACGCTGGCCTCGCCGGCCAACACGACGCCGTCCAGCGGTATGCGCTCGCCGGCGCGGATCACCAGCAGATCGCCGGTCTTCACGCGGTCGATGTCGATGTCTTGGGATTGGGCAGGGTCGAGCCATCCGTCGCCGGATGCCTTGCCGGCGGCCAGATCCTTGGCCAGTGGCGTTCCGACATCGAGGATGTGGGCGACACGTGGGCGCAGCTTGATCAGTGATTGCACGGCCTTTCCGGTGCCCTCACGGGCTTTCGCCTCCAACAGGCGTCCGACCAGAACGAGCGTGATCACTACGCCGACCGACTCGAAGTAGGGCTCTCTCGACCCCTCGGGCATCAGCTCCGAGACGAAGCACAAGGCGATGCTGTACAGGTATGCGGCGGTGGTCCCCAATGCCACCAACGAGTTCATGTCCGGAGAACGATGCCACAGTGCCGGCCATCCGACGCGGTGGATCGGCGCCCCGCAGTAGAACATGACCGGGGTGATGAGTATGGCCTGCAGCCAGGGGTTCATCAGCCATGAAGGAACGAGCGAGTGACTGACGAGCATGAGCATCATGGGGACGAACACCGGGAGCGTGAGAACGGTGCCGATGGCCACCAGCATGCCGGTATGGCGAATCTCCTGACGGCGTTCCTCCGCCTCCTGCCGCTCGGCCAGCAGCGCGTCCGCGGCGGACATCCTGGGCGTGCCGGCCGGTATGGCGGTCCCGGTCGATGCAGTGCCGTCGTCCGGTTTTGTGGCGGAGTCCGTCTCCCCCTCGACGCGAAGCAACCCATGCACCATGTTCATACCGCATGCAAAGGGGTAGTCGCCGGCCGGCAGCGGCGGAAGCGACATCTCGGTGGTCTCGTTGCCTGGCAGCATCGTGTCCGTTCCGAGATCGGGGAACACGACATGCGACGTGCATTCGCCGGTCTCCTTCCGATCGAACCTCAGCGTGATCGGAATGCCGGCTTGCATCGTGACGATATCGGGGGAGTACCCACCCCTGACCGTGATGGTCGCCTGTTGAACGCCGTCATGCAGCGTCGCCCGGGCGCCTCCCCTTCTGGGCGCGAAGAAGAATCGCAGGATGCACCATGTCAGCACGGCGGCTATCACCAGTGCCGCCACACCGAGGAAGATGTCGAATTCCATCGCCGCTCCTTTCCCCTTTCTATCATAATCTCGGATATTAACTATACCCTATACCCCTAGAGGGTATATAATGCGTGTTGTCAGGAATGTTCGCGCTGGGCGGAAGGTTGGTTATGCAGGGTTACGACGGAGACAAGGCGAAGATCCTCGCGCGGCTGCGGCGTGTCGAGGGGCAGGTCCATGCGGTCGCGCAGATGGTGGAGGATGATGTGTATTGCATCGATGTGCTGACCCAGATCTCCGCCGCGACTTCGGCATTGAAGGCCGTGTCGGTGATGCTGGTTGACGACCATCTGAACCATTGCGTGCGGCAGGCGGCGGCCGAGGGCGGCGAGGTGGCCGACGAGAAACTGTCGGAGGTCGAGAAGGTGATTTCCCGACTGGTTCGCTCATAAGTGCGGCACTCGTTCGTCCGCGGGATGATGTGTAATAATACACATGTTCGATGAAGTGCTTGATGTGGTGATCGTTGCGGTGGTGGCGTTGTTGGGTCTGGCCGCCGGATTCGCGCTGGGCAAAATGCGTGGCCAAGCCTCCGCCCGCATGGCGAAGGCCTCCGAGGTGGACGCGCTGAGGGGATCCTGCGAGGCCATGAAGGACGACAATGCGCGGCTTGCCGCCCAAGTGGCTCAGGCCAAGGCCCAGTCCGAGGGACTTCTGCAGCAATTGTCGTTCGCGAAATCCCAGCTTGCTCAGGCGCAGCAGGCGGAACAGGTGCGGGTGCAACGTGAGCGCGAGCGGGCCGAGGCCGATGGGCTGCGGCGCCGGGAAGAGCAGGAAAAAGCGCTGACAGAGCAGGGCAAGGTGCTGTCGGCGTTGGCTCCTTTGCAGAAGAATCTCGATGAGCTGCAGCAGAAGGTCTCGAACATCGAGGAGGGGCGCAAACACGAGATGGGCGTGCTGGGCGAGCAGCTCAAAGGGCTGGGTGAGCAGCAGGCGAGGCTCGACCGTGAGACGAGCTCGCTCTCGGCGGCATTGCGCAACAACAAGGTCCGCGGCGCTTGGGGAGAGGCGCAACTGCGCAACATTGTGGAGTCCGCCGGTTTGCTGGAGCACGTCGACTTCGATACGCAGGTGGTGATGACTGGCGTCGACGGTAAGACGCTCCGGCCTGACATGATCGTCCATCTGCCGGGAGGCAAGACGATTCCCATCGACGCGAAGGTGCCGTATGCCGATTATCAGCGGGCCTGCATGATTCCGGAAACCGCGGGGCCTGAGGATCTGGAACGGCGTGACGAGCTGCTGCGGTCGCATGCGAAAGCTTTGCGTGAACACGTCAGGGCATTGGGTGATAAGGCGTATTGGAGTGCATGCGACACGGCCCCTGATTTCGTGATCGCGTTCATTCCCAACGAGGCGTTGCTGCAGGCTGCAATGGAGGCCGATCCGACATTGATGGATGACGCCTTCGCCCGCAAGGTCGCATTGACCTCGCCGGTCACCCTGTGGGCCGTGCTGAAATCCGTCGCATACGCTTGGCAGCAGCAGAGCCTCACCGATGACGCCAAGACCCTGTTCGACCTGTCGAGGGAACTGTACGAGCGTTTCGCCGTACTGGGGGAGCGTGCGAACAAACTCGGTACCGCGCTCACCCGCACCGTGACGGCGTACAACCAATTCGCATCATCGTTGGAATCCCGCGTGCTGGTCACCGCGCGCAAACTGCAGAAGCTCGATCAGGCCACGGTCATCGGGTCGGTGAACATCATCGATCCGGACAAATCCGATGTCCGTGAAATCACCGCCCCGGAAACCACCTCCGAATAAAACCAACGCAAGAGCATCCAAAGGAATACCAGCATGACTCGGCCCCCGCCAGCGAGGCAAATACGCAACCGCGCGGATATGCATGGCCATTGCCGGCGGTGACTTGACGGCACGCAACGATATCCTGAGAACCATGAATGAAGAGCAAGGATTCCGCAAGACCGGGACGACCGGAACCGCTGTGGGCACGAACAACATTCCTTCCGACGCATCGCCGAATCAGACGGATGACTTCTCCATGCTGGAGCCGCGCGAACAGCTCCGACGGCTGATTGCCGCGGAAATGGAAGGCAAGCCGTTCTGCGAGCTCGCCGGCGTCACCTTCGACCATCGCGGGGCGGCTATCGTCGGTCACATTCTTCTGGACACGCTTGAGGAGAACGGCTATTCCATCGATGATTTCGACGCCGTCGGTGCGTTGACCGCCGCGGCCGTTCCACTGGTCGGCGCGATGATTCAGGCGGCGGCATCGCGCGGTGAAGACCTCGACGGATTCGTCATGGACTTCGTATACCCGTCCATCAAAGGCCCGTCCATCAAGGGCAAGCGCGTGGTATTGCTGGATTCATGGCTCTCGGAGAAATCCTATGTGCAGACCTCGTCGCTGGTGACGCTGCGCAACGGCAATGAGCTGAGCCTCGATTTCGGCGTGGTGGAGCATGAAGGCGCGAAAGTGGTTGCCATCGCATCGCTGATCGGCGGCGTCGACATGACCGAACCCGTCATCGAGGTCGTCAACCCCGTGAGCGGTGAACGGCAGGAGCTGCCATTCATCGAAATCTACCACGAATCCGAACTGCGATAGCCATGCACAAGCCCAACCCCATCTCTCTGGCGGCAAAGGCTTCGGGGGAGCCGGAATTTCGTGAAGTCGGCGTAGGACCATGGACGCAGGAGCACCCCGGTGAGCCACGCCCGGATGACCCTAAATCGCCGAACTACGATCGACGCTACGATACGACGCTGCTGGATGAAGGCGATCGTCGCAACGTGCTCGACCGTTACCGGTACTGGACCGTGAACGCCATTCGCGACGATCTGGACGCGGCCGGTCGCCACGGCTTCGAAGTCGCCATCGAAAACTGGACGCACGATTTCAACATCGGTTCCATGGTGCGCACGGCGAATGCGTTCACCGCGAATCGCGTGCACATCGTTGGCCCGCACAAATGGAACCGCAAGGGCTCGCTGATGACCGAGCTGTACCAGCACGTTGAGTATCATCCCAGCATCGACGAACTCGTCACCTGCTGGAAGCTGCGCATCGCGGGAGAAATTGCCGCCGCCCAGGCACAGGCCGCCGCCGCGGCGATGCACGCGCATCAGGCTCACTCCGATGCGAGTGCGCTTCTCTCGGACGATGACGAATCCAACGGATCCCCCCGATTCGCGTCCGCAACGGATCATTCGGGCTATGATGCGGTCGCGCGGGCCGACGCTCGCATCAGGACGCTGGAATCGTCCCGCATCATCGCGTTGGATATCATTCCCGGTGCCGTACCGATGGAAACCTACCGTTTTCCGGAACGGTGTCTGATGCTGTTTGGCGCGGAAGGCCCCGGATTGTCGAACAAAGCTCTCGAACTCGCTGATGACGTGGTATACATCTCGCAATTCGGTTCCGTGCGGTCCATCAACGCCGGCGCCGCAGCCGCAGTGGCCATGCACAGCTGGATTGCGCAGCACGGGTGACGCGGGTGTGTATGCTCGAATCATGATAACGATAGAGGCCTTACCAAACGCTTCGGGCGTAAGACCGTGCTTGATAATGCCAGTTTCACCGCCGAAGACGACAAGGTGACCGGTTTCCTTGGGTCGAACGGCGCCGGGAAGTCCACGACGATGCGGGCCGCCCTCGGCTTGGCCACCCCCCAATGCGGGCCGTGCGCTGGTTGACGGAGTGCCGTTCGTCAAGACACCATCGCCGATGACCGCCGTAGGAGCGGTTCTCGACGCCAAATCCGCGCATAAGGGTCGGTCCGCCTACACCCATCTGCGTGGCCTCGCCCTTACCAACGGCATACCGCGATCCCGCGTCGATGAGGTCATCGAATTCACCGGCCTTGCGAGCGTGGAAAAGCGCAATGCAGGAGCGTTCTCGCCGGGCAGGGCCGTGCGGTGCTGTTGAGTTCGCGCCTGATGAGCGAGGTCGCATTGACCGCTGACGATCTCGTCATCATCGGTCGCGGCCGCATTCTGGAGACCACGACGGTCGCGGCGTTCGTCGCAGAGCATTCCACCCATTCGATCCGTGTCGCGACGCCGGAACCCGACAAACTGCACGCGGTGTTCGAAACCGCGCCGCAGGTCACCGTCCGCGAGGTGCCCCGCAATGCCAACGACCCGCAGCAAGGCCGGGTGTTCCGCATTGAAGGTGCCGCATTGGAGCCGACTGCGCGGGCGTTCACCCACGCGCAGGTGCAGTACGAGACCCGCGCGATACCGGGGCAGGTGCCGGCCCAATACGGCGAGCCTGCCGCAACCTACACTCAGCCGAACACGCAGGAGGTGCCGCGATGACGCAGCCTCATATCCCGCCGCAGCCTCAGCCCGTGCCGTCGCTCGGCGTGGCGAGACTGGTGTTCCTCGGCCACGAGGTCACGCCGCTGGCTGCCGACGAGTGGAGGATTCCATTGATCGGCCTGCTGGTGTTCAAGAAATCCGACATCAAATGACACCCATTCGGCCATATCGTCGCGCGCTCGGGCACAGCCGCGCGATATGGCCGCTGCCGCAGGGCCGCCGGACACCGCGCAACATCGTGAGAATGTAATGGTGCGTGTCACATACGGCTCATATAGTTAAGGCCATGCCTACATTCACACGTGAAGAAATCGAGCACCTGGGCGATCTCGCCCGTATCGCGCTCACCGATGAGGAGATCACCCGTCTGCAGGGTGAGCTGAACGTCATCGCGGATTCCATCAACAAGGTGCAGGAGGTCGCCGGCGATGACGTGCCGCCGACCGCCAACCCCGTCCCGCTGGAGGCGTACCTGCGCCCCGACGTCGCCGAAACGCCGCTGACGCAGGAAGAGGCGCTTGCCGGAGGCCCGAAGACCGAAGCCGGCATGTTCGTCGCGCCGCGCATTCTGGGAAGTGAGGAGTGACGATGAGCGACACCACTGAACTCGTCAAGCTGTCCGCGGCCGAAATGGCCGCCAAGGTCAAGGCCGGTGAGGTCTCCAGCCGCGAACTGGTCGAGGCCCACCTCGCCGTCATCGACACCGCCGAACCGTCCATCAAGGCGTTCCTGAAGGTCTCCGCCGATCAGGCGCTCGACCAGGCCGACGCCTTCGACGCCAAGAGCGCCGACGACAAGGCCGCGCTGCCCGAACTGGCCGGTGTGCCGATTGCCATCAAGGATATGATCGTCACCAAGGGCATCGAGACCACCGCCGCCTCGAAGATCCTCGAAGGCTGGGTGCCGCCGTACGACGCCACCGTCATCGAGAAGCTCAAGGCCGCCGGCATGCCGCTGCTCGGCAAGACCAACCTCGACGAATTCGCGCAGGGCTCCTCGACCGAGCACTCCGCCTACCAGACCACGCACAACCCGTGGGACACCGAGCGCGTGCCCGGTGGCTCCGGTGGTGGCTCCGCTTCCGCGGTCGCGGCATTCGAAGCCCCGATCGCCCTCGGCACCGACACCGGTGGCTCGATCCGCCAGCCCGGCGCCCTGACCGGCACCGTGGGCGTCAAGCCCACCTACGGCGGCGTGAGCCGTTTCGGCGCCATCGCCATGGCCTCCTCGCTCGACCAGATCGGCCCGGTCTCCCGCACCGTGCTCGACTCCGCGCTGCTGCAGGAGATCATCGGCGGTCACGACAAGCGTGATTCGACGTCGATTCCCGAAGGCCCGCGTCCGATGGCCGCTGCGGCCCGCGAGGGCCTCAAGCGCGACCTTAAGGGACTCAAGGTCGGCCTGATCAAGGAACTCGGCGGCGACGGCTACCAGCCCGGCGTCGAGGCCCGCTTCAACGAGGCCGTCAAGAAGCTCGAAGAGATGGGCGCCGAGGTCGTCGAGGTCTCCTGCCCGCACTTCGAGTACTCGCTGGGCGCGTACTACATCATCATGCCGTCCGAGGTCAGCTCCAACCTGGCCCGCTACGACGGCATGCGCTACGGCCTGCGCGTGATGCCGCCGACCGGTGTACCGCAGACCGCCGCCAACATGATGGCCTACACCCGTGAGACCGGCTTCGGCGACGAGGTCAAGCGCCGCATCATCCTCGGCACCTACGCGCTGTCCGCCGGCTACTACGACGCCTGGTACGGTTCCGCGCAGAAGGTGCGCACGCTCATCATCCAGGACTTCCACAACGCCTTCGAGAAGGCCGACGTGCTGGTCTCCCCGACCAGCCCGTCCACCGCGTTCAAGTTCGGCGAGAAGATGAACGACCCGCTGGCCATGTACATGAACGACATCGCCACGATTCCGGCGAACCTCGCCGGTGTCCCGGCCATGTCGATTCCGGCCGGCCTGTCCGACGACGGCCTGCCTGTCGGATTCCAATTCATCGCTCCGCAGCAGCGCGACGAGGTCATGTACAAGCCCGCCGCCGCGCTCGAAGCCGCACTTGAGGAAAGCTGGGGCGGCCCGATCTGGCAGTCCCTGAAGACCCCGTGGTTCGACGGCCTGAACAAGTGACGCATCGGAAGGAAAACAAACATCATGGCTGAAAAACTGATGAAGTATGCCGATGCCACCAAGAAATACGACGTGGTCTTCGGTCTGGAAACGCACGTGGAGCTGTCCACGAACACCAAGCTGTTCTGCCCGGCCCACATCGAGTTCGGCGGCGAGCCGAACACGCAGCTGACCCCGGTCTCCCTCGGTCTGCCCGGCTCCCTGCCGGTCATCAACAAGACCGCGGTCGACTACGCGATCAAGCTGGGTCTGGCCCTGCACTGCGAGATCGCAGAGTGGAGCCAGTTCGCCCGCAAGAACTACTTCTACCCGGACATGCCGCGCGACTACCAGATCTCGCAGTACGACAAGCCCACCAACGGCAACGGCTACCTGGATGTCGAGCTTGAGGACGGCACCGTGTTCCGCGTGCCGATCGAGCGCGCCCACATCGAGGACGACGCCGGCAAGAACACCCACGTGGGCGGTGCCGACGGCCGCATCGAAGGCGCCGACCATTCGCTGGTCGACTACAACCGTGCCGGCGTGCCGCTGATCGAGATCGTCACCAAGCCGATCGAGGGTGCGGGCGACCGCGCTCCGGAGATCGCCGGCGCTTACATGCGCGCTATCCGCGACATCGTGCGTGCGCTGAACATCAGCCACGCCCGCATGGAGCAGGGCAATATGCGCGCCGACGTGAACGTCTCGCTGCGCCCCTCCGCCGACGCCCCGTACGGCACCCGTTCGGAGACCAAGAACGTGAACTCGTTCCGTGGCATCGAGAAAACCATCCAGTACGAGATCCGCCGTCAGGCGGCGCGTCTGGACGACGGCAAGGAGATCCTGCAGGAGACCCGCCACTGGGATGAGGCCACGCAGACCACCGCCGGCGGCCGTCTCAAGTCCGACGCCGACGACTACCGCTACTTCCCGGATCCCGACCTCGTCATGCTCCACATCACCAAGGAGCACATCGAGGAGATGAAGGCCCAGATGCCGGAGATGCCGCGCGAGCGCCGCAACCGTCTCAAGGCCGAATGGGGCCTGAGCGACCTGCAGATGCGCGACATCCTCAACGCCGACGCGCTCGACCTGATCGAGGAGACCGTCAAGGCCGGCGCCAAGGCCGCCGGTGCCCGCAAGTGGTGGCTGGGCGAGCTGAGTCGCGAGGCCAACGCCAAGGGCGTCTCGCTCGAAGAGCTGCCAATCACCCCGGCCGACATCGCCGAGGTCGAGAAGCTCATCGCCGACGGCAAGCTCAACGACAAGCTCGCCAAGCAGACCGTCGAAGGCGTGCTCAAGGGCGAAGGCACCCCGGATGAGGTCGTCAGGAAGCACGACTACAAGATCGTCGAGGACAACGGCGCCATCGAGGCGGCCGTCGACGCGGCGTTCGAGGCCAACCCGGATGTCGTCGAGAAGCTCAAGAGCGGCAATATGAAGCCGATGGGTGTCATCATCGGAGCCGTGATGAAGGCCACGCGCGGCCAGGCCGACGCGAAGGCTGTCACCAAGGTCGTGATGGGCAAGATCAAGGGCTGACGCCCCACGGGTTCGCCGGAATCCCGAGACTCTGAAATTCCGGTTTGAAGAACGGCCCTTGGCCGCGGTGCTGAACCGCGTGTCGAGGGCCGTTCGTCATGCCGCAGGCGCTCCCACAGCCGGCAGACACGTGGGCAACTCCTTCACAGCAAACGGTCAGTCGGGTAGGATATCTTCTGTACCGACTTCTACCAGCGTCAGTTGAGGAATAACGAATGTCTGAAAATGCCGCATTACCGCTCGATCAGGACGTATCCCGTGAGCTGCCCTCGCAGATCACCATACCGCCGATCAAGGGGGAGATGGTGCACCTGCGCCCGGCCAGCGTCGACGACCTGCCGCGCATGGATGAGCTGGACGCCTACTATGGCGCCTCCAAGATCACCGGCAAGGACGCTCAGGCGGAACGCGCTGTCGTACACACGTGGGTGAGACGCTCGGTGGCGTGGGCGAACGGGCAGAAGCCCGACGAGTCGGGCGTAGGCGATCCGGAGTCCCGCCGCACCATCGCATGGGCGGTACTGACCGACGCCGACCATGACGAGGACGGCGAAATCGACGCGCAGTCGACAGACAACGTCATCGGCATGATTTTCCTGATCGACATCGATGGCTGGTCGCGCTCCGCCCGCATCCAGGTGGTGCTGGGCCGTGACTACCGCGGGCGCGGCTACTCGCGCGACCTGATGCCGCGAGTCATGACGTACGGTTTCGCGCCCGAACCGGCCGGCCTGGGCATGCACCGCATCTGGGTGGCGGTGCCCGAGCAGAACTCGCGTTCGTGCTCCGTCTACCAGTCGCTCGGCTTCGAGCCGTCCGGCGCCTCGCGCGACGCTCTGTGGGATGCGGAGAACAACAAATACCAGGATCTGATTGTCATGGACACGCTGGTGGACGAGTATGATCCCATCCGCTCTCTCGACGCGTTCGGCATGCACGTGATTGAGGACAATCCCGGTGTGCAGGAGGCGATGAGCGCCCGTGAGCACTCGATCGCCATCAGGAAGAACATCGCCGCGCAGGCCGAGCCCGCGCCGGAGCCCGCCGCGGTCGAGGAGAGTGCGGATGCCGAACAGGCGCCCCGAATCGAGAAAGTCGCCGCAGCCCGAGTGCCGGAAGCGCACAATGACGATGAATTGGCCGCGCCGGGCGAGGGAAGCACCTGGCCGTATGGGCAGAGCGAACGCAAACCTTCGAAGGAAGCTTGGTGGCGTATCCTCGGACGTGGCCGTAAACGTGATATGGAGGATGACGAATGAGTGCCGAGGATCTTGACAATTACGAAACCGACGCGGAACTCACCCTGTACAAGGAGTATCGCGACGTCATCAAGCTGTTCACCTACGTGGTGGAGACCGAACGGCGTTTTTATCTGGCGAACAAGGTCGATTTCAACGTGCGTTCCGCCGGTCAGGACGTGTATTTCGACGTGCAGCTCACCGACGCATGGGTGTGGGATGTGTACCGGTCGTCGCGTTTCGTCAAGAACGTGCGCATCGTCACGTTCAAGGACGTGAATGTCGAGGAAGTGCAGAAATCCGATATCGACATCCCCGACGATATGAATTGAGGCGCTGACGGTCGGACCGGCTGATTGCAGGCCGACTGCGGTCGGCCGTCCGCCGTCATTTGCCGGTGCCGTGTGCGCCCCAAACCGGCACGTCGCCGTTTCCCGCTCTCGTTTTCGTTGCGATACGCGGCTTCTCGTGTATGGCGACGGAAGGTTTTTGTAAGCAAAACAACAAAATCGGCGTGCGTTTCCAGCGGTTCATATATACTGTCTCTGATTCAGCGATAAGGAGACCTCACGTGACGCAGAAGCAATCCGTGGTGATCATCGGCGGCGGCCCGGCTGGCCTGACCGCAGCATGGGAGTTCGTCAACAACGGCGGCTCCGACACATACGATGTGACCGTACTCGAAGAAACGCAGGAGTTCGGCGGCATTTCGCGTACCGTCAAGCACAACGGCAACCGCATGGATATCGGCGGTCACCGCTTCTTCTCCAAGGACGACCGGATCATGGACTGGTGGAAGGACGTGCTGCCGCTGCAGGGCGCCCCCAGCTATGACGACAAGAAACTCGGTCGTGAGCACGACATGGAGCCGGGCGGTCCCGACCCCGAAACCACCGACCAGGTGATGCTCAAGCGCCACCGCGTCTCCCGCATCTACTGGAACCGCCGGTTCTTCGACTACCCGATCTCCCTGTCCGCCAACACCTTCAAGGCGATGGGCTTCAAGCTCACCATGGTCGCGGGTTTCAGCTACCTCAAGTCCATGTTCCATAAGCTGCCGGAGACCAGTCTGGAGAACTTCTACATCAACCGGTTCGGCCGCAAGCTCTACTCCATGTTCTTCGAGGGCTACACCGAGAAGCTGTGGGGGCGTCATCCCTCGCAGATCTCCGCCGATTGGGGTGCCCAGCGCGTCAAGGGCCTCAGCATCCTCGGCGTTCTCAAGAACGCCTTCCGCAAGCTCAGCCCCAAGAAGCGCAAGGGTGAGGTCGAAACGTCGCTCATCGAGGAGTTCTGGTACCCCAAGCTCGGCCCCGGCCAGCTCTGGGAGACCGTGGAACGCCGGTGCGTCGACGCCGGTGCCACCGTCATCACCGATGCCAAGGTCGTCGAGATTCGTCAGGCACAGGGCCGTATCGAATCCGTGGTCTACGAGTCCTCGGACGGCAAGCGCACCGAACTGCACGCCGACCAGTTCATCTCGTCCATGCCCGTCAAGGACCTCGTCAACGCCATCGATGCGGCGTCTCATGACGATGACGCCGAAGCGTCTTCGGCGCCTGTCCCGCAGGACATGACCCACATCGCCAACGGCCTGCCCTACCGTGATTTCGTCACCGTCGGACTGCTCGTCAAGCACATGCGCCTCAAGAACACCACCGACATCCCCACGCTCGGCAACCCGCCCATCGTGCCCGATTGCTGGATCTACGTGCAGGATCCCGGTTACAAGGTCGGTCGTCTCCAGATCTTCAACAACTGGAGCCCCTACCTTGTCAAGGATGTCGACGATACCGTCTGGATCGGCCTCGAATACTTCTGCAACGAGGGTGACGATTTCTGGAACATGACCGACGCCGAGGCCACCAAGTTCGCCATTTCCGAACTGACCCGCATGCGTGTCATCAACGGCCCGCAGGATGTCCTCGACTCCCATCGCGAACGTGTCAAAAAGGCGTATCCCGCCTACTTCGACACCTATGCCCAGATGTCCGAACTCGTCGAATACCTCGACTCCTTCGGCAACCTTTACTGCGTCGGCCGCAACGGCCAGCACCGCTACAACAACATGGACCACTCCATGGCCACCGCCATCGAGGCCGTCGCCAACATCAAGTCCGGCAAGACCTCGAAGCAGAACGTGTGGTCCGTGAACACGGATAAGTCCTACCACGAACAAAAGTAACCCACACCAGATATCGCCCCCGCCAGCGGGGGCATTTGTTTATGTCTGCGACTCGGCGTCCGTTTTTGCATTGGTCTCCAGCCCGTTATACAGTATGGAAAGTCCGAAACGCATGGAGTGCGTCGGACGTTCAAAGCGGCAAGACCGCAATCATTCTTAGTGCAGGGACCGGTGCAATACGGTCTGCTAAGGAAAGGCAAACGAGTGGCAACTAGCCAGAATCTTGAAGGTATGAAGCTGATCGAGCTCAAGGAGCTCGCCAAGCAAATGGGTCTGCGCGGTACGTCGACGATGCGCAAGCCGGAATTGGTCGCCACCCTGCAGGCTGCACGATCAGGCGGCGAGGCGCCGGCGGGCGTTACCGTGCGACCGGTAAAGGGCGCCGCAAGCAAGCCGACCCAGCAGACGCAGCCCGCTGCACAGGCCGCGCAGACTCCGGAACAGGCTCCCAAGGCGGAGCCCAAGGGAAGTGCACCGGTGTCAGCGGCGGATGATGCGGTGGCCGGACTGGTCGCGTCTCTGCCCGAGCCCGATGCAGCCTCGACCCGCACGCCGCGTATCTCCCGCCAGAAGGCCGCCGAATCCGACAGCAAGGACGACCGCGCCGCGGCTCCTCGCCGTCGCACCCGCGACGATGCAAAGGCGGGCCAGGTGGCTGCCGATCTGTTTGATGAACTTGACATCGCGCCGGCGGACGATCAGCCGCGTCATCGCGATGATGCGGCTGATTCCGGCATGATGCGTCGTCGTCGCCGTACCATCGAACCGCGCGAGCGCGACCAGCAGAACGACACCGTCCGCGACCTCGACGATATTCTCGCCACGCTTCCGGTGCAGAACGCCAATGCGGACGCCGCCCGCGGCACCCGTGGTGACCGTGATAATCGAGATGACGACGAGCGCGAATTCACCCGCCGCAACCGTAGCGACCGCGCTGACCGTTCCGACCGCGGCGACCGCGGCGGCGATCGCAATGACCGTGGCGACCGCGGTAACGACCGTCGCCAGCGCCGCATGCGCGGCCGCGACCGTGGCGGCCGCGACTACGATGATCGCGACACCCGCGAAGTGCGCATCTCCGACCATCAGGACAACGGCGGCGACGATCTCGTGCCGGTCGCCGGCATCGTCGACGTGCTCGACTCCTACGCCTTCGTGCGCACTTCCGGCTACCTGCCCGGCCCGAACGACGTGTACATCTCGATGGGTCAGGTCAAGAAGTACGGCCTGCGCAAGGGCGACGCCGTGACCGGATCCATCCGCGCGCCGCGCGAGGGCGACCGCCGCAACCAGCGCCAGAAGTTCGTGCCGCTGCAGTCCGTCGACACCATCAACGGCATGAGCGTCGAAGAGGCGGCCAACCGCCCGCAGTTCGCCAAGCTCACCCCGCTGTACCCGCAGGAGCGCCTCAAGCAGGAGACCACGCCGAACAAGCTCACCGGCCGCATCATGGACATCGTTTCCCCGATCGGCAAGGGCCAGCGCGGCCTGATCGTCTCCCCGCCGAAGGCCGGCAAGACGATCACGCTGCAGAACATCGCCAACGCGATCACCACGAACAACCCCGAAGTGCACCTGATGGTCGTGCTGGTGGACGAACGCCCCGAAGAAGTCACCGACATGGAGCGCACCGTGGCCGGCGAGGTCATCTCCTCGACCTTCGACCGCCCGGCCTCCGACCACACCACCGTCGCCGAGCTCGCCATCGAGCGCGCCAAGCGACTCGTGGAGCTCGGTCAGGACGTGGTGGTGTTGCTTGACTCGATGACCCGTCTCGCCCGCGCCTACAACATCGCCGCGCCGGCCTCCGGCCGCATCCTGTCCGGTGGCGTGGACGCCCAGGCGCTCTACCCGCCGAAGAAGTTCTTCGGCGCCGCCCGCAACATCGAAAACGGCGGCTCGCTGACCATCATCTCCTCCGCGCTGGTGGAGACCGGCTCCAAGATGGACGAGGTGATCTTCGAGGAGTTCAAGGGCACCGGCAACATGGAACTGCGTCTGAGCCGCGAGCTGGCCGACAAGCGCCTGTTCCCGGCCATCGACGTGAACGCCTCCGGCACCCGCCGCGAAGAGCTCATCACCTCGCCGCAGGAACTGCCGATTATCTATCGTCTGCGCCGTCTGCTCGGCGGCATGGAGCCCGAGCAGGCATACCAGACGCTGGTGCCGCGCCTGAAGAAGACCGCGACGAACCGCGACTTCCTCTCCGCCATTATCCAGCAGAGCAACAGCAACCCGGTCAACGGCAACTGATCCGGCAGACGGCCTGAACGAGAGGAGCCCCCGCTTCGGCATTGAAGCGGGGGCTCCCGTCTATATCCGGCCTGCTTTCAGGCCATGATCTGCAGATGATGGTATCCGGGCGTATGGCGGCCCAGCGCGGGGTCGACGTGACGTTCGGCGAACACGCGCATCCGTCGCACGCCCTCGCGCAGCTCACGCCCGTCCCCGGCGTAGGAAAGCCTCACGAATCCGGCCCCCTCACTGCCGAAGGCCGTTCCCGGCACCACGGCGACGTGCTCCTCGTCCAGCAGCATACGGCTGAACCTGTCGCAATCCATGCCGCAGGCTCGCACGTCCACGAACGCGTAGAACGCGCCCTGCGGCTCGATCAGGCGCAGCGCGGTGCAGCCGTCGAGCTCGTCCAGCACGATCTGCCGCTTGGTGCGGTATTCCTCGCGCATGGCCGTGACATGCTCCTGCGGGCCGGTCAACGCGGCCACGGCGGCATATTGCGCCGTCGAGTTGACCGATGAGTGCATCAGCTCGGCGAGCTTGCTGGTCTGTTCAATCAGCGGCTCGGGGCCGAGCAGGTAGCCGATGCGCCAGCCGGTCATGGCGAAGGTCTTGGACAGGCTTTCGACGACGACCGTGCGCTCGTGCATGCCGTCGATGGCGGCGATGGAGGGCGCGATTGACGCGGAGCCGTCGAAGACGAACGGGTGATACACCTCGTCGGAGATCGCCCAGATGTCATGCCGGATGCAGACGTCGGCGATGCGCTCCAGCTCGGATAGCGGCGTGACAGCTCCGGACGGGTTGCCGGGGGAGTTGAGAAGAACGGCCTTCGTGCGCGGCGTGATTGCTGCTTCGATATCGTCGGCGTTCAGCCGCATCTGGTGTTCCGGTTTGAGCGCGACGGGCACCGGCACTCCGCCGCACATCAGGGCCTCCGCGTCGTACGAGGTGAAGTACGGCGACGGAAGGATCACTTCATCGCCGGTGTCAAGCAGCGCCTTCATCGCCAGGAACAGACCGATGGTCGCGCCGTCGACCGCCTGTATCTCGGTGTCGACGTCGTAGCGCAGCCCCTTCACCTTTTCGGAGTATGCCGCCACGGCCTCGCGGAACGGCTCGATGCCGAGCACGTTCGTGTATGTGGTGTGTCCTTCGTGGATCGATCGGCATGCGGCTTCCACGATATGCGGCGCCGCGGTGGCGCTGGGTTCGCCCACGCACAGCGAGATTGCGTCAGGCACGTGCTCGACCCGGTCGAATACGTCCCGGATGCCGGAACGGGGGACGCTGAGCGAGTGCTGCGAAAGTGCGGGCATGGACATGGTGTCACCTTTCAATCATGAACAAGAATATAAAATATACAGTAGTACATTGAAAAACAGTAATTATTACTATATATTTCGTAAATAACAGTAAGAAATCAATGGAATAATACTGGATTGACATCGCGATAAGCTGTCATCAGACAAGTTCGCGCCGGAACCGCTCCACATGCAGGTTGCGGCGAACCGTATGACCCGGGAGGACGTGATGGCACAGGCGAATACGCGCAATGACGAGGAACCGGACGCGGCATCGCGCAAGGTGGAGATCAGGCCGGAGGGCTCCGCCATGCTCGACGCCACGGACGAGTCCATCCTCGATGCGTTGGAGGAGGACGGGCGGGCCACGCTGGCTCAGCTGTCCCGGCTGTCCGGCCTGTCGGTGTCCGCGGTGCAGTCCCGCGTGCAGAAGCTGGAGAAGCGAGGAGTCATCAAGGGGTATCGCGCGGTGCTCGACTATGAGCTGCGCGGTCTGCCGATCAGCGCGTTCGTGTCCGTCACGCCGCTGGACTACTCGCAGGAGGCCGATATCCCCGGCAAGCTGCATGAGCTGGAAGGCGTGGTGTCCTGCTACTCCATAGCCGGCGCGCCCAGCTTCATGCTGGTGGTTCGCGTGTCGTCACCCAGCAAACTGGAGGAACTGCTGAACCGCATCCATCGGACGGTGCCGGTCAGCACTGAAAGCACGGTGATCCTGCAGACGTATTTCTGACGGATGCCATTCGCCGTAGGCGTTAGACATCCCGGCCGGCATTGACCATATCGTTCCATCGTTGAGGAATAGCCGACGGCCCGGGTTCGGCCCACGCGCTATGGTAGGCAGTATGAGTGAACCCGAGAACAGCGATTGGGCGAAGCCGTCATCCCGCGAGGTGGGAGGCGGCGGATCCGAAACCGTCATCGACGCCGACACCGCACGGCATGATCCGCAGACCGCGGTCACCGTGGCCAAGATCAAGGCGCTCAGGCAGTCCATCGACAATGTGGACACGGCCATCGTCTCCTTGCTCGCGGAGCGGTTCAAGTACACGTCCCAGGTGGGCGTACTCAAGGCGCGGGCCGGATTCGCGCCGGCGGATTACAAGCGCGAGGACTACCAGATCGAACGGCTGCACCGCATCGCCATCGACGCCGGACTCGATCCCGACATCGCGGAAATGTACCGGGAATTCGTGGTGGCCGAGGCCAAGAAGCGGCATCAGCGCATCGCCGACGCGGGAGGGGATCCCGGCGTGCTCGACGTGTTCGCCTGATCGGCGGAGATTTGCCGCTCTGCCCGCATCGTCGGTGGCGTGCATATGCATGCCTGTATTCGGCATGCGGGCCGCGTGATGATGAATGAAAGGGGGAGCGACGATGGCGCATATGACCGGGGTGATGACGCGAAGCCTGGCGGCTGTCGCCACGCTGGCCCTGACTCTGGCCCCTTCGGCGGGCGGGCCGGTCACGGCCGGTGCCAATCCGGCCGAAGGAGATGCCGGGTATTCCAAGACGCAGAATGTCATGTCTCTCGCCAACTCGGACGGGGTTCCGGGACGCCTGTACGTCACCAACCAGTTCACGGTCTCCCGTGGCGGCGACATCGTCGACTACGTGGCCGGCAACAGCGGTGACGGTTCCATGCTCGCGGCGGAATACAAGGCTGTGGAAACCGGCAAGACCACACAGGAGCGGGTGAAGGCCGGGCAACGCGTGTTGCCGTGGTCGGTCAGCATCGCCTACGGCCTGAACGGCCCGCAGGTGAAGCCGTCCCAGATCGCCGGTGCCAGCGGACTGGTCGATATCCGTATCACCGTGGAGCCCAATGCGGCCGTGTCCAACGGCTACGCGGAGAACAGCATTCCCGTGGTGGCGTTCACCGTACCGTCTGCCGTCTCCGACGATATCACCGTCGGAGACGGCATGACGCTGACGACGCAAGGATCCGACATGCTTGTCAGCGGCGTCGGGGAGCCCGGCAAACGCACGGTGTTCGACTGCTATATGAACGCGAAGAACTTCTCGATGAGCCAACTGGCGTTCGTGACCGTGCAGGCCGATGACACGGCGTCGTTCGTCGACGAGGTCACGGCTGTCTCCGACCGTGCTGACGCACTGGTCAACACGCTGGTCGTCACCGGTTCCGCGTCGGACCACAAACTAATCGAACAGCTGACCACCATGCGCGATCGCGAGCAGAAGCTCGGCGAGAAGGCGATCAAGGAGAAAACCGCAGCGCACAAGGCTGCGTTCTCGTCGTATATGGCGCATTACGTGGGGTCGTACACGACCCATCTGTCCGGCAGCATCGGCTCATCCACGCAGATGCAGGCGCTGATCGGCACAGCCGGCGAACTGACCGGCGACACCCCGATGGCGCAGGCGGTCACCGACCTCGCCAACGCGGTCAACGCGGTCAGTGCCGCGCATGAGCACGACGGCGCAGTACATGCCATAGACGACCTGATTCAGCGCATCCGTCAGCGCGGCACGTCGGGACTCGCCGATGAGATCAGCCAGACCATGGCCCAGGAGTCCACCGAGGGCGCGACGGCGTACAAGGCCGGGCAGAGCCAGCTGTCCAACGCGATGATCCCCTATTCGATGGCCTACACCGACGTGTACACCAAGCATCTGAGCGAGCTGACCGGAGGCACGTCGGCGGGAGCCGCGCGGTATCAGCAACAGGCGATTGACGCCGCCAACGAGGAGTTCTCCACCAGCGCCGACCTTCAGGACGACAATCAGAAAGTGCAGTCGGCGATGGACGCCTTGGCGGCGGCATCCGAACATACGGGCGCGGCGAACGCATTGCAGCAGATCAGCATACAGTTCGCCGGCGCACTGACCAGCACCGCCTCCACCGGCGATGCGCAAGGTGGCGATGCGGCTGCGGACCGGGTGCGTTACGGCTGGGCCGGTTCCGACACGACGTCGATGGCGGCGAAGGCCGAGCGCAAGCGGCTGGCCGCCGTCAGCAAGCAGGAGCGTGAGGAGGCCGAGCGCAAGGCGCAGGCGTTGGCCAGTGGCAAGACCGATGACGACTCGCAGTCAGGCATGAGTATCGGCGATGTGATGGGCAACGCCAGCGGCCTGGGCATGCTCGGCGACGCCGTCAAGAGCGACGGCAAGGGCGGCAACAAGGATAGCGGCGACGGCAAGGATGGCAACGCCAGCGGCAGCGGCTCATCTTCGGCGGCGGGCACGGCATCCGGTTCGAAGTCGGCGTCGGTTCCGAAGTTCTCGCCGGTATACGGCATCGCCGGCATGAACCCCAGATCGCCGTTGCAGAGCACGTCGTCTGAGCTCATCGACGAGACAGTGGCGATTGGTGACGTCTCCGACATGCTGGTTCAGGCCGCGCAATCGTTGGCCGGCAGCGGCAGCGGCAGCGCGGCCGTCGACGGCAAACCGGTCGCGCGTCTCGCTGCCGCGTTGAGACGGTTGTCGTGCGACGGTGCCAACGCATACTCCGACCACTGCATCGCCGACGGGCGGCACAGTTACGACGTGCTATCCGACTGGAACCGGCATACCGAGGATCTGCGTCTGCTGATCATCATGCCAGCCGTGTGACGGGTGCGCGGCATACGGCGCACGGCGCGCAGCCGGCATGCCGCCGTCACGATGCCGTGGGTGCAAAACGGCCCCCTCGTGGATCCGAGGGGGCCGTTTCCGTTAGTGAGAAGCAGGTTACTTCTTGGCCTTCTTCGCCGGCGGCTCACCGAGCTCGCTGGCATCGATGACGACGGTATCGTCGCCCTCGCCTTCGGCCGTGGCCTCCTCGGCGTGCTTTTCGGCGAGATCGAACTTGCCGATCACGCGGCCGGCCTGCGCCACGTCGTCCAGAGCGGACTTGATGGCGTCGATGCCGTCCTTGACGGCGGCCAGCGTCACCGACAGGATCGGGGTCTTCATCGAGACCTTGGCCTCGGACTTGATCTTGCGCAGCTGCTCGACGGCCTTGCCGGCCCAAGCCAGCGTCTCCGGGGAGGCACCGGTGGCTGCTGCGGCATAGATGTCGGCCTTCGGCCAAGCGGCGCGGTGCACGGACCCCTCGCCGGTGTGCATCCAGCTCCACACCTCTTCGGTGGCGAACGGCAGGTACGGGGCCAGCAGGCGCGCGAAGGCGTCCAGGCCTAGGCCCAGCGTCGTGCGCGCGGACTTCACGGCCGCGTCGCTCGGCACCTTGCCGTGCGCGTCGGCAGTGCCGTACGCGCGGTTCTTGACCAGTTCGATGTAGTCGTCGCAGAACTGCCAGAAGAAGCTCTCGATGACTTCCAGCGCCTTGGAATGCTCGTAGGCGTTCAGCGCGTCGGTGGCCTGGCGGATCACCAGCGCCAGCTTCGCCATCACGGCGCGGTCGAGCGGCTCGGTCACATCGACCGGGTTCCAGACGGCGTCGGCCGTCTCGCCCACATGATGGTTCTCGTCCTCGCGACCGATGGCCAGCGCGAACTTCGAGGCGTTGAGCAGCTTGATCGCAAGACGGCGGCCGATCTTCATCTGGCCTTCGTCATACGTGGCGTCGAGGCCGAGACGGGCCGCGGCGGCCCAGTAGCGCACCGCGTCGGCGCCGAACTGCTCGATCGGCTTGTTCGGCACGACGACGTTGCCCTTGGACTTCGACATCTTCTTGTGGTCGGGGTCCAGGATCCAGCCCGACAGCGTGGCGTGCGCCCACGGCAGGCACTTGTTCTCCAGATGGGCGCGATCCACGGTCGAGAACAGCCAGGTGCGGATGATGTCCTGACCCTGCGGACGCAGATCCATCGGGAACGTGGCCTTGAACAGCGCCTTGGAAGCCTCGTCCGGCTCCTCCCAGCGGGTCACGATCTGCGGGGTGAGCGAGGACGTCGCCCACGTGTCCATGATGTCCGGCTCGGCGGTGAAGCCGCCGGGCACATCGCGCTGGGACTCGTCGTAGCCTTCCGGCACGTCATTGGTCGGGTCGATCGGCAAACGGTCCTCGCTCGGAGTGATCGGATGATCGTAATCCGGCTCACCGGAAGCCTTGACCGGGTACCACAGCGGGAACGGCACGCCAAAGAAGCGCTGGCGGGAGATCAGCCAGTCGCCGTTGAGGCCATGCACCCAGTTCTCGTAGCGCACGCGCATGAAATCGGGGTGGAAGTTGAGCTCCTTGCCGCGCTCGATCAGCTCGGCGTTCAGTTTGGCGTCGGTGCCGCCGTTCTTCAGGTACCACTGACGGGAGGTGACGATCTCCAGCGGCTTGTCGCCCTTCTCGTAGAAGTTCGTCATACGCTTGGTCGGGGTCGGCTCGCCGTCCAGGTCGCCGGCCTCGCGCAGCGCGTCGACGATGATCTTGCGGGCGGAGAACGTGGTCTTGCCGGCGGTCGCGGCGAACATCTCACGGCCGGCCGGGTCGGTGATCCAATCCGGGGTGTCCATGACGATGCGGCCGTTGCGCTGGATGATCGGGCGGGTCGGCAGCTTCAGGTCGCGCCACCACTCGACATCGGTCACGTCACCGAAGGTGCAGCACATCGCGATGCCGGCGCCCTTGTCCATCTCGGCGGCCGGGTGCGCGAGAATCGGCACCTTGACCTTGAACAGCGGGGAGTACACGGACTGGCCGAAATACTGCTTGTAACGCTCGTCGTTCGGGTTCGCGATCAGCGAGGTGCAGGCCGCGAGCAGCTCGGGACGGGTGGTCTCGATGTAGATCGGCGTGCCGTCCTCGAAACGGAAGGCGACCTTGTGGTAGAAGCCGGGGTATTCGCGGCTTTCCAGCTCGGCCTGGGCCACGGCGGTCTGGAACGTCACGTCCCACAGGCCGGGCGCGTCCTGCTGATACGCCTCACCGCGCGCGAGGTTGCGCAGGAACGCCTTCTGCGCCACGCGCTGCGGGTGCTCGCCGATGGTGTGGTAGGTCTGCGACCAGTCGATCGACAGGCCGAGGGAACGCCATAGCGCCTCGAACTGCTTCTCGTCCTGGGCGGTGAGCTTCTCGCACAGCTCGATGAAGTTCTTGCGCGAGACCGGCACCTGATCCTTGGCGTCGATCTTCTTGCCGTCGGTGCCCTCGAACGGCGGCTTGAAATCAGGATCGTACTTGAGCGACGTGTCCACGCGCACGCCGTAGTAGTTCTGCACGCGGCGCTCGGTGGGCAGGCCGTTGTCGTCCCAGCCCATCGGGTAGAACACGTCATAGCCTTGCATGCGCTTGAATCGCGCGATCACGTCGGTGTGCGTGTAGCTGAACACGTGGCCGACATGCAGATGGCCGGATACGGTGGGCGGCGGGGTGTCGATGGAATAGACGGCCTTGCGGTCGCGGGTTCCCTGGAACTTGTAGACTCCGTCCTCGTCCCATTCGCCGCGCCACTTGTCTTCGAGCCCGTCGACGCCGACCTTGTCGGGCAACGGGGTGAGGTGTGCCTTGATGATGCTGTTATCCTGCTCTTCGGTCATAAGCGACAGTCTAGAAAGCAATCGTGACAACAGCCGCGCGGCTGCGTCCGCCGGCGGGCGGGTCCGGGCGCATGGACCCGAATCAGTCCGTGGTGGTCATATCGGCGAGCGGCAGCTGCGTGTAGGTCATGTTGACGGGCACTCCGGTGATGTTGCTGCGGTACGCGCTGATCGGCTTGCGCGTGCAGATCCAGTCCACCGGCGAATCGTCGTCGAGCGTGCCGATGAACGACTGGAAGTTCTTCGCGTAGTCGTCGCCGCTGAAGGATTTCAGCGCCTTGCTCCACGCGTTCTGCGAGTCGGTGCTGACGAAGCCGATGTACGAGTTGCTGTTCATCAGGAGGTCCAGATCGTCCTCGCCGTCGGTCTCGTAGATCGTGAAGTCGTATTGGCGGTCCTGCGTCACGGTCTTGCTCCATGTGGCATCGTCGACCATCGACACGGACACGTCCGAATACGCGGGCTCGGCGTACATCGTCTGCTTGACCTGTTCGCCGATCTGGGAGCCGTATTCCTTCGGATAGACGAAGGTCAGCGGTCGTCTGGAGACGCGGAAACGGAAGTATTTGATCAGGTCGTTGCCCTTGCCGATGTCGTGGCCGAACGTCTCATCCGTCTTCTGATATCCGTCGTCGAGCGGTGACAGCGGCCCGGTCATGACCGTGCCGCCGCCCAGCGCCTCGGTCATCGCGTTCTTGTCGATGAGGTAGCGCACTGCCTGCCGGAACCGCTTGTCGGAAAGGATGGACTGCGTGTTGTTGCTGAAGGCGAGCACGACCTTGCGGTTGCTGACGCCCTGCTTCTTGACGATGCCGTCATCTTTCACCGCGTCGGCGGCGGACTGATCCAGCGCGACGGCCGCGTCGATCTGGCCGTTGTTCAGAGCCTTGGCCAGCTCCGTGGTGTCGGCCGCGAAGTTGACGGTGACGGTCTTGGCCTTGGACTTGCTACCCCAATAGTGGTCGTTGCGGCTCAGCGTCAGCTGCTTGCCGGATTGCCATTGGGAGACGGTGAACGGTCCGGACCCGCTGGCCTGCTTTGCGTAGTCGATGTTCTCACGCTGGTTGTAGACGATGCCGATGCGCGTGGTGAGCTTGGCGAGCAGCCGCGGGTCGGGTTCGCGAAGCCGCAGCACCAGCGTGCTGTTGCCGTCCGACTCCACGTTGGACAGCGCGGACAGTTCGTCGCTGCCGACATACTTCTTGGTGATGATCTGCTGCAGGGACCATACGGCGTCGGACGAGGTGATCGTGGTGCCGTCGGCGAACGTCGCGCCGCTGCGCAGGTTGAAGCGGTAGGTGGTGCCGTCTTCGGACACCTTCCACGAGGAGGCGAGCGACGGCTGGATCTTGTTGTTGTCATCGCGCTTCAGCAGCGTCTCATAGACGTTGCCGAGAAGGACGCGGTCGAGCGAATCGTCGTCGGTTGTCCGGATATCCAATGATTCCGGGGCGCCGGTGATGCCGACGCTCACCTTGACGCTTGATTGCAGGCCGCTGAAGGTGGGCAGCGTGTATCTGCGGTGCAGCAGGGACCAGCCCAGCCAGACGGCGCAGCCGAGCACCCCCGCGACGATGACAAAGATGATGGCGGACTTCGCCGAACTGCTGATGGAGGTATGCCGTGCGCTGTGCTGCATGGCTCCGAGTGTAATGCCCGGGGTAAACGGGTCGACGGGGGATCCCTGATGCGTGGGATACCGGCCGGGTCCGTCCGCTTGGTCTATATCAGTGAGCTCGGGCAGGTGTCATGAAGTGGACACACCGCGCAATCGGGTTTGCGCGCGTGACAGGTGGCGCGTCCATGCAGAATCAGCCGGTGCGACAGGTCGGTCCACTGCGACGGCTCGAAATACGAGCAGATCTCCCGCTCGATATGCACCGGATCTGGACTGGACGAGTTCCAGTCGCCGCGCCAGCGCAGCCGTCCCGTCACGCGGATCACATGCGTATCGACGGGGAATCCGGGCACGCCGAACGCGTTGCCCAGCACCACGTTGGCCGTCTTGCGGCCGACGCCAGGCAACGTCACCAGCGAGTCCATCGTATCGGGGACCTCGCCACCGAAACGGTCACGCAGCACTACGGCCAATCCCAGCAGATGCTTGGTCTTGGAACGGTAGAAGCCGAGCGGGTGGATGATGTCTTCGACGTCCTGCGGATTCGCTGCGGCCAGGGATGCGGCATCGGGGAAACGCGAGAACAGCTCGGGCGTGACGGTGTTCACCCGCTTGTCGGTCGTCTGGGCGCTGAGCACGGTGGCTATCAGCAATTGCAGGGGAGAAGTGAAATCCAAGGCGCATTTCGGGTGCGGGAACGCCTCGACGAGCAATGCGTACTCCTCGTGCATCCGCTGGATGCGTGCCCGTTTGGATTCGCGTGGCATGATGCGCCGGTCTTACTGGGCGTCGGCGTCAGTGTCGTCGGAAGCCGCCGGAGCCGCGAGTGACTTGTCTCCCTCGCCCTCGGGCGGGTCGAAACGGTAGCCGACGTTGCGCACGGTACCGATCAGATGTTCGTATTCGCCGCCCAGCTTGGCGCGCAGGCGACGGATGTGCACGTCGACGGTACGGGTGCCGCCGTAATAGTCGTATCCCCACACCTCCTGCAGGAGCTGCGCGCGCGTGAACACACGGCCGGGATGCTGCACCAGATACTTCAGCAGTTCGAATTCCTTGTACGCCAGATCGATGGGCCTGCCGTGCAGCGATGCCGTGTAGCCGTTGGTATCCACCACGAGATCGCCGGAACGGATCTGGCCATCCTCGGTGCGCTCCGAATCGACCGTGGTGCTGGCGCCCGTGATCGGCGCATTGCCGCGTTCCGACACCAGTCGCAGGCGCCCCTCCACCTCGGCGGGTGAAGCGGAGGCCACCACCACATCGGCGATGCCCCACTGCGAGTTGACGACGGTGAACCCGCCCTCGGTGAGGATCAGCACGATCGGCGTGGCCAGACCGGAAGCGTGAATCAGCCGGCACAGCGTCTTCGCCGTGGCGAGGTCATCCCGGGCGTCGAGGAAGAGCACGGTGTTCTCCGGCATCTTCACCAGGCTTGCGGCGTCCATCGGCAGCACGCGCACGCGGTGGGACAGCAGTGCAAGTGAGGGAAGCACGGTGGCAGGGTCGTTCGCGAATGTCATCAGCGTCAAATCAGTCAACCGCTTCCCCTTTCCTGAATATGGATAACCGTAGTACCCATATGGTTAGTGGTCATATTGTAGGCGCATAATGTGGACAGCCGACGCTAGGCTAGAGTTAGTGGAATGGCGGTCGCGAGGCTGCCGCGGATTGCGATTTGTGGAGTGTGATGACGATGGGCGACGGCGAACAACGTACCGGAAGCTCGATTGGCCGCGTACTTGCGGTTCAGGCGGTGGCATACGTGGTGCTATTCGGCGTGACGGGCGTGCTGGAGTTCACGTTCGGGAACCAGGGCGGTGTGGCGCAAGGGGTTGCGATCGCGCTCGCCGTGGTGCTGCTCGTGCTATTCCAGGTTGGGTGGCCGTTCCGTGCCGGCATTGCCGACCGCCTGATCGGCGCGGTTGCGGGTGTGCTGTCGATTCTGTGCGCGCGGACGTCGTTGGCCAGCCAGCTGTTTTACCCCGCGTACGAGGGCGGGCGTCTTGCGGATGATGGACGTCTGGTGATGTATCAGCTGGTGCGTTGGGCGGCGTGCTTCGCGATACTGCTGATCGCGGCGACGATCATCGCGTTCGGCCGGCAGATGGTGCGCGCGGAGCGCAGCCACCTGATTCGCGCGCTGTCGCACTGCATGACGGGGGCCGTGGTCTCCGTCAGCGCCGCGGGATGGTGTTTTGTGCCCGATCTCATCGACATGGGCTCCGCGTCGCCGGATAACGGGCTGCTGACGAGATTCATCATCGTGGCCGCGGCGTTCGTGGTAGTGGCGGTGCTGTTCGCCGTATGCTCGGTGTCGTGGAGCCGCGAGGCGGATCCGGATCCGGCTGCTCCGGCGCCGTGGCTGGGTATCGGGCTGCTGCCGGTGATGCTCAGCGGTCTGCTCGTGTTCGCCGCGTCATTCGTCATGCAGCTGATCTTCTGATATTTGACGGTTTTCTTCGGCAGGGAATACTGGTCTTCGCCAGTATGCGATGCGGGGAGTCGGTACCCGTCATTCAGCCAACGCGCTTCTTTCTTTTGGGCGGTGGAGTTCGTCGGCGAAGGGTCGCCATCATGGGCGGCCTGATCGAGACGGTCGCCACGGACCGCCCTCCGGCGACCGGCTCGCATGGAGGAGCCTGGGTCGAGGACCTCGGCTGCGCGCAATGACGCACACGCGGGGAAGACATGTCCCCTTGGGCACCACGACGAAATCCGCGCCGGCAAGACGATGGCCTCATCGTCCCGGCAATATCCAGACACGGAAAGTCCCGAACACGGACGCTGACAGCCGCATATTTTCAGTCTCGTTGCGTTACCATGCTATGAAGCCAAGGTGCTCAAGCAGCACCTTAAGACCGAGAAGCACGAGCACGGCACCGCCGGCGATCTGCGCCGGCTTCTGCCAGCGTGCGCCAAACACGCGGCCGATATACAGGCCGACAGTGGAGAACGCGCCGGTCACCACGCTGATGACGATCACCGAAAACCAGATGTTGACCTTCATGAATGCGAAGCTCACGCCGACGGCGAACGCATCGATGCTACACGCCACCGCGAGCGGCAGCATATGGCGCCAGTCGAACTGGGCCGTCTCCCGGCTGTTCTCCTCTTCCTCGCCGAACGCCTCGCGGATCATGTTGCCGCCGATGAACGCGAGCAGCGCGAAAATGATCCAATGATCAACCGCGGTGACGTATTTGCTGAACGTGTTGGCCGCGAAAAAGCCCAGAAGCGGGAACAATGCCTGGAAGCCGCCGAACCACAATGCGGTCTTGATGACGTCGACCGGCCGCACGCGCGTGACGGTCAATCCCTTTCCGATCGAGACGGCGAAAGCGTCCATGGCGACGGATACGGAAATAAGCAGTATCTCAATCATAGCTGGAACATAAAGGTTCATCCCGCCGGCTTCCCCGGGGGATGGGCCTCGACGGATAAACCGCCTACGCCTAGGGGGCACGGACTTTGAGAACTGCCGGGCCAGCAAGCCGGCTTTGAATCCAAGCGAATGCTGTTCGCAAGTCGTGAAAACTACAAGGCACTACTGTAACACAACATCGCCCCGCTGGCGGGACGAGCCGTGAAGCAAACAGCGGAACATGTTTGTAGGCGAGCCAGAAAGCTGTGGTCGATAAGATAATAAGATAATAAATGCCCCCGCTGGCGGGGGCTGTCACGGAGCGACTGGGGGTGGTCGTGGCACTTAAGCCAGAGTTACCACCCCCAGTCAGCCGATGGCTGACAGCCCCCGCCAGCGGAGGCGGAAGCGAAGCAAATCACTTCGACGCGTTCGCGAGACGCTCACGCGCCTCCTTGATTTCCTTCTCGGCAACGGTCCTGCAATTGAGGACGGCCTTCGGCCGGCTCATGGTTGGCTCGGTCGCTGTCGCGTCCTCGCACGTTGCCGCCGGACAGCCCACCGGGCTGTCCTGAAGCAAATCACTTCGACGCGTTCGCGAGACGCTCGCGCGCCTCCTTGATTTCCTTCTCGGCAACGTCCGCGCCGGTCCAGTAGTCGCCGGGGAGGACTTCCTTGTTGGGTTCCAGGGCCTTGTACTGCTCGAAGAAGTGCTTGATCTCCTTGAGGTGGTACTCGTTGACGTCGTTGACGTCCTTGATGTCGTCGTAGCGCACGTCGGCGGGCACGCACAGCACCTTGTCGTCGCCGCCCTCTTCGTCTTCCATGTGGTACAGGCCGACGGCGCGGCACTCGATGACGCAGCCCGGGAACACGGAGTTCTTGACCATCACCAGCGCGTCCAGCGGATCGCCGTCCTCGCCGAGCGTGCCTTCGATGTAGCCGTAGTCGTCCGGGTAGCCCATGGCGGTGAACAGCTCACGGTCCAGGGTGATGCGGCCGGTCTCCTGGTCGACTTCGTACTTGTTCTTGGAACCACGCGGGATTTCAACGAGAACGTTGAACGTTTCTGCCATGATATTGCTCCTTAGAGTCGATTGACATAATCACACTCCACAATACCCCGTCGTACGCCGGAAGCGCCACGATTTCGCCCAAAAACGCAGATGGGGCCCGTCGTCGAAACGACGGGCCCCATCACCGAAACGGTCAGCCTGCCGGCCGCGCGTCCCTCATGCGTTCTCAGTCCTCATGCACCACGGTGAAGATGTGCGCCACATCGGCCCACGGTGCCAACGAGACGAAGTTGTCCCAGCTCCACGCGAAGTCGCGGCCGGTCAGCTCGTCGTGTATGTGCGCACCCCACTTCGGATCGATGCCGTAGTCGGGCAGCTCCAGATGCACCATGGCCTGATGCGCCTCGTGACCGTCCAGGTTCACCACCACGATCAGCGTCTCCGGCTTGTCGGTGCCGGTCAGCTCGGCCGGTGTGTGGCGGGCGAATGCGAGGATGTTCGGGTCGGAGGATTCCAGCACCGTCAGGTTGTGGTAGCTGAACGCCTTCGGATGCTCGCGGCGGACGCGGTTTAGGTTGGTCAGCAGCTCGGCGATGCCGTACTTGTCGGCGGCTGACCAGTCGCGCACCTTGACCTCGTACTTCTCGTTGTCGATCTGCTCCTCGAAACCGGGGCGCTGCTTGTTCTCGATCAGCTCGAAGCCGTTGTAGATGCCCCAGCTCGGGCTGCCCATCGCGGCGAGCACCGCGCGCACAGCGTGGCCGGCGATGCCGTTGTCGCGCACGTAGGCGGTGAGGATGTCCGGCGTGGTGGGCCAGAACGTGTTGTGCTGGTAGTAGCCGTCGTCGCCGTTCGTGGTCTCCAGGTACTTGCCCAGCTCCTCCTTGGTGTTGCGCCACGGGAAGTAGCAGTGCGACTGCGTGAATCCAACGTAGCTCAGCGCGCGCATCATGCCCGGGCGGGTGAACGCCTCGGCCAGGAACAGGATCTCCGGGTGCTTCTTGGTGACCGCCGCGATGACGTCCTGCCAGAAGCGCACCGGCTTGGTGTGGGGGTTGTCGATGCGGAAGATCGTCACGCCGGCGTTGATCCACAGTTCGAGAACACGCTCGACTTCCTTCTCGATGCCGGGCATGTCGGCGTTGAAGTCGATCGGGTAGATGTCCTGATACTTCTTCGGCGGGTTCTCCGCGAAGGCGATGGAGCCGTCCGGCTTGTGGCGGAACCAATCCGGGTGCTGCTTGACCCACGGGTGGTCGGGCGAGCACTGCAGCGCGAAGTCGAGCGCGATTTCCAGACCCAGCTCGTGGGCCTTGGCGACGAGCGCCTTGAAATCGTCCATGTTGCCGAGCAGCGGGTCGACGGTGTCATGCCCGCCCAGCTCGGAACCGATGCCGAACGGCGAGCCCGGATCGTCGGGGCCGGCCTCCAGCGCGTTGTTGCGTCCCTTGCGGTTCGTCTTGCCGATCGGGAAGATCGGCGGCAGGTACACGATGTCGAAGCCTTCGGCCTTGGCGCGTTCCAGGCCGGACACCGACGTCTTGAGCGTGCCCTGGACGATCTTGCCGGTCTCCGGGTCGACGTAGGCGCCCTCGGAACGCGGGAAGAACTGGTACCATGCGGCGAAGCTGGATTCCGGACGCTGCACGAGGAAACGCTGGGGCTGGCTGGGCGAGACGCCGTCGCGCAGCGGGTTGGTCAGATGCAGCTGGGCGACCGGTTCGCTGGTCGCCGCGGCGAGACGGTCCTCGGGCGTAAGCGATGTGTCCTTCATGGTGGAGGCAGCGGCGACGAGCGTCTTGCGCTGCGCGGCGCTCAGCTTGGCGTCGGCGGTCTTCGCCCAGCGTTCCAGCAATTGCGCGCCGGATTCGAGGGCGTTCTCGACGTCGTCGTTGACCTTGACTTTGATGGCCGCGTCATGCAGCCAGGACTTGTAGGTGTCCTCCCATCCTTCGATGGTGACGCTCCATTCGCCCAGCTGGCGCTTGATGGCGGCGAATTCGGGCTGCCACGGCTTGACGTCGCTGTGCTCGCCGCAGGTGAGCATGACCTCCCAGCGGTCGAGGCCGGGGTTGGTGCAGGTCATCGGCAGACGCTGCATCTCCTTGCCGCGGTGGTTGCGCACGATGGCGGTGGCACCGACTTTGGTGCGGCCTTCGATGAAGACCTGCGCGGTGACCTTGAACGGTTCGCCCAGCTCGACACGGGCGGGGAAACGGCCGGATTCCTCGTTCGGTGTCACGTCCATGACGGCGATGCGTCCGAACTGCGACGGGTCTGCGACGGGAATGGACTGCGCGGGGACCTCACCGTTGGCGACGGCGGCCGCAGTGGCGGCTTTCGTCGTTCTGGAGGCGCGAGGCGTCTTGGCCGTCGTGCGCTTGCGCGTCGAGGTGGTACGTGATGTGGACTGCTTGCCCGACGAAGTGTGACGGGTTGCGGATTTCGCTTCGGTCTTGTCGTCCGAATGCGATGTGGCTGATCGAGATGAACTACTGCTAAGCGCTGACGCGCCTTTCTTTTCTTCTGCCATACCGCCCATTGTATACGGCTGATGGCCAATGGGCGATTGTGGATAACCCCCTGTCTTATATGCCGAGAACCGCCAAATGTGGATAACTGTCGTGGGGAGTTATCCACAACACGCCGAAGGGGGATAGCCTTCGACCACATTGCCTGAAATCCGGTGGCCGACGGCGTCCGGCATGGCATGGTGTCATCAACCGCCCATCGTGGACGCGGCGGGATTTCAGGAAGGGAATATCATGAACATGGTTGTATTCAGGCGATGTCAGTCCGCGCTGGGGGTCGCGGCCGTCATGGCTCTCGCATTGGTGGCCTCGCTGGTGTTTGCCGCCATGCCGGCCGCGGCGGTGACGTTGAGCAGGGCGGATGCCGGCACGTTTCTGCGCTATGAGCATGGCGGCGAGCAGGTCATCGGCGTCATGGCGAAGGATTCGACGAACAACTATTACTGCATCGAGTCTGGCGAACGCGTCGAATACCAGCTGGGGGAGAGCGTCAAGCTGCGTGACGACGACACCGCGCGCCGGCTCGGCTGGCTGATGGACCATTATCGCGACGGGACGGCCGCGGAGCATGCGGCGATCGCGGTGCTGGCCCATGATCTGCTGGACCTGAAGCCGGACACGTGGAAATCCCGGCGCGTGTCCGTCATGCGCGACAATCCGACGCTGCGGCGCAAGGTAGAGCAGATGTGGGAGGAGGCGGGATCCAACGCCCCGGCGAATGCGACGGTGACGCGTACATACGCCGAAGGCACGCGGACCGGGCGCGTCACGGTGTCGGTGACCAATGCGCAGGGGAAGACGATCGCCGGGATCAAATACGCCGCGACGCTGAACGGTCCGGCGGTGTTCGCGAACGGGAGCGCGACGGTGACCGGGATATCCGGGGCGGAGCCGATCGTGTACTCGTGGAAGGCGACCGGCGAGGGTGAAGTGAAGGCGAGTGTGGCATATGACCGCAAGCAGGTGGACGTGTTCGCAGTCGCGGGAGGCCAGGATCTGGTGCGTTACGGCGGCTCTTCGCAGGTGAGCGGCAAGGCGGTGAATTTCTCGGTCCGCAAGGAGTTCGTGCCCACACTGGGCACCGCCGTCGCGGCCAAGGTGGTCGACGCCGGGCAGCCGGTCGTGGATACCGTCACATCCGGAGTGGATGACGGCGATTCCTGGGCGTCCGGATTGGAGTTGCGGGCGTCCGGATGGTATTTCGACGGGCTCGGCGTGGGCGATCTGTCCGAGCCGGTCATGCCTGGTGCCGACGAGACGGCGAAGGAGTTCATCGCAAGGCTGGGCACAATGGGATTCCGGCCGTCCGCTTATGGCGAGGCGTCGTTCACTGCTCCCGGGCAGCGCGTGGACGTGAGAGCAACGGCCGAGCCGGGCGGCGACGCGGCTTATGAGGCGCCGCGAGGTGGAGGATTCGGCACATGGGTGTGGGCGTTCGAAGTCGAGAAGTTGAGCGATACTGCGCGACAATATATAGGTAAGGATGTGGTCAGCGGGTTCCTGGAATACACGGAGACGAATTCGAACCGTGCTCGGGTGAGTGTGGAATCCACGGTCACGGAGCATACCGGCGTGGTTGGTTCCGAACTGAGCGACACCATTACGGTCGACGGATTCCCCGATGATCACGGATCCTTTGACGGCAATGTCAAGCTTGGCATCGGCGCTGACCGGGCGATGGCGCAGGTGAGCGTGTGGTGGGCGGGCGATCCGAATGATTCCGCCGGCGACGAGGCGTACCGGCCTCAGGGGGAGACGCCGCCGGCCGAGGACAGCAATCACCGGTTGATTGGCGTGTGGGATTATCCGGCGGTCAACGGGCGTATCCGAGTGGGCGCCGGGGCGCCGGACGCTCATGGCGATCCGGTGCACATCGTGGCCGAATCGCCCGGATGGTACGTGTTCGTTTGGAGCTTCGACGGCGATGACCGGGTGATGCCGGCGTCCAGCGCATACGATGACGCGTGGGAGCGCGTGCGCATATGGGATGTGGCACGGCCACGCAAGCCGGCGCTGACCACGCAGGTGGAGCCGGACATTGTGCGGGTCGATGAGCCGTTCCGCGATACGGCGCGGATTGTGGGCGATGTGCCCGAAGGGGCCTATGTGACGTTCACGGCGTACGAGGCGGTGGAGGAAGGGGCGGTGCCCGGCATGAACGGCGTGCTGCTTGACGAGGCCCGCGCCGAAGTGGACCATACGCTGTTCGAGCAGACGATCGCCAGTCCGCAGGTGCGCTCGCCGAAGGCGGGACTGGTGTATTGGAGAGCGTCGCTTCGCTCGCGTGACGGTGATGTGCTGGTTTCGCATGAGCTCGGCGTCGAAGGGGAGACCGTAACCGTCGAAGTGCCTGATGATCCACCCGCTGAGCCGAAGGCGGATCCAGAGCCCGAGAAGCCGGTGCTGTCTCATACCGGTGCGGGGGTCGTCGCCATCATCGTCGTCGGATCCGGAGCCGCCGCGGCCGCCATCGGTGCCCTGGCCTTCCGCCGCCGATCCCGTCGCTGACGCTGCCGCTGGCGAAGGTTGTCTAGCGAGACCGGTGGATGGTTTGAGGCACTTGAGAAAGGCGCAATAGAACAGGAAGGCTAGGAATCTTGTAATTCCTAGCCTTCTATTTGGCATGGATTTGAACCATGGGCCTCATGGTATATGGGTCAGGCGTGGGCGTTTTCGCGACGTCGCATGGTGCGCAACTGGTCGGCGATCCATGTATTGACGACGGCGTTGCGGCTGATTGCCAGCTCGGCGGCTTCCTCGTCTAGTTCGCTGACCATCCATGCGGGCATCGTCAGCGTGATTCGCTTCTCCAGCGGGGGATGATGTTCGACTACGGGATTGCCGAGATCGACATAGCTGAGGATGTCCTCGCCGTTGTCGAACATCTCCTCAAACTGGTCGCTGGTGATCGCTTGGCATCATTTTTTGGCTTTCATGGTATGCCTCCTCGTTCTTGCGCGATCGGTGCACGGGTATGATGCGGATGCGCTTGCCGCGTTTGGCTGTAATCGCCGTCCAATGCCTGCCGTCGATCATCCCGAGCACGATGTGGCGCACATCGTCGTTTCCGGGATTCGGGGCGGTCAGCGTCACTGGAGGCATCGCGCCGGTCGACAAGATCGCGGCCTTCCGCGTACTACGATCAGGGTTTTGATTCTCGACTCCGTATTAGTTATATACAAATCAGTTTTATGTATGGATAAAAGATATGTGTAACAATATCATGGTTTGTAAATTCCTAATCCAAGACTTGAAAGTAAGTCTATGCATTGCTAATCTAGTTCACATGACTGCAGTGATGGTCTCGCCGGCGTTAAAGGCGCAGAAGCAAGAGTTGAGCCTTCAGGATCGCGTTACATACAACATGAAGGTTCTTATCGCCATTCGACAGACCTCTCAGAAGGATCTGGCGCAGGCTATGGGAATTGCCGCGCCGACTCTATCCCAGAAGTTCAGTGGGCGCACCCGATGGAACATGGATGATATAGAAAAAGCCTCCGATTTCCTTGATGTGAAACCGGAGGCACTGGTAGCGGGGCATGGATTTGAACCATGGACCTCTGGGTTATGAGCCCAGCGAGCTACCGAGCTGCTCCACCCCGCGCCGGCTGTTTTCAAACAGCTCTATCTAAGATAGGGGAGAATGCGAGATTGTCAAATCGGCGTGTCGGATTTTTGCGCTGAGTGAAATGCCGGGATTGATAACCGGTCATAACTCATGGCGATAACCTGACGGCGTATCAATATCCCGGCCATTGCCATAATAAGAACATGCCTATCAAGATCCCAAGCGGCCTGCCCGCGCGTGCCATCCTCGACTCGGAACGCATCTTCGCCCTGGAGAAGCCCGAGGCGGAGCGCCAGCGTGTGCGACCGCTCAAATTGGTGATCCTGAATCTGATGCCCAAGAAGGTCGAAACCGAGACGCAGCTGCTGCGCCTGATCTCCAAATCGCCGCTGCAGGTCGAAATCGACTTCATGAAGACATCCACCCATGAACCGACCCATGTCAGTCACGATCATCTGGTCAAGTTCTATGAGACGCTGGATGCCTTCCGCGACAACTACTATGACGGTTTCGTCGTCACCGGAGCCCCGGTCGAGCACCTGCCGTTCGACCAGGTCGATTACTGGGACGAGTTCAAGTCGATTCTCGACTGGGCGAGCGCCCATGTGTTCTCCACCATGTACCTGTGCTGGGGCGCGATGGGGGCGCTCAACTACCGGTATGGCGTGCGCAAGGTCGACCTGCCGGAGAAGATATTCGGGGTGTTCCCGCAGTACCTGCAGGACGAGTACTGCTTCCTGACCAATGGTTTCGACGAGATCGCGCTGCAGCCGCACTCCCGTCTGGCGGGTGTGAACGAGGCCGACGTGGCGGCGAATCCCGACTTGCAAGTGCTCACTTGGGGTCCGCAGTCCGGGCCTGGCCTGATCGCCACTCGCGATTTCTCCGAAGTGTTCGCTCTCGGCCATTGGGAGTACGGCAAGACGACGCTCCAGGAGGAGTACGAGCGCGACATGGCGAAGGGGATGAGCAACGTCCCGTTCCCGCACAACTACTTCCCGCATGACGATCCGCACCTTGAGCCGTTGTTCGCATGGCGATCGCACGCGAATCTGCTGTGGCGCAATTGGCTGAACTGGGTGTATCAGACCACGCCGTACGATCTCACTGAAGTGCCCGGATTGCGGGCGGAGCGCCGGCTTGGCATCGATCGTTTCCGCCACGCGCCCTCCGGCCCGCGCAAGGACGATTTCTCACCGTTCGTCCATGACGACTACGGCGTGATACGTGGCGAATGATGGTTCTCGCCTGCGCTGCGGTCGTTTGACGGGGGTCTGGGACCATCCCGGTCGGCTCCCCGTTGATGGTCTTTCGGATCTGGAGGGCGCAGATGACCTCGGAATCCCGCTGTAATTGGTCGGAGATTCGAGATTTGTTGCATTAGCACGGTTTGGTGTCCACATGGCGTACAAAAGAGGGCCATCGCCGTGTTCAATAGGTGGAATACCGGCCTCTTTTGTCCATGCCTTATGAGTGGTGTTTAAAAAACCGTCCAAATAATGAGACAATGACCAATATGTTAACGCTCACGAATTTGGCGAAGAAACGCCGTACAGCCCTTGGAAAATAAGGCGTGTTGCGTGTTGTCCAAGGTGGTCATAGGATAATCATTTAGTCATTCGGAGCGGAATGTCTGGGCAGGAGCTCCGGTTGGTCGGTCTTATGCCCGGGCAGCTTCGATAACGGCTGGACGGACGATATCCAAACGTCACATTCGCCTCAACCGTTGGGCTAAACTGACAGCTGATAATGAGAGCAGGAGGCGCGATATGGTAGATGCGGTCGGTACGGGCGCACTATTGGCGGCCGACAGCGGTCCCGAACTGCCAACGGTCAATGATTTTCTTCCTCCCGAGATCCTGTTCCAGGGAACCCCCTTCGCGATCAATCGCATCATATTGATCCGCATCGTGGCGACCGTGGTGCTTCTCGTGGTGCTCGGTATCACGGCGAAGCGCGCCAAGCTCATCCCCGGCCGCTGGCAAGGCGTGGTCGAGATGGGCATCGACTTCGTGCGCGACAGCGTCGTATATCAGGTCATGGGCGAGCTGCGCGGCAAGCGCTACGTGCCGATGATTTCGACGTTGTTCTTCACGATCTTTGTGTTCAACCTGTGCGGCATCATCCCCGGCATGAACATGGCGGCCACCGCCACAGTGGTCATGCCGCTGGTGTTCGCGGTCTGGGTGCTCATCCAGTACTGGATCACCGCAGCACGCGAGAAGGGCCTGTGGGGCTACATCCGCGACGAGTGCTTCCCCAAGGGAGTGCCGTGGCCGGTGTACATCCTGCTGGCGCCGATCCAGCTGTGCGAGCTGGTGCTGATCCGCCCCGCATCGCTGACCATCCGTCTGTTCGCCAACATGATCTCCGGGCACTTGCTCGTGGCATCCTGCCTGGCGTTTGCACAGTACTGGGTCATCGACGCGACCAATAAGCTTGCCGGCATCCCCGTCGGCGCGCTGTGGTTCGTCTTCGGTTTGGTGCTCACCCTGTTCGAGGCGTTCGTCGCCTTCCTGCAGGCCTACGTGTTCGCCATCCTCTCGACGGTGTACATCAGCATGAGCTACCCGGAGGAATGAGCCGCACCCGCGTGAGACTCACCACGGACAATACGAATACTTTGCAATTCCCGAGACAACTGAAGAAATTAACCAAGTTTTTTTAACGGTTACGTTAGAAAGGAAACAGAAATGGACATCATTACTCTCGCTCAGGTCACCGGCAGCCTTTCCGTCATCGGCTACGGCCTCGCGACCCTCGGCCCCGGCCTCGGCCTGGGCATCCTGTTCGGCAAGGCGATGGAGTCCACCGCCCGTCAGCCCGAGGTGAGCGGCAAGATCCAGATGATCATGTTCATCGGCCTCGCACTGGTCGAGGTGCTGGGTCTGCTCGGCTTCGTGGCCGCCCTGATCGTTAAGTGAGACGACAGGCGACGATTCACACGTTTATTCGACATTGAAAGGAGGGCTTCATGATGACAATAGCCGCAAGTGACGGCCTCAAGCTGTTCATTCCGCAGGTCTACGACATCGTGTGGTCCCTGATCATCCTTGTCATCGTCGCGCTGTTCTTCCACAAGTTCTTCATGCCGAAATTCAACGCCATCTTCGATGAGCGTGCGGCGAAGATCGAAGGCAACATCGCCAAGGCAGAGCAGTCCAAGAAGGATGCCGACGCCGCCAAGAGCAAGTACGAGGCCCAGCTGAGCACCGCTCGCGTCGAAGCCTCCAAGATTCGTGACGACGCCCGTGCCGAAGCTTCCCACATCATCGCCGACGCACGCTCCCGCGCGGAGTCCGACGCCGCCCAGATCACCGCCAACGCGCAGCGCTCCATCGAGTCGCAGCAGCAGCAGGCGCTGGTCTCCCTCAAGGGCGAAGTCGGTACTCTTGCCACGGCCCTGGCCGGCAAGATTCTCGGTGCCAAGCTTGAAAGCGACGACGTGCAGTCCTCGATGATCGACAAGATGATCGACGACCTGGACACGAACGACAAGAAGTGATTCCGGCGTTCCGGAAAGGGAGGTGACCAATGCGAGGAGAGGCATCCCGCATCTCGGATCGCGTTTCGCGTGACGAGTTGGCGCCCAAGCTGCGCTCGACCGGCAAGGACGCATGGCGTATCGGCAACGAACTGTTCACGATCACCAACGTGCTTGACCACACCGTGCAGCTCGAACGCGCTCTCACCGATCCGTCACGTCCGGTCGACGACAAGATCGGCGTGCTCAAGGAGCTCATCGGTGCCCAGGCCCATCCCATGACCCTGGAGATCATGAGCGATCTGGTCGGTCGCAAATGGAGCCGTGCCGCGCACATCGCCAACGCCGTCGAAGACTTCGGCGTTGACGCCATGATGTACTACGCGGATGCCGCGGGCGTCACCCTGCGCGTGTCCGTGGAACTGGCCGAGCTGCATTCCGCGCTGCTCAACCTGCCGGTTCTGCGTTCGAAGCTCAATGACGACAGCGTACCCGCCAAGGCGCGCATCGATCTGCTGAACGCCGTGCTGGGCAAGACCGAGTTCAACGAGGTCACGCTCCGGCTGGCGGAACACGCCGCGTGCAACCCGCGCAACCGGCGCTATCTGGAGACCATCCAGTGGCTGATCAACAAGTTCTCGCGCCACATGGGCGAGTCGATGATTACCGTGACCACCGCGTCGCCGCTGAACATCGACCAGATCAAGCGACTGACCGACGTATATTCCGCGAAGCTCGACCATCCGGTGCACATCAACTCGGTCGTCGACCCCACGGTCCTCGGCGGCATGCGCATCCAGGTCGGCGACGAGGTCACGGACAACACCGTGGTCGCCCAGCTCCAGCAGCTGCACCGCACGGTAAAGGCGAAAGCCTGACGATACGGTTCCGGGCCGCGCCACACGCGGCGACGGAGCCCGACATGAAATTTTCCAACAATAAGGAGTGATCATGGCAGAACTTACCATTGATCCCGCCACGATACGCAAGGCGCTCGATGATTTCGTCGAGTCGTACAAGCCGAGTGACACCCCCACCCAGGAAGTGGGCTATGTCGCGACGGCCGGCGACGGCATTGCGCACGTGACGGGACTGCCTGGTTGCATGGCCAACGAGCTGCTGACCTTCGAGGACGGCACGCTCGGCCTGGCGTTCAATCTTGACGCCCGTGAGATCGGCGTGGTTATCCTCGGCGATTTCGCAGGCATCGAGGAAGGCCAGGAGGTCCGACGCACCGGCGAAGTGCTCTCCGTGCCCGTCGGCGACGGCTATCTCGGCCGCACCGTGGACCCGCTGGGCAACCCGATCGATGGTCTGGGTGAAATCAAGGGCATTGAAGGGCGTCGAATCCTCGAAGCCCAGGCTCCTGACGTTATGCACCGTCATCCCGTCGACGAACCGCTGTCCACCGGCCTGAAGGCCATCGACGCGATGACGCCGATCGGCCGCGGCCAGCGTCAGCTCATCATCGGAGACCGCCAGACCGGCAAGACCGCAATCGCGATCGACACCATCATCAACCAGAAGAAGAACTGGGAGACGGGTGACCCGAAGAAGCAGGTGCGCTGCATCTACGTGGCCATCGGTCAGAAGGGTTCGACCATCGCATCCGTGCGCCAGAGCCTCGAAGAGGCCGGTGCCATGGAGTACACCACCATCGTGGCCTCCCCGGCTTCCGATTCCGCAGGCTTCAAGTACATCGCGCCGTACACCGGCTCGGCCATCGGCCAGCACTGGATGTACCACGGCAAGCACGTGCTCATCGTCTTCGACGACCTGTCGAAGCAGGCCGAAGCCTACCGTTCGATCTCGCTGCTGCTGCGCCGCCCGCCGGGGCGTGAAGCGTACCCTGGCGACGTCTTCTACCTGCATTCGCGTCTGCTCGAACGCTGCGCGAAGGTCTCCGACGATCTGGGCGGCGGTTCCATGACCGGCCTGCCGATCGTCGAGACCAAGGCGAACGACGTGTCCGCGTACATCCCGACCAACGTGATCTCCATCACCGACGGCCAGATCTTCCTGCAGTCCGATCTGTTCAACGCCAACCAGCGTCCCGCCGTGGACGTCGGCATCTCGGTCTCCCGAGTCGGTGGCGCCGCACAGACCAAGGCCCTGAAGAAGGTCTCCGGCACGCTGAAGATCTCGCTGGCGCAGTACCGTTCGCTGGAATCCTTCGCGATGTTCGCGTCTGATCTGGACGCCGCGTCCAAGAACCAGCTGAACCGTGGCTCGCACCTGACCGAGCTGCTCAAGCAGCCGCAGTTCTCGCCGTATTCGATGGAACAGGAAGTCGTCTCCGTGTGGGCCGGCACCCATGGCAAGATGGATGATCTGCCGCTGGGCGACGTGCTGCCGTTCGAGCACGCACTGCTCGATTACCTGGAGCACAGCACCGACATCCTCAAGACCATCCGTGAGACCGAGAACTTCACGCCTGACACCGAAGCCGCCTTGGACGAGGCCGTCGAAGCGTTCCGCGAGACGTACGTGACCAAGGCCGGCAAGCCGCTGGTCGTGAAGAAGTCCTCGACGCGCAAGCCCGTGCCCGTGGAGCAGGAGAAGATCATCGCCAAGGCCGACAAGCCCGCGCACGATCCGACCAAGCACCCGATGGCTGGAGAAAAGAAGTAGCCCATGGGATCGCAACTCGCATTGAAGGGCAGGATCGCCTCTACGGGATCGCTGGAGAAGATTTTCAACGCCCAGGAGATGATCGCGTCTTCGCATATCGCCAAGGCCCGTGACGTGGCCCTGAACGCGAAGCCGTACGCCGATGCGATTTTCGATGCCGTTCAGGCTGTGGTAGCCCACACCCGTATCACGCATCCGATTGTCAAGAAGGAGGAGGACAACCCCAAGGTTGCCGTCCTCGCCTTGACGGCGGATCGTGGCATGGCCGGCGCATACACCTCGTCGATCATCCGTGAGACCGAGGAACTGCTCACGCGACTCGACGACGCCGGCAAGCAGCCGGAACTCTACGTGTATGGCCGGCGCGGCGTGACGTACTACAAGTACCGCAACCGCGCAATCGCCGACACGTGGGAGGGGGATACCGACAAGCCGGGCGTTGAAATCGCCGAAGCCATCTCCAACGCACTGATGACCGCCTACATGAAGCCGGCCAGCGAGGGCGGGGTCTCCGAGCTCTACATCGTCTACACCGAGTTCATCAACATGGTGGTGCAGAAGGTGCGCGTGCTGCGTATGCTTCCCGTCGAAGTGGTCGAGGCCAAGGTCGAATCCGGCCCGGGCATGTCGCGCGAGAGCGAGGGCGACAACGCCGCCAGCTCCAAGGTGCGCCCGTTGTACCGCTTCGAGCCCAGCCTGGACAAGGTGATGGATGCCATCCTGCCGAAGTACATCCAGTCGCGTATTCACGAATGCCTGCTGGAGGCGGCCGCGTCCGAGACCGCGAGCAGGCAGAACGCCATGCACACGGCGACGGAGAACGCGCGTAACCTGATCGACTCGCTGACCCGTAAGATGAACGCCTCCCGTCAGGCGTCCATCACCCAGGAACTTACCGAAATCATCGGCAGCGCCGACGCGCTGAACACAAAGGAAGAGTAGGAACGCATATGGCTGACAATCAGACCACAGCGGCTCCCGAGACGGCTGCAGAGCCGATCAATGGACGTGTGACGCGTATCCAGGGTTCGGTTATCGACGTCGAATTCCCGGTGGGCCACCTGCCCGATATCTACAACGCCCTGACCGTCGAGCTGACCAACACCGGCGCTCACGAGGAAGGCGAGACCGCGCACACGATCACGCTTGAGGTCGAGCAGCACCTTGGCGACTCCACCGTGCGCGCCGTGGCCCTGAAGCCCACCGACGGCCTCGTCCGCGGCGCTTCGGTGCACGACACAGGCAGCTCGATTTCCGTGCCCGTCGGCGACGTGACCCTGGGCCACGTGTTCGACGTGACCGGTCACGTGCTGAACAAGAAGGCCGACGAGACCATCAAGGTCACCGAACGCTGGCCCATCCACCGCAAGCCGCCGGCATTCGACCAGCTGGAGTCCAAGACCCAGATGTTCGAAACCGGCATCAAGGTCATCGATCTGCTGACCCCGTACGTGCAGGGCGGCAAGATCGGTCTGTTCGGTGGTGCAGGCGTCGGCAAGACCGTGCTGATCCAGGAGATGATCCAGCGCGTCGCCCAGAACCACGGCGGCGTGTCCGTGTTCGCCGGCGTCGGCGAGCGTACCCGTGAGGGCAACGACCTCATCGGCGAGATGGGCGAGGCCGGCGTTCTGGAGAAGACCGCACTGGTCTTCGGCCAGATGGATGAGCAGCCGGGCACCCGTCTGCGCGTCCCGCTGACCGCACTGACCATGGCCGAGTACTTCCGCGACGTGCAGAACCAGGACGTGCTGTTGTTCATCGACAACATCTTCCGCTTCACGCAGGCCGGCTCCGAGGTCTCCACGTTGCTGGGCCGCATGCCCTCCGCCGTGGGTTACCAGCCGAACCTGGCCGACGAGATGGGCTCCCTCCAGGAGCGCATCACCTCGACCCGAGGCCACTCCATCACCTCGCTGCAGGCCATCTACGTGCCCGCCGACGATTACACCGACCCGGCCCCGGCGACGACCTTCGCCCACCTGGACGCGACCACCGAGCTTTCTCGTGACATCGCATCCAAGGGCATCTACCCGGCCGTCGACCCGCTGAGCTCCACCTCGCGAATCCTTGATCCGCGTTACGTCGGCCAGGCCCACTACGACTGCGCCAACCGCGTCAAGGCCATTCTGCAGCGTAACAAGGAGCTGCAGGACATCATCGCCCTGATTGGTATCGACGAGCTTTCGGAAGAGGACAAGACCACCGTCAACCGCGCCCGCCGCATCGAGCAGTTCCTCGGCCAGAACTTCTACGTGGCCGAGAAATTCACCGGTCGTCCGGGCTCCTACGTGCCGGCCGACGAGACCATCGAGGCCTTCACCCGCATCTGCGACGGCGTTTACGACGACGTCCCGGAGCAGGCGTTCTCCGGCATCGGCGGCATCGACGACCTCGAAAAGAAGTGGCACGATCTGCAGAAGGAACTTGGTGAGTGATGGCTGAATCGTCAAAGGCCCTGATGCAGGTCAACATCGTCGCCGCCGATCACCCGGTGTGGCACGGCACGGCGAAGTCCGTCACCATCCCCGCCTCCGAAGGCGAGATGGGTATTCTGGCCGACCACGAGCCGGTGCTCACGGTGATCAAGGGAGGCACGGTTTCGGTCGTGGATCCCGCAGGCGAGCGCCATGCGTTCGAGGTCAGTGACGGATTCATCTCCTTCGATTTCAACAAGCTCACGGTTGCCGTCGAACGCGGCCGTGATGTGGTCCGCACTGAAGGACCCGGTATCGAATAGCGAGCTCTTCGGCACGGCAGCGGCTGTGCCGAAGAGCTCGCACTGGGCGTCGTCTGCATCCCGCAGGCGGCGCCCTTTTTGCGTTATCTACTCGGTGTTATCCCCCACGTCAATGCCCGGCGCACTCCACCATTCCCACCAAAATACGGGTTGAAATAGCCGAAATCCGCAATTCCCCGTGTGAAATCGCCGTTTCAGGATCCAAAAACGGCGATTTCACACGGGGAATTGTTCAAAACGGCGATTTCAACCCGTATTTTGGCGTTCGATACGCTCGCGCTGTCGGCGCGGCCGTACGGTTCGTGCCTGTTACTGGTCCGAGAGGCGCTCCCTCCCTTCCGCGCGTACTGTACACTGGTGTGACGTGCGCGTTATTGTTGCTGATTGCTCTGCTGAATATTCCGGTCGCCTCAGTGCGTCGCTTCCTCCCGCGAAGCGCGTTCTGCTCATAAAGGCCGACAACAGTCTGCTGATCTTCTCCGAACTCGGCTCATGCAAGCCGCTCAACTGGATGGCTGCGCCCTGCACTTTGAAGGACATCACCCCGGACTCTGTTGAGGCCGCGGACGGGCCTGCCCCCGAGCATATCCTTCGCGTCTGCGCCGACAAGACCAGCGACGTCTTGGAAGTCTCCCTGTACCACGTCTACTCCGACACCACCTATGACCTCGGCATCGATCCAGGCCTCATCAAGGACGGCGTCGAAGACCACCTCCAGCGTTATCTCTCCGAACAGATCGACCGCATCGGCCCCGGCTCCAAGCTCATCCGCCGCGAATACCCCACCGCCATCGGCCCCGTCGACATCATGGCCCTCAACGCCGACGGTGAGCACGTCGCCATCGAGATCAAACGCCACGGCGGCATCGACGGCGTCGAGCAGCTCACCCGCTACTGCGAGCTCCTCAACCGCGACCCCCTCCTCGCCCCCGTCCACGGCATCTTCGCCGCCCAGACCATCACCCCTCAGGCCCGCGTCCTCGCCCAGGACCGCGGTTTCGAATGCCTCATCCTCGATTATGACGAGATGAAGGGTAGGGAAGATGATTCCCTTCGCCTCTTCTGAACACGCCTGAACACACCGCGATGGTGCGTTACCTGCGTTGCGTCTCAGTCGCGGTACCTTTGTACCGCTTCCTTCGGTGCGTCTTGGTACCGCGCGCATCGCGGCGTGTTCAGGGGTGTGTTGTGTGGTGGCGCGTTGCCGGCGTTGCTCCTCAGTCGCGGTGCGCTCAGGCGGTATGCATGCGGCCCAGGGCGATGGCGGTGCGTAACACATAGGCCTCGCGCGCGTCGGCGGCGTCCCAGCCGGTGGTTTCGGCGGCCCGCTTCAAACGGTACCGCACCGTGTTCGGGTGTACGCTCAATTCCTTGGCCGTGGTCTCCAACGAGCCGCCGTTGCGCAGGAACGTGGACACGGTCTCCAAAGTAGGATCGTCCGGCCCCGCCGTCTGCAGACTGGCATATACCGTATTCACCAGCTCGTCCACGGCATCCTGATCCCCCAGCAGCGCCCGCTCAGGAAGCACGTCATCGGCACGCATCGGGCGCGGAACCTGCGGCAATGCGGGAGCCGCCGCAATCGCCGAACGGACCGCCTGCACCGTGCGGCAGGCACCCTCGACACCGCGGCGCAAAGGTCCCAGGCACACCGGCGCCTTCGTCGAGAACGCCGACAGTGTATTGGTACACGTCACATCGGGCGTCGCCGCCGCACGCGGCATGATCAGCGCCACGCACAGACCGTTCGTCGTCCCCGTCACGCACGGTCCGCCGCCCAGATCATGCACGGTCCTGCGGATCGCGGCCCTTGTGCCCGCCATCGTGTGCAACGGCTTGCCACCGATGGCAAAGCACAGAAAATCATCCGAAAAATCAAGAATCCCCAGAATCGCCGCGGCACGCTCATCCGCCAACCCATTGACCAGACACGCGAACGCCACCGATTCCAGTCGGGAATCGGCGTCATCCTGAGCGGAACCACTGCTCAGCAGGTCAAGAAAGTCAACGGAACCATGCTCCGTGTCGAAATCGGTCATACCGTCCAGCATAGCCGAACCGTCTGCAAGCGTCACCAGTCGTCACCGGATGTCCGCGTTGCGCCGCGCCCGCTGCGACTCCCGCCAGAACGTGAGCACCACGAATCCGAACACGAACGCCACCGGCAGCATATGCCGCTCGAAATTGTTCGCGGGCGCGGTGATCATCACGCCCATGAGCAGCAGCAGCGGCAGATGCATGACCAGTGTGCGCCACCGGCGAAGCACCACTTCGGCCGCGCCGATCAGCAGCGTCATCATCACATACAGGTTGCCGTGAGCCACCCATCCCAGCACCGGAATCTCACCGAACTGCTTTGCGCCCTCGGCGATGGACTGCCGCCACTCGCTGCACCAGTATTTGATCCACGTGGTCTGGTCTGTCACATAATCGCTGTTCACGTAGTAATCCATCGACACGTACGGCTGATCCATCGGGTTGAAATAGCCGAAGCACTTCGCCAGCAGCGCGTCGATGGCGGTGACGGGATCGGCCTTGACGATCTGCCACCAGGCGCTATTGAACCGGGCCATGTCCTCCTGCGTGACCGACCGCCAGCGGTAGCTCACCTTCTTCGACTGGATGCCGGACGACTTCACCGGGTCGGCATCCTGCGGCTGGTAGGCGTCGGCCATCTGATCGAGATTGAAGATCGGCGCGATCTCCTCCCTGGCGGACTGCGGTATGCTGCCCGGATTGCGCTTGACGATGCGGGCGATCTGCTGCAGCTGGACGCCGTGGCTTTCGATCGGATCGCCGCTGATGATCGCACCGGTGCGGGTCAGCATCACGACACCGCCATGCAGCACGATGACCGGCAGCAGCAACGCGACGACGTACGCCTTCCAGCGGCGATGGTCGGAAAGCAGCGCAAGAATCAGCTGCAGCACGATGATGTACCAAGCGTACTTCGCGCTCGCCAGCATCACCACGCAGGCCAGGATCAATGCGATAAGGCTGCGACGGCGCAGCCTGACCACCTTGTCGCCCTTGCCTCGCCACGTACGGAACAGCTCGTACCACACGCCGAACGCCCACACGAACGAGAACGCGAACAGAGGCGATTTCGTCAGCGAGATCGTCGAGAACACCGCGAGCGGACAGCATAGGAAGAACAGGATAATCACCAGACGCGAGAACCATCCCGAGGCGCCTTCGGGCAGGCGTCCGTTCCCGGCACATGCCCGCGCCGCGAAGCCGGGGGAGGCGTACCCGCGCTCCGGATGCGCGAAATCAAGCATGACCAGTGCCATCGGCCCGCGTTCGGGATGCGTGAAGTCAATGCCGGCGCGGCGCGGCAGCCACGGCAGGTTGAGGAACCGGTTGGCGGTGGCGGCGCAGCAGAACGCGGCGAACAGGAACTGCGCGGATGACAGCACCACGAATCCGACGTCGTTGGAATCGGTGAAATACCGGGAGACCGACAGCACGGCACCATACAGTACCGTCAGCACGATGTTGTGCTGATCGGTCAGGTACGTCGGATTCGACGGCCATATGTAGTGCGCGGTCGGATAGATGTCCATCGGCACGAATGAGAAGAATCCGATATACGGCTGATCCAGGCCGGTCCATTGGTTCCAGGCCCAGCTGAACTCGCGAGCCTGAGAGCGGATGTCGGCGCCGAACGCGGACAGCAGTGTCGTCGGCACCCAAAGCCAGCCGATGAACAGGATCAGTGCGATTTTCCACCACCGGTCGGTGGCACGTACGCATATCCGGGCGAGGAACCGTCCGGTCCGGCTGACCCACGAGCCGGGAGCGGATGCCAGGAGCCGCGCGGCCGCGCGACGTGCGCCCGCCGGAATCAGGCGCCGTGGATGCAGGCCGTTCTTGCCGCTGGACCAGCCGAACACCGGTATGCCGTTCGCCCAGCGAGTCATCGCGACCACGGCGGCGAATGGCACAAGGAATCCGACAACGGCAAACAACCAGTTCAACGCGCCGAAATCCGCGATCGAGGAGTCTGCCCAGTAGAGCGGCCCCACCGCCACGCACAAGGCGATCCACAGGCAGGCCGCGACGGCCAGCGTCCATCGCGCCACGGCCGCGAGACGCGCGAGGGCGGTGCCGGTGGCGCGTCGTGACCTGCCGCCGCTGCCTCCGCGCCCGCCGCGGGCCGGGGTGGCGGCGGAGTGATCCGTGATGTGAGCTGTGGTCATGTCACGGTATTCTACCGATGCGCCTTGAACGGCGGCGATCGTGCCATTGCCGGCATTTGCCGTAGGACGATATCGGGCATAATCTGAAGGCATGTCGGAAACAACAAGGGGAATCATTCCAAACATGCCACGCACCACCGAGGTGGCTGACAATGTGATTGCGGTGGTGGAAACCGCATCGACCAATACGCTGGCGCGGCAGATGCTGCGCGACGGCACCATGGCGCCTCCGGCCGACGGGGGTGCCGGTGTGGCCGTGGTGGCCACTGATGTGCAGAGCGCGGGCCGCGGCCGGCTGGAACGCACATGGGTGAGTGCTCCCGGCGAATCGATGACCTGCTCGTACATCGCCACGCTGCCGGCGGGCGTGATCGCCGACGGCAGTGTAAACGGCTGGCTGACGGTGATCGCCGGGTTTGCCGCGCTGGATGCGCTGCGGGGCGCGCTCGCCGAATGTGGGGTGGCCAGTGAAGATTGCGGTCTGCGGCTCAAGTGGCCGAATGACCTGTTCTGCCAGGGACGCAAGCTGGGTGGCATCCTCACCGAGATGGTGCCGCTGCCCGGGCGCGATGACAGCGCGGCGCTGGTGATCGGCATCGGCATCAACCTCGCGATACCGGCCGACCGGTTGCCCACGGAGCAGTCCACGTCACTGCAACTGCATGTGCAAGGGCTGCCCGATGCCCGGACACTGCGTGATATGATCGCCGCGCATATCGTGCGGTCGCTGAGTTCCCGACTGAGCGGTTTCGTGGCAGACCCGCATGCCGCCGCCGAGCGGCTGCGCGAGGAGACCTCCCGCGTGTGCTGGACGCTGGGACGTCGTGTTGAGGCGCGCTTCACCGATGGTTCGGTGCTGACCGGTACGGCGACGGCGCTGAACGCCGACGCGTCGCTGAGCGTGCGTGACGATGCGGGCGAAAACCATGTCGTGCACACGGCCGACGTCGGCGTATTGCCGCTGTAGTCGCAGCGAACGGTTCTCAATAAGAAAGGTGTGAGCCTGCATCCGTCCGAAATGAACAAAAAATATGGAAGAAGCCCGGAATTCCGGGCTTCTTCCATGTGAGCATTTGTGCGGGAATGTTAGAAATCCTCGCACAAACGCTATTGAGAACCGTTCGCTGCGACAACAGCGACGCGAATCAGAACAGCTTGGCCAGACCGGTCGCCGCGAGCGACGCGACGACGGCCTTGATGACATCGCCGATCACGAAGCCCATCGACGCAATCGCCACGGTCGTGAACGGAACATGCATGACCATGGACTGAATCGTGATGCCGAACAGGTACAGCACCACCAGGTTGCCGGCCAGTGAGGCGCCGAAGTAGCGGACGGCGGTCAGCGCGGCGTGCGGAGCCGAGTCAAGACGCGCCTTGCCGCGCAGCAGGGCGGTGACGATTACGGCCGGCAGGAAGCCGATCAGGAAGCCCGCGCTCGGGCCGAACAGGGCGGCGGTGGAGGCGCCGCCGGCGAACACCGGCAGTCCGGCCGCGCCGGCGGCCAGATACAGCGCCACCGCGCTGCCTGCCTGACGCCAGCTGAGCATCAGACCTGCCAGCATCATGACGAAGGTCTGCAGCGTGATCGGCACCGGGGTGCCAGGGATCGAAATCTCACCAGCTGCCGAAGCGAGCCACATGAGGACGGCGAACAGCACCGGCTTGCCGATGGTCGAAGCCAGCATACGGCCGCGCTGGGCGGTGGAAACAGTACGTTCGGACATGAATAACCCCTCTCGATGATGAAAGAACGGACGGCGAGTGTCCCCCCGTTGTCGCCAATGATAGAAAGCCCTCGCCTTAGACGGCCTGTCGGGAACATACAAAAGTCGAGACGGCCTTTTGTGGATGTTCGCCGGTTACGGTGCCGGAACTTACGTGGCCGTTTGTCTTCGCTCTACAAAATATCGCCGCCGTTTTTGTCGAAAACTTGACTCCGCACTCGCGCGCATACGGCGATAGTGGAATATATGGGAAATATCGTCAAAAAAATACTCGTCGCCAACCGCGGCGAGATCGCGCTGCGCGTGGTGAGAACCGCCCGGGAGATGGGGATTTCCACGGTGGCGGTGTACTCCGAACAGGACCGCAACGCCCAGTACGTCCAGCTGGCCGACGAGTCGTACCTGCTGTCGGGTGACACATACGCGAGCACATACCTCAACGAGGACCTGTTGATCGGCATCCTGCACCGGTCCGGCGCGAACGCCGTGCACCCCGGCTACGGATTCCTCTCCGAGGTGCCGAGCTTCGCCGACAAGGTCGAGAAAGCGGGCGCGATCTGGGTGGGACCGCATCCGCAGGCGCTGATCGACCTCGGCGACAAGATCACCGCGCGTCGCGTGGCGAAGTCCGCGCAGGTGCCGCCGGTGCCGGGCATCAGCGAGCCGGTGCGCGAGCTGCGCACGCTGCTGGACTTCTCGCACACGTACGGCTACCCGGTGATGATGAAGCGCACCGACGGCGGTGGCGGCCGAGGCATCACCGTCGTGCACGACGATGACGAGATGCGTCGCTTCTACATGAACCATGACGCGATGCAGGGCGGCGACCTGGACGAGTACTTCATCGAGAAGTTCATCGACAAGGCCCGCCACGTGGAGACCCAGTGCGGCCGCGACCGTTTCGGCGACTTCACCGTGTACTCGACGCGTGACTGCTCTGTGCAGCGGCGCAACCAGAAGCTCGTCGAGGAGGCCCCCGCTCCGTTCCTGCCGGACGAGGTCATCAACCAGCTGGAGACGTATTCGCGCAGCCTGTTCAACAAGGTCGACTACATCGGTCTGGGCACGTGCGAGTTCATGGTGACCCCGCATCGAAAGGTGTACTTCCTGGAGGTCAACCCGCGTCTGCAGGTCGAGCACACGGTCAGCGAGGAGGTGTGCGGGCTCGACCTGGTGCGCGAGCAGATCGATATCGCCGACGGCGGCCACCTGACACCGGCCCCCGCGCCGCGCGGCCACAGCTTCGAGCTGCGCATCACCAGCGAGGATCCGGCGACGAACCTGACGCCGTCCTCCGGCACGCTGGAGCGCATCGTCTGGCCGTCCGGCCCCGGCCTGCGCATCGATACCGGCGTGGAGCAGGGAGACACGGTCTCGCCGAAGTTCGATTCGATGATGGGCAAGGTCGTGATCACCGCGCAGAGCCGTGAGGCGGCTGTCGCCCGCGTGCGCCGCGCGCTCGACGAACTCGTGATCGAGGGCGTGCCGACCCCGGCCAGCCTGTTCAAGCAGATCTTCAACGACGATGAGTTCACCGCCGAGCATGGTCATCTCTTCGACGTGAGCACGAAGTGGCTGGAGCGCAAGTACCTCAACCATGAGCCGCAGACCGTGCGCTCGGGACAGCCGGCGTCGCTCAGCGGCGAAGGCCAGGACGCCGGCGCGAAGGCCCCGACGAGCGAGAGCTTCGTCATCGAGGTCGACGACCGCCGCGTCAAGCTCACCGTGCCGACCGACATCGTCAACAACCTCATGGGAGCGGGGCGCTCGCGCGGAGCCAAGCGCCCGTCGCAGCCGCTGCGAGGCCAGGGGCTGCACGCCATCGCGGAGAAGAAGGAGCACAACGACGGCAAGTCCGGCGTCATCGCCTCGCCCATGCAGGCGGTGGTCACGCGCATCAACGTCGCGGAAGGCCAGTCCGTCACCAAGGGCGACCTGCTGGTGGTGCTGGAGTCGATGAAGATGGAGAACTACGTGTACGCGCCGGTCAACGGCACGGTCGCGAAGATCTTCGTCGCGCCCGCCACCGGCGTCGAGGCCGGCGAGACGCTGGTCGCGATGGACGTCGACGGCGCCAAGGCGCGCGACAAGTCCGGCGCGGTGGATGACGGCGGCAAATCCGCAAGCACCGCGAAGAGCGGCAAGGAGGGCAAGTGATGACCGATATCATGAACTCGCCGGCCGTGAAACAGGTCATGAAACAACCTGGGCACGTCTCGGCGGACGGCGCCGCACAGGCGCAGGGCGAGCAGCCGATCCGCGCAGCGGTGGTACGCGCGGCGGAACTCGCGCGTGACGCTGAATCCAACGCGCGCACCCGCCAGCACGCCAAGGGCAAGATGACCGCCCGCGAGCGGCTCGGACTGCTGCTCGACACCGGCTCATTCGAGGAGATCGGCCGGTTCCGCGGCGGCGACATCAACGGCGGCAAGGCCGGTTCGGCCGTCATCACCGGATTCGGTGACGTGTACGGCCGCAAGATCGCCGTCTACGCGCAGGACTTCTCCGTCAGGGGAGGCACGCTGGGTCGTGCCGAAGGCGAGAAGATCTGCCACCTGATGGACATGGCGCTGGACCTGAAGGTGCCGATCGTCGCGATCGTCGACTCCGGCGGCGCCCGCATCCAGGAAGGCGTCGCCGCGCTGACGCAGTACGGCCACATCTTCCGCAAGACCTGCGACGCCAGCGGCTTCGTCCCGCAGATCTCGCTGATTCTGGGTCCGTGCGCCGGCGGCGCCGTGTACTGCCCGGCGCTGACCGACCTGATCGTCATGACCAAGGAGAACTCCGACATGTTCGTCACCGGCCCGGACGTCGTCAAGGCGGCCACCGGTGAGACGATCAGCATGAACGACCTCGGCGGCGGACTCGTGCACAGCACGAAATCCGGCGTGGCGCACTACCTCGGCGAGGACGAGGCCGACGCGATCGACTACGCGCGCACGGTGCTCGCCTACCTGCCGTCGAACAGCGACGCCCAGCCCCCGATGTACGCCTATGCGGCGACTCGCGCGGACCGCGAGACCGCGAAACGCCTTACCGACATCGTGCCGGACAACGACCGCCAGCCGTATGACGTGCTCGACGTGATCCGCTGCATCGTCGACTACGGCGAATTCGTGCAGGTGCACGAGCTGTTCGCCACGTCCGCCGTCGTCGGATTCGCCTGCATCGACGGCCGGCCGATCGGCGTGGTCGCCAACCAGCCGAACGTTCGCGCCGGCATCCTCGACGTGGACGCCTCCGAAAAGGTGGCGCGGTTCGTGCGTCTGTGCGACTCGTTCAACCTGCCGGTCATCACGCTCGTGGACACCCCCGGATACAAGCCGGGCGCCGATCAGGAGCACGCCGGCATCATCCGCCGCGGCGCCAAGGTGATCTACGCTTACGCGAACGCGCAGGTGCCGATGGTCACCGTCGTGCTGCGCAAGGCGTTCGGCGGCGCGTACATCGTGATGGGATCCAAGGCGATCGGCGCGGACATGAACTTCGCGTGGCCCAGCTCGCAGATCGCGGTGCTCGGCGCCACCGGCGCGGTGAACATCATCCACCGCAAGGACTTCGTCAAGGCCAAGGAGGCCGGCGAGGACGTCGACGCGCTGCGGGCCAAGCTCGCCGCCGAATACGAGCGCACCACCGTCAACGCGAACCTGTCGCTCGAAATGGGCGAGATCGACGCGATGATCGATCCCGAGCAGACCCGTCAGGCCATCGCCGAATCGCTGCGACTGCTCGCTGACAAGAAGCGCGTGCGCCGCACCACCAAGCATCACGGCAACCAGCCGCTGTAGTCCATCCCGCCGCGGCGGCCACGCCGCGGCACAACAGATTTTGAGCCGATACCGGCAACGGCGGCTCCGCACAATGTCCAAATAAAAGAAGGAACACCAACCCATGTCAGACCCCAATTTCTTTCTCAGTCGGCTCAACGGCGAACCTCATGCGCTCGCTTTCGGCGGACAGTCCACACCCTGGCCGGTTGCGCTCGCTGACCTGACCAATGATCCGGCGCTCGAAGCCACGCTGCGCGGCCATGTCGCCGCGGCGAACACGATGCTCGCCCCCGTGGCCGCCGACCTGCTCGCCACCACCGGACGCGCCGTCGACCTGTTCGGCTTCAAGCCGAACCCGGCACGGCTCGGTGCCGCCGCCGCGGCGACCGTCAGCGTCGAAGGCATTGCGCTCACCCAGCTCGGCGCGCTGATCGACGCCGCCGGTCTCGGCCTTGACGTGGCGAACACCGCCCCCGTCGCCGTGCTCGGCCATTCGCAGGGCGTGCTCGGCGCGCACATGGTCAACGTCATCCGCAAGGCCGGCTCCATCGAGGCCGCGGGCCAGCAGATCGACGAGATCCTGGCCATCGCCGAGCTGATCGGCGTGGCCGGCACCCGCAAGGCGCGCGAGCTCGCGCTCACCGCGCAGCACGCCGGCGCCACTCCGATGCTGTCTGTGCGCGGCGCCACCAAGCGCCAGGTCGAGGTGCTCGCATCCCGCGTGCCGAACCCGCGCGGCCCGATCAGCATCGCCGTCACCAACTCCAGCAACAACCACGTGCTCTCCGGCTACCCGGAGGACCTTGCCGCCTTCGAGGTCGAGGCCGGCAAGGAGCACAAGCGCCAGCAGACACTGCGTGACGAGAAGATCCGCGGCGGCGCGGTGTTCGGGCCCGTCCTCGAATACCTGGAGGTCACGCTGCCGTTCCACTCGCCGCTGATGGCCGATGCCGTCGAGCAGGCCGTGGCCTGGGCGCACGTCTGCGGCTTCAAGGAGACCCGTACGCGCGAGCTGGCCGCCGAAGTGCTGCTCAACCACGTCGATTGGGCGGCCCGCGTCAAGGCGATGCTGGAATCCTGTGATCCGTCCAAGCTGTGGATCGTCGACTTCGGCCCGGGCAACACGCTCGGCAAGCTCATCGGCAACCTGATCCAGGGCACTGGCGTCGGCGTGGTCGAAGCCGCCACGATGGCTGAGCGTTCCGCGCTGTCCACCATGGAGGACGAGCCCGTCCGCACCCAGAACTGGAAGACGTTCGCGCCGAAGGTGTTGCACACTCCCGCCGGCGACAAGATCCGCACCAAGTTCACCGACCTGACCGGCAAACCGCCGGTGCTGCTGCCCGGCATGACCCCGACCACCGTGGATCCCGAGATCGTGGCCGCGGCCGCGAACGCCGGCTATTGGGCCGAGATCGGCGGCGGCGGCCAGGTGACCGCCGACGTGTTCGACCGTCATGTCGCCGAGCTGGAGAACCTGCTCGAAGAAGGCCGCACGGTCGAATTCAACGCGATGTTCATGGATCGCTACCTTTGGAACCTGCAGTTCGGCCCCTCCGGCATCGTGCCGAAGAAGCGCGCGTCCGGCACGCCGATCGACGGCGTGATCGTCTCGGCCGGCATCCCCGAGCTCGACGAGGCCAAGGCGCTCGTCGCCTCCCTGCAGGCGGACGGCCTGCCCTACGTCGGCTTCAAGCCCGGCACCGTCGCGCAGATCCGCCAGGTCGTGGCGATTGCCAAGGCCGTGGCCCCCACGACGATCCTGATGCAGGTCGAAGGCGGTTCGGCCGGCGGCCACCACTCCTGGGAGTCGCTGGACGACCTGCTGACCTCCACATACGCCGAGGTGCGCGCATGCAGCAACCTCGTGCTGGTCGCCGGCGGCGGCATCGGTACGCCGGAGCGCGCGGCCGACTACATCTCCGGCCAGTGGGCGCGCGCCTACGACCTGCCCGACATGCCGGTCGACGGCGTGCTCATCGGCACCGCCGTCATGACCGCCAAGGAGGCCCATACCAGCCCCGCGGTCAAGCAGCTGCTCGTCAAGACGCCCGGCATCACCGACACGTCGGCCGACGCCGACCCGTTCGCGCCCGCCGGCGAGAAGTGGGTGCCGTCCGGCAAGTCGGTTGGCGGAGTCTCCTCCGGCCTGAGCCACCTTCACGCCGACATCTACGAGGTCGAGAACGCCTCCGCCGCCTGCGGCCGTCTGCTGGTGCGCGTCATGAAGCACCCCGAAGAGCTGGAAAGCCGCCGCGACGAGATCATCAAGGCGCTCGACGCCACCGCCAAGCCGTACTTCGGCGACCTCGCCTCGATGACCTACGTCGAGTGGGCCGAGCGTTTCGTCGACTTGGTGTTCCCCGTGGTCGACCCGACGTATTCGCTGCGCTTCCTGCACCTGCTGCAGCGCATCGAAGCCCGTGTGTGCGGTCAGGAATCCGGCGAGTTCACCTCGCTGTTCGCCGGCGTGGACGATGTCGCCTCCGATCCGAAGGCCGCCATCGCCAAGCTGGAAGCCGCCTACCCGCAGGTTGCCGAAATCCACGTGACCCCGGCCGATGTGGCTTGGTTCCCGGTACTCGTGAGCGAATATCCCAAGCCCATGCCGTTCGTGCCGGTCATCGACAATGACCTGCTGCGCCGGTGGGGCCAGGATCAGCTGTGGCAGTCCGAGGACGCCCGCTATTCCGCCGATTCCGTGCGCGTGATTCCCGGCCCGATCTCCGTGGCCGGCATCACCACCGTCGACGAGCCCGTCGCCCACATCCTCGGCCGTTTCGAGGCCGCGGCCCTGGAGCGCACCCGCGAACTGCAGTCCGGTGCCTCCACCGACGCCTACAGCGAGCTCGGCGGCGCCGAGAGCGCCGAAGCGTTCATCCGTACCTGCCCGAACATCTCCTGGGTCGGCCACCTGACCACGAACCCGGCGTACGGCACGCAGGTCGGCGACGCCAACTATGAGATCATCGACCGCGGCGCTTCCGAGCAGGGCGAGGAATACGACCTCGACATCCATCTCGACACGTACTGGGACAACGATCCGGACGGTGGCGTCTCCAAGCACGCCGTGCGCGACATCGTCATCCCGTTGACGCTGCGCGGCACCGAAACCGGCCTGCTGCCGGTCGTCAACCGCGAGCGCCTGGTCGGCAACGTCTACGCGATGCTCGCCGCCACCGCAGGCATCGGCAACACCGCCATCACCGGCGACAAGCTGACCGACATGCCGAAGATCACCCCGTCCGGCGACAAGGCCGCCTACCCGTTCGGCACCGCGTCGGCCACCTACACGCTGTCCGCCAACCTCGGCTACGACCACGAGGCGGCCACCGGCGGCGCGCTGCCGCAGGACCTCGCGCCCTCGCGCATCGCCCCCGACGCGCTGGTCGGCCCGGCATGGCCGGCGATCTACGCGGCGCTCGGCTCCGTGTACGTCAAGGGCTACCCGGTCATCGAGGGACTGCTCAACGCGGTGCATCTCGACCACCTCATCGAGCTTGAGGAGACCGAGGACGAGCTGCTGAAGCACGTCGACGAGACCATCACGCTCACCAGCTGGGCCGAGAACTACTTCGAGTCCGCATCCGGCCGCGTCGTGACCATCCACGTGCTGCACACCGCCGCCAACGGCACCGTGCTCGCCCGCGAGACCGAGCGCTTCGCCATTCGCGGCCGCGTCTACTCCGACGCGCTGCCGGCCGACGCCCCCGAATACGGTGGCGCCCTCGAAGCCAAGCAGGAGGACGACTCCGCCGCAGCCACGGTGCAGGCCACGCCTCGCCGTCTGCTGCGCCGCGTCACCGTCACCGCACCCGATGACATGACTGCATTCGCGCGTACCTCCGGCGACTTCAATCCGATCCACACCTCCACGCGCGGCGCCCGCATCTCTGGGCTCGCCGCCCCGCTGGTGCACGGCATGTGGCTGTCCGCCACCGCCCAGCACGCCGTCCAGGCGCTGGACGACAAGGGTGCTCACTACGAGATCGCAGGCTGGACCTACAACATGTACGGCATGGTGCAGCTCGACGACAAGGTGGAGATCTCCATCGAGCGCGTCGGCAAGGTCGAGCACGGCGGCATGGCATTCGAAGTGACCTGCCGCATCGACGGTCAGCTGGTCTCGCGCGGCACTGCGCTGGTCCGCGCGCCGAAGTCCGCGTTCGTCTACCCCGGCCAGGGCATCCAGAAACAGGGCATGGTGCTTGACGAGCGTGCCAAGTCGCCCGCCGCCCGCAGCGTGTGGGAGCGCGCCGACAAGCTGACCCGCTCCAAGCTGGGCTTCTCGATCCTCGCGGTCGTGCGCGACAACCCGAAGGAGCTCACCGCCAACGGCGTGACCTACCGTCACCCGGACGGCCTGCTCAACCTCACCCAGTTCACGCAGGTGGCGCTCGCCACGGTGGCCTACGCCCAGACCGCGCGTCTGCGCGAGGCCGGCTCCGACATCTGGCCGGCGTACTTCGCGGGCCACTCGCTCGGCGAGTACAACGCGCTGTCCGCGTTCGCCGACATCATCCCGCTGGAGACCGAGCTGGAACTGGTGTTCCACCGCGGCTCCACCATGCACCACCTGATCGAGCGCGACGCCCAGGGCCGCTCGAACTACCGCATGGGCGCGCTGCGTCCGAACCAGTTCGGCGTCAACGACGCGCACGTCAAGGAATACGTCGAGTCCGTCGCCAAGGCGTCCGGCGAGTTTCTGGAGATCGTGAACTACAACCTCGCCGGCCAGCAGTACGCGATCGCCGGCACGATCGCCGGCCTGAAGTACCTGCAGGCCGACGCGTCCCGCCGCGCCAAGGAATATGGCGGCAAGCCGCCGTTCATGCTGGTGCCGGGCATCGACGTGCCGTTCCACTCCACGCTGCTTCGCAAGGGCGTGCCGGAGTTCCGCGACAAACTCGACGCGCTGCTGCCGCAGTACATCGACTACCGTGGCCGTCTGGTCGACCGCTACATCCCGAACCTGGTGGCGTCCCCGTTCGAGATGACGAAGGAATTCGCCGCCAAGATCCTCGAAGTCGTGCCGTCCGAGCGCATCAAGGCCGCTCTGGACGACCCGGCAGTGTGGGACTCCTACGCCGCCGACGACCAGAAGCTCGGCCGTCTGCTGCTCACCGAACTGCTGTCGTGGCAGTTCGCGTCCCCCGTGCGCTGGATCGAGACCCAGGCGCTGCTGTTCAACCCCGCCAACCGCGGTGGTCTCGGCGTGGAGGAGTACGTGGAGGGCGGTCTCGGCAACTCGCCGACGCTCGCCAATCTCGGCTCCAAGACGCTGCGACTGCCCGATTTCTCGGGTTGTGACGTGACCGTGTACAACGTCGGCCGCGATGAGGGCCGTGTGTACATGACCGACTCTGATTCACTGGTGCCGGACGATGAGCCGGAGGAGACCGAGACCGCGGCGCCCGCTGCTGCTCCGGCTCCGGCTGCGCCCGCTGCCGCCGCGCCCGCCGCGGCTCCGGCAGTCGTCGCCGCGCCGTCCGCCGCTCAGGTCGGTTCCGCCGTCGCCGAACTCGGTTCCGCCGTCAGCGGCCCGGTCGACGACCTGCCGTTCAAAGCGTCCGACGCCATCGGTGTGCTCATGGCTTACTCCACAAAGATCCGCCTCGACCAAATCGGCGCGAACGACACGACCGACACGCTGACCAATGGCGTGTCGTCCCGCCGCAACCAGCTGCTGATGGATATCAGCTCCGAGCTGGGTGTGGCCAGTGTGGATGGCGCCGCAGAGGCGACGCTCACCCAGCTTGCACAGCTCGTCAACAAGGTCGCCCCGAACTACAAGGCGTTCGGCCCGGTACTGTCTGATGCGATCCGTGACCGCCTGCGCGCGCTGTTCGGTGCCGCCGGCGTCAAGCCCGCGCACATCCGCGAACGCGTGACCAACGTGTGGCAGCTCGGCGAAGGCTGGGTTGCCGCCGTGACCGCGACCCTGCTGCTCGACACCCGCGAGGGTGCCAGCTCGCGTGGCGGTGATCTGGCCAAGCTGCCCACCGGCGCCGCCGCCAATGCGGCCGCTGCCGATCAGCTCATCGACGATGCGGTGGCCCTGGTCGGGCAGACCAAGGGCGTGGCTGTCTCCAAGCCGAGCGCCGGCGGCTCAGCCGGCGGTGCCGTGGTGGATTCCGCGGCGCTCGACGCCTTCGCGGAGAAGGTCACCGGTGCCAACGGCGTGCTCGCCTCCACCGCCCGTTACGTGCTCAACGAACTGGGCGTGACGGCTCCGGCCGCCGAACCCGGCGAGGACGAGAACGCGGCCGTCGTGGCCGCCGTCGACGCCGAGCTCGGCTCCGACTGGCCCAAGCAGGTCGAGCCGCGCTTCGACTCCCGCAAGGCCATCCTCTTCGATGACCGCTGGGCATCCGCGCGCGAAGACCTGGCTCGCCTGTTCTACAACGGCGACCAGTCTGTCGAGTCCCTGAGCTTTGTCGGCGCCGGCAAGGACGTCGCCGACCAGGCCAAGTGGTTCGCGTCCAAGAGCCATGGACGGCTCGCCGACACCTTCGACCGCATCGCCACCGAGGCCCTCGAATCGGTCGCCGACGTGCCTGACGCATCCCGCTTCGCGAACGACATCGCAGTGGTGACCGGCGTGGCTCCGAACTCGATCGCCGCGCAGGTCGTCAACGGCCTGCTGGCCGGCGGCGCGACCGTCATCGCCACCTCGCACAGCTTCCGTCCGTCCGTCAAGGCGTGGGCGAAGCAAACCTACCGCGAGCACGCGGTGGGCGGCGCCAAGCTGTGGCTGGTTCCCGCGAACCTGTCCAGCTACCGCGACGTGGACGAACTGGTCCAGTGGATCGGCAACGTGCAGAAGAAGACCTCCGGCGCGACCACCACGATCCTGAAGCCCGCATACGAGCCGACGCTGTTCTTCCCGTTCGCCGCCCCGCCGGTGCATGGCACGTTGACCGACTCCGGCGAACTGTTCGAGTCCCAGGCACGACTGATGCTGTGGGGCGTGGAACGCGCGATCGCCGGCCTATCCGCCATCGGCGCCGACACCGACGTGCAGCACAAGCTGCATGTGGTGCTGCCCGGCTCCCCGAACCGCGGCATCTTCGGCGGCGACGGCGCGTACGGCGAGGTCAAGAGCGCGTTTGACGCGATCGTCAACCGCGCCCATGCCGAAAAGGTATGGTCGTCCCGTGTCACTTTCGCCCACCCGAAGATTGGCTGGGTGCGCGGCACCGGCCTGATGGGCGGCAACGACCCGCTGGTCGAGGTCGTCGAACGCCACGGCATCCACACGTACTCCACCGAACAGATCGCCGTGAAGCTGCTCGACCTGTGCACCGCGGAATCCCGCGCGGAAGCAGTCGAGCATCCGCTTGACGTGGACCTGACCGGCGGGCTCGGCAACGCCCCGATCGATATCAAGGCGCTGCGCGCCGAGGCGATGGCCGACGCAGAGAAGGACGCGGCCTCCGCACAGCAGTCGGACGACGACTCCACCTCCGCGAAGACCGCCGCATCCGGCCTGAGCATCAAGGCGCTGCCCAGCCCGCACGTGCCGCAGCAGGCGCCGGTCGACCTGGCCGACTGGCAGAACGTCACCGCCAAGCCCGAGGACGAGATCGTCATCGTCTCCATCGGCGAGCTGGGCCCGTGGGGCTCCGGCCGCACCCGCTTCGAGGCGGAGCTCGGAATCCACTCCGACGGCAGCGTCGACCTGTCCGCCGGCGCGGTGCTCGAACTCGCGTGGAACATGGGTCTGGTCGAATGGCAGGACAGTCCGAAGCCGGGTTGGTACGACACCGACGGCAACCTCGTGCCCGAAGAGGACATCGCCGAGCGCTACCATGACGAGGTCGTGGCCCGCTCCGGCATCCGTCCGTTCGATGAAGGCATGGGCAACGACTACAAGGACGGCGCCGACGAAGAGGAGACCGAGGTCTTCCTCGACCACGACGTCACCTTCTCCGTGCCCACCGAGGACATTGCCAAGGAATACGTCAAGATGGACGAGGCGCACACCTCCATCGCGGCCGACCCGGAGTCGGGCGAATGGAACGTCACCCGTCACGCCGGTTCGATGATTCGCGTGCCGCGTCGCGCCACGATGACGCGCACGGTCGGCGGCCAGTTCCCGAAGGGCTTCGACCCGCTCAAGTGGGGCATCCCGGCCTCGATGGTCGGCGACGTCGACAAGATCGCGCTGTGGAACATCGTCACCACCGTGGACGCCTACCTGTCCGCCGGCTTCACGCCGACCGAGGTGCTGCAGGCCATCCATCCTTCGATGGTGGCGAGCACGCAGGGAACCGGCTTCGGCGGCATGATGTCGATGCGCAAGCTGTACCTTGACCGCTTCCTCAACCATGAGATCCCGACCGATATCCTGCAGGAGGCCCTGCCGAACGTGGTGGCCGCGCATGTGATGCAGTCCTACGTCGGCGGCTACGGCAACATGATCCAGCCGGTCTCCGCCTGCGCCACCGCCGCGGTGTCGCTGGAGGAGGGCGCCGACAAGATCGCCCTCGGCAAGGCCGACTTCGTGGTCACCGGCGCGATTGACGATATCGGCGTGGAATCCGTGATCGGCTTCGGCAACATGAACGCCACCGCCAACTCGGAGGAGATGTACGCGAAGGGCATCGACGCGCGCTTCTTCTCGCGTGCGAACGACCGTCGCCGCGGCGGCTTCCTGGAGTCCCAGGGCGGCGGCACGATCCTGCTGACGCGCGGTGACATCGCGCTTCGCATGGGTCTGCCGGTCGCCGGCGTAGTCGGCTTCATCCACTCGTACGCGGATGGCGCGCACACCTCGATCCCGGCCCCGGGCCTCGGCGCCCTGGCGGCTGGCCTCGGCGGCCGCGACTCGAAGCTCGTGCACGATCTGGCCGCGCTCGGCGTCACCCCCGACGACATCGCCGTGGTCTCCAAGCACGACACGTCCACCAACGCGAACGACCCGAACGAGTCCGAGCTGCACAACACGCTGGCGCACGCCATCGGCCGCACGAACGGCAACCCGCTGTTCGTGATCTCCCAGAAGACGCTCACCGGCCACGCGAAGGGCGGCGCCTGCATCTTCCAGGTCAACGGCCTGACGCAGCTGTTCAAGTCCGGCGTGATCCCGGCCAACGCCTCGCTCGACTGCGTGGACCCGAAGCTGGAGCGCGACGACCACATGGTGTGGCTCACCAAGCCGCTGCACGTCGGCCGCGTCAAGGCCGGCCTCGCCACCTCGCTCGGCTTCGGCCACGTGAGCGGTTTCGCCGCGATCGTGAACCCGGGCGCCTTCGAGGCGGCCGTGGCACACACCGCGGGTGAGGACGCACTGAACGCCTGGCGCGAGCGTGCGAACGCCCGTCTGGCTGCCGGCCAGCGTCACCTTGAGGAAGGCATGATGGGTCGCGCGGCGCTCTACGAGCCGATCGACAACCGTCGCTTCCGCGAGGACGGCACCAAGCTCGCCGACGGCAATCGTTACAACGGCCACGAAGTCGAAAAGGCCATGCTGTTGAATCCTGACGCCCGCCTCGGTCAGTCCGGCTTCTTCGAAGCCTGATCTGCCGAGTCGTTCGTCAGGATTCCCTCGCGGGCGCAGGTAGCGCGCCCGCTCGCTTCGCCTACGGGGAGTTCACTGGACTCCCCGTTTGACGGCTCAGCCTGACGCCCGCCTCGGTCAGTCCGGCTTCTTCGAGGCCTGATCTGCCGAGTCACGTCTGACTGCTGAATGATGGGCCCGCACGTTTCCGCGTGTGGGCCCATTTTGCGTTCGTAAGTGCGCGCCGAAACGACGTGTCCGCGCACATAGCGACGCAAACCAGCCCATTTGCGTCCTTAAGTGCGCACACTTGTCGTTTCGGCGCGCACTTAAGGACGCAAAGCGGCCCGGACCCGTCATACACTGGAACAGGTCTCTCGGAAAGGTGGCGCGGTATGTCGGTTCTCGGTCTCGGGCACGATGTCGTCGATGTCTCGGCGTTCGCCGAACAGCTTGCGGAACCGGGTTCGCGCATGCGAGGGCTGTTCTCTGTGCGCGAGGTGAGGCAGGCCGGAGAGCGGGCCAGACGCAAGAACGATGACGAGTCCACCCACTTGGCGGCGAAGTGGGCCGGCAAGGAAGCGGTGCTGAAAGCCTGGTGCGACGCGCTCGGCGACATGCCGAACCCGTATACCATCGAGAATTTCCCGTGGAACGGCATTGAAATCGTGGATGATTCGCGCGGCCGACCGTGCGTTGCGTTGCGGCCGGACGTCGAGCGGAAGCTGTGTGCGTTGCTGCCCCCCGCAGCCTCCAGAAACTCCGATGAAATGTCGGGCGCGCCCGGGTTGGTCAGGATGGGGCCTGCGGTCATGCGGATGCCGATCGTGACTCCGGTGAGCACGGGTTCCGCGCCGGCTGCGGCGTCGAGCGCATCGGTTTCCTTGGTTTTTCGGTGGCATGTCTCGCTGAGCCATGATGGCGGTATCGCCTCGGCCGTCGCCATGTTGACCGTGTGACGGCGGTTTTCGGCAGTCATGACGCCGCTATACGGACAGTTCTCAGACTCTTTGAAGACGACGCTCGAAATAAGCGTGCGTCATAGGTATGTATGCAGGCGGATATCCGTTGGGGCGTCCGCAGGCATCGGCTGGCGAGTGTACGCCATCCATGTCGGGGCAGAATCCGACATCGGGCTCGTCGGCTGTTTACGGCCCGCTGGTGCGAGGCTCGGGCAAGACTCCCGGGAGACGCACCAGCGGGTCGTATCGTATGCGGCCGACGCTTGTGTGACGATACATCCGTTTTGACGCTGCCATATCTTCCGGCGTACAGTATCATCATGATTGCCTTACACAAAGTCGCAGCGCCGCGACTTGACCGGACTGCAAAAGCGGCGGACGAGGTGGCCGCCTATGAACGCATCGATTCCACCCATGCGAAGGCACGCCGACTCATCGAGCGGGGGAGGTTCGCGCGCAACGATGACGGCGGCATCGCCATCACCGTGGTCGCCGCCGGTGCCATGGACGACGCCCGAGGACGGCTCGGCCGGCCGTGGGCATGCGTTCCCGGGCACTCGTTCGCCATATCGTTCATCGTGACCATCCCCGAATCGGTGGCGACCGATGACGCAGTCAACGGCTGGATGTCGATGATTGCCGGCCTGGCCACTCTGGACGCCATCGAAGGAACCCTGGACGAGTGCGGCGCGGTCCCGTTCGACCCCGAATGCGGGTTCCATCTCAAATGGCCGAACGACATTTACTGCCATGGACTCAAGCTCGGCAGCACGTTCACCCAGGTCGCCTCGCCGCCCGACCGGCACGGTGACGTCGCCGTGATCTTCAGCGTGGGCGTCAACCTGTCGGTGCCCGCGGATCGTTTGCCGACGCCGGAATCCACGTCGCTGCGGATGCACGTCGCACCGCTGCCGCCGACCGCGGAACTGATTGACATGATCGCGGCGCGCCTGGTCGCTTCACTGCGCACCCGTCTGGAGGCGTTCGTGCAGATGCCGCTCATCCAGAGTTCCCGGTTGCGCTCCGAGATGCACCACGTCTGCTGGATGATGGGGCGGCAGATCGACGCGCAGCTCATCGACGGCCGGACGATCGCCGGCAAGGTGGTATCGCTCAACGATGACGCTTCGATCAGCGTGCGCACGGCATCAGGGGAGACGGAGAGGCTGAGCACCGGCGATATCGGTCTCATGGTGTGACGCCTGTTCCGACGGTCCTGTTTTGACGGTCCCGTTCCGCATGGACACGGGAGTTGCCAAAGTGTCGGCGATGTGTATAATAGCTCAAGTCGCCAAAAGCGACATTTTCGCGGATGTAGCTCAATGGTAGAGCCTCAGTCTTCCAAACTGATTACGCGGGTTCGATTCCCGTCATCCGCTCCACTGCCACTTCACCGGCAAATCCGGCCGTCCAATCGCGTTTGACGTGATTCGATAGTAAAACTAGCATGACTAATCGGAACGGTTGAGAGAACGCGTCGTCGATGACGACTGCCACGAGAAGCTGAAATATGGATCGCGGCATCTGGCGAAAACCCGCGGGAACGCAATCGTTTCGCCGCACGCCAGATATACCGCAGCGACGAGGACAGGCCCACCGGGATGTGGGCTTGGTCATGTGATGAGGCATATGCGCGGGCGGTGCACAGTATCACAAGAACAGATAAGGAAACAAATGCGAGCGAATGGTAATTCCACGCATGAGATTCTAGGCAAAATCGTGACGGCCATCGCGTCGATCGCCATGACCGCGGCGTTCGCGGTTCCGGCCATGGCGGCCAGCGACAGCGGCACGGCGGCCGACCCCGGCACGACCCAACAGTCGGGCCAGTACAAGATCTACCCCCAGCCGCAGAACACCGAGTACGGCGACGGCAGTCTGATTCTGCGCGACAAGGCGAACACCGTCGTGGAACCGGGAATCGATTCCGCCACCAAGGCCCGTCTGAACGAGGCCCTGAAGCTCAAGGGCATCGAGACCACCGCGGCCGACGCCGTGCCCGAAACCGCGTACCAGCTCAACGTGCTGGTCGGCATCAACGGATCCAACGGCGTGGTCGACAAGTACGCCAAGCAGCTGATCGCCGACGGCACCCTGAAGGTGGACGACAGCACGTTCTCCAAGAACGACTCCTATGTGCTTGCCGTCCGTCAGGGCAACGCGAAGACGCCCGACACGATCCTCGTGCTCGGCCGCGACACCGATTCCGCGTTCTACGGCCTGACTACCCTGTACCAGATCTTCCAGCAGCTGCCGGGCCGCGCCGTCAGCAACCTGACCTTCAGCGACTGGGCCGACGTCAAGTCCCGCGGCTTCATCGAGGGCTATTACGGCAGCCCGTGGAGCACCAAGGACCGCGTGAACCTGATGACCTGGGGCGGCTACTACAAGATGAACACCTACGTGTACGCCCCCAAGGACGATCCGCTGCACCGCAACAACTGGCGCGGCCTGTACACCAAAGACCAGATCGAGAACGAGATCAAGCCGCAGGCCGAGGCCGGCAACAAGTCGAAGGTGCGTTTCGTTTACGCGCTCGCGCCGTTCCATAACGACGGCGAGGCTAGGGGCAAGCACTTCCGCTTCGACACCGAGGAGCACTACCAGAAGGACCTCAAGGAACTCAAGGCCAAGTACATGCAGACCATTGACGCCGGCGTACGCCAGATCGCACTGCTCGCCGACGACTCCACCGACTGGGGTGCGCAGTACGGCAACGACAACACCTACGTGCGCGTGCTGAAGGACCTGACCGACTGGATCCACGAGCTGCAGCAGGAGAAGAACGACGACGGCACCGCGAAGTACGAGGGCCTCAAGGACACGATCCTCTACTGCCCGGCCCTGTACAGCTACACCGGAGCCGGTGACGCCTGGTACAAGGACATCCCGTCCAACGTGCAGATCGTCATGACCGGCGGCCGCACCTTCGGCGTGGCCAGCAAGGACTTCGCCGACACGTTCACCAAGAACACCGGTCGCGCCCCGTTCATGTGGATCAACTGGCCGTGCTCCGACATGAACCGCAACACCGCCTACCAGTACCTGGTCATGGGAGGCCAGAACAACTTCCTCAAGCCCGGCGCCACATACGGCACCTACGACGGCATCATGCTCAACCCGATGCAGCAGTCCGAGCCGAGCAAGCAGGGCATCTTCATGGCCGCCGACTACAGCTGGAACCTGTGGCAGAGCGAAAAGGACGGACAACAGTCCTGGGAGGACTCCTTCAGCTACATCGACCACAACTCGCCGATCGCGTCCAAGGGCTCCCGTGGCCTGCGTGACCTCGCCATGAACATGCGCATCCTCAACGACGGCGGCATCGACGGCGCTCACAAGGATGCCGAGTATGACGCCGTCAACAAGTGGTGGATCAACAATGAGTCCGTCGACTACACCGGCAAGCTCGACGTCAAGGGCGTCCTGACCGAACTCAAGGGCAAGCTGGACGGCGGCACCGCCACCGCGGCCGACTTCAGCCAGGCGCTCACCGTCTACACCACGCTGCAGCGCGCCGCGAAGAACTACCGCGCGAACCCCGGCGACAAGAACATGTTCGACCAGATCGAACCGTGGATCAGCTACTGGGACGACCTGACCGCCTCCGCCATCGACTACATCACCGCCGCCAAGCAGGCGCTCGCGGGTGACACCGAGGCCGCGAAGGCGACCTACGCAACCGCGAAGGCCGCTTTCGCCAAGTCCGACACGCATACGATCGCCGATTACTACCAGCGCAACAAGCCCGCCCGTGGCGGCCTGGTCATCGTGCGCCCGACCGTGCAGGCGCTCGATTCCTTCGTCAAGGCCAAGACCAGTGGCAGCGTCACCCCGACGCCCTCCGACGCCACGGTCAGCACGAACGGCGTGGGTGCCGCGGCATGGCATGAGAACGTCGATCCGAAGGCCGTCATCGACGGTGACGACAGCACGTTCTTCTGGATGCAGTCCGCCGGCTGCGACTGTGTCAAGGCCAACGCCGCCCTCACCGTCACCTACGCCGAGGCCCGCAAGGCCAAGGAGTTCCGCTTCATCCAGGCGGAAAAGGGCGGTGACACGATCGTCAACGGCAAGATCGAATACCAGGATGCAGATGGCAACTGGACCAAGATCGGCGACGTGAACGGCGACCAGAAGCAGATCTTCACGCTGGACTCCGCCGCGACCGTCAAAGCCGTGCGCATCACCAACCTGGCCCAGACCTCCAAGTGGTGGAAGGTGTACGACCTGTCCGCCACCAAGATCGACGAACCCGGTACGGTGACCAAGGACGCGCTGAACGCCAAGATCGCCGAAGCCGAGAAGGTCGACTCCGCCGACTGGACCAAGTCGAGCCGCGAGGCTCTCGCCGACGCGATTGCCGCCGCCAAGGCCGTCGCTGCCGACCAGGACGCCACGCAGGCCAAGGTCGACGCCGCCGTCGCCGCGCTCGAATCGGCGATGAAGGGTGTCGAACGGTACACGGCGAAGACCGCCGACCAGCTGAAGGCCGAGCACGTCTCCAACGACGATGCCACCTACACCGAGGCGAGCTACAACAAGTACCAGTCCGCGTACGACGACTTCGCCGCCGCGCTGGCCAACGCCGACGATCTGGCGAAGGCCGACGGCGAGGCGCTGGAAGCGGCCTACACCGCCGCGAAGTCCGCGTTGCGCTACGACCAGTCCGCACGCGACTACGCGCAGCTCGCGCTGAACGACGCCGAGCCTTACGTGGGCAAGGCCTCCGAGTACACCAAGGACAGCTATGCCAAGTTCACCGTCGCGTATGAGGCCCTGAGCAAGCAGCTGAAGGCCGACCCGAACGGCGAGGGCGATCCCGCCACCTACACCGCGCTGCGCGCTGCACTCGACAAGGCCATCAAGGGCCTGGTCAAGAGCGACGGCACCGAGCCGGAGCGGCCTGGCGAGAAGCCCGGCGAGAACAAGCCCGGCGAGAACAAGCCCGGCGAGAAGCCGGGTGTCAACAAGCCCGGCGCCGACGGCAAGCTGTCCAACACGGGCGCCGACGTCTTCGGTCTCATCGCCGCAATGACAATGTTGGCCGCGGCGGGCGTGACGATGGCCGGCCTGCGCAAGCGGATCGGCTGATTCGGCATGAGTCCGGGTGGTCGCCCTCGCTCGTGAGAGCCGGGGCGTCGGCCCGGACGACGCTGGCAATTACGGGCTGAAATGGCCGGAATCCAAGATTCCCCGTACGAAATGGTACGTTTCGCGGTGCCGAAACGGCGATAATGTACGGTGAATCCCGGATTCCGTCTATTTCAGCCCGTATTGTCGTGCATGGAAGTCAGTAAAGAACATATGGCGAGCGAGGCGAACATGGCGGACGAAACCAATAACAACGAGGCGACGGAACTGGTCGGTGACCACGTCGAAACCGTTGACGTTTCCAAGCATCCGGACCCATCCATCCCGGTGACCGACCTGTCTCTGGCCGATATCGAGCGGCGGCAGTCGCACCCGGTGCCATGGGCGGTGTTCATCGTGGCGGTGCTGGCCGCCATCATCGCGCCGTACTGGCTCGGACGCTCCCTGGCGGTCGGCCACACGCAATGGCTGATCACCCATCTGAACCTGTTCACCCCGCGCGGCGTGGCCTTCGTGTCGTGGACCGTGACGCTGACAACGTTCACCGGACTCGGTCTCGCCGTGGTGGAGTCGCGCAACTGGCTGTGGCGTATCGTGTTCGTGGTCGGACTGGCCGCCGAACAGTTCATCGCCGGCCTGAGCCTGCTCAAACTGAATTTCTGGTACTCCACGTACGTGGTGTACGGCGACTCCGCGCGGCTGCCGAATGCGGCGAATCTGGGAATCATCGCGGCCGGGGTCGGCGTGGCGGTGTATGCGGTCGTGTGGGTCGGCCTGCTGATCCTCATCAAGAAGGACTCTCCGCTGAACGTGCTGACGCGCAGCTGGGCTTCGTTCATCCTGTTCTTCGCCATCGAGACCGCGGCGCTGTTCATTGTGCTGTTCGGCGGATTGCTGACGGCGGTGTGAGACCCTGCCACGAAAGGCCGGAAGTAGTCCGACCCCTTGCCTATACTATCCCATTGGCGTGTTTCGCCCGCGGATAGAGAGCGCACCGGCATAAAGCCGGGTGCACCGCGCAGCAACCATAAGGAGGATGCCGTGGCACTTACGGCTGAAGAGAAGCAGGAAATCATCACCAAGTACGCGACGCACGAAGGCGACACGGGTTCCCCCGAGGTCCAGGTCGCGCTGCTGAGCAAGCGTATCGCCGACCTGACCGAGCACCTGAAGGAGCACAAGCACGATCACCACTCCCGTCGTGGTCTGCTGCTCATGGTCGGTGACCGTCGTCGTATGCTTGATTACCTCAAGCGCGTCGACATCAACCGTTACCGTTCCCTGATTGAGCGTCTCGGTCTCCGTCGATAAGAGAACTTCCGCCCGGGCATTCCTTGCTCGGGCGTTTTGCATATCGGCATGTGGATGAGGATGTTGCGAATTCGCGGATGACATACTGTGGCCCGGCGGTTGAGGGCCGATGATGAAGAAGAATCTGGAATGAACGGGTGCGGTCCGGGACGGGCCGCGTCAATGAGAAAAGCCGACAAGCTTGAACAAATCGGGATTTCGGCGTCTCGATGTGGATTACAGATATCAGCAGACAATAGAACAAAAAAAGGAGGAACCCTATGGAGGGTCCCGAAATCAAGGCCGTGGAGGCCGTTATTGACAATGGTTCGTTCGGAAAACGAACCCTGCGCTTCGAGACGGGTCGTCTCGCACAGCAGGCGGATGGCGCGGTGGCAGCCTATCTTGACGATGATTCGATGATTCTGTCCACCACCACCGCCGGTTCCAGCCCGAAGGAGAACTACGACTTCTTCCCGCTGACCGTCGACGTGGAGGAGAAGATGTACGCCGCGGGCAAGATCCCGGGCTCGTTCTTCCGCCGTGAAGGCCGCCCGAGCTCCGAGGCGATCCTGGCGTGCCGTATCATCGACCGTCCGCTGCGCCCGCTGTTCCCGCACACGCTGCGCAACGAAGTGCAGGTCGTGGAGACCGTGCTGTCCATCGATCCCGACGACGCCTACGACGTCATCGCCCTGAACGCGGCCTCCGCTTCGACGATGATCTCCGGCCTGCCGTTCGAAGGCCCGGTCTCCGGCGTGCGTCTGGCGCTGATCGACGGCCAGTGGGTCGCCTTCCCGCGCTGGAGCGAGCGCGAGCGCGCCGTGTTCGAGATCGTGGTCGCCGGCCGTGTCATCGAGAACGGTGACGTCGCCATCGCCATGATCGAAGCCGGTGCCGGCAAGAACGCCTGGCACCTCATCTACGACGAGGGCCAGATCAAGCCGGACGAGGAAGTCGTCGCGCAGGGTCTCGAAGCCGCCAAGCCGTTCATCAAGGTGATCTGTGAAGCCCAGAACGAGCTCAAGGAGAAGGCAGCCAAGGAGACCAAGGACTTCCAGCTGTTCCCCGAGTACACCGATGAGCTGTACGCCCGCATCGACGAGATCGCCCACGAGGACCTCAACGAGGCGCTGTCCATCGCGGAGAAGCTGCCGCGCCAGGACCGCATCCACGAGATCAAGGAGCATGTGCGTGAGGCGCTCGCGAACGAGTTCACCGACATGGACGATGCCGAGAAGGAGAAGGAACTCGGCAACGCGTTCAAGGAGCTGCAGCGCCAGATCGTGCGCCGCCGCATCCTCACCGAGGACTACCGCATCGACGGCCGTGGCCTGCGCGACATCCGCACCCTGTCCGCCGAGGTGGACATCGTGCCGCGCGTGCACGGCTCCGCCCTGTTCCAGCGCGGCGAGACCCAGATCCTGGGCGTCACCACGCTGAACATGCTCAAGATGGAGCAGCAGATCGACGCGCTTTCCGGCCCGCAGTCCAAGCGCTACATGCACAACTACGAGATGCCGCCGTACTCCACCGGTGAGACCGGCCGCGTCGGCTCCCCGAAGCGCCGCGAGATCGGCCACGGCGCCCTCGCCGAGAAGGCCATCGTGCCGGTGCTGCCAAGCCGCGAGGAGTTCCCGTACGCCATCCGTCAGGTCTCCGAGGCCATCGGTTCCAACGGTTCCACCTCGATGGGCTCCGTGTGCGCCTCCACGCTGTCGCTGCTCGCCGCCGGCGTGCCGCTGAAGGCCCCGGTCGCGGGTATCGCGATGGGTCTGGTCTCCGGCGACGTCGATGGCCAGCACGTCTTCAAGACGCTCACCGACATCCTGGGCGCCGAGGACGCGTTCGGCGACATGGACTTCAAGGTCGCCGGCACCTCCGAGTTCATCACCGCCCTGCAGCTCGACACCAAGCTTGACGGCATTCCGGCCGATATCCTGGCTGGTGCCCTGCAGCAGGCTCACGAGGCCCGCACCACGATCCTCGACCTCATCAACGAGTGCATCGACGGCCCGGCCGAGATGAGCGAGTACGCCCCGCGCATCATCACCACCACCGTTCCGGTCGACAAGATCGGCGAGATTATCGGGCCGAAGGGCAAGATGATCAACCAGATCCAGGAGGACACCGGCGCCGAGATCGCCATCGAGGATGACGGTACCGTGTTCATCTCCTCCGAAGGCGGCGAAGCGGCCGAGAAGGCCAAGGCCATCATCGACCAGATCGCCAACCCGCACGTGCCGGAAGCCGGCGAGACCTACAACGGCAAGGTCGTCAAGACCACGTCGTTCGGCGCGTTCGTCAACCTCACCCCGGGCACCGACGGCCTGCTGCACATCTCGCAGATCCGCAACCTCGCCAACGGCGAGCGCATCGACGCCGTCGAGGATGTGCTCAAGGAAGGCGACACCGTCGAGGTCGTCGTGCAGGGCGTGGATGACCGCGGCAAGATCTCGCTCGCCATCCCCGGTTTCGAGGACCAGGAGAACAACGCCGGCCGTGGTCGTCGTGACGACCGTGGCGACCGTGGTGACCGCCGCGGAGGCCCGCGTCGCCGTTCCGACCGCGATGACCGCCGTGACGACCGCGACTACGACGACCGTCCGCGTCGCTCCTCCCGCCGTGACGACCGCGATGACGATTTCGACGATCGACCGCGCCGTCGTCGTTCCGACCGCGACTACGACGACCGTGACGACCGCGGCTATGACCGCGATGACCGTCCGCGTCGCCGTTCCGACCGTGACGACCGCGATTACGATCGCGACGACCGCCGTGGCGGCCGTTCCGATGATCGCCGTGGTGGCCGTCGTGGCGGTTACGATCGCAACCCGCGTTACGCGACCGACGAGAACTACGACGAGTACCGCGCCGACCGCGTGGAGCGCTCCGAGCGTCCGCGCCGCCGCGTGCGTCGCGACTTCGATCCGTTCGAGAACTGATCTCTTGCAGCATGGCCGCTCGCGCTAACGGCTCGATGTCCGAGAACCGGCGTCCTCTGAGCCAACGCGGGTAGCCTGCGCCTCACTTACGGGGAGCCCCATCACGGGGCTCCCCGTTTTTGTGTTTTCTGTGCCGCGCGCCCATCCTGCACGTCAAATTACGGGTTGAAATTGTCGTTATTCGCAATTCCCCGTGTCAAATCGCCGCTTTCGGGCCCTAAAACGGCGATTTCGCACGGGGAATCACAGATATCGACAATTTCAACCCGTAATTTGGGGATGATCCGGCCTGGCGGGGCATTCGCCACGGTAGGTGAGGCGGCACCGTTTCCGGATGTGGCCTGCGGCAAAGGCCGCATGCCCCTTGTGCGGCCTCAGCCCGCGAATCCGAGAATCGTGGTCTCGCGGCGGGTGAATCTCGGCGGCGTGCGTTCTACGCCGGGCTCGAATTCCTTGCCTTCGATCTGCTCGATGGCGACTTCGACCGCCCTCGCCGATCAGTCCGATGTCCTTGCCTGGGGCGACGCCGGTGAGCAGCATCATCTGCTCTATCCACGCAAGCGTCCGCGGCGAGCGGGTGTAAATGCATACGCCGTTGCCCTTCCACTCCGGGAACTTCCCTGTCAGCGGCTCGAACGATTGCCAGCGCGTGTCCTTTGCCTCGAACCGCTCCAGCTGTATCCCATGCCGTTCGGCGCATATGACGCTCTCCCGGTCGAAGATGTTGATGAACGGAAACTCGGGGTCGCCGTACGGCACGATGGGCAGGCCGAGTTTCATTGCGGATTTCAGACGCCCGTCATGATGCCGGATGTCCAGCATGATGAATGCGTCGACGAGGTTGCCTTTGCCCAGCCGACGCATGTCGGCGAGGTCTTCGGTCGTGCAGGTCGATGACATCAGGATGAGGTCGTAGCCGTGTTCCTTCGCGGTGGCGCGGATGGCCCGCAGGATGGGGAACAGCTCCGCGCCTTGCGTGGTCTCCGTGGTTTCGGTGAGCAGACCGATGATGTACGAGCGGTTGCTGATCATGGCCCGGGCGTGCGCGTCGGGCACGTAGCCGAGCTCCCGCATCGCCTTCTCGACTTTGTCCCGCGTCTTCTGCGAGATCGGCCGGTTGCCGCTCATGACATACGACACGGTGCTCTGCGCGACGCCGGCGAGGGCGGCCACGTCCTTTGATGATACCGTGCGGAGTGAAGGACATGGACGGCGACACGGTGACGTATCATTTCACATAGTCATGCTTCAATGGCGGCAACAACGATACGAAGGAGTGCACATGGGGTGGATCATTCTGGCGATAGTCATCGTCGTCATCATCGCGCTGGTGCTGTGGGCGGTCGGTGCCTACAACGCGCTGGTCGCGCTGCGCAATCGCGTGAAGAACGGCTGGGCACAGATCGACGTGCAGCTCAAGCAGCGCGCCGACCTGATACCGAACCTGGTCGAAACGGTCAAGGGGTACGCCGGGCATGAATCCTCCGTGCTGACCCAGGTGACCCAGGCGCGCGCCGGAGCCGTCGCGGCCGCGGCGAACCCGAACGCGACCACCGTCGAGCGTGCCGCCGCCGAAAACGCGCTGTCCCGCGCGCTGTTCAACCTGCAGGCGACCATGGAGGCGTACCCGCAGCTGCAGGCGAACCAGAACTTCATGGATCTGCAGGCGCAGCTCAAGGACCTGGAGACGAAGATCGCCTACGCGCGGCAGTTCTACAACGATGTGGTGCTCAAGTACAACACCAAGATCGAGACGGTGCCGAGCAACATCATCGCCGGCATGTTCCACTTCGAGCAGGCACAGTACTTCCAGGCCGACGAGGGGTCCCGCCAGGTGCCGCAGGTGCGTTTCTGACGCCCGACGTCACCGACCGCCGGAACCATCGCCGCTGCTGATCATTGGAGATCGCCATGAACCTGAAACGTCTGCTCCGCTCGCTGGCAACGGCGTTGGCCGGCACACTCGTCGTCTTCGCCATCGTCATCGGCGCCGGCCTGATGCTGAGCGGAAGCTCGCCCGACCTGAGCTACCGCACGCTGGACTATGACGTCGCGGTTCAAGCCGACGGCAGCCTGAAGGTTACCCAGCACATCGACATGAAGCTCCGCACGCGCGACGGCGACACACCATGGCGGCAGCTGTACCAGAAGTACACGCTGCGAGAGGACGGCCTGACCAACATCACCGACATCAGCGTGCGCAACGTCACCGCCGGCGAAAACTATGAGCAGGGCGCGCTGGCATCGCCGGCCGACCATTCCGATACGTCATGGGACCGCGAATACGCCGGGCACTGGTACATCGCGGACGTGACCGACGGGGCCGAGAACCCCCAGCCGTTCGATCCCGCCAAGGACGGGTACGAGATCAGCGACAACACGACCTCGCGGCGGTCGAAAGACGTGGAGATCGGCTGGAACATCCCCGCGACCAAAAAAGCCAGCAGTCTCAAGTTCGACGTGACGATGACGCTCCACGGCGGCACCACGCTCTACAAGGACGTGGCATCGTGGCAGTGGGAGCCGTTCGGTGACAGTAACCTGATCCCCATCGGCAAGGTCACCGGAATTGTGCGCTTCCCCGACGGCATCGACGCCTCCAGCAGCTGGGCATGGCTGCACTACGCCGGCGTCTCCGAAACCTCCCGGATGGACGACGGCTCGCTGCGTTTCAGTGCGTCCGATGTTCGCGCCGGGCAGTATCTCGACGTGGTGGCGGCCTACGACGCCTCCGCCGTCAAGCCTCCGTCCGGATGGCGGCAGGGCGATGCCGCGTGGGTGCGCCAGCAGACCGGCCGCACGTACCTGCCGAAGCTGAAGCAATCCGAAGACCAGCAGGAAATCGCGTGGCGGCAACAGCAGGCCGGCCCGGCCCGCGTGCGCGTGGCCTTGTGGATCGCAGTAGTCCTCGCCGGATTGGCGCTGTTCGTCATCGGCATGGTCGCGGCGGTGCGCAGCTATCGCGAATCCCAATACCACGGCGACATCGAATACTGGCGTGAGCCGCCGGACATGAGCCCTGCCTCGGCCGCGAAGATGGCGGATGTCATGGGACTGTCCAAGAGCAGTGTCGACTCGCTGCAGATGACGGCGACGATGCTGTCGCTCGCCTCGAAGAAGGCGATCGCCATCTATCCGGGTCCGTCGAGCCTGTACCGGGGCATCGATATGAGCAATGCCGACAACGTGCGTCTGGCCGGCATGATTGGCGCCGACGAGGGCAAGGCGAAGTCGCTGGGCAAGACGATGACCATAGTGCTGCTGCCGGCGGGATTCGACAAGGACGCGAAGCGGGAGCTCAACCTGAGCCAGAGCGAGCGTGCCGCGCTGAGCCTGATGCAGAAGGTCTCCAAGCGCGTCGGCTCTCCCGTGTTCGATCTGGACGGCATGAAGCGGCATTGCGAGGACTGGAAGAACGGGTACAAGGCGCTGAACCTGTTCACCGAAGCGTGCTCGTCCGAGTTCGCGATGCTCGGAGCGACGCGCAACGGCGGCACGCTGGCCAGCTGGATGGGCGGCCTCGGCGCCGCGCTGGCGCTGGTCTCCGGCATCATCGCGGTGTTCGGCGGCAATATCGCACTGGCACTGATCATTTCCGCACCGATCATGATGCTGTCGATCGTCGTGTGCTCATATGCTGCGTCCAGTGCGCTGACGTCTTCCGGCCAACGGTATGCGGGACAGGTGCAGGGACTGTACCGGTATCTGCAGGATTTCAGCAATTTCAGTGACCGCGGGGTGGCCGACATGGTGCTGTGGGACCGGTATCTGGTGTATGCCGCGGCGTTCGGCATTTCGGACCGCGTGATGGCGGAGTTCGCCAAGGCGTACCCGCAGGTGACCGATCCGCAATGGCTGGACGCGCATGGCGCCGGCTCGCTGCTGTACTGGAGCTACCGCCCGTACGGGTATGGCTATATGGGCGGTCCGACCGCCGGGGCGGGTGCCGGCGGCGTCGGCGGTGGTTTCGACCCGGCGTCGTTCAGCGCGAACTTCGGTGACTTCGGCGCGCGGCTGAATGCCGGTTTCTCCGAGATCGGCTCCGTCATCCACGCGGCGACGTCCGGTGGTGGCGGTTTCGGCGGTATCTCGGGCGGTTCGTTCTCGGGCGGCGGCGGTTTCGGGGGCTCCTCCGGCGGCATTGGCGGCGGATCTTTCGGAGGCCGCTGAAGTCACGCTCTCAAAACTCGCAGATAGAGGGGCTTTTGGACCGGAAAGCCCCTCTATCTGCGAGTTTTGAGAGCGCAACCTCAGCTAAGCGCGTGGTCGATGTCGCGAATCAGGTCGTCCGTATCCTCCAGACCGACGGCGAGACGGAAGAAACCCTGATGGAACTCGGACGGATACAGGTACTGCCGTTCGTCGTCTTCGCCCAGAAACACGATGAGGCTTTCGGCATGGCCGAGCGACACCGCCGACGTGATGACGTTGAGTTTGCTGACGAAACGGTTGTGTCCGTCATGGTCGGTGTTCAGTCCGAACGCGAGTACCCCGCCGAAACCGGCGTCCGGGCGGGCGAGCTGGCTGGCGGCGAATGCGTGATGCGGGTGCGATTCGAGCCCCGGATACGCCACGAACCGCACCTGCGGCAGTGATTGCAGGTGTTCGGCGATGGCCTGGGCCGAGGCGTTGTGCTGCCTCATGCGCAGCGGCAGCGTGACTAAGCCGCGGTTGATGAGCCATGCGTTGAACGGCGAGATGAACGTATTGTCCACTCCGGCAAAATCTGGTTGAGCAGACGGTATGCGGCGATGTAGGTCGTGTCGGAGAAGATCGCGTGGTCGCCGCGGTTCAGCATGGTCGTGAACGTGGCCGCCAGCGCCGCCACTCCGCTGGCGAGCGCCTACGCGTAACCGGTGCGATTCCAACGGTTGATAGCCCCTCATGCAAAGAACCGTCGCGCTGAGGGGCGCAGAGGTACCGCTCAAAGCGTCACTGTGTGAGGACACCGTCACTGTATGTGCCCTCTCACAGTGACGGTGTTGCTAGAGCCCAGTATTTGCAACGGTTTTCAGGGTGCCGTCACGCTGTGCGCCCTCGCGCGGTGACGCAATTTCAGCCACCGTGCGAGGGCACACATCCGTCAGAAGTCCCAGTCCTCGTCGTCGGTCTCCTCGGCCTTGCCCATCACGTAGGACGAGCCGGAGCCGGAGAAGAAGTCGTGGTTCTCGTCGGCGTTCGGCGACAGCGCCGCCAGAATCGCCGGGTTCACGTCGCACGCCTCGGCCGGGAACAGCGCCGGATACCCGAGGTTCATCAGGGCCTTGTTGCCGTTGTAGCGCAGGAACTTCTCCACGTCGTCGGTCAGTCCCACACGCTCGTACAGCGACTCGGTGTATTCCACCTCGTTGTCGTACAGCTCGTTGAGCAGGTTGTACGTGTACTCGCGCATCTCCTCGCGCTTCGCGTCGCTCACCCGCTCAAGCCCGCGCTGATACTTGTAGCCTATGTAATACCCGTGCACGGCCTCGTCGCGGATGATCAGACGGATCACGTCGGCCGTGTTCGTCAGCTTCGCGTGCGCCGAGAAATACATCGGCAGGTAGAAGCCGGAGTAGAAGAGGAACGATTCGAGCAGCGTGGAGGCGACCTTGCGCTTCAGCGGACTGTCGCCCTCGTAGTAGTCGAGCACGATTTCGGCCTTCTTCTGCAGGAACTCGTTGCGCTCGCTCCAGTCGAACGCCGTGTCGATCTCCTTGGTGGAGCACAGCGTCGAGAAGATGCTCGAATAGCTTTTGGCGTGCACGGACTCCATGAACGCGATGTTCGTGTACACGGCCTCCTCGTGCGGGGTGAGCGCGTCGGGAATCAGCGAGACCGCGCCGACTGTGCCCTGAATCGTGTCGAGTAGCGTGAGTCCGGTGAACACGTGCATGGTGAGCGTGTGCTCGTCGTCACTCATCTTCTGCCAGCTGGGGATGTCGTTGGAGACGGGAACCTTCTCGGGCAGCCAGAAGTTGCCGGTCAGGCGGTCCCATACTTCGAGGTCCTTCTCGTCCTCCAGACGGTTCCAGTTGATCGCGGAGACGCGGTCGATGAGCTTGAGCGGTTTGCGCGATACGGAGATTGGTGCCATGGTTGTCTGCCTTTCGTTGTTGGGGGTGTTCTGTTACGTTCTTTCGGATGACGTCGATCTCGTCGTCGGCGGGTTTGTCTTCAAACTCCTCCGGCGCGGTCAGACGGAGTATGAGCCGGTAGATCATTGGCGACATGTGGGTTCCTTGAGTTGCGGGCGTGCGCAGGGCTGTGGAGCGGAATCGGTGGATGACGTGTGTGGAGACCGCCGTCTGAGGCCGAAGGCGTACGAAGGTACGTCGAGCGCCGAAAAAAGGCGGTATACGCATACATCATCCACCGATTCCTCAGAGCGTGCAGGAGACGCAGCCTTGCACCTCGGTCCCTTCCAGCGCCTGCTGGCGGATGCGGATGTAGTAGAGGGTCTTGATGCCCTTGCGCCAGGCGTAGATCTGGGCCTTGTTGAGGTCGCGGGTGGTGGCGGTGTCGGGGAAGAACAGCGTGAGCGAGAGTCCCTGGTCCACATGCTGCGTGGCTTCGGCGTAGGTGTCGACGATGGCCTTCCAGCCGATTTCGTAGGCGTCCTTGTAGTATTCGAGGTTCTCGTTGGTCATGTAGGCGGCCGGGTAGTAGACGCGCCCGAGCTTGCCTTCCTTGCGGATCTCGATCTTGGAGGCGATCGGGTGGATCGACGAGGTGGAATGGTTGATGTATGAGATCGAGCCGGTGGGCGGCACGGCCTGCAGGTTCTGGTTGTAGATGCCGTCGCGCAGGATGTCGTCGCGCAGCTCGGCCCAGTCGGCCTCGGTCGGGATCGCGACGCCGAAACGCTCGAACAGGGCGCGCACGAGTTCGGTGCGCGGGGCGAGGGAGCGGCGGCCGTCGGTGTACTTGTCGAAATAATTGCCCTCGCCGGCCGGCTTGGCGTACGCCGAATCGGCGAAACCGCGGAACGCCGTGCCGTGCTCGACGGCCAGCGTGTGCGAGGCGCGGTAGGCGTGGTAGGCGACCGTCATGAAATACATGTCGGTGAAGTCGAGCGCTTCCTCGGAACCATACTGGATGCCCTCGCGGGCGAGGAAACCGTGCAGGTTCATCTGTCCCAGGCCGATCGCGTGCCCTTCATCGTTCGCGCGGCGGATCGAGGGCACCGCGTCGATGCGCGTGTGTTCGGACACCGACGTCAGGGCGCGAATCGCCGTCTCGACGGTGCCGGCCAGGCCCGCGTCCATCGCCTTGGCGATGTTCAGCGAGCCGAGGTTGCAGGACACGTCGCGCCCGACGTGCGAGTAGGTCAGGTCCTCGTTGTAGGAGCTCGCCTCCTGCACCTGCAGGATTTCGGAGCACAGGTTCGACATCGTGATGCGCCCGGCGATCGGGTTCGCGCGGTTCACCGTGTCCTCGAACACGATGTACGGGTAGCCGGATTCGAACTGGATTTCGGCCAGCGTCGTGAAGAACTCGCGCGCGTCGATATAGGTTTTCCTGATGCGGTCGTCGGCCACCATCTCGTCGTAATGCTCGGTGACGGAAATGTCGGCGAACGGCTTGCCGTACACGCGCTCCGCGTCATACGGGCTGAACAGCGCCATCTTGGCCTTCTTCTTGGCCAGCTCGAACGTGACGTCCGGGATTACGACGCCCAACGCCAGTGATTTGATGCGAATCTTCTCGTCGGCGTTCTCGCGCTTCGTGTCGAGGAAGCGCAGGATGTCCGGATGATGCGCATTGAGGTACACCGCGCCGGCGCCCTGCCTCGCGCCAAGCTGGTTCGCGTACGAGAACGAGTCCTCCAGCAGCTTCATGACCGGGATCACGCCGCTCGACTGGTTCTCGATGTGCTTGATCGGGGCGCCGAGCTCGCGAAGATTGCTGAGCAGCAGCGCCACGCCGCCGCCGCGCTTCGACAGCTGCAGGGCCGCGTTGATGCCGCGCGAGATCGACTCCATGCTGTCTTCGATGCGCACGAGGAAGCAGCTGACCGCCTCGCCGCGCTGCGCCTTGCCGAGGTTCAGGAACGTCGGCGTGGCCGGCTGGAACGCGCCGGAGAGCATCTCGTCGAGGTATTCGACGGCCCGCTGCTCGCTGCCGGCCGCCAATTCGAGCGCGACCGCCGCGCAACGCTGCGGGAAGTCCTCCAGATACAGTTTGCCGTCGAACGTCTTCAGCGCGTATGACGTGTAGAACTTGAACGCGCCCAGGAACGTGCCGAACTCGAATCCGGAGGATTCGGCGTGCGCGTAGAAGTCGTCCAGGAACTCGGGGGAGTAGCGTTCGAACACCGCCGGGGCGTAATACTGGTGGTCGATCAGGTAGCGCAGGCGCTCGCCGGTGGATTCGAAGCGCTTCGTGTTCGTGGCCACGTGGCCGGTGACGTATTCGCGTTCGGCGGCCTTGTCCTTACCGAACTGGATGCGCCCATCGGCGTCATACAGGTTCAGCATCGCGTTGAGCGCATGGTAGTCGTGCGCCGGATCGTACTGCTCGACAGTGGTGTCGGTGGTGTTGTCGAGCGGCAGCTCGGTGTCGGTGAAGTCAGTCATGAGTATAGTTTTCCCTTGGAGTAACTGGAATAACGGTGATTGTGGCGCGTTCAGCCGCGGTGGTCCCGGAAGAAGCGCACGAGTCCATCGCGCACCTTGCGCGTGTCTTCGCGCGTGCCCATAAGCTCGAAACGGTAGAGGAACGGCACGCGGCATTTCGCGGCGATGATGTCACCTGCCGCGCAGTATGCGGTGCCGAAATTGGTGTTGCCGGACGCGACCACGCCGCGGATCCACGCGCGGTTCGCGGGATTGTTGAGGAAGCGCTTCACTTGCGGCGGCACGGCCTTTTTCGCGTCGCCGCCGCCGTAGGTCGGCACCATCAGCACGTACGGCTCGCGCACGTTGAGCGGCGCCGAGCCCGGCTTGAGGGGGATGCGGTACACGGCGATGCCGATGCCGCTCAGCTGGCAGGACTCGATGAACCGGGCCGTGTTCTCGGAGGCGGAGGAGAAGTACACGACTGCGCCGATGTGCTCGACCGTGTTGCCGGCCGGCTGCTCGGGGGTGCTGGGCGTGGTGCTGTCGGCGGCGGGGATGGCGTGCGCGGCGGTCAGGTCGATCGGGGTGCTGCGCGGATGAGGCTGGGGCGTGCCGGGGGTGGCGGGGGCGCGGCCGTTCATGCGGCCACCGGCGCGGTCTTCTTGGCCAGTTTCTTGGCCAGCTCGCGAATCAGGTCCGGGCGGTAGCCGGTCCAGGATGCATCGGGGGTGATCACGACGGGAGCCTGCTGGAAGCCGGCCTGCTGCAGCTGTGCCAGGGTCTCCGGATTCTGCTCCAGGTTCACGGTCTCGAAAATCACGCCCTGCTTGGTGAGCTGGCGCTTGGTGGCGTCGCACTGCGGGCAATACGGTTTGGTGAACACGGTGACGGTCATGTTGCTCCCTTGATGCGCTGGGGTGAACGTGTTGACTCGCTCAGACTACAGCGTTGTAATTTGCAGTCAAGAACCCCTACAAGTCGTGTCGCGCGCAGTGTGTGGTCACTATATGTAGTGTTTCGTTGGGATGATGCCGATTTTGGGCGATGGTGGATTTTTGGTGTCGGTGTGAAATGTGGGGATAGTCACATGAGCGGTCTCCGGGCGGATTTGTAGCAGCGAACGGTTCTCAATAAGAAAGGTGCGAGCCTGCTGTCGGCCGAAATGAACATCAAAATCGGCTGAGCCCTGGAATTCCGGGACTTTGCCTATTTGTGCGATTGTGCGAAATTGTGCGGAATCCTCGCACGTTTCTTATTGAGAACCGTTCGCTGCTACCGGGGTCGTATCCGCCGCGGCCTCGGCGTATTGTGGAGGGCGACACTATATGACCATCAAGGAGATGCACATGGTACTGCACCGCAACCTCGGTCCGTTCGGCACCACCGCCATCGGCCTCGGCGAAATGCCGCTGACCATCGAGAACAACCTCGGCCACGATAAGGGCATCGAGACCATCCACGCCGCACTCGACGCCGGCTGCCGTCACCTCGACACGGCTTGGGCCTACTACTGCTCCGGCGGCGAAGAGCAGACCGGCGAAAAGCTGATCCGCGAGGCCATGGCCTCTTGGAACGGCCCGAAGGACGAGGTCACCATCGCCACCAAGGTCGGTCATTTCCGCAACTTCACCGACGGCCGCCCCACCTGGGACGTGGACGGGCGCCCCGAAAACCTGATCAAGCGCGGCAAGGAGAGCGCGCTCGCGCTCGGCGTCGACACGATTGACCTGCTCTACTTCCATCGCCCCGACCCGAAGGTGCCGTACAACGAGTCCGTCGAAGCCATCAAGCAGCTGGTGGACGAGGGCGTGGCGCAGGAGGCCGGCATCTCCAACGCTTCCATCGAGCAGATCGACATCGCGCGCGGCATCCTCGGCGACAAGCTCATCGCCGTGCAGAACCAGTACTCGCCGATCTACCTTGACACCGCCGATACGCTGGAATACACGGCGAAAGTCGGTCTGAACTTCGTGTGCTGGAGCCCGCTGGGCGGCTTCCGCAAGCCCAAGGACGAAACCAAGTTCGACCCGTTCCGCGAGATCGCGGCGGCTCGTGGCGTCTCCTACCAGCAGGTCGTGCTCGCGTGGGAGCTCGCCAAGGGCGACCATGTCTTCGTCATCCCCGGCGCCCACCGCCCCGAGACCATCCTCGACAGCCTGCATGCCGGCGATTTGGAGCTCACCCCCGACGAGCTTGTGAGGCTTTAAGGCGACAGGCTCTCAAAACTCGCAGATACACCGGTGGAATAGCGGTTTTCCTTGTCTATCCGCGAGTTTTGAGAGCCTGCTTTTGTAGTCTCACTGGAGTCTTGCGACTCCAGGGCATGGCCACCCCAGTCATGCGTTGCATGAGGTGGATTCTAGTGGTGGTTGCAGCACCTGAGGTTTGAGCGGCCTTCCATGGCCACGTTGTCGGTTGTTGAGGCTATCACGCGGTGTCGAGGAGTTCGAGGATTTTCTCGCTTGGTTTCATGTAGCCGAGGGTCTTGCGGGCCGGTCGTTGAGTTCCTCGGCGACCGCGTCGAGGTAGTCCTCGGGGTATTTGGATAGGTCGGTGCCCTTGGGGAAGTATTGGCGCAACAGGCCGTTGGTGTTCTCGTTGGTGCCGCGCTGCCACGGGGAGTGCGGGTCGCAGAAGTAGACCCGCATGTCCAGGCTCGCGCCGATCTGCTTGTGCAGGGCGAGTTCCGAACCCTGGTCCCAGGTCGGCGAGTTGCGCAGGAGCCTGGGCAGGTTCCGCATCTTGCGGACGATGGCCTGCTGGACCTGGCCTGCGTCGTGCCCGTCGGGCAGGTGCAGCAGGATCGTGAACCTGGTGGCGCGTTCGACCAGGGTGCCGATGGCGCTCCTGTTCGCCGAACCGGTGATCAGATCACCCTCCCAATGGCCGGGGACGGCCCGGTCCTCGACCTCGGCGGGCCGGTCCGAGATCATGACCATGGGATCCCGGAACCGGGGTCTGCGACCCGCGCCGCCACGGGGTTTGCGTTGGGCGCGGCCCTGGCGCATGGCCCGTTTCAGCTCGGCTTTCAGCTCGCCCTTGCCCTGCAGGTAGATGGCCTGGTAGATCGTCTCGACGCTTGCGTGCATGTCCTCATTATCGGGGAAGTCATGCCTGAGCCGGTTGCCGATCTGCTCGGGACTCCAATGCCGTCCAAGGCCGGCGAGTATCTCCCGCCACAGGCGCGTGCCCGGCCCGGCTTTCCTGGGCCTGGGGCGTTTGAGCCGGTCGGCGCTCGATCGCTGGGCGTGGTACGGCTCGTGGCATCCGGTCAGGGGGTTCGTGTTGCGTCGTATCTCGCGGCTCACGGTGGCCGGGTTCCGGTCAAGGAGGCGGGCGATGGCGCGTATGCCGTCGCCCAGGCGCAGCCGGTCGGCGATCAGGATGCGTTCCTCCTGGCCCAGATAGCGGGCGTGTATCTTCCTGGGCTTGTCCATGGTGGAACGATACCAGTCCACCGATGGTCTCTCGTTCCTGCCGGTGGCCCGGGCGCGTCCGTTCCTCCAGGCCTTGCCGGTGCGTTTCGACACCCCGACCGCATGGGCGGCCTGGGTGAAGTTCACGCCCTCCTCGGCCAGCAGGCGCACGTACTCGGCCCGCCTGGCCTCGCACATCGCCTTCCTCGTCGGATAACCGTGCCCCTGGAACACCCAGCGGCCGGTCCCTGTCCCGTCGTCATGGTGGCTCGCGGTCACCTGATCCTCCCTGCGGTAGGCCAGGTGTTGCAACGATCACTAGAACTCGCCGGGAGCGGATTTTGTTAGGGGGGGGGTACTTGACGCCTGATGTCAGAGGCGCGACATTGGCACCAGATTCCATGCACTACACTGGTGGGGTGCTTGAATCTCAACAACGAATGGCCCGGCGTAAGCCGGAAGTGCTGGCTCCGGCGGGCAACCTGCGCGGGCTGAAGGCTGCGGTCGATTACGGGGCCGACGCCGTATATTGCGGCGGCAAGGCGTTCGGCATGAGAAGTGCTCCGAAGAACCTGAGCCTGGAGGACTTCGAAGAGGGCGCCCGCTACGCCCATGCGCGGGGCGCCCGCGTATATGTGACCTGCAACGTGCTGCCGCGCAACAACGAGGTCAGGGCCATCCAGGAATACATCAGCCAGCTGGCCGGCACCGGTGTGGATGCGCTGATCGTCACCGACATCGGCGTGCTCATGACCGCGCATAGCGTCGCCCCCGAGCTGGAACTGCACGTCTCCACGCAGGCGGGCGTCACGAACTACGGTGCCGCCAACGCGCTGTACGACCTCGGCGCCAGACGCGTCGTGCTCGCCCGCGAGATGGATCTGCAGGCCGTGCGAGACATCCGCGCCAACATTCCCGACGACATGGACGTCGAATGCTTCGTGCACGGGTCGATGTGCATGGCGTTCTCCGGACGCTGCCTGATCTCCAACTATCTGACCGGTCGCGACGGCAACCACGGCGAATGCGCGCAGCCGTGCCGCTGGAAGTACTCGCTGGTCGAGGAGAAGCGTCCCGGCCAGTACTTCCCGGTCGAGGCGACCAAAGAGGGCACGTACCTGTTCAACTCGCAGGACATGTGCATGATGGAGCACCTGGATGACCTGATCGACTCCGGCGCCACCAGCCTCAAGATCGAGGGGCGGGCCAAAAGCGCGTACTACATCGCCGCGATGACCAACGCCTACAAGACCGCCGTCAACGAATACATGGTGCAGCGCGGTTTCGAGGCCGCGGACGGCAACACGCTGCGCCCGTTCCACGACCGCGTGATTCGCACCGACGCGCCCGCCCCCGTTTGGCTGAACGATGACCCGTACGCGGCGGAACTGTCCGGTGCCGATCTCACGGACCACATCATGGAACAGGCTGACGTCGCCTTCGCCGGCGTCCCCGGCGACGACGGCGTCCTGGAAGTCGGCCAGAGCCCCACCGCCCCAGACCGTATCTCCGATCTTGAACAACAGGCCCGCAGCACGCGCCGCAAATCGAACACGCGCGACGAGTCCCCGATCGACACGAACGGCTGGCAGCATGCGGCCGTCGCGCCCGCGCCGCCCGTCACACTGCCCGAATGGTTGAAAGAGGAACCCTACAAGGTCGCTCACCGCGAATACTCCACCGGCTTCTATTACCCGGACCGCAAGGTCACCGAGAACACCAACCGCAGCGGCTACTTCCGCTCATGGCTGGTCGTCGGCGAAGTGCTGTCGTGGAGCCCGGACGAAGGCGGTCGCGTCACGCTGATGAGCCGCAACAAGATCGAACCCGGCCAGGAGATCGAATTCCTGCTGCCGGGCGATGCACCGCTCATCTACACCGTGCCCGAAAACGGCCTTCGCGACGCCGACGGCAACTGGGTGCAAGCCATCAACAATCCAGCGCACGTGTTCTCCATGCCGTGCCCGCATGAGGTGCCGGTCAACGCCGCGATCCGCTCCCGCACCAAGCACCCCACCCTCAAAGCCGCCTGACGCCAATCGCCGAGCCGAAGAGCACGCAATCACATAGGATAAGGAATCATGAGCGATACGCAGTTTGATGATGAGATTCTGGACAGCAACGCCATCAGCCCCACCGACGAGGAGGGCAACCCGGTTCCAGTGACGATCCCGATCGCGCTGGCGCCTGGTGTCACTGTCGTCTACACCACGCGCCTGGGCGGGGTGAGCCACGGCGATTTCGGCGATTGCAATCTCGGCGGCAAGGGCGGCGACGACCCGCAGGCGATTCTCGCCAATCGCGTGTCGCTCGTGAAATCCGTCGGCTGCGGGCTCTCGCTGGTCAGTCAGGTGCATTCCGGGCGTGCGGTGGACGTGGATGCATCGTGGCATCTGAACACCCCGTTCGGCTTCGATGTGTCCGGCACGCCCGGTGAGGTGACCGCCGACGGCGAGGCGCAGGCCGCGACCGTCGTGGAGGCGGACGGGCAAGTCACGTCTCGCGCGGGTGTGGCTCTGGGCATGTTCGCTGCGGATTGCCTGCCGGTGCTGATGGCCGACGCCCAGGCCGGCGTGATCGGCGCCGCTCACTGCGGGCGCAAGGGCCTGCAGCGCGGCATCATCAGTGCCACGATTGATGCGATGGTGGCCAAGGGCGCTGCGCCGGAGCGCATCGCGGCCACGCTCGGACCGTGCATCTGCGGCGACTGCTACGAGGTCGGCGACGCCATCGCCGACGGGTTCGACGCGCAATTCCCCGGTACGTTCACCCTGACGCGATTCGGAGGCCCCGGCATCGACATCGCCAAGGCCGCCCGCATGGAGCTCGCCAAGGCGGGTGTTCCCGCCGACAGCATCGTCGACTCGCGCCCGCGCGTCAACGCCGCCTCCCAATACCTGTATGAAGACGAGGAGCTTGCCTCGCTGTGCGCCGCCGACGGCGAAGGCGAGCCTGCGCTCGCCGACCGCTGGAGCACCGTGCGCCACAGCATGTGCACGCTGGAGAACCCGCTGTGGTACTCCCACCGCCGCGCCTCGCTCGCCGGCAAGACGCACGAGGGACGCCTGCTCGCCCTGATCATGCGCGGCTGACCCCGATTTGCCTCGGTTGTGACGAATCGGGCCGCTATCTTCGTTTCGTGAGGTTGATTCCACCGGTCGGGAACATCTATCTTCGTTTCGTGAGGTTGATGGCCAAGTAGCCCAAGGCCCTAAACCGCATGATTCCAATGGCGTTTGGCGCTTAATACTCGCGGTATCGTGTTTGGGCAACCCCTTGAAACGCAGATAGATGTTCGGCGGAGCCGAAATCAACCCCTCGAAAGCGAGATAGCCCGTTGCGGCGGGGCCGACACCGGTGTTGGCGGCCTGTTCGTCGTCGAATCAGAAAAAATTCCGTGCAGAAGAGTGTGGCTTCCGTCACACCCGGGCAGGGCGGGGCATACGGTGGGCGGTATGACTCAGAGAGATGACAGAGAACCCGAAGCACCGGTCGTCGCCGTGGTATTGGCCGCCGGCTTCGGCACGCGCTTCGATCCGGACAACCCCAAGCAGCTGGTGAGCGTCGACGACAAGCCGATCGTCTGCTGGTCCATCGAGGCGTTCGAGCAGAACCCGCATGTCACCGACACCATCGTCGTCGTCAACCCGCAGGTGCGCGATGAAGTGGAACGCCTGGTCGATGAGGCCGGCTACCCGAAGGTGCGCATGATCATCGACGGCGGCGCCGAACGCGCCGACAGCACTGCGGCGGCTCTGCAGGCGCTGGGGGCAGCTGGCATCCCGCCCCGCGCGAAACTGCTGATCCACGACGCGGTGCGTCCGTTCGTCGAGCAGTCCTCGATCGACGGCTGCATCACCGCGCTGGACGAGTTCGAGGCAGCCACGGTCGCATTCGCCTCCACCGACACGATGCTGCTCACCGAGGATCTGGGCGACCGCAAGGTCGTGCGCTCCGTCCCGGACCGCGCGAACATGTTCCGGGCGCAGACTCCGCAGGCATTCCGGTTCGAGACCATCCGCCGCGCATACGAGCTAGCCTCGCGCGACCCCGATTTCCACCCGACCGATGATACGCGCGTGGTCGTCGACTACCTGCCCGACGTCCCGGTCGCCATCGTGGCCGGCTCCCGGACCAACATGAAGATCACCACGCGCGACGACCTGCCCCAGGCCGAGCAGATCTCGCTGGAGATCCGCAAGCGTCTCGCACGCGAACGGATGCATCAGGTGTTCGCCCAGGTCCGCGAGCAATAGCAGCGGCAGGCGTTCGCGGGGTACACTGGCATCATGCAGCAGCTCAATGTCGTGATTTGTGGGTTCGACCACTACGAGAACATCGACGTCAACCCGTCGTACGAAGTGCCCGAGGCGCTCGTCCGCGACGGCATCGGGGAGCCGTCCGACGTGGACGATCCGCTGCATGACGCCAACGTGTCCATCAACACCGTGGCGCTCCCGGTCAGCTTCGCCAACGCTTGGCCCACGTTGCTGGAGACCTTGGATGCGACCCGGCCGGACATCGTGATCGCGACCGGTCTCAAGCATGCGGCGCACAGCGTGGCGATGGAACGCTGCGCCACGAACCTGATGAACGCTGCCCGCCCCGACGCCGACAACGCGCTGCCGCGGTTCGAGCCGATCATCAAGGACGGCCCGGCCGCATATTGGACCCGTTTGCCATTGCGGGCCATCATCAACGATTTCGCGCGCGACGGCATACCCGCCACGCTCAGTTCCGACGCGGGCACGTTCGTATGCAATTCGCTGTTCTACCAGCTGCTGCACTGGACGGCGACACAGGATCGTGTGCTGGCCGGCTTCGTCAGCTTCCCTCCGATCAATGGCGGCAGCAGGCTGCAGAACGGTCTGGATCTGCGCCAGCAGGTGCGTGCTGGGCGCGATGTGGTGCGCGAGACGGTCCGTTATTATCTGCAGCCGTCGTCCGGGGATATTCTCATCGCCTGACGTTTTGCTGGGATGCAGCTGGTTTCTTGCTGGCATGTGTGTACGTTCGCGTATGGTTCGTCGCGTTTCTGGCGTGGGCTTGACGCCATGCGGTACAGTCGTGTGTGGTTGTGCTAACGAGCAGGTGTAATGGCGAAAGGAACCGAACATGGCGGACCAGTTCCCGATTGTGATACGTGGATACGATAAGGAGCAGGTGGACCGGGCGTTTGCCAGCGCGCAGCAGACGCTGGCCGCGTTGCGTGCGCAGATCAAGCAGGATGGGGATCGTCTGCTGCAGTTGCAGGCGAAGCTGCAGGAGGAGCGCAACCGTCAGTCGTCCAAGAACCACACGTTCGCCTCGCTGGGCGCCAACGCCCAGCAGATGCTTGCCTCCGCGGAGCAGACCAGCACCGAGCTGCTGGAGCGTGCCAAGCAGGATGCCGCCTCGACTCGCGCGTCCGCCAAGGCTCAGGCGGAGACGCTGATCAACAACGCGAAGCTGGATGCGCAGCATCTTCTCGATGACGCTCAGGCCAAGGCCGATACGATTACCGGCAACGCCACCAATCAGGCGCAGACCATTACGACCAGCGCGCAGCAGGACGCCGCCCAGCTGCGCGCCGAAACGGCGAAGATCGTGACCGAGCAGCGTCAGTCCGTTGATCTCGAACTCACCAATTCGCGCGAGGAGCATGAAAAGCGCATGGCGTCGGAGCGCGCCAAGCAGGAGCGTGAGATCGCCGAGATGCAGGCGAAGGCGACCCAGCAGATCGCCTCGCAGCGCAGGAGCGCGAACGAGGAGATTGCCAAGCTCAAGTCCGAGTCCAACGACCAGATTCAGGCGGCGCTCGCGGAGGCGAACAAGAAACTGTCCGACGTGCGCGAGCAGGTGTCCAAGATGATGGCCGACGCGCAGCGCAGGGCGGGCGAGATTATCGATGCGGCCAAGGCGAAGGCGCAGGAGATTCGCGACGACGCCGAGGTCCGCCACACGCAGACGATGAGCCAGGTCAACGCCGAGGTCGAGCAGATTCGCACTGACATCGCCGCCCAGCAGGACGAAGCGACCAAGAAGGTGAGCGAGCTGCTCGAAAACCTCGAAGAGCGTCGCGTGGCCGCCAAGAAGGAATCCGACGAGCTGATCGGCCAGGCGAAGACCGTGCGCGAGGATGCCGACACGTATGCGGCGAGCAAGCGCAAGGAGGCCGACGATCAGGCCGCGCAGATCCTGGAAAAGGCCGGCGAGGATGCGGCGTCGCAGATCGAGGATCGCCGCAAGGCCGCGCAGGTCGAGCTGGAGGATCTTCAGGGGCGCATCGCCGAGCTGCAATCGCGTGAGGCGGCCATCACGCAGCGCGTGTCCGAGCTGCGTTCGATGTTTACCAAGGCGTTCAGCGGATTCGGGTTCATGAACGAGCAGGGGGTGGAGCAGCCTGGCGCCGCGTCGCATCAGGGAGCGCCCGATGTGCCGCTGTACAATGCCGCCGCGCAGGATGAGCCGGCACCGGCGTATGAGTCGCATGCCGTCGCGGAGCATGCCGACAATCAGGATGCGGAAGCGGTCGCCGCCGAGCCGGTCGCCGAGCATGTGGCCGAGCGCTCGGCCGAGCACACCGAGGCCGGCGAGGCCGAAACCGCCGAATAGCAGTCGGCCGGGATCCCGAAGCGTCGGATGCCGGGCTTCGCCGTCCGGCCCGCAGGCGGCTGCAGAAGTCGCCGGACTCCTGCCGAATCAAGGTATTGAACCGGTTCGATGGCGGGAATCCGCTGTCGCCGCTACACTCATTAGAGACCCGTCGTGGCATCCGGTCAAACGCTGGATGCCACGTTTCATTGCGGCCACAAAACCGGCCGCGCACGTCCCAAGTCAAAGGAGCAGCATGACCGAGAACACGTCATCGTCTGAAATCACACCGCTGTCCGGCGAGCAGCTGAATGATCTGGTCGCATCATTCGATACCAGCCAGTCCAACCGTCTGGCCATGAACGCCGTCACCGCCGCCGGTATCGACAAGGTCGCGCTGAACTATGACCGTTCCCGTCTGCTGCAGCGCCGCTTCTCCGTCACCGTCGACAACGGCGAGGTCACCCATCAGGACCGTTCCGGTCGCTGCTGGCTGTTCAGCTCGCTGAATGTGGCCCGTTTCGTCGCCAAGAAGAACCTCGGCGTCAAGGAGTTCGAGTTCTCCCAGAACTACGCGATGTACTTCGACAAGCTGGAGCGCGTCAACTACTTCCTGCAGGACGTCGCCGCGCTGGTTCGTGCCGGAGAGCCGTCCGACTCGCGCCTGATCCAGCACCTGCTCGCCGACGTGATGGGTGACGGAGGTCAGTGGACGATGGCGCTGAACGTGTACAAGAAGTACGGTGCCGTGCCGAAGGACCTGTTCCCGGAGACCGAATCCTCGAAGAACACGGGCGCTATGAACACGCAGCTGCGCCACCTGCTGCACACTGCCGTGGCGCACATGTACGCCGACCCCGCGTCGATCGACGACGAGGTCGCCAAGACCGTCGCCGCCGGCCACCGCATCCTGACGATTCACCTGGGCGAGCCGCCGAAGAGCTTCGACTGGGAGTGGACCGACTCCGAGGGCATGTTCCACCGCGACGGCGAAATCACGCCCGTCGAGTTCTGGAAGAAGTACGTGGGCACCGCCGACCTTGAGGATTACGTGTGCCTCGTGGACGATCCGCGCCGCGAGCACGCCAAGGGCAAGAAGATCGGCATCGAGCACCTGGGCAACGTGGCCGGCGGCAACCCGACCGAGTACCTGAACGTGCCGAACCAGTTCATGAAGGATTGCGTGCGCGCGATCCTGACCGAAAAGGGCATCCCGGTGTGGTTCGGCGCGGACTGCGGTCCGTTCATGGATCGCGAGCGCGGCGCGTGGGCGACTGACCTGTTCGAGTACGGCAGCGTCTACGATGTGGACTTCGACATGGACAAGGAGTCGCGCGTACGCTTCGGCGACTCCGCGATGAACCATGCGATGGCGTTCGTCGGCGTGGACGTGGCCGATGACGGCACCACGACCCGTCGCTGGCGCGTGGAGAACTCCTGGGGCGACAAGATTGCCGACAAGGGCTACTTCACGATGAGCGACGACTGGTTCACCGAGTACGTGTACGAGGTGGCCGTGCCCAAGGCGATGCTCCCGGCCGAGTATCAGGCCGCGCTCGCCGAGCCCGCCACCATGCTCCCCGCATGGGATCCGATGGGTGCGCTGGCCTGAGCGAGGTATCGGCCCGTGCGTCGAGCACGAGACTGAATGACCGATTTCGTCGATTCCCCGTGTCGGATGGACATTTTACGAAAGGAATGTGCCGTTCGATGTGGGGAATCGTCATTGACGGCGGTCTTCCGCTATTGTTGGATGACAATGATGTTTCTAGCCAGAGGACCGCGCATCGGTTGCGGCATAGCGGAATAAGCCCAGAGAAAGCTGCATGATGAAGAAAGCGTCGGCCGGAAGCCGCACATCATTCAATACATTCAATCGAATACTGACGTGTCTTATCCCGATCGCGTTCGTGTTGACCGTCGGCGCATGCGGAACTCCCGGCTCCGATGCGGGGTCGGCTGAGCGTCAGTCGTCCGGACAATCCGAATCGGCTGAGTCGTCCGAACCGTCAAGCTCGGCTTCCACGTCCGGCGGACAGCTCGCCACGAGCGTGCTGGAGACGTTGCCGGTCAAGGGACGTGCACCGAAAACCGGTTATTCGCGCGACCAGTTCGGCGCGGCATGGGCCGACGTCGACCACAACGGGTGCGACACGCGCAACGACATCCTCAACCGTGACCTCACCAACAAGACTTACAAGGCCGGTACGCACAATTGCGTGGTGACCAGCGGTCGGCTCGTCGACCCGTACACCGCCGCGGTGATTGATTTCGTGCGCGGGCAAAGCACCTCGGCGGCCGTGCAGATCGATCATGTGGTGGCGCTGTCGGACGCATGGCAGAAGGGCGCGCAGCAGCTGATCGCCGACCGGCGCAAGCAGCTGGCGAATGACCCGTACAACCTACTCGCGGTGGACGGCCCGTCGAACCAGCGCAAGTCCGACGGCGACGCGGCGACCTGGCTGCCCGCCAACAAATCGTTCCGCTGCTCATACGTGGCTCGGCAGATCGGCGTGAAGGCGAAGTACTCGCTGTGGGTGACGCAGGCCGAGCATGATGCGATGTCGCGCGTGCTGTCGTCCTGCCCGGCCCAGACCGTTCCGACCGGCGACGGCGCGGAATCAGTGGCGCCGCAGGAGGACGTGTCGCAAGGCAGCTCATCGCAGGACGGTTCATCGGGCGAACAGTCCGAGTCGAGCACGGTGGTGGAGCCGGCCGCTCCGCCTGACGGCGACAGTTCCGATGTCTACTACAAGAACTGCGCCGCGGTGCGTGCAGCCGGCAAAGCTCCGCTATACAAAGGGCAGCCCGGCTACTCGGCCAAACTCGATCGCGACGGCGACGGCGTCGCCTGCGAATAGCGCCCCATCTCCATCCCGCGAAAGTCCCATCCGCAGCCGCCGGAATGGGACTTTCGCCGGGTGACGGCTTCGCAGCTCCGCCGTGCCCGCATTGCAGCCGTTGTTTTCCGTATTCCGACGGCATCTACTATTGTGTGTTCGGTATTGGTATGCGACGTGAGGGCGCGGGTCGAAAGACGCCGGCCTGCGGTGCGGAAGGAGAGCAGAGCGATGGCAGGGCTTCGTGGTCCGGACAGTTCCGAGGACGAGCGGCATTTGGGCGGGAATGCCGTGTTCCCTGAAACGGTGGACGTGAACATTCGCCAGCTCGACCCGATTCCGGCACCGCGGTATTTTCTCAGGGAACTGCCGCTCACCGATGATATGAGCGACCTGGTGCTGCAATCACGTCAGGAGATCCGCGACATCCTGCACGGTCGCGATGATCGTCTGCTGGTCATCGTCGGCCCGTGCTCGATTCACGATCCGAAAGCGGCGCACGAGTACGCGCAGCGTCTTGCGGCGCTCAAGGGCGAGCTTGAGGACCGACTGATGATCGTGATGCGCGTGTATTTCGAGAAGCCGCGCACGACGATCGGCTGGAAGGGTCTGATCAACGATCCGGATCTGGATGGCCGCTTCGATATCCGCAAGGGCATGTGGCTGGCGCGCAAGGTGCTGACCGACGTGCTTGGCCTGGGGCTGCCGACGGCGACCGAATGGCTGGATCCGATTACACCGCAGTACATCTGCGATCTGATCAGCTGGGGGGCGATCGGCGCGCGCAACACGGAGTCGCAGGTGCATCGTGAGTTGGCGAGCGGCATGTCGATGCCGATCGGCTTCAAGAACGCGACCGACGGTTCGATCAAGCCGGCCGCCGACTCGTGTTTCGCGGCCGGGTTCGAGCACCATTTCCTGTCGATCAACCTGGATGGCCGCGTGATCTCCGCCGAGACGAAGGGCAACCCGGACTGCCATCTGATCCTGCGCGGGTCGAACACCGGCCCGAACTACGATGCGGCTTCCGTGGCGGCCGCGCTTGAGGCGCTGCGCGCGTCGAAGGCGAGCGGTCCGAGCGAACGCGGTCTGGTCATCGATGCGGCGCACGGCAATTGCGGCAAGGACGAGAACGTCGAGGCCGAGGTCATTGAGAACATCGCCTCGCGTATCGCCGATGGAGAGCCGGGCATCCTCGGCGTCATGATGGAGAGCTTCCTCAAGGGCGGGCATCAGAAACCGGCACCGCTCGACCAGCTGGTGTATGGCCAGTCGGTCACCGACTCCTGCGTGCCGTGGGAGCGCACCGAGGAGCTGCTGCACACGCTCGCCGACGCCATCGACGCGCGTCGCGCGCTCTGATCCGGTGCCCGGCCTAGGCCGCTAGGTGGGGCATGCCACAATACATGGCTGCTAGCATATACGTAGGTTCGGCGTGGCCTTGTCTGTTCGAGAGGCCGCGCCGAACCGTTTTTTGCATTGGCGCTGCTTCAGTGATGCATCGTCACAGCGACGCGTCGTCCCAGTGGTCGGCGGCGGGGAGCGAGCGGATCGACGGCATCAGCAGCGCGATGACCACATTGACCGCAAGCACGGCCAGGAACAGGCCAATCGTGGCGCCGAACCCGATGCGTGGCAGCAGGGAGCCGGCGAGCGCTGAGCAGAACAGCGTGGGTATCATCGACAGCATGTCGCTCGCCGACTCGACACGTCCCTGCATCTCGCTCGGCACTTTGGCGAACACGAATCCCATCAGCAGCGAGTTGATGGTGGGGATGGGCAGCCCGACGATCAGCGATGACGCCAGTATCACCAGGTAATCGCTGCTGAACAGCATCGGCAGCAATGTCAGCAGCGACGTCACCGACAGGACGACCAGACCGGTGCCCATGTGCACTCGCTCGCATACCCGTGCGGCGATCACCGCGCCGATCAGCATGCCGACTCCCATGACGGTGTTGACGAAACCGAGTCGCACGGAGTCCACGTGGGTGCTCACCAGTTGCAGGTTCACCGCGGCGAACACGCCGTTGAGCCCGAAATTCACCAGCGCGGCGATTACGCAGATCGCCAGCAGCGTGTGCCTGCGCAGCGTCCAGCGCCATCCTTCGATGAAATCCTCGAAGAACGAGGTGTGCGCCGACTCTGCTGTCGCATCGGCGTCGGGCACGACGGCGGCATCGGACGTGCAGCCCGCTTGCGACGCGGTGTCGGGACGCTTGCTCTTGCGATCTGTCGTCACCATGTCGCGGACATGTTCGTCGACGCGCAGCTGGGCGGCACTGACACCGCTGATCGCGTACATCAGCGAGGCGACCGCGAACGGCAGCCACGGCGCGACCGCGTACAGCACGCCGCCGAGCGGGGATCCCGCGATGCTGACCACGGAATCGCGCCCCTGATTGAGGCTTTGCGCCTTCGGATATTCGCGGGTCGGTATGATCGTGCGCAGCATCGCGTTGGTCGCGTTGGCGAGTAGTCCGTTGACCGCTGACGCCGCGACCGTCACGATGGCGAATATCGGGAATGTGATTGCATGCAGGGCGATCAGCACGAACACCGTTCCCCACAGCAGCGTGCCGAACACGGCGTTGGCGATGATGAGCCCTTTGCGGTTGTGCCGGTCCACGACCGTGCCGCCGAACACGTCGCTGACATGCGTGGCAATTTGGCTGAACGTGGCGAGCCATCCGGCGAGCACCACCGATTGGGTGAGCGAGAAGGCGATCAGCGAGATCGCGAAGCCTTTCATCGCGGCTCCGATCGTCGAGGCGGTGTCTGCAGTGAACCATTGACGATATGTGGGGTTGCCCCACAGCGATTCACTGCGTTGCGGGGAAGTGCGTTCGCGGTGTGGCGCGGTTTGCGCCTGCGATGATTCGGGCATGATGTTTCCTTTGAATAAGTTGAGGGGTGTTGTGCGTCGAGGGGTGAAATTGCGTATGCTTGCGCTCGCCCATTGCATTGTGGGCGCAGGGCGTGGGGTGAGAGGGTATGTCAGGCCGCCGTTATGGCAGCCATCTGAAGGCGTCGATGTTGAGCATGACGGGTTGCGAGCCGTCCCCTTCCTCGTGTGCGAGGTCGCGTGATGTCCATGTGTTGAAGAGCTCGCGCAACTCCTGTGACATGCGCGCGTATTCCTCGCTTGTCAGCCGCAGCACGCTGCTGCTCGTCACCGTTGGGTCCGTCCACTGTTTGGGCAGGTTGTCAGAGGCCGACCTGTATCGCTGCCATGCCTCTTGCCGAAGCGTGGAGCTGACCTGATCCATTGTCGTCGCCATTGCCGAATCGACGGCCGCGTCCGCGTTGATTTCCAGTCTGCGTTGGGCGGCCAGCCAGCAGCTTCTGCGGTTGTCTCCGTCGGGTGATGGCGTTTGCGTGACGAATCCGGCCTTTTCGAGCTGTTTCAGGTGATAGCTGACCGTTCCGGCCGATTCTCCGAGCTGTTCGGCGATCTGGCCGACCGTGACGGGTTCGGTGTCGCTCATCACGGTCAGTATGCGCAGTCGTGTGGGGTGCGACAGCGCCTTCAGGCGGTTCGTGTCGGTGACTGTCGCGGGGTTGTCGCGGCGGGGCGGCGTCTGCGGTTGCGCCGTGTCGGAAGCCTGTGCCATGTCCGTTCCTTCCGTGCCTCATGACACCTGTCGCGTGTGATGCTGCGCTCATGTTATGAAGCGATATCCAATTGACAAGAAATATTGTACAACAACTCTTGTATAAATCAAGTGCCCCCGTTTTTTTCCCGTTTCATGTTAGGCTCGCATAAGAGTTCAAGCGGTGGTTCCTCTCCTTCAAGAAACACCGCGGATACCGGCGCGTGTTGGCATAGGTGCCAGCGCGGGCAGGGGGGTATTAGTGCGCGACCGCAGCGTGGCGCAAGTCAGAGAAGACTGAAAGGGCATGGCTCATCACGATGAATGCACGGCAACTGTGGGCGAAGGCGTGACGTTGTTCGCGTCGGTGAAGGAGGGCGCGTGATGGCGGAATCGGCACGGCACTCAGGGCGCAAAACTCCCTGGAAGACGATCCTGGCGGTGTTGCCGGTGGTCGCGATCGCGGCCGGCGACTACAAGGACGCCGCGGCCGGCGAGACGGCAACGCTCCAGAACATCGTAATGTCCCCGTGCCCGTTCGACGCGGGGCATGGGGACGTTCGTCATGCGCGGCGGATACGGGCTGGCGCGGCCCGTGTGCCGGCCCGTGTATGGCCAAGTACAGGGCCGTGCCTTATCCTTGGGGGAGAGAACAAGGCAAGGAGACATCACGTCATGCAGCAGCAGAACATGGGAGAGCGTACGCCGCAGGGCACGCCGCGTCACGCCGGCCCGAAGCCGCTGAACACGCCGGAGGAGCTGCGGGCCATCCGGCAGGCCATGGACGAGGGCAAGAACCCGCTGCTCGCCACGGGCGTGCCGCGCTGGGAGGATCAGGTGGGCGTCAGCCGTATCATCAACCGCCGGGTGCTGGAGCTCGAACCGCTGCCCACCCCGGCCCAGGTGTTGGCGGAACTGCCCCTTGACTCCGCCGCGCAGGAGATCGTCGCCTACTCGCGCGACGAGATACGCGCCTGCCTGTATGGGCAGGACGACCGTCTGCTCGTCATCGTCGGCCCCTGCTCGGTGCACGACCCGAACGCCGCGCTCGACTACGCGCACCGGCTGTCGAAGGTGATGAAGGAGACCGAAGGCGAACTGCTCATCGTGATGCGCGTGTACTTCGAGAAGCCGCGAACGACGGTCGGCTGGAAGGGACTGATCAACGACCCCGACATCGACGGCAGCCACAACATCCGCAAGGGCCTGCTGCTCGCGCGCAAGACGCTGATCGGCGTGCTGGGCGAAGGACTCGCCGCCGCCACGGAATTCCTGGAGCCCACCAGCCCCCAGTTCATCTCCGACGCGGTCAGCTGGGGCGCGATCGGCGCCCGCAACACCGAATCGCAGGTCCACCGCCAGCTCGCCAGCGGCATGTCGATGCCGATCGGATTCAAGAACGCGACCGACGGGTCCGTCAAGGCCGCCGTCAACGGCTGCTACGCCTCCGCGCAGCAGCACACGTTCTTCGGCATCGACCACATGGGCCGGGCCTGCGCGGTGGAGACGCTCGGCAACCCGGACTGCCACGTGGTGCTACGCGGCTCGATCCACGGGCCGAACTACGACACCGCATCCGTGCGCCGTGCGATGGACGACGTGCGCGCGATGATGCCGGCGGAATCCGCCGCCACCCACGGGCTCATCATCGACTGCTCGCACGGCAACTCCGGCAAGGACGAGCACCGGCAGGCAGAGGTCGTGCGAGACATCGCCCGGCGCATAGCCGATGGCGAGGAAGGCATCACCGGCATCATGATGGAAAGCTTCATCGAAAGCGGCAGCCAGCCGGCGGCCCCGCTCGACCAACTGGTCTACGGCAAGTCGATCACCGACCGCTGCATCGGCTGGGACGAGACGGAACGGCTGTTGCACGAGCTCGCCGACGCGGTGTCCGCCCGGCGCTGGCGCTGAAACGGCGTCCATCACTCTTCACGAACAACCACACGGAAAGGATTCCCATGACCACCATCGCCATCATCGGCGCATTGGACGACGAAGTCGCACTCATCGCCGCATCACTGAACGACGTCACCCACGACCGCCAAGCCGGCCTCGACGTGACGCGCGGCACGCTGGGAACCAACGAAGGAGGCACCGTCACCGCCGTCGCGACCGTCGGCGGCATGGGACTGGTCAACGCCGCCGCCACCACCCAGCACCTGATCGACGCATACCATCCCGACGCGGTGATCTTCTCCGGCATCGCCGGCAACCTCAACCGGAACCTGCACATCAACGACGTGGTGCTCGGCGGCACACTGCGCTACCTCGACACCGACATGCGACTCGTCGGCCAATGGAAGCCCGGCACCGAGCAGCAGCCCGTCGAGGAATTCCACTCCGACGACCGTCTGCTGTCCCTCGCCGACCAGGCGCTCGCGGCCATGGGCGTCACGCACATCATCGGCATCATCGCGTCCGGCAACTACTTCGTCGATACGCCGGCGCAGATCGCCAAGGTCATCCACGACACCGGCGCCGACGCCGTCGAGATGGAAGGCGCATCCGTGGCGCACGTCGCCGCCCGAAACGAAGTACCCGCGTTGGTGATCCGCGCGCTGAGCGACAACGCCGACACCGACTACGAGGAGTTCAAGGGCTTCGACATCTCCGAATACGCGGATACCGCGGCCCGCATCGTGCTCGACATCCTGCGGCGCATGTGACGCCGGGCGCGGCTCGCTCCGACGGGCTGTGCCGCGGAAGGACACGGCAAGTTGAACAACTGGCAAACTTACGTAGTCGCGCTGGCGGCGGGACGTGCGGAGCCGTTACGCTGAAACCATCCGCATCCGCATCATCGGTGCGGGTGGATGAGAGTGGTGCAGGGCCGAGGAAAGGCGGGGCGGGTCCGATGACATGGATGCATGTGGCGTTGGCGGTGCTGGTGACGATTATCGTGTTGGTGATTGCCGTATCGAGGTCGTACGCGCTGGGGCGCGAGTCCGGCGAACGCGACACGCTGGCGGGGCAGGGGAGCGATTCCGGCTCGCTGTTCGGCACCGACGTGCCGGTGCGTGAGGCGGAACAGGGGCTCATCGACGTCATGCCGTCCGAGGTGATCGTCTGCGACGGCAACGGTTCCGTGCGGTGCTCCAGCAAAAGCTCGGTGAACGTCGATGTCATCGAGAACGGCTGGATCGTCAAGGACGAGATCCTCGACATCCTGCACGTCGTGGTGGAGAACGGGGGCGTGCGGGAACGCGAGATGCGCGTCTCGCTCGACCTGACCCGCATGTCGAGCGCGATTTCCGGACGAGGTGTCACCGCCGGCAGCTCCGCGCCCTCCGACAGCTACCTGCGCGTACGCGTCGGCCATATCTGCGACGGTCTGTACGCGGTGTTCATCAACGACGTGACCGAGCAGCGTCGGTTCGAGCAGATGCGCCGCGACTTCGTCACCAACGTCTCCCACGAGCTGAAGACCCCCGCAGGCGCGATCTCGCTGCTCGCCGAAACCGTCTCCGACGCGGCGGATGACCCTGGCGCCGTGCGGTATTTCGCCGGCCGCATCACCAAGGAATCCGCGCGGCTGACCGAACTGGTGACCCACCTGATCGAACTGCAGCGCGCGCAGGACGCGCCGGCGATGCTCAAGGCGCAGCGCATATCCGCCATGTCGGTGGTGCGCGCGGCCGTCGGCGAGAACTTGGTGCAGGCCGGTGCGAAGCACATCGCCATACGGCTGTCGCTGCGCGGCGAGCAGGCGCCGGTCGACGCTGACGCCGCCGCGGACGACGAGGCGCAGCGCGACATCGCCATCATGGTCGACCGGGAGACCCTCACCATGGCCGTGAAGAACCTCGTCGAAAACGCCATCCGCTACTCGCCCGAATACACGACGGTCAGCGTGAGCGTCTCGCTGTGCAAGGACCCGAGCTCCATGACGATTCGCGTGATCGACCAGGGCATCGGCATCCCCTCGGCGTCGCTGGACCGCGTATTCGAACGGTTCTACCGGGTCGATCCGGCGCGGTCGCGGGCCACGGGCGGCTCGGGGCTTGGCCTTGCCATCACCAAGCATTGCGTGCAGGAGTGCGGCGGTACGATCTCCGTATGGTCGCGCGAGGGCGAAGGCTCCACGTTCACCATCGAGCTGCCGGTCGCTCCCGAACCGGATGACGATGACGGCGAGCGGGCGGATGACGGCGAAGCGCCCGGCGAGACCGTCGGCGCGCCGGAGGCCGGCGACGCCGCGACGCAGGAGTAGGCCCGCCGCCACGGTCTCCCCGGCACGTCGGCCACCCATCGTGAAACCCGCGGAAAAGCAACGTAGTCTTCGGAGCCGAATGCGGGTGGTGCCGGAACACGCTACGATGGTGACGGTACGGACATTGAACACAGTATGTGTGAAAGGTAAACATGACACGCATTCTCATCGTGGAAGACGAGGAATCATATCGTGAGCCCTTGGTGTACCAGCTGACGCGCGAGGGCTACGACGTCTCCGCCGCAGCCAGCGGTGAGGAGGGCCTGGAGCTGTTCACCAAGGGCGGCATCGACCTGGTGCTGCTCGACCTGATGCTGCCGGGCATCGACGGCACGGCCCTGTGCCGGCGCATCCGCGAGCAGAGCCGCGTGCCGATCATCATGCTCACCGCCAAAAGCGCCGAGATCGACAAAGTCGTCGGTCTGGAGATCGGCGCGGACGATTACGTGACCAAGCCCTACTCGTTCCGCGAGCTGCTCGCGCGCATCCGCGCGGTCCTGCGGCGCAACCAGGGCGCGGTCGAGGCCAGCGGTGCGGTCGACGACGACATCCCGCTGGTGTGCGGCGACATCTCCATGCAGGTCGGCCAGCATCAGGTCACCGTGCGCGGCGAAAGCGTGTTCTTCCCGCTCAAGGAATTCGAACTGCTCGAATACCTCATGCAGAACAAGGGGCGCGTGATGACCCGACACCAGCTCATCGACCGCATCTGGGGCTCCGATTACGTCGGCGACACGAAGACCCTCGACGTGCACGTCAAGCGCGTGCGCTCCAAGATCGAGGAGGATCCGGCCCATCCCCGGTACCTGACCACCGTGCGCGGCCTCGGCTACAAGATCGACAGCCCGCAGCAGTGACCGGCCCGCACCCGGTATAAAGCGCCCTCGGCCCGCCTGAACCACCCGGTGCAGGCGGGCCGAACCATATACCGCAAACCGCGCATTCCAACTACGTGGCAAGGTCGGCAACTATTCATCTTCTGTTTACCGATTTTGTCTTCCGGCCCCTCGAACAGCTCATAGGCTAGTAACTGTCATGAAAAGGAATCGGCTCTGAATCGTATGACACGAGCCGCTATGACAGTTGATAAGAGGAAAGAAACAATGCGTAAGAATCTCTTCGTTCGTTCCATCGCGGCGGTTTCCGGCATCGTGATGCTGGCGTCGCTCGCCGCCTGTGGCGACAACACTTCGTCCGCCGGCAACAACTCCGGTTCCACCTCGACCGAGAAGATTACCGGCAGCTTCTCCGGCGCTGGTGCCACCTCCCAGCAGGCGGCCGAGGAAGCCTGGATCTCCGCCTACATGGCGGCGAACTCCGGCGCGAACGTCACCTACAACCCGACCGGTTCCGGCGCGGGCGTCACCACCTTCCTGAGCGGCGCCACCGCGTGGGCCGGCTCCGACAAGGCCCTCTCCGATGACGAAGTCACCCAGTCCTCCGACAAGGCGTGCGCCAACGGCACCACCGCGTTCGACGTGCCGGTCTACATCTCCCCGATCGCCATCATCTTCAACTTGAAGGGCGTTTCCGACGCCGGCAAGCACATCAACCTCGATGCCGACACCGCCGCCAAGATCTTCGACGGCAAGATCGTCAAGTGGAACGATCCGGCCATCGCCAACCAGAACAAGGACCTGACCTTGCCCGACACCCAGATCACCGTCGTGCACCGCTCCGACAAGTCCGGCACCACGCAGAACTTCGTGAGCTACTTCAAGGACCAGGCCCCCGACTCCTGGACCCATGAGCTCTCCGAGAACTGGCCTGACATCCCCGGCCAGCAGAGCGCCAAGGGCACCTCGGGCGTCGTCACCGCCGTCAAGCAGGCCGATGGCACCATCGGCTACGCCGACTTCTCCCAGGTCGGCGACCTGGGCACCGCGGCCATCAAGGTCGGCGAGAACTACAACGAGATCTCCGCTGACGCCGGTTCCAAGGTCATCGAGGATTCCGAGATCGACACGTCCGTCAAGGGCGACAACCGCGTGGTCGTGAAGATCAACCACGCCACCAAAGCCAAGGGCGCCTACCCGATCGTGCTGGTCTCCTACGACATCGCCTGCCCCGCCTACAAGGACGCCAACACCGCCAAGTTCGTCAAGAGCTGGCTCACCTACGTGACCAGCGACGAAGGCCAGAAGACCGCCTCCTCCGCTGCCGGCTCCGCCCCGCTGCCGAGCAACATCGTCGAGAAGGTCACCAAGTCCATCGAGGCTATCAAGACCAAGTGATCAGCGTGAGCTGACACGCCGTATGGCGGATGCCGCAGAACACCTGACACAATGAAAGGTGTCTGCGGCTTCTGTCGGTTGTACACGGCCGTGAAGCCACCATTGAAAATGCATACGAAGGAGAACCTGTGAGTTCGCAAGACAAAGCGGCAGACAGTCCGGCCAGTACAGGCAAGACCGGCGATGTCGTGTTCAAGACGATCGCCTATGCTGCCGGCATTCTCATTCTCGTCGCGCTTGCGGCGGTGTTCCTGTTCCTGCTGTTTCAGGCGTGGCCGCTGATCGGAGGCGATCAGGCCGCGAACACCGCCACCATCGAATCATTCACCGGCAACCGCGCGCACAACTTCTGGCAGTACGTGGGCCCGCTGGTGTTCGGCACGGTGCTTGTCTCCGCGCTGTCGCTGATCATCGCGTTTTTCATCTCGATCGGCATCGCCCTGTTCATCTCGCATTACGCACCCAAGAAGCTGGCGACCGCGCTGAGCTACGTGGTCGACCTGCTCGCCGCCATCCCGTCCGTCATCTACGGCCTGTGGGGCGGCCTGATTCTGGTGCCGGCCATCCAGCCGGTGTGGAACTGGTTCGCGAAGTACCTGAGGTGGACCTACATCTTCGATGGATCGCTCAATGACCCGTCGGTCGCCGACAGCCCCTCGCGAACCGTCGCCACGGTCGCCGTCGTGCTGGCCGTCATGATCCTGCCGATCATCACCTCGGTGTCGCGCGACATCTTCATGCAGACCCCGCGTCTGCAGGAGGAGGCGGCCATCGGCCTGGGCGCCACCAAGTGGGAGATGATCAAGCTGGCCGTGCTGCCGTTCGGCAAGTCCGGCATCGTCTCCGCATCCATGCTCGGCCTGGGCCGCGCGCTCGGCGAGACCATGGCCGTCCTCATGATTCTTTCCCCCGGCCTGACGTACTCGATCAAGCTGCTGCGGGCATCCCAGAACCAGACCATCGCGGCGAACATCGCGGCGCAATACCCGGAAGCCGACCCGAACATCGGCGTGCCCGTGCTGATCGGCACCGGCCTCGTGCTGTTCGTTATCACGTTCCTCGTGAACTTCGTCGCCCGTAAGATCACCGAGAAAGCGAGCGCATGATGAGTGAAGCAACTGTAAAGAGCACCATCAGCGTCGACGCGAACGCCGTGAAGAAGACGCCCGCCGCACGCAACGACAAGCAACTGCCCGACATCGACTTCGACCGGTTCAAGACCAGCCGTTCCTTCGCCGCGTCCCGCAAGCGCAAGGACGTCTTCATGAAGAGCCTGATCTGCCTCGCCTTCATCATCGCGTGCATCCCGCTGATCTCCGTGCTGTGGACGACCGTCGCCAACGGCATCAAGCGACTGAACCTCAACTTCCTTTCGTACAACATGTCCGGCGTCGTCGGCGGCAGCCAGACGCCCTCCGGCGGATACGGCGGTGTGCTGCACGCCATCATCGGTACGTTGGAGATCACCCTGGGCGCCATGGTCATCTCCGTGCCGGTCGGTCTGATGTGCGCGGTCTACCTGATCGAGTACGCGGCCCGCGGCAACAAGCTCGCCAAGTCCATCGGCCTGCTGGTCGACGTGATGAGCGGCATCCCGTCCATCGTCGCCGGTCTGTTCGCCTACTCGATGTTCTCGCTCATCGGCGGCCCCGGCACCATCAGCGGCTTCGAAGGCTCCGTCGCGCTTTCGCTGCTGATGATCCCGACCGTCGTCAAGACCAGTGAGGAGATGCTGAAGGTCGTGCCCGGCGACCTGCGTGAGGCCTCGTACGCGCTGGGCGTTTCCAAGCAGCGCACCATCTGCAAGATCGTGCTGCGCACCGCCCTGCCCGGCATCGTCTCCGGCGTCATCCTGGCCATCGCGCGAGTGATCGGCGAGACCGCGCCGCTGCTGATGACCGCAGGCTACGCGACGTTCACCAACGTGAACCTGTTCAGCGGCGAGATGACCACGCTTCCCGTGTTCGTCTACCAGGAATACAGCAAGCTGCGTGCCAACTGCCCGCCCAACGCCGGCTCCTCCTGCGTCACCACGATCCCGATGGAACGCTCCTGGGCCGCCGCCCTGGTGCTGATCATCATCGTGCTGATCCTCAACCTCATCGGCCGTGTCGTGGCTCGCGTCTTCGCCGTGAAGTCCGAACGGTAAGCCGCCGTACACTGTATATACATCAATAAAGGAATTCATATGGGACAACGCATTGACGTCAAACATCTGAACATCTACTACGGCGACTTCCTGGCCGTGGAGGATGTCAACATCAACATCGAACCCAACAAAGTCACCGCGTTCATCGGGCCGTCCGGCTGCGGCAAGTCCACGGTGCTACGCACCCTCGACCGCATGCACGAGATCATCCCCGGCGCCCACGTCAAGGGTGAGGTCGAGCTCGAAGGCAAGAACCTTTATGCCAAGGACGTGGACCCCGTCGCCGTGCGCCGCGATGTCGGCATGGTGTTCCAGCGCCCGAACCCGTTCCCCACGATGACGATTCGTGAGAACGTGCTCGCCGGCGTGCGCCTGAACAACCGCCGCATCTCCAAGTCCGACGCCGACGACCTGGTCGAGTGGGCGCTCAAGGGCGCCAACCTGTGGGAAGAGGTCAAGGACCGTCTCGACAACCCGGGCATCGGCCTGTCCGGCGGTCAGCAGCAGCGTCTGTGCATCGCCCGCGCCGTGGCCGTGCACCCGCAGGTGCTGCTGATGGATGAGCCGTGCTCCGCGCTCGACCCGATCTCGACGTTGGCCGTCGAGGACCTGATCAACGAGCTCAAGGGCGACTACACGATCGTGATCGTGACCCACAACATGCAGCAGGCCGCCCGTATCGCCGATTACACCGCCTTCTTCAACCTGAAGGCCGTCGGCGAGCCCGGCCACCTGGAGTACTTCGCGGACACTACCACGATGTTCAACAACCCCCAGAACGCTGAAGCCGAGCGCTACATCTCCGGTCGTTTCGGCTGATCGGCGGCGCGCTGGCGGACCGCATGCGTTGCATCCGCCCGCGCGTCCATCGCCACAAGACCCCGCCTCCGCGCGGGGTCTTCGCGTTTGTGAGGGGGAGCTCCGGAATAGAAGAAGCGACGACGATGCTGGACAACTGCCGCGTTTTGTTGTTTTGCGGGCGTTGTCCTGCGGTCGTATCTGAATCAATAAACCAGAATGGCTCTATTCCGCGTTTTTGGGTAGTAGCTTCCTTGTACAACAGCCGCGTTGTACAACGACATTCTTGACTGTCACGCTCCGCTCCACCCGAGAACGTTCGCGTTGTTCCCGGTCATAGCATGATTCGACGCCTATCGTCTTCGGTCATACCGATACCCGTGCTTCCTCGCCAGTTCCTCTAGGCTGATTGCGATGACCTCGAATTCTATCGTCGCTCCGCGCTCGGCGAGTCGTCTTGCTATACGCAGGGCCAGTTCCGCAATCGACATCTCGTCAATCAGATTTTGAGCGGTCACGATGATTAATATCCAGCCGGGGGCCCGCAACCGTTCCCTTTTTTCGTTGTCTCGGCGCCACTGGACCTTATCCGTTCGATGATGATCGCCGTCATATTCCACTCCGACCTTGAACTCGACCCATGCGATGTCCAGCGAAATGGCTGCTCCTGAGCGAAAGGTGATTCCAGGAACCACGACATTGCATCGTCCATCCGGTATTCCGTGGCGTTGAACGCCCAGCCGTAGCGAGCTTTCGGCGGGAGACCATACATTGGGGCGTACCAGTGTCATGGCTTGCCTGCAAATGCTTTTTCCTCGGAACGGCGGCATCTCTTTTATGAAACGCTGCAACTCCAGATACAATTTGTCCGCGTCCGGCGCGCCATTGCGCACCAGCATCGCGAGAATGGAATCTCCGAGCACAACCAGATTCTCTGTCGAAAGATATGGGGACAGCTGCACCCACACATGAAACACGTGCAATGCGTGCACGCCATTCGATATGTGGATGAGTGATTGCGGAGTGCAATGGCTCCAGATGTGGACAATGACCGGGACGGATTTCAACGGTCGAATATGAGGCCTGCCGGAGCGCGTCCGCACCGTGACATGCAGCGCGGCCGTGTCGAGATTGCAGTGGGAGGGCACCGGCACGCCTTGCAGTTCCAGAGCGGTGGTCATGCCGAAGAGCAGCTGGCGGTCGGACTGCCCTACCGTGGCGGTGCAGCGTTGCAGAGTCTGCCGCCTAATCTGTTCCAATGACTGGAACATGGTGGCTGTCGGCTCGCCCGGTATCGGTTCGTAATCGTTCATGGGCGCAACGCTAGCGGGTCGGGGGCCCGCGCGCCACCGACGGCGGGATTTCTGTGGATATGTGGATGGAGAACGGGTTATCCACATATATCCACAGGCCGTCCGGCACCATAACATCCATGACTTATGAAGATGTTATGGTGGGCGTGTTCGGGAAACCGGGCGAATAGCAGTTTGTCTCGCCGAGGCCGGATGGCCTCGCACATTCAAGGAAGCAGAGAAAGTATGGAGAAGTTCTTCCATTTGAAGGAGAACGGCACGACCGTGTCCACGGAGATCGTGGCCGGCCTCACCACGTTCTTCGCGATGAGCTATATCATCGTCGTCAATCCGCAGATCCTGCACCAGACCGGCATGCCGTGGGGCGGCGTGTTCCTGGCAACGATCATCGCGGCCATCATCGGCACGCTCGTCATGGGCCTGTTCGCCAATGTGCCGTACGCGCAGGCGGCCGGCATGGGCCTCAACGCGTTCTTCACCTACACGGTGTGCTTCGGTCTGAAGTTCACGTGGCAGGAGACGCTGTGCATGGTGTTCCTGTGCGGCCTCATCAACATCATCATCACCGTCACCAAGATCCGCAAGATGATCATCGAGGCGATCCCGCCCATGCTGCAGAACGCCATCGGCGGCGGCATCGGCATCTTCGTCGCCTACGTTGGCATGCTCAACGTCAACCTCGTCACCTTCACCCCGAAGGACACCAAGGCCGCCGGCAAGGGCCTGGCCACCGGCGCCACGCCTGGTCTGGCCACGCTGAACACCCCGACCCTGTGGCTGTTCCTGATCGGCCTGCTGTTCGCCATCGTGTTCACCGTGCTCAAGCTCAAGGGCGGCATGCTGCTGACCATCGTCATCACCGCGATCATCGGCATCCCGATGGGCCTGACCAGCATGTCCAACTCCGTGTCCATCTCCGACACGTTCGCCCAGCTGCCGCAGACCTTCGGCGTGATCTTCAGCGCCGATGGCTTCCCGGCGCTGTTCTCCGACGTATCCAAACTGCCGCTCGTGCTGGTCACGATCTTCGCGTTCTCGATGTCCGACACGTTCGACACGCTCGGCACGTTCATCGGCACCGGCCGCCGCACCGGCATCTTCTCCGATGACGACATGAAGCACATGGAGGACGGCAAGGGCTTCTCCTCCAAGCTGGACCGCGCTCTGTTCGCCGACTCGATCGCCACCTCCATCGGCGCGATCTGCGGCACCTCGAACACCACCACCTACGTCGAGTCTTCCGCGGGCATCGCGGCGGGCGGCCGCACCGGCCTGACCTCCGTGGTCGTGTCCATCTGCTTTGCGCTGTCGATCTTCCTGTCCCCGGTGATCTCCGCGGTGCCGTCCGCAGCGACGGCCGGCGTGCTGGTCATCGTCGGCTGCATGATGGCCTCCAGCCTCAAGGAGATCGAGTGGAGCGACATCTCCGAGGCGATTCCGGCGTTCTTCGCCGCCGTGTTCATGGCGCTCGCGTACTCGATCAGCTACGGCATCGCCGCCGGCTTCATCACCTACTGCATCGTCAAGACCTGCAAGAAGGAAGCCAAGAGCGTTCACCCGATCATCTGGATTGTCTCGCTGCTCTTCATCCTCAACTTCATCCTGCTGGCAGTGCTGTAATGGCATCTGCCCTGCCTTGAATCCCGGCCCCCGTTGGTTTTCCAGCGGGGGCCGGGATTCGTATCGTGCCGTCTTGTGTGTTTGCTCTCTCGGCAATGCGATGGATGTAAGGGACAGAACGGACTGCCCTATACCACCCGTCGCGACGATGATGTTGACGGTGAGCGGCGATCCGTCCGCAGACGACGATCAGATCGTGGCCTGCGAGATCTGCATCAGCGGCCAGCTGCTCGACAGCCAGTACCGGCGCGGCAAGGACGTCACGGTGACATGCTCCTACAGCTCATGGCAGCAGGAGCCGTTCAACGGGCGCGAGGTCGACCTGCCGAGGCTCGGCGAATACGGCAACGATCTCGCCAAGCTTGTGTCCTGATAAGATCGAGGCCGTTGTCTTTCATAACACATAGACTGAGTGGATGCTGAGCGCAAGGTCGCGATTGGCATACTGGACAATCAGAAACAGCTGGCAAAGATAAAGGCTGGGACACAATAGGGTGGCCGATTTTCAAAGGTGAAAGAAAGGATGTCCATAAATGAACCGAAGAATATCTATGTGGTTGCGCGGTCGTGGCTCTCCATGGAGACCTGCCGCCGCCGTGATCGCCACGGTATCCATGATGCTGGCGACGGTCATGGGCCCCCATTTCGCGGGGATGCGGGCGCAGGCCGTCGAGCCCGTGCAGACCACCACCATCTCGCACACCAAGATCACCGGCGACGGCAACTACTTCACGTTCGCCGACAACGCCTGGGATCCGGGCAACGACGTGCATACGTGGTCCAAGGCGCCATCCGACAGCCTCCCGGCGGAGGACATCTGGTATACGGTCCGATTCTTCGGCAGCGCAATCGACGTCTATGCAGGCAAGAACAGGCCCATGGGCAAGGTGAAATACTATATTGACGGAGCGGAAAAAGGCACGTACAGCCTGTACAACGCCTCCAACATCAACGAGACGAAAATCGCGTCGTTCACCGGGCTTGACGAAGGTGAGCACGTGTTCAAGGCGGTGGCCACAGGCGAGCGGGACACGAATTCCACGAACGCGCTGATCGACTGCGCCAAGGTCGTCGTGACCCATCAGCCGTACGTGGTCACCGGCGTCACACTCGACACGACCTCGATGACGCTGGGCGTTGGCGACAGCAAGCGGATCTCGTATACGGTGGCGCCCGATTACGCGACCATCGATGACATGACCTACACGAGCGGCGACACGAGTGTCGCCACAGTCGGCGCAGATGGCACGGTCACCGCGGTCGCGCCGGGAGCCACCGCCATCACCGTGGCCTCGACTGCGGCCGGCATCAGCAAGACCGTCGACGTCACCGTCGCCAGGATGACACCGAACCTGACCGGCGGCATCGTGGACCCCGATACGCAATACACGCAGAAGCGGTTCGACGAGGTGAAGGCCCTCACGACGAACAACCGGGCGCTGAAAGCGTGGAAGAACGACAAGGTCAACAGCGAGATCTCGCTCGCCGCGGTCGGCACCACCGTCTCGAACCTGACGGTCACCGCAAGCGACCTGACGTCGCAGGGCGGCGACGTCATCGCCAGAAGCAACGTCACGGCCACGTTCATCAAGTCCACCAGGGCATACAACGGCAGCTATCTCGGCTACGGAGACCCGAACCGCGAGGTGCCCGCCGCCACCGAGACCAACCGCTCCGAAAGCAACGACATCCTCTACCAAAGCGGCCCGATCACGGTGAAGGCCAATCAGGTGCAGAACATCTGGGTATCGTTCGCCATACCGAAGGACGCCAAGGCCGGCACCTACACCACCACGCTGACCGCCACCGCAGACGGGATGGAAACGCCGCTCACATTCACCTACACCATCGAGGTGAAGGCCGCTACGCTGCCTGATCCGGCAGAGTATGAGAAGAACTTCGACGTGGAACTGTGGCAGTACCCGTATTCCTCCGCGGAATACTACGGCGTCACCCCGTTCTCGGACGAGCACCTGCAGATCCTCAGATCAAGCATGGAACTGTACAAGTCCATCGGCGGCCACGCCATCACAACCACCATCAACGAGGACGCATGGTCCGGCCAGACCTACAGCGCCAACGCCATCCACTACCCGTCGATGGTGAAGTGGACCAAGAGCGGGGGCGGGTTCACCTACGACTTCACCGACTTCGACAAGTGGGTGACGTTCAACAAGGGACTCGGCATCGGCGACAAGATCGTGATATACAGCATCGCGCCCTGGCACGGCAACTTCACGTACTGGGAGAACGGGACGATGAAGTCCGAGAAATACACGGTCGGATCCGAGCGCTGGAGGAGCGTGTGGACCGACTTCCTGCGCAAGCTCATCGAGCATCTGATGGACAAGGGCTGGTTCGACGAGTCGTACATCGGCATCGACGAGCGCGGCTTCAGCGCCGACGCGTTCGACCTGATCGACTCGATACGGAATATCCACGACGTGCCGTTGAAGACCGCCGGCGCGATGGACGGCTTCGTCAACAAGTTCGACCTGGCGCTGCGCGTCACCGACCTGAACGTCGGCGACACCGCGGCGGCGGCCCATCCCACCGACTTCACCCGGCTGATCGAGGCGCGTGAGGCAAAGGGCCTTCGCACCACGCTGTACTCCTGCACCGAGCATGAGCCCGGCAACTTCTCGCTGTCCGCCCCGGTCGAAAGCTACTGGTCGGTGGTCAACGCGGGCGAGCAGACCAGCGGCTTCCTGCGCTGGGCGTACGACGCATGGGTGGCCGACCCGCTCAACGACGCCACGCACAACGCCTTCGAGCCCGGCGACCCGTTCCTGATTTATCCGAGCGAGAAGAGCGGAGACAAGGTGTCCAAGTCGTCCGTGCGCCTGGAGCGCATCGCCGAGGGCGTGCGCGACGTGAACAAGATCAGGCTCATGGTCACCGAGATCCCCTCGTTGCAGGCCGATGCCGACGCGATGTACGCGAAGATCAGAACGACGGTGACGACCTCGCACTCGTATCTGACCGACGCGCAGGTCACACAGCTTGCCAATGAGATGAGCGGATTCAAGGGTGACCTCGACACGCTCACCGACAAGTACATATCCCTTAAGGCGCAAGGCACGAGCACGGTGGAATCCGTTGCCATCGACGGCGGCGACCAGGAGATCATGCTGGGCACGGCGAAGCAGCTGACCGCGACACTCAAGCCGGCGAACCTGCTGAACGCGTCCGTGACATGGCGCTCGTCCAAGACCGGCGTCGCCACGGTATCCGCCAAGGGCGTGGTGACCGCCGCCGGCGTGGGCTCCACCACGATCACCGCCACGTCCAAGGCCGACCCGACGAAATCGGCGAGCATCACCCTCACCGTGACGCCACAGGTCGTGGCGCAGGGGCTGCACTACTACTCGTTCGACGACTCGAACGCCAACGACTCCTGGGGCACCCGCAACGGCACCGCCGACGCCACGGCGCAATACGTTGACGGCAAGTCCGGCAAGGCGCTCAAGGTCACGGACGGCAAAGGCGTGACCCTGGCCGGCGGCAACGACATCGCGAAGACGGATCCGTGGACGATCGGCTACTGGGTGCGTTCCGACGCCGAACTCACCGGCCGCTCGGCCGTGATGACGAGTGCGGACGGCAAGTACTCGGCCGACCTCAAGATGGACGCCGACCGCGAATCCGGCTTCCGTGTCGGCACCGCCAGCGGCGACGTGCTCACCTTCCGGTACGACTTCCAGCCGGGCACGTGGTATTACATCGCGTGGACTCAGGACAAGGCAGCCGGACTGACCATGTACGTCAACGGCACGAAGATCGGCGCGACGAACACGTGGACGAAGATGCACGATGTCGTCGCCCCGATCGACGTGATCGGCGGCCCCGGCTTCACTGGCCTGATCGACGAGGTGAAGATCTACAAGCGCGTGCTCTCCGACACCGAGATCGCGGCCGGCATGCTGCTGCCCGGTCTCAACCTCGCCGAGCATGAGACCGATATGTACATCGGCGGGACGTACACCATCGTCGCCAACCTGCAGGGCGGCGACGGCGATGGTACAGTCACGTTCGAGTCGAGCGACCCGACCATCGCCAAGGTCGACGCCTCCGGCACCGTTACCGGAGTGTCCCGCGGAACGGCGGTCATTACCGTCCGGGGAGGTGGATTCACCGACATGGTGACCGTCAACGTGAGCCGCGAACTCACCATGAAGAACACGCTGCCGCAGTACAAGCTCGACCAGACGAAGGTCACGGACGTGCACAAGTCACTCGACACGTCCAACCAGTACTTCGGCCAGCCCGACATGATCCGCACGAAGAGCGGCCGTCTGATCACCTCGTTCCCGCAAGGGCACGGCAAGGGACCGTTGATCATGAAGATCAGCGACGACGACGGCGCCACCTGGACGCGCAAGACCGACATCCCCGCGTCGTGGGCCGGTTCGCAGGAGACGCCGACCCTGTACGTGCTCAACCTGGCCGACGGCACCGAACGCATCATGATGATCACCGCCTGCCCGGGCTGGGGCACCGACTCCGCCGGCAACAGGTACGGATGGAACACATCGTATTCCGACGACAACGGTGAGACCTGGACCGAATACCGGCACTGGCAGTCCAACCGCACGTACGACAACGCCAACAACGACGCCATCGTCGCCATGGCGAGCCTCGTGCAGCTCAAGGACTCCGACGGCAACGACATCCAGAAATGGATGGGCGTCTACCACAACTACGCGTACGTCAATTTCAGGACGTACCTCACTTTCGCCGAGAACGGCGACGAGCAGTGGAGCGAATCGGAGCCGTATCTTGCGCAATGGCGCAGCATCGAAAGCGCATACCAGATGTGCGAGATCGGCATGTTCCGTTCTCCCGACGGCAAGCGGATCATCGGTCTGGCGCGCAGCCAGTCGCACAACAACCCGGCGACACTGATCTACTCCGATGATGAGGGCGAGACGTGGAGCAAGCCGATGGATCTGCCCGGCTCGCTGGCGGGCGAACGGCACAAGATTGCCTACGATCCGATTTCCGGCCGTCTGCTGGTCACGTTCCGCGAGATCAACTACGATCTCAACGGCAACAACCGGTTCGACGGCGGCAACGACTGGAACGCCGGCGACTGGGTGGCCTGGGTCGGCACCTACGACCAGCTCATTAACCAGGAGGACGGCGAATACCGCATCCTGCTGGCCGAGGACTGGGCGAACAACGCGAAGTCGGGCGACACCGGCTACGCGGGTGTAGCGGTGCTCGACGACGGTACGTTCATCATGGACACGTACGGTCACTGGGACAAGGAATTCTCGCAGAACTGGCCCGGCGGCGTCACTACCGACCGCTGCTATATCAAGCAGGCGAAGTTCAAGCTCGGCGAGGTCGAATACGCGAACGGTCTCATCGACCGCAGCGGACTGAAGGCGGCAATCAAGCGGGCAGAGGCGCTGAATGCGGCCGACTACACGGCTGACTCGTGGGCGAAGATGGATGCCGCAGTGAAGGCCGCGAAGGCCGGAGATGCCGACGAATCCCTGCAACAGGCGCAGGTTGACGCGCTCGCCGCCGCCATCGATGCGGCCATCGACGGGCTGAAGGCCAAGGATGACGGTGACAAGCACGGACCGGGTGATGGTGGCAAGCCGGGTGACGGTGACAAGCCCGGCGACGGCAAGCCCAGCGACGGCAAGCCGGGCAAGGGCGACGAGACCAAGCCCGATACCGGCAAGAAGGGCGGGCTGAGCGCCACCGGTGCCGGCATCGTTCCGATCGCCGCCGCGGCCCTGACGCTCATGGCCGGTGCGGCGCTCGCACTGGCCAAGCGCTGAGACGACATGGGGCGGTCGGCCCGTCGGACGGAGAATTTTCGTCCGGCGGGCCGATTATTTGCAGCCTCCGACCACGACACGCCCGGAGTGCGTAGCACAATCGTCGCGTGCGTTTGCGGGAATCGGCTCCATGGCGGCGTTTCATGAAATTCGGCATGCCGATCTTGCTGAGCACTCCGGGCGTGTCGCGATGGAATGCCGCCTGTTTAGTCAACATTCCGGACCGACGCGAGCCGCATAGGTCTTCGCTGGCAAATCCTCACTTATGGCCACGATTGCCGTGAGAAACTTATGGTATTGGCAGCGTGGCGTTGATAATGCTTGGCGCCGTGAAGGGATAGCGAGGTCTGCGACATGAGGAACCGTGTGATTCATCGCAATTCGCCGTTCCGTCTACTCGCCGCGGCGCTCGCCGTGCTGACGTTGACCTTATTGGCGGTTATGGTGCCGTGCGAGGGAGAAGCGCACGCAGCCGCGCCCATCAAGGTCGCATGCGTGGGCGACAGCCTTACGGACGGCTCCAAATCCAGTGGCGGCAAGAAAGGCGACACCGCATATCCGGCGTGGCTCGGCCGCATCCTCGGCAGCGGCTATGACGTGCGCAATTTCGGCGCCGCTGGTGACACGCTGCTGCGGGGCACGGGCTGGTCATATTGGGATTCGGCCGAATTCCGGCAGAGCAAGGAGTTCGCCCCCGATATCGTCATCATCATGCTCGGCACCAACGATTCCAAGGACGCCTACTGGAACGAGACACTGTACAGGACCGGGGCGAAGGAGCTGGTGAGGGTGTACCGGGATCTCGCCAGCCGACCGGTCGTGTATTTCGCGAGTTCACCGCACTCATACCGGGTCGCCCCCGGTACCAAATATGTCTCCGTCAACTCCGTGAACAGGTTACATCCCGTACAGGAGTCGCTGATCCGTGACGAGCGTTGGAACACCATCGACCTGTACGCGGCGACCGCGAACCGGCGGCAGCTGTATGACGCCGACGGCGTTCACTTCAACGACGACGGGTACCGGTTCCTCGCCGAGCAGATCGCAGGCGTCATGCACCGGTCGGCGCAGATCATCGGCTCCACCGGAAGGGAACGGGTCATCGCAAACGAGACGGAGAACGGCGCCACGAAAAGAGCCGGCGTGGAATTCGGCCTTACCTCGCAGGGTACCACCGCCGGGAACGCCGGCGATTCGTCCGATGGCAACGGGAAACGGGATGCCCTGCGCGGCTCCGATGCCGTCGTGGCCATCATAGCCATGCTGTCGGCGGGCATTACCGGAGTGGCGCTCGTGCTGGGCGGACGGTCGCGACACGCCCGGGTTGAAGGTGTCCGCTCGCGGCCGTATTCTATATGACTTGTAAACCACAGACCGTTGGTTGGAGTGTGCAAGCACTCACGAAGTTTGGTTCGCCAAGCCAGCGCAGGTTGAGAAATATGTGCCCGTAATACGGCTCGCCGGAAACGGTTGTATGTTGCTCTGCCTGTGCGCAGGGCTTTTTTATTGCCCTGGCAGGGTGCGCGGGACTTCGCAGGATCAATGGCCGATCTAGGAAGGAACGCCATGAAGAGGCCCGAAAAGGAAGCGGTAGTCGCTCAGCTTACGGAACAGTTCCGTAACGCCGACGCTGTCTACCTGACTGAGTACCGCGGGCTTACCGTTCCGCAGGTTTCCGAACTGCGCGAAAAGCTAGGCCGCGATACTTCCTACACTGTGGCTAAGAACACGCTGGCGCGCATCGCCGCCAAGGAAGCGGGCATTGAGGGTCTTGACGACCTGCTCAAGGGCCCGACCGCCATCACCTTCGTGAAGGGCGACTTCATTGAGGCTGCGAAGACGCTGCGTGACTTTGCCAAGACCAACAAGGCTCTCGTTATCTCGGGCGGTTATGCCGACGGCACCGTCTACGACGGCGAGGGTGCTACCAAGCTGGCGGACATGATGTCCCGTCCGCAGCTGCTCTCCAAGTTCGCAGGCGACCTCAAGGCCACGACCGCCAAGGCCGCATACCTGTTCGTCGCTGTGCCTACCAAGGCCGTGCGTACGATCGACGCTCTGCGCGAGAAGCAGGAAAAGGCAGCTTGATTCTCATGCGGCTTGCCGCATGAACCACAATCGGAAAACAACACACATCAGGCGGACGGCAATCGCTGAAGGCCGCCGCCAGAATGAAAGGAAGCCATCATGGCTAAGTACACCAACGAAGAGCTGCTGGAAGCTTTCGGTGAAATGACCCTCGTCGAGCTCTCCGAGTTCGTCAAGGCCTTCGAAGAGAAGTTCGACGTCGAGGCTGCCGCTCCGGCCGCCGTCGCCGTTGCCGCTCCGGCTGCCGGCGCTGCCGCCGAAGAGGAAGAGAAGACCGAGTTCGACGTCGTCCTGACCGCTGTCGGCGACAAGAAGATCCAGGTCATCAAGGCTGTCAAGGCCATCACCAACGCTGGTCTGGCTGACGCCAAGGCCATGGTTGATGGCGCTCCGAAGGCCATCCTGGAGAAGGCCAAGAAGGAAGACGCCGAGAAGGCCAAGGCTCAGCTGGAAGAGGCTGGCGCCACCGTCGAGCTCAAGTAATGATCGCGGGAGTGAAACCCGCACATTGCAGCTTTTCACAGACCCTGCTGTCGCACATGCGGCCGCAGGGTCTGCGCGTATGCGGCGGTCCGCGCACCGGAGCCGAGACCGCTTCTGTGAACGCCTGACACGGCCTGACATGGGCGCTCCGCACCGGTGTGCGCTACAATCCGAAATACCGGCATCAATGCGATAATGTTGTCAATTCATCGGTCATCAATCCCTGAAAACACAGCGGGACATGACACAATGGCACATAGTATGCGAACGAGCGTGAAAGGAAGGGCGGCACGTGACTGGCGATCAGCGGACGATACAGCAGTGGACGGTGAGAATCGGTGGCATCGATCAGAAAACCGTGAAGCCGGGAGACAGCATCGAAATCGGGCGCAAGCCGTTGCGGCCGTTGCCCGATGACGGCACCGAACGCCTGGAGATAGCGGACGGCACGCGGTCCATGTCGAAACGCCATGCGACCTTCGCGGTGAGTCAGAACGGCGGCGGCACCGTGCGCGATCTGGGCTCGACCAACGGGTCATATGTGGTGCGGGGCAATGGCGATCTCATGCGTCTGCCGCCGAACGTCGATTTCCTGTTGCCGACTTCACCGATGCGCCTGCAATTCGGCGATGTCCCCGTCGATTTCATTCGTGTGGAGCAGCCGGTGAGCGACACGTTCGTCGTGCCCGACCTGTTCGGATACGCTTTGGAGACCGTCAAGCAGGAGCCTGATGTGGCCGACATGTCGGTGGATGACATTCTTGACCTGCGTGCAGGGGAACCTACCGCCGCGATCAGCGCTGCCACCGTGCGCAAGCGTGTCGGTGAGCTGAATGCCGCCGCATCGCAGACGTTCCCGCCGCAGAAGACGACCACGGCGGATGGATTGGAGGCGGATTCCGCGGCCGGCGCCGCTGAGCCGGATTCGGAGCTTGCCGTTTCGTCGGATGCTGCCATGCCCGTTGAGGCCGCGGTGCTGGCCAAAACCGTGTCGCCGGCTGAGGCCGACGCTGCTGAGAGCGATGCCGAGGCCAAGGTTCCGGAAGCCGCCGAGTCCTCCGAGAATGCGGCGCCTGCGGGTGCCGTTGATGCCGCGGACGCGGCCGTATCCACTGAGACTGCGACATCCGATACGGCATCGCCTGAAACCGTGACTTCTGGAACCGTGGCATCCGAGTCCGCCGCGGATACGGTACCGGCTGATTCCGCTGTATCTGATTCTGTAGTGACCGCGGCCCAATCGCAGACCAACGATGAGCCGAGCGAGCCCGATTCCATGCCGTTGAACGTGGCCGGTGCCGGTGCTAAGCCGGCGGTGGCGTTGCCCCGCGACCTGTTCGCCGACGCGCTCGCCGAGGACAGCGAAGAGGCCGGGCAGTCCACCGCGCCCGCAGAGCAGGCGGATCAGTTGGCGAACGGACAGCCGTCCGACGACCGATTCCAGCAGGCGCCATCCGATCAGGAGGCGCACGATGACATCCGTCAGGCGGTGAACGAGGTCGCAGCCAACGCGGCCGGTGTGGAAGTCACCGCCGGCGCCGTGGCAGGCGACGGCGTCGTGAAAGCCGATACGGACACCGCCCACGGGGAGATTCCGGAAGAGCACCGCCGGTTCGCGCAGCCGAACGACGACGAGGCGGACTCGACCGGTTCGTTCCGACCCGCATTCGAGCCGGGATCGGTGTTCGAACTCGTGTCGAAAGGCAGGCTTGCCGCCGCCGAACCGAAAATCGAAGTCAACGGGTACACCTCTGACCAGGCGAAGACCACGGAAGACTACACCGAGCAGTTCGCCATCGCGAATTGCGAAGAGCTGTTGCCGTTCCTCGCCATGAATCCATTGCTGTACGATGACCTCTATAATTGGCTGGAAGATCAGGGCAAAGCGGACATCGACGCCGCGCTGGAGAACAATGAGGGCTACAAGAGTTACCGCAAAGCGGTAGGGAAGTGAGTCGGGTCATGAGCGAAAGCATGCAACAGGCGCCCCAATCGCTGGAACGCATGCGTCAATGGCATGAGCAGTACCGCGCCGGATTGGTGCCGTCCCCATTGGAGGACATCAACCAGCTTGGGGCGAAGCTCGATTTGACCCATGCGCATCCCTCCGGCATCGCCCAGCTGTTCGCGGGAGGCCGCGCGTCGCTGGATCTGCTGTTTCGCGACAACGGCATGCTGCGTGCGGCGAACCGCCGACTGGAGCGGGTGCTTGACGAGAAGGCCGCGAAACTGCGCGTCAGCGGCGTCGCGGAACTGTCTCTCACCGTGGGAGTTGCCACATGGGACGACGGTGCCATGCCGGTGCTGCTGTATCCGGTATCCGTGCAAAGCGCCCAGGATGAAGGCGATGTGGCGGTGATCCGGTTCGTCGGGCATGTCCGGCTCAACCCTGCGTTCGTGACGGTGATGCGCGAGCAGCACGTCGAACTTGACGAGCGGGAGCTGTTCAACGGCGCCAACTACGAGAGCGGCACGCCCGAAACGTCCGCGGTGTTCGCGGCGATCACCAAGCGTGCGGAGAAGGTGTTCCCCGATTTCACCATCGAGCGGCAGATTATCCTGGGCTGCTTCATGTCGCCCGGCTCGCTGATTCTTGCCGAAAGCCAGCACATTATCGATACGCTGGCCGAGGGGGCGACCGGCAACACGGTGCTGGACGCGCTCGCGGGCAGCAAGGAGGCCGCCGAAGCGCTCAAGGACTCCGGCGCACCTGCGTTCAGCCCATTCGACGCCGATCCGCACAACGAGTTCGAAGTCGGCGATGTCGACAACGCCGTGCGGTACGCGGCCGATATGGTCGCAGCCGGGCATTCACTCGGAGTCGATGTCGTCAACGGGCGTGACACCGCCGATTACGCCGCCGCCATCGCGTCGCGCTGCGTGATGAACGGCCGCAGCGTACTGTACGTGCCGTGCATCGCCGATCAGAAGCGTCGTTTCCGTCAGGCCATCAGCGCCAATGAGCTCAGCGGCCAAGTGCTCGACGTCTCGGACGAGCGCTGCAATGACAGCATCGACCATCAGCTGATCGCCGCGGTCGGATTCCAGCCCGGCGTCGCCAGCTCCCGGTTCGACCAGATCGCCGATGAGCTGGTCGGCGTGCGTTCCCGTCTCACCCGGTATCTGGGTGACCTGCACTGCACCGACAAGCAGTGGGGCGTGTCCGCGTACCAGACCATACAGAACCTCGCCGAAATCGCCACGTTGCCCGCGCATCCCGCCACCCGAGTGCGGTTGCGCAAGGAGACCGCGCGTGAGATCGGCGGTCATCTGGACGAATGGGCGGCGAAGCTCAGGCGTGCCGGCGAGCTCGGCGAATTCACGCTCGGACCGGAGGATACCGCTTGGTTCAAGGCCTCCATTACGTCCGAGGATGAGGCTGTGACCGTCTACCAGCGTGTGGTCGATCTGCTGCGCAAGTTGCTGCCGTTGACCCGTGAACAGGTGTCGTCCACCGTGCAGACATGCGGGTTCCCGATACCGAACACCGAGCAGGAGTGGGGCCGTCAGGTGCAGGTGCTGAAGAACCTGCGCCGCGTGCTCGACGTGTTCCAGCCGGAGATCTTCGAGCGCGACATCGACGCGATGATCGAGTCGAGCAAGTCCAAGGCCGAACGCAAGGCCGAAGGCACCACTATCGGATTCTGGGAGCGTCGCCGCCATATCAAGGAGGCCAAGAGCCTGCTGCGCGTGGGCGCACAGGTCGAGAACCTGCACGATGCGCTGCAGGTCGTGGCCAAGCAGGCTGCGCAATGGCGCATGTTCGTGCCTCACGGCGGGTGGCCGGTGCTGCCGAACAAGCTCGACGACATCATCGCCACGCAGGAGGAGCTGGCTCGCGACCTGACGGCGCTGGACGCCGTACTGTCCACCACCGTGCAGGGCGGTGATCTGGAATCGCAGGATTTCGTCGCCGTCGAGGAACGTCTGAAGGAGCTGTTCGACGACCATCTCGCGCTGGACACACTGCCGGAGCGCTGCCGTCTCGAACATGAATTCCAGACGGCCGGGCTCACCGAACTGGTCGAGGACCTGCACACGCGCCGTGTGCCGGTGGAATCGGTGGATGCCGAACTGCAGCTGGCATGGTGGACCACGGTGTTCGAGAACATCGTGCGGGCGTCCGCGATCATCTCCAATCAGGATGGGTCGGCGTTGCAGTCCGCTGCGGATCGTTTCGCGCAGGTGGACACCGAACACGTGCGTTCGGTCGGTCCGATGGTCGCGCAGGAATCCATGCGCCGCCTGTGTGAAATGCTGTTCTCCCGCACGCAGGAATCCAACCAGCTGCACACGGTGCTGGCCGGCAAGACCCGCATCCCGCTCAGCCGGATACGCCGTGACCACCCCGAGATCCTGGCCGCGGCCAAGCCCATCATCGTGGCGACCCCGGCCACGCTTGCCGCGCTCACCGATCCGACGACCCTCGCCGACGTGGCAATCATCGACGCGGCCGCGCACATTCCGGCCATCCAGTTGATGACCATCGTCTGCCGCGCGAAGCAGGTGGCCGTGCTGGCCCACCGGTCCACTGTGACCTCGCCGAGCGTGAAGGCGCTGATGGAGCTGCTGCCGAGCGTGAAGGTCCGCTCCCACCCCGTGCGGCGCGCGCCCAGGCTCGCCGCGTTCCTGGAATCCCAGGGGTATGGCGAGGTGCGCTATGACGTCACGACCGAGCCGTCGCAAGGCCGGGTGGCCTTCCACAAGGTCGAGGCGAACGGAACACCGGTCATGGCCACCGGATTGGTCGAGAGCAGCCAGCAGGAGATCGATGAGGTCGTCCGCATCATCACCGAACGCGCGGCGAGTTTCAACGTGGTGCCGGTCGGCTACACGCTGACCGTGGTCACGCTCACCGACGCGTTCCGTTCGCGACTCGGTGCGGAACTGAAATCGCTGGCGTCGAAGAACAAGACTATGGGGCAGTTCCTGCGCCACGTGCGCATCGTCGCGCTGCCGGAGATCGCCGGGGCCCAGTCGACGGACGTGATTCTGTCGTTGTGCTACGCGAAGACCGTGCATGGGCGTCTGCTGCAGCAGTTCGGCGTGCTGGAGGGCGAAGGCGGACGTGCCATGCTGCTGGATGCGCTGGCGCTGTGCGACCGCCATCTCGATATCGTTTCGGCGTTCGACGAGTCTGATCTGGACGATGAGCGACTTCACCAGCCCGGACCGCAGCTGCTGCATGCCATGCTGCGGTGGGTGGAGCAGCTGGACGACCACGTGGTGCGTCCGGTGACCATCACCCGGTCGAACAATGTGCTGTTCAATGATCTGGCGGAGCGCGTGCGGTCCCGCGGACTGAACGCCGCCGTCGACTACGGGTTCGACCGCGGCCTGCACATTCCGATGGTCGTCGGGTTGCCCGACAAGCCGTTCGCGCTGGCCGTGCTGACCGACGACGCGCAGTTCATGAGCGTGCAGTCCACGCGTGAACGGCATCGCGGCCTGATGCAGGACCTTGCGTCGCTGGGCTGGTCGGTGATGAGCGTGTGGAGTGTCGGCGCATTCGTCAACCCGGACAAGGAGGTCGATGCGATCGTGTCGCGCATCGGCGAGATCTACGGGGATGTGCGATGAGCGGCGATACTACTGGTGACGGGGATCGTGTGGCCGCAGATGCCTCGGAGCCAAGGCCGTACAGTGCCTCGCGTCGTACGCGGCGCGAGCACAAACGCGTCGTGTTCCACGGAACCGAGCGCTTCGATGCAGACGGCGTGAAACTCGAACCGGGCGATATGCGCACCGAGCAGCAGCGCGAGGCCGACGACGACAAACGCATCCTCGGCGAACTGCCACCCCACTGGGCCATCTTCAACGACAAACGTTGAGTGTGGTGACCACCCCTGTCGCGCGAACAGCGAGACTGGAGGTGGCTGCTGCGGCTGAGCAACCGCAGCTATTGCGCAGTGACGGCCATAATCGGACCGAGTTCCTGTGCGTTGATGATTGATATGGCTTCGTCGGGAGTCAAAGCAAACGTGATGAGCGTGCCGCCGGTCATCGCATCGTCATGGGCGGCATCCATCGCCGTGGCCGATCGCGCGAGAACGCATGACCGGCCGCCTGCGGATTCGTCACGCGATGAAGTCGTACCAGTCGAAGCGTCGCAAGGGGTGCCGGATACCAGATCCATGACATCACCGGCCGCGATGCCGTCCACCGTGCCGGTGACCCGTACATCGATCACCGTCTGACCGGGTTCCGCCACCGGCCGCCGCGAAACTATGGCGCCGAACAGCGGCTGCCCGGCGGCGATGTCCGTCTGCGCGATGCCTCCCGCCGCCTGATTCGCCGCATCGAGCGTCGTATCCCAACCATCCGATACGGGCATCTGCCGGATCTCCACGTCCTCCGCGCCGATACGCGCGCCGCGTGGGATGAGCCGTGCCGCCACCACGACCGGTTGCGTGACGATGCTCGCCGTCACGCATTGCAGTGTCGCGAATGCTGCAATGGCCGTGCAACAGGCCGCCATCAGCCGCCGTGTGAGCCGCAGCATCCGACGTTGGCGCAACGTGGGGCGCTTCAGCTTCTCCAATATAGAAAAAGTCACCATGCAAGCATGGTGACTGAACGTTGTTCCGATGCGCAAGCCGTGACGAAAATGTGGTCGAAGGCTCGGCAGTTATCCACATCTTGGGCGTGTCGCACATGCGCGGGCCGAGCACTGGCCGCCGGAAGACGGCGAACGCGCCAATGGCAGCTGCTTATTTGCCGGAGCCGCCGCGCCCGTCGGTGCGGTAGAAGCCGTGCCCCTTGAACTCGATCGGCACGGCGGAATACACCTTGCGCACCTGCTCTTGCCCGCACTGGGGGCACACGGTGATCGGGTCGTCCTCGAACGACTGCTGCTCGGTGAAATCGTATCCGCAGTTCTTACAACGGTAATGATAGGTTGGCACGGTTCCTCCCTGGTCGAAGCTCATTATATGATTCCGGCACGTATGCGATGCCCGGCATACGCATCAAGTCCGTTCATATCCTAGTCGTCACGCGGACACCGCGCCGCTCGACGTCTCGTTTTGTTCCCTCCGCGAACTTGCGCGGATGGCGAACTACAGGCGTCGGGCTCCCTGCGGCGTGACCACCCAGTCGACCGGGATATCGTGAGACTGGCGGGGCAGGTCGTCTGCCATGCATTCCCACGGCCAGCAGACGGCGACGACCGGCACGCCTCCGCGTCGGTATGTCAGCGCGCGGTCATACCAGCCGCCGCCGCGCCCAAGCCGGACGCCATGTGCATCCACGGCCAGCGCGGGCACGATGATCAGGTCGGCATCGCCAAGGGCCGCCGGGCCAAGCGTCTGCGTATCCGGCTCATCCGGCCGTTGTGCCATGCCGGTTCCCTCGCAGGTCACGCCATGCAATGAGACCATGTCGGGCAGCAGAGCCCATCCCACGTCCAGACCGGAGCCCAAGCGCGGCACAAGGACGCGCAGCCCGCGGTCGAGCAGCAGGGACAGCAGCGGCCGCATGGGGATTTCGCTGCCCATCGACACGTAGGCGGCCACGGTCGGCGGCCGGTGTCCGCGGCCGTGTGGCGCGGACATGACGCCAGACGTGCCGGCCTGCACGCCGACCAAGTCCAGCAACGGCACAATGTGTTCGGCCAGTGCCGCCGCGGCCGCGTCCCGTTCCTGCCGCGTCACGGTCTTACGCCGCGCGATGGCGTCCCGTCTCAGCTGTCTCTTGCGCAGATCGTCCGACATATCGGCATCGGTCGTCTGCCGGCGTTGGCAAAGGTTCATGGTTACGTTCTATCACGGACGAATGTCCGTCATCGGCGGACGGTGCGCCGTGTCGGAGACGCGACGATGGCACAATGGGTGCGTGTCCGTTTTGCAATCGATATGCGCCGTGTTCCGGCAGCCGGCAGCGCCATCCATCCGCGTGCCGCGGTGGATCGGCATTCCGCAATGCCCGATAAAGCTGCGGCCGATCACGGCGGACGACGAAGAGGAGTGGAACGAGGTGCGGTGGCGCAACGATGCGTGGTTGCATCCATGGGAGTCAGGCGATCCCATGCACGGCTCGCCGATGACCTACAACCAGTGGATGCAGCAGATGCGTCACAACGAGCAGACCGGCCGCGGAGTGGTGTTCGCCATCGATTATCATGAGCATATCGTCGGCCAGATTTCGCTGGGAGCGATAGATCTGGGATCCATGCGCACCGGTGTGATCGGGTATTGGGTCGATCAGCGGTACGCGGGGCATGGCTTCGCGCCGATGGCGGTGGCGCTGCTCGCCGACTGGGCGTTCTGTGATCCGACCGGCCCTCGGCTGCACCGCATGGAAATCGCATTACTGCCGGAAAACGAGCGCTCCCGCAGGGTGGCGTGTAAAGTGGGGTGTCATTATGAGGGCGTGCGGCCCCGGTACATGTTCGTCAACGGGCAGTGGCGCGATCATGAGACCTACAGCCTGTTCGCCGAGGACGCCGGCGACGGGTTCATCCATCGTCTGATAGCTCGACACGCCATGCCGGAATCAGTGCAATCGTAAGGGGAGTCTCCTATTCTTAAGGACATGGGTTATGAGTCGCTGAACACCGTGGTGGTGCTGGTGATTCTGATGGTTATCGCGGTTGGCTGGCTGCCCAGGCGGACGGTCAACAGCATGAAAAAGGTGGCCGAGCACCGTCAGGACAGGTACTCGTCGTCGTTGCATCTGGTGGATGCCGACAGCGGTACTCGATTCTCCGACGAGCATACGCCGCAGCCGAAAGGGGCTATTATGCAGCGGGCGCAAACGAGCACCACGACGCCGACCACGGCGAAAGTGGCGCATATTCGCGAGCTTCGGCGTGCGGCGGTCCGTCGTCGGCGCATATTGGCGCTATCGCTGCTGCTGATCACGGTGCTGGTGCTGGTGCTGTCGATGGTTCTGCCTTTCAGCGCCCTGTTCGCGCTGATTCCGGGCGTGCTGCTGGCGGTCGTGTTGGCGTTGGGCGTGCGGGCCTCCAGTCAGGCCCGTCGCTGGGAGCATGCGCTGGCCGAGGCGCGGCGCAGGGAACGTCTGGCGAAACGGGCCGGGGCGATTGCCCGCCCGCGAGCAAAGTCCCCGTCTCAGGCAAAGTCCACGTCCCCAGACAAGTCTGCGTCTCCGACCAAGTCTGCGGCGAAGGCAATCGCTGATACGGCCGGTGACCAGGTAACCGCCACCGCGAATCCCTCTGCCGAGACCGAAGTGAAGACCGACGTGATGGAACGCCGGGAGATTCGTCAGGCGCTTCACCGCGCACGTATCGAGCAGGATCGCGCGTTGGCCGCCCGTGAGGCGCGGCAGAAGGCCCATGCGATGGCTGCGTCCGAAAACGGCCGGCATGATGTGGATGCGGCATCGGAACAGTCGGAAGCGGCCGTAACGTCGGCCGTGCAGCCTGAGCCGCGGCAGGATGCCGTCGCGCAGCCGTCCGCGGACGAGTCCGCGACGAATGTCGTGGAGCCCGCGGACTCCCATGCCGAAGTGGTCGTCGAGGAGGGGAGCGCCCCCTCGGGCGGCGACATGACCACGGAACTGGATCGGGTGCACCCGGCCGCGGCCTTGGACGCCTTCGAAGTGGCCGCGTCTCAGGATCTGATTTCGTTCTCGTTGGGCGAGCCGCGCAATGGCGTCGACCGCCATGCGCCCGCGCCGGAGAGCCTGGAGATCAAATCGACGAAGCAGGTCGCGAAGGCCGTTCCCGCACTGGTTGCCGAGCAGCCCGCCACCGTGGACGGCGGCGATGCAGGGCAGTCGGATGCGGATGCCACCGTTGCCGCGGTCATGGATGACGCCTCGGTGAACGATACCGACGCGTTCCATCAGACGGAGGTGCGGTCAAGCGTGGATGCCCCGGATGCGTCCTCCGACTCGCTGGGAACCGGCCTTGAGGCGATTCTCGCGCGCCGCTCGTCGTGATTGCGTGTGATTTTCTCTCAGAGCGTTAGCAGTCGAGTTGGCAGAGTGCTAACAATCGCGCTACGATGAGTGCTAGCGCGAAGGGATGATGCCCGAAGTGATCGTCAGCCTCTGAATGGCGGCATTCCATCGCGGGACCATACGATTGGATTTCAAGAATACGAGGTGACCCACAGTGTCGATCAAGCTCACACCGTTGGAAGACAAGATCATCGTCAAGCAGGCCGCTGCCGAGACCCAGACCGCGTCCGGTCTGTTCATCCCGGACAACGCCAAGGAGAAGCCGCAGCAGGGTGAAGTCCTGGCCGTCGGCCCCGGCCGTCGTGACGACAAGGGCGAGCGCATCCCCATGGACGTCAAGGTCGGCGACAAGGTGCTGTACTCCAAGTACGGTGGCACCGAAGTGCACTACGAGGGCGAGGACTACCTGATCGTCTCCTCTCGTGACGTGCTCGCCATTCTTGGCTGAGTGAACGCTGCACGACAGCGCCGTCAGCACGGAACCCCGGATCGCATGATATGCGCCGGGGTTTTCCTATGTCTGGCCGCACTCGTTTGGTAGACTGTGCGGAAGGGAAGACGATACAAGGGAATTCCGATGAGGCAGGCAATCATGATGGTATGTCCGAATTGCGGCAAGCCGATCAGCGCGGGAGGTCACGGCCGTGCCCGCGCCCGCAGCGCCGAAAGAACCCGACCCGAGTGAGACGCGTGTCGCTGCCGTCAAACAGGTGCTCGATACCAAGCTCGCGCAGTACGGCGGCACATGGTCGGCGCCCTACATCGATCTGGAAAGAGGCCGCGACGTCACAGTCAACGACGAGAAACTCGTGGCGGCGTCACTGGTCAAGCTCTACATCATGCTGGCCGTGTTCGACGGCATCGAGCATGGCACCATCACCGATGACGCGAACGTGAACGCCCTGCTGAAGCAGATGATCACTGTCAGCTCGAACGAAGCTGCGAACGGGCTGCTGTCGCGCATCGGCAACGGCGACGGCAAAGCCGCCATCGCCACCGTCACCGCGACCGCGCAACGATACGGCTTCACCTCCAGCGAGGAGCTGCGCACATTGACCGGCATGGCCTCGGGCAACGCGGTGGAGAACTGGACCTCGACGCGCGACTGCGGCTCGTTCCTCTCTCAGGTGTACGCCGGGACGCTGGTGTCGAAAAACGCCAGCGAACGCATGATGCAGCTGCTGCTCGGCCAGACGCGGCGCACCAAGATTCCCGCGGGCGTGCCGTCCGGTGTGAAGGTCGCCAACAAGACCGGCGAGCTGGCGGCCGTTCAGAACGACGTGGCGATCGTGTTCGGTACCCATCCGTATGTGCTCGCGGTGATGAGCAGCGACATCTCCTCAGCCGTGGCCCCAAGCCAGATCACCGAACTGTCCCGCGCCGTATGGGACGCCGCACAATAGCCGCACCCGCTGACGGGGACTGTCGGCGGGGCCGACTGGGGTGGTACGCGCAACGGGTATCGAAAGCAACGGCGGAACTGACGAAGACATCGCGATCGACACTCCCGCCATGTCGGCGGCGGTCATCGGCGACATCATCGACGCGCTTGCCGGCGTGCTGTCGTGCTCCCGCGAGGTGATTGAGCTTGCGGTAATGACGCTGGTCGCGGGAGGGCATCTGCTGCCGAGCGATCTGACCGGTGTCAGCGTGTATTCGCAGGCCACCGGTTCGTTCGATTTCCATCCGGGACCGTTGTTCGCCAATCGTCATCGCCGACGAGGTCAACCGTGCGAATACGAAGGCGCAGTCCGCCATGCTGGAGGCCATGGGCGAGGGGCAGATCAGCGTGGACGGGCATACCCACAGGCTGCGGCAGATTCGCTCGATCGAAAGGGTCCGTGATATCCGTGCGGCATGCCGCAGGGTGACGTTGGCGCCTGAGATGGCGTCGTATATCGTGGCGCTGTCCGCGGCGACCCGTGACGCGCAGGGCGTGCGGTTCGGAGTGTCGCCGCGAGGCCGCCTCAACGTGGCGGCGATGACCCGTGCGCGGGCGCTGATGCAGGGTCGTGATTTCGTGATGGCGGATGACGTGCGCTCGGTGGTGGTCCCGGTGCTCGCCCATCGAGTGTGCGCCGGCGTCGATGCCGGATGCGGTTCGGCCTGATGGAGGCGGTCGGAGAGACCGGATCGCCGGACGCGACGAACGGCATGGGGCGGGCTTGGCGTGCGGCGTGGCGCGAGGCGTGCGATTCGGCATGGGACGCGGGCGTGAGATGGTCGCCTGTCGACACTGAGCGCGGTATTGCCGATCGCATCGCCGAATGTCTGGAAGCCGTGACGCCGGAAGGGGAGTCCGATTTCGGCGCGTATCTGGCCGAACTCGCGGACCATGTGACAGCCGGCGCGTCCGACGTCCGTCGCGCCGTCGCCGGAACCGTTGCGCGGGTTGTGCGCCCGGTGCGCCGTCGCCGCGAAACGACGCGGCAATGCGGTCTGGCGGATGTTCAGATGGCCGTTCCCGGCGTCATTGCGCAGAAAAACATGATGCGAGTATCGAAGGTGAGATGCCGTGATACCTTGGAAATACTTGCGACATGCCGTGTGCGACACGCGAGTTGCAAAAGTCGGCGACTTGTGTTTAGATAGCCAAGTTGCCGGTTGAGGCCACAGCCTCGACAAGCAGCCATGGCGGATTTCCCAAGCGGTCAAAGGGAGCTGACTGTAAATCAGCCGCTTCGTGCTTCAGTGGTTCGAATCCACTATCCGCCACGCCCCGATAGCTCAGTGGTAGAGCACTTCCTTGGTAAGGAAGAGGTCGTGAGTCCAATTCTCACTCGGGGCTCTCTGGCGGGATAGCTCAGCTGGCTAGAGCGTACGACTCATAATCGTAAGGTCAAGAGTTCGAGTCTCTTTCTCGCTACAAAGGCCGGTAAGCCACCGGTAAACAACGACCACAGAGGTGAACCACATGGCAAGCAAAAGCGCCGATATCCGTCCGGGCATCACGCTGGCATGCACTGAGTGCAAGGAGCGTAACTACATCACGACGAAGAACCGTCGTAATACGCCCGACCGTCTTGAGCTGAAGAAGTTCTGCCCGCGTTGCGGCAAGCAGACCGTGCACCGCGAGACCCGCTGAGCTTTATCAAGTCTTTGTCGTAAAAGCCCGACCTTCACCGGTCGGGCTTTTGTCGTTTCATCGCCCCGGCCGTCGCACGGCCGCCGCTCGCGGGACGGGCGCGTGTACCCTAGAGGGCATGACGAGTTTTGCAGATCTGACCACTATCGGCGTCGGCGGCCATATCGCCCGATTCATCGAACCGACCTCGCGCGTCGGGGTGATTGAAGCGGTGGAGGACGCGGACTCCAAAGGGCTGCCGCTATGCGTGATTGGCGGCGGATCCAATCTGCTGGTCGCTGATGGGCCGTTCAATGGCGTCGTCGTGCGCGACGCCCGCCGGCAGATCACCGTGCCCGACGAGGCCGCGCCGGTCGAGAACGGCGAGCGAATCGTGCACGTCAACGCCGAAGCCGGCTGCAACTGGGATGATTTCGTCGCGTTCACCGTCGAGCTCGGGCTGGAGGGCGTGGAAGGTCTGTCCGGCATCCCCGGCACAGTCGGCGCCTCGGTGGTGCAGAACATCGGCGCGTACGGACAGGAAGTCGCAGGCGCGGTCGAATCCGTGGAGGCGTGGGACCGTCGGGACAAGCGGACGCTGGACATCGCGGCTGCCGACATGGGATTCGGATACCGTATGAGCGCTCTCAAGACGAGCATGTATCAGGCTCCGGCGGTGCCGGCCGGCGAGTTCTTCCCGACGCCGCGATACGTGGTGCTGTCGGTGACATTCGCGCTGCGGCACAGCACTACCGGCACGGTCGGTTACGGACAGCTCGCCAAGGCGCTGGGAGTCGAGGTCGGTGACCGCATGGAGACCGCGGCCATCCGCAACGCCGTGCTCAAGGTCCGTGCGGCCAAGGGGATGCTGGAGGATGCCGCGCGTTATCTTCAGCCGGCGATGGCCGGCACCAAGCGCGACGTCAACGTGCGCATCGCGCTCGAAGCGCAGCGTCGCCAGCTGGCCGCAGGCGCGGACACGCCCGTCGTGCGCGATCCCGACCGGCACAGCTGCGGCAGCTTCTTCATGAATCCGGTGCTTCCCGCCGATGCGGCCGATAGGCTGCCGCAGGACGCCCCGCGTTTCCCCGCGACGCTGCCGGATGGCACGGCGGGCGTGAAGACCTCCGCCGCCTGGCTGATCGATCATGCAGGATTCCATAAGGGGTTCAAGGTCGACGAATCCTCGCCGGCCGGCCTGTCTACGCTGCACACGCTGGCACTGACCAACCGCGGGGATGCGGCCGCCTCCGACATCGCGGCGCTGGCGCATGCCGTGCAGGACGGCGTGGAGGCGGCGTTCGGTGTCCGCCTCGTCCCCGAGCCGGTCGTCGTCGGCATGGACCTGCGTTAGCCGCCCAAAGTCCCATTTCGTGCGCGTTAGATGGGACTTTCGCGGGGTGGAGCAAAGCGGGAGCGTGACCGCGCGTCCCCGTTGCCGCGTACTGTGGTAAGTCAAGCTAAGCCAAGGAGGAGTCATGCCATACGTTATCGCCCAGCCGTGCGTGGACGTCAAGGACAAGGCTTGTGTGGACGAGTGCCCGGTCGATTGCATCTACGAGGGTTCGCGTTCCCTGTACATCAATCCGAACGAGTGCGTCGATTGTGGCGCGTGCGAGCCGGTGTGCCCGACCGAAGCCATCTTCTACGAGGATGACCTGCCCGACGAGTGGGCTTGGTACAAGGATGCCGCGGTGAGTTTCTTCGCCGAGGTCGGTGATTTCGGCGGTGCTTCCGCACACGGCCCGATCGGCCACGATCCCGAGCAGGTGGCCGCGTTGCCGCCTCAGAATCAGGACTGATCCGCCCGGTATCATTCTGCAGGCCGTCGCCTTGTGCGGCGGCCGCTTTCATAGAGCACGGTTCCTTCGCCGGGTGGCACGCCACGGCCGGCTGGAGGACGTCGAGGAAAGGACCAGCATGGGCTTTCACGCTTATTCATCGCCATACGATTGGTCTCGCATCGCCCCGTACAAGACAAAGGCGGCACAGGTGCCGGGCGGCATCGTCGACCTGTCGGTGGGCTCTCCCGTCGACCCGGTGCCGCAATCCGTGCGTGAGGCGCTTGCCGCGGCCTCGGACGCGAAGAACGCGCATGGCTATCCGGTGACGGCCGGATCCGGTGATCTGCGCGACGCCATCTTCGAATGGTTCCGTGCCGTGCGCGGCGTGAACCTGCAATCCATCAACGCCGACGTCGTGCCCACGGTCGGCTCCAAGGAGGCCGTCGCGCTGATGGCCTCGCTGTTGCACCTCGGCGAGGGCGATGTCGTGGTCCAGCCGAAGGTCTCGTACCCCACGTACGAGATCGGCACGCAGCTGGCCGGTGCGAGCGTGCTGAAGGTCGATGACGTCTCGGACGTCGACTCATGGTGCCATGTGCCGGGTGTGAAGGCGGTATGGGCCAATTCGCCGTGTAATCCCACCGGCGGCGTGCTGTCCGGCGGCTGGCTGTCCGATATCGTCGCGGCGGCGCGTCGCATCGGCGCGGTGGTTCTGTCCGACGAGTGCTATGCCCTGATGTGCTGGTCGTCGAATTCGCGTGATTTCCACGTGGACGGTGCCGAGGCCGGTGCGTCGACGCCGGTGTCGTTGGCGACGTCCCCGTGCGCGTTGAACACCGCCGTCTGCGATGGTACCGCAGACCGGATCCTGGTGCTGTACTCGCTCAGCAAGCAGTCGAACATGGCGGGATACCGGACCGCGTTCATCGCGGGAGACGCCGGCCTGGTGCGTGAGATGTCGGCGTACCGCAAGCAGATCGGGCAGATCATCCCCGGTCCGGTGCAGTCCGCGATGGCCGCGGGATTGCGTGATTTCGATGCGGCGAAAACCCAATGGACGCGCTATCGCCGCCGTCTGAAGACGCTGGTCGGCGCGCTGCGGTCCGCCGGATACGACGCCCGCATGCCGCAGGGGGCGCTGTACGTGTGGGTGCGGGCGAAGTCGGGCGACTGCTGGCGCGACATGGACGATCTGGCCGCGCTCGGCATCATAGCGAGCCCCGGGGAGTTCTACGGAGCGCCGGAATGCCTGCGCTTCTCCGCCACCGCGAGTGACGATGCCGTCGCCGACGCGGCGCGGCGTCTCTCGCGCTGACGTCGGTCGGCTCACCCACCGGCTCACAATCCCAGCGACGCCGCGCCCTTGCCGTATTTGCGGCGTATCGCGTCCAGCGCCTGCTCCGCGTCGCGCTGCCGCGCCGACCGCGTGACGGTTCCGGCGGACTGTGCCTCGGTCTCCTCCAGCACGTCATCCAACGTCGGCTGCACGGTCGAACCAGCCGACCTCGCCAGTCCGCTCGCGCTCATGCCGGCGAGCCGGATGTCTCGCGGCAGGGGAGTGCCGGGGCTCCGCATGGCGGCGACGCCATCCTCGATCCCCAGCATCCGGCACAGTAGCTCTACGGATTGCGGATACAGCGCGGCGGCCGTGTCCTCGGCGCGTTCCATGGTGTGTGACATCGACTTGTAGCTCAGATCGGCGAACCGCAGTTTCACCGTCACCGTCCGCGCCACCAGACCGCGTCTGCGTAGTGAGCTCGCCACTTCGTCGCAGCACCGGCGCAGCAGGTCGCATACCCGGCGCATGTCGCGCGTGTCCTCGGGGAACGTGCTCTCGGAGCCGATCGACTTCTCCGGAGTGTACGGCGTCACCGCACGCTCATCCATGCCACGCGCGGCCATATACAGGCCGTGGGCCATGGTCTGCGAGCCGATGGCCGTGGCCAGCGTCTGCTCGCTCATCTTCGCCAGGTCGGCCACGGTCTTCACGCCCCACTCCGCCAGCCGCCGCTCCAGCGAAGGCCCGATGCCGGGTATGCCCCGCAGCGGCATCATCTGTACGAACTCGGCGTGACGGGCGACGGGAATCAGCAGCATGCCATCAGGCTTCGCATTCGTCGACGCCATTTTCGCGACCAGCTTGTTCGCGGCGACGCCCACCGAACAGGTCACATGGAACCGCGAGGCGACCTCCTGTCGTATCCAGGCGCCGATCCGGGTCGGCCGTTGCCAGGCGAGCAGCGCCCCCGACACGTCCATATACGCCTCATCCACCGAAACCTGCTCGAACCGGTCAGTGACCTGGCTGAACACCTCTTCGACGATGCGCCGAGACATCATCCGGTAGTAGTGCATGTCCACCGGCAGGAACACGCCGTCCGGGCACAGCTGACGGGCGCGGGCGCTCGCCATCGCCGAATTGACGCCGTAACGCCGTGCCTCATAGCTCGCCGCCGACACCACCGAGCGTGTCCCGGTGCCGATGATCACCGGCTTGCCTTTGAGTTCGGGATGACGTGCCACTTCCAGCGAGGCGTAGAAGGCGTCCATGTCGATGTGCAGCACCGTGCAGCCGGTCTCGTCATGCCCCCAATCGCGTTTGGCGGCGGCCAGTCTAGGTGCGGTGCTCATATCCCTTATCGTACCGTACCGTACCGTGCCGGGCTGGGATGGAGCGGGCCTTGCCGTACCGGTTGGGGAGCGGCCGTCGCAATTTCTTTGCCGCCCGCGCGTGGCCTGGCCTGTCGGAGCGCAGGGCGCCGCGAAATTGCTGGCGTTGCTGGTGATCGTCGCGGGGATCGTCACGTTCACGGGCGACTCGAATCCGGCGCATTGACCCGCCGTCAGGCCCCGTATGACGCCGCGTGCGGCACACCGTGTTGCTGAAGTCCGGGGGACGATGGTAAGATACCATGTTGTTGCGCCAATGTGCAACATGGAGACATGCCTGAGTGGCCGATAGGGGCACCCTGCTAAGGTGTTAGTCGTGTTTAGCGGCTCGAGGGTTCGAATCCCTCTGTCTCCGCCGACTAGGCTCCGGACGTTTGCCCGGGGCTTTTTGCTTTTTCCGGGTCTTTCTCGAGGGACGTCAAGAACGACTATTGCAGCCCGTATTATGGCAGCAGGCTGGAGCCGCCGGCGCGTGGGTCGATGCTGTGTGACCGGTAGGGAATCGGTAAGCCACGAAAAGCTGAATGTCCGCTGGGATTTGTGTGGTCATGATATGAGAGAGCCGGTCGTGCATAATCCGCGCGACCGGTCATCCGGGCAAAGCATACCGTCCCTTGTAGCGAAGCAGGGGGGGCGGAGGTACGCCATTGTCCGTCCGTCTCCAAGCAGTCATTCTACCCCCTTCGTTTACCGTGACACGATGATGTCATCGTTCACATAGTAAGAAAGATGCCGCCGCAATGTGATTGCATATGCCGGTTTCCCGCGCGTGTCGCACGTCCGTGCTTGTGTCGTATGGGAGATCCGCCCGCGCGTGTCGTGTCCGCTTACTGGACAGTAGCTGACGGGCGTTAGACTGAGAACCATCAGGACGAGATGAGCAAGGAGCGTACGATGGGGCACATCCGGGGAAAAGGGCATCACAGGACGACGGCATCGCATTCGCCCGTCAGGGCGCTCGTCGTCGTGCTGGTCATCGTGGCGGTGCTCGTCGGCGGCGGATGGCTGGTCGTGCGGCATATGCAGGCCGCCGCTCCCGTCGCGAAACCGGACAAGGCCGCGACGGTGACCCGGGTCGATCTCGACAACAAGCAGGCCGTACCCGAACCGGTTGTGGAGCACCATGGCAATTCGCCCGACTGCCCGGACACCGACTGCATCTCCATGCTGGTCAACGGCGACCTGCTGTTCCATCCGAACCTGTGGAAGCATTTCGCCGGTGCGAACACCGCCGCCACCGATGGCACGGCGTTCGATTTCACGCCGCTGTTCGAAACCATGAAGCCATACATCCAGGCGTCCGACATCGCCGTGTGCGAGTTCGAGACGCCGATCGCCAAACGCGGCGGTCCCTACACCGGCTATCCGGTATTCAACGTGCCGCCGGAGGTCGCCGATGCCGCGGCCTCGGTCGGCTACACCGCCTGCACGCACGCCACCAACCATTCATGGGATCAGGGTGCCGACGGCATCGCCCGCCTGTGGGATACGCTCGCGTCCAAGGGCATCGCGCAGACCGGTTCGTACAAGACCGAGGAGGACTCCACCAAGCCGCTGGTCATCGACTCGCCCACGGGCGGCGGCAAGCTCGGCCTGGTCACCGGCACGGTGTCGCTCAACGGCATGACCGCCGACCATGACTGGCAGGTCGACCGCCTGCGCGAAGCCGGCGACCCCCAGCATCAGTCCGACATCGACCGTGCCGTCGCCAAGGCCAAGGCCGCCCGTGAACAGGGCGCCGACGTGGTGGCCATGGCCATGCATTCGGTGCAGGAATACATCGACTACGCCGATTCGTGGCAGGTCTCCGAGGCACATGAGCTCGCGGACACCGGCGCGTTCGACGTGATCTACGGCGCCGGATGCCATTGCGCGCAGCCCATCGAGAACTACAACGGCACGTGGATCATCTACGGGCTTGGCAACACGGTGACGGTCAGCGCCCCCGCCAGCAGAATCGTCAACAATCAGGGCGTGACCGCCCGCATCCAGTTCGCCGGCCGCAAGGGCGTGGTCGGGGCATGGCGCGTCAGCCGCATTGACTGGGTGCCGACCGCGAACATGCGGCAGGGCTCATACCAGTGGTGCCCGATCTCCAGCGACCATCCCAACGGCACATGCTGGTCCGAATCGCAGGATGCGCAGGTGCGCCAGCGCATATGGAACGTCATCTATTCGATGGGCGCCGACAAGAACGTCGTGAAGGAGTGGAACATCACCGATGAAAACCGTTCTTGACACGTCCGACCGGCCGGCGCATGACGCACTGGTGGAGAAGAAGTCCGAGTTCATCGCCGATGTGTGCCATGTGGATGCGTTGGACGAGGCGCTGCTGTTCGTCGATTCCGTTCGCCAGCTGCACCCCAAGGCCCGGCATGTGGCGTACGCCGCGATATGCGTCGACGGCGATGGTCGCGTGCGGGAGAGGATGAGCGATGATGGCGAACCATCCGGCACCGCCGGCAAGCCCATTCTCGACGTGCTGCGGCAGGGAGATCTGATGAACTGCGCAGTGACGGTCACCCGGTATTTCGGTGGTATCCTGCTGGGGTCGGGCGGGCTGATTCGCGCGTATTCGTCCGCCGCCTCGCTGGGCGTCAAGGTGGCCAGACTGGCGTCCATCGAGACGTGCCGCAGATACACGACAGCGCTGCAGTACCCGCAATTTGACGTGTTCCGTCAACTCGCCTCGGATTGCGGGGCCGCGCTGGAGAATGAGCGGTACAGTGACCGTGTCGTACTGGACACGGTGGTGCCGGTGGAGCGTGAGCGGGAATTTCTCCGGCGCGTGCGTGAGACGTTCAGCGCGACGGTGACGCCCGAATCCGGTGAACTGATAAGCCGTCCCGTCGCAATCTAAACAGGCGCGCTGTTATGCGCAGCATGTCTGGGGGTGGTTTTGCGGTACTCAGCTCACCCGTCAGCAGGAACGCAATACTTTGCGGAAGATATGGTTCGGTTCGGCGACCCCTCGGGTATGGTGATGACTATGAGCGAGATGCAACGACATGATGACGAGGCCACGGCGCGCGAGGCCACAGCGCAGACTGCAGCGCAGTCTCAGCCTGACACGCAGTCTCAGCCCGACAGCGCCACTGACTCCACGCCCTTCGAGCCTCTGACCGCCACGTATGAGCGGCTGCGGCACTCCACCGATAGCGCGGAACTGTCCGAGTTCGCGCGCCGTCCGTTGCCGGACCGTTCCGATCAGGCGGCGTTCTCCCGTGCGACGGCACTACTGGAGGCCGTCGCCGGCAACCGGCACACGCCGTTGGAAGATCGCATCATGCTGGCGGAGACGATGCCGTTCCCGAACATCCTGGTCAAGCTGTCGACGGACCCGAGTCCGGACGTGCGCAGGGCCGTGGCGGCCAACGAGGACGACAAGAACTGGCTGGTGGGGCGCCTGACCAAGGACGAGGTCCCCGAGGTGCGCGACGCGGCGCTGCGCAACAAGCGCACATCATGGAAGATGCGGCTGGAGGGAGCGCAGAACACCGATCTTGACGCCGACACTCTGGACGTGCTGTCAAGGCTCGGAGTATCGGAGGAATCCGGTGCCCCGGCGATTCTCGCGACGATGGTGCGGCGCGCGGTGGCGTTGAACCCCGGCACTTCGCAGGAGACGCTCGACCGGTTGCGCGACGACCCTTCGCCCGAAGTGGCGAAAGCCGCGGCGAGCCGGACCTCGGACGCCTCGTGACGCATCATTGCGCGACACCCTCCCTGCGCTCCCTCCTGCCACCCCCGTACTGACCCCGTTTCGTTCCGACCCGTCCGCCGCCGGCGGATCAGGCGATAATCGCGGGTAAAATCTGGCGCAATTCGCGGTATACGTAAGCGTGCCGCGCAAAAGCGGGCTTACACTAAGGAATATGACAGAGAGTACAGAAAGTGCGGAGCGTCTCGCGCGTCCGCTGATCCATCTGGCGCGTCTGGTTGGATTGGCCACGAGCTACATCGGCATGAGCGACGACTATCACGAGATCGATGATGATGTCCTGAAGGCGTTGCTGGGTGCGTTGGGCGTGGACGCCCATGACGATGACGCCATCGATGATTCCGTTGTCCGTATCCTTCGCGAGCGCCACGGGCGTCTCGTCGCCCCGACCGTGTTGCATGTCGTCGGCAAGGAAGATCGTGTGCTGCTCAACACCGGTATCATGCAGATTCCCTCCGCAACCATCACGCTGGAAAACGGCGACGAATACCAAGGTGCGCTGGAGCCGGGAGCCGGAGACGGATCGCAGGCGTACGAGGTCGACGGCAAGTTCGTGGCGACGGCATCCATCACCATACCCGCGGATCTGCCGATGGGATACCATACGCTGCATGTCAGCGTGGGCGACCGCACGCAGGATGCCACGCTGATCAGCGCCCCCGAGCGTATTCCGATGCTGCCGGCCATGGAACATGACCAGCTGTGGGGCTGGATGGCCCAGCTGTATTCCATCCGGTCCGCCGGATCCTGGGGCGTGGGTGATTTCGAGGACCTCAAGACCCTCATGGTCGATTCGCACAGCAAGACCGGCGCCGATTTCATGCTGGTCAACCCGCTGCACGCGTGCGAGCCGGTAGCGCCGCTCACCCCGTCGCCGTACCTGCCGATTTCCCGCCGCTTCATCAACTTCACGTACATTCGTCCCGAGGCGATCGAGGAATATGCCGGCCTCGGCGATGACCTGAAATCGCAGATCGGCGAGCTGCACGCGCAGGCCGAACCGCTGAACGGGGACGCGCAGATTATCGACCGTGATTCGATGTGGCGCGTGAAGATGCACGCCCTGTGGCTGATTTTTAAGGCCGGGCGCAGCGAGGAGCGTCAGAAGGCGTTCGACGACTACAAGAGCACGTCCGCCGAAGGGCTTGAGGCCTACGCCACGTGGTGCCTGTGCTACGACAAGTGGGGCGCGCCGACCGGCGAAGCCGACAGCTGGGAGAAGCGCCTCGACAAGAACAGCGACGAGGTGCAGGGGCTGCGTCGACAGTTCCCCGACACATTGGACTTCTACCGCTGGTTGGAATGGATCGCCGACGAGCAGCTGGGAGCCGCTCAGCAGGCCGCGAAGGACGCCGGCATGCAGATCGGCCTCATGGCCGACATGGCGGTCGGCGTGCATCCGTCCGGCTCCGACGTGTGGTGGAACCCGGAGTGTTTCGCCAAGGGCGCCACGGTCGGCGCGCCGCCGGATTACTTCAACCAGCAGGGGCAGGACTGGAGCCAGCCGCCACTCAACCCGATCGAGCTGGAGAACACCGGCTACCTCACGTATCGTCACATGGTGCAGGGCATGTTCGCCCATGCAGGCGCGGTGCGCATCGACCACATCCTCGGCCTGTTCCGCCTGTGGTGGATCCCCTCCGGGCACACGCCCAAGGACGGCGCCTATGTGCAGTACGATTCCGAGATCATGCTCGGCATCCTGGCACTTGAGGCGTCGCGCGCCCACGGCGTGGTCGTCGGCGAGGATCTGGGCGTCGTGCCTGACCACGTCTCGACGTCGCTGTCCGCGCATCAGGTGCTGGGTTGCGCCGTCGAATGGTTCGAGCAGATGGATGGCAAGTTCCGCGCCCCGAAGGATTGGCGCGAGTTCTCGCTCGCCTCGGTGAACACGCACGACCTGCCGCCCGCAGCCGGATATCTCGCGTACGAGCACGTCGAACTGCGCGAGCGCCTGGGACTGATCGAAGGATCGGTCGAGGACTTCGAGCAGAACGCGCGCGCCGAGCACAAGGCCATGATGGTCATGCTGATCGTCAACGGCTATCTCGACCCCGACCTGCTGAAGGACGAGAAAGCCCACGAGCAGGAGATCGTCGAGGCGCTGTACCGCGGCCTGCGCGGCTCCCCGTGCAAGCTGCTCGCGGCGTCCATCGTGGACGGCGTGGGAGAGCGCCGCGCCCAGAACCAGCCCGGCACCAACAACGAATATCCGAACTGGCGCATCCCGCTGGCCGACGGCAAGGGCAATGTCGTGCCGCTGGAGGAGCTGTTCTCCAACACGCGTCTGCTCTCGCTCGCCAAGGTCATGCAGGGGCGCTGAGGGTGCGATATGGGCATGCCATCCGGCCGTACATGTCGTTCGGCCGGATGATGAAGTGTGTCGTGTGGCGTTGCGAAATGTCAAAGGTGGCGTTATCATAGAGGATTGTTGTGTTTCCCTAAGGGGTCCTTCAAAGCGCTTTCCCACTCGCCATCGAGGACTTTCAGGGAGCCCACGGATAATGAGGCCGAAACCGCCAAGCCTGACCAGCGCGGCAGTCCAAGCCCGGAACACAATAAGCAAGAAAAGGTACACCAGTGAAAACTTTCACTCCGAAACCAGCCGATTTGACTCATGACTGGTACATCATCGACGCCACCGACGTGGTGCTCGGTCGTCTGGCCACTCAGGTCGCCACGCTGCTGCGCGGCAAGAACAAGCCGACCTACGCGCCTCACGCCGATTCCGGTAACCACGTGATCATCATCAATGCCGACAAGATCGCTCTGACCGGCAACAAGATGGGCAAGGAACTGTACTCGCACTCCGGTCGTCCCGGTGGCCTGCGTCGCGATAGCTACGCCGAGCTGCTGGCGAACAAGCCGGAGCGCATCATCAAGGCTGCCGTCAAGGGCATGCTGCCGAAGAACCGTCTGTCCAAGGTGCAGCTGGACCGTCTCCGCATCTTCCGTGGTGCCGAGCATCCGCACACCCCGCAGCAGCCGCAGGTTTTCGAGATCGCTCAGGTCTCGCAGCAGGCCAAGTGAACCGAAGGGAGATAGAGAATCATGGCTGAAAACACCAACGACTCCGCGGTTCAGGCAACCGAAGAGGAGCTCACCAGCTACACCACCGAGACCAACGCGGGTGCCGGCACCGGCACTTCCGCGATTGCTCCGGGCTACGGCACCGGCCGCCGCAAGGAAGCCGTCGCCCGCGTGCGTCTGGTTCCCGGCACCGGCAAGTGGACCATCAACAAGCGCACCTTGGAGGAGTACTTCCCCTCCAAGCTGCTGCAGCGTGAGGTCAACTCCCCGATCGTGCTGCTCAAGCTCGAAGGCAAGTTCGACGCGATCGTCCTCGTTGACGGCGGCGGCACCACCGGTCAGGCCGGTGCCATCCGTCTCGGCGTTGCCCGCGCTCTGAACGCCATCGACCGTGACGCCAACCGCGCCGCCCTGAAGAAGGCCGGCATGCTGACCCGCGACTCCCGTGTCGTGGAACGCAAGAAGGCTGGTCTGCACAAGGCACGTCGCGCTCCGCAGTTCTCGAAGCGTTAATATACGTCAGTTCTGGCTATCGCGAGGCCCTTTCGGAAACATCGTTTCCCGGAAGGGCCTCGTTCGTTATGAGCACCTCTACTGCAGCCTGCGCATCACGCTGATGCTGAGTGCGGGCATCGTCCATACCACCGACCCGTTAACCGTAGCGTTGCCGCCATCACGGGCCGACGCGGAAGCGCCATGCACGGTACTGGCCGCAGACATGGTCGCCGAAACATCCGCGCCAACGCCCGGGGCCTGCTCGTCATCCTCGAACAGCACATCGGCATGCTCTGTGGTGGCGCCAAGCAGATCCAGCTTGTCCTGCTCGGCCAGCGACGCCTGAACGGTCTTCAACAGCTGATGGATGTTGTCCTTCTCGCTGACGGACATGATCCAGTTGCTGCGCAGCGCCTGGTTCTTGCCGATACGCTGCAGCCGATCGCCCGGCGCCGGCCGCAGTCCGACCGCGGTCGCGGAACTCCAGTCACACTGCCAGGAGCAGTCGCTCGGCAGGGTGAACCGGCGTACCTCGTCGACGCCGTTGATCACGATGAGCACATCGACCTCATCCTGCGAGAGCAGTCGCATCGCGAAGCTGCGTATCGTCGTGTCGAACCAGTCCCGATCCATCGGCGTGGTGCCGTCGGGCAGATACCATTGCACGCGGCTCGACGGCTTGAACAGGCCGAGCTGCGTGAGCCGCGTGAAGAACTCCTCGTGATGGTACAGTCCCAGCGACTTGCGTATCGACAGCAGTCGGGACACCGTATCCAGGCGGTGCATCTGCATGGTTTTGCGGGTCTGGTACATCCAGTCCCAGTTCAGCCAGGTGATGTCGTTGTCCTGCGCATAGGCGTTGTTGTTGCCGCTCTGCGAGTTGCCGAATTCGTCGCCTGCCAGCATCATCGGCGTGCCCAGCGACAGCATCAGCGTGCCGAGCATGTTCATGGCGGCCTGCTCGCGTTTGCGGATGATCGCCGGGTCGTCGGACGGCCCCTCGACACCGAAGTTCGCGGAGTGGTTCACGTTCGATCCGTCGATATTGTTCTCGCCGTTGGCCTCGTTGTGCTTGACCGCGTATCGGGTCAGGTCGGTGAGCGTGAATCCGTCGTGGCACGAGACGTAGTTGATCGAGGACACGCATCCGCGCCCGGGCTCCGTGGCGAACAGGTCGGACGAACCGCACAGTCGCGTGGCCATCTCCTGCATGCCGATACCGCTGGGCGCCCCCGGTTGGGTGTCGGTGATCCAGAATCGGCGCACCGTGTCGCGGAACCGGTCGTTCCACTCGCTGAACGGCATGCCGAATCCGCCGGTCCTCCATCCCTGCGGCCCCAGGTCCCAAGGCTCCATGATGAGTTTCAGGTTGCCGAGCAGCAGGTCGGAACGCAACGCATACAGGAACGGGTGATGCTTGGTGAAGTCCCCGTCCAGCCGCGCCAGCGACACGCCGAGATCGAATCGGAACCCGTCGATGCCGATGCGCTTGGCCCAATACCGCAGCGAGTCCACGGCGAACGTCACCACGTGCGTGTTGGTGAAGTCGAAGGTGTTGCCGCAGCCGGTGGTGTCCTCAAGCCGCCCGATATTGCCCTTCTGACGCCGGTAATACAAGAGCGCGTCCAGACCGCGCCAGCATGTCGTCGGCCCTTCCACGCCGCCTTCGCAGGTGTGGTTGTACACCACGTCCATGATGACCTCGAACCCGGCCTCATGCAGCGCGCGCACCATGCCGATGACCTCGTCGCGGACCGCCCGGGCCCCCTTGCGCTGGGCTTCGGCAGTGGCGTACGAAGGCTCGGGGGAGAAGTAGCTGAGTGGCGAGTACCCCCAGTAGTTGTGCCGCCCGCGCTCCTGCAGGAACAGCTCATCCTGCTTGGCCTGGATGGGCAGCAGCTCGATGGAGGTGACGCCCAGGGATTGCAGGTACGAGAGCGTGGTCGGGTGGGCGAGGCCCGCGTACGTGCCGCGCAGTTCCTTGGGCAGCCAGGGTGCGTTCGCGGTGAATCCCTTGACGTGCAGCTCGTACAGCACGGTCTTGCTCCACGGCACGTGCGGGTGCGAAGGGTCGGCGTCGTGCTTGCTCTTGTCCCGGTCGTCGATGGCCACCGACACGGGCATGTTGCCCAGTGCGTCGACGGTGCTCATCGGCCCGAACGCTGAGCCGCGCACCTTGCCGTCCTCGCTGACGTCGCACTGGTATGAGAACGCGGCCGGCGACAGCTTCATGCGGCCGTCGATCCCCTTGCCATACGGGTCGAGCAGCAGCTTGTACGGGTTGAACCGCAGCCCCTTGCTCGGATCCCACGCGCCGTCCACTCGGTAGGCGTAGCGCATGCCGTCCCACGCCTTGGGAAGATGCACGTACCACAGGCCGTAGTTCGGCCCATCCATGCGGAACAGCGTCTCGCGCACGTACATGGGCTCGATGATGCGCGTGCAGACGGCGTGCTCGTGTATTTCGTTGATGAACGGCGTTGCTGAATCATCGAAGATGCGGATGGCGTCGTTGAAGAAGGCGGTGGGTTGATCGACCTTCTCGTAGATGCAGAGCCACACCTGATCGGCTGTTTCGGAACGGACGATGACATCGGCGCCGCCGTCTTCCGTGAAGTACAGGCCCGGTCGTGTCGCATAGCGATGAGGGATTGCATACCGCTGAGGTATCGCGTGTTTCATACACCCATTGTAGCGGTGTCGATTTTCGTCCGTGTCGGAGCGGGCGAGGACGGGTGCGGGCCCGTGTCCCAGCCGCACAGCGCGTCCATGTAGGGGTCGGTGAACTGCATGGCCGCGCCGATGGCGCCGCTGTTCTCGTCGCTGCGGCTCAGCCGAAGGGTGAAATGGTCGGTGCCGAACACGCTGAGGGCCGTGACCCGCCGCTGCAGGTCGGCGATGTTGTCGTGGTCGAGGTACAGCGCCGCCTCCCCGCCGATGACGACGTCGGCGCAGATGACGCACCGCACGTTGGCGATGGCCAGCGCCACGTGGTCGAGCCAGTCGTTCATGCGCTCGCGGTGATGGGTCTCGCCTTGCTCCAGCACGCTGAAGAAGCCGGGGATGCTCTCGTAGTCCTCCGGCAGGTTTTCGGGAGAGCAGTAGGCGGCCATGCAGCCGCGCCTGCCGCAGTGGCACGGTTTGCCGCCTGGGACGAGCGTCATGTGTTCGATGGCGCCATCGCACAGGTTCGGGCCGCGGTGCAGGCGGCCGTTCATGATGAGCGCGCCGCTGGGTCTGCGGTTCAGGTACAGGCATATGGCGTCGCTGATGGCGGCGTCGTGCAGCGTTTCGGTCATGGCGATGGCCGCGGCCTCGCGGATTAGTTGACGCGGGTAGCGCACCGACTGGGCGATGGTGTCGATGGTGACGCCGGTCGCTCCGGTCGAGTCGTTGAAGGTGATGACGGTGCCGTCGGCCGAGATGGCACCGGGGATGGCGAAGGATACGCCGAGCACGGGGCCGTGGGCCTTTTCGGTCTCCGCAGCGAAATCGTTGATCGCCGAACCCATCCGCTGGTAGTAGGCGTTGGTGTTGGCATAGGGGAGCGTGCGCGAGAGGGTGGCGATGGGACGCCCCTGCAGGTCGATGGCGCATAGGCGCAGGGTGTTGCGGTGCATGGTGACGCCGATTGCGGTGCGATGACTCGGGTTGAACCGGTAGCTTTGGGATTTGCGGCCGCCCGTGGAGTCGGTCAGGGGGCCGGGAGCGATGATGCCGTCGTGTTCGAGCGCGCGGATGTTGCCGGTGATGGTCGGCAGGCTCAGCTGCAGATCGAGCTGCAGCTGGCGCTTGGTGACGTTGCCGTGCGTTGCGAGGTGGCGGATGATGGCCTGCCTGTTGCGCGTCTTGGTGATGTTTCGGGTTGTGGCGATGTCGGTGTCCGTGGTCGTCATTGGGGCCTCGTTGCTGGGTTGATTCCGTGTGGTGCCGGACGCATGACACCGCTTTTAATAAATAATTTTATAAAAGTTTGTCGACGAGTGCAACTTTTATAAACATGCTTTATATAAGTTGTGTCTCGAAAATTCGTTTGATGGTGTGCGATGTCGCAAAAAGCGAACAAAAGATATCATTTCGTGGAATATCGGCAGCAAAACAAGGTTAAATGTAACAAATAGCAACAAATAAATACCAAAAACAAACACGAAACGCCGTCGTTTTTGTTCGTGTGCGTTTGCGCAGTGTATCACGTAGATTGTGACGTAGGCCACAGATGCGCAATAGCGAGCATGTGGATGGATGATCCGCCAGGTGATGGCGGCAACGACAACGGAATGAAACCACAGCTAGTCGAGGAGTATTCATGGCAGAAGCAACACAGGTCGAGGCGCCCGCCAAGCCGAGCCCCGAGGAGAAGCGCGCGGCGGCCGAAGCCGAGGTCGACGCCCTTGTCAAGAAGGGTCTCAAGGCCCTTGACGAGTTCGAGAAGCTCGATCAGAAGCAGGTCGACCGCATCGTCGCCAAGGCGTCCGTCGCGGCCCTGAACAAGCATCTGGTGCTCGCGAAGATGGCCGTCGATGAGACCGGCCGTGGTCTCGTCGAAGACAAGGCCACCAAGAACATCTTCGCCTGCGAGCACGTCACCCACTACATGGCCGGGCAGAAGACCGTCGGCCTGATCCGCGAGGACGAGGTCATGGGCATCGACGAGGTCGCCGAGCCGGTCGGCGTCGTCGCCGGTGTCACCCCGGTCACCAACCCGACCTCCACCGCCATCTTCAAGTCGCTGCTGGCACTCAAGACCCGCTGTCCGATCGTGTTCGGCTTCCACCCGGGCGCCCAGAAGTCGTCCGTGGCCGCCGCGAAGATCGTCCGCGACGCCGCGATCGAAGCAGGCGCACCCGAGAACTGCGTGCAGTGGATCGAACACCCGTCCATCGAGGCGACCGGCGCGCTGATGAAGCACCCGGGCGTCGCCACCATCCTGGCCACTGGCGGCCCCGGCATGGTCAAGGCCGCGTACTCCTCTGGCAAGCCCGCCCTCGGCGTCGGCGCCGGCAACGCTCCGGCCTACATCGATACCGATGTGGACATCGAACGTGCGGCGAACGACCTGATCCTCTCCAAGCACTTCGATTACGGCATGATCTGCGCCACCGAGCAGGCCATCATCGCCCACAAGGACGTCTACGCGCCGCTCGTCAAGGAGCTCAAGCGCCGCAAGGCATACTTCGTCAACGCGGACGAGAAGGCGAAGCTGGAGCAGTACATGTTCGGCTGCACCGCCGGCTCCGGCCAGAAGCCGGTCCTCAACTCCGTGGTGCCGGGCAAGTCCCCGCAGTTCATCGCCAAGGCCGCCGGCTTCGAGATCCCCGCCGACGCGACGATCCTCGCCGCCGAATGCAAGGAGGTCTCCGACGACGAGCCGCTGACCCACGAGAAGCTCGCCCCGGTGCAGGCCGTGCTCAAGGCCGACGACAAGGAGCAGGCCTTCGAGATGTGCGAGAAGATGCTCAAGCTCGGTGCCGGCCACACCGCCGCCATCCACACGAACAACGAGGCGCTGGTGCGCGAGTACGGCCTGCGCATGCACGCCTGCCGCATCATCTGGAACCAGCCGAGCTCGCTCGGCGGCATCGGCGACATCTACAACGCGATTGCCCCGTCGCTGACCCTGGGCTGCGGCTCCTACGGCGGCAACTCGGTGTCCGGCAACGTCCAGGCCGTGAACCTGATCAACATCAAGCGCATCGCTCGGAGGAACAATAACATGCAGTGGTTCAAGATTCCGGCCAAGACGTACTTCGAGCCGAACGCCATCAAGTACCTGCGCGACATGCACGGCATCGAGAAGGCCGTCATCGTGTGCGACAAGGTGATGGAGCAGCTCGGCATCGTCGACAAGGTCATCGACCAGCTGCGCGCCCGTGACAATCGCGTCACCTTCCGAATCATCGACTACGTCGAGCCGGAGCCCTCCGTCGAGACCGTCGAGCGCGGTGCCGAGATGATGCGCGAGGAGTTCGAGCCCGACACGATCATCGCGGTCGGTGGCGGCTCCCCGATGGACGCGGCCAAGATCATGTGGCTGCTCTACGAGCACCCGGAAATCTCCTTCTCCGACGTGCGTGAGAAGTTCTTCGACATCCGCAAGCGCGCGTTCCGCATCCCGCCGCTGGGCGAGAAGGCCAAGCTTGTGTGCATCCCGACCTCGTCGGGCACTGGTTCGGAGGTGACGCCGTTCGCCGTGATCACCGACCACAAGACCGGATACAAGTACCCGATCACCGACTACGCGCTGACCCCGTCCGTGGCCATCGTGGACCCGGTGCTGGCCCGCACCCAGCCGCGCAAGCTGGCCTCCGACGCCGGCTTCGACGCCCTGACCCACTCCATGGAAGCCTACGTGTCCGTGTACGCGAACGACTTCACCGACGGCATGGCCCTGCACGCGGCCAAGCTCATCTGGGACAATCTGGCCGAGTCCGTCAACGGCGAGCCGGGTCTCGCCAAGACCGACGCGCAGGAGAAGATGCACAACGCCGCCACCATGGCCGGCATGGCGTTCGGCTCCGCGTTCCTCGGCATGTGCCACGGCATGGCCCACACCATCGGCGCCCTGTGCCACATCGCCCACGGCCGCACCAACTCCATCCTGCTGCCGTACGTGATCCGCTACAACGGTGCCGTCCCGGAGGAGCCGACCAGCTGGCCGAAGTACAACAAGTACGTCGCCGACAAGCGCTACCAGGACATCGCCCGCATCATCGGCATCGACCCGGGCAAGACCCCGGCCGAAGGCGTCGAGAACCTGGCGAAGGCCGTCGAGGACTACCGCGACAACAAGCTCGGCATGAACAAGTCCTTCCAGGACTGCGGCGTGGAAGAGGACTACTTCTGGAGCGTGCTCGACCAGATCGGCATGCGCGCTTACGAGGACCAGTGCACCCCGGCCAACCCGCGCATCCCGATGATCGAGGACATGAAGGACATCGCCGTGGCCGCATACTACGGCGTGCCGCAGGCCGAAGGCCACAAGATTCGCGTCGAGCGCGAGGGTGTGGCCGCCACCGAAGAGGCGTCCGAGCGCGTCTGACGATGGCATGACATCACCCATCCCAGGTGATTGAACCAATGTGGGGGTCTTCCTATGCGGAAGGCCCCACAATTATTTCAGGCCATTCCTGCCTCCCGCTGGCGGGAGGTGGCACGTAGTGCCGGTGAGTGGTCACGCGGATTCAGTGATTACCTCCACTAATCTTCTCTTCGCGACTACCCACTGAATCCGTCAATTACCTGCCTTGTCTCCCTCCGCGGCGGTGATCGCCTCGGCTATCGGATCATGCCGGAAATCGTGGTTGCGATACTCAGGATCATCCACCGGCAGATGCTGCACCAGCGTGTCGAACACCTGACTGTATATCTTGCCGTGATCGAGCACCGCGTCGAGCACGTGACCGCCGAACGTGCGATCGTCTGACAGAAAATGCTCGTGAAAACCGGCGACGGCGGCTCCATGAAACATCTCCGGCGAGAAATATCCCAGCATCGTGCCCTTCACGTCGTGCCGCAGGAACATCGCCTGCCGGTCGGCGACCTCCACCAGAGTCGGGTACGGGGCCTGCTGTTTGATGACCGCCCTCGTCTTGATGAAGCTGAAAGTGCCTCGCACGATGACCGAGAAGAACGTGTTGGCGCGGCCGTTCGCCTCGACGATGCGGTTGTTGAGATCCTCCAGGCCGATATCGCGGCGCTCGCACTGGTATTGGAACGCGGCGTGATGCACGTTCGCGAACGGCATGGTGAAATCGTCCGGCACGCGTTCCGCCACGCCGCTTTGTCCGACCTTATAGGCGACGCCGTCGAGGATGATGAGCTCGCCGTCGAGCCCTTCGCCGGTTCCGATGCCGGTGTCGCCGTGGGTGAGCAGTTCGCCGATGGTCGTGGTGCCTTCGAGCAGTCCGGGCACCAGCAGCGCCAGCGTGCCGTGCTGGTACAGCTGGTTGGCGTGATGCGCCGTGATGGGTTTGATCTGTGCAGCTTGCGATTTTGTCACGGTGATTATGATAATGCAGCACGCGGGGCGCTTCAACGCGGGCTTCACATAGGGGAGCGCCTGCGCTGTGACCTGCCTCACGAACAACACAGCCACCTCATCCCGCCAAAGTCCCATCTGCGGCCTCTGAAATGGGACTATGGTCGGGGAGGGAGTCGGATAGGAAGGGGGAGGCGGATCGCCGCTATGCCAGGTGAGGACAGATGATGATGACCGCTATGAACACCAGTAGCAGGCACATCGCTTCGGTGACGCCGGCGATCATCGGTTTCGGCCGTCGTTGCCCCACAGCGAGCGCTCCCGGCGCAGCCATGCGGCGAGGAATGACAGCCCGGCCAGCGTACGACGAACAAAGGCGCCCACCGCAGCGCGCCCGGACGCATGATGACGAATGGCAGTCCGACCACGCACAAGGCCGCCGAATACACGATCGTTGGCGGCATCCAACGGCGGGCGAACCGTGATTTGAACCATCGCGCCGCGGAGAACTGCACGCAATAGCACAGCACCCAGGCGGCGAACAGCCATACGGTGTCCGCGTTGACGCCGCCCAGTATCACTCAGGCGCTCGCGGCTACCTCCGATGCTGCGGTTCAGGCTCCGAGTGCCGTTTCGCCACGGCGGCACCGCCCGTCAGCAGTGCGAGTGCCGCCAGGGCGATGATCGGAGCCGTGCTGGCGCCGGTCTTGGACAGCGGGTTGGACACGCCGTTTGGCTGCGTCGATGGCCTTCGTGGACTTGTCGGAGTAAGTCGCGGTAATCTTCAGACCAGTCGGGTCGAACTGCTCCTGATGTTCCTGCACCCAGGTCTTCTCGATCTCACGGAACTTCGCATCGCCGACCGTCGAACGCAACGCGGCGAGGGCGGGCGCGCCGCGGTTGTACGCCGCGGAAGCACCGCCGAACAGATCGGTCTTGTTCTCATCGCCGGTGACCGGGTACTTCCACCACGGGTTGCTGACGTCGGTGGTGTCGTACAGCTCTTCCACTTCGCCTGCACGTCGAGGCTGCTGGTGTTCTCGTAATACTGACCGTTTCCGAACCTTCGGGCATGGATTGTGGATATTGGTGCACGAAAGCCTGGCAGAGTGGAATCTTCCCCCCTTCCCTGAATGTCTCTCCCAAGTTGGTTGTCATCGTACAGCACGAAAACCGTGCGCGGGGCCGTTTGGCTACTGCCTTTCCCGATAGCCCATTGAAAATCGTGTACGGATAGGTGTATCGGCGCACTGAGAGGTGAGAATAATGGGCTATCTGCATTTCGAGGGGTTGATGGCAGAGTAGAGGCGCTCCGGGAACCGCATGATTCCAACAACCGTAGGGCAGTGATACCGAGGGTATCGTGCTCTGACAACCTCACGAAACGCAGATAGACGTTCCCGAGGCGCCAAATCAACCTCACGAAACGTAGATAGCGCCGAGGGGCGGCAGCCCTGAGGGGATATGGCGGGATTCGGGCGTGCGACACGCCCGCGGAGCCGTGTGGCCGGTAGCCCGGTGGGCTGCCGGTAGGCGACGCCGAGGGGCGGCAGCCCTGAGGGGATATGACAGGATTCGGGCGTGCGACACGCCCGAATTCCCTATAGGTACCCCTGGTGCTTTAATTAACAAGTTGCCTGTTTTGGGCTCGCAAATTGGAATCAAAAAAGCGAGCGTGGAACAAGGGGTCCGTTTCGACGGGCTTCTTGCATGTCTACGCACTGATGTGGTTATGGCCGCGAAAAGTATTTTCGTGTGTCATGCTCGCCGGTGCCCTTTAGCAGGATGGTAATAGTCAACGAATCGCTAGAAAGGGCGGACGGCAATGGCGGGACAGAAAATCCGCATCAGGCTTAAGTCCTATGACCATGAGGTCATCGACCAATCGGCGAAGAAAATCGTCGAGACGGTGACGAACGCGGGTGCCACTGTGGTGGGCCCGGTTCCTCTGCCGACCGAGAAGAACGTGTTTGTCGTTATTCGTTCTCCTCACAAGTACAAGGATTCTCGCGAGCATTTCGAGATGCGTACGCACAAGCGTCTCATCGACATCGTGGACCCCACCCCCAAGGCTGTGGATTCTCTGATGCACATCGATCTGCCTGCAGATGTCAACATCGAGATCAAGCTGTAAGGGAGGAGGGATCGTTATGACTTCGCAAAGAGGTAGCCACAAGGCTCTGCTGGGTCGCAAGCTCGGCATGACGCAGGTGTGGGACGAGAACGGCTTCTTCGTCCCCGTCACGTTGGTGGATGTGTCCACCAACGTGGTCACGGCCGTCAAGTCCGAGGAGACCGATGGCTACAAGGCCATCCAGATCGGTTACGGCCAGATTGATCCCACCAAGGTGACCAAGCCGCTCGCTGGTCACTTCGCCAAGGCCGGCGTGACCCCGCGTCGCCACCTCGTTGAGGTGCGCACCGAGGACGCCGCCGAGTACGAGCCCGGCCAGGAGCTGTCCATCGACGCTTTCGCCGAGGGCTCAGAGGTGGATGTCACCGGCACCACCAAGGGCAAGGGCTTCGCGGGCACGATCAAGCGCTGGGGCTTCAAGTCCTACCGTCGTACCCACGGTTCTCACAAGAACGAACGTCGCCCCGGCTCCGTCGGCGCATGCGCCACTCCGAGCCGTATTCTCAAGGGCAAGCGCATGGCCGGCCGCATGGGTCACGTGACCGCGACCGTCCAGAGCCTGACCGTCATGTCCGCTGATGCCGAGAACAATGTCCTCGCCATCAAGGGTGCCATTCCCGGCCCCAAGGGCGGCATCGTCCTCGTCCGCACCGCAGTGAAGGGAGCCTGATTATCATGGCAAACGTTACTCTCAACGTCACTGACGGCAAGGGCCAGGCCACTGGCTCCGTTGAGGCGCCCGCCGAGCTCTTCGGCCACACCGCCGACGAGGTCCAGGCTCACGTCCCGCTGATCCACCAGGTCGTCGTGGCCCAGCTGGCTGCCGCCCGTCAGGGCACGCACGCCACCAAGACCCGCGGCATGGTTTCCGGCGGTGGCAAGAAGCCGTGGAAGCAGAAGGGCACCGGTCGTGCCCGTCAGGGCTCCATCCGTGCACCGCAGTGGTACCACGGCGGCACCGTGTTCGGTCCGCAGCCGCGCGACTACTCGCAGCGCACCCCCAAGAAGATGAAGGCCGCGGCCCTGCGCTACGTGCTTTCCGATCGCGCCAACGCCGGCCGCGTCGTCGTGGTTGACTTCGGTGTCACCGACACCCCGTCGACCAAGGCCGCCATCGCCGCGCTCACCCCGGTGACCGAGAACAAGTTCACCACCGTGGTGTTCTCCCGCGATAACGTCAACGAGTGGCTGTCGGTGCGCAACATCCCGACCGTTCACCCGATCTTCGCCGATCAGCTCAACACGTACGATGTGGTCACGGCTCAGTACGTCGTCTTCACGAAGGAAGGCCTTGAGGCCTTCGTCGACGCGAAGACCAAGCCGGCCGCCAAGGAGGCCTGATCATGGTCGCTATTCACAAGCCAGCACATGACATCATCCTGAAGCCTGTCGTCTCTGAGAAGAGCTACGCCCTGTCCGATCGCGGCCAGTACACCTTCGTGGTGGCTCCGAACGCGAACAAGGTGCAGATCAAGCAGGCTATCGAAGAGATCTTCAAGGTCAAGGTGACGAACGTCAACACCCTCAACCGCGCCGGCAAGCGCCAGCGCACCCGCACCGGTTTCGGCCAGCGTGTTTCCCAGAAGCGCGCCATCGTGACCGTTGCCGAGGGCCAGTCGATCGACATCTTTGGCAACTGAAGGTTAGCCGAGAAAAGTTAAAGGAAGAACTATATTATGGCTATCCGCGTTTATAAGCCGACGACCGCGGGCCGTCGTAACGCGTCCGTCTCGGACTTCTCCGAGCTTACGCGCACCACGCCTGAGAAGTCGCTGGTTCGCAAGCTCAGCAAGACCGGCGGTCGTAACTCTTACGGCCGTATGACCTCCCGCCACCGCGGTGGTGGCCACAAGCGCCAGTACCGTCTCATCGACTTCAAGCGTTGGGACAAGGACGGCGTGCCGGCCAAGGTCGCTCACATCGAGTACGACCCGAACCGTACCGCTCGCATCGCGCTGCTGCACTACGCCGACGGCGAGAAGCGTTACATCATTGCCCCCGAGGGCATCAAGCAGGGTGACACCATTGAGACCGGCGAGAAGGCCGATATCAAGCCCGGCAACAACCTGCCGCTGAAGAACATCCCGACCGGTACGATCGTGCACGCCATCGAGCTCCGTCCGCTGGGCGGCGCGAAGATCGCGCGTTCCGCCGGTGCCGCCGTGCAGCTCGTCGCCAAGGACGGTGCCTACGCCCAGCTGCGTATGCCGTCCGGCGAAATCCGCAATGTGGATGCTCGCTGCCGCGCCACCATCGGTGAGGTCGGCAACTCCGAGCACGCCAACATTCAGCTCGGCAAGGCCGGTCGCGCCCGTTGGATGGGCAAGCGTCCGTGGACCCGTGGTGAGTCCATGAACCCCGTCGACCACCCGCACGGCGGTCGTACCCGCGGTGGCAAGCCGCCGGTTTCGCCGTGGGGCAAGGGTGAGGTTCGTACTCGTCGTCCGAAGAAGGCCTCGAACAAGATGATTGTTCGTCGTCGTCCGAATGGTAAGAACCGCAAGTAAAGGGAGTATCGAGAAGATGACTCGTAGCATCAAGAAGGGCCCCTTCGTCGACGCCCACTTGCAGAAGAAAGTCGACGAGCAGAACGAGAAGGGGACCAAGAACGTCATCAAGACGTGGTCTCGTCGTTCGATGATCACCCCTGATTTCATCGGACACACCTTCGCTGTTCACGACGGCCGCAAGCATGTCCCGGTGTTCGTCACCGAGGCCATGGTCGGTCACAAGCTCGGTGAGTTCGCCCCCACGAAGACCTTCAAGGGTCACGTGAAGGACGACAAGAAGGCCCGCCGCTAAAGGAGAGAATGACTTATGGAAGCTAAAGCAATCGCTCGTCACGTCCGCGTGACGCCGCGCAAGGCTCGCCGCATGGTCGACCTCATCCGAGGCAAGAAGGCCACCGAAGCCGTTACCATTTTGAAGTTCGCCCCCCAGGCCGCGGCCCTTCCGGTTCGCAAGGTGCTGGAGAGCGCCATCGCCAACGCTCGCGTCAAGGCCGACAAGGCCGGTGAGCCGTTCCGCGAGAATGACCTGGTCGTCAAGACGACCTATGTGGACGAGGGCGTTACGCTGAAGCGTTTCCGTGCTCGTGCACAGGGCCGTGCCGCTCGTATCAACAAGCGCACCAGCCACATCACGGTCATCGTTGCCAACAAGGAAGGGGATCGCTGAGATGGGTCAGAAGATCAACCCGTTCGGATACCGTCTGGGCATCACTGAGAGCCATCGCTCGAAGTGGTTCTCCGATTCCAACAAGGTCGGCGAGCGCTACAGTGATTTCGTGCTCGAAGACGACAAGATCCGCAAGGTCATGAACAAGGATCTCGAGCGTGCGGGCGTGTCCCGTATCGTCATCGAGCGTACCCGTGACCGCGTGCGCGTGGACATCCACGCCGCCCGTCCGGGCATCGTCATCGGACGCCGTGGCGCCGAGGCCGAGAAGGTCCGCGCCAAGCTCGAAAAGCTGACCGGCAAGCAGGTCCAGCTCAACATCTTCGAAGTCAAGAACGCCGCGCTGGACGCCCAGCTCGTCGCTCAGGGCATCGCGGAGCAGCTGACCAACCGCGTCACTTTCCGTCGCGCCATGCGCAAGGCCCAGCAGGACGCCATGCGCGCCGGTGCCAAGGGCATCCGTATCAAGCTCTCCGGCCGCCTCGGCGGTGCGGAAATGAGCCGTTCCGAGTTCTACCGCGAAGGTCGCGTTCCGCTGCAGACCCTGCGCGCTCTGATTGATTACGGCTTCTTCGAGGCCAAGACCACTTACGGCCGCATCGGCGTGAAGGTCTGGATCTACAAGGGCGACATGACCGAGCGTGAGTTCGAAGAGCAGCAGGCGCAGCAGAACAACAACCGTCAGGGCCGTCGCGGCGATCGCCGCCCGCGCCGTGGCAACCGTGCCGCCGGCGCTCAGCAGAAGGCCGCGACCGAAGCCGCTCCGGCTGAGGCCCAGGCCGCCGCCGAGGCTCCTGCCGCAACGGAAACGAAGGAGTGAGCTGATGCTTATCCCAAAGAGGACCAAATATCGTAAGCAGCATCGTCCGGGCCGCTCTGGCATGTCCAAGGGCGGTACCGAAATCGCTTTCGGCGATTACGGCATTCAGGCGCTTGCCCCGGCGTACGTGACCAACCGTCAGATCGAGGCCGCGCGTATCGCCATGACCCGCTACATCAAGCGTGGTGGTCGTGTGTGGATCAACATCTTCCCCGACCGTCCGCTGACCAAGCACCCGCTGGGCGCCCGAATGGGTTCCGGTAAGGGTACCCCCGAGTTCTGGATCGCCAACATCCACCCCGGTCGTGTGATGTTCGAGATCGGCGGCGTGTCCGAGGAAGTCGCTCGCGAGGCTCTGCGCCGCGCCATCGACAAGCTTCCGATGAAGTGCCGCATTATCGCACGTGAAGGTGGTGATATCTGATGGCAGTCGGTACCGCTGATTACGCAATCAAGAATCTGAACGAGAAGACCAACGCAGAGATCGAGGGCTTCCTCAAGAAGTCCAAGGAAGAGCTGTTCAACCTGCGCTTCCAGGCTGCCACCGGTCAGCTCGACAACACTGCCCGCCTCAAGGCGGTCAAGCACGACATCGCCAGGATGTACACCGTCCTGCGCGAGCGTGAGCTCGGCATCAGCCAGGAGCCTGAGGCTACCGAGACCAAGTCGGAGGAGAAGTAAGCATGGCTGATACTACAGAGCGCAACTTCCGCAAGGTTCGTCGCGGTTATGTCGTGTCCGAGGCAATGGACAAGACCATCACCGTCGAGCTCGAACAGCGTTCGACCCACCCGCTGTACGGCAAGGTCGTCCGCTCCACCAAGAAGGTCAAGGCCCATGATGAACACAACGACGCCCATGTTGGCGACCTCGTGAGTATTATGGAAACTCGGCCTCTGAGCAAGACCAAGCGTTGGCGTCTCGAATCCATCATCGAGCGCGCCAAGTAAACAAGTTCGGCAAGGCTCCGCGAGACACCCTGCCTGCGCTGGTATAGGCAGGCAGGGTGCTCGGGGAGAACCAGCTCGGCTAAGGAGAATCAATGATTCAGCAGGAAACGCGGCTTCATGTCGCCGACAACACGGGTGCCAAGGAACTCCTTGCCATTCGCGTGCTCGGTGGATCGAAGCGACGCTATGCCGGCCTGGGCGACGTCATTGTCGCCTCGGTCAAGGACGCGATCCCTGGCGGGTCGGTCAAGAAGGGCGATGTGGTCAAGGCCGTTGTCGTCCGTACCGTCAAGGAGCACCGTCGTGTCGACGGCTCCTACATCAAGTTCGACGAGAACGCCGCCGTCATTCTCGGCTCCGGCCGTGAACCGAAGGGCACTCGTATCTTTGGACCGATCGCCCGTGAACTGCGCGACAAGCGCTTCATGCGCATCGTGTCCCTCGCTCCGGAGGTGATCTGACATGGTAGCCAAGATCAAGAGCGGCGACCTGGTCAAGGTCATCCGCGGCAAGGATCGCGGCAAGGAGGGCACCGTCACCCGCGTGCTGCCCAACGACCGTCTGATCGTCGAGGGTGTGCAGATCGTCAAGAAGCACGTCCGCGCCACGCAGCAGGGACAGCAGTCCGGCATCGTCTCCGTGGAGGCCCCGATCCATCGCTCCAACGTGATGCTGGTCGACCCGGAGACCAAGGAGCCGACCCGTGTCGGCGTGAATGTTAAGCAGGAGGCTCGTGACGGCAAGGTGAAGACCGTGCGCGTGCGCGTCGCCAAGAAGTCCGGAAAGGAGCTGGCATGACCGATAGCACTATCGAGGCGCCGGCAACTCCGCGCTTGAAGCAGCAGTACAAGGACGTCATCGTTCCTGAACTGGAGAAGGAGTTCAAGTACTCCAACCCCATGCAGGTCGCTCGTGTCCAGAAGGTCGTCGTCTCCATGGGCGTCGGCGCTGCGGCCCGCGACTCCAAGCTCATCGAAGGCGCCGTCAAGGACCTCACTCTGATCACCGGCCAGAAGCCGAAGATCACCAAGGCCAAGAAGTCCGTCGCGCAGTTCCACCTGCGTGAAGGCCAGGCCATCGGTGCGTACGTCACCCTGCGTGGCGACCGCATGTGGGAGTTCCTGGATCGCCTTCTGACGCTGGCTCTGCCGCGTATCCGCGATTTCCGCGGCATCAACGGCAAGCAGTTCGATGGTCAGGGCAACTACAACTTCGGCCTCACGGAGCAGTCCATGTTCCACGAGATCGACCCCGACAGCATCGATCACCAGCGTGGTATGGACATCACCGTGGTGACCAGCACCAAGGACGACAAGGAAGCAAGCGTGCTGCTCAAGCACCTCGGCTTCCCCTTCAAGGAGAACTGATATGGCAAAAACCGCTCTTAAGAACAAGGCGGCCGGCAAGCCGAAGTTCAAGGTGCGCGCCTACACGCGCTGCCAGGTCTGCGGTCGTCCCCACTCCGTGTACCGTAAGTTCGGCCTGTGCCGCATCTGCCTTCGCGAGAAGGCCCACCGCGGCGAGCTGCCCGGAGTCACTAAGTCCAGTTGGTAAACATCGACGCTGAAGGTCCGCGGCCCGAACGTCTGCAGTGCAGGCGCTAGGGCGGCGGAAACCACGGCGAGAAAGGGCAACAAGCCCACATGACAATGACAGATCCGATCGCAGACATGCTCACGCGTCTGCGTAACGCGAGCGCGGCAAAGCACGAGACCGTGGAAATGCCGTACTCCAAGTTCAAGGCGAACATCGCCGAGATCCTGAAGCGCGAAGGCTACATCAAGGACTTCACCGCCAAGGAAGCCAAGGTCGGCCAGGACCTTGAGGTCACCCTCAAGTACGGCCCGAACGGCGAGCGTTCCATCCAGGGCATCAAGCGCATTTCGAAGCCGGGCCTGCGTCGCTACGCGAAGTCCGACTCCCTGCCTATGCCGCTCGGTGGCCTCGGCATCGCCATCATCTCGACCAGCTCGGGACTGATGACCCAGAAGGAATGCCTCGACCGGGGCATTGGCGGCGAGATCGTCGCCTACGTGTGGTGAGAAAGGAGAGCTGACACATGGCATCGCATATTGGTAAGCTCCCCGTCACCATCCCGGCTGGCGTGGAAGTCGCTATCGAGGGTCAGAACTTCTCCGCCAAGGGTGCGAAGGGTTCCGATTCCTACGTCATCCCTGAGGGCATCACCGCTCAGGTCGAAGGCAACGAGATTATCCTGACCGCCGCGGATGACCTGCGTCCCACCCGTGCCAAGCACGGTCTGAGCCGCTCGATCATCGCCTCGATGGTCAAGGGTGTGCACGATGGATTCGAGAAGCGCCTGCTCATCGTCGGCACCGGTTACCGTGCCGTCGCCAAGGGCAAGGGCATCGAGTTCTCTCTCGGCTACTCTCACACGATCACCGTCAACCCGCCGGAAGGCATCACTTTCGAACTGCCGAACGCTAACGAAGTGGTCGTCAAGGGCACCGACAAGCAGGTCGTTGGCCAGGTCGCCGCTAACATCCGCAAGCTGCGTGCTCCGGAACCCTACAAGGGCAAGGGCATCAAGTACGCGGACGAGCGCATCCTGCGCAAGGCCGGAAAGGCTGGTAAGTGATATGAGCGTCAAGATTCTAGGTAAGGGCAAGAAGGTCGCGCGCCTTCGTCGTCACGCTCGTCTTCGCAAGAAGGTCGTCGGCACCCCGGAGCGTCCGCGCCTCGTCGTCACCCGCTCCAACCGTCACATGGTCGCTCAGATCGTTGACGACACCAAGGGCCACACCCTGGTGAGCGCCTCCACGCTGACCGCCGAGTTCGCCGGCTTCGAGGGCACCAAGTCCGAGGCCGCCAAGAAGGTCGGTCTGCTGGTGGCTGAGAAGGCCAAGGCGGCAGGCATCGAGCAGGTCGTGTTCGACCGCGGTGGCAACAAGTACACCGGTCGCGTCGCAGCCGTCGCTGATGGCGCCCGTGAGGGAGGTCTGGCACTGTGAGCGACAACGAAGTGAAGGAAACCCAAGTGGCTGAAGAGACTCAGAACACTGCGGCACCCGAGAACAACAACAATGATGAGCGCAAGTCCCGTCGTGGACAGCGTGGCGAAGGCCGACGCGGCGAGCGTCGCAACCGTCGTGAGGAGAACCACGGCGACGAGATGCTCGATCGCGTGGTGACCATCAACCGCGTGTCCAAGACCCACAAGGGTGGTCGTACGTTCAGCTTCGCCGCCCTCGTTGTGGTCGGCGACGGCAACGGCACCGTCGGTGTCGGCTACGGCAAGTCCCGTGAGGTCCCGGCGGCCATCGCCAAGGGCCAGCTCGACGCCAAGAAGCACATGTTCACCGTTCCGCGCATCCGTGGCACCGTCACCCACCCGGTGATCGGCCATGATGCCGCCGGCACCGTGCTGCTTCGCCCGGCCGCCCCGGGTACCGGCGTTATCGCCGGTGGCCCCGTGCGCGCCGTCATGGAGTGCGCCGGCATCACCGACATCCTCACCAAGTCGATGGGCTCCGCCACCGCCGTGAACATGGTTCGCGCCACCGTGGCCGCCCTCAAGCAGCTTGAGGAGCCGGAAGAGATCGCTGCCCGCCGTGGCCTCGCCCTGAACGAGGTCGCCCCCGATGCGATGCTTCGCGCTCGCGCCGCCGGCATCGCCGAGGCCAAGAAGGCTCGTGAAGAGGCTCAGGCCAAGGCCGCCGCTGAACAGAAGGATGGTGAGTGATGGCTAACCTGAAGATCACGTTGCACCATGGTCTGGTGAACCGCACGCCCAAGCAGCGCGCGACCGCCCAGTCCCTTGGTCTGCGCAAGATCGGCCAGAGCGTGATTCGTGAGGACAACTCCGTTACCCGCGGCATGATTCTCACGGTTCGTCACCTCGTTACCGTTGAGGAGGCTGACTGATTATGGCCAACGAAGATGAACTCCTGCAGATGCACAATCTGAAGCCCGCCCCGGGTGCCAAGAAGGACCGTACTCGCATCGGTCGTGGTGAAGGCTCCAAGGGTAAGACTTCGGGTCGTGGCGACAAAGGTACGAAGAAGCGCTATCAGGTTCGTCCGGGCTTTGAAGGCGGCCAGCTGCCGCTGTACATGCGCCTGCCGAAGCTGCGTGGCTTCAAGAGCCCGTTCAAGAAGGAATACCAGGTTGTCAACGTCTCCGCTCTTGGGGAGCTGTTCCCTGAGGGCGGCGAGGTCACCGTTGACGCGCTGGTTGCCAAGGGCGCTGTCCGTGGCGGTTTCCCGGTCAAGGTTCTCGGCGATGGTGACATCACCGTGGCCGTCACCGTGAAGGGCGCCAAGGCATCCGCTTCCGCCAAGGCCAAGATCGAGGCCGCCGGCGGCTCTGTTTCCGAAAACTGATTGTTGTTCGGCAACACTGCATGTGACCAATGAGATAAGGCCCTCCCCGCTCATGTCGCGGGCGAGGGCCTTATCTGTCATTACGACTCGTCATATGACATATGACACCAGCGTGTCTGCGGGTAGACCCCGTACGCTAAACTCGACGGTTAGAGTCTGTTTGCTTCGGTGCGCCGGGCGCGCACAACGGAAAGGAATCCTTGTGAGGACGTTAATCCAAGCCTTTCGGACCAAGGAACTGAGGAACAAGATCCTCTTTACCTTAGCCATGATCATCATCTACCGTATTGGTTCGTTCATCCCGACGCCGGGAGTCAACTACAAGACGGTGCAGGATTGTATCAACACACTTAGCGGTAGCCAGGAAAACTTCATCGGCTTGGTCAACCTCTTCTCGGGCGGTGCAATGTTGCAGCTGTCCATTTTCGCGCTGGGTGTCATGCCGTACATTACCGCTTCCATCGTCGTGCAGCTGCTGCGCGTGGTCATCCCGCGCTTCGAGGCGCTGCACAAGGAAGGACAGTCCGGTGAGGCCAAGCTGACGCAGTACACGCGTTACCTCACCATCGGCCTGGCCGTGCTGCAGTCCACCACGATTCTGGTGACCGCACAGTCCGGCGCACTGTTCAACAACATGTGCTCCTCGCCGATTCCGGACAACTCCGTGTGGAACCTCTCCGTCATGGTTCTGATCATGACCGGTGGTACCGGCCTGATCATGTGGATGGCCGAGTTGATCACCGACAAGGGCATCGGCCAGGGTATGTCCATCTTGATCTTCATGTCCATCTGCTCCGGCTTCCTGCCGCAGCTGTGGGAGATCGGTTGGGGCACCAACGGCACCAACGGCGATTGGCTGAAGTTCGGCATCGTCACCGGCGTGCTGGTGGTCATCCTTGTCTTCGTCGACTTCGTCGAGCTGAGCCAGCGCCGCATCCCCGTGCAGTACACGCGCCGCATGATCGGCCGTAAGATGTACGGCGGCTCCTCCACCTACCTGCCGCTGAAGATCAACATGAGCGGTGTCATCCCGCCGATCTTCGCGTCCTCCATCCTGGCCATCCCGACGCTGATCGCGCAGTTCGGCAAGTCGGGACAGTCCTGGGTCGACTGGATCAACAAGAACCTCGCCAACACCACTTCGGTGTGGTACATCGCGCTGTATGCGCTGATGATCGTGTTTTTCTGCTTCTTCTACACGTCGATCACGTTCAACCCGGACGAGACCGCCGACAACATGAAGGAATACGGTGGCTTCATCCCTGGCATCCGCGCCGGCAACGCCACCAGCCGTTACCTGAACTACGTGATGAACCGCCTCAACACGGTCGGTGCCGTGTACCTGCTGTTCGTCGCGCTGATCCCGACCGTGCTGATCATGGCGCTGAACCTCAACTCCAAGCTGCCGTTCGGCGGCACCACGATCCTGATCATCGCGGGCGTTGGTCTTGACACGCTGCGTCAGGCCAAGGCCCAGACCGAACAGTTCCAGTACACCGGCTTCCTGCTCGAAGGCATCGACCACAAGGAAGGCTGATCCTTCTGCGCTCCCGCTTTTACGGGAGCGAACATATATAACGTATTCACTTCACCAAGGAGACCACATGCGACTGCTGATCATGGGCCCGCAAGGTGTCGGCAAGGGCACCCAGGCCGCCCTGCTCGCCGAGCACTACGGCATCCCCGCCATCTCGACCGGCGACATCTTCCGCTACAACATCAAGAACAAGACCGAGCTCGGCCTTGAGGCGCTGAAGTACACCGACAAGGGCGAACTGGTGCCCGACGAGCTCACCAACAAGATCGTCAAGGACCGTCTGGCCATGGACGACGCCAAGAACGGCTGGATTCTCGATGGCTACCCGCGCAACGCCTCCCAGGTCAAGGCGCTGGACGCGATGCTCGAAGAGCTCGGCACGCCGCTGGACAAGGTCGTCGCCCTTGACGCCGACCATGATGTGCTGATGCAGCGCATCGCCAAGCGCGCGCAGGAGCAGGGCCGTTCTGACGACACCCCCGAGGCCATCGCCAAGCGTTTGGCCACGTACGCCAAGGAAACCGCTCCGCTGCTCGACACGTACAAGAGCCGCGGCCAGCTGGTCGCCATTGACGGCGTCGGCGACATCGACGCCATTCAGGCCAACATCGTCGCCGCGCTGAGCGACTGATTGCCGCTGCCGGTCGTATCGCCGGCAGGAGCAAGGATAAAGCAAAAAATTATAACGGGTCATGCACGCCTCGGCGTGTCGTGACCCGTTATGATATATCCTTTAAATTTGGTGTGTCTTCGGACATACAAGTGTAATACACCCAAGGAATGGACTGTAAGGCTTATGGCAAAAGACGGTGTGATTGAAGTCGAAGGTCAGGTAGTGGAAGCGTTGCCGAATGCGATGTTCCGCGTCGAACTTGAGAACAAGCACATCGTGCTGGCGACGATTTCCGGCAAAATGCGGAAGAACTACATCCGCATCCTGCCGCAGGATCGCGTCGTGCTGGAAATGAGCCCCTACGATCTGAACCGTGGGCGTATTACGTACCGTTACAAGTAAATAGGTACAAGCAAAGGAAAACCATGAAGGTCAGCCCTAGCGTGAAGAGGATCTGCGAAAACTGCCGCGTGATCCGCCGTCACGGCCGCGTCATGGTGATCTGCACGAACCCGCGCCACAAGCAGCGCCAGGGCTGAGAGCAGATTCCAGCGGCAACAAGTAAATAAGGCGCTGAGTCACAGCGAACAGCTGAACCCCGGGTACGCAGGCCCGGGCCGGGAAACCGGAAGACTCGGTGCACGACCTGCGTGAACACAGAAGGAATCGCAATGGCACGTCTTGCCGGAGTCGACATCCCCAATGAGAAGCGCATCGAGATCGCCCTCACCTATATTTTCGGTGTAGGTCGCACTCGTGCCAAGGAAACGCTTGCCGCGACCGGTATCAACCCGGATATTCGCGTCAAGGATCTGACGGATGAGCAGCTGATTACGCTGCGTGATTACCTCGAAGGCAATTACAAGATCGAGGGCGATCTGCGTCGTGAAATCGACGCGGACATCCGTCGCAAGATCCAGATCAACTGCTACCAAGGCCAGCGTCACCGTAAGGGACTTCCCGTGCGCGGTCAGCGCACCAAGACCAACGCCCGCACCCGCAAGGGTCCGAAGCGCACGGTCGCCGGAAAGAAGAAGGCCACCAAGTAATAGGGTGGCGTCGATTCGGGCCACGGGGTGACACCCATCGTCCGGATCCAATCCAAAACAACAGTTCGTTACAAGGAAACGAGGGTCAATGGCAGCTCCTAAGCAGGCCGCGCGCAAGCCTCGTCGTCGTGATCGCAAGTCGATCCCCGTCGGGCAGGCGCATATCAAGTCAACGTTCAACAACACCATCATCTCCATCACCGACCCGTCCGGCGCAGTCGTGTCCTGGGCATCCGGTGGCGATGTCGGATTCAAGGGCTCCCGTAAGTCCACTCCGTACGCCGCTGGCATGGCGGCCGAGTCCGCGGCCCGCAAGGCCATGGAACACGGCGTCAAGAAGGTCGATGTCTTTGTGAAGGGCCCGGGTTCCGGTCGTGAGACCGCCATCCGTTCTCTCCAGTCCGCTGGACTCGAAGTCGGTTCCATCACCGACGTCACTCCGCAAGCGCACAACGGCGTTCGTCCCCCGAAGCGTCGTCGCGTCTGAGCACTCAGCAATCTCATCCATCCAAAACCGCTTACGGAAGGTGAGTGCACCACCGTCCAGAAGCTGAAAGGATACACACAGTGCTTATCGCACAGCGTCCGACACTTACCGAGGAATCCATCAATCCGCAGCGTTCCCGTTTCGTCATCGAGCCGCTTGAGCCCGGTTTCGGATACACACTTGGTAATTCGCTGCGCCGCACACTGCTGAGCTCGATTCCGGGCGCGGCGGTCACTTCCGTGCGTATTTCCGGTGCCCTGCATGAGTTCACCACTCTGCCGGGTGTCGTGGAAGACGTCACTGAGATTCTGCTGAACATCAAGGGCATCGTGCTGACCAGCGAGTACGACGAGCCCGTGGTCATGTATCTGCGCAAGAGCGGCAATGGCGAAGTCACCGCGGGCGACATCACACCGCCCGCCGGTGTCACCATCGCCAACCCGGACCAGCACATCGCGACCCTCGCCGACGACGGCGAACTCGAAATCGAGTTCACCGTCGAGCGTGGCCGTGGATACGTCCCCGCGCAGATGAACAAGCAGGACACCGATGAGATCGGTCGTATCCCGGTCGATTCGATTTACTCCCCGGTGCTCAAGGTAAGCTACAAGGTCGAGGCCACGCGCGTCGAACAGCGCACTGATTTCGACAAGCTTATTCTGGACGTGGAGACCAAGCCGGCCATTTCACCACGCGATGCGGTGGCTTCCGCTGGCTCCACCCTGGTTGAGCTGTTCGGCCTGTGCCGTGAGCTCAACGTGCAGGCCGAAGGCGTCGAAGTCGGTCCCGCTCCCGTCGCGGAGGAGACCAACCCCGAGATGGCCGTCCCGATCGAGGATCTCAACCTCACGCAGCGCAGCTACAACTGCCTCAAGCGCGAGGGCATCCACACGATCGGCGAGCTTGTCGCTCACACCGAGCAGGATCTGCTGGATATTCGCAATTTCGGTATGAAGTCGATCGACGAGGTCAAGGACAAGCTGCAGTCCATGGGACTGTCGCTGAAGTCGTCGCCGCTGGGCTTCGATACCAACAATTTGGAAGGTGGTACGTTCTTCTCGCCTGAGGACGAGTGACGTCACCTTTCGCAACAGATATAACCGTCGGATTCGGACGTTCGGGCATGTGCCCACCTGAATCCGACGGGCTATAAGGAGAAACTATGCCTACACCCAAGAAGGGCCCGCGTCTGGCGTCAAGCCCGGCCCATGAGCGCCTTATGCTCGCGAACATGGCCACCAGCCTGTTCCAGCACGGTCGCATCACCACCACGCTGCCGAAGGCCAAGCGCCTTCGTCCGCTGGCCGAGCGCCTGATCACCTTCGCGAAGCGCGGTGACCTGCACTCCCGTCGTCGCGTGATGCGCGTCATCCGCAACAAGTCCGTCGTGCACGTGCTGTTCACTCAGATTGCCGAGCAGATGGAGCAGCGTGAGGGCGGCTACACCCGTATCGTCAAGATCGCTCCGCGCAAGGGCGACTCCACGCCTGCCGCCGTCATCGAGCTCGTCACCGAGCCGGTAAGCCCGAAGAAGGCTGTCGTCAAGGAAGCTGAGGCCGCCACCAAGGTCGCCGCCGCTACCGAGGCTCCGGTCGAGGAGACCGCCGCCGCTGAAGCTCCGGTTGAGGCGCCCGCCGAGACCGCTGCCGAGGAGACCGCCGACAAGGCCGAGTGAGACCCGTCTCATAGACATTGATAGGGGCTGGGAACCGTAACTGGTTTCCAGCCCCTGTTTTTTGTTTGTTGGGTGGTACTGGAGGCTGTTGACGGGCCCTAGTCCGTTGCACGGACAGCCCTCCGCCAGCGGATGCGTTGGCATCAGATGCGGTTGCGTTCCTAAGTACGCGCCGAAACGACAACCGTGCGCACTTAGGAACGCAAATAGCCCCGTTTGCGTATCTAAGTGCGCGGACTCGTCGTTTCTGCGCGCACTTAGATACGCAACAGTAGGCGATAATGACATATACACGTTATTACGTACCTGCATGCAACGGAAGAGGGGGCTCCCGGTGTGAACCGGGAGCCCCCTCTAGGGTCTCAGCGTGTCATCCGCGGGGGATGACACGTAATTCGGTCAGATCCTGCGCTTACGCACCAGCAGGTAGCCTGCGGACAACAGCAACAGGGCGCTGAAGACGACCGCCGTGACCGAAGCACCGGTCTTGGCGACCTCGTCAGGCGTGTTCGGCTTCGGCTTGTCGGCACCGGGCTTGTTCTCGCCCGGCTTGTTGTCGCCAGGAGCCGGGGTCACGGTCTTCGCCTTGACGGTGATCGTGAAGGAGTCGGTGAGCTTGCCGGAGGTCACTGTGACGGTGACGTCGCCCGCAGCCGTGAACGGCTTGGTCAGGTCGACGGTCTTGCCGTCGGCGTCGACCGCGGACAGCTTGTATTCGCCGTCCTTCAGCAGCGCCGTCTTGCCGTCGGACCAGGTGCCCGTCACCGCGAGACCTGTCTTGGCGAACGTCTCATCCACGGTGTACGTGGTCTTGTCCGGCTTGGACGTGACCTTGATGGACTTGAGCGTCGCGGGTTCCGGATCGGGATCCTTGGCCGTCACGGTCACGTCGAAGGTGGCGGTCTTGCCGTTGGCGGTGACCGTGACAGTGACCTTTCCGGCCTTGGCGAACGCCTTGTCAAGCGCGACCGCGGCACCGTCCTGCGTGGCTGAGAGCGTGTACTCGCCGGCCGTCAGGGTCTTCGTGCTGCCGTCCGACATCGTGGCGGTGACCGCCAGTCCAGTGGCGTCGAACGTGTCGCCGACCTTGTAATCGGTGACGGTCGGCTTGGTGACGGCGATCGAGCTGATGGTCGGCTTCGGGCCGGGATCCGGCGTGGAGTCCTTGGTGAACTTCGCGGTCAGAGCCGTGTTGCCGTCGGCTGCGAACGTGTACGTGGCATCGGTGGAAACCGCCGTCTCACTGGCCGTCGTGAACCAGCCGCTGAACCTGTAGCCATCCGCCGCGACCGCCTTGGCGGTCACCGAGGCACCGGATGCGACGTCCACGGCCGTATCGGTGCCGGTTTCGCCCTCGGCGGCTACGCTCACCGTACCGCCTTCGGCCGGATCGGCCGCGACGAATACGCGCACGGTGGAGGACGGCTTGTTCGCCACGCCGAACTCGGAGACCGCGACCCAGCCATCGTTCGAGGACTTGGCCACGAACTTGACGTACCGCACTTCCTGCTCGTCGAACATGAAGGTCTTCTTGGCGCGGCTGGCCTCGAACACCTGATCCGTGGCGACCTGCTTCCACTCGTCGTTCGCGTTGGCCTTGACGTACAGATCGGCCTTGGTCACCTGTCCGCTGTCCTGGCTGGTACGCGGCGTGAAGGAGAACTGGTTGATCGTGTACTTCTGGCACATGTCGATCTCGGCGTAGAACGAGTTCGAACCGGTCAGCTTGTCCGTGGCGCCCTTCCAGTTGGAATGCCAGATGGTGCTCGGGTTGTTGTCGAACGCGTACCGCAGCAGACCTTCCGTGTCGTTGTATTGGGTCTCGGAATTGGTCGTGCCGGTCCAGCAGGACTTGTTGTACTGGTCTGTCTCGGCCTCGGACTTCTTGACGATGACGTTGTCGATGACGCCGTTGATCGCAGAGGTCTTCGAGCCGATACGCTGCAGCGGCAGTGCGAAGGTCGCGGCGGTGATGCCGGTCTTCTTCTCGATGCCCTTGTCGATGTACTTGCCGGTCGCATCGCTCACGAATTCGCCGTCAACATACAGCTTCGTGGTCTGCTGGTCCACCTTGATGGTCACGGTGACCGTCTTGCCGACCGGCAGCTCGTAATCGAAGTAGTAGTTGTACAGCTCTCGCGTGAAGCCGAGCTTGCCGTTCTCCATGACGCGGATGTCATGCGTGCCGTACGGAGCGTCGGCCTCGAAGAGGATGTCTCCGGGCTTGGCAGCCTGCTGGAGCGTCACATCGAACGTCAGCTCGTTGCCGTTGCCGAGCTTGTCGAGCTTGGATGTGGCATAGCTGGAGCCGCCGGCGAGCTTGAGCGACTGGTCCTTGACGGCGGCCTTGCTGCCGTCGCCGATGGTCAGGTCGCGGCCGTTGCCGCTGGCGTCGGCGAGCCCGTCGTTGAAGTCGTAGCTCTCGTAGACGCTGTTCTTCGAAGTGGCCTGGTAGTACGGGTTGGTGCGAGGGCCGGTTCCCTGCTTGGCGGCCAGCGCCGTGAGTTTCGCGGCGGTGCCCTTCTCCTTGCCGGTGGCGGCCCAGGTCTTCTCGGCGTAGAACGGCATCGCGTCGAAGAAGCGCCAGTACAGGTCGGATTCGGTCAGACCCGATGCGCTCTTGTCGATGTTGTCGCTCCAGATCGCGAACGCGGCGCCGAGCATCTGGTCGTCGCCGGAGGGCACGGCCTGGTAGCCGCCGCTGCTGCGGACCTTGTTGGGCTCGAAGCTGTCGAAGACGCGGCTGATGTTCAGCAGGTCGCCGTACGCGTTGGCACGTCCGTAGCTGCCGTTGGGCACCATGTAGCCGTAGTCGTCGATCGTGTTGATCAGCTTGTAGCCCATGTTGTACATCTGGAGGCCGTCGGCCCAGTCCTTGGACCACAGGTTCATCTCGACGTTCTCGATCGCGTCCTTGGTGATCTCCGTCTTGTGGTCGTTGATCCAAGTCAGGCCGCCCCACATGCGCACGGTGTTCGTGTCCTTGATGTAGGGGACGATCTCGTTGATGAACTTACGGTATGCCGTGTAGTTGTAGAGGAACTCGTCGGCACCGATGTGCACGGTCGTGTCGCTGTCGAACGTCGGGTCGTCGCCCTTGGTGTAGTCGTCGAAGATCTCCTTGATCTTGGCGATGGTCTCGGGCTTGGACACGTCGAGGTGGTCGATGAGCGGTCGGTTGGAGTTGATCGGGGAGACCCGTCCCTTCACCATGAGCTCGGGCCAGATCTTCGTGAAGGAGTTGGCGTGCGCGGGCACGTCGATCTCCGGCACGACGTTCATGCCGAGGGCGCGCTCGTCCTGGATGAACTGCTTGAACGTCTTCTTGGAGATGGAGTAGTCCTCGGCCGTGGGCGATTCGCCCTTGTCGTTGGTCAGGCTGGATTCGAGACGGAACGCGTCATAGGCCTTGAACGCCTCGTCCTCGTTGTCGCCCTTGCCGTAGTTCTCCAGGAAGATGTAGTTGTCGGACAGATGCGCCTGGAAGTCGTTCATCTTGTAGTAGCGCATCGTGCGGGTGATCTCGCGCATCATCTCCAGCGAGACGGGCTTGCGGGCCACGTCGAGCAGGAGTCCGCGGGTGGTGAAGCGCGGGTAGTCGCGCATCGAACCGATCACGAAGCCGTTGGCGTCCTGCTTGGTCATCTGCAGGATCGTCTGCATCGCGTACATGTTGCCGGTCACGCTGGACGACTTGGCGACCACGCGGTCGGCCCGGATGTCCATCGTGTAGCCTTCGTCGCCGAGCTGCGCGATCGCGGCCGTGGAGTCGGTCTTGACGAAGTTGAACGCACCGGCTTCGGCGGCGCCCTTCTTGGCGGTCAGCTTGATGCCGGTGAAGTCCTTGTAGTCGGCGACGAACTCGTCGACCACGGCCTTGAGCGAATCATCGTCGTAGACGACCTTCGTCACGGCGGAGGCCGCCAGCTTGGCGGCACTGGTCGAATGCCATTCGGCGATTTCGGGGATGATGGTCGGCTTGGCGTTGTTGCCTTCCTGCTGCTGGTTGGTGCCTTTGACGACGTAGGGGATGTCGGAGGTCGTCTTGGTGTTGCCGGTGGCGGTGTCGGTGACGACGTAGGCGACCTGCACGGTCTTGTCGACCAGCGGGTGGTTGACGGTGCCGTCGGCGGCGATGAGCTGCTCGTAGTCGGCGCCGTTGAACTTGACGGTGTAGCCGTCGGGCACAGTGGGCAGAGCCAGCGTGTCGGTGTCGGTCTCGATGGTCAGGTGGTTGGATTCGAGGTCGGAGACCACGCTGTCGAGCGTGGCGCCCGGCTCGGCCTGATCGTTCGAATACGCCTCCCATTCGGCGACGCTCACGTTGTTGTATTCGGAGCTTTTGATCGCGAAGTTCGACAGCTTGAGCGAGCGGGCGTTGACGGCCTGATCGAGCTGGATGACGACGTCAGCGACATAACCGGCCCCGGAGGCCGTCATCGCGTAGCCGGACTTGAGCGTGTGCTCGGTGCCTTCGGAGTCGGTGTAGGACAGGTCGAAGCTCTGGACATTGGTAGGCTTCGGATTCACGTCACGCTCGAAGAAATAGATGCGGATGTCCTTGACCGCGGTGAGCCGCGGGAATTCCGCCTTCAGCCAGATGTTGCTCGGGGTCTCGTAGCCGCTGGCCCAACGGTTGTTGCGGCCGGTGCGGTTCTGGTCGATCGCCTTGTCGGGGGTGAGCGTCGCCGTCTCGTTGCTGGAGGCGGTCATGGTGGCGCCGAGCATGTGGTTCGTGTCGGCCGTGTCGAGCACGGTCTCCTTGGGTGCGGAGTACACGGAAATCTCGTTGATGCCCACGTTGACCCAGTTCATGGTGCCGCCGTCGGCGGACAGTACGGTCACCTTCACGGCGGACGCCTGCTGCGCCTGGTCAAGCAGGATGATCTCCTGTTGCTTGGCGCGGGTGTCCTTCTGATACACCTTGGTATAGGTGTCGCCCTGCTTCAGCTCGACTTTAAAACTGGTGATGTTCTGATCGGCATCTTTGCGCTCGAAATCGATGTTGATCTGCTTGACGGTCTTGGTGCCGCCCAAGCCGACCTCGATCCATTCGTTTGCGGCCTTGTTCTGCGCGGTGCCCCAGCGTGTGCCGAGATCGCCGTCCACGGCCTTCTCGGGCGCAGTCGTCGCCACTTCATATGAACTGGCCGTTACGGTCTGATTCAGTGCAAGATTGTCATCGCTGGCTTGCGCCGCCGTGACGCCGGTCAGCGACATACTCAGTAGTGTCACGGCTGCCAGGACACTGCCTATGGCCGCTTTCACTCTCCTCAATCGCATAATCTCTCCATTGGGTATGTGGTTAATGTTGTTTCTGTTATTGTCGGAATCTTTGTTGATTGGTTAGCGCATCGCCGCATTCGTTGCGACTTTGCTCCAATATAAACAAAGTTTACCGTTACATCCAACATTTGCACACAGTGTATCGGCACATGGGTGTCGCGAGGTGGGGAAGGGGACTCGGCGCGGCGTCGATATACTGGTGGGCGTGATGAGATTGCGCATTGACCTGGCATATGACGGCGGCGGCTTCTTCGGATGGGCGAAGCAGCCGACGATTCGCACCGTGCAGGGCGAGATCGAACGGGTGCTGCACACGATTACGCGCGTGCCGGTCGACGATCCCGCCGAGCCGCTGCGCCTGACCGTCGCCGGCCGCACCGACACGGGCGTGCATGCCTCGCATCAGGTCTGCCATCTCGACATCGGCGAGGAAACGCTGAGCCGCTGCGTCGGGCACATGAGCGTGCCGCCGACCGTAGCGCTCAAGCACCGTCTGCAACGCATGCTGCCCGCGGACATCACCATCCATGACGTGACGGTCGCGCCGAGCGGATTCGACGCGAGGTTCTCCGCACTGGAACGCACTTACGTGTATCGCGTGGCCGACCGTGCCAGCGAAGTCGACCCGCGTCTGCGCGGCTTCGTGCTGCACCTCGACGCCGACCTCGACGTCGCCGCGATGAACGAGGCCGCCGCGATGACCATCGGACTGCATGATTTCGGCTCGTTCGCCACCCCCAATCCGGGCGGTACCACGATTCGCGAGGTCAAAACCGCATATTGGCGGCGGATCCCCACCCGGCCGCTGGTCGTCGACGGCATGGGGGAGCGATACCGCACGCCGGCCGCCGAATCCGACCTGCTGTGCTTCACCATCGTCGCCGACGCCTTCGCTCGCAACATGGTGCGCTCGCTGGTCGGCGGCTGCATACAGGTCGGCATGGGCAAGCGCTCGACCGACTGGTTCCGAGAGAAGATGGCCGTGCCGCTGCGCGAGGGCTCCACAGGGCCGATCGCGCCGCAAGGGCTGACGCTGGAGCACGTCGCCTATCCCGCCGACGACGAGCTCGCCGAACGGGCCGAGCGTATACGCGCCAAGCGCACGCTGTAGACGCGGGGGTGGGCGCGAAGGCAGACGTTCGGCATGCCGGCGAACCGTTCGCGGCGCGACCGATTCGTAACATGATTGTCGATTTTTCGAGCGAATGCGGAAACCACGGCCGCATACGCTGGGACGAGTTCAGTATCATAGAGCATAAGCGTTCAGCATGCGTATCTGTGAGACAAGGAGTCGCCATGACAGAACGGTCAGCCCGACAATTCGCCGAGGAACTGGTCAACAGGCGAGGAGACATCAACCGTGAACTGAGCCGCAACGGCGTGCGTTTCGGCGTATACAAGAACGGCGAATACCACGACCGGCTGTTTCCATACGACCCGATCCCGCGCATCATCGAATCCGACGAATTCGACGAGCTGGAAGCCGGCCTCAAGCAGCGCGTGAACGCACTCAACGCCTACCTCAAAGACATATACTCAGACAAGCGCATCATCCACGACGGCGTCATCCCCGAAGAATACGTGTACACGTCGGCCGGCTACTTTCCGCAAGTCAACGGCGTGACTCCTCCCGGCGGCATCTTCGCGCACATCGCAGGCGAAGACCTCGTCCAAGGCGAGGACGGGCGCTGGTGGGTGCTGGAAGACAACCTGCGCATCCCGTCGGGAGCCAGCTACCCGCTGTTCGCGCGCGACATCGAACGCCGTACGAATCCCAAACTGTTCCGCGACGTGCACGTGCGCGACAACCGCGACTATCCGCGGCTGCTGCGCAAGGCCATGGACTTCGTATCCACCGAAGGCATCGCCGTCGTGCTCACGCCGGGGCGCTACAATTCGGCGTTCTTCGAGCACGCCTACCTGGCCGAGAAGACCGGCGCGGCACTCGCGTTCCCCGAAGACTTGGAAGTCGTCGACAACAAGCTGTACTTCCTCGACTATGCCGGCAACCGGCATCGCGTGGGCGCCGTGTACCGCCGCCTGTCCGACGAATACCTCGACCCGTTCGCGTTCAACCCGGACTCGGTTATCGGCGTGCCCGGACTGCTGTCGGCCTACCGTTCCGGCAACGTCGCCATCATCAACGCGCCCGGCAACGGGGCCGCGGACGACAAGGCGATCTACTATTTCGTGCCGCAGATGGTCCGTTACTACCTCAACGAGGAGCCGATCCTGCACAACGCGCCGACCTACATGCCGATGTTCGAGAAGGACCGCAAGGAAGTGCTCGACCGCATGGGCGAGCTGGTCATCAAGGACGTGGCGGAAGCCGGAGGCTACGGCGTCGTGTTCGGCTCGTCGCTCGACGAGGCCGCGCGGGAGGATCTGGCCGACCGCATCAAGGAGGATCCGCGCCGGTTTATCGCGCAGGAGGTCATCCAGTTCCGCGACATCGACGTGATCGACCCGGACAGTGGCGAGGTGAGCCCGCGCAAGTGCGATCTGCGCGCATTCGTGGTCACCGGGCAGAACACGCACGTGTGGTATTCCGGCTTGACGCGCTACTCGTCAGTGCCCGGCCAGATGATCGTCAACTCGTCGCAGGGCGGCGGATTCAAGGATACGTGGGTGCTGGCGCCCGAAGACGGCAGCACGGACAAGCAGCGCGAGGAGTCGGTCGCCTCGGTGAACCTCATTCCGCATTCGAAGCGGCACTCGCTGTCGCTGGTCACCGCGTCGAAGGCCGACAACCTGTACTGGCTCGGGCGGTACACCGAGCGCGCGTTCACGACACTCGTGCAGTTCTTCCCCTTCTACGACCGCGTGATGGACACCGATGTGGACGCGTTCCGCCCGTTCGCGAAGGCGCTCGACCTACCGCAGGATTTCGAGGACTTCGACGGGTTCATCCACTCCTTCCTCTACGACGGCACGAACCCCGACTCGGTGCGCTCCGCCATCGTCGCCGCGTTCAACAACGCCGTGGTGCTGCGCCCGGAGCTGACGTCGAGGCTGCTGCAGTACGTCGAGCTCGCGGTGAAGAACATCACCGAGGCCGCCGAGCGTTCCGCCAGCGCGGATGACATCTACTCGCAGCGTGACATCGCCGACGACATGCTCGCGTTCTGGGGCGGCATCGAGAACTCCACCGCAGACATCACACTGAAGGCGTTCGTGTTCATCGGCAAGTACATCGAGCGCATCGACCTGTACACCCGCTTCCATCTGGACAATAGCGAGCTCGACGCGCCGCTCGCCAAGTTGGAGACCTACTCGCGCACGCTCGACGGCATGCCGTTGCCCTCATGCTTCGTGTCCGGCATCAGCTGGCTACTCGGGCAGTTGCCGAGCCGCGGCTACCCGGAGCTGACGAGCCGCCTGAACGAGTTCCTCACCGACTTCAACAGCCGGGCCATCACCGGCGACCCGAAGGACGCGGGCATGCTCAACGCGATGAACATGGACGCCAAGCGTCCGTGAGGGGCAGACCGCCGATCGGAGCGTGACCGGTCGGCGGCCGTCAGCTGACGGATGACCTCCGCCGTTTCTGCTAGACTAGAGTGGATTTTTGCGAGCATTATCCGACGAGGAGCCTGCCGTCATGAAGAAACTGGTGTTTGACTACGAGATGAAGCTGACGTTCAGCTCGCCGGTCACCGACCATCGTTTCCAACTGCGCTGCGTGCCTGCGACCGGCCCGCGACAGCAGGTGGTGGACGTGGAGGTCGCCATCGAGCCGGACGTCGAACTGGAGACGACCATCGACTCGTTCGATTCCGTGGTCATGACCGGGTTCATCCCGCAGCCTCACACGATATTCAGCTATTCGGTGAAGGGCATCGCGTTCGTCGACAACGCCCACATCAAGTCGGAGATCTACAAGCCGCTGTACCGGTTCAACTCGGCGCTGACGATTCCCGGGCCGTGCATCGAGGCCATGATCGCGGCGTGCCGGGCGCGCATCGCCGGGCTGCCGGCTGACGCCACGCCGATTGATCAGGCATGGGAGGTGATGGACGAGGTGTATCAGGCGTTCACGTATACGCCCGCTTCGACCACGATCCGCACCACCGCCGAGCAGGCGCTCGCCCAGCGCAAGGGCGTGTGCCAGGACTACGCGCACGTGATGCTCTCGGTGTGCCGCCACGTCGGGCTGACCGCCCGCTACATCGCGGGCCTGCTGGGCGGCGAGGGTGCGACGCACGCATGGGTGGAGATCTACCACGACGGCCGTTGGATCGGGCTCGACCCCACCCACAACCGCATGGTCGACGACAACTACATCACCATCGCCCACGGGCGCGATTACCGCGACTGCATGCTCGACATCGGCATCTTCTCGGGCTATCAGGTCCAGCAGAACCAATGGGTGAACGCCTCCGTCCACGAGCAGCTGCTGTGAGGACGGTTGCCTGGGGCGTTTTGCGGGCTATCTCGCTTTCGAGGGGTTGATTGAGGCTGCTCGGGTCATCTATCTGCGTTTCAGGGGGTTGCTCAAACGCGATACCTGATGTATTCGGCTTGTTACGCTATTGGAATCATGCGGATTAGCGAGCCGTCATACTTGACCACCAACCCCTTGAAATGCAGATAGATGTTTTGCAGGAGCTGAATCCACCCCTCGAAACGCAGATAGCTCGCCGATGGAGGCTCGATGGAGCGGTGGCAGGTGCGCCACGCGCTGATTTGCGTAATCGGGAAATCGACTTATAATGAACAAGTTGCGTTTTTTCGCAGCGCATGGATAGGTGTCCGAGCGGTCTAAGGAGCACGCCTCGAAAGCGTGTGAGGCTAACCCCTCCGCGAGTTCGAATCTCGCCCTATCCGCCAGCAAAGAGGGTTCCGGGATTCTCCCGGAACCCTCTTTCGGGCTTATAGGAACTTTTGTGGTGCTTTAGGTCTGGTTCTCGGCGTCAGTCGGTGCCGTTGGGATATCGCGTGCCGGTGTGGAATTCGTTCCAGTCGATGCCGATCCCGTATGCGGGCGAGACGTCGCCTTCCGGTTCGGGCGACGTCGCTTTCCCGTCCTCCAGCGGATCGTCGGGAATGAATGATTCCGGCCGCGGGTGCGCGGTCTTCATGTAGCACACCCATTCGCACGCGCGGAGCATGTGCTCCTCGGGCAGTCCGCGGGTTGCGCAACACGTTCTTGACGACCGAGTTGACGCCGCCCTCCAGCCGGTTCGTGGTGCGCGCCACCGGCCCACCTGCGGCAAGCGCCGGCCCGGGAAAGGCGAAGAGTCCCCCGCGCGGAACAGTTTCTCCAACCGCCGGCAGCAGCGGCGCAGCTCCTCGTATGCGCGCCACTGGAAGGCGAGGACTTCTCCGCTTTCGCCGTCGATGGCGATGATCAGGCGCCAGCCGTGGCCCATGTACGTGCCGTCGGCCATGACCGTGTGGCGCTTCGCGTCCGGCGGGGCGATGCGCGGCCGGATTGACCAGCACCATGCGATCCGCTTGCGCAGGGCGTGCGCGTCGCCCGTGGATTCCGACGCCGTCTGGGACGACGGCCCCGGCAGCCATGAGAGGAACTCCTCCAGCGTCCGCGCCCGTCTGCGGCCGCGCTGCGGCATCGTCGAGCTCAGCCGGCAGGCCCGGCATCTCCACCGTTGCGTGCCCTTGCCGGTCCGTCCGTTCTTCTTCATCGCACGCCCGCATGCCGGGCATTTCTTCGCTTTGCTGGATGGCGTTCTCACACCATCCAGCCCACCACCGGGAGCGCATCTTTTTCCACGCGGAGAAAAAGACATGCCGACACGCCTACTCGTACAAGGCCAGACCTCGATCATAAACACCACAAAAGCTCCTATAGGCCCTACGTTGTCGTTGCTGGCTCATCGATGAGCCATCGAGGGTGAGTTTGGCGTTTTTCCCATCGGGTTTCACGGCAACGTGAGACCTTTTACGAAGAAACGGTTATGCTGCGCATATGCAATCGGGCTGACTTCTGCGGCGTACGGGTGTTGCTTTTACCCCCGTATGCATAATAGGGCTGCGGGAGTGATGCGATCAGGAGAAGAGGAACGCGTCCATGTCGGGGTAGCCGAGTGCGAATGCGGAGGTGATGTGGGAGGAGATCAGCGTGGAGAGGACACGCAGGCGTGCGTCGTTTTCCGTGCCGACGGTGTTGGTATCGGTGGCGTTGACGTCGGTGGTGTCAGTTGCACTGTCGGTATCGCCGCTGCCGTTGGTGTTGTTGCCGGTCTTGTCGGTGTGCTTCGACTTGGCCGACGCCCCGTCATCGGCCATGGCGGCGAGCTGCTCCCGGGCGCAGTCGATCTCCGTCAAGGCCGTTGTCGGCACGCTCAGGCCGGTCGTGGAATCGGTCATCGAGGTCGGCGAGGCGAGGATCTTCTGGATGTCGTAGACCTTTTCTCGCGGGTCGCGGCTCAAGCCGGACGCGGTGAAGAGCAATTGCCCCGCGGTCTTGTGCCGGTCGGACCGGCTCAGGGTGGCGCCGGGCGTATCCCGCGCGGCGAGCACCTCCATGACGAACCCGGCGCGGTCCTCGGCCAGCGACATGGCGCCCAAGGTGGCGCCGTCGAGGTCGATGCCCAGAACCTGCCTCAGGCTGTCGTCGGAGACCGTGCGGTAGGTGTCGTTGCCACCGAGCCTTGTGCCCAGCGTCACGGCCACATGCTCGGCCTGGGCGCTTCTGATCGTGCCCTGCGCGAATCGCTGGGTGCAGGTGGCGGCCACCTCGCTCCACTGCCCGACGGCCTGCTTCGCCGCGAGATATCGCATGATGATATGGTGACGGCCGTTCATGGTGGCCGTCGACGCGTCGGCGGTCCAGTAGGCGCTCTCACAGGCGCTGGGCTGGTGTTCCGACTCCGCGCGCCCATCGATCCGGGGCGCGCTGCAGGCGCTCAGGGCGCCGCACAGGGCGGTGATGCAGAGTGCCGCGACGATACGGCGACACCACGAAGATATGCTCCTCTCACGGCATGGAATGCCGTGATCTGGCCAATGACGTGTCTGCATAGGCCTCTACACTAATAGACGACTGTGACCATATGCGCGCCACCACGGCTATAACTTCATAGGAGGTCTTGAGTATGGAACTGGACCTGGCAGGAATGCATCAGCTCGCCATCGAGCAAGGAATTGATCTCGAACAACTGGACGCCGCGCTGGAAGAGGCGCTGCGTCTGGCCTATCTGAAAACACCTCATGCGGCCAAGCATGCCCGTGTCGAACTCGACACGCGGGCAGGCACGTTCACCGTGTGGGCTCGTAAGGAGATCCCGGTGGAGCCCACCGAGGATGACCCTCATCCCGCACCGGAGCTGGGCGAGGAGTACGACGACACCCCGCGCAACTTCGGGCGCCTCGCCGCGGCCACCGCGCGCCAGGTCATCGGACAGCTGTTCCGTAAGGCCGAGGACGACAAGGTCTTCGGCGCCTTCTCCGGCCAGAAGGGCAAGCTCGTCACCGGCATCGTTCAGCAGGATGCCAGCGATCCGACGAACGTGCATGTCGCCATCGGCGATGTCGAGGCGATTCTGCCCCGTCGCGAGCAGGTGCCCGGCGAGCGTTACCGTCATGGCGAGCGTCTGCGCGTGTATGTCGTCAACGTGGCGCGCGGCGTCAAGGGCCCCGAGATCGTCGTCTCCCGTTCGCACCCCGAGCTGGTGCGTCGCCTGTTCGAGCGCGAGGTCCCGGAACTGGTGTCCGGCGCCGTGTCGATCATGGCCATCGCCCGCGAGGCCGGCGCCCGCACCAAGATCGCCGTCCGCGCCAACACCGATGGCGTCAACCCCAAGGGTGCCCTGATCGGCCCCGGCGGCGCCCGTGTGCGCGCCGTCATGGAGAACCTCGGACCGGAGAAGATCGACATCGTCGACTGGTCCGCCGATCCGGCGAAGTTCGTCGCCTCTGCGCTGTCTCCCGCCGTCGCCACCGGCGTGCAGGTCATCAGCGAGAAGAACAAGACCGCCATCGCCTTCATCCATGACGACCAGCTGTCGCTGGCCATCGGCAAGGAAGGCCAGAACGCGCGTCTCGCGGCGAAGCTGACCGGATGGAAGATCGGCATCGAATCCACCGAAGCGCACGCGAAGAAGGTCGCTGCCGAAGGCAAGTGATCCGCGACACGGCGGTGACGCGCGGCCGACGGCACATCCAACGTCCCTAGTATGCTGGACACGGCACACCGGGTGTGGATGCGTTATGCCGTCATGCCACGGGATCGAGATATGAGGTAACACGACCATGGTTGCACGATGAAACGGGCAGAATCCGTCATCGGAAAATAGCCGCGCGAGTCTACGCGCGGCCCAGAATTAGGAGTAATGTGGCGAAAAAACGCGTGTACGAGCTTGCCAAGGATTTTGGCGTCGACAGCAAAACCGTCCTTGACAAACTCAAGGACATGGGTGAATTCGTAAAATCAGCTTCTTCGACGGTTGAGGCGCCGGTGGCGCGCAAGTTGAAGAACGCCTTCCAGAAGGGCGAGGCGAAGCCGGGAGCGTCCGCAGCGGAACGCAAGACACCGGCTCCCGCACCGTCGGAGCATCGTGCTCCCGCAGTCAAGCCCGCACCTGTAGCCAAGCCCGGTCTGGGCAAGAAGCCCGCCGCGGCACCGCGTCCGGCGGAACCGCGCTCTGCGGCGCCTGCTGCACATGTGCCGTCATCGAATCGCGGCACGACGCCGCGCGACAATCGCAACGAATCCCGCGGCGACATGCGTGACGCTCGACCGAACCGTGAAGGCGGCGAGAACCGTCCCTCACCCGCGCAGCGTCACAATCCGCACGCGCCTTCAGGGCAGCGCGGCGCCTTCCCCGGCCCGCGTTCCCACCAACCCGGTCACGGCGGCAACGCCGGCGGCCGTCCGCAGGATTCCCGAGGAGGCTCCCATCAGGGTCAGCCGCGCCAGGGCCAGCAGCCGGGCGCAGGCAGCGCACCTTCCGCCAACGGCGGCGCCCGTCCGTCGACTCCGGGGCCTCGTCCCGGCAACAACCCGTTCAGCCGCAAGCAGGGCATGCACGCGCCCACCCCGCGCGACATCCCCCGTCCGCACCCGATGGCCCGTCCGACCGTAAACGGCAACCACAACGACAATCGCGGCGGCCGTGGCGGTCGTCCCGGCGCAGGTCAGGGCGGTCGCGGAGGATTCCGTGGCGGTCGTCCCGGTCAGGGAGCGCAGGGCGCCAAGCCGGGGCAGTGGGGGCATAACCGTCCGGGTCAGACCGGCGGCGCCCGTCCCGCGGGCGGCAACCGCTTCGGTGCCGGCGCTGGCACCGGCGCTGGTCAGGGCGGCGGCTTCCAGAACAACTCCAACACGTCCGGAACCGGTCCGTCGCGCGGCGGCGGTCGCGGTCGCGGCGGCGCGGCCGGCGCATTCGGCCGTCAGGGCGGCAAGTCGTCCAAGGCCCGCAAGAACCGTCTCGCGAAGCGTCAGGAATTCCAGGAGATGAAGGCACCCGTCATCGGCGGCGTGCGCATCCCCACCGGCAACGGCCAGACCGTTCGCCTGCGTCAGGGCGCCTCGCTCGCCGATCTGGCGGAGAAGATCAACGTCAACCCGGCGGCCTTGGTCACCGTGCTGTTCCATCTCGGCGAGATGGCCACGGCCACCCAGTCGTTGGACGAATCCACCTTCCAGATCCTGGGCGAGGAGATCGGCTGGAACATCCAGATCGTCTCCGCCGAGGAGGAGGACAAGGAGCTGCTGCAGCAGTTCGACATCGACCTTGACAGCGAGGAGCTGCAGGAGGACGAGGACCTGAAGCCGCGTCCGCCGGTCGTCACCGTCATGGGCCATGTCGATCACGGTAAGACCCGACTGCTCGACACCATCCGCAAGACCAACGTCATCGCCCGCGAGGCCGGCGGCATCACCCAGCGCATCGGCGCCTATCAGGTGACCGTCGATCTGGAAGGCGAGAAGCGCAAGATCACGTTCCTCGACACCCCTGGCCACGAGGCGTTCACCGCCATGCGTGCCCGCGGTGCCGAGCTCACCGACGTCGCGATTCTCGTGGTCGCCGCCGATGACGGCGTGATGCCGCAGACCGTCGAGGCCATCAACCACGCGCAGGCGGCCAAGGTGCCGATCGTCGTGGCCGTCAACAAGATCGATAAGCCGGGTGCGAACCCGGAGAAGGTCCGTGGCCAGCTCACCGAGTTCGGCCTCGTGCCGGAGGAGTACGGCGGCGACACCATGTTCGTCGACATTTCCGCCAAGCAGGGCACCAATGTCGACAAGCTGCTCGAAGCCGTGCTGCTCACGGCCGACGCCGACCTCGACCTGCGTGCGAACCCGGATATGGACGCCCGAGGCGCCACCGTCGAAGCCCGACTCGACAAGGGCCGCGGCGCTGTGGCGACCGTGCTCGTGCAGCAGGGCACCCTGCGCATCGGCGACGCCATCGTCGCCGGCACCTCGTACGGCCGCGTGCGCGCCATGCTCGACGAGAACGGCAACCACATGAAGGAAGCCACCCCGTCCACGCCCGTGCAGGTGCTGGGTCTGACATCCGTGCCGACCGCCGGCGACCTCTTCCTGGTCGCATCCGACGACCGCACCGCCCGCCAGATCGCCGAGAAGCGCCAGGCCACCGAACGCGCCGCGCAGCTCGCGAAGCGCCGCAAGATCGTCTCGCTCGAAAGCCTCAAGGAGCAGTTCGCCAAGTCCGAGGTGGACATGCTCAACATCGTCATCAAGGGCGACTCCTCCGGTTCCGTCGAGGCGCTGGAAGACTCCCTGATGAAGATCGAGGTGTCCGACGAGGTCGGCATCCAGGTCATCCACCGCGGCGTCGGCGCGATCACCCAGAACGACGTCAACCTCGCGACCGTCGACAAGGCCGTCATCATCGGCTTCAACGTGCGCCCGAACCGTCAGGTGGCGGATCTGGCCGACCGTGAAGGCGTCGAGATCAAGTACTACTCGATCATCTACAAGGCGATCGAAGACATCGAGGCCGCCCTCAAGGGCATGCTCAAGCCGGAATACGAGGAGGTCGTCACCTCCCACTCCGAGATCCGCGAGATCTTCCGCTCCTCCAAGTTCGGCAACATCGCCGGCGTCATGGTGCAGGACGGCGAGGTCAAGCGCGGTACGAAGTGCCGTATCCTGCGCAACGGCGTCGCCACGGTCAACGACCTGGAGATCTCCTCGCTGCGTCGTTTCAAGGACGACGTGCAGTCGGTCAAGGAAGGCTACGAGGCCGGTATCAACCTCGGCACTTTCAACGACATCGAGCTTGGCGACATCATCGAGACCTTCGAGATGCAGGAAGTCGAGCGCAAGTAAGGCGCATATATACAGGACATGGGCGGCGGGCGCTTTCGGGTGTCCGCCGCTTTTTCGCGGACGGGCGCAGCGAACCATTTTCATTACGGTTCGTGCGACCCCCCCGTTTTTCGCCAATGAACAGTATTCGCTGCTGATGGCCGGAACTCCGGGCTTTTCGGTTTTGTTCGATTGTGCGCTAATGTGCGCAATCCTCGCATGTTTCTTATTGAGAACGATTCGCTGTGAGCCTTCGAGTAGGGGATGTGCGAATATGATACGAGTGATATTGTCAGCGGTTCGCCGCGCAATCGAGGAAAAGGATTTTTATGGCAGGAACGAACCCGCGCGCCGCACGAGTCGCGGCGCTGATCCAACGGGTGATCGCGTCGTCGATGGAAGCTCAGCTGCACGACAAGCGGCTTGCGAGCGTGACCATCACCGATGTGCGCGTCACCAATGACTTGCAGATCGCCAAGGTGTACTGGACCCAGCTTGGGCATGATGGGCGCGAGCAGGGGGAGCGCAAGCGCGCCAAGCAGGCGCTCGATCAGGCGAAAGGGCGGCTGCGTTCGCTGGTCGGCTCCAAAGCCGGTCTGCGACTGACCCCGCAGCTGCAGTTCATCTATGACGAGGTGCCGAGCGAGGCGCATGAGATCGAGGATATCCTGGCTGTCGCGCACAAGCGTGACGAGGAGATCGCCAAGGCGCGCGAGACCGCGCAGTACGCGGGCGACGCCGACCCGTACAAGCATCCTGAAGAGCGCGATGACGACGAGTTTGACGATGACGACGAGTACGACGAGTACGCGGACGACCTCGACGATGACGACGTCGAAGGCAACGGCATCGGCGTCGAGACCCTGGAAGATGACGCCGAGAACGCGGCGGACGAGGCAACGGGCGACCGCTGAGCCGCATATCAGCGGTTCTGCGAGACGGGAGAGGATTCACTGATGGGGACCGTACCCGAAGCCTCGGGCGGCGAGCAGGCTCCGATCGTGGCTGCGGAAGCCGCGCCTGTGGCTGGCTCCGCCGCGCCGGCGACTCCTACGTCGGGATTGCTGGTCGTGGACAAGCCGCGTGGCGTCACCAGTCATGACATCGTCGCGGCTGCGCGCGGCGCATTGCATATGAAAAAGGTGGGGCACGCCGGCACCCTCGACCCGATGGCCACCGGCGTGCTGGTCGTCGGATTCGGCAACGCCACGCGGTTGCTGAACCATATCGTCGAACACGACAAGACCTATGAGGCGACGATTCGCCTCGGCCAGTCCACCACCACCGACGATGCCGATGGCGAACTGCTGTCGGCTACCTCGCCCGAGCGTTGGCAAGAGCTGCTGGCATTGCCGGTCGCCGGTGGGCCTCAGTCGGCTGGCGAGAATGGGCCTGCGAACGCGGCCAAGGGTTCGGTCGTGGCAGCCGCAAAGGTCGCGGATGACGGCTCCGCGTATCATCCGCATCAGGAAGCGTTTTTGCCGGATTGCCAGCAGCTGTGGCGCGACCGTATCGATGACATCATCGCATTGCAGCTCACCGGCAGCATCGAGCAGGTGCCAAACACGTTCTCCGCAATCAAAATCAACGGTCAACGTGCCTATGATCTGGCCCGCGACGGCAAGGACGTGCAGCTCAAGGCGCGTCGGATCACCGTCAGCGCGTTCGGTGTGCTGGATGTGCGGTTCGGCTATGCCCCGACGCGGCAGCAAGGACTTCCGCTCGTCTCGGCGGCGGACGGGCTGGCAACGACGGAACGGGATGACGCGGAGGCGACGCCGGTGATCGACGTCGATGTGCGCGTCAGCTGCTCGGCGGGCACATATATCCGCGCGCTTGGGCGCGACCTAGGCGCGGCGCTGGGAGTCGGCGGGCACCTGATACGGCTGCGGCGCACGCGGGTGGGCGGTTTCGACGTCTCCTCGCCGAATGTCATCACCGCGCACGTGGAGACACGCGAGTACACCGACCGCAACGGCAACCACCAGTCCCGCAACCGCGCCGTGCTCGATGTGATTGGCGACGAGCTCGCAGGCAAGGCGCTGACGATGCTGGATGCCGCGCGAGGCACCATGCCGCTGCTCGCCATCACCGATCAGGACGCCGTCAACCTGCGGTACGGCCGGCGTATCCCCTATGACATCCACGGTACGGCCGCCGCGTATCTGCCGCAGAGCGGGGAAGTGGTGGCGCTCGTCGAGCGCGCCAAGCGTGGCGAGGCCAAGCCGGCCACCGTATTTGGCGCGTAATGCGTCACTGTGTGCGAGGTGCGTCACGCTGTGCGTCCACGCACACAGTGACGGCATCGGGACGGCATGATGCAAATCAGTTCATCATTCGGTGGCGCAGCCGCACTGGTGGCGGGTATCATGGAAGGCCGGAACCATGCCCACAAGCCGCATATACGGCGCAACATGTAAGGAACACCATCACCCATGAAAATCACGACTCTTGCCCCGGACGCCTCCGGGCTGGTCGAATGGCCGACGCTGAGTGCCAACAGGAAATCCGTGGTCACGGTCGGCGTGTTCGACGGCATGCACCGCGGCCATCAGGCGGTCATCCGCCGAGCGGTGGAACTCGCCAAGGCCGACAAGGCGTTGTCCGTGGTGGTGATGTTCGACCCGCGTCCCGGTGTCGTGCACGCGTACGCGGCCGCCCATGACGGACAGGAGCCAGGCGACGGCTTCCGCGACCCCATGGCGCTGACCAGCGTCGACCAGCGGCTGCGGACGCTGGAGAACCTTGGCGTGGACCATGTGCTGATCGTGCGCTATACGCTGGCGTTCGCCGCGAAATCATATCGGTTCTTCCTCGGCCAGATGGTCGGCAAACTGGGCATGCGCACGCTGGTGCTGGGAACGGATGCGGCGATGGGCGCCAACCGCGCTGGCGATGTGAAGGCCATCGGAGTCCTCGCGCAGGCCACCGGCGTGTTCGAGCTTGAGATCGTTGACGACCGCGGCCCAGGTCATGTGCGTGTGCCGGCCGACGTCACCCCGCAGATGCCGAGCGAGCCTGGGGAGCCTGTGGATCCGACCGAAGGCATGACCAAGGCGCAGCTGCGCGCGTGGAGCAAGAAGCATCAGGGGCGCGAAGTGCGCGTGTGGAGCTCGACGAACGTGCGATACCTGCTCGCACATGGTCGTATCAAGGCCGCCGACGAGATCCTCGGCCATGCGCACGCCATCGAGGGAACGGTGGTGCACGGCGAGGAGCGCGGCCGCACAATCGGTTTCCCGACGGCGAACCTGGGGAGCATGATTGACGGTTATATTCCGGTGGATGGCGTGTATGCCGGCTGGCTGATCGATTTGGGCGCGGCGGGAGCGACCGCCGACTCCGACGAGAATGCCTCCGACGGCAACAGCGGCAGCGGCAATGCCTCGGTGATTCCGCGCGTGTATGATTCTGGCTCATCCAAGGCCAGGCTCGCCGCCGAATCACCCTACCGGTGGCCGGCAGCGATCTCCATCGGCACGAAGCCGACCTTCAACGAAGAGACCGGTCTCAATGAGCGGGTGGTCGAGGCGTACGCGGTCACCGACGAATGGCTGGACCTGTATGGTCACGATGTGCGCGTCGAATTCGCGGGATTCCTGCGCCCGCAGGTGAAATTCGACAGTGCCGATGCGCTCAAGGACGAATTGACGCGCAATGTCCAGGAGACCAGGGAACTGACCTCCGCGCGTTGAGCGCGGCAGGAGCGCCCGACAGACGCCGGTCTCTCCACCTGCGTCCGAACGGTATCGGCATAGGCTCGCATGCGCTGAATCGCGCCGCTATCGTGCCTCGCGTATCTTGCGCGTGCCGTGTCGTCACCGTCACCGTCACTGTCAGACGACGCCCAGAGACTCCAGCGCGTCGCGCAGATGCGTCACCTCTACGATGCGCAGCCCCTCGATGGTGACACGCTTGCGCATCGGCGGCACCACCGCCGTGGCGAACCCGAGCCGCGCGGCCTCGCGCAGCCGGTGCTCCAGCCGCGGCACCGGCCTAATCTGCCCGGTCAGGGAGATCTCGCCGATGGCGCACGTGTCTCGCGCGATTGGCTTCGACCTGGCCGCACTGGCCAGCGCCGCCACAATCGCCAGATCACAGGCTGGTTCCTTCGCCAGTCCTCCCGCGATCGTCGATACATACAGGTCGTTCGCCAGCAGGTTCACCTTGCCATGTCGGTACAGCACGGCGGTGAGCATAGCGATGCGGTTCGTCTCGACCCCCACCACCGCCCGTCGCGGTGTCGGCAGCACGGAACTGGTCACCAGCGCCTGAATCTCAATGGGCAGGCTGCGATGGCCGTCCAGCGTGAACGTCACGCACGTGCCCTCCACACGTTCGTCGGCGGACGACAGGAACAGTCCCGAGGGATCGCTGACCTCCTCGATGCCCTCGCCACTCATATCGAAACACCCGACCTCATCCGTAGGCCCGAACCGGTTCTTCACCGCCCGCAGCATACGCAGCGCCGTTTCCGGATCGCCCTCGAACTGGCATACCACATCCACCAGATGCTCCAACGTGCGCGGGCCGGCGATGGACCCGTCCTTGGTGACATGCCCGACCAGGAGCACGGGGATGTTCAGCGTCTTCGCCGTGTCGATCAGCGCGCTCGCCACCTCGCGCACCTGCGTGGAGCCGCCGGAGATGCCATCAACGTCTTGCGAGACGATGGTCTGCGCCGAATCCACGATCGCCAGTGTCGGCCGCGTCCGCTCGATCAGCCCCAGCACGGTGGCGAGATCGGTGGTGGACGCCAGTAGCAGGTTCTGCTCCATCGCATTGACCCGCGACGCCCGCAGCCGCACCTGCGCCTGCGATTCCTCGCCGGAGACGTACAGCACCGAGCCGTTGGGCTGGCCTGCGGCGATGTTGCCGGCGGTCTCCAGCAGCAGTGTCGACTTGCCGATGCCGGGTTCGCCCGCGATCAGCACGACCGAGCCGGGCACGATGCCGCCGCCGAGCACACGGTCGAACTCGCCGAAACCCGTGGACAGCCGTGACGCCGTGGACGTGTCTATCTGGGTGATGGGCGTCGCCGCGCTGACGATGGACGCGGCCGCCTGCGTGCGTGAGGTGCGGCCCGGCGCCGCGGTGCGCGACGACGATGCGGCGGGACGGGCCTCGTGGAATTCCTCCACGGTGCCCCACTGCCCGCACTGCGGGCAGCGGCCCACCCATTTGAGACCATCCCAACCACATTCGCTGCATACATATCGCGTCGCCGACTTCACCATACCGCAGACCTTAGCACAAAGCGGCACGCCGACGTCGCCGGCGAAACGATGCCGTTGCGTCGTATGCGCGTGAGAGAATCACAGCATGGCAAAGACTCAATCCCCTTCCTATCCGCACGGTAGTTCCGCATCGCGCGGCAAGCTGATCGTCGTGATGATCGTCGCCGCGCTGGTCGTCGTGCTTGCGCTGCTGTCCGCGTTCGTATGGCCCGGTTGGGCATTGAACAAGACGGACGAAGTGACGAAGGTGCAGCAGCAGACCGCCGCCGAGCCTACCAAGCCGAGCATCAAGGCCACCGCGCTGCCGGATGACGCATCCGAACTGCTCAAGGCGATGCCGGACAGCGTGCTCAACTACGCGCGCACCAAGGCGGGCGCCAGCGAGACCTGGAAGTCCGCGTCGCCGCTGGAGGAGTACACGCTCACGTACTCCACGGGCAAGTCGGCGAAGGACGTGACCGTCATCGTCGCGCAATGGTCGGACTCCGACACCGTGAAGAAGCAGTACGACGAGCTGGCGAAGAACCTGACCGGCAAGGAGCTGAAGTCCGGGGACGTCAAGGTGTCGGGCAAGAGCACCGGCAGCTACACGGTGAGGGCCGACAGTGAGGACGGCAAGACCGCGACGGCGTTGTGGCAGAACGATACCGCCGTGTTCGAGGTGACTGGCTCCAAGGAATCCGTGCTGCGGTTCTATGAGCCGTTCCCGCTGTGATTTCGTGATAATTCGGGGTGATTTGCGGATTCATGGCGGAAATGGAACGCGCGGATGCGTAAGTCCCTCAATACGTGTACTATTGGGCAAGTTGCAATCTTTAACGTACTAAGGGAGGCTGACGATGGGTTCGGTCATCAAGAAGCGCCGCAAGCGGATGAGCAAGAAGAAGCACCGCAAGATGCTGCGTAAGACTCGCCACCAGCGCAAGTAGTCGTTCGCTCGCAAGCGCGCACACAAAGCCCCGCGACCCTGTCGGCCGCGGGGCTTTTACATTCTCTTCCCCGCTGGCGGAAGCGAACTGGATATGACAGCGCCGGCAGACTCCGATGGGGGGGGGGGGCTGCCGGCGCCGGGATTGAGGCGGCGATTCGCCGCGTTAGGTCACTTGTTGCCGTTGGTCATTACGCGTGGGCCGTTGGGGTCGCCGACGATGACCTTGTCGACCATGTTGAGGAACAGGCCGTGCTCGACGACGCCGACCGTGTTGATCAGGTCCTCGGCGAGATCCTGCGGGTGGTCGATGCGCTCAAGATGCAGGTCCACGACGAAGTTGTTCTCGTCGGTGCGCACTTCCTTGCCGTCGGCGTCGAGGCGCAGCACCGGCTTGTAGTTCTTGGCCTCGAACTGCTTGATGACGTGGCCGGCGCCGAACGGAATCACCTCGACCGGCAGCGGGAACTTGCCGATGGTGTCGACGACCTTGGACTCGTCCACGATCCACACGATTTTGTTGGAGTTCGTGGCCACGATCTTCTCCCACAGCAGTGCGGCGCCGCCGCCCTTGATGCCGTTGAAGTTCTTGTCCACCTCGTCGGCGCCGTCGATGGTGATGTCGATATGATCCACATCATCGATGTCCACGATCTTGATGCCGTAACCTTCGGCCTGCTCCTGCGTGCGACGGGAGGTCGTCACGCCGGTGAACTGCAGGCCCTCCTCCTTGACGCGGCGGCCGAGCTCATCGACCAGGAAACGCACGGTCGAACCGGTTCCGAGACCGGCGATCATGCCGTTCTCGATCAGCTTGGCGGCTTCGATGCCGGCCGCCTTCTTCAGTGCATCCTGCTGTGCCTTGTCCATCATGTACTCCTTGAAATGTCCGTGCATTCCCCTTGGAGGGAAACATGCTTCAAACTTTGGGATTGAAGTCCACCTCTATAGTATCCGGTTCGTGGAACGTCACCGCCGTTCGTCCGGGTTTTGGGAGGAGAACCGTCGCCATTCGGCTGCTTATCCCTGCTTGTCCGTATAGAACGCGGCATTGTCGAGGGTGATGGTGCCGTCGCCGTTCACATATCCGTCCACGCGAACCAGTCCGTGGATGATGCGCGGCCGTCCGTCATATGTCGGGCTGGTGGATGGCGGGGGAGTAAAGCGCAGCGTGCCCGACGCGGTGAGGGCGGTCGGTGAGAGCCGCGGCGCCGCAGGTTCGGCCACAGGGCGTGTGGAGCTGCCGGACTGTGTGTCCTCGGCCTGTGCCGAATTCGATGACAGTGCGACGGTCGCGTCCGATTCGGTCGTCATGGGAACAGTAGGAACTAACATCGCAGTGGTGGATGATGTGTCCGACTGGGTCTCGCCGTAGTCGGGCACGCCTTCGGGTTCGGCAAGCAGCTCCGCCAACGATGGCTTGCGGATTCGCTTTGCGACGTTGTCGCCGTCCGATTCGTGCTCGGCTCCCGCTTCACCCGATTCCCCGCCTCGCCCGAGATGGTACTCCTGCGTGGAAATCTTGCCGTCCAGCAGCATCTGCGCATCATCCGGCACGTCAGTTCCCTTGGCATACTCCGAAGCCAGCAGCGACTGCCATCCCTCCTTCGGCAGATATCCCTCCTGCACGCCGCTGCGGCAGTCGCCGGCATACGTGCGAGCCAGGTCGTCCACCTTCTCGTTGCCGGCGTTGCCCGCGTGCCCTTTGACCCACACGAACTTCACCGAGCCGGCGCGGCGCGACAGCTCGGCGTCGATCGCCCTGATGAGCGCCGCGTTCTTCACAGGCTTCTTCTGCGAGTTCTTCCAGCCGTTCTTCTTCCACCCGTGCACCCACTTGGTGGAACAGTTGATGGCATACTGCGAGTCGGTCTCGATGACCAGCGGCTCCGCGCCGGGATGTGCGCGCAGCGCCTCCAGCACTGCGCACAATTCGCCGATCTGATTCGTGCCGTTCGTGGCGCCGCCGGCATCGCAGTCGCCGCCGTGCTCATGGCCGCCGGAATGTGCCATGTTGAGTTCGTGGTCGGCCCAGGCCCAGCCCATTGGGCCGTTCGGATTGCCCAGGGCGCTTCCGTCTGTCGATACGGTGATGGTCATGACAACAACAGTAACGCACGCCGTGTCACGGCCATGAATCGCCGATGGGCTGCGACACGACCGAAAACGTCGCGATATTTTGTTAATTATATATACTGAATACTGACCAATGATGAACTCACACGAGTCCCCGTGTCACGATGATGCAAAGCAGCATGGTGACGAATAATTCAATGATGAGAGATTCAGCCGGCGCGTCCCCAGTGCCGGACAAGGAAAGGAACCCCAGTATGCGCAGTAAGGCATTAGGAGGCCTGCTTGCCGCGGCTCTGTCGTTGAGCCCGGCAGTGGCCATCGGCGTGCAGACGGCGTACGCGGCAGGCGGCGATACGGCGGCGACCGAATACACGCTGTACCCCAAGCCGCATTCGATCCGTTATGACAGCGGACAGTACATTCTTCGCGACATCAACGTCATCTATGACGATGACATCGATGAAGCCACCCAGGACCGACTGGACGAAGTGGCGGCGCTCAAGAACCTGAACGTCACCGAATCCGACGCCGCAGTCAGCGGCAAGACCAACGTCTATGTGGGCGTGAACGGTTCCGATGGCAAGGCCGAGACTGCCATCGAAAGCAAGTACAGCCCGGATTCCGCCATCTTCGACAAGACCGACTCATACTTCCTCAAGTCCGACAACGGCACGATCTCCGTGCTCGGTAAAGACACCGACGCCAGCTTCTACGGCCTGACCACCCTGTACCAGGTGCTCGGCCAGATCGACAGCCTGACGATCCGCAACTTCACCGTCACCGACTACGCCGACGTGGTCAGCCGCGGTTTCATCGAAGGCTACTACGGCAACCCGTGGAGCACTCAGGATCGCATCAACCTGATGAAGTGGGGCGGCTACTACAAGCTCAACTCGTACTTCTACGCCCCAAAGGACGATCCGAAGCACAACTCGCAGTGGCGTACGCTGTACACGCAGGACGAGCTCGACACCAAGATCAAGCCGCTCGCCGATGCCGGCAACGCCTCCAAGACGCGTTTCGTGTTCGCTCTGCACCCGTTCATGAGCAACGCGATTCGGTTCAACTCCGAGGCGAACTATCAGGCCGATCTGAAGGTGCTGCAGGACAAGTTCGCGCAGACCATCGGGGTCGGCGTACGCCAGATCGCCATCCTGGCCGATGACGCGGCGAACGTGGGCGGTAACAATTACACCAAGCTGCTCACCGATATGGTCGCGTGGCTCAAGGAAATGAAGAAGACCTACCCGGACCTCAAGACCACGCTGCCGTTCGTCACGCAGGAATACATGGGCAACGGCATGAGCTACTTCGCCAACTTCCCCAAGGAAGTGCAGATCGTCATGACCGGCGGTCGCGTCTGGGGCGAGGTCTCGCAGAACTTCACCGACACGTTCACCTCGAACGTCGGTCGCGGCCCCTACATGTGGATCAACTGGCCGTGCTCCGACAACTCGAAGAGCCACCTGATCATGGGCGGCTACGACACGTTCCTGCATCCGGGCGTCGACCCGTCGAAGATCCAGGGCATCGTGCTCAACCCGATGCAGCAGTCCGAGCCGAGCAAGGTCGGCATCTTCGGCAACGCCACCTACTCGTGGAACATCTGGCGGAGCAAGAGCGAGGCCGACCAGGCATGGCAGGATTCGTTCTCGTTTGTCGACCACAACTCCGCTGTGCCGACCGCCGCGTCGAACGCGCTGCGTGAGCTGTCCAAGCACACCATCAACCAGAACATGGATTCGCGCGTCACCGCGCTGCAGGAGTCCGTGGACCTGGCTCCCGCACTGACCGCCGCCAAGGCGAAGCTGGCTGACGGCACCATCACCGCCCACGACCTGACCGACATCAAGGCCGCGTTCGTCACGCTGCAGAAGGCAGCCAAGACCTACCGCGCCAAGGGCGATGCGAAGATGCTCGGCGACATCGGCAAGGACTACACCGGGCAGGACGCCAACGAGCAGATCGCCCCGTGGATCGACTGCTGGGATGACACCACCAAGGCCGCGCTCGCCTACATCGCGGGCATCGAGGCCGCGCTGAACGGCGACACATCCTCGACGCTCAAGGAGTACTCCGACGCGCAGTCCGCGTTCGCCGCGTCCAAGAAGCACGGCTTCTACTACGTGAACCACACCGAGTACGCCGAGGTCGGCGTGCAGCACATCGTGCCGTTCATCAAGGCGATGGACTCCTACCTGTCCAACAAGGTGCAGCAGGAGGCCGACCCGAACGTCGTGACCAAGACGTACATCAGCGACGTGTTCACCACGCCGACCTCCGGTTCGATCGAAGACATCTTCGATGGCAAGGACAGCACGGTCACGGTGTTCCAGAACCCGAACTACCTGCACAAGGGCAACTACGTCGGCGTGAAGTTCAGCAAGGCCAGCACGCTCAAGAACATCCGCTTCGCGTTCAACGGCGGCAAGAACCACTTCTACCACTCCAAGCTGCAGACCACCACGGATGGCGAGAACTGGACCGACGTGCCGGATGCGACGTTCGAGCGCCCGAAGGGCTCCGAGGAGCCGATCAAAGTCACCGGTCTGAACATCACCGGCGTCACCGGCGTGCGACTGATCGCCACCGCCGACAACGGCGATGACCTGTGGCTCGGCATCAAGGGCATCGACGTCAACAAGGTCGAGAAGGAGACTCTCGCTCCGTACACGGCGACCGGCGTGCAGCTGGAGAACCTCAACGCCACCTACAGCAGCACCAAGGAGCAGATGATCGACGGCAACCCGTCCACGATCACCTACCTCAAGGACCCGAACGGCGACAAGATCGCGGCCGGCGCGGCCGTGATCGTCGATCTGGGCTCCAGCAAGCCGATCGGCGAGGTCACGATTACCGGTCATGCCTCCAGCCCCGACGACCGTCCGAGCCAGGGCGTCGTCGAGGTCAGCGATGACAAGGCCACCTGGACCAAGCTCGGCGACCTGAGCGACGACGTCACCTCCACGGTGAGCGGCAACGTGACCGGGCGCTACGTACGCATCCGCAACACCGCCGCCAAGAACGTGTGGTGGCGCGTGGCCGAGATCACCGTGACCCCGCCCGAGACCGCCGACCCGCTCAAGTCGGTGTACACGAACAAGACGCAGCACGGGTACACTGCCACGCTGGGCGCCAATACGGCGGAGCTGTTCGACAAATCGCACACGATGCTTGACGGCGGCCAGTACGCCGGACTCGATCTGCTGGCGATCCGTGATCTGACCGACGTCGAACTGAACACCGGCAACGCGAACCCCAGCCTGCAGATCTCCGACAACGGACTCGTCTGGACCACTGTCGAGCCGGGCAACCTCACGGGCAAGACCGCCCGCTACGTGCGCGTGATCAATGACACCGACGGAGCGGCCTTCTCGGTCAACAAGCTCAAGGTCGGCTTTTCCACGGTCGGCAAGTTCGGCAAGCTGGTCTCATCCGACATCCAGAAGCGCAACGATTGGGGAACCGACACCCGCGAAAGCGGCAACGCGTTCGACGGCGATATGACCACGGTCATCAAGTTCGCCGGCCAGCCGCGACAGGGCAACACCGCGGTGTTCGATCTCGGTCAGCCGATCGACATCACCTCGCTGCGCATCTACACGCAGGACACGCAGTACGACTACATCCGCGACACCAAGGTGCAGATGTCCGTCGATGGCAAGACCTGGGTTGACGCGTTCGAGATTGGCGACGGTGTGTCCGACACCGACACCACGACCGCGTTCGGCGACATAAGCGACACGAACAAGAAGACCGATTCCAACTACCCGAACGTCTTCTACTACGGCAAGGACGACATCGCCAACGGCACCGGCATGCGCTACCTGCGTCTGCTGACCACCGCCGACTACCCGCAGCGTGCACTCGCGTTCAACGAGTTCATGGTGAATCAGGGCGCCTACGTCTCCACCGAGGCGAACGCGGCGTTCTCCGCCACCAAGGTCGAGGAGCGCGGCCACGCGCCGAGCAACATGATCGACGGCGACCTGACCACCACGTACAAGCCGAGTGCGGCCAATGGCTCCCTGACCTACAAGATCGATGACCCGAGCGACATCAAGTCGTTCCGCATCGTGCAGTCGGGTGCCGCCAGTGGCGCGACCGTCACCGGTACGGTGTACGACGCGGCGACCGGAACCACTTCCGGTGTGACGGCTCGTACAGCCGCCCGCTCCACCTCCGAGGTGACGTTCGGAACGCTGGAACAGGCGATCAACGAGTTCAAGGTGCCGGACGGCGAGCAGCTGCTCAGCGTCAAGATCGCGTGGGGTAACGCCATCCCCGAGATCTCCGAGTTCATCACGCTCGACTCGGCCGACACCGACGCCGACATCACCACGGCCAAGGCGGCGCTCAAGGCGAAGATCGACGCGACCGTCGACACTTCCGCCTGGACCGCGAACGCCAAGACCGCGTATGACGAGGCCAAGGCCACCGCCCAGGCTGTGTACGGCAGCCCGCTGGTCGGCAAGGCTTCGATCGACGCCGCAGCCAGCGCCGTGCAAAGCGCCATCGACGCCGCGCAGACCAAGGCCGACGCCGCCGCGGTCGCCGCGCTGCGCAAGCTCGTGGACGAAGCCGTCACCAACGACGGCCACTTCTACACGACAGTGACGTTCACCGCGTACACCGACGCGCTCGACGAGGTCAAGGAAGCGCTGAAGGACACGACCAACCTGTCCACAGCAGACGCCGCAAGCCTCAAGAAGGCCGTCGAGGACGCTCTCGCCGCGCTGAAGGACTCCACCTACCAGCGTGAGCTCGCGACGATCGCCGTCGACAGCTTCGCCACGATCGACGAGGCCGACTACACCACGAACTCCTACGCGGCTTTCAAGGCCGCTAAGAAGGCGCTCGACACCCTGATCGCCACCGACGGCACCAAGCCGGCCGCGTTCAAGACCGCGACCGCCGACTACACCACCGCCAAGACCGCGCTGGTGAACGTCGCCGCCCTCAAGGCCCAGATCGCGCACGAGAGCAACTACGTGGAGGCGAACTATACCGCCGACTCGTGGAAGGCGTATTCCGACGCGCTCAAGGCCGCAAAGGCGAAGCTGGTCGACGGCACCACCGATTCGGTGGCCGCCGCGCTGACCGCGCTGACCGCCGCCGAGAACGCGCTGGTGCGCACCACGACGCCGCCCGACACCACCGTGCTCGACGAGACCATCGCCGACATGGAAAAGGTTAACGGCAGCGAGTACACCACCGACAGCTACAAGGCCCTGACCGACGCCATCGCCAAGGCGAAGAGCGACAAGGTCAAGGGGGATGCCGGCCTCAACCAGCAGAACATCGACGCCATGAAGGCGGCGAAGGAGGCTCTGGTCTCCACCGTCGAACTCAAGGCGAAGGTCGCCGAAGCCGGCAAGGTCGACTCGTCCAAGTACACCACGGCCAGCTACGAGGCGCTCTCCAAGCTGCTCGCCGCGAAGGACGACACCACCTCCGACCCGGTCGTCAAGGGTCTCGACACGCTGTACAAGTCCGGCACCGTCAAGGAGCTCGCCGAGCGCGTCGCCGCCATCGACGCCGCGGTCGCCAAGCTGGATGCCCGCGCCACCGGCGTCAAGGACTACGTGGACGGCATCAAGCTCAAGGACAACGACAAGGGCTATTACACCGACGCCAGCTACAAGGCCTACTCCGACGCCTACAAGGCGCTGAAGAAGTTGGCCGCCGCCGGTGAAGGCGAAGTCGGGATTGCCGAGTTCACCGAAGCCAAGGAGGCGTTCGAAGCCGCCGAGGCCAAGCTTGCCTACAAGTCCGCGGACTACGGCAAGATCGATGACCTGCTCGCCAAGGTCCCCTCGGACCTGAGCGGCTACACCGCCGACTCGGTGGCGAAGTTCGAGGCGGCCAAGAAGGCCGTGAAGCGCGGACTGACCATCGACCAGCAGAGCAAGGTCGACGCGATGGCCGACGCGCTTGAAGCCGCCATCAAGGGCCTGACTCTCAAGTCGCAGGCACCCGGTGACAACAAGGGCGACGGAACCCAGAGCGGCACTCATAAGGGTGACGACATCTCCAAGACCGGCGCCGACGTGCAGGTGTTCGCGATCATCATCGCGCTCGCCACGTGTGCTGGCCTGGGCGCCATGGCCTACGCCCGTCGCCGCCGCGAGGCGTGACGGCAGGCTGACTAGCCGATAACCCAAGGGGCTCCCCTCCAATCCAAGGAGGGGAGCCCCGATTTGTTGGACGCTGTGCAAATGTATCGCGGACACGCGCGATCCGCGCCCGTTACGCGAACAGGTCGTTCAGCGCTTCGGCCATGGTCGGATGCGTGAACATCATGTCGCGCAGCGTACTGGCCGGCGCGTCGAGATCCATCGCCAGCTTGACGATGTTGATCACCTCGTGCGATTCGGCGGCGAGCAGCATCGCGCCGAGAATGCGGTCGGTGCCGTTCTCGACGAGCGCCTTCATCATGCCCTCCGGCCGACGCATCACCTGGGCCTTGGGCACCGTGGCCACCGGCAGTCGCTTGACCACGTAATCCAGTCCCGCCGCCTTCGCCTCGCGCTCGTTCAGGCCCACACGCGAATACGGCGTGTGCAGGAACGTGCTTGACGGCACGTTGCGACGGTCGCTCAGCGTGTACGGGCGCGCGGAACCGTTCAGCTGAGACCATACTACGCGGTAGTCATCCAGCGAGATGTACGTGTGCTGCGGGCCGCCGTTCACGTCGCCCAAAGCCCAGATGCCGTCGGCGGTGGTACGCAGCAGGTCATCGACCTTCACGGCGCCGCGTTCGGTGAGTTCCACGCCCGCCGCCTCGAGATTCAGGCCCTCGACGTTCGGCGTGCGTCCGGTGGCCACCAACACCGCGTCGGTGGACAGGCACAGACGCGCTTCGGAGCCGACGTCCGACGCACCCCTCATCGAGACGGACAGCCTGATGCCGTCATCCGCCGATGTGATCGCCTTGGTGTCCGCGCCGAACAGGAACCTGACCCCCTGCGATTCCAGCTGTGCACGGATCGCGGCCGCCACATCCTCGTCCTCGCGTGGCAGGAACTCGTCGCTGTGCTGCAGCACGGTGACCGCCGTGCCGAAATCGGCGAACATCGAAGCGAACTCAAGTCCGATGAATCCGGCGCCGATGATCACCAGCCGTTGCGGAAGCTCATCGACGTCCATCAGACCGGTGCTGGTGTATACGCCCGGCGTGGTGCGAATGCCGGGAATGTCCGGAATGTGCGGCGTGGCACCGGTGTTGATGAACATCATGTCCGCGGCCACGGCGACCGGTCCGTCGGCGGTGGTGATTTCCGCACTGTGGGTGCCGGTGAAGCGCGCGCGGCCGGTGATCACGGTGATGTTGCCCTGGTCGGCCAGCTTATGGTAGTTCCGGTCGCGCAACATCGCGGTGACGCGTCGCTTCTCCCTGATGGCGGCTTCGAATGCCGCTTCGCGGGTTTCGGCGGTACGGTTCGCGCCCTCTCGCCGCGCCCGATCGGCGGAGAGGATCAGTGATTTGGACGGCAGGCATCCGATATTGATGCAGGTGCCGCCGTACATGTCGGCGCTCGCTTCGGCCACGACGACCGTTCGGCCCGTTGAAGCGAGCTTTGCGGCCAATGTCTTGCCTCCCTTGCCGAATCCGATGATGAGGGCGTCCGCGGAAATCGCGGATGGAACGTCGGTGCTGCTGGTGCTGGTCATGGTGATGTCCTTACTTATGCGGATGGTGGTGCGCCCAAACCGAGTGTATCCGTCTTTCGTCCCCTTCCTTGGCGACGATGGGACCGGTCGACGCGAGCGGGCGCACCACTGTACGCGCGCGCCGAAGTCGGAGCCGTAGTCCTGTCCTATGCAGCTACGATACCGTCATCATATCAGATGCGGTGGGCGGAGCGAAGCGTGAATCGGACTTATCCACATGGTTATCCACATCCGAGGTGGGGCCGGTCGCGGCGTTCATCCAGACGGCCCATGGGTGTAATGCGAAGGCCCTTCGCGGAAGCTGATCCGCAAAGGGCCTCGGGGTCGGTCGTTTGGTGGCTAACGGGCCGCCAGCCCGGCCATGCGTTGCGTGGATCTCATTCGCCCAATGCCTTGTCGACGACGAGCTTGGCCTCGTCGAGCACCTTGTCCAGGGCCTCGGGGGAGACGAAGGATTCGGCGTACACCTTGTAGATGTTCTCGGTGCCGGAAGGACGCGCGGCGAACCAGTTGTCCTTGGTGGTGACCTTCAGGCCGCCGATCTTGGCGTGATTGCCCGGCGCCTCGGTCAGCTTGGCGGTGATGTCCTCGCCGGCCAGCTGCGTGGCGGCCACGTCATCGCCGGTGAGCTTGGCGAACTTGGCCTTCTGTTCCAGCGTGGTCGGGGTGTCGACGCGCTTGTACCAGCTCTCGCCGAAGCGAGCCACCTGATCCTGATGCAGCTGCGCGGGGTTCTTGCCGGTCTTGGCGGTGATCTCGGCGGCCAGCAGGTCGGGGATCAGACCATCCTTGTCGGTGGTCCACACGCGGCCGTCGCGGCGCAGGAAGCTCATGCCGGAGCTCTCCTCGCCGCCGAACGCGACCTCGCCGCTGAACAGCGGATCCACGAACCACTTGAAGCCGACCGGAACCTCGACGAGCTTCGCATTGATGGACGAGGCCACGCGGTCGATCAGGGAGGAGGAGACCAGGGTCTTGCCGATGCCGGTGCCTTCCGGCCAGCCCGGACGGTTGCCGCCGAACAGGTACTCGACGCACACGGCGATGTAATGGTTCGGGTTCATCACGCCCCAGTTCGGGCAGACGATGCCGTGGCGGTCGGCGTCCGGGTCGGTGCCGCCCACTAGGTCGTACTTGTCCCAGGCACCGGCGTTGAGCTGGTCCACGAGGCCCTTCATCGCGTACGGGGAGCTCGGATCCATGCGGATCTTGCCGTCGTGGTCGATGGTCATGAAGCGCCAGGTCGGGTCGACCTCGGGGCGCACCACGCCGATGTTCAGGCCGTACTTCTCGTTGATGAGCGGCCAATAGTTCACGGAGGCGCCGCCAAGCGGATCGATGCCCAGGCGCACGCCGGAGTCGCGGATCACGTCGAAGTCGATGACGTTGCCCAGGTCGGCGACGTAGTGCTCGCGGAAGTCGAAGCCCTCGACGTACTCGGACTTGATGGCCTCCTCGTAGGGCACTCGCTTGATGGACTTGAAGTCGCCGAGCAGTTCGTTGGCGCGGGCGGCGATGGCGTTGGTGGTCTCGGCCGGTGCCGGGCCGCCGGTGACCGGATCGTACTTGAAGCCGCCATCGGTGGGCGGGTTGTGGCTCGGGGTGACCACGATGCCGTCGGCCAGGCCCTCGCCTTCGAAGCGCTGGGTGCCGTCGGCCGCGCGGTTGTGCGTCAGGATCGCCTGGGAGACGACTGGCGTGGGGACGAAATCGCCGCGGGAGTCGATGCGCACGTGCACGCCGTTGGCGACGAGCACCTCGATGGCGGTCTTCTCGGCCGGGCCGGACAGGGCGTGGGTGTCGCGTCCGAGGTACAGCGGGCCGGTGACGCCGGCCTTCTTGCGGTACTCGGCGATGGCCTGTGTGATGGCGACGATGTGGGCCTCGTTGAACGAGGTCTTCAGGGACGAGCCACGGTGGCCGGACGTGCCGAAGATGACACGCTGCTCCGGAACCGCCGGGTCGGGGACGAGGTCATAGTACTTGCCGATGACTTCGTCGACATTGATCAGATCAGCTGGGGTGGCGGGCTTGCCCGCATTGTTTGCTACCATGCTTCTATTTTGCCACGACCGGTGTCATTTGGGTTACGTTTTTGTGAGAAATTGTGATTTTTTGTTCGAGAATGTTGGTGATGTTGCCGGGCGTGCTGCCTGCGCATGCCATGTGCGCCCAGCTCTATCCGCTCTGTCATTAGGTACACCGGTACATTACGGGTTCAAATAGCCGTTATCTGGTATTCCCCGTGCGAAATGGTCGTTTCAAAGCCCAAAAACGACCATTTCGCACATGCAATTGTGAATAACGGCTATTTGAACCCGTAATGTACCGGTGTACCAGATAAGAGGATGACGGCGGGGAGGGGGAAGGCGGAAAAGAATGCAGCGAAAAGAGACGCGGAGGAAAGGGACGCGGCGGAAAGGGACGCGGCGGAAAGGGGACACGGCGACAAGGATGCGAGGAAGCACGATTGACCCTAGAGGATTGATTAGTGGAGTGACAGAGTACGACGGATAGCCCCGGAGGACAGGATGGCGAAGGGCGGAACATAGGGGATGGAGACGCGGGAGGAAGGGACGAGTGGAAATGGCACGGCAGAGGCGGTCTGTGTTGACCATCGACGCCGATATGCCAACGGCACGGGGAATCAAAGGCGCTTGGAACCGGCGAGAGGTTGATGGATTGGCGTTTGCCGCGAAGAGGGCGGCAATCACGATGGCACCGGTCGTGGAACCGGTCTTCGCGAGCGTCTTCACCGCATCGGCGGAAGGCGCGACCTGAACCTGCGGCTTGAAGATCGTGACCTTCGGCTTGCTGGGCTTGGTCGGCTGATACCGGGCTTACCGGGCTCAGCCGGCTGCGTCGGCTCGCCAGGCTTCGTCGGCGCCTTGTACACGTTGGCGAACGTGGCCGCGTCAACGGTCTCGCCATCCTTCGCATACGAGACGGCGGCGGTCAGTGTGTTGTCGGCCGTCGCGGTCACGGTGATGGTCGCCGCGTACTCGGTGCTGTCATACGTGACGCCATCGGCGTTGCCGGTGACCTGCACGAGCGTGTACTCGTACGTGCCGGCAGCGTCGAACGGCATCTGGTCGAAAGTGACAGTGCCATCGGCTGCGTTCGTGGTAGTGCCCGGCATCCACCACGTACGCAGCCGCAAGGAGAACGTCTCCGATTTGCGCGACACCGTCGGCGCGACCGCATACGGCCACGTCGGCGACAACAACGATGCCGGTATACTCGACCGCCTGTCCACGAGCAAGTACAAGAACCCGGCCGAGCTGTCCACGTGAGGCGCAGACGCCACCGGCCCAGACCTGACCACCAAGGGTGTGGGTAATTTCACGCAGGATGATGGCATCCCGTTGCAGGTCTGGGACGCGTCTGCGTCACCATCGGTATGCCCGCCTGCAAGTCCGGTTCGACCAGCGGTTGGACATGCGGCGTCGTCACCGCCGACAAGGTCACCGAAAGCGTGAACGACAACGGCGAGCTGCTCGACGTGTACGACTTCCACTTCAGCGCCTTCCTGCTGAGCGGCGACTCGGGCGGTGCCATCGTGTCCGGCCACTACTCGATCGGCGTGGATTCGTACGGCAACATGAGCTCCTGCGATGACGCGGCCGATGACGATGCGGTCGCCGGTGGCTTCGCCATCGTTGACGGCAAGTACAACGCCGAGGCGATGTTCAAGCACGGCTTCAACCTGTCCATCAACGTCGGACAGCCGAAGTTCGCCAAGCTCGCCGCCGGCCAGATATCCGGTATGGTCGATGCCGCCGCCGGCGCGAAGGTCACGGTGACGGTGGATGGCAAGAGCTACGTCGCGATCGTCGGGAACGCCGGTGTCTGGACGGTTCGTCTGCCGAAGGCGCTTGCGCCCGGCTCGCACAAGGTGACGGCCGTGGCCTCGCTGCAGTCCAAGGGCTCCGATTTCGCCACGACCGGAGCCGCCGCTTCCCGGAAGTTCACGCTGTAGCGGTAGCGGGTCTTCGCGGATGGGCGCCGTGATGCGTCCGTAAGGCGGCGTGCGTGCGGGCTGAGCCGCGAGCGCGCCGCCCGCCCCGTCAATTGCGGGTGATGTCTCGCGTGGCGAGATCCGAAAATGGTTCCACGCCATACGGCCGGTCGGTGCTCTATGTTCCGACCGGTCGTCACGCTGCGCGGGTTTTGCGTCACTGTGCGCGGGTCGCGTCACACTGCGCGACCCGCGCACAGTGACGATATCCCCAAAACCCAGTGATTGCAAGGGTTTTCGTCATGCGTCACTCGGTGCGGGGTCGCACAGCGTGACGCGGCCCGCGCACAGTGACGGGTGCCCGCGAAACATGCGTCGCATGAGCCGGTGATGATGCTTATATGGATGTTTATATAGATGAAAGGCGGGGCGCATCGGCCACCCGCTCATCGCCCGAATGGTTGCGATGCCATCTTTGTGATTTATCGGCGTGTCGCAGTTCATCTGAAGTTAACATACCAATCGACTCGATGCAGGGTTGCAAGTCGACAAGACGCAAGACCTGAGATACGGATAGGACTATCCATATCTCAGGTCTTTTTTGTTTTGCGGCCCGGCACCGGAGACGGATCAATGGAAGATTCACGGAAAGGGATGTGAGATGGCAGCATCAACTGCATCGCAGATCATCGAAGCGATCGGTGGCGCGGGCAACGTCAAGAGCCTGACGCACTGCGCGACTCGCCTGCGCTTCGAACTCGTCGACGCGGGCAAAGTAGACCAGCACCGGCTGGAGACCATGAAGGGCGTGCTGGGAGCGGTGCCGCAGTCCGGCGACCGTTACCAGGTCGTCATCGGCGGCGCGGTCGCCACGATGTACGAGAACATCATGCACCTGCCCGAGATGGCGGGCGTCGGCGCTGGCAAGGGCGCGGTCGCCGGCGACAAGGCGCAGTCCGATGCCGACGTCAAAGCCGCCGAACGCGCCAAGGTGCGCGGCAAAGTCGCGTGGATGGACTCGTTCTTCGAGTACCTGTCCGACTCGTTCCGCCCGATCCTGGGCGTGCTGCTCGGCGCGTCGATCATCATCGCCCTGGTCAACCTGTGCATCTCCATCGGTATCGTGCCGAGCGAGGAAGCCAACACCAGCCTGGTGTTCATCAAGGCCATCTGGAAGGGCGTGTTCTACTTCCTGCCGATCATGATTGCCTACAACGCCTCGAAGAAGCTCAGGGTCGACCCGTGGCTCGGTGGCTCCATCATGGCCGCTCTGATGACCCCGCAGTTCGCCGACCTGATGGACTCCGAAAAGTGGAAGGACGTAACCACCTGCGTCAAGAGCGCCACGCTGGGCACCACCTCTTGCTCGACCAAGGTGTTCGGCATTCCGATGCTGCTCAACGACTACAGCGGCAACGTGTTCGTGCCGCTGCTGATGGCTGCCGTGCTCGCGCTCGTCTACCACGGGCTCAAGAAGATTGTCCCCGACAGCGTGCAGATCGTGTTCGTGCCGTTCTTCTCGATGATCATCGTCGGCGCCCTCACCGCCTTCCTCATTGGCCCGCTCGGCATCCTCGCCGGCAACTGGCTCGGCGTCGGCTTGGCCTGGCTCAACGGCCACGCCCCGTTCATCTTCGCGATCCTGATCCCGATGCTCTACCCGTTCCTCGTGCCGCTCGGCCTGCACTGGCCGCTCAACGCCCTGATGCTTATGAACATCCAGTCCCTTGGCTACGACTTCATCCAGGGCCCGATGGGCGTGTGGAACTTCGCCTGCTTCGGCGCGACCGCCGGCGTGCTGTTCATCTCCATCCGCGACAAGAACAAGGACATGCGTCAGACCTCGCTCGGCGCCCTCGCCGCCGGCCTGCTCGGTGGCGTGTCCGAGCCGAGCCTGTACGGCATCCACCTGCGCTACAAGCTGATCTACAAGCGCATGCTGGTCGGCTGCTTCGCCGGTGGCGTCGTCATCGCGGTGCTCGGCTGGCTGTTCCCGTCCGTCACTGCAGCCGGCGAATCGGTGCGCGGCGTGACCACCAACGCGTTCGCGTTCACCTCCCTGCTCACCATCCCGGTGTTCAGCCAGATGTGGGTGTACGCCGTCTCCATCGCCGTGTCGTTCATCGTCTCGATGGTGCTGATCATCATGCTCGATTACCGTACTCCCGAGCAGAAGGCCGAGATGAACGCCGCCAGCGAGTCTGACGGGACTGCCGTCGAGACGGCGCCGGCGGACGCTGCACCGGTGGCGACCGCCACCGCGACCGCTACTGCCACCGCCGTTCGCACCACCACGGTCGGCGCCCCCGTCGCAGGCCATGTCGTGTCGCTCGACGACGCCGGCGACCCGGTGTTCGCCTCCCGCGCGCTCGGCGAGGGTGTGGGCATCCAGCCCACTGATTCCACCGTGGTCGCGCCGGTCTCCGGCGTGCTGCAGACCGTGGCCGAGACCGGTCACGCCTTCGGCCTGAAGACTGACGACGGCATCGAAGTGCTGGTGCACGTCGGCATCGACACGGTGAAGATGAACGGCGAGGGCTTCCACGTTGCCGTCAGCGCCAACCAGCGCGTGAACGCGGGCGACACGCTGGTGACCGTCGACTTTGATAAGGTCAAGGAGGCGGGATACAGCACCACGACATTGATGACGGTGCTGAACACCGCGGCGCTTGCCGGCGTCACCCCGAAGACGGGCGTGGACGTGCAGGCGGGCCAGGAAGTGCTGGACATCCAGCGCTGACCGCATCAAGAGCCAATCGGCGCAACGGCCGAGCGGCCGGAAGGAATGCCGTGAAAATTCTTCGCGTGTTCAACAACAACGTCGTACTCGCCAAGGACGGTGCCCGCGAGGTCATCGTCACCGGGCGCGGCCTGGGATTCCAGGCCAAACCCGGCCAGCGCGTCGACGACGCGAAAATCGTGCGCGTGTTCGTTCCGGCCGACGGCCGAGACCCGGACCATATCGCGGAACTGCTGTCCGAGATACCTCCGGAGATCATTCGACTGGTGACGGACGCCATGACGGCGACCGGGCTCGCGGAACAGGCCGAATCGCAGCCCACGCTTGTCATGGCGCTGCGCCCTCTGCACCGGTGCGGTGCAGAGGGCGCAGCGCCACGTCAACATCGCATATCCGCTGCAGGCGGAAGTCCAGTCGCTGTACGCGTCCGAGTACGCGCAGGCCTCGCGGCTGGTCAATGAACTCAACCGTCACCTGAACGGTGTCTTGCCCGGCAGCGAGACCGTGGCATTGGCGTTGCATCTGGTCAACGCCGGCTTCGCGAACGGCGACCTGTCCGACACGTACAAGATGACCGGCGTCATCCAGCAGATGCTGACCATCATCGAGCAGACCTACGGCGTCTCGCTTGATCAGCACAGCGTCAACGTCGGCCGGTTCATCACCCATTTGCGCTACCTGTTCGTCCGCATCCATCAGGGCAAGCAGCTCGACAAGGAACCCGAGCCGATCATCGCATCGATCCGGCAGTCATATCCCAAGGCCATGCAGTGCGCGCAGACCATCGGCACCGTCGCCTCGCTGCGTCTGGGCTCCAACCTCACCGAAGATGAGGTCGCATACCTGGCGTTGCACGTCGCACGGGTCGTCGCGGATGCGCGTAAGCATGAGTAGCGCTCTCAGAACTTGCAGATAGAGGTCATTTTTCATGAAAAATGGCCTCTATCTGCAAGTTCTGAGAGCGTCGGTTTCGTATCAATCGCGAATCGGCGGGATGATTCCCGTCGCTGACATGTCGGGTGCGACCTCCGGCACGCGCACGCACAGCGCCTCGCGGTCGACGGTGAATCGCAGATGCCGCGTGCGGCCGAGCATGTCGCCGTCGACCTGGGCCAGCACCGGCTTCTCCAGCGTGATCTCCGCGCTCACTCCCTGAATCTGGTCCATCGTCGAATTCGTCGACAGTGGGTTCGATCCGGGCTTGCCGGTGATGGTCTGGTGTACCACATCGCCGAACAGGTTCGCCCAGCCGAAAATGCCGCCCGACGTGTCGATGATCTCGAAATCGAGGATGCCATCGTCGTATGAGGCGTTGGGCATCAGCGAGAACACGGGGATCTGCCCGCAGTTGCCGGCCATGAACGTGCGGAATGCCACGCCATGACGGGTGTGCATGCTGCCGTCCGTGCTGGTGATGGTCACGTCGCCCCGGTATTTCGGGGTGAACAGGTTCTTCACGCCGCCGACGAAATACGCCAGCCAGCTGATGTTCTTCTTCAGCTGCGGGTCGGTGTCGTCGATCATGGCGGCATCGAAACCGACCCCGGCGATGATCAGGAATGCGTGGCCGTGATCGGCCTTCGGATCGTCCAGCAGCGAGAGACGGCCGACGTCCACGTGCCGCGACCCGTGCGATGTGGCGACGGTGAGCGCCGCGTCGATGTCGTCGATCGGAATACCCATGTTGCGGGCGAACAGGTTGCCGGTGCCGATCGGGATGATGCCCATGGCATGGCCGGTGCCGGACATGGCGCTCGCGACCGTGCGGACAGTGCCGTCGCCGCCGACCGCGACCACCACGTCAGCGCCGTTGGCGAGCGCCTCCTTGGCGCATGCGCGGCCGTCCTTGTCGAGCTGCGTGTCGATGAATTCCACGTCGGTCAGTCCCTTGTCACGGCAGAACTGTTCGATGTGCGCGCGCCGCTGGGCGGCCTGCGGCTTGGACGGGTTCACGACGAAGACGTAATGCACCTGATCGTCGTTGCGTTTGACGAGCTGCTGCGACAGGCGCTTGTGGCGGCGGGCGCGCAGGGCGAACGTCACGGCGACGATGAGGACGATGACGCCGGCGATGACGGCTATGGTGATGATGGCGGCTAGCGGCATACCTCCCATTGTGAACGTTCAAGTGGCTTGTAATGGTTTCGCCCTGCCGAAATTCGACGATTCCCACACGATATTCACGGGCGGGGGCATGCGTGGGGAGAGGGATGAAGCGGATGCCACGGCGACCGGCCTCGGTCTTGTGTTGTCATTGGGAGGTGCGTCGTCTTGCTCCCGCTGGTGGGAGCTGGCTCGCGTAGCGAGTCTGACGGTGGCTTGGTGTGTTGGCGACCACCCACGGTCTCGCTGCGCGCATAAAAAAACCGCGTGGCGGGAGGCACCCGTTGGGGCGCGTCCCACCACGCGGAGGACTGTGGCCAGTTCAGCTGGCCGGTCAGCGTATGCGATCGGCTCGCTTCGACGTGCGGACCGCGGTGAGACCAGCGGCCAGCAGCGCCATCATGGCGACGACCACCGCCACCACGGGTGCGCCGGTCTGCGACAGCTGCTCGACGGCGCCGGCGTTGCCGCCATTGCCGGCTGCGTTGTTCGCGCCGTCGTGCCGTTCATCGCCCGTACCGGGCTTCGTCTGACCAGGCTGCTCGGTCTGGCCGGGCTTGCCGGGCTGCGGTTTGGTCGAGGTGCCGGCGGCGACGGTCAGCGGCAGCGTCACGGTTGTGCCGTTGGTCACGGCCTTGACGGTGAGCGTCGCCGCGCCAGCCGGCAGCCCGGCGGGAACCGCGACCTGCAATGTGGCGGTGTCGCCGTCCTTGACGGCCGCGGAGCCGACCTCGGTGCCGTCGATCGTGGCGACCAGCTTGGTCTCGGCGGGCACGCCCAGCGAGGTGAGCGTGAGCTTCGAGAACTGCAGATCGAACGAGGTGCCGGCCGTGACCTTGCCACCGGCCGGGATGCCGGTGACGGCCACCGCGCGACGGTCGTAGCGCGGCTTGAGCGGCGAGTTCTTGGAGATGTAGTCGATCCATGCGTCACGGTCGACCAGACCGGTGTCCTTCGTGTCCTTGCCGGCGGCGAAGGCGCGGAAGTTGTCGCCGCCCTGCAGCAGGAACGAGAAGGAGCCGATGCGGTACTCGCGCTTGAGGTCGAGCGGCTTGCCGTTCACGGTCACCGAAGTGATGTGATTGCCCTGCGCCGCGTTCGGATCATAGGTGTAGGAGACGTTGTGCGACAGGCCGAGCTGCAGGTACGGGCGGGAGGGCACGTTGCCGTCGGCGTCGGTCTGCCACTGCTGTTCGAGGGCTTCCTTGAACTGGGCTCCGGTGAGTGTGGTGGTCCACAGGTTGTTGAGGAACGGCAGCACGGCGTTGGCCTGGGCATAGGTGATGGTGCCGTCGGCGGCGATCGTGCACTTCTCGTTGTCGCCGGTCTTGCAGAATTCGGCGCGCAGGCCGCCGGGGTTCACCACGCCGATTTCGGCGCCGCCGCGGTCCTCGGACGACAGTGAGTCGAGCAGCGAGTCGGCGACGAGGTTGCCCATCGTGGATTCGGAGGCGCGGTCGTCGCGCGCGCCGTCCTTGAAGGCGGTGGTGATGTCGGCGGCGATGGAGCCGACCGGCTTGTCGCCTTCCTCCTGGCCCTTGGCCACGGCGGCGTCGACGATGCTCTTCACGTTCCTGACGGTGTCGTCGCCGGCGGCCGCGAGCTCGTCGTCGCTCTTGCTGGTGTCGACCGCCACGTTGCCGGACTTGCGGTAGGTGACGGTGCCGGTGGCCTTGTCGTAGTCGAGCACGACCTGGCCGATGTTCGCGGCGTAGCTGCCGGTCTGGATGACCGGGCGTCCGTTGTGGGCCGGATCGGTGTACGAGTACTTCATGTGCGTGTGCGCGGTGAAGATCACGTCGACCGCCGGGTCGGTGTCGTCGACGATCTTCCTGAACACCGGGCTGGCGGCCTTCTGCTCGTCGATGGTCGGCTTGGCGGTGGCGTCATCCTCGTTGGAGGCGGCGCCCTCGTGGTATTCGGCCACGATCACGTCGGCCTCGCCGTTCGACTCGTCGCCGTCGGTGAGCTGACGGGCCACGCGGTTCACGGCCTCGACCGGGTCGCCGAACTCGATGCCTTTGATGCCGCCGGGGGAGACGAGCGTGGAGGTCTCCTGCGTGACCACGCCGATCACACCGACCCGCACGCCATTGACGTTCTGGATGCTGTATTCCTGAAGCGCCGGCGTACCGGTGCCCTTCTTGTACACGTTCGCGCCGAGATAATCCCACTGCGCGTTGCGCTTGCCGTCGGTGCCGATCACGCGGCCGGTCAGGTCGTCGTACCCCTGGTCGAACTCGTGGTTGCCGACCGCGGAGGCCTTGAGCCCCAGCGCGTTGAGCACGTCGATGGTCGGCTGGTCCTTCTGCGCCGACGAATTGAACAGCGAGGCGCCGATGCTGTCGCCGGCCGCCAGCAGCAGCGACGAATCCGGGTGCTCGGCGCGCAGCTGCTCGATGGTAGCGGCGAACGGCACCGTCAGGTTCTTGCCGATGCGGCCATGGAAATCGTTGAAGTTCAGCAGATTCAGCGTGGCCGTGCCGCCGGTCGTGCCGGAGGCCGAGATTCCGATGATCACCGGATCATGGTCGGAGGCGCGGAACTGATCGGCCTGGTACAGGTTCTTCGCATTGTAGTTGTAGCGCGAGTATTCCAGCGCCACGGATTCGACGGAGTTGATGTTCCAGATGTCCGCGCCGGTCACGGACCGCATCGCGGCCTCGTTGGCGAAGATGTGGTCGAGCGAGCCGACCCCTCCGTTCGTGTTGCCGGATTCGTCCTTGACGGTGTAGGCGTAGGTGTACTTGCCGGTCTTTTCGCTCACCTGCTCGCTCAGGTCGGTGTATCCGGCCGCCACGATCTTCTGGATCGGTTTTTCGGCGTAGTAGGCGTTGAAGTCGCCGACGAGGAAGACCTTCTCCAGCTTGAGATCGCTCTTCACCTCATCGGTGAACGCGAGCAGCGCGTCGGCTTGCGCTTGACGGGTGTAGTCGGCGTTGCCGGAGCCGTCGCCGGGATCCTGGTTGAGCGCGTTGCTCGCCGAGCCCTTGGACTTGAAGTGGTTGGCGACGACGAGGAACGCGTCGGAGTCGGCGGTGCCCTTGGCCTTGAACGCCTGGGCGTCGGGCTGGCGGCCGTGCTCGTAGCCGTTCTTGCCGTTGAACGCGTCGGAGTCGGTGAGGATTCGGGTTTCGCCGACGGTCGCGACCTTGGCGGGCTTGTAGATGAACGCGGTGCGGATCACGTCCTCCACGTCGAGGTCGGGGACGGTCTGCGGGCTGGGCACGTAGGCCCAGGTGCCTTCGCCGGCCTGCTTGTTGAGCGCGTCGACCAGCGTGGAGAGCGCGTAGTCGCGGCGCTCGCCCTTGAATGATGCCGGCACGGAGCTGGCGGCCTTGGCAGAGTTCTCGATCTCCTCCAGCGAGACCACGTCGGCGCCGAGGTTGTTGATGGCCTTGACGATCTTCGCCCGCTGGCGTTCCATGTTGGCCTTGTCCCATGCGCCGCGCACGTCGCAGTTCTTCGCGGTGACCGGGTTGCCGTCACGGTCGGTGTAGGCGTTGCTCGTGGAGCAGCCGGTCTCGTCGGCGGTGGTGGAGAAGTAGTTGAGCACGTTGAACGTGGCGAGTCTGATGTCGCCTCCGACCGCGGCCAGATCGGGCGTGTCGGTGCGGGTGCTGGTGAACGTCACCGGCTGCGCGTCGGCGTTGTCTCCGGTCAGGCGTTCGGTCGGCTGGAAGCGCCACGCGCTGTTGCGGTAGTCGAGCACGACGGGCTTGGTGAACGTGACCTTCTCGCCCACGCGCACCGGCTGGTCGTTCGACAGGTACGGCAGCGGCGTGTCGGCGTTGTCCGGGTACTTCGTGTCGAGGAAGTTGCGGCTGGAGCCGTCGTCCAGGTACACGCCCTCGGCTTCGATGCGGCCGAGTTCGGCCTGGTATGCGGCACCGGTTTCGGCGTCGCCCTTGAGGCCCTTGACGGTGGGGTTGAGGAACGGCTTGTTCGATGCCGCGAGTCCGATCTCGCCGTACTTGTTCGTGTTGTACACGTCCGAAACGGTGTAGTCGCCCTGCGGCGCGATCAGCATGCTTTCCAGGCTTTCGCGCTCGGTGTCGGTCTTCGGGAACGCCACGGTGGAGGCCTTCGGGGCCTCGACCTTGTTGGAGAGCTTCGTGACGGAGCTCGCGTTGAGCTCGGTCAGGCCGTAGTATTCGCTGATCGTGCCGTTGACCTTGACATAGTCGCCGATCTGAAGATCCTTGACGTTCTTCGAATCGTATACGAACAGGCCGTCGGACGCCTTGTGCTCGGCGAGGTTGACCGCGCCTCCGGTTGCCGGCGTCTGGATGGTGTAGCCGTTGAATCCGCCGTCCGGGTAGGCCGCGGTCACCACGCCTGTGGTGGTCACGGTCTTGCCGACGCACGGGCTGGTGTCGGTGGTGCCCTGGATCTGCGCGATTTCGGCCTCGCCGGTCGGGCAGTCGCCGGGCGTCGGGTCTGGTTTCGGTGTCGGCTGGGATTCTTCGCCGGTGCCTTCGGGGGTGATGTCGGCGCTCAGCGTGAAGTCGGCGCTGTTGTCGTTTGTGTCCACGCCGTTCGCGCGGTTCAGCGACTTCACGTCGGCGTTGCTCTTCGGCGCGGTGGCAGCCGCCTTCTCGAACGTGTTGGTGTCGCCGTAGCCGAGCGCGTCGATGATGTCGGCGTTCGCCGTGGTGTCGCCGGCGGCCGGGCTGAGCTTGCTTGTCGTGGCGGCGAGGAACAGCGTGCCTTTGGTGCCGCTGGCGTTGAGGCTGGTGGCGGTGGCGTCCGCTTGCGGCAGCTCGGCACCGTCGGAGCCGTTCGAGCCCGCCTTGATCAGATAGTGGCCCTTGGCCTTGATGACGCCGGTCAGGTCGGCGGCGGCGTTGCTCGCGCCTGTGCCGCTCGCCGGACGGTACTGCAGCGAGGTGCCGTCGAGCGTCACGTCATTGTCGGTGGTGTTGTACAGTTCGATGAATTTGTTCTTGTATGCGGCGCCCTTGCTGCCGCCGGATAGATATGCCTCGTTGATGACGACGCCCGACCAGGACGCCGCGGTCTTTTCCTCGGTCGGCTGCGCGTAGGCTGCGGTGACTGGCGTCGCCACCAGCGGCACCAGCAGCGCTGCCGAGACCAGCAGGCTTTGAATGCGTGTTGAAATACGCATGGATACTCCTTCTTGCTAAAGATTCCCGCGCGACGCGTCGCAGGGCGCGAACGGTCGTCGCACGGGAACCGATGTGCAACGCCAGCGTAGGAAGCCCGAAGAGACGGCACATGGAGCCGCAATGAACGTCGTGTGAATCCGCTCGGAACTCTGTTCTCCGGCTCCGTAGTCGGATGCGGCGATGCAACGGCCGCGCCGGCCGAGGGGAGGGAGCGGCCGTGATGTGTGCGGCGGGCCGTTCAAGGGCCGGTCGAGGGGTATTGTCCGTGTCGGCTTACGGCGGTAGTGTTAGGCACATGCTTGATATTCAATTCATTCGCGAACATGCTGACATTGTCAAGGAATCCCAGCGCAAGCGCGGCGAATCCGTCGAACTGGTCGACGAGGTGCTGCGCTCTGACGAGACCCGTCGCTCCGCGCTCAAGGAGTTCGAGGAGGCCCGCGCCCAGCAGAAGGAGATCGGCAAGAAGGTTGCCGCCGCGCCCGCCGACGAGAAGGCCGCGCTGATCGCGCAGACCAAGGAGCTGTCCGCCAAGGTCGCCGAATACAAGGCCGCCGCGGACGCCGCCGCCGAGGAATACACCACCGCCATGTGGAAGCTGTCGAACGTCGTCGAACCCGAGGCCCCGGAAGGCGGCGAGGACGATTACGTTGTCGTCAAGAAGGTCGGCCAGCCCCGCGACTTCGCGGCCGAAGGCTTCGAGCCGAAAGACCACCTGACCCTCGGCACCGGCGTGGCCGGCATCGACATGCGCCGCGGCGTCAAGGTCGGCGGCTCCCGCTTCTACTTCCTGCGCGGCGCGGTCGCCCGCATGCAGATCGCCATGCTGACCATGGCCGTCGATCAGGCCGAGAAGCACGGCTTCGTGCTCGCCATCACCCCGACGCTGGTGCGTCCCGAGGTCATGGCCGGCACCGGCTTCCTCAACTCCCACGCCGACGAGATCTACCGTCTTCGCGAGCCTGACGAGCAGTACCTGGTCGGCACCTCCGAGGTGGCGCTCGCCGGCATGCACGAGAACGAGATCCTCGACCTGTCCAACGGCCCGCTGCGCTACTGCGGCTGGAGCTCCTGCTACCGCCGCGAGGCCGGCGCCGCAGGCAAGGATACGTCCGGCATCATCCGCGTGCACCAGTTCGACAAGGTGGAGATGTTCGTCTACACCAAGCAGGAGGACTCCTACAAGGAGCACCAGCACCTGCTGAGCATGGAGGAGGAGATGCTCGCCAAGGTCGAGGTGCCGTACCGCGTCATCGACACCGCCGCCGGCGATCTCGGCTCCTCCGCAGCCCGCAAGTTCGACACCGAGGCGTGGGTCCCGACCCAGGGCCGCTACCGCGAGCTCACCTCCACCTCGAACTGCACCGAGTACCAGGCCCGCCGCCTGAACATCCGCGAGCGCAACGAGGACGGTTCCACCCGCGCGGTCTCCACGCTCAACGGCACGCTGGCCACCACGCGATGGCTCGTCGCGATCCTGGAGAACCATCAGCAGAAGGATGGCTCCATCGAGATTCCGCAGGCCATGCGCCCCTACATGGGCGGCAAGGAAGTCATCGAGCCGACCAAGTGGGAAGCCTGATCGCTTCGGCGTCGACCGCATCCGGTGGCGGAGAACATCCGCGCCGGATGTATAATTGAATCTTGTGCGCTCGTGGCGCACATAAGGACAGGTGTCTGAGCGGCCTAAAGAGACGGTCTTGAAAACCGTTGTGGTGCAAGCCACCGCGAGTTCGAATCTCGCCCTGTCCGCATATCGGGGTTCCGGGTGCATCGCCTGGAACCCTTTTTGTCTATTGCCGGCATATCCGCGGTCCGGCATCTGGGGATTGTGCCACACCACGTCAATTTGTGGTCAAAATCGCATTGTGTGGCACAGCGTTTGCCACACAATGCGATTTCGACGCGTTTTTGAGCTGGTATGGCAACGAACAAAAAATCAGGAACCGCCATTTTCCAATGATCTGAGGAATTCGCCCGAATTGTCCTGAATCGGCGCTGTACCACACCAGCACAAGAACCGCCAAAAATCGCATTGTGTGGTACAGGGGCGGTTGAAAGCGGCGCGGCGCGGTGTGACGCGGGCGCGCCATGTCCCATTCTTTGTATATATTGTTAACAAAATCCGGCAATGTCCGCCGGTGCGGTTCTTACTGAAAATCAAGAGAAGGCAAGGGCAACCAATGATGGTTTCATCCGCTCGTCATCGTCGTGGGCACTCGCCCGAACATCCTCCGACCTGCCACCGATCATGGCGGCGTCGCGCGACGGCCCTGCTTATCGCCATGGCGACACTCATGTGCGGCCTGATCACATCCGGACGTCTCGCGCGCGCCGTGGAACCGGCGATCGCCGGCGTCACGGCGAGCGGTGCCGCCGCGGACGGCCATGCTGCGGCCGCCGCAGTCGACGGCGATCCGGCGACCTACTGGCAGTCACCCGCAGACTCGTCGATGCAGGACTACCGCCGCTTCCTCGACTTCGACCTGCACGGCACATACAGCATCTCGCAGATCGACATCACCAACCTCGCCGGCTCGTACTACCACTACGAGGTCTATCTGTCCAAGGACGGCGCCGATTACGGCAAGGTGGCCTACAAGAGCGATGACGCCCCCGCGACCGGTGCCGCCGACACGCATCCCATCGATGCCACCGAAGCCGCATACGCGCGCATCAGCGTCAGCTACAACTCCGCCGCCCAGCAGGTCAACCTCGCCGAAGTCGCTTTCCACGGCACCAAGGTCTCCGACGAGCAGGCCAGCCCCAAGGCCATCTCCGTCACCGACTTCGACTCAAGCTCGTGGGGCCGGGAGTGGGCCCGCGTAGAGACCGACGCCGACTATGCCGCCGAGAAGACCGTCACCGAGGTCAGAAACCTCGTCGGCCGCGTGATCGGCGAGCGGTGGGTCGACAAGTTCGACTTCCAGCTGCGCGGCAAGGCCGACGGCAAGGACGTGTTCGAAATCTCAGACGCCGGCGACGACCGGATCTCCATCCGCGGCAACAACGGCGTCTCGCTCGCATCCGGCCTCAATTATTATCTGCGCCACTGGTGCAAGGTCGACTACAACCCGCTGTTCGGCTCCCAGCTGTCCATGCCGGAGAGCCTGCCTGCAGTCGGCCGGAAAATCCTCAAATACACGAACTACGAGTACCGGTACGCGCTCAACTTCTGCACCTACTCGTACACGATGGCGTTCTGGAACTGGGATGATTACGAGCCGTTCCTCGACTGGGCGGCGATGAACGGCGTGAACCTCATGCTCGACATCGTCGGACAGGAGGAGGTGCTGCGCGAGACGCTCACCCAATACGGCTACAGCGACGACGAGGTGCGCGAATACCTGTCCGGGCCGGGATACTACGCATGGTTCTACATGCAGAACCTGTACTCGGTCGGAGGCCCCCTGCCCGCCGCATGGTTCGAGCAGCGCGTCGAGCTCGGCCGCAGGATCCACGACCGCATGCAGGCGTACGGCATCACGCCGGTCATCCAGGGCTTCGGCGGTCAGGTGCCGGTCGACTTCCAGGAGAAGAACCCGACGTCGGTGGCCGCGTCGTCCGGCACATGGTCCGGTTTCGACCGCCCGTACATGATCAAGACGTATCTGACCGACGCCGACAAGGCGGCCGGCAAGGAGGACTACTTCCAGAAGGTCGGCGACACGTTCTACAAAGCTCAGGAGAACGTGTTCGGCAAGGTGTCGAACTACTACGCGGTCGATCCGTTCCATGAGGGCGGCACGATTCCAGACGGCTTCGACATCGTCGACATCTACCGCACCGTGCAGCGCAAGATGCTCGACCATGACCCGGCGGCCGTGTGGGTGATGCAGCAGTGGCAGTGGGGCATCGACGAGACGAAGCTCTCCGGGCTCGCGGACAAGGGTCAGGCGCTTGTGCTCGACCTGCAGAGCGACCTGCGCTCGCAGGCCAGCCCGATGGAGAACCAGGGCGTGCCGTGGGTGTGGAACATGTTGCACAACTTCGGCGGACGCATGGGCCTTGACGGAGTGCCGGAGGTGATCTCCCAGGACATCACGAAAGCCTACAACTCCAGCGGTTACATGCGCGGCATCGGCATCACGCCCGAAGCCATCGACAATTCGCCGATCGTCTACGAGCTGCTGTTCGACATGACTTGGGAGCAGGATCCGGTCGACTATCGCTCCTGGACGCAGGAGTATGCCGAGCGCCGGTACGGCGGAGCCGACGGGACGATCGAGAAGGCGTGGGACATCCTGCTTGACACCGCCTACAAGCACACGGACGGCGAATACTATCAGGGTGCGAGCGAATCCATCATCAACGCCCGCCCGTCCGACAACATCATCGGCTCGGCGTCCACGTGGGGCCACAGCGACATAGATTACGACAAGCGGCAGTTCGAGAAGGCCGCGGCCCTGTTCGAGCAGGCGTATGACTCGTACAAGGACTCGGCCGGCTTCCGCTACGATTACGTCGACGTGATGCGGCAGGTGCTGGCCAACAGCTTCCAGGAATACCAGCCGCTCGCCGGGCAGGCGTACAAGTCGGGCGATCTGGAGACGTTCCGGACACTGTCGTCCCGGATGCTGGACATCATCAAGGCGCAGGACAAGCTGCTTTCCAGCTCGGACGACTTCCTCGTGGGCGCATGGATCGACGATGCCCGCACGATGCTCGACGGCGCGGACGATTGGACCGCCGACCTGTTCGAGCTCAACGCGCGTGCGCTCGTCACCACGTGGGGTCTGAACAAGAACGGCTCGCTCATCGACTATTCCAACCGCCAGTGGGCCGGGCTGACCGGCGACTACTACTATCGGCGGTGGAAGACGTACATGGACAACCGGCTGAACAAACTGGAGCACGGCACCGACTTCACCGACCCGGACTGGTTCGACTACGGCTGGCAGTGGGCGAACCGCAAAAGCGACGAGGACGGGTATGGTTTCGCGACCGAAGCCGCGGATGACGTCGACCAGAAAGCGCTCGGCAAGATCATCCTCGACCAGTATTCGGTCACCGCGATGGACGACGTCACCGACGGTGGCACCGCGGTCGAACGCACGAACCTGGCGCTGGGACATGACGTGACCGACGAGGACACCGGCACCGTCGTCCCTGACGTGACCGACGGCAACACCGACACCGGCTGGACGCAGACGGGCAAGACCGACGCCACGCTGGTGGTCGACCTCGACGGCACGTATTCGATCACCGGCGCCGGCATCACCCTGCAGCAGATCGCGGCCGACTTCCCGCTGCGCTACGAGATCGATGTCTGGAACGGCTCGGGATGGGTCGAGATAGGCCGCAGCGAAGCCGATGCCGTCAGCTCCAAGAACGAGGTCGCCGCCGACATACTCGGCTCCAAGGTGCGTTGGAAGTTGCATTCGACGAACGGGCGGGACCTGACCGGCATCTACGAGCTGTCCGTCTGGGGAGCCGCGCAGCCGCAGCCCGAGTACACGAATCTGGCGCTTGGCGGCGCCGCAAGCGCCGGCCCCAGCGAGCGGCCCGCGTCGAACGGCAACGACGGCGACGACGGTACGCTGTGGGTCGGCAACGGGTCAGACCCGAACTGGTATCGGATCGACCTGGCGTCGGCGCAGCGTGTGGACCGCGTGCGGCTCGTGTTCGAGACGGCCGGCCGCCTGTTCCAGTTCAGGGTCGTCGCGGGGCTCGCTGACGGTACCGAGCGGACACTGATCGACGAGACGCAGAACCAGGGCGCCCTCGATCAGGTGTATGCGGCGAATCTTGGCGAGGAGGTCGAACACGTCACCGTGGAGTTCACGGGGTCGGTCGGCGGCACCGCATGGCCGGCGCTCGCCGAACTCGAACTGCTGCAGGAGGCCGGCGACACCATCGAAAGCGTGAACATCGCCACCTCGGCCGCCATCACGTCGTCGCCCACCAAGGACGCGCCCGAGAACGCAGGCGCGCTGGTGGACGGCAAGGCGACCGCATGGGTGTCCCGCGACGGCGCCACGCCGGCATGGTTCCAGCTCGACTATGCCAAGGCCCGTGAGGTCGACAGCATACGGCTCAAGTTCGAGGAAGGCCAGCCCGACCGCAGCATGCAGTTCACGTTGAAGGTGATCGACGCGAACGGCGACGAACATACGGTCGCCGAACGAACCGAAGCCGACCTGAGCAAACAGCAGGGCATCGTGATGGACGTGCCGGTCGGCATGAGCATCACACGCATCCGCATGGACATCGCCGACGCCCGCATCCCCTCCAGCGGCTCGCCCGCATGGCCGCTGGTGTCCGAGATCGAGGTCTACGCGACGCCCGGCAACGTGGCTCGCGACGCCAAGACGACGGCCTCGGACGGCTCGACGCTCACGGCCGCCGACCTCGCCAAGCTGACGGACGGAGACCGCGACAGCGCGGCCACCTTGACGGCCACGGCTGACAAGACCCTGACATTCACGCTCGCGAAGGCCGCGGACATCAACATGCTCGGCCTGCTGGCCTCCGGTAACAGCGAGCCGGTGCGGTTCAAGGCCGAATACCGCGTGGTGCCGCAGGACGGCGGCGGTGCGGGCGATGGTGCAGCCGACCAGTGGAAGACGCTGACCGACTATTCCGGCAATGCGCAGATGAAGCCGGAGATCGTGGCCCGCCTTGCACGGCCCGTCTACACCGACGCGGTACGCATCACCGTGCTCAACGAGAACCCCGTCGCCATCAACGAGTTGTACCTGTATCAGGCGGATGCAGGGGCGTCTCTGGAAAGCTACCTCTCGTCCGTCGAGACCGCGCTCGGCAAGCTCACCGTCGGCGAATACGCCGGCAACGTCACCCGGGCGGCGAAGACCAAGCTCGAAGTCGTGCTGGAGCGGGCGCGGGCGGCGCTGGACGCCGGACTGACCTCGCGCGAGGCCGGCCGGTGGACGACGACCGTCGAAGACGCGGTGTCCGAGTTCTACCGCACCGGCTACGTGTCGCTCGACCGCAACGCGCTGTATGTGGCGATCGATGACGCCGCGGCGCTGATCGCGTCTCTGGACGCGCATGGCCTGCCCGCGTCGTCGGCCGCATTGGCCGAGGCGAGGGCAAGCGCCAAGCAGGTCTCCGACGCCTACGGCACGGTGACGCAACAGGATCTCGATGACGCCGCGGCTGCGTTGCGGCGGTCGGCCGACACGGCGCTCGCGCAGCTTGACGCGCAGGAGCGCTATCAGGTCGTGCTGGATGCGGCGGTCAAGACGCTGGAGGACGCGCAGACGGCGGGCAGCGTCGGCGAATACGAGGGACAGCATCCGCAAAGCGCCGCGGACGCTCTGCGCCAGGCCATTGACGACGCCAAGGCCGCACACGATGCGGCCGCCGGAGACGCCGATAAGGTGGACGCCGCGGCGGACGCGCTGCGCCAGGCGACGACCGCGTTCAACGAGTCAATCGTGCACATCGATGCGGCCGCGTTGGATGCGGCGAAGCGGGCGGCGAACGGTCTGGTCGAATCGCAGTACGACAGGGCTGCGTGGGCGACGATGCGCGAGGCTCTTGCCGCCGCCGTAGCCACCGACATGGCGCACATCTCCCAGTCCGACGTGGACGCCCTTGCGGCACGGCTGAATGATGCCATCGCCGCGCTGTCCGACGCGCGTCTGGACCGTGGCCCGTTGTCTGACGCCATCGCGTCGGCTCAGGCTCTCAGGGAAGGCGATTACACTGCCGAATCGTGGAAGGCGTTCGCCGAGGCGTTGGCCGCCGCGCAGGAGGAGTGCGGACGGCGATCCACCACGCAGGGCGATCTGGACAAGGCCGTAAAGGCCCTGACTCAGGCTCGCGACGGGCTGGAGCGCAAGCAGCCCGGCGGCGGTGAGGAACCAGGAGGTGGCGAGGATCCCGAGCAGCCTGGCAGCGGCGGGCAGCCCGAGCGTCCCGGTGGCGTCAAACCCGGCGCCGGCGGCAATGCCGATACCTCCAAACCCGGCACGGCGGGCACGGAAACCCTCTCGAAGACGGGCGCCCAGACGCTGCTGCTCGCAGTGACGGCATGCATCATGCTTGCCGCGGGATTCTCCATCACGACGGCGCGCTCCCGTCGCCGGTGACCGGCTGCGGTATGGCCGGGCACCTGTATGGGGTGACCGGCCGTACCGACGTGCTCGCGCACACATGGTCTCCTGCATGACCATATCGCGCCGCCAAAGACACCCCCGTAACTCCCCGTCGTAACCCCTTACGAAACATAGTCCCCCAAATATCTTCCCGCCGGCGCTACACTTCGAAATCACGGGGGGGGGGGGCTTGTTTTGCGCTTTTTGCGTAGGATGAACCCTCCCGAAGCAAGAAGTGAAGGATGTATCATGTTTCGGGAAAATCGACGCTTCGTCGTCAGGTTCAGGCAACGATTATCAATATCATCCAGCAAATATACAGGCGATGCCGCCGCCGCAAACGCGGTGCACAAGGCGCAATCCCCAGTCATGCGCGTGGGTGATGAGGCCCCGCTGACCGCCGCCAAGGCCGGATCCGCCGCTCCGGCCGCCAACATCGCTCTGGCCGCAACGCTTGACATCGCCAATGGCGTCGACGTCATCCTGACCGGCGAAGTCGATGGTCACATGATCGATCCCATGGCCGATGCCAAGCCCGTGCTGAAAACCTCCACCCCCGACGCGCCGAACACCCCCGAACCCTCGGAAGTCCCTGTGAAGTCGGAGACCTACGCCGCGGTGACATCCGTCGCGACTGCTTTGGGCGAGACACGGCTGCCAGGCACATCGCCGATGATGAACCGCGCACGCCGCGAATCGTATATCGGCGGCTGACCCGGCCATCCGCCTGCCTTTCACGAGGCGGGGCGGGCGTCCCGATTCGGAGGATACTGCGGGGAAGACAGTGCAGTGAATCCCGGCGAACCTCCGTTTCATGTTCGTCTCTATCGATGAGAAGAGTGCTGGAGGGCACCATCATGAAAGACAGAGAGTTTGACGACGACGAGATTGACTACCTGCGTTCACTGCCTGCCGTGAACAGCGTCGGACGGAACCGCATCCGATACACCGACCAGTTCCGCGAATACTGCATGCAGCGGTATCGTGCGGGGGACTCGCCGACGGGTATATTCCGCGACGTCGGGCTTGACCCGTCGCTTATCGGATACAAGCGCATCGAACGGTGCATCGCGCGCTGGAAGATGATGGAACCGGCTGATGACGACGCCGAGCCGATATCCGCTGACAAGTTCCCGCGTACCGGCAATCCGCTGATTCCGCCGGCGCCGATTCGCGCGGCCACGATCCGCGAGAATTTCGGTGGATCGGAGGCCAAGGACCTGCGCGATATGCTCATAGCGCAGCAGATCCGGTACATCCACGAGCTGACCGCGGAGAACGACAGGCTCCGCGAACGCAACCGGAGACTCGAATCCGGACTGCGGGAGGATGAGGGCGAGACCGGCGAGCAGAGCGGGGAGACGGACCAGCCCACGCTCTGACGCCAGCTTGGTACTGTCGCGTAGCGACTGGGGTGGTCCCGGAGCGGTTCTCGCCGCGCCAAAATCCCGCGATATGATGCAATGCATGGTTCTTTCTGAGAGGAATGGGCCATGAGATGCACGCGCATCACTACTATGGTGCGTATGACTGATTCCGTTTCCGCCACGCCAACCGCGTGGACCAATCCACTGCGCGATCCGCGCGATTTGCGCCTGCCGCGCATCGCAGGCCCGTGCAGCATCGTGATCTTCGGCGTGACCGGCGATTTGTCGCGCAAGAAACTGCTGCCCGCGATCTATGACCTCGCCAACCGCGGCCTGTTGCCGCCGAGCTTCGGACTGACCGGCTTCGCACGCCGCGACTGGACCGAAGACCATTTCAGGGATTTCGTCCGCGAGCACGTGCAGCAGCATTGCCGCACCCCGTTCCGCGAATCGACGTGGAAGCAGCTCGCAAAGGGCATCCGTTTCGTGCAGGGGACGTTCGATGACTCCGCGGCGTTCGCGCGGTTGAGCGACACGGTCGCTGAACTGGACCGCGACCGGGGCACGCGCGGCAACCATGCCTTCTACATGTCGGTGCCGCCGCGGGCGTTCCCCGTGGTGGCGCGTCAGCTCGCCGACTGCGGACTGGCCCGCTCGTCCGAGGGCGCATGGCGACGCGTGATCATCGAGAAGCCGTTCGGCCACGATCTGGCCAGCGCCAAGGAGCTCGACCGTGTGGTCTCCGAGGTGTTCGACCCGTCGAGCGTGTTCCGCATCGACCATTATCTCGGCAAGGAAACCGTGCAGAACATGCTGGCGCTGCGTTTCGCCAACGCGATGTACGAGCCGATCTGGAACGCCAACTACGTCGACCACGTGCAGATCACGATGGCCGAGGACATCGGCGTGGCCGGCCGCGCCGGATACTATGACGGCATCGGCGCAGCGCGCGACATCATCCAGAATCATCTGCTGCAGCTGCTGGCCCTGACCGCCATGGAGGAGCCGGTCTCGTTCACCGCCTCCGACCTGACCGCCGAGAAGACGAAGATCCTCTCCGCGGTGCGTCTGCCGAAGGACCTCGCCGCACACACCGCTCGCGGACAGTACGCCGCCGGCTGGCAGGGCTCGCATGACGTCGTCGGATACCTGGAGGAGAAGGGCATTGACCCGGCGTCTACCACCGAGACCTATGCGGCGATCCGGCTTGACATCGACACCCGCCGCTGGGCCGGTGTGCCGTTCTATCTTCGTACCGGCAAGCGTCTCGGCAAGCGTGTCACCGAGATCGCCGTCGTGTTCAAGCGCGCGCCGCATCTGCCGTTCGAGTCGACCGCAACACGCGAGCTCGGCAAGAACGCGATCGTGATCCGCGTACAGCCCGACGAGGGCGTGACGATCCGCTTCGGCTCCAAGGTGCCTGGCGGCACGGCGATGGAGGTACGTGACGTCTCGATGGACTTCAGCTACGGCCGCTCGTTCACGGAGAGCTCGCCGGAGGCATACGAGCGACTGATTCTCGACGTGCTGCTCGGCGACCCGCCGCTGTTCCCGACCACCGAAGAGGTCAACCTGTCGTGGAAGATCCTCGACCCGATCGAGGAATTCTGGTCCACGCTCGGTCAGCCGCAGCCGTATCGTGCCGGCACATGGGGGCCGACGGAGGCCGATGAAATGCTCGCACGCGACGGACGCCACTGGAGGATGCCATGATTATCGAAATGCCGAACACCCGCACCCGCGAGATATCGCAGAAGATCGACGAGTTGCACGAGGAGCGCGGCGAGTCGGCGACCGGCCGCGTGCTGACGCTGCTGATCTCCACCACCGAGGACGAGCTGGAGCAGGCGCTGGAACTGGCCAACGCCGCCAGCCGCGAGCACCCGTGCCGTGTCATCGCCATCTCCCCGCGGCGTGGAAATGGAGCGCGCAAGCCCGTCGAGGGTGCGCCCGAGCCCGCCGAGGACGCGGATGCGGCGTACGACAATTCCAATCTGGACGCCCAGGTGCGCTTCGGCGCGGACGCCGGTGCGGGTGAGATCATCGTGCTGCACCCGCGTGGTGGGCTGGTCCATCATCCCGACACGTTGGTCATCCCACTGCTCGTGCCCGACGCGCCGGTCGTGGCGTGGTGGCCGAACGAGGCGCCGGCCAACCCGTCCAAGGACCTGCTCGGCGCGATGGCGAGGAGTCGCATCACCGACGCCATGCACTCGTCGAACCCCTACCGCACCATCGAGGATCTGCGCCGCAACTGGTCGCCGAAGAACGTGGACATGGCATGGACGCGCCTGACGGTGTGGCGTGCGATGCTCGCCACCATGCTCGACCAGCCGCCGCACCTGCCGATCAGCACGGTGAAGGTCTCCGGTCCGAAGGGCTTCCTGCCCATGGATTTGCTGGCGGCCTGGCTGCGGCTGAAGCTCAACGTGCCCGTCATCATGGAGGAGGTGCCCGGCGCGACCGCCGTGACCGGCGTATACCTGACGCGCGCGGACGGGACGCTCAGTCTGGAGCGGCCAGACGCGAAGGAGGGCATCGCCGTCATCAGCACGCCTGGCCAGTCGCCGCAATCCATCAGCGTGCCCACGAGGACGCTTGAGGAATGCCTGAGCGAAGAGCTGCGTCAGCTCGACCCGGATGAAGTGTATGCTGAAGTCATCACCCAGGGATGGAATCTGATTCATCCTGCCGAATAAGCACTGTCGGGCCGGCGTCTCGACCGCAAGGCGCCGGCCCGACGGCAATCGGTGAATCAACGAATGAACGACGATGCGTGAGCGTCACGGAACCGTCACGCGCCCATGCCCGGGCGCGGGTTTCGGACGCGTGAAGACCGAATCAGAACGACAAAGGAGCTGTAACTGATGTCGCAAAGAAAAACCGTAACATGCCCGAACCCCGATGTTCTGGCGCAAGCTGTGGCCGTGCGCGTGCTGACCACGATCAGGAACCTGCTCGCCGAACCGGGGCGCAGCCGCGTGGATATAGCGCTGACCGGCGGGACCGACGGCAATCGCGTGCTGCGCGCGATCGGCACCGACCCGCTGGCCGATGACCTGGACGCCTCGCGCGTGCACATCTGGTGGGGCGACGAGCGGTTCGTGCCCGAGGACAGCGACGACCGCAACGCCAAGCAGGCGCGGCGGTTCCTGAACATCCTGGTGGAGCGCGGGCTGATGCCGGAGGAGAACATCCACGAGATGCCCGCTGACACGCGCGATGCCGCACAGATCGCCGCAGCCACCGACGAGGAGAACGATGCGGTGCTGGCCGATGCGGCCGCCGCCTACCAGAAGGAGCTGATCGAGCAGCTGGGGGAGGAGCCCACGCTGGACATCGCGTTGTTCGGCGTCGGCCCGGATGCGCATTTCGCGTCGCTGTTCCCCGGACGGCCTGAAGTGCTGATCGACGACCCGCATGTGCTGGTCGCCGGCGTGCGCGATTCGCCGAAGCCGCCGCCGCTGCGCGTGACGCTCACCGTTCCCATGATCGCCCGTTCGCGGCGCACGTGGGTGTTCGCGTCCGGGGAGCGCAAGGCCGATGCGGTCGCCGCCGCCTTCGCCCAGCCGCGCAATCCGCAGGCCCCGAGCTCCTTCGCCGACGGCGAGGAACTCATCTGGTACATCGACCAGGACGCCGCCAGCAAGCTGTGAGGTTTGTCTCGACTATCGGATAGTTCGGTATTTGACGCCTGTTATTTCGGATAACGAGACAATTCGAGGATTCCGTGGCCCGAAACGGCAAAGATGCATGCTCTTGCCGTTTCGTGCCGCGTCTCCCATCGTGAAATAAGATCTGATTGGTGTTCATCATGGCATGAGATTGAGGCCGGTCTGTCAATCATGGCGATGCGGTTCGACGATCGTACTGGACAATCCGGTCGTATTGCGAATTTCGTTCATTCCGCCCGAGGGTTCATTGCGTGCCCGGGGTGCGGTCCGGCATGCGAATGGGATGCAGCGCAAGAAGCGCGCAGGGTTGCGACGCCGATGCGTGTACAACTCCCGCGAAATGGCATAATGCGCGCGTTGTACGGGGCGGAATCTGTACAACAGCCATTGAAAACGATTGCGCCCACTGTTGTACACCGACGAAGTTCCTGGAAACGTTGGAATTCCAACGAAATGAGGAATGGCGTGCGAGGTCTCTCGGGAAGGTGTATGTACAACTGCTGCGTTTGCCTACAATGCGCGCGTTGTACAGGAGGATATGCACCGCCGGCGGTGACTGGGCGTTGATTGGTGATGTTGGGATGCGTCTGGTTGCGATTACTGTGCGCGAAAAACGTCTGTGTGAAAAATGGGAACCACACGATATGAATGGCGTGCCGATGAAACACGATGGCGCAGACGCCCCTAGGGGAGCCTGCGCCATCATTCGTATGGTTCGCGTTCGATCTGCGAGCGGTAGGGAGGGGCTTGTGGTGAGGCTCGGTGTTTGCTTATGACCAGGCTCGCCTTCGGCCCCTACGATTGGGGTCTCGCTTCGCGAGGCTCATTGTCTCCCGGAAATCACGCAATGATTTCCTCACGGCCAGGCTCAGCCCACAACGTGTGGAAAGCACCGGGCATGTCGGTGCGCTGGTAGGTGTGGGCGCCGAAGTAGTCGCGCTGGCCCTGGATCAGGGCGGCGGGCAGGCGCGGGGAGCGCAGGCCGTCGAAGTACTCCAGCGAGGAGGCGAACACCGGCACCGGGATGCCGAATGTAATCGCACGGGAGACCACGCGTCGCCACGAGCGCTCGGCGGTCTCGATCGCGTCCTTGAAGTACGGGGCGAACAGCAGAGACACGTTGGCTTCGCCGTTCTCGAACGCGTCGGAGATGCGGTTCAGGAACTTTGCACGGATGATGCAGCCACCGCGCCAGATGCGCGCCACCGCAGCCAGATCGATCTTCCAGTCATACACCTTGGCGGCTTCGGTGATCTCGTTGAAGCCCTGGGCGTACGCGACGATCTTTGAAGCGTACAGCGCCTCGCGGATGTCATTGATGAACGCGACCTTGTCTTCCTCGGCCATCGGCACCACGCCGGACGGTCCCTCGAAGTCCTGCTTCTGGGCTTCGGCGCGAAGCTCGGCCTGCCCGGACAGTCCTCGCGCGAACACGGCCTCGGCGATACCGGTCACCGGCACGGCCAGATCAAGCGCCGACTGCACGGTCCACGTGCCGGTGCCCTTCATGCCCGCGTGATCCACGATCACGTCGACCAGCGGCTTGCCGGTCTTCTTGTCGACTTGATGCAGCACGTCGGCGGTGATCTCGATCAGGTAGGACTCCAGCTCGGTCTTGTTCCACTCCTCGAACACGTCGCCGATTTCGGCCGGCGTCATACCGAGCGCGCGACGCATCAGGTCGTAGCTCTCGGAGATGAGCTGCATGTCGGAGTATTCGATGCCGTTGTGCACCATCTTCACGAAATGGCCAGCGCCGTTCTCGCCGATATGCGTCACGCACGGCTCACCCTCGGCCTTCGCCGCGATGGACTCGAAGATCGGCTTGAGCGTCTTCCAGGACTCCTCGCTGCCGCCGGGCATCATCGAGGGTCCGAGCAGGGCGCCTTCCTCGCCGCCGGACACGCCGCAGCCGACGAAGTGCAGTCCGCGGGCGCTGATCGCCTTCTCGCGGCGGATCGTATCGGGGAAGTGCGCGTTGCCGGCGTCGACGATGATGTCGCCCGGCTCCATCAGATCGGCCAGCTGGTCGATCATCGCGTCGGTCGGCTCGCCCGCCTTGACCATGATGATCGCGGTGCGCGGCTTCTTCAGCGATGCCACGAATTCCTCCATCGTCTTCGCGGGGAAGAACTCGCCCTCGCTGCCATGCTCGGTGATGAGTTTCTCGGTACGCGAATAGTGACGGTTGAACACCGCCACCTTGTTGCCGTGACGGGCGAGATTGCGGGCGAGGCTCGCTCCCATTGCGGCCAGTCCGACGACACCGACGTTTGCTTCAGCGGTCATGCTGTTTCCTTCCGACGAGGATAGGGTTTTGTTCGTTACCAGTGTATGAAGAACGCTCTACGTGGGTGGCGTCCGTTTCACCGTCGGCATGGAAATGTCGCCGCGCCGGTCGTGCCTTGCCTCATACGATGCGGCGGTCGGCTGCCCAGCGGGTCAGTTCAGTGCGGTTGGACAGCTGCAATTTGCGCAGCACGTTTGACATGTGGGTCTCCACGGTCTTGATGGAGATGAACAATTCGGCGGCGACCTCCTTGTATGTGTATCCGCGGGCGATCAGGCGCATGACCTCCTGCTCGCGGCCTGACAGCAGGTCCAGCTCCTCGTCGCGGCCCTGCACGCCGCCGGCCCCGTCCATCGGCGCCCCCTGGAAGGCGGACAGCACGAATCCGGCCAGTTTCGGCGAGAACACCGCATACCCTTCGTGCACCTGCTTGATGGATGAGATCAGATCGTCGCCGGTGATGGTTTTGGTAACGTATCCGCGTGCGCCGGCACGAATCACCGAGCCGACGTCCTGCGGCGAATCCGACACCGACAGCGCCAGGAACGCGGAAGCGGGGGAGAGCGGCTGCGATTTGGCGAGGATCTCCGCGCCTCCTCCTCCCTCGCCGCCGGGTACGTGCACGTCGAGCAGCACCACGTCCGGTCTGATGTCGGCGATCATCGCGATCGAGCCTTCCACGTCGGCGGCCTGCCCGACGATGTGGAAGTACGGCTGCAGCGTGGCGATGACACCGGCGCGGAACATCTCATGGTCGTCGACGACGGCCACGCGAATCGGCGTCGCCGCAGCTTCGCGGGGAGTGGTATCCGTATCAGTGGCTCTGCCGGACTCCACGTCGTTGCACTCCACGCTGCCGAACTCACCGGCCGCCCCTTGCCTCACATCCGCTCCTGATGTCGGTCCGATGCTTGTGCTGTCTGCCTGACCCATATGCTTCACCTGTCGAATCATGTTTCCCTCTGCGTGCGTGTGTATGATGCCGCGCCGGATGGCGGTCGTCCATGCTGCCCGCCGGCGTTCGTGGCATCGCCCCGCTGGTTCGGTTGCCGTCCGCCTGCGACCGGCATGTGCATGCGCACCTCGGTGCCCCAATGCGGCCTCGATACGATCTCCACTGTACCGCCCCGTCGTCGGATCCGCCCGATGATCGACTCGCGGATGCCGAGCCGACCCTCGGGAATCGCGTTCACGTCGAACCCATCGCCATGATCGCGCACGAAGACCTCAACCTTGTCGGCGCCGGCCTCGCAATACACGGAGATGGGCTCGCCGCCATGCGTCACGGCGTTGATGAGCGCCTGCTGCGTGGCATCGAGCAGCGCGTCGGTCTGGGCACTGGGCCTCGCGTCGCCCACGGTCACCACTTCGATCGGTTTGCCGTGCTCGTCTTCCGTCTGCGCGGCTATGGCCTTCAGCCCGGCGCTGACCGAACGGTCCGATGTGGTGCGTTCCTGATACAGCCATTCGCGCAGTTCGCGCTCCTGCTGCCGGGCGAGCGAGAACACGGTCTGCGGGTCGTCGCTGTGCAGCTGGATCAGGGCGAGCGTCTGCAGCACGCCATCGTGCAGGTGCGCGGTCATGTCGGCACGTTCCTCTTCACGCTCCTTGAGTGCGCGCTCGGTGGATAGGGAGCGGATGAGCGTGCTCACCCAAGGCACGATCGCCAGAGCCGTGCCGGCCAGCAGTACGAACCCGCCGATGATGATGCGGCGAGGGGACGCGCCCCACCCCGGAACCGTGCTGGTGAACACGAAGATCGCATAGCCGACGAACAGAAGAACGATGCCGCCAAGCATCGATGGCAGTTTGCCCTCGTCCGCGTCGAACCGCGACCATGCCAGTCCGAGGCCGCCGACGGCGACGGCCAGCGGCACGATCAGCTCCCGTCCGCCGGCAAACGACAGCAGCACGCTTATGGCGATGAACACCAGACCGGCCAATGCCACCAGTGAAGGTTTCGGGGCGCGGCGCAGAGCCGCCGCCAGTCCCTCCGAGGAGTCGTCGGCGTCGCTGCGTCCACTGTCACCCGCGGTGCCGGCGTATGCCGCATTACCGCGGGAGAGCGGCTCGGCGAAACCTGTCGAGGCCGCATCCGACATGGCCTGCGCGGCGGCGACGGGATCGCCGACCGGCATGAACATCCACAGGAACACGTATGCGATGACGCCGGCCCCGAACGCGAGAGCGGCCGCGGCGAACGCGAGTCGCACCAGCCATACGGGCGCTCCCAGATGTAGGCTCACGCCACGGCACACGCCGACGAGGACGCGCCCGTTCCGCGGGCGCATCAATGGTAGGCTCGGCGTGGCGGACGGCGGTTGGGCGCGGCGGGCCTGCCATTGCGTCCGACGGGGCGCGTGCGGCTGCCGGTACGGGTTGTTCGGCTGGGTCATGGTTCCATTGTGCGCCTCCGGGGAAGACGACATGGGGCATAACGCCCCGGTTCAGGGAACAATCAGGGTGTCCCCCGATGCGTGCGGCGGCCGGTTGCTGCTGTAATGGAAGCATGAACGATACAACGTATGCCTATGACGCGGGTGGCGCCGCCGGCCCCGGCACGAATGGTTCGGATTCGTACGGTTCAAATCCGTACGGTTCTCCTGCGCCCGGACCCCAGCCGAAGCCGAAGCGGCAGAGCGACCGGTTCTTCTCGTGGATCCGCGGCAGCGCGATGGAGCGCGGCGACGACCGGTGGATCGCCGGCGTGTGCAGCGCCATCGCGCAGCGCGTGGGATGGAGCCCGACTCTGGTGCGGGCACTGGTGCTGGCGAGCGTGGTGCTATGCGGATTCGGTTTGGCGCTGTACGCCATCGCATGGGCGCTGCTGCCCGATGCGCGGGATGGCCGTATCCTCGGCGAGGAGCTGATCGACGGGCGCTGGGATTGGAACATGCTTGGCGTGATAATCATGATGATGCTGGCGGTCGCCGTCCCCGGTGCCGGTCTCGCGGCGGCCCTGTGCGCGGCGCTGGTGCTGTGGGCCCTGGTGCAGAACGCCAACCGGCGGCATGGCGGATACGGGTCGGGCAGCGGCGTCAGCGGCGTCAGCGGTACCGGCGATTCTGAGAACGGCTCATACCGGTGCGGATGGCCGGCCTCGTCATACGCCTATGACGGTGCGGACACGGGAGAGCAGGCGGCCGATGCCGGCACGGCTGGCTCATCAGGGCCCGCCGCGCCGGAAGCCGCGGGAAGTGCAGCGGAGTCCTCCGGAGCGTCGGTGCGTCAGCCGTTCCAGCAGCCCGCTCCGGGATACGGCTTCGGCCAGCCCCATACCGCCGATCGGCCCGCACATCCTTCCATGCCGTACCAGTCGTCTCCGTATCGCCCATCGGCGGGGCCTCCTCCGCCGAAATACGAGCGCCGCAAGCCGGCCGGTTTCGCCATCGTCATCGGCATGATCGGGCTGATGCTCGTCTCCAGTGCGGTTCTGATGCTGGCAAACGACAACTCATCCATCGAATCGATGACCCGTGTGCTCACGCTGTGGATTGGCGGCGTCTGCCTGGCTCTGGGTGCTGTCATAACGGTGCTTGGACTGATGGGGCGCCGCTCCGGAGGCCTGATTCCGCTCGCCTGGACCGCCGCGTTCGTCGCGGTCTGCGTACTGGGCGTCAACGTCGCTTACAGCTATACGGTGGATGCCATGCAGTCCGAAGGCGGCACGCTGGTCAATGTTCACGGAGTCACGAAATATGGCGCCACCGATCAGCAGATCGCCCGATTGCAACAGGGCGTGCGGTTCGTCGGCACGAATTACGGCGACGACCGCGTCAGCATAGATCTGACGCGAGATGGCGTGCCCGGCATCAGCCCCCACAAGGTGACGGATGTCGACGGAAAGGTCAGGCAATCGACGTGTCCGGTCGGGGACCTGCGCATCTCGGCCTATCGGGCCCGGGTGATTCTGACTTTGCCGCAAGGATGCAGCTTTGCGTTCGGCAAGCGCAGCGACGGGTATCGGCTCGTCGGTTCTATCGGAGGCCGGTATACGATCACCAGAAACCAGTGGGGATACGATTTCCTGCGCCTGGACAACACGTTCTCGGGCCGTTCCGGTGAGAAGCCGGCGTGCGACGGCGGCGCATCCAACCTCGATTACAGCACCATTCCTGAAGGCGGGCCCGAACTGATCATCAACGTGCCGTACACCATCGAGGGGAAAGTGGCCGTCCGTTATGTCGATGACAGCGGCGGATGCTCATCCGATGACGCCCTGTGAGCACTGCGGACGAATGATACGAGGAGCACATCATGAATGACGATCACGATATGACACGGCATCTTCCGAATGCCGAGGCGATGCCTGCGGATTTCGAGCAGACCGAGGCTTTGCCGACACTGGTCGGCGGCGTGTCCGAACAGGCTTCTGCCGTCACGCAGGCGTTGCCGGTCGAGCCGACGCAGGCGTTGCCGGTCGAGCCGACACAGACGCTGCCGGTTGCCGAGACAGAGGCGATGCCGGTAGAAAAGGTCGCGGTGCCGCAGACCGAGACCAAGTCGTTGCCGGTTGACTCCGCGTCGACCGAGAAGTTGTCTGCCGAACCACTTGCGGCCGGGGCGGTTTCGGACGAATCGGCGGCCCCCGTGGATGACGGCCAGACCGAGACCGAGCCTGCCGCCGACGCATTCGGGAGTCCCGCCGCCGCTTCCGATCGGCGAACCGGCGATGTTCCGGCCGGAGCCACAACGGCCGGCGATGTTCCTTACAAAGGGCAGCCTCTTGCCGCAGCGCCATCCACAGACGCGGGCGCCACGCAACAGCCTGATGCCGCCACGGCCTTCGCCGCGGGTGATACAGAGCAGCCCGGTCCGGCATCTCAGCAGATTCCGCTGTACAGCACGCAGCCCCCGCGAGAGCATGACGGATACGGACCGAACCGCCCGGATGCGGGTCCTGCATACGCCGCTCCGGCCGGTCCCTGGGCCCAGCCGGGCGCGGGCTCCAATTACGTGCAAGTGCCGCGGGACGTGCCGGTGCGTCCGGTCATCCGCAAGACAGGGCCGAGCGCCGCCACACTGACATTGGGTGTGTTCATGCTGCTGGTCGGCGCGGTGGCGATCCTGTTCGGAGTGAGGTTCCCCAATGGCGTGCTCGCATGGTTCGATATGGATCCCCGCGTGATGTTCGCCATCGGGTGCGCGGTGGTCGGCGGGGCACTGATCCTGATCGCCATCATCTGGTCTCTGGCAAAGATAGCGCGCAACGCACGAACGCCCCACGGCGAGTGACATATCGACCGGTGCCTTGCCGGCGGCCCTGCCGGCAAGGCACCGATTCCCGCGTCAGCCCTGTGCGGCCTCCGCTTCGGCGAGATCGGCGAACCCAGCGAGGGCGACGGTGTGGGCGATCGTCTCCTCGGTCAGGTTCCGACCCTTCCGGAGCAGATCGTCGACGAAACGCCGGTACAGGGCCATCGTGCGTTCCGAGTAGGTGCCGAGCTCCCCGCGCAGATATGTTTCGAACGACGTGGATTGCGCGGTGTCCTCCGCGGTGCGCAGCACGCGCATGGCCCGGCCGAGTTTCGGGTAGCGGGCGCGGAAGTCCTCGGCCCACGCCACCTGCGTCGCGATGACATGCTCCTGCGTCGCGATACGTTCGTCGCTCAATCGGGGTATGTACGGTTCGATGTTGTCATGGAAATCCTGCGGTGCCGTGGACTCCATCATGCGGCCGTACTTCTCCGTGACCAGATTGCGCCCGACGCGCTCGGCCTCGACCAGATCGGCCAGATAACTGTCCAGCAGCGGATCGGTCCATGTCATGAACTGGCTCGTGCGCATCTGCCGGAACACCGGCCAATTGCCTTGGCAGGCGGCCCGCCCGCCCTCGTTGTTCGTGCGCTGGAACTGATCCCATTCATGACGCACTATCCGCTCGATCAGCTGGTCGCTCATCCGCCGCCTCTTTCCCGTTGTCCGTTATCGCCGTTGCCGCCGTCATCGCCCGTGCCGGTCACGCCCTGTCACAGGGAATGCAGACAAGCCGCGTCGCTGGCGATGTGCTCCTCGACATATGGCCGTTGCCACTCCAGGAACGTCTCGTCGCTGCCGGTCAGTCCCTCTCGGCGCAGCTCGGCTACGACCTCGGCGCAGACGTGCTCGATGGTCTGGGATATCTTCTCGGCGACCGGTGCCGACCCCTTGCCGCCCTCGCCGAAACCGGCACCGCCATAGCAGGCGGCGGAGCTCAGCCGCAGCAGCGTCTCCAGCTGCCCGCACACATCGGCGAGCCTCGTCGCCATGCGGGACGACAGCCGCCGAAGCGCGGCGAACCGCCACTTGTAATACGGCAGGTATCCCACGGTGATCGGATTGTTGAGCAGGAACACCAGTGATGCCGCCGCCTGCACGAACTCGCCGATCGACAGCCAGGCGGCCGCACCGTCGCCGCGCGTGAGCATGCGCGGCACATTGTATTGCCCGGCCTGCGCCATCATGCCCAGACGCTTGGATATCAGCGCCAGCCGCACGTCCTCCGGCATGGTCTTGAACCCCTGCCGGGTGTCGAGGAACTTGCCCAACGGGTCGGCGAACACCTCGCCGTTGGTGGCGGCGGCAAGCGTCGCCTCATCCAGCATCAGCCACTCGTGCGGGTTGTTGGTGCTTGGCGCCTGACGGTATCCGGTGATCGACTCGAAGAAATCGCCGATGCGGAACACTCCGTCGCGCCTGCCTGCACCCTGCGCCCTGGCGGTGGACTCGCGCGGGCCATATCCCATGAACGATTGGGGGAGCGCCTCGTAATCGGCCTGAAGGCGCTCGCCGATCGCCGCATAATCCTCGTCGGTGAGCCATAGACAGAAGCGTGGGCCGAAATCATGGTCGCGCGAGAGATCGTCATCGAACCCGTAGCATTCCGATCCGTGGCCCACCAGTCCCGCCGCGATGCGCCCCTGATATTCCGGGTATTTGTCGGCGATGAGCGGTTTGCCATAGGCGTTCCAGCATTCGCGTGCCAGCTTGAGGCCGCATATGGGTGAGGTGCCGGTGGGTGAGGCGGTAGCGGACGGAACGGCGGCGGATGGGGTGCCGGCGGGTGCTGCGCCGGGCGTGCCGGAACCATTCCCACCTGCGCTCGCATCCTGTGAAACATCCTGTGAAACATTCGCGGGGGCATGCTCGGAGGCCTCGTGTTCGGCCTGCCGCAGGTTGCTCTCGGTGATGCGGTAATAATCAGTGTCCTTGCCGTAGCATTCCTCGATGACCTGCAGGGCCTGGCAGTACAGGTTCACCGCCTGCCCGTAATCATGCTGGTGAAAACGCACCTGCGCGTAGCCGGCCAGCGCCGAAGCGTAATGGGCGCTGTGCTCAAGATGACCGTTGCGGTAGATCTCCAACGCCTTCGCCGCATGCCAGCTCGCGGCGGACAGCTTGTCTTCGGCGAGCAGCGTCAACGCCAGATTCGTGTGCGTCGAGGCCACGTCGAGGTCGGTTTCGGCATCCGGGCTCGACGATTCCAGTATGCGCAGGGCCTCGCCCAGCTCCACCTCGGCCTGATGCGTTTTCCCGGTCTCGCTGTACAGCATCGACAGGTTGTTGTGCAGGGCGGCGAGTCGCCGGTCGCTGGGGGCGAGCGTGCGCTCGCTGGACGCCTGCGCCTGCTTGTACAGATCCTCGGACTGGTCGTACTGGCCGGCCGCCCGCATGGCGGTGGCCGCATTGATCAGGGTGGTCGTCCATGCCTCGGTGCCCGTGATGCCCATACGGGTCGCGAGCTCCAGCGCCCGTTGCACGATCCACTGGTTCTCCTTGTGTCGGCCTTGCGAGCGGTAGAACCCCATCGTCTCGTTCAGCACGGTGAGCAGCCCGGCGTCATCGCCGGCGTTCTCCGCGTCGATCATGGCCTGCTCCAGGTACGGCCCTGCCTTGGCGGCGGCGTGCGCGTCGAAGATCGCGTCGAGCCCGGCGAGGAACCGTTGCGTGTCAAAAGGCTGCTCGGAAGGTCGGGGTTCGTCCCCGGCTTGGTCCGGTGCCGCGTCATCGTCGAACGCGGCCATCAGCTTCGCCATCAGTGCATCATCGTCCATGTCATCTCCTTGCCATGAAACCGGTTTCTACCAGTCTAGGAAGCCTTGGTGATGACGTTTTCGGCGTGTGATGTGAGCTATATAACAAACCCCCGCTCTCAAAACTCGCAGATATACCGGTGATTCAGCGAAATTCCACTTGTATCTGCGAGTTTTGAGAGCCTATATCCCGCGAAACTCACACCGTGATCTCGCGCATACGCTCCAGCGCGTCGGTGTGCGTCTCGTGACGCATGGAGTATATGGTCAGCAGCGCCACCGCGATGACCGCCAACGGCACGCCGCCCAATGCGGTGAAGTGGTAGTTCATGCCTGACAAGTTCAGCATGCCGCCGCCGACCATCGAGCCGACCGCGTTGCCGAAGTTGAACGCCACCTGCACGGCCGCGCCGGCCAGCAGCTCGCCGCCGCCCTTGCCGGATTCGGTCATCAGCAGCTGCTGTGGGGCGGAGATGAAGAACAGGCCGAACGCGATCCAGAACGTGAAGATGGCGGCGCTCACATGGTTGCCGGGCACCAGGAACACCAGCAGCAGACCGACGCCGGAGATCGCCTGCCCGAGGGCTGCGGTTCCCGCGTGACGCCAGTTGTCGGTGATGCGCCCGCCGATGATGCCGCCGACCACCATGCCGAATCCGGCGAGCATCATCAGGAACGGCACCATGTCGCTGTCGTATCCGCCGGTCTTCTGCAGCCACGGCGACACGTAGCTCCACCAGCAGAACACGCCGGCGTTGCCGGTGAACACCGCGCCCAGAATCAGCCACGGTCCAGGCTTTCGGAGGAACCTGAACTGGCCGGCCAGACCGACGTCCTTCACCGGCGCGATGGCGGGAACCCAGGCAAGCGCGAGGAACACGGTCATCGCGGCCCAGACGCTGAGCACGATGAACGCAAGCCTCCATGACAGGAACTCCGACATCAGCGTGCCGGCCGGCACGCCGATCATGTTGGCGACGGTCTGACCGGTGACCATGACGGAGACGGCCTGCGCCTCCTTGCACTTGTCGGCCACGGTCTTGGCGATCAGCGTGGCGGTGCCGAAGAACGCGCCGTGGGGCAGTCCCGAGATGAAACGGGCAGCCAGCAGCATGGGCGCATTGGCGGAGAACGCCGACAGGGCGTTGCCGACGAAGGCGATCGCCATGAACATGATGATCAGCTGCTTCGGCGGGATCTTGCGCCCGAACACCAGAATCAGCGTGCCGATGCACACGCCGATCGCATAGGCGGAAATGAAATGGCCGGCGGTCGGGATATCGACGTGCATCGCCTCGGCGGTCTGGGGCAGGATGCCCATCATCACGAATTCGGCCGCGCCGAGGATGAACGCGCCGGAAGCCAAGGCAAGCAGGCTTTTCTTCATGGTTCCCTCTTCATCACATCTCGCGGGCGTGCCCGCGCGTGGGTGTCGTTTGTTGTGATTGTCGCTGATGGTTGTGGTGGTCCCGCAGTGTGAGACTGCGGGAGCTGCCAAGCCACCGGTAAGAAGAAGGCCAGACCGCTGATGCGATCTGGCCTTCATGTTGTCGGGCTGGCGGGATTTGAACCCGCGGCCTCTTCGTCCCGAACGAAGCGCGCTACCAAGCTGCGCTACAGCCCGTTTTGGCAACGCAGGCTATAATACAACGAAATCCCGGACAAGCCAAACCGGCGTGGCGTGGCATCCCGAAAACCGCGGAATATCAACGGACTCTCGGCGTGTATCGCCGTCTCATTACACTGTGACATTATGAGTCAGACGCAAGAAACCCCCGAATCCCTGAACGACGACGAGACGGCGCCCGCTGTTCCCGTCATGACCACGGTCGAACGTGCCGAGATGCTGCTGCGACAGGACGCAGCCATCCGCGACCGCATCGGCGCCGGCGCAACTTTGGACGAGGCCGTCGATCCCTCCAACAAGGAGTTCGGCCCGCTCGCGCACCCCGAGCAGGTGCAGATGCGCGTCGCCAAGCGCGCGATGATGCTTGAGGCCGGCATGCAGCCCTACCCGGTGCACCTCGACGTGACCGACACCATCGAGGCCGTGCGCGCCAAGTATGACGGCAAGCTTGAAGCCGGTCAGGAGACCGAGGACGTGGTCGGCATCGCCGGGCGTGTCCTGTTTCTGCGCAACGGCGGCGGCCTGTGCTTCGTGCAGCTGTCGGCCGGCGACGGCACGAAGATCCAGGGCATGATCTCCAAGAAGGAGATCGGCGCTGACTCGCTCAAGCAGTTCAAGCAGCTCGTGGACCTCGGCGACCACCTGTACCTGCGCGGCCGCGTGATCGCGTCCAAGACCGGCGAGCTGTCGGTGTTCGCCACCGAATGGGCCATCGCGTCCAAGGCGCTGCAGCCGCTGCCCGCCCTGCACAAGGACCTGAACGACGACACGCGCACGCGCAAGCCGTACATCGGCATGATCGCCGATGAGAAGGTGCGCAACATGGTGCGCAACCGGTCCAAGGCCGTCGCCTCGCTGCGCCGCACGTTCGATGACCACGACTTCCTCGAGGTCGAGACGCCGATGCTGCAGACTATCCACGGCGGTGCCGCCGCCCGTCCGTTCACCACGCACATGAACGCCTTCGACTTGGATCTTTATCTGCGCATCGCGCCGGAACTGTTCCTCAAGCGCTGCCTCGTGGGCGGCATCGACCGCGTGTTCGAGATCAACCGCGACTTCCGCAACGAGGGCGTCGACGCCACGCACGCCCCCGAGTTCACGATGGTCGAGGCCTACCAGGCGTACGGCACCTACGACACCATCGGCCAGCTGGTCAAGGAGCTCGTGCAGAAGACCGCGATGGACGTGTTCGGCTCCCATAAGGTCACGCTGCTCGACGGCACCGAATACGATTTCGGCGGCGACTGGAAGACCATCAGCATGTATGATTCGCTCTCCGAGGCGCTCGGCGAAGAGATCGTGCCGAACGGCGGGCCGGACAACCCCGGCACTTCCGTGGAGCATCTGGGCGAGATCGCCGACAAGCTCGGCGTGGAGCGTGACGACGTTGAGAACCACGGCAAGCTCGTCGAGCACCTGTGGGAGCACTTCTACGAGGACAAGCTATACGAGCCGACCTTCGTGCGCGACTTCCCGGTCGAGACCTCCCCGCTGGTCAAGGGCCACCGCAACAAGGCCGGCGTGGTGGAGAAGTGGGACCTCTACGTGCGCGGCTTCGAGCTGGCCACCGGCTACTCCGAGCTCAACGACCCGATCGTGCAGCGCGAGCGTTTCGTGGCTCAGGCCAAGGATGCGCTGGCCGGTGACGAGGAGGCCTGCGACATCGACGAGGACTTCTTGGAGGCCCTCGGCGTGGGCATGCCCCCGGCGGGCGGCATGGGCATGGGCATCGACCGACTGCTCATCGCCCTGACCGGTGCCACGATCCGCGAGACCATCACCTTCCCGCTGGTCAAGCCGCTGGCGTTGCAGTAAACGTGCGGCGGGCCGCTGCCGGCCTTGCGTGCGGACTGCGGCGATGACCGATTGAAATGATATGGCGGGGCTCCACGCGTGTGTGCGTGGAGCCCCGCCTGTTTATGTATCGATGCTGTGCCGACAGCCCCCCGCCAGCGGGACGTGCTGATGTCGGCGGATGATCATGACGACATATCCACGGAATCCGTGAAAGGCACGTACACTGGACTGCATGACTGTGAAACTGTGGATATCCGGCGCACGCCCGAAAACCTTGACGACCTCCCTGTCCTCCGTGGTGGTGGGCGCATGCTGCGCGTATCCGGTGATCGTGGGCGATCTCAACTGCGCGCAGACCCGGTCCGACACGTCGCAATGCGCGGCGGTCACCGCCGATGCGCAGGCGATGATGTCTCGGTTCTGGCTCGTCACGCTGCTGTGCGTGTGCGTGGGCGTGTTACTGCAGATCGCGGTGAACTACGCCAATGACTATTCCGATGGCATCCGCGGTGTCGATGAGGGCCGCGGCGGCAGTGAGAAGAAGACCAAGAAGCCCATGCGGCTGACCGCGTCCGGCCTGGTTCCGGCGAAGCATGTGCTCGTCGCCGCCGTGGTGAGCGCTCTGCTGGCCTGCGTGTGCGGCCTCGTCGCCGTCGTCCTGTCACAGGCGTGGTGGCTGCTGCTGGTCGGCGTGCTTTGCCTGCTGGCCGGCTGGTTCTACACCGGAGGCAAGCATCCGTACGGATATGCGGGATTCGGCGAACTCTCGGTGTTCCTGTTCTTCGGTTTGGCCGCCGTGCTTGGCACGCAGTATGCGCTGAGCGGTTCGGTCAGCGTGCTCGGCGTGTTGTGCGCGGTCGTCGCGGGGCTGTTGTCATGCCAGATACTGATGGTGAACAACCTGCGTGACATCAACGAGGATCGCCGGCATGGCAAGCGCACGCTCGCAGTGCGCATGGGGGAGCGTGGCGCCCGCGTGATGCTGGGCGTCTGCTGCGTCGTCGCATGGGCGATCGGCGTGTGGGTGGTGATGCTGCTGTGGACGCCGTGGGGCGGCATCCTCATGCTGTCCGGCATCGGCGTGCCGTGGCGCATGGTGACCAGCACGGGCCGTAAGGAATTCCGCAAAGCGCTGTCGGACGCCTGCTTCCAGCCCCCGTTCTTCGCCGTCATCCTGCTGATTTCGCTGATGGTGTGAGTATTCCTGCGCAAGCGCTCGGCGAAACGGTGGACAAAGGCTCGAATTTGGCCGGGCTGAGCGGTAGACTGCGAGTTATGACTTACAAACTAGTACTGCTCCGTCACGGACAGAGCGCATGGAACAAGACCAATCAGTTCACCGGATGGGTGGACGTCCCGCTGACCGAGCAGGGCGAAGCCGAAGCCAAGCGTGGTGGCGAGCTGCTCAAGGAGAAGAACGTCCTGCCGGACATCGTCTTCACCTCCCTGCTGCGTCGTGCCATCAACACCGCCAACATCGCACTGGATGCCGCCGATCGCCTGTGGATTCCGGTTCAGCGTGACTGGCGTCTCAACGAGCGTCACTACGGCGCTCTGCAGGGCAAGAACAAGACCGAGATTCGTCAGGAGTACGGTGACGAGAAGTTCATGCTGTGGCGTCGCTCCTACGCGACCCCGCCGCCCGAGATCGACCCGAACGACCAGTACGCGCAGAACCACGACCCGCGTTACGCCGGTGACCCGGTTCCGGAAGCCGAGTGCCTGGCCAACGTCGTCGAGCGTGTCAAGCCCTACTTCGAGTCCGCCATCGAGCCTGAGCTGCGCGCCGGCAAGACCGTGCTGATCGCCGCCCACGGCAACTCGCTGCGTGCCATCGTCAAGATGCTCGACAACCTGTCCGAGGACGAGATCGCCAAGGTCAACATCCCGACCGCCATCCCGCTGCTCTACGAGCTGGACGAGAACTTCAAGCCGGTCAAGCCGCGTGGCGAGTACCTGGACCCGGAGGCCGCCGCCGCCGGTGCCGCCGCCGTCGCCGCTCAGGGCCAGAAGTGATTCTCTGACCCGGCATTAGCCTGATGCATAGGGCCGTTCCCTCATGGGAGCGGCCCTTTTGCGTATCCGGCCACGAGCCGACGTGTGTGATGTAGGCCGAGGGGGCGTCTCCTCGGTATGCGAAACGCTGCTCGGCGTATTCGGCGCCGTGGCACCGGTCGTGGTCGGCGGCGTGTTGCGGTTCGTGCCGGGCGGGTTCACGCTGATCGCCGCCGTGGTGTGCGCGCTGGCCACGGCGGGCATGGTCGTGTCCGTCTTCTCGCCGATTCGCACCATTCCCGCTTCCGCTGACTGGGAGCGCAGCGAAGCGTGACTCGTGCGGGGTGCCACGCTGCGAGGGCGCGCGCGGTGACGCAACTCACGCACGGTGACGTCGCGATGGAGTCTATGATCCGGGTTCCAAGCCGCGCACCGCCCGTCGGGGCATACAAAAACGGCGAGCAGCCGTGGCCGTCTCGCCGTTCATGGGACTCTCCGTGGAGAGAAGTTCAGTTATGGCGGAATGCCGGTGACGGCATCGCCGCGGTCGTCGTCACTCGACGGCGCCGTCCTCGTCGCGCGATGGCTCCTTGCTCGGATCGAAGCCGGACACGATGTACACGACGCGGCGGGAGGCTGACACGGCGTGGTCGCCGAGACGCTCCATGAAGCGGCCGAGCAGCACGACGTCGATCAGCTGCTGACGGCTGCCGGTCCACTTGTCGGACAGAGCCAGGTCGAAGGTCTTGTGGTGCAGCGCGTCGAGCTTGTCGTCGTCGAGGATGATCTCCTCGGCGGTTTTGGCGTCGCGGTCCTGCAGCATGACGACGATGCGGTCGGCGGTCATCGACAGGAACTGCTGCATCTCGGTGAACAGCTCCGTGGCCTCGGCCGGCAGCGCCGGTTCGGGGTAGATGCGGCGTGCAGCTTCGGCGATGTGCTTCGCCAAATCGCCCATGCGCTCGAAGGTCGCGGCGAGCCGCAGCGTCGATACGACGACTCGCAGGTCGGTCGCCACCGGGTTCTGCTTGGCGAGCAGACGGATGCACTGGTCGATGACGCTGGATTCGAGGGCATCGATCTCGATGTCGCCGTCGATGACGCTCTGGGCGGCTTCGATATCCTGCTTCAGCAAGGCGTCTCCGGCCCCGTTGATGGCCTTGCGCACGTCTTGCACCATGCGATCGAGGTCATCGGCAACGGCCTTGAGCTCCTCGTCAAAAATAACGCGCATTGTTGTAGCCTTTCATGCTATGTAGTTGCTCTTGATGGAACCTCTATCAAGTGTAAGCCGCATAAGTTGTGTTTGCCTAGCGCTTGGCGGTCAGGTTCTTGAAATTGTCTCAAAATTCATTGGCTAGTTCACCCGGAATTCACGTTCGCCGCATGTCGCCTCTCGGTGTGAGACAATGGAACCATGCCTCAGTTTCAGCCGTCGGTATGGATTTTTGTAGTTTTCGCGCTATTGGCGCTGGCCGCATTGGCGGGAATCGGCTTTTTCATCGCGGACCGGCTGCAGCCCGTCATCATGAACGCGCTGCGCAGCAATGACCGCTTGCCGTCGTTGCAGTCTCGGCGTCGCGGCGCGCGCCGCCGTCAGGAGGATGACGAGCCGGCCGATGATCTGGATGACTCCACCCAGCTGGTGCTGTCGATGCTCTCGCTGGCGTCGGTCGTGGTGGACGATCAGGACGAGGTGGTCCGTGCCAATCCTGCGGCCTATAGACTCGGCTTGGTGCGTGATGACACGCTGATCGAACCTACGTTGCTTGACGCGGTGCACAAGGTGATGAAGGACGGTTCCCGGTGCTCGTTCGACCTGGAGACTCAGACGCCGGAGCAGTTCATGACGATGAACGGATTCGGTGCCGCGGCTGCCGATGACGGCCTGACCGCAGAGGCCTCGTCTCGGCCGAACTGGCTGAAGGTGACGGTGGGACGCATCGGCGACCATCTGGTGCTCGTGCTGATCAACGATGTCAGCGAGTCGATCCGGTTCGCTCAGATTCGAGACTCGTTCATATCGAACGTCTCCGAACAGCTGCTGCAACCGACCCGCGCGCTGGAGCGGCTGGCCGATTCGTTGGAGAGCGCGGACGTGAGCCACGAGCAGCTGGCGAACCACGCGCGGCAGGTGCGGCATTCCTGCGTGCGGCTCGACCGCATGATCTCTGACCTGCTGATGCTGATTAAGGCTCAGGAGCCGGTGACGGCTTCGGAGGCGAACCGTTGCGACCTGTTCTCGCAGGTTTCCGGGGCCGTGGATGATCTTGCCGGCGCTGCGCGGGATGCCGGGGTGCAGGTGCGGGTCGGCGGCAAGAGCCCCGTGATGATTCACGGGGAGGCCGATCAGATTCGCATGGCCGTGCGCAAGATGGTGGAGAATGCGATCGTGTATTCACACCCAGGCGGGGCGGTCGGCGTCTCCGTCGCCCTGTCTCCGGACGGGAAGAACGCCGTGGTGCGTGTCATCGATCATGGCGAGGGCGTGCCGAAGGCCGATCTGCCCCGTATCTTCGAACGGTTCTACCGCGGTTCCAACCAGAACGAGCGCACGGCCGACGGCATCGGTCTGGGATTGGCGATCGTCAAGCATGCGGCGCTCGCCCATCACGGCGATGTGACGGTGTGGAGCGCTCCCGGGCAGGGCAGCACGTTCACGCTGTCGCTGCCGGTGGGGGACTGATACGGCTCAGTTGCCGAGACGCCGGTAATCCCAGCGGTCGAAATGCTCCCATACCAGCATCATGACGCCGATGACCAGTCCGGCCGCGCACATGATGAGCAATTGCAGCACATCCAGCCCGCACGCGAGCAGTATCGCGCTGACGATCAGCGCGACCGACCACAGCACGCAGCCGATGAGGAACGTCTTGCGCAGGTCGACGCGCACAGGTTTCGGTGCCGGCTTGCGTACTTCAGGATTGATGATGGCTGCGAATTTCATACCTATATACCTTAGCGCATGGGATGAATCGGGCGGGTGGCGGTACATACACCGGCACCCGCCCGAGCGTTCAGTCCTTGATGATCGGGCGGCTCTTGCTGCCGCGTCCGTCACAGGTGCTCGACGACGTAATCGATGCATGCGGTGAGCGCGGCCACGTCCGACGGCTCCACCGAGGGGAACACGCCGATGCGCAGCTGGTTGCGCCCGAGCTTGCGGTATCCGGACGTGTCTACGATGCCGTTCTCGCGCAGCGCGGCGATGACCTGTTTGGCGCTGACCGCGTCATCCAGGTCGACGGTGACGACCGCATTGGAGCGCGAGCCCGGGTCGGCGACGAACGGCCGGGCGTATTCGCTGCGCTCCGCCCACTCGTACAGCAGCGCGGCGGACTGCGCGCAACGTGCCGTGGACCAGGCCATGCCGCCATTCTCGTTGAGCCAGCGCACCTGGTTCTCCAGCATGATTAGCGTGGCGACCGACGGCGTGTTCAGGGTCTGATCCTTGCGTGCGTTGTCGAGCGCGGAGGTCAGCGAGAGGAATGGCGGAACCCAACGGCGGGAGCCTTCGAGCTTGGCTTCGCCCTCGACCTGCTGCGCACGTGTGATGGCGCGCGGCGACAGCACCGCGATCCACAGGCCGCCGTCGGAGCCGAACGCCTTCTGCGGGGAGAAGTAGTACGCGTCGGTCTGGCTGACATCCACCGGCAACGCGCCGGCAGCGCTGGTGCCATCGACCACGACGATCGCGTTCTGCTCGTCGCTGCCTTCCACGCGCCGCACCGGTGCCGACACGCCGGTGGAGGTCTCGTTGTGCGCCCACGCGTAGGTGTCCACGCCGTCGGTGCGCTCGGGGAGCCGATAGGTGCCCGGCTCTCCCGCGAAGATGACGGGGTCGTCGAGGAAGGGCGCGCTCTGCGCCGACTTGGCGAACTTCGTGCTGAATGAGCCGTATGTGCCGAATGCGGCCTTGCCGGCGATGAGCGACGCGCAGGCGATGTCCCAGAAGGCGCTTGCGCCGCCGTTGCCGAGCGCGATCTCATATCCGTCGGGCAGGGAGAAGAACGAGCCGAGTCCTTCACGGATGGAGGCGACCAGGGATTTCACCGGCGTCTGCCGGTGTGAGGTGCCGAGGAGCGTCTTGCCGCCGCGTTCGAGCGCGTCCACCTGCTCGGGGCGGATCTTGCTGGGGCCGGAGCCGAATCGTCCGTCTTCGGGCTTCATTGAGGACGGGATGTTCACGATATTGTCCATATGCTCAACACTAGCCAATGATGCGGATTGATAGGAGTCGGCGTTCATGTGTCGGATGCGGTCGGGTTGCCGATGGCCGCACCCCGCGGTAAGCTGGTCAACCGTGATGAACGTGCGGCGTCTTCGGAAGGCCGCATCGCGATGATATTAAAGGAGCAAAAAGTATGAGGCATGCTGCGCATAAGGCCAATAAGGATTCCGTTCAGCGCACCAGCCCCTCGGCGTTATTCCGCTCCTCCCGGGGTTCCCACACGGCCAGGGCCGTGCGTGCCGTGCAGGCGGCCAACGGCGATGCCGTGGCGCTCGCCATCGACCCCGTTTTTGCAGCCAAGCTGAACGAGGTCGCCCCGATGACCCGCCGGGCCATCCGCGAGACCGCGAAGGCCGCGCAGCGCAAGTCGTACATGATGTCATCCGCATCCCTTGCGGCTCTGGTCGGCACTGCGGCCACCGCCTTGGCCTTTTCCAATATCCAGCAGTCGTCCAACTCTCGTCTGCTGGCCGACGATCCCGCCACGACGACCACTCAGCTGGCCCGCGTGACCGGTTCGACGGTCTCGCGTTCCGAATCCCGTACCGAGCTCGGCCCCATCGCCTCCGACCAGACCGCAGCCGCGGCCACGAGCGGCGCGGCCGACGCGAAGACGAGCAACACGATCGCCGACGCCAAATTCGTGCAGACCACCAATAACGGCAACTGGGAGCTGAACGACAAGAACTCCGCCATCGACGTGAGCCAGCTGTCCCGCTCCCTGGCGAACAACCCGCAGGTCGCGGTGCTGGTCGACCAGGATGCCGGCAAGCTGCCCGAAGGATTCAACCCGAACCATGCCACGGGCGACAGTGGTCTCGCCTATGCGTTCAGCCAGTGCACGTGGTGGGCGTACCTGCGTCGCCATCAGCTCGGCCTGCCCGTCGGATCATATTTCGGCAATGGTCAGGACTGGGCGAACTCCGCTCGTGCGCACGGCTACTGGGTGGACAACACGCCTCGCCACAAGGGCGACGTCATGGTGTTCCGCGCGGGCCAGGAAGGCGCGAGTTCCGTGTATGGCCATGTCGCCATCGTGGAGAGCATCAACGCTGACGGCACGGTCACCGTCTCGGAGTGCGGCGCTTCGCTGAACGGCAAGCCGGCATCCCGCACCCTTTCCAACGTGAACGACTTCCAGTACATCCACTACTGATTTTCGGCGGGTCTTCGGTCCCCGCCAGTGAGATTCATCTCTATTATTCTCCCGGGAGTGTCGCGCCGGTCGTGTGAAGATTGCCGGTTTTCCCGTGATGTCGCCGATATGGCGTGATTTCCTATCGTGAATGTTCTCAGGCGAAGATGCATGCCTGTGTGCTACAATCATGCCTCGATGATGATTTGCAAGAAGATTATTTCGACTATCACCGCCGCAGCAGCTGCGGTGGCGTTGTTCACGGTATCGGTGCCTGTCGCCTTGGCCGGTTCCGATAATGCGAGCAGGAAGGCGATTACCTCTTCTCGCTCGTTCCCGAAGATGAACACCGCGCGTAAGGATCTGCTCAAGGAGATCGTATCGGTCAGCTCCGATGACAGCGAAAGCTGGGGCGGTGTGGAATCCCTGAACGTGCCCGAAACCAAGTCCACGGCCGAGAAAAAGGCCGAGGAAGAGGCCAAGAAGGCCGAAGAGGAGCGCAAGGCCGCCGAGAAGGCCGCCGCCGAAGCCTCCCGCCTGCAGGCGGCGGAGGTCAGCCGTTCCCGCGCATCGGCCGCGACCAGCAGCACCAGCTCATCGTCCGTCTCCAATGACGGTGCGGTCGATGCCCCGGTCAGCGCCAATGGTGCCGGCGTGGTCGCCTACGCCTCCCAGTTCCAGGGCGTGCCCTATGTGTACGGCGGCACCACGCCGTCGGGATTCGACTGCTCGGGCTTCACGCAGTACGTGTACTCCAAGTTCGGCATCAGCCTGCCGCGTATCGACTATCAGCAGCGTGTGTGGGCTCAGGCTCACGGCACGACGGTCAGCGATCCCCAGCCGGGCGACCTGATGTGGAGATCCGGCCATGTGGGCATCTACGTCGGCAACGGTCTGATGATTCACGCGCCGCGCCCCGGCAAGAGCGTGTCCATCGTGCCCGTATACGCTTCCTTCGAGTATTATCGAATCATCTAAGCCGGTTGCTTCCGGTCGAAGAGTCTTCGAACGATATTTCGCACTGCACAGCGCCTCCATTGGGGCGCTGTCGTGCTTTTTCGACAGGTGATGCGGCGACGATGCCGTGCCCGCTTCCGCTGCGCTGCCGCGCGTTATGACACACCGACGCCAGGAATGTGGCATTGTTCTCAATCGGCAAAATGACTGATGTTCATCCCGCATCCTGACGCGTACGCGGTATTCTAGGAACTATGACCCGATGCGCCGCTGCATCGGTGTTACCTTAAGGAGGTTGCCATGATCAACGAAAAGGCGATTCTGGTTGGGGTGGACGGTTCTCATGCCAGTTACAAGGCCACGTGGTGGGCCGCCAATTTTGCCAAGCATGCGGGATTGACGCTGCAGATCGTATGCGCGTATTCGCTGCCCAGCTACGCCGCAGTGTCGTTCGACGCCACGTACACCGCGATGGGTGATGACAACGCGGCGCACAGCGACGCACAGGAGATTCTTTCCAAGGCCAAGGCCATCGCCGATGAGCAGGGCGTCGAGGCGGCGACGCTGATCGTCACCGGTGACCCGGCATCCGTGTTCGTCGAGCTGTCGCGCAACTACAATCTCATCGTCATCGGCAATCGCGGCAAGGGCGGACTGGCCGAGCGCCTGCTCGGCACCACCAGCTCGTCGCTGCCCGCGTACGCGTACTGCCCGATCGTCGTCGTGCCCTATACCGACGACGACGGCAACCTGATGCACCTGAACAACACGATCACCAAGGTGGCGGTCGGCTCCGACGAGTCGAAGTGGGGTCTGAAGGCGCTGGACATCGCCGCCTCGTTCGCCAACATGTGGGGTGCCGAACTCGACGTGATCTCCGCCGCGCCGAAGGTGCAGGGCTCGGACGGCGACAAGGCCGTGATGGAATCCTTCATGGAGGATCTTGAGGTGCGTATCAAGCCGATCGAGGAGTCCTACCCCGATCTGAAGATCACCCGCACCGTGGTGCCGGGCAACGCCGTGCAGGCGCTGACCAAGGCCAGCTATGACCATGACGTGGTCGTCGTCGGCTCCCGCGGCCGCGGCGGGTTCACCGGCCTGCTGCTGGGCTCCACCAGCCAGGGACTGATCCAGCACGCCGTCGGCCCGGTGTATGTCGTACCCCGCAAGTACGTCGAAGCCGCGGAATCCCGTCTTGACACGGTTCCGAGCTCGCCGGCCGATGTCGAGCCGAAGCCCTTGGAGTCCATCGGCGGTGTCGAGGAGCTGCCGGTGCCGGCCGCGCAGCCGGAGGTCGTCGAGCAGATCGATTCGGTCATCGACCCCGAGCACAAGGCCTGATTCGGCTCTGATACATGCAGTGGCCCCGCCGGACTCGATGCCCGGCGGGGCCACGATGTTGTTGTGCCGGCGCTCGTGCCGCGGACGCGGTAGCATGAACTCCTCCGTGCCGTTATATGACAGGGGAGGAGCCCCGCGATGCCTCAGCGGCGAACCGTCACGTCCATGCGCACCGGCGTCTCCTGCACATAGGTGTGCTTGACGGTGCAGCCCTTTTCGATGTGGCGCGTGACACGCTCCTTGAGCTTGTCCGCATCCTCTTCGCTCAGCTTCGCGTCAGTGGCATCCACTACGACCTGCTCGTTGAAGTTGATGTAGGCATCGCTGTCGGCGTCATATGTGCCGTCCACGACGATCCTCGCGCCCTTGCCGTCACCGAGTGTGTGCTCGATGGCGAACTGGCTGGACAGCGCGGCACAGCCCGCCAGCGCGATCTTCATCAGGTCTCCGGGGGTGAACACTCCGCGGCCCTTGCCGAACTTGATGTGAGCGCCGTCATCGCTGAACGCATCCCATGAACCATCCTTGTTGCGCTCGACCCAAAGTCGCTTGCCCATGCGTATCTCCTCGTGTAGTCGTCATGACGCGCCTGCCGCGTCACACATACCTCTAATGTAGACCACAATCGTTCGCCATGGGTCGTGATGCGCGTTCGGCTGGACGCCCCTCCGGCCCGAGCACGTCTGCTCGATGGGTACTTTGGTCTGATCTGGGTCTGGTTTGGGGCGTCTACCCCCGTCTCGTCCGGCGTTTCATCTCCGAATCGCCTGTGCATGCCATGTTTCGGCGTCACGCTGTGCGGGTACCGTCACGCTGTGCGGGTTCGCGGCGTGACGGTTTCTTGGAAACCGCTGGAAACACTGGGGTTTGTGGTACCGTCACTGTGTGCGAGGGCGCACACAGTGACGGTACCCGCGCAGCGTGACGCTACCGCATCCATCGCACGCTGCCGTCCGTCGTCTCCGCCACTCGCGTCGGGCTGTTAGCCGCTGTCGTTACACTGGGGGCATGGCTTTGACACCGGAACAACTCGCAGATATCCGCACCCGTATCCCCGCCCGTCCTCACAGTGACGTCCCCACGCCGTACGAGGATTTGGTGCGCCGGATCATGCTCGAAGGCACGCTCAAGTCCGATCGCACCGGCACGGGAACGATATCCCTGTTCGGGCAGCAGATGCGTTTCGACCTGTCAGAAGGATTCCCGCTGCTCACCACCAAGACCGTGTTCTTCAAGGGACTGGCATACGAGCTGCTGTGGTTCCTCAAGGGCAGCAGCAACGTGCGCTGGCTGCAGGAGCACAACGTGCACATCTGGGATGACTGGGCGGACGAGAACGGCGACCTCGGTCCCGTGTACGGTGTGCAGTGGCGCAGCTGGCCCGCGCCGACCCCCGAAGACCCGAATCGCACCATCGACCAGATCGGCAATGTCCTCGACCTGATCCGCAACCACCCCGACTCCCGTCGCATGGTGGTCAGCGCATGGAACCCGGCCGAGGTCGAGAATATGGCGCTGCCGCCCTGCCACGCCCTGTTCCAGTTCTACGTGGCCGACGGGCGGCTCAGCTGCCAGCTGTACCAGCGTTCGTGCGACATGTTCATCGGGGTGCCGTTCAACATCGCTTCGTATTCGCTGCTGACGATGATGATCGCGCAGCAGGCCGGCTTGGAACCGGGCGAATTCGTCTGGACCGGCGGCGACTGCCATGTCTACGACAATCACGTCGACCAGGTGCTGGAGCAGCTGTCGCGCGAGCCGTACCCGTATCCGAAGATCGAGATCCGCAAGGCCGATTCGCTGTTCGACTACCAGTACGAGGATTTTACGATCGTCGACTACCGGCACCATCCCACCATCAAGGCGCCGGTTGCGGTCTGAACCGACCGTTACACTATTGTCCCAGTCCGATTCAAGGAGTGAATGAAATGGAGCATGATAGTAGCCGCAACGGCTATCACGAACCGGAGCCCGGGTTCGCCGGGCAGGAGAAAGCCGATGATTGGGGTGATGACTTTCCCAAGACGTTTTCAGTGAACCTGATTTGGGCCGAAGCTGACGACAAAGACGGCCGTCCCGGTGCCATCGGGTTCGACGGCGGCATGCCTTGGCATCTGCCGGAGGATATGAAACGTTTCAAGGAGCTCACCGTCTCTCACCCGGTGATCATGGGACGCAGGACATGGGAGTCACTGAACGTGAAGTACCGTCCGCTGCCCAATCGTGACAACATCGTGGTATCGCACAATCCCCAGTATCTGGCGCTGGGTGCCACGGTCGTCACCGATCTGGATGCGGCGCTCGACATCGCGCGGCAGGAGGCCATTCCCGACGACGGGCTTGACCGCAGCGAGATCTGGGTGATCGGTGGAGCGCAGGTCTTCCAGGAGGCGCTGCCTTTCGCCAGCAAGGCGTTCGTGACGAAGATCCAGACCTCAGTGGACGCAGACACGTATGCGCCCGATATGGACGCTCTGGTCGACGCCGGCCTGTGGGAAGTCGCCGACCCCGGCCATTGGAAGAGAACGCAGAAGGACGACAGCGGAATCAAGCGGTACCGCTTCGTCACCTATCGCAAGATCGGCTGAATCGCCGCGCGCGCAAGTTCACCGGGCGCCTTACGCACAGGCACCCATCGGAAACCATCAGGAGCCATCATGACACAGCAGCACCCATACACCGTGATGACCGTGTGCACGGGCAACATCTGCCGTTCGCCCATGGCGGAGATCATCCTTCGCGCCGAATTCGAGTCGCGTGGGATAGGGGAGGACCGCGTGCGCGTCCTGTCCAGCGGCGTGAGCGACGAGGAGTACGGCCATCCTATCGACCCGCGCGCCGTGCGCGTGCTGCGGGCCGACGGGTATGATATCCCCACGCATCATTTCGCCCATCGCGTCACGCGCGAGGAGATCGAGGAAACCGACCTGTTCCTGCCGATGACGGCCTCGCATATGCGCGCGCTGCTGCGGCAGCTGCCGTCCTCCAAGCGCGCCGAAGTGCACATGTACCGCAGTTTCGACCCGAACCTGCCCAAGCCGGCGGCCGGCCGCGAGGACTCCATCGACCTGGTGGATCCCTGGTATGGCGGGTCCCGCGAGTTCCAGGTGGCCATCGGCCAGATTCAGGAGGTCGCGCCGTACATCGTCGATTGGGTGGAACGGCAGATCGGATGACGGCATGCGGCCGGCCGCCGGAGCGCGACGGCACGCGACGAGATGCGATGAAACGCGACGCACCTTGGCATGACTGCCGGGCGCGTCGCGTCATATTCGCCGGATTGCGCCGCGGCGAGCCGGGGCGGATACCGTTCGCCGGATTATTCTGGTGCATTGACAGCCGGTTTCGCGGGGATACCCGCGTATTCCATCGGAACATGTATCGGAACGTTCGAGGAGGAATGATGAGCAGACTGAACGGCAGACGTGCCGAGGCCGAAGCGCAGGGGTTGCGCGTCAACGTGGCGATTCTGGGCGCCGGGCGCATCGCGCATTCGATGGCGCGAACACTGGTGGCGATGGCGGCGGACCCGCGGTATGCCGGTCTGGTAGCGCCGTATGCGGTCGCCGCGCGTGACGGGGGCAGGGCCGCGGCGTTCGCGGCCGAATACGGGTTCCCGGTGTCGTATGGCTCGTATGACGAGCTGCTGGCCGACCCGGACGTGGATCTGGTGTATATCGCCACGCCGCACAGCCTGCACGCCGAGCAGGGCATCGCCTGCCTGAAGGCCGGCAAGAACATCCTGGTCGAAAAGTCGTTCACCGCGAACGCCGCGCAGGCCCGTGCGCTGCTCGATGCGGCCGATGGCAGCGGTCTGCTGTGCACGGAGGCTATCTGGACGCGCTACATGCCGTCGCGGGCCATCGTCGACCGGATCGTGGCCTCCGGCGCGATCGGCGAGCTGCGGTCGATTTCGGCGAACCTGTGCTATCCGGTGTCGGGCAAGGCGCGTATGAGCGATCCCGCGATGGCTGGAGGGGCGCTGCTCGACGTCGGCGTGTACCCGCTCAATTTCATCGACATGGTGATGGGCGGCCACGGCGAGGTGCCGGTCGAGCGCGTCGAGACGTCGATGACGCCATACGCCCCGACCGGCGTGGACGCGCAGAACTCGACCACGCTGTATTACGCCAATGGCGTGATGGCGGTGTCCACGTCGTCGATGCTCGCCTGCTCCGACCGTGCGGGCTGCATTTGGGGCGACAAGGGGTACGTGGTGTGCCGCAACATCAACAACATCGAAGCGATCGACGTGTACGGCGCCGACCATGCCGTGGCGGAGCATTACGATGTGCCGGCGCAGCTGACCGGTTACGAGTATCAGGTCGCCGCCGCGGCGAACGCGATTCTCGACGGGCGCGAGGAGTGCGCCGAGATGCCGCACGCCGATTCGCTGCGCATCGTCGAGCTCATGGACGAGCTGCGGGCAAAGTGGGGGCTGAAGTATCCGTTCGAGTGACGGTTCTGCGGCAGGTTGGGCGGCGGGTTCCTCATCCATCCTTGACGGGACTCGCCGCCAGGCATGCTCCTAGAACACCAGCTGTATCAGCAGCATATACACCGCGGTGCCGCCGGCGGTCGAAAGCAGCATGTTGCGCTTCCACAGATGCAGCAATGTGATGACGGCACAGGCGATGAGTTCCGGAATGCCGTGCGAACCGGTCAGGATCGGCGTGTTGCGTAGCGCGTATACCACCAGCAGGCCGGTCATGGCATAGGGGAGCGCCTTGCCGAAGTATTCGACGAGCTTGGGTGGTTGCTTGGATTCGGGGAACACCAGAAAGGCGGATTCTAGCGGTGGTTGCAACACCAAAAAAAACACCAGGTGTTGCAACCACCGCTAGAATCCGCCAGAAGTGATATCGTCGAACTCGCCATGTCGACGCCCCGCGTCGAAATCGCCCTCGCCGGGCACTTCATCATTCATCACTGGCATGGTTCCATTATCACGACATTATGTCGCAGAACGAATACGGCACCCCGGCAACGCGAGTGGTCGCCGGGGTGCCGGAGCGCGGGGTGCCAGAATGCCGAAGCGGTGTATGGGTGCCGCCCGGCCCAGGTGGGTCACACCCGGGCCAGTTTCTTGCTCCTGAGACGCAGCACGACATCGGCGGAGTCGGCGACGCGCTTGGAATGCGTCACCACGATCACGCATTTGCCGAGCTGATGGGCGGCGTGCTGCAGCAGATGAATCACCTCGTCGGTCATCTTCGGGTCGAGGCTGCCCGTCGGCTCGTCCGCGAGGATCGCGCGGCCCGGGGCGACCAGCGCGCGGCCGACCGCCACCCGTTGACGCTGGCCGCCCGACAGGTGCATGATGTTGCGCTTGGATTCCTCACGGCTCAAACCCAGTTCCTCGAGGATCTTCATATCGGCCTTGGTGCTGACCAGCCGCAGGTTCTCTTCGGGGGTGAGGTAGTCGATCAGGTTATGGTCCTGGAACACCAGGGACACGTGCTCTCGACGGTGCTTCGCATAGCCCGATGTGGCGATGTCCTCCCCTTCGAAGCGGACCACTCCCCGGGAGGGGGCGTCCAGGCCGGCCAGCAGCGACAGCAGCGTGCTCTTGCCGGCGCCGGACGGGCCTGTGATCGCATACATCTTCCCGGATTCGAAATCCGCGCTGACATCCGAAAGAACAAGGATCTTCGCCGCGCCGTAAGCGTAATCGACATGGTCCAGTTGCAGACAGTTAGACATAATTGGTGACTCCTAACGCATAGAGGAAAGAATGGATTTCGGGGATTTGGACAGCACGGCGGCGCATGACACGGCAAGGGCCACGGCGATGACCGCGCATCCGAGCAGCAGGATGAGCAGCGTCTGCTCAGGCGGCAAGGCCTCCACGTGCAACGATTCCAACGGCGCGACGCCCGAATCGCGCAACAGTCGGGAAGACACGTATCCCGACAGCATGGCGCCGGTGCCCAGCGAACACAGGGCGGCGACCGCCGCCATGAGTCCGGTTTCGATGGCGAGTTGTGCGACTATCCGCATCTTGTCGATGCCGAGGGCCAGAAGCGTGCCTATCTCATGGATGCGTGAGCGAATCCAGAAGACCAGCGCCATCGCCAGCACCAGTACGTCCGCGAGGCAGACGGACAGCAGCACCATGCGCACCAGATCACGCACCGTCTGCACGGATTGCAGGACGCCGGAGAGCCGGGCCGAATCGTCGGTGACGTCGTACTTGCCACCGGCCATGGTCTTGGCCTGACTGACCGCCGCGGACAGGTCCTGCGGATTATCCGACAGGCATCGGATCATGTCGATCCGGTCGTTTCCGGTCAGAGCGGAAGCTACTCGCCTACCCGAATAGATGAGGTTCTCGGAAGTGTCCGAGGGCAGGGGGCTTTGGGCCTGCACGTTGCCGGAGAAGATCCCGGCCACACGCACCGTGGCGTTGCGCCCCTCCTGCCGGAGACGGAATGTCGAGCCGATCGATAGGCCGTTCTGCAGCGCGAAGTCGCGGTGGACCAGCACATTGTCGCCGTCGCCAGAGATATGGCGGCCCTGCTCCAGGCGGTACAGGCCGCTCTGGAATTCCTCTGACAATGAGGAATCGGTGGTGCCCAGCACGCTGACCTGCATGGCCAGATCGGAGTCCAATCGGGGACCCTGCCGGGGCACGACCGGGCGTGCGCCATCCACCTGCGCCAAGGTCTTCGTCGCATAGGCGGTCTTCGTCACACCGGGGATACGCGAGAACCGGCTCGCCTCCTCGGCGCTGATGGGATTCTCGCCGGCGCTGACGGTAAACCCTATGCCCATGCCCGCGCCGATGCTGTCGGACATGGTGCGCAGGGCCGTCGAGACTCCGACCTGCGCCACCAGGCTCGTGAAGACCATCAGCATCAGCAGACCGATGATGCCGCTGCGTACCGGCTTGCGTACGATCGCCAACGTGGCACGCTTCCACACATTCATGCTCATCATCGAATCTCCGACAGGTCTCGCGGCGATTTGCGCAGCATCGGTATGCACGCCACCGCGACGCACACCAGCATCACCGCCAACAATCCGAGCGCCACGTACAGCATGGCGGTCCCGTCGACCGACACCGTGAGCGAATCCAGGGTGCGCACCGACATGCTGGATTCAAGATCGCCGCCGACCTGCCCCATGCTGCTCAGCTCCTTCGCCGCGGAGGCGTTCACGGAATGGAGCGCCGTGGTGCCGAGCCATTGGGCCATTCCCTGCGCGCACAGCCAGCCGAGGGCGAGGGACGGCAGACCGATCAGCACCATCTCGGTGAGGTATTGGGCGACCAGGGAGGGCTTGCCGACACCAAGGGACACCAGTATGCCCATCTCCTGACGGCGGTCGTTCATCCACAGCAGCAGCATGAGACTGAGCACGAGCACGGCCGAGACGGTCACGCCGATCAGGGCGCCGCGCATCATGGAGCGCACGCCGCGGGCGGCATGCAGCATGCTCGACGAATACTGGTCGTTGCGTGTGATCTGATAGTTGTTCCAATCCACCGGGAGTTTCTTTGCGGCGTCCATGGTCTTCTCCACGTCAACGCCCTTGGACAGCACGAAGGTGGCGTCCTGGTATATTTCCTTGCTGTCCTTGTACTGGTACAGATCGCGTGTGGTATCCAGATCGGTGTAGATGGTGTTGGCGGTGAGTTCCGCTCGGCTGGATACCTTTCTGGCGCTGTCGCCCTTGAATATGCCCACGATGGTGGTCTTGACGGTCGCCGTCGAATGTGATTCGTTGTCGGCGTCGTAGGCGTTGGCCTTGAGCGTGAGCGTGTCTCCGACTTTGAGCCCGTTGGCTTTGGCGAGATCCTCATGGATCATCGACGTGTACTTGTCGGAGGCCTTCAGATGCCGTCCTTCGGCCATGCCGAGCGTGCGCGACGTGAACACGTTGAGTTTCGACGAATCATTCGTGCCTATGACGTTGGCGGCGTTGCCGAACTGCTGCTCCTTGGTCGCATCGTAATCATCGCCGCCGGGGACCTTCGCCACATTCGCCCCCACGAGATCGGCAGTGGCGTTCTGACGGACCATATACGAATCGACTCCGGGCAGTTGGGCGATCCTGCGCACGTCGGCGGGACGCACCATGCCACCTCCGCGAGGCGTGAGCATGCTGCCCTGCAGGTTGCTGGCCAGCACGAATCCGCCGACCGCTTCCTTCTCGATTCGTCCGGCGGCCTGTTGAGCTGCTCGAGAAACCGCGATCGTGGATAGCATGCTCGCTGTTATGATGGTCAATACTATGAGGAGCACTATGGTTCGCACTCGTTTTCTGAGCACATAGCGCACCGACCGTGCAACGAACGTCATCAATACCTCCTGTGGGCCTTGGGCTTTTCGCCCAGAATGCGAAACATGCCGCGTTTCGCCGGTTAGTTAGCCGCGACAATACATGATGCACCTCAAGATACGGGTAGATATACGCCTTGGGCGAAAGACGGAACAGCGGCGAATGTCGGTTATTCTGGATTTTGGTCCATCTCGGGGCGCGTCGATGCGTCGGCCCGCGAGGAATCAGCGCTCGCGCCTCGCCTTCGAGGCGGCGAACACGAGGAGCGGCAGGGCGGCGAACGCATAGTTCTCGCATTGGATGTACAGGTATGCGACCAGGACGAGCCAGCAGATGACGGTCTTGTGCCAGACGTCGGATTCGCCCGAACACGCGCCGGCAACGCCATCATCACTATTACCCCCGGCAACATCAGCAACGTCGGCAACGTCGGCGACACAAACACCGTGCGCCAGCCCGTCGGACGATGCGCCATCCGCACCGCCACGGCATACCGTCCGCCCGCGCGTCATGCAGACCAACGAGGAGCCGATCAGCATGGCCAGCCCCCTACCTCGATGTGGCCGCTAGATGTCTTACGCTCCCTTCGTGAGAGCATTGATAAATGAAAACGGCAGCCTATGAATCGAGTAGGCTGCCGTGCTGATAGTGTCCGCCGACGATGATGAGGATTTCGGAATATACGGATCACGTACCCCATCATTGGCCATTTGAGTCTGCAGGCGCGGCCGGAAGGTGGATTGAGAATCCTAATTCTTTTACCTGACACGCTATAAGAATCGTAAGGTGACGGGAATGTTGCTGCACATGCCCGCCACCCCCTATGCATTGCCCCTGTTGCCGGAATATGTGCAGTCTACCAGTCATGGGTAAACTTCCACGCCGCCAATGCCGCTAACCCCGCCTTCCCGGGTTATGCTGTAGTAAAACCCTTTACTAAAGTTTGCGGGGAGGATGTCATGGCCACGCTCAAGGAAGTCGCGGGACGGGCCGGGGTGTCGCAGAGCACGGTGTCACGCTTGTTGAACGACCCGTCGTTCTCCATCAAGGAGGAGACGCGTCGGCGTGTGTTGCGCGTGTGCGAGGAGATGGGGTATCGCAACGTGTTCCGTCCCGCGATCGCGGTGTTGGATGCGCCTCCGTCCGGGGAGGAATTGCAGGACGCGTACTTCGCCGATCTGCGGAAGGTTCTTGCGGAGCGTGCGGAGTCGTTGGAATTGGACCAGCTCACGTTCATCCGGTCCATACACGAGTTGACGGAACGCGCAACGGAGTTTGATGGGTTCATCACCGTGGGAGCCACGGTGTTTCCCGAAGCGGACCTGCGCGCCCTGCATATGGTGCTCCCGCATGGCGTGTGCATCGACACGAATCCGGCGCCGCGCCTGTTCGACTCCGTGCGTCCCGATCTGTCGCAGACGATGCTGGACGCCTTGGACGCGATGATCGCGGCGGGCCGCAGTCGTATCGCGTTTCTCGGCGGCGTGGGCAGCATCATGGGCATGCATGACTATCCCGAGGACATTCGCGAGCTGTCGTTCCGTCAGTGGGCCGCGCATCTGGGATTGGAAACGGACGGATTGGTGTATTCGTCCGGCACGTTCACCGTGGAGAACGGCTATCGTCTCGCGGAGCAGTTGGTGGCTGACCATCGTGAGGCCGGCAGCATGCCCGATGGTTTGATCGTGGCTGCCGACGTGCTTGCGGTGGGGGCGTTGCAGGCGTTGAACGCACTGCGCGTGGAGGTTCCCGACGAGTTGGCCGTGGTGAGTGTGAACAACCAGTCGATCGCCCGGTACACGTCGCCGCCGCTGAGTTCGTATGCGATCGATCAAAGGGAGTTGGCCCGCATGGCGTTCTCCACCCTGATCGATGGGTTGAAGCATGAGCGGCGGGTGCATCGTCACATCCTGCTGACGACCGAACTGGTGCCGCGCGCAAGCTTCGTTCCTCAGGCGTAAGACGTCGTCTCGAAGACGGGCGGCACCGGCGTCGATTTTGCTGGAAGGAGTTTACTCCACCTGGCGGCCGGCGCACCAGACGTGTTGGGCGGTCCAGTCGGTGGGGTCGAGATGGTGATCTGGCGGATGCAGCCGAGCTTGCCGGCGGCGAGGTCGGTGCCCGAGGTGTCGAGCATGCGGTCCACGAGTTCGGGCACCGGGTCCTTGAGGCAGTTCGGCTCGTGCGCGCCCTTGCACTTGAGGGCGAGGAACGGGCCTTCGAGGTGGCAGCCGAGGATGTCGGGGCGGGTTGCCATCTTCTCGCGCACGGTGCGGATGTTGCGGCAGATCACGTCCATCGGGTTGGTGATGAGCGAGAGGACCTGGCGGGTTGATGCCGACCGTGCGGCAGGCGTGCTCGAACGCCTCCTCGCCGGTGCCGTCCGCGGCCGCAGCGCCCGTGGCCTCGATCGCCGCGTCGTAGGCGGGGCCGGCGGCGGCATGGTGGTGCATGCCGCCGCCCGTTGCCGGTCAGATGAGTTCGAGGTTCACGTCGAGGGTGAGCGGCCTGCCGGCGGGCAGCTGGTAGACCGTGTGGACGGGGGCTCCCCAGGAGTCGTCTCCGCCGACGCCCATCTGGGCCGCGAGCAGGCGCAGGTAGTTGTGGCGCGGTTCGGGCAGGTCCTCGTGGCGGCGCGCGGCCTCGATCATGTAGGTGTTCCAGGGCAGCAGGCTGGCCGTGAAGTGACGGTCGCCGCGTTGGGTGACGCGCAATCCGTGGCCTTGGATGTCGGTGGCTTCGAGCCAGCGGACGTCCTCGTGGCTGCCGGTTTCCTGCACCATGAGATACGGCGCCATGCTCGCCTTCGCGGTGGCGTCCCAGATGCCGAGCTTGCCGCCCTGCTTACGGTCGCGGTAGGTCTCCTCGGGGCCGGGGCCGTAGTAGCGCAGACGATCGTATTCGCCGGGCAGCTCCCATTCGATGCCGAACGCGGGCAGACTGGCCATGTCAGTGGCGTTCCCGGGATATTCGACGGTCAGTTGCATACGCATATCGGAGTTGACATGGTAAGTGACGGACACGGGCGTGTGGTTCGGATCGGCAAGCTCGTACTGGTATTCCGCTACGAGACCGTCATCGCTTTCATGGATTTTCGTTTCGGTTACGATGGCGTATCGGCCGGCCGCGAACCATGCGGCACGGTCGAAACCGGAATGGTTACCGCGATCGTTGTCGGTCAATGGGCGGAACGTGACGAGTTCGGGGCGACGGATGACCATTTCCCGGTCGTCGCGCTTCCAGGAGACGATGCCTCCCTGAGTGCGTGACAGGAGGATTTCCTCGTCGTCGCGGCGGATGCCGGCGTTCCATCGGCTGAGCGTGCGAGTTGCGCGGCCGTCGTCGTCATGGCTGGTCTCGGTGATGTCCTGTTCGGGGTTGAGCGTGCCGGTGAGTTGGCCGAACGCGAGCTCGTAGCCGGCCGGCGCCCATGCGGTGGCTTCGGCGAGCAGGAGATCGACCTCGTAGGTGACTTCGCGCGTATCCCCGTCCGCGTCGATGTCCGGGAAGGCGATGTCATGGTGTTGGGTATCTCCTGCGGCCACGTCGAAACGGTAGTCGGCATGCCAGATCTCATGCCCGTCTTCGAGGAGCCGTGCGGCGAACACGTAGCCGTCGGTGCCGGCGAACAGGTTGCGGTTCTCGATGGTCACGCCGTGCCCGTCGGGGGCGAGCTTGACCGGCGAATACAGCTGCTTGACCTCCTGCGCCTTGGGGCTGGGCGTGCGGTCGGCGAACACGATGCCGTTGCCCACGAATTCGTAGTCGGTTGGACGGTCGCCCCATTCTCCGCCGACGCTGAGGCGTTCGCTCCCGTCGGGCAGACGCTGGACGAGCCCCTGGTCGATGTAATCCCAGATGAACCCGCCGGAGTAGCGCTCGTACCGTTCGAGGTCGATGAACTCGCTCAGACCGCCGCACGAGTTGCCCATGGCATGCATGTACTCACAGCTGACGAACGGCTTGCTCGCCTCGCCCCGTTCGTCGCCGTGTTCGAGCCAGTCTTGGATCTCGGCCGGCTTGGCGTACATACGGCTTTCGAAGTCGCTGATCCCGTCGTAGGCATGGTTCCAGTTGACACCTTCGTAGTGGACGGGACGACCCGGATCAAGTTGGTGCGCGTGCGCGCTCATGGCCTTGAGGACTTCGCCCGCGTAGGATTCGTTGCCCAGCGACCAGACGAGCACGCTGGGATGGTTGCGGTCGCGCAGGATCATGCTGTCCAGCCGGTCGATGCACGCGCCCAGCCAGGCCTCGTCGTCACCGGGGACGGAGGTTCCCACGGGGATGTCGCCGGGGCTGTTCCAGCTGCCATGGGTCTCCAGATTGGTCTCGTCGATCAGGTAGATGCCGTATTCGTCGCACAGTTCGTACCAGCGTGACTGGTTCGGATAGTGCGAGGTGCGCACCGCGTTGATGTTGTGGCGCTTCATGAAGCGGATGTCCCACAGCATGTCCTCTTCGGTGATGGCCCGGCCGCGCCGGCAGTCGAACTCGTGGCGGTTGACGCCGCGGAACACGAGGCGCTTGCCGTTGAGCTTGAGGATGCCGTCCTCGATGGCCACATGCCGGAAGCCGATGCGAGTGCGAGCGGTCTCCAGGACCTTGCCGTCCGCGTCGAGCAGGGTGACGGATAGCTCGTACAGGTCGGGGCGTTCGGCGCTCCATGGTGCCGCGTCATCGATCTCGGCCTCGGCGTGCAGCGTTCCGTCCGCTTTCGTGACGATGTGCCAGACGATGGTGCCGTTCTTGTCCCATAGTGCGAAGTCGGCCGTCGCGGCGTTCGCGGCACCGTCGATCAGCACATCCAGCGAGAGCGAACCCCTTGATGTGGCGAGATCCCAGTCGGCGTCGGCATGGAGGTCGGCGACGTGGGCGGCGGGCCTCGCGTTGAGTTCGACGGAGCGGAACAGGCCGTGCAGACGCCAGAAGTCCTGATCCTCCAACCAGCTCGCGCTCGAATACTCGTAGCAGGCGACCGCCAGCACGTTGCCGTCCACCTTGATCGCGTCCGTCACGTCGAACTCGCTGGGTGTGAAGGAGTCCTCGGCGTAGCCAATGAACGAGCCGTTGAGCCACACGTAGATGGCTGTGGCCGCGCCCTGGAAGGTAAGCGTCACCGGGCGCCCTTCGCGCACGGCCTGGGCGACTTCGCCATCTGCGTCGAACTCGCGCCGGTAGACCGCCACATGGCCGTGCTCGGGGATGGCCGGGGCCTTCGGGTCCTCATGTCCGTCCCACGGGTACTGCACGTTCACGTACTGCGGGGCAAGCAGCCCCGCAGTCTCCAGATGCGAGGGCACCTGCACGCGTGAGAACGACGAATCGTCGAATCCGGGCGCGGCGAACAGAGGCGACACGTCGCTGATCCAGTCCGGCCCGTCGCTCGTCCCATCGGGGAAACGGCCCGTCGGCGCCGTCTCGACGCGGACCCGCCATTCGCCGTCAAGGCTCTGCCTGAGATCCGTGCTCTCGCCGTCGACTGGGGAGCGAGACCAGCACGCATGATCGGAATGGGCGTCGAGCCGGTGAACCGCGTACACGCGCGGGTCGGCGAGCCATGCCGTCGTCGGTATGGACGGGGAGACGATCGGATCGCCGTTCTTCCGCTGATCGTCGGTTGTGTTCATGATGTCCTCGCTTTCGCATCGGATTGCGTCGCGTCGTTGCCGCCGCAGTGAGGGAACCTCGTTGAATCGGGTTCCTTGTACAACAAGGATAAATACTGTTACTTGATTGCGCAAATTCTTTCCAGCATTTCGCGGCACAAGGCCTGCAACATGCAAAATACGTGGATTTCTTAAGATTCAAGCACATCAAGCAGGCTTCAAACCTTACTCATCCACACGGAGTGCCGGTTGCAGAACGTTGGCATGATTTGCGACACGCGGTATAGTTTTCTACTTTTTCAAGAAAGTTCTATACTCACGCTTTGCGGGATCGGAGCGGTTCACGCGCACGGATTCTTTACAGGTCGCAAGGAGGCCACCACACCATGAGCGGATCCACCACACAACACACGGAAACGACCGGAAGGCCGCAGCCCACGCGGAACACGGGTCAGAAGATCGCATACGCATTCGGTAACCTGGGCCAGGCCGCGTTCTACAACACGATGAGCACGTTCTTCATCACGTTCGTGACCACCGCGCTGTTCATCGACGTGGACAAGACGCTTGCCAAACGCCTCATCGCGGTGATCACCGGACTCGTGGTGGTCATCCGCATCGCGGAGATCTTCCTCGACCCGCTGCTCGGCAACCTCGTGGACAACACGAACACCCGATGGGGCCGGTTCCGCCCGTGGCAGTTCATCGGCGGCATCGTGCCCGGCATCCTGCTGATCATGGTGTTCACCGGCCTGTTCGGCCTCGTGGACGTGAACACCGGCGTGTTCATGGTCCTGTTCGTCATCGTGTTCATCCTGCTCGACGTGATCTACTCGCTGCGCGACATCTCCTACTGGGGCATGATCCCCGCGATCTCCTCCGACTCGCACGAGCGCAGCACGTACACCGCGCTCGGCGCGTTCACCGGATCCATCGGCTACAACGGCGTCACCGTCATCGTCGTGCCCGTCGTCAGCTGGTTCACCTGGAAGTTCACCGGCCAGTGGGAGCAGGGCCGCACCGGCTGGGCGGCGTTCGCCATCATCATCGCCGTGCTCGGCTTGCTCACCGCGTGGAGCGTCGCGTTCGGCACCCGAGAGAACCAAGGCGGGCTGCGCGCCAAGGCCGAGGCCAACGGCAACCCCATCGAGGCGTTCAAGGCCATCGCCCAGAACGACCAGCTCCTGTGGGTGGCCCTCAGCTATCTGCTGTACTCCGTGGCCAACGTCGCCACCACCGGCGTGCTTTTTTATCAGTTCAAGTACGTGCTCGGAGCTCCGGACAGCTTCTCCATCGCCGGCATCATCCCGGTCATCACCGGACTGGGCACCACGCCCCTCTACCCGGTGCTCAACCGCCGCATCCCGCGCCGCTGGCTGTACACCGCCGGCATGGCGCTCATGATCGCCGGCTACACGCTGTTCATCATCGCGCCCATGAACTTGCCCGTCGTCATCGTCGCGCTCGTCCTCTTCTACCTTCCCGCGCAGACCATCCAGATGACCGCCATCCTGAGCATGACCGACTCCATCGAATACGGCCAGCTCAAGACCGGCAAGCGCAACGAGGCCGTCACCCTCTCCGTGCGCCCGATGCTCGACAAGATCGCTGGCGCCCTGTCCAACGGCATCGTGGGCTTCGTGGTCGTCGCCGCCGGAATGGTCGGTAACGCCACCGCCGCCGACATGACCGCCGCGAACATCCGCACGTTCAAGACCTGCGCCTACTACCTGCCGCTCGCCGGCATCGTCGCCAGCCTCGTCGTCTTCCTCCTGACCGTCAAGATCGACGAGAACATGCACGCCCACATCGTCGAACAGCTCGAAGGACGACTCGCCTCCGAGGAAGCCGACAAGCAGTAGGGTCGAGCTGAGGTGAATCATGCAGGATGAAGCGTTCATGATTTCCGAAGTAAATGATCCCGATATCTGCACCGCATACCGCGTTGGTGGCGGCTGATAAAAGGATTATGGCGGGCTCCTTGTCAAAGGAGCCCGCCGTTCTTATTTGAAGGAAATAGAAGGTGAGAAAATTGGGCGCTATTGCTGTTCTCGTGGGTGGGGTTTCTCCGTTGGGTTGTTGGGGGAGTAAGAGAAGAGCGCTTTTTGGGTAGGATATTTTCGACCAAGATAAGCAAACAGCCGCAAAGCGCCTGATGAACGGCTTCGCGTCGCCGGGACGGTGCTCGAACTCCAGCGACCACAGGTAGTCGGACCATGGTTGCGGGAAGTCGCGGCATTCGCTGGCCTTCTTCCGCGCCTCAAGATGCTGCCCGTCCCCGCTCATGGCCGCACCGCCTCTGCCTGTGCGCCGGCTTTCGCCTTGCGCCGTCCGGCGATGCCGTGGGTGGCGTGGTTGCGTTTGTCGTATGCGCATACCGGGCATGCCTCCTGCGAGATGACGCCTTCGATGTGTTCCTGACACAACGAGGTGCGCAGCAGCGCCGCCCCGTAGATCGGTACGCCCAGTCCATCGTCGCGACGATCTCACCGTACGGCCTGTCGATCAGCAGCGAGTGGACGGCCTTGCGATCGGCCATGGTCGCCGGAACGGGTTCGGGCTTCGGATCAGCGACCGGCTTCGTGGAGGCTGATTCGGCGTTGAGGGGAGCATCCCCGAAGGGGATGAGGGGAGAATTGTTTATCACTTGTCTATTGGGTGACTTTCTGTCCAAGATTCCGGGACAATTTGTCTTCGGCTCCACGTCCCTCACCGCGCACGGCCTGTCCCAGACGGCGCTCACGGAGCCTCTGAAGATGACCAGGGGCGGAGTCAGCGCGAAGATGAAGAACAAGAACACGTGGAGCATCCCCGACATCGCGGCGCTGGCCGACTACTTCGGCGTGCCCGTGATGTCCCTGCTGGACGACACGCTCATGCGTCAGATGCTGGGAGAGAGGAACTTAGGTGCATCTTTGGTGGCAGCGACCACCGCGCGATTTCCTGTTCGAGCAGCTGAAGGCCAAGCTGATGGCCTGAAACCGTTGGAAACAAAAGACTCCGAGCCACGATACCTCGTGGAACCCGGAGCTGGTGAGTACCCCCAGAGAGAGTCGAACTCTCGTTGTCAGATTGAAAGTCTGGTGTCCTAACCGTTAGACGATGGGGGCTGACAACTCGATATACATTACGTGAGCTGCGGAGATAATGCAAATCCGCGACACGCCGTAATCGGCGTCACACCGCGATATAGGTGAGGTCGTGGATGACCCGGCCCGCGGCGAGTCCCTTCTTTTCGAAATTGGTGAGCACCCGGTCGTCGAATCGCTCCGATTCGGTGAAATCGGCGTGCGGCATGTCGTCGGCGAGCTCGGCGTTGCCCTTGCCGACGTGCCCGGTGGGCAGGCTGACGGCGATCGTGCCGGCGTTGCGGAAGTCCGTGCGCCCGTCCATCACCTCGTGCACGTGCAGGGCGTAGTCTTCGATGTCGGTCGCGATGCGCCACGCCCCGCCGTCGGCTAGCGCGCCGTGGATGGACTGCGCGAGCTGCGGCTGCACGATGCGGCGCTTGTGGTGCTTCATCTTCGGCCAAGGGTCGGGGAAGAACGTCCAGACCTCGGCGATGGAGCCGGGGGCGGTCGCGGCGAATAGTTCGGGCGCGTTCACCTGCGCGATGCGAAGGTTGCCGAGCCGCTGCTTGCCGGCGAGCAGCAGCGTGTGCGCGACGCCGGGGTCGTACACCTCCAGCGCGAGGAAGTTGACGTCGGGGTGCGCGGCCGCGGCGGCGACGATGTTCTCGCCTTGTCCGGTGCCGATTTCGACGATCAGCGGATTGGCGTTGCCCCAGGTCACGGCGATGGTGTCGCGGTCGAGCGTGAAGTCGTCGCGCACGTCCAGCGACCCCTCGCCGTCGTTGATGTCCAGCAGATACGTGTCGGCGTAGTTGTCCCACGCGCGTTGCAGCCGCGCGTCCAGACGGCCGGATCGCCGCACGAACGACAGTACCGGACGCGGGGTGAAAGTCGGCTGTTCGATCTGCTCTGGCACGGTTTCCTCGTTTCTGGTCGGTCGTGGTATGTGCCATATTATCCCGGGGCCGTTGACCTCCTTCGTGGCCGCCGTGCTTCGATGGGCCGTCTCGCCTGTCATCTGTGCATGGTCTGGAATGTCGGTAATGTTTCAATGAACATATTTTGTTCTCTTATGTTCATGTGCTACGATAAAACTGTTCGGAAAAATAACAAAAGCGAGCATAATCAAACATTCAACTATCGTTAACCATTGGTTATGGTCAGTCGTCGCGGATGCCGATGGTTATGCTCGCGGTCACGAAAGGACAGACATGACAGTTCTCGTTACCGGTGGGTGCGGATACATCGGTGCCCACGTCGTCCATGCGCTCCATCAAGCCGGCGAACGCGTTGTCGTCGTCGACGATCTGAGCTACGGAAAGCCCGCCCGCATCGAAGGCGCGCGGTTGTATGGCATGGATATCGCCGCGCCGGGCGCCGGCGACCGCCTCGCCGAGATCCTCGACGCCGAAGACGTCGATTCCGTCATCCACTTCGCCGCGCGCAAGCAGGTCGGCGAATCCGTCGAGAAGCCGCTGTGGTACTACCAGCAGAACATCAACGGCATGCTCAACGTGCTCACCGGCATGACCCAGTCCAAGAACGCCAAGAAGCTCGTCTTCTCGTCCTCCGCCGCCACCTACGGCGTGCCGCCGGTCGACGTGGTGCCCGAGGACGTCGTCCCTATGCTGCCGATCAACCCCTACGGCCAGACCAAGCTGTTCGGCGAGTGGATGGCCCGCGCCTGCGAGCAGCCGTTCGGCATCCGCTTCTGCGCGCTGCGCTACTTCAACGTGGCCGGATGCGGTCCGGTGGAGCTGGAGGACCCCGCGATCCTCAATCTCATCCCGATGCTGTTCGACCGCCTGAAGAAGGGCAAGGCGCCGGCCATCTTCGGCGACGACTACCCGACCCCGGACGGCACCTGCGTGCGCGACTACATTCACGTCTCCGACCTGGCCGACGCTCACATCGCCGCGCTGAAGTACCTTGACCGCGACGAGCGCAAGTACGACGCCTTCAATGTGGGTACCGGCGAGGGCACCTCCGTGCGCCAGATCGTCGACGAGGTCAAGAAGGTCACGGGCCTGCCGTTCACCGAGGCCGTGATGGCCCGTCGCGCAGGCGACCCGCCACACCTGATCGGCTCTCCGAAGCGCATCAACGAGGAGCTGGGCTGGCACGCCAAGTACGACGTGGAGGACATCGTCAAGTCCGCGTGGGATGCGTGGCAGGCCAACCCCGAGCACCACATCGACGTCGCCACCTGGAAGCAGGTCGGCTGAACGGGTGGCCGGGTGACTGGGTGGCCGGTCGGGCTGCTGGGCGTTGACGGTCGGCTTATGGCCGGACGTACCGCCGTCTGAATGATGACTCGACCGAATACGGGGCCGGTTCGCGTCGCTTCGTCTGCGGATGGGGCGGTGCGGTCGGCCCTGGTCTGTCCGATCGTATTGCGCCGGTTCGGGGATGGCGCTGTGATGCCTTGGCGTTGAGATGAAAGCGTTGACAGGATATACTGGGCGTAGCGCCGGGCGGTGAGCGGCGGCGGGAACGATAGCGACCGAAGGAGTCCTGAGATGTCATCGAATACGCCAAGTGCCATGCCGACTGACGGTAATGACGGGCAGGTGCCGACGCAGGCCGGGTATGAGCAGGCGGGCGATGGTTCGTGGGCTCCGGGTGCCGGTGCCGCGGATGGTCAGGTGCCGCCGTATGGTCAGGGTGAGTATGGTCAGACCGGATATGGCCAGCCGGATTATGGTCAGACCGGGTACTCGGGCCAGCCAGGGTATGGCCAGCCTCAGCACAGCCAGGCCGGCAGCTATGGAGCACCGGGGTATGGCGCCCAGCAGCCACAGTACGGGGCTCCCTATGGCGCTGCGCAATATCCTCCGTATCCTCTGTATGGCGCGAACCCCTATGGCGTGCCGGCATACTATGCGCCGAACGATCGATGGAACACGATGTCGATTGTCGGGTTCGTCCTGTCGTTCGTGTTCTGCCCGGCCGGACTGATTCTCTCGATCATCGCCCTGCGGCAGATCAACCGCACGCAGGAACGCGGCAAGGCGTTCGCCATAGCGGGCATCGTCATCAGCGCGATTGCCATCGTGATCGTTATCATCACCATCATTCTTGCGATCGCGGTGGGGGTATACATGGTGAATCATCCGGAAATCTGGAACGGGTCGTACTGCATCAACGGCGATTGTGTCTACAAGGATTACGGCGACTCCGCCTTCACCAGTCTCGCGATCATGCCGTTGGCAGCGCTGATAGGGTAGGTGCGGGAAGTGCTGGAAATACTGGGAATCGCGTTCATCCTCGGTGGTGTTCGGGCCTGTCTGGGAGGCTCTGCGGGCGCTGCGACACGCCGAAGTTGCATATCGCCCAGAACTCTGTAATATATCTACTCGTTGCTTACAAACAAGCATATGGCCCCGTAGCTCAGTTGGTTAGAGCGCCGCCCTGTCACGGCGGAGGTCACCGGTTCAAGTCCGGCCGGGGTCGCTGGAATGTGAAGACCCGGTTTTCGCCGGGTTTTTATGTTCACTGGCTCTGTAGCTCAGTTGGTAGAGCGAGCGACTGAAAATCGCTAGGTCAGCGGATCGATGCCGCTCGGAGCCACCACGGAAAACCCGTCACCCTTTGGAAACATTGGGATGGCGGGTTTCTTGCATCTGGTCAAGAAGTCGGGCGGGTCATGGGTCTTACCCGATTGCGTGGGCTAGGGTCAGCATGCGTCTCGGTCCTGCATGCCCCCAGCACCCTCCCTCCTCCCGGTCTCTTCCCCCTCCCTCACTCTTCCCGAAATTACGGGTTGAAATCGCCGCAATCCGTGATTCCCCGTGCCAAATCGCCGTTTCTGGACCTTAAAACGGCGATTTGGCACGGGGAATTGCCCGGAACGGCGATTTCAACCCGTAATTTGCACCCGGTGCTGGTTGAAGGCGTTACCCGCGCTAGAGTAAACCCGTGAGCATGATTGAAGAAGGCAAGAGCAAGCGTGGCGCGGGCGGAAATGTCAGACGGCGCCGTTGGGCACGTTGATCGCCGGGCTGATTTCGCCGCGTGTCGGCTCGCTGCTGTTCGCCGCATGGCTTGCATTGCTGGCCGTACGCGGCGCATGGACCGCCATCAAGGTGACGAGTGCCGTGCATCATTCCTGAGCGGAGCGCAGCCGGGCGTCTGATTGATGTGCAGGCATGAAAGCGCCTCTTTGCATCGTCCCCAGCATGAGCATTCTGGCCACGTCGTCCGTGTGTGGTCCCATCCGCGCCGCGCCAAACGGGATTTTGGCCGGATGGGGGTGTCGTCCGAGTGTCTAGTCCGAGCGATGTCCCGTTTCAGCCCGTGCGGATGGGACTTTGGCGGGATGAATGAGGGCGGCGGGATGCGGGGCGGCTCATAATGTGGTACGGCGTGTACTGCTTTGTGGGACTTGCGATGAAGAAACTTACGCGGTGACAAATGGGATTTTTCGTAGGGGTAAGGCCGCGGGGGCGATTGTATGCTACAGCGCTATACCGCAACTGTTCTCTGCTGTGTTTGCGTTACCTTCCCAGCATGTTTCCAGTTTTCGAGGTACGATAGGAATTGTCATAGCAGATACGCCGAGCGCAACGCCCGCGCGTCATTCAAAGGAGAGCCAGCATGGTATATCGCATGATCTTCAATCAGACCGCGTATTTTGGCCGTGGAGCCATCAAGGAGATTCCGGCGGTCGCGAAGTCCCATGGCTTCACCAAGGCGTTCATCGTAACCGATCCGATCCTGCTGAAGACCGGAACTGTCAAGAAGGTCACCGATGTGCTGGACGAGGCCGGCCTGCCGTATGAGGTGTTCGACAACGTCAAGCCGAACCCGCCGGTCGAATGCATCCAGGACGGCGTCAAGAAGTTCGCCGAATCCGGCGCCGACTTCCTGATCGGCCTGGGCGGCGGCTCCCCGCAGGATACCTGCAAGGGCATCGGCATCATCACCGCCAACCCGGAGTTCGCCGACGTACTGTCCCTTGAGGGCGTGGCCGACACCAAGAACCCGTCCGTCCCGATCTTCGGCGTGCCCACCACCGCCGGCACCGCCTCTGAGACCACCATCAACTACGTGGTCACCGATACCGCCAACAAGCGCAAGTTCGTGGCCGTCGACCCCCACGACATCCCGATCGTCGCATTCGTCGACCCCGACCTGACCGACACGATGCCGCGCGGCCTGAAGGTCGCCACCGGCCTGGACGCCCTGACCCACGCCATCGAGGGCTACATCACCCCGGGCGCATGGAGCCTGTCTGACTGCCTGAGCATGCAGACCATCCGCATGATTGCCAAGAACTTGGCCAAGTCCGCCGACGGCGACGTGCCGGCCGGCGAGCAGATGGCCTACGCCTCCTACATCACCGGTATGGCCTACTCCAACGTCGGCCTGGGCCTCGTGCACGGCATGGCCCACCCGCTGGGCGGCCGTCTCGGCGTGGCCCACGGCGTGGCCAACGGCATCCTGCTGGCCCCGGTCATGGAATACAACAAGGACTTCACCGGCGAAAAGTACCGTGACATCGCCGACGCGTTCGGTATCGAGGACGCCTACACCGGCGACCTTGAGAAGGTGCGCGAGGAGGCCGTGCAGGCCGTCCACCAGCTGACCGTGGATCTCAAGAACCCGACCACGATTTCCGAGGTGGGTGCCACCGAGGCCGACTTGGCACCGCTCGCCCACGACGCCTTCAACGACGTGTGCACGCCGGGCAACCCGCGCAAGGCCACCGAAGAGGACATCCTGAAGATCTACACCTCGCTGATGTGATAGAGCGACACGGGACCGGTCCGCGGCGGCGCGTCCATCCGCCGGCCGGCCCCGTGAGCGGGAGAAAGCCGCGATAATCCGCAACGGATACGGCTAACAGATGATGGTGGGGTTCCGGCACATACCGTGTTGGAACCCCACCATCATCTGTCGGCTGGCGTCAGCCGACGTCATTCAACGTCATTCGACGGCGTCCACCTGCTCGGGATTGTCGAAATGGCTCTTGACGAGCTTGATCTGCTCGTCGAACCAGATCTTCTCGGCCGGGTTGATGTCCTTCGCGGCCAGATGCTGCTGATAAATCGGGTACAGCATGTGCAGCCACGGGTAGAGCGCATACAGGCGCCGCTCGGTGTGGTGCTCGCGCCAATGGTCGGGATGTGCGGCGAATGTGTTCTTGAACCGTTGCATGTACCGGTGGAACGACGCGAAGGACGTGTCCATGCGCCGTGCGGAGATGCCGCAGATCATGCACTGTGAGTACACCGTCTTGAAACCATGGTTGAGCAGATGCAGCGACACGTCGATGTCCTCGTGCATCACGTCCTCCGGGTCGCGGCAGACCTCGCCCGAGATGGCGTGCCATGCTGAGGCGCGAATCGCCATGTTCGAACCGAACAGCAGCACCTGATCGTTGTCCGCCCGGTACGTGTGCCGGCGGATGTGGTCGTCGCCGGCGAGCCCGGCACCCTTCGCGGGCATGTCGTAATACACCACCGGTCCGGTCGCGCCCATGGCGTCCGGATCCTCGGTGAAGATGCCGGACACGACCTCCACCCAGTCGGGTTTGAGCATGCAGTCGGCGTCGATGCGTCCCAACACGTCGCCGGTTGCGGCGTTCAGACCGAAGTTGCGGGTCGGGATCAGTCCTTGATCCTCGTTCTGCTGCAGCAGGATGACCGGAGCTTCGGGATGGTCGCGCTGGAACTGTTCGACGATGTCGCAGGTGCGGTCCGTGGAACGGTTGTTGACGACGATCACTTCATGTGGTGCGACGGTCTGGCGCGTGGCGTTCATCAGGCAGTCGGCGATGCGCTCCTCCTCATTCCACGCGGGGATGATAATCGAAACGTTGAGCATACTTACAGGATAAGCACCTGTGCGTACACTCCCGCTGGCTACAATAGGGTCTCATGAGTGAAACGGATGATCAGAAACTGGATTTGGCGTCGGTGTTCCCCGCCAAAGGGGATTCGCGTCGACCGCCGGATTGGTGGGGGCGCGCGCTGTTGTACACGGTCATCGCGGTGTTCGCCGCGATTTTCGTGTGGACATCGTGGGGCAAGATATCGACCATCGTGCTGGATGTCGTCATCTCGATATTCATCGCGCTGGCGGTCGAGCCGCTGGTGGTCTCGATGGTGCGACACGGCTGGAAGCGTGGCCCCGCGTCGGCGGTGAGCCTGATCGGCCTCGCCGTGATCGTCATGGCTTTGCTCACGCTGTTCGGCAACATGTTCGTGCAGCAGCTGATCTCCATGGTGAAGGGGCTTCCGTCGATATACACGGAGATCGTGGACGCGGTGAAGCAGTACACGTCGTTCGACATGCCGAAGATAGAGAACCTCGGCATGGAGATATTCAAGAACGTGCAGACGTCGTGGATCACCGATTTCGCCGGTCAGGCGTTGACCACCACGATGGGCGTGTTCAGCTTCCTGTTGAATCTGCTGACCGTGTTGATGGTGACGTACTATATTTCGGCCGCGGGCCCGAAGATGCGCCGTAGCCTGTGCCAGTGGCTCGGACCGAACACGCAGCGCCGTTTCCTGCTCGGCTGGACGGTGGTGCAGGAGCAGATTTCCGGCTTCCTGTTCTCCCGCTCCATCCTGGCCGCCATCAACGCCACCTGCACGGCCGTTTTCCTGGAGATTATCCACGTGCCATATTGGCTGCCGCTGGCGTTGTTCTGCGGTATCGTGTCGCAGTTCGTGCCGACGGTCGGCACGTATATCGGCGGCGCGCTGCCGGTGCTGTTCGCCTGGGGGTCGAATGGCCTGTGGTACGGGGTCGGTGTGCTGGTGTTCATCATCGTGTACCAGCAGATCGAGAACCTGATTCTCTCGCCGAAGGTCTCGCAGCGCACGATGGACCTCAACCCATGCGTCGCGTTCCTCGCCGTACTGGTGATGGGCGCGTTGTTCGGCGCTCTGGGCGCGTTCCTCGCACTGCCGGTCACGGCGAGCATGCAGGCCATCTTCAAGGTGTACACGAAGCGCTATGCGCTGGTGGAGTCGCCGCTGATGAGCGATCCGGTGCCGGGGAAGAAGTCTAAGGTCGTGGAGGGCGCCGAGGCGTTCAGTGAGCGCGTGATCAAGCCGATGAGCGACCATATGCCGCGCGCCGCCAAAGGATCGAGCGCCCATGTGCCGATCAGCGACGAGCTACGTGCGCTGCGCGACCAGATATATGACCTTGACGAGGCCAACGAGACCGAGGATTCCGAAACGATTGCCATACCGAAGGACGTGCTGTCGCGCAGCGTGCGCGAGGGGGCGAAGTCGGGCAACGCCGTGAAATTGCGCGGAGTCGGTGACGGTACCGCACAGGCGCATGGCGATGATGGTAGCAGCGACGGCTCTGCAGAGCCCGGCGCCGCGAAGACCTCCTCCGATAGACCGTCCGACAGCGAATCATCCGGCACCGCCGCGAAGCCGGCAGCCGACCGTCCCGCAAAGACCGCCCGCCCACGCCGTGGTGACGGGTCTACCGACAATCCGCGAAGCAGGTGGCGCTAATGGCATTGCTGACCGTAATCGACGTGCTTATGATGGTGGTGGGCGGCGTCGGCATCATCTACCAGGCCATCTGCGTCATCATGTCTCTGTTCTCCAAGCCGGTGCACTTCCCGGACGCGCCGATGGACAAGCGCTACGCTGTGTTGATCTCCGCGCGCAACGAGGAGAACGTCATCGGCAACCTCATCGACTCGCTGCACAACCAGACCTATCCGAGCAAGCTGATCGATATCTGGCTGGTGGCCGACAACTGTACCGATCGCACCGCCGAAGTCGTCCGCGAGATGGGATGCCATGTCGTCGAACGCCACGACACGGAGCTGATCGGCAAGGGATACGCGCTGTCGTACCTGCTGAGCACCATGATTGACTCGGGTGTGGCCGACGACTACGATGCCTATTTCGTGTTCGACGCCGACAACCGGCTCGACCGTCATTACGTCGAGGAGATGAACAAGGCCTTCCAGTCCGGTTTCCGCATCCTGACCAGCTACCGCAATTCGGTCAACCTGGCCGACAACTGGGTGTCGTCCGGTTCGGCCCTGTGGTTCATCCGCGAGTCGCGATTCCTGAACAATTCGCGCATGATCCTCGGCTCCAGCTGTCATGTGGGCGGCACCGGATTCATGTTTTCTCGCGAGGTGATGCGGCGCAACAGGGGATGGAAATTCCATCTGCTGACCGAGGATCTGGAATTCACGATGGACTCCATCCTGCACGGCGACCGCATCGGATACTGCGGCACCGCCATGCTGTACGACGAGCAGCCGGTCACGTTCCAGCAGAGCTGGCGTCAGCGACTGCGCTGGAGCAAGGGATTCCTGCAGGTGTTCCGGTATTACGGCATGGCGCTGATCAAGCGGGCCGTGCGTGAGCGTGATTTCTCGTCCGTCGATTTCACCCTGCTGCTATGCCCGTTCACGGTGCTGGGCGTCATCCGCATCGTACTGGGCCTGCTGTTCGTGGCGTTCGGATTCGTGACGTGGCAGAGCCAGCTCAGTGCGATTGCGGGATGGGCCTTTGACATCGTGCTGGCGGTCGTGACGATGATGGCGCTGGCCGCATTGACGATCGTCGCGGAACGCGACCACATCGGCGCCACCAACAAGGAGCTGTTCGCCTATGTGCTGAGTTTCCCCATCTACATGCTCAGTTACATGCCGATTTCGTTCCAGGCCATCTTCTCCAAGGCTCAGTGGAAGCCAATCGTGCATAAGGGCTGAGCGGGTTTGGGCCGTGCTTCGACCGGCGTTCGGCAGCGATGTCTGACTCCGCCGGCCGGGCCGATGCTGGCTGCCGCCGACCCGTCATCGATCTGCGGGATGATTGGTCTATACAACTGCATGGTCTATGCTTGAGTCATGAGTATAGACAATCAGCCGCAGATTGGCGGTTTTCCCGCGCGTGCGGCATCGTCATCCGTCCCCTCCCGTCCCGCGGTTGCGACACTGCCGCCGCCCGACCCGCGCGCGGCGGTCTCCATTCGCGGCCTGTACAAGCGCTTTGACCGCAAGATTGCGGTCAACGGACTGTCCCTCGACATCCCGGTCGGCTCGTTTTTCGGCCTCGTCGGCCCGAACGGCGCGGGCAAGACGACCACGCTCAACATGGTGACCGGCCTGCTGGTCCCCGACGCCGGTACCGCGATGATCCTCGGGCAGGACGTGTGGCAGGACGTCAACGCCGCCAAACGTGAGATCGGCGTCATGCCGCAGCCCGACCAGATATTCGACCGGCTCACCGGAATGCAGCTGCTGATCTATTCGGGCATGCTGCGCGGCATGAAGCGCGATGTGGCGCACAGTCGCGCCGGCGACCTGCTGAACGCCTTCGATCTGGTTTCCGCCGCGGACACGATGGTGTCCGATTATTCCGCGGGCATGACCAAGAAGATCTGCCTGGCGTCCGCGATGATTCACAGCCCGCGCATCCTGGTGCTTGATGAGCCGTTCGAGTCGGTCGACCCGGTGTCCAGCGCGAACCTCAAGGACATCCTCGCCGAGTACGCGTCCACCGGCGGCACGGTCATCATCTCCTCGCACGTGATGTCGCTGGTGGAGAAGATGTGCACGCACGTCGCCGTCATCAACGCCGGGCAGGTCCGCGCGGCGGGCACGATAGAGCAGGTGTCGGCCGGCGAGGACCTTGAGGAGCGGTTCCTGCAGCTGGTCGGCGGCCGGCATGCCGCGGCCAAGCTGTCGTGGCTCGACGGCGGATACGCGGCGAACGGCGTCGCCCCTGCCGACTCGTCTGCGCCCACCGCCCCGTTCCCATCGCCCGAGGAGTCATGATGGAAGTCGTTTTGACCATGGTGCGTCTGCGCTGGGCGCTCACCCTTGCCACCCTGCGCAAGTCGACGTGGCAGACCATCGGCTATGTGCTCGGCATCGTATTCGGCATCGGCGCCCTTGTGGGAGTCGGCGCTCTCGCGTGGTTCCTCGGCGGCCCCGTATTCGATATGGCGGGTCATCACATCCCTGCGGGGTGGATGTACGGGGTGCTGCACGTCGCGGTGATGTACGGGTCGACGTTCGCCGGCTTCATCATCCTGTTCATTCAGTTGATGCTCGTCGGCGACGGCTCGACCATGGCTCCGCACCGGTTCGCGCTGTACGGCATTCCCGACCGGAAACTGCAGCTCGGCATGCTGCTCGGCGGCCTGAGCGGTCTGCCTGCGATCTGTGGCACGCTGGCACTGATGCTGTGGTCCCTCGCATACCGGTGGATGAGTGTGGGCATGGTCGTCATGCAGCTCATCGCCGCCCCGCTGGCCATCATCACGATGATGTCGCTGGCCAAGCTGGTCATTTCGGCATCGACGACGCTGGTGCGCTCGAAACGTGGCAAGAACGCGTTCTACCTCATCGCGATGATCGTGTTCATTGTGCTGTGCCAGCTGCCGAACATCATCGTCAACCCCGCCGATTCCGGCAGTCTGTATGATTTTCCGTCATTGACGGATCTGAGCGTGGCCGACGCTCTGAGCTGGACCCCGTTCGGAGCCGCGTTCCAGTTGCCGTACGACCTATTGACCGGTAACCCGCTCCTGTTCGTGGCGCGTCTGGCGATCCTGGCCGTCACGTGGGTGGTGTGCTTCGTCGGCTGTGTCTGGTGCCTGCGTCATGACCGCGTGACCGCGGGTGCGCCCGAGCGTGCCGCGAAGGTCCGCGGCATCGGCGCGTTCGGCTGGATGCCGGACAGCACGTCCGGCGCGATGTCCGCCCGTCTGCTGACGTATCTGCGCCGCGACCCGCGTCAGATCCTGCTGTTCGTGATGCCCGTCCTGTTCGTGGCGTTGTTCGCGCTCCAGTCGCGTGGCATCACGATCGTGATCTGGCAGGGTCTGATCTGGGGCGGATGGATGATGCAGATGACCGAGGGCAACGGCCTGGCATACGACGGCCGCGGTTTCACGATGGAGGTGCTGGCCGGCGTGCGCGGCTGGGACGACCGTCGGTCCCGCATGCGGGTGTTCGCGTCCATCAACGTGATATATATGGTGGTGCTCGGTCTGGCCTGCTTCGTGTTGACCGGCGATTGGCGCACGGCTGACGGCCTGCTCCTGGGCGTGACGTTCATCTGTCTGGCGTTGGGTGTCTCGTTCAGCAGCATCGGCGTCGCGGAGATCACCAACTGCTCGCTGATGTATCCGGTGCCGTCGATGGACAAGCCGTTCTCCACGCCGCAGGGCCGTGCCGTCGCCCAGGGATTGTTCCCGTTCGTGCAGCTTTTCGGCTGTCTGATTCCGATGCTGCCGACGATTCTCGTCGCGATCGTGCTCGTTGTGGCCGATATGGGCGGTTGGCTATGGGTCATGGCGCCGGTCGGTCTCGCCAATGGCGTGGCGGCCATGGTCATCGGTTCATGGCTTGGCGGTAAGCTGTTGGATGCGCGCGCGATCCGTGTCGTCCAGACGTTGGATTCGTTCGCGTCGCTGCAGCGCTGAGCCGGTTCGGGCGGCGCCCTTGCGGCGATGATGTAACGTCTGTCTAAGGAGTTCGCTCGTGGCATCAAAGGCTGCGGCCCGACATCATATGATTCGGCATCTGCCGATGACGCGGCGTACCGTCACCGTCGCGGTGTCCGCCGTCGTCGCCGTTGCGGTGATGGCGGGGTATTTCGTGGCTGACATCTATGACGTGGCACCTGGCATCCTGACGTTGCGGGGAGTGGACAGCGTCGCGATTCCCGACCCGCAGGACGCGCTCACGGGCGGCACGGTCGCCGCCGGCGTCGACGCGTCCATGCCCGTCGACGCCCAGGCCGCGAAGACCATCCTCGACGAGTTCTCCGCCAGCGAGGGCGTGGGCAAATCCTTCTCGCTGGCCATCGCGGACGGCAAGGGCAACATCGTAGCCGAGCATGACGCCATGATTCCCCGCCAGCCCGCATCGACCCTGAAGACACTGACCGCGTTCGCGGCGGCGACCACGCTGGACATGGGCTCCACGCTCGACACCAAGACCTATCTCATCCAGGGCGACGACAACCGCAAGACCGTGGTGCTGCAGGGTGAGGGCGACATGCTGCTGTCGGACGGGGAGAGCGATCCCTCGCACATCAACGGCCATGCCGGGCTGGGCACGCTGGCGCAGCGCACCGCCGAGGCGTTGAAGCAGCGCGGCATCACGCAGGTCGACCTGCTGTACGACGATTCGCTGTTCGGGCAGGATCGTACGCCGGCTGGCGTCACGGAAAACAACGCGGAGCACCGGTACTATACGGCGATCTCCACGATGGCCGTCGACGGCGGACGCACCTGGACCGACATGGTCAAGCCGGCCAATCCCGACGATTCCAGCCAATACCCGGTGCTGTCCCAGCAGCCTGCGCTGGACGCGGCGACGACCTTCGCGAAGCGGCTCGCCGACAACGGCATCACCGTGATGTCCGGGCCGACCGCGGGCGCGGCGCCAAGCGGCACTTCAGCGCTGGCCTCGGTCAGCTCGGCGCCGCTTAACGAGGTCATGGCGTTCATGCTGAGGCATTCCGACAATACGCTAGCCCAGCTATTCGGCCGTCTGACGGCGCTCAAGCGTCAGGCCGGCAACAGCATCAAGACCGACACGCAGGCCGTCGCCGACACGCTCGCCGAGCAGGGCATCGACACGTCCGGCCTGCAGATGGCCGACTGCTCCGGTCTGACGCCGGGATCGAAGGTCAGCGTGACCACGCTGATCGAGATGCAGGAGCGCAATCTCACCGCCGGCATCGCTACCGCGGCGGCGGAGGGACTGTCCATCCCCGGCCTGGTCGGCACGGCGAGGAACCGTATCGTCACCGGCCCGGACAACGGCCTGTTCCGCGTGAAGACCGGCAGCCTCGACGCCGTGACCTCGCTCGCCGGCAACGTGTCCCGCGTCAAGGGCGGCGTGCTGTCGTTCGCCGTGATCGTCAACGACCCGGAGAACCAGTGGTCGGCCATCGAGGCGATCAACGTGATGGCCGCCAAACTGGCCAAGCTGTAAAGGTTTCGACCCATGCCATATACCGCTGTGATGCGTGCCGCGATCGGCCGGATGCGATCCATGCTGGTCGATCTGGGACTACCTAGGCAGGATCCGCGCTTCGCCGAGCACGGCGATCATACCCCCGCGCCCGATGCCCCGCTGGTGCTGGTGGCCTGCTCGGGCGGTCGCGATTCGATGGCGTTGGCGGCGGTGGCCGGCATCGTGTGCGCGTCGTGGGGCATCAGATGCGGGGCCGTCGTGGTCGATCATCGGCTGCAGGAGCATTCGGATGAGGTGGCTCAGTCGGCGGCACGGCGATGCTGCGGGCTGGGGCTCGCCCCGGTCACGGTGGTGCCGGTCGAAGTGTCGGGGGACGGTCACGGCGTTGAGGCCGCGGCCCGCGACGCGCGATACCGTGCGCTGGCCGATACGGCCCGACGGGAATCGGCCGCATGCGTGCTGCTCGCCCACACCGGCGACGACCAGGCCGAAACCGTGCTGATGGATGTGCTGCGGTCCTCCGGACTGGATTCGCTCGCGGGGATGCCGCGGATCGTCGAGCGTGACGGCGTGCGGTTCGCCCGCCCGTTCCTGCGTCTGACCCGCGCGGACACGACCGGCATCTGCGAGGACCTCGGGATCACATGGTGGGATGACCCGACCAACGGCGACCATATGGCTGCGGACGAACCGTTGCCGGACGATTTCCCGTTGCGCTCGCGCGTCCGCCACACGCTGATTCCCTATCTGAACGCGTTCGCCGGCGGCGATATCGTGAGCAGGTTCTGTGACGGTGCCGAACTCGCATCCATCGAGAAGTCGTATCTCGACGGTATCGCGGAATCGGTTGCGGCGCACGCGGTGACGTTCGCCGGGGATTCGTGCGGGAGCGTCGACGGAGACTGCGAGCTGCTGCGGATCGACGCGAAAGCGTTGGCGCGGGAGCCGCGGGCGATCAGATTGCGCGTGATCGCGCACGCGCTCGCGGCGGTCGGCATCGAGGCCGGGTTCCGTCACGTCGACGCCGTCGACCGGCTGATCTCGCAGTGGCACGGTCAGGGTGCCGTGGCACTTCCCAGCGGTCATTCAGCATTTCGTCGGAAACACGTCATTCGCGTGTGCCAAGATGGTCTCCATGCAAATCGCTGATGTTCAAGACGAGATCGACCATGAGCTGATCACCAAGGCTCAGATCGCAAGCAAGATACACGAGGTGGCGGCGCAGGTAAGCAAGGACTATCAGGGGCGTGACCTGCTGCTGGTCGCGGTGCTCAAGGGTGCCGTGAACACCATCGCCGCGTTCTCGCAGGCGCTGAGCATTCCCGTGCAGATGGATTTCATGAGTCTTTCGAGCTACGGGTCGGGCACCGAATCGAGCGGGACGATCGCCATACGGCAGGACCTGTCCTGCGATGTCCGCGGTCGGCACATTCTTATCGTCGAGGATATCGTTGATTCAGGGCGTACCTTGGCATGGCTCGTCGAGGAACTCAAGCGCCGCGGCGCGGCGTCGGTGGAGATATTCGCGCTGCTGGAGAAGCCGTCGCGCCGCGAAGTGGACGTCGACGTGCGGTATCGCGGCTATGAGATTCCCGATGAGTTCGTGGTCGGGTTCGGCCTGGACTATGACGAGCGATTCCGCAATCTTGACTCCATCGCCGTGTTGAAGCCCGAAGTGTATCAAGGAGAATAATCAGGTATGAGCTATCCTCAAGGCCCTCAGCAGATGCCGCCGAGTGGCAATGGCAACCGCGGCAACGGCAATCCGTTCAAACGCAATTCGCCCAACGACCCCAACGGCAACCAGAAGGGAAACAACTCAGGCGGCCCGCAGCCGTTCTGGAAGTCCCCGTGGCTGTGGGGCGTGCTGCTGGTGGTCATGGCGGTCGCCGGCTTCCAGCTGTTCGCCGGCGCCGGCACGCAGACCATCGACACCAAGGACGGCTTCGCCCTGCTCAAGACCGAGAACGTCGCGTACGCCAAGATCATCGACAACAAGCAGCTGGTGCAGCTTGAGCTGAAGAGCAACTTCACGAAGACCGATCCGGACACGAACAAGCCGCACAACTACGGCAAGAAGGTGCAGTTCTACTATACGTTCGCGCAGGGCGCGCAGGTCGTGCAGGCGGTCGAGAAGGCCGACCCCTCCAAGGGGTGGACCTCTAACATGCAGCAGACCAGCATGGTCAGCTACCTGATCAGCTCGATATTGCCGTTCATCATCATGATCGCCGTGTTCTGGTTCCTGATGAGCCGCATGGGCGGCGCGTCCGGCATGTTCGGCATGGGCGGCAAGAAGAACAACGGCAAGCTGCTCGAAGGCCAGACGCCGTCCACCAAGTTCTCCGACGTGGCTGGCGAGGACTCCGCCGTGCAGGAGGTCGAGGAGATCAAGGACTTCCTCAAGGATCCGTCGAAGTACAAGGCCCTGGGCGCCCGCATCCCGCGCGGCGTGCTGCTGTACGGTCCTCCCGGAACCGGCAAGACGCTGCTCGCCCGTGCGATCGCAGGCGAGGCGGGTGTGCCGTTCTATGCGATGGCGGGCTCCGACTTCGTCGAGATGTTCGTCGGCCTTGGCGCCTCCCGCGTCCGTGACCTGTTCGATGAGGCGAAGAAAAACGCCCCGGCCATCATCTTCATCGACGAGATCGACGCCGTCGGACGCAAGCGTGGTTCCGGCATGAGTGGTGGTCACGACGAGCGCGAGCAGACGCTGAACCAGCTGCTCGTCGAGATGGATGGCTTCGACAGCGACACCAACCTGATCATCATCGCCGCGACCAATCGCCCCGACGTGCTCGACCCGGCATTGCTGCGCCCCGGCCGCTTCGACCGTCAGGTGTCGGTGGAGGCGCCGGACCTCGAAGGCCGCGAGGCCATCCTCAAGGTGCATGCCAAAGGCAAGCCGTTCGTGCCGGACGTCGATCTGCACATGGTCGCCGTGCGCACGCCGGGCTTCACCGGCGCCGATCTGGCCAACGTGCTCAACGAGGCCGCGCTGCTGTGCGCCCGTGCCGGCGCCCAGCTGATCGACAACCGTGCCATCGACGAGGCCATCGACCGCGTCCAAGCCGGCCCGAAGCGTCAGTCGAAGGGCATGGCCCTCAATGAGCTGCGCAACACCGCATACCACGAGGGCGGCCATGCACTGGTCGCCGCCGCACTGCACAACACCGATCCGGTGACCAAGGTGACGATTCTGCCGCGTGGCCGTGCGCTCGGCTACACCGCGGTCATGCCGACCACCGACCGTTACTCGCAGTCGCGCAACGAGCTGCTCGACCAGATGGCGTACGCGATGGGCGGACGCACCGCGGAGGAGGTCGTGTTCCACGATCCGACCACGGGCGCGTCGAACGACATCGAGAAGGCGACGAAGATCGCCCGCACCATGGTCGTGGAATACGGCTTCTCCTCGAAGCTCGGCGCCATTAAGTGGGCCGACACCGACGACCAGAGCGCCGATTTCGATGGTCTTGCGCCGCACAAGTACTCCGAGCGCACCGCCGAGGTCATCGACGAGGAGGTGCTCGGCCTTGTCGAGACCGCGCACACCGAGGCATGGAACATCATCAACGACAACCGCGATGTGCTCGATGAGCTGGTTCGCCAGCTGCTCGTCAAGGAGACGCTGAATGAGAAGGAACTGGCCGCGATCTTCGCGAACATCAGGAAGGCTCCGGAACGTCCGGTGTGGCTGTCCGACCAGCGCCGTCCCGATTCCGACAAGCCTCCGGTGGAGATTCCGGAGTCGCTCAAACGTTCCGTCGGCATGAAGCCGGGGGAGCGGTGATTTCGTGCCCGTGCGCCCGACGGTCCCGCAAAGGGGCTCGCCGGGCGCACGGGTGTTTGCCGTTTGACGGCAAACGGTGTGCCTGCCCCGGTTCGGCGGGCATGACGACTATATAAGTGGTGAGGGAAGCTGGAGGATATATGGCGATTGACGAAGAGGGCGTGCGCAAGGCCGTACGGCTGTTCCTGACTTCGATCGGCGAGAATCCCGATCGCGAGGGTCTGCTGGAGACGCCTGACCGTATCGCACGTGCCTGCGAGGAGATTTTCTCAGGGCTCGGACGCAGCCCGCAGGAGGTGCTGTCCAAGCGTTTCCCGGTCGAGACCGATGAAATGGTGCTGGTGCGCGACATCGAGCTGTTCTCGGTGTGCGAGCATCATCTGCTGCCGTTCCACGGCGTCGCGCATGTCGGCTACATCCCGTCCAACGGGCAGGTCGTCGGATTGAGCAAGCTCGCCCGACTGGTGGAGCTGTACGCGCGTCGCCCGCAGGTGCAGGAACGCATCACCCAGCAGGTCGCGGACGCGCTGATGGAATACGCGGACGCCAAGGGCGTCATCGTCGTGACCGAATGCGAGCACATGTGCATGGCGATGCGGGGCGTGAACAAGCCCGCGTCGCGAACCATCACATCGGCGGTCCGCGGCGTGATGCGCACCCCGGCCACCCGTGCCGAGGCGATGAGTCTGATCATGGCCAAGCACTGATCCGGCTCATCGCCGTGACTGGTCGGCATCGCCGCCGTTTCGGCGATTGACGGATAGGAGAATTCATGACTGAACTGCAGCGGTTGCATGATACCGACTGCACACTGCTGATGGGTGTGCTCAACATCACCGAGGACTCGTTTTCGGATGGTGGCCTGTGGCTGGATCCGGGCAAGGCCCGCGACCACGGCGACGACATGCTGCATGCGGGAGCCGACATCATCGACATCGGCGCGGAATCGACGCGCCCCGGCGCCAAGCGCGTCAGCGAGAAGGACGAGCTCGACCGTGTGACCGGTGCCGCGAAGGCGCTGATCGCCCACGGAGCGGTCGTCTCCATCGACACCACACGCTCTGCCGTGGCGCAGGCCGCGCTGGATGAGGGCGCGCAGATCATCAACGACGTGTCCGGCGGACGACTGGACCGAGATCTGCCGCACGTGGTGGCCGACCATGACTGCCTGTACATCGTACAGCATTGGCGTGGCTGGCTGGCCGGGTCGAAAGGCGGCGCCGCGCCGGACGCCGACACCTCGCACTACGAACACGACGTGCTCAAGGACGTGTATGACGAGCTGATGTCTCAGGTCGATGCGGTGCTCAAGGCCGGTGTCGCCCCGGAGCGGGTCATCATCGACCCCGGTCTGGGATTCTCCAAGCCCGGCATCGAGCATAATCTGCCGCTGCTCGTCGGACTGGATCTGTTCAAGCGGTCGGGATATCCGGTGCTGATCGGAGCCTCCCGAAAGCGGTTCGTTTCGGCGGCGTTGAACGATGCCGGCATAGGCGAGCCGACGATGGACGACCGTGACAATGCCACTGCCGCATTGTCGGCCCTGTGCGCGGAACACGGCGCCTGGGCGGTCCGCGTGCATGACGTGCGCCGCAGCCGCGCCGCCCTGACAATCGGCTCCCTCTGGCGACAATACCAAAACTAACCCTCCTCCCTCAGCCGGAGGGCCGTCGGCGAAACTGACTGGGGTGGTCACCCACCACCAACCTAAACGAAAGGATGCAATCGTGGACACGATTCGCCTCACCGGCGTTCAAGGCATGGGCACGCACGGCGTGCTGGACTACGAGCACCAGCGCGCGCAGCCCTTCATCGTCGATGCCGTGCTGCATCTCGACCTGTCACGTGCCGGTTCCAGCGATGACCTGCATGACACGGTTGATTACGGGCGCGTCGCCAAACGGATCGTATCCGTCATCGAAGGCGAGCATGTCGACTTGATTGAGCGGCTGGCGGCTCTCATCGCTGACGCCGTGATAGCCGACCATCCCGCAGTCCAAGGCGTAACCGTCACCGTGCATAAGCCCAAAGCTCCGATCACCGTGCCGTTCGCCGACGTGAGCGTCACCATCGAGCGATGGCGGAGCGGACGGAATACGGACGGCAAAACTGGTCGAGCTGATGAAGGCCGTGTCACGCCCATGCACCACGCCGTGATCGCACTCGGCGGCAACAAGGGCGACGTCGCGGCGTCGATGCGGTCCGCGATCGCGGATATCGACGGCCTTGAAGGCACACAGGTGACTGGGATATCGCCGTTGTACCGCACCGCCGCATGGGGCATGCCGGATGGTACCCCGGATTTTCTCAACGCTGTCATCGAGGTCACGACCGAACTGGACGCGGCGAGTCTGCTTGGCCGCCTGCAGCATATCGAAGTTGCTCATGGACGCACGCGGGAACAACATTGGGCGTCGCGCACACTGGATCTTGACATCATCGATGTCGATGGCCTCGTCAGCGAGGACCCGAATGTGACTTTGCCGCATCCGCGTGCGTGGCAGCGGGCGTTCGTTTTGGCACCGTGGCTGGCTCTTGATCCGGCCGCCCGGCTCGCGGGCCCGCACGGGGGAGAGATTGCTGATTTGCTGCACGAGGCCGGTGACCGCGAGGACGTACATCGCATCGACGACAGTTGGATGACCGGCATGGCCGACGATGCCCTGGTGCAGCCGTCCGGCAGCGCAGCCGACATACCGCAATTCGATGGAACCGTCGACGGTTCGGCGCGGAAACCGGGCGACGGCGATACCGCTACCGTTCAACCGGCCATGCACACGGCCGTCATCTCGATGGACAGTTGCAGTAACGAGGCCGAAACCCTGTTCCGCACGGCGATTGTCGCATTGGAGGGCATTCCCGGTGATCAGGTCGAGGGCATCTCGCCGCTGTATCATGTGAGCCATCTGCATGGGTCGGATGCCATGTCGGCTGTCATGCAAATGACGTGCCGGATGGACGCGAAGGCGCTGATTGCCACGCTCGGTTCCGTTGAGGAGTCGTTGAACGGGGATGTCGACCTCGATCTGGTGGATATGCCGGGAACGGTCTGCGATGAGCCGGACTGCCGGGTGCCGTGGCCGTCAGCCCGCACCCATGCTTCGGTGCTCGCACCGTGGATGGACATGGACCCGCAGGCGCGGCTCGGCGGCGACCCGGTGTCGTATCTGCTGGCCATGGCACCCGACGCCGACCGTGTGGGACTGCTGTCCGACACTTGGATCGTAGGGAGTACGGAATGAAGATACGTCGCACCCCATGGTGGCAGTATGTCGTCGCGCTGCTGCTCGGTCTGATCGCGGGCTGTCTGCTTGTGCAGGTCAGTGAGTCCTCGGGGCTTTCGTTGTTGGGGGCGCCATGGTTCGTGTCCGTGGTGCTCCTGTTGCTGGGCATTGTCGTGCTGGTGATGGCGCTGCAGGTGCATCAGTACGCCACCACCGATCCGCAGAAGCGGGCCCGACTCAAGCCGCTCGACCCGACCAAGGCCGTGTACACGCTTATGCTGTCGAAGGCGCTGGGGCTGACCGGCGCTGCGCTGGCCGGCTGGTATGTCGGGCAGATTCTGCTGGTACTCGATCATATCGAGGCGGATTACTATGCGACGGCCGTGGCGCAATGCGCCGTCGCCGCCGTGATATGCCTGGCGGACATGGTGATCGGTATCGTCGGCGAATGGCTGTGCCGGCTGCCGCCCATGGAGGGCCCGGAGAACCCCAAGATGAAGGCCGCCAAACGCCGCCGCGGCATCGCCTCCGCCACCGCCAAAACCCGCCACTAAGCCCCTTCCCGCTGGCGGGAGGTGCCGCGTAGCGGCTGAGGGTGGTCCGGTGCCAATCAGGACTACGGATCCCGCACTCTGATCACCGGCAATCTCCGTGCCCCTTCAATAGGTGAACACCCCCGTCCGCGATAAACGGAGGTTTCGCAGGTGCAGGAATAGGATCGCCATGGAGAGAGCATGGAATCCGCGGTTCCGCTGATCGGAACGCACATTCTGTGATGGGCCGTATCCGAGAGGGAAAAGCATGAAGTCCTGCATGCACTGTGGGCAGTGCACTTGAAGCAGACGCCAAATTCTGCGCGAAATGTGGAACCAAGGTCGAGAATGCCGTACCGGTGTCTGGCCCGGCTGCCCAGACCGGTCCGGCAGTTCAAAATGGCACACCAACGACGGTTCAGCCTCATTATCAGCCGCAGCCTCATTATCAGCCTCAACCGGGATACTGGCCGCAGCCGCAATTCCCGGCACCGAACCAGTCTCAGCCCCAGCCTCGATACCCGCCCGCACTCATCGTCCGTGGCCTCACTGCTGTGGCACGCGGATCATGGCCTCCTGCGCCATCGCGGCGACGAGCTCGCCGTCCTGCGTGTACACCTTGGCCACGCCCAGTCCACGCCCGTGCGCGGCGGTCGGCGTATCCTGCACGTACAGGTGCCACTGGTTGATGTCCACGTCGCGATACCACCACATCGAATGGTCGATCGACGCGTACGAGATGCCAGGCGTCGAGATGCTCAGCCCCGCCCTGCGCAGCACCGGTTCCATCATCACCTGATCGCAGCCGAGCGCCAGCATCGCCCGATGCATTACCTGCGGCACGTCCACCACGCCGTCGGCCTTCATCCACACCAGCTGCTTGCCTGAGTCGTGCGCCGCGCTGTCCTTGTCGGCGCCGAGCATGATGGTCGGCGTGACGTGGCGGATGTCGAACGGCGACTTCTTCGCATAGAACTTGGCGAACGGCGATTTGTCGGCATATGGTTCCATCAGCTCCTTGGCACTGGTGAGCGTTTCGGGTGCCGGCACGTCCTGCGGCATCGTATCGGAGAACTCCACTCCGGACTGCCCCTGTTCCTGGAAGCTTGCGATGGCGGTCAGGATCGGCCCTTCGGACTGCGTCACGTTGACCCTGCGCGCCGAGAACGACCGGCCGTCCCGCAGGGTCTCCACGTCGAACAGCAAATCCTGGCGTATATCGCCCGCCGCGATGAAATACCCGTGCACCGAATGGGGGAGCCGGCTGGGCGAGACCGTCTTCGACGCGGCGATCAGCGACTGCGCGATCACCTGCCCGCCGTACACGCGTCCGGTGGGGAAGTACAGGCTCTCCCCGCTGATGTAGGTATGTCCGCGGTATTCGGAAGGGTCGCCCAGTCTCAATACCTTTACCAGATGATTCAACGGTGTCGTTCCGTCTTCGTGCGTCATTGCCGCTCCCTTCCAGTGACGTGCCGGGACGTATATCATGCGGTATATATACGGTCCGTTTATATGTTCATGCTTTCGCTCGGCTCCCAGCCGGTTTCGGTACTCACAGCAGTGTAGCGTGACCAGGTAAATTCGGTCGGCCGGTTTTGTAACGAGCGTAAGCCGATGATGAACGCGATGTGACGTGGAATATGGGTGCCGGGCGTGGAAAAGGCTGGAACGCAAGGCGACATTCATGCATCTTGCTAATTTTGTTAACACAGTGTACGTTTAATCGGTGATGATGTTGTGACGGCTTTGTCTTGCTTTGCCGGCTCGGCATCCATTGGAGACGATGAAGCTCTCCTGTCATAACCGCAACAAGAGAATAAAGGAAGTTTCAATGGAGAAAAGCTCCAATAGACGTTTCGGTGTGCGTACCGTTGCGGCCATTGTAGCCGGCCTGATGGTCGGTGGCATGTGCACCGCGATGACGGCCAGCGCCGCCGACGATAGTGCAGCCGGGTACAGTGCCACGGCTCCCGTGAATCTCACCCGCCCGGCCACCGTCCCGAGCATGGACGGCTGGACCGACGGCACCGGCGCATGGACGCTGGGTGAAGGCACCCGCGTCGTGTCGAGCGATGCACTGGCCGCGCGTGCGCAGAGCCTGGCATCCGAGCTGACCAAGTTCACCGACGTGGACATCAAGGCCGCGACCGGTTCAGCGACGGGCAAAGACATCTCGCTCACGTTGGATGCATCGAAGAAGGCCGAACTGGGTGATGAGGGATTCAAGCTGAACATCGGCTCGAAGGGCCTTGAGGTCATCGGCGCGACCGACATCGGCGTGTTCTACGGCACCCGTTCCGTCTCGCAGATGCTTCGCCAGGGCCAGCTGACCCTGCCCGCCGGCACGGTCGCCACGAAGCCGAAGTACAAGGAGCGCGGCGCTACGCTGTGCGCCTGCCAGATCAACATCTCCACTGACTGGATCGACCGTTTCCTGTCGGACATGGCCGACCTGCGCCTCAACTACGTGCTGCTGGAGATGAAGCTCAAGCCGGAAGAGGACAACACCAAGAAGGCCGCCACATGGTCGTACTACACGCGCGACGACGTCAAGAAGTTCGTCAAGAAGGCGAATAACTACGGCATCGACGTGATTCCGGAGATTAACTCCCCGGGCCACATGAACGTCTGGCTGGAGAACTACCCGGAGTACCAGCTTGCCGACAACTCAGGCCGGAAGGATCCCAACAAGCTCGACATCTCCAACCCGGAGGCCGTGAAGTTCTACAAGACGCTGATTGACGAATACGACGGCGTATTCACCACGAAATACTGGCACATGGGCGCCGACGAGTACATGATCGGCACCAGCTTCGACAACTACAGCAAGTTGAAGACGTTCGCCGAAAAGCAGTACGGAGCCGGCGCGACACCGAATGATGCGTTCACCGGCTTCATCAATGACATAGATAAATACGTCAAGGCCAAGGGCAAGCAGCTGCGCATCTGGAACGACGGCATCGTCAACACCAAGAACGTCTCCCTGAACAAGGACATCGTCATCGAATACTGGTATGGTGCCGGCCGCAAGCCGCAGGAGCTCGTCCAGGACGGATACACGTTGATGAACGCGACCCAGGCCCTGTACTGGTCCCGTTCGGCGCAAGTGTACAAGGTCAACGCCGCAAGACTGTACAACAACAACTGGAACGTCGGAACCTTTGACGGCGGACGACAGATCGACAAGAACTACGACAAACTGACCGGTGCGAAGGTGTCCATCTGGCCCGACAGCTCATACTTCCAGACCGAGAACGAGGTCGAGAAGGAGATCTTCGACGGCATGCGCTTCATCTCGCAGATGACCTGGTCCGATTCCCGCCCGTGGGCGACGTGGAACGATATGAAGGCGGACATCGACAAGATCGGCTACCCGCTGGACATCCGCGAATACGACTACACCCCGGTCGATGCCGGCATCTACGACATCCCCCAGTTGAAGTCGATCTCCAAAGGTCCGTGGGAGCTCATCACCACGCCTGACGGCTACTACCAGATGAAGGATACAGTGTCCGGAAAGTGTCTTGCGCTCTTCACCGGAAGCAAGCATCTCGATGTCGTCACCCAGGTCGGCGCGAGGCCGGAACTGCGCAACTGCGCCGACGTGTCCGTCGGTCAGGATCAGCGCAACACCGCCAATGAGCGTAACACGCAGAAGTGGCAGATCCGCGCCGACAAGGATGGCAAGTACACCATCTCCCCGGCGCTGACGCAGCAGCGTCTCGCCATCGCCACCGGCAACGAGCAGAACATCGATCTGGAGACCCATCGTCCCGCCGCTGGCACCGTCGCTCAGTTCCCGGCTGACCTGGTCAGCGACAACGCGCTGTTCACGCTCACCGGCCACATGGGCATGTCCGCCACCGTGGACTCCAAGACCGTGAACCCGGCCTCCCCGTCCAAGATCACCGTCAAGGTGAGGGCCGCATCCAACGCGAACACCGGTGACGTCACCGTCACCCCGGTCGTGCCGGAAGGCTGGGAGATCAAGCCCGGAAGCGTCAGCCTCAAGTCGATTCCGGCCGGCAAGGCCGCCATCGCCTACTTCAACGTGGTCAACACCACTGGGACGGGCGACGCCACCGTGCAGTTCAAGCTCACCAACACCAAGACCGGTGAAGAGCTCGGCACCACCAGCGTGGCGCTGACCGGCAGCCTGACCAAGGACGTGGAAGCAAGCGACTACGCGGCGAGCTCTCAGGAGACCACCGGCGAGCATGCTCCCGTGGGCAACGCCTTCGACAAGAACGCAAACACGTTCTGGCACAGCAAGTACTCCAACCCCAGCGCCAATCTTCCGCACTGGCTGGCGTTCAAGGCGTCGCCCGGCGAGGGCAACAAGATTGCGGCCATCACCCACCTGTACCGTCAGGACAAGCTGAACGGCCCGGCCAAGAACGTCGCAGTGTACGTGGTGGCGGCCAGCGACGCCAACAGCGTTGCCGATGTCACCAACTGGGGTGAACCCGTCGCCACGGCTGAGTTCCCGTACACCAAGGAACTGCAGACCATCGCGCTGCCGAATACCATTCCGTCCGGTGACGTGTACGTCAAGTTCCAGATCAACGACGCATGGGGCCTCACCGAAACCAGCGCAGGCGTCACCTGGGCGGCTGTCGCCGAGCTGGCTGCGACGGCCAAGGCCACTCCGGTCGAGCTCACCGAGCCCGAGCAGCCGAAGGACAACCCCGAGGTGACGGAGACTCCGGAGGCTACGGGTGTGACCGTTTCTGGCGATGGTGTTGCCAATGGCGCGCTGTCGCTGAAGAAGGGCACCACCGCGCAGCTGACCGCGAAGGTCGCGCCGGATGACGCGGACCAGGCGGTGACGTGGGCCTCCAGCGATGACAAGGTCGTGACGGTCGACAAGACCGGCAAGGTGACCGCCGTCGCGAAGGGCGTGGCGAAGGTGACCGCGACCACGGCGAACGGCAAGTCCGCCTCTGTGACCGTCACCGTCACCGAGGACTCTGAGGTGCCCGGCCCGACTGGCCCGACCGAGCCGACCAAACCGGGTACGGAGAAGCCGACCACGAAGCCGACCACGAAGCCGAACGACGGCAAGCTCAGCGCCACCGGCGCCGACACGGCGGTGCTCGCCACCATCGCGGCTCTGTTCGCGCTGGCCGGCGGTGCGGTCGTCGCGGTTCGTCGCCGCAGCGTCCGCTGACGCTGATCGGTTCTGACCGATCAATAGCCACAGGAGGCCCCTCACCAACCGTGAGGGGCCTCCTCGTATATGTTATGCGCCATGGTCTCGCCCCCCCGGCGCTGCGCGTCACCTCCCGCCAGCGGGAGGATATTTGGCGAGGGGCCGAAAACGCGAGAAGCCCCCTTGCGGGGGCTTCTTCATGACTTAATCAAGTGTCACACGCGGGTCAGCTTCTTGTGCAGGCGGTGCGGGCGTGCCGCGTCCTCGCCGAGGCGGGCGACACGATTCTCCTGGTAGGCCTGGAAGTTGCCTTCGAACCAGTACCACTTGGCCGGGTTCTCGTCATCGCCCTCCCACGCCAGGATGTGCGTGGCGATGCGGTCGAGGAACCAACGATCGTGGGAGATGACCACGGCGCAGCCGGGGAAGCCAAGCAGCGCGTTTTCAAGGGATTCCAGCGTCTCGACGTCCAGATCGTTGGTGGGCTCGTCGAGCAGCAGCAGGTTACCGCCCTGCTTCAGGGTCAGGGCCAGGTTCAGTCGGTTGCGCTCACCGCCGGAGAGTACGCCGGTCAGCTTCTGCTGGTCGGAGCCCTTGAATCCGAAGCTCGCCACATAGGCGCGGGTCGGCACTTCGACGCCGGCCACCTCGATGAAGTCGAGTCCGCCGGAGACAGCCTCCCACAGGTTCTTGTTCGGGTCGAGGCCTTCACGGTTCTGGTCGACATAGCTGATCTTCACGGTGTCGCCGATCTTCAGCTCGCCGGATGTCAGCGGCTCCAGACCGACGATGGTCTTGAACAGTGTGGACTTGCCGACGCCGTTCGGACCTATCACGCCGACGATGCCGTTGCGCGGCAGCGTGAAGGACAGGTCGTCGATGAGCACGCGGTCGCCGAAAGCCTTGTGCAGGTGCTCGGCCTCCAGCACCACGGAGCCCAGACGCGGGCCGGCCGGAATCTGGATCTCGGAGAAGTCGAGCTTCTTGTTGTTGCGCGCCTCGTTCTCCATCTGGTCGTAACGCTCCAGACGCGCCTTGTTCTTGGCCTGACGGGCCTTGGGCGAGCTGCGCACCCATTCGAGCTCGTTCTTGAGGCGCTTGGCGAGCTTGGCGTCCTTGGCGCCCTGGATCTCCAGACGCTTCGCCTTCGTCTCCAGGTACGTGGAGTAGTTGCCCTTGTACGGGTACAGGTGGCCGCGGTCGACCTCGCAGATCCATTCGGCCACGTTGTCCATGAAGTAACGGTCGTGGGTGACGGCGATGACGGCGCCCTTGTACTGGTGCAGGAACTGCTCCAGCCACAGAATCGACTCAGCGTCGAGGTGGTTGGTGGGCTCGTCGAGCAGCAGCAGGTCGGGGGCTTCAAGCAGCAGCTTGCACAATGCCACACGGCGACGCTCGCCACCAGAGCACACGGAGACCGGGGTGTCCATGTCGGGGCACTGCAGCGCGTCCATGGCCTGTTCGAGCTGTGAGTCGAGATCCCAGCCGTTGGCCGCGTCGATCTCGGTCTGCAGCTTGCCCATCTCGTCCATCAGCGCGTCGAAATCGGCGTCCGGGTTGGCCATCTCCTCGCCGATGGCGTTGAAACGCGCGACCTTCTCGGCGATCGGTCCGAACGCCATCTTGATGTTCTCGCCCACGGTCTTGGTGTCGTCCAGCGGCGGCTCCTGCTGAAGGATGCCGACCGTGAAGCCCGGTGTGATGTAGGCCTCGCCATTGCTGACGGTCTCCAGTCCGGCCATGATCTTCAGCAGCGTCGACTTGCCCATGCCGTTCGGGCCGACCACGCCGATCTTCGCGCCCGGCAGGAAGCTCAGGGTCACGTCGTCGAGGATCACACGGTCGCCGTACGCCTTGCGAGCCTTGATCATCTGATATACGAATTCAGCCATATAATACCTAACCATTCACTAAACGTTGAAATTCCAACGTTTTGCTGGACCCTGATCCGGTAATGACACAACCGGTTTCGGGGGTGTCCCGAACGGCAGTCATTCGTGTCATCCGCCCGGCCGTTTCCGTGTCGCCACGGCCGTTCCGGTCCACGCAAAAGCACCTTGTGGATTATCCCATACGCCATCGTCATGGCGCAACAGCGCGAACGCGTGCATGCGGCGTGTCCCGACGCCGCCAGAATGAGTCCACGGGGGGGAGGGAATGTCATGAGGCGTTTCGGAAAGGCCATGGCGGCGTTGGCCGTGGCCGCATGCACATTGTTCGGGGGCGTCGCCACCTCGAACGCGGCGGATGTCACGAATAAGGACAATCCGATCACGTTGTCCAACGTGAGGGTGTCGGATGTGGGAGCGCAGACGGCGAACGTGTCGTTCGACTACAAGATCGACCCTGCGCAGGTGGACGAGATCAAGGACGTGTGCTTCTCTATCGAGGTGCAGCGTATCACCGACATCACCCCGATAGAGAAGGCGAACTCAAGTGCGAATACCATCGGGGGTACTGGATTCCCATATATCATGGATTGCAGCACGGGCGTTTCCGATGATGAGCTGACCGCAGGCTCGTACGACAGCATCTATGGCTTCCATGGCGATAAGGAGTACAAGGGCGTCTTTAACGACAATGACCTATCGACTGATGGGAGCAAGGTGGCTTTCAAGGCCTCTGGCCAATGGTTCGCCAGGTATTTCAACAAGAACTCCTGGAATGGCAAGGCTTCCGGCAGTTTTGATTTCCCATTGATTGGCTTGACTCCCAACACCGCGTATACGAACAACGCAAAGGGCTCTGATTTTCCTTCGTACCCCTATCAGGAAGTCGTTCAGGACACGTCGAACGAATTGCTGCGTAATGGCGTGCATGTGAAGACCCCGGTGGATATCCGGCAAGTCGCGCTGTACGCGCAGCCCATCTACAAGGATTCCAATACCAAGGTGAGCCATTGGGTGGAGGACAACGAGAACGCGTTGAAGTTCGTCCCCGATTTCACGACGAAGTCCGTCGCGGCTGCGAAGCCTGCTGAGACGTTGCCTGATAAGACTGACGTGAAGGCTGAGGTTGCCGGTGGCAAGGTCGAGCCGGGCAAAACCGCCCGCGTGTACATCGATAACCTGAAGGATGTGGCGAAGGGCAAGGCGGATGCGAACAGCCTGTTCTGGTACGCGTACATCTATTCCACCCCTCAGGCGTTGACCGGCCCGGACGGCGCCCCGTTCGTGACGGTGAAGAAGGAGGAGAAGACCGGCAAGTACTACTTCGACGCGCTGATCCCCTCCAACCTGCCTGACGGCGAGCACAAGATCAGCGTTCAGGACGAAAACGGCACCGTGCAGGCGTGGACCCCGGTGACCGTGGGCGACACTTCTCCCACTCCGACTCCGGTTGACAAGTCCAAGCTGAACGCGGCCGTGGGTGACGCCGCCAAGCTAGCTGAGAAGGATTACACCAAGGATTCCTGGGCTCCGTTCGCGAAGGCGCTGGCCGACGTGAAGACTGTCGCCGGTAAGCAGGATGCGTCCCAGGCTGACGTGGATGCTGCCGTGAAGGCCTTGGCTGACGCGCAGTCCGGGTTGAAGAAAGCGGAGACCGTTCCCTCGAAGCCAAGCAAGCCGGACAATGGCGACAACGACAAGCAGTCCGACAGCAACAAACCGGCTGCAACCAAGCCGTCTGCAAGTGACAAGAAGGCCGATTCCAAGAACGATGGCAAGAAACAGAGGTTGGACAAGACCGGCGTTGACGTGCGGTCGTGGCCGGTGCGCTGGTCGCCCTGGCCGTGCTGGGTGCCGGTTTTACAGCGGTGAGGAGGATCCGCTGCTAAACACGTAGCCGGTTTGCCGAACCACTGACATCAGGGGTGGGCATGTCCTTTCATGGCATGCCCACCCTTTCGTCGTATGCGGGCTGAGTGTTTTTATGCAAGCGTCTGTTGGAAACGATGCGGGAGATGGCGGTTATTTTGCTTGTTTGCGGCGTAACGCTTTGAGGTAGTTCTGTTTGAATGAGCGCCAGTCTCCGAACATTTTGTGATCGGTTTCGGTGTTTTCTCCGGCTTTGAATTTCAGCGCGGTCAATTCGATGGCGCACATGAGATCGGCTGCTTGTTCGAGGCGGTAGTCTTTAGGGTCGGCTTTGCGGTAGATGACCGCTTCCTTGGAGAGTGCATAGCCGATGGATGCCTTCAACGCGTTGGTAACGACCTGCTGTCCGTTGTCGTAATAGATCTTGATGGTGTCGTACGACTGGAATCTGTCGAGGTGTGTCAGCAGATAGTTCGCCAGGTCTCGCCGCAGCTGAGCCTCGAAACGACGTTTGTCGTTGTCGAACTCGCTTTTGCGGTGTGCGAACGTCACGTAGGTGAAGGGCAGATTCCGTGCGAGGGTGAAGAACGCGACGAACAGGCGCTTGCGGTCGGCCATGCTGAGGGTCTCGTAGTCGGCGTGCCCGTTGAGCAATGGTCCTGCGTGGAAGGGAATGTCTGGCAGTGAGGCATCCGCGAGGTGTTGCTCATAGCGTTCGATGTGGGGCATGACCGGTTCTGACTGGTCATGGAACACGAGCGTGATGAGATAGTACTTGGAGAGTTTGCCCCATTCGCCGGACTCGTCGACCATGATGCTCAACTCGCGCATCGCCGGCCTCCCCGGATGAAAAAGAAGTGCCGGGGGAATACCCCCGGCGGCTTGGAGCCTTCCTTATTGCTAAGAGAAAGCAAGCCTAGTTTACTGGTCTTGTGTGACGATGTCAATCCGTTCTCTGGGTTCAAGGGAGGCGGTGATGGTCACGGGTGGGCCAACGATGGTTTCTGGTCTGGGGTGAAACGATGAGGTTTCTGATTTTGATTGAAGCTTGTTTCGGTTTCGCCGTTGGTTCGGGGATTGGTCTGTTGAGTAGGCTGTGCCCGTGGCTGAATGGGATAGGTATGCATTTATGCTTACGGTGTTGACGTGAATCAACGGAGCAACGGGCCAGGACATGTGTCTAGTGTCATCCGTTCCGAACGCAGTGAATTGCATGATCATCTGAATGGAATCCGACTGATTGATGACACAACAGGTGACACAGTCTTGACACAAAACGCTCGGGAACCACCGGGTTGGTTCCCGACACACTTTTGTGTCAGCGGACACGCCAAGGAAACGTTGAAATAGCAACGATCACGAAGGCTGACCCATCTGAACAATAAATGCGAACCTGTTCGACCGGGTGTTTCCTCACCCGACGGTCGTCGTGGATCCCAGCGGCGAATGGATCGTGTGCGATCCCGACGGTCGGCTTCCCGATAAGTGATTCGGTCCATCTGCAGTGTGCCGACGAACCCATGAGCGGGCTCGTCGGCGGGCTGATATGTCAGTGGTTTTCGACGGGTGGGCGTGATTAGTGGGTTTCGCCCATGATGTCGGTGGCATCCTCATCGACGCTCACTGCGGCTTCGATCGCGGCCTCGATGGCCTTGGCCATTGTCGCGATTTCCATGGTGGGCGTGCCGCTCGGCTTGCCCACGCCCTGCGCGGTCGCGTACGGCACGTGGATGAAGCCACCCTTGACTCCGGGGAACCTGCGGTCGAGCAGGTACAGCACGTTGTACATGATGCTGTTGCACACGTAGGTGCCAGCCGTGTACGACATGAGCGCCGGGATGCCGCTCGCGTTGATGCGCTTGACCATGGCCTTGACCGGCAGCGTGGCGAAATACGCGGTGTCGCCATCCTCGCGCAGCGGGGTGTCGAATGGCTGCTCGCCGTCGTTGTCGGGGATGCGGGCTTCGGCCAGATTGATCGCGACCTTCTCCACGGTCACGGCCGAACGGCCTCCGGCCTGACCGATGCACAGCACGTAATCGGGCTTCTCGCGTTCGATGGCCTCCTCGACCACCATGGCGCTGCGCGTGAACACGGTCGGAATCTCCAATTTGACGACGCTCACGCCCGCGATGGATTCGGGCAGCAGCTTGACCGCTTCGAATGCGGGATTGACCGGCTCGCCGCCGAACGGATCGAATCCGGTGACCAGGATCTTGCTCATAATGGCTCCTTTGCTTGAAATATACGGATGGAATACGGTGTCACTGGGCGATGAGCATGTACACGATCTGCACGACGATCATCACCATCGCCGGCAGCACCTGCTTCTTGATCACGCCCATGCGGTCCTTCATGTCGAGCATCGCAACGGGCACGATGTTGAAGTTGGCCGCCATCGGCGTGCACGAATGGCGCGCCGCAGTAGCCGCAGGTCAGTGCGAGGATGCCAATCGCCGCCGGGTCGGCGCCATAGGCGAGCACGAACGGCGCGCCGATGCCCACGGTCATCACGGTGATCGCGGCGAACGCGTTGCCCATGATCATCCACGATGATGATCAGGATCGCATCGAGCTTGAGGGCGAACCCTATGATCACGATGACGATTCCCAGCAACACGAGATAATTCGGTTCCATATGGAAATCCTTCCTGTACTGTACACGCATGAGGTTGCGGCAGTGTGCCCGAGGCGTGTGAATAGGACAAATCTACGATTATAGGGCATCGCACATGCGGGGGGGGAAGAGACGGTGGTGGATGGCCGCCGGCGTAAGTGGTACGGCCGCAGGTTCCGCGGTATAGTGACGGGTCTCAGCGCATCGTCGAGAAGACGATGACTGGTGGGGAAGGCCGGAATGAATTTCGGCATGACGTTGGCGTCGTTGGCGGCGCTGCTGGCGGCGGCCATTGTGGGCTGGTGCGTGCTCTATCCGGCGCTGTTGATCATGGACGCGCCGCGATGGCTGCTGTCCGTCTCCTCGCTGGTCACTTTGGAAGGTGTGTGGTTCTTCTTCTCGTTCGCGGCTCTGCTGGTATATTCCACGCTGTACCGCCTGCTGCCGCGCAAACGTGTGTATGACTACATCATCATCCACGGTGCCGGGCTCATGCCGGACGGTGCGCCGACCCCGCTGCTGCGGGCGCATCGATAAGGCCGTGGCGTTGTGGGAGAAGCAGGGCAAGACGGGCGTGTTCGTCGCCTCCGGCGGACAGGGGAGCGACGAAGTGGTGTCCGAAGCCGAATCGATGCGGCGGTACCTGACGGAAAGCCGCCATGTTCCCGCCGACGCGGTGCTCATGGAGGACCGTTCCACCACGACCATGGAGAATCTTCGTTTTTCGAAGGAGATCATGGATGCGCGCAGCGGCGTGCAATCGGTTCCCGGGCGCCGTGGCCTCGCCTACCGTTGCGCGCTGGTCACCAGCGATTACCATGTGTTCCGAGCCAGCGAATACGCGCATCATATCGGGCTGAAGGCGGATGGGGTCGGCAGCCATACGCGTGGCTACTACTGGCCCACGGCGTTCATCCGGGAGTTCATAGCCGTTGCCAAGGCGCATTTGTGGCCGTACTGTGCGCTCGCCCGGCCGGGCATTGACCGGTTGCCGTGTGCGACCGGTCTTTATCGGGCGCTTGGCCGCGACACGCCCGTGGTCGAGTAATCCTGTATTATATTCTTTTGTGCCCGATGACGGCACGAACGGCCCCGTAGCTCAGTTGGTTAGAGCGCCGCCCTGTCACGGCGGAGGTCACCGGTTCAAGTCCGGCCGGGGTCGCTTTTTCTTTTTCTGCTCAGTTTTTTCTCCGCACTGCGGCTGATTCCATCTTCAATTACGGGTCATGGAACGGGAGTATCGTCAAATCAAACCCGGGGCGGCACAAGGAGCGATGGCGATGACGGGACTGGATGAAGCGCGTCCGACGCGACGCAATGACGAGCGCACGGTCGCAGGGCGGCATCGCATGATGCGCCGCGCCGATCGCGAGGTGACCGATTGCGAACAGATCGAGGGAATCGTCGCCGCATGCCGTATCGTGCATGTGGGCTATGCGGATGCCGAGGGACTTACGATCGTGCCGCTGAATTTCGGATACGAATGGCAGCAGGATGGGGACGCCGGCACCGGCGACGAACTGGCCGGATTGACCCTGTACATCCACTCGGCGTCGATCGGCCGCAAACTCGACGCGATCCGGGCTGCGGGAAACGCGTTGGATGTGGCGTTCTCGATGGAGACTGATTGTGAGGTCATCGCCGGCCGCACCCCGTGCAACTGGGGCGAGGCGTTCAAGTCGGTGATCGGCAACGGCGTGGCCAGCGTGATCGACGACCTGGACGAGTGCCGCAAAGGGCTGCGGCTGCTGATGGGGCAGCAGGCGGGCATGCCGGATATCGAGTTCACCGATCAGCAGGTGCGCAGCGTCACGGTATGGAAGATCGAAGTGCGCCATCTCACCGCGAAGATCCATACCAAGCCTGAGCCGCGGAACGCGCGGCGTCAAGCTGCCGGTGAGTGACACTGCCAAGTTGCCGCCGTGGTTGCTGCCAATGGGCTGTTCCGCGGCGTCACCGTGTGAGGGTACCGTCACGCTGCTAGGGCACGCACAGTGACGGTACCCACGCACAGTGACGCAATAACCCACGCACGGTGACGGCGCACAGCCAAGGCACAGGCGCGGGATATGCGCGAATGGGCCGGTGAACCTCCGACAGCAGCCTTTACCTCGCGTCGAACGCGCGGCGGAGCCAGTCGAAGGCGAGCCGCGGCCAGATCTGCACGGCCGGCACGACGTTGTTGAGGTCGCCCTCGCCCGGCGAACCGGCACGTGCGGTGTCCACGGTGGCGAGTGACAGTCCATGCCCGCCCTGCGGGAACAGGTGCGCCTCGGCGCTGACGCCGGCGTCACGGCAGGCATGGATCATCAGCAGTGAATTCTCCACAGGAACGGCCTGATCGGTGATGGTGTGCCAGATGAACACCGGCGGCATGGTCGCGTCGACATGCTTCTCGATCGACAGCAGCTCCAGCAGCGACGCATCGTCTTTGCCGTCACCCAGCAGGTTGTCGAAACTGCCGCGGTGCGCGAACCGGCCAGACGTGATTACCGGATAGCACAACAGCAGCGCGTCCGGGCGCACGGCAGCCGGATCATATCCGGCGTCGCGCAGCTCGGCATCGCTGGAAACCGTCGTCAGGTTCGCGGCGAGATGACCACCGGCCGAAAACCCGATGGCCGCCACGCGCCCGGCATCCACATGCCATTCGTCGGCATGCCCGCGAATCATCGACATCGCCTCGGCCATCTCCAGCAACGCCACCGGGTACCGGCTTGGCACGCAGGAGTATTTCAGTACGAACGCCTGATATCCGGCCGCGAGGAATTGCAGCGCGACCGGTTCGGATTCGCGGTCGGATCCGATAGCGTACCCGCCGCCGGGAATGATCAGGATCGCCGGCCGGCGCCGGTCCGGGTCCATCTCCGGACTGTTGTCGATCACATAGCCGACGAGTTCGGCCCGCGAGCCGTCGATGCCGTCGATGACCTGGGTGAAATGCTGCATGGTCTCCCTTCCCTGTCGCCGCTCGGTCTGGCGCGAGCGAGGATTCGCCGCGTCCTCTACCAGCATGATACGCGCACGATACGCGGATGCGACTTATGCGGATTTGCAAATCGTGCTACGGTGACGGCTGTTTCAAAACCGCATGACATTCGTCGAATCGGCTCGCCCGATGCCAGTCATGCGGTTTTTCGTTGCCGTCGCAGGTCCGGACGTTAGGGACTTCTCGACGTGTACGCAGGGCCCGGCCGTGCGCGCCGCTCGCTCGACGGGGACGGGAAGAGTACAAGAGAGGTCATGTTGTCCGCGATCCAGACAACTTCAAAAGAAACAACCCTGCAAGAATACGCGGCCGCAGAACACGGCTCCGCACATGATATTCCCGCCGAATCCCCGAAATTCAGGCATCCGCACAAGGTGATGCTGGGACTGTACATCGGCGCGTTCCTGGGCATGCTGTCGGAAACGTCGATGAACATCGCGCTGCCGGTCTGGTGGACGAGTTCTCCGTGTCATCCGGCACCGCCCAATGGATGGTCGTCGGCTATATGCTGGCCATCGGCGTGGCGCTGCCATGCGTCGGCTTCCTGCTCAAATGGGTCAAGGCCAAGACGCTGGTCATGGCGGCGTCAACTGACCGTTAGTTGCGCGCCGCCGAGGCCGTCCGAATGCAGCGTCCAGCGGATGGATGCGGCGCACTCCAGGAATCCCTCGTCGTGAGAGACGAGCAGCAGCGCGCCGGGGTATCCGGCCAGCGCGTGGGCCAGCGCCTGAATCGAATGCAGATCCAGATGGTTGGTCGGCTCGTCCATCACGATCAGATGCGGGTGATCTCGCAATCCCAAGCACAGCAGCAGCTTGCGCAATTCGCCCGGCGACGGGTTGCCGCCGGCGAGGAGGCGGCTTGGGTCGACGTTGAGCTGCGCGAATGCCGACAATACATCACCGCGGTCGGTGGGCGTCAACGCCGTGAGCCGGCGCATCGCCTCCCGGGCATCCTGATCCGTCGTGTTCTGCGTGATCGTCAGCCGGGGGAGCGGGACGCCGGAATACTGCTCCCGCATCGCGATCGTGCGCAGCAGCGTGCGGACCAGCGTGGTCTTGCCGGTGCCGTTCGGCCCGCTGATGCCGATCCGGTCATGCGGTCCGACGGTCAGCATCGGTATCTCCAGGCCCGCTGTCTCCGATATCGCTGCCGCGCCGACTCCATCCGGCGATTGCGGCGCGTACGGGATGATCTGGGGCTCCAGCCGCACAAGCTCCCGTCGGTTGCTTGATTCGGCATCCATCCAGATGTCTCCGTCATAGCGCTTCGTGGCGGTGACGACGGCTGCGGCCCGTTCCCGGGCGGCGGCCACCTGTGCGTCGATGCGGGCGCTCGCGGGGCCGAGTCGGCTGGGGTTATGGCTTTTCTTGATGCGGCTGCGCGCGTCATGGTCTTTCGGATTCACGAGCCGGTGCGCTTTGGGCGCGCCGGCTATCTCGCTCGTCGCCGCCCGTCGGCGCTGCTCCTTGACCGCGTCGATGCGCGTGGATTCGCGCCGGGCGTCGCGCGCCATGTCTGCCGCCGCCGCCCGCTCCCGTTGCGCATCCATGGATGCCGCGGAGTAGTTTCCCGGCCGCACGCGCACCACGGTGATGTTACGACCGCGCACATGATCTCGTTCGAACAACGCGCAGCTGCTCGCCACCGCGTCAATCAAGGCCACGTCGTGCGAGACGAGGATGCCGATGCCGTCATACGAGCGCAATGCCGCGATGATGCGCTCGCGGGTCGGCCGGTCTACGTGGTTCGTCGGCTCGTCCAGCACCAGCACGTCGGGATCGGTCGCCAACGCACATGCGATCTGCAGGCGTTTCGCCTCGCCGCCCGACAGGGTGCCGGGCCGCCAAGGCCAGTCGTCGCCGATGCCCAGTTCACGGCGTATCTCCATGGCTTGCGGTGACCAGTCGCAGGCGAAGTCCTCCAGATTCTCCGGTGTTTCGTCGGTGTTTTGTGGGCAGTAACCGGTATGCAGGCGGTTCGGAGTCGGCGATATGCGCCCGGCATCTGGCGAGAGCCGGCCGATCGCGAGCTTGGCCAGCGTCGTCTTGCCGATGCCGTTGTCGCCGAGCACGGCGGTCCATCCGCGTGCGAAAGTGACGTCGATGCCGTCAAGCAGCGGCTCCGATGTGCCCGGATAAGTGAAAACGATGTTCGTCAGGGTCAGTGCAGGTATCATTGGGTTCCTTGTTCTCGATGAAATGGGGGGGAATTCACATAAAGCGCGGATGCAGAAACCGGATCGGCGCAATCTTGCCGATGCGGTTTGCGGATCTGTGATTGGTGTGAGTTGCGATCGCGTACGCCGAGGCACGGCTTCGCTCATGAAGCCACTCGGCGACGCTCATCGAGAAATCAAAACGATACTACCTTTGCAACGCGGCTTTCCTGGCATATCGGAATGCCGCCCAATATGAACGACAGCAAGACTACCACATGCTGTGATGCGGCTGGGCCGGAGGGTGTGGCGAGGGAGGATACGGCGATGCTCGAACGCTGCTGGTGATTCGGCAATTTTCTTGTTGTATCGTGCAAGATTTTTCCGGGACGCGAATAGAACTGCATGGGAGGCCCAATTACTAACTTGTCTAGTATTCGGTATCCTTTGTTTCAAGCAATGAGACAAGTCGGATATTTCATGCCACGAACCGGCAAGAACCCACGTTTTCGACATTTCGTGGCATTTCCCACCGCGAACGCGCATTGTCTTAGGGTGTCGGCCGTTGTCGGTCAAGGTAAACGGGATCTGTGATCCGTGTCCGGTGCAAATCTCGCATAACGGCAGGCACCGCGTTCGGCTTCATGCGAGAGGTGGAGATGAAAGGGACGTGATTCGGTCCGGAGGTCGTTGCGAAGGTCTTTTCGAAGGGGACCTCGTGTACAACGTGCGCATATCGGGCGAATGCGGCAGTTGTGCACGAGGCGCCTTGGGAGACCTATGCATGTAGATGTGTGTCTTGTTGGAATTCCAACGTTTCTGGAATTGCGGTTGGTGTACAACAGTGGATGAAATCGTTGTCATGCACTGTTGTACACGTCTGGCGTTGGACAACGCGTGCATTATGCCGTTTCGCGGGAGTTGTGCACGTATCAGAACCCGTAAGCCCGCGTGCGGTTCATGTTGGGATGTTGCACGCGTCGCGATTGCGTCTGATCGTCATCTCTCATCGCGCGTCTTAGCGCAGTGCCAGGTTGGCGGCGCCGATCAGGCCGGCGTCCTGCCCGGCGGTGGCGGCGACGATGCTCGCGTGGCCACGGTATGCGCTGCCCTCCAGGAACCGCTGGTAGTTGTATCGCGCCGGCTCCAGCAGGATGTCGCCGACCGCCACTACGCCACCGCCGATCACGAAGACGTCCGGGTCGAGCACCGCGGCGGTGGCGGCCATCGCGCGGCCGAGCCATTCGCCGATTTTGCCGAAGGCGTACAGGCCGAGCACGTCGCCCTCCTGTGCGGCCTGCGAGACCATCGGGCCTTCGAGCTTGTCGACGTCGCCGCCGCACAACTCCATCAGGCGTTCGGCGTCCTGCGGGCGTCGGCGCACGGCGGACTTGGCGAACCGTTCCAGCGCGCTTCCAGACGTGTAGCGTTCCGCGCAGCCGCGAAGCCCGCATCCGCAGGTGTCGCCGTCCGGCACCATCGGCAGGTGTCCGAGTTCCGCGGCCATGCCGAACGATCCGCGGTACAGCCGTCCGTCGATGACGATTGCTCCGCCCAGTCCGGTACCTACGGTCAGCGCGACCATGTTCGAGCTGCCCTGGCCCGCACCGTGCACGTATTCGCCCCAGCCGGCGCAGTTGGCGTCGTTCTCGACGACGACCGGCACGGCATGGTCGATGAGCGCGCCGATGTGCTCGGACAGGTCGTAGTTGATCCACGCGGGGATGTTCGCGGCGAAGGTGAGGGTGCGGCGGTCCGCGCCGACGTTGCCGGCCGCGGAGATGCCGATGGCCTGGATGTCGTCGTGGCCGGCGGCGACGGCCTCATGGTAGATGTTGGCGATGTGGTGGTTGATGGCGTCGGCGTCCATCGGTGTGGGAACGCGCCAGCGATGTGTGATGGCATCGTTTTCATCGCATACGGCTGCGGCGATTTTGGTTCCTCCGATATCAATGGCTAGCGTGGTCATGAGATCTCCTGTGATGTTTGATGGTGAGTAAGTATGGCAGATATGGTATCGAGCCGGTATGACCATTCTGCCGGGCGTGTTTTGCCTGGTGTATGTACCCTGTATGCCGGGCTTTACGGGGTGACGTGCCGGATCGTGCATCATACCGCTCCTGTGCTGAGAACGGTGTCATCTACTCAACGAACCCAACGGGCAGTCGGTCGGCACCGCACGGGAATGCGATGTAAGCGCGTTCCTCGGCGTCACCACGCCGAGCGTCACCAAACTGGTCAACGACATGACTTCCATCGGACTGCTCGACAAGCACGCCGACCCCTCCGACCGCCGTGCCGTCACACTCACGCTCACGGCGCGGGAACTCGACCTGCGCCGAACCTACGTCGAGGAGTACCACGCGCATCTGGGCGACGTACTCGCCGAGACGACGGCCGGCCCGATCCCGCGGCCGCAGCCCATCCGCCGCGCATCCGGCCGCATCCGGGTACCGGAAATCAAGGAAAGGACACAGTGAGCACATCAACCGCACGCCTGCCCCGCGGCGGCAAAGAGCCGGTCGCCACGAAACTCGTCATCGTCGTGGTGTCTTTGGCCATCCTGACGTTCCTCGGCATCCTGTCGGAAACGTCGCTGAACAACGCCTACTCCACACTGATGGAGGAATTCTCGATCAGCGCATCGGTCGTGCAATGCCTGACCACCGGCTACCTGCTGTTGCTGTCGGTGTCGATCCCCAGCTCGCCGTTCATGGTGCGCAAGTTCGCCACGAAGACCCTGTTCATCATGGCGATCGCGATCTTCACCGCCGGCACGGTGCTGGGAGCGCTCGCCCTGTTGCCCGGCGCGGTGCTCGGCGCCGTGTCGGCCACGGTGGTCGGCGGCATGCTGAAGCGTCATTCTGTATCCGATCACTGTGGTTCAGCCGCTGCCGGCCGGGTCGCGTGCCACATGGCAGGCGGATCACCAGATCAACGACCTGCTCATCGATGAGAACTTGGACATGGTGGAGCGGCTGCGTGGCGTCGCCGACGAGCTTGGCACGAACCTGCCGGTCCTGTCGATGGCATGGATCCTGCAGCATCCTGAAATCAGCTGCGTGATCGCCGGGGCGAGCAAGCCCGGCCAGCTGGAGAACAACCTCAAGGCATCCGGCTTCCAGATCCCCGCCGACGACATGGCCGAGATCGACCGCATCACCGGCTTCCACCGCTTCGAGCGCCACGTCGGCTGACGTGATTGGGCTTCCCCGCTGTCTGGTGCCGGCTCGCGAAGCGGATCCGGGAGAGCGTGTCCGAGAATGATTTTGCGAGCCGGCTGAGCGAAATCGATGATTGATCAGAGCACGGCGTCCATGGCCTGCCTGAGGTCGGCGATGATGTCATCGGCGTTTTCGATGCCGCAGCTCAGGCGTACCAGGTCGATGCCGACGCCGGCCTCCTCAAGCTGCTCCTCGGTGAGCTGGCGGTGGGTGGTGCCTGCCGGGTAGAGCGTGCAGCTGCGCGCGTCCGCCACGTGCGTGGCGATCGAGATCATCCGGAAATGGTCGAGCAGCGAGGAAACCGTGTCGCGCCCGCCGGGCACGCCGAAGGAGATCACGCCGCACGTGCCGTTCGGCATGTACTTGGCGGCCAGCGCATGGTTGCGGTCGCCTTCCAGCCCCGGGTAGCTCACCCATGAGATGCGCGGGTCGGCTTCGAGGAACCTCGCCACGGCGAGTGCGTTGGCGCAATGGCGTTCCATGCGCACGGCCAGCGACTCCAGGTGCATGCCCATGATCCACGAGTTGATCGGCGCCGGCGTGGAACCGAAGTCGCGCATGAGCTGCGCGGTGGCCTTGATGATGTAGGCGGCCGGGCCGAAGTCGGTGGCGTAGGTGACGCCGTGGTACGAGTCGTCGGGCGTGGTCAGTCCCGGGAACTTGTCGGCGTGGGCCATCCAGTCGAAGCGACCGGAGTCGACGATCGCGCCGCCCACGCAGGAGCCGTGGCCGTCCATGTACTTGGTGGTCGCGTGCGTGACGATGTCGACGCCGTAGTCGAACGGGCGGCAGTTGACCGGCGTGGGGAACGTGTTGTCGACGATGATCGGCACGCCGTGGTCGTGCGCGGCGGCGGTGAACTTGTCGAAGTCCAGCACGATGAGCGCCGGGTTGGAGATGGACTCGCCGAACACGGCCTTGGTGTTCGGCCGGAACGCGGCGTCCAGCTCCTCGGGCGTGCAGTCGGGGCTCACGAACGTGCATTCGATGCCCATCTTGCGCATCGTCACGTTGATGAGGTTGAACGTGCCGCCGTAGATCGCGGACGAGGCCACGATATGGTCGCCCGCGTTGCAGATGTTGAACAGGGCGAAGAAGTTCGCCGCCTGGCCGGAGCTGGTGAGCATCGCGGCCGCGCCGCCTTCGAGCTCGCAGATCTTGGCTGCGACCGTGTCGTTGGTCGGGTTCTGCAGACGGGTGTAGAAGTAGCCGGATTCGGACAGGTCGAACAGTCGGCTCATCTGCTCGCTCGACGTGTACTTGAACGTCGTGGCCTGGATGATCGGGGGAGTGCGGGACTCCCCGTTGCCTGGCTGGTATCCGCCCTGGACACAGGTGGTGTCGATGTGCGTCATAGTGCTCTCCTTCGCGCTTGAAACCGCTTGGCGTGCATGGGATGCATGCGTAATGTTGACGTGACCAGACCATTGTAGTGCGTGTCGGCGCGTGCCAGGCGGCCGGGGCGTCGCGTGTGAAGGGGAGCGCGTAGAATCGATGGCATCACGGGAGGCCGCCATGGGGAACATCGTCGATGACATCCGCGCGAACGAGGACACGTTCGCCGACCGTCCGTTCAACGAGGTCGACAGTCTGGCGCTCGCGCAGCTGTCATACGCGCGGATGCCCGTCAACGTGCCGAGACTCGATGCGGAGGCGACGGACGTCGACCTCGCCATGGTGAGCGTCAGGGACCTGCTACGCGCGGAATGCTATGACGACATGTTCGGCAAGGTGTGGTCGCCGTCGATGAATGTCGACCTGTTGCGGGCGATGTGCGAAAGCCCGCGCTGGCGGGATCTGCGCGTCGGCGGCTACGTGGACGAGTTCGACCCCGAGACCACCAAGCAGTTCTCCGCCTGCGTGTTCGACGTCGGCGACGGCTCATCGTACGTCGCGTTCCGCGGCACCGACAGCACGATCGTCGGCTGGAAGGAGGATTTCGCGATGGCGTTCCGTCGTCCGGTCGCCGCGCAGGAGTCCGCCGCGCGGTATCTGGCCGACATCGCGGGGCGCCGGGACGGCCCGCTCATGGTCGGCGGCCATTCCAAAGGCGGCAATCTGGCGGTGTATGCGGCCGCAAACGCGCCTGCCGCGGTGCAGGAGCGCCTTATCGCCGTGTTCTGCCATGACGGGCCGGGCTTCGACGCCGACTTCTTCGATACTCCCGGTTATGCGCGGGTCGCGCCGCTCGTCGACAAGTCGGTGCCGGAATCGTCGATCGTCGGCATGCTGTTCGAGATGCGCGAGCATGTGGAGGACGGCTATACGATCGTCTCCAGCGACGGCGCCAGCATCATGCAGCATTTCGCGTTGAACTGGCAGGTCGAGCGCGGCGAGTTCGTGCACGCCGGCGGCCTGTCCGCGAGCTCCCGGTATCTGGCGCGCACGATCAACGGGTGGATGGCGAAGTTCGATGACGAGCATCGCCGCCGGTTCATCGAGAACCTGTTCGCCGTCCTTGAGGCCGGCGGGTATGACACGTTCGGCGAACTCACCTCGCATTGGACGCAGTCGTTGCCGGTCATGCTCGCCGCCGTCCGCGGCATTGACGCCGAGGACCGTGACGTGATGGCAGACGTACTCAAGGGGTTCGCCGCGACAGCCGCGACGTCGGTGATCGCGACGAAGCAATGACCGCCGCCGTGACGGCGGTCGCCCGCGCGGCGGCGACGGGGAGGCGGCCAGGCGCATGCGCGGCGCCGGGTACGCCGTATTGAAGGACCCCGACAGGCTGACCGCCGGGCAGTCGGAGGCGTTCAGCAACAGGATCAAGGTCACCGTCCACATGGCCTACGGCTTCCACCGCGTCACCAACCTCATCGCCCTGGTCATGCCCAGATGCGGCGGACTCGACATCCGACTGCCACAACCCGCAATCTAACCCACAAAAACATCAGAAGCCTCAGAGAAGATCACCGTGATCCATGGGGGCGGTGGAAGGGGGCTGTTATGTCGGAACGTACCTGCAATATCGCGGGATGCCATAATCCTGCGGAAAGTAATGGTCTGTGCGCGCACCATTTCACGCGGGCGCTGGGGTACGGGCAACTGCGCGTGGCCAATCATGCGGCGTCCTTGTCGGGCGCGGTGCCGCGCGGGGAGGCCTGAGCACTCGGATCGCTGTAGCGCGGGCCATCGTGCGACCGCGTCGCGCATCGTGATTCATGTCCGCTATGTTGACGAGCGGCTGCGGGCCGTGCCGCTTTGACGTATTCTCCCTGAGTCGGGATGTCCATATATGCGGGGAGTTGATGCGGTGGTGATTGCCGGTTTTTCGCTGATGACGATGCTGCTGATCCTGCTGGCCGGCATCGGTGCCGGATTCGTGGGATATGCGGTCGGCGCGTCTTCGCTGGTATCGTATCCGGCCCTGCTGGCGCTGGGTATTCCGCCGGTCCTCGCCAACGCGAGCAATACCGTCGGCGTGATCGGCACCGGCATCGGTGGCGTGCTGGGCGCCCGCAAGGAGCTGCGCGGGCAGCGGCTGCGTTCCATCACCTACGTAAGCATCGGCGCGGTGGGAGGCGTCGCCGGCGCTGCGCTGCTGCTCAGCCTCGACCCGAAGATCTTCGAATTCGCCGTTCCGCCGCTGATCCTGTTCAGCTCGCTGATCATTGCAGTCAATCCGCGCGGCCGCATGCAGGCGCGGCAGGCCGCGGCGGACGTCATGGCCCAGGCCAGATCCCTGACGACGCCGCAAGGGCAGGGGAGCGACGGCGCGCCCGCGTCGGCTCCCGCATCGACGCAACCCATGTCCAAGGACCCATGGTGGATATGGCTCGGCGTCGCGTTCGTGGCGGTATACAGCGGATATTTCGGTGCCGGTGCCGGCACGTGCGCGCTCGCGGTGCTCGACGCAGGCAAGATCGGTCCGTTCCATCAGATCAATGCGCTCAAGACGCTGATCGGCACCGGTGCGAACATCAGCGCGTCGGTCATCTTCATCGTGCGCGGCGTCGTGGACTGGCCTGTGGCCATCCTGCTGTGCGTCGGCTGCTTCATCGGCGGATACATAGCGTCGCCCGTCACTCGCAGGATCCCGGCCCGGATCATGCGCATCGCGGCTGTGCTCGCCGGCATCGTACTCACCGTTGATCTGGCGATGAAAACCTACCTGTGACGAATCGGAAGCCGTCGAATGCGACAGTATCCGGCATAATATCGCATTTCTCCGTTCAGAGAGTTTTCAGAAAAGAGCCAGACAAGATTCGACGGTCGTGGCGTTCTCTCTTAGCGTCATGATGATGACCTCCGGCGACTTCACGCTCACCGGCTTCTCGTCGGACACCGCCATCGCCAACGCGGCGAACGGCACGTTCGCGATGTCGTCCGGCGAAGTGTTCGGCTATGGCGAGTCAGACAACGGCAAGGTCATCATCTCCAAGGCGCTCGCCGACTTCAACGACCTGAAGGTCGGCGACGAGATCACCGTCACCAACCCGTTCGACACGTCGACGACCTACACGTTCACCATCAGCGGCATCTACAAGAACAGCACGTCCAGCAACACCAGCGCGATGGGCCCGATGGGCGGCACCTCGCAGGACGCCGACAACGCGATATACACATCCGTCTCCACGCTTAAATCGCTTGGCTTGGACGCCGACACCACCGCGAACGACGATGACAACAACACCACGACCCAGCTGAGCTACACCTACGTGCTCGGCAGCGCCGACGACTACGAGACCTTCGCTCCGACGTCCGGAAGGCCGGACTGGACGACACCTGCACCGTGCAGTCCGCCGACGTGGAGAACCACGAATCGAGCCTCGTGCCGCTCGACAACCTCGCCAAGTTCGCCCTCACGCTGCTCATCGTCGTACTGGCGGTCGGTGCGGTCGTGCTCAATCTGTTCAACATCTGCGAACGCAAATACGAGGTCGGCGTACTCACCGTCATCGGCGTGAAGAAGGTCAAGATGGCGGCGTAGTTCGCAATCGAGCTGCTGATCGTGACGATGTGCGGTATCGCGCTTGGCGTGGCCGGCGGGGCCGTGGCGTCGGTGCCCGTGTCGAACCAGCTGCTCGCCGCGCAGGAGACCCAGACCGCCAGCCAGGAGGAGCAGTTCGGTCGCGGCTCCGACATGCGGCGCTCCGGGCAGCAGCTCTGATTCGGGTGGTTCCGATTCGACTGGTACGAGCGGCGACTCCGGCAGCGCGTCGCCATCGCGCGGGCGTTGAGCTATGGTCTGTCGATTGTCCTCGCCGACGAGCCGACCGGCAATCTCGACATGGCCACGCAGGAAGGAGGGCAAGTGCGTGACCAGTCCAGAAGTCGCCGCGGCCTCCGACGAGGTCTATCAGCTCGCCAAGTTGCGTCGCCGCTGACCGCACGATTGCATGCGACACGCCCGGAATGCGTAGCACAATCGCAAGGTGCGAATCGAAGAACGGCGCAATGGCAATGCATGGCCAGTGACGATTCGATGATTGTGCTACGCACTCCGGGCGTGTCGCACGGTGGTGTGGTGTCGCACGGTGGTGTGGTGCCGTGTGGTGGCACCACTACCGCGCCTTGCGGCCGACCCGCTCCAGCAGACGCCCGTTGAGCCGGATCTGCGACACCAGTATCGCCAGGAAAATCAGCGCGAATCCGGTCGCCGCAGCACCACTGACAGTCTCTCCATAGAACAGCACCGAAAACACCATGCTGAACACGGTCTCCAGGCACATGATGATCGACGCCTGCGAAGGCGGGGTCACCTTGAGCCCGACGTTCTGCATGATCTGAGCCAGCATCGTCGCGCCGAGAAACAGGTAGACCAGGCATGCGAGGACGCCCGGCGCAAGCCATGAGGCGTTCGGCGCCGGTTCGCTGAACGACGCGCCGACTATGAAGCACACGCCGGCCGTCACGAACTGCGCGAACGTCAGCGCCACCGGGTCGATGACGCGGCTCCACTTGCCCAGACACACCAGATTGAACGAAAAGATCACCGCGCACAGCAGCGTCAACAGGTCGCCGGTGCCAATCGTGAGCCCGCCCAGCCCGGACCCGAGCGACACGAAGCCGACGCCGGTCAGGCACAGGGCGGCCGCGACGATGTTGCGCGCCGCAGGGCGCTGCCGCATCAGCAGCCATGAGACGAACGGCACCAGCACGCAATACGCCGAGGTCAGGAATGCGCTGCGGCCGGGTTCGATCATCGTCAGGCCGACCGTCTGGCTGATCATCGTGCCCCAATACGTGAGCCCGGTCACCAGCCCCGGGATGATGATGGATTTGTTCAGATACGGTACGATTCGCTTGCGAAACAGGATCAGCATGATCGTCGACGCGCCGACCAGCCGCAATCCCATCAGCCATTGCGGCGTGACGACACCCATCGCGACCTTGGCTATGGGATAGCTGCCTCCCCACAGCATCGCGCAGCACAGCAGCATGACCCGCCCCATCGTCGGGGACAGTCCTTTCTTCATCGTTGAACCTCTCTCAATGAGTCGATATGGCATTGGCGCGCATTGGCACGTCATCGGCGGCCCGATAACATGGTAATAGCGAAACCGCCGCGCCGCGCCGCGTCCGGCCCGGCATCCTGGGGAGGGGGTGCTGATATGGTGGACACTCCGTCAGAAGCCGCGTAAGTGATCGGCTTCGTTGTTGAAAGGCTATTGTGCCGAAACGTCACCATGATTTCGCGGCTGGTTCCGCTGCGCGTTCCGTTATGCATACCGATACGGACACTGTTGATATAGATGATATCGATGCCGCCCTTGATGCTTCCGCAGATGACAAGGAGCAGGATACCGCTCCGACGTTCGCCGAGCTCGGCGTGCCCAAGCCGCTGGTGCACGTGCTCGCCATGGACGGCAAAGTCACCGCGTTCCCGATTCAGGCGGACACGCTCGCCGATTCGCTGAACGGCGTCGATCTGCTCGGTCGCGGGCAGACCGGCTCCGGCAAGACGCTCGCATTCGCCATTCCGCTGGTCGCCCGCTTGAGCGAGCGCAGCGTCACCGAAGTGGCCATGAAGGAATTCGAGCAGATTCGCAAGGCGTCCGACGAGAAGGCCGCGCGGGAGCAGGCGTCACTGCCGCGTCCGCGCGGACTGGTGCTCGCGCCGACCCGTGAGCTCGTCAACCAGATAGACGAGGTGATTCAGCCGCTCGCCGAGGCGTACGGCATGAGCACCGTCACCGTGTATGGAGGCGTGAGCTACGCCCGTCAGGTCGCGGGGCTTCGTGCGGGCGCCGATATCGTCGTCGCTTGCCCGGGACGTCTTGAGGATCTGCTGCGTCAGGGCAAGCTGTCTCTGGATGCCGTGGAGATCACGATTCTCGACGAGGCCGACGAGATGGCCGACATGGGATTCCTGCCGCCCGTCACGCGTCTGCTGGAGCAGACCGATTCACGCGGTCAGCGTATGCTGTTCTCGGCGACGCTCGACCACGGCGTGGACGCGCTGGTCAAGCGGTTCCTGCCGGATGCGAAAGTGCATGCGGTCAGTTCCGTCGTCTCGCAGGTTGACACGATGACCCATCACGTGTTCGAAGTGTCGCAGGGCAACAAGCATGAGGTGATTCGTCTGCTGGCCAGCGGCACCGGCAAGCGCATCCTGTTCACGCGCACCAAGTTCCAGGCCAAGAAGATGGCGAAGAAACTGATCGACGAGGGCATTCCCGCGGTCGATCTGCAGGGCAACCTCAGCCAGAAGCAGCGTGACCGCAACCTGTTGGCGTTCGAGAAGGGCCTGGTACGCGTATTGGTTGCCACCGACGTGGCCGCTCGCGGCATCGACGTCCATGATGTGACGCTGGTCGTGCAGACCGATCCGCCGGCCGACCCCAAATCGTTCCTGCATCGTTCCGGCCGCACTGCGCGCGCCGGCGAACAGGGTGACGTGGTGACGCTCGTCCTGCCGAATCAGGCCCGCAGCACTCGCCAGATGATGAAGCGCGCCGGCATCCGAGTCAAGTCGGTGGCAATCACGCCGGCGTCCGAAGATCTGACCGAGTTGGTCGGCGAGCACGCGCCGGTCGTCGAGGGCTGGTCGCTGGACAAGGCGCTTGAGGCTTTGCGCCGTTCCGAGCGCGCCGGCCGCTCCGATCGCAAGGGCGGTCGCGGTGGTGAGGCGCGCGGCGGGCGGGGACGTTCCGGCCGCAAGTCCCGCGCCCGTGGCGGCGAGCATGATTTCTCCCGTCCGTCCGCACGCCGTGACGGCCATCGTCATGACGGCGCCGAAATGGAGGGCCGCGAGAGCGCCCAATACCGGTTCGACCATCGGGACGAATCGCAGATGTCGATCATCGGCGAGGGCAAGCCGCACGGCAAGCGCAAGCACACCACCAAGCGGGACCGTTTCGACGGATACGGGCGCTCCGGCTTCGATGACGGCCGTTTTGACGACCGGCGTCAGTGCCGTGACGCTGAGGGTCGCAAGGGCGGCAAGAAGCGCCGCGGCAACGACTTCGGCGACGATTTCAACACGCCGTTTGACGGTCGCGAGGCCGATCGCCGCAGCAACCGTCGCAACGGGCGTTTCCACGACACGTCGTTCGAGGACCGCAAGGGCGGCTCGCACAACAACGACGGTGACAACCGTCGTGACGGGCGGAACCGCAGGAGCCAGAGCGGGCCGAACCGTGCCACGCGCAAGGCCGCGGGATTCCGCAAGTCGCACGGCAAGCGCAACGCGGCGCCGTTCCGCCGTGGTCGCTGAGCAATCATTGACCGGACGGGCGTCGGCGGCATTGACGTACCTGTCGATACTGCCGACGTCCGGCCGTCATATATGACCTGTCTTAGCCGTGCCATGACGGGTGACCAAGGTGTGGATGCTCGCCCCTGACTAGCTGCGTTCGGGGGGTTACAATGGGGGCGTCGATGTGAGCAGTCGGGGAGGTGCGCGATGGCAAAGCATATGCGCCCGCCGCGGCGCAGGACGGGACGTATCCTGCGCGGCATCGTGCCGCATGCCGGCGGTCGTGTCGGCCCTCGTCGGCGGTCGAACCCGCCTGGCGGCCGAATAATATCCACCCGTGAGCTGACGTATGTGCGCCGCCGTCTGACGGTGCTGATCGCGATGTTCTCCGTGGTGACGATGGTGGTGCTATTGTCCGTGCGTGGGTGCTCGAACGATGGCGATGGCTCGTCCGGCAGCGTTTCATCAGCCGGTGCGGCCCGGTCCGGTGCCACGGTCGACCCCACCGACGGCAGTGTCGCCGATGACGGCTCCTCCGACGAAAGTTTCTCCGACAAGTCGGGGTCCGGCAGGGTTCGTTCCCAATCGGCGTCTCGGAGCATGTTCAAGGCGGCCGTGCCGGCTCCGGCCCAGCCCGAACGTGACCTGACTGCCCAGGCATCCGCCGCGCTGGCCGGTGTGTTTTCCGGCGCGAGATATTCCGTCTCCGTGGTCGATCTGAGCAATGCCGGCACACTCGTCGACATCGATTCCTCCCAGGTGTTCGCATCGGCGAGCACGTACAAGCTGTTCGTGGCGCATTCGATGGTGACGGCCGTGGAATTAGGCGAGATGACATGGGATTCGCCGCTCAACGGCATGACGCTGCAGCAGTGCCTGACCACGATGATCGTTGATTCCGACAACGAATGTCCCAAGGCATGGCTGATGCGCGATAACGGCACCGGCTACGACAAAGTAACGCAGCAGGCGAACGCGCTCGGCGCGAAGAACACGACATTGCATTATCTGGACGTGCGCACGACATCGGCCGATCTGGCGCTGATCCTGACCAAACTGTATCGGGGCGAGATCTGGAACGACGACGACCGGGACATGGTGATCGGCCTGATGAAACGGCAGCAGTACCGCAGCGGCATACCGGCCGGCATCGGCGGCAACGGAACCGTTGCCGACAAGGTCGGATTCCGCGACTCGTACCTGCATGATGCGGGCATCGTATATTCCGGCAAGGGCGACTATGCGTTCGTCATCATGACTTCCGGCTCGTCGTGGACGGCGATAGCCAACGCCAGCGCCGCGCTGTATCAGCTGCTGTGAACGGTTGCCGCCGGAGATGGTGACGGCCGCCGGCAGATGCGGCGGCCGTATGAATGAATCGGTTTTTCAGCGGTTCTCGACGCTGATGCGCTGCGTGAGCGCGTGCGATTCGCCGGGAGCGAGCTCGATGGCATACTCGCGGCAGGCGGCTGCCTCGATGGCTACGAAATCGCGCCATTCGCCGGGCTGCATGTCGCCGATTTCGGTGTCGGCCGCGGTTCCCGGGTTCCATGTGACGGTCTGCTTCGTGCCATGGGCCTCGATGACGATGACGCGATCCCATGCCGGGTCATCCAGACGCAACGTGTCGGTGGAGTAGTAGATGCGGTCGACCGTGGTGCCGTCGAAGGTCACCGGCTCATCGGGCTGCACGCGGGGAGGGTACCCGGCGACCGTGGCGTCGAGATAGTCGGAGCCCTCCAATCCGTGTAGGCTCACCTGGGTCAGGTCGCCGACATGGAAGTGCGTATGCAGCGCGGTCTCATAGCGCAGCGGCTCGGTACCGTCGTTGGTGACGGTCAGCGTCATGGTCAGCTCCTTGCCGACTTCGATGTCGTAGACCGCATGGAACCGCGGGGAGGCCCCGGAATGCAGCTGGGCGAGCAGTTCGGGCGTCGCGTCGGCGTCGGACAGCGTGTATCGGATGCGTCGGTCGTCGGTCGCGTCCTCGTCCACATGCCAGACAGTGGTGCGGGCGAACCCGTGCTTCGGCTTCTTACCGGCGATTTCGCCATGCTCGAAACCGAGTGCGAACCATGGCAGTACCACGGGCACGCCTCCGCGGATCGGTTTGCCCAGATAGACGGCCTTGGGCTGCCATACGGCGGGATGGCCGCCCGCGGGCGTCCAGGAGAGCACGTGAGCGCCGAAATCGCTGATCTGCGCGGCACCGTCTTCATTGGCGACGTTGCGAATAGTAAACGTAGTAATCATAGATCACAGTATATGCCGATGCCGGCCTTTGAAAATACTTACCTTGGTCATAGCTGTTTTTTATATAAAATGTTTGAACACCTTTGAACACTTTATGATGAAATACCAAGATTCTGAAAAGTAAGCCTGTTATTCTTCCTCTTATTGACATTGTGAAACAGACAAATCGGGATTTGTGGAGGTAAAGAGAATGATTACAAAGCATGTTGTTGTGCTACCTTATGATAAAACACTGGGCGCGGGATTTTTGTGAAATCAAGAGTGAAATTCAGGAAGCTCTTGATCAACTGGCTCTTGCAATAGAACATGTTGGCAGCACTTCAGTGCATGGTTTATCAGCGAAACCGATTATTGATATTGATGTCGTCATTAAAGATTACTCCATGCTTGACGCTGTAATCTCTGCCTTAGAAAGAATCGACTATCACCATGAAGGAAACCTTGGTATTGCCGGACGGGAAGCATTTAAATATGAAGGCAAAACCCATTTGCGGAAGCATCATCTATATGTATGCCCGCGAGATTCTGAGGAACTGAAAAGGCATATTGCTTTCCGTGAATATTTGCGTTCTCATCCGGAAGCTGTGCGTGAATACAGTAGAATTAAAGAAGAAGGCGCTGCGCTCTATCCATTTGATATTGAGAAGTATATCGAACATAAGTCACCGTTTGTCGAAAAAATCTACTCAGAAATAGGGATATGACAAATTTCAGTTTGTATGCAACAAACGTTTGAACACTTTTTGAACACCGCAACCGTGATGAAGTCTTCAAAGCCCCTTTCTATCAGTATTTGAGATTAAGTAAAACGGTTCGATTCCGGTCTGTGGCATTGATGAAAAGTGAGAGAAACGTTGAATTTACAGCGTTTCTCTTATTTTGTTATTGTATAAAATTGTAAAACTAAGATTGCATTTCAGATATGGATTTGAAACCCCTCATAGCTGAAAATACCATTCCCTTGTTTTAATTTCCCTTCATTTGACAAGTTGTGAAAAGCTGTCTCTATCTTGTCAATTATAGTAACTGGAATAGATAAATGATGATGTCCTGGCAAAATTCGACTTATCTTTAAAGATTGAATTTTTCTAACAGACTTCCAAAATTCTTGTGGGTTTGTTGATGGATAAAAAGCATCAAGGCAACCGCTATATATCAAATCGCCGGAATACAGATATTTTCTATCCGCTTCATAGAAACAACAATGTCCGGGAGAATGACCGGGCGTGTGAATAACTACCAACTTTCTGTTTCCTAAGTCAATACAATCTTCATCATGTAAAATCATTTGCGGAACCCCTTGAAAAATCTGATATTTCTCTACATTAAAATCCGAGGGGAAATCACATGGATTGCACATAATATTGTTTTTTACCACTTGCAAAGGTATAGGGAATTTGACCGATAGCCATTCTTTTTCTGCTTCATGAACTGCAATAGACCGAAAATATTTATGTCCACCGATATGATCCCAATGAACATGAGTAGTGATTACTGTAACGGGCAGTTTCGTCAATCCATCAATAACCTCTCTGATGTTGGAAACACCTAAACCTGTATCAATCAGAATGGCTCTTTTTGTCCCACACAATAGATAACAATGTGTTTCTTCCCAGTGTCTGTATTCGCTGATGACGAATGTATCTTGGTCTATTTGTTCGACGGTAAACCAACTGTCCATATACTATTCTCACTCCCTAAAAATTCTTTAGGTTAGAATCGATGATGGGGTAAACGAAAAAGCAGTTTTGGCATTCCAGTGAACTGCCCCTTCGTTTACACCATTTTCGATTTGACCTAATTGAACAAAGTGGGCGTCCGTGTAGCTGCTACCTATGGACTTTCAATCTTTTGTTCTTATACATGATTATACAGGATTTCCTGTGCAGAAGTTACAGAAATCAAGTGTTTTCAGATAAATAGGTACAACAACAAAACCTCAAACATTGAGGCTTCAGAAAACATATGAAAGAACAAGATTTTAACATCTTTGCGGTACTCTAAGCTGTGGTTTTCCAAGATGCCCACCACAGGATTTACATACACAAATGTTTATCTCATAAAGTTGTTTTAATATTTCCGGCATTTCCTTACCACGCAGCTTTGAGAGATACTTTTGGCAGCCAAGAAGATTCCGGCACAAAGTAAGTTTCTTGCTTTTAGTACGAGAACATAACAAACCATAATGCCGAATTCTGACAAAACGTTTTGGCGGTACGTGCATCAGAAACCGTCGTATAAATTCAACACCGGAAAGGGTCAGTTCTTTCCATTGTCCTTTGTTCCGGTAATCTTTTACAGAAAAACGGCTGTTCTTTACTCAATGCTCTGTCGACGGCGAAGTTGGCGCGGATTCACTGCATGCTGGACATCGGAGACTGATATGAAAAAAAATAATCGACGGATCAATCAGCCGACCGGTCTGGCCGCTGATGAATACCGTTGCTGAACTGTGATTGAAAGATATATCCGTATGCCTCAGGCATATGACATGAGTTACGTGAGGAGCTGTTACTGATGAAGCAGTCAAACGTCATCAAGGGCACGCTCGCCGTCGTGGCGCTCGTTGCGGCGCTGGTGGTAGGTGTCGCCGTGCATATGCATTCCGTCGGCTCTCCGACTGCTGGCCACTCGACGCAGAATACGGCGAAGACCGCGACGGAGACCACGGCGAAGACCGCAAAGTCCATCACCGCCGACTATCCCGGCTACTCTTCCGTCGAAGAGGGCGTCAAGGCCGCCGGTCTGGTGGTCACCGGTGTCCCGCTCGACTCGCGCGAGCGCATCCTGTATCCCGAGATCGATTTCACGTCCGGAACGCCTGAAACGAACCCGCAATACGGGCTGACGGAGGACGACATCGACATGGACGCGCTGGGCGTGCCGGAGACCGTCACCCGGGTGCGTGTCACCAAAGTCATCAAGGGCGACGCGAAAGTCGGCGACATCATTGAGGTCGCGCAGGTGGGCGGCGTCGACAAGAGCGGCATCGTTCGACGCGAGACGTCAACCACGCTGCTGAACGAGGCGAAGGCGAGTGGCACCGCCGAGTTCCTGCTGCTACTCAACGAATATGACGTCGTCTACAATGCCATCAACCCAATCTCCGGAGTGCTTGACGTCGATACCGATGGGCACGTCACCGCGTTGAAGTCGTCTGGCGAGTCCGGCGGCATCGGCGAATCCCTGAAGGAGTACACGAACGCCGTCTCATGACGGCTGGTCCGGGATCATCCTGAAAACCGCGGCCCCGCTGGCCGCGTTCCGATTCACATGCGGAATGCGACTGGCGCGGCCGCGCTGTCCATATATATCCGCCAAATGCTCGCTTTCAGAGTGACCGGTCACATAGTGGTTGCCCGATGCATGCATAGTGAGCGTTTTTGTTTCCTCGCAGCGCGAAAAATGACGACGCGGGACTACAGTGACACGGTGATTGCCATATCCGGCAAGTCGCAGTCGTTGGGAAAAGAGGCGAAACATGGGCAGTGGAAAAACCATGTTGGTAAGTGAAATGGCGCAGGCGGTCCTCAGAGAGGACGCGCCGGTGTGCATCGAAGCCTTCGACGGATCGACGTTCGGGCCGGAAGACGCCGACCTGCAGGTCCGGGTCACCAGTCCTAAGGCCATCTATCAGTTGGCGAGCAACCTGAACGAGATCGGTTTGGCCCGCGCATACATCCTGGGCTACTTCGACATCGAAGGACTGGACGTGGCCGACCCGTATCCGCAGCTGCGCAAGCTCGTCGAACTGGCATCGTACATCCGAAAGCCATCTCCGCTCGAACTGGCGCGCATGGGGGCGGCCGTTCTCAGCCACGGCTACCACAAGGTGGAGGTGCCGCAGTCCGAAGGCCCCTCGAAATTCGAACGCATCAAGTCCGGTCTGTTCCCGCACACCGAAAAGGCCGACTCCGAGACCGTCAGCTTCCATTATGACCTGTCGAACGAGTTCTACGCCGACTTCATCGGACCGTCGATGACGTACACGTGCGCGGTGTTCGACACGCCCGACATGAGCCTGGATGACGCGCAGCGCAACAAAATCGACCTGGTGCTCGACAAGCTGGACCTCAAGCCCGGCGACCGCATGCTCGACATCGGATGCGGCTGGGGCGCTCTGGTCATCGCCGCAGCCAAGCGCGGCATCAAGGCACTGGGCGTATCGCTGTCGCACGAGCAGATCGAGTACGGTCAGGAGTGGATCAGGCGCGAAGGGCTGGAGGATCTGGCCGAGCTGCGCGTGATGGACTACCGCGAAGTGCCGGAACGAGACTTCGACGGCATCACCTCGGTGGGCATGATGGAACATGTGGGCGCGAAGAACTACCGCCACTACTTCGATGAGATGTTCAAGCTGCTCAAGCCGGCCGGCCGCCTGCTCAACCACCAGATCACGATCTCCAAGGACAAGCCGAACAACCGGCCCGGAACGGACGAGTTCCTCGACCGATACATCTTCCCCGACGGCGACCTCGCCTCGCCCGGGTTCATCGAGTCGGCGCTGCACGACGCCGGCTTCGAGGTCGTCAACCAGGAGAACCTGCGGCAGCATTACGCGCTGACGCTGCATCATTGGAACGCCAATCTCAAGGCCAACTGGGCCGACGCCGTCAAGCAGGTCGGCTACGAGCGGGCGAAGGTGTACGGCCTGTATCTGGCCGCGTGCGAGTTGAACTTCGAGCTCAACGGCATCCAGGTGCATCAGTTCCTCGCCGTCAAGCCCGACAAGGAGGGGCTGCCGAAGGGCAACTGGTACCCGCTGCGTCCGTGGTGGGCGGCCTGAGCCTGGACGTGTCGCCCTGTTGGCGTCATAAATTTCCGCCAGCAGGATGCACGCATTGCCCCCGCTGGCGGGCTGAGCCGTTGAACAAACGGCGGATTACCGGTACAGCGCCGGCTGCTCGTTGAGCGTCACGGGGATGCGCCCGCCGTGGTGCAGGCTGTCCAGCGCGGCGTCGGCAACCACGTTCGCCACATAGCCGTCCCATGCGGTCGCCTCCTTGCCGCCCGGCTGCCGGTCGGCCTCGATATTCGCGAAGAACCGGTCGAACTCGCGGTCGTATGCCTCGATGAATCGGTCGAACCAGGCGGACGAGATCGCGTGGCTGATCTGACCGGCCTTGCGCACCTCCGGCGTGGAGACATCCGGCAGCGAGATGATGCCGGACTCGCCGACCAGGCGGCATTGGATGTCGTAGCCGTACTGGCAGTTGACGTTCGCCTCGGCTGTGGCGAGGGCTCCGTCGGAGAACTCGACGATGGCCAGCTGCGGTTCGCGCAAGGACTCCCCGTTCGGGTTGAGCGTGTTCATCCGGGCGAACTTCATCTCAACGCTGGTGATGTCGCCGTCGAACATGTAATGCAGCATGTCGAAGTTGTGGATGAGCGTGTCGTTGATGACGTTGTCGGTGCCGTAGTAGCTCGTGGATGCCTGCGCGTTGTAGTGACGCATGCCGGCCATCAGCAGGGCGCCGATCTGTCCGTCGCCGACGAAGGTCTTCATCGCGTCGTAGCCGGGGTCGAAGCGCCAGTTGAAACCGACCTGAATGGTTTTGCGGCCCTTGGCCACCTCGGCTTCGACGACCTTCCAGCTGTCGGAGCCGTTGATGGTCATCGGCTTTTCGGTGAACGTCGGCTTGCCGATCGCGATAGTGTGCAGCAGCGGGTCGAGATGCACGTCGTTGCGGCTGGCGATGACGACGGCGTCGACGTTCGGATCGTCGATCAGTGCATCGGCCGAATCGTAGATCGTCGCGTCGAGGCGGTTGTCTTCGATGGCCTGCTTCGCGTTGCCGAGCACGGTGTCGTATACGCCGACGACCTGCGCGTTGCCGCATTTGTCCGTGATCCGACGCACGTGGTCGCGGCCCATGGCGCCGCATCCGATGAAACCGACATTGATCATGGTTGATACTCCCTTGTTGACTTGTTGATGATGTGATGGTTGATGATGCGCGGGCGGCGGTCATGCGTTCTTCGTGATGCCGATCAGGATGCCGCCGAGCGCGATGAGAATCATGCCGGCGATGACGAACGCCATCTCCTTCTTGGTCTTCTTCTCCTTGAGAATGAACAGGCCGCCCAGCGTGGCGACGATGACGTTCATCTGCGATAGCGTCCAGCCGACCGCCAGACCGTTCATCTCATTGGACAGCATCACGGTGAGGTTCGCGGTGGCGAACAGGGCGCCGGTGCTCATGTTCATCCAGCTCTTCTTGCCGAACACGCCGATTTCGGGGTCCATCGCGTCCTTGCCGCTCATGCAGAAGGAGATGATTGTCGTGCCGAGCACCATGAACACGGCCTGCGGGAACAGCATGTCCCAGCTGGAGACCGAGAAGAACTTGCCGGCGGCGGCGTAGCTGGTATACAGCAGTGAGGAGATCAGGGTGATGAGCAGGCCGCGCTTCAGGTTCGACGGACCCTTGTCCTCGCTCTTCTCCTGGAAGGCGGTGCAGGCGACGCCGACGATGATGACGACGAGCGCGCAAATGCCGAAGCCGAACTGCCAGCCGTGCGTCCATTCATGGAAGAACAGCGCGCCGAGCAGGGTGGTGAACACCAGCTGCATGCCAGTGGACAGCGGCATGGCGCGGGCCACGCCCAGATAGTCGAAGGACTTGATCTGCAGTATCTGCGCGATGCTCCACGGGATGCCGTTGATGGCCGCGGCCGCGATCAGCGTCCACGACCAGTTGATCGGGTGGAAGATCAGCACCACGATACCGAACAGCAGCGTGGTGAGCACCATGCCCATCTGCTTGTTGGCGGTGGTGCCGCCGACCTTCTGCATGACAATGCCCTGAAAACCCCAGCCGAATGCGGGGACCAGGGCCAAGAGGATAGGCCACATGTTCGTATCCTTTCATCGCGCCGGCATGACACACATCCGCGTCTGTCATGATGGCGTTAACAACAATGTTTCAAGTCCGAGTCTAAGCGTCGGTCGCGGGAAAACCGGGTGCCGATGCGGTCGGTTCGCGCCAAATATCGGTAAGAACGCGCCACTTTGCCCCGCCGATGGTTCAGCGAATCATTCTCAATAAGAAAAGTGTGAGGAATGCGCACAGTACCGAACAAAACGAACACAGAGAGATCCGCGTCATGTGGCCGGTATCCGACTCCTCATGTTCGTTTCGCCGGCCAGCGGGCTCACACGTTTTCCGTCGGACGCAATTCGGTGCGCAAAAAATCCTGACGATACCGACTCGGACTGACGCCGAACGCGGCGGAGAAATGCTTGCGCAGCGAATCCGCGTTGCGCAGTCCCGTTCTCAGCGCGATCTGCTGCATCGGCAGATCGGTGAGCTCCAGCAGTTCCTTGGCGGCGTTCAGACGCTCCGTCAGCAGCCAGATGCTCGGCGGCACCCCCATGACCTCGCTGAACCGGCGCTGGAACGAGCGCGTGGAGGAGTGGGAGGTCTGCGCAAGCGTCGTCAGCGTCCAGTCATAACTGAGATGCTCGCGGACTCTGCGGGTCAGCGCGATGATCTCGTCACTCTGCCGGGACGGTCGCGGCAAGACGGACGGAGCGCCGTCGCTGCGCCGGGTGGCCACCGAACGGGGGTAATGCATCATCAGCATGTTCGCCTCCGCCGTCGCCAGGGACTGCCCGGCATGTTCGGCGAGCAGCGCGATGCACAGATCGAGACAGATGCTGCCGCCGGCGGACGTCCAGATGCGCTGCTTCGCGTTGTGCGTCAGCAGACGGTCCTTCTGCACCAGCGCCTTGGGAAACTGCGCGGCCAAATCGTCGAGGAACGGCAGGTGCGTGGTGCATTCCACGCCGTCGAGCAGACCGGTCCATGCCAGCGCGAACACGCCCGTGCACATGGCCGCGATCTCCACGCCCTCGCGGTGGGACGCGACCAGCCAGTCGCGGATGGCGAGCGCGTCGGCGGGATCGGCTGTGAACAGCCATGCCTTGGCGTTCCCGGTGCGCCTGTCGGTGGCGATCTCATGCGGGTTGGCGAAACCGGGGATGATGATCAGATCAGGTTTCTCGTGGTAGTCGCGCAGCGCGGTGGTGGCGATGGACATACCGTGGTCGAGTGCCTTGGAGCTTGCATTCGCGATGAAGTCGATGACCGGACGGTCGGACGAGCCGTACATGACGGAATCGTCGTCGAAGATCTGGATGATGGAGATGACGTCGAACGCCCACATCGTGCCGGGCAGCGGTACCGCAATGCGCATGTGCGTTCCTTTCCGCGTGTCCCGGCCCGATTGCCGGCCCTGCCGACATGATAGCCGTGGCAGACGATGGGCGGCTGGGAGGGTGTCGCAAGTCCGATGGTCTGCTATACAATAATATGGTTGGCCTCTTCGCCAACGTGGGGCTGTAGCTCAGTCGGTTAGAGCATCGGACTCATAATCCGCCGGTCCAGGGTTCAAGCCCCTGCGGCCCCACTGAAATCCATGCCTCGGCGTATACTTCTGTAGGTTCCGGTTCACGCCAGCCATCGGGGCGCGGCGACCCGGGTCCCCCGAATCCTCTAGGAGACAAAACCATGCAGCAGGGTATCCATCCTGATTATCATGCCGTTGAAGTCCTGTGCTCATGCGGCAACACCTTCGTCACTCGTTCCACCTACAAGGGCGACCACATGACGGTCGACGTGTGCTCGAAGTGCCACCCCTTCTACACCGGCAAGCAGAAGATTCTGGACACCGGTGGCCGCGTCGCTCGCTTCGAGAAGCGTTACGGCAAGAAGACCAAGTAGCGTATCTGACGCCAGTCCCGCACGGGTTGGGCGCGCTTCGGCGCACCCGCTCGGGGGACTGGCGTTTTTGTATCTGTAATGGCGTCGCGACAGCGATGATGACGCGGTGCCGACCGTTGTTACTATCCGGAAGGACAAGCCAGACATGGCAGTCGAGCAGTTCCCCGCGGCACAGACCGCGTTGGAGGAATACCAATCCATCGAACAGCGGATGGCGAGCCCCGAGGTGGTGACGAACCCCGATAAGATGCGCAAGCTGGGTCGTCGTCATGCCGAACTCGGCGCGATTGTATCCGCGTATCAGTCATACACGGCCGTGCGCGACGACCTTGAGGCCGCGCGCGAGATGGCGGGGGAGGACCCCGAATTCGCCGATGAGGCCAAGCGGCTCGAAGCCGAGCTGCCGGCGGCCGAGGAGAAGCTGCGGAACGCGCTGATCCCGCGCGACCCCGATGACGCCCGGGACGTCATCATGGAGATCAAGGCCGGTACGGGCGGCGAGGAGGCGGCGCTGTTCGCCGGCGACCTGCTGCGCATGTATCTGCGATACGCCGAGAAGCGCGGCTGGGCCGTCACCGTGCAGTCCGAGAACACCACCGAGCTCGGCGGCGTCAAGGACGTGCAGATCGCCATTCGCGCCAAGGGCACGCCCGCGCCGGAGGACGGTGTGTGGGCGAGCCTGAAATACGAGGGCGGCGTGCACCGCGTGCAGCGCATCCCCGTCACCGAATCGCAGGGCCGCATCCAGACCTCCGCGGCCGGTGTAATCGTGTTCCCCGAGGCCGACGAGGACGACGACGAGATCGAGATCGATCCGAAGGACCTGAAAATCGACATCTTCATGAGCTCCGGTCCAGGCGGACAGTCCGTGAACACCACGTACTCCGCCGTGCGCATGACGCACATCCCCACTGGCATCGTGGTGAGCATGCAGGATGAGAAGTCGCAGATCCAGAACCGCGCCGCCGCGTTGCGGGTCCTGAAATCGCGCCTGCTCGCCATGAAGCATGAGCAGGAGGCCGCCGAGGCCGCCGATATGCGCCACTCGCAGGTGCGTTCGCTCGACCGTTCCGAGCGCATCCGCACCTACAACTTCCCGGAGAACCGCATCGTCGACCACCGCACCAACTACAAGGCGTACAACCTCGACGCCGTGCTCGACGGCGACCTGCAGGCCGTGATCGACTCCGACATCCAAGCCGACGAGGCCGAGCGGCTCGCCAACCAGCAGTGACCGGCCATCGGCGGGGTCAGAGTGATGGTTCCCTGGGGAATCGCACCCCCGTTGATGTCTCTGCGTCGCTAAGTGCGCGCCGAAACGACAAGTGCGCGCACTTAGGAACGGAAAATCCGTGGTTTGCGTCGCTATGTGCGCGCGTACTTCGTTTCGGCGCGCACTTAGCGACGCAACGGCGAATATGCCGGCAGACGCCCCGGTGCGAAACGCCGTGATATGAACGCCCTGAGACGATGAGCCACCAACGAGCGGAAGGACACCATGACATCCGAATCCATCCATGACGTGACAGACGTGATACGCTCCGCGGCGCGGACGCTGCATGACGCCGACATCGACACGCCCGAGCATGATGCCAAGTTGTTGCTCGCCGAGGCGTGCGGCCGCGACCTGCGCGACATAGACAAGGCGATGTTGATGGGGGAGCCTCTGGACGGCCTGCCACACGAGCATGCGAGTTTTGATGCCCCGGATGCCGGCGCCGCGAGCTCCGACAGCTCCGACACTGTGGGCGATGCCGTCACCACGGCGCTCGCCCGATTCCACGCCATGATCGCTCGGCGGGCCGCACGTGAACCGTTGCAGTACATCACAGGCCATGCCCCGTTCCGCTACCTCGATCTGGAAGTCGGTCCGGGCGTGTTCATCCCGCGCCCGGAAACCGAGACCGTGGTGCAGGCCGGCATCGACTGGCTCACGCGCGAACGGCTGTCCACCCCGCGTATCGTGGATTTGTGCGCGGGCAGCGGCGCCATCGGACTGTCCCTGGTCACCGAGGTGCGCGGCGCGCAGGTGTGGGCGGTCGAGAAGGTGCCGCGCACCTATGACTGGACGATGCGCAACTGGCGGAGGATATCACGTCTCGACCCGCTGGCCGCCGATAATTATCATCTCGAGCTCGGCGACGCCACCAGCGGCACGACGCTGACCCAGTTTGACGGCACCATCGACATGGTGGTCACGAATCCGCCGTACATCCCCGAAGCGCAGATCCCCGAACAGCCCGAAGTGCGCGACCATGATCCGAAGGTGGCGCTGTATGGCGGCTCCGCCGACGGCACGCTGATACCGGAGCGGATCGTGATGCGAGCGGCGGGATTGCTGCGCCCCGGCGGCGTGCTGGTGATGGAGCATGACATCTCTCAGGGGCCGCGGCTGGTCTCCTTCGCACAGGCCAACGGGTTCGGCCAGGCTCATACCGGCGACGACTGGACCGGCCGGCCCCGGTACCTGTTCGCGGTCAGATCCTGACCCAGGATCTGATGCCGTGGCCGGGCCGAGCCGGCGCCGATCACGCAGCCCTCGCTGATCGTCACGCCGCCGACCACCGTCACATTGCCGCCGAACCAGCAGTTCGACCCGATCACGATCGGCTTGCCATACTCGTAGTCGTAATACGACCCGTCAGCCGCACGCCGCACGTTGCGGTCCTGGAACCGGATCGGATGCATCGGCGGCAGCAGCTCGTCCAGTACCGCGGCTCGGCCGGCATGGTCTCCCCGAGGCAGCGCGTTGAACCGGGTGCACAAGTCGCCTGCGCGCTCTCGCATAGCGGAGAGCTCGGGGCCGGCGGGATTGTAGAGTTTGCCGGCGAGCATTTCCTCGCGCTCGCGGGCGGATACGGTCGTGTCTCTCGCCGTACCGTCACATGAGGCCCGTCGTCGCCGGCGCCGGCCAGCGCCAAGTCGTGGCGCAATGGTGCAATGGGAAGCCGTGTCCAGGCCGGCCCGCGCGACGCGGGGGAGAGCGAACCCGTGGCGTCGGGCCATGCACCGGCCTACCATCGGTGTGGCAGGACGTGCCATAATACTTGGATAGCGGTATTCGGATACGCGTGGCGGCATGTGACCGCCGCGATGGGCGTGATACGCGATACGGGAGGTCTGATGAGTGCGGTTCGCAAGGTGAATGAGGAATCCCTCGCCGAGGCGGCGTCGGTCATCGCAGGCGGAGGCTTGGTGGTCATTCCCACCGACACGGTGTATGGCGTGGCCTGCGACCCGCGCAACGAGGCCGCAATCGACCGCATCTATCAGGTCAAGAGCCGCCCGCGCTTCAAAGCGCTGCAGGTGCTGCTGGCATCCGTCGACCAGTTGGACGGGCTCGGGCTCGACTTGCCGTCGCCGCTGAACCGGCTGGCCGCGCAGTTCCTGCCTGGTGCGTTCTCGCCGATCGCGGTGGCCCGCGAGGACTGCACGCTCGCCACGGTCAGTGCCACCCCGCAGGGCAGGCGTACGCAGGGCATCCGCGTGCCGAATTCGGCCCTGACCCTGCGCATATTGAATGAGCTCGGTCCTCTTGCCGCGTCGAGCGCGAACCGTTCCGGCGACGAAAGCGCGCAGACGGTCGAAGAGGCCGTGCAGGCGTTCGGCGACGATGTGCAGCTGTATCTTGACGGCGGGCCGACGCAAGGCCATGTCGCCAGCACGGTGGTCGCCGCCGACCCTCATGAGCGCGACGGCATCGTCATCCTGCGAGAGGGTGTCATCCCTCAGCCCGTCGTGCGCAAGGCCGTGCACATGAACGGTGGTGGTCTGGGCGCATGAGGATATATCTGCTGATCGCCGCCATCGCAGGCGGCGTCACCTGGCTGGTCACGCCGCTGATTCGCCATGTCGCCATCCATATCGGCGCGGTCGGAGAGGTTCGTGCGCGCGACGTGCACACCATCCCGACGCCGCGCATGGGCGGACTGGGCATGCTGATCGGATTCGCGTTTGCAATGATCTACTCCAGTCGCATCGCATTCACGACCGGACTGTTCGAGAACAACAACCAGGAGTGGGTGATCCTCGCCGGCGCGGTGCTGATATGCCTGCTGGGCATGGCCGACGACCTGTGGGATCTGGACTGGATGCTGAAGATGGCCGGGCAGCTGCTGATCTCGGTGTTCGTGGCGTGGGGCGGCCTGCAGATCATATCGCTGCCGATCGGCTCCCTGATCACCGCCAGCCCCAGTATCTCGGTGACGATCACCGCGATACTGATCGTCGCGTCGATCAACGCGGTCAATTTCGTCGACGGCCTGGATGGCCTCGCGGCGGGCATCGTCGCCATCGGCGGCGTCGCGTTCGCCGCGTACTCCTACATCATCGCGCGCAATTCGCCGTCCTACGCCTCGATGGCGACGCTGATCGACGTGGCGATGGTCGGCATCTGCATCGGGTTCATCCTGCACAACTGGCATCCGGCCAAGCTGTTCATGGGCGACTCCGGCTCGATGCTGCTCGGGTATCTCATCACCTGCGCGTCAATCGTGATGACCGGCCGTCTGGATCCGGCGTCGATTCATGCCAGCGTGTACCTGCCGGTGTTCATGCCGATCCTGCTGCCGATCCTGGTGCTGTTCCTGCCAGTGCTGGACATGTGTCTGGCGATCGTGCGCCGACTCAGCCACGGGCAGTCGCCGATGCACCCGGACCGTATGCATCTGCACCACCGCATGCTGCGCATCGGCCACACCGTGCAGGGAGCGGTGCTGATTCTGTGGGGGTGGGCGGCTCTGATCGCGGTCGGCTCGATCATGACGTTGTTCTTCAAGGTCCATTATGTGCTCATCGGCTTCGTCATCGCCGTGGTGTTGCTGACGGTGGCGACGATGTACCCGTATCTGAAGCGTCGCCTGCCGGAGATCGCCGCGGAGAACCAGTCGTATGCATCCGCGCGGCGACGGGCACGTCATTCGTTTGACGAAAGCGGTGACGGGAAAAAACGGCGCCCGTGACCTGCCGATGATGATGGTCGAGACCATGTTCGTGTCGCATTCGTCGCATTACGCTCATATAGTGAATACATGGCTACAAATTCTGAAGCGAATATGCAATCCTATGCTCCCGTCCCCCCGATTTTCTCCAAGCTGGGCCTCGCGTATGACGATGTGCTGCTGCTGCCGAACGAGACGGACGTGATTCCCTCCGAAGTCGACACCACCACTCATCTGACCCGTGAGATCACCATGAAGGTTCCGGCGATCTCCGCGGCGATGGATACCGTCACCGAATCCGAGATGGCCATCGCCATGGCCCGCAACGGCGGTATCGGTGTGCTGCACCGCAACCTGTCGATCGACGACCAGGCGGCCCAGGTCGATGTGGTCAAGCGCTCCGAGTCCGGTATGATCACCGACCCGCTGACCGTCAACCCGGACGTCACGCTCGCCGACCTCGACAAGCTGTGCGGCAAGTTCCACATCTCCGGCCTGCCGGTCGTTGACGAGGAGAACCGCCTCGTCGGCATCATCACCAACCGCGACATGCGCTTCATCCCGTCCGAAGACTACGACCACCTCAAGGTCAAGGACGTGATGACCAAGGAGAACCTCATCACTGGTCCGGCGAACATCTCCAAGGATGACGCCCACCGTCTGCTCGCCCAGCACAAGGTCGAGAAGCTGCCGCTGATCGACGACAACGGCAAGCTCGCCGGCCTGATCACCGTCAAGGACTTCGTCAAGACCGAGCAGTACCCGGACGCCACCAAGGACGAGCAGGGACGTCTGCGCGTGGCCGCCGGCATCGGCTTCCTCGGCGACGCCTGGCAGCGCGCCTCCGCTCTGATGGAGGCCGGCGTCGATGTGCTCGTCGTCGACACCGCCAACGGCGAGGCCCGTCTGGCGCTCGACATGATCAGCCGCATCAAGCGCGACCCCGCCTTCCGCGGCGTGCAGGTCATCGGCGGCAACATCGCCACCCGTTCCGGCGCCCAGGCCATGATCGACGCGGGCGTCGACGCCGTCAAGATCGGTGTCGGCCCCGGCTCCATCTGCACCACCCGCGTGGTCGCCGGTGTCGGCGTCCCGCAGCTCACCGCCGTCTATGACGCCGCCCAGGCATGTAAGGCCGCCGGCGTGCCGTGCATCGCCGACGGTGGCATCCACTACTCCGGAGACATCGCCAAGGCGCTCGTCGCCGGTGCCAACACCGTCATGCTCGGCGGCACGCTGGCCGGCTGCGAGGAGGCTCCGGGCGAGAAGGTCCTGCTGCACGGCAAGCAGTACAAGCTGTACCGCGGCATGGGCTCGCTGGGTGCCATGGCCCCGCGCGGCAAGAAGTCCTACTCCAAGGACCGTTACTTCCAGGCCGACGTCACCTCCAACGACAAGGTCGTTCCGGAAGGCGTCGAGGGCGAAGTGCCGTACCGCGGACCGCTGAACGCCGTGCTGTACCAGCTGATCGGCGGCCTGCACCAGTCCATGTTCTATGTGGGCGCGCACAACATCGCCGAGCTGCAGGAGAAGGGCCGCTTCATCCGCATCACCGACGCCGGCCTGCGCGAGTCGCATCCGCACGACATCGTGATGACCACCGAAGCGCCGAACTACACCGGCTTCCACAACTGATAGGCCGATGCCGATCGGTTCATAGGATTCGGCTCATATGAATATGATGGCGGGCTCCCCTCACGATTTGCGAGGGGAGCCCGCCATCTTGCATATAGGCCCGGCCGCGTCGAATCGGCTCCGCCGCCCGCATCGTGGCTGGCGCGGGCAGGCCTACCGCAGCCGCATCCAGACGGACGTATCCTGCGGCAGCCGGCCGTCATCGGTGAGCGGCGCGGACGAGAGCAGCACCTCGCCGTCGGGCAGCGAAACCGGTGTGGCTCCGAAATTCGTCAGATTCGCCCAACCGTTGGCACGACGGTAGGCGATCACGCCGCCGGGCTGGCCGTCGGCGCCGTCGCGCATGCCGCTCGGACGGTTCTCGGGAAGCAACGTGCAACTGGTGTCCGGAGTCTGCATCTCGTGACGCAGCCGCAGCACGCGACGATAGAAGTTCAGCATGGAGCCGTCGTCGGCGTCCTGGATGTCCATGGCGAAATCCTTGAACCACGCGGGCTGCGGGAGGTGTGGTTCGGCGTCACTGACGGCAGGGGAGAACCCGAACGAGCCGGCATGGACGTGCCTCTTGCCGGACGTGTACGTCTCGGGCACGTCGGACGCGACCCAGGGCAGCGGCACGCGGCAGCCGTCACGGCCCTTGGTGGACTGCGCCCGCGAGGTGCGCAGGCCGGAGGGATCCTCGATGCGGTCCCATGGAATATCCGCCACCTCGAACAGGCCCAGCTCCTCGCCCTGATACACGTAGGCCGAGCCGGGCAGCGCCATTTCGAGCATCAGTGCGGCGCGTGCCCGCAATGCGCCGGCCTGGCGATCCTCGATATAGGTGGTGCCGTCACGCAGCAGCCAGTCGTTGGCGATCTGATGGTATTCGCCGGTCGGCACTTGCGGCAGCGCGTAACGCGTGGCGTGGCGCGGCACATCATGGTTGCTCATCACCCAGGTGGACGTCGAGCCCGACATCTCGGCGCACGCCAGCCCCTCGTCGATGGCTTTGCTCATCGCGTCGAAGGTCCAATCCGCCTTGGCGAACTCGAAGTTGAACACCTGCCCCAGTTCATCCGGTGACGCGTACAGGTACTGGCGTTCCGGCCGGACCCATGCCTCGGCGACCGCGAAGCGCGGGGGATCGTAGCGGTTGAACACCTCGCGGCGCCACTCACGGTAGATGTCGTGCACCTCGTCGCGGTCGAGCACTGGGTGGGATCCGTCCGCGGGCATGTCGTTCGTGCTCATCACCACGTAGTCGTCGAGGTCGTCGCGGTCGAGGTCCTTGGCGAGCCCGTGCGCCACATCGATGCGGAACCCGTCCACGCCGTGATCGCACCAGAAACGCAGCGTCTCAAGGAAATCGGCGCGCACGTCCGGGTTCCTCCAGTTCCAGTCAGGCTGCTCCTTGGTGAACATGTGCAGGTACCATTGGCCGTCGTCCACGCGCGTCCATGCCGGACCTCCGAAATGGTTCTGCCAGCGGGTCGGCGGCTCGTCGCCGTTCGGGCCCTTGCCGTCGCGGAAGATGTACCGGTCGCGCGCGGGGGAGCCGGGGCCGCCCGCCAGCGCCTGACGGAACCAGGGGTGCAGGTGGGAGCTGTGGTTGGGCACGATGTCCACCACCACTTTGATGTCTGCCGCATGCGCGGCGGCGGCCAGCCGGTCGAAGTCGTCCATCGAGCCGAGCTTCGGATCCACGTCACGGTAGTCGGCCACGTCGTAGCCGCCGTCCGCGAGTTCGCTCGGGTAGAAGGGCGACAGCCAGATCGCGTCGACGCCCAGCTGCCGCAGATAGGGGATCCGCCCGGTGATGCCATTGATGTCGCCCAGACCGGAGCCGGTGGTGTCCTGGAAGCTGCGCGGGTAGACCTGGTAGACCACGGCCTGCCGCCACCACAGTGCCGGGTCGATCTCGGCGTCGTGCCGCGTCGTGATAGATTGCGTTTCCTCTGCCATGTAGTCCTCCTGGCCGTATGCATGTACCGCTGCCGTTCCTGCGCTGCCGTAATGGCGCGCGGCCGGCCGCGTCCCGAATGTCCAAGATTATATCCGTCCCGTTTCCCCCGGGACGATGACGGCACCGCGCACCAAGGGTACGGGCTCGGCCTCGCGCTCGCCCGTGACGTGGCGAACCGTATGGGGGCTCGGTCGCGGTGGAGTCCTCATCCCCGTCCGGCACTACGATGCTGCTCTCTTTCCCGCTGGCCTGACGGTGCGTCCCCGGTCTGCTATAGCCTGTAACGTTCCCTAGGAAAACACAGCAGGAAAGGCGGCTTGCGATGGTCGACAGCCATGATGCGGAAACGTACAGCGCGAAGGATTCGCGCCTGATCTGGATTGATTGCGAGATGACGGGACTTGACATCTTCGGTGGCGACGAGCTCGTCGAGGTGTCAGTGGTGCCTACCGATTTCGACCTCAACGTGTTGGACGAAGGCGTGGACTACGTCATCAAGCCGTCCGACGCCGCCGTCGCGCACATGAACGACTTCGTGCGCGCCATGCACACCCGTTCCGGGCTCATCAACGAATGGGAGCACGGCCTGAGCCTCGAAGAGGCGGAACGCAAGGTCACCGAATACGTGCTGCGGTTCACGCCGGACGGAGTCAGGCCGCTGCTCGCGGGCAACACCATCGGCTCCGACAAAAAATTCCTCGACCATTACATGCCGGGTCTCATGAGCCATCTGCACTACCGCAGCGTGGACGTGAGCACGCTGAAGGAGCTCGCGCGCCGCTGGTACCCCGCGGTGTATGAGAACCGCCCCGCCAAGAACGGCGGGCACCGCGCCCTCGCCGACATCATCGAGTCGCTGGACGAGCTTCGCTACTACCGTCAGGCGTTCATGGCGCCGGCTCCCGGCCCGAACGAGGCCGAGTCGAAGGCCATCGCCGACCAGATCGTCGCCACCAGCCTGCTGAATAAGTAGCCGGCCGGTCTCGAAAAACAGAAAACGTCACGCACACGACTGAGAGGAACGACACCATGACCGCGAACGATTGGACCGCCATCTGCGACAAGCCGCACGACATCCGCCTGATCGTGGCGGACATGGATGGCACGCTGCTGGACGGCGACAGCAACATCCCCGATGACTTCTGGCCGCTGCTCGACGAGCTGCACGCCAAGGGTGTCGAGTTCGTGCCGGCTTCCGGCCGCCAGCTCGCCACGCTGCGCTCCATGTTCGCGGACCGCGTCGACGGCGCCATGTCGTATATCGCGGAGAACGGCAACGTCGTGGTCGCCGGCGACAACGTCATCGACGTGCACGGGGTGAGCTGGGATATCACGCGTACGCTGATCGATCTGGTGGACGCCGCGGTGGCGTCGGGCTCGCATGACATCGGACTCGTGATATGCGGTCTGAACACGGCGTACATCCATCGGCAGGACAGGCCGTTCGTCGAGGAATGCTCCAAATACTACAAGGCGCTGCGCATCGTGGACGACCTGCACGAGGTGCTGGAGACCGAGGACGAAACCGTGCTGAAACTGGCGATCTTCGATTTCGGCGACGCGCAAGGCATGGCCGCGGACCTGCTGGGCGATGTGGAACGCACCCATCAGGTGGTGGTATCCGGAGCGCACTGGGTCGATATCATGAATCCCGGAACCGACAAGCGGCAGGGTGTCGTCGCGCTGCAGCGGCATCTCGGCGTCACGCCCGCGCAGACGGCGGTGTTCGGCGACTATCTCAACGATTTGCAGATGCTCGACGCCGGCGAATGGTCGTTCGCCATGGCCAACGCGCATCCGGATCTGAAACGCGCGGCGCGGTACATCGCGCCGGCCAACACCGAGCACGGCGTGCTGCAGGTGGTCCGCCGGCTGGTCTGAGCCCGCAGGCGAGCGATGTCATACGCCAGGGCGCGCGGATCGTGCGTGATGCATGAGCTTAAGGAGGGCATATGCGGCAGTCTGAGGCGCTCGCGATTCTGAACGCCGGCGCGAACGTGTTCCTGACGGGTGCGCCCGGCGCAGGAAAGACGTACGTGCTGAACGAGTTCATCCGGCAGGCGCGCGCAGACGGCGCGAACGTGGCCGTCACCGCGTCAACGGGCATCGCCGCCACGCATATCGACGGCCAGACCATCCACTCGTGGAGCGGCGTCGGACTCGCCAACGTGCTGACGCCAAATCTGCTGAAGACCATCAAGACCCGTCGTCGGCGCAAGATACAGGCGGCCGACGTGCTCATCATCGACGAGGTGTCGATGATGCACGCTTGGCTGTTCGACATGGTCGATCAGGTGTGCCGTGAAGTGCGGCATGATCCTCGGCCGTTCGGCGGATTGCAAGTGGTACTGTCCGGCGACTTCTTCCAGCTGCCGCCGGTCTCCGTGTCCGGGCGCGACCGCGACGTGCTGCCGCCCGGCCCGGATTTCGTGGCGTCCCGCGAACGGTATGCGAAGGCCGGACTCAATCCGGAAGGATTCGTCACCGAATCGCTGGTGTGGGGCGAACTCGCGCCGGTCATCTGCTATCTGACCGAGCAGCATCGTCAGGACGACGGCCGGCTGCTGCACGTGCTCACCGACATCCGCGCCGGATGCGTGGATCAGGATGACCGTGACGCGCTCGTCACGCGGCTCGGTGTGACACCGAAGCCGGGCGAGGTGGCGGTCCACCTGTTCCCCGTCAACCGGCAGGCCGATAATCTCAACGATTCCAGGCTCGCGCGGATAGGCGAGGAGCCGCACGAGTTCCATGCCGAGCAGATGGGGCCGGCCCACCTGGTCGAACGGCTCAAGCGCAACATGCTGGCGCCGGAGTGCCTCGTGCTCAAGACCGGTGCCGCCGTCATGGCACTGCGCAACGACGCCGACCACCAGTATGTCAACGGTTCGCTCGGTACCGTGCGCGGCTTCGCCAACGAGAACAAGGGCGGCTGGCCCATCGTGGAATTCGAGAACGGCAACATCGTCACGATGAAGCAGGCCACGTGGGAGATGATGGACGGCGACACGGTGATGGCGTCCGTGGCGCAGGTGCCGTTGCGATGCGCATGGGCGATCACCATCCACAAGTCGCAGGGGATGACCCTCGACCGGGCGGTGATGGATCTGAGCCGCACGTTCGCGCCCGGCATGGGATATGTGGCGCTCTCGCGTGTGGAACGCATGAGCGGATTGTATCTTGCCGGCGTCAACGAGCGCATGTTCGCGGTTTCGGCGGATGCAGTGATGCTCGACGGCGATTTGCGCGGCAGGTCACAGGCCGCCAGCGCGCGGCTGGGCGACGAGGGCGTGGCTGCGTTCCGGCCGCAAACGCCTCACGAGGACGAGCCTGCTGGCGAATTCGAACAAGCCGAGCTGTTCTAGCGGTGGCTGCTTTCGGATATGGGACTGTTATTGGGCGGAGGAAGACATCAATCCCGCGAAAGTCCCATTTGAGATGGTGCTGATGGGACTTTCGCCGGGTAGCGGTGCGCTAGCGCAGCTGTGAGATGCGTTTTCCGAGCGATTGCACCGATTCGAGGCTTGCCTCGTAGCGCGCGGCGGCACCGAATATCCAGCGCAGGTTGCGGGTCGCGCTGTCGGCCATCGGATGGCATGTACGCAGCCATGCGGTGGCGGCCAATGCCGGCAGCAGCACATATGCGGCAATCGCCACGAGGTTTTTCTCAACCATGCGATTGCTGAAATCGGCGATCGCGATGACGGTAAGGCTCAAAGCGCTGATGAAGGCGACGATGATGCGCTCGGCGACATATTGCCCGGGCCGATAAGACAGGCGGCTCCCGCGAGCATAGTGAAGACAGCCACGCTGACGGCTTCGGACATGTATCTCGGCAGCATCGGCAGGTCGCACAGCAATCAGCGACACGGGCAAAGAGAAAGAGGCGTACAGGGACCATGCGCGCAACGGTTGACGGCCTTTCTGATGAACCGCCCGCAGTGCTATCGTCACGCAGCCCAGACCGAACAGCACCGCGCCGGGCGGCAATGAGCAGAACAAGCCCGGTACCGTGCCGGGTGGCACGTCGGGTGATGGCTCGCCTTCCGCCAAGCCGGGCGCGAACACGGGCGTAGTTGCCGGGGGCAAGACGTCCGCGGCCGATTCGCTGGCCCATACCGGTATCGACATGTCGCTGGTGACCGTCCTGGCGATGGCCATGCTGGCGGCCGGCATTACCCTCGAACGGCTGCGCCGGATGACGCGATAAGCGCGGCACGGCTGCGAGGCCAATACGAAGGCCGCTCGCTCGGTGAGCTCCGGGTGGGTGGCCTTTTTCGATACTGCGGGTTTGCCGAACTGAACCGGGCCCGCAATGTCCCCGAACGCGAATACCTTGGAACCCATGAGTTCCAAAGCACTTCGAATGTCCACCATGTTCCTGCGCACGCTGCGCGAGGATCCCGCCGACGCCGACACCGATTCGGCGAAACTGCTGCTGCGCGCCGGCTATGTGCGCAAGGCGGCTCCCGGTATCTGGACCTGGCTGCCGCTGGGTCTGAAGGTCCTCAACAAGATCGAGGCCATCGTCCGCGAGGAGATCGACGGCATCGGCGCCCAGGAGGTCCACTTCCCGGCGCTGCTGCCGCGCGAGCCGTATGAGGCCACCCACCGCTGGGAGGAATACGGCGAGAACCTGTTCCGTCTGAAGGACCGTCACGAGGCCGACTACCTGCTCGCCCCCACGCATGAGGAAATGTTCACGCTGCTGGTCAAGGATATGTACTCCTCGTACAAGGACCTGCCGGTCACGCTCTACCAGATCCAGACCAAGTACCGCGACGAGTTCCGCCCGCGCGCGGGCCTGATCCGCGGCCGCGAGTTCATCATGAAGGACGCTTACTCGTTCACCATCGACGAGGAGGGCATGAAGAAGGCGTACTACGACGAGCGCGGCGCCTACGAGCGCATCTTCCAGCGTCTCGACCTGAAGTACGTGCCCGTGTTCGCGATGTCCGGCCCGATGGGTGGTTCCGCGTCCGAGGAGTTCCTGGCCCCCATGGCGATTGGCGAGGACACGTTCGCGCTGGCGCCCTCCGGCAAGGCGTGGAACGTCGAGGCGCTGACCACCCCAGAGCTGCCGGCCGTGGACAGCTCCGCCGTGCCCGCGATGGAAAGCCGTGAAACCCCGGATTCCAAGACCATCGAGGATCTGGTCGCCACCGCCAACCGTCTGTACCCGCGTGAGGACGGTCGCGAATGGACTGCCGCCGACACGTTGAAGACCGTGGCCGTGACTGTGCTGCACCCCGAGGACGATGATCATGAGGGGCCGTGGCGCGAGGTCATCGCCGTGGCGCTGCCCGGTGACCGTCAGGTCGATATGAAGCGTCTTGAGGCGCAGTTCGCGCCCGCCGAGCTGGAGGAATCCACCGAGGACGATCTCAAGGCCCATCCCGAGATGGTGGCCGGCTACATGGGGCCGATGGTCTTCGGCAAGCAGGGCGAGGCCGCGGGCGTCGCCGAACCGGTGCGCTTCTTCATCGACGCGCACGTGGCTGAGGGCACTGAGTGGATCATCGGCGGCGACGAGGCGGGCAAGCACCGCTTCCACGCCGTGTACGGCCGTGATTTCAAGGCCGACGGCACCGTCGAGGCGGTCGAGGTGCGCCATGGCGACATGAGCCCGGATGGTTCCGGCCCGCTGAGCTTCGAGCGCGGCGTGGAGATTGGCCAGGTGTTCCAGCTTGGCCTCAAGTACTCCAAGGCGCTTGACCTCAAGGTGCTCGACCAGAACGGCAAGACTGTGCCCGTGTGGATGGGCTGCTACGGCATCGGTGTCTCCCGCGTGCTCGCCTGCATCGCTGAGACGCATCATGACGAGCGCGGTCTGGCATGGCCGACCGTCATCGCGCCCGCCCAGGTGCACGTCGTCGCCACCGGCAAGGATGCGGCGGCGTTCGACGCGGCCGAGAAGCTGGTCGCAGAACTGGAGGAGCGCGGCATCGAGGTCATTTACGACGACCGCAAGAAGGTCTCCCCGGGCGTCAAGTTCAAGGACGCCGAGCTGATCGGCGTGCCGCTGATTGCAGTCGCCGGCCGTGACACCGTGAATAACGGAACAATCGAGATCCGCAACCGTGACGGCTCCGATTCCGCCGCCGTGCCGGTCGCCGACGCTGCGCCGACGCTGGCGTCGCGTCTGGACACGCTGCTCGGCAAGTAGTCCGACAGCTTTCCTGATCGCTCGAAGTGGGGTCTTTCATGCGAAAGACCCCACTTCTGCGTTTTATCCCGGGAATCCAAACGACCAGTGTCAGGAACGCCAATACCGCCAGCAGGATATTGGTCTGCTTGTTGCGCAGAGATGCAAGCATTATGCAGATCGCTATGAGCAATGCGACGAATTCCAGGCAGGATAAGATGTACGCGATGATGCGCAGACGATTCATCGCCGTGCCGTTCTGCCTTGCGCTGCTCGCCACAGTGACAGCGGCCATGATTACGGCAAGCGTCAGGGCGATACCGGCGGTGATGAGACCTGGAATTCATGTCTGCGGTGAGCTGGAGACATACAGCTGCTCTGCTGCGCGGCCGGTGGTCGAATCGGTCAGTCCCGGCACATGCGGACCGAACGTCAGATACATGGCGAAGTGTCCGATGGAAGCGCCCAATGCGTTGATGATGATGAATTGCAGGACGAGAACATTAGCGATGGCGACGATCCAGGGCCGATTATTGAAGGCGCCGCCCAATATCCATGGCATTATGCCCCCGGGGCCGAACAGGATGGGCAGAACCGCGATCGGCCGCCAGTCGCCCGCCAGGGTGATGCCGAACATGTGCAGATACTATTCCCCCATCCTCGCGCTGTCACGGGTCTGTCGCATTCATGGCGGTCTGCCCCATGATATTCCCCTTGCTGTTCGTCTGCGATACCGAACCCAGCATAGCCGGTCATGAATGAGCCGGGCATTGACGGCGTGATTGTGGATAACCGGTTTTCTATCCACATGCTGTCCACAACACGCCAAAGGGGTAGCCTTCGACCACATTGTCCGAAAACCATGTGATGCCGGCGGGAAATCTGCGATAGTGAGTACACCGCCGAAGGGGGATCGGCGGTCCAACGTCAGTACAGGGAAGGAAAGGAGGCCGACATGGCCATACAACAGGGGACGGTGACCATCACCGGGTTCGTCGGATCGATGCCGGTGCCGTTCGGGCGCAGCGGGGGAGTCGAGGGATGCTCGTTCCGGATGGGCAGCACGCGGCGGTACCGGGACGGCGGAACCGGCGAATGGCACAACCTGCCGACCACATGGATTACCGTGAAGGCGTTCAGGACGCTCGCGTCCAACGCTCGCATGTCATTGCACGTGGGGGAGGCGGCGATCGTGACCGGCGTGCTCAGCACGGAGGAATGGACGACCCAGAACGATGAGAGGCGCTCCCGCATCGTTGTGGAGGCCACCAATATCGGCCACGACATCAATTACGGGGTGTCGGAACTGAAGAAGTTCCAGAAATCGGATCGTGACGCCCCGGCGCAGGGGAACGGCACGCCGGCGAATCCCGGCCTGCCGCCATCTCCGGGCGGCGGCACGGCAACGGCGGACGCGGGACAGCAGGCGGATGCGCGCCCGGTGCATCCAACGCCGGTGACGTTCGATAATCTGGGCGAAGAAACCCCGACCAATAATCCGCAGGCCTCACAGACGCAGGAGACCTCACAGGCGCAGGAGTTCGGTTCGGGATTCGCCGAATCGCCGCTCGATGAGTCGACGACCGGGGACATGCGGCCGGCGGGAGAAGCCGAATTTCGATGATCTGCCGGCAGGCAGGTGCGGTTCAGCCTGCCTGCCGGCAACGGATTACCAGATGCGTACGCGCTTATCGGGGTCGAGCCACATGGCGCTGTCGGGCGTCACATCAAACGCACGGTAGAACAGGTCCACGTTGCGCACGATGCCGTTCGTGCGGCATTCGGCGGGGGAGTGCGGGTCGATCTGCAGGTATTTCTCGGCGAGCTCGTCACGGTTCTTCGAGCGCCAGATCGAGGCGTAGCTCAGGAAGAAACGCTGCAGGCCGGTCCATCCGTCCATCACCGGGGCCGCGGACAGCGACTCCTCGATAGCCTTCGCGGAGCCGTCCTTGTCGCGTCCCGCGGCCTCGTCGAGCGCGAACGCGTAGGCCTTCAGCGCGATGTTCACGCCGCCGAGGTCGCCGATGTTCTCGCCGATGGTCAGCGCTCCGTTGACGTGCGGCGCCTTGTCCGGCTCGTCGGCGTACTTCTCGTCCAGCTGCGTAGGCACGAAGGCGTTGTACTGCTCGATGAGCGCCTTCGTGCGCTTCTCGAAGTTGGCCTTGTCGTCGGCCGTCCACCAGTCGTTGAGCACGCCGTCACCGTCGTACTGTGCGCCCTGGTCGTCGAAGCCGTGGCCGATCTCGTGACCGATCACCGCGCCGATGCCGCCGTAGTTCGCGGCGTCCTCGGCATCCGGGTTGAAGAAAGGAGGCTGCAGAATGGCCGCCGGGAACACGATGACGTTCATGCTCGGCTCGTAGTAGGCGTTCACGGTCTGCGGGTTCATCAGCCACTCGCCCTTGTCGACCGGCTTGCCGGCCTTGGACAGCTGGAAGCCCCACTCGTAGAGCGCCGCGGCCTGCATGTTCGCCACCAGGCCGGCGTCGGCATGCACGTCGAACGCGGTGTAGTCGCGCCAACGCTCGGTGTAGCCGATCATCGGCGTGAACTTCGACAGCTTCTCCAGCGCCTTGGCCTTGGTCTCCTCGCCGAGCCAGTCGCTGTTGGTGATCGACACGCGGTAGGCGTCGATCAGGTTGCCGACCAGCTGCCCCATACGCTGCTTGGAGCTTTCGGGGAAGTGACGCTTGACGTATTCGCGGCCGACGTCCTCGCCGCAAACGCCGTTGACCAGGGAGACACCGCGACGCCAGCGGTCGCGCTGCTGGGTGGTGCCGGACAGCACTTTGCCGTAGAAGTCGAAGTTGGCGGCGTCGTAGTCGTGGCTGAGCAGGCTCGCGGTGCCGATGATGACGTGCACGCGAGCCCACAGCTTGAGGTCGTCAAGGTCAGCGTTGTTCCAGAAGGCGTCGAAGCCCTTGAGGAAGCTGGGCTCGTGGACGATGGTGTGCTGCAGCGCGGCCGTCAGGTCCACCGGCTGGGTCTTCGCCGCCGGCGTGGCGTCGTAGGCGCCCTGCCAGGCGTCGGCCCACGCCGCGATGTCGAAGTGGGCCAATTCGTCGCTCAGCGTGGCGAAATCGGTCGGGTTGTAGGTCTTCTGCGAGTCGCGCGTGGCGACGTTGTCCCAGTGGTTCGCGGCGATGCGGGTCTCGACATCGAGGAAGCGGCCCGCCTGTGCGCGGGTGGTCTCCTCGTCGCCGTAGCCGGCCAGACGCAGCTGCTTGGCGACCATGTCGACGTAGGCTTCGCGGATCGGGGTGTAGTGGTCCTCGCGGTAGTAGGCTTCGTCGGGCAGGCCGATGCCGGACTGTTCGAGGTGCACGACGTTCGTGTCGGGGTTCTTGGGGTCGCCGAATACGGCGATGTCGAAGACGTCCGGCCCCATGTCGATGGGCTTGAGGGCTCCGATGGTGCGGGTCAGCGCCGCCTTGTCGGCGGCGTGGTCGATGGCGTCGAGGGCGGGCCTGATCGGCGTGGCACCGGCCGCCTCGATGGCGTCGGTGTCCATGAACGAGCGGTACAGCGCCTGCGACTTGGCTGCGGGGCAGTCCTCGTCCTCCAGGATGTCGCGGATCTGGCTCTCGGCGTCTTCCGCGAGCTTGTCGAAGGAACCGTAGCGCGCCTTGTCGTCAGGCAGCCGGTACGTGTCGATCCAAGGGCCGTTGACGAAACGGAACAGATCGTCGGATGGTTTGATAACAGAGGAAAAAGCGGCCGTATCGAGGCCGGACGTCAAATCTGTGGTCATGATCTCATACTATCCGGGTTCGGTGACGTTCCTTCTGACCTTCCGCGGCCCGTCTTTTCCCATAGCGAACGACACGCAAGGTATTGGACGGAACGGCGGGTTGTGTTGATGGCATGAATTGGACAACTTGTCTAAAATATGGTGGTGACGGTGACGATATCGAAGTGGCCCGCTTCGGATGCCCGCACACGGTTGACGGCAGGCCGCATGAACGGTGAAGGAGTCATGATGAGCACATACGATGGCGGGCCTTTCCCGCACAGCGACGGACATGGCGACAACGGGCGCGGTGACGGCGGACAGCCCGGCGGGAACGAACAGACCGGCCGTGCCGGAGAGCCGGAATACGGAGCCTACGCGCCTCAAGGCCAGCCTGCGGGCCAGCAATACCCGTACGGGGGAGCGCCGCAGGACGGCGCCGCATCCGGCCAATACCAGACGCAGCCAGGCGTCGCATCCGACCAGCCAGGCCGCCCGTACGGCCAGCCCTACGCCTACCAGTCGCCGTTCGGCCAACAGCAGCCCGGCCAGCAGCAAGGGCAGGGCGGCTGGGAGGACTTCAGCCCGTTCCGGCTGATCGAGGAGATGCTGCCGCAGAAGGCGAAGAACGCGATCCGCGGCCTGTACGGCATCATCGGCGTCGCGGCGATCGTGCTCGGCGTCGCGCTGCTGATCTGGCCCGGCAAGACGCTCGGCGTCGCGGCCGTCGCACTCGGCATCTACTTCGTGGTCTCCGGCGTGATCCGCATCGTCAGCGCCATCGTCACATTGGGACTGCCGGCCGGATGGCGCATCCTGGACATCCTCATCGGCATAATGCTGTCGGTCGGCGGCGTACTCATGCTGAAGAACGCGGCCCTGTCCGGACAGGCTCTCGCAGTGTTCATCACGATGGTGGTTGGCCTCGGCTGGATGATGGAAGGCGTGATGGCGCTCGCCGAATCATGGCGCTTGCCGAGCTCCGGCTGGGCGGTGCTGTACGCGATCATCTCGATTATCGCCGGTCTCGTCGTACTGGTCTCGCCGGTCTCGTCGATGCTGTTCCTGGTGATTTTCTGCGGATGTGCGCTGATCGTCATGGGTGTTTCCTCGATGGTCCGCGCGTTCAAGTTCGGCCGTCCGAGGCGTAAGTAACCCCCGCACAGTAGGCTGGGTTGCATGATCGAACTGAAAACCGCTAAGGAAATCGAGGAGATGAAGCCGGCCGGTCGTTTCGTCGGCGAGATTCTCAAGGAACTCAAGGCCATGACGAAGGTCGGCACCAACCTGCTGGAGATCGACGAGTACGTGCACAAGAAGATCGTCGACCGCAAGGGCGCCGAATCGTGCTACGTGGATTATGCGCCGGACTTCGGCACCGGCCCGTTCGCACACTACATCTGCACGTCGGTCAACGACGCAGTGCTGCATGGCATCCCGTTCGACTACAACCTCAAGGACGGGGACCTCGTCAGCCTTGATCTGGCCATCAGCGTCAACGGCTGGGTCGGCGACTCCGCCATCAGCTTCGTGGTCGGCAACGACCCCGACCCGAGCGACCTCAAGCTCATCAAGTGCACCGAGGAGGCGCTCGCCGCCGGCATTGACGCGGCCCGTCCGGGCAACCGTCTGGGCGACGTGTCCTCCACCATCGGCGACATCGCCCGTTCGTACGGCTACCCGATCAACTTGGAATTCGGCGGCCATGGCGTCGGCCACATCATGCACGGCGACCCGCACGTCGCCAACGACGGCAAGGCCGGCCACGGCTACCGCCTGCGCCCGGGTCTGGTCATCGCCATCGAACCGTGGTTCCTCAAGACCACCGACGAGATCTACCAGGATCCCAAGGACGGCTGGACGCTGCGTTCCGAGGACGGGTCGCGTGGCGCCCACAGCGAGCACACGATCGCCATCACCGAGAACGGTCCGGTTATCCTGACCACCCGCGACTGACCGGCAACCGGTCGTCCATCGCCCACGGCCTGTATCGGGCGATGCCGTCGCCGCTTTGGCATGTGATGATGTCCACGTGCTGGAGCGGCGTTTTTGGTGGAAACATGCACGCAATATAGTGTGTCCAATACAAGGCACCGGGACGACGAATTCGATAATTTCGACGACTTGACAATTCGAACGACTCAATCAAGGGATTAAGGAGCGTGCATGGCGACAGCTGAACTTCATGTGGATTCGAATCAGTACACGCTGCCGGTCGTCAAGGCTTCGGCCGGCCCGGATGGCATCGTGGTCTCCAAGCTGCGCAACGACGGCTGGGTCACGCTTGATCCCGGCTTCCTGACCACGGCGCAGTGCGAATCGAAGATCACGTTCATAGACGGCAATCGGTCGATCCTGCGCTACCGGGGCTACCCCATCGAGCAGCTGTGCGAGCATTCCGATTTCCTTGAGGTCGCGTGGCTGCTGCGACACGGCGACCTGCCGACGCAGGCGGAATACGACCGGTTTTGCAGCGACATCAACCACAAGACCATGGTGGGCGAGGATTTCCGCACGTTCATGGGCTCGTTCCCCCGTGCCGCCCATCCGATGAGCGTGCTCGCTGCGGCGGTGAACGCGCTTGCGGCGTTCTACCCCGACACCACCGACATCACCGACTCCGACCAGCTGGATGAGGCCGCGAAGATCATCATGGCGAAGGCGCGCACGGTGGTCAGCTACATTTTCCGGCGCCGCCGCGATGAGCCGATGCTCTACCCGGACCTCGCCCGCGGCTACGTCGACGATTTCCTGCGCATGTGCTTCGCCGTGCCATACGAGCGGTTCGATTCCGACCCGCTGTACGTGCACGCGCTCGGCCGTCTGCTCATCATCCATGCCGACCATGAGCAGAATTGCTCCACGTCGGTGGTCCGCATCGCCGGCTCCGCCCACGCGAACCTGTATGCGGCGATCTCCGCCGGCATCAACGCGCTGTCCGGGCCGTTGCATGGCGGCGCGAACGAGGCCGTGTTGCGTCAGTTGAAGGCGATCCGCGACTCCGGCAAGTCCGTCCGCCAGTTCGTGGAGGACGCGAAGGCCGAGGGGCATCGCATCTCAGGCCTGGGGCATCGCGTGTACAAGTCGTATGATCCGCGTGCCGCGATCGCGCGCCTGTATCTGGAAAAGATCATCGCGCGTGAGGATACCCGCAAGCTTCCCGCCGACGAGCGCGCCCTGTTCGACGTCGCGGTCGAGCTTGAGGACATCGCACTCAACGACGAGTATTTCGTGTCACGTCACTTGTATCCGAATGTCGACTTCTACACCGGCCTGATATACCGCGCGATCGGTTTCGATCCGGCGATGTTCACCACGCTGTTCGCGCTTGGCCGCATCCCCGGATGGATCGCCCAGTACCGCGAGATGCTCGCCGACCCGAACACGAAGATCGGTCGTCCGCGTCAGGTGTACACCGGCGAGGTGGAGCGCGCCTACATCCCCCTGAATCAGCGCTGACGGAAGCAGAAAACTGCGCCGATGGCATTGGGCGTTGGCGGGCGGCGTCAGAGACCGCGCGCCAACGCCCAATGCCATCAGTCAGCTCGCTCCGCTCTCAGCAGTCTCTGCGACGCTGCTCGTCGCGCATGTATTCGAAGCACATCTGCGTCTGCTCGGCGTCCGACAGCGCGCGGTGCTCCTCGACGTCGGCGATGTCGAAACGCTGGATCAGGTCGACCAGCCGGTGTCGGTTGTACTGCGGGTACATGCTCCGGCTCATCTGCAACGTATCGATGATGCGGTTCGGCACCGCATGGTGCAGGATGCGCTGCGCCGCCAGATCGATGAACTTGATGTCGAACCGCATGATGTTGTGCCCGATCATCGCGTCGTCGCCGCACCAGCGCAGGAAGTCGGGCAGCACGGTGTCCAGCGTCGGTGCCGGTTCGAGCATGTCCGGCGTGATGCCGGTCAGCTGCGTGATGAACGGATTGAGGTTGCGCATCGGATTGATCAACTGCTGATAGGTGTCGACGGGCTTGCGGTCGACGACCTTCACCGCTCCGAACTCGATGATGGTGTCCCGATACCAGCTGACACCGGTGGTTTCCAGATCCAGTACGACATAATCGTCGGGCAGTGTCCCGTCGGGCAGCATCGGTGTCTCCTCCCGGCGGCATGAAGCCGCCTCGTAATGGTCGTGGCGAACTCACTACTGTACATCACCATTGCGATACGATTCGCCGTCGTCGGCTTTCCGGTGTCGCAGGCTCCGAAGAAAAGGAAACCCGGCCCAAAAGGGCCGGGTGAGAAGGAGAAGAGAGAAGGGGGTTTCAATTGTGGGGTTACCTTGAGTGACCTCGCCGGCTCTTGCCGACAACCTCCATATCACTCCACCATCCTGGAAGCTGTGCTGTGATTGGCATGAATATATGCCGGTACGTTTCCTTCCGGTACGCTGGGAGCCGTTTCCGGATGCGACTTCCAGCGGTATTCGTCACTGCATGGAGATCTCATCGATGGCTTTCAGCTCCTCGTCGCTGAAGTCCGTGTTCTTCAGCGCCCCGATGTTGTCGATGATCTGCTGCGGCTTGGATGCGCCGGCGAGCACGCTGGTCACGGCGTCGTCGTGCAGCAGCCAGGCGAGCGACATCTCGGCGAGCGTCTGCCCGCGCTGCTTGGCGATCTCGTTCAGGGCCATGATCTGGCCGTGGACGCGCGTCACGTCGTCGGCGTGCAGGAAGCGCGGATCGTGCGCCACGCGCGAATCCGCGGGGATGCCGTTGAGATACCGGTCGGTCAGCAGACCCTGCGCGAGCGGGCAGAACGTGATGAGACCCTTGCCCAGGTGCTTGGCGGTGTCCTTGAGCCCGTTGCGCTCGACGGTGCGGTCGAAGATGTTGTATTTGTTCTGGTTGATGATGAACGGCACGTGCAGTTCATCGAGGATCGTCGCCGCCCGCTCCAGCTGTGGCCCGTCGTAGTTCGACAGGCCCACATAGAGCGCCTTGCCGCTGGCGACGGCCTGGGCGAGCGCGCCCATCGTTTCCTCCAGAGGGGTCTCGGGGTCCGGACGGTGATGGTAGAAGATGTCGACGTAGTCGAGTCCCAGGCGTTCCAGGCTCTGGTCGAGTGAGGCGAGCAGGTATTTGCGGCTGCCCCAATCGCCGTACGGGCCCGACCACATCTCGTAGCCGGCCTTGGTGCTGATGACCAGTTCGTCGCGGTGGGCGGCGAGGTATTGCCGGATCAGCCGTCCCGCGTTCTTCTCCGCGGCGCCGGGTTCGGGGCCGTAGTTGTTGGCTAGGTCGAAGTGCGTGATGCCGTGGTCGAATGCGGTGAGCACCAGGGCCTTCATCTGGTCGTAGGGCGTGATGTCGCCGAAGTTGTGCCAGAAGCCCAGCGATATGGCCGGGAGCTTCAGGCCGCTGGCGCCGCAGCGCTTGTACAGCATGGTGTCGTAGCGCGTCGTGGCGGGCGCGTAGGTGCCGGTGGGTTCGAACATGGGTGCCTCCAGGTGTCGTCGATCGGTCCGATGTCTCCATTGTCACGCTTCAAGTTGGCTTGAGCGCAAGGGCGCCGGCGTGTCATCCTCGCGGCTACGATGTCGAGCATGGAACGATGCACAATCCGCGAGGTCGCCGACATGTCCATCGAGGACCTCAAGCGGTTCTTCGCGTTCGAGGCCGACGAGCCGGAGCATATCGACGACATCGTCGCGCTGCTTGAGGACCGGCGCGCCGCCATCGAGGAGCAGCGCAGGACGCTGGACGAGGCCTATGCACACGTGCTGCGCAAGCTGCATTATTACGGGATCCGGCCGATCTCGGCTGCCGCTGCCAGACCGCCGCTGCGGCCGTTCGGCGACACAGCCCCTGCGGGGATTCACGGAGAAGCAATGAAACCGCATACTGTCTATCGTCCCTGTGGACAACACGACTGCTGCCGCTCCCGCCGAAAGTCCAGGCGCATCTGATGCCAAGCCACGCCGGCATCACGGGGAATCGCTCGCCGGTCAGCGCCGGGACCGCAGCCATGCCCGCTGCGCCGCGATGATCGCGGCGGTGACGGCCATCATCACCACGAACGCCACCGCGAACCATGCCCACATCGGGCCGGTCATCGCAACCACTTCGAACAGGTGCGGCAGGATGAGCAGCGCGAACGGGGCACCCAGCACCATCGTCACGCAGACGAACACGCGGATCTTCGTGAACGGCACGCAGCTCTTGATCACGGCGACCATCGACGCGGCGACCAGCAGCGCGAACATGACCGTGCGGTTCTGCGTCTCGCCGAACGGAGCGATGAGGCTGAATGCGATGATCATGCCGGTGACGACGATCGCGAACGGCGCCGCCTTGCCGAGCGCAGTGGGCAGGAACCGGCCGCGGATGCGTCGCGTGTCCGATTCGAATATCGTCAGGAACGACGGCCACGCCTCGATGCAGGCATCGACAAGCGTGATCTGGATCGGAATGAACGGGAACGGGACGTTCAAAGCCAGGCAGAAGAACGACACCAGCACCGAGTAGATCGTCTTGATGAAGAACACGGCGGCCGTGCGGGTCACGTTGTTGACGACCTTGCGGCCCTCCAGCACCACCTGCGGCAGGTAGGTGAAATCGGAGTCGAGCAGCACGACCTGCGAGATCTGGCGCGCGGCGTCCGACCCGGAGGCGATGGCGATCGAGCAGTCGGCCTCGCGCAGGGCGAGCAGGTCATTCACGCCGTCGCCGGTCATCGCGACCTGATGCCCGGCCCGCTGCATCGCCTGCACCAGCTGGCGCTTCTGCTTGGGGGTGACGCGAGAGAACACCGTGTATCGGCCGGCGACGTCGTTGAACGTGGAATCCGGGGCGTCCGCCGGCACCGAGGTCATGTCGATGACGTCACGCCAACGCTCCAGGCCGGCCTGCCGGGCGACGGCGGCGACGGTGTCGGGATGGTCGCCGGAGATGACCTTCACGTCGACGCCCTGGTCGCGGAAGTACGCCAGCGTCTCCTTGGCCCGCGGGCGGATGTTGTCGCGCAGCGCGATCAGGAACATCGGCTGCAGCGCATCCGGCAGACGCTCCTCGTCCGTCCACGTGCCGGGCAGGTATCCGACGGCGATCAGACGCAGTCCCTGACCCATCAGCGCGGCCGCCTCATCGGGCAGGTTCGCGCCAAGGATGCGCTCCGGGGCGCCCAGGAACACGGTTCCTGTCGCAGCCGCAGCCGACTCGCCCTCCTGCGCGTGGCGAGGCGCGTCTGCCGCACCAGCCGCTGCGCGCATCGTGATGGCGCCCCATTTGCGCTTCGATGAGAACGGGATGATGGCCTGCGCGGCGAAACGGCCGTCACCGGCGGGCGCCGCGGGCTGCCCGGCATCGGCGGTGGAGTCGTCGGCACCGAAATGGGCGCGCAGCGCCGCGATGGTCACGTTGTTGTCCTCGCTGGCGTCCAGGTAGGCGCGCAGCAGCGCGTCGGAATCCTCGGCGGCACCGCGCTCGCCGAGCGGCACGATCCGGTCCACGCTCATGTTGCCGTCCGTCAGCGTGCCGGTCTTGTCGAGGCACAGCACGTCCACATGCGCCAGCGTCTCCAGCGAATAGATGTTCTGCACGAGGATCTTGGCCTTCGCGAGGCGGATCACGCCGGTGGCCAGCGACACGGAGATCAGCAGCACCAGTCCCTTCGGCAGCATGCCGAGCAGCGCCGCGGCGGACGACACCACGGCGTCGTACGTGCCGGAGCGCCGCAGGAACATCGCCTCGACGAACAGCAGCACGCCCAGCGGGATGATCAGGAAGCTGGTGAACCGGGTGACCTTGCGCATCGAATCCAGCAGCTCGGAGTGCACGCGCTTCTCCTGGCGCACCTCGTTGATCAGCGAATTCGTGTAGTTCTCGTCGCCGACGTGCGTCACACGGGCGTACGCGCGGCCGGAAATCACCGAGCTGCCGGAATACAGCTCGCTGCCGGCGGTCTTGTCGATGGAGTCGCTTTCGCCGGTCAGCAGCGATTCGTTGACTTCCAGACGGCCGTCGATGACCACGGCGTCGTTGCAGATCTGCTTGCCGGAATCCAGCACCATGACATCGTCCTTGACGATGTCGCCGGCCTCGATGGTCGTCTCCTTGCCGTCGCGCAGCACCACCGCGTGCGGCTGGTTGAGGATCGTCAGCTCGTCGACGAGTTTCTTCGCCTTGAATTCCTGCACGATGCCGATGACGATGTTGAGGATGATGATCGCGATGAACAGCATGTTGGAGTACGCGCCGACCGCGAACAGCAGTATCGCTATAGCGAAGTTCAGTGCGTTGAACAGCGTGCAGATGTTCTCGCGCAGTATCGCGCCTGTCGATTTGGTGACGCTTCGCGCCCCGGTTTCGCCCTCGCCTCGCGCGCGGCGTTCTTCGACTTCAGATGTAGTGAGTCCTGTCATGGTTTCGACTGTATGGGAAAACTGCTGAGGGGGGCGCTAAAAAAACGCAAAGCATGCTTGATACACACACTTGACGCGCGAGGGCCGTCACGGTTCCGTCATGTCAAAGCGACGCAAAGTCGTTTGTTGTCGGTTTTATTCCCCATGCTTGCGGTGAATCACGAGGCGCTGGGGGAACGGGTCGGATACAGTGGGGTCATACCGCAAATCATGGAGACATACGACGAACCACCCATGGGTAATAAGGGGAGCATCGTGCTGCAGATCAAGTCGATTTCCAAGCAATACAAGACCGGCGATTTTGTGCAGAAGGCGTTGGATGACGTCAGCCTGAACCTGCGCGACAGCGAATTCGTGGCGATATTGGGCCCGTCGGGTTCCGGCAAGACCACGCTGCTCAACATCATCGGCGGCCTGGACCGGTACGACAGCGGCGACCTGATCATCAACGGGGTCTCCACCAAACGGTACAAGGACCGTGACTGGAATTCGTACCGCAACCACACGATCGGCTTCGTGTTCCAAAGCTACAACCTGATTCCGCACCAGACGATTCTGTCGAACGTGGAGCTCGCGCTGACGATCTCCGGCGTATCCCGTACCGAACGGCGGGAGCGTGCCCGCAAGGCCCTCGAACAGGTCGGGCTGGGCGACCACATCAACAAGAAGCCGAACCAGCTGTCCGGCGGGCAGATGCAGCGCGTCGCCATCGCCCGCGCCCTGGTCAACGACCCGGACATCGTGCTGGCCGACGAGCCGACCGGAGCGCTCGACTCCGACACGTCCGTGCAGATCATGAACCTGCTCAAGGAGGTGGCGAAGGACCGTCTGGTGGTCATGGTCACACATAATCCCGAGCTCGCCGAGCAGTACGCCACCAGAACCGTCCAGCTGCGCGACGGCGTGATCCGCAGCGATTCCGACCCGTACGAGGTCGAGGAGGGCGCGTCCGAGGCACCCGTACACAAGAGGCTGGGCAAGGCCTCGATGTCGCTCGCCACGTCCATCGCGCTGAGCTTCAACAATCTGAGGACCAAGAAGGGCCGTACGCTGCTCACCTCGTTTGCCGGGTCTATCGGCATCATCGGCATCGCCCTGATCCTGTCGGTTTCCACCGGCGTTAACGCGTACATCGACAGCATCCAGCGCGACACGATGACCGCCTATCCGATCACCATCGACTCGCAGACCTTCGACATGACCAGCATCATGGGCGCCCAGGCGGGCGGCAAGGAGACCGGAGGCAAATCGGCGAAGAACGACGGCATTTACCCGGACGACCGCAGCATCAAGCAGACCTCCAGCCTGACGAGCAGCATCACGAAGAACAACCTCACCGATTTCAAGAAGTATCTGGACGACCCCAACAGCGAGGTTCGCCAATATGTCGGCGAAACCGGCATCCAATACACGTACGACGTGAAGTTCTCCGTGTTCAGCCACGATCCCGACGGCACGCTGGTCACCGCGAACGGCGTCACCATCGGTGCCAAGTCCGATTCGACATCGAACGCTGCGCGGATGAGCTCGATGGGCCAGTCGTCGAGCATGTCCGACATGACGAGCATGCAGATGACGATGCTGACCGGCAAGACCGACACGAGCGCGTCGCCCAACTCGTTCCATGAAATCATGCCGGGGGCGAAGGACGATCAGCTCATCAGCAAGGTCATCACCGACAACTACCGCGTGGTCAAGGGCGCATGGCCGACCGGCAAGGACCAGGTCGTGCTCGTGCTTGACGACGACAACAAGGTACCGCTCACCACGCTGTATGAGCTGGGCCTGCTCAAGGCCAGCGACTACACCGACATGATGAACAAGCTCAACGACGGCGAGACGGTCAAGACACCCACCGGCAAGATCGACTACGCGACGGCGATGGGGCAGAAGCTGGCCATGATACCCGCCGCAGACCAGTATGTGAAGGACGCGAACGGCGACTACACGTACATCGGCGACGACGCGGACGCCATCGCAGAGCGCTTCGACTCGGCGGAGCAGCTGAAGATCGTGGGCGTGGTCAAGCCGATCAAGGACGCCTCCGCCACGCCGCTGGCCACCGGAATCGGCTACACCCGCGCACTGACCGACGAGCTGATCGACCATGCGAACTCCAGCGCCATCGTCACCGACCAGGAGAAGGACAAGACCCGCGACGTGCTCAACGGCCTGGCGTTCTCGCCGTCGGACGACGCGGCGAAGGCCGCTGATGCCAAGACCTATGTGGCCTCGCTCGGCGTGAGCGACAAGGCGAACATGGCCAAGGCCATGATGCAGTCGCAGTCAGCGCAGTCGGCTCAGCCCGGGCAGGCCGGGCAGTCAGCCGCGGGCGGGCAGTGGACGGCGGCGATGAGCGAGCAGCAGCTCGCCGACAGCTTCGACCAGTACATCGCCACCGCCTCGCAGGACGTGCTGGTCAAGATCTACGACCAGTACGTCTCGACCGGCACGTATGACGACAACCTCGCCGCGTTCGGCGTGGTGAGCCGGGACGTGCCCTCGACGATCAACATCTACACCGACAGCTTCGAGGACAAGGACCACGTGTCCAAGGCCATCACCGACTACAACAAGACCGTGCCCAAGGCCGACAAGATCGTCTACACCGATTACGTCGGCCTGATGATGAGCTCGGTGACGACGATCATCAACGTGATCTCCTATGTGCTGATCGCGTTCGTGTCCGTGTCGCTGGTGGTGTCGTCGATCATGATCGGCATCATCACGTACATCTCGGTGCTGGAACGCACCAAGGAGATCGGCATCCTGCGCGCGATGGGCGCCTCGAAGCGCAATGTGTCGCAGGTGTTCAACGCGGAGACCGGACTCATCGGCCTGTGCGCCGGCCTGATCGGCATAGGCGTGACGCTGCTGCTGCTCATACCGGGCAACCAGGTGCTGCACCATTTCATCGGCACCAACGACGTGAACGCCGCGCTGCCGGTGGCCGGAGCGGTGATCCTGGTGGTGCTCAGCATGGTGCTCACCCTTATCGGCGGCCTGATTCCGTCGCGCAAGGCCGCCAAGCAGGACCCGGCCACCGCGCTGCGCACCGAATAGCAGGCGTGATCCGGCGATGCGATACCTATGTGCGCCTGATTCCTTCAAGGAGAGCCTGACCGCCGCCGAGGCGGCACGGGCCATGGCCGAAGGCATCCGCCGCGGTGACCCCGGCGCCGAAATACGATGCCTGCCCATGGCTGACGGGGGAGAGGGAACCGCGCGGGCGCTGGCCGACGCCACCGGCGGCACGATGCTGACGGCCAGCGCGCACGATCCCCTCGGGCACCCGGTGCAGGCCGGGTTCGCGCTGCTCGGCGACGGCCGCACCGCGGTCGTGGAGACCGCCGCCGCCAGCGGACTGGCGCTGCTGCGCCCATCCGAACGCGACCCGAAGGCCACGACGTCATACGGCACGGGCGAACTGATCCGGGCCGCGCTCGACGCCGGCGCCGAGACGATCATCGTCGGGCTCGGCGGCAGCGCCACCAACGACGCGGGCTGCGGTCTCCTGCAGGCGTTGGGGGTGCGGCTGCTTGACCATGACGGGCGTGACGTGCGGCCGGGCGGGGCGGCGCTCGCCGAAGTGGAGCGCGTTGACCTGAGCGGTCTGGACAGACGGCTTGGCGACGTGCATGTCATCGCCGCCTGCGATGTGACCAATCCGCTGACCGGCCCCGAGGGCGCCAGCGCGGTGTTCGGCCCGCAGAAGGGCGCGAGTCGCGAAGACGTGACGCTGTTGGACGGCGCCCTGCGGCACGTCTCGTCGGTCATCGAACGTGCGCTCGCTGAACAGGTGCCCGCCGAACGGAATGGCGATGGCGGAAAAGTCGAAGCGGCCGTGGCTGAATCATCGTCTCCTGGCCACCGTTCCCGTCCTGACCACCGTACCCGCACGCCCATCGCCGATCATCCCGGAGCCGGGGCGGCGGGCGGCATCGGCATGGCGCTGCTCGCCGTGCTGCACGCCGATTTTCGCCCGGGCATCGACTTGGTGATCGAGCAGTCCGGGCTGGATGCCGCCGCACAATGGGCGGACATCGTGTTCACCGGCGAAGGTTCGATTGACGCGCAGACCATGTTCGGCAAGACGCCGGTCGGGGTCGCCTCCGTGGCGAAGCGGCACGGCAAACCGGTGATTGCCATCGCCGGCCACGTCGGCGACGGCATCGAGTGTCTGCACGGGCGCGGCATCGATGCGGTCTTCGGTGCCGCGCCGGGTGCCGCGAGCCTCGATGAGCTGCTGCGCGACGCCCGTGCGAACGTGGCCCGCACCGCCGAACAGGTCACGCGGCTGATGCGAATCGTGTGCTCGCATTAGCCGCGGATACGAGAACCGGAATGGCCGTTTCCCAATGATCGGGGCTTTCGCGTCCGCGTTGAGCGCGAGTCAACGATTGGGGTCAGCTTTCGGCCACTGCCTGAATGGCCACGGCTCCGACGAAATTGATCGGTTGGCTGAAGTTCGGCTGGAAGAACAGGTCGGCGCCGGCGAGCTGATCGATCGTGAACCCCGCCTGAATGGCCACGGACACGACGTTCGCCGCCTGCGAGATGTCATGCTTCGACAGGAACTGCGCACCCAGGATGCGCCGGGTGACCGGGCTCCACACCAGCGTGGTCGTCACCGGCGTGGTGGTGAGCATGAAATCGGGGCGGTAATCCTGCGTGATCGTCGTCGATTTCGCGGCGATGCCTCGGCGTTTCGCGCCGCCGGCGGTGAGTCCCGTGGCGGACATCGCCAGATCGTACAACTGCACTGCGCTGGTGGCCTGCGTGCCGGGATACCGCTTCGTCGCGGCGACGATGTTCTCGCCGATGAGCAGCCCCTGCCGCACCGCATTGGTGGCGAGCGGGATGTAATCGTCCGCGCCGGTCGGGTTGTATCGGACCGTGGCGCTGTCGCCCGCCGCGAACACGTCGTCGAGCACCGTGTTGTCCGGCAATGAGGCGCGCATGTAGTCGTCGATGACGATCGCCCCGTTCTTCAGCATACGCAGCTGATCCGCGAACAACGCGGTGTTCGGGCGGAATCCGGCGCCCAGGATCGCCACATCGGCCGTGTACTCGCCCTTCTCGGTGACCACGGTCACGCCGGAGCCCTCGATCCCGTCGCTGCCGGCCGCCGGCCGGAACGCCGTCACCTTCTGGCCGAGCGCCAGGGTCACGCCATGCTCGTCGAACGCCTGCTCCACGTCATCGGTGATGGTCGCGTCGAAATTGTTCGCCAGCACGCGGTCCAGCGCATCCACCAGCGTGGTCTTCACGCCGATTTCGCTGAACTGCTCGGCGATCTCCGCGCCGATGTACCCCGCGCCGATCACGACGGCCGATTTCGCGCTGCCCGCGCGCTCCTTGATCGCCATCGCATGGTCCCAGTTCTTGCACAGCAGCACGCGTCCCGATTCGAGCGCCTCGTCCAGCCCGTCGATCGGCGGCACCACGGGCGCGGAACCGGTGGTGATCACCAGCTTGTCGTATCGGTATTCGCCGACTTCCCCGGTGCTCATGTCACGGGCGCGCAACACCTTGCCGGCGACATCCACATCGAGCACGTCGTGGCGCATGTGCATCGTGGCGCCGGCTTCGGCGAGGGCCTTCGGCGACGAATAGAACATGCGCTTCGGATCGGACACGTGGTCGCCGACCCACAGCGCGATGCCGCAGGAAAGGAACGACAGCGAGTCGTTGCGTTCGAATATGTGGACCGTCCAGTCGGGATGCTGCTTGAGGATGGATGTGGCGGCGAACGTTCCCGCGTGAGTGCATCCGACGATGGCTACGGTGGTCATGGGCGAGCTCCTTTGCTTGGGTCCCTCCGGCGCGTGAATCCCGCCGGCGTCACTCCAGCATATCGCCCGGTTCCGATGCCAGGGTGAGACCAAATGCCCTACAGGGCCCGGATGTGACGAACATCACGATGGCCGATGGGTCGTAGCGTCGGTTTCTGCGCGAAGCCATGTCGCACTTAGTCGCGCCTTGGTTGCCGCCAGAACATTCCGAGCGTGTCGCAAATGGCTCTTGCCGGTCGTCAAAGATGCCGTGCAAGTCGTGAAAATCCAGTGTTTGCAAGGGTTTTGAGCATCCTATAAATAATGTGTATGCCGTCCGGGTTGCGGGGCCGCCGGCCGCTGACTACCTTCATAAGGGTCACGCGGGGTTCATCGGGAAACCCGCCAAAAAAACCGCAGGGGGTGCTCATGACGAGGTTCAACACTCAGCTGGTCCACGGATTGCCGGTCAACGACAACAACACCGGAGCCGTCAACCCGCCCATCTACAACTCATCCACATACGCTGTCGAATCGGTCAACGCCATGCCCCGCTGGGATTATGCGCGCAGCGGCAACCCGACCCGCGACTTTCTGGAAAAGCAGATCGCCCAGCTGGAGCACGGGACTCGCGGCTTCGCGTTCGCGTCCGGACTCGCCGCGATTCACGCGGTGCTGTCCATCTTCAAACCCGGGGACCGCATCGTGGTCGGCAAGAACATCTACGGCGGCACGTATTCGCTGTTCAACGAGTACTTCGCCGAGCGCGGGCTGGAGTTCGACAGCGTCGACACCGCCGACTACGAGGCGCTCGACGCCGCGATCAGCGGGCGCGACAGAGGCGGCCGCGCGGCCAGCGCCGTATATTTCGAGACGCTGACCAACCCGCTGCTGCAGATCAACAACGTCAACCGCATCTCGGCCATCGCGCACCGATACGGCGCGCTGTCCATCGTCGACAACACGTTCGTCACCCCGTACCTGCAGCAGCCGCTCGATTTGGGCGCGGATATCGTCATCCATTCGGCCACCAAATACCTGGCAGGCCATTCCGAGGTGAACGCCGGCCTTGTGGTGGTGTTGGACGATGAGGTCGGCAATGGCATCTACTTCGCGCAGAACCGGTTCGGCGGCGTGCTCGCCCCGACCGAATGCAACGACGTGCGCCGTGGCATCCAGACGTTGGCGCTGCGCATGGAGTGTCAGCAGCGCAACGCGCAGGCTGTGGCGGAATACCTGCTGGCGCATCCGCTCGTTCGGGCCGTGCATTACCCGGGCGTGTATGGCGACCGCAACCGTCTGCTCGCCGAGAATGGACTCAAGGGGTTCGGCGGCGTGCTGTCCTTCGAAGTGGTGCCGGGGGTCGACCCGTCCATCGTGCTCGACAACCTGCACGTGTTCCATCTCGCCGTCAGTCTGGGCGCGGTGGAAAGCCTCGCCGAGCTGCCATGCCGCATGACGCATTTCGAGCTGCCTCGCGAGGAGCGTCTCAAGGTGGGCATCACCGACGAGCTGGTGCGTCTGTCGGTGGGCATCGAGGACGTGTCCGACCTGATCGAGGATCTGGGGCAGGGCTTCGACAAGGCGTTCGAGGCGCTGGACATCGACGGCGTAAGCGGTCAGGTGCTCGACCGGCTGACGACGGAAGTGGCCGCATAGGGTCGCGTACCGTGCCTATCATGCGGTGCGGGCCGTGCGGGCGTCGACGTTCATGGCGATGACGCCCGCACTGTCGTGTCTTGAAGAAATATGGCGGTCGGTGTTCGTTGTTTTGGCGGTCATGCGGATGAAAGGGATTTGGAAATGACTGATTTCAGCACGCTTGCGGTTCATGGCGGGTATAATGCGAACCGCAACGACGATGCGGTCAGCGTGCCCATCTACGCCTCCGCCGCCTTCGATTTGGAGAACGCCGCTCGTGGCCGTGATCTGGCCGCCGGTGAGATATCCGGGTTCGAGTATTCCAGAGTCGCCAATCCGACCGTCGATGCGCTCGAACGCCGGCTCGCCGCCCTGGAGGGTGGCGTCGGCGCGGTGGCGGTGTCGTCGGGCATGGCCGCGGTGTCATACGCGCTGATGTGCGCGGGGGAGGGCGGTGGCCGCATCATCGCGCCGACGAACCTGTATGGGGCGTCAGTCGATGCGCTCGGCGACTTCCTGCCGCAGTTCGGCATCCACGCTGATTTCGTCAAGGACATCAACGACCTGCATGAGATCGAGTCTCTGATCGGTCCCGCGACCCGTGCCATCTTCGCCGAGACGGTCGCCAACCCGAACACCGCCATCACCGATATCCGTCCGCTGGCCGATCTGGCGCACCGGCACGGGCTGGCGCTGATTCTCGACAACACCGTGCCGACGCCGTACCTGCTGCGCCCGATCGAATTCGGCGCCGACATCGTTGTGCATTCGACCACCAAGGGCATCACCGGGCATGGCAACGCCATCGGCGGCGTGATCGTCGACGCCGGACGGTTCGACTGGGCGAACGGCCGTTTCCTGCAATTCACGCGGCCTGAGCAGGTCATCGCCGACATCGACGGCAACCGGCGCAGCTTCTCCGGGGCGTTTGGCTCCGAAGCGTTCATCAGGCGCATCCGCGTCAAATACCTGCGCACGTTCGGTGCCGTGCAAAGCCCGTTCAACGCATACCTGCAGCTGATCGGACTGGAGACGCTGCCGCAGCGGGTCGCCCGCCAGGTCGAAACGGCGACGGCCATCGCCGGGCACCTCGAACACACGCCGCATGTCGTGTCGGTGAATTATTCAGGGTTGCCGGACTCGCCGTATCATGCGCTCGCCGGGAAATACTTCCCCCGAGGCGTCGGCCAGATCCTCTCGTTCAAGGTGGAAGGCGGCGCGGACCGTGTGCGTCGCATCCTCGACGGCGTGAAGCTGTTCTCATACGTGCCAAATATCGGCGACGCAAGGTCGCTGATCGTCGACCCCGCGAACATCACTCACCGCGAGGTGCCGGAATCGTATCGCAAGGCCGCCGGTGTGAGCGACGATTTGATTCGTCTGTCCATCGGTCTTGAGGACGCGGGAGACCTGATGGCCGACCTTGACCGGGCCATAGCCGGCGCATACGGGGAGTAGACGTGGGCATGCCGCCGTCCCGTACGGTGAGACGAAGAAGGGCCACACGGCGAACAACTCTTGAATTCTATGTGAGCTTTCACTGAAAGCCCGTCGTTTTCGGATAGGATGGAATAGACATCGCGCCCGAGGTAGGGTGCGGCAACACCAGGCAAGGAGGAATGATGGGTGTTCTGGTGGGAATGACGGGTGCTCTGATCATGTTGGGCGTCATCGTCGTCATCGTCCTCGCCGTGCTGTGCGCCTCGATTTTCATCGTGCCGCAACAGCAGGCATACATCATCGAACGGTTCGGCAAATACAATAAGGTCCAGTTCGCCGGCATCCACGCCAAGATCCCGTTCGTCGACCGCATCTCGACGAAGACGAACATGCGAGTCTCCCAGCTGAACGTGCAGCTGGAAACCAAGACGCTCGACAACGTGTTCGTCACGGTCGTCGCTTCGACGCAGTTCCGTGTCAATCCTGAGAACGTCGCCACCGCATACTACGAGCTGCGCGATCCCGCCGGACAGCTCAGGAGCTACATGGAGGACGCACTGCGTTCCGCGATCCCGGCGCTCAGCCTCGATGACGCCTTCGCCCGCAAGGACGACGTCGCCTTCGACGTGCAGAAGACGGTCGGCGCCGAGATGGCGCGCTTCGGCTTCACCGTCGTCAAGACGCTGATCACCGCCATTGACCCGAGCCCGCAGGTCAAGAGCGCGATGGACTCCATCAACGCCGCGCAGCGTGAGAAGGAGGCCACCCGCCAGCGTGCTGAGGCGCAGCGCATCCAGATCGAGACGCAGGCCGCTGCGGACGCCGAGAAGACCCGACTCCAGGGTGAGGGCCAGGCCAACTATCGTCGTGAGATCGCAAACGGCATCGTCGACCAGATCAAGAGCCTGCAGGCCGTGGGCATGGACATCAACGACGTCAACAACGTCGTGCTGTTCAACCAGTACCTTGATGTGATGCGCTCGCTGTCCGAGTCGAACAACGCCAAGACCGTCGTGCTGCCCGCCTCCACGCCCGGCGGCTACGAGGATCTCTACCAACAGGTCACCAAGGCCATGCTCACCACCAACGAAGCCAAGTAACAAGTCCTACTCATCGATAAAGCCCCTCATCGCGAGGGGCTTTTACATTAGGGTCTGTTAGACCAAAGTGTGCTTTTCTGACTTACATAGTAACTACAATGTAATTACAATGGAGTTATGAGCAAAGTGGAGCAAGGCGGCAAAACTGGTCAGCGGGGTCCGGGACGGGCTTGCGCTGCTGGATGGCGACGAGCGCCGTAGGGCGATTGAGGCGTTGCGTTCCATCGTGTACGAGGACGTGTTCGGCATGGGTTCGCAGGAGCTGCCCGCCGACGCCTGCGTGAGGTGCGGCTCCATCAGCATCGTCCGCAGGGGACGTACGGGAAGCGGCAGCCAGCGCTGGTACTGCAAGGATTGCAGGCGTACGTTCACGGCCAACGTCGGTCGTGTGCTCGGCATGTCCAAATTGCCGGTGGAGACGTGGATGACCTACGTGGAGGCGTTCATAGACCAGCTATCGCTGCGCGACTGCATGGACAAGTGCGGAGTGGGTCTGCGCACGGCGTGGTTCATGCGCCGTCGCATCATCGAGTGCATCCAACGCTACAATCCCTCGTTCAACGCCGTCGCCGGCGACCGAGTTGAGATTTACGAGACGTACTTCCGCGACAGCTACAAGGGCTGCCGCAAGGGCACCATGCCCCGCCCGGCCCGCAAGAGCGGCAGGAAGGCCGCGAAGCGCGGTCTGAGCAAGCAGCAGGTGTGCGTCGTCACCGGCATAGACGACGTGGGTGCGTCGTTCCTCGTGGTGTCCGGGAGCGGCATGCTCGGCAAGGAACGCGCCTACAAGGTGCTCAACGGGCGCATCGGCAAGAGCGCTCTCGCCGTCACCGACAAGGCCGGCACCTACCCCGCCTTCCTCAACCACCTCGGCGCGACGCTGGAGCGTACGGACGCGTCTGGGCGCGCCATCAACCGGGTCAACAGCCTGCACGCCCGGCTCAAGGACTTCATGCACGGCTTCAAGGGCGTGTCCACGAAGCACCTCCAGTCCTACCTCGCATGGTTCCAATGGACCGAGGCGTTCAAGAGCGGCCCCGCCGAACGGCGGGGCGTCATCGGACGTCAGATCCGCAACGGCGTGTACCGGCTCACCCGGCGCATGTACGTGCGCATGCCCATGCCCGTGTGACAGGCGATAGCATGCTCCTTATCAATCGGATGGACTACGATGTAACTACCAATCCGATTGGAGGACAACCCTGTGAGCGTGCCGACCACCACCATGAGAATCGACCCCGAACTCAAGGACGAGGCCAACAAGGTCCTTGGAGAACTCGGCCTGAGCCTGTCCGGGGCCGTCACCATCTTCCTCAAGGCCGTCGTACGCGAACAGGGATTGCCCATTGACATGAGCATCAAGCCGGGCAAAACCGACGAGAGCGACCGATAGAAGGAGTAGACTCCCCATGATGATAAGCAAGCGGGGGGGGGGGCAAGCGCTAATGGCCTGCTGACCCCGACCGGGACAGACATCACCACCACCAAAGAAGGTGGTGAGTGATGGAACGTTTCGACATCATCTCCACCATCGGCGCGAAATACCATGTGGGCAACATAGAGAATGGCGAGTTCAGCTACGCAAAAGCGTTGAAAACAGTCGGGAAAGACATCAAGGACTATCAAAAAGCAACTGAGGGAACAAAACACCAGAACCTTGACCTGCGATTCGAGAATGAACGTCTTGCGGTATTGATCGAAACCAAGAATCGCTTCTCCAAATGGCATCAGGATGAGATTTACGCCCAGTTGCAATCATACGTGCGATTCGAGAAGGAATACTCGGACAAGAGGATTGTCGCCATACTTGCGGAGACGGAAGGTGACGAAATCCGCGTATGGCATGGGCAATCCGTGATTATCGATGACGAACATCTCGATGAAGACGAACACTCGCTGAGACCATTCAACGAGTATGAGGACATGTGCTTTGGCAAGGTCAACGACAAGATAGCGGTCGTAGACAGCATCAACGTCCTCAACAAAATGCTCCACGCGGATGGAGTCAACGAACATCTGAGAAGCCAGTTCGTAGGAACATGCCTTCTCGCGCTCAAAAACGGGCTGTCGTACAAAGACGCTAAAGAAACCTTAGGCAAGGACGGCCAGACGCTGACTAAGACCCGTGTTGTGTTGCGAAACATCACCGACATATTGACCGGTCTGCTGGAACGCGATTTCACGGAAGCCGACGATTCAGAATCCAAGATGAACAAGGCGGACAAGCTCAGCCTGCTGAACCGGAAAGTCCTTGAGACCCAAGACATCCAGAACCTGCCCTACGAAGACCTCAAGAAAATCCTCGAATACATCGAGTTTCACGTCGTTCCCTACATCAATGACAAGAACACCGCCGGTCAGGACCTGCTGAACCTGTTCTTCACCACGTTCAACAAGTACGTGGGCAAGTCCGACAAGAACCAGGCGTTCACGCCGGACCACATCTGCGATTTCATGAGCAAGGTCGTGGGCGTCAACAAGAGTTCGCGTGTGCTGGACCCCTGCTGCGGTTCCGGTGCGTTCCTTGTAAGGGCCATGACCGACGCGATGGACGACTGCGACGCCGACGAGGAACGCAGGCAAGTCAGGGAACATCAGGTCTACGGCATCGAATACGAGGAGGGCGCGTTCGGTCTTTCCTCCACGAACATGCTCATCCACGGTGACGGGAACAGCAACGTCGTCAAGGATTCCATGTTCAACCGTGCTGCTTGGATACAGTCGAAAAACATCGACGTGGTGCTGATGAACCCGCCCTACAACGGGACGAAGAATCAATGCGACCCGAAATACGTGCGTCAATGGTCAGCCAATACGAAAACCGACCCGTCCAAAGGGTTCCACTATGTTGAATGGGTGGCGCGGCAGATAGCGTCGGCCAAGGACGAGAACGAACACGTCAGGCCGACCCACTGCCGCATGGCGGTACTTCTTCCCATGCAATGCGCCATCGGAAACAGCGCGGCGGTCAAGGACTTCAAACAGCGGATGCTTGGCCGTTACACGCTTGACGCCGTGTTCTCACTGCCCGCGGACGTGTTCTACCCCGGCGCCGCTGTGTCGGCCTGCTGCATGGTATTCGATCTGAGCCGAAAGCATGAGAAGACCGACCGGAGCACGTTCTTCGGCTATTTCAAGGACGATGGCTTCATCAAACGGAAAGGCGTCGGCCGCGTCGAGACAACCGATGCGAACGGCAACAGCAACTGGGAGCGCATCGAACGCGAATGGCTCACCCTGTACCGTGAACGCATATCCAAACCCGGCCTGTCCGTCACCCGCAAAGTCACCTATAAGGACGAATGGCTCGCCGAAGCATACATGGAAACCGACTACGGCAGACTTTCTCAAGCTGACTTTCAACAGACCGTGAACGACTATCTCGCGTATCTCGTTCAGGAAGGGAAAATCCATGAGGACTGACACTCGCTCATGGGCGGACTATCGCCTTGGCGACTTATTCGACATCAAGAAAGGCAGACGACTGACACGGGAGGACATGAATCCCGGCCCCCACAATTATCTGGGAGCCATCAGCTCGAACAATGGAATCCGTGACCATATCACAGTGGACGACGAAAACCAGCTGTTCGCCCCGAACTGCATCACCATCAACTACAACGGAAGCGTAGGCGAAGCGTTCTATCAGAGCGAACCGTTCTGGGCGTCCGATGACGTGAACGTGCTGTATGCAAAAGCGGAGTGGCGACTCGACCCTCTGATAGCCCTATTCATCATCACGGTCATCAAAGCGAACAAATACAAATTCGCCTACGGCCGTAAATGGACGGTAGAGAAGATGAGGGAATCAACCATTCTCCTGCCCTCACGGAATGGCGAACCCGACTGGGAGTGCATGCGCAAATACATCACCAAACTGCATTACCAACGAATCACAACCAGCAATAAGACGTTCGATGCTCCATTGAATCCCGCAGAATGGAAGCCCTTCCTGTTATCCCGACTGTTCGATGCGGGCATGGGCAACGGAATTGACGCAGTGACCACCAGTACCGACAATCCCAAGTACAACTACGTGTCCAGAAACAGCAACGGGAACGGCGTGACTATGCGAGTGGACGAGATAGAAGGCGAGGAGCCGTTCCCTGCCGGTTCGCTGACACTTGCATTAGGCGGCAGTTATCTCGGTGCTTGTTTCATGCAAAACGAGCCCTTCTATACCGCGCAGAACGTCGCCGTATTACGAGACACTCATTCCATGCCCGTCGAGGCCAAACTGTTCATTGCAACACTGGTCCGATTTGAATCCGACACCAAATACCAGGCATTCGGCCGTGAACTCAACGCCCATTATAAGAAAGATTTCACTGTAAGATTGCCCGTACAAAAAACGGCTGACGGCAGTCCCCGCATGGATGAAAAGCGCGAGTACAGCGATGAAGGATACATGCCGGACTGGGAATACATGCGCGACTACATCAAACATCTGCCCTATGCAGACAGGTTTCCCCGAATGACCGCTTAATCAGATAGCATACGGGATGCCCACCGTTGCGCGAACGGTGGGCATCCCGTCTTTAATCAGAGAAGCACATCTTGGACTAACAGACCCTTACATTATGCCCCCGTTGACGGGCTGAGCCGTCAAGCAAACAGCGGTGCGGTTTGTAGGCGAAGAGCGAACGACAGCGAGCCAGCGGAACAGTCATGCCTAGCCCGTCCATAATTGCAGGGCCCGAAGGGCTGTCGGCGGAGACGACTGGAGCACTGTAACGCCCCCGCTGGCGGGGCTGTCGGCCGAGCCGACTGGGGATGGTCACCACCCACCGGCGCTGCGCGTCATCTCCCGCCAGCGGGAGGTGCGCCGTGTCCCGCTACCGCACTCTCGGCGTATGGCTGACCGCCGAAATCAGTATCTTCTTCAAGCCGTCATACGGCGGATACACCAGCGAAAGCGTATCCGGCACCGCGGGCTTGCCGACCACGGTCTTGACATGACTGAACTCCAGGAACCCGGCCTTGCCGTGATATGAGCCCATGCCCGAAGCTCCCACGCCGCCGAACGGCAGCCGACTGGAGATCAGATGGCCAAGCGGCAGGTTGAATCCCAGCGCTCCGCAACTGACTTCGCGCTCGAACATCCGCCGTACCCTCTTGCTGCCCGTGAACGCGTAGGCCGCCAGCGGGCGTGGCCGGGCGTTGATGAATTCCACTGCGGCTTTCGCGTCGGCGACTTCCAAAATGGGCAGAATCGGGCCGAATATCTCCTCCTGCATCACCGGCGCATCGGGTTTGACGCCCAATAGCACGGTCGGTGCGATGTAGAGGTCATCGCGTCTGGTATTGCCACCGCATACCGTGCGTCCGGTGGCGGGGCTCTTCGGATCGGGCAGCAGCGCAGTCAGCCGGTCGAAATGCCGGGCGTTGATGATGCGTCCGAAACTGTCGGAATGTTGCGGGTCTGAGCCGAAGAACCGCGTGACGGCCTCGGCGATCTTTCCGGCCAGCGGCTCGATGACGTCGGACGTTGCGAGCACATAGTCGGGTGCCACGCAGGTCTGCCCGGCGTTGATGAACCGCCCCCAGGCGATGCGCCGCGCGGCGACGTCGAGGTTCGCGGTACGGTCGACGAACACCGGCGACTTGCCTCCGAGCTCCAAAGTGACCGGTGTGAGATGCTTCGCGGCGGCGGCCATGACTATTGAACCGACTTTTCCTCCGCCGGTGTAGAAGATGTGATTGAACGGCTGCTCCAGCAGCTTTGTCGTCTCCTGCGGTCCTCCCTGAACCACGCGGAACGCCTGCGGGTCCATGTACCGTGCGATGAGGTCCGCCATCACGCCGCTGGTGTGCGGAGACAGCTCCGATGGTTTCATGCACACGCAATTGCCTGCGGCGATCGCGTCCGCCATAGGCTCGAAACTGAGCAGCACCGGATAGTTCCACGGCGAGATGATGAGCGCCACGCCTTTCGGCTCGGCGACTGTCCAGCCGACTGCGGGCTGCAGCAGGTAATGCATCGGCTTGGGATGCCGCGCCGCCCACCTGCCGAGGCGTGGCTTGATGAAGCGAATCTCATCGAGCACCAGCCCGATTTCCATCAGCGCGGTCTCCGCGGCGGGTTTGCCCAGGTCGGCGCGTACCGCACGGGCGATGACGGTGGCATTCTGCCTCAGCATTCGGGCCATCGCGTCGAGTTGCGCCTTTCGCCAGCGCAGTGGCCGGGTGACTCCTGAGCGGAAGGTCGCGTCCAGTTGCGCGAACGCCCGTTGCCGGGCGGCCGCCTGCTTCGTCGTGGTCGCCGCCGCCGTTTCCTTTGTAGTCATCGTCGTCCTCCTGTTGGCATGGTAGCCGAAGAATCCGCGGAACGTAATCGACGATTTCCGCCCTGACGTCGTATTGGAGTTGCATGCTGGCTCCTGCTGGCGGGAGCTGTCGGCGGAGCCGACTGAGGGTGGTCTGGGTCTTTAGGTGGCGATTGTGCCCTTAAGCGCAATCGTTCTCGATGATCGTGCCCGACATATGATGAATGCACCGAACCGGCACATCGCAACTGATCGGTGACGGCTTGGATGGCATAAGATGGGCGCCATGAAGGATTTTCTGATGCGATGGCTGGTGCTGACGGTTGCGGCCGCGGTGATGGTGGTGCTTCTGCCCGGCATGACCGCGGTGGGGCAGCCTCCGATTTTGGGAATCGCAGTGTTCGCGCTGTTCATGGCGCTGATCAACGCCTCGATCAAGCCGATGACGCAGCTGATCGCGCTGCCGTTTTCGATTCTCACGTTCGGGCTGCTGTATCTGGTCATCAACTGGCTGTTCATGCGGCTCGCCTCATGGTTGGCAATCAGTCTGTTCGGTGTTGGCGTGCTGGTGCACGGGTTCTGGTGGGCGGTGCTCGGCTCTCTCATCATGTCCATTGTCTCGGGGATCGTCGGCAGCATCGTGCGCGATTGAGCGTCGGCGTACATCCGGCATGATGGTCGGATTTCGGGCCTCGCATGATTGCCTGGGCGCGAGCAGACGGCGTTCGCGGGCACCCCGGTTCCGTCGGCCACACACCGTGCTAGGATATGCACCGAAGTCAAGGCGATGATCCGTTATCAGCGGGGAGTCTTCGGAAGAAAAGCTTCATGACGGTCGATCGAACGTCGACGGCACGAAGCTGAGTAGAACCGACGGGATCGGCCCGTCACAGCCGAACACAAGCGGTCGCGAGTTTTCGCCGTCTTAGGATGGCCGGATGCGAGCGACAAGCGAGGTGGTACCGCGGTGGCGGTCGGCAGCCTGAGGGCATGCCGCCGATCATCGTCCTCGTAGGCGGGAATGGCCATGACGGCCGTTCCGGGCGGAACAAGGGTTCCGGCCGCGAGGACATCGCCGGCGCATATATGCCGCCGGTGTGGCGAACGGCCGTCTCAATCCCTGTTCTTCCCGTGAATGGTTCGCTATAGCCAGCTCCCGTAGGACCAGTGCAATGCGACATCGAGGAGAGCAATGGTGAGCGAAACCACCAATTCCCACGTGTATCCCAAGGCGAACGAGGGCGGCGAGACCGCCAGCGTCGCGCCGAACCCGAGTTTCCCCAACATGGAGGAAACCGTCCTGAAGTATTGGGACAAGGACGACACCTTCAACAAGTCCGTTGAACGCAACCCTTCCGGCGACCATAGCCAGAACGAGTTCGTGTTCTTCGACGGCCCGCCGTTCGCGAACGGCCTGCCGCACTACGGCCACCTGCTGACCGGTTACGCGAAGGACGTGATCCCGCGCTACCAGACCATGAAGGGCCGCAAGGTCAACCGCGTGTTCGGCTGGGACACGCACGGTCTGCCCGCCGAGCTGGAGGCGCAGAAGGAGCTCGGCATCGACTCGGTCGACCAGATCGAGAAGATGGGCATCGACAAGTTCAATGACGCCTGCCGCGCCTCCGTGCTGAAGTACACGCACGAATGGCAGGATTACGTGCATCGTCAGGCCCGCTGGGTCGACTTCGAGCACGGGTACAAGACGCTGAACATCCCGTACATGGAGTCGGTGATGTGGGCGTTCAAGCAGCTGTACGAGAAGGGCCTGGCGTACCAGGGCTACCGCGTGCTGCCGTACTGCCCGAAGGATCAGACGCCGCTTTCGGCGCACGAGCTGCGCATGGACGCCGACGTGTATCAGGATCGTCAGGACACCACCGTGTCGGTGGCCGTGAAGCTGCGCGACGAGGAGGACGCCTACGCGGTCTTCTGGACCACCACGCCGTGGACCGTGCCCACCAACTTCGCGATCGTCGTCGGCGCTGACATTGACTATGTCGAGGTGCGCCCGACGCAGGGCAAGTACGCCGGCAAGAAGTTCTACTTCGGCAAGCCCCTGCTCTCCAAGTACGAGAAGGAGCTCGGCGAGGATTACGAGGTCGTGCGCGAGCTCAAGGGCTCCGAGATGGCCGGTTGGCGTTACTGGCCGGTGTTCCCGTACTTCGCTGGCGACAAAGCCGAGTCTGAGGGCAACGTGCCGGGGTCCGAAGGCTACCAAATCTTTACCGCGGACTACGTAGACACCGTCGAGGGTACCGGCCTGGTTCACCAGGCTCCCTATGGTGAGGACGATATGAACACGCTGAACGCGCACGGCATCAAGAGCACTGACGTGCTCGACGCCGGCTGCCGCTTCACCGCGCAGTGCCCCGATTACGAGGGCATGTACGTGTTCGACGCGAACAAGCCGATCCTGCGCAACCTGCGCAACGGAGACGGCCCGCTGGCCGAGATCCCGGCCGAGCATCGCGCGATCCTGTTCCAGGAGAAGAGCTATGTGCACTCCTACCCGCATTGCTGGCGTTGCGCCACGCCGCTGATCTACAAGCCTGTGAGCTCCTGGTTCGTGTCGGTGACGAAGATCAAGCCGCGCCTGTTGGAGCTCAACCAGCAGATCAACTGGATTCCTGAGAATGTCAAGGATGGTCAGTTCGGTAAGTGGCTCGCCAACGCGCGCGACTGGTCGATCTCCCGCAACCGCTTCTGGGGTTCGCCGATCCCGGTGTGGGTGAGCGATGACCCGAAGTACCCGCGCGTCGACGTGTACGGTTCGTTGGAGGAGCTCAAGGCCGACTTCGGCGACTACCCGCGCGACAAGGACGGCAACGTCAACATGCACCGTCCGTGGATCGACAACCTCACGCGCGTCAACCCGGACGACCCGACCGGCAAGAGCCACATGCACCGTATCAGCGACGTGCTCGACTGCTGGTTCGAATCCGGTTCGATGTCGTTCGCGCAGTTCCACTACCCGTTCGAGAACAAGGAGAAGTTCGAGCAGCACTTCCCGGCCGATTACATTGTCGAATACATCGGCCAGACTCGCGGCTGGTTCTACCTGCTGCACGTGATGGCCACCGCGCTGTTCGACCGCCCGGCGTTCAAGAACGTGATCTGCCACGGCATCGTGCTCGGTTCCGACGGCCAGAAGATGTCGAAGCACCTGCGCAACTACCCGGACGTGAACGGCGTGTTCGACAAGTACGGTTCCGACGCCATGCGCTGGTTCCTTATGTCGTCGCCGATCCTGCGCGGCGGCAACCTCATTGTTACCGCTGAGGGCATCCGCGACACCGTGCGCCAGGTCATGCTGCCGGTGTGGAGCTCCTACTACTTCTTCACGCTGTATGCGAACGCGGCCAATGGTGGGGCCGGCTTCGACGCCCGTCAGCTGCGCGCGGACGAGGTGGCGGGTCTGCCCGAGATGGACCGTTACCTGCTGGCCCGCACCCGCAGGCTCGTAGAGCGTGTAGAGAAGTCGCTCGACGAGTTCGCGATTTCTGACGCGTGCGATGCGGCAAGTGACTTCATCGACGTGCTCACCAACTGGTACATCCGCAACACCCGTGACCGCTTCTGGAAGGAGGACGCGAACGCGTTCAACACGCTGTACACCGTGCTTGAGGTGTTCATGCGCGTTCTCGCGCCGCTCGCCCCGATGGAGTCCGAATCCGTGTGGCGTGGCCTGACCGGCGGCGAATCCGTGCATCTGGCCGATTGGCCGTACGTCTCGGACGAGAAGACCGGTGAGGCGACCGAGCTTGGCCGTGTGCTGGTCGACGACCCGGCACTGGTGGACGCGATGGAGAAGGTGCGTGAGATCGTCTCCGGCACTCTGTCGTTGCGCAAGGCCGCCCAGATCCGTGTGCGCCAGCCGCTCGCCAAGCTCACCGTCGTGGTCGAGGATGTGGACGCCGTCAAGGCGTACGACGAAATTCTCAAGTCAGAGCTTAATATAAAGGATATTGAGTTCTGCACGATGGAGGATGCCGGTTCGCAGGGGCTGAAGATCGTGCACGAGCTGAAGGTCAACGCCCGCGCCGCCGGCCCGCGCCTCGGCAAGCAGGTCCAGTTCGCCATCAAGGCGTCCAAGACCGGTGCCTGGCATGTCGATGCCGCGACCGGTGCTCCGGTCGTCGAGACGCCGAACGGCGAGGTTGCGCTGGAGGCCGGCGAATACGAGCTAATCAACCGTGTGGAGGAGGAGAACGCCGCCGAGGCCGACGCTTCCGTGTCGGCCGCTCTGCCTACCGGCGGTTTCGTGATCCTCGATACCGTGCTGACCGCCGACTTGGAGGCCGAGGGCTACGCCCGCGACGTGATTCGCGCCGTGCAGGACGCCCGCAAGGCCGCCGACCTGGACATCGCCGATCGCATCGCCCTGGTGCTGACCGTGCCGTCCGTCAATGTGGCCGATGCCGAGCGGTTCCGCGATCTGATCGCCCATGAGACGCTGGCCACCTCCTTCGCGGTGAAGGAAGGCGCCGAACTGGGTGTGGAGGTCGCCAAGGCGTGACGCCGTGGTGAGCCGACCGCGCCCGCTGCGTGACGCACGGGCGCGTGGAATGCATGAAGTGGTCCTGCCGTTCAACGGCGGGACCACTTTTTTGTTCCGCGGTATGCTTGCGCTGCGACGATGGCGTTGCGATACGGAGCGATTGACGAGGTGATGATAACGTGTGCGACGTACTATGCGAGAACCAGCGATCATGGGTATGAGACCTGCGACAAACCCAAGCCTCCGCTGTCGGCGACCGGCGCGAACGTGACCGCGATATCGGTCGCGGTCATGGCGCTCGCCAGCGCTGCGACGGTGCTGCTGACCATCAAGCGCCGTAGGGGCTGAACATGACCGGTGCCGGAGAGTCCGATGCTCTCCGGCACCGTCATATGTCGAGCTCCTGCATAGGGTACCTTAAATCAGCCTGATCTGATAGACTGTCTGCGGGAATCTGAACACTTGGCGGAACGATGTCGTGCCTCCGAGGCAAAGATTCCGGCAAGAAGTACAAGAATGTTCAAAATCATAGAGGATTGAAATATGCTACACACAGCATCAAGAGGATGCTCGCGTTCGTGGCTGCGCAGACTCACCGCATTGATAGCGGTCTCGGCGCTCGCGTTCGTGGCATTGCCGAACGTCGCGGTGGCGGCGGATCCGATGGAATACCTCGATGTGTCGTTCGGCGGCACGTTCGCTGCAGACACCTACACCACAGGTGGCGACGAGGTGGCGAAGGGCCCCGTGACCAAGCACGGCAGCATACCGACCAAGCTTGACGGCGGCGGCATCACCCTCGCTGGCGGCACCAACGGCGTGACATTCACCTCGACCGCGAGCTTCAGCGAGAGTGGGAAGGTGAACAAGGGATTCCGCGCCGAAATGGAGTACCGTACGACGCAGACGCCCAGCAACCTCGCCACATTGTTCTCCGCCATGGGCAACATCTTCGTGCGGGCGAACGGCAGCAACCTCGAATACGGCTTCTCCACGAACCCTTCCGGCAGTACATGGAACGACTACACAAAGTCCGTGACGCTGCCTTCCAACAATGTGAAGCACATCATCCAGCTGACATATCTGCCGGGAGCCGACGGCGCTGCCTCGACGTTGCAGTTGTCGGTGGATGGCGTGGCCGGCGAGACCGCCACCTCCGCGGCCGGCGAGCTCGCGGCCGTCAGCGATTCCGTCGGGAACAAGTTCGGGATCGGCTACGAGGTGAACCCCGCTTCCGGCGCGGCGAGCCGCGGTCTTGCCGGTGACGTGTTCCGCGCGCGTGTCGCCGATTCGGACGCCCCGTGGGAGATTCTTGACGCATCCCAGCTGCTGCATGTCAATTTCAACGGCACGTTCAGCGGCACCTCATATACCGCGGCGAGCGGCGAGCAGATGCTGGGCTCGCTGGTGTCGCGCTCGGCCAATCCGTCCATCTCGAACTCCGCCGTCACGCTGGGCGGCGGCACGGCCGGATTCGATTTCACGCCCACGGACTTCACCCTCGGTGACAACGAGGCCATCACCCGCCCGCTGGTCGCGGAGCTGCGCTTCACCCCGACGCAGACCGGCGACAACCAGACCCTGTTCGGCGCGGGCGGCAACCTGTTCCTGCGCTACGAGTCGAACAAGCTCGTGTTCGGCGCCTCCACCAAGTCCGGCGATAATTGGACCGACCACAAGATCGAGTCCGCGGCCGCCACGGGTGCGGAGCACGTCGTGTCGGTGGCGTACGTGCCCAATAAGGCCGGCACCGGCGCGAAGCTTGTCATGCGCGTGGATGGCGGCGACGCCCAGACCAAGGACATCACTGGTCTGGCTTACCTGAATTCGAGCATCAAGGGCAAGGTCGGCTTCGGCAACGACGTGCATACCGACGCGCTCAGCCGCGGCTTCGTCGGCTCGCTGAGCGAGATCCGCCTGGCCGAAACCTCCGCGAACTTCACCACCAACGAATTCAAGCTGGTCTACTCTCAGGTCAGCTGCGACACGTCGGGCATCAAGGAGGCGAATACCTTCGACGTGGAGCCCGCCGAGTGCGAGGCCGCGCTTAAGACCAAGCTGTCCAAGCTGCGTCCGACCGAAGGGCAGGCCGACTACATCGACTGGGGTCAGATCGGATTCCTCCATTACGGCATCAACACGTACTACAACCAGGAGTGGGGTCACGGTAACGAGGATCCCTCCCGCATCAACCCGACCGGCCTCGACACCGACCAGTGGGCGAAGTCCTTCGCCGACGGTGGCTTCAAGATGATCATGGTGACGGTCAAGCACCATGACGGTTTCGAGCTGTACGACTCGCGGTACAACACCGAGCACGACTGGGCAAACACCGCCGTCGCCAAGCGCACGGGGGAGAAGGACCTGTTCCGCAAGATTGTCGCCTCGGCGAAGAAATACGGCCTGAAGGTCGGCATCTACTATTCGCCGGCCGATTCCTACATGGAGAGGAAGGGCGTCTGGGGCAACAACTCCGCACGCGTCGAGCGCACGATCCCCACGCTGGTGGAGAACGACGACCGCGCCGGCAAGGTGGCTTCCGGCAAACTGCCCACGTTCAAGTACAAGGCCACGGATTACGGCGCCTACATGCTCAACCAGCTCTATGAGCTGCTGACTGAGTACGGCGACATCTCCGAGGTCTGGTTCGACGGTGCCCAAGGCAACACCGCAGGCACTGAGCATTACGACTATGGCGTGTTCTACGAGATGATCCGCCGGCTTCAGCCCCAGGCAATTCAGGCCAACGCCGCATACGATGCCCGATGGGTGGGCAACGAGGACGGCTGGGCCCGTCAGACCGAGTGGAGCCCGCAGGCGGCATACAACGACGGCGTGGACAAGGTGTCGCTCAAGCCTGGCCAGATGGCCCCCGACGGTAAGCTTGGCAGCATGTCGAGCGTGCTGTCCGAGATCCGCAGCGGCGCCGCCAACCAGCTGCACTGGTATCCGGCCGAAGTCGACGCCAAGAACCGGCCCGGATGGTTCTACCGTGCCAGCCAATCGCCGGCGTCCGTAGCCGAAGTCGTGAAGTACTACGAGCAGTCCACGGGACGCAACTCGCAGTATCTGCTGAACGTCCCACCGTCCGATACCGGCAAGCTCGCCGATGCGGATGCCGCGGGACTTAAGGGGCTGGGCGAGGAGCTCGCCCGACGCTACGGCACCGATCTTGCCCTGGGCAAGAGCGCGACCGTCGCCGCGTCCGCGAACGACACTGCGGTAGCGGCCCCGAAGCTGACCGACGGTTCGAAGCTCTCCTCCGACAAGGCCGTGGGCAATACGCCGACGTACACCATCGATCTGGGCAGCACTGTCGCCGTGGATGCAGTGAAGATCTCCGAGGACGTGCGCAATGCCGGCCAGCAGATCGAAAGCGCCACTCTGCAGGGACGAGTCAATGGAACATGGACGAATCTGGCGACTATGACGACGGTCGGGCAGCAGCGCGACCTTCGCTTCACGTCCCAGAACATCGATGCCATCCGTCTGGTGGTCAACTCCTCCCGCGGTCCGGTGCGTCTGAGCCGTCTTGAGGTGTTCCACACCGAATCCGAGATTCAGACCGGCGCCCGCGCCTACTACATCGATCCGACGGCGCAGACCGCGGGAGATGGATTCACGAAGGACAAGCCCATGACGTCGATCGAGCAGCTGCACGATGTGACCGTCGCGCCAGGCTCCGTGATCTTCGTCAAGGCGGGCACCGAGCTGACCGGGGACTTCGCCGTCTTCGGCTACGGCACCAAGGACGAGCCCATCACCGTGACGACATACGGCGAAAGCGACAAAGCCACCACCGCGAGCTTCGACGGCATGACCGCCGGGCTGACGCTGAAGCAGGCGCTGAAGGCGCTCGGCAAGGACGACGCCGGCTGGGTCGTGGCCGATTCCGCCACTGCACCGGCCTCCCGCGTGTATGTCCCGCAGGATGAGATCAGCGTGCACGCCCAGTCGTCGCAGAACTCCGGCGCAGAGGCGGCGAGGGCGCTCGACGGCGACTCGTCGACGAGCTGGCACTCCCAGTACAGCCCGACCACCGCGTCTGCTCCGCATTGGGTGACTCTCGATCTCGGCAAATCGCGTGAGAACGTCGCCTACTTCGACTACCTCGCCCGTATCGACGGCAACAATAACGGTGCCGCCAAGGATTACGAGGTGTATGTCTCCGACGATCCCAACGATTTTGGAGCCCCTGTGGCCTCGGGCACGTTGAAGAACGTCGCCTACACGCAGCGCATCAAGCTGACCCCCAAGAACGGACGGTACGTCAAGTTCGTCATCAAGACCGATTATTCCGGATCGAACTTCGGCTCCGCGGCGGAAATGAATGTCGAGTTGCTGCCCACGGCCGTAGAGGAGGACAAGGTCGCCACCCCGCAGAAGCCGACAGTGGACGATGATGCCGATACATACACCATCCCCGACATCGAGGGAGTCGTGTACAAGGTCGACGGCAAGGTGTTGGCCGCTGGTTCCGTAGTGAACGTGGGCGATGAGGACGTGACCGTCACGGTCACCGCCGAGCCCGCCGACGGATACCGCTTCCCGGATGGTGTGACGTCCCCAGTCACGTATGAGCTGACGTTCACCAAGAAGGGTGGCGAGAAGCCTCCGACCGAAGTCAACAAGGACAAGCTGCACGCCACGATCACCAAGGCTCAGGCGATCGACCGTTCCGCCTATACGGACGAGTCGCTCAAGGTGCTTGATGACAAGCTCGCCGCAGCGCTCAAGGTCTATGACGATGACAAGGTGAGCCAGGATGATGTCGATGCCGCCGAGGCGGCTCTGTCTGCGGCGATCGACGCGCTGAAGACCAAGCCGACGACCCCCGGCGGTGAAGGTGAGAAGCCTGGTGAAGGTGAAAAGCCCGGTGACGGCAACAAGCCCGGTGACGGCAAGAAGCCCGGCGACGTGATCGCAAAGACCGGCGCCTCCACAATGGGCGTTGTCTTCGCTGCACTCGCGATGGTAGCGGGTGCGGTCGTGACGCTTGAAGCCAAGCGTAAGTCCAACCGGTAACATCGGTTCTCCGGCCGTCTGATGCGCCGGCCCGTCTCCTAGAAAAGACGGGCCGGCGCATCGTCATTTTTACACCGGCGTCGCGGCAATATTCCATGCGCCTACAATGTCGATATATGCCCGTCAACAAGGGGAGCGGCGATGGCACGATGTCGGCCGTGCGCTGAGCGTGCGCGGCTCCACGGTGCTGGTGGCCGGCACCGGGGACATCGGCTCGCATTTCGCCAGCATATGCAAGGCCATGGGCGCGAACACGCTGGGAGTGCGTCGTGACCCGACCCGCACGGCGGAAGGCATCGACCGGATGTATCGCATTGGAGAACGTAAGGCGTTATGTAGCCGGCGAACCCCTGACGAATCGCCGGCGCTGAACGGATAATGGCCTCGGCTTCGCCCGTTCGACACCGGCGAGGCCGAGGCCATTATCGCTTGAGATTCGTCGTCTAGGATTCCAGGTCGCGCACCGACCCGCGTTCCACCAGCTCCGCGGGAACCACGGTCTTCACGCCCGAAGGCACTCGAAGGCCCTCGCACAGACGCTTGGTCATGAAGAACGCCTCGCGTCCGATGTCGTTGAATTTCATGCGCATGGTGGTCAGCGACAGCCGTGGAATCGTCCCGCTCAGCGAATCGTCCACTCCGACGATGCTGACGTCTTCCGGCACGCGTTTGCCGGCGGCCTGCAATCCGAGCATCGCGCCATACGCCATCTGGTCGTTGGCCGCATAGATCGCGGTGCAATCGGGGTCGTGAGCCAGCGCGAGTCCGGCTTGATATCCGCTGTCCGCCTCCCAGTCGCCCATATAGGTCGGAGGGATGCGCAGCCCCAGTTGGTCGAGCGTGTCATGCCACCCCTGCGCGCGGCTTTCCGCGGCTCGCGACGAGGACGGCCCGGCGATGTGGTAGACGGTCTTGTGCCCCTTGCTGAGCAGATAGTCCACGACGGCGGCTGAGCAGCCGTACTGGTCGGCATCGATGGTGGGGCAGTAGTTCGCGGGATCCTCGGAGATGATGACGACCGGCAGCTCCTTGGGCGGGCGGAACTCCGAGAAGTCCGTCACGTGCTCCTCCATGACGGCGATGACGCCGTCCACGGGAAGCTGCTTCATACGCTCGATGGCGGCATGCAGGGTGCGTTCCCGATTGCGTCCGAAGGACTGCATCGTGATGGCGTAGCCATTGCTGTTCGCCGCGTCGGCGATGCCGCCGAGGATACGCGCGTTGCCATAAGTGAGCATGTTGAACAGCACGACGCCGACATCCTTGAACTTGCCGTGCTTAAGCGCCCTGGCCGCATAGTTGGGCCGGTAACCCAGCTTGGCCATGGCGGCTTCCACACGCTGCCGTGTTTCCGGTCGGACGGCATTGCTTCCGTTGGCGACTCGTGAGACCGTCTGGGGCGACACGCTGGCGGCTTTCGCCACGTCCTGCATGGAAGCGGGTTGCGAATGATCCATGGTTCCTGCTTGTTTTTTTGGCATTTCTATGTTTTGGTTACCATCAGTATAGACTATTTCCTGATGACTTGCCGTACCCTCAAGTTGACAATTCCAACAATATTGATATTATGGTAACGCAAACATTTATAGAGGGTGCATTTCGCGGAACAAGTTCAATGAGCTGTTGCGTTGTGGCAAGCTATGTGCGGTGTGCTTCGCTTCGAGCCCTTCGAAGGAGAGGGGTATGACATCGGTGAGTGTGTCGCCTTTGGCTCGTGTGAATAAGCACAAGCGGGATTGGCGTGGTTGGAAGTTCAGGTGGCCGTTCGCGTTGGTGTTCGTGTTCATCGTGCCGATCTTCGCGGTCTGCTGCCTGTTCCCGTTCGTCTCCATGCTCATCAACGCGACGAAGACCCAATCGGACTTCACGAGCGCGTTCGGCCTGGGCTTCGGCAAGACGTTCGCGCTGTGGGACAACATCGTGACGGTGTTCACCTATGACGCGGCATCTTCGCGCGCTGGCTGGTCAACACGCTGATCTACGTGGTGGTGGGCGCAGGCGGTGCAACCCTGCTGGCGATCATGGGCGGCTACGCTTTGGCGAAGTTCCGCTTCCCGGGCCGCAAGGCCGTGTCCGCGGTGATCATCGGCTCGATCTCGGTGCCGGGCATCGCGTTGGCGGCCCTGTTCACGATCGTTGCCACGTGGAACGACTGCTTCCTGCCGCTGATCATGTTGAAGGACTCGGACTGGTTCCCGCTGACCATCGGTCTGAACCAGTGGAAGGACCAAGCGTCCACTGCGGGCGGCCAAGCCATCCAGAACCTGGTCATCACGGGCTCGCTGATCACGATCATCCCGCTGGTCATCGCGTTCCTGTGCCTGCAGAAGTACTGGCAGTCCGGCCTCGCCGCCGGCGCCGTCAAGGAGTGATCTCGCGGGAGGGCCAGTGTCCGCTTGCAGCATGCGTCACGTTCGTCTGACGGTCTTGACGTGCGCCTAGCGGCTGGCTCTCCATACGGAACATGTATATGATATGGAGGGACGCTCACCGTGTGCGATGCGGGCTGGCGCGATATGGCACCAGCCCGCTCGCATGTCACAGTTGATTTTTCGTCGATGCGACGGTTCGGCCGGGGGCGTCAGACAATGAACAAGTAATGGAGCGGAACATGAGTAAACGCAGAAAGCACAGTTGGCCGCAGCCGCTGAAGGGCGCCGAATCCCGTCTCTGGTATGGCGGTGATTACAATCCCGACCAATGGCCGGAGGAGGTCTGGGACGATGATATCCGTCTGATGAAGAAGGCCGGCGTCAACCTTGTATCAGTCGGCATCTTCTCATGGGCGAAGATCGAGCCGGAGGAAGGCAAGTACGATTTCGACTGGCTGGACCGTGCCATCGATAAGCTCGGCAAGGCGGGCATCGCCGTAGACCTCGCCTCCGCCACCGCCTCCCCGCCGATGTGGCTGACCCAGGCCCATCCGGAGGTGCTTTGGAAGGACGAGCGCGGCGACACCGTGTGGCCGGGCGCCCGTGAGCATTGGCGCCCGACGAGCCCTGTGTTCCGCGAGTACGCGCTGAACCTGTGCCGTCGTATGGCCGAGCACTACAAGGGCAACCCATACGTGGTGGCCTGGCACGTGAGCAACGAATACGGCTGCCACAACCGCTTCGACTACTCGGACGACGCCATGCGCGCCTTCCAGAAGTGGTGCAAGAAGCGCTACAAGACCATCGACGCGGTGAACGAGGCCTGGGGAACAGCGTTCTGGGCCCAGCACATGAACGATTTCTCCGAGATCATCCCGCCTCGCTACATCGGTGACGGCAACTTCATGAACCCGGGCAAGCTGCTCGACTACAAGCGGTTCAGCTCCGACGCGCTCAAGGAGCTCTACATCGCCGAACGTGACGTGCTGGAGTCCATCACGCCGGGTCTGCCGCTGACCACCAATTTCATGGTGTCCGCCGGCGGCTCGATGCTTGACTATGACGACTGGGGTGCGGAGGTCGATTTCGTCTCCAACGACCACTACTTCACGCCGGGCGAGGCCCATTTCGACGAGGTTGCGTACGCCGCGTCGCTGATGGACGGCATTTCACGCAAGGAACCGTGGTTCCAGATGGAGCATTCCACCTCCGCGGTGAATTGGCGTCCGATCAACTACCGTGCGGAGCCGGGCTCGGTCGTGCGCGACTCCCTCGCGCAGGTCGCCATGGGTGCCGACGCCATCTGCTATTTCCAGTGGCGACAGTCCAAGGCCGGCGCGGAGAAGTGGCACTCCTCGATGGTGCCGCATGCGGGCGAGGATTCGCAGATCTTCCGTGATGTGTGCGAGCTGGGTGCCGATCTGGGACGTCTGTCCGACGAGGGTCTGATGGGCACCAAGACGGTCAAGTCCAAGGTCGCCGTCGTGTTCGACTACGAGTCCCAGTGGGCCACCGAGTACACCGCGAACCCGACCCAGCAGGTCGATCATTGGACCGAGCCGTTGGATTGGTTCCGCGCGCTTGCCGACAACGGCATCACCGCCGACGTGGTTCCGGTGCGGTCCGATTGGGATTCCTACGAGATTGCCGTGCTGCCGTGCGTGTATTTGCTGTCCGAAGAGACGAGCCGCAGGGTTCGGGAGTTCGTGGCGAACGGCGGCAAGTTGTTCGTGACGTACTACACCGGATTGAGCGACGAGAACGACCACATCTGGCTTGGCGGCTACCCGGGCTCGATTCGTGACGTCGTCGGCGTGCGCGTCGAAGAGTTCGCCCCGATGGGCAACGACATGCCGGGCGCATTGGATCACCTCGACCTGGACAATGGCACGGTGGCGCATGACTTCGCCGACGTGATCACGTCCACGGCCGACACGTCCACGGTACTGGCCTCCTATAAGGCGGAACGCTGGACCGGCATGAACGAGGTGCCGGCCATCGTGGCCAACGGGTATGGCGACGGGCGGACCGTATATGTCGGATGCCGTCTGGGCCGGCAGGGGCTTGCGAAGAGCCTGCCGGCGATGCTGGGTTCCATGGGGCTGTCGGACCTCGCCGGTGATGGCCGCGTGCTGCGTGTCGAACGCGCCGACGCCGCGGCGGCGAACCACTTCGAGTTCGTGTTCAACCGCACCCATGAACCGGTGACCGTCGACGTTGAAGGGGAGGCCATCGCGGCTTCGCTCGCGCATGTCGACGACGGTCGGGCCACCATCGATCCGACGGGCGTTGTCGTGCTCAGACGATAATCGTTGGAAACACTGGGCTGTAAGGGCTTAGGAAAGGCGTATGTTTGCGGTGACACGCGACATACGCCTTATGGGAAAGAAGGCGCTGGCGCTTACCGGGCTGCGGCGATGCTGGTCAGCGTCGCTGCGTGCGGCAACTCAAGCAGCAGCTCCGCTCCGAAGCAGGAAGGCGACGTCAAGGAAATCACCGTGTGGGCTTGGGGGCCTACGCTGACTCAGGTGGCCAAGGACTTCAAAAAAGGAGACCGGCATCAATGTCAACCTGGTGAACACCGGCCAGGGCGACAAGACCTGGGACGAGTTCTATCAGGACGCCAAGAAGATTCACACCCTTGGCGACAACTACTACATCACGTCCGACACCGGTGGCGCCGGCTTCTACGACTCGATGACCTGGCTGGCCAGTGCGACGCCGTTCTCCACCGAAGGCGAGACGGTCACCATCAACCTGACTGGCGACCCGAAGGTCAAGGCCCGCGGTATCTTCGGCGACTACCTTGGCAAGTCCTACACCGGCAACCAGAAGCTGAGCGATGGCGTCGCCGCTTGGGAACAGGCTCTGAAGGACTACGCGAAGGATCAGGGCTACACCGTCAAGTAACCTTCGCAGTCAAACAATCTGGCGTGGTAATGACCGGAATACGGTGACCTTCGGTCATCCCTTCACGTATCTTCACCTGTTGCAGCGCGCGTGTAGACTCTACGATGAGCGATTTCTTCCCGATACATCGAGCACGCTAAGGAGATGACATGACGATATCGGCACGGTTGCGGCGGCTGCGTCTGCGTATCTCGGCGTTGCTCACGATCTGTGCGATGACGCTGGCGGTCGCCTCCTGCGGGCAGCCGGACACACGCACCGTCATCACCGTCTGGTCGTGGGAACCCAGCATGACGACGCTGATCGCCGATTTCGAGAAGGCTAATCCAGACGTCCGCGTGAAGCTGAACAACATCAGCGGCTACGGCCACCTCAACAACGCTATACAGGACGGGTACGGCACGCCCGACGTGGTGCAGCTCGAATACTATGCCCTGCCGCAGTACGCGGTGAGCGGCCAGCTGATGGACCTCACCGGTCGTGTCGGCAGCTACAGCTCGTTCTTCACCCCAGGCACCTGGGCGTCGGTGCAGCTCGCGCAGCGCACGTACGCGCTACCCATGGATTCCGGGCCTATGGCGTTCTTCTACAACGATGACGCATTCCGCCAGGCCGGTGTCGACGCGACCAAGATCACCACATGGGATGATTATTACGAGGCCGCGAAGAAGCTGAAAAGCATCGGCGTGTACATCGCCGCAGACGCCGGTGACGCCAGCTTCTACAATGCGATGATATGGCTCGCGGGCGGTCGGCCTTTCCATACGTCATCCGACGGCAAGACCGTGACCGTCGATCTCAAGGGCGACGCCGGAACCAGGACGTTCACCGAATTCTGGCAGCGCATGATCGACGAGGGACTGGTCAACACCCATCTCAAAGTCTGGTCCGAGGATTGGAAACGTGCGCTGGGCGACGGGTCGGTCGCCTCCGTGTTCGCCGGAGCTTGGATGCCGTCGCTGCTGCTGGCCGACGTGCCGGGCACATCGGGACTGTGGCGCGTCACGCGCATGCCGACTCAGGACGGCACGGTCACCAATGCCGAGAACGGCGGCTCCGCGCTGGGCGTGCTGCACACCACACGCAAGCCTGAAGCGGCATTCCGTTTCGTGGATTATGTCTGCCACAACAAATCCGGCATCAAGACCCGCGTCGATGGCGGCGCCTTCCCGGCCGACAATGCGACGTTGAACAGCGGCGAATTCCTCAACAAGACCACCGTCACCAGCGAGCATCACGTCGAGGTGGAGTATTTCGGCGGGCAGCGGTTCAACGAGGTGCTGTCCGAGGCAGCGGAGTCCGTGTCGGTCGGATACCAGTACCTGCCGTTCGAAGTGTACGCGCGCAGCGACTTCCGCAGCGCCACCGCAGACGCATACACGTGGTCGGCGGCCAAGCAGGCATACGACCGGGCCAAGGCGCGCAAGGACGCAGGACTGACCAATGACGATGGCGGTCCGATTACACTGCCGGACCGACCCGGCAAGAAGATCACGCTGATGAGCGGCATCGCCGGATGGCAGCGCGACCTCAAGGAGTACGGCGTCAATCAGGGCTTCACCATCAAATGACCTGCGCCGGCGTGGCCGATGCCGAAGCCGGTCACGCGAACCCGTTGCCTGCCCGCGCGATTCAGCGATGCGAGTTGCGGCTGTGGATCAGCGCCATACCTTTGAAGATCAGATCGGGGTCATACACGTCGATCAGCTCCGTGTCATCCTTGAACACGCGGCCCAGGCCGCCGGTCGCCACGACGGTGAACGGCTCGTCCAGCTCCATGCGGAACTGCCGGATCGTGCGTTCGATGCCGCCGAGGAAGTTGTAGTAGAGTCCGGCCTGCATCGCGGTCTTCGTGCCTGTGGCGAGAATGGATTTCGGCTTGGTGATTTCCACCTCGGGCAGCTGGGCCGTCTCGCCCCACAAGGCTGCCGCGGCCGTGCGGATGCCCGTGGTGATCAGGCCGCAGGTGATCACGCCCTCGTCATTGACGTAGTTGAACGTCGTGGCGGTGCCGAAATCGGCGACCAGCACCGGACCGCCGTACGTGTAATACGCGCCCACACAGTCGGCGAGGCAGTCCGAACCCAGCGACTTCGGGTCGTCGATGCGAATGTTGATGCCGGTTTTGATTCCGGGGCCGACCACCATGGGATTGATGTTCAGGAACTTGATGATGCTTGCACGGAACGAGTGCATGACCTTCGGCACGACGGACGCGATGATCACGTCATCGATATCAGAGGGACGCAGACCGCTCAGCGCGAGGAACTGCGTGATCATCAGGCCGTACTCGTCGGACGTGTGGTTCGATTTCGTCGTGATTCGGTAGGTGCCGATGATGTCGTCGCCGTCCAGGAAGCCGAGAACGATGTTGGTGTTGCCGATGTCGACCGCTACGAGCATGCGAATCCCCTTATGAATCGTGATGCGTGGGCGCATCATGAACGGATGCCTCCACCCATGATAGAACGCCAGCGCGGCATCCGCGCGAGTCAGGTTCGACCTGACGCTACAATGTCCTGTGGCGGACGACCCGCAAGGGCGGCCAGCCGCAGTATCACAATACAAATGAAGAGGAATCATGACTGAAAACCATGGTGCGCACGGCGACGCCGGCGCAACCGACAACGAAGATCTGAACACACAGGAAACCGCTGCGACGAACGAGAGCGCCGCGGCCAGCATGGACGCGCAGCTGGAGAGCCGCGCCAAGAACGCCGCCGGGCACCGGCGGGCTACATGGTGGATCGTCGCCATCGTCGCCGTGATCGCGGTCGTCGCCGTCGTCGCGGGATGCATCGCAGCGTTCGCAGGACGCAAAAACGACACGACGGGCGCCAAGGCGAACGATACGGTCACCATCGGGTTGAAACTCGCGCCCACCAACCTCGACATCCGCAACACCGCCGGATCGGCCATCGACCAGGTACTCATCGGCAACGTCTACGAGGGACTCGTGGCGCGCGACGAGCACAATCAGGTCGTACCAGCCATCGCGAAGACATGGGATGTCAGCGACGACGGCACCACATACACGTTCCATCTCAACGACGGCATGACGTTCTCGAACGGAGACAAGCTCGACGCCGACGACGTGGCATGGTCCATCAACGAGCTCGTCACGAAGCAGTACCATGACGCCGATTCGCTGGTCAACTTCGTCTCCGTCAAAGCAAGCGACCCGAACACCGTCGAACTCAAGCTCAGCGCGCCGTACGCGAACCTGCTGTGGGTGCTGACCGGCCGTCCCGGACTCGTGTTCGACAAGGACGCGAAATACGACGCGAAGACCCAGGCGATCGGCTCCGGCCCGTACACCGTCGAGAAGTTCGTCACCAACTCGTCCATAACGCTCAAGGCGAACCCCAACTACTGGGGCGCCAACAAGGCGAAGACCGACACGGTCGTCGTGCGGTATTTCACCGACGACAACGCGGCCGTGAACGCGCTCAAGTCCGGCGATGTGCAGGTGCTCGCGCCGATCAGCGAGAACCTGGCCGAACCGTTCACCAAGGACAGCGACCATTACGTGGTCAAGGCCGGCGACGATACCGACAAATTCGTGCTCGCGTTCAACGGCACCGGAGCGAAGACCTCCGACAAGCGCGTGCGCCAGGCGATTCGCTACGCCATCAACCATAAGGAGATCATCGCCTCGCGCGGCGGTTCGGACACCGCCCTCGGCGGCCCGATCCCCTCCCTCGACCCCGGCTACGAGGACCTGACCGGCATCTACCCGTACGACCTTGACAAGGCGAAGTCGCTGATGTCCGAGGCGGGATACTCCGAATCGAAGCCGCTGCAGCTGAGCCTGACCTACGCGAACATATACGGCACCGAGATCGGCGACCAGCTGCGCAGCCAGCTCAAGAAGATCGGCATCGACCTGAAGGTCAACGTGGTCGAATTCTCCACGTGGCTGCAGGATGTGTATACAAACAGGAATTACGACATCTCGCTCGTTGACCACAACGAAAGCCACGACTTCTACCAGTGGGCCGACCCGACCTACTACTACAACTACGACAACAAGGAGGTCCAGGCCCTGTACGCCAAGGCCGTCGCCGCCACGAACGACGACGACCGCGACAAGCTGCTCGCCGAAGCCGCACGCAAGGTGTCCGAAGACGCCCCCGCCGACTGGCTGTTCAACTACCGCGTCACCACCGCGTACGCGAAGGGCGTCACCGGCTTCCCGATCAACCTCAACCAGACCCTGTTGCCGCTGTACAACGTCGCCTACACCAAGTGACGGCTGAAATCGCCGCGTATCCCGGCACAGGCGATTCCGGCCGTCGAGGTCGGGGGCTGTGACGGGATGCGCGGCGCTCTCACCGGAAGGAGTCCACTTGCGATTCGTCATACGCCGTCTGCTGCTGTTCGCGGCGGCGCTGTTCGGCATCTCCATCATCGTGTTCGCGGCATTGCGCGTGCTGCCCGGCGACGTGGCCTCGGTGATGGCCGGGCTGAATTCCCCGCCGGAACGGGTCGCCGCGCTGCGCTCGCAACTCGGTCTGGACCGGCCGCTGATCGCGCAATACGCCGACTGGATCGGCGCGTTGCTGCACGGTGATTTCGGCACCTCCATTCTGACCGGCCGCTCCATCAGCGCCCAGGTCGGCGAGCGGGCATCGGTGACGTTCCCGCTGATCGTCCTCGGGCTGCTTATCGCGATGGGGCTGGGCATTCCGCTGGGATGCGAGGCGACACTGGCCCGCAGCCGCGCCGCTCGCGGCATGTTTCACATGGTCGCCATCATCGGCGGCGCCGTGCCCGCGCTGTGGGGCGGTCTGCTGCTGATCCTGCTGTTCTCGCGCGGAACCGGACTGATTGGCGTGTTTCCGTCGCAGGGATTCCCCCAAGGCGGGTGGTCCGATTTCGGTTCGGCGCTGATGTCGCTGGTGTTGCCAGCCTGCTCGGTGGGCATCATCGTGGGGGCCGGGCTGATGCGGTACACCCGCTCGGCATTGGGCGGACTGGCATCCTCCGGTTACATCGACATGGCCATGTCCTGTGGCATGACCCACCGGCAGGCGGTGCTGCGCGTGGGATTGCGCCTCGCCATGCCGCAACTGGTCTCCGTCATCGGACTGACGTTCGCGGAGATGGTCACCGGCGTCATGGTCATCGAGAACCTGTTCGCGCTGCCGGGCATCGGCAACGGTCTGGTGACCGATGTCGGCAACCGTGATCTCATCGCCGTGCAGAGCGAGCTGTTCATGCTGGCGGCTTTTTTCCTGCTGATCGGCCTGCTGGTCGACCTGCTGCATCGGGTGCTTGACCCGCGGCTGAAGTCGGCTGACGATGTCACGGAGGTGAACGCATGACGCGACCGATCGATGCCAAGACTCAAGCCGGAGCCGGAAAACCGTCTTCCGGGAACAGCGCGACGACGGCGCAAGACCGTGCCCGCACTGCCCGCGGCGTGCGCGCCGCACGTGTCGTTCTGAGTACGATGTGGGGCCACGCCGCGGGCAAGTTCTCGCTGATCGTGCTCGGCCTATGGCTGGCATCATCCGCGGTGTCGCTGGTCTGGACCCCGTATTCGCTGTGGAGCACCGACGGCTACCATGTGTGGGCGAAGCCGTCGCGCGACCACTGGCTGGGAACCGACGGCACCGGTGCCGACGTGTTCAGCTGGTTGCTGGCCGGCTCCCGCACCAACCTGCTGATCGTCGTGCTGACCGTGGCTGTCGCTGCGGTGTTCGGACTGGCCATCGTGGCGTTGATGGTGTCCAGGCACGCGGCGCTTTCGGCGGTATCGGTGGTCGTCGTCGACGCGCTGATATCCATTCCCACGGTGCTGATCGCGCTGATTCTCGCCGTGCCGCTCGGTCCGTCCGTGGCCGTCATCGTGATCGCGTGCGGATTCGGATACGGGTTGAATCTGGCGCGCGTGTCCCGCCCTCAGGCGATGCTCGCCGCGCGTTCGTCCTATGTCGAGTCGGCGCTGTCGAACGGCGCTTCGGGACTGAACGTGCTGGCGCGCCATATCCTGCCGAATATCTCGCCTGTGCTGACGGTGCAGCTGTCACTGTCGGCAGGCACCGCGGTGTTGGCCGAAAGCGGTCTGACGTACCTTGGCATCGGCGTGCCGTCGGGCGTGCCCAGTTGGGGGCACTCCCTGGCCACGTCCGTGAAGTTCATCAACGTGTACCCGCTGACCGTGCTGTGGCCGGGGCTGATCGTCACGCTCGTGGTGGTCGCGTTGAACCTGTTCGGCGACGCGCTGCGCGACGCCGCCGACCCATTGACGAATCCCCGATTGCGAGGTGCGCGATGAGCGTGACGGTTCGTGACCTGAACATTGCCATCGGCGGTGCGCCCATCGTGCGCGGCGTCGACTTGGATATCGCCGACGCGCAGCGCGTCGGCCTGGTGGGGGCATCGGGCTCCGGTAAGTCGATGATTTCCAAGGCGATGCTCGGCCTGCTGCCGACGCATGCCGTGGTGTCCGGCTCGGTAGTGATGGGCGGCATGGAGACGGTCGGTACGGATGACAGGTGTCTTGCCGACATCCGTGGCCGTTACGCCGGCATGGTGTTCCAGAATCCGGCCGCATCCCTCAATCCGGTGATGAGTGTGGAGAAGCAGGTCGGACTACCGCTGCGGCTCCATTATGACCTGACCGCCGTCGAGCGTCGGGAGCGTGTCCGTGCGATGATCCGCAAGGTCGGGCTGCCGGACGACGTCCTCGGCAAATTCCCCCACGAGTTGTCCGGCGGGCAGCAGCAGCGCGTCGGCATCGCCACTGCGCTGATTACCTCTCCGCGTTTCATCATCGCCGACGAGCCGACGACCGCGCTTGATTCGATCACCCAGCGGCAGATCGTGCGCCTGCTGGTCTCCCTGGTCGATGACATGGGCGCGTCACTGCTGTTCATCACCCATGATTTCGCCGTGCTGGCCCACGCGACGACACACTGCTATGTGCTTGACGAAGGGCGGATAGTGGAGTCAGGGCGCACCGCCGACGTGCTCGCCTCGCCGCGCGACGAGCGGACGCGGCGGCTGGTCGGGGCTGCCCGGGAACTGACATTGCATGCCGGGGATGCCGGGGATAAGGAGCAGTCATCGTGAGCGATTTCCGTATATCCCAAGTTGCCGCGTCACCCTCCATGACGGAACCGTCAACAAGTGGTTCCGAGCGGAAACTCGACAGGCCCGCCGTCGTATTGGGCGCGCGGTCGATCTGCAAGTCGTTCGGCCGCCGCGCCGCCGCGCATCAGGTGCTGTTCGACGTGGACGTGGACGTATATGAGGGGGAGTGCCTTGCTGTGATCGGCGGCTCCGGCTCCGGCAAGTCGACGTTGACCCGCATCATGCTGGGGTTGGAGAACGCCGATGGCGGCACTGTGGAGTACCGCGGCACGCCGGTGCTGCGTGGCGGCTCCGGTCTGCGGCGGCTGCGCCACGATTCCGGACTGATATATCAGGATCCCTACGGATCACTGGACCCCAGATGGACGGTCGGCGATATCGTCGCCGAGCCGTTGTCCCTGCGACGGCGGGGGAGCAGGCCCGACCCCGCAGGCATTCGCGAGAACGTGCACGCGGCGCTGGAACGGGTCGGATTGGATGCCGGCGTGTTCATCGACCGATATCCAATGGATCTGTCCGGCGGCCAGGCGCAGCGCGTCGCCATCGCCCGCGCGATCATCACCGAGCCGGACGTGATACTCGCCGATGAGCCGATGAGCGCCATCGATGTGCCGGCTCGCATGCAGATCCTGGAGACGTTCGCCGCGATCCGACAGGCCAGGCCGTCCACGGCGCTGATCATGGTTTCGCACGACCTGGGCGTCGTGCAGCATATAGCGGACCGTATTCTCGTGCTGCACGACGGTCATGTGGTGGAGGTCGGCTCCACTGCAAGCATTCTGGGCGATCCCAAGTCCGAATATACGGCTCGTCTTATCGAAGCCGCCTCACTGTAGCGGTGCCGCGGCAAGCGCCGCCACAGCTGACTGGTGCTACAGCACGGCGTTATAGTCGCCGCCAGTGAAATACGAGGCCACCGCGTCGATCACCTGTCGGGTCAGATTGACGCAGGCCTCGTCGTCGCGCCATGCCACATGCGGCGTCAATACGACATTGTCCAAGGAGCGCAGCGGGTCGTCCATCGGCAGCGGCTCATGGTCGAACACGTCGATGGCCGCACGCACGTCGCCTCGTTGAAGCCGGCGGGTCAACGCCCCCGGTTCAATGATTTCTGCGCGGGCGGTATTGACGATCATCGAACCGGGGCGCATCCGGTCGAGCTGCCGAGACGTGATGATGCCTGCGGTGCCGTCGAGCAGCGGCAGATGCAGGCTGATGATATCCGACTGCGCGAACACCTCATCCATATCGTCAATGAGGGTGATGTCCAACCCATCGATGCCGTGCACATGGCTGTTCCATACCAGTGTCTTCATGCCGAAACCATTGGCGATGCGGGCGACGGTCCGGCCGATGCCGCCGAATCCGACCAGACCGAGCTTCTTGCCGTGCAGCCCGATGCCGTCGATGCCTCCCCAGTCGCCGCGGCGCACCTGCGCGTCAAGCCGGCCGACCTGTCGGGTGAGCTCCATGATCAGGGCGAATGCGTGCTCGGCCACGGCATGGTCGCCGTAATGCACGACGTTGCACACGCGGATGCCACGCTCGCGCGCGACGGGAAGATTGATGTAGCTGGCGACGCCGGTGCCGCCGAACGCAAAGCACGAGACATGGCCCCGAACGGTCATCGCGTCCAATATGTCATCGGTGATGTGGAAGCCGATGACGATGACGGCTTCGGCATCCTTGGTGCGTTCGAGGATGGTGTCGGTGTCCAGCGTGAAATCGCAGTGCATGCGGATGCGGGCGATATCGTGCAGCAGGGGGAAGTTGGCGGCGAACGGCTCGATCATTGATTCGACGATCACGGGAATCACGATGAGCGGCAGATCCGTGCGCTCCGGTTGGGTTTCGATGATGTTTCGTTCGTTCATACTGAAACATTAGGACGCGCTGTACCCGGCATGCGGCGACGCGGACGCGGTGAATGGGCGGTGAACAATCCGCGACACGCCGAAATACAGTGAGTGTAGTGCCGTGTGGAGCGGTATTCGAGGTCTATTCTGGTATCAGAAGGCCAAAAACAGGCTTTTGCGACACGCCGAAGGAACCGCGTCATTGCAACGGTTCCTAGCTTTCCTGCGCCCATCGGTTTGCGTTGTTCGCCCATCCCGTGTATGTTTATCTCTTGCTGCTCAGCACGGCGGACTTCTCCTCCTGAGAACGAAGCTTGTTGATGTGTGGTGGTTTGAGAACTCAAGAGTGTGTTTGTACTACTTTTTTGGTTGATTTTATGCCAGTCCGGTTCCCGCCTGCGGGTGTTTGCCCGTGGGTGCGCGAGGGCGCTTGATGGGGGCCGGGGTTTTTCGTGCGGACTTCTTTTCCTTATTAAGAAGTCGCGTCAATTTTTGGGGTCATCAATGGTTCCCTTTCGTTTTTTTGTGGAGGGTTCGATTCTGGCTCAGGATGAACGCTGGCGGCGTGCTTAACACATGCAAGTCGAACGGGATCCATCGGGCTTTGCTTGGTGGTGAGAGTGGCGAACGGGTGAGTAATGCGTGACCGACCTGCCCCATGCTCCGGAATAGCTCCTGGAAACGGGTGGTAATGCCGGATGTTCCACATGATCGCATGTGATTGTGGGAAAGATTCTATCGGCGTGGGATGGGGTCGCGTCCTATCAGCTTGTTGGTGAGGTAACGGCTCACCAAGGCTTCGACGGGTAGCCGGCCTGAGAGGGCGACCGGCCACATTGGGACTGAGATACGGCCCAGACTCCTACGGGAGGCAGCAGTGGGGAATATTGCACAATGGGCGCAAGCCTGATGCAGCGACGCCGCGTGAGGGATGGAGGCCTTCGGGTTGTAAACCTCTTTTGTTTGGGAGCAAGCCTTCGGGTGAGTGTACCTTTCGAATAAGCGCCGGCTAACTACGTGCCAGCAGCCGCGGTAATACGTAGGGCGCAAGCGTTATCCGGATTTATTGGGCGTAAAGGGCTCGTAGGCGGCTCGTCGCGTCCGGTGTGAAAGTCCATCGCTTAACGGTGGATCTGCGCCGGGTACGGGCGGGCTGGAGTGCGGTAGGGGAGACTGGAATTCCCGGTGTAACGGTGGAATGTGTAGATATCGGGAAGAACACCGATGGCGAAGGCAGGTCTCTGGGCCGTCACTGACGCTGAGGAGCGAAAGCGTGGGGAGCGAACAGGATTAGATACCCTGGTAGTCCACGCCGTAAACGGTGGACGCTGGATGTGGGGCACGTTCCACGTGTTCCGTGTCGGAGCTAACGCGTTAAGCGTCCCGCCTGGGGAGTACGGCCGCAAGGCTAAAACTCAAAGAAATTGACGGGGGCCCGCACAAGCGGCGGAGCATGCGGATTAATTCGATGCAACGCGAAGAACCTTACCTGGGCTTGACATGTTCCCGACGACGCCAGAGATGGCGTTTCCCTTCGGGGCGGGTTCACAGGTGGTGCATGGTCGTCGTCAGCTCGTGTCGTGAGATGTTGGGTTAAGTCCCGCAACGAGCGCAACCCTCGCCCCGTGTTGCCAGCACGTTATGGTGGGAACTCACGGGGGACCGCCGGGGTTAACTCGGAGGAAGGTGGGGATGACGTCAGATCATCATGCCCCTTACGTCCAGGGCTTCACGCATGCTACAATGGCCGGTACAGCGGGATGCGACATGGCGACATGGAGCGGATCCCTGAAAACCGGTCTCAGTTCGGATCGGAGCCTGCAACCCGGCTCCGTGAAGGCGGAGTCGCTAGTAATCGCGGATCAGCAACGCCGCGGTGAATGCGTTCCCGGGCCTTGTACACACCGCCCGTCAAGTCATGAAAGTGGGCAGCACCCGAAGCCGGTGGCCTAACCCCTTGTGGGATGGAGCCGTCTAAGGTGAGGCTCGTGATTGGGACTAAGTCGTAACAAGGTAGCCGTACCGGAAGGTGCGGCTGGATCACCTCCTTTCTACGGAGATTTCAGGCCACTGTCTGGTGGCCGGTGTGTGCCCCCTTGCCCCGGATGTGCCGGGTGCGCGGGGGTTGCTGGTGTGGAAGAGTGGAGTCGGCCTTCGGGCGTGCCGGTCGTGCGGTGCGTCCAGGAGTGGTGCGGGCATGCTTTTGGGTTCCCGGACCGCCACCCCGCGCCGTTTGGCGTGGCTGGTGTTCCGTGCCCCGTGCCGGTCGCCCGTCCCCTGGTGGGGTGGGTGGGCTCGCGTGCGGGTGCGTGGTGGTTTGAGAACTGGATAGTGGACGCGAGCAGGGGACGCCCTTTTCGGGGGTGTCTTCTGCTGTTGATTTCGCCGGACTCTTCGGAGTCTGGTGTTTGATCGTTTTGTGTGTGATCATTTGTGTGATGATTTGTGTTGCCAGCGGAGTTTTTGCCGTGGGCTTGCGGTTTCCCGCCGTTCCCGGATGGGTCGTGCGGGTTGCTTGCAAGGGCGTATGGTGGATGCCTTGGCAGACAGTACCGATGAAGGACGTTTGAGGCTGCGATATGCCTCGGGGAGCCGCCAGCAGGGCTTTGATCCGAGGATTTCCGAATGGGGGAACCCGCCGGCCGTCATGGGCCGGCACCGCGTTCGCGCGGGGGGTACGCAGGGAAGTGAAACATCTCAGTACCTGCAGGAAAGGATGTTCCGTGAGTAGTGGCGAGCGAAAGCGGATCAGGCCAAACCGCGCGCGTGTGACAGGCGCCAGCCGTTGCGCGCGTGGTGTTGAGGGAGCGTGTGTCCGGGTCCTGGCGGGCCCGGCCGGAGTGATAAAACGGCGTGTGAGGCGAACCGGATTGAATGCCGGGCCGCAGAGGGTGATGGCCCCGTAGCCGAACGCGCGTCGTCTCCGGATCGTGTCTCCCAAGTAGCGCGGGACTCGTGGAATCCCGTGTGAATCCGCCCCGACCGTGGGGTAAGCCTAGATATACCTGTCTGACCGATAGCGAACTAGTACCGTGAGGGAAAGGTGAAAAGCACCCCGGGAGGGGAGTGAAACAGTCTCTGAAACCGTGCGCTTACAAACCGTCGGAGCCTTTCGGGGTGACGGCGTGCCTATCGAAAAATGAGTCTGCGAGTCAGTGGCACGTGGCGAGCGTAACCCGTGTGGGGTACGCGTAGCGAAGGCGAGTCTCAAAAGGCGTTTGAGTCGCGTGTCCTGGACCCGAAGCGGGATGATCTAGCCCTGAGCAGGTTGAAGCGCGGGTAAGACCGCGTGGAGGACCGAACCCACCTGGGTTGAAAACCGGGGGGATGACTTGGGGTTAGGGGTGAAAGGCCAATCAAATTCCGTGATAGCTGGTTCTCTCCGAAATGCATTTAGGTGCAGCGTCGGGGATTACGTCCGGGGGGTAGAGCTACTGGATGCTTGAGGGCCCGTATCGGGTACCGACAGCAGCCAAACTCCGAATACCCGTGACGCGTATCCCGGCAGTGAGTCGGCGGGGGATAAGCTCCGTCGTCGAAAGGGAGACAGCCCAGATCGTCGTCTAAGGTCCCCAAGCGCGTGCTAAGTGGGAAAGGATGTGGAGTCGCATAGACAGCCAGGAGGTTGGCTCAGAAGCAGCCACCCTTGAAAGAGTGCGTAACAGCTCACTGGTCTAGTGGTTCCGCGCCGACAATGTAGCGGGGCTCAAGCACGCCACCGAAGACGCGGCAGCGTCCGTTTGGATGCTGGGTAGGAGAGCGTCCCCATCGGGGCGAAGCGGCGGCGCAAGCCTGCCGTGGACCGTTGGGGAGTGAGAATGCAGACATGAGTAGCGAGAGGCGGGTGCGAATCCCGCCCGCTGGATGACCAAGGGTTCCGGGGCCACGTTCGTCGTCCCCGGGTGAGTCGGGTCCTAAGGCGAGGCCGACAGGCGTAGTCGAATGGATGAACGGGCTGATATTCCCGTACCGGCAGCGAACCGAAACAACCGAGGCCTGGGGCGCTAACCTCCGGGTCCGTGCCGTCTCCCCTTTCGGGGGGTCGCGGCGCGGGCGCGTTGGGATCCCCCCTCGTAGTAGGTCAGCGCAGGAGTGACGCATCAGGGCAGCCGGCCGCGGAGGTGGTTTTCCGTGGTCAAGCGTTCGAGCCCGTCCCGCAGGCAAATCCGCGGGGCGTCGGGGCGAGGCGTGATGATGGGGGCCTTACGGCCCGAATCCGGTGATCCGTGGTGCCGAGAAAAGCTTCGGCGTCAGGCGCGTTGCCGCCCGTACCCCAAACCGACACTGGTGGTCAGGTAGAGAATACCAAAGCGATCGAGCGAATCCTGGTCAAGGAACTCGGCAAATTGCTCCCGTGCCTTCGGCATAAGGGAGACCCCCTGCGGTGATGAGCGGCGGGGGGTGGCACAGGCCAGGGGGTAGCGACTGTTTACCAAAAACACAGGAGCGTGCGAAGGCGCAAGCCGCTGTATACGCTCTGACGCCTGCCCGGTGCCGGAAGGTTAAGAGGATCCGTCAGCTTTCTGCGAAGCGGTGAATTCAAGCCCCGGTAAACGGCGGTGGTAACTATAACCATCCTAAGGTAGCGAAATTCCTTGTCGGGTAAGTTCCGACCTGCACGAATGGCGTAACGACTTCCCCACTGTCTCGACCAGGAGCTCGGCGAAATTGCAGTACGAGTAAAGATGCTCGTTAAGCGCAGAAGGACGAAAAGACCCCGGGACCTTTACTATACCTTGGTATTGGCATTAGGCGCGGATTGTGTAGCATAGGCGGGAGGCTTCGAGGCGGGTGCGCCAGCATCCGCGGAGCCGCAAGGTGAAATACCGCTCTGTTCTCGTTTGATGTCTAACCTCGAACAGTCATCCTGTTCAGGGACAGTGCCTGGCGGGTAGTTCAACTGGGGCGGTTGCCTCCCAAAGAGTAACGGAGGCGCTCAAAGGTCCGCTCGGCCCGGTTGGCAATCGGGTGTCGAGTGTAATCGCACAAGCGGGCTTGACTGCGAGATCGACGGATCGAGCAGGGACGAAAGTCGGAGATAGTGATCCGGTGCCGGCGCACGGGCGCGGCATCGCTCAACGGATAAAAGGTACCCCGGGGATAACAGGCTGATCATTCCCAAGAGTCCATATCGACGGGATGGTTTGGCACCTCGATGTCGGCTCGTCGCATCCTGGGGCTGGAGCAGGTCCCAAGGGTTCGGCTGTTCGCCGATCAAAGCGGCACGCGAGCTGGGTTCAGAACGTCGTGAGACAGTTTGGTCTCTATCCTCTGCGCTCGTTGGAATCTTGAGGAGGCCTGCCCATAGTACGAGAGGACCTGGGTGGACGAACCTCTGGTATGCCGGTCGTCACGCCAGTGGCGCGGCCGGTTGGCTACGTTCGGAAGGGATAACCGCTGAAAGCATCTAAGCGGGAAGCCTTCTCCAAGATAAGGATTCCATGCGGCCCCGAGCCGCTGAAGACCCCATGCAGAACACGTGGTCGATAGGCCGGACGTGGAAGCCCCGCGAGGGGTGGAGCCGACCGGTACTAATGGTCGAGAGGCAACCCACATCCACACGCCCGGGAGGCGTGTGGCGCAGGACCCGGCAGGGCCCCGCGAAGGCGCACAGGGAGCACGGTCCTCACACGCGCACGATCAGTCAACAGCAACCGCGTCCATTGTCCGGTCCCCGAACCGCCACACGCCGGCGGGAAACCCCTGTTTCCCGGCCGATAACCCAAGATTTGCGGCGGCCATGGCCCAGGAGAGACGCCCGGTCCCATTCCGAACCCGGAAGCTAAGACCTGGCACGGCGATGGTACTGCACCCGACAGGGTGTGGGAGAGTAGCACGCCGCCGCACCACACGACAAGGACCCCCGGACGAGGCCAACAACCCCCGGGGGCCCTTCTTGTGTATGTTTTTGCTTTCTTCTTATAAATCGAGTATTATAAATTAATAACAGCATAGGTTGCTGTGTTGCTACTTCACGGATATAAATCTTGTCTCTGTAACTTTCCGTTCTTATCAGAAAGGTGCGAAGATGTCTAAGCTGCAACGCTGCAGGAAGTGGCCAATAAGTTTAGTATCAACGCTATTGTCATTCTTATTTTTGATGAGCATGGTGCCAGTCGCGAGTGCCTATTCTTATAGCAAGAGTCATTGGCTCAATAAGAACCAGGTTGTAATGCTTATGGCCACGGTGAAAGGCAATTACTTGACTTCGGCCAAGCAGGCTGTCTCCAATATTAATTCAGCAACGAAAGTTGGATTCTCGACCGGAACGCGGATGGTTTGGCAGGCAACTTCTCAGAATTTCGGCAAGAATGGGTGGGAAGGACAATCGGCCTATACATTTTTAGCGTCCGGGTATACTAAAGACGCGGTTTCGCGTGTAAATACCTATTATATGAAGTCATCTTACCCGGTTGCCCGCATGAGAGTGCTTTGGCTTCATGAGTTTTCTCATTGTTGGGGATTGGGGCATTCTACGATCAATACAGTGATGTACAAGAGTGCATCTGACGCTTACAACAATGGTGTCAGATATCTCACGTCAGATGATATCAAAGGTATTAACAGTAGATATTGAGGTGACACGATGAAGAAGATTTCAAGGATTAGATGGCTAACGACCCTTATGGGGTTGGTAGTGTTGATGTTTACGTGCGCGGGTTGCGGTCAGACAGCGGCACAATCTAATGTTCCCAAGCCGGATGCTTCTCAGTCGCGGGTACGCATTTATGAATCCATGGTAGAACTTGAGGACGATAGTCCCCTGATTATTACCGGAGAAATATCGAGAACTTCCGTGATTCGGGATATTGATGATATTACTGATTTCACGTTACTTGACGTGAAGGTCTCGCAGACGCTTAAGGGAACCGTCAACAGTGGCAGCATTATTGTACGTCAGACTGGTTCCGCGGAGCAGGGGAGCGCGGAGACTCTGCTGCAGACCGGTGACGTGGTCATGTTGTTTCTTACGCCGACCGATTTGCCTGGAGAACAGTCATCTCAGTACTATGTGACCGGTGCGACTGCCGGCGTATACCGAGTGACCGACGATACGCAACAATCGTGGAACGTTTTGCGGTCTCAACATGGTAACGCTTCTGATGCATGGCAGCCGGTATTTGAGCGAGTCAACGTAGATTCGGGGGATGAGCTTCCATCAGAGCTGACACCTGCGCAAGTGTACGAACAGGTGAAAGACTAGCCGGTACGTGAGTGGATTCGTCGAAATGACATTCGATGGGTCCACTCACGCCGCTATGCAATTTATGGGCTAGCGCAATGACGGCAGTCATCTGATATCACATTGTGGATGCGCTGTCGCGTGTCTTTCTGAGATGCTGATACTATGTCAGGCATGACGTATCTTTCATGTTGTTGTCGCTGACCGACGCCTGCGGGCGAACGGTTGACGACGCATACTTGAAATACGGTTCATTCTTGATGATTCCCCGATGTCGCATGATTGGCACAACAATATCTGTAGCAGGTCATACAACGGGACGGCAAAGACCAACACCATCATCGACGATCACCATCCACCTGTTTCAACTGCGTTCAACCCATCTGCCCGGTATACGAAACCGAATAACGCACCAATCGAAACGCAGAAGGAAACAGGATCCACGATGACCATTCACAACAGTCTTTCCGAACTCATCGGCAACACGCCACTCGTAAAGCTTCATCACGTCACTGACGGCATCAAGGCGACCATCGCCGTCAAAGTGGAGTATTTCAATCCCGGTGGATCCTCCAAGGACCGCATCGCGGAGCGCATCATCGACGCCGCCGAACGCTCCGGACAACTCAAGCCCGGCGGTGTGATAGTCGAACCGACCTCCGGCAACACCGGCGTCGGGCTCGCGCTCGTCGCACAGCAGCGCGGCTACCGTACGATCTTCACGCTGCCAGACAAAGTCTCCGAATCCAAGCGTGCCGTGCTGCGCGCATACGGCGCCGAAGTCGTCGTCACCCCCACCGATGCGGGCCCCGACGACCCGCGCTCCTACTATCAGGTCGCCGAGCGCCTTGCCAACACGATTCCCGGAGGATTCCGCCCGAACCAGTACGACAACCCCAACGGACCGTTGAGCCACTACTACACCACCGGCCCCGAGATCTGGGAAGCCACCGACCACAAGGTCACGCATTTCGTGGCCGGCATCGGCACCGGCGGCACGATCTCAGGCACCGGCAAATACCTCAAGGAGGTTTCTGACGGCGCGGTCACGGTCGTGGGCTCCGATCCGGAAGGCTCCATCTACTCCGACCCGAGCGACGTGCACCAATACGACATCGAAGGCGTGGGGGAGGACTTCTACCCGAAGGCGTTCGACCGGAACATCACCGACGATATCGTGCAGGTCACCGATCGCGAGGCGTTCGAGATGACACGTCGCCTGGCCGCGGAGGAAGGACTGCTCGTCGGCGGCTCGTCCGGCATGGCCGTCGTCAGCGCCCTGAAATACGCGCGTGAGCACGATCTGGACAGCAATCAGGTAGTCGTCGTGCTGCTGCCGGACTCCGGCCGCAGCTATCTGGAAAAGATCTTCAACGACGACTGGATGCGCGAGAACGGCTATGGCGACATCGTCGAGCGGACCTCCAGGCCGTCACTTGCCGAACAGTACCTGTAAGGCCCGGCCAAAGCCCCTCCTGAACCGCGTCCGCGAACCCGAACTTCAATATTTCAATATCGAATCAATACAGCAAACTGCAATATAAGGAAACAACCATCATGACCATCACCATCTCCACCAACGCCGCAGCCCTCGCCAACACCACGCTCGCCACCCGTGCCATCCACGCCGGTCAGGAGCCCGACCCGACCACCGGCGCCGTCGTCACGCCGATCTACATGACCTCCACGTTCAAGCAGGACGGTGTGGGCGGACTGCGTAACGGCTACGATTACAGCCGGTCCGTCAACCCCACGCGAAACAGCTTCGACGCGCAGCTCGCCGCCGTCGAAGGCGCGAAATACGCGCTGAGCTTCTCTTCCGGACTTGCCGCGATTGACGTGCTGCTGCGGGCCACGCTGAAGCCGGGCGACAACATCCTGCTCGGCAACGACGTGTACGGCGGCACCTACCGTCTGCTCGCCAAGGTGTTCGTGCCGTGGGGCATCGGGCTCGACGTGGTCGACATCACCGACACGGCCGCCGTCGCCGCCGCGCTTGAAGCCAAGCAATACAGGTACATCTGGGTGGAGACGCCCTCCAACCCGCTGCTTAACATCACCGACATCGCCGCGACTGCCGACGTCGCGCATCGGCACGGCACCAAGGTCGTGGTGGACAACACGTTCGCTTCCCCGGTGCTGCAGCATCCGCTCGACGACGGTGCCGACGCGGTCGTGTATTCGACCACCAAGTACATCGGCGGGCATTCCGATGTGGTCGGCGGCGCGATCGTGCTCAACGACGAAGAAACCCGCGACGCGGTCGCGTTCCTGCAGAACGCCGCCGGCGCGGTGCCATCCCCGTTCGACTCGTGGCTGGACATCCGCGGTCTGAAGACCCTGGCCGTGCGAGTGCAGCGCCACAGCGAAAACGCGCTGAAGATCGCGCAATGGCTGGAAACCCGTCCGGAAGTGGAGCGCGTGTGGTACCCGGGACTGGAATCCCACCCGGGTCACGAGATTGCCGCCCGTCAGATGCACGGCGGCTTCGGCGGCATGATTTCCGTGCAGCTCACGGCCGGTTTCGAGGCGGCCAAGCGGTTCGCCGGCGCCACGCAGATCTTCACGCTCGCCGAGTCACTGGGCGGAGTGGAGAGCCTGATCGAGCACCCGGGCGCGATGACCCACGCCTCAGTGGCCGGCACCACGCTGGAGGTGCCCGCGAACCTGGTGCGCCTGTCCGTCGGCATCGAAGGCGCCGACGACCTGATCGCCGACCTGGAGCAGGCCTTCGCCGCCATCTGATTCGGCGGCACGCCGACGGGCATGCATGCAAGGCCCGGTTTGCGTCCATAAGTGCGCGCACTTGTCGTTTCGGCGCGCACTTAACGACGCTTTTGGGACGACGGAGAAGGAAAGAGAAGGGGAGAGAGGCAGCCCCGACGCTGTACTCGAAGGAGCGGTGGCCGGAATGCGGTAATGTTGGGAGGCATGACAGATCAGGTGGCGGCGCTGGGGGCGCTCAAACGGTATTTCGGCTATGACTCGTTCCGACCGGGGCAGTCAGGGCTCGTCGACGCGATCCTCGCCGGGCGCGACGTGCTCGGCGTGATGCCGACCGGCGCTGGAAAATCCGTGTGCTACCAGATTCCGGCCACGTTGCTGCCCGGCGTCACCATCGTCATCTCCCCGCTGATCTCCCTGATGCGCGACCAGGTAGACGCGCTCAACGACGCCGGCATCCCGGCCGCATACGTCAACACCACCCAGGGCGGCGACGAGCAGGCCATGGTGCTGGCGCAGGCCGCGCAAGGCGACATCAAACTGCTGTATGTGGCCCCCGAACGACTGGAAACCGAACGGTTCCGCAACTTCGCCACACGCGTGCCGATCTCGCTGGTGGCCGTCGACGAAGCCCACTGCGTGTCGCAATGGGGACAGGATTTCCGTTCGTCGTACCTCGGCATCGGCGAGTTCATCGCCGGCCTGCCGGCCCGGCCGACCGTAGCCGCGTTCACCGCCACCGCCACCGAGCGCGTCCGCCGCGACATCATCGGTATCCTGGGGCTCAACGCCCCGCAAGTCACCGTCACCGGATTCGACCGGGAGAACCTGTACTTCGATGTGCTCAAGATCGAGACCAAATACAAGGCGGCATGGGTCGCACGATACGTAGCCGAGCATCCGGACGAATCCGGCATCGTCTACTGCGCCACGCGCAAGGAGACGGAGGCACTCGCCGCGGCCCTCAACCACACCGTGCCGGCGTTGCGCGGAGCGGCGGGCGGCAATGCGGCAGACTCCGTCATGCGCGATGGCCCCGTCGCGGTCGCCTACCACGGCGGAATGCCGGCCGACGTACGCAACCAGGCGCAACGCGACTTCGTCACCGACGCCGTGCCGGTAGTCGTCGCCACCAATGCGTTCGGCATGGGCATCGACAAGTCGAACGTCCGCTACGTCATCCACCACAACATGCCGGAAAGCATCGAGGCATACTATCAGGAAGCCGGTCGCGCCGGCCGAGACGGGGAGCCGAGCCGATGCACGCTGCTGTGGAACGAATCCGACATCGTCACCCGTCGGCGCCTGCTCGACATGGACAACGACAACGAACGGCTGACCCCGGAAGAGCGCGAGACCGTGCGCATGAGCAAGCGCCGTCTGCTGGACGGCATGATCGGCTACTGCCGTACCACCGACTGCCTGCACGTCTACATGACCCGCTACTTCGGCGAGAACACGTCAAGAACCGGCACATGCACGGGCGGTTGCACGAATTGCGACAGCACGTTCGAAACCCTTGACGTGACCGACATCGCGCGGTCAATCAGCCGATGCGTGCACGATGCCATGTACGATTACGACGATCAGGGGCGACCGACGTGCGGCCCCGTGCGCCAAGGCCTCGGCTCGGGGAAAATCGTGGCGATACTGCGCGGCTCCAAGGCAAAGGACCTCATCGCGCGGCATCTTGACAGGTGCCCGAGCTACGGTCGTCTGCACGATGCGCCCGAAGCCCGAATCCGCGACGTGCTCAGCCAGATGGCCACCGACGGATTCCTCTCCATCGCCGAAGGGCGGCTGCCGATCGTCGGCTTCGGGCAGCGCGCGGCGGAAACGGTCGCGCCCGAATTCCGATATGAGATCAAACGGGTCGAGCGCAAGGCCGCCGGCGCCGGAACGGGCGTGACGTCACGGACCGATTCCAGTTCGAAATCCGCGGCGTCGGACGGCCCGGCATTGGGCTCGTACGCCCCCGACGACGAGAACGAGACGTTGTTCCAGAAACTGCGCGAACTGCGTCTGTCCATCGCCCGCGAGAACAGCCTACCCCCATACATGGTGTTCAACGATCGCACGCTGCGCGACATGGCCCGTCTCCGTCCCATCACCGACGCGCAGTTCCTCGCCGTCAACGGCGTGGGTGACAGCAAGCTGGCCAAATACGGCAAGCGATTCATGGAGGCCATCGCCGGCTTCGACGATTGACAGCGCCGTTACATCGCACCGGACTCGCCTCGTGTGCCGTATATGCCGTATATGAGGAACGCCTATAGCCAAGAATGCGGCGAGACGCGCGCGATAGTGAGACAATGGTCGATGGAATGCCGGCTAACGGTTGTACGCGCCGGCGTCATATCGAGCAAAAGGAGTCTGCGATGGCAGAAGAAAAGCCGATTGTCGAAAGTTTCCAGCTGGATCACACGAAGGTCAAGGCGCCGTACGTGCGTTACATCGACACAGAGACCGGCCCCAACGGCGACGTGATCTCCAACTATGACCTGCGTCTGGTACAGCCCAACGAGAACGCGATTCCGACCGCAGGCCTGCACACCATCGAGCACACCATCGCCGTGCTGCTGCGCGAACGCATCCCCGGCTACATCGACTGCTCTCCGTTCGGCTGCCGCACCGGCTTCCACCTGCTGACCTGGGGCACGCACTCCACCGAGGATGTGGCCCGCGCCCTCAAGGAATCGCTGGAATTCATCGCATACAAGGCCACGTGGGACGACATTCCCGCCACGACCGTCGAAAGCTGCGGCAACTACCGTGACCACAGCCTGTTCACCGCCAAGGAGTGGTGCAAGGACATCCTCGCCAAGGGCATCAGCTCCGACCCGTTCGAGCGCAAAGTCGTCTGAGGCTGGGACTGGCCGACACAGCCGTATTCCCGGCATTGGCCCGGGTTATGGGATGAGGGCGGCATCGGTATCGGACCGGTGCCGCCCTCATCGTTGTTTCGTCACTACCTCATGCGTCGACTATTCCACGCGGAAGATGTTGCGCCGCGGAATCAGCTGGACCGAATCATCATACGGATTATCCTGCCACAGCGTCTTCACTGCATCCTCGGCGCTCGCCCGCATCACGATGATGTCCAACGGCTTGCCGTCGCGCTCGATCGCATGCTGCATTCGGTCGATCTCCCGGAAGCCACGTTCCGCGAACATGTGACGGGCGCGAAGGTTATGAGCCGCCACACGCACCGTGATCGTGGCCACTCGCATGTCATGCAGCCGGTGCAGCGCGATCGTCAGCGCCTGGCTGCCATACCCATGCCCCTGATAGTACGGTCCAACCATGATCGACAGCGTCGCGTCACGCTCGGGATCGGCAATACCCCAGGCGCTGATGCAGCCGACGCACAGCCCCTCCTGATTGCGAATCGCATACCCGAAACCGGAATCCGACTCCTCATGGCACCAGATGCGGAAACGCTCGATGTTGTCCTCCACCGGCAGCGGATCCACCTCCTTGCGGCATCCGTCCGCAATCTTGCAGTTGTTCCACCACTGCGCGAACAGCGCAAGGTCATCCTCCGACGCCGGTTCCAGCGAGACCGTATACGTACTCATCGCTTGCTCTCCTTCGATGAATGTCATCCGCCCTCATCATAACGACTCCCGGTAAACGGCACATGCACTCCAATCGGACGAGTGCCCATGATAGCCTTACGGCCAGTTGTCCAACACACGAACATGAGGTGACCGGTGACTGACAGTGCTTCCCAGCGGCGATTCCGACACGCGACCATGCGCGACTACCCGCACATGCAGAAGAACTACGCGCGCGCCCGCGAGCTGATGGCACGCAACGGCAACCCCACCCAATGGGGCGACACCTTCCCCAAAGACGACGTCGTACGCGACGACATCGCGCAGCGACGCGCCATGCTGCTCGTCGACGAAGTGGGCGGACACGAGCGCATCCTCGCGCAATTCGCGCTATGCCCCGGCGAAGACCCCACCTACCATCACATCGACGGCGCCTGGCTCGACGACGATTCCTACGTCACCATCCACCGCATCGCGTCCTCCGGCCTCGTCAAGCACGCCGCCCGCGACTGCATCGCCTGGGCCCTCAAGCATTACGGCAACGTCCGCGCCGACACCCACCCCAACAACAAGGCCATGCAGCACGTCCTCGAAACCAGCGGATTCGCCCGCTGCGGCCTGATACAGCTGCTTGACCGGCCCACCGATACGACAAGGATCGCATATCAGCGTCACGAGTGGTAACGCCCGGCACGAAACAACGGCGCGTCGCCTGCGTTGCTCCTCAGTCGCCGAACATGCTCCCGCTGGCGGGAGCTGTCGCGCGCAGCGAGACCGAGGGTGGTCTGATGCACTACTGGCCGTGAAGACCACCCCCAGTTGCTTCGCGACAGCCCCTGCCAGCGGGAGCACGTTATTCCGCGTCGGATGCGTTCAGCTTGGAGCGCTTGCGGCCGTAGGCGAAGTAGACGATCAGTCCCAGGCCGAACCAGACCGCGAACCGCACCCAGGTCTCCCAATTGAGACCGGCGATCAGCACCATGCAGAATGCGATTGCCAGAATCGGTGTGAACGGCACGCCCGGAGCGCGGAACCCGCGATGCGCGTCCGGCTGGGTCCTGCGCATCCACATCACGCCGGCCGACACAATGATGAATGCGGACAGCGTACCGATGTTCACCAGCTCGAACAGCACGTTGATGTTGATGAAGCCGCCCGCAAACGCGGTCAACAGTCCGAAGAACCACGTCCCCTTGAACGGGGTGCGGTACTTGTCATGCACGTCGCCGAAGAACTTCGGGAACAGGCCGTCACGGCTCATCGCGTAGCAGATGCGCGACTGGCCGTACAGCTGCACCAGCATCACCGTGGTCATGCCGATCAGCGCGCCGAGGTTGACGATCACCGCCAGCCAGTTCATGCCGGTCTTCAGGATCACGCTGGCCACCGGCGCGTCGATGAACTGCGCGAACTGCTCATACGGCACCACACCGGTCATGATGAGCGTCATCACGATGTACAGGATCGTGGAGATGACCAGCGAATACAGGATGCCACGCGGCAGCGTCCTGTTCGGGTTGACGGTCTCCTCGGCCGACGACGACACCGCGTCGAAGCCGATGAAGCTGAAGAACACGATCGACGCGGCCGGCACGATGCCATACGGCTGCGTCGAACCGGGCTGGAACTGGTAGATGCCGTACGGCGCGAACGGCTTCCAGTTGGACGGGTTGACATACCAGATGACGCACACGATGAACAACACGATGATCGCGAGCTTGATGAGCACCATGATGTCGTTGGCCTTCTTCGTCTGGTTGATGCCGATCGACAGCACCCAGGTGATGAGCAGCACGATCACGAAACCGGGAAGATTGAAGTATGTGGTCGTATTGGGGTTGGTGCCGTACGCGGCGGTCAGCTCGACCGGCAGATGCAGTCCGAACCCTTCGAGCAGCTTGTTGAAATAGCCGCTCCATCCGGCGGACACCGTGGCCGCCTGCAGCGCGTACTCCAGAATCAGGTCCCAGCCGATCACGAACGCGATCAGTTCCCCGAACGCGAGATAGGCGTACGAGTATGCCGAGCCGGAAACCGGTGCCATCGACGCGAATTCGGCATAGCACAGGCCGGCGAAGCCGCAGCAGACCGCGGCCAGCAGGAACGACACCATCAACGCCGGGCCGGCGGTCAGCGCGCCCTTGCCGGTGAGTACGAAGATGCCGGTGCCGATGATCGCTCCGATGCCCAGCATCGTCAGGTCGAACGTGTGCATCGTGCGTTTGAGCGGGGTGGATTCGGCGACAAGCTGATCCACCGATTTCTTGCGAAACAGATCCATGGTCTTCTCTCAATGTATGGAATGGATTGGGCTGTACCGGACGGCGTTCCGGGACCCCGGCACGCCTCAACGCCGGGAATCTGATGCGGCGGCGGTCGACCGCGGACGCCGCGAATATGCGTCGTATAGCATACGGCAATGCGCCGGACAACGCCACTGCCGGCTGAGGTCGGATTCGTGCCGTCATGCGACGCGCTCCGGCATTCGTCATCATGCCGCGCCACAATAAGAGCCATGACTTTGAACGCAGCATCCGAATTGCAGTTTTCATCCCCGGCTGGCGAAGCCAACTACCGGGCGGCGCGACGCCGGTACCCCGCGCAGGCGATCGTCGACCTGGCCACGTTGAGGGACAACATGGCCCACTTGGTCGATGTGGTGGGCGGCCCGCATTCCGGCACGGCGGTGATGGGCGTGGTCAAGGCGGACGCCTACGGGCACGGTCTGCTGCCGGCCGCGCTGGCGGCGCTCGCGGGCGGCGCGACCTGGCTGGGCACCGCGCAATCGCATGAGGCGCTGCTGCTGCGCAAACTCGGCATCGGCCCGGACCGCTGCCGCATTCTGACATGGGTGTACAACGGCATGGATGTGCCGTTCGACGAGCTGATCGACAACGACATCGATATCTCCGTCGGCTCGCTGGCGGGCATCGACGCGCTCGCCGACGCCGCGCGCCGGCTCGGCAAACCCGCACGCGTGCATGTCAAGGTCGACTCCGGCTTCGGCCGCAACGGCTTCACGCCGGCCGGATTCGACGCGGCCCTTGCCAAGCTGGTGCCGCTTGCGCATGAGGGCGTGCTGCACATCGTCGGCCAGTGGAGCCATCTGGCGGTCGCCGACTCGCCGGATGTGCCTGAATTCGTCGCCTCCACCGACCGGCAGATCGAATCGTTCACGGAATTCACCCGTCGCATGGAAGCCGCGGGCATCGCGCCCGAAATACGCCATCTGGCAAACACCGCGGCCACGCTCAACCGTCCCGAGATTCATTTCGAACTGACCCGTCCGGGCATCGGCCTGTACGGCTACGAGCCCGACCCGGCGATGGGCACGCCGCGTGACTGGCATCTGAAGCCCGCCATGACATTGCAGGCGCAGCTCGGTACGGTCAAGGACGTGGAGGCCGGGCACGGCGTCTCATACGGTCGCACGTACCTGACGCCCGACAACACCAGCACCGCCATCGTGCCCCTCGGCTACGCCGACGGCATCCACCGTTCCGCGTCCGGCTTCGACATGCAGGGCGCCAAGCATGTCGAGAAGGCCGGCGGTCCCGTGCGTGTGATGACCAGCGCCGGCCCGCGCCTGCTGCACGTGTGCGGTCGCGTGTGCATGGACCAGTTCATCGTCGACCTGCACGGGTCGGCCGCCGAGCTTGGCGTCCATGAGGGCGACACCGTGGAGTTGTTCGGACCCGGTCGCGGTGAGCAATACGGCGAGCCGACCGCCGACGACTGGGCGCGCGCCGCCGACACGATTAGCTACGAGGTGTTCACCTGTCTGCGCAATCGCATCCCGAGGCTCTACCTGCATGCCGCCGACGTGCTGCCCGCCGCGGACCTCGCCAAGCTCGATCCGGCGAGCCTGCTGTAGACCCGCCGCGCGTCGCGCACATTGCACGCATTGCGAGGACGGCGTGACCGGCTCCGTCCAAGGAACCCTTTGCTAAACTGGATACCGGAACGTGGCGACGGCAAGGGAGGTCCCATGAAATCCGAGGACAGCGGCGAACGCATACCAGCAGGGGAGGGGTACACCGCATTCGACGAGCAGCGCTGGGCGGGCGAGCCGCCGAAGTCGAAATCGCGCACTGCCTTCGAGCGCGACCGCGCCCGTGTCGTGCACTCGTCGGCGCTGCGCAGGCTCGGCGCGAAGACGCAGATCCTCGTGGCGGGCACCGACGATTTCGCCCGCACCAGGCTCACCCACACGCTTGAGGTCGCCCAGATCGGACGTCAGGTCGGAGCCATGCTCGGATGCGACCCGGATGTGGTCGATTGCGCGTGCCTGTGCCATGATCTTGGCCACCCGCCGTTCGGTCATAACGGCGAACGGGCGCTCGCCGACATCGCCGCCGACATCGGCGGATTCGAAGGCAACGCGCAGACGCTGCGCCTGCTCACCCGGCTGGAGCCGAAGGTCTTCCACTCCGACGGCCGGTCGGCCGGCGTGAACCTGACCAGGGCTTCGCTGGACGCGGCCGTCAAATACCCGTGGACCCTCGCCGAAGCGGCCAAGTACGACGGTGGCCGCGGCGTGAAGTTCTGCGTGTACCCGGATGACGAGGACGTGTTCCGCTGGCTGAAGACAGGCGCTCCCGAAGCCCGCAAACCCATGGAATGCCAGGTCATGGACCTGTCCGACGACATAGCCTACAGCGTCCACGACGTCGAGGACGCCATAGCGACCGGCGCGTTCAACCCACTGGTGCTCGCCGACCCGCGAATGATCGGCCGCATCATCGAGGCGACGCGCTCATGGTACGGCTCGAAATGGGATGCCGACGAGCTGGAGCGGGCGTTCGGAAGGCTGCGGCGGCTGCGCATGTTCCCCGACCACTTCGACGGGTCGCGCCAGGCGCTGGCGCAACTGAAGAACATCACCTCGGACCTGATCGGACGCTTCGCATGGTCGGTGGAGAACGCGACCCGCGACACGTACGGCGACGGGCCTCTGACCCGGTATTCGGCGAACGTGGTGATCCCCGAGGAGACCAGCTACGAAATCGTGGCGCTCAAGGGCATCGCCGTGTACTTCGTGATGGCTCCTCGCGAGCACGAGCCGTTCCACCAGGAGGAACGCCAGATCATCAACGATCTCATCGACGTGCTCATGGCCGATTCTCCGCGCCCCTCCAGTGCGCTTGAGGCCGTGCTCCTGCAGGATTGGGACGAGGCGACGAACGACGGCGAGCGCCTGCGCGTCGCGGTCGACCAGGTGGCCTCCCTCACCGACAGCTCCGCCCTTGCGTTGCATTCGATCCTGTGACGGCCGCGGCGGCCTCAGGCACGGCTGACGTTAGACTGGTGGGCTATGGCTGGAATGATTCTGAAGGAAGACGTGGAGAAGGTGCGCGCCGCCGCGGACCTGTACGACATCGTGTCCGCGAGCGTGACGCTGCGGCCTTCCGGCACCGGCACGTTCGTCGGCCTGTGCCCGTTCCATGACGAGAAGACGCCGAGTTTCTCCGTGCGGCCTGCGCTGGGCGTGTGGCATTGTTTCGGCTGCGGTCTCGGCGGCGACGTGTTCGGCTACGTTGAGCATCAGGAGAACATCGATTTCCGCGAGGCGGTGGAGCTTCTCGCCGACAAATACCATATCGAGCTGCATTACGAGAATTCCGGTGGGCGCACCGAGCATTCCGGGTCGAAGCGGGCCAGGCTGATCGAGGCCAACGAGGAGGCTCAGCGTTTTTTCATGTCGCAGATCATGAGCAAGGAGGCTCTGGCCGCGCGCAAGCTGCTCGGCGGACGCAATTTCAGCCGGGCGGACTGCGAGCGTTTCGGCTGCGGGTACGCGCCTCAGGGGTGGGACAATCTGGTTCGCTATCTTGCGTCCAAGGGGTTCACGCAGCAGGAGATGCTTGACGCCGGGCTTGCGAGGCAGGGACAGCGCGGCGTGTACGACTATTTCCGCGGCCGCGCCACATGGCCGATTCGTGATTCGACCGGGCGTACGCTCGGCTTTGGCGCGCGCAAGCTGTATGACGACGATCAGATCGCCGCGAAGTACATCAACACGCCGGACACCCAGCTGTACCGTAAGACGCAGGTGCTGTACGGCATCGACTTGGCGAAGTCGTCCATCGTGAAGAAGCGTCAGGTCGTCATCGTCGAAGGTTACACCGATGTCATGGCGATGCATCTGGCCGGCATCGATACGGCGGTGGCGACCTGCGGCACGGCGTTCGGCGCCGAGCACGCGAAGATCGTGCGGCGGCTGGTCGCCGATGATTCGCTGGGCGCGGTGCAGCTGGTCGGCCCGCTGAACGTTCCCGGGCAGGCATTGAGCTCGCGCATCGTGTTCACGTTCGATGGCGATGCCGCGGGGCAGAAGGCCGCGCTGCACGCGTTCGGATTGGATTCGGCGTTCCTGTCGCAGACGTTCGTCGCCGTTGCCGACGACAATCTCGACCCGTGCGATCTGCGCATCAACCGTGGCGATCAGGCGGTGCGCTCGCTGATCGAGCATGCGAAGCCGTTGTATGATTTTGTGATCGATGCCGCGATTGGCCGGTTCAACACCACGTATGCCACCGGGCAGATGGGCGCGGTGAAGGCTGTGGCGCCGCTCATCGCCCAGATTCGCGATCGTTCGCAGCGTGACCTGTATGCGCGCAAGGCGACGCGCCGCATCGGGGTGGATCTGGACATCATGCAGCGCGAGGTGCGTTCGGCGCACGGCCAGCTGCATGTGCGCGACGAGGACGCCTATTCGCTCCGGCGTCGTTTCGGCGCGGGCAACGGCGAGGGCGCAGGCCAGCCTCGTGTCGAGCCCGGCTCGAATCCGTATGCGAATCCGGCCGAACGCCGGGCGTTGGAGCATCGAGCTGCCACAGAGCAGTCGTATTTCCGCATCGACGATGCGGTGTTCATCTGCGAGCAGCAGTTCATGGCCACGCTGATTCAGATTCCTCGTGCCATCAACCGCACGATGTTCGCGTCGCTCAACGAGGACTCGTTCGTCGCCCCGGTGTTCCGCGCGTTGTTCCTCGCCATTCAGGCCGCGGGCGGATTGCCGCCGGATGATGCGCCGCAGGGGTTGTGGATGCATAATCTCAACAAGGCCGGCGGATTGACGCTGACGACGGTGATCAATGAGCTCGCGGTGCTGCAGCTGCCCCTGCCTCCGTCAGATCAGGATCGGGCCGTCGCCGGATCCGGCGTGCCGGGCGCTGCCAATGCGGCGGCCGTGCAGCTGCGTCCGGCGAGCCCCGCCGAGACCCGGTACGCCGCCGAACTGTTGGCCCGTCTTCTGGACATGGGATACATGCGGCGCATCGCCGCGGCGCGCCGGCGCATGGCCGGCATGCCCGAAGGCTCGGAAAAACTGGAACTGCTCGGCGAAATCACCAAATTGGAGACCTCTCGCAAGGACCTGCAAGCGCAGGTCTACGGTAACACCGTCGGCTGAGTCGAGCATATTTCGTCGTTTGTCTTCCGTCGCGCCGCCTGATGCGGCACCATTGCGTGTGATGCCTATGGCATCCCGTCCGGTGTTCAGTTGTGTCACGGACGAACTTCTCGCCGTGATTCCATCATCGGCTCCCGCGGGGCGGCCGGATTCCGATCTGGTGGAAAGTTGGGGGAAAGGAGAGTGGACAACGAGTTCGATTACGGCTGATGCACGTAGTTCTGTAGTTTGCGGGGGGGGGTGGAATGGGCTGGGCGTCACGGAGCCCCACGCGAGCCTTCATGGAACCTTGCGGATATGCGGATGATGGCGGTCAGCCGCGGAACTCGCGGTCGGCGATTATGCGGCCGGAACGGTCGAGCTCGGTGGAGAATCGGCCGTAATCGCTGAGGATCACGCTCATGTACAGCATGTCGACGGTGATGCTGTGCGCCACGCGCGAGAAGATGGCGTTGCCGTAAATCGCCATGTCGCCGCGACCGGTGAGCAGCGTCACGTCGGCCCAGTTGGCCAGCGGGGTGCCGGTGTTGTTGGTGACAGCGATGGTGTGCGCGCCGGCGGATTTGGCGAGTTGCAGCGCTTTCACGGTGTCGGCGGAGCTGCCGGAGTGAGAGAACGCGATGGCCGTGTCGTCCTTCGTCAGATGCCCCGCGCCGATCTGCTGCAGGTAGGTGTCGGCGTTGAACCGGCATTGCAGTCCCAGATAAGTGAGTTTGGTGCACAGGTCGAGCGCCGGAGACATGGAGTTCTCCACGCCGTAGATGTCGATCATCCTCGATTGCGCCAGCAGCGTCGTCGCCTTGTGCAGCGCCTTGCCGTCCATGGCCGAATGCAGCTCGTCGATGAGCGTCTTCGCCCGGGTCATGGCCTTGCCCGGCACGTCGTCGGGATTGTCCCACGGATTGAGGTCGAAGCCTTCGAGCGGGTCGAAGGTCACCGAGCGTTCCTCCTGCGGGTGCCGCAGCACGTATCGCAGCTCACGGTATCCGCCGAAGCCCAGTTTGCGGGCGAAACGGATGACGGTGGGCTGACTGACCCGGGAGATTTCTGCGAGCTGGCCGACCGTCAGCCCCGCGGCCTCGTCAAGGTGGGAACGCACGTATCGTGCGACCGCCTGTTCCGCCGGACGCAGGGAAGGATACACATGATCGATGCGTTCGCGAACGCCCACCGAGGATTGCACGGTACTATCTCCTTGTTTCGGAACCAGCCTTGAGACTACTGTGCCGAGTTGAGGGGATGACTGCCTGCGGTTGGAGAGCAGATGAACGGAAATTGAATTTTCGGTGGGGGAGTCTCCGCCGGCGCCCGCGTCAGGGCATGCTGTAGCGTGTGGCCCGGGATCTGCCGCGTTTGAGGACCCGTCCCTGCTCGACCAGATGATGCAGCACGTATGTCATCTGGTTCTTGGTCGCGCCGAGATTGTCGGCTATCTGCTGGCGGCTCAACGGCACGCCGGCCTGTGCGATGCAGTGCAGGGTCACTTCTTCGAGCGTCTGTCCGGCGTTCGGCGGCAGTTGGGCGGTTGCCGCGGGGGATGTGATGCGTCTCGGCGCGATGAGCGGCGACGTGCGCAGCGCCGACCCGTCCGACAGGCGCACGGGGACGCACCCGATGACGCGTGTGCCGGCCAGAGCCACGGTCGGATCGCTGGTGGCCGTCGTCATGATGGTGGGGAATGCGTACATCTTCGCGTGGCCTTGGGCGGCGTCGTGCCCGTCGGCGCCTTGTGCGGAGCCGCCCTTTGTGGCGTCGCCGCGCGTGCGCGATCCACCCGGCGACGGCTGCGACGGCAACGGCAGCACCATCACCACCGAGGACGTGCCCACGCGGATCTGCGGGTTGTCGGAGGCCTCGTCGTATTCCTCCATGATGCGGCGGATCCCGGTGCCGTAATTCTCGCTGAATCCCAGTCTGGTGAACAGTTCGGCCAGCCGGGGGTTCCTCGGCTGGCTGATGCCGTTGAGCAGGTCGTTGATCTCGATGCCGTCCATCAGCCCACCCAGTGACACGATCTCGACGCGGCTTGGGAAGATGTTGACCAGAGTCGGGCCGGGGAATGCGTAGTCGCGATGCAGCACGGCGTTGACCAGCGCCTCGCGCAGCGCGTCCGGCGGGCATTGGCGGCCGTCGTCGCGTCTGTTGTGCCCGTTCAGGAACGTCATGGCGTCATTGAGCTGTCCGATCATGGAGCCGCTCAGTTCGATGCGTTCGCTGATGGGTGCCTTGACATCGCCGTCGAACGTCGCGCATTTGATGGTGAACGGGCATTGGTCGGAGATGATCAGCGCGGTGTTGGTGAACATGCCGCGCTCCTTGAGATGCAGCGCGTCATGATCCGGATCCCACGGGATGTTCGCTGAGGCGAATGATTGCTCGGCGTATGAGAACGTCAGATGCTGGTTCGATGAGATCTCATGGTCGAACGGAACGATGCCGTGCGCGAAAGAGGGTGTGGCATAGGGAGCGGCGGCGTCCGGGCTGCCGCCGGCCGTACTGCCGCCCGAGCCGTCGTTCGCCGCGGCCGGCATTCGTCCTGTGTCATTCCCCATAGTCTGATAGTAACGTTGCGAGGAGACACGCTGAATCATCATCGAAAATCAGCGCAGTTCGGCGTATTTGGCCGCATTAGGGCCTTGCAGGGGTGGAGGCTTGGCCGCCATGCGGTGTTCGCGCGCGGCCTGCGCGACGTTGTCGGCCGGTTTGCGTCCCTAAGTGCGCGCCGAAACGACGACCGTGCGCACTTTGATACGCAAACAGGATCATTTGCGTTCCTATGTGCGCGTACTCGTCGTCTCGGCGCGCACTTAGCGACGCAACAGGAGATGCCGGTTCCGTCCGCGGCTCGTGCGGGGAGTCGTGCAGGGCCGGCCACGTCCCCGTAGCCGTTGACGCCGCGCGAGGCTACGATGGAGATAGATGTGAGGAGGCGTCATGATGATGGTTGTTTCCGATTCCGGCAAGGAGGCCGGCACCGTCCGCCCGGCCGCCGTAGCCGGCGCGTTCTATCCGGCCAACGCCGGCGAACTGCAGGCCATGATTGACCGGCAGATGAACCATGCGCGCAGACTGGTGTCGTCCCTCGCACCGCGTCTGCCGCAGGGGGCTCCGAAGGCGGTGATTGTGCCGCATGCCGGATACGTGTACTCCGGTTCTGTCGCCGCCCTCGCCTACGCGCTGCTGGAGCGGACACCACATTCTGCCCGGCGTGCGGGGCGAGCCTGATCGTGCGCGACTGGTACGCGATACTGTCCGACCGCATCGGACCCGACGGATGCTGCCCCGACTGCGGCGCAGTGGTTCCCGGCCACTGGTGAGGGGGCGGCGGATATGACTTGCCGCGCCGTCCGCGGACACATATCCCTGAACGTGCCGCGGTGATGGTACACTGTTCTTTCGTTGTTCGGCCCCGTAGCTCAGCTGGATAGAGCATGTGACTTCTAATCTCAAGGTCGACGGTTCGAGCCCGTCCGGGGTCACGGTGAAGCCCGTTGGAATCAATAAGGTTCCAACGGGCTTTCTGTTCCTTTTCGACGTCCTTGTGGGCCTGACGGGGCCTGATAAGCGCGGCTTTCAGCCTCGGCTCTCGCTGCGGATGCGCGCGGTGATGTTGCCGACGGTCATGCCATAACGCTCGTTGAGCGCGTCGAGCGGCACGCGATCGGTGAACTCCTTCGCCGCGCCGAAATTCAGCACGCACATGTCGCGCAGCCCGGCATTGGCGTAGAAGGCGGTGACCTTGTCTCCCCAGCCGCCTTCGAGCTGTCCATCCTCCAGCGTCACGATGATGCGGTGGCGCCCGGTCAGCTCGGTCAGCGTCGCGGCATCCAGCGTGGAGAACTGCTGCGGATCGATCAGTGTGGCATCAAGGGGATGCCGGACATCCGAAGCCAGAGCCTCGACCACGCGCCATCCCAACGGCAGCGTGTTGCCCAATGCCAGGACCGCCACAGTCGTGCCGCGGCGAATCGTGCGGTAACGGGACCACGGGCAGGTGGCTGTTCCATCGGCCGTGGTCTTTTCGCTGCACGCATTACTGCACGTATCGTCCGCGGAGCCCATGTCCGTGACGTACTGCGCGTCGCCGGGCAAGTCGCCCGAGCGCTCCCGGTTGAGAATCGTGTCGCCCGGCACCCGGATGACGACCGGAGAGGTGTTGCTCTGGCTCGTCGACCAGGCGAGCATGTCGAGGAACGCGCGGCCGCTGGTCGGTGCCAGGCAGGTCAGCCCGGGGATGTTGCCGAACATGGCGATGTCGAATGCGCCCGAATGCGTGTTGTCGGCTCCGGACAGTCCGCCGCCGAAGTCGAGCAGCGTCACTGGGGTGCCGTTCAGCGACAGCTCCTGCTGCAACTGGTCGAACGTGCGCTGGAAGAACGTCGCGGAAGTGGCCAGCACCGGTCGTCCGCCGGCCCGTGCGATGCCCGAGGCGAACGCCACGGCGTGCTCTTCGGCGATGCCGGTATCGACGTAGTGCCGTCCGGCCCGTTCCCGGAACGCGCGGGTGATGCCGTTCGAGCCCGGCGTCGCGGGGGAGATGACCACCAGTCCAGGTTCCGTGGCGAACCGCGGTTCCAATGCCGCCATCGCCATGCTCCCGTAATGCTTGCGCGCTCCCAAAGGCCGCCCGGTCGTGCTGTCGGGATCCTGCCAATGGTTCGCTTCATGTCGTCCTTCGAAGACCATCGAGTCCTCGGCGGCGACCGCGGCGTCACCCTCCATGGGAATCCCGGAGTCGCGGGCTTCCGCGGATTCCTTGGCGGGCGGCAATCCCAGACCCTTGCGCGTGTGGATGTGCACGACGACCGGATGATCGGTGTCCTTGACCTGTTCGAACGCCTCGATCAGAGCGAACACGTCATTGCCGGCCTCGACATACCGGTAGTCCAGTCCGAACGCCATGAACAGGTTCGGCCCACCCTTGCCGCCGGTAGCGCGCAGACGGGCGAGCGTGCCGTACATGCCGCCGTGATCCTCCGCGATCGACATCTCGTTGTCGTTCACGATGATGATGAGGTTGCCGCCCTGTTCGGCGGCGTTGTTCAGCCCCTCGAACGCGATGGCGGAACTGAGCGAGCCATCGCCGATCACGGCGATCACATTGCGTATGCCGCTGCCGCCGTCCATGCCGCCCGTCAGGTCACGGCTCTTCGCCAGGCCGCACGCCAGGGAAATCGACGTGCCGGTGTGCCCGAGCACGAACTGGTCATGGGCGGATTCGGCGGGATTGGTGAAACCCGTCACCGAGTCATGATGCGCCGGGTCGAGATACGCGGCGGCGCGGCCTGTCAGCATCTTATGCACGTAGCTTTGATGCGACACGTCGAATACGATGCGGTCGCGAGGCGAGTCGAATACGCGGTGCAGGGCGACAGTGGCCTCGACCATGCCGAGGTTCGATCCGATGTGCCCGCCGTGGACATGGCCGTACCTCACCAGCGTCGTGCGGATCTCACCGCACAGCGCCGGAAGCTCCGCGGCGTCGAGGGCATGCACGTCGGCTGGTCCGTGAATCGCACTCAATATGCCGACGCTCATACGCATATGTCCTTTCCTCGGATGTTTCAAAAGCGACATGATAATCGATGCCGTCGCATCGGGCCGCCGGCACGAGAAAATGCCCCCAACATCTCCGTATACGGCAGGAGTCCTGGGAGGCATTGCGGCTCCGTTCCGCCTGTACCGTCTGTCGCGTCCCGCTCCCGTTGCGCATGCCGCGCCCGGCCTCCGCGCGGGCGTGTGCGCGTGGTTGAATGGTATCGACGATGGATATCCCCGAACAAGGAGGGGCCAATGAAGGCCGTATTTGCCGCAACGATCAACAATGCCGACCCCTTGGCCGCGCTGGAGGTGGGGGAGCTGCCCGAGCCGCAGCCTCGCCCGTTCTGGTCCACCGTGTCCGTCAAGGCCGCGACCGTCAACCATCATGACATCTGGAGCCTCAAGGGCGTGGGGCTCGCAGCGGAGGCCACGCCGATGATCCTCGGTACCGACGCCGCCGGCGTGCTCGACGAGGACATTCCCGTGCGCAAGGGGCTCAAGGCCGGTGACGAGGTCGTGCTGTACACCGTGATCGGCGCCGATGGGGCCGGCGTGATGCCGGGGGAGCGGCGCACGATCCTCTCCGAGCGGTACCCCGGCACGATGGCCGCGAAGACCCAGGTGCCCAGCGCCAACGTGTTCGCCAAGCCCGCGAACCTGACGCTCGACGAGGCCGCCGCGCTCGGCACCAGCTGGCTGACCGCCTACTCGCTGGTGTTCGCTTCGGCGGGCGTCAAACCGGGCGACACGATTCTGATTCAGGGAGCAGGCGGCGGCGTGTCGACCGCTGCCATTCAGCTCGCCCACGCCGCCGGGCTGGAGGTGTTCGTCACCTCGCGCGACGAGACCAAGCGCGAGCGTGCACTGGCCCTCGGCGCGGACGCCGCGTTCGAGGCCGGAGTGCGCCTCCCGCGCAAGGTCGACGCCGTCATCGAGTCGGTGGGCGCCGCCACATGGGGGCATTCGGTGCGTTCCGTGCGCCCCGGTGGCACGATTGCGATCTGCGGTGCCACCACCGGCGACCAGCCGGGCGCCGAACTCACCCGCGTGTTCTTCCAGGACATCCGCGTGCAGGGCAACACGATGGGCTCGCGCGAGGATTTCGCCCGCCTGCTGCGCTTCGTGGAACATGCCGACATACACCCGGTGATCGACTCGACGTTCGGGCTCGCCGACGCCCGCGCGGCCTTCGCCAAGGTTCTTTCCGGCGACGTGTTCGGCAAGGTCGTGGTGAGGATATAGGGGATTGTACAGTTGTAACGGTATCCAAGAGGAGGTTCTTCTTATGACAGACAGCAAGCCCGAAGTCGCCGTGATCATGGGATCGGCCAGCGACTGGGAGACGATGAAGCACGCCTGCGACATGCTCGACCAGTTCGAGGTGCCCTACGTCAAGCAGGTGATCTCCGCCCATCGCACGCCCGAACTGATGGCCGAATTCGCTCACGGCGCCCGTGTCAACGGTCTCAAGGTCATCATCGCCGGTGCCGGCGGCGCCGCGCACCTTCCCGGCATGGTCGCCGCCCAGACCACGCTGCCGGTGATCGGCGTCCCGGTGCGCTCGCATGCGCTCTCCGGCTGGGATTCGCTGCTGTCCATCGTGCAGATGCCCGGCGGCATTCCGGTGGCGACCACCGCCGTCGGCAATTCCGGCGCGACGAACGCCGGCCTGCTGGCGGTGCAGATCCTGAGCACGACCGACAAGCGTCTCGCCGACGCGCTGCAGGAATACCGTGACGCTCTCAAGGAGAAGGTGGCCGAATCCAATGCCCAGCTTGTCTGAGGAGACCCATGGCGCGGTGAAGATGCTGCAGCCCGGAGCGACCATCGGCATCATCGGCGGCGGACAGCTCGGCCGCATGATGGCATTGAGCGCGAAGTACATGGGCTTCCGCATCGGCGTACTCGACCCGACGCCGGACTGTCCGACCGCGCAGGTGGCCGATTTCCAGGTCGTCGGTGAGTACGACGACAAGACCGCCATCCATGATCTGGCGGAGAAGTCCGACGTGCTCACCTATGAGTTCGAGAACGTCGACGCCGAATCCATCGACGAGGTGCGTCACCTGGTCGCGGCCCCGCAGGGCACCGACCTGCTGCGCGTTACCCAGGACCGCATCCACGAGAAGACCTTCATCAACAGGCACGGCATCGAGACCGCACCCTGGCGTGAGGTCAACACCTTCGAGGAGCTTGACGCCGCCATCGATGACCTGCATTACCCGTGCGTGCTCAAGACCCGCTCCGGCGGATACGACGGGCACGGCCAGCATGTGCTGCGCAATGACAGCGACCTGGAGAAGATTCGCGCCCGCGGCGACCGCGGCGGCGGCTTCCCACCGTCCATCCTGGAGGGGTTCGTCGATTTCGCGTTCGAGGCGTCGATTCTCGTGTCCGGCAACGGCAAGGATTACGTCACGTTCCCGATCGTGCGCAACGACCACCGCAACAACATCCTGCATATGACGATCGCCCCCGCCGAGGTGAGCCCGGAGATCGCGCGCACCGCTCACGAGATGGCGCTGGCCCTGGCCCGCGGCTTCGAGCTGGCTGGCACGCTCGCCATCGAGCTGTTCATCACCAAGGACGGTCGCGTCGTCGTCAACGAGCTGGCACCGCGCCCGCACAATTCGGGGCATTACACCATCGAGGCGTGCTCGATCGATCAGTTCGACGCGCACATCCGCGGCATCGCCGGCTGGCCGCTGATCCAGCCGAAGCTGCTCAGCCCGGCGGTCATGGTGAACGTGCTCGGCCAGCATGTCGCGCCCACGAGGGCGCTGATTGCCGACCATCCCGAGTGGAACGTGCACGATTACGGCAAGGCGCAGGTGCGTCATAACCGCAAGATGGGTCATATCACCGTGCTCACGGATGACACTGCGGCGACCGTCGAGGCGTTGGAGGCCACCGGCTGCTGGGATGACCTCAAGTAGTCTCCGGTAGTTTTGGCGGTTCGGGAGCGAGGGGCGTGACGCTGCGGCGTCCGCCCCTCGTTTCGTTGTATGTGCGGCGTGCTCGCATGTCGCCGTGGATTGCGCTATTATCATTAATGGTTGTTAAATGATAATACTTGAGGAGCGTGTGATGGCGAACGGGCCGGTGAGGCATACGAAGCAGAAGGATGCCGTGATGGCGCAGCTTCGCGGCTGTGATGATTTCATTTCCGCGCAGGAGCTGCATCGCAAGCTGGTGGATTCCGGACTGCGCATCGGCCTCGCCACAGTGTATCGGCAGTTGAACTCGCTGGTGGATTCCGGAGCGGCGGATACCGTGCGCATGGATGGGCAGCAGCTGTTCCGCCTGTGCGGCGATGATGCCCACCATCATCATCTGGTGTGTCGCAAATGCGGCAAGACGATCGAGATCGATCCGCCGAGCGAATCCTGGGTGCGCAAGGTGGCCGACGGGCATGGGTTCACGGTGGAGTCGCATACCCTTGAGGTGTTCGGCCTATGCCCCGATTGTCAGGAAAAACGCTGACCTTTCCGCGGATTCGCCCCTGCTGGCGGAGGGCTGTCGGCCGCGGGCTGACTGGGGTGGTCCGGCGGCGTGGCACTCGTGCGCGGAGGAGCCGATAACGACGAATGGCGGCGCGGAGGGATGCCACTCGGTCCCTCCGTGCCGCCATTCGCCGTCATTCGCCTATATCATGCGGCCAGTTCGGTCTTGAGTTCCTTGAGGTCGGCGAGGATTTCCTCGTGGCACTTCTCGCTGGTGTCGAAGGCGAGGTGGCAGAAGGCGCACTCGTGACTTTCGCGGTTCTCGTGGCAGGTGTGCACGCAGGCCTTGCCCTCGCACTCCTCGGTGGAGCCGTGCTCGCAGTCGGAGTCGTCGTAGCAGTCACCGGTGACGCAGCAGCCGCAGCAAAAGCCGACCGTGCTTTCGGTGGCGGGGATTGCCGCCGAAAGCACGGTCACTGCCAGTAGAAATAGCCGGTGGGCGCGGCTTTGGCGGTGTGCAGCGACGTGATCTTCAGCATCGGCCCCTGCCGCGTATGCCCGGCGATGCCGTACGTGCCTTGTACGAGCGTCGCGTCGACGCTCACCCAGTCATGCTCCTGAAGGTGCGCGGTCTTCGCATAGTGCGTGGTGAATCCGAACGGCGTCATATCGAGGATACAACAGGACATGAATTGCCGTGACAGCTCGAACTCATGGGCGCCGAGCGTGGACGGCTTGTAGACGAAACCGGTGAGACGCACCCGATAGCCGATGTATCGCTGCGGATTGTGGTCGATGTGGGAGAACCACGAGCCGAATTCGTCATCGCTGATGGTGATGGTCTTGCGCTCCTCGTCGAGCCCGTGGAGATGAGCGAATCCCGCCGGCTTGTGCGCGTCCCGGCGTATGGCGATGGCCCGTCCTGCGGCGTACGTGTCGAAACCGGTGCCGTTGCCGGGTTGGAACGGCACGGCGATGAGCAGCGCGGGGATGACGAGCGCGACCAGGAAACGAAACGAGGATCGCTCGTCGGCATGGAACACGCCGAGCCACGCGGCGACGGACAGGGCGAACAGCAGTATCGCGCCGACGATCAGATACGGCAGCGATCGGGGCGTGGTGAGCGTGATATACGAGCCGCTCGTAGTCGAATACACGATGGCCGCGCCCAGTGCCGCGAAACAGATCGCCTCGATACGGTCGGGAAGCGCGGGAGCATGCCGTGCCGCCGGGGCATGCCGGTCGGAGCCGGGAAAGTTCAGAGTATTCGTCATTGCATCACGCTCCCGTCGTCAGATGGATGGCGACGGCGACCAGGAAGCAGGCCGCCGCGACGGTCACTACAAAGCGGATGATGAACCGCGGACGGCATTCCGTGACCAGCATCAACGTGTTCTTGAGATCCAGCATCGGCCCGAAAAGCAGAAAAGCGAGCATGGCGGAAGCCGGCAACACGCCGGTCATACTCGCGGCGATCACCGCATCGGACGTGGAGCACAGCGAGCAGAGGAAGGCTATCGCCATCGCCGCCGCAATCAGCGTCACGGCACCGATGCCGTCGATCGTGCCGGAGTCGTCGGTCAGCGGGGACAGCGCGGTGCGTACGATGGATGCCGCAATCGTGCCGGACAGCAGAATCGGCATCATGCGCATGACATCGTCGTGCGTGTGCCTGAGGAAGTGCACGAAGCGGGAACGCCCATCCTGCCCCGCATGTTGTACGGTGCAGCCATCACAGGCCGTCGTCCGGCCCCTCGTCAGCGGAAGGTCCCGTACGGCGGGGGAGCGGGACGGGCGGACGGCGAACGACAATCCCACGGCGCTCGCCACCAGCATGCCCAGACCCACGCGGGCCGCCACCATCCATGGACTGCCCGTGAACGCGAACCACGTGGACCAGATCGCCATCGGGTTCATCACCGGGGCCGCGCACAGCAGCGCCGTCGCGTACGGCAGCGGCAGCCGCTTGCGCACCAGATTCGCGAACGTGGGCACCACCATGCAATCGCATACCGGCAGGCACAGCCCGCCGATCATCGCCATCGCCAGTCCGCCGGCCAGCGATTTCGGCACGTGCCGCTCCAACGCATCGGCGCTGACGAATGTGCTGACCGCTGCCGACATCATCGCGCCCACCAGCATGAACGGGATCGTCTGCAATATGAGCCCGGCGGCGCCGGTGCCGATGCGCACCAGTGGAATCGGCAGACCGCGCGATTCGAACATGGCGGACGCGGCGATGAGGAACGCCACCAGCGGCGTGCCGATGATGAGAAAAAGGTAATGCGCCGAATGGTCGCGTCCATCGGCGCTGTTGGCGTCAATGGGACTGCCGCCATCGGCGTGGTGTCCCCGTCCGGTGCCGTCATGAACCGTGCCGGTGTGATGTCCCCATGACATTATGACGCTCCTTGAATTGCCGGCATGGGCTGTCGGTATGGGATGATGCCGCCATATCGTACCACGGTGATAATGGTTCAAAGGTGCCGCCTCTCGTCTTGAGAAGCGGCACCCTGCATATAAGTCCCTGCTGAGGCCATGTCACTGGTCTTGGCGGCTGGCTCGCGTGGATTGACCCATCACGCATCGGGTCGCGGGTCTACCGCGGCTTCACGTATCCCTTGCGCACGGCCTTGACCAGACTGTGTGACACGTGCACCACCTCGCCATCGGGCATGTGCACGGCGATCAGCTGCGCGGTCTGAGCCTTCCATTGTGACCTGCGCGCATGCGTGTTCGCGCGCGACGTTCTGACTTTCGGCAGTGCCATCAGCCTTGCCTCGCTTTCCAGTGGGGGTTCTTCTTGTTGATTACATAAAGATGCCCGCGGCGGCGCACGACGTACGAGCCGTCCTTGCGTGCCAACGAGCGTATCGACGATTTGACCTTCATATCGTTGCTCCGTTTCGTGTTTTCGATGGGTTTATGCAGTGTTGGTGGGTTTATGCAGTGTTGATGTATGGGCTGCGCCGGTCGGCCGACCACCCTCAGTCCCGCTTCGCGAGCCAGCTCCCGCCAGCGGGGGCTTCCGCGTAGCGGGTGGGGGTGGTTCGCGCATTGGGATGCCGGCATTCGCCGGCCCTGTCAGCTCCGTCCGTAGCGCTTGTTGAATTTCTGCACTTGGCCGGCCGTGTCGAGCACGGCGTTGCGGCCGGTGTGGAACGGGTGGCTGTAGCTCGACACCTCCACGTTGACCAGGGAATAGGTGTTGCCGTCCTCCCATTCGATGGTCGGCAGGCTCGCGGCCTTCGCGACCAGCGTGGACCGCGTGAGGAACGCCTTTCCGGTGGACCGGTCGCGGAATACCACGTACCCGTATTGAGGATGGATGTTGTCTTTCATATGATGATGCCTTTCTGATGATGCGATGTTGGTGCGCCGCGCTGGATCACCAGCTGCTCTTCACCACGCCGGGAAGCTCCCCGCGGTGCGCCTTTTCCCTCAGGTTGATACGGGACAGTCCGAATTTACGGTTGAAGGCGCGCGGTCGGCCGTCGATGCTGTCGCGGTTGCGCAGCCTGGTCGGGCTGGCGTCGCGGGGGATCGCATGCAGTCGGCGCATCGCCTCGGCGCGTTCGTCGGCGGTCAGGTGCGGGTTGACCGAGTCCCTTTTGCACTGTGCCCGTCGCTGCGCGTATTTGGCGACGATCTGCTCGCGTTGCAGTTGCTTGTTGATTTTGCTGGTCTTTGCCATTGAGGCTCCTTGATGATGGCTGTGTGCCGAGATGACGCTCGGACGGCCGCGGTTCGTGCGGGTCGTCGGAACGGATTCAGCGGGTCTCGCGGAATGTGACCCGCTTGCGTACGACCGGGTCGAACTTCGTCAGTTCCAGACGGTCCGGCGTGTTGCGGCGGATGCGTGCCAGGGCCGCTTCGATGCCGATGCGGTCGGTGGTCTTCATTCCTTTGACACTGACGGTCAGCGTGACGTGACGGCCGAGCGAGGGAACCCAGTACCGCTTGGTCTGCAGGTTCGGGTTGAAGCGTCGGCGTGTTTTCCTATGCGAGTGGGATACACGGTTGCCCGTTGAGGCGCGCGTGCCCAGAATTTGACATTGTTTGGACATGGATGCCAATATATCATAATGATAATCATTATCAAAAAGAAAGGCGATCATGATTCATCCGACATTGCAATCACGGGGAAACGCGGATATGGCGGTGGTGCTGCTGACGGGCGCCGACCGGCTGAGTCTGGACTCCGTGGCGTTCTCCCTGGCCGACTCGTATGCGTCCGTATGCGCGATCTCGTACGATGTGCGCCCGAATGACGAGGCGGATGCCGGTCTGAGCATCGTCAGGCGTGTCAGCCGCCCGGTGGGGCGGGGTGTCGGGGTGGGCGACGTGGAAATCTTCGATCTGTCGGATTGTTGTCTGGGCTGCTCGGTCAAGCACGACGCGGGCGGGACGCTCGCCTCTCTGCGAGGTCAGGCCCGTGTGTTCCTGGTGAGTCTTCCGGTGGGACTGGAGGCGACGCCGGTCGCCCGGTATCTCGAAGACATGATGCGCCTTGATTCGTGGGGTGATGGCATGGGCGTCGCGGCCGTGGTCAATGCGGTCGGTCTGGACGAGTTCGAGGAGCGGTTCTTCGACGACGACCGTCTGTGCGTGTATGGCACGGGTGACGAGGATGGCGTATTCGACGAGCGGTCGACCGGCGCGGTGGTGTCGCGCCTGATCCGGGAGGCGACGCATGTCCTTGAGCTGCCGGTGGTCGGCCGGGGCTGCCTGTCGCGGCATGTGGATGCCGACGGCGAATGCGCGTGCCGCGACATCATCCGCGCCGTGGCCAGACGGGACGTCGTGGTGGTCGAGGATGCCCATGAGGCGGACCTGTGCGACATCGCCGGCCTGTATGAAGTCGAGTCGTCCGTCGGTGCGTGATCGGCCGCGCGACACGCCCATTTGATAACGATAATGATAATAAATCTCAATAACGTGTATACTGTGAACCGAAAGAACGGGAGAAAGCCCGTCATCATCCGGAGAGGAACGGAATAACAAATGCAGATTTCATCTATCATCAGGCGCGCCGTCGCGGGTGTGGCGGCCGCCTCTATGCTGGTGGCCGTCGCGGCATGCGGAACGAGCAAGGACAACAAGACCGCCGGGGGAGAAGGCGGCAGCGGCACCATCGAAGTCGTCGCCAGCATCAACCAGTGGGGCTCCGTCGCCAAGGACCTCGGCGGCTCCCATGTCGACGTCACCAACATCATGACGAAGACCAACGTCGAGGCGCACGACTACGAGCCCACCAGCCAGGACGTCGCGAAGTTCGGCACCGCGAAGGTCGCCGTCGTGAACGGCGCCGACTACGATCCGTGGGCGTCCAAGGCCGCATCCGCGACGAAGGCCACGTTGGTCACCGCAGCCGAAACCGCCGGCATCAAGGAAGGCGACAACCCGCACGTCTGGTTCTCCGCCAAGGTGCGCAACAACACCGCCGACGCCATCACCGCGGCCTATCAGAAGGCCGACCCGAGCCACAAGGACGACTACGCCAAGCTCAATAAGGAATGGCACGCCAAGGAGGATCAGCTGGAAAGCAAGATCAAGGACGCCTCCGCCAAGACCAAGGATGTGCCGTACGCCGCGACCGAATCCGTCGCATGGTACCTCGCCGACGACCTGGACATGAAGGACGCCACCCCGACCGGCTACGCGCAGGCCTCCGCCAACGAGAGCGAGCCCACCCCGTCCGACATCAAGGCGTTCCAGGACGCCCTCAAGGGCGGCTCCATCAAGATGCTGGTATTCAACACGCAGGAAGCTAACTCCACCACCGATCAGATCACCGGTGCCGCCAAGAGCGCCAACGTCCCGATCGTCGAGCTCACCGAGCAGATGCCGAAGGAATACACCAACCTGCTCGATTGGATGAGCGCCCTCGTCGACCAGTTCGCCAAGGCGTGATGCCGGCGCGCTGATTCTATCTCTATCTATATCCCCTTCAACGGCGGGGCCTCCTTGCGGGGCCTCGTCGCTTCTGCGCATGGAGGGGCATCATTCCGTGATGGGCTCTTCGGAGCAGTCTCCGATTGCTTCGCGACGGGCTCCGGGGAGCGAATCATCCGATTCGGCCGGGCTGGAATGGCGTCATTTTCACGATGTGGATGCCGTTTCGTCTGATGGATGATCTGGCCGTCACTGTGCGTGGGTACCGTCACTGTGCGAGGGCTCGCACAGTGACGCGGGCGGTAGAAACCCTTATTTTCCAATGATTCCCGTGACGCAGTCACACTGCGAGGGCACGCACGGTGACGGTACCCACGCACAGTGACGCTTGACCCGTGTAACAGTTGAGCTCGTCCGCGATGGAACTGCGAAATCCCGCCGGACGCATATACGGGCAAGATGATGGACACGCCGACCGTATCCGGATTCACGCGGCGGGTACACGATCATCGTCATCGGCCGAACATGCGTCTTATGGGAGACACGCCCAAATGCGTCGCAGGGCTGCCGGGGAGGACGGTTGGGATGGTGAAATCCTGCGATTGTTGTTTTTTATGCGTGGCAACCCTGCCGTGCACACAGGCGCGTCACGGCGATTGTCCGGAACCCATGAAGGGCCGGATGACCGGCTACCGCTGCAGTGTGCGCAGCATGCCCATGGCCTCCTTCGCCGTCAGGGACGGCACGTAGGCGCGGACGACCGCCAGCCCGATTTGGGCCAGCACGGCCGGATCGGGATAGCAGATGTACACCGGCTCCTCGGTCGGCTGGAACTTGCGTTTGAAATTGAACAGCGAGTGGAATCCGTATGCGGGTTCCATCCAATCCGCCACGATCTGCAGCGCATGCTGCAGCATGACGGTGCCGGTATCCATATGTCCGGTCTCGTCGGCATTGTCGCGCTGCGGGTTCATGCCGGCCAGCGGTGCGGCGGACAGGCTCATGAACTCGACGGCGCACTCGGGGTGCTCCAGCCCCTCGTCACGCAGCCGCTCCGCCATGCGCGCGATCAGGAACTCCATGATGCCGTTCGGACTGTCGGTGCGATGCCGCATGAAATCAAGCGTCCAGCCGATGATGCGCCCGTCGCGCCACGTCGGCAGCCAGCTGGTCACGCCTAGCACCGTCCCCTCGGCATCGATCGCGTACAGGATGCGCACGCGCGGGTCGTGCAGCTCCTCGACGCCGCCCAGCGTGAACTTCATCTCCGGCAGCGCCTTGAGCTGCGCCCACTGCTCGGAGATCTCCTCGATCTGTTCGCGTATGTCGTTCGGGGCCTCGTTGAAGGTCGACATCACGTCGCTGATACCGGAACGTTTCGCCTTGTTGATGGCGGTGCGGATGTCCTGCCATTTCTTGCCGGTCGTCTTCCATTGCCGGGGATCGACCACCATCTCGCTGCCGACCTCCAGCGAATACCAGCCCATGGCGGCAAGCTGGTCGCGCTGCTCGCGATGCACGCTGTATAGCACGGGCGACCATGACTGCTGCATGCTGAACCGAGCGAACTCGCGCAGGTCGGACGACCATTCGCCACGGTCGCCGAACGGGCCCGTGGTCGTCAGCGCGATGCCGTGGATCACCCGGTATGCCATGGCCGACCGTCCGGTGGCGGAGAACCAGTAATGGTTGCCCTCCCACGTGGTCATGAAGCTCATCGACTCGCCATCCAGCTCCACCAGGCGGCCGGCGTTGGCGCGGGCGCGTCCGTCGACCAGCAGGATCTCACGCATCCATCGGACCGCGACGACCAGCACCACGAGCCAGAAGACCAGTCCCACGGCCTGATCGACCACCGATGCGGCCACGGTGCGCGGCAGGAACGACGGCCTGCTGCGGTTGAGGAACCCGATGGGAATGAACCGTGACGGCAGCTCATGCATCAGGCCATGCCATGTCGCCGGAGGCCGGAAATCGCCGGGGCGCAACAGTCCGAAGCCCAGATACGCCGCGATGCAGACGGCCAGGGCGATGACGACCGCCGCGCTGCCTCGCCGCAGACGCCCCGCGTCCGTGCGGATCGGGAAGTGGTGCATGGAGCAGGCGACGGCGATGGCGAACACCATTGGCAACAGCACGTTGGCGATGCTCGCCGGAATCGCGCCGTGCAGCAGCAGGGAACGCAACCCCTGCGGCGCGTGGGACAGAGGCGCCACGAAATAGTACAGCATCGCGATGCAGGATTCCCCCAGCCCGACGATGATGAACGCCCACGCGGCGAGACGCCTGCCACGATACAGGCCCCAGGTCATGATGAGCATCACCGCGGTCGGCAGCAGGGAACGCAGGACCGCCCCAGGCATGGACACCCGCAGCAGATTGAACTGGAAGAAGCAGCCGGTGCGGGCCATGCCGGCAAGGCAGGAGGCGAGCTTGCCGTCATCGGGTGAGGCCGGGCTCATAATTAGTCCCAATGAGCTCAACGGGCCGATATGGGTTGGTGAGGAGATCGCGATGATCGGGCCGAGCGTGAGTACCAGCGCGATGGCCGCGAACACGCGACGGGTCTCGTACGACGTGCTCAGCTGCCAGTGCAGCGGATCCGCCGCCGAAGCGGCGTCCAGCTGTCGGACGGTCTTCCGCTTGGATGCCAGCGCGCCCAGTACATGGCCGCATCCCGCCGCCGCGAGCAGGCAGTAGTCACCGGGATTACCGCTGAACATCACAACCATGATAATGGACACATAGCCGATCAGACGGATGCGCCGCCTCCACAGGCGGCGGGTGAACGCGCTGGCCGCCATCATCGCGCCCACGCCCAGCGTCAGCGGGCTGAGCGCGAAACGGATGCGGCCCACCACCGGAGTGCCCTGCAGCAGTTGGGCGATGCCTCCGCACAGCAGCAGTCCCAGGGCCGTCCCGGCGAGCGTGCAGATGAAGGCCGCCGTCAGGGTGCGGCGGCGGCCCAGCAGCGTCTCGGCGATGGAGAACATCACCAACAGCGCGATCGTGTCGACGAGCAGCTGCAGGATTCCGCGTGTCAGCAGCAGCGTGGCCAGCAGATGCAGCAGGTTGAACTCCTGCAGGCTGGTGCGCAGGCTGCGCAGAGGCAGTGGATGGCCGGCCAGCGCGAAGCCGATCCACATGGCGATGTTGAGACCCGCGAACGTGCAGGACAACGTCACTGCGAGGCGATGCCCGTGAATCCAGACGCTCACGTCCTGCACCAAGGCATGCATCCTGCCGTGGGTACGGCATTTGCGGCGGCTTTCTTTGCCGCTCTCCGGTTCGACTTGCGTGTCGCTCATTGCAGAACCTCAATTCTCGGATAGTCGGACCATGTCAGGCCCGTTTCGCCCAGACCCCAGCGGTGCGCACACAGCCAGGGGACGGCCGCCTCCAATGTCGCGTTGACGGAATGCCAGTCATGGCCGGTGTCAGGCACGACGATCTTCACGACGTGCATGCCGGCCTTGACACCGGCCTGGCCGTTGACGATGACATTTTTTATGGATCTCGCGTCGCGCTTGCCCGCCCCCAGAATCATGATCTGGTTGGAAGGCGCGTGGTCGGCGATGGCGTTGGCCGGCACTTGAGCCTCATAGGCGCTGCGGTCGCCGTTGAAATATTCGGCGACCATATGCTCCACGGATCCGGCGGTGGGCTTCAGCTCGCCGTCCACGGCGATGATGGAGCCGAATATGTCCGGGTGCCGCGGTCCCAACTGGGTGGCACACGTGCCACCCTGCGAGAACCCGCCGATCGCCCAATCCCGCGCCTGCCGGGACACGGGCAGATGCGCTTTGATCCACCGTGGCACGTCGACGGTCAGATACGTCTCCGCGCGTCCGACCTTGGTCGTGTCGGCGCACAGGCTGTTCACCGTGTTGTCGCCGTTCTGGTCGGGCGAGATGACGATGGGCGCCAGACCGTGATGCGCCTTCGCATACTGGTCCAGGATCGCGGCGATGCCGCTGGCCGAGAACACGCGGTCCGGATTGCCTGGCTGCCCGGCGAGCATGACGAGTACCGGCAGCTCTGGCGGTGTGTCGCTCAGGGCGGCTGGCGGCATGTAGACGGCCGCGGTACGCGCGCGGAATCCGGAGGCTGTGTTGGATATGTCCACCGAATAGACCTTGCCGTGCGCGGCGGCGGGCGGCAGTTTGCCATCGAGCACCTCGCGCAGCCATTCATCGACGGTCAGGGTCCCCTTCTGCATGTGCGACGTGCTGAGCGGATGATATGACGAATAGCCGATCAGCGAGCCGATGGTCTGATACTCCCCGTAAATCGAGTCGATACGGAGCGCGGTGGAGACCAGCACGAATGGGATGAGCACCGCGGCCATCAGGCGCCGGGCGCGCCGGGCGTGCACGATGGTCGTCACCAGCAGTCCCAACAGCGCGCAGCACGCGGCCGCAGCCATGATGACGGGCCAGCCCAGCGATACGCCGAATACCATGAATTTTTCGGAAAGCAGCCACATGACCAGCAGGCCGAAGCCACCGCAGACAAGCATGATGGGCACCTGCCTCGCCAGCTTGGACCGATCGCTCCTGAAGACCTGCCACAGCAGCAATATCGCCACTCCCACGCCGACAATCACCCATATCGTGGTTGGCAACGGGCCTGAGACGAGTCGTATATGTAGCAACCTCGTCACCCAACTCGGCAACGATTCCATGCGATCATCCCCCTTGTAAGTGTCATCGGTCGATGTTACCCGGTATGACCCGGCGCCTTTCGTCCGTCTCAGGGATGATATTGCCCGATGCTGTATGCGGGGCCCACTTATGCGGATCATGCGGGGCTCTTCCGCGCGGATTCCAACGGGCGGCGAGTGGCCCATACGGGTCTCAGACTGGTCTCATACGGGGAGATTCAGGGAAATATCAGTGAACGTGATGTACCATTGTCGTCGTTTCTTTACTAGAATGTCATTCGGTATTCATCATGGCGGCGCATGGCCGTTCCCTTCCGCGCGTGACGCGGCGGAAGAACCATGATGACGTGTATATGGCCGATAACGAATTGGGCATGGGTCGGATGGCGCCATGCGAATCACACGAAGTGCGGGTATATGAGCGACGAAATAAACGACAAGAACGACGACGGTACGAACGTGGCCAATGCCGTCAGTCCGTCCGGCGAGATCGAGGTGCTGGATATCAAGCGGGCCGACTCCTCTTCCGGCAGGAACGGCGGCAAAGGCGGCAGAAACGGCGGTCGCCGTGAGTATAAGCCGTTCCCCGGCTGGCTGTACGGTGTCCTGTTCGTGGTGTTCGACATGGCGGCGGTCGCTGCGCTGCAGTGGGGCGTCAGCCAGTCCGGCACGCGCGTGCAGCTGTCCAGTCCCGTCGTGGGCTGGGGTTTCGTGTCGAAGATGTGGACCAAGGGCAACTTCGTGTTCGTGCTGAACCTGCTGCTCATCGGCGCGCTGTATCTGGCGCTGCTCATGCTGTTCAACCGGTTCTGGATAGCCACGCCGGTGCTGCTGGCCGTGGCCATCATCGTGGGCGTCATCGAGCATTTCAAGGTGTCCATACGCTATGAGGCGATTCTGCCGTCCGATCTGGGCTTCCTCGGCTCGAATACCGGCAATCTGATGAGTTTCACCCCTCCGGGGGCCCATTGGATCATCCTCGGCGCACTCGCGGTGTTCCTGGTGTTCGTCGCACTGTTCGTGGTGCTCAACCATGTCGATGGCCGGCATGGTCGCATGATCCGTTTCGACAACAAGGGGTTGGCCGCCGGAATCCGTCTGATGGTGTTCCTGCTGCCGTCGTTGTTCTTCGGCCTGTACTGTGACCAGGTCAGCACCGTCGGCTCGTGGGCGAACGGTTTTTCCAAGGCCCTGGGCGACACTCCTTCGATGTGGGATTCCGTGTATGACGCGCAGCGCAACGGTCCGCTGGTCTCGTTCACCCGGCAGCTCAACCCGACGATCATGGATGAGCCGAGCGATTACAGCGAGGCCACGATGAAGGAGGTCGTCAAGAGGTACGAGGCCGCCGCCGAGAAGATCAACGCCTCGCGCACGAAGAACATGACCGATTCGACGGTGGTCTACGTGCTGTCTGAATCGTTCTCAGACCCCGCGCGCGTACCCGGTGTGAAGCTCAACAAGGACGCCATTCCGGAGGTCCGTGCCATCAAATCCGGCACGACCAGCGGTCTGATGCTGTCGTCCGGATACGGTGGCGGCACCGCGAACCTGGAGTATATGGGATTGTCGGGCCTGAGCATGGCGAATTTCGACTCGTCTCTGACCAGCCCGTACCAGCAGCTGGTACCGGGGCAGCATTGGACGCCGACGATCAACCAGATGTGGGGGGCTCCGAAGAACTCCATCGCCTTCCACCCGTATGAGCCGTCGATGTATTCGCGCGCGACGAACTACAAGAAGTTCGGATTCGCGCATTTCTACACGCTGCAGGGCGACGACATCATCAAGCATCGGGGCAAGATCGACCGTTCCCCGTACGTGTCCGACAAGGCCACGTATCAGAGCGCGTTGGAGGACATCAGCTCGACCGATTCGAACCAGTTCATCCAGATCATCACGATGCAGAACCATATGCCGTACAACGACTGGTATGCCGACAACGAGTTCAAGGCCACCGCGGCCGACGGCGCCGATTCCCTCGGCTCCGACGAAGTGACGGCCATCGACACGTATGCGAAGGGCGCGAGCATCACCGATACGGAGACGAAGAACTTCCTCGATGAGCTCAACAAGCTCGACAAGCCGGTGACGGTCGTGTTCTATGGCGACCATCTGCCGGGCATCTACGAAACCGCCAGCCAGGATACGAACAATTCGCTGGCGCTGCATTTGACGGATTATTTCATATGGTCCAACAAGGCGTCCGGCTCGCAGGGCAAGAAGGTCGACAACAGCGTGTACTCGTCGCCGAACTATTTCGTGGCGCAGACTGCGGAGCACATGAACGCGAAGGTGTCGCCGTACCTGGCGTTCCTGACGCTCATGCACAAGAAGGTCTCCGCCATGGAGCCGCCGGTGGTCAACAAGATCCAGGGATGGGACCGCATCCCCGAGGGGCAGGATATCTATCTTGACGCGGCGGGCAACCCGATGGCCGAGGACGAGTTCGACGAGCAGACCAAGCAGCTGATGACCGATTACAAGCTCATCCAGTACGACATCACGGCCGGCAAAAACTATCTGAAAGACACCGACTTCATGGATCTGCCGTAAGGCCTCACAAAATAGCAATTGCCCCCGCTACTAGCGGGGGCAATTTCATAGGCATGCCATACACGGCTTTTTACCGCCTGAAGTGAGTTGTGTGGTGCAGATGCAAGGCGCGGAATGCGACGACGTACGATGGTACTTCGAGCGTTCCGCAACGCAGCAGATGCGCCGCACAACTCACTTCAGCGCTTTGGCACCGATGTCGTGGCGGTAAAACATTCCCTCCGTGTCCAGCTTGTCGATGATTGCGTAGACCTTGTCTTGGGCGGACTTGAGGTCGGGGGCGGTGGTTTCGATGAGGAGGACGCGTCCGGAGGAGGCGACGAGGCCTTGGTCGCTGTTGGAGACGCCGGCGTAGTAGACGTGGGAGGCGTCGTCGACGGGGATGGAGGGGATTTTGGCACCCTTGATGACGTTGACGGGGTAGCCGTTGGAGGCGAGGACGACGCCGAGGGTGGCGTTGTCGCTGTCCCAGGTGAAGGCGGGGGTGCCGCCGTCGAGGATGGCGCTGATGGCTGCTCCGAGATCGCTGGTGAGCTTGGGGAGGACGACTTCGGTTTCGGGGTCGCCGAAGCGGGCGTTGAATTCGATGACCTTGGGGCCGTCGGCGGTGGCGATGAGGCCGGCGTAGAGGATGCCGGTGAAGGGGGTGCCTTCGGCGGCCATGGCTTCGACGGTGGGGCGCACGATGGTGTCGATGGCGGTGTCGATGACGTCCTGGCCGATCTGGGGAACGGGGCTGTAGGCGCCCATGCCGCCGGTGTTGGGTCCTTCGTCGTTGTCGTAGGCGCGCTTGTGGTCCTGGGAGATGGGCATGGGCCAGAATTCGGTGCCGCGGACGAAGCTCATGAGGGAGAATTCCTGGCCTTCGAGGAAGTCTTCGATGACGACCTTGGCGCCGGCCTTGCCGAAGCGGTGGTCGATGAAGATATCGTCGAGAGCGGTGATGGCGGTGTCGACGTCCATGGCGACGGTGACACCCTTGCCGGCGGCGAGTCCGTCGGCCTTGACGACGATGGGGGCGCCGTGTTCGCGCACGTAGGCGACGGAGTCTTCGAGGTTGTCGAAGGTGCGGTATTGGGCGGTGGGGATGTTGTGGCGGGCCATCAGCTGCTTGGCGAAGTCTTTGGAGCCTTCGATCTGGGCGGCGGCCTTGTTGGGGCCGAAGGCCTTGATGCCGGCCGCGGCGAAGTCGTCGACGAGTCCTTCGATCAGGGGGACTTCAGGGCCGACGAACGCCCAGTCGTACTGGTTGTGCTGCATGAAGCTGATGAAGGCGGCGTGGTTTGATTCGTTGATTTGGGTGGTGCGGATGCCGTCCAGTTCCATGCCGGGGTTGCCGGAGGCGACGGTGACTTCGCTGACGCTGTCGCCGCGCAGCAGCGCGTGCGCGATGGCGTGTTCGCGTGCGCCCGAGCCGATGACCAAGACTTTCTGACCCATGATGTGTCCTTTCTTCAGGCCCCGCTGGCGGGGCTGTCCGTTGCAGACGGACTGGGGGGGCTTGCCGGCCACCCCCGGATTCGCTTGTGACCGCACTCCCCATCAGTGGGGAGTGCGGGAGTGGATGCTTACTTCAGCGTGATCTGCGTGCCGTCGGTGTCGGGGACGATCGTGCCGATCGCATATCCGGCTTCGCCGTTGTCCTTGAGCAGGGCGAGCGTCTCGTCGGCGCGTTCGGCGGAGACGGCGAGCACCATGCCGATGCCCAGGTTGAAGATGTTGTACATCTCCTTGTGGTCGATGTCGCCGGCGCGTTCCAGGACGTCGAAGATGGGAAGGACGGGCCAGGATCCGAGCGTGATGTCGGCGGCGAGGCCGTCGGGGATCATACGGGGGATGTTCTCGATGAAGCCGCCGCCGGTGATGTGGGCGACGCCCTTGACGACGCCTGCCTTGAACAGGGGCTTGAGTGTCTTGACGTAGATCTTGGTCGGGGTGAGCAGCACGTCGCCGAGCTTGGCTCCGCCGAGTTCGGGGAGCACGGTGTCGACGGTATAGCCGGCCTGCTCGAACAGGGCCTTGCGCACGAGGGAGAAGCCGTTGGAGTGCACGCCGGTGGATGGCAGTCCGATGAGCACGTCGCCGGCGGTGATACCGGAGCCGTCGACGATGGCGGACTTTTCGGCCACGCCGACCGCGAATCCGGCCAGATCGTATTCGTCTTCGTCATACATGCCGGGCATTTCGGCGGTCTCGCCGCCGATCAGACCGGCTTCGGACTGCACGCATCCGTCGGCTACGCCGGAGACGACCTGTTCGAGCAGCGCCGGATCGTTCTTGCCGCAGGCGATGTAGTCGAGGAAGAACAGCGGCTCGGCGCCTTGGGCGGCGATGTCGTTGACGCACATGGCCACGCAGTCGACGCCGATGGTGTCGTGCTTGTCGACCATCTTGGCGACGACGAGCTTGGTGCCGACGCCGTCGGTGCCGGAGATCAGCACGGGCTCCTTGTAGCCGAGGGACGCGAGGTCGAACAGGCCGCCGAAGCCGCCGATGCCGCCGACGACGCCGGGACGGTTGGTGCGGGCGACGTGCGATTTGATGCGCTTGACGACCTCGTAGCCGGCTTCCACGCTGACACCGGCGTTTTCATATGCTTGTGGCATGACGTACCTTTCTTGGATGATGCTTGTTGGGTTGTTTCGGGATTGGGATTGGTCTGTGATGCTGGAACGCCGTTATTGCTGCGTCGGCGCGGTGGTGTACTCGTTGCCTTCGTACTTGCTCTTGTAGAGCGCGAATTCGGGCAGACGGACACGGTCCTCGGGGGTGAGGGACTTGAGGAAGTCGGTCTCGTAGTCGTCGAGCGCGGTCGGGTAGTCGCCGTTGAAGTAGGCGACGCACAGTCCGCCGTAGGGTGCCTGCGCGTTGAGGCCGATGGATTCGACCAAGCCGTCGAGCGACAGGAAGGCGAGGGAGTCGGCGCCGATGAAGTCGCGGATCTCCTCGACGGATTTCTTCGCGGCGATCAGCTCCTTGGTGGTGGAGATGTCGATGCCGTAGAAGCACGGGTATTTGAGCGGCGGCGAGCTGATGCGCATGTGCACTTCGGCGGCGCCGGCTTCCTTGAGCAGCTGGACGATGCGCTTGGACGTGGTTCCGCGCACGATCGAATCGTCGATGACGATGACGCGCTTGCCGCGCACGACACCGCGGACGGCGGACAGTTTCATGCGCACGCCCTGCTCGCGCAGCTCCTGCGTGGGTTGGATGAAGGTGCGGGCCACGTACTGGTTCTTGATCAGGCCCATTTCGTTGGGCAGGTGCGCGGCCTCGGCGTAACCGGACGCGGCGGACAGCGACGAGTTGGGCACGCCGATGACCATGTCGGCGTCGACCGGGGATTCCTCGGCCAGGCGCGCGCCCATGCGCTTGCGGGCGGAGTGCACGTTCACGCCGTAGATGTTGGAGTCCGGGCGGGCGAAGTAGATGTATTCCATGGAGCAGATGGCCAGCTGCGTCTTGTTGGTGTACTGCACGATCTTGTAGCCGTGGTCGTTGACCACGATGATCTCTCCGGGACGGATGTTGCGTACCAGTTCGGCGCCGACGACGTCGAGAGCGCAGGTCTCGGAGGCGAGCACGTAGGCGCCGTTCTTCATCTTGCCGAGGGACAGCGGTCGGAAGCCGTTCGGGTCGAGCGCGCCGATCATCGCGTCCTCGGTCATGATGAGGTAGGCGAACCCGCCGTGCACGGTGTTGAGCGCCTCCTTGAGCTTGTCCATGAAGGTCGGCTTGGAGGAGCGGCGGATCAGGTGCATGAGCACTTCGGTGTCGGAGTTGGAGTGGAAGATCGCGCCTTCGTCCTCCAGCTTGCGACGCAACGACACGCAGTTGGTGAGGTTTCCGTTGTGCCCCAGCGCCACGTCGCCGTCGTGGAACCGGAAGATGAACGGCTGGATGTTGTCGGTGGTGCCCGATCCGGCGGTGGCATAACGCACGTGGCCGATCGCCTTGTCGCCGGTGAGCCGTCCGATCTCGCGCTCGTCGCCGAACACCTGGGTCAGCAGTCCGAGGCCGCGGTGCCCGATGAGATGGCCGTGGTCGTTGGAGACGATGCCGGCGCCTTCCTGACCGCGGTGTTGCAGTGCGTGGAGTCCGAAATACGTCAGGCGGGCGGCGTCCGGGTGACCCCATACGCCGAAGATGCCGCATTCTTCGTGAATGTCTTCGAGTTCAGCTGACAAGCCAAAGCTCCTTCCAAAACATGGGAGACAGGGGATTCGCTACCTATCCACAGTACCAATCGGCGGCTACATCCGCGCTTGGGGGTGTGGCAGATGGGCCTCATGGGCGGCGACATACTATCGAACATATGTCTCATAATGATTGTACTCTGAAACGAAAGCGCGAAAGGGGGTGGTGACGATGGTTCGGGGCGAGCATGTGTATCTTGCCATAGACCTGAAGTCTTTTTACGCTTCCGTGGAGTGTCACGACCGTGATCTCGACCCGCTGCGCACGCATCTGGTGGTGGCGGATGAGGAGCGTACGGACAAGACCATCTGCCTGGCCGTGTCTCCTTCGCTGAAGGCGTATGGCATTCCCGGACGCGCACGTTTGTTCGAGGTTCGGCAGCGCTTGGCATCGGTGAACGCCGAGCGGGCGATGCTGGCTCCTGGCGGACGGCTGTCCGGTGAATCCTGTGATTCTCGGGATCTTGAACATTCCCCGAGATTGAAGGCGTCGATGGTGATTGCCAAGCCGCGAATGGCGCATTACCTGGAGGTGAGCGGCAGGGTGTACGGCGTGTACCTGCGATATGCCGCGCCCGAGCACATCCATGTCTATTCGATCGATGAGGTGTTCATCGATGCCACGCCCTATCTGCGCGCGCTGGGCATGGGCCCGCACGAGATGGCGAGGGCCATCGTGCGTGACATTCTCGCGCAGACGGGCATCACCGCCACGGCCGGCATCGGCACCAACATGTATCTGGCGAAGGTGGCGATGGACATCGTGGCCAAGCACATGCCCGCCGATGAGGATGGCGTTCGTGTGGCGGAGCTTGACGAGATGTCGTATCGGCGATTGCTATGGAACCATCGTCCGCTTACGGATTTCTGGCGGGTCGGTCGCGGCTATGCCCGGAAGCTTGAGCATGCCGGCCTGCTGACCATGGGGGACGTCGCCCGATGCTCGATCGGCCGGGCCTCCGACTACTACAACGAGGATCTGCTCTACCGCATGTTCGGCAGGAACGCCGAACTGCTCATAGACCATGCGTGGGGCTGGGAGCCGTGCACGATCGCGGACATCCAATCATATGAGCCGGATGCGCACAGCATCAGCAGTGGGCAGGTGCTCACCGGGCCCGCCGACTATGCCACGGGACGGCTCATCGTCAAGGAGATGGCGGACGCGCTCGCCTTGGATCTTGTCGGCAAGCGGGTGCTGACGAATCGTCTGACGCTCGCGGTCGGCTACGACATCGGCAGCCTTGACTCGACCAAACTGGATTCCTGCGCGGATTCGGCGATGAAACGGGCCTCCGATCAGGCGGGCAAGAGCTATCGCGGGCCGGTGTCCGTCGACCGGTATGGGCGGCGGGTCCCCAAGCCGGCCACCGGGTCGATCGGACTGGGGGAGTTCACCTCGTCTTCCACTCGCATCCGTGAGGCGATGACGATGCTGTACGAGCGCATCGTGGATCCGCGTCTGTTGGTGCGCCGGCTCACCGTCATCGCCGATGATGTGGCCACGGCGAATGAGCTTGCGGCCGGCAAACGCTACGAGCAGCTTGATCTGTTTTCCCGGATCGATTCGTCCGCGGAGGAGGGGGACGATGGCCATGCCGGCATTTCGAACAGTGATGTGCGGCGTGAGCATGACATGCAGACTGCATTGCTGGAGGTCAAGAGGAAATTCGGCCGCAATGCCGTCATCAAGGCGATGGACATGGAGGACGGCGCCACCGGCCAGGACCGCAATCGGCAGATCGGAGGCCATCGTGCATGAGCGTATCGAACGTATTGCGCTATCGGGCGTGAAAAGGAGTCCATATGGCATTACATGAGACGCATAAATATGACGACATCATCGATATGCCGCATCACGTGTCGCGCAGGCATCCGCAGATGTCCCGTCGTCAGCGGGCCGCCCAGTTCATGCCGTTCGCCGCGTTGACCGGCTACGAGCGGGTCATCGAACAGGCCGCATGCGATGCCGAGGCTGCCGTGGCCCGGGCCGACGCCGCCGGCGACACCGATTTCGGCGCCTGAAACGGGGCTTTACCCAAAGCTGATATTCACCCGCGTCACGAGCGATGCAAGGATAATGGAATAGTCATCCACATGGTCATAGGAGGTTCATCATGATCGATCACATCGGACTGTTCGTCGCCGATGCCGCCAAGCGCGCCGATTTCTACGAGAAGCTGCTGGCGCCGCTGGGCTATGTCAAGAAGGCCGCATACCCGACTGCAGTATGCTTCGCCAACGACGAGGACGGCGACGGCATCTGGCTGGAATCGCCGAAGGACGGCAATCCGGTCGTGCCGTCACACGTCGCGTTCCGCGCCAAGACCGCCGACGCCATCAAGGCGTTCCATGAGGCGGGTCTCGCGGCCGGCGGCACCGACAACGGCAAGCCCGGTCCGCGCCCGAACTACGGGCCGGGCTACTATGCCGCGTTCGTCCATGATCCCGATGGCAACAACATCGAGGCCATGCTCAACGACTATCAGGCGTGATCCGACGGTTCCGGCCGGAATCATGCCTGTCAATGGTTGCTGATGCTCCGGTGGAGCGCAGTCGATGAAATCATCGACCGCGCTCCACCGGTAGTCGCAGGCGGATATGCCGAAGCTGATCGCGTATGAGGTTCCCGGCCCGCAGCCACGGGAGCGAATCCGGCGCGGCGGAACAGCATGTCGCCGATGCGTCCGTCGATGTCCTGCGGATTGCCCAGTAGGAACGGGCAGCGCTCCAAGGATGACAGGTCACCGGCGCCGATGGCGGTCTCATCCGGCGGCGTCCCGCCGCCGGCGAGATCCAGTCACAGCGAGTTCGCGATGACCAACACCATACGTTCCTGATAGAAATTCACCAGCTCCACGCCGGTCGGCATGCCGGTGAAGTCCGCCACCGCCACATCGAGATTGCCGTCCGCCAGCCAATGCCGCAATTGATCGTTGCGTCCATCAGTTGTGCTCCGGCGCATATCATTCGGCTGAGGCTGACGATTCGGGGCGCCGTTCCTGTATCTCATCCCGGTCTGCCGGTTGGGCGCGTCGATTGCCCGGCACCGCCGTCCACGCCGCGATCGCGTCAGAGACCAGTGACCGTTTCATCCGCCATTTCAAGAGCGCCTGCGCTCTGGAAGGCCAGTCGGTAGGCTTCGATAAGCGCCGGCAGCCGCATCGAGGCGTTGGCCGGACTGGTGGAGGGGAGCGGAGTCATGCCGATGGTGATGCCGGTTGCGGCCAGTCGTGGTTCGATGAGTCTGCGATAGAGTTGCGCCGACTTCGCTCCGGTGGTGAATATGCGAGCGATCGGCGCATCGCGCAGCAGGGGCGTCAGATCGTTCGGCGTGGCGTTGCGGATGCTGGCGTCACTGGCCCCGGTGATGTCGCAGGACGCGATGACATCCCACAAGGCGATATGGTGGCGCATCGCGAATGCGCGGCGGGATTGCAGCGAGTCGCCGGTGACATCAGACGGATCCGCCGGGTCGGCGAACAACGCCTGCATCACCGGCCAGAAGCGATTCTGCGGGTGCATATAGTAGAACGCCGCCTTCCGCGATTTCGGACTGGGCATCGACCCCAGTATCAGAATCCGCGATTCGCTGTCCCACACCGGGCCGAACCCATGCTCCACATGCTCGCTCATATCCCACATTGTACGTTCCCCGCCAATCACTGCTCCGGCCTTCGCCCCTTTCCGCCGGGCAGCCAAATCGGTGGCAAAGCGCATGATGCGCGCCCCTGTATTCGACGAGTCTTGTGCAGACAGCGTTATCTTCGACTCGTCACCGCTGCCGTTCACGGTTGCTGTCAGAACATCGTCGCTGTCGTAAGGAGTGAATGTCGTTTTCATTTCGGTGTCATTTGCTTCGCGTAGTGAGAATGCGGCGCTGCATGGCAACATGGATCGGACGGCTTCGTGCAATTTCGCGGGAGATACTGGGAAATCGAACTTCTCGGTGATGTCATTGTCGTTCCCTTCTTATGCGGCTCGTGTTGATGCCGACCGGTGCATGATGGTTCGGCAACGTTGCCAGCACAAGGATCATAACCAAGCTCAGATATAGCATTATGTCGCAATATTTACGTTATACTTATTGTGTTGCTGATTGTGCATCGCTAATGTGTTGCATAATCGGTGAGAACCAGCTCGAATTCAGTCGACGACTGATGTCTCGTCGCGGTTTTGCCCATACATTTTGTAGACGTATGCCAGAACTGGATTGCATCAGATGCCACATGAATTGAGATGACGAGAGTATGAAAGAGAAAAGGTGAAAAATGCGCGCACGCGTCGACAAAGATGGCTCATCATTCAAGATGAGCCTGAAAGCAACAATCATTCTGGCGGTCGTCGTCGCCGTCATCTTTATGTTCGCCGGAGGATGGATTCGTGGTGCCATCACCAAGTTCTTCAATCCTCAACAGGAATTGACCAATGAAGTCGTCGTTAAGCAGCTGGAGAAGATTCAGGATCTTACCACGGCTAAGGAAACGGATTACGGCTTCGAGAAATACGAAGACGGTGGTATTGCGTTCCTGAACAAGAAGCAGTTCACGATGTTCTACACATACGAGGTGCGCGCGGGGGTCGATCTGGCCAAGGCCCAGATAAAAATCGACAAGGACTCCAAAACAGTGTCTATCACGCTACCTGCACCGAAAATCCAGTCGGTGGCCGTCAATCCCGATTCACTGCGTTTCTTTGACAAGTCTGATTCCTTCTTTAACGCAGCGGATGTAGAGGACACTAAAGCTGCGATGGAAGACGCCAAGAAAAAGACCGAAGCTCGGCTAGACCGAACACAACTGCTGAAAATTGCCAATAAACAGGCTAAAGATGTCATCGAGCGCTTGTATGAGCCTACTGCTGAAGCCGGAATGTACACGGTGACCGTGACGACGACCAATCCCAAGTGATTGATACCCGATGACTAAGCACTTCGTGCACAGTATCACGTGCACGGTCACAACCCGTCATCAAACATGATACGAGAACACAGGAAAGAAAGGTGACAATATGGGAGATATAGCACAAGGCCAACAGGTCTCGAAGAAGCTCCCCGCCAAGCAGCTCATTCCGTATGTGCTGTTGGTGGTCGGCGCAGTGGCGATGGCGGTGTCGTTCTTCCTGCCGTTCGCCTCAGCAAAGGGCGATTATGCAGAATACCTGAAGCAGTATGGTGATCGGGTATACACCGCGGAAGCCGGTCTACACAACAAGGATGTGGTGGGGCTGTCGCTGCTGACATTCCTGCGCATCTACATCGCGGGTCTCCAGTCCGGGAAGCTGCTCGGCGGCATGTACCTGGAAGCTGTCATATGCATTACGCTCATGGTGGTCATCGCGGTGTCTTCGCTGCTTATTCTGCTGTTCGGAGTGTTGAAGAAGCCGATCGCGGCCATCGTATTCTCGGTGCTTGCTGTAGTCGCTTTCTATGCGCTGCGTTGGGATTTTGACGATCGTGGCGTACTGCCTTCCTCGCAGTATGGATACGGAATCGCTGAGTATATCTATCCGATTTCGTTTGTCGTGGTTGTCGCCGGGGCGATTTGGTTCATGGTCAGCCGTCACATCGCGAAGACCGTGCATCAACAACTGGCCAACAACACTGTTAACAGCGCTCCTGTGGCGAACGGTGCGGCGGTCGCAGAACCTGTCGCGCCCTCAAAGGCCGAGTAATCCATACCGCCGCGTATCGCGCGGAGGCCATACTTCATCAATAACAGACTGGGGCGGGAACCCGAGAAGGTTCCCGCCCCAGTCTGCTATCAGTCAGCCATCACCGTCACGCGGCGAAGTACTCGACGCCGGCCTCGAAGATCGGCTGGTACTTGTCGCCGGGCACATTGACGTACAGGCCGTTGCCGGAGCGCTCCGAGTGACCCATCTTGCCGAAGACGCGGCCGTCCGGGCTGGTGATGCCCTCGATGGCGAGCAGCGAGCCGTTCGGGTTCACGGTCAGGTCCATGCCGGGCACGCCGGCCTCGTCCACGTACTGCGTGGCGATCTGTCCGTTGGCCTTGAGCAGGTCAAGCACCGGTTCGGCGGCGACGAAGCGGCCTTCACCATGCGAGATGGCCACGGTGTGCACGTCGCCCACGGCCGTGCGCGACAGCCACGGCGACAGGTTCGACGCGACACGAGTGCGCACCAGACGGCTCTGGTGACGGCCGATCGTGTTGAACGTCAGCGTCGGGCATTCGGCGGTCATCGGCACGATGTCGCCATACGGAACCAGACCCAGCTTGATGAGCGCCTGGAAGCCGTTGCAGATGCCGAGCATCAGGCCATCGCGGTTCTTGAGCAGGTCGCGCACGGCCTCGGTGACCGCGGGCGCGCGGAAGAACGCGGTGATGAACTTCGCGGAGCCGTCCGGCTCGTCGCCGCCCGAGAATCCGCCGGGGATCATCACGATCTGGCTCTTGTTGATCTCGTCCACCAGCGCCTGCGTTGATTCGGCGACGGCGGCCGGCGTCAGGTTGTTGACGATCAGCGTGGTCACGTCCGCGCCCGCACGTTCGAAGGCGGCGGCGGAATCATACTCGCAGTTGTTGCCGGGGAACACCGGAATCACGACGTGCGGCTTGGCGACGCCGGCGCCCGTGTACACGGTCTTCTTCGGCGCGTCGAATGTGATGGTTTCGACGCTCTTGCCGGCTTCGTCGCTCTTGGAACGGTATGGGAACACGGATTCGATGCCGGACTCCCACGCCTCCTGCACGTTCGCCAGATCCAGCGTCTCGCCCGCCGCCTTGAACACGTACTCGGCGGTGGTGGTGCCGATCTCGCCGACCTCGACCAGGTTGGAGGCCGCCGGGATTTTCTCGTTGTCCGCCAGCTCGATGATGAACGAGCCGTATGCAGGCTTGAACAGGTCGTCCGCGGCGATGCTCTCGTTGAGCGTCAGGCCGATGCGGTTACCGAGCGTCATCTTGAACAGCGCCTCGGCAGTCGCGCCGTAGCCCGGCGTGGAGACGGCCAACGCGATGTGATGCGACGGGTCGGTAAGCTCCTCGACCAGCGAGAACGCCTCAAGCAGCGCATTCTTGTCCGGGGTCAGGCCGTCGGCCAGGTAACGCGGCGCGATACGCACGATGCGGTGGCCGGCACCCTTGAACTCGGGGGAGGTGGCGCGCTTCATGCTGCCTACGGCCACGGCGAAGGAGATCAGCGTCGGAGGCACGTCGAGGTTCTCGAACGAACCGGACATGGAATCCTTGCCGCCGATCGCGCCGGCGCCGAGGTCGACCTGCGCCATCAGCGCACCAAGCACGGCGGCCGTTGGCTTGCCCCAGCGTTCCGGCTCGTCGCGCAGCTTCTCGAAGTACTCCTGGAAGCTCAGGTACGCCTTCTCGTGTTCGAAACCGGCCGCGACCAGCTTCGACAGCGACTCGACGACCGACAGGTATGCGCCGGTGAACTGGTTCTTCGACATGATGTACGGGTTGAAGCCCCACGCCATGGCCGAAGCGGTCGTGGTCTCGCCGAACACAGGGAGCTTGGCGACCATGGCCTCGTTCGGGGTGAGCTGCTTGCGTCCACCGAACGGCATGAGCACGGTTCCGGCTCCGATCGTCGAATCGAAACGTTCGGACAGACCCTTGTTCGATGCCACGTTGAGGTCGGTGACGACCGCGTTCATGCGGTCGGCCAGCGAGCCTTCGCGCCACGAGGCGGGCACCTCGTACGCCTCCTGCTCCTCGACGCGCACGACCTGATGCTTGGAGGCGCCGTTGGACGCCAGGAACTCGCGGCTCAGGTTCACGATCTTGTCGCCGTTCCAGGTCATCACCATGCGCGGGTCCTCGGTCACGGTGGCGATCACCGTGGCTTCGAGGTTCTCCTCGCGGGCGTACCCCAGGAACTCGTCGACGTCCTTGGCTGCCACGTCCACGGCCATGCGCTCCTGCGATTCGGAAATCGCCAGCTCGGTGCCGTCAAGTCCCTCGTACTTCTTCGGAACGGTGTTGAGGTCCACGTACAGACCGTCGGCCAGCTCGCCGACCGCCACGGACACGCCGCCGGCACCGAAGTCGTTGCAGCGCTTGATGAGTCGGCAGGCGTCGCCGCGGCGGAACAGGCGCTGCAGCTTGCGCTCGACGGGCGCGTTGCCCTTCTGCACTTCGGCGCCGTCGAGTTCCAGCGACTCCACGTTGTGAGCCTTCGACGAGCCGGTGGCGCCGCCGATGCCGTCACGGCCGGTGCGACCGCCGAGCAGGATGATCCTGTCGCCGGGGGCCGGGGTCTCACGGCGCACATGGTCGGCCGGGGTGGCGGCCACGACCGCGCCCACCTCCATGCGCTTGGCCACATAGCCGGGGTGGTAGATCTCGTCGACCTGGCCGGTGGCGAGCCCGATCTGGTTGCCGTACGAGCTGTAGCCGGAGGCCGCGGTGGTCACGAGCTTGCGCTGGGGCAGCTTGCCTTCAAGCGTTTCGGAGACCGGCACGGTCGGATCGGCGGCACCGGTGACGCGCATCGCCTGATACACGTAGGAACGGCCCGACAGGGGGTCGCGGATGCATCCGCCGATGCAGGTGGCCGCGCCACCGAACGGCTCGATTTCTGTGGGGTGGTTGTGCGTCTCGTTCTTGAACAGGAACAGCCAGTCCTCGTCCTCGCCGTTGACGTCGACCTTCACCTTGACGGTGCAGGCGTTGATCTCCTCGGACTCGTCGAGACCGGTGAGGATGCCGTTCTTCTTGAGCCACTTCGCGCCGATCGTGCCCATATCCATCAGGCACACGGGCTTGGCGTCGCGGCCGAGCTCGTGACGCATCTCCAGATAGCGTTCGAAAGCGGCCTTGACCGCGGCGTCGTCGATGTCGACCTTGTCCAGTTCGGTGCCGAACGTGGTGTGGCGGCAGTGGTCGGACCAGTAGGTATCGATCACCTTGATCTCGGTGATCGTGGGCTCGTGTCCCTCTTCGGAGAAGTACTTCTGGCAGAACTCAAGATCGGCCAGATCCATGGCGAGCCCGCGCTCGTCGATGAACTTCTGGCCGGCAGCGGCGTCCATCTCGTTGAAGCCGGCGATGGTCTCGACCTTGCCGGGGGTGGGCACCTGGGTCTTCAGCGTGGTCTTGGCTTCCAGCGACGCCTCGCGGGCCTCGACAGGGTTGATCACGTAATGCTTGATGGCAGCGACGTCGGCCTCGCTGAGCGTGCCTTCGAGCGCGTACACCTTGGCGGAGCGCACGGTCGGACGCTCACCCTGCGAGATCAGCTGGATGCACTCTGCGGCGGAGTCGGCGCGCTGGTCGAACTGTCCGGGCAGGAACTCGGTGGCGAACACCGTCGCGTCGCCGAAGTCAGGCAGGTCCGCGGAGGCGTCATCCACCTGCGGCTCGCTGAACACGGTAGGCGTGGCCTGTTCGAAGAGCTCCTGGGAGATGCCCTCGACGTCATAGCGGTTGACGATGCGCACCTTGCGCAGGCCATCGATGCCGAGGATGGTCTTCAGTTCGGTGCCGAGCTGCTGGGCTTCCACGTCGAAGCCGGGCTTCTTCTCCACGTACACGCGAAAAACCATGAGAATCCTTTCTTAAGAAGTTATTCAAAAAATGAAGAGGCGTGGTGAAAGAACTTGGCTCCCCTCTGGAGGGGAGCTGTCAGCGAAGCTGAATGAGGGGAGATGTCATGGCAGTGAACGCCTTAACCTCCCCTCAGTCGTCTATCGGCGACAGCTCCCCTCCAGAGGGGAGCCAACATTATGTTCTGCTACTTGCGCTTGGATGAATTACTCGGTGACCTCGATGCCCTCGGACTTGGCGAGCTCGGCAAGCCGCTCCTCGATCTCCTCGTAGGCGGGGATGATGCTGCCCAGGCCGCGGCGGAACAGGTCCTTGTCAAGGTGCTCGACCTTGCCGGAGTGATCCTTCTGATCCCACAGGCGGCAGGAATCCGGGGTGATTTCGTCAGCGAGCAGCAGCGTGCCGTCGGACGCGCGGCCCATCTCGATCTTGAAGTCCACCAGCTTGACGTCGATCTTGGCGAAGATCTCGATCAGGGCCTCGTTGATCTTGCGGGCGAGCGGCGCGATCTCGGCGAGGTCCTGACGGGTGCATACGCCCAAGGCGACCAGATCGTCGTCGTTGACGAACGGATCATGCAGGTCATCGTTCTTAATGAAGTATTCGAGCACCGGCTCCTTGAGGGGCAGGCCTTCCTCCACGCCTAGACGGGAGCAGAAGTGGCCGGCCGCGACGTTGCGCAGCACGATCTCCAGCGGGAACATGTTCACCTTGCGCACCAGCTGGCCGGTCGCGTTCACGCGCTTGATCAGGTGGCTGTCGATGCCGCGCTTCTTGAGCAGGTCGAAGATGATCGTGGTGATGAGGTTGTTCAGTCGGCCCTTGCCGGTGAAGTCCTCCTTCTTCTCGCCGTCGCCGGCCGTGGCGGTGTTCTTGTATTCGACCCACAGGACCTCCGGGTCGTCGGTCGCGTACAGCTGCTTGGCTTTGCCCTCGTAGAGCTTTTCCAATTTCTCCATAATCGCCTTCCAAATCATGCTTGAGGAGCGGAATTTCTGGGTGAACTAACGGTAAAAGAATACCAATGGGCGGCTACATGCGCAGCGCTAACACGCTCGCTGCGGCTGCTATCCGCGCATGATCCCACCTGTACCGTCCGAAACGGGACTCTGGCGGGATGAAAGAGGCCTATGGCTGTGTACTTGGTCGCGTGTTTGGTCGCGCGTTTGGCTGTGTGTTCAGCTGCGTGTTATCCGGCGAAAGTCCCATTGGAGTCGGCCCGGATGGGACTTTCGCCGGATAGAGATGAAAGATGTGCCGCGGTCTTCGTGTGGCGCTAGCGCACGGTGATGGTCAGCGCATCGGCGACATCGGCGGCCTTGCGCCGCGCGTCACCGGCGTCCGTCCCGATGGCCAGCGACACGGCCATGCGGCGGTGTCCATGCACTCGCGGCTTGGCGAAGATCCGCAGGTCGGTGTCGGGCTCGGCCAGCGCGTTCTCCACTCCGGTGAATTCCGCCTCGCCGTCGCCGGCGACCACGATGGCGTGGCTCGCGGCGGTCTGCCCGTCGCCCATCGCCAGCGCCACATGCCCTTCGGTGACGGGCAGGCCGAGGATCGCCCGCGCGTGCAGCGCGAACTCGCTCAGCCTCTGGGAGATCAGCGTCACCATGCCCGTGTCATGCGGGCGGGGGGAGACCTCGTTGAACAGGATCGATCCATCGGTCAGTACGAACAGCTCCACGCCGAACACGCCCCATCCGGTTTCGCCCGATGCCGTGGCCTTGTCGACCAGCCCCTGCACCGCGGTACAGGCGATGGCACGCGCCCTTTCCAGCACCTCGCCATCGGCCGCCGCGGGCTGCCAGGATTCCCGGTAGTCACCGCTTTCCTGCCTCTGCCCGATAGGCGCGCACGTGACCACGCCGGCCGACGAGCTCACCGTCAGCACCGTCAGCTCATAATCCAGCGGCGCCAACGCCTCGACGATCACGCGCGACACGTCGCCCTCGTCGGCGGCGCGCCGACCCTCCTGCGCCTCGACCCATGCGGCGTCGATCGCGTCCGCCCCGCGCACGACCGACTGCCCATGCCCGGACGAGCTCATCACCGGCTTGACCACGCACGGGTACCCGACCTCCCGCGCCCCGGCGCGCAGCTCCTCCAACGACCCGGCGAAACGGTACGGCGTGGTCGGCAGCCCCAGATCCTCGTGCGCGAGCACGCGCAGCCGCTCGCGGTCCATGCAGATGGCGGCGATTTCGGCGCTCGGCACCACCTGGACGCCGCGCGCCGCGGCATCCGACAGCTCGCCGGTCGCGATCGCCTCGACCTCCGGCACGATGATGTCGGGGCGCACCTCGTCGAACAGCGCGCGCAGCCGGGCCGCGTCGGCCATATCCAGCACGCGTGCCTCGTTCGCCACCTGCTGGGCGGGCGCACCGGCGTACGAGTCGGCCGCGCACACCCATGCGCCGAGACGCATCAGCTCGATGGTGACCTCTTTGCCGAGCTCGCCCGAGCCGAGGAACAGCACGCGGGTGGGATGTGCCCCCAGCGGCGTGCCCAGCGGGCGATGGGAGGGGAGGGAACTTGCAAAAGCGCTGGTTTCAGTCATGGTCTCATTGTGCCACCGGGGGGATACCGTATTTCGACGTTTCGACGCCGTGTCTTAATGTAATGCCAATATAGTTTACATAATCAGGAGCCGTAAAAATCATGGATGATACCTGTGCGGTTCCGTCTGCGGCGTGAGGACGGCATAGAGGTCGCCTTCCTTGCCGCGCCTGTCATAATCGACAACCCCTGAGGAAAGGAAGCACCATGAGTCGTGCTGGATATAGGAGAGCGTATAGGAGAGCGGCCGGGGGGGGGTGACGGCGGCCTTAGCGGCGGCTCTCATATGCCTGGCGCCGTTGTTCTCCACGAACACCGCGCAGGCGGCCGGAGGAGACGTCGTCTCGGTCGCCGATTACGGGGCCGCCGCCGATAGCGGCGAAGACAGCGCCCCCGCAATCATCAAGGCGGTCGACAAGGCCAAGGAACTCGCCGCCGAAGGTAAGAACGTCACCATCGCGTTCCCCAAGGGGCGCTACGACATCTATCCCGACAAGGCCGAGCGGCGCACCCTGTACGTATCGAACACCGTCGGCACGAACTCGTCCTACAAGGACAAGAAGATCGGCATCCTGCTTGAGGACACGAAGAACATCACCGTCGACGGCCAGGGTTCGGATTTCGTGTTCCACGGCAAAATGACGACGTTCGCGGCCATCAACAGCCGGAACGTGACGTTCAAGAACTTCAGCGTGGACTTCCAGGTGCCGACGGTCATCGACCTGACCGTCGAAAAAGTGGATGCGGGCGCCAAGACCGCGACCGTGTACGTGCCCGAGGAATACAACTACAGGCTGTCGGGCTCGAACATCGAATGGTATTCCGATTCCAGCCCGTACACCGGCGCCACGTACTGGACGGCAAGCAACGCCCTGCCGTACGTGCAGCTCTATGACACGAAGACCGGACTGACCGTGCGCGGCGACGTATGGACCAACCCCATATTCCAGAACGTCACCGGCATCACCGACGCCGGCAACCACCGGCTGGTCTTCTCGTACTCGTCGATGAGCGACAAGCTCGCCAACGCCACGGGCATCAGCTATCAGATGCGACAGACCACGCGAGACCACCCGGGCGTGTTCCTGTGGAAGGACAAGGACGTCACGCTCAAGGGCATCGACTTCCGCTTCCTGCACGGCTTCGGCGTGGTCGGCCAGTCGACCGACACCATCACGATGGACGGGCTGCACTTCGGTACCGGCGAAGGCACCGGCCGCAGCACCGCAGGATACGCCGACTTCGTGCAGATGTCGGGCTGCAAGGGTGTCATCACCGTTGCGAACTCCAGCTTCTCCAACCCGCATGACGACCCGATCAACGTGCATGGCACCTTCCTGCAGGTGGTGGAGAAGATCTCCGACACCAAGATCAAGGTGCGCTACATGCACAACGAGACCGCTGGATTCCCGTCGTTCTTCGTCGGCGACCAGGTCGAGTTCATGACCAAGGGCGACATGCTCCCGGTCTCCGACTCCGTGCGCACCGTCACCGCCGTCGACGGGCCCGACGGCCAGGGCGGTGACATGGGCGCGGGGTCGGGCAGCCTGACCGACATCGTCCTCACGCTCGACAGCGCCATCCCCTCCGCCGTCGCGGTCAACAGCCACGTGGTGGAGAACATCACGTACACGCCCGAGGTCAACATCCACGACAATGTCTTCAAGGAGACGCCGACCCGCGGCATCCTGGTCACCACCCGCAAGAAGGTGACCATCGAGAACAACCTGTTCGACGGCATGGGCATGGCCGGCATCTACATCTCCAACGATGCGCAGAGCTGGTACGAATCCGGCCCGACCCGCGACGTGACGATCCGCGGCAACACGTTCCGCCGCAGCGGATCCGACGCGATCCTGGTGGAGCCGACGAACCCGACCGTGTCCACCACCGACACCGTGCACAAGAACATGACGATCGAAGGCAACACCTTCTACGTCAACGGCAACCGGGTGCTCAACGCGAAGAGCGTCAGCGACCTGACCTTCCGCGACAACAAGATCTACCGTGAGAACCCCGACGATACGGTCACGCTGGGCGGCGACGCGGACGTGGCGCTCGCCGTCGGAGACACCCGCCGAATCGATGCGACCGCGTCGGTGAGCCAGGTGTCGGGATCGCGCCTGTTCCGTCTCAACGGATGCAAGCAGGTCGTGTTCGGCGGCAACACGTACGACGTCGGCGTCAAGGCCGGTATCGACCTGGCCAATATGGGTGCCTCCGAGGTGAACGTCAGCGACGATTCGGCCAAGGTCGGCGCGGACGGTCTCGTCCCCGTCACCGGCAGCATCGCGTACGTGTCCGACGACGCGGCGGTCGCCTCGGTCGACCAGGACGGCACGATCACCGCGGTCGGCGAAGGCGAGACAACGGTCCGCACCTACGTCATCGCCGGCGCCCGGCGCATGCCCGGCTCCGTCGTCAACGTACGGGTGAGCGCCTCGACCGCCACGGCGCCGACCCCCGGCACGTCCGCCGACCCGCTGGACGGGCACCCGTCCTCGGTGGCCACGCTGTCGTCCGCCACCATCGACGGCCTGTCCAAGTCGTTCGACTTCAAGCCGGGCACGCTGTACTACTTCGGCGCGGACTCGGCCCTCACCGCACGCGCGGCGTTCAAGGCGACGGATGCCGATGCCAGCGTCAAGGCGACGTTGAACGGCAAGGCCATCGACGCCACGGGCGCCGACGTGAAGCTGGCGCGTGGCCGCAACGTCATCGAAGCCACGGTCACCGCGACCGACGGCATCACCGCCAACACCTACCGTTTCGTGATCGACCGCATTGGCGGCGTTGACACGGGTCTGGCAGCGCTGTCGGTCGGTGGCAACGCCATCTCGGTGGAGCACGGACGCCTGCAGTATACGGCGTCGACGATGCGCTCCAAGACGCAGGTCGTCGCCTCGTCCTTCGACCCGACTGCCACATTGCAGCTGATGCGGGTGAACGGCTCGAAGAGGGTCCCAGTCGGCGATGCGCAGCAGGGAAGCCTCACCCGGGACGTCACCGTATACCAGGGCGACAACACGTTCGAGCTGGACGTCACGTCCGGCGGCAGCACCGTCTCCTATAAGGTTGCCGTGACCGGCACGGACAGCGTCTACGCCTCCGATCTGGCGTGGGAGTCGGCCACGTCCGGCGACCCCAACACCAACCCGGTGCGCAAGGACAAGAGCTGCGGCAACAACACGATCACGCTGTGGGACGGCGAGAAGGAGCAGACGTTCGACAAGGGCATCGGCACCCACGCGGCCTCGCGCATCGTGTACGACGTGTCCGATCTCGGGGCGATCCGCTTCGAGGCGTACGTCGGCGTGGACCGCGAGCTGACCGGCGTCGACCGCGACCACGCAAATGTCGACTTCCAGGTGATGATTGATGGTGAGGTCGTCTTCGAGAAGACGGCGATGCAGCACGACACGCCGATGGCGAAGGTCTCCGTCGACATCCCCGAAGGTGCCAAGACCATCACGCTGGCCGTCGGCGCGGGCAGCGAGACGTGGGGCGATCACGCGGATTGGGCGGACGCCCGGTTCGTCGGCGTTGAGATGCCGGAGGCGCCTCAGGTCACCGGCCTCGCCGTCACCGGCGAGGGAGTCAAGGACGGCAAGCTGGACATGACCGTCGGCCAGAGCGTTGGTCTCGGTGTCACGGTCACCCCCGAGGATGCCGTCGACCAGTCGGTCACGTGGACGGTCGCAGGTGACGCGGTCAGCGTCGGCGAGGACGGCACGGTGAAGGCGCTGAAGGCCGGTACGGCCACAGTCACCGTCGCATCCGTCGCGGTGCCGTCGGTGACGGCCTCGGTGACGGTCACGGTGGCGGAGAAAGCCGATCCCGACCCGGATCCGAAGCCTGATCCTGAACCCGATCCTGACCCGACGCCGAAGCCTGATCCTGACCCGGATCCCAACCCGAATCCGGGTCCGGGCGACGAGCCGGGTACGACGACTCCGGGCGACGGCCAGAAGCCGAACACCGACAAGGATGCCGACAAGAACGCCGGCAAGGACAAGAACCAGTCCATCGCCGCGACCGGCGCCTCGATCGTGCCGGTTGGCGTGCTCGCGGTCTCGATGATGGCCGCCGGCTGCGCGCTGACGGGGCGCAAGAGGCGCGAGTCCTGACGGCAAACCGTTCTCCGGGCACGTATCGCACGGCTCGAGGAACGGCGTGTCGGTAAATGATGCCGACGTCCGGACATCCTCCGGACGTCGGCATCGTTCGTCATGATAGGCGGTCATAGATTTCCCGTATGACCGGACGCTTGCGTCGGCAATCCGCCCGCGTGACAATAGTTCTTACCGGGCGGTTAACCCGCGCCGGGCCAACGTTCAGGGGGGGCGAGTACATTGCGTCAACGAGGACGCGGCCATGGAGACATGCGGCGAAGGCATGTGGCCGGCCACCGTGCGCGTCTCGGTCGTGATTCGCGAGACTGCGAGATAGGATGAAACAATGCGAGACAACAAGAACGAAGAACCGCACCCCCAGGACAGGTCGGTCTTGGATCGCCCCATGACCATCGTGCTGGTCATGGACACCATCGGCAACAAGGGCAACGGCACGTCGAACTCCGCATTGCAGTATGCGCACGAATTGGAGCGGCAGGGTCACCATGTCAGACTCGTCGGCATCGGCGCCCCCGAATATCCGGCACGGGTCAACAAGGTGCCGCTGGTCTCCTGGGTGGCCGCCAAACAACAGATGCAGTTCGCCAAGCCAAGCGATACGCTGTTCCGCACGGCGTTCGCCGGAGCGGATGTCGTGCATCTGTATCTGCCGTTCAAGTTCGGGCGGTGCGCGTACAAGGTCGCGCGGAGCATGGGTATTCCCGTGACCGCGGGATTCCACCTCCAGCCGGAGAATGTCATGTATTCGGCCGGTCCGCTGAAATACCTGCCTGGGATGTCGGGTTTTCTGTACGCCCTGTTCCGCTTCTGGCTGTACCGGCGCATCGGCCATATCCACGCGCCCACCGAAATGATCGCCGGACAGTTGCGCGCGCACGGGTACAAGGCGAAGCTGCACGTGATATCAAACGGCTACGTGCCGCGGTTCACCCCCAAACGGCAGCGTTCGGACGGAGCCCCCGCGCCGGTGCCGTTCCGCATCGTCGCCTCGGGGCGTCTTTCCCATGAGAAGGACCAGATCACGTTGATCAAGGCGATTTCTCGCTGCCGTCACGCGAAGGACATCGAACTGATCATCTGCGGAACCGGGCCGTTGCAGCATTACCTGCGGTTCCGCGCCGACCGGCTTCTGGAGCGCAAGGCGCAAATCGGGTTCCACAAGAACGCCGAGATGCCGGCGCTGCTGCGCTCATGTGACCTGTTCGTGCATCCGTCGATCGTGGACATCGAATCGTTGAGCGTCATCGAGGGCATGGCGTCGGGGCTGGTGCCTGTGATCGCATCCGCCGAGTTGAGCGCGGCGAGCCAGTTCGCGTTGTTGGACGAGTCCCTGTTCCCGGCTCGCGACGTGGCGATGCTCGCCCGGCGCATCGATTGGTGGATCGATCATCCGCACGAGCTGGCCGTTTGGGGCGGACGGTACGCCGAACACGCGAAGGCCGATTATTCGGTCGAGGCGTCGGTCGCGAAGTTCGTCGCCATGGAGCGCGAGGCCATCGCCGACGCGAAGGCCTAGGCCCGGCGTCGGCCTCGCGGCTGTTCACAGCAACGCGATGAGCTGGTCAACCTGCTCGTCGGTCGTCGCCCAGCTGGTGCACAGGCGCATCACCGTATGCTCGTTGTCGGCCTTCTCCATGAAGCCCATGCGTACATGGGCCTGCAGCCGTTCGATGGTCGGATGGTCCAAGGTGACGAAGACCTGGTTCGTCGGCGCCTCGAAGGTCAGTGTGTAGCCGCGCTCGCGCAGCGCCTCGCGGATCCGGTCCGCCTGCCGGTTCGCGTTGGCTGCGATGCGCAGGTACAGGTCATCGGTGAACAGCGTGCCGAACTGAAGCCCGAGCAGCCAACCTTTGGCCAGCAATGCGCCGTGCTGCTTGATCTGCGTGAGAAAATGCTTCGGCGTATTGCCCTTGGTGAAGACGACGGCCTCGCCGAACAGCGCGCCGACCTTGGTGCCTCCGATGTAGAACACGTCGGCGATGCGGGCGAGGTCCGGCAGCGTCACGTCGGTGCCGGCGGCGGTCAGTCCGTAGCCGAGTCGTGCGCCGTCCACGAACAGCGGCATGCCGTGCCGGTGGGCGGTCTCGGCGATGGCCTCAAGCTCGGCCTTGCCGTAGATCGTGCCGTACTCGGTGGGGTGCGAGATGTAGACCAGTCCGGGGAACACCATGTGCTCGTGGTTGTCGTCGGCATAGAAGGTGGCGCAATAGTCGTCGAGCTCGGCGGCGTCGAGCTTGCCCGCGTGATGGGGGAGCGTGATCACCTTGTGGCCGGTCGACTCGATGGCGCCGGCCTCGTGCACGTTCGGATGGCCGGAATCAACGGTGACGACGCCCTCGTACGGGGCGAGCATGGTGTCGATCACGGTCTGGTTGGTCTGCGTGCCGCCGACGAGGAACCACACGTCGGCGTCGGGCGTCTCGCATGCTTCGCGGATCCTGCGCTTGGCATCTTCGCAGGCCGCGTCGCTGCCGTATCCGGGGAACGCCGTGTCGTTGGTCCGCGCGAGACGGTCGAGGATCTCGGGGCAGGCCCCATAGGAATAATCGTTTCCGAAAGACAGCATGTCGGCTCCTTGTCGCGCTGTGTCGTGGTGCGGATGCATCAGGGTATGTAGCGAGTGTACCGCGCATGGGTCATGTACGGCCGCGTGACGCAGGCCGCGTTCCGCAGACCGCGCGTCATAAACAAGGGCGCCGGATGTGGATCAGCATCCGGCGCCCTTGCGAAAGGAGTCTCTTCTGTTATGAAAGGTGTGGTCACGTTGCAGCAGAGCCGGCATTGTGCCGCTTCCTCGTCAACTGCGGCCGTAGCTGCGTTGCCGGCTCTGCGGATTCTCTGCCTCTTCGCTGTTGTACTCTTCCCGTCTGCGGCTCACAACTACCGCGGATATCTCAGGCTGAGCTGCTCAGCGTAATACGCTCCACACTGTGTCGCCGAACGATGATGTCGTTGCCGTATGGCGATGTCTTCTGATGGCGTACTCATCATCGTGTCGCTTCGCACTGCTTCGCTTGCGTGCTGCATTGTTTCTGTTTGCCTCGGTATTTAATTATCGTGAAGACGTTGCGCTACTGCTTTGTGCGCTTCATTGCAATCAACAGGGTTCCCCTGCTGATAACAACTCCGGCCTTCGTGTTTCATTGTACCTGTGGAAACGAACATATTCAAGTTTGAGGGCCGTAAAAAACATAATGTTTGCAGGTGTTTTCATGTGCCCAAAAATCGCACAGAAATGAACATATCGCCCGTCTGTCGAGGTGGAAACGCACAAAATCGCGCAGTGAATGATACTGGGCGGCTGCGCGACACGCCGCGGTGACGCGGCTTGATATTTCGTGTATAGTATCCCTCTGTTGCGTTAATCTAGTTCGCTGGAACGACTCACATGGTGGATATAGCTCAGTTGGTAGAGCATCTGATTGTGGTTCAGAAGGTCGCGCGTTCAAGCCGCGTTATCCACCCCACTGAAAACCCTCCCATGCGGAGGGTTTTCGTTTATCTGCCTGTCTCGTCTGCCGTCACGACAAGCGTGTCGTTGTCCGCGGTGGAAGTAATATAGATACTTGTGTGTGCCAGTGGTGCGCCTTATGTGATAGGAGTACGCGCTGGGATATCCCGGATCTTGATTGGATCGCGCGCAGCAATGCGGACTGTGAAAGAGATACGGGCCATCGGGCCGGTGGACTGTGGCTGCTTATGACGATTCATGGTCGTGGGCGTGGGCTGCAGTGCGGCGGCTTCACGAAAAGGAAGAAACCACTGAATCGGAGAATTCAAGTTGCCTACTATTGAACAGCTCGTCCGTAAGGGACGTCAGGCAAAGCCGAAGAAGTCGAAGACTTTGGCTCTGAAGGGCAGCCCGCTGCGCCGCGGCGTGTGCACCCGTGTCTACACCACCACCCCGAAGAAGCCGAACTCGGCTCTGCGTAAGGTCGCTCGTGTGCGCCTGTCCTCGGGCATCGAAGTCACCGCCTACATCCCGGGCGAAGGCCACAATCTGCAGGAGCACTCCATCGTGCTCGTGCGCGGCGGCCGTGTCAAGGATCTGCCGGGTGTGCGTTACCACATCGTGCGTGGCGCGCTCGATACCCAGGGTGTCAAGGACCGCAAGCAGGGTCGTTCCCTGTACGGAGCAAAGAAGGCGAAGTAAGAGAAATGTCACGTAAAGGACCTGCTAAGAAGCACCAGCTGCTGCCCGATCCGATCTACGGCTCGACCGTCGTGGCCCAGCTCATCAACAAGATTCTGCTTGACGGCAAGAAGTCGATCGCCGAGGACATCGTGTACTCCGCGCTCGACATGGTCAAGGAGAAGACCGACCAGGAGCCGGTCGCCGTTCTCAAGCGCGCTCTTGACAACATCCGTCCGTCCCTCGAGGTGCGTTCCCGCCGTGTCGGTGGCGCCACCTACCAGGTGCCGGTCGAGGTCAAGCCCGCCCGCGCCAACACGCTGTCGCTGCGCTGGCTGACCGACTTCTCCCGCGCCCGTCGCGAGAAGACGATGGCCGAGCGTCTCGCCAACGAGATCCTCGACGCCTCCAACGGCCTCGGTGCTTCTGTCAAGCGCCGCGAGGATACTCATAAGATGGCAGAGGCCAACAAGGCCTTCGCTCACTACCGCTGGTAATTTCGAGATCGAGAGCAAGGAACAGCAATGGCACTAGACGTGCTTACGGATCTGCGCATGATCCGCAACATCGGCATCATGGCACACATCGATGCCGGTAAGACCACCACCACCGAGCGCATCCTCTTCTACACCGGCAAGAACTACAAGATCGGTGAGACCCACGACGGCGCTTCGACGATGGACTTCATGGCTCAGGAGCAGGAGCGCGGCATCACCATCCAGTCCGCCGCCACCACCTGCTTCTGGAACCGTCAGTCCCACGACACCAAGGAAAAGTTCCAGATCAACATCATCGACACCCCCGGCCACGTGGACTTCACGGCCGAGGTTGAGCGCTCCCTGCGCGTGCTCGATGGCGCCGTCGCCGTCTTCGACGGCAAGGAAGGCGTGGAGCCCCAGTCCGAGACCGTGTGGCGTCAGGCCGACAAGTACGGCGTGCCGCGCATCTGCTTCATCAACAAGATGGACAAGCTCGGTGCCGACTTCTACTTCTCGGTGCAGACCATCAAGGACAAGCTCGGCGCCAAGCCGCTCGTCGTGCAGCTGCCGATCGGCGCTGAGAACGACTTCGCCGGCGTCGTCGACTTGATCCGCATGAAGGCGTACGTCTGGAACGACGTCTCCACCGATCAGGGTGCACACTACGACACCGTCGACATCCCCGCCGACCTGCGGGACAAGGCCGAGGAATACCGCGCTCAGCTGCTGGACGACGTCGCCGAGGCCAGCGACGAGCTGACCGAGAAGTACCTTGAGTCCGGCGAACTGACCGAGGACGAGATCCGCGCCGGTATCCGCAAGCTCACCATCGAGCGCAAGGCGTACCCGGTTCTGTGCGGTTCCGCGTTCAAGGACAAGGGCGTGCAGCCGATGCTCGATGCCGTCATCGACTTCCTGCCGTCTCCCAAGGACGTTCCGTCCATCAAGGGCTTCAAGCCGGGCGACGAGTCCGTCGAGATCGACCGCAAGCCGCTGACCTCTGACCCGTTCGCGGCCCTGGTCTTCAAGATCTCGACCCACCCGTTCTACGGCAAGCTCGTGTTCGTGCGCGTCTACTCCGGTGCCGTCAAGCCCGGCGACAACGTGCTCGACTCCACCAAGGGCAAGAAGGAGCGCATCGGCAAGATCTTCCAGATGCACGCCGACAAGGAGAACCCGGTCGACGCCGCCGAAGCCGGCAACATCTACACGTTCGTCGGTCTGAAGAACGTGTCCACCGGTGACACCCTGTGCGACGAGAAGGCCCCGATCTCCCTTGAATCCATGACCTTCCCGGATCCCGTCATCCAGGTGGCCGTGGAGCCGAAGACCAAGGCCGACCAGGAGAAGATGGGCATCGCCCTCGCGAAGCTCTCCGACGAGGATCCGACCTTCCAGGTCACCACCGACGAAGAGTCCGGCCAGACCCTGATCGCAGGTATGGGCGAGCTCCAGCTCGACATCATCGTCGACCGTATGCGCCGCGAGTTCAAGGTCGAGTGCAACGTCGGCAAGCCGCAGGTCGCCTACCGCGAGACCATCCGCAAGCCCGTGCTCAACGAGGTCTACACCCACAAGAAGCAGACCGGTGGTTCCGGCCAGTTCGCAAAGGTGTTCATGAACTTCGAGCCCCTCGACACCGAGGCCGGCGAGACCTTCGAGTTCGAGAACAAGGTTACTGGTGGCCACATCAGCGCCGAGTTCATCGGGCCCATCGAGGCCGGTGTCAAGGAAGCCATGGAATCCGGCGTGCTCGCCGGCTTCCCGGTGGTCGGCGTCAAGGCCACGATCTACGACGGCCAGATGCACCCGGTCGACTCCTCGGAAATGGCCTTCAAAATCGCCGGTTCGATGGCGTTCAAGGAAGCCGCTCCCAAGGCGAAGCCCGTCATCCTGGAACCGATCATGGCCGTCGAAGTCCGTACTCCGGAGGAGTACATGGGCGATGTCATCGGCGATCTGAACCAGCGTCGTGGTAACATCCAGTCCATGACCGATGCCACCGGCGTCAAGGTCATCGACGCCAAGGTCCCGCTGTCCGAGATGTTCGGCTACATCGGCGACCTTCGTTCCAAGACCCAGGGCCGCGCCATGTTCACCATGCAGATGGACTCTTACGCCGAGGTGCCGAAGTCGGTCTCGGACGAGATCATCAAGGCCCAGCGCGGGGAGTGACACGCGCAGCTGTTTTGAAGCCGTAAGTGTCTCCAGTCAGCGGTAAAATCATATACCGCTGACTGGGTTCTGGCTCCAAAGTGGCAAGAAACCCAGAAACCCAGTACAATGTAGCGAGTGTCTTGTGCCGCAAGCGCAAGCCAACTACACGAGACGTCCAGGAGGACAATTACATGGCAAAGGAAAAGTACGAGCGTACTAAGCCGCACGTTAACATTGGTACCATCGGCCACGTCGATCACGGTAAGACGACCCTGACCGCGGCCATCTCCAAGGTGCTGCACGAAGAGTACCCGGATCTGAACCCTGAGTACGACTTCAACCAGATCGACGCCGCTCCCGAAGAGCAGCAGCGTGGTATCACCATCAACATCGCCCACATCGAGTACCAGACCGCGAAGCGTCACTACGCTCACGTGGACTGCCCGGGCCACGCCGACTTCGTGAAGAACATGATCACCGGTGCTGCCCAGATGGATGGCGCCATCCTCGTTGTGGCCGCCACCGACGGCCCGATGGCCCAGACCCGCGAGCACGTTCTGCTCGCCCGTCAGGTGGGTGTCCCGCGTATCCTCGTCGCCCTGAACAAGTGCGACATGGTCGAGGACGAGGAGCTCATCGAGCTCGTTGAGGAAGAGGTCCGTGACCTCCTCGACGAGAACGGCTTCGACCGCGACTGCCCGGTCATCCGTACCTCCGCCTACGGCGCTCTGCACGATGACGCTCCGGACCACGACAAGTGGGTCCAGACCGTCAAGGACCTGATGGACGCCGTCGACGAGTACATCCCGACCCCGGTTCACGACCTGGACAAGCCGTTCCTGATGCCTATCGAGGACGTCTTCACCATCTCCGGCCGTGGTACCGTCGTCACCGGTCGTGTTGAGCGTGGCCAGCTGGCCGTCAACACCCCGGTCGAGATCGTCGGCATCCGCCCGACCCAGACCACCACCGTTACCTCCATCGAGACGTTCCACAAGACCATGGACGCCTGCGAGGCTGGCGACAACACCGGTCTGCTGCTCCGCGGCATCAACCGTACGGACGTCGAGCGTGGTCAGGTTGTGGCCAAGCCGGGCTCCGTCACCCCGCACACCAAGTTCGAGGGCGAAGTCTACGTGCTGACCAAGGACGAGGGCGGCCGTCACTCGCCGTTCTTCTCCAACTACCGTCCGCAGTTCTACTTCCGCACCACCGACGTCACCGGCGTCATCGAGCTGCCGGAAGGCGTCGAGATGGTTCAGCCTGGCGACCACGCGACCTTCACCGTTGAGCTGATTCAGCCCATCGCTATGGAGGAGGGCCTGACCTTCGCTGTGCGTGAAGGCGGCCACACCGTCGGCTCGGGCCGTGTCACCAAGATCCTCGCCTGATTCCCATCAGCGAAGAACTCGACACGCTTGAACTAGCGTTCTGAGTGGGTCCTGAAACCTTGCTTGAGGTTTCAGGACCCACTTTCGTATTCCAGGGACCCATACAGGCGAATTCCATACAGGTGGACAACGATGTCGCCGTCTTTTCATGTATCGTTCATCTGCAGACGCGTGATTATTCCCCTTCCCGATACCTTGCAGAGCCAGCATGGCCATGTGAACGGTAACGTTCGGAAGGGAAAACCATGAACAAGAGAATAGCCGCGGTGACGGCGACGACATGCATGCTGTTCGCATCCGTCATGATTCCAGCGGTATCAGCCGAGGGCACGACTGATATTGGCGCACAGAATCAGGTCAAGGCCGTTGCCTACAACGATGCGCTGGACAAGCTCGATTACAAGGGGATTCGAGTCGGGGGACTGTCGGGTCTCACGTGGGACAAAACCGCGGATTCATATGTGGCGCAATCCGACAACCATGGGAGTGACGAATCTCGGGTGTGGTTCCTCGGCAAGGACCTGCACAACCCGTCCATCACGCGTGATCCGGTGACGTTTACCGATGTTAATGGGACGCCCTATAACGGCAACACGACGGACAACGAGGGCATAGCGGTGCTGCCCGACGGCGATTTCGCCATCAGCTCGGAAGGCATTCCCCCTGCGGGCAGGAATCAGGCCGAACACCCGACAATCAGGATCTTCGACGCCAATGGGCGGCAGAAGGGGGAGCTTGAGGTTCCGCAGCTGTTCGACATCAACACGCCCAAGGGTCAGGCGTCGCATAACCTTACGCTGGAAGGATTGAGCCTGTCTCCGACAGGGCACGAACTCGTATCGGCCATGGAAGGCACGCTCAAGTCTGACGTCTACCAGAACCGGAGCGACGCGCGGCGCTTCCTCGTATACCGTGACGACGTGACGGGCAAGGCCGGCCAGTGGACGCTCGTCAAACAGGTGGGCTTCCACACGGTACCGGGACTGGACATCTCCGATATCGTCCTCGATTCCGAAGACTCCCTGTACGTCCTGCAACGTTCATGGAACAGCGAGACCGGCAACAAGGTGGCACTCTCGTACGTCTCCGGGCTGAATGGCGCGCCGGATGTTTCCGGTGTGGCGAACCTCAACGACCCGAAGAATGCATCCGAGTTCGTGAAATCCCGCCAGATCGGCGAGCTGGACAAGTTGCCGGATCTGGGCGCCTCCGCGAAACCCGGCGCTCATCAGGCGAACCCTCTGATGGATAACTACGAAGGGCTCGTCATCACGAACCTCGACCAGCTCGCCACTCCCGATGCCTCGTGGTATCGCGGTGACGGTGAATACAAGGCCGCTATCTCCATCATCAGCGACGACAACTACAGCGCCACCCAGACCACGCGCATCCTCGATGTCGAAGCGGAACCGTTCCAGAAGACGGCGGCAGGATTCGACGACTCGGCAAGCGGTCGCCTGTCACAGTACGTCACGGCACTCGGCAGAAACGATCGCCTTGACTACTGGTCGGCTAACGGATTCAGCGACGGCACCGGCACGTCGGAGCCGATAGCGTTCGGCGGACTGTCCTCGACGGCGTACAACAGGAAGCTCGGACAATATGTGTCCGCAATGGACAATCATGGTACCGATGTCGCTCGCCTATGGCTGCTGGGCAACGATCTCGACAAGGCGGCTCCGACCGGCAGCATCGTCCTGACCGATGAGAACGGTACGCCATACAACGGCGAAACCACTGATGATGAGGGGCTCGGCGTGCTGCCGAACGGCGACTTCCTGCTCACCTCCGAAGGCCATCCGAACGCGGCGGAAGGCGAGCATGAGCAGCCGAAGATCCGTATCTTCGGCATCGACGGCCGTCAGAAGAACGAGTTGCCCGTGCCTGAACTGTTCGACATCAACTGCAGGGGACAGGCCGTGCACAACAAGAGCCTGGAAGCGCTGACGGTATCGCCGTCCGGCCATCAGATCGTGGTCGGCAACGAGTACGCCCTCAAGAACGATTCGCCCAGCGGCAAGGACATCGCCACCACAGCCCGCCGCGCGCTGGTCTACCGTGACGACGTGAAAGGCGCCAAGGGACAGTGGAAGCTTGTCAAGCAGGTGGCGTTCAAGGCCGCCGACGTGAACATGGGCATCACCGAGTTCGCGGCGATTGGCGAGGACGGATTCCTGGTGCTGGAACGCTCCTGGGACCAGACCCATGGGTACGTCATAAAGCTTGCGTATGCGCACGGCATCGCAGCCGCCCCGGACGTCTCCGATGTCGCGTCGCTGTCGAAGAGCGCCGACTCGTCGTTCCTGCCGGTCACGGAACTCGCCGATTTCGGCGGCAAGCTGACCCTTGGCGCCCAGTTCAAGCCGAATGTGCAATACATGGACGCCAACCCGTTGCTTGACAACTTCGAGGATCTGGTCATCACCCATACGGACGACAATGGCCGGCTCGATCTGAGCCTGCTCACCGACAACAACTTCGACACCACAGAGACGACGCGAATCGTCAACGTGCAGATCGACCGGTCAGTGTTTGTCGCCGACCCGAGCAACGGCGATGGGCAGCAGCATGGTGCAACTATTCAGAGGCCTTCAGGTGCGGGTCTGGGCGGATCGACCGTCCGGCTGGCTCACACGGGCGCGGCCGTGACGGTGGTCTTCATGCTCGCGGTTGTAACTCTCACGTCGGGGCTCGTCCTCATTGCGGGTAGGCGGCTGCGGATATCGCGAGAGTAGTCAGCGCCACGGTTCAAGGTTCGAGAAAGCCGCCTTGTCAGGTATTTCACGAATACCGTTACTCATGAAGGCCAGTAATACGGTACCTGTCATGATTGCGGCGGTGGTCGCCGCCGCAATCATGTACCCCAGAGAGGAAAGCATGATTCCCGCAATACCGGACGCCAATGAGGCAAGCGTGATGTTAAACAAGGAGAACACTGAGAACACGCGGCCACGCAAATCATTCGGAATGATCAGCGACGCGTAGGCACCAAGGACGGAATTGGCGGGAACGACCATGAGATTCATGATCGCCATGCATCCGGCCAGTAGATATGTATTCTGGGTGAATGGCTGTAAAGCGCATCCTACCATGATGATGAAGGAAACTTGTACTGTTCTGCCTCCCGTCAGACGGTTGGCAAGGGGAGTGGTCAGAAACGACCCGCTCAGCAGTCCGACACCGCTTCCGGTTGAGATGAGCCCAATCTGCCAGCCGGGAATGTTCAGCATCTGTTGATTCAGAATCACAATGCTGACCATCAGGGTGAGGACACAATTCAACAAGAGCACACTGCTGAATACGGATACTGCTTGTGGCCATCGCGTGTACCATGCAAAGCCTTCGATCAACGATGAATGCGATGAACTGCCGCCAATGTGGTTTCGTGGTGTTTTCTTCGTGGAATCATCGGAATCCGATGGGGAGGCGTCGTTCTTGGGCCGTAGATCCGAACGAATCAGCGGAGTCGCAACGGACATCAGCGCATACAGGACGGCGCTGATCAGGAATGGAATCTCGGGGCCTAATCCGTACAGGAACCCTGACAGCGGTTTGGAGAACAATTGGATGCATGCATCGCGCGATTCATTCGCGGAATAGGCTTGCACCAGCTGATTCCCGGTGACGATTTGAGGCAAGATGATATTGGACACATTGGAAAACACACCGGAAGTGAGTCCCCGTACAATGGCAAACAGGAATAGCAAAGGGGCCGACATCATTTTCGCAACCAGGGCCAATGTCATCACACACAGTGTTACAGCCGATATAAGACCGAAAACAATCATGAGTTTCTTGCGATCGATTCTATCCGACAGGTGCCCGCCTGGAAGTGTTCCCAAACCTTCGCACAGTGCGAACACGGTGCCGACCATACCTGCCGTAGTTACATCATGGCTTACCGCATATGCCACCAGCGTGAACGCAAATCCGCCGATTGTGGTTCCCAGTGCTGACGCAGTGTCAGCCACGAACCAGGACCGGTAATCCCTCACCCTCCATGGTGAGATTGTTGATTCTTTTTCCTGACGTTTTTCAGTCACGGTTTTTTCTTCTTTCTGTTGATATGAATAGTTCGATTACATCGAAGAGACTGTTGACGTCATCTCCATATACAGGATGCTCTGCTGTATCGTTCCACCCATAGGGGATGAGGGCTTCCCTTTTGAACGTCAGATATTGTATGCACGATTCCAATTGCTGTTGAATAGTATTTGAGGGAACGTCATATCCGGCAATTTGAAATCGACTTTTCTCATCACCAGGAAGTCAACTATTGATTGAATGTGTCTTTCGTAGTCGCGAGGAGGAAGCGAGACATGTAACTTCCAGAAGAAGGCCGGAAACTGGTTGTCTGTAAAAATGGACAAAGGCGAAATGCCCTTTGATTTCTACGGATCTGGTGCCATGTGATTCTAAATTGACCAACAAGAGCAGCACCTCCTAAATAGTGAATAGCTCCTACCATAAACGAGAAAGGGAATGAAGATGTTTCTCTCTGATGCTGATGTAACGAATCATATATATATATCGTTCACAGCGGTGTAATAAATGCGGCAACTGTTAGTGAAAGGAGGCGAATGATTATGGATACCGAAGTCGAGACGTTACCAAGTAAGTCGACTAGGCAGGAAGGATATGTTGAGGCGAAGCATTGCCTGTGCATAGAATTACTGCCAGACGTCAATGAGCGCGCGACGCGTATCTTCGCGCCGCAGGTTCGTGTTTCAGACCACATGCTTGATTCCGTTCTTTGCATCAACACTATAAACTGCATCGATTGATTACGTGAGAATGGCGTCATGTCGGTTGTCTCCTTTCGGTTCAGCCGACATGTCGTTATTGTCATTATTATGTTCGTTATTCAGCTACTAAGTCATTAGGTGAATTCCACTATTGCTTGTTCCGTTTCAATTGCATGAGGAACAGCTGATGCAGCCGGAAGATGCCATTGGGGGATTGTTCGGCCGCGACGCGCTGTATAGACGGTATGGCATAATAGACAAGGCTATTTTTGAGCTTTGCCGAAATTGAAAACATGAAAAGGTGAGTTACTGTGGCACAGACTACCAATGACATCAAGAACGGATCCGTCCTGAACCTGGACGGCCAGCTGTGGACCGTCACGAAGTTCCAGCACGTCAAGCCGGGCAAGGGCCCAGCTTTCGTGCGCACCACCATCAAGAACGTGCTGAGCGGCAAGATCGTCGACAAGACCTTCAACGCGGGCATGAAGATGGAGTTCGAGACCGTTGACAACCGCAACCTGCAGTACTCCTACGAGGACGGCGACAACTTCGTCTTCATGGACATGACCACCTACGATCAGGTCTACATCCCCAAGACCCTCGTCGGCGATCAGGCCAAGTTCCTGCTGGAAGGCACCGACTGCGTCGTGTCGTTCCACGACGGCACCCCGCTGAGCGTCGAACTGCCGGCCTCCGTGATCCTGACCATCACCCACACCGAGCCCGGCCTGCAGGGCAACCGCTCCAACGCCGGCACTAAGCCCGCCACCGTCGAGACCGGCGCCGAGATCCAGGTTCCGCTGTTCGTGGGCGAAGGCGAGAAGGTCAAGGTCGACACCCGCGACGGCTCCTACCTCGGCCGCGAGAACTGAGAGTAAGGACAACAGGCTTCCATGGCACGTTCCACCGCTCGCAAAAGGGCTCTGAACACGTTGTATGAGGCGGACGAGAAGGGACAGGATTTCCTGTCCCTTCTTGCTGAGCGCATCGAAGAGCCTGGTGCGCAGACCCCGCTTCCCGACTACGCCATCGAGATCGTGCGCGGCGTCGCCGATCACCGGCGTGAGATCGACTACATGCTCAACGAGCATTCCACCGGGTGGAAGGTTCGCCGCATGGCCGTCGTGGATCGCAATATCCTGCGCATCGCCGCATGGGAGATCATCTTCAACGACGACGTGCCCGATCGCGTGGCCATCGACGAGGCGCTCGGCCTGGCCAAGACGTTGAGCGACGGCGACTCCCCGGCGTTCATCCACGGCCTGCTCAGCGCGATTTGCGATGACACCGAAGGACGCGAGGCCATTCTCCACCCCGAAAACGACGAGCCCGACGCACAGTCGAGCGACGACGGTCATGAGCCTGGTGAGCCTGCCGGCGAAGCGTCGCATGCGGAAGCCGAAACCGGCGATTCCGAAGCGTCCGAGGACGATGACATCGCCGACGGCGTCGATTTCGACGACATGACGTTCGACGATGTATCCGATGACGTTGCCGAAGCTGCATCCGAGCAGACGGCCGATCCACAAGCCGGCCAGCAGGACGGCGAGTCCACAAGTAAATGATGAGAAACCAGCCGAATTGCCGGTGGGGCGCGTCCCCGCCGACAGTTAAGGTTGGTACGAATATCCTGAGAAAATAAGGGGGTTTTGGTGAACCAGATTGATTCCGAAACCGTGAGTTTTGCCCCTGATGACGCCGTGCTTGTACTTGAGGACGGGCAAGTGTATGTGGGTGACTCTTACGGCGCGATCGGCAAGACCACTGGCGAGATCGTGTTCGCGACCGGCATGACCGGTTATCAGGAGACTTTGACCGATCCCAGTTACGATCGGCAGATCGTGGTGCAGACGTTCCCGCACATCGGGGACACGGGAATCAACCGGGAGGATCCGGAATCCTCCCGTATCTGGGTGGCCGGATACGTGGTTCGCGATCCCAGCCCCACCGTCAGCAACTGGCGGGCCACGGGCAGCCTTGACGACGATCTCGTCGCCGAGCACATCGTCGGCATCAGCCACATCGACACCCGCAAGCTGGTGCGCCATCTGCGCTCCGCGGGCGTCATGCGTGCCGGAATCTTCTCCGGTGACGCGCTGCTCGACGACGCAGGGCGCCTGAAGACCGTCGCCGCGCTCATCGACGAGGTCAAGGTCACCCCGCAGATGAAGGGTCTGAGCCTGTACGACGAGGTCAGCACCAAAGAGACGTATACGGTCGAGCCGTGTGGCGAGTACGAGGGCAAGGAGCCGCTCTACACCGTCGCCGCCGTGGATCTCGGAGTCAAGGGCATGACCCCGCATCGCATGGCCGAGCGCGGCTGCCGCGTGCACGTCGTGCCGTCCACCATCACTTTCGAGGAACTCACCGCGCTGAACCCGGACGGCGTGTTCTTCTCCAACGGCCCCGGCGACCCGGAGCAGGCCGACCCCGAGGTCGAGCTGCTGCGCAAGGTCCTGGACGCCGGCTACCCGTTCTTCGGCATCTGCTTCGGCAATCAGCTGCTCGGCCGCGCACTCGGCTTCGGCACCTACAAGCTCAAGTTCGGCCATCGCGGCATCAACCAGCCCGTCAAGGACCTGACCACCGGCAAGGTGGAGGTCACCGCGCACAATCACGGCTTCGCGGTTGACGCGCCTATCGGCGAGACCGTCGACGCCCCGTTCGACAACGGGCACTTCGGCAAGGTGTTCGTCAGCCACATCGATCTGAACGACGACGTGGTCGAAGGCCTGCAGTGCGTGGACATCCCCGCGTTCTCCGTGCAGTACCATCCCGAGGCGGCGGCCGGCCCGCACGACGCCGCATATCTGTTTGACCGTTTCGTCGATCTGATGAAGACGTCCAAGGAGGAAAACCGCAATGCCTAAACGCACCGACATCAAGTCAGTGATGGTCATCGGCTCCGGCCCGATCGTGATCGGGCAGGCGGCCGAGTTCGACTACTCCGGCACCCAGGCGTGCCGCGTGCTGCGCGAAGAGGGCATCCGCGTCATCCTCGTGAACTCCAACCCGGCCACGATCATGACCGACCCGGAGATGGCCGACGCCACCTACATCGAGCCGATCGCCACGCCCATCCTTGAGCAGATCATCGCCAAGGAACGCCCCGACGCCCTGCTGCCCACCTTGGGTGGCCAGACTGCACTGAACGCCGCGATGGCGCTCGGCGAGGCCGGTGTGCTCAAGAAGTACAACGTCGAGCTGATCGGCGCCTCCCTTGACGCCATCGACCGCGGCGAGGACCGCGAGCTGTTCAAGAAGGTCGTCGACGAGGCGGGTGCCGAATCCGCGCGCTCCGAAGTTGCCCACTCCATGAAGGAAGTGGACGCCGTCGCCGCCGAACTCGGATACCCGTTGGTGGTGCGCCCGAGCTTCACCATGGGAGGCCTCGGCTCCGGCATCGCGCACGACGAGGAGGAGCTGCACCGCATCGCCGGCGCCGGCCTGCATTACTCGCCGACCGACGAGGTACTGCTGGAGGAGGGCATCGAAGGCTGGAAGGAATTCGAGCTCGAACTGATGCGCGACCGCAACGACAACGTCGTGGTCGTCTGCCCGATCGAGAACGTCGACCCGGTCGGCGTGCACACCGGTGACTCCATCACCGTGGCCCCCTGCTTCACCCTGACCGATCGCGAATACCAGAAGCTGCGTGACATCGGCATCGCCATCATCCGCGGCGTGGGCGTCGACACGGGCGGCTGCAACATCCAGTTCGCCGTGCACCCCGACACCGGTCGCATCATCGTCATCGAGATGAACCCGCGCGTGAGCCGTTCCTCCGCCCTGGCATCCAAGGCCACCGGCTTCCCGATCGCCAAGATCGCCACCAAGCTGGCGCTCGGCTACACCCTCGACGAGATCCGCAACGACATCACCCAGTCCACGCCGGCCTCCTTCGAGCCGACCATCGACTACGTGGTCACCAAGGTGCCGCGCTTCGCGTTCGAGAAGTTCCCCGGCGCCGACCCGCGTCTGACCACGTCGATGAAGTCCGTCGGCGAGGCCATGGCACTCGGCGGCAACTTCCAGGAGTCGCTGGGCAAGGCCATGCGCTCCATCGACAAGCGCCACATGGGCTTCAGCTGGGATGGTGACAAGCCGGACGAAGCCGAGGTCGCCGAACTGCTCAAGGCCATCACCGTGCCGACCGAGCACCGCTATCTGCAGATTCAGCGCGCTCTGTGGGGCGGCGCCACCGAACGGCAGATCTTCGACGCCACCAAGATCGACCCGTGGTTCGTCAAGCAGCTGGCCCTCATCAACCAGACCGCGATGGAAGTGCGTGACGCCGAGAAACTCACCGCCAAGCTGCTGAAGAAGGCGAAGCTCGCCGGCCTGTCCGACCTGCAAATCGCCCACCTGCGCAATCTCGGTGACGAGGGCGAGAACACGATTCGCGAGCTGCGCTGGACCTACGGCCTGCGCCCGGTCTACAAGACCGTCGACACCTGCGCCGCCGAGTTCGACGCGGTCACGCCGTACTACTACTCCTGCTACGCCGACGAGACCGAGCTGCGCAAGCGCGATCGCGAGGCTGTCATCATCCTCGGCTCCGGCCCGAACCGCATCGGTCAGGGCATCGAGTTCGACTACACCTGCGTGCACGCGGTGCAGGAGCTCGGCAAGGACTATGACACGATCATGGTCAACTGCAACCCCGAGACCGTCTCCACCGACTACGACATGTCGAACCGGCTGTACTTCGAGCCGCTCACCTTCGAGGACGTGCTGGAGATCTATGAGGCCGAGAAGAAGATGGGCCCGGTCAAGGGCGTCATCGTCCAGCTCGGCGGCCAGACGCCGCTGTCGCTGGCCGCGCGACTCAAGGCCGCCGGCGTGCCGATCCTGGGCACCACCCCGGAGTCCATCGACCTGGCCGAGAACCGCGAGCTGTTCGGTGAGGTGCTGCGTCGCGAGCACATGAACGCGCCGCGCTACGGCACCGCGCTGTCGCTTGAAGAGGCCCGCGAGGCCGCCCACAACATCGGCTATCCGGTGCTCGTGCGCCCCAGTTACGTCCTCGGCGGACGCGGCATGGAAATCGTCTACGACGACGCCCAGTTGACCAAGTACGTCAACCGTGCGCTCGACGAGGCCAAGGCCGACACGGTCGTGTCCGGACGCCTGCCCTCCCCGCTGCTCATCGACAAGTTCCTGCAGGACGCCATCGAAATCGACGTGGATGCCCTGTTCGACGGCGAAGAGCTGTACATCGGCGGCATCATGGAGCACATCGAAGAGGCCGGCGTGCACTCCGGCGACGCCGCATGCACGCTGCCGCCGAGCACGCTGTCCGACGACCAGATCCGTCGCCTTCGCGAAGGCACCTACGCCATCTCCAAGGGCTGCGGTGTCAAGGGCCTGATCAACGTGCAGTACGCCTTCATGGCCAACACGCTGTACGTCATCGAAGCCAACCCGCGTGCCTCCCGCACCGTGCCGTTCGCATCCAAGGCTACCGGCGTGGCCCTGGCCAAGGCGGCCGCCCGCATCATGGCGGGGGAGACCATCGCCGATCAGCGGGCCAACGGCCTGCTGTTGCCCAAGGGCGACGGCGGTGACATCCACCGTGGCCAGCAGGTCGCCATCAAGGAGTCCGTGCTGCCGTTCAAGCGCTTCCGCACGCCCGTCGGCAAGACCGTCGACATCCTGCTCGGACCCGAGATGCGCTCCACCGGCGAGGTCATGGGCTTCGACCGTGACTTCCCGCACGCCTTCGCCAAGAGCCAGCTCGCCGCATACGACGGCGGACTGCCTACCAGCGGCAACGTCTTCATCTCCGTCAACGACACCGACAAGCGGCAGCTGCCGCTGATGGCCGTCCGTCTGGTCGAGCTCGGATTCTCCATCTGGGCCACGGAGGGCACCGCGTCCGTGCTGCGCCGTTACGGCATCGACTCGAAGATCGTCGACAAGATCAGCACCCGCGTCGACTCCGACCCGGATGCGGCCGTCAAGGTCGAGCACGCCGTCGGTGGCATCGGAAAGAACGTGGTCGAGCTCATCGAAGAAGGCAAGATCGACATGATCCTCAACACGCCGAATTCCCGGGGATCGCGTTCCGACGGATATTCCATCCGCGCTGCGGCCATCGCGGCCGACCTGCCCCAGTTCACCACCATGACCGAGTTCTCCGCCGTGCTGATGGCCATCGAAGCCGTCAAGCACAACGATTACCAGATCATGAGCATCCAGGAGCACGCCAAGCAGCTGTTCGAGTTGGAGAGCCAGGAATAAGTTAGGCCAGGAGCAATCATGACACACGCCAGCAGTGAGGAAGAAATCAAGGCCATGCGGTCGGATTTCGGACTGCGCCTCAGCAGTTCGATGGCCCAGTACGGCCCCTTGTGCGTCGGCATCGACCCGCACAGGAAAAACCTCACTGACTGGGGGTATAACGTCGACGCGGAAGGCGCGGAGCTGTTCTCCATGCGCATGCTTCAGGCCATGCGAGATCGCGCCGCCGCTGTCAAATTCCAGGAGCCCATGTTCGAGCGCTACGGGTCCAAGGGATTCGCGGCGCTCGAACGAGTGCTCTACGCCGCTCGTCAAATGGGCATCATCACCATCGTGGACTGCCTCCATGGAGGCCTGTCCACCACCATCTCCGCCATCGCGGACGCATACTTCAAGCCGGGCGCCCCTCTGCTGGCCGACGCCATCACCCTGCTGCCATACTATGGCGCACGCTCACTGCGGGGCCTCACCAATGAGGCCCTCAACAACGGTCGCGGCGTCTTCATCGCCTCCCTGACCTCCAATCAGGAAGGCGCCAGCATGCAGACGGCCATCCGCCAGAGCGGCGACTTCAAGGGCAAAACCGTGGCGTTCGGCATCGCCAGCACTGCCCAGAAGTTCAATGACGACATCGACGGTATGGGCTCGGTCGGGCTCATCATCGGCGCCACCATAGGCCAGTGGATCGCCGACAGCGGTGTCGACCCGGCGAAATTCACCGGTCCCATCCTTTCCCCGGGCTACGGCTGGCAGGGCGCCGAGGCCAAGGACCTCAAAACCGTCTTCAAAGGCACCAAGGGCAACGTTCTGGTGACCGTATCCCGTTTCATCGCCGCCCATGGGCCCGATATTTCCGCGCTTGCCCAAGCCACCGAGGCCATCGCCATCGACGTCCGGCAGGCGCTCTACGAAGCCATGAAAGAAGGCGAGGACAAGGAGAAAGACGGTATGGGAACCATTACCGCATCACTGCAGCAGACCCCGGCCGAGCCAGCGGCCACTCCCGACGATGATGGCACACCTCGCAAGCGCCTCGTCGTCCTCACCGGCCCCGCCGGTGTGGGCAAGGGAACCGTCGAGAACATCCTGCGTAAGAACCATCCCGGCGTCTGGGTCTCCGTGTCCGCCACCACCCGCAAGCCGCGGCCCGGCGAGGTCAATGGTGTCAACTACTGGTTCCTCGACGACCAGCAGTTCACCGACAAGGAAGAGGCCGGCGATTTTCTCGAAACCGCCACGGTCCACGGCCTGGCCCGCTACGGCACGCCCCTCAAGCCCGTTCAGGAACACCTCGCCGAAGGCGTCCCCACCATTCTTGAGATCGACCTGCAAGGTGCCCGACGCGTCAAGCAGCGTGCCAAGGAGCTCGGTCTCGAAGTCGTCTATGTGTTCATCGCCCCGCCCAGCTTCGACGAGCTCGTTCGCCGGCTCAAGGGACGCGGCACCGAAACTCCCGAGGAAGTCGCCAAGCGTCTGGAAACCGCTCATGTCGAACTCTCCGCCGAAAACGAATTCGACGTCACCATCGTCAATGATGATGTCGATAAGGCGGCGGAGGACCTGTGGCGGGTCATCGCCTCCGAATACGGCATCACGGAGTGACCGCCGAGCGGCACATCTGACTGCCGGACCGTTGCCGTTGGTTGTTGCCGCTGTTTTATGCGCCCCTTATCCAGCCAGAGTCCCATCCGCATACCCTGCGATGGGACTTTTTCGGTATACGCATCATCTTCCATCCGTCCACAGTTCCATTTATGTCGTCTGATGTGGGACCATGACCGGGTGAGGGATATGGGAATGGCGGACTTGTCGAAGTGCCGTGGTCGTGGACTGGCAGCCAGGCGTCTAGCGGGTGCGCAGACGGTAGGCTTTCCAGATATCGCTGAGTTTTTCGCCGTTCGACGTACGCTTCCACACATCCAATCCGGCGCTGCGACCGCCTGCCGCGCGTGCCGCGGCCGTGGGCGACGCATATTCCGAGCCGTCCTCAAGACGGAAGCGTCCCTCCTGGGTCACGGTCACCAGCCAACGTTCGCCCTTGCGCGGTCGCTCCCATACCAAGGTCTCGCCGGGAATCAGCAGACCGGCGGCGACGACCTGCTTGATGGTGACACGCTGTGAACCGCGCGTCTGCCGGGAGCCTGCGTCGCCGGAAAGCTGCTCCGGGGGTTTGCTCGTCAGATCGGCATGGCTCTCGTCATAACGGATGTCCCAGTATTCGGCAAGCAGGCGAATCGTCTCCTTCTGCCGGTATTCCAGCATCGCCGGCGTGCATTCGTTGAAGTCGGCAATCTGCTTGGTCAGCGGGAAACGGCAGGAGTCTGCACGCAGCAGCACGCGGTCGCGACGGCGCCCGTACTCCGTGAGCCGGTCGACCTGCCCCTCCTTGCCTTGCATCAGCACCATATTGCCCAGACGATACATCCAATAGTCATGCAGGTCCGCCGTCCAGGAAGAGAACGACGCCGCCGACGCGATATCCAGAGGCATGATCGGTACGACCGCCAGCGCACGCGGGCGCGGAATGCGAGCCCCGGCACGCTGCTCGTTGGCCCGAACCAACAGCAGACGCACCAGATCAGGGTCTCCCTGCAACTCGCCGTGCAGCCTGATCAGGGCACCTGCCCGGTCGGCGGCGCTGACGGACAGTCCGCGTACCAAGCGAACAGGGAATCCCTTATCCAGATCGCGGATCGCAGCTGCGGTGTGCCCACGACGGTCAATGGCACTCCGACGATTCAGCATATCGACACCGGCCACCTGTTCCAAAGCGCACAGAATCTCACCCAAGCGCTGTCGGTCATGCGACCCCAACGGGTCGGCCGTCCTGCCGCCGTCCCGTGCCGAATGCGAACCACGTTGGGCGAAGAACGAGACCTCGGGGTCGCCGAGGTTCCTGAACGAATGCGTCAGCGCCCACATCGCCACGGCTTTCCACTCATGATGCCGATAGTCGTTCAGCGCCTCCAGCCTGCCTCGGACATCATCCGGCAGCACGGTATCCGACGGGCGCTCAAGAATGCGCCACGCCATGGCATACGGGGCGAGAACACCGTCGATGAACGCCTCAATGGAATGACCGGCGAGATACTGGTTCAGCACGTCGGAAAGGAAGTCCTCGATCAGTTTGCCCGTCGCGGGCTTGTGCGTGAGGATGAGATGCAGATACCGGAAGAACTCCTCCACGCGGGCGGCGTCATCGCCCAGCGGATCCATGATGTCATCCCAACGGGAGGCGTACGTGTCCACCGCGGCGGCGGGCAGTCCTGACATCGCCCGGGCCTTGAACACATCCGATGGCGTCAGGGGGAGGCCGCGCATGTTCATGACGTCGAAAATACGATGCGCTCCATCAAGGTCATCGGTGGTGACGATGACCAAGGTCACCGAATTGACCAGATAGGATGCGAACCGGTGGCGTTCCTCCTCGTCAAGCTGTGCCAATGCATCGTATGCCTGCTTTGTGTTGGCGATGATGTTGCGCTGCGCGTTCGAGGAGCAGTCCTCATCGTTCATGTCGAACAGCGCCTCCAGATTGCCTTCCTGAACGTATTCGCGGAAAAATGCGGCGTCGCGTTCACGGAGCGTCAGCCGGGGCTGCGAGGTGATGCCGCGCAGCTTGTCTCCGGGCTCGACGATCAGAGCGTCCAGCAGACGCATCCATTCCTCGTCATGTTCGAGGTCGCGCAGCGCGGCGATGATGATTGACAGCGAGACCAGACGCTGCTGGCCGTCGATGACCGAGAAGCTGGTGTCGCCTTCCCGCACGAGAATCAGAGAACCGAGGAAATACGGCGTCTCCGGTGATTTGCACGCCTCCTCAAGGTCGCTGATGAGCTGCAGGATGTTCTCCGGTTTCCAGATATAGGCGCGCTGGAAGGATGGGATGGACAACTGATAGTCCGGAGTGAACACCTTGCCCAGTGATTTTTCCGTCGCGTTGATTGCCATGACGCCCCCTCATCGGTAGCTGCTGAGCATCAGCGTACCAGCGGGTCGGTATGGATGCGCTGGCGGCGACTTGCGTGACGGCGCCGTTACAGGTCCGCTCGTTCGACAAGCCGTGCCATCTGCACGCGCCCCATGTCGAGTTTGTCCGCGGCACTGGAGAGATGCGCTTTCGCGGTGCGTTCCGATATGAACATGCGTCCTGCGATCTCGGCGTTGGTGCAGCCTTCGGCGGCGAGCAGCACGGCTTCGCGCTCCCGGGAGGGCAGCGTGTCCAGCAGGGCCCGAGCCTCGTCACGCCTGGACTGGGGCCGCTGCATGCTCAGATCATTGATGAGCTGTCTCTGGCTGGCCGGATTGAACTGCGGGGTCCCCTCGCATATGCCGACTATGCGGCGGATGATGTCCTCCGGCGCGTCGGTCTTGGATACGAATCCCTCGGCGCCGGCCTCCACGGAGCGTTCCACCGTGTTGGACGGGTTCAAGGATGTGAGGATCAGCACGTGAGGAGGATTGCGAAGCGCGCGAAGACGACGGGTGGTCTCGATGCCGTCGATGCCGGGCATCGCCACATCCATGAGAACGACGTCCGGGTGCTCGCTGTCGGCGTTTCGCACGGCGGTGGCTCCGTCGGTTGATGTGGAGACGACAGAGACACGCCCCTGCGAGTAATCGCGGAGAATCATACTCATCGCCTGGCACACCAGCGGATCGTCGTCTATGACGCTCACGGTGATGACGTGCTGTTCGGAATCGTTCACGGCTTCATTCTATCGGCTTGACAGGCGATCCACGGCATTGCCACGTCGAGATGGAAGACATGGTGGTCGTCGTGCCCGTATCGGCATGTCCCGCCGGCCGTCTGCACCCGTGCCGTCAGGCCGGCAAGTCCGTTGCCGTCCGTTGCGGATGGGACCTCGCGCTCGTTCGGGGCGGAGAGACCGCGCTTCATGGGATTGCTGATGTGGATGCGGATGCCGTTGCCGGGGTTCATCGTGACTTCCACAGACACCGGCTCACCCTCGGCGTGTCTGCGGGCATTGGTCAGCCCCTCTTGGATGGCTCGGTATGCGATTTTCCCTGTGCCCTCATCGAGGTCGGAGAGCTGCTGGATGTCTATCCAGGTGTTGATGCGCATGCCGGCGGAGCGCGCATCGTTGATCAGGGCGTCCAATGACGGGCGTGTCATTGACGTTTGCGGGGCGGGAGCGAGCTGCTGACGTGCCTGTTGGGGGTGACGGAGCATGCCGATGATGGAATGCGCCTCATCCAAGGCTCCTGCGGCTTGCCGTCGAATCTCCTCGGATTTCTCTTCGATAAGCGAAGCCTGATTCCGCAATTCGGGGGTCAGCGTCTGCCCCGTCTCATGTGGGTTCGTCGCATCGGCAAGCTGGATGAACGCCCGTGCCTCGCCCTGCAGGGCACTGGCGTTCAAGGCGATGAGGGACAAGGAATGAGCGAGCGTGTCGTGGCTTCGGCTGCGATGGCGTCGGCCAGCTGCTGATCGGTGAGATTGCGATGCAGGCTCACCGCATAATCGCTGATGGCCTGGGTCTTGGCAGCGGCCTCGTCCAATTGCACTCGTGACCGGATATACAGTCCCGCCAGAATGGCGATGAGGATGGCTATCAGCTCCACCACAACGGCTGTGGCTATGATGGTCGGCCTCCCCGCAAGCATCACGGCATGGCCCGAGGCGACATCCGAATCCGGCTTGATGAAGATGGCCGATTGCCACATCGAGGAGTTGAACGGGCGCAACGTGTCGCGCATCTGCCCCCAGACCCCGACCAGCGTCGCCGCGACGATGGCGCGGATGATGCGCTGCCTGCCGCGGCGTCTTGCGATCAGCGATGTGAGCGCCATCAGCATCAGCATCGGATCATAGGGAAAGATCAATACGACGGCGCAGCAGATCCAGAACACCGGTTCCGGGTGCTTGTCGCGTGCAAGCAGCAGGAACGGGAACGCGAAGGCCAGTAGGGAACTCGCGATGAACCAGACGTACATGGCGTTGACCGGATTATTGATGTACCGGGTGGCTGCGAATGAAGTCTGCACCAGGCACATGAACGCGGAAACGGTGATCATCACTGCGGTGCACCATACGCGCGTGCGCACGGCGACGGTGTCCTCGTCGGACGTCGTCGCCGGGAGCGGTCCTCCCGCGCGGGGGTGGGGCGAGAAATCATTCATGGCATCCACTCTACGGGGTCAGGTCTTTCCGCGCCATCGAACGCGGGTTCATTCTTATCTGCCCGAAAGGGCAATCGGAAATGAACGTTCGTCCACTGATGCAAACGTGCGAACTCCGATAGCGTGGATGGTGCATAACTCACCGAGATCAAGAAGGAGAATGCTATGTCGCACGGTATCAAGGGGGAGACGTCCGCACAGGGCACCCCCAAAGGAACCACGATCTGCGGTATCGTAGGCGTCGTCTTTGGCGCTTTGGGGCTGGTCCTCAGCTTTATCCCGATCGTGAACAATATAGCGGCCATCCTAGGCGCCATCGGCGTGGTGCTGGCGATCATCGCCATGGTGGGGACGTTCCGCGGCAAGAAGGCGGGCAAGATACTTTCCATCGTCGCGGCGGTGCTGTCGGTGTTCGCCATCGTCATCACTCTGGCCATGCAGTCCGCAGCCAGCAAGGCCATTGATGAGGCCATTAACGGTTCCGGCACGTCACAGAGCAAGTCGTCCGACGCGAAAAAGAGCGGCGACGATTCCTCCAACGACGGTTCCGCGAACAACGATCCGACGAACAATGACTCCACCGATACGACCAAGGCATCGGGGGAGCAGGACCAGGAGGGTGATCTCAAGAACCTCCATGTCACGATCGTCTCCGCGGCGAAATCGGGCAACGACTATGAAGACAAGCCTACGGTGATGGTCACGTACGAATGGAAGAACAATTCAGGCAAGAACAACTCCTTCGCCGCGCTGGCGCATCCCCAGGTGTTCCAGAACGGACAGGCCCTGGACACCGCCGTCTATCTTAACCAGCCGACCGGATATGACATGAATTCATATACGGCGGAGATCCAGCCCGGAGCGACGGGAAAGGTGACCCTGGGATACGTGTTGAAGGACGAGTCGACCATCACCGTCGACGTGACCGACCTGTTCTCCATCGATGACTCCCGGAAGGTCGTGCACACGTTCGACCTGAAATAGACGAATAGGCAGGCGTTGCGGGTGTGATGCTCAAGGCTGAACATTAATGATTTGTTCAGCCTTCTCCGTTACGATGAAGCATACGCAAACAAAGGAGCCAGCATGACATTCGGACAGCAGCCAGGCAACGGCGATCCCTATTACGGCGGCAATCAGCAGCAGCCCGCATATGGGCAGCAGCAATACGGACAATCACAGTATTCATACGCGCCCAATGGCACTGCGGCGATCAACGCCCAGACCATCTACAGCCGTGAACAGGTGCAGGCGGCCCAACGGGCATCCGTCACCAGGGCATACGGCGAGATGACGCTCGGCCTTATCATCACGGCCGTCGTCGCGGTCGTCGCGCAGATGACCGGCGCATACGTCTCCTTCATCGAGTCAACCGGCCTGATCGGCTTCTTCGGATTCGCGATCGTACAGGTTGTGCTGGCCGTGGCGCTGGGCGCCCGCATCATGAAGATCAAGGCATCGACCGCCCGTGTCATGTTCTACGTGTACGCGGCGCTGATGGGATTCACTCTCAGCTCCATCTTCCTGGTGTACAGCATCTCCGACATCGGCGTGGCCCTGGTCCTGTGCGCGGCGTTCTTCTTCGTGCTCACCATGTTCTCGTTGACCACAAAATTCGACATGCTCAAGGCCGGCCCCATCCTCATGGTGGGCCTGGTGGTGCTGATCATCTCCCAGATCGTGCTCATGTTCGTTCCGGGCAGCACGACCGGGATGCGTATCATCTGCGCCTTCGGCCTGATACTGTTCGCCGGCATGACCCTGTACGACGCTCAGCAGACCCGTGCGCTGTTCAGCGCCTATGAGGCCCAGGGGCCGGAGATGATCAAGAGGATCTCCATCATCTGCGCGCTGAACCTGTATCTCGACTTCGTGAACATGTTCCTGTACATCCTTCAACTGTTCGGCAGCCGAGACTGATATCACTGGAACGGTACCGTCATAGCCGATTCCGCCAATACGGATATTGTCACGACGGCAGATGCGATGGCCCATCCCGCAGTCGCGGGATGGGCCATCATCGTTCAGATGCCCATCGCGCGAATCAGCGAGACCACTCCATCATCGTTCGGGACCGGTCACGGTGATACGCTAGCGTGAATGCTCATGAAGCAGCAGGAAATGGCCGGTATGGCATGTCTTGTGTTGACCTCGCTGATTTGGGGATTCGCGTTCGTCTCCCAGGTGCAGGGCATGGCATCGATGTCGCCGTTGTTCTTCAACGCCACGCGGTTCACCTTGGGGGCGATCTCGCTGATCCCGTTGCTGCTGTGGAAGCGTTTGCGACGATGCCGGGAATCGGGGAAGACGGTTGGCGCGGGGAACCGTGAGGCTGGCGATGACGAACATGACATGATCGCCGGCAGCGCACTGTCGAACCCGCTCATCGTCGGAATGATATGCGGTGTGTTTCTGTTCGCGGCGAGCACGCTGCAGCAGTACGGCATCATGTTCGGCTGTTCGGCCGGCCGCGCCGGATTCATCACCGCGCTCTACATCGTCATGGTGCCGTTGTTGGCGTATCTCGTCCTTCGCCGCGCAGTGCGCATGATGACTTGGATGGCGGTGGGCGTGGCCGTGGCCGGATTCTACCTGCTGTGCATCACGGACGGCTTCGGTTCCCTGACGCTGGCCGACTGCCTGCTGCTGTTCACCGCGGTCCTGTTCGCCGCTCATATCCTGTCGATCGATACGCTGGGAGCGTGCGTCGACGCGCTGACACTGTCATTCATCCAATTCGTGACGACCGCGGCACTCAGCTGGGCCGGCACGCTGATCGAAGGCTCCATGGACTGGAACGGGGCAGGGCAGGCGTGGATCGCCGTGCTGTATGCGGGAATCGGGTCAGTCGGCGTCGCCTACACGTTGCAGGCTGTAGGCCAACAGTGGGTGCCGCCGACCCGCGCATCGCTCATCATGTCGCTGGAATCGGTGTTCTCGGTCATCGGCGGCGCATTGCTGTTGGGCGAGACGATGACGGTACGCGGATACCTCGGCTGTGCGCTGATCTTCGCGGGTATCGTGCTCGCGCAGATGCCCGGTGTCGGCCGCAGACGATTGGCGGTGAACAAGACCGGAAAACGGGATCAGTGAACGCGACCGGAAAACAAGAAAGACAGAATCCCGCTGATCGGCCGTCAGGCGGATCCGTTCCCGTCAGCGAGGGCGGAGGATGCGTGACGGGGGCCGATTCGACCAGCTTAGTCGGCTTTCGGTGTCTCCTCGACCTGCGGCGCGCCGTTGATGTCGCGGTGGATGTTCTGCATCTGGGTCTCGATGTTCTGCAGGCTCCGCGCGCAATCAAGCAGCGTCTGCGAGTGCTCGGCGAGCTTTGCGTCCGGCAGATCGGTCTTGTAGCGCAGGGCGTGCTCCAGACTCGCCCAGTAATCCATCGCGATGGTGCGGAACTGGACCTCCACCGGGGTGTAGTGGGCGCCGGATGAGAGGAACACGGGCACCGCATAGATGACGTGCAGCGACCGATAGCCGTTCTGTTTGGGGTTCTTGATGTAGTCCTTGACCCGCAGCACGGAGATGTCGTTCTGCGCCGACAGATAGTTCGACACGGAGTACACGTCGTCGCGGTAGTTGCAGATCACGCGGATGCCTGCCACATCGAACAGGTTGTCCTTGATCGACGACACGGTCACCGGCAGCGTCTTGCGCTTGAGCTTGCCGAGGATCGAGTTCACCGACTTGAGACGGCGTTCCATGTGATGGATGGGATCATGCGAGAACCGCACCTGGAACTCTGAATCAAGGATCTCCAGTTTGGTGCTTATCTCATACATCGCGCCTTCGTAGACTTGCATGAGATTCACGAATTCGGTGAGTTCTTCCGGTGAAAAAGACCCCCGGTCCATGCCCACGGCATCGAGTCGGGTTTTCAGGTCATTCGTGTTGATGCGGCTTTGTCGGTCAAGTATCACGGTTCACCATCATAGCCGAACTCTTGCGGAGGAACTGAAAAATCGCAGCACGCTGGTGCTGGCTTGGGCAATCGTTACGATGGTTGACTATGAACGAAGACATGATGACCGAGTCGGAGCGCACCTCCACATTGACGGACCCGACCCTTGGCGCCACAACGGGGCGCGGCAAGGGCGTATTTTACGTGCACACGCTGGGATGCCAGATGAACGTGCATGATTCCGAGCGAATCGCCGGTGTGCTCGAAGATGACGGATACATCCCGGCGACCGAGGAACAGGCGGCGGACAAGGACGTCGACCTGATCATCATGAACACGTGCGCGGTGCGAGAGAACGCCGCGGAACGCATGTACGGCACCATCGGCCTGTGGGCGGACCTCAAGCGCACGCATCCGAACATGCAGATCGCGATCGGCGGATGCATGGCCCAGCTTGACCGCAAGAGGATCGCACAGAAGGCGCCGTGGGTGGATGCGGTGTTCGGCACGAAGAACATCGGCTCGCTGCCGCGCCTGCTGGATCAGGCCCGCATGGCGGGGACCTGCCAGGTCGAAGTGGCCGACAAGCTGGACTATTTCCCCAGTCAGCTGCCGGTCGCCCGCGCTTCGAAGGTGTCGAGCTGGGTGTCCATCTCGATCGGCTGCAACAACACGTGCACGTTCTGTATCGTGCCCACCACGCGTGGCAAGGAGCATGACCGCCGTCCCGGCGACATCCTCGCGGAGATTCGCCGATGCGTGGATGAAGGCGCCAAGGAGGTCACGCTGCTCGGCCAGAACGTCAACTCGTTCGGTTACGGCATCGGCGACCGGTATGCGTTCTCCAAGCTGCTGCGGGCCTGCGGAGACATCGAGGGATTGGAGCGTGTGCGTTTCACGTCGCCTCACCCGGCGGCGTTCACCGATGACGTGATCGCGGCGATGGCCGAGACGCCGAACGTCATGCACCAGCTGCACATGCCGTTGCAGTCGGGCTCCGACAAGATCCTGCGTGCGATGCGTCGCTCCTACCGTTCCGCCAAGTTCCTGGATATCCTGCGCAAGGTGCGCGAGGCGATGCCGGACGCGCAGATCAGCACCGATGTCATCGTCGGATTCCCTGGCGAAACGGACGAGGATTTCGAGGCGACGATGGATGTGGTGCGTCAGGCGAGGTTCCAGTCGGCGTTCACATTCGAATACTCGCCGCGTCCCGGAACCCCCGCGGCCGAAATGGAGCAGGTCCCGCATGAGGTCGTGCAGGAACGGTTCGACCGGCTGGTGAAGCTTCAGGAGCAGATCACGGAAGAGGAGCTCGCCAAGTTCGAGGGCCGTGACGTCGAAGTGATGATTACCGGGGCTCAAGGCAAGAAGGATTCCGCGACACATCGCGTCACCGGTCGTGAACGGACCGGCGTGCTGGTGCATATCGGCGTGCCGGACGGTGAGCCGATGCCGCAGATCGGTGATTTCGTGACCGCGACCGTCACCCATGCCGGTCGCCACAACCTCATCGCCGACCCGGATGTCAACGCCGGCCAGACGTATGCGGTCCGCCGGTGAGCGGGACAGACACCGCGATATAAGCGAGACGACATCATGAGTGAGACCATGAACGATGTGACCATGACCGATGTGACCATGACCGATAAATTGACGAATAATGACATGGCGTCGAACGTGACCGGCCCGGCCTCGTCAGGCTCCGAAGGTCGGTCAGCAAACCCGTCCGTGGCGATGCCGAGGGTCGTCAGCATCGTCGGGCCGACCGCGTCCGGCAAGACCGGCCTCGGCATCGCCGTCGCCCGGGCGCTGGCGGAACGGGGGGAGCGGGCCGAGATAGTGAACGCGGACGCCTACCAGATGTACCGCGGCATGGACATCGGCACGGCCAAACCGACCGCGGACGAGCAGGCGGCGGTTCCGCATCATCTGCTCGACATCATCGATCCGGACGAGGCCATGTCGGTCGCCAGATTCCAGCAGGTAGCGCGAGCCACCATCCATGACCTGCAATCACGCGGAATCCGCCCCATTCTCGTCGGCGGGTCCGGCCTGTATGCGCGGGCCGCCATCGACGACATCTCGTTCCCCGGCACCGATCCTGATGTGCGCAGGCGACTGGAGGAACGTGAGCGCAGCGAGGGGGCCGGAGCGCTGTTCGACGAGTTGCGGGCGAAGGACCCTCAGGCCGCGTCGCGCATGGACCCCCACAACCCGCGTCGTACCATCCGCGCGTTGGAGGTCATCGAAGTGACCGGGCGTCCGTATTCCGCCAGCCTGCCCCGCTACCGGTACGTCATCGCCTCAGTGCAGATCGGTCTGGACCTGCCCCGCGAGGAGCTGGACCAGCGCATCGACATCCGCACCAAGCAGATGCTGGAGGGTGGTTTCATCGAAGAGGTGGAGCGGATCCGCCCCCATCTGGGAGCGACCGCCGGGCGGGCGCTGGGCTATCAGCAGGTCATCGATTACCTGGACGGGCTGTGCGATCTGGATGACACGTTCCGAGACATCGCACAGAAGACCAAACGGCTCGCCCGCAAGCAGATGGGATGGTTCGGGCGTGACCCGCGCATTCATTGGCTCCATGCGCTCAATCCGCGACTGGTGGATAACGCGATGGCCGTTATCGACCATGCCGACGCGGGCGATTACGACCCGATCGATGAGCAGGCGGACGAGTATACGCAACATCATCTGGGCGACCTGCAGTAATGGCAGAGCGGCCCGTGGCGACCGGTACCCCGTGGTGACCGGCAACAGAGTCGCCGCGGCTTCGGTCAGTGAGCGGGCCCCTGCTCCCAGCCGGCGATCAGGAAGACCCGCGTGGGGTTCGCGGGGCGCACGATGTCGGCGAACATCTGGCTGAAGGCGTTGATGTCACCTCGATATGCGGCGTGTTTCGCCTGCTTGTATGACTCGCGCGTCACGCCTCCCCAGTCGAGATCCCACCCGGCGTCATGCGCGAGACGGGACGCGAAGATGCGAAGCGTCATGGCGTTGCCTCCCTTGAACGGGTGCAGGTAGCCCAGTTCGTCGTAGACGTGGGCGAGCTCCCGGACGAACACGCCCCGGTCGAGGTTGTCCAGGTTGCGTTTGTCGGCAAGCTCGGTCGAGATGTTCAAGGCGCCGGTCTCGATCAATTGCGCAGGAAAGAATGCCTCGGGGTTCTTGGCCTGATGCCGCTTGTCGGTGACCTCGCGGGTGACGTTCGAGGTGCGCAGCCGTCCGGCGTCGGAGAACACGCCGTCGAACAGTCCCCGGTGGATGGCGACGAGCTCGGCAAGGTCGCCGCTCGGATTCCAACGGCGTTCAGCCAACAGCACCGTTCGGGCGAACACGCTGCTGGCGTGGTCGGTGGCATGATCGTCAAGGCTCCCGTCGGCGAGCCTGCCGCTGACGATCCCGGAGGTCTCCCGGTCCGCGGCGTCGATCAGAGCGGATACGTCGTTGTCGCCCTGCTCGTATCCCGCCGCGGCGCGCATCGTCGCATCGCCCGGCGTCATCGCTTCCAATGCGCAGTTTTTGAGTGCAAATGCGACTGCGCTCGCACGTTCTGCTGGAGTCATAGTTAGATGGTACATGCGCCGATGCCCCTCGCGCGGGTTTTGACGCGAATTGATCGGGAAATAACGGGTGATGGGTAGAATCTGAAGACGCTATGGCACGAACAACATCCTCATCAGGCAATGGTCCTTCCAACGACTCGCCGCGTGGCACCCGCACGCAGCGTGCTTCGTCGCGCGGCGGCGAGACCGGGAAGAGAGCTTCCGGCGGGCGTGGCGGCATGGGGGACGATGCCCGCACCCCGGTCGAGGAGCCGCTGTGGAAGCGGATCATTCTCGCGGTTCCGCGCGGCTTCGGCTCACTGGTTCGGTCGGTTGCCGGAGTGGGTGAATTCGACCCCGTGTATCGCCGGGATGGCCTGTGCTTCCTGCTGATCGTGCTCGCCGTATTCTTCTGCGCTTCCGAATGGTTCCGCGTGAACGGGATCATCGGCCGGGTGCTGCATGCGTTCTCGGCCGGCGTGCTGGGCGTGATGAGCGTCGTGTTGCCGGTGCTGCTGGTGATCGTGGCCATCCGTCTGATGCGCAACAGCGGCAAGAATTCCGACAACCCCCGCGTGGTGAGCGGCTGGGCGATACTGTTGTGGTCCGTCTGCTCGATCATCGACGTGGTCGTGGCCGCCGACGCGCGTTCGTTCGACATCGGCCTGCTGCAAAGGGCCGGCGGACTGCTTGGTTTCGTGCTGGGCTCGCCTTTGGCATGGGGATTGTCGAAGGTGTTCGCCGTCATCGTCTTCGTGGTGGTCGGCTTGTTCTCGCTGCTGATGATCACCCGCACCCATGTCACTCAGGTGCCGGATCGCGTCCGCACCATCGCTGCCATGATCTCGCAGCGTTCCCTGCATCCTCGTCAGGAGCCGGATTCGGCCGCGCAACAGGATCAGTTCCCCAACGAGGTGCGTGTGGGTGACGGCGATGAGACCCTGGCGTTCGCCGAGGGCGTCCCCGCCCATGACGGTACGGACGAAACTGAGTCGGACTCCGGGGGCGCGAAGGACGGATGGTTCTCCCGTCTGTTCCGGCGCAAGTCCGCGGAGAAGACGGATGACGCGTCACTTGACCGGTATGCGGGGGATGACCCGTTCTCCCACGCGGCGAGTCGGCATGGGCAGGCCGCCGAGACATCACTGGACGCACGCGGCAGTGTCATGCCCCGCACGGTGTCCTCCACCATGGGCGCGATGGCCGGAGCAGCTGCCGGCGCCATGTCCGGGGGCGTGGCGGCGGCCCACGCCGCCGATGCCGTCGCGACGATGACATCCGGCATGGCCGCCGCACACCCCGGTGCCGCATCTTCCGGTACCTCAGGCGTACCGGCGTATGCGACGGATCCCGACGGGGGAGCCGGGGCGGCCGGGAGTGCGAGGTTGGTCTCATCGACGGTTGCCGGTACGTCCGATCCGTGGGCGGCGATGCCCGCCGCGGGCGCTGCCGGTGCGATTTCCCCCATGTCCCCGGATGCCTCCTCGGGCGCATCGGCCGGTGCGGGCGAGAACATGAATCCCAATGTGGACGACCCTGCGCTTGCGGCGCCGGACGCCCCGTACCAACTGCCCGACCTGAACATGCTGTCGCACGGCCAGCCTCATGCCGTGCGCACGCCGGCCAATGACCGCGTGATCCGCGCGCTGACCTCCACGTTCCAGCAGTTCAACGTCGACGCGAAAGTCGTCGGCTTCCTGCGCGGCCCGTCCGTCACCCAGTACGAGGTCGAGCTCGGCGCGGGCGTCAAGGTCGAGAAGGTCACGAACCTGCAGCGCAACATCGCCTACGCGGTGGCCAGCTCCGATGTGCGCATCCTCTCGCCGATCCCCGGAAAATCGGCGATCGGCATCGAAATCCCGAACGATGACCGCGAGATCGTCCACCTTGGCGACGTGCTGCGCTCCGACAAGGCGATGAATGACCCGAACCCCATGCTCGCCGGCGTCGGCAAGGACGTGGAGGGCCATTTCGTCACCGCCGACCTGACCAAGATGCCGCACCTGCTGGTGGCGGGCGCCACCGGCTCCGGAAAATCGAGCTTCATCAATTCGATGCTCATGTCGATCATCATGCGTTCCACGCCCGAGCAGGTGCGCCTGATCATGGTCGATCCCAAGCGCGTGGAGTTGAGCGCGTATGCGGGCATCCCGCACCTGCTCACACCGATCATCACCGATCCGAAGAAGGCCGCACAGGCGCTCGAATGGGTGGTCAAGGAGATGGACGCGCGCTACGACGACCTGCAGTTCTTCGGATTCCGCCACGTCAAGGACTTCAACGAAGCCGTGCGCGCGGGCAAGGTGCATGCGCCAGCCGGTTCGAACCGCAAGGTCGCCCCGTACCCGTACCTGCTCGTCGTCGTAGACGAGATGGCCGACCTGATGATGGTCGCCAAGAACGACGTCGAAAGCTCGATCCAGCGCATCACACAGCTGGCGCGTGCCGCGGGCGTGCACCTGGTGCTCGCCACGCAGCGCCCGTCGGTCGACGTGGTCACCGGCCTGATCAAGGCGAACATCCCGTCCCGACTGGCATTCGCCACATCCTCCGCCACCGATTCGCGAGTCATCCTCGATTCGGTGGGCGCCGAGACGCTGATCGGCCAGGGCGACGCCCTGTTCCTGCCTATGGGCTCGATGAAACCCATCCGCGTGCAGGGATCGTGGGTGAACGAGTCCGAGATCCGCAAGGCCGTCGAGTTCGTGCGCACACAGCGCAAGCCGCACTACCGCGAGGACATCGAGCAGATGGCGCAGGAGGCCGAGAAGAAGGCCGTCGAGCCGGATGAGGACATCGGCGACGATATGGACGTGTTGCTGCAGGCGGCCGAGCTGGTGGTCACCACGCAGTTCGGTTCCACATCGATGCTGCAGCGCAAGCTGCGCGTCGGCTTCGCCAAGGCCGGCCGACTCATGGATTTGCTGGAGTCGCGTGGCGTTGTCGGCCCGTCCGAAGGCTCGAAGGCCCGTCAGGTGCTCGTCCAGCCCCAGGATCTGCCTGCGGTGCTCGCGTTCATTCGTGGCGAGACCGATGCGATGCAGGCCTCTGCGCCCGCCGCGGCCGCGCAGCAGGGCGAATTGGCGTAGTGGGTGCCAAGTCGGCCTGACCGGCAGGCCTGACCCGGCCATGATGCAGCCATATCTGACGGGATTCCCAGAGAACTCGAACCGCATATTCATCCAAGGTAGGAGTGTGGGGGTATCGTGAACACTATGGAAAACGATATGCAAAACGATACAACGGAACGCTCGGCGACCGCCAAGAAGTCGCTGCTGGACGGCTGGAACGCACCGCCGAACCTCGTCACGTATTCGCGCATCGTGCTGGTCGTGATATTCCTCGGCCTGTACATCACCGCAGGCTCGTGGGGCGAGAACAACATTCCCATGCGATGGGCCGCGGCCGTGCTGTTCATCGTCGCCGCGTCCACCGACAAGGTGGACGGGTGGATGGCCCGCAAGTACAACCAGGTCACCGAACTCGGCAAGCTGATGGATCCCATAGCCGACAAGCTGCTCACCTGCGCCACGCTGATCGTGGCCGCGGTGTTCGGCGAGCTCGGTCCCGTCTGGCTCGGCTGGATCATCGTCGCGCTGTTTCTGCTGCGTGAGGTGGGCATCACCGTCATGCGCTTCTTCGTCATCGACAAGGGCGGCAAGGTGATCGCCGCCGCCTGGCCGGGCAAGCTCAAGACGCTGTTCCAGTGCATCGGCCTGTCGATGCTGCTGCTGCCCGTGTGGGTGTTCAATCCGGCCCAGACCGCGCCGGTGTGGATGACGGGATATTACACGCTGACGTACGCCCTGATATACATCGCGCTGATGCTGTGCCTGTATTCGGGGGCGATATATCTGATCAACACGTTCGGGAGCCGCAAGGACTGAGCGAGTGGACGCCGTCGTGCCTGCGCACGGCGGCGTTTTTGTTTGATGGCGTTTGATGGAGGGGGATTGCGATGAATGATGCCGATTCGTGCCGTTGCGACGACATGACCGCGCGGATTCTGCGGTTTTGCGAGGCGCATGACGTGAAGATAGTTGCGGCGGAGTCGTTGACCGGCGGGCTGCTGGCCGATGCGTTCGTGCGCGTGCCGGGCGCATCCCGCGTGTTTCTCGGGTCGGCGGTCACCTACGACATTCGTGCCAAGGCGTCGATTCTGGGGGTCGACCGCGGTTTGTTGGAACGCGAAGGGGCCGTGCATCCCGAAGTGGCCCGACAGATGGCGGCGTCGGTCGCCGGGCTGTACGGGCAGCCCGAATACGCTGACCGTGTCATCGGATTGTCGACCACCGGCGTGGCGGGGCCCGGACCGGATGGAGACAAGCCCGCGGGACTGGTGTATGTGGGAGTGCGGATTCCAGCCGCCATAAGCCCTGACGGCGTGCCGTCCGTGACCGCCCACGAGCTTCATCTGACGGGTGGGCGCGAGGAGGTCCGTCGCGGTGCCGTATTCAGCCTTGTGCAAATCGTGAGCCATTTCACAGGAGATATGCAGGAATAAACCGCCGCCGGCGGTGTTGAACACAGTGGAAGCACTTGGACGATATGAAAGGAGGGTCTCATGGAAACGATGACCCGAACGGGCGAGCGGATGGAAACGGCTGGCATCCCCGTCAAGCAGGTGCAGCCGGGTACGGCCAGGATGCGTGATCTCACGCCGGCGCAGCGGCGTGCCGTGTTGTTCGCCCAGCAGCAGGTGTTGCGGGCGCGTGCGGCGAAGAAGGCCAAGGATGAACGGCAGGCGGAACTGAATCGTATGCGTATGGAGGAGGATTCCTTCGAACCGCGTCAGCGCGCGGTCTCGCGTGGCGTCGAGACGCTGCCCGAGGGAAAGGATGTGTCGCTGCGCGAGGCCATCGGCCATGTGCTGCGCGATCTTCGCACCCGCGACAACAAGACGTTGCGTGAAGTGAGTGAGAAGGCCGGCGTGTCGCTGGGCTATCTGTCCGAGGTGGAGCGCGGGCAGAAGGAGGCAAGCTCCGAACTGCTGAGCTCCATCGCGGGATCACTGGGTGTAAGCACCGCGCAGATGCTGCGGCTCGTCGCCGATTATCTGGATTCGATCAGCGAATAGCGATTTGCGGCGCCGGATGCCGCGTGCATATGCATATCGTCGTATCGGGTGCATGAGAGGAACCGTCCGCATGGGCTTGAGGCCCGGCGGGCGGTTTCGTCGTGTTCGGGGGCGTGGAGTCGATTGGTATGCCGGCATTCGCAGCGGCGGGGCCGGGTTAGACTGGGAGACATGCGAGAACGGGAATTCTGGGAACTGGTGGATGAGGTGTTCGGTCATGGGTATGGCCGGAGCCTGGTCCAGGATCAGCATCTTGACGCGCTCGCGGGACTTACCGCGGCGCAGGCGCTGTCTGCGGGGGAGCAGCCGCGCGTGGTATGGAACGTGCTGTGCGACCATATGGACGTTCCCGATCCCCAGCGTTGGGGCTCCGATCACAACGCGCCTCCGATGCCGGTCCGCTGACGAGACACGCGGAACGGGTGATATCGAACAGGTGTTCGCCTATTGGGGTATAGTTATCCACAGTGCACGATGATATGACGTAGTGCGCCGCACGGTTCGACACGCCGACGAATTCCTTGCGACAGTAAGGGGGAGTCGGTGCGGATCGATGGATGCCGGAGAGCCTTCGACCACATTGGCCGGATTCGTTTGCGCCGGTGTTCGTATGTTCCGTACGGTTGATGCATGTGGCATATGGCGCATATGGATGACAACGTAAGGAGATTGACATGGCACAGCGTACGACCTCGAAGGGTGGGGCGGGCAAGGCCGCATCGAAGGCCTCTGTTCGTGAGGCCGCAAGCAATGGGCCGGTGGGGGACGGCATCGATCCCCGACGCAAGGCGGCTTTGGACTCCGCTCTGGAGCAAGTGGAGAAAAGCTTCGGCAAGGGATCCGCGATGCGCTTGGGCGACAAGCCCGAGCAGAACGTCGAGGTGATTCCCACCGGATCGCTGGCGTTGGATCTGGCCCTGGGTATCGGCGGTCTGCCGAAGGGGCGCATCGTCGAGATCTATGGCCCTGAATCGTCCGGCAAGACGACGCTGGCGCTACATGTGGTCGCCAACGCACAGAAGAACGGCGGGGTGGCGGCATTCATCGATGCCGAGCACGCGCTGGATCCGGTCTATGCCCGGCATCTGGGTGTCGACACCGATTCCCTGATCGTCTCGCAGCCGGACAACGGCGAGCAGGCGCTGGAGATCGCGGACATGCTCATCCGGTCGGGTGCCCTTGACGTCATCGTCATCGATTCGGTCGCGGCCCTGGTTCCCAAGGCGGAGATCGAAGGCGATATGGGTGACAGCCATGTCGGTCTGCAGGCCCGTCTGATGAGCCAGGCGCTCAGGAAGATGACCGGCGCTCTGGCACAGGCCGGCACCACGGCCATCTTCATCAACCAGCTGCGAGAGAAGATCGGCGTGTTCTTTGGCAACCCCGAAACCACGACCGGTGGCAAGGCGCTGAAATTCTATGCGTCGGTGCGTCTGGATATCCGCCGCATCCAGACCATCAAGAACGGCGAGGAGGCCGTGGGCAACCGCACCAAGGTCAAGGTCGTCAAGAACAAGATGGCTCCGCCGTTCAAGTCCGCCGAGTTCGATGTGCTGTATGGCGAGGGCATCTCCAAGGAGGGATCCGTCCTGGACATGGCATTGCAGTGCAACGTGGTCAAGAAGTCCGGCTCATGGTTCACGTATGACGGGGACCAGCTCGGCCAGGGCCGTGAGAACGTGCGCAAGTTCCTCAAGGACAATCCGCAGATCACCGAGGAGATCGGCAACAAGGTCAAGGCGGAATTCGGCCTCATCGAAGTGCCCGATCAGCTGGCCGACGGTGAGTCCGCGACGGACGGGGATGCCCCTGAAACGGCGCCGGAGGATGGCGCGCCCGCTGCCGCCGCATCGCCTGCCGCATGATCAGCGCAGAAGCGTTCCTCGCCGCTCATGGAACATGTGAGACGCCGGTTGTCGAACCGGGCGTCGACTCCCCGCGACGCGGAACATGGTCACGTGGGAACCGCCCGGCTCGGCGCTCCGCGCGGAGCATGTTGCGGCCTGGGCGGGAGCCGGAGGATCCCTGCGATGTCGATGCGTGTCGGGAGTCCGCATTACGCCTGCTGGATGCGGCGGATCGTCCATCGGGTGCCTTGCGAGACCGTCTGATCGACAAAGGGTATGACGATGAGACGGTCGCCGCAGTGGTCGACAGGCTGATCGAGGTTGGTCTGGTCGATGATGAGTCGTACGCGCAATCCGCCGTGCGCTACTGCGTCGGCCGTCTGATGGGATACCGCGGTGCGGTTATGGAACTGGCTCGCAAGGGGGTCGACCGTCCGCTGGCGGAGCGGGTCTGCGACGAGGCCCGCATGAGCGGTGTCTTCGAGGACGCCGCATGGGAGTTGGGGCGGCGCAGCGCCGCCAAGACACAGGGCATGGACCCGAAAGTGCGCAAGCGCCGGTTCTGGTCCTCGGGCGGGCGCAAGGGGCACGACGCCGAAACCCTGCGTGCCGTAGCCCATGAGCTATTTGATTAGAATGAACTATCTCAATGAACTATCTCTTAGATGAGATACAGCGCGGGGCAAGCGGGGGAGATGCCCCGGTGGCTTGGCGGGGTGGCGGGTTGCCGGCCCGGTGGTTTGTCGATCCGGTGGTCTTACCGCATTGCCGGCGTGAGAACACCCTCCGACGCTTCGCGCCATCTCCCGCCAGCGGGAGGGAACGGGGCTGCCGGCATTGCGTTGTTTCGTTCGCGCGCCCTCATATTGGTGGGAGGAATGTGTTGGCGGGAGGTATGCGGATTCGGGGGGGGGTAAAGAAAAGCGAGACCCCCGATACCCCGGGTTCTGTCGCGTGTCGCCACGCGGATGGCCATCCATCTCGACCTGACGTTGCCGCCAGGCTCTAGCGGCCTACCCGAAGACACGGGCGAGCAGCCCTTGCCGTCTTCTGCTTGGCCTTGCTCCCGATGAGGCTTGCCATGCGACCGACTGTTACCAGCGGACCGGTGGTCTCTTACACCGCCGTTTCACCCTTACCCGCTTGCGCGGGCGGTCTGTTCTCTGCTGCGCTATCTCTCAGGTCACCCTGGGCGGACGTTATCCGCCATCGTGCTCTGCGGAGCCCGGAAGTTCCTCAGCCTTGCCAAATGAATGACGCGGCCGCGGCCATCTGGGGGTCTCGAATCAGCTACTATACGGCAGGCCAGGGATTTTACGCAGGAGAATCAGGGTGGGCCGGCGCACCGGGCGAGACGATGAACGCCGAATGCCGAATTGCTGTCGGTGGGGTCGTGCTCATCCTCCCGCTGGCGGGAGGTGGCGCGTGGCGCCGGTGGGTGGTGACCACCCCACAGTCGGCCGCCGACAGGATGCCGCAGATCCGCAGCCGCATCGGCTTATGGATCACAGGATCGAATCGTGGCTCGACTGGCACAGGCACCTCCCGAACATTCCATACCGTTATGTCGCTGGCCTTGCTTGCATGCTCGATTCTGCCCGAATGGTCTTATACCGTCAGCATTGCCTTGCGGGCAAGCTTGTCGTGCCAGCGTTCGGTGACGACGAAGTACACGGACCACACGACCTCTATGACGACCATCCAGAGCAAGACCTCCATTGATGTGATGCTGCGGCTCAGCGCCAGCAATACCAGCAGCGCAACAATCTGTGTCGCCAGACCAAAAAGTATAACAGTTTCCTTCAAGGAAAGTAAGCCGCACAGTATAAGCACAGCAACGTTACGGGAACCTGTGAAAAAAGAAACGTATTTCTCTGGGCGAGTTCCCCGCCGTTTACCCTCTGTTCGGCTACAATGAAACTTACCCGGGTGGTGATGACGCCATTCGGCACACATATAGCGGGTGACACCGCTTGAGTATAGGGAGGTCCACATGGAAATCGTCGTTACCGGACGTCATACGCAAGTCAAGCAGAAGTTCCGTGATGTCGTCGAAAGCAAGATGAATCGTGTGACCGCTATCGCGCCGGATGCGCAACGAGCTCAGATCGTGCTGACGCATGAGGGGAATCCGCGTCAGGCCGACACCGCGAAGCGTGTGGAGATCACCGTGATCGCAGGCAGCACCGTGGTGCGCGCCGAGGCTTCCAGCACCGATGAGTTCAGTGCTCTGGACATGGCGCTCGACAAGCTGACGCTGCGCCTGCGCCGCACCCGTGACCGCCGCAAGGATCATCGCCGCGGGTACATCAACCCGACGCCCGTCGATCTGGGAGCGGTCGCTCCGCCGGAACCGGAAGAGGAGCCGGAGCCGGAAGAGCCGAACAACAGCCCCGAAGCCGCCGTCGCCTCCGACCTCGGTCCGGGCGAGTCGGTGGAGGTCCAGGTCGGTGACACGCCGATCGTGATTCGCCGCAAGCTGCACATCGCCGAGCCGATGAGCATCGACGAGGCGCTGTACGAGATGGAACTGATCGGTCACGACTTCTTCCTGTTCGTCAACAAGGAGACCGGCCGCCCGTCCGTCGTCTACCACCGCCACGGTTGGAGCTACGGCGTGTTCGAGATCGACACCCCGGAGAACATCAAGAACAAGTAAGTGTTCCGCCACGTGATACATGGCCTGCCCGGCATATCCAGGCAGGCCATATTTGCGTGTCGGCACACGACGAAACAAGTATCGATGGGCGTGTCCAGCGGGTCGGAACGGCAAAAATCCGAGTGTTCGCATATCATGGATGGAGTTTGTGCCTGATGTCGGGCATCAGGCTATGCTCGTTGACGTACGAAAGCTTAAACAGGGAGCGAATGTGGTAGATATCGTTGACAAAGCCCTCCGCATGGGAGAAGGGCACCAGCTCAAGAAACTGGAGAACGTGGCCAAGGCCGTGAATGCCCTTGAGGACGAGATTTCCGCTCTGTCCGACGAGGAACTCAAAGGCCAGACCGCCAAGTTCAAGCAGCGACTGGACAACGGTGAGAACCTTGACAAGTTGATGCCCGAAGCGTTCGCCACCGTCCGTGAGGTGTCGAAGCGCACTCTGGGACAGCGTCACTTCGATGTGCAGCTCATGGGTGGCGCGGCTCTGCACTGGGGCAATATCGCCGAAATGAAGACCGGTGAAGGCAAGACCCTGGTCGCGACGCTCCCGAGCTACCTGAACGCACTCGAAGGCAAGGGCGTGCACGTGGTCACGGTCAACGACTACCTGGCGAGCTACCAGAGCGAGCTGATGGGTCGTATCTACCGCTTCCTCGGCATGAACGTCGGCTGCATCATCACCGACCAGAAGCCGGCGGAGCGCCGCAAGCAGTACAACGCCGACATCACCTACGGCACCAACAACGAGTTCGGCTTCGACTACCTGCGCGACAACATGGCGTGGGAGAAGGCCGATCTGGTGCAGCGCGGCCACCATTACGCCATCGTCGATGAGGTCGACTCCATCCTCATCGATGAGGCCCGTACCCCTCTGATCATCTCCGGCCCGGCCGAGGGCGACGTGACCCGTTGGTACCGCCAGTTCGCGCGTCTCGTGCCGAAGCTGACCCGCGACGAGGACTATGAGGTCGACGAGAAGAAGAAGGTCGTCGGCGTGCTCGACCCGGGCATCACCAAGGTCGAGGACTTCCTCGGCATCGACAACCTGTACGAGCCGAGTAACACCGCACTCATCGGCTACCTCAACAACGCCATCAAGGCCAAGGAACTCTTCCTGCGTGACCGCGACTACGTCGTCACCCACGGCGAGGTTCTGATCGTCGACGAGCACACCGGCCGTATCCTGCCGGGCCGCCGTTACAACGAGGGTCTGCACCAGGCGCTGGAAGCCAAGGAGAACGTGGAGATCAAGGCCGAGAACCAGACCTTCGCCACGATCACCCTGCAGAACTACTTCCGCATGTACGACAAGCTCGCCGGCATGACCGGTACCGCCGAGACCGAGGCCGCCGAGTTCATGGGCACCTACAAGCTGGGCGTGCTGCCGATCCCGACGAACAAGCCGATGATCCGCAAGGACCAGGACGACCTCATCTTCCGCACCAAGAAGGAGAAGCTGGCCGCCATCGTCAAGGACGTCGCCAAGCGCCACGCCAAGGGCCAGCCGGTGCTGCTGGGTACCGCATCCGTCGAGTCCTCCGAGGTCGTCTCCTCGCTGCTCGACGTGGCGGGCATCGATCATCAGGTGCTCAACGCGAAGCAGCACGCCAGCGAGGCCAAGGTCGTCGCGGTCGCCGGCCGCAAGGGCGCCGTCACCGTCGCCACCAATATGGCCGGTCGTGGTACCGATATCATGCTCGGCGGCAACGTCGAGTTCCTGGCCGACCAGAAGCTCAAGTCCGAGGGCTATTCCCCCGAGGACACGCCGGACGAGTACGAGAAGCGCTGGCCGGGCACCTTGGCCGAGGTCAAGGAGCAGGTCAAGGACGAGCATGAGGAGGTCGTCGAGCTTGGCGGTCTGTACGTGCTCGGCACCGAGCGCCACGAATCCCGCCGTATCGACAACCAGCTGCGCGGCCGTTCCGGCCGTCAGGGCGATCCTGGCGAGTCCCGCTTCTACCTGTCGCTGGAAGATGACCTGATGCGTCTGTTCAACACGCAGCTCGTCGCCCGCGTCATGGCCAAGGGCATGCCGGAAGGCGAGCCGATCGAGGCGAAAAGCGTGTCGAAGGGTGTGCGCACCGCACAGAAGACCGTCGAGGCGCGCAACTTCGAAATCCGTAAGAACGTCCTCAAGTACGACGACGTGATGAACAAGCAACGTACGGTCATCTACTCCGAGCGTCAGGCGGTGCTTAAGGGCGAGGACATTCACGGTGATATCGAGCGCTTCATCGCCGATACCATCGACAGCTACATCAAGGGTGCCCAGAAGGGTTCCAGCAAGCCCTCCGACTGGGATTGGGACGGCCTGTTCAAGGCCCTCAAGACCGTGTTCCCGTTCGAACTTGACCAGGACGCCGCCAAGAACGCCGCCGACAAGCTCAAGGGCGACAAGGCCGTTGCGGCCGTGCGCGACTCCCTCGTCGATCAGGCCAGGGAGGAGTACGCCGAACTTGAGGAGAAGGTCGGTGAGGAAGGCCTGCGCCAGTTGGAACGCCGCGTGGTCCTCGCCGTGCTTGACCGCAAGTGGCGTGAGCACCTGTACGAGATGGACTACCTCAAGGATGGCATCGGCCTGCGCGGCATGGGTCAGCGCGACCCGCTGGTCGAGTACCAGCGCGAAGGCTACCAGATGTACAACTCCATGATCGAGGCGATCAAGGAGGAGTCCGTCCAGCTGCTCTTCCACGTCGACGTGCAGCAGGTGTCCAGGAGCGAGGAAGCCGGCATCGAGTCCGATGACGCCGTCGTTGATGAGGCCGAAGAGGCCGTCGGCGCCGCGAGCTCCGAAGTCGACAAGGTCGAGGACGCCGATGAGGCTGAGACTGCGGAGGAATCCGCCGAGAAGGTCGCCATCGCCCAGTCCGCCAAGGAATCCACTGCAGGCGAGGCCACCGCGCCGATCACCGGCCCGGCTCCGATCAGCCATGCCGAAGGCAAGTTGCCCGCCAACAAGCGCCCGAAGAACGAGGAGCTGAAGACCCCGTGGTCCGACGGCCGTACGTTCCCCGGCACGTCCAAGAACGCGCAGTGCCCGTGCGGTTCCGGTCGCAAGTACAAGATGTGCCACGGCCAGAACGAAGAGTGAGATAGGCTCTCCGGACTAGACGAGTAAGTGGCTCCCCTCGATGTGAGGGGAGCCACTTGCGTTTTCGGGGGAGAGGAAGGGCTTGTCCGCGGGTTGAGCCCGTCGATTATTCGCGGGGCCGCGGAATCGAGGTTCGCCGAGCCTCATTCGCTGTACAACGCACGATTTTGATGGATTCGCGCGTGTTGTACAGCGATACCGCAGGACAACGCGCGCATCAATCGATATACGCGTGCGTTGTCCGCCATATTCGGTGCCCATCAGTGCAAAGGCCTGGTACGCACGCGGCGATCTCATTGACCCTGCAGCGATTCCGATCCATTGCCCGGCAAAGCCTTGGGATACTGCATAACGTTTCAGTCGGGACTCCCGTAGCGGCATCGCGGCGATGCCTGCCGCGTTGCCTGCCCTGATTGTCGGCACGCTGTCCGGGCCGGACAAGTAAGTGGCTCCCGCTGACGGGAGCCGATGATGTTTTGCAATATGGAAGATTACGGGCGACGAAACGACAAGCCATTACAATGAGGCGACGAATACATATCACACGGCGTGACGAAACGCCAAGGAGGGCATCATGGCCGAGATCACATGGAAGTCGATTCTCACCAAGCTGGTCGGGGGAGACCACCTGAGCGCTGAGGAATCGGAGTGGTTCGTCGACGACTTGATGCAGGGCAACGCCGATCCGGCCGCCGTGGGTGCCGCGCTCGCCATGCAGGAGCAGCTGGGACTGACCGCCGACGAGGTGTGTGGCGCCGCAAAGGCCATGGTCTCCCACGCCGTGCCGCTCAACGTGTCCGGTGAGACCACCGACATCGTCGGAACCGGCGGTGACGGCTTCGCCACCGTGAACCTATCCACGATGGGTTCCGTGGCCGCAGCTGCGGCGGGCGTGAAGATCGTCAAGCATGGCAACCGCGCCGCCTCCTCGAAGTGCGGAGCCGCCGACGTGCTCGAGGATCTCGGCCTGCCGATGGATCTGAAGCCCGAGGCGGTCGGGGAGATCGGCGACGAGGTAGGCATCACCTTTGCGTTCGCCCGCACCTTCCACCCGGCCATGCGCTTTGTTGGCCCGATTCGCGCCGCGCTCGGCATCCCGTGCGTGTTCAACATCCTGGGACCGTTGACCAACCCGGCCAATCCGGCGCACGTGGCCATCGGCTGCGCCAACCGCAAGGTGAGTCCGATCATGGCCGCCGTGTACGCCAGCCGCGGCCAGTCCGGCCTGGTCTACACCTCGCACGAGGGCCTCGACGAGCTTGCTCCCACCGGCCCGATCTCCGTGTGGGAGATTCGCGACGGCAAGGTCACCGAAACCGATTTCGACCCGACCCTGGATCTGGATCTTGCCAAGATCTCCGTCGAGCAGCTCAAGGGCGGCGAACCCGATGTGAACGCCGCCGCGTTCACGGACTTCTTGGCCGGCAAGGACATCCCGTCACGCACCACCGCGTTGCTCAACGCTGCGTCCGCCATCGTGGCAGACGGCAACCTGGTCGGCGACGGCACACTCGCCGAGCGGTTCCGTGAGGCGTATGCGCTCGCCGAGAACACCGTCGATTCCGGCAAGGCCGCGGCCCTGTTCGGCAAGTGGATCGAGACCGCCAAGTCCAAGGCCTGATCATTGCGGTGCCCGTCCGATGAGGACGGGCACCGTCGTCATATCCGCGCGCCGTCGTCGAACATGTCGGTGCGTGTCTCGGTGTGCCCCTTGTGTTGGAGGATGAGGCCGGCGCCGCCGACCAGCGCGCACAGACCGAATATGGAGCCCAGGAACGTCGCCAGGGCGGGTACGAACACGGATGCGATGATACCCGCGACGCCTGCGACCAGCAGGATCCAGAACACCAGCTTCGAGGCGTTCACGCGGCCGATTTTCGGGTTCGGCGGCACGAAGTCATCGCCGTACTCGTCCATGACGTCATCGGTATCGAGCCAGCTGCGGCCACCATGGTCGCGGGGGCCGCGCTGGTGCAGCGGCACCTTGTCATCGGTGAACGTGCCGGCGTCCAGATCGTCGACCGACAGCAGCGCCTCCTTCTCCTTGCGCTGCGCATGCTTCTCGAAGCGCCGCGCGTTGCGCGAGCGCTCGACGTCCTGCAGGTCGTTGGCATGCTCCGCGGCGAAGGCGGCCCAGTCGAGATCGTCGCCGGCGTTGGAGCCTGTGTCATGCCCGTCATGTCCGGCGCGCGGAGTGGTGTTTGGATGTTCTTCACCCGCGTTGGTATCGTTGTGGTTGCTATCGTGATGATCGGTCATACCGTCCTACTGTAATCAGGCGGACGGCCAAACTTGGGAGGTGTCATCGTGCTGTACTGGTTCTTTGTCAAAGGTTTCGGTTGGATTGCCCGTCGTCGTATGGGACCGACGGCGATCGGACTGGAGAACGTGCCGCGTGAAGGCGGTGCCATCATCGCCGCGAACCATCTGGCGGTCATCGACGATGCGCTGATACCCATCACCTGCCCGCGCATGGTGCATTTCATGGGCAAGGCCGAGTATTTCGAAGGCAAGGGCATCAAGGGCCGGTTCAAGAAATGGTGGTTCACGTCGGTGGGAGTGTTCCCCGTGGACCGTTCCGGCGGCTCGAAGTCGCTGGGCGCGTTGGCCCACGCCCGTGAGATCCTTGAGGAAGGCCACCTGTTCGGCATCCACGTGGAGGGCACGCGCAGTCCTGACGGGCGACTGTACCGGGGCCACACCGGTGCCGCGCGCCTTGCTCTGGAGACCGGCTGCCCGCTGGTGCCGACCGCGTTGGTGGGAACGCGCGAGATACAGCATCCCGGTCAGGTCATCCCGTCGAAGGGCAAGACGAAGGTGATATACGGCAAGCCCATCCCGGTGGATCGCAAGGACGCCGACGAGATCACCCATGAGGAGGTGCGGGCGCTCACCGACCATCTCGTCAGCGAGATCCGAAAGCTCAGCGGACAGGAATACGTGGACGAGTACGCCCAGAAGGTCAAGGCGGAGCTCAAGGCCCGGCAGGAGGCCGAAGCCGCAACCGCCGGCGAAGACCACTGACCGACGATCCCGAACGCGAACGAAGCGGCTCCCCCTCTCAAACTGATAGAGGGGGAGCCGCTTCGCGTATATGCCGGTATATGCCGGCGCGCCGCCGTCACACGACGGTGAGCGTGATGACGGTCTTGTTGCCGTTCGTGTCGCGCAGCCTCGTCTTGCCGGTGGCGCTCTGCTGCTGCACCAGGCCGAGGATGTTCAAGCCGCCGGTCTTGACTTCGAAACCGAGGGATTCCAGCGTCTTGATGGCGTCGCTCTTGCTCTTGCCGACGAGGTTCGGCACGTCCGCGGTCTCGGGCCCCTTGGATACGGTCAGCTTCACGGAGTCGCCCCAATGCAGTTCGGTACCGGAGTCGGGCGAGGCGGAGATGACACTGCCGGACTTGACGCTGTCGCTGTACTCCTCCGAAACGGTGGTCTTGAGCTTCGCGTTGTCGAGGGCGGTCATGGCCTCGTCCTTGGTCTTGCCGACGATGTCCGGCATGGTGACCGGCATGAGTCCCTTGGATAGTACCACGGTGATCTCGGCGTTGTGGTCCAGGGTCGAGCCGGGCGTCTCGGAAATGCTTTGCAGGGCTCCCTCCGGCAGCGTCATCGAATATTCGGCTGAGGAGTCATCGCGTTTGATGTTGGTGAATCCGGCGTTCTCAAGCGCTTTGATCGGATCCTTGCCATCGGCCGACGTCGGATCCGCGATGTCGCTGGGGATGGTCGCCTGCTTGACGCCAAGCGACACCGTCACCGTGATGCGTCCGTTGTGGCGCTTGCTGATATGGGTGCCGACGTTCTGCGGGTCGGCGGAGATGATGTTCCCCTTGGCGACGGTGTCGCTGTACGCCTCGGAGGAGGTGAACGGGATGTTCGCCACGTTCAGCGTGCTCTGGTAATCGCTCCACTTCGCCCCGACGATGGAGCATTCGGTGTTCTCCTTACAGGAGATGTCGGTGGGCTGCGGCAGCGTCCAGTAGCTGCCCGGACCGAGGAAATACCACCATGAGCCGCCTGCGCCGGCGACGAGCGCCACGACGAGCACCACCACGAGCGTGATGATCAAGGGTTTCTTCGAGCGCTTGCGCTTGGCGGGCTCCGAGCCTTGGTCATCGAGCGGGCGCGCGTCCATCAGCCCGATGGTGAGTGCGGGATCCTGCGGCGTGATTACCTGGGTGGCGGAGACGTCCTGGGGTGCGGTGCCTTCAGGCATCACCGAAGTACGGGCCGTGGCAGGGGCGGTGCCGGTCTGCGGGGCGGTGCCGGTGCGCGAATCGAACAGCGGCGGCGCGGGCGGGGCCGGGATGGCGCCCACCAGCGCGGGGGCGGTCGGCTCCTCGGTATCGCCGCCGGTGCCTACGTCGGCGGGCTTGCGGTACTGCCATGCGTCCATCGGCAGGTTCGCGGTCAGCTGTTGCAGCTCATGCAGGGCGTCGGATGCGTCGGCGGGCCGTGCCTCGACGGCGCGGGCGGTCAAATGCGAGACGAAATCGGCGACCTGCTGGTTGATGCCCGGGCAGGTCGAGGTCAGGGACGGCACGTCCTCATGCACGTGCTTGAACACCATGGTGACGGGATTGTCCGATGTGAACGGCACGTCGCCGGCGAGCATCTCCCAAGCCATGATTCCCACGGAATACAGGTCCCCCTGCATGGTCGCCTTGTTGTCCTCGATCATTTCAGGCGCCAGATACGCGGCGGTGCCGAGCAGCATGCCGGTGGTCGACAGTGTCGCCTGTGACGCGGCCTTCGCCAGACCGAAATCGGTGATCTGCACGTGCCCGCGGTCGTTGATCAGGATGTTCTCGGGCTTGATGTCGCGGTGGACGACGCCCACGCGGTGCGCCGCTGCCAGTCCGTCCAGCGTCTCGGAGATGACGCGCAGCATCTCGCGCACGCTGAACGTGCCCTGCAGGTTCATGTCGTGACGCAGGTTCACGCCATGCACGTATTCCATGACCAGATAGTCCAGCCCATTGAATTCGCCGGTGTCATACACCTGCACGATATGTGGGTTCGCGATCGCCGCGGCGGACTTGGCCTCGCGGTGGAACCGTTCCACGAACTGCTCGCGGTGCGCTCCCTGCGCCAGCTGCATGTGCATGATCTTGATGGCGACGCGGCGTTCGAGCCTGGTATCCTCCGCCTCGTACACGGTCGCCATGCCGCCTTCGGCGATTTTGCGTATGACGCGGTATCGCCCCTCTATCATTCGTCCCTGCGGCTCTTGCGACGTGGCTGCGACTTCACTCATGGTTGTATCGTAAGGTTCTTTCTGCTGGAAAACGGCATTTCCAATACATACGTTGGCGAAAACTCTACGCTTTGATGATCGGGATGAACCTCATGCATGCCTCGGTGAGCGTGCGCTCGTCCTGCGGTGAGAGCCGCAGGTCCCCTATGGCATGAAGCGTGCCCTGCCACAGTGCGCGGATGCGCCGGCGGGATCGGTCGATGGCGCCGGTGCCTTCGAACAGCTCGATGCACCGGCGTACGTCGTCGTCGCCCCGCGACTGCGACGAGAACATGTCGATCAGTGTGCGGCGCTGCCTCTGGTCGGCGCCGCTGATCGCGTCCGCGAGCAGCACGGTGCGCTTGCCCTCCCTGATGTCGCCTCCCACGGGCTTGCCGGTGGATCTGCTGGATCCGATGACGTCCAGCAGGTCGTCGGCGAGCTGGAACGCCTGGCCGAGCGGCAGTCCGATGGCCATGGCGTCGGCATGTGCCCGCCTGGGGTCTCGGCCGGAGGCGAGAAGCGCGAATTCGAGGGGCGCGATGGTCGTGTAGCTGGCGGTCTTCCATCGGAACACGTTCATGGATTCCCGTGCGAGCCGTTCCGGCTCGTCCAATGGAGACAACTCAACTGCGAGGTCGAGCACCTGCCCGATCTCCACCTCGCGGTGCATGCGCAGGAACGTCGAGACGATCATGTCGGGCCGGGGCATCCGTTGCGCCGCGGCATGGGCGATGTCGACGCTGGCGGTGGCGAGCAGGTCTCCCAGCATGATGCCCAGTCCTCGGCCGAGCGACGCGCTGTGCGACGTCGTGCCGAGCGCCTTGTGGGCCGCGGGTTTGCCCCGTCGCAGGTCGGAGTCGTCGATGATGTCGTCATGGACGAGCGCGGCGGTCTGGAAGACCTCTATCGCGCAGGCCAGGTCGAGCACCGCGTCGCGTCCGCGGGCATGGGCGTCATCGTCGTCATGCCCCTGCGGGTCGGTCGCGTCGAAGGCGTGGAGGGCCAGCAACGCCCTGAGCCGCTTGCCGCCTTCGCTGGAGATCAGGGCCTGACGCGCGACCTCGCGGGATATGGTCAGGCACGGGCCTTCGATGGTGTCGTCGGCGTCGAGCGCCATGAAACGGTCCACCGCGTCGGCGATGCGGGACTCGATCAGGGCCAAATCAGATGAAACAGTCATACCTAGAGGTTATCCACAGGGTTTTACGAATACAAGAACTGCGGATTTGCAAGCCTGACAAGCCTTCGACCACATAGGTTGGATTTCGCCCTGAAAACCGGCCCGATACGGCATAGTTGATGGTATCCCGTCGCGGGGGCGGCGGTCGCCGGCATCGTGCGCCGGCGGTGGATGGGACCGGTAAGGGGGACCACGATATGGGACAGGAGACGAACACGCAGGCCGTCCGGTATGCGGAGGCGGTCGCGGACGATGACATGCTGCGCGAGGACGATCTCAGACGCATGCGCGATGAATACTGCGAGCGCCGCAAGCTCAGCGGCACCGTGGCGGCGGACGCGCAATGGGCCGATGAGCCGTTCGACCATTGGCTGGCGGGCCTGTCGGCGCAGCCGCGGGCCATCGATGACGCCTCGATCGCCGCGCTGGTGGTGGGAATGACGGTGACGTTGTCGATCAGGGACGCCCTGATCATGTCATTGGTGGCCGGGGACACCTGCGCCGACAAGCGCACGATGATGGATTTCGCGTCGCGCTCGCATGCGCCGGATGTGCAGAGCCGCATGTGCAGGGAGCTGCAGGGCGCGTTTTTCGACGAGCGACGTCGGCCCGACGAACCGAGATGCCGGGCCGGCGCCGACATGCTCGTGGCCATGGCCGATCGCGTTCCGGAGAGCTTCAGCGTGCAGCCGCTGGCCGTGCTGGCGTATGTGATGTGGTGGATGGGCGACAGTCGAGCGGTGGCGTTCGCGTTGCGCTGCCTGATGCTGGATGAGGATTGTTCGCTGGCGGCGATCGTGTGCTCGGCGTACCAGCGCGGCGTGATGCCGGCGTGGATGGGTGCCGGCCCGCATCACGACGCCGCATGACGGCTCGCGGGAGACCATCGGTTCCACGCCGCAATGAGCCGTGGGAATAATCGTCCTTGGAAGATGGTTAACTCACATAGTTGACGATTTGCTCTTGCCAGAAGTGCGCCCGATGTGGTATAAGCACGCTTGGCATGATGATGCAGGAGGATGAGTTTGGCCACGAAGGATACGATGGCGACGACAGTCCCGGACGATACGGACGCCAAGACGAAATCCGAGAAGAAGGGAACCGCCGCGCGTACGGCCTCTACGGCAGACAAGAAGACCGCAGCGGGCAGGAAGTCCACTGCGGGCAAGAAGACCTCGTCGAGGTCCGCCGCGTCCAAGTCCACGGCACGCAAGTCCTCGGCGAAGGCAGCCGCGCCCGCGAAGCCCACCCGCAAGCGCGCCGCGTCCAAGTCGGCGAAGGCCGTCAAGGACGAGACCGAGGAGATGGCGAAGACCGAGGAACTCGCCAACGAGGATTCCTCGGACGATCTCGACGACCAGGTCGATGAGGATGGTCTGGAGAACCTTGACGACGATCTCGACGATGTCGATGACGGCGGTCTGGATGGCGACGATGATGACATCGATGACGAATCCGGTGAGGATGACGACGTTCCCGAGGACGAAGAGGACGACGAGGGGACCGAACCCGGGCGCAAGGAGCCTGAACAGCCCAAGGAGAAGGGCGCGTTCGTGGTGCGCGACGATGACGACGACGAGAACCTGACCCCGTCGGGCAATCCGAAGCGCCGCGTCATCGCTGCGGGCGCCACAGCGGATCCGGTCAAGGACTATCTCAAGCAGATTGGCCGTGTCAGCCTGCTGAACGCCGAGCAGGAGGTGGACCTCTCCGAGCGCATCGAGGCCGGCCTGTACGCCCAGCATCTGCTCGATACCGAGAGCGACGGCATGGACTTCAAGCGCAAGCGCGAGCTCAAGTGGGCGGCGAACGACGGCAAGAAGGCCAAGGACCACCTGCTGGAGGCGAACCTGCGACTCGTGGTGTCGCTGGCCAAGCGCTACACCGGCCGTGGCATGCTCTTCCTCGACCTGATTCAGGAAGGCAACCTGGGCCTCATCCGAGCCGTCGAGAAGTTCGACTGGAAGAAGGGCTTCAAGTTCTCCACCTATGCCACGTGGTGGATCCGTCAGGCCATCACCCGCGCCATGGCCGATCAGGCACGCACCATCCGCGTGCCCGTGCACATGGTCGAGGTCATCAACAAGCTGTCGCGCGTTCAGCGCCAGATGCTGCAGGACCTGGGCCGCGAGCCCACGCCGGACGAGCTGGCCCGCGAGCTCGACATGCCGGTCGAGAAGGTGCAGGAGGTGCAGAAGTACGGCCGCGAGCCGATCTCGCTGCACACGCCGCTGGGCGAGGACGGCGATTCCGAGTTCGGCGACCTCATCGAGGACACCGACGCCATCGCGCCGTCCGACGCGGTCGCGTTCTCGCTGCTGCAGGAGCAGTTCAAGCAGGTGCTGGAGACTCTGAGCCCCCGCGAGGCCGGCGTCATCAAGATGCGTTACGGTTTGGAGGACGGCCAGCCCAAGACGCTGGACGATATCGGCCGCGTGTACGGCGTGACCCGTGAGCGTATCCGCCAGATAGAGTCCAAGACGATGTCGAAGCTGCGCCACCCGTCGCGCTCCCAGACCCTGCGCGACTTCCTTGATCAGTGATCGCGCCGCTCGGCAGCGCGATCACGCGAGGAGGGGCGGTCCAGTGGACTGTCCCCCCCCCGACGGAGCCATCCGTTGATAGCTCCCCTCGATGAGGAGAGCCGCGAGTTATACAGAAAATAGGATTTGTATGCCCAAACAGGAATACGGTGCCGACAGCCTTACCGTGCTCGAAGGCTTGGACGCGGTGCGCAAGCGCCCCGGCATGTACATCGGCACCACCGACAGCCAGGGTCTGATGCACTGCCTGTGGGAGATCATCGACAACGCGGTGGACGAGGCGCTTGCGGGCGCCTGCGACCATATCACGGTGACCCTGCACGACGACGGCTCCGTGGAAGTGGCCGACAACGGCCGTGGCATCCCCGTCGACGTCGAGCCGAAGACCAAGCTCACCGGCGTCGAGGTCGTGCTGACCAAGCTGCATGCCGGCGCGAAGTTCGGCAACGCGTCCTATAACGCGGCCGGCGGCCTGCACGGCGTCGGCTCGTCCGTCGTCAACGCGCTGAGCTCGCGTCTGGACGTCGAGGTCGACCGCGACGGCAAAACCCATCACATGGCCTTCCACCAGGGTCATCCAGGCGTATATTCCGACACCGATCCCGAGCATCCGTCCCCGGACGCGCCGTTCAAGCGCACCCGCAAGAACCGCCCGACCGAGCTGGAGATCATCGGCAAGGTCAGCCCGAAGACCACGGGCACGCGCATCCGATACTGGGCCGATCCCGAAATCTTCAACGACACCGCCGAATTCAGCTACGAGCAGCTCATCGACCGTGTGCGCCAGACCAGTTTCCTGGTGCCGGGACTGCGGATCACCGTCATCGACGAGAACGTGCCGGAAACCGGCGACGACAGCGTCGACGAGATGATGGAAGTCGACGCCGCACAGACGCCCGCCGACGATGGAACCGGCCTGATGGACGCTGCCGACATCGCCTCTGCGGCCGACACGGCCGTCGAAGATACCGTTGAAGCAGGTGAAGCCGAAGCGCGACCTGCCGCAGTCTCCGCCGCGGTCGAGACGGCGAAGGTGGGCGCGGCCCGCCACACGCACGCCCGCGTCGAGGAATTCCGCCACACCGGCGGTGTCAAGGACTTCGTCGATTTCCTGTCCGCGGGAGAGGCGGTATCCGACATCTGGCGCATCACCGGCGAGGACACCTACGAGGAGGAGACCCAGGCGGTCGGCGAGGGCGGCGAACTGCACGCCCAGAAAGTCACCCGCAAATGCGGCGTCGACATCGCAATGCGGTGGACCAACGGGTACGACACGACGATGCGCAGCTTCGTCAACGTGGTCGAGACGCCCGGCGGCGGCATGCACGTCGACGGTTTCCTCATGGGGCTCACCAAGCAGATCCGCAAGGCCGTTGAAGACAACGCCCGCAAACTCAAGGTGAACCTCAAGGACTCGAACATGCGCGTCGAGCGCGACGACATCCTGGCCGGACTCGTGGCCGTCGTCACCGTGCGCATCGCCGAGCCGCAGTTCCAGGGGCAGACCAAGGACGTGCTCGGCACCGCTCCCGTCAAGCCCATCGTCACCAGGATGACCGACAAGCAGTTCGGCGAGATGATCACGGGCTCCAAACGCGGCTACAAGGAGCAGTCCGGTCGTGTGCTGGAGAAGATTGTCGGCGAGATGCACGCCCGCATCCAGGCGCGCAAGACCAAGGAGGTCACGCGCCGCAAGAACGCGCTCGAATCCGCCGCCATGCCGTCGAAACTGTCCGACTGCCAGCCGGGCAACGACGATGTGGCCGAGCTGTTCATCGTCGAGGGCGACTCCGCGCTTGGCACGGCCAAGGCTGCGCGCAATTCCGGATTCCAGGCGCTGCTGCCGATCCGAGGCAAGATACTCAACGTGCAGAAGGCATCGTTGAGCCAGATGCTCAACAACAAGGAGTGCGCCGCGATCATCCAGGTGGTCGGTGCGGGATCCGGCGCCGGTTTCGACATCGAGCAGTCCCGCTACCACAAGGTCATCATGATGACCGATGCCGACGTGGACGGCGCCCATATCCGCATCCTGCTGCTCACGCTGTTCTATCGGTACATGCGCCCGCTCATCGAGCACGGGTACGTCTACGCCGCCGTGCCGCCGCTGCATCGCATCGCGCTCGCCGGCTCGCACAAGGGCGAGTTCATCTACACGTACTCCGATGACGAGCTCGCCGGCCGTCTGGCGGATCTCGAACGGCGACACATCTCGTACAATCCCGACATCCAGCGCTACAAGGGTCTGGGTGAGATGGACGCCGACCAGCTCGCGGACACGACGATGGATCCGCGCACGCGCATGCTGCGGCGCATCCGCATGGAGGATGCGGCACAGGCGTCCGAGATATTCAGCCTGCTCATGGGCGACGATGTGCCGCCGCGCAAGGCGTTCATCGTCGACAACGCCGACGATTTCGACCGCTCCAAGATCGACACCTGATCCGGCTTTCTGCCGGCTGTGCACTGTCCGGGCCGCCGTCGGCTTGTATCAGGCCGGCGGCGGCCCGAGCCGATATCCGTCTACTGATGCTCCCGGCAGGTCTGGCCGAGGCGGCGCGACAGGGCGATCGGGTCGAGCAGCTCGTCGAGCGTCGACGCGGGCAGGTCGGTGCGCTCGCCGGCGACATCGCGCACGGTGCGATTGTCGTTGGCCGCTTCCTGGGCGATGTCGGCCGCGTGTTCGTATCCGATGGCGCCGTTCAGTGCGGCGGCGATCGACGGGGAGTATTCGGCGTAGCGGCGCCCCGTCGAGGCGTTGATGGTGATGCCGGACACGCAGCGCTCGCGGAACATCGCCATCGCGCGGGTCAGCAGCTCGATGCCGTTGAGCAGTTCGTGGATGATCACCGGGTCGAAGGCGTTGAGCTGCAATTGCCCTTCGGATGCGGCCCATGTGACGGTCGTGTCCATGCCGAACACCATGAAGCAGCATTGGTTCACGCATTCGGGGATGACCGGGTTCACCTTGCCGGGCATGATGCTGCTGCCCGCCTGCCGTGCCGGCACGTTGAGGTCGTCGAATCCGGTATGCGGGCCGGAATTGAGCAGCCGCAGGTCGTCGGCGGCCTTTTTCAGGTGTATGGCGAGGTTCTTGACCGTCTGCGACGTGGCGATGTATCCGCTCATATCGGTCATGGCCGCCACGGGATCCGACGCCGCGGTGATGGGCAGCCCGGTGATGGCGGCCAGATGGCGTGTGGCGGTCGTGCGGAACCGCAGGTCGGCGCAGATGCCGGTGCCGATGGCGGTGGCGCCGAGGTTCAGCGTGGTCAGTTGCGGGACGACGTGTTCGAGGGCCAGGAGGTCGCTTTTCAGGAAGCTTGCGAATGCGTGGAATTCCTGACCGTAGGTCATCGGCACCGCATCCTGCAGCTGGGTGCGTCCGATGGTGACGTCGTTCGTGTGCTTGTCGGCGAGGTCGTGGAACGCCCGCGTGAGTTTCTTCGTCTCTTCCGCGAGCGGCCCGATGGCGTCGATCAGCGCGAGCTTGCAGGCCGCGGGGTAGGTGTCGTTGGTCGATTGTGAATGGTTCACGTCGTCGTTCGGGTGGATGAACCCATAATCGCCTTTGGAATGCCCGCCGAGCTCCAACGCCCGATTGGCGATGACCTCGTTCATATTCATGTTCGTCGATGTGCCGGCGCCGCCCTGCAGCACGTCGACCGGGAACTGGTCGGCGAGCTCGCCGTTCTCAACGTCGCGGCATGCGGCGACGATGAGCCGTGCCTTGTCGTGGTCGATCAGTCCGAGCTCGTCGTTGGCTTCGGCACAGGCGCGTTTGACGGTCGCATAGGCCCGCATCAGCTGGGGATGGGTGGAGTCCGCGATTCGAGAGACGGTGAAGTTACCGAGCGCCCGCTGCGTATGGATGCCCCAATACACGTCTTTCGGCACATCCATGTAGCCGATGCAGTCGTGCTCCTTACGCGTGACCGTGTGTATCGTGTCATTGCCGACCATGTTGCCGCCTTTTCTCGTTCAGGTTTTCCGGGTCAATCATCTCGTTTTTATTCGAGAAACGCTATGGTTGCGCTGAGCGCGAATGACCATGCGTCCGTGAACGGGTCCGGAGCGCGGCGGACCGGCGCGCTCGTTCGGCCTGCGAGAACGGATATCCTGTGGTTCGCCTAGCATGTGTACGAACGTACATACCACTGGATAATACCGGGAGAATCATGGCCAATTTGCTGCTCGCCGTCCCCTACGGATTGGGCGCAGGCGGCGTCGATGCGGCGCTGAACAACTGTGTGGCGATCCATTACGCGAGTCGTCACATGAACTGGCTGCACTGCATGTGGGGGATCGTCCGCGGCGGGGCAATGCGCCATGGTCGTGGTGTCGGGCGACGTCGTGCAGGCCAACCCGGAATTCGCTCCGTCGCGTTGGGTGTATGCCGTCGCGGACATACTGGGCGTGGCGTGCGTCGAGGCGGCGATGGTGCCGCTGTGGAATCTGCTGACGTTGGTGGACCGGCTTGACGTGTTCTCCAGCCGCGCGGTTCGCTGGGTCGATGCGATCATCGCATGCGCGGCGGTGGAGGCGGCGCTGGTGTTGTTCGTGACGCTGTACGGAGGTCTCGCCCATGCCGAATACCGCGACCCGGCGTCGGGTGCCTATGTGGATGTTGCGCTGGGGGCTCCGGGCGTGGTCCCTGCTGGGCGCGGCCGGCCTGCTGCTGCTCGCGGCGTTCGTGCTGCTGATGCTGGTCATGCGCTCACTGCTGGCCGCCATCGCCCAGCGAGACGAGCTGGAGGTGGTGATCTGACATGGCGATCCGAGTGAACCTCGACGTGATGCTCGCCAAACGCAAAATGTCGGTGGGGGGAGCTGGCGGAACGTGTCGGCATCACGTCGGCGAATGTCTCGGTGCTGAAGAACGGGCGGGCCAAGGCCATACGCTTCTCCACGCTTGACGGCATCTGCGAGGCGCTGGAGTGCCAGCCGGGCGATGTGCTGGAGTGGGTCGAGGAGTAGGTCGCCCGTCTTCGAGCGGTGTGTCGTGGGTCTAGGCTGCATCGCATAATCGAATATATGTACGAATGTTTGAATCTGTTCTCGGGTCCTACAAGGGCATGGTTCAAACATGCGTTTGATGTACCTACTGCGGCGCAGAGCCAGGCATGGCCGGTCATCCATGCCGGGGGCAATGCTCTGGTGGTCGCGCCCACCGGCTCGGGCAAGACATTATGCGCGTTCCTCTCGGCCATCGACCGCCTGATGACGGGAGAGACAGATCGTCTGAACGGCTCCGGTGCCATGACCGCTCCGAAGGGCGCGGCTGACGTTTCCAGAGAGCGGCGTCGGACTCGGCGTGTCAAGGTGCTGTACGTCTCGCCGCTGAAGGCGCTGGCCGTCGATGTCGCGAAGAACCTCCGCGCTCCGCTCGACGGCATCGCCGCCGAATGCGAGGCGTCCGGCCTTGCCGCTCCCGATATCGGCATCGCCATACGCAGCGGTGACACGACGACACGGGAGAGACGCGCCATCGCCTCCCATCCGCCGGACATCCTCGTCACAACGCCGGAATCGCTGTATCTGCTGCTGACGTCCAAGGCGCGCGTCATCCTGCGCGACGTCGAAACGGTGATACTCGATGAGGTCCATGCCGTCGCCGGCACCAAACGGGGCGCGCACCTGGCCGTGAGCCTGGAACGGCTGGATGCGCTCGCCGGGCATGCGACGCAGCGCATAGGGTTGTCCGCCACGGTAAGGCCTGTCGACGAGGTCGCGAGATTCGTCGGCGGGATCCATCCCGTGACCGTCATCAATCCGCAGGAGAGGCCCGCGATGGATCTGCGCGTCGTCGAGCCGCTGGAGAACATGAGGGACCTCCAATCAGCCAATGTGCCCGGCCGTGCGGGAGGCGTCGGCGCGTCGGCGGCATCGGCCCCGCATATCAGCGGCGTGACCCCGGCCATGAGACGGCTCGCCCAACGGCGTGGCCTGCCAGTGTCGCCGGATCGACGGTCGGTTCTGGTTTCGCCGGAGGATTCGCAATACGATTCGCAGGCGATCACCGGCGCCGCGGGGGATCGGGCGGGCGGATCCATATGGCCGGTGATCGAGCGGGACGTGCTGGATCAGGTGCTCTCTCACCGCACCACGCTGGTGTTCGTGAATTCGAGGGGCCTGGCGGAGAAGCTCACCGCCAGGCTCAACGACCTGTATGCACAGGATCATGGCACCGATGCCGCGCAGACGCAGTCACCGGAGGGGCGCAGCGGGTTTTCCCGGCATTACGATCCCGTGGTCGGCTCCACGACGATGCTGGTTCGGTCTCACGATGACGGGGACGTCATCGCGATGGCCCATCACGGGTCGGTGTCCAAGGAGCGGCGCAAGCGGATCGAGGAACAGCTCAAACATGGCCTGCTGCGTTGCGTGGTGGCCACCAGCAGCCTGGAATTGGGCATCGACATGGGGTCGGTGGATCTGGTGATACAGATATCGCCTCCGTTGTCGGTATCGTCAGGATTGCAGCGCGTCGGACGCGCGGATCATCGTGTCGGAGGGGTGTCCCACGCGCTGATCTACCCTCTGACCCGGGAGCAGATCATCGGGGCGGCGGCGAGCGTGGAAAGCATGCGGGCCGGCGACATCGAACCGATATCGGTGATCCGCAACCCGCTGGATGTGCTCGCCCAACAGACCGTCGCGGCCGCATCGATGGAGGACCTCAGGACGGACGACTGGTATGCGACGGTATGCAGATCGGCACCCTTCCGCGACCTCGACCGCGGCACGTTCGACTCGGTGATGGGCATGATGACGGGGGCCTACGACAGCGAGGACTTCTCCGCCTTCCGCCCCTGCCTGATGTGGAACCATGATGAGGACCTGATCTCCGCCCGCCCCGGGGCGCAGCGGCTCGCCGTGACCAGCGGCGGCACGATTCCAGATCGCGGACTGTACACCGTGGTGCTGCCCGAGACGGATGGGGGCAAAGGGCCTCGAAGAGTGGGGGAACTCGACGAGGAAATGGTGTACGAGTCCCGTGTCGGCGACATCATCACCCTGGGTACATCCACATGGCAGATTCAGGAGATCACCCGCGACCGCGTGATCGTCACCCCGGCACCGGGCAGGACGGCCCGTCTGCCGTTCTGGCACGGGGACGGCAGCGGCAGGGACTGCGGGTTCGGTACGGCCGAAGGCGCTTTCATCCGGCAGGTCTGCACGGGGCTGACGGATGCCGCAGAAGCGGGCCATCCACGGTTCGACACCGCCACGGCAGACCGCCTGCACGATGACGGGCTGGACGACAACGCCGTGGAAAACCTCGCCCGACTGCTGGCGGAGCAGAGGAAGGCCACCGGCGTCGTGCCGGATGACCGCCGCATGGTGATCGAACGTTGTCCCGACGACGAGGGGGACTGGCGGGTCATCATCCATTCCCGATATGGCCGTCGCGTGCATGAGCCATGGGCGATGGCAATCACCGCGCGTCTCAAGCAGCGTTATGGATTCGACGGCCAGGCATACGCCGCCGATGACGGCATCGTCCTGAGGCTTCCCGCCCAGGAGCATGACATCGATGTCCCGGATCTCATCAGGTTCGACCCTGACGACATGCAGCGCATGATCGAGACGCAGGTGGGGGAGACGGTGCTGTTCGCGGCCCGGTTCAGGGAATGCGCCGCACGCTCGCTGTTCCTCCCCAGAACCGATCCCGGCAGGCGCGTGCCGCTATGGCAGCAGAGACTGCGTGCCGCGCAACTGTTGAACGCCGCGCGGCTGAAACGCAATTTCCCGCTGCTGCTGGAAACCGCCCGCGAATGCCTGCAGGACGATTACGACATGCCCGCGTTGCGTCGCATCATGACGGACATTCAGTCGGGAAACATCGGTCTGGTCGATGTGACGACCGACATTGCGTCCCCATTCGCCGAGAACCTGCTGTTCGGCTATGTGGGCACCGTCATGTACCAGTACGACGTGCCTCAGGCGGAACGATCGGCGCAACTGCTGTCGATCGATCCCGATGTGCTGGAACGGCTGCTGGGGCAGGCCGATTTCTCGGCGATCATGGATCCTCGGGCCGTGCATGAGGTCGAGGAGGAGCTGGGGCGCAGGACGTTCTGGAACGAGCTGCCGGACGATGACATCGATGGCCGGGTCGCAAGATACGCCAAGACGCACGGGCCTTTCACCGTCGAACGGATGATGGCGGACCTGTCGATCGACGCGTCCGGCGCGGTGCACGTCTTGGACATGCTCAAAGCGCGAGGAGAGATCCTTGACGGCATCGCCGCCGAGGACGGAGGAAAGGCATGGCTGCACAAGGAGGTGTTCCGACGCATCCGGGCCAGGTCGCTGGCCAAGGCCAGAGCCGAGACCAAGCCCGTCGAATTGAGCGAATACCAGACATTCCTTATCGGGCTGCAAGGTGTCGGGCCGGTGGGCGGCGAACGATATGACGGCGAAGACGGGGTGATGCGTGTCATTGAGCAGCTGGAAGGCGTCGCCCTGCCTCCCTCGGTATGGGAATCGTCCGTATTGCCGGCACGGGTGCGCGACTATCGTCCGGCGATGCTCGACGGCCTGCTCTCCTCCGGCGAGATCGTCTGGGTGGGTTCCAAGACCACCGGCAGCAAGGCGAAGGAACCAGGACTCGTCGCATTGCATCCGGCGGACTCCCTGCTTCTGACAGTGCAGGATGGGGAGAAGAACGGCGAAGCCCCCGGGGAGCCGGTCACGCTGCCGGATGCGGTGATGGCCGTGCTGGCACCGGGCGGGGCATATCATGCGAATCAGCTCGCAGGGATGACGCGCGCGGCATGGGACGCGTCGTCGGAATGCGTGGACGAATCCACCGGCGAGATATTGCCCCACCCATGGTCCGACTCCCAGTTCGAGGAGGCCCTATGGTCGCTGGTCTGGCAGGGGAAGGTCACCAACAGCTCGTTCGATCCGCTGAGATCCCTCGGAGCGTCATCCCATGCGGTGAAGGCCCCAGCCCGTGCATCACGGCGCAGGGTGCGGGTCAGGGTCAGTGTCCCGGCGAACATGACGGGACTATGGTCCGCCGTACCTCATGCAGATATGCAGGAGGCGTCCGCGGAGCGGGTCGCCATCGCGCGGGTTGAGGCGTTGCTGGACCGTTACGGCGTCATAGCTCCGCCCATGATCGACAAGGAACGTCTGGCCGGCGGATTCTCGGGCCTGTATCCGGTGCTCAGACGCATGGAAGAGCATGGCGCATTGATGCGCGGCATGTTCATCAGCGGATGCGGTGCCGCACAGTTCGCGTCGCGTCAGACCGTGGATGCGCTGCGGGCATGCGCGGCGGAACCCTCCGCGGTCGTGTTGGACGCCACCGACCCCGCCAACCTGTACGGAAGCGTCATCGCATGGCCACGAACGATAGGCGGGTTTTCGATCAGGCCGGCGCGGCGCTCCGGCGCATCGGTCGTGCTCCGGGGCGGACGATTGCTGGCATACGCGGTGCCCCGAAGCCATCATCTGTTGCTCGCGCAGGACGCGGATCCCGCATTGCAGCAGGCCTGCAACGAGCTCGCCTACGCATTGCAGCGAAACCTGCGTGACGGGGGTATTCGCGGGGGTGTCACCTTCTGTGATGCCAACGACGAGCCATTGACTGCGCGAGGCGAGTGGTCGCGCATATTGCACGTCGCGGGATTCGTCCCCGTACCCCAAGGCATGAGGCTCTACTGCTGACAGCCGCCGCCGGTCTCCGATATGTTCCGCCGCCAGCGCTAGGTCACCGGCGTATCTACGCGTGAGGTACGCCATCCGGCATTGCGCATCATCCGACACGGCGTGCCATCTGATATTGCGCGCCTGCAGGAACTGCGCGTCTGCCGAAACGTGGACGGCACCCCCCCCCCTACGCCCCACAGGTGTGTGTGGGACGATGCTCGCTGAAGGCACCGGCCCCGAAACAGCCTCATCCGCAGAAGGCGACAGGCGCGGCCAGATCGACACCGGATGCGTCGCGGCGCATGTCGGGCTTGGGCAGCTCCACCGGCGAGCCTCCCTCGGTGGAGGCGTGCAGCGGGTACATGCCGACGTGGGCGAAGATCAGGGTGTTCTGGCCCTTGAGGAAACGCTGCGACCTCACTCCGCCGGTGCCGCGGCCCTTGGTCGGGTACATCTCCAACGGCGTCACCTTGGCCGCACCGTTTTCGGTGCCGGGCAGCGCGTCCTTGTCTCCGGCGACCGTCAGCACGACGGCTCCGGACGCGGAGAACATGCCGTTGTCGCCCTCTTCGTACGTCCACGCGATCTTGCCTGCGGGCACCACGTTGAACGTGATCGCCGTGCATCCCTCAGCCAGACGGATTCCCGCCATGCCGCCGGCGGTGCGACCCTGTGGGCGCACGTTCCCGGCATCGAACGTCAGCAGCGAGGAGTCGGACGCGACGAACACGAGGCGGTCTTCGTCCGCCGCGTCGGCGGCGAACAGCACGGAGTCGCCGTCCTTGAGGTCGATGACGCTCCAGGAGTCCATCGTGGTGGGGGCCTCGCGGTTCCAGCGTTTCACCACGCCGGCCCGTGTGCCGATGGCCAGGGGAGCGGGGGTCGGGTCGCCGTCGTCGCGCTGATCCATGGGGATGGCGGCGACGACATGCTCGCCGGGAATCGGATCGGTGCTTTCGGTCATGCCGATCAGCTCGTCGGCCGGTATGCCGCCGGCGACGTTCGTCTGCGGCGATGCGGCGAGCGCGGGCAATTCGACCACATGGGCCAGCACCAGACGCCCGGCGGACGTGACCAGTCCGTACGAGGACCGTGTGGTGGTGCGGAAGATGGACACGATGTGGTCGTCCTTCGTACGTCCGTCGCTCGTCGACCGCGACTCCCAAGCATCCAATGCGGCCGGGGTGGAACGCGCTATCGTGCCGGACGCGCTGAGCATCACCGTGCACGGCTCGTCGTCGATTTGCAGCGCCGCGACTGCCGCGGCATCCTCGCCGGCCTTCCTGGCCGCGGCCGCGGCGGTCACGTCCGCTTCGGCCGACGACAGGGTGGTCGCGGCTGCGGCGGCCTTCATCGCGGCCGCGTTCACGCTGTCGTCTCCATGAGGGGTCACCGGCGTCAGCGTGCCGTCCTCGGCCTCGTCCAGCAGCACGGTACGGCGAGGCGTCCCGTATTCGGCAACCGCCTGATCCATTTCGTCGACGACCACGCGGTCCAGTTCCTGCGCGGAGGCCAGTATGCGCTCCAGCTCCTCGATACGCCGCTTGAGGTCGTCGCGCTCCGCCTCCAGCTCGATGCGGCTCATGCGTGTGAGCCGGCGAAGGCGCAGGTCAAGGATGTACTGCGCCTGCACGTCGTCAAGGTCGAAGACCGCGATCAGCCGCGACTTCGCGGCGTCGGCGTCATCCGAGGTGCGGATGACCTGGATGACCTCGTCGATGTCGATCATGGCCAGCAGCAGGCCCTCGACCAGGTGCAGGCGCTCCAGCGCCTTCCGGCGGCGGAATTCGCTGCGCCGGCGCACCACGATGCGGCGGTGGTCGATCCACACCTGCAGCATCTCCTTGAGACCCATGGTGTGGGGTCGGCCATCCACCAGCGCGACGTTGTTCATCGTGAAATTGTCCTGCAGCGGCGTGTGTCGGAACAGCTGCGCGAGCACGGCGTTCGGGTCGAAACCGGTCTTGATCTCGATGACCAGCCTGGTGCCGTTATGGCGGTCGGTCAGGTCGATGGCGCCGGAGATTCCCTCCAGCTTGCGGTTCTTCACCCCTTCGGAAATGCGTTCCAGCACCCGTTCGGGGCCGACCATGAACGGCAGCTCGGTGACCACGATGGCCTTCTTGCGCGCCGTCACGTTCTCGAAATGCGTCATCGACCGCGTGGTGAGTGTGCCGCGGCCGGTCTCGTACGCTTCGCGGATGCCGTTTCGTCCGATGATGATGCCGCCGCCCGGCCAATCGGGGCCCGGCACGTAGCGCATGAGCTCCTCCAGCGTGGCGTCGGGATGCGCCATCAGGTGCTTCGCGGCCGCGACGACCTCGCCGAGATTGTGGGTCGCCATGTTCGTGGCCATGCCGACAGCGATGCCCGAACCGCCGTTGACCAGCAGGTTGGGGATCGCGGCCGGCAGCACGGTCGGCTCCTTGAGCTTGTTGTCGTAGTTCGGCGTGAAATCGACGGTGTCCTCATCGATGTCGGCGTTCATGCCCAGCGCCGCGGGCGCCAGACGGGCCTCGGTGTATCGGGAGGCGGCCGGGCCGTCGTCCAGCGAGCCGAAATTGCCATGGCCGTCCACCAGCGCGAGACGCATCGCGAACGGCTGTGCGAGACGCACCATCGCCTCGTAGATGGCTGAATCGCCGTGGGGGTGGAGCTTGCCCATCACCTCGCCCACCACGCGGGCCGATTTCATGTACGGGCGGTCGGGCGTCAGGTTCATCTCGCCCATCTGGTAGATGATGCGGCGCTGCACGGGCTTGAGGCCGTCGCGCGCGTCAGGCAGGGCTCGCGCGTAGATCACCGAATACGCGTATTCGAGGAACGACTTGCTCATTTCCTCGTTCAACGGCGTTTCCACGATATGCTCTTGGACCTGACGCGGGTCATAGGCCTGATGAGTCGTGGTGCGATGTGCCATAGGTGCCATTCCCCAATCTGTGCTTCGGCCATCCGCATGGCGCGAATGGCCGAAATGGTGCCGTTGAAAAATCCAATCGTCCATGATAGCGAACAATCATGCCAAGAATCCCGCCCAGCCGTGTCCTTTTCCGACGGACGGTGCTTGAATGGAAAACATGAACGCTGAAATCGCGAGCATGGACGAATTGCTGCAGACGATACCGACCGTTCGGTATGGCGACTGGCGGCGCGACGCCGTACGCGGCGGGGCGCTGCACCTGTCCGCCGTGCTGCCGGCGGTCAGCGCGGCGATAGGGCATCCGGTCGCCACGCGGATCCACCATGATCCAGAGGCCTTGCGCGTCGCCCTGGGGGTTCCCAAGGCCGACAGCGTGATCGTGGCGCTGGTTGACGGCCTTGGCTACTGGAACCTTCGGATGCGCGTCGGACACAGTCCGTATCTGCGCGCATTGCTGCGCGACGAGTCCAACGACAGGCCCATCGCCACATGCGCGCCGAGCACCACCGTCGCCGCGATGGCGGCTTTCGGCACCGGCACGTGCCCGGGCCTGACGGGGATGGCGGGCTACACGCAGCGCAACACCCAAACGGGGGAGCTGTCGCAGCTGATCCAGTTCGACAACGCGATCGCGCCTCTGGACCTGCAGAGGGAGCCCACGGTGTTCGAGACCCTGCGGGCCGCCGGCGTGCGGGTCACCAGCTGCGGACTGCCGAAGTTCGCCGACTCCCCGCTGACGAAGGCCGCGTTGCGCGGTGCGGACTACAAGGGCGATATGCGGCCGCTCGGCCGCGTGAGGGCCGCGTGCGAGGCCTCGAAGACGCCGGGGCTGACGTACCTATACATCCGCGACGCCGACAAGGTGGGGCACGCCTACGGCTGGGAGTCCGAGCAGTGGACGGCCGTGTTCGAGCGGGTTGACGAACAGCTGGCGCAATTGCACAGGCTTGCGCCGAGGGGCACGCTCATCGTCATCGTGGCTGATCATGGCATGGTCGGTTCGGATCCGGACCAGCGCGTCGATATCGCCGAGAATCCCGAGCTCGCCCGGGGCGTGGCCCTGGTCGGCGGGGAGCCCAGGTCTCTGATGCTGTATGCCGAGCCGGATTGCGACCCGAATGACATCGCGCGTCGATGGCGCGATCGGCTGGGTGACGCCGCCCTGGTGCGTACCCGGGATGAGGCGATCGATCAGGGCATGTTCGGTGTCGTCGAGCCGCGTGTCAGGCCGATGCTCGGTGACGTGCTGGTATCGGCGGCCGGGAGGGCGACCTTCGTGGATTCGCGCATCCAGACCGACAAGGCGACGCATCTGCCGGGTGTGCATGGCTCGCAGACGGCGCTGGAAATGGACATTCCCTGCCTGATTGACGTGGCGTGACCGTTGCGATGCCGAACGTGTCACGCCGATGTCTCATTATCCGGACGGCCTGTCGCGTTTTTCCGTAAAAAAGGATTGACGTGTCTCGCTGGACAGCGACGGCGGGCCAGACGATCCTACTCGCCGAAGAGAATCTCGTCCCAGCTGGGCACGGCGGAGCGACCCGAACGGCGTTTCGCAGGCGGCGTCTGCCGGTCGGAGCGTTCGGCAGACGTCTTGCCGGATTCGGATTCGATCTCGGGTGCCGTCTGAGCCGCGGAAGCGGACGCGTCCGAATCCGGTGTCGGCCGCGGCAGTTTCGACTCGGCGGCGCCGAGCGCGGCCTCGCCGGCCTTCGCCGGAAGCGCGCCGGTGCGCGGGATGTCGATTGAGGGGCCTTCCTCGGATGGCGCAGGCTCGGTGCGCACGTCCAACGGGGACGCCGAACGTGGCATCCGCGCTTCGGGGCGCGCCGCAGGCAGTGTCGGGGCAGGGGTGTTCCACGCCGACACGGTGCGCTCTATCCTCGCCGAGCGTACCGAATCCCCGGGCAGCGTCGCGGGCAGCATCTCGGAGGGCGTGCCCTCGGTCCCGTCGCCGCGCGCGCCTGTCGCCGTTCCCAGCAGCTTCTTCGCCGTGGAGTTCAGACATGCCACCGCGTTGTCGTGCATGTTCCAGGACCATTCCGCCCTGGCGGTGCGCCCCGCGGCGTCGAACGTCGCGGTGATCTTCCACGGTTCGAGTCCCCGGCGTGTCGCCTTCCACGTCACCGATTCCATGCCGATGCCGGACAGCGCCAGCGCGCGTTCCACCACGTCGGCGGTGGTCCGCCCACGGCTCTCCTTGGGGGCCGGCACGGTGAGGAACTGCTCGATGGCGTACTGCTTCTCGACCTCGACGGCGGACGAGAAACGCCGCACCAGCGCCTCGCTGAGACGGTATCGTTCCGCCACCCGCGCGGGATCCGCGCCGGCCCGGATAAGCGCCTGAATCTGCGAGATCGGTAGCGTAGCCGAGCTGGATGCGCTGGGAGCCGACCGGGACTCCTCGCGGATCTGCTTCGCTTCCAGAATGGCGCGTTCCAGCGTTTCGTCCACATCGACGAAGAAACGCTCGTCGCCTGACGCGAACACGAGACGACCCGCGTCGTCGACGTGGTCGAACCGGGCTTGTGTGAGCGGGTTCTCAGGCATGTTCACACCACTTTCCTCAGAAAATTACAACTTCTTCTATTGTGCCCCACGTGTCGTATTTTACGAGTATTTCAAATCGTGTATCCTATGCCGAGTAAAAGTCATGTATTCTATGGCGCAGAACGTGCCACCATGATGAAAGGATTCAGATGGCTCAGGATTATGATTCCCCCCGCAATAAGGACGAGGATGAGGAATCGCTGCAGGAGTTGGGCAAGGGCTCGCGCAGCTCTTCAACCGATATGGACGACGACGAGAACGCCATCGCCGAGGATTACGAACTGCCCGGTGCCGATCTGAGCAACGAGGACGCCTCCGTGACTGTCATCCCCATGCAGAACGACGAGTTCATCTGCTCGGAGTGCTTCCTGGTCAAACATCGCAGCCAGCTGGCATACGTCACCGACGACGGCCAGCCGGTGTGCGAGGAATGCGCGGCCTGATGGCGTTCGACGAGACATATGACGAGCCCGAATACACCGAGGTCCTGGTCAAATCGCTTGATCCCGGCCATCCGGTCGAGCTGCGGTACGCCCACGCCGGAGACGCGGGCGCCGACCTGGTCGCCGCCGAGGACGTGACGCTCAAGCCGTTCCAGCGCGCCCTGGTGCCGACCGGCATGGCGATCGCCCTGCCCGCCGGATACGTGGCGCTGGTGCATCCGAGGTCCGGACTCGCCGTCAAGTACGGCGTGACCGTGCTGAACGCGCCCGGCACCATCGACGCCGGGTACCGCGGCGAAGTGAAGGTCCCTCTGATCAACCTCGATCCGGAGCATACGATGGAGTTCCATCGCGGAGACCGCATCGCGCAGCTGGTCATCCAGCGTTACGTCGAGGCGAAGTTCGTCCCGGCGAGCACCCTGCCGGGTTCCGACCGTGCGGAACGCGGTTTCGGCTCCACCGGCGTGTCATCCTGACGGACGATCCTGGCCGACGGTGCGAACACGGCCGTCACGGCCCGCAAGCCAAGGCATGCGGGAGACCGTTCACGGCGGAAGATGCCGCGTATGCTTTTTCATTCGCGGCGGGTAGGATGTGATACCAAATACCTGAGAGGGAGGCAGACATGGCCAACGATGAAGCCGAGCATAATGCCGCCCGCATGCTCGGCTGCGAGATCAGCGACGACCCGCTGAACCCGCTGCTGCCGATCATGCAAGCGTGCCGGAACCATCACCCCGACGAGGATCTGAGCATTCTGGAGCGTGCCTATCGTCGGGCGGTCATCCAGCATTCCTCACAGCGCCGCAAATCCGGCGAGCCGTACATCATCCACCCGCTTGCGGTGGCGCAGATTCTCGCCGACCTGGGCATGGGGCCGCTGGTGGTCGCCGCCGGTCTGCTGCACGACACCGTCGAGGACACCGACTACACGCTGGACGAGTGCCGCGCGGAATTCGGCGACACGGTGACCGGTCTGGTGGACGGTGTCACCAAGCTCTCCAAGATGGAATACGGCGATTCCGCTCAGGCCGAGACCATCCGCAAGATGGTCGTCGCGATGAGCCGCGACGTGCGCGTGCTCGTCGTCAAGTTGTCCGACCGTGTCCACAATGCCCGCACATGGCGGTACGTCAAGTCGTCCAGCGCCCAGAAGAAGGCGCGCGAAACCCTTGACGTGTACGCGCCGCTCGCCAACAGGCTCGGTATGAACGCCATCAAGACCGAGCTTGAGGAACTGAGCTTCAAGGTGCTGTACCCGAAGATCTACAACGAGATCGTGGTGCTGGTCGCGCGGCGTGCCGGCCAGCGCGACGTGTATCTCGCGCAGATCCTCGCCGAGATCAACGAGGATCTTGACGCGCAGCACATCAAGGCGTACGTGACCGGCCGCCCGAAGGACTACTTCTCGATCTATCAGAAGATGATCGTGCGGGGCCATGATTTCGCCAACATCTACGATCTGGTCGGCGTGCGCATCATCGTCGACACGATCCGCGACTGCTATGCGGCGCTCGGCGCCGTGCACGCGCGTTGGAGCCCCGTGCCCGGGCGCTTCAAGGATTACATCGCCATGCCCAAGCTCAACATGTACCAGTCGTTGCACACGACGGTCGTGGGGCCGGGCGGCAAGCCGGTCGAGATCCAGATCCGCACCTGGGACATGCACCGGCGCGCGGAATTCGGCATCGCCGCGCACTGGAAGTACAAGGAGAACGGGCAGGCAGGCCGCGCCCTGAGCGCGCCCGACAAATCCGATCTCAAGCGCGGTTCCGACGACAACCAGGAGCTGAGCGAGACCGACAACCTCAAATGGATCCAGCAGCTCGCCGATTGGACCAGCGAGACCCCGGACTCGAACGAGTTCCTTGGCTCGCTCAAGGAGGATCTGGGCGCGGCCGAGGTCTACGTGTTCACCCCGAAGGGCAAGATCGTCTCGCTGCCGGCCAATGCCACGCCGGTGGACTTCGCCTACGCCGTGCACACCGAAGTCGGGCACAGGACGATGGGCGCGCGCGTCAACGGCCGTCTGGTGCCGCTCGACACCAAGCTTGAGAACGGCGACACCGTCGAGGTGCTGACCTCGAAATCCGACAACGCCGGCCCCTCCCGCGACTGGCTGAGCTTCGTCAAGAGCCCCAAGGCCCGCAACAAGATCCGCCAGTGGTTCTCCAAGGAGCGCCGCACCGAGGCCATCGAGGAGGGCCGCGACGAGCTGACCCGCGCGATGCGCAAGCGTAACCTGCCGATCGGCACGCCGCTGACCACCCAGGCGCTGGTCGGCGTCGCCGACGAGCTGAATTTCCCCAACCCCGACGCCGTGTTCGCGGCGATCGGCGACGGGCAGATCTCCACGCAGAACGTCATCGCGCATCTGGTCAAGGACGCGGGCAGCGACGAGGTCGATGAGGAGGTTGAGCAGGAGGCGCTGCCGCTGCGCGCGGTCGAGAACGCCAAGAAGAAGACCGGCTCCCTCGGCGTGTCCGTCAAGGGCGTAGACGATGTGTGGGTCAAGCTGGCGCGCTGCTGCATGCCGGTTCCCGGCGACAGGATCGTCGGCTTCATCACGCGCAATCAGGGCGTGTCGGTGCACCGCGCCGACTGTCAGAACATGATCGACCTGCAGCGACGTCAGCCCGAGCGCGTCGTGGATGTGGCATGGACCAGCACCAAGGGCCTGTTCATGGTCAGGATTCAGGTCGAGGCGCTGGACCGCCAGCATCTGCTATCCGATGTGACCCGTGTGCTGGCCGACCACGGCGTGAACATCCTGTCCGGCTCCCAGGCGACCGGCTCCGATCGCGTAGCGATCAGCCAGTTCAGCTTCGAGATGGCCGACCCGCAGCATCTGAACCGTCTGCTCGCTGCCGTGCGCAAGATCGACGGCGTGTTCGACGTGTACCGCGTCACCGGCGCGAAGGATTCCGCCGTGCCACGCCTGCGCAAGATGCAGTAGCCGGGTTCGTTCCAGCGATCGTCTAAGTCTTCCGCCCGTCCGCTGCCGGTTCCGCGTGACCTTTGCAATGCCGGACGGCCCCGGGGATGACGGGCGTGCGGAAAATCACCCTTTCGGACGAGGGCATGACGGCACGATCCGGTGTGTAATCGATAGTGTCATCGATTGGCGGGATCGCCTATGGTGACACGATGAATATCGACCGGCGCCGGACATCAGAGGTACGGCGCCCATACGGGATCGAGGCAGGCATGTTCTTCCTTCAGCGTAGACGTCGCCCGGCTTTGGCGCGGGTGGTTCGCAACAGCAATGCGACTCTCTGGCGATACGGTCGCCGGGAGTATGACATGGAGGCCGGCGCGGATGGTCGGACGGCCATGACGTCCCCGATGGAACGACCCTCCTGGACGGATTGCAGCGATCGCCGGGCGCCGCATGCCGTCTCGTCGACGTTGGACGCCGTTCTGGGGCGTGTCCATGACATCCCCCAGTCGGCGATGTCGCGTCTGAGCAGCTCTCCCACGGTGTACGCGCGCTGACGGTGACGTGCCCCGCTTACGGGCGCGGCGATGCTGCCGGCCGCGTCGGGGCGTTCTGCAGGACTTGACCGCTATGAGTACGATTATCATGCGTGCCTCGCATGATAATCGCACGTGGTCGTTTTCGGCTTTGTTCCAAGGTTTTCGTTTTTTGGGAGGCCTGCCGATCAGCCTCGTTTTCGCCGAGGCATCTACAGGCACGCGAGAACAATCCGGTGACATTCCACCGTCCTGCCGGCGCTCAACGTCTTCGCCGACCGGCACGGAAAAAGAACGATCCGCCTTGTGGTTTCATGATGTTCAGCATGGGCGATGCCCAAAAGCATTCGCCCAGCAGTACGTCTCCGTGTCGGACAACAGGCACGCCGGGCACGAGGCCTTCAATGTCTCCGTCGCGCAGAACCATCTGCTCGACGTGGCCGTTCGTGGATGGTGTCCGGCACGCCGGTTCGATGAAAGAAACCGCGAGGATCACGGACGGTTCGGCGGCGACATACCGTTGTTTGATTTCGATTAATGCCCGAACGATCTACGTGGTTGTTTGGGCTGCACTAATTTACCGGTCTCAAGCATGTGTATGGCGACGCCGGTGGAATTACGTGTTTAGCTCCAAAGGTCTGGACTATTTATCCGGTAATGACGGAACGGGTTCCGATGGGATTGCGTGTGGTAAGCAGAAGGGATGCATTGACTGCGATCGCGGCGCATTCGGTTGGCGCGTTGGGGAGTGTTCCTTCGTAGAGGGTGATTAGCACTGCGGAGGAGTCTTCGTCGACGGTGGCCCGTACACCATGACATTTGGGATTTCCCATGGAGAAGAAAATGCGCACGGAGGTGTCCGAGACCACTTCGTATCGGTTCCATGAGGATATATGTTCGTTGCTGAGGTCGGTTCGTTGCTGTACGTCGTTGGAGGATTGCTCCGGTGCCTTTGCTGCGGAATCGTATCCTGCATCTGTACCTGGTGAGCTGGGGCTGGATTCGCTCCCGTTAGTTGCGCATCCCATTACCGTGATACTGGTCAAAGCAAATACCAGAAGCGCAGCAACAAAACGGCTGCGGAAGCGAATCCAACTGGCCATGATGTTGTTTCACCAGTCCTTGTTTGCTGCAACGAACAAGTCGTTGACGCGGCTGTCGAAGTATGGGCCTCGAAGATAGGAATTGTCTGCGGGGCCGTTCGAGGTTACGCTGCGTACATATCCGAGACCAGTGGTATTGCTGTATTCGTCGAGCCAAGGTCCACCGGACGAACCACCGCCGAAATCGCAACCAGTAATATGGTTGAACTTGTAAAGGCCATTCCAACCAGTTTGACTAGAGCCCCAGCAGGCCCACATGCTTTGGCCTCCGCTGAGGTTCGTTGGATAGCCGAAAATACTGACGTCGAAACCAGTACCTCCGCCCCACCTAAACCCGTGACCACCAACCGCGTTTACAACAGTATCCCCGGAAGTGCTGCCACTATAGGTGGTAACAAAGGCAACGTCTGAATTGAATCCTCGCCCGGATTCACCATAGTTGATCCAGTCATTGAGCGTTCGGAGCGTGGCAGCTTGGTAAGTGCCATACGTGGCACCGTTGCTGTAACCCGGTGCGAATATCCAATTGGTATGCCAATCTTTTCCTGGGCCGCCATGGACACAATGGCCAGCAGTAACGACCAGACGTTTGGAACGGCTATTGACGGAGGCTCCAGAGCATACGTAATCCTTGCCGTCGGTCTGATTGCGGAAGAAAACTTTTCCGTTGGTCTTTGAGAAATTCGTGACTGGCGTCACAGCCTGTGGCGTGATTGCGTTCAAGATTGCCGTCACGGGGGACGATCCGTCAGTAACTGGTTCGTCTGCCAAAGCCGGTTGTTCGAGCTCGCCAATCTGTCGGTTTACCTCGGCCGTGCTTGTTGGTGTATCAGCGGGAATGGCACTCTTCATGCGTTCTGGAGTCCAGTAGGCTGTGGCGATGGGGTCGCCGACGCTTGTGTTATTGGCCGGAACGTAAGTGTAGGTACGATTTGCACCAAGGGCTGTTACCTGTGCGCGCACGGCTGTTGTGGTGGACGAAGACAATGGATCACTTGCCATGGGCGATGCGGATGCCGGCACAGTGGTCGAGATAAGGAGAACAGCGGCCGACACGAAGGTTGTGAGGGTTGTGTATGTATTGCGGAATCGAGTCATGTTGATCTCCCCGGGAGTTGGTTCACGTAGGGACTGGGATAAGTATGTCCGTTGACTTTCAGTGTCTACGAACATACGCGAGTAAGACGTTCACAACTTATGATTATGGCTACATTACATACCTAAATCACAGAAAAATTATAACTCCATGACGCCAATCGGATTGGCAACAGCGTGTTGGATAGGTCCTTAGAGGACGATCCTCGTTCGATGAATTCCTTCGCACTCCGGTATCCGAGGATGGAACGGAGCCGCTGGTCGTCGAATTACCACACGTAGTCGTTGAGGTCGCGCCTCAGTCGCTCGATCGTGGTGTAGCGGTTCCGGTTACACGAGCTCCTTCTTCAACAGCAGGTCGGCGAGGCGCTGTACGTGCCGTCAAGCCGCATCAACGAAGTCGAACGCGGAGCACGGAACCTGCCCGAACTCAAACAACGGGTCCAAACGCTTGACAATGTATAGGAGCATCAAAATACAGAGCAGGAGCCGCTCATGGCTGTCGCTGCCGGTGCGCTGATCATAGTGAACCAATTCGTATGACGTTCCGCGTTGCAGCTCGGCGGCCCGGCTACCGGCCGTGGCCAGTCCACGGGCCCGTGCGCCATTCCCCGCAATCAAACAGCAATGCCCGGTCTCAAGCCCATGAGACACTTGGGACCATGACTGCCATCATCATGCGCACCTCCGAAGGTGACATGCGCATGATGCTTCTTCTCTGGGATGCGACACCAGGAAACAGGTCACTGAAGATCGTTGAGATTCCAATCAAAACCACTCTGAACAATCCCGGTTTTCCCGAAAAATAGAATCCCCGAGGCCGCAGGGTGGCACCTTATTCAAAATCACCGGCGTAGGCAATTACTCTTTCTTCTAATGGTTTTTCAAGAAGTAGAGAAAGACAAAACAACCGATGTCCAACGGAGACAGGAAAAGACGAAAATGGGGATGCGTCGTCGCCTGCAAAGACGCAGACGGAAGGATCGTCTCCTGGCAGGCCCGATACCAGAGTCCCGTCAATCCCAGGCAAAGAATCTACCGCCGGTTCGGATTGGAATTCCAGACCGAGGCGTACCGCTGGCTCGACGAGGAGCACGCGCTCGTCATCGACCATAAAAAGGGAATCCGCAGGTGGACGCACCCGTCGGCGAGGACGATGCACGGCAGGGTCCTGTTCTCCTCATACGCGACGCGTTTCGTCGCCGACCTGCGGAAGAAGGACGGATCGGAGCTGAGCGGAAGAAGCAAGCGGATCCAGAAGGCGGCGTTGGACAAACTGCTCCCCTGGTTCGGCGAGACGCCCATGTGCGACATCACGGAGGAATTCGTCAACGAATGGTATGCGAAGGCGTGCGACGAGGTGCGTCCCTCCGCGCTTGAGCACGCGGTCTGGCTGCTCAAGCGCGTGATGAGGGCCGCGACCGAGCGGCAACCGGACGGAGGTCCGCCGCTGCTGCCCTCGAATCCATGCAACCTCGTCACGAGGAAGAGACCGTCCAAAAGACGCGAGCAGGCGCCGATGACCAAACAGGAGATCGACACGCTGGTCGAGGGCTTCCCGGAATACTACCGCCTGTCGATCCATCTCGCGCTGCTGGTGGGCGGGCTGCGCATCGGAGAGGTCTGCGGACTGCAACTCAGGGACATCGACCTCGACCACAGGCTGCTGTACGTGCGGCACTCCGTGACGCAGGGTCCGGACGATCTGGGCGAATACCGGCTCGACGAGACGAAGACCCCGGAAAGCCACCGAGTCGTACCCATCCCCGCACCGGTCTGCCGTCTCATCAGGGAACATATCGACAGGTTCTGTCCCGACAGGGATCCCGACACGATGCTCTTCCACGCGATCAGGCACCCGGAACGGGTCCTGAACCCGACGACGATCCAACGGCAGTTCCGCACCGCGAGGAAAAGAATCAACCGCGAGGACGTGACGTTCCACTCCCTGCGCGCGACGCACGCGACGATGTTCATGATCCAGGGCGGCACGCTGCGCGAGACCATGGACGAGCTCGGCCATGTGGACGTCGACGTGGCCGTCCGATGCTACCAACGCGTGGTGCCGAGACACAGGCGCGACGTCGCCGAACGTCTGGCGCTCGAATACCTCCCCGCCGGGGAGCCGGCCGGCATCAAGGCGCAGATAGCCCGGAAGGAGGAGGAAATCGACCAGCTGCGGCAGGCCGTCGCCGGACTCCGGAGAAGACTGGAGGAGCTCGAAGACGACGGAAGGGAACGGAACCAGGCCGGATAGGCATACCCACAAAACCGAAATACCGAAATATTGAAAAACCAAAACCGGTGAAGAACGGCATCAAACGGAACGGACCTCACGTCTAAGCGTTGCGGCATCTGCCGCCGCAACACTTAGACGCGTGAGACAACCCACGGCTGGCCGCGAGCCAATGCCCTCACCCGACCGGATACCGGAAACGGTGAATACCGAAAAAACGAAATACCGGAATGCTGAAAGAACAAAATACCGAAAACCAGATACCAAGGTAATGGATCCTGGTCCGACGCATCCGAAAGTCATCTTGCCCTGTGCCCGCGTTCCGGCTTTCCTTGCCCCGGGGAGACGACGGTGCGTTGGTAGGAGTAATGCTCATACACGTGACGGCGCTGCGCGAGAGACATGTCGTATGCCGTGTTCGCCGGTTGCGCATATTCACCAAGATGGGCCAGGTCATTCGACATGGTCAACGGTTCTGACAACGGCTTGACGATTCTTCTGAACATATCCTCGAGAGGACGCAGGTCGTTTCGCTGCATCCCCACGATCGAGGCTTGATCGTTCGTCCTTTTGTCGATGAGTCCCCAGTCGAAATGCCAGCCGGCCTCGCGCGCGATGATCTCCCAGAAAATGCGTTGCGTCCGTCCGTTGCCCTCACGGAACGGGTGAAGGATGTTGAAGTTGTTGTAGCTGACGCTCAGACGCTTTACGAATTCGTCATGGCCGAGACCTTTGAGAAGATCGTCACCGCGAAGCACCTCCTCGGAGTAGCGAACCCCTATGCTGAACAGCTCCAATGGCTGGAAGGGAAGCCCCTCGCCCTTGCCCATGTCGATGGTTCGCACCTCCCCCGCCCAGTCGTACACGTCCCGGAAGAGGAACCGGTGTATGCGGCGAAGCTGTTCCAGCGTCCCTTCCGCAGGAGGGAGGTTCTCTCTCAGAATGGCGGCACGGGCGGAGCAGAGATCGTTCTCCGCAGCCGCCAACGCATCCTCGTCCGTGGCGCCCACAAGGTTCCGCAGCACGTTCGTTCCCGGAATCAGGTAGGGATCGAAGACACGCGCCATCATCACTCCAGTCCGTAACGGCGACGGGTGCGGGCAAGAAGTTCGGTGCCATCGATTGTTCCCCGCGCATATTCTCCGGCATCGCGCATGAAGGCCCTCGTCACGTCGCCGCCTTCCAGCCGCACGGACTGCACCGACAGTCCGACGTTCTCCGTGCGGCGGCGCATCTCGGATTCAGATATCGTTCCGAACATCGTGCCTCCTTTTCTCCTTGCATTCTAGCAAAACCGACGGCCCTTAGACAGAGCCGCGCCTGATTCCGCTCCTCACGCATGTCGTGTCAGGCGTCATGCCGTTCGTCCCGGTCCGCGTCAAGGGCCGTAGCCACCTCTTCCGATACCGGCATGTACATCGTCCCTGTCGTAGATCTGCGCGGCGGCCCGTTTCATGGCGCGGCGTTCGGCCCTGGATCATGAACATCGTCGCGACGTCGCCGAACGTCTGGCGCTCGAATACCTCCCCGCCGAGGAGCCGGCCGGCATCAAGGCGCAGATAGCCCGGAAGGAGGAGGAAATCGACCAGCTGCGGCAGGCCGTCGCCGGACTCCGGAGAAGACTGGAGGAGCTCGAAGACGACGGAAGGGAACGGAACCAGGCCGGATAGGCATACCCACAAAACCGAAATACCGAAATATTGAAAAACCAAAACCGGTGAAGAACGGCATCAAACGGAACGGACCTCACGCGTCTAAGCGTTGCAACATCCATAACGACAACACTTAGACGCGTGAGGACGGATACCGGAAGACCGGAATCGGTGGATACCGAGATACCGAAAAACCGGAGGGCCGTGAAACCGAACGACGCGGAGGCCTGGGTGAAGACCAGCGTGAGCCTTCGCGCCTCGACCCGACGCCGGCTCAAGGCCTGGGCCGCCGAGCATGACATGCGCATCCAGGAAGTGGTCGATGCCGCCCTCGAAACGTACCTGGGCTTGAAATAAGCTGTGAACCCATGAAAGGAGAACAAATGACAGAGAAAGAAAAGGCCATCGAAGACGAGACCATCGAACTTCCGACCGGGCCCGCGGAGAAGAAGAAGCCGCATCGCGGAAGGATCGTCGTCATCACCGTCGCCGCACTCGCGCTGCTTGCGGCGGGAGGCATCGCCTGGAGGACGCACGAGGACCGCCTCATGGCCGAGGCCAGGGCGGACTGCGCGGCCGAGAGCGAACGTCTCCGCGTCGCGACGACCGCGTACGACGCGCTATTGAACGGCAAGGCCGCCAGCATGGCGAAGACCGACGTGAAAAGCGTGAAGGACGCGAAGACCCTTGACGTCCTGTCCAAGGCCATGAAGGCGTCCACGCCGAAGACCGTGTCCTGCAAAGCGGATTCGAGGCCCGGCGTGCAGGATGCCACGAAGGGCGTCACCGCGAACGCATCATGGTACAAGGCCCACACGAAGTCCCTGAACGGGCTGGTGAACGCGGTCGAAACGTCCAAACTCGACAAGACCGTGGACGACGCGAACACGCTGTACAAGGAGACGGACGGCAGGGTGGCGGACGACAAGACCCGCGCAAGCCTGATGGACGCCATCAGAAAACGCGACGCGGACGCCATCGCGAAGGCCGTGAAGGAGGTCAACGAATCGAAGGCGGCGAAGGAGAAGGCCGACGCGGAGGCGAAGGCCAGGGCCGAACAGGAGGCCGCGGCTGCCGCGCGGCAGGCGCAGGCGCGGCAGTCATGGCCCTCGTCCGGTTCAGGCCACACCGGCTACACCGGCAACGGTTATTCCGGCAACACGTCCACACCGAGTGGCGGCTCGCCCGGGGCATCTTCCTCGGGCTCCACCGGAAGCACCCACTACAGTTGGGAAGAAAATAACGGCGACCAATACGACTGCAAGCCGGGTCAGTTTGTTTATGTTCAATGGTTTTAAGACCGGTTGAGCGTTTGGTTTTTAGTCCGAAAGAGCGGTAGGAATTAGTCCATTTCATCGTTGATGGAAAACAAGTGACACCGGTCTGTCGTTATCGATTAGTTTCCCGAGTTGAAAAAACAACCATTGACGGTTCTCGGGAAAGGAAAGGAATGACCATACCGGTGTCGGTTCAACAACGTATCAGGCTCCTTGACCAGCAGGGAACGCCATGGCGAGCCATCGCCCGTGATTTGAACGTGTCCAGGGACACGGTCAGGAAATACGCCTTGATGGAGGATTGCTCGCCCAAACCCAAACCATCGACCACGCGGCCGAGGAAACTCGACGGGTTCACGCCCGTGATCGACGAGTGGTTGCAAGCGGACCGGTTCATGCCCCGCAAGCAGCGCCATACCGCCAAACGCGTGTACGACAGACTCGTCACGGAGAAAGGGTTCACCGGCTCGTATTCCGCGGTGCAGCGTTACGTGAAGCAATGGCGTCAAGAACATCGTCCCGCCTGTGACGGGTTCATGGAGCTGGAATGGCGGCCCGGGGTCATGCAGGTCGATTTCGGCGAGGCCGTGGTGGTGCTGGCGGGCGTGAAAACCAAGGTGCATTGCCTGGTGGCGTCGTTTCCGTATTCGAACAAGCGTTACGTGGTCGCGTTGCCTGGCGAGAACGCGCAATGCGTGTGCGAGGGATTGGTCGAGATCTTCGAGCATATCGGCCTGGTTCCGATGGTGTTGGTGATGGATAACGCCACAGGGGCCGCGCACCGGACCGCTTGGGACAAGATCACGATCGTCGGGCTCTTCCAGTTGTTCCTGGAGCATTACCGGATCGAGGCCAGGTTCTGCAATCCCAGGAGCGGTTGGGAGAAAGGCAGCGTGGAGAACGCGGTCGGGTTCCTGCGCCGCAACCTCATGGTCCCGTTGTTGAACGTCGAGTCCTATGCGCAGTTAAGCAAGCATCTGCTGTCGCGGTGTGACGAACTCGGCAACGACAAGCATTACCGGGCTGATGAAAGCGTGAACGACTTGTTCGAAGAGGACCGGGCGGGCATGCGGCCATTGCCGCGCGTGCGCTTCGACGCGGTCGATTGGCAGGAACGGCGCGCCGACAAGGAAGGTGTCATACAGGTCGGTTCGTATCGTTACCTCGCGGGCCCGGCCTGGCGTAGCTGGCCGCTATTGGTGGGATTGCGCGCGTTCGACGTGGAGATCCGTACCCGCGACGGCCGCAAGGTGGCCTCGCTGCCCAGGGCTTATGGCGAGCAGGCCGGTACGGTGCGTAGCCCGTCGTCGCTGCTGCCGGCATTGGCGCGCAAGCCACGCGCGTGGGGCGAATCACCCGTGCGCGGTGATTTTCCCGAGGGCCTGAGAACCCTGATCGACGCGCAGGACTCCGCCCGGCGCAAGGCCACGTTCCGCTTGTTGGAGCGCGTGGGTGCCGCTTGCGGTTTCGACGTGGCCTGCAAAGCCGCGGAACACATCATCGGCCAGGGCAGACCGATCGACGAGGCAGCCCTGAGCATCATGGCCAGACGGATAGCGTCCGGCGAGGCGCCGGCCGATGTTCCCGCGCCCGACCTGAGCGTGTACGACGACTTCATGAAAACAGGCGATGGCGATACGCTCAAGGAGCGGGAAGGAGGGAAGGACCGATGAGCCGGATCCAGAACCCCGCGCCGGACGCCACCCGACGCCGCGCGTCCACGAACAGGAAAATGGAAACGATCATGCGATTGGCGCGCCGACTGCCGTTGACCAGGCAAGTGCTCGCCGACCAGCTCGAAACCGCGACCCCGTCGCAAATGGAGTTCATGGACCAATGGATGAACGCGGAGATCGAGTCCAGGGAACGATCGAAACGATCCCGGCTGCTCAAGCAGGCCGGTTTCCCGGCCGTCAAGACATTGGACGGCTATGACTGGGAGAACATTCGTTTTCCGGTGGATTGGGGCAGGCGGTCGCTTGAATCATTGGAGTTCGCGAGCCGTCCGGAGGATGTGGTCATGTTCGGACCTCCCGGCACGGGCAAAACCCATCTGGCGATGGCGTTGGGAAGGAAGGCCTGCCTGGAAGGCATGACGGTACGGTTCTTCACCGCCGCTGGCCTGGTCATGCGCTTGTTGCACGCCAGCACGGAAGGCAAACTCGACAGGGAAATCGCGTCCATCGGCAAGGCCCGCCTGTTGATCATCGACGAGTTGGGCTACGTGCCGATCGACGAGGAAGGCAGCCGGTTGTTGTTCCAGGTCATCACCAACGCGTACGAGATGCAATCCATCGTTTACACCACGAACATCGAGTTCAGCGGGTGGGGCCGGGTGTTCGGGGATCCGAACATGGCCGCGGCGATCATCGACCGGACCGTGCATCACGGCAGGATGCTCAGGTTCGAGGGCGAGTCCTATCGCAGGACTCATGCTCTTATGCAATGAAACAATAAAACACGAGCAATGACAGGCCAGTTCCGAACTGGACTAAAACCTACCGCTTTTTCGGAAGGAAAACTCACGCCACACTGGCCTATAACAACTTGACAAAACACAGGGTCAGTTCTGCCCCATCGGCTGATTCCCTCCCATCCCCTCTCCTCTTTCAGGGCCCCGCGGCATCCGTCGCGGGGCCCTTCCCATCCCCCCCCCCGGCGGATGTCCAAACCGACGCCCCCCGGACGGTGGTTCCATGGTGTGCGTGCACCGGACGCGCCCGATATCGCATGTTATCGGCGCCCGCCCGCGTGGAACACCCGGACGGGCCCGCCCCACGGCGGACCGGGGGAACACGCGTTCCCCACGTCCCGCCCCGGCGGCACCGCCGGGGCGACCCGCAAGACAGGAATCCCTGAAAGGAGAGGGAACATTGGTTTCCGAAAAGAACGACAAGAAGCGCCGCGGGCTCAGGCCCCTGGTCGCCGGCATCGTCGCCGCGGCGACGCTGCTCTCCCCGTGCGTGGCGTACGCCGGCGAGGGCGGCGCGGGATCCGGGTCCGGCTCCGGCGGCGGCACCGGCATCGGCACCGGCAAGGTCAGCTGGGTCTACAAGGACTCCTGGGGCGCGCCCACCCGCGAGAACGCCGTCGCCGCGATGGCCAGCATCGGCGTGAGGAACCTCGGCGGCGCGCAGTCCAACCAGGCGATCGACCAGGCGCTGAACCAGGCGAACACGGAATGCGCGGACCGCTCCAAGGCCGACGGTCTGTCCAACGCCCAGTGCCGCCTCGTCGGCCTCGGCTTCGTCCACACGCCCGGCAGCGCTGGCGACTACTACACCGGCGCCAACGGCACCTTCAACGCCGACGTGTGGAAGGCCGCCTACAATTCGTCCGGCATCCCGAACAACACTTACACCTACCAGGGCGCCAAGTACACGACCGCATCGCGCTTTAATGACGGTGTGACCTCCATTAATGCTCTGGCCACGCGCGAGATGGGCAAGGCGCCGGTCGCGGTCATCGCGATCGTGCTCAACCAGGCCGAACCGCCCGTGAACTACGACCTGGGCGTGTCCACCAAGGCGAACGGCACCACCACCAAGGCCGGCGACACGCGCAATGTGGCCGACACGATCACCACCAGCCGCAACGGCAGCCCGATCAGCGAGAACCTGACCGGCACCAGCACCCTGCGCTGGACAGGCGTCGACGGCACCACCCGCAAGGCCAGCAAGCAGTTCACCATAGGCAACCAGGCGAGCCAGGACGTGTCCTTCTCCTACAAGGACATAGACGCCTCCTGGAAGAGCTGGCCGGCCGGCAGGTTCGCGTTCGACGTGAGCTTCGCCAAGCAGGGCAGGATGAAGAACGCCGTGGCCCTGAACGGCGACAAGGACGCGAACGAGCAGTGGTCCGCGCCGCAGCTCCCGCCGCCCTCCAAGACGCTGACCGACGCGGCCGGCGGACAGGTCACGGCCCCGAACGGCCAGATCGCGTCCGGCAGCCTCTACACCGCGCACGTCAAGGCGCACAGCTCCGCCTCCGAGCATTTCTGGCTGTACGACACCATCGACGTGAGCTCGCAGCAGGTCGTGATCGGCGGCACCGAAACGGACGACCCGTCCAAGATCACCGTGACCGACGAGGACGGCAAGACCGTCCAGGCCGAGATTTCGATCGATGACGGCCAGACGGGCAAGCGCATCGTCAAGGCGCACGTCGTCAGGCCCGCGTCCGGCTGGTACACGCTCAACGTGCCCCAGGCGGCCAAGCCCACCGGCGCCGACTACGACATCCCCGACGATTCGAAGGCATGCTGGCAGGGCGACGGCAAGGACTGCCAGACCGGCAACAGCGAACAGGTCGGCAAGGTCACCCCGAAGCCCGACAAGGTGTGGGTGCTCGACCCCGACGGGGCGCTGAAGGCCGACGACCCGCAGCGCACCAACGACAAGGGCAGCGACAACCGCACGTTCGTGACCGGCGACGCGATCGGCGCCGTCGTCAACGGACGCATCCCCGCCCATCTCCTGAACCCGTTCACCAGCTACAGCATCCAGGACGACTGGACCGCCAGCAGCCAGTGGATCGACTGGGGCCACAAGGACCAGGTGCGCGTGTACGTGGACGGCGAGGACGAGACCGCGAACTTCGACATCGCCATCGACACCGCGAAGCACACGACCACCGCGACCGCGAAGAGCGTCTTCCTCACCAGGACCGCGCTGGGCACCGCCGGCCGCAAGGTCAAGCTGTACATCGGCGGCATCGTCAGGAAGGCCCCGAACGCCGACTGGGCGGCCGACCAGAGGAAACTGACCAACAAGGCGTCCGAGACGTGGAACAACGAGACCACCGGCACGAACGAACCGCCCGTCTGGGTGCGCAACCCCAAGCCCGACAAGGTGTGGAGCGTCGACGCCGCCAAGGCCGCGCAGTCGTCCGACCCCGCATGGACCAACAAGGCGTCCGACGACACGAAGACGTTCGTGCAGCGCGACACGTTCGCCGTGACCGTCAACGGCAAGCTCCCGGGGAACCTCGCCAGGAAGATGACCTCCTACGAGATCGGCGACGACTTCGCCAAGGCGGCCAAGTACATCGACCTGGACAAGGCCAGCGTCGAGGTCACCATCGACGGCAAGGACTCCACCGACCGGTTCGACATCCACAAGGAAGGCACGAAGGTGTGGGCCAGCGCCAAGAAGTCCCTGCTCGACACGACCTACAACACCGCCGCCGACCGCGCCGTGCGCATGACCGTCGAGGGCGCGTACCTCAAGGGCGTGCTCAAGGCCGGCGAGAAGGTCACCATGACCAACGGCGGCTGGGAGAAGTGGAACGACCAGGAGATCCCGTCCAACGAGCCGCCCGTCAAGGAATGGAGCCCGAACCCGGACAAGAGCTGGATCCGCCTCGAGAACGGCAAATGGGAGGCCGCCATCGACCCGTCCGAATCCAACAAGACCGGCGCGGACACCATGAAGTTCCTCGACGGCGACCAGGTCGGCAGCGTCGTCAACGGCACCATCGCCAACGACCTCGCCAAGGTCAACGACATCACCCTGACCGACGACTACGCCAAGGCCGACTACCTGTTCGACCTGACCGGCGACAGGAGCCGGATCCGCGTGTACGAGGCCGACGCGGCCACCGACGCGAAGTCCAGCGTCGCGGACATCATCAACACCGGCCGCGACGTGACCGACCGCTTCGACATCACCGTCAACGGCACCAAGGTCACCGCCAAGGCGCACGCCGACTACCTCGCGGAGCAGGTCGGCCTGAAGAACCCGAAGCAGATCACCCTGTTCCTGCCCGGCACTGTGGACTTCGCGGACGGCAAGGGCGCGGCCCAGGTCCGCAAGGACTTCAACAAGGCCGCGGGCGACGAGCTCACGTTCTGCGAGAACCCCGACGGCTCCAAGCTGGCCAACTCGGGCAGCGAGAAGGTCAACGACGAGACCCAGCCGACCAACGAGCCGTACATCTGCGGCTACGTGCCGCCGGTCAAGAAGAAGGTCATAGCCGAAGGCAGCCAGGGCGGCGCGAACCAGGACGCGAACGACAAGGTCGTGTACCCGGGCCAAAGGGTCGAATACCGCCTGACCACGAAGCCGCAGCTGCCGGCCGACCTGGCCTACGACGTCGTGCACGTCCGTGACACCGACACGTACGACCAGTACCTGATCCCGGACAAGCAGACCCTCGAGATCACCGACCTCGTCACCGGCACCCCGCTCGTCACCGCCGACCCCCAGATGGGCGTCGAGGGCGACTACACGGCCGTATGGGACGACGCGAGCCACGAGCTCACCATCGCCTACTCCGACAAGTACGTGCAGGAACACTGGACGAAGGGCTCGCACCCGCAGGTCCAGGTCCGCTTCGAGGGCACCGTGAGCGAGGACGCGCCCACGACCGTGAAGGTCGGCAACCAGTGGGCGCTGACCCTGAACGGCAGCGTCACCCCGTCCAACATCGTGGAGAACAACCCGCCCAAGCACGACCCGAGCAAGAAGGACACCCAGTCCTCCGCGCAGGGCGACCCGACCGTCACCATCGACGGCAAGACCATGCTGCTCGGCGACACCGGCAACTACACGGTCACGCTCGACCTGAAGCAGAAGGACAACGCGTACCGCGTGTGGCGCGCCGGCATCACCGACGACTACGACGAGCAGTACGTGAGCATCCTCCCGTCCGACATCGAGGTGCTCGACCAGTCCGGCGAGGACGTGACCGGCAGGTTCAACGTCCAGGTCCGCGACGGCGTCGCCTACGTGTACGCGAAGACCGTGGACACGTTCGTGCCGAAGACCGGCAGGACCATCCCGGGCGACCCGCAGCCCGAGGACCTCGCCGCCTACGCCTCCGCGAGCGGGCACGACCCGCTCAACGAGCCGGCCATCGACCAGACGCTGCTCGGCCAGGAATACCAGGTCGTCATGCCGTACAAGGTCGTCAAGGTCACGGACGGCTACACCGTCAGGAACAAGGCCGTCCAGGTCACCAACGACACGAAGGCCGAGACCAACGAGGTGTCCAACCCGCTCAAGCCGGTCAACCCGGCCAAGGACGTGACCGTCAAGGTCGGCGGCGATTCCGTCAACGGCAAGAGCGTGTACGAGGGCCGCACGTTCCTCTACAGGCTCGATTCCAGCGTGATCCCCGCCGACCGCGCCTACCCGCAGGTCGACCGGTGGTCCATCACCGACCAACTCGACGTCGAGCACGACCAGTACACCGGCCAGTGGGCCGTGTACGCGACCCGCGACCTGTACCGCGACGGCGAGATCATCGCCGCCAAGGGCGCGAAGCTCGCCGGCAGCGGCTTCGACGGCTCGAAGTTCGGCGGCGACCTGTTCACCGCGTCCGCGGACGACCAGGGCGTCGTGACCGTCGAGGCCACCGAGGCCTACCGTAAGCTCGTCTCGGCCGACACCGCCCACGAGAACGGCTGGCGCGCGTACATCCAGTGCAAGCGCATCAAGACCGCCGACCGCGTCGAGAACCGGTTCACCGAGCACTTCAACGGCAAGGACCTCGAATCCAACGTCGTGTGGACCCGCACGCCCGACATGACCCCGAGCCTGCACCTGGAGAAGTACGACGCGGAGTCCGGCGAGAAGCTCGGCGACCGCGACGACGTCAAGCAGGCGCTCAAGATGGACGGCGACTCGTTGGAGATCGCGTTCAAGATCACCAACACCAGCAAGGTCGATCCGACGACCGGCGAGGGAGCGTGGTTCCAGGCCAAGAGCCTAAAGCTCACCGACGGCACCATCGCCGGACTGGGCAAGGTCGAGGACATCAGGACCCCGGCCAACTGGGACACCCTGGTCCTCAAGCCCGGCGAATCCGTGACCGTGACCGGCACCCTCAAGGGCGTGACCGAGGGCGGCCACCACACCGACCGCGCCAAGGTCACCGGCACCCCGCTCGTCGAATGCCCCGTCACCGACCAGCTCGGCGACCAGTCCGGCAGGACCGAGGGCGACCAGGCCGTCGACGGCGACGCCGGCAAGGCGGAAGGCCTCAAGCAGGTCACCGTCTCCGGCCGCACCCTGTGCGAGGACACCACGGTGGACTCCAACCCGGACGACTGGAACGGCTACCGTCCCAAGCCGCTCGCCATCACCGGCGCGGGCATCGTCCCGATCGTCCTGGCCGTGCTCGTCGCGGTCGGCGGCGGCGCGGGCCTGCTGATCGCGTCCCGCCGACGCGCGGCGAAGGCCCCGGCCGACACCGAGGGCTCGGAGGAGTGATCCGACGAACCTGACCCCGGGCCCGCGGCGGACCGTTCCCCATGATCCGCCGCACGGGCCCACGGGCGCGCCCGGATCCCCTCCCTTCCCGGACGCGTCCAAGGCCCCACCGGCGAACGGTCGGCGGGGCCTTTTCCATACCATCGTCCGAGCCTCTTCGGGTTCGTCGGGAACGTCCAAACCGGAGCCTTCTCGACGGCCATACCGTGGTCATGTCATTCAAAACAAGTCGAAAGGACAACATCATGTACGGAATCACCATCGCGGCAGACAGCGGCAGCGTCGTCACCAGCGCGTTGCAGCTTTTCAGCCAGTTCGCCATCATCGGCGGGGGCCTGTGGGCCGTGTGGGGCGTGGTCACCCTGGCGGGCGGACTGAAGGACCAGAACGGCCCCGCCACCCAGTCGGGCGTCTGGCAGGTCGTCGGCGGCGGCCTGATCATCGCGGCCGCGGCCCTGTTCTCCAACATCGCCCTGTAGACGGGAGGCCACGCATGGTCGATTTCATCGTCGGCATCCTCAACTCGATAGGGTCCGGCGTCGGCGACGACCTCGTGGCCGACCTGCTGAAGACCCCCGCCGAATACAACGCGGACATGTACCAGCTGAGCCTGACCGTCGCCCTCTCGGCGGTCAAACCTATAGCCAGCACGATACTGGCGATCATGTGCGTCCTGGAACTCGCCAGGGTCAGCACCCGGGCGGACGGCGACCGAGAGCTGGGCGTCAAGCTCGTCGCCATGGCGATGTTCAAGCTCACGCTCGTGTTCACCGCGGCCCAGCACAGCGAGCTCATGCTCCAGGCCATCGACGAGATTGGCGACAGCGTGCTCGGCGGCATCCAGTCGTCGGTGGACACCAGCGGCGCGTCGTCGGGCCTCGGCCTTGGCGACAGCATGCGCGACGCCATCGACTCCGCCGGCTGGAAGGGCCAGATACCGTGCCTGATCCTGCTGCTCATCCCGTTCCTCGTCTCCAAGGGCGCGACCATCGTCGTCACCGTCGTCATCCTCCTGCGTTTCGTGCAGATATACATGCTCACCGCGTTCAACCCGCTGCCGATCGCGTTCATCGCCCAGGAGGAGACCCGCCAGTGGGGCATCAACTACGTCAAGCAGTACGCGTCGCTGGTGTTCCAGTGCGCGACCCTGTATCTGGCGATCCTCATGTACCGCACGCTCGTGGGCGGCACGCTCAACCCGAGCAAGTTCAAGGACGGCGACAGCCTCTCCGGCTGGGTGATGGGCAACTTCACCGGCCTGCTCCTGGCGAGCGTCATGCTCATCGGCGTCGTCATGGCGGCCAACTCCGTCGCCAAGAAGCTCTTCGGCGGCGAATGAAACACAACGCAATCCACGAAAGGAAGCAATCATCATGGCGTTGCAGATGCCCGTCTACAGGGAATTGACCACCATCGAATCGAAGGTGTTCATGGGGATGAGCTGGCGGCAGTGCCTCGCCGCCGTCATCCTCGCCGTCGTGTGCGGGGGAGGGTACATCGGCCTGTGGCTCGGGCTGGGCATGGACCCCAACCTCGCCATGTACCTGATCTTCCCGCCCGGCCTGCCCGTGGCCATATGGGGATGGGTGAGGCCAAAGGGCCTCATGCCCGAGAAATACCTGAAATACATCCTGCGCCACTACACGCAGCGCGAGGTCTACCTGCTCGACGGTCCGGGCAGACCATACCGCACCGGCGCGAAACCAACGATCAAGGAAAGGTGAGGAATGTTCGGAAAGAAGAAAACCCCGGTGGCCGCGCCGGCCGAAGGCGGTGCCGAAGCCAGGGCGAAGGCGAGGAGAAAGAAGGCGACGCGTCTGCCGAAGGGCGTCAAGCAGCTCATCGGCTACGACGCGATGCTGCGCAACGGGACCGCCAGCCTGGGCGACGGGCGGTGGAGCGCCACCATCCTCTTCCAGGACATCAACTACCAGCTGAGCCCGGAATCCCATCAGATGGAGATCATCGACCGGTGGGCCAAGCTCATCAACAGCTTCGAGGCCGGGCAAAGCGTGCAGATCGCCTCCTACACGCGCTCACGCGGCGTGCGGGAGATCCTCGCCGACGTGATGATGGACGAGACCGGCGACAGCCTCGACCACTACAGGCTCGACTACAACCGCCTCGCCCAAGGCAAACTCGAATCCGTCAGCCGCAACACCAGCACCGTCAAGACCCTGACCGTCACCGTCCGCGAAAGCGACGAGCAGGCCGCCGTCGCGAGCCTGAACGCCCTGTGCAACAACCTCGTCAGCCAGATGCGCTCCATCGACGCATGCAAGGCCACCCGGCTCGACCGCGAGCACCGGCTGCGCCTCATGGCCGAGGTGCTCCGGCCCGGCGAGGAGTTCCGGTTCGACGAACGCCGTTTCGAGCATCAGCCCGGCAAACCCGACACCAAGGACCTCGTGTGCCCGTGGAGCATCGACGCGCGAAACCCGACCATGCTCGACATCGAATCCCTGAACTCGAAATACCTGCACCGCACCATGTGGGTGTCCGGCCTGCCGCCGGAACTGTCCGACCAGCTGGTCAACGACCTGACCGGACTGCGCGCCCGCGTCGACGTGAGCATCCACCTCGCGCCCATGGACCGCGGCGAAAGCATGACGCTCGTGCGCCGCAAGAACGCCGAGGTCAAGATGCAGATCATGGATCAGCGGCGCACGAACCGCAAGCAGGGCCTCGACCCCGACGACCTTCCCGACGACCTCGCCGACCAGCAGGAACAGCTCGGCCAACTGCGCGACGAGCTGCGCTCCACCAACCAGAGGCTCGTGGACTCGATCATCGTGATCGGAGTGTCCGCGGCAAGCCAGGAGGAGCTGGAGGTCGCGTGCAGGAACGTGAAGGCCAAGGTCAACGCGCAGTCCTGCACGGCCGAGAGCCTCAAGTTCATGCAGATGGAGGGACTGACGGCCGAACTGCCGCTGGGCAACAACCCACTGCCCATGAAACGCACCCTGACCACGAACAGCGCGGCCATCCTCATCCCGTTCACCACGCAGGAGGTGTTCGAGCCGCACGGACTGTTCTACGGAAGCAACGCCCGCTCCGGCAACCCGATCCTCGCGGACCGGCGAAGCCACATGAACTCCAACGGATTCGTGCTCGGCACGTCCGGCGGCGGCAAATCCTTCACCGTCAAACAGGAGATCGCCGGCATGTTCCTCAACCGTGACGACGAGGTGATCGTCATCGACCCGGAACGCGAATACCTCGCCCTCGCGGCCGCGTTCGGCGGACAGATCATCCAGATCAGCGCCGGCACCGGCACGCGCGTCAACCCGATGGACATCGTCCTGGAGGATGATTCGGCCTCCGACCCCGTCAAGGACAAGACCAACAACGTGGTCTCCATGATCGGCGCGCTCATCGGCGGCATCGACGGACTCGACCCGCTCCAGAAGGGACTCGTCGACCAGTGCGTCAGCAACCTGTACACGCGTTACCGCAACCAGGGCGGGGGAGTGGTCCAGCCCACATTGCAGGACCTGCACGACGAATTGCAGGCGGGCGGCGACCAGGTGAGCCGGTACCTTGCCGACGCGCTCAACCCGTACATCACCGGCTCCATGAGCGGCTTCAACGGGCAGACCAACGTGGACCTGTCCAACCGGTTCACCGTGTTCGACGTGTCCGGCTTGTCCGGCGAGCTGCGCACGTTCGGCATGATGGTCGTCATCGACCAGGTGTGGAACCGCGTCATCCGCAACAAGGCCAACGGGCGGCGCACCTGGCTGTACGTCGACGAGTTCCACCGCTTCTTCTCCAACCAGTACGCCGCCGCCCAGTTCAAGGACATCTACAAGCGTGCCCGCAAATACGGGCTCGGCGTCACCGGCATCACGCAGAACGTCGAGGAGATCCTCGACCTGCAGGACGCGCGCGAGATGCTGTCCAACAGCGATTTCCTCATGCTCCTGAGCCAGAACAGCACCGACGCGGACGCCCTGTGCGAGCTGCTGACCCTGAGCGAGGAGCAGCGCCAGTACTTCACCGGCGTGCTGCCCGGCCAGGGACTCATGAAGATCGGCAGCGCCTACGTGCCGTTCGACGGTCGCATCCCCGCGGGCGGCGACCTCTACCGTCTGTACTCCACGACCTTCCAGGAAGGAAAGTAAACGCATGAGCGGAACCCAAGCCCACCACGCCGGAGGCACACGCGCCCGCATCGGACGCGCGGCCACCGGCGTGGTGTCCAGCGCCGCGCAGTTCGGCGCGGACCGGACCGACATCACCGATTCCATGGGTCACACCGCCGCCGAGATGGCGGGACGCGCCGGCATGTACGGCATGTCCTCCACCATGCACGGCGTGGGCTGGACGGCCGGCAAGGCGCGGCGCATCATGAACCGCGGCAAACGCGCCCTGCGGTCGGGCAAGGGAATGCGCAAGACGGCCGGCAAACCCAAGGCGCTGTCCGAGGCGAAGCCCAGCGATAAGATCGGCAGGTTCGCCGCGAAAGGCAAGGCGAGCCGGCGGATCGGCAAGCACATAGGCGCGGGCCTTGGAAAAGCCGGCCGGAGCGTCAAACGGATGGGATCCACCGGCATGGGCTGGATGGACGAAGCCGGCGCAAGGCTCACCACTGCCGACGACGACTTCGCGTCGAAGCTGGGAAGCACCACACGCGACCTGTCCTTCAAAGCGGCACGCGCGGGCGTGAAAGGCGTCAACTCGTCGGCCAAATTCATCTGGCGGCACCGCCGCGCGCCGGCCAAGGCGGTACGCGGAGCGAAAGCCACCGGACAGGCCGCCGTGCGCGCCGCCCGCGCCGCCGCGAACTTCGTGCGCATGGCCGCGTCCCGCGTCATCGCAGGAGCCGCCTCCATCAGCCTTCCCATCATGCCCGTCATCGCGGCCATGCTCGCGGTGCTCGGCGTGCTCCTGGCCGTCATGGGCGCGTTCCTGGGATCCAGCGCCAGCGAATCCACGGTCGCGGGCATGCCCGCGGAATACGAGGCCGACGTGATCCGCGCCGGATCCATCTGCCAGGTCGTCACGCCGAGCATCATCGCCGCCCAGATCGACCAGGAGTCCAATTGGAATCCGAATGCCGGCAGCTCCGCCGGAGCACGGGGCATCGCACAGTTCATGCCGTCCACATGGGCGTCCGCGGGCAAGGACGGCGACGGCGACGGCAAGGCCGACATCTGGAACCCGCATGACGCGATCTGGAGCCAGGGCAACTACATGTGCGGCCTCGCCTCGCAGGTCGAGACGGCCAAGAAGTCCGGGAAACTGACCGGCGACACGCTCCAGCTGACCCTCGCCGCCTACAACGCCGGCCTTGGCAGCGTCCTGAAATACGGCGGCATACCGCCCTTCACGGAGACCGCCAACTACGTGAAACGGATCGTCGACCTGGCCCGGACCAAGTACACCTCCTCGGGCGGTACCGGCGATTCGGGTCCGACCGTCGGCGCGCTGAGCCCGAAACTCGTCATGAGCGACAGCTGGCACGTGAACATTGAGGCCATGGGCCTGCACTACACGCGCTTCCCCGACTACGACACCTACCAGTGCACCTGGTGGGCCGCGATGCGACGCAACCAGATCGGCAAACCCGTCGACGCGCACATGGGCAACGGAGGCCAATGGAACGACACCGCAGCCCGCCTCGGATACAAGGTTGGCCGGAGCCCGAAGCCCGGCGACGTGATCTGCTTCGAGCCCGGCGTGCACGGCTCCAGCGGATACTACGGCCATGTCGCGGTCGTCGAACAGGTCAACTCCGACGGCTCGATCCTCATCAGCCAATCCGGCAAAGGCTGGATGGCGGTCGTCACCGAGACGATCAGCGCGTCCGACCTCAAGGCCATGGGCGGCGGCGTCAGCTTCATTCACTAGGAAGGAAAGGGAAATGGACGAGCGCAAAAGGAACATCCTCATCATCGCGGCCACGACCGCGGCCGTCGTTCTCATGGTCGTCGCGAACATCGCTTTCATCCTCATGCATCCGTCCGGCACGGAAAATCGGAACAAGCTCGCGGCATCCGACGTCAAGGCGGAGACGTCAACGTCCACGCCGGCCGCAAGACACCAGAAACCATTGGAGGTATGCGAGAAGCTCGCCCCGAAGGCCGCCGCCACATACACCTCCAAGGCCGCCGACCGCGACCGGCTCATCAAACGATACTTCGCATCCGACGCGCAGGGCCTGAACATCCCCATCGACCGAATCGCCGACCAGCCCGACGTACAGGCATCCGGCGGCATGAACGCCGGCACCTCCACGACCGCGACGTGCAGCGTCTGGACCGGCCTTGAATCGCCATGGACCCTCACATGGCGATGGACCGCCGACAAGGGCTGGAAATGCACCGGCATCAGCGGGCCGCTCGAAGGCGCGTACACCGTCCTCGGCGACAAGGCGCCGGAGGAAGACAAGGACGACGAGAAATGATCAGGACCGACAGGAAGACGGGCGAGCCGATCCTCAGCCCCAAACTCACTGCCGACCAGCTGCACGCCATGGCCAACGACCCCGGCTGGCGCCCGTGGATGCGCCTCATAGCCGAACACCCGCACGCATGGCCGGCACTCATCGACTGGTGGCACAACGCGCAGACACAGGGCTTCGACGCGGCTGGAGCGGCGCCGAAGCCTCCCGAATCCATGCGCCGTCGCCGCCGCGTCGCCATACCATCCGCGCCACTGCCGCCGGAAGACGAACCAGAACAGGAACCCGAGCCGGCATCTATGGACGAGGAGCCATCCCGGTCGCAATCCTCCGTTTCCGGTTCTTCCCACGAACCGGAAACGGAACAGTCCCATCCCGACGATTCCGCGGAGAAGGCCCCGAAGGACGCCGACGGCGATTTCGCGGCACTCGAACAGGTCGCCGACCCGGAGCCAACCGCAATGAGCCTCCCGCCCATATCGGAACCGGAACCGACGGAAACCGGGAAGACCGAGAGACCAGGAGGGCTGTCGGCGGCCGTCACCTACTCGGCCGACCTCGACGATCTGAAGGTTCGCCGCGTCTTCCCGGTCGGGAAAGCGCTCGTCGCGATCGTCATGGCCGCGAGCCTCATCGCCGTGTCCTGGATAGGACTGCAAATCAAAACCCGCCACGCCGCCGCCGTGCGGCAAGAGGCGCATGAGACCGCAATCAGCGCATGCGACTCGGCCGAAGCGACACGCAAGACCGTCCAGTCCGACCTGGACAGGACCACGGCCAAAGCCTCCAAACTACTGAAGGACACCAGTCGCGGCCAGGTCGCGGATCCCAAGACGCTTGACGCGTTGAATCGGCTCCTGGACGCAAAGACGACCACAATCAAGGGTTCCTGCGCGCCCGACGCCGCCGCATCAGACGTGGACAGGACCACTGAGGCGCTGCGCAGAACGACCAAAGAGCTCAAGAACCGTCTCACCGACCTCAAGACCGCAACCAAGGCCGTCACCGACAGCAAACTCGACAAGACCGTCGACGACGCGAACGCGCTGTACAAGGAGACGGACGGCAGGGTGGCGGACGACAAGACCCGGGAGATCCTGCTGAAGGCGGTCAAGGCCCGTGACACGGACGCCATCGCGAAGGCCGTGAAGGAGGTCAACGAATCGAAGGCGGCGAAGGAGAAGGCCGACGCGGAGGCGAAAGCCAAGGCCGAACAGGAAGCAGCCGCGGCTGCCGCCGCGCAGCAGCAGGCGCAGGCATCGCAATCCCAATCGGCTCCACAGCGGCAAACGCCCTCATATTCGGGAGGAAGCCAATCGCAATCCCAAGGAAGTTCCGGATCCGGTTCCGGAACCGGACGACGCCCGTCTTCGGGAGGCTCGTCGTCCTCCGCCAATACGGTCGGAGCCTCGCCGGGATGGTCCGTGCCCGCGCCATCAGACGAGGGCACCGGCTTGCCCGGAAGCGATCCGGGGTTGTGATTCGCGAAAAGAGGAGGTGCGTCCACCACGCCCACGCCATCGATGCCCTCCACGCCCTCCACGCCGACGCCCCAGCCGACGCCGTCGACCCCATCGAAGCCATCAGGCACCGACGGCGCGACCGTCGGCTGACGACATTCACGTGGCTAAACGCAGTCGGCTTGTACTGCCGGCTGCGTTTAGCCGTTTTTCGTTTTTTTACGGAGGCGGTTGCCATCGGTATATACCGAAATGCCGATATACCGAAATGTTACATAAGGGTGTAAAATATTCCATTAGGAATTTATGACGCGAAAAAGGAGCGGCCGTGTATTATCCTCCGGAACAGTTCAAGATGCTGGACGAGGCCCATGCCCTCACCGACTCATTGCAGGACCTCGCCCCGAAGCTGTACGAAACGCTGAACGCGGCACGGGCCGATCTGTTGGATCGTTATCCGTCGGATCTGTTCTGGGACAATCAGAACAATATGAATATGCCGCGTCTGATCAACCAGCGATGCGCAAGGATCTGGAACGATGACAGCTGGGTGCTTTCCGACAAATGCGGATACCTTCACCTAAGAGAGGGCTCGTCCGGGCTGCGCGCGATCCTGCGCCGCGTGGATCCGGTGACGGGCAAGCTGCCTAAGACGAATGCCACCAAAGCGTCCCGCGCATACTACATGCAGGAGACCTGCAAAGGGGCCGGGGCCCTCAAGAGACTTTCGCAGGACGATCTGTTCGCGCCCGATGGCGAGGTATCCCCGGATTTGAGCGACACCAGACTGATTCTGGCGTGGCAGGAAACGGATAAGGCCATTTCGGTCACGGCATACCGGCCGTTGGAAGTCGTGCCGTACGCGTACTCGGGATCGGCTAGGAAATACGATTTCAGTCTGGATCTGCTTGACAGGCCGGTGGAGGTAAAGGACTTCACCCCGATCGAGGACAACGACGACAACCTGCTACCCAACCTCGTCTTCGACGACACAAACGAAAACGAGAGCACTGAGATTCAGGCGGAACGATAGAATGGGCTTCCCTCATCGCTCCGTCGCTGATAGGAGATGAAAGCCATGACGGAATACCACGCCGAAAGAATCGCGCAGGCGCGGCACCTGGAAGGCATGACCCAAAGGGAATTGTCCGAGCGTTCGCACATCTCCCAATCGAAACTCAGCAAGTTGCAGAACGGCTTTATCGTCTTCAAAGAAAACGAGGCCAGGTCGATCGCCGCGGCGCTGGGCTTCCCGGTATCGTATTTCACGCGCGAGGATCCCATACTGCCCATGACGGCGGTCACGTATCGCAAGACCAGCAAATCCAGCATGGGAGAGCTGTCTGCCGTATCGATCGAGTATTCCGAACTATGCGCCACGGTGTCGCGACTGTCCGGTCTTCTGGGCATGACTGCCGGCAAGACCGCTTGGATCCGGAAGATCGCCCCGCGTACACCGGAGCTTTCCGTCTCCGAAATCGACCGTATTGCCAATCAGGCGAGAACATGCATGGGGTTGGAACCCGTTGGTCCGATTGGAAACCTGACCCGCAGCCTGGAAAGGCAGGGCATTGTGGTGGCTCCGATGAAGTCCACCGGTGGCAGCGATGATGGGAAGACGAGGCTGACGAGCGAAGGCATCACATATCCGCAATGCGAGGGAATGCCATGCATCGGATACTCCGCCGGCAAACGCATCGGCGGCGACCGCCAGCGCTTCACCAAGGCGCATGAACTGGGACATCTTATACTGCATCGGTTCCGCAGGCCCGATACACCGCAGCAGATGGAGCGTGAGGCGCATCTGTTCGCGGGAGCGTTGCTGCTGCCCGCCGAGGATATGTCGCGCACCGTCCAGAGGAACGCCACGTTAAGCGACTTCCTCAAAATCAAATCGGGCTGGGGCGCCTCCATCGCCGCGTCAATCAGCCGTGCTCGCGCGCTGGGCATCATCAGCTCCGAACGCTATCGTTCCTTGCAGATCCAATTGTCCAGCCGGGGATGGCGCAAACAGGAACCCGTCAATGTGGGGGAGGAGCATCCGCTGCTGCTCAAGCAGATGATCCAGGCCGTTTTCGGAGTCGGCTCAAGCATCGGTGGCGAGCAGGCGATTAAGTCCTTCGACGCCGCCGGCAAGCTCGCAATCCCGTTCCGCTATCTTGACTGCTGGTCCGACGGTCTCGTCGAAGAAGGCGTGGAATTCGGCTTCGTCGAGGATCGAATCAATTCGGTCGCCAGCGACCGTGTCCGTCATGATGTGGAACGGGAACGCATTCCCGTCGGCTGAGGCCTAGCCTGGTTGGGGCTCGCGGCGGACTTCCCAAAATGCGGGGACACGACTAATATGGCGGATAACAGCAGCTCCCTAAGCCTACTCGCAGTGCTCAAACCAGGGGGCTCTTTCCATATCGGGACGGAATCCAGGCTGGCCGTGAAGACGGACTTACCTCGCGTTCAGGGTTCGTGCGCCCGCATGACGATGGGAGTGAACAGTGAGCGATTTCAGCGAACGCGACGGGCAGCTGCTGCGCAGTCGCAGAGCAGCTGGATGGGGCTGATGGCGGGCACTTCGGCGAAGTGGGCGAGCTCGGGAATCGTGATGGCGGTCTTCCGTTCCGCCTCGATGTTGAAGACGACGGTTGCGGAGATGGCGTCGTCCGGATATCTGGAATTGACCTCATGGGCGAGTTCCTGGGCGGTCAGTCCCGCGAGCTTCCTGTACCTGCGCAGCAGTTGCCCGGTCGACGCAGCTTCAATGGCGGATGGTTCGCTGGTCATGCGGCCTTCCTCCATCCTTCGGAGTGTTTGAGTGTGGATTTCGGTTTGGTGATGGTGGTTCCCGGCCATGCCTTGCGGCTGAGGAACGGGTGGAGTCCACGCAGGTTGTAGATGCATTTGTCGTTGTCCAATTGGGCGAGCTCGTCGGGCGTGAGGAGTTCGCGTCCGGTGCGCTGGTAGTTGGTGGTGTGGCTGCCGGACACGCCCTTCGAATCGCTGGTGGTGCGGATGTCGATGGTCTCCTTGCCGAGCAGTTTGCTGAGCCATTCGGTGGTGGACTGCTCGTTGCCACCGAGGAAGAGCACACTGTCGCAGTTACCGACGATGGTCTCCCACGAGTCCTTGTACATGGTCTTCAATTGGGCGATGGTCTGGAGGATGATGCTGACGCTGACCTTGCGCGAGCGGATCGTGGCGACGAGCTTGTCGAAGTTCGGGATGCGCCCCACGTTGGCGAACTCGTCGAGGAAGCAGTGCAGTGGCGTGGCGAGGCATTCGCCGGGGTATGTGCGGCAGCGGCGGATGATGCTGTCGAAGAGGCATTGGTAGAGGATCGCGGCCAGGAAGTTGAAGGTCGGGTCCTCGTCGGGCAGCGCGAGGAATATAGCCGTCTTCCCGTTGGGACGTCTGTAGCCGCCCTCGTGCTCGTCCTGGTATCCGCCGATCCGGTCGATGCCGAGGTTGTCGTCGGAGAGGATCTCCCTGACCGGGCCGACGGTCAGTGGGGCGAGGCGCACGCCGAGGCTGATGATGATGCCCTTCTTGGTCTCTCCGGCGCCCTGGGTGAAGGGCCGGTACTGGCGGGCGGCGAACTTCAGGCCCTGGGCGAGACGCCATGCCTCCCGCAGGTCCGGGTCGTCGTGGTCCGCGCCCTCGCGTTCCCATTCGGCGCGGGTCTCCTCGTATATTTCAGTGGCGGTCCGGGCGACGGCGTCGACCTGGCTTTCCTTGGTCTCGTCCTGTTCGCTGGCCTCGAGCAGGTCGCGCATGTCGGCCACCGCGTTGAGGGTCTGGCCGGCTTCGATGTTCAGGCAGTCCTTGAGGATGTCGTCGGGCAGGTAGTAGACGAACGCGGTGAGCGCGGTCAGCAGGCTGCGTTCGGATTTGGTCCAGAAGTCGTTGGTCTGGTGCTCCTTGGGTGTGGAGCCGTTGGTGTTGTCCATGATGTTGGTGACCAGGCGCATTATCGCCACATCGGGCTTGTCGGGGTCGATGTAGCGCATGGGGTTAAATTTCGTCCAGCTGGTCAGGTCCACCAGGTCGAGCTGTTTGACCGTGTATCCCATTTTCTCCAGTTTTCCACCGGTCTTCGCGTAGAGTTCGCCCTTGGGGTCGGTGCACGCGTAGTTCATGCTGCCTTTGAGGATGTTGGGGATGACGTGGGTGGCGGTCTTGCCGGAGCCGGAGCCGCCGATGACGGCGGTGTTGAGGTTGCGTCGCGTGGCCTGGGCGTCGAGGCTCAGGCCCTCGGTGGCCGTCATCTGGAGGTTCTGCCTGGTGTCGCTGTCGGTGTATGGGGCCATCTCCCGGCTGGTGGACCAGCGTGCGGACCCGTATTCCTCGCCTTCGCGCCAGTTGCGTTGGCTCATACTCCACCGGTAGAGGTGGAACAGGCCGACCGCGCCCGCGCCGCCCAGTCCGCATAGGAGGCTGGTCCGGTCGAATCCCAGGGCGGTCGGATGCTGGAGCATGGTCGTCATGCCATCCATGATCCGTTCGATGCTTTCGCCGGCCGCGATGCCGGCCTGGACGCGTGCGGCCGCGAGGTCGGCGATCCAGAATCCCGCGAGGATGGTCAGCGTCCTGACGACGATTCCCCTTATTCGTTCCATGATGGTTCCTTTCTATTGTTTTCTTTCGTCGAGGTTCGCTTTGAGTTTGGTTTTGAACCGCTCGTACAGCGTCTTCCTGCTGGTGATCCTCGCGCCGTCCGGGCTGGTCCCGGTCTTGGCGTTGTCGCCGTCGGCCTGCGCCGCGTCCTTCGGGGACGTGAGGGGCGTGACGGTGGTCATGCCGTCCGGCGTGACGTCAATGCTGAATGGTTGGCCGTCGGCCATGAGCGTGGACATGAGCCGGCCGGTGCGGCTGTGGATGTCGATCCATTCGCCGGCACCGGTCTTGTCCGGCCTGGTGGCGCTGACGGTGGTCCGTGTCATCGCTCTCCGTCCGGCTCGTCGTGGCTGGGGTCGAATGCGAGGCTTGTGGCCTCGATGTCGATGCCGGATTCCTCGTCTCCGGCGGTGCCCTTGACCATGAGGCGGGCTCCCTTGTGCGCGTTGCGGCCGATGTTCTCCGAGTGATCCCCGCCGCTGGCATGGATGGTGATCTTTCGCCCGTTTCCGTCCGGATCGACCAGTGCCTCGAGCAGCCAGTCGTCGTGTCCTCCGTGTGGTTGCGGGTCCCTGATGAGCGTGCCCTCGAACCAGATGACGGGCTCCGTGGCGCGCTGTTCTTCCGTTGCCATATGTTCCTCCTATAAGGTGAGGGGCGGCGTGCGAAGCCGCGCGCCGCCCCCGGTGGATGTGTGGGCCTACAGTCCCAGTCCGTGGCGTTTGGGTGTGTGCTGCTCCCGCGCGGGCGCCGGGCGTTCCGGCTCCGGCCGGTCGAGGTCGCGGCCTCGTTCCGGCTCGTGCTCCTTCAGCTGGTCGAGCTGGTGCAGCGTCCAAGTGGACAGTTCGCCGTCGTATGACGCGCGGGCGAGGATCTCGTCGCGGTTCTCCCAGACGAGCTGGTCGGCCTGCTGTTGGGTGACGCCCGTCCAGTCGCCCTGCTCGTTGATGCGCATGAGCGGGTCCGTCCGCGGATCCCATCCGCCCATCTCGCGTTTCTCCGCGATGTCCGCTTCGGTGAGACCGTCGCCGGCGAGCTGGATCGCCTTGTCTGACGGGTAGGCGGCGATGTCGTTCTCGGGGTCGTGCGCGTTGACCTCGCTTACGATGCTGTGCAGGATTCTGACGGCGGCCGGGTCGGGGGATTCGTATCGTTCCAGGATGTGGCTCGCGCGCATGCAGGATGCCTTACGGTGCTGCTCGTAGAGTATGGCCGGATCCTCCTCGACCTTCGTCACGAGATATCCGGCATCCTCCCTCGCCTTCATCGCCTGATCGCGGTCGAAGGCGGTGCTCAGGTATGCGATGTGCCTGTCGGGGTCCCCGGGTTTCCGCCACCGGTAGGCGTATTCCTCCGGCGGCTGGTGCGCGGCCAGGTGGCTCGGCTCGGATGCGCGGGCCTTGTGGAGGCCGCCCGCGCGTTCCCATTCGGCCACCGCCTTGCCGAGCTCCTGTAGCGCGTCGGGTTCGGCGGGGTCGATGACGGTGTGTTCGCGGTCGGCCAGATCGTTGTCGTCGTATTGCCATTCCGCCTGTGGCCGGTTGGCGTAGAATACCTCGATCCGGCCGGCCAGACGGTCCGTGTCCTTCCATGCGGGGTTGTCGTGGAAGTCGATCTGCACGGCGCGGCCGTCCGTGAGCCGGGCTTCGAGGTAGTGTCCCATGGCGTTGCCGCCCTGGGTGATGCCGTCGATATTGGGGTCCTGTTCGAGCAGTCGTCCGATGTCTTCCCGTGTCAATGGCATGCGTGCGCTCCTTTCCGTTTTTGTGGTTTCCTGGTCTCTACTTTCCGTCTCCCGGGGTTCGTCGGGTTTGGACGTCAGCCGTTCGAGTTCGGCTTGTTTTTGCCGGTATTCGTCCTCGTGGGCGAATGGTTCGGCCAGTGTCTCCTGTGCGGCGGCGAGCTCCCTTTCGGCGTCGGCCAGCCGTTCCGCGAGCTTGCCGGGGTCGGTGGCCATGTTCCTGACGAGTCGGTCGAGCTGGCTGACGATGCTGGATGGTCCGGTCAGGTATGGACCGGGCATCTCGGTGCCGGATTCGTGTTCGTGGACCGCCTTGACGGCCAGGGTGATCCGTCCGGTGGTGTCGGCGCGGCGTGCGATGACGGGCAGGCCGTCGTATTCGGCTATCGTGTCCCCGTCGTGCGCCTGGTGGGCGGCCTGGTGGAGGAGCCTGCATGCGGTCTGCCGGTCGCCGACCGGCTGTCCGTTGATGGTCATGCCCTCCCATCGGCCGTTCATGCGGGCGGTCTGGTGGATGCCCAGGGCCTTGGAGGCGAGCGGCTTGTCGTCGGCCTTCTCGCGGATCGACTGGCGCAGGAGTTCGACGCGTGGCTGGAGCTGCTGGCCGATGTCCCTGCGGGTGTCGGCTTTCTGCTGCGCCCATGAGGCGCGCAGGAGCTTCAGCTGGTTGATCTCGTTCTCCAATGTCATGCGGCGTTGGATGTCGGGGTCTCCGGTGGCCAGCGCCTTGATGTTGGCGAGAGTCACCACGTCGGCGTCGAGGTCCGCGGCCTCGCGTGCGGGGCTCTTCGAGCTCATGAGCTGGCTGATGAACCTTTGCTTGCGTTCCACGGTCTGGTAGCTGTACGCGTCGAACGTGCCTTCGGTCACGTACCGGTAGTCGCGCACGTGGCCGTACGTGTTGCCCTGGCGTTGGATGCGGCCGAGGCGCTGTTCCAGGTCGGCGGGACGCCAGGGGCAGTCGAGGTCGTGGATCGCGGCGAGGCGTTCCTGCACGTTGGTGCCGGTGCCGAGCTTCTGGGTGCTTCCCATCAGCACGCGGATCTCGCCGGACCTGACCTTGGCGAACAGCTGCTCGCGTTTGGCGGGGTTGTCGCCCGCGTCGTGCACGAACGCTATCTGCTCGGCCGGCACGCCCAACGCCACGAGCCGGTCCTTGAGGTCCTGGTAGGCGTTCCATCCGCCCGATGCGGGCGTGCTCGAGTCGCAGAAGACGAGCTGCGTGCCCAGGCGCGGCGTCTCCTCTTGCCAGATCCGGGCGACGTTCTCGGCGCATGCCTGGATCTTGCCGTTCTCCAACGGCCGGTCGTTTTCGTGGCCTTTGAGGAGTTTGGGGTCGAGGGCGATCTTGCGTCCGTCGCCCGTGATCTTGAGGAGGTTGTCGTCCTCCGGTGGCACGTCGCCGTCGCGCACGCGGTCCGCCCTGTCGGACAGTTCCTCCATCTCCTCCTTCTGCCGGTCGGTGATGGGTACCGGCACGGGCACCTGTTCCAGTTCGGGCAGGGGCAGCTGGATGTCGTCGTTGGTGATCATGTCGGTGAACTGCTTCACCGCGTTCATCAGTTCGGGCAGGTTCTGGAACCGCGCGAACCTTTGCTTGACCTGGAAGCCGTTGCCTTCGGGTTTCAGTTCCACGGTGGGCACGACCTGGCCGTAGGTGCCCGCCCATGCGGCGAACGTGTCCAGCCCCTGCGCCTTGAGGGTTCCGGGCGCGAGGTAGCGCTGCATGTTGTACAGCTCGCTCATGGAGTTGGATACCGGCGTTCCGGTCATGAACGCGATGTTGCCGCCGTGCCCGGCCTCGCGCAGCCATTCGCATTTGTCGAGCAGGTCCTCGCATTTCGCGGCGGACGACAATTGCATGCCCAGGTCCGCGGATGCGACGGGCACGCCGAGGTTCTTGAAGTGGTGGGCCTCGTCGACGATGAGCATGTCCACGCCCAGCGATTCGAACTCGATGCCCGCCAGCGCCTTGTCGTCGCGCGACTCCTTGCCGTCGCGCAGCCTGTTCATGGCGGTCTCGGCGCTTTTGCGCGCCGCCTCCAGCCGTTTGACGGTCGGGTCCTTGTCGTCGCCCCTGGCCTTGGCGGCGGCCTCGACGGCATGGGCGAACTCGTCGACGCGGGCGCGCATGTTCCTCAGCCGGCGTTCCTTGCTGACGTGCAGTTGGCTGAACCGGCTTTCCGGCACGATCACCGCGTCCCAGTCGCCGGTGGCGACCCGTCCCCAGAATCGGCGCACCGATTCGGGGTTGCGTTGCGCGTCCTTGTCCATGACGAGGATCCGGCCGGCCGGGTAGAGCCTGAGCACGTCGCCGGCCCACTGGTCCACGAGGTGGTTGGGGACCACGAGCATCGGCTTGGACGCCTTGCCGAGGCGTTTCGCCTCGTGGGAGAGGGCGACGCCCTCGAACGTCTTGCCGGCTCCGACGACGTGGGCGATGAGGGTTCCCTCGTCGCTGCGCAGGGCGCGGGCCACCGCGTCCTTCTGGTGGGGGCGGAGCCGGACGCCGTGGGCGATGCCGGGCGTGGTCAGGTAGGATCCGTCGACGTGGCGGGGCCTCAGGCTGTTGAATCTGCGGTTGTACAGGGCGGTGAGCCTTCGCGCGCGGTCGGGGTCCCTGAACGCCCATTGGTTCCATGCGTCGCGGATCGCGTTGGCCTTCTCGATGGCGGCCATCGTGGCCTTCTGGTCCTTGACGCGTTTGGGTTTGCCGGATGCCGTGGTCTCCGTGGGGGAGTCCTTGGTGACGGTGATCTGCGCGTTGTTCAGGCACGCCTCCAGCAGTTGGAACGGGTTGCGGTCCTCGGTGCCGTACGTCTTCGCGGCCTTGTAGTCGATGTCGCCGCCGCCCGAGTAGCCGACGCGCCATTGTCCGAGCTGGGGGATCCAGTCGACCGAGTATTGGGCGAGCTTGCCGGGCGTGAGTCCGTGGCCGCGCACGTTGAACGTCTCCATCATGAAGTCGTGGACGTCCCTGGCGGGGATCCACGGGGCTCCCAACGGCGCCTTGATCTGCTCGGCCTCCAATGGGGTGGGCTGTACGCGTTTCAGCATGCCGGCCACGTGTTCGAGGCGTTCCGCGTCCGCCTGGTCGGCGCGCGCGGCCGCGGCGTGCTCCGGCAGTTCCCGCCATTGCTTGATTTGTTCCTCGCGGCGTGTGCGGAACGCCTGGTAGTCGTCGGGGCGTGCGTCGACGACGCGTGGCGGGACGCCGTAGGTGTTGTGCTTCTGCCCTTGGCGCAGGTCTTCGGGCAGTTCGCGGGCGATGCCCCAGATCCATTCGCTGAGGGACATGTCGGTGGCGAGCCGTTCGGCGAGCCGCGTGTGATCGTCGGTGTCGGGCATGAGAGTGCGTGCCATTCCGCCGATGGTCGTGTCCGTCCAGACGGGCCGGCCGTTCGCGTCGTCGGCGCGCCAGCTTTCGAACAGGTTGGAGAGGATCGCTGTCTTGTCGGCGGTGTCGAGCCGGTCGGTGTGGGCGATCTTGTGGACGAAGAGGGCGAGGTTCCTGACGGGCATGTCCCGGTCCGCGAGGATCGGCGCGTAGTTCTGCGGGGCGTCGCCGTCGCGCCATGTCCAGCACAATGCGTCCCACAGCGGGCTGGTGCCGTGCGATTGGTGCCATGCCGGCGCTTGCCACGGCTTCCTCTCTCCGGTGTCGGACCGTTCGAGGGTGACGCGCGCGTGCTGTTCGGGAAGTTCCTCCACCGCCCGCCAGGCGAGGGCGAGGACGAGTTCCGGGTTGCGGCTCCAGCCCATGGTCCATGCGTTCCGGCCGTTGATGCGTTCGATGACCGGTGCCGGATCCCTGTAGGATTCGGCGGAGTACGGGTCCTTGAGGCTGCGCCACACGTCCGCGCCCGCCTCGCTGATCCATTCGCTTGCCCGCTCCGTGGCGGGCATGTCCTCCGGCGTCGCGTAGGTGGATGCCGTGAACTCGGTCATGGCCTCGGTGCCGGCGCGGCGTCTCAGATGTTCGGCCATGGCCGTGACGTGGTCGAGTCTCGTTCCCACGTCGCCGGTGAGGTAGTCCTCGGCGGGCATGACCGTGCCGGTGTCGGGGTCGCGTATGATTCGGTCGCCCAGGCCGGCCTCGGCCTCCTCGACGGTGGTGTCGGCGAGGCGCGCGATGAGTTCCAGGTCGACCCTGCCGGCGCGGTCGAGGCTGATGTTCAGCGCGTCGTCCAGGCTGTCCGCATGGTCGGGCATGGGCGGTACGGGGCTGATGGTCCGCTGCGAGAGGCATTTCGCCTTGCCGACGAACCTTCCTTTTTCGTCGGTCTCCTCCAACGCCATGACGAGGTGGCGGCCGGATTCCTCACTGTCGTAGGCGCGGAGGTTGGCGCGGTCGTTCAGGCGTCCGAACTCGCCGGTGAACCGGTCGTATGCCTGGTCGAGTTCCTTGCGTTTGGCCTCCACGGCGGGGTCGTCCACGCGGGCGGGGTCGAGTTCGAGGCGTTGGAGTTCGCGCGCCAGGTCGCGCAGGCGGATCATGCCGCGCAGTCGGCGCGCCTCGTCTCCCTGACCGTGGGCGGCCTCGGTGACGGTGGCGCCGTCGCCGTACCAGACCACGCCGCGAGGGTCGACCGAGTATTCGAACGGGGTCACATGGTCCGGGCGGACGATGACCTCCGCGCGTTCGGCCGGTTCCATCTCGCCCAGCTGCAACGGCGGCCTGCCGTGGGCGATCTGCATGGAGAGCATCGTCCGGAGCCGTTCGCCGATCTGTTCCGTCCCGCCCTGGAAGACGACGTCGAAGTCGCCGCCGAACCGGCCGATCACTGGTCTGATGTCGCCCACCGCGTGCGTGGGCATGTCGTTGGCGACCGCCTGGTTGACGTTGACGGTCACGTCCTGGTAGCCGGGCACGGCGATCGGTGTGGAGTGGATCCATGCCTCGTCGGGCGTGCGGTCGAGCGTCCGTTCGCGTCTGCGCAGCACAAGCACGTCGGTGACGGCCTCGGTGCCGGCCTGGCGGGCGAACGTCGAGGACGGCAGACGCACCACGCCGATGAGCTCGGCTTTCCTCGCGAGGTCGGCGCGCATGGTCTCGGAGCGTTTGTCGAGCGTGTACCTGCTGGTCAGCAGCATCGCGACGCCGCCGGGGCGCAGCGCGTCCACCGAGCGTTCGATGAAGTAGTCGTGCAGGGGGAGGCGGGACGTGCCGCCGTCCGTGGTCCGGTAGTCGAGGCTGATGTCGCCCGAGTAGGGCACGTTGCCGATGGCGAGGTCGAACGATCCCTGTTGGATGGTGCAGTCCGCGAGGTCCGCGTTGAGGATCGTGGCGTACGGGTTCAGCGCGGCGGCGATGCGCGCGCTGATCGGGTCGAGTTCCACGCCCGACACGTGCGCCGCGACGTCGTCGGGGATGCCGGCCATGAAGTTGCCGGTGCCGCATCCGGGCTCCAGCACCTGGATGGGTGTGGGGCCGATGTCGAGCGCGTCCCACATGGCCTTGACCACCGGGCCGGGCGTGTAGTAGGCGGTCAGTGTGGAGGCGCGCGCCTGCGCATACTCTTCCGGGGTGAGGGCCTGTTCTATCGCGTCGCGGATCGTCCGCCATTCAGGCTTGTCCGAGAACACGTCCGCGCATCCGCCCCAGCCGGAATATCCGCGCAGCGTATCCATTTGCTTCGCTGAGGGCCGGCCGCCGTTGTCTCCGCCGAGTTTCTTGAGGGTCTGGATGGCGGCGATGTTCGCTTCGGCGCGTTCGCGGGGCGAACGCGCGCGCTGCGCGTCGAGGGATGCTAGAAGCTCTCCACGACCTCGTGGATCGCCATGCTCATCGACTCCGACTGGGCCTCGTTCATCCCGTTGAGCCGGTCCAGGTCGGTCAGCTGTGGTGCCGCCTTCAGGCAGTCCGTCCGGTTGAGCAGGTGCCTGGACTCCATCAGCTGGTCCATGATCTGCGCCTGGCGTTCCCTCGTGCGCGTCTCGATGTCCCGCAGATGCTCCTCGAGCACGTTGGCCATCATCATCTCCCTGAACCACTGGGGATGGTGCTCCTTGAGCCAGATGAGACGCATCCGCTGGATGCCGTGGACGCTGTTCGTCGTGAACACCTTGTACGGCAGCGCGTCCTCGGAATACAGGTTCGGCAGCGTCTCCTTCAGGTGTTCCAGCTTCCTGCTGTTCTCCTCGTAGCGTGCCTTGAGCTGCGGGTCGGTCCATGTCATCTCGTCCATTGTTGTTCCTTTCTTCAGTGTTGTTTTCCGTGCCGGAGAATTGTGTAAAACGTTTTACCACAGGTTGCGGCGTGGTTTCGCCGGGAGTGGCGGCGCCGACCCCGAGCTTGTTCTCGGCGGCGATCCGCGCGTCCCGCCGGCCGAGTCCGCGGAGCCGGTTCTCCCGGTATTCGGCCGCCACGGCGGCTATCGTCTCGTCGTCCGCTCCGCGCACGCGGAGCCGTTGCACCGCGACGTGGCCCACCGTTATCTCGTATCCGCGCACCTGCTCCGCTATCCTGTCGGCCTGTCTTTGTTCCTCTTCGAGAAGGCTGAACAGGTCGATCTGCTCGTATTCGGCCGGGGCCGTCTGCTTCGCGTATAGGCGTTTTCTCGCCATGGTTCGCCCCTTTCTTATAGTGTTTTCCGTTGGCCGTGGTTCCGGTCGATGCCGGGTGCCGGCGTGGCTGTGTTGAGTCCGTCGAGGTTCTCCCTGAGCTTGGTATGGAACCGGTCGAGCGTTGACTTCAGGTCCGTGTGCCGTCGCTCCGGATCGTCGCGGCGCGTCGTCTCCGGCGGTTCGGCTTTCGCTCCCGGGTCGGCGGCCGGCGAGCCGGCTTCGTCGTGGTCCCGTCCCTGTTCCGTCTCCTTGGTCGGTTCCGTTTTCCGTGGCGTGTCCGTCGCCTCCGCGTCCTGTTCGATGGTTGGCCGGGTCGGCGTTTTGTCTCTGTCCTGCATCGGTTCCTGTGCGCCGGCGAGTTCCTGGATGAGGAGCCTGGCGGCCTGGCGGCGTTGGCGGTTGGTCCACCGTCCCTCGTCCCCTCCGGCGGTCCGGTCGACGAGTCGGCGCGCCCATTTCAATGCGACGGCCGGCTTGTACGTGCCAGCGCGCCGGTATTCCGTGAACCGGCCCTGCATGCGGCTGATTTGCGGCCAGGATTCCTCCACGGTCTTCGAGGCGAGTTCCACCGATGCCGTGTCGAGCGTCTCCTCGGCGTCTCGGCTGCGCTTCTGCGCGTCGATGATTGCCTGGACGAGCGTCTGCGGGTCGACCTGCACGGTGCGGCGTTCCGCGCCGCGGCCGGTGAACAGTTCGACCGGGGTGCCGGGTCTGAATCTGAGGTTGACGGCCCGTCCCTCGTTCTTCTGACTCTGGTTCTTGCCGCTCATGAACATGTCGGTGGCCCAGCCGGTCAGGTCCTGTCCGTCGATGACGGTGCCGCGGGGGAGTCCGACGATCATCTTCGGCCAGTCGCGTCCGTCCTTCGCATGCAATATATAGATGTGCGCGAGCCTGTTCGCCACCCACGCGTTCGGCCAGACCTGTCTCGTGGCCGTGGTCGCGTGCGCCGGTTCCTGCCGTTCCGGCGTCTCGTCCGCGGGATCGGCGGACCGTCCGGGCCGCTCCTGCTGGGGGAGTGCTGGCGTCGGTGAGACGGGGCGGCCCTGGAGGATCGAGATGGCGGCCTGGTCGGTGAACTCGTCCCAGTCCGGGGCGCGCCGGCCGTCGTTCAGGTTCAGCAGCGGTTTCTGCTCCAGTCCCGGTTTGAGCAGTCCGCTGCGCATGACGCGGCCGGTCATGCCGTGGGCGACGGGTCCGCCGTCGTGTTCGCGCCAGAACTGGTATTCGTCCCGGTAGACGCGGCTTTGGGTGAGCAGTTCGCCGTCGCTCATGGTCTTGGCGGGGAAGGATTCCCTCATGTCCTCGCTGTGGCTGATGGTCGTGACCTGCATGCTCAGGTCGTCGTATTGCAGGTGTTTGAATGTCATCGCGTCGAACAGTCGCTGCTGGTTTTGATGCCAGGAGAAGACCATGAGGTCGTAGCCGTTGTCCTCCAGGAAGAACACGCAGGGGCGCGGCTCGTGCTCGACCGCGTTCTGCATGAGGCTGGCCTGGAGCAGGTCGGGGTCGAGCCGGCCTGCCGCGGACGCGGCCACGGCGAGGCTGTCGCTCCATCCCATCGGGAGCGGTCGGCCGGTCGTCGGATCCGTCATGCGGTACTCGCCCGGTGTGGTCACGGTGTCCCACTGGTCGGGGTGGCGGTGGTCCCACTGTTCGATGCCCGCGAGCATCGCGTCCATCGGGCTCTGTCCGCTCTCCGGTCTGATGGCGAAGGATTCGGTGGCGCGGGTGGTGTCGCCGGCGATTGTGTTCCGGTGGGCGATGGTTTCGCCGGGAGCGTAGATCATGCCCACCGAGTCCTCGCCGGCAGTCCTTGCCGTGCCGGCCGTCCATATCGTGTCGCCGGACGAGGCCCACATGGTCACCGGCCATGGGGTCGGGTCGTTGGTCCCGTTGATGGTGTCCTGGAAGATCGCGGCGCGTTTCGTCGCCTGTTCCTGCTGGTTCATTGTGGTTTTTCCTTTCAGCGGCCCTTGCGGGGCGTGCGGTCCCTGTTCTGGGTGGGTGGCATGTGGTTCTTCTGTTCGGCGAGGTTCTCGTTGAGTCGGGTCTTGAAGCGTTCAAGCAGTGCCTTCTTCGATCGGATCGGCTTCGGTTTTTGCTCTTTGCCGGCCGGCCTGGGATTGTCTGCTCTGGCCTGTGTCTGCTGTCGCGTGGCCGGTGTCCGGGCTTCGTCCGGTGCGGGTTCCGGTTCGCTTTCCGGCTTCGATGTCGGCGTCTTCCGGTTCGGCTCGGTCGTCTGCTTGCGTGTCCGCTCCTGGGTTTGCGCGCCCTGCCCGTAGTCGTCGCGCAGGATGTCGTCGAGCTCGTCGCGCAGGCTCGGGTCGGCGGCGGCCTTGCCGATGATCCGGTCCGCGAAGTTGCGGCCGGACTGCTCGTCGCATGTTGTGTCGCCCATGAGCTTGTCCCATGAGAGTTCGGGGTGGCGGGCGGTGAGGCTGTTCGCGGCCATCTCCATGACCTCCGGGTCCACGAAGTCCCAGGCGATGCGCTGCGTCGGCATGGGCTTCGTGGCTGGTTCGGCCGGGGTCTCCCGCGCCGGGGGTTCTGGCTCGTTTCGGGTCTGTTCCGTCTGCTCGACGGTGAAGTCGTCGTCGGTGACGTCCAGGCCCATGCCTTTGAACGCGCGTTGCACGGCGTGGCGGACATGGTCTTCGTCCTTGCCGGCGAAGTGCAGGATGAACTGGCCTTGGTCGGCGCGTTCGAGGTGGTAGTCGATGCCGGCGGTCTTGAGGCTGTGCTGTACTTCGCGCATGGTCGAGTCGTCGAGTTGCAGCTCGTGCAGGTCGCCGTCCTTCTTTTGCTGCAATCGTTTCTCGGACATCTCGCCGCTGTCGATCTTGTTCTTGACGGCCTCGCCGGCGGCGTGCACACCGGTCTTCGCGAGTTTCATGCCGCCGCGGAGCATCGCCATGGCCACGCCCTTGGGGATTCTGAGCATGAGCTTCGCGCCTCCGGTGATGATGGTCTGGACGGCGTTCTGGATCTTCTCCTCAGCCTGTTCCTCGATTGGCATTGCGGTTCCCTTTCTGTTGTCGGTTGGTGTTTCCTGGGACGGTTCAGATGGACCGTCCACGCTTGTGCTGCTGCTGTTCGCGCTGCTCGGTCTCCGTTTGCTCGCGGTCGCGGGTCGTGTGGATTTCCCGTTCGATGGCTGCCAGCTCGCCCTCATACCGGTCGCACAGGGCCTCGCGGCGTTCCATCTCGCCGCGTGTCTCGGCCACGAGGTCGGGGTCGCCGCGTTGGATCGCGTCGTGCAACGCGATGACGGCGGACTGGAGTTCGTCGTGCGATTCGCGGACCTTCGCACGCAGCAGACCGAGTCCCTTGGCGCTGTCGCCGCCCGCGAGCCTGGTCCAGCGGATCGCCGCGTTCAGCGCCTTCGCCTCGCCGGCGAGGCGGTCGAGGCGGCGCGCCTGTGCCTGGTAGTAGCGCTGCTGGGCGGGGCTGACCCCGTATCTGAGGGGCAGCCGTTCGGGCGAGGTCAGTGGTTCGAGCCGGCTTGTGGGCTCGCCGAACCACTGGTAGAGGCCGGGCGTCGGGGTCTTGCCGGCGTACCGGTTGGACGGGTCGAGGATGATCTGGTCGCGGTCGCGGGGGAGGAACGCGCGCAGTGTGGAGCCGCCGTCGTCCACGAGACGTTTCGCGTCGAACGTGATCTTCTTCTTCCGGTGGGTGCCTGGCAGCCACACGGTGATCGTCTTCCTGGTCTGTTTGGCGACGAGTCTGCGGTTGAACGTGATGGGGATGACGGGCGTGCTTTGCAGCCCGGCCATGATGTTCGTCATGTCGTATGCCTGGCCGAGTTTCGCGTCGCGGATCTTGAAGCCGGTGTCCTTGAGCGTGTATGTGAGGTGCTGGCCGCGGACCGTCACGTCCACGCCTCGGATGTCGAGTATGTCCTTCCAGTCCTCGAAGTTCTCCGCCGTGGACGAGGTCAGGTCGATCAGCATGCGGAGCCTGTCCTTGACGCCCAGGCCTTTCGCGGACGCGTAGATCTCCTCCATCGACATGCCGTACCGGCGTTCCAACGGCTCCCCGCCCGAGGCCTTCCGCGCCTTCGTCTCCGGTTCGTTCGCGCTCCGTACGGGTGCTTCATCGACGTATTTGGGGTCGCGCGCCGGCGACGTTCCGGCGTCGCCGGCGGCTGTCGTACCGCCACGCATCTTGCGCGTCTGTTCCTCCACGACGGGGTTGAACACGACGCTCAGCCCCTCGCGGCGGCATATCTCGTCGCTGACCGCCCGCCACTGGTCGATGATGTCCTTGGGCAGCTCGGCCTTCAGATGCTTCCCGTACCGGGAGGCGGCGCACACCATGATGTGGTCGTGCAGGTGGTGCCGGTCGGTGTGCGTGGCGACCACGAACTTGTATTCGCCGCCGGTGATCCGGCGCGCGAATTCCACGCCGAGCTCGTGCACCTGCTCGGGCGTCACGGGGTCCTTGGGACTGAAGCTGAGCTTGATGTGGTAGGCCAGCCGGCTGTCCTTCCGGATGCCTTTCGGCGACCTGCGGTTGTCGTCGAGCATGCCTTCGGCCAGCGCGTCGTAGTCCGTCCTGGTCCGCTCGTAGTTGGAGCTGACCAGTCTTCCTCCGTCGGTCTTGGCGGGGTTGATGATGTACGCCATCGCCCCGTTGTCGCCGCCGAGATTCGATTTCACGGGCCTGCCGAGCTTGACCACCGCCATGCTCACACGTCCTTCCGGGCTTCGCGCCTGTCGGCGAACAGGTCGCCGAGTAGACGCTCGATGCGGTCGAACGACGCGCGGAGCTCGGCCACCTGCCCGGCGGTGATGTGCTCGTTCGCGTTGGCCCAGTGGGCTATCTGGTTGACGTTCACGCCGATGCGGTCGATCTCGCGCGCGATCGGCTCCGGGTCCGTCAGCGGCCTGATCTCGGTGACGTGGATGCGCCGTTCGGACAGCATCCTGCGCGCGTAGGAGCTGAACGACCGGTGCTCCGGCGCGTACCTGGTCAGCTCCTCATACAGCTTCCGCACCCGCTCCCACTCGTCCGGCGTGAACCTGATGATCTTCTCGACGCAGTGCGTCCTGTTCTCGGCCCGGCTCATTCCACGCCTCCGTGTGAGGTGTGGGGACGGGTTTTCTGTGATGCCGCGCGAGCGGTCTGGAGGCTCCGCCGACCATGGGGCACGGGTCTTCCCGGCAAGCCGATTCGCATCGCGAATCGAGTGATTGGATATCCAATCACGTCGCTTGCTGCTCCCATATCCATTTCATGGATTGGGAGCGATTTCGCACGGCATGATTGCGGAATGCCGTGAAGGATGATCGCGTTCACTCCTCGCTCCTTTCGCTCATGGCCTTGAGGGGAAGGCCGGTGTCTTACGCCAATCGTCCGTCGCGGAAACGGCGATGGGTTTGGACACTTGGAGCGCGGGAAATGAAAAGGCCTCGCGAAAAAACGCGGGGTCGGCGGCGCGTCATGTCCGTCATGCATGCAGACATGAAAAAAGCCCCGGCCGTCTTGGTGACGGTCGGGGCAGGGGCGCGCGGGCTCCTAGATGATTTGCATGCCGGAGCGGACGCGTTCCGCGGCGATGTCGATGTCCCCGGGCCATGAGGGCACGCCGAACGTGAGTCGCACGCGGCCGAACGTCTGCGTGTCCTTGAGCGGTTTGAACATGCCGCGTTCGACGTATCGGGACATGTCGAAGATTCCGGTCGCCCCGTCGGAACAGGTGACCTTGAGCTTGTAGCCGGGCATGGGTTCGCATTGGGTCACTTTGATTGAATAGTCGATGGTCATGTCCGTCGCCTCCTGGCTCTCGTTGTATTCCATTCTAGGATATTGGAGTCCAGAGGACGGTAGCTATCCTCTGGCCGCTGGAGGCGCCGCCCGCGTCGTGCGGGCGGCATCGTTCCCGGCCTGTCACTCGGCCGGGAACGGCTCGTCGTCAAACCACCAGTCCCTGATGGTGAGCATCCGGTCGTGCTTGTCGAGCTCGAGGTCGACGGGCGTGATGATGTCGGCGGTGTGGTTCACCCACACGAACGGTTCGATGCTGCACGGCTCCCATCCGTCGTCCCCGCCCCTGACGGCGTAGCGGTGCCACCCGTCCGGAACATCTTGGCCGTTGAGGCGCAGACTGCTCCACATCGCCTCGACGCGCCCCGCCTCCTCGGTCTCGAACACGACGTGCTGAAGGTCGGTTGATTTCTTTTCCATGGTTCCTCCTTGGTTCCGCCGGCGTTTCCTTTCGCCGGACATGGGGCAGCCTTGCGGCGCCGCCGCGCGGCGGAGGACGCGTGGGCCGTGCCCGTCGAGGGAGAATCGGGCGAAGCCCTTCCCGAGACGAAGCATGGAACACGCAGGCCCGAAGACACGGGCGCGGTGTCGCGATGATGAACCATGGCCGGCCAACCATTCCCTTCCAGGCGACGCCTGGAAATACAGGAAGGGTTGGCAGTGGCAGAGCGCGGCATCCATGCCGCCGCTCCGTTTCCTCGGCTCCGCCAGGATCACGTCCGCGTGATCCTGGCGGAGCCGATTGTCCAAACCGGAGCCGTCCACATGGCGGGAGCATGGTTCATAGCCGGCATGGGCCGGATCTCGATAACGGAAAGGAACACGACCATGGCATCCGATTACGTGGACGACTTCCTGCGCGACGAACGCGAGTCGTTCAAGCGCAAGGAGGCGGCGGCGAAGAAGTTCGACAGCCGTCTCGACAATTTCCGCAAAAGCGCGCAGGCGCTGCGCGACGCGGCGAGGCAATTCGAGGAGGCGTTCCCCGGCATGAGCCGGACGATGATCGCGGACAAGCTGGCGATGACCGGAACGGAGAAGAACGTCGCGTTCGATGCTAAGGGCGAGCTCGTCGCCGCGCCGGCCGGAAGGAAAACCCCGCCCGCCGAACCCGAACGGGAAACCGTCGCCGAATCGGATCCGGAGACGACCGGATCCGACGTCCAGGCGGCGGACGACGAGACCGCCCCGCAGGAGGCCGCAGCCGAACCCGACACCTCGGACGACGGACGGCCCGCATGGGCGTCCGGCAACTACTGATGATCGGACGTGATGCGAGATGCGACTGATCATCGCCGAGAAGCATTCGGTCGGCCAGGCGATCGCCCAGGCGGTCGGCGGGCACGCGGAAAAACACGACGGCTACATCCAGGTCGGCGGCGACCTGGTCACCTGGGCGCAGGGCCACCTCGTCGACCTGGCCGCGCCCGACGAATACAAGAATCACGATTGGGGAAAGTGGAGCCTCGACACGCTGCCCATCGACCCGACACCCGGCTGGCAATGGAAGGTCAGCCGGGACAAGGGCGCGGACCGCCAGTACAAGGTCGTCGCGGGACTGATGCGCCGCGGCGATATCGACATGCTTGTCGACGCGTGCGATCCCGACCGCGAGGGCGAGGCCATCTTCCGCAGGATCGTGGCGCATGTAGGAGTCTCCAAGCCGATGCGACGCCTGTGGGTCGCGAGCCTGGAAGAGGACGCCATCCGCGGCGCCCTCGCGTCCATGAAGGACGAGACGGAATACCAGGGACTCGCCGATTCGGCGATGATCCGCGCGAAGGCCGACTGGCTGATCGGGATGAACGCGTCGCGCGCCTATTCGCTCGTCTACAACGCGAGATTCACCGTCGGCCGCGTGCAGACGCCCACGCTCGCCATGATCGTGGACCGCGACCGGCAAATCGCCGGCCACGTGGCCCGACCGTACTGGAAGGTCGTCGCCCCGATGGGCGGATGGAAGCTGACCGGCGAACGTTTGGACAAGAGGGAGAACGCCGAGACGCTGCTGCGGATCGTCAACTCGGACGATTTCACCTTCCAGATCCTCAAGGCCGAACGCAAGCAGCAGCACGACGCCCCACCGCGCCTGTACGACCTGACCGGATTGCAGAAGGACATGAGCAGACTGCACGGCCTGACCGCCGCCCGCACCCTCACGGCGCTCCAGTCGCTCTACGAGAAGCGTCTGACCACGTATCCCCGCACCGACTCGCGGTACATCACCCACGACGACCTGGACACGCTGCGCGGCCTCGCCGAAGGCGACCGGCTCGTCACCGGCTTCATCGAACCGTCCGCGAAACCGGAACGGCCGCGACTCGAACTGACCGTGAACGACGCGAAGGTCGCCGGACACACCGCCATCCTTCCCACCATGCAGGCCGACAGGGCGGCGCTCGACGAACTCGGCGATGACGAACGCCTCGTGCTGACGCGCGTGGCACGCCGCATGTGGGAGGCCGTGGGCGACGACTACGTGCACGACGTGACGAACGTCGTCGCGAACATCGACCCGCATTGGTGCGAAAAGCATCCGGACGAAGGCCGCCTTCTGCCCGAAGGCGAATGTCGCTTCACCAGCCGTTCCGACCAGCCCGTCTCGCCCGGATGGCACGCCATCGAGCATGCCGCCCCGCAGGAAGACCAGGATGACACCGACGAGACCGCGGGCAACATCATCCCTGTCAACCTCACCGACGGGGTCTTCATCGCGCCGGTCCCGCAGGGCGGTGCGACACTGTCCGAGGGAAAGACGAAGCCGCCGAAGCCGTTCACCGAGGCGACGCTGCTCGCCGCGATGGAGCACGCCAGCCGCTGGGTGGAGGACAAGGAACTCAAGGCCGCCCTGGATGACGACGAATCCCACTCGGGAGGCATCGGCACGCCCGCCACCAGGGCGAACATCATCGAACAGCTCGTCCACTCCGGATACGTGGACCGCAAGGGCAAGCAGCTTCGCTCCACCGAACAGGGACGATCCCTGATCGACGTGGTCGCCACGAAGCTCAAGGACGTGGCATTGACCGCCGGCATGGAACGACGACTCTCGGAGGTCGAGCACAACCACGCTGACCCCGCGCAGGTCGAAACGGAGTTCCGCGACCTCGCCGTGCGCATCCCGGCCGACGCGCGGTCCACCGTCCGGCAGGACCATGTGCAGACGAAGACGCGGAACACAGAGTCGTTCGGCCCATGCCCACGCTGCGGCAAGCCCGTCATCAAAACGGGCAAGGTGTTCCAATGCTCCACCAACCGGCGCGAGAAACAATCCGACGGCACATGGAGGACCACGGAAGGATGCGGCTGGCGCGCCTGGACGACCGTAGCCGGCAAAACCGTCACCGACTCCGCCATACGCCGGCTGCTCGCCGGCCGGAAGGTCAGCCTGAAGGGGTTCACCTCGAAGAAGGGCAGCAAATTCGACGCCTCGCTCGTCGTCGACAAGGATCGCGGCGTCATCTTCGACTTCGGCAATAAACACTAGAGAAAGGAGACTAAAGAGACCAACATCACCGGCGACCGGTTCAGTCCGTCGGTGATCCTGTTCTGGTTCAAGACCAGCATCGCCGCGAGCAGCATGCGAGTGCAGTGCAAGAGCCCGAACACCCTCCTGGGCGTGATCCCGCTCGGCTCGTCCACACAGACGATCCCGTTGCGCAACATCGCGTCCGTGGACACCAACATCTTCCTCATCGCGGGTCTCGCCTGCATGAAGGACAGCGCGCTTGTGGGGATCCTGTTCCTCGTGCTCGCCGCCGCGAACCTGGCGAACACGATGAACGCGCAGCTTGACTTCGTCAACCAGGCCGGCGGCCGCAACACCGTCAAGGTGTCCATCCTGAAGAAGGCCAAGCTCATGCAGCTCGCGCAGGCGATCCAGCAGCTCGTCTTCGCCGACGTCGAAGGGCAACGCCACCAGGAGAGCATGGACATGGTCCAGAAACAGTACGCGGCCCAGACCAACAGCGTCCTGATCCAGCAGCAAATGCTCGACCAGCAGCGTAAGGCCAACGCCGGCGACAACCCGCCGACCCCGACCGAGTGACGAAACCGGGAAACGCCGGGTCCGCCCTGCCGAAAACCTCGATTATACTAAAAGTATAATCGAGGTTCGCGCGGGCGAACCCGGCTTTCTAATATCCAGGAGGGATCATGGCGGAAGGGGATTGGAGCGAGTCCAAGGCGTGGATACGCGCGACGCGCGAACGCATCGGCATGACCCAGCACGACGTGGCCGTGCTCGCGAACCTCACCGTGGACATGGTCAAGAAATACGAGTCGGAGAAATACCGGATCCAACCCTCGGATAGGATGAAGGACATGCTCGAGCACTATCTCGCCGAACACAGGCGTGCCGTCGCGGCCATCGTGGAACGCCACAGGGGAGAGGAGCGGGCCACGCTCTCGTTCTCGCGCGTCTCCAACCTGCCCGACGACCTGCCCGACTGGATCAAGGCCGAGGCGTCCGCGAAACGGCGCGCCGCCGCCGTGCGTGAGGCCGCCGTGCTGCTCGAGGCGGAGGGCGTCGCCGTCGACTACACCTACCTGCCCGAAGAAACGGACTAGAAAAGAGAGAAGGAAGGACCGATCATGTTCGGACTCTATATGCTCGCGATATACTTGGGCGTCGCCGTCATCGGTGCGGGCATCGTCGCACTGCTCGTCGTCGTCGCGCTGGCGGTGGGGTTGGTCACGCATCCCATCCGCACGCTCGCCCTCGTGTTCCACAAGCTCGCCGCCCTGGCCGCCGGCCTGGCACTGATGCTCGCTTTGATCGCCTGGTTCTGGACCGACCACTCTAAATCGGACTTCGTCCCGTGCTTCTGGGGATCCATCGGCGTGATCGTCGCATCCATCCTCATCCGTATGCTCGCCGAGTGGATTCTCGAGCGGCCAACCAGGGCCGAGCGCCGCGCCATGAAACGGGCCGCCGCACCCACGTTCGATTCGCGCCTGTAGAATTTATTTTCTGAAACGCCGAGTCAGAAAGGAAGGGGGAGCATGCCACGCAAGCTGATCATGTGCGGGGGCCATCCGGTCCTCGCATTCGAATACGATCCCGCGTCCGGCCGCGCGTGCTCCTCGGGCGAGGTCCTTGACCATGATCGTCTGCCCCTGGAGTTCACCACGCACGGCAAGAGCGCGCTGTACGCCAAGAGGATCGACGAATGGTGGAGGTCCCGCGCCATTCCCTCCACCCGTGACGGAATTCGCCGTGTGCTCGAATCGCTTGGCGCGGCATCGACCGACGAACTGCTCGACAGGACCTACGGGCTGAGCCTGTCGGACCAGTACTGGGTCAGACGTGAGGACGATCCGGTCGAATGGAAGGACGTCAATTTCTTCGACAATCCCTTCAACGAGGCGCTGGGCGAGATCCTGCTCACCTCGTACTCGTCGTCCCATGACATCAGCCTCAACGCTCCCGACGTGTCCACTGGCGGCGACCTTCCCAAACGCTGGACGATCGACAAAACCACCGGCAGGAGGCTGCTCGTCAAGTCGGGCCGTACTGGCCAGGAGCCGATGAACGAGGTCATCGCCTCGAAGCTCTGCATGCGATTGGGCGTTCCGGCCGTCCGGTATTCCCTGGCACGCAACGGCAACCGTCTGGTGTCCACATGCGCGGACATGCTCTCCAATCATGAGGAGCTGGTCTCCGCCTGGCAGGTGCTCCAATCCGTCAAAACCACCAATGGACTCAACTCGCATGACCAGTGGATCCACGCCGCAGTCGGCTTCGGCGCAGACGAACGGGCGGTTCGTGACGCCACGGACGATTGGCTCGTGGCCGACTACCTCATGCGCAACACCGACCGGCACTACAACAATTTCGGTCTGATCCGGAACATCGAGACCCTTGCGGTCCGTCCGGCCCCGATCTACGACACCGGCGCGAGCCTGTGGAGCGGCGAGCTCGACGTGGACGACCGCGACTGGTTCGCCAAGCCGTTCTACACCGCGACCGGCCGCCCCTCGGCCTTGCGGCAGCTCAGACTGGTGGAGGACTGGAGCCGGTTCGACCTGGACGCCCTGTCGGACTGGCCCGACGAGGCGGCGCACGAACTGTCACGCATGCGCATGTTCGCTCCCGAACGCCTCGACGCCATCCGGGACCAGCTCACGAAGCACATCGGAACGATTCGCAGGATCAGGGATGACAAGTCCCTTCGCGCGTCCGATCCGATCCGCAACAGAGCGGATCTGCTGGACAGATTCGGCGACACGCTGCGGAAGAACCTTGCCCGGCAAGACGGGGATGACAAGAGCGCCGGGATTGATTACAAAGGTCCTAGGCACCATATGGGTCATTAGACTGAAGGCCCTGGGCCACGAAATGAGAATCAGGGAGAAAGGGAATCGGGCGCGTCCGGTGCACGCACACCATGGAACCACCGTCCGGGGGGCGTCGGTTTGGACATCCGCCGGGGGGGTGGGAAGGGCCCCGCGACGGATGCCGCGGGGCCCTGAAAGAGGAGAGGGGATGGGAGGGAATCAGCCGATGGGGCAGAACTGACCCGGCTTGCAGTCGTATTGGTCGCCGTTATTTTCTTCCCAACTGTAGTGGGTGCTTCCGGTGGAGCCCGAGGAAGATGCCCCGGGCGAGCCGCCACTCGGTGTGGACGTGTTGCCGGAATAACCGTTGCCGGTGTAGCCGGTGTGGCCTGAACCGGACGAGGGCCATGACTGCCGCGCCTGCGCCTGCCGCGCGGCAGCCGCGGCCTCCTGTTCGGCCCTGGCCTTCGCCTCCGCGTCGGCCTTCTCCTTCGCCGCCTTCGATTCGTTGACCTCCTTCACGGCCTTCGCGATGGCGTCCGCGTCGCGTTTTCTGATGGCGTCCATCAGGCTTGCGCGGGTCTTGTCGTCCGCCACCCTGCCGTCCGTCTCCTTGTACAGCGTGTTCGCGTCGTCCACGGTCTTGTCGAGTTTGGACGTTTCGACCGCGTTCACCAGCCCGTTCAGGGACTTCGTGTGGGCCTTGTACCATGATGCGTTCGCGGTGACGCCCTTCGTGGCATCCTGCACGCCGGGCCTCGAATCCGCTTTGCAGGACACGGTCTTCGGCGTGGACGCCTTCATGGCCTTGGACAGGACGTCAAGGGTCTTCGCGTCCTTCACGCTTTTCACGTCGGTCTTCGCCATGCTGGCGGCCTTGCCGTTCAATAGCGCGTCGTACGCGGTCGTCGCGACGCGGAGACGTTCGCTCTCGGCCGCGCAGTCCGCCCTGGCCTCGGCCATGAGGCGGTCCTCGTGCGTCCTCCAGGCGATGCCTCCCGCCGCAAGCAGCGCGAGTGCGGCGACGGTGATGACGACGATCCTTCCGCGATGCGGCTTCTTCTTCTCCGCGGGCCCGGTCGGAAGTTCGATGGTCTCGTCTTCGATGGCCTTTTCTTTCTCTGTCATTTGTTCTCCTTTCATGGGTTCACAGCTTATTCCAGGCCCAGGTACGTTTCGAGGGCGGCATCGACCACTTCCTGGATGCGCATGTCATGCTCGGCGGCCCAGGCCTTGAGCCGGCGTCGGGTCGAGGCGCGAAGGCTCACGCTGGTCTTCACCCAGCCCTCCGCGTCGCTCGGTTTCACGGCCCTCCGGTTTTTCGGTATCTCGGTATCCACCGATTCCGGTCTTCCGGTATCCGCCGGTTCCGTCCGGTCGCTGTTGAGCAGCGTGGTCAGGTCGCGCGGGCGGGGCGTCAGGTTCATGTTCCTCACAGGTCCTCCTCCTCGTCCTTGAGCTGTCGCATGGTCTGCTTGAGTTCGGCGGCCAGGTCGCGGTACTCGTGCAGGCGGGACCCGCGGGGGCGGGTGGATTTCGCGTTGAGGATGTCCTGCCGTTTCGGGATCAGCGTCTCGAAGCACGCGATGCCCGCGTCGTCGATCCATGCCAGGGCGTCGCGCAGGGCGGTCGTGTTGGCCTCGGTGCGGCACAGGAGGATCGCGGCGGGGACGCCGCGCCGGTCGCACAGGTCCTTCACCCCGGCGGCCTGGTCGAGGTCGATGCGGCTGGGGCTCGACGGGATGACCACGAGGTCGGCGTTGTTCACCGATTCGTCCAACGCGCGCCCGTACGGGGCGGAGTCGATCAGCACCCAGTCGACGGGGTCGTCGAGACGGCCGTTGATCCCGTGCAGGTGCGCGATGTCGGCCGGCGCGGCGGACATCACGTCGAACGGCAGCGGGTCGTCCAGCTCGGCGGCCCTGTACCACCAGTCCTTCGCGTCGCCCTGCACGTCCGCGTCGGCGACGAGCGCGCGCTGCTCGCCCCGGGACTGGTCCACGAGGGCGCAGGCCAGGAACACGGCGCTGGTGGTCTTCATGCTGCCGCCCTTGCCCGTCGCCAACGCGATCACCATCGGCTCGCGGTTCTTCTTGTCGTTCATCGGTTTCTCCTTATCTCGGTATGTCGGTATCCGGTTTTTCGGCATTTCGGTTAGTTGGTTTTTCGGTATTGCGGTTTGTGCCGCGTCCCACGCGGATCGCGACGGGAAGCGGTCAGAAGAGGCTGCCCTGGACCAGGCCCTTCGGCACGGGTTCGGTCGGGAGGAACAGCGGATCGTCGTGCGTGTATTCGCGGCGCGAGCGTTGGCGGCGTTTGGTCCGTCGCCAGTAGTCGCGGCCATCACGGCGCATGCGTTCGGCCCAGTCCGGGTGGTCGGCCAGCCAGTCACGGACCCGACTCCGTGGGATCCGGTGCAGGCCGCCGTCGGCGATGTGGAGGTCACGGGCGATCAGTCGGGCGAGGGGCCAGCGGCTCGCATAGTCGAGCCCGCCGTACACGGCCTTGTCCTTCCAACCGTTGACGAGAGCGCGGCTGATGCAGTCGAGGCGCATGGGGCACGCGGCACACAGCACGCGGCCCTTGCCGCGCATCCGTTCGTCGACCAGGTCCCGGCCATCGTCGTCGGTCGTCGTGTTCCACATGCGATCCGCCATGGCCGGGTCGACCGCGGCGATTCTCGCGCAGGCCGGCATCATGTCCCGCCCGTTCATGGCCGCCGTCCTTGCGTCATCGGCGTCTTGTGGGCCTGGAGGCGTCCTATGGCGGTTTCGCCGGGATTGCGGGCGGCCCATGCCCGGGCGTATTGGATCAGCAGGCCGACGGTCTTGGGATGGCCGAGGCGCTTGTTGCGCCAGTAGACGGCATGCAGCTGCCAGATCAGGTCCTCGTGCCCGTCGAGCTGCGGGTTGGCGAGGAGGAATTCGTCGAAACCCGCCTCGGAACAGTCGATGCGCGTGATCATGCCGTCGCCTCCCCTCCGGCCGTCGCGTCCTGGCCGTCCAATTCGGCCAGCGTCTTCACGGCCCAGTCGGGCAGCCATGGCGCAGCATCCGGCTCCGTGGACTCGGCCGGCGGAACCGTCTGCGCGTGTGCGTCGCCGTCTGTGCGGCCGGCTGCGAGGATCATGTCGTCGTTGAGTTCGTCCCAGTGTCTGGCGAGGGCCCGGCCGGTGCGGATGCGTTTGGGCCACCAATCGCCGTTCATGGCAAAGCCGATCGCGTCGACCATCACGAGGGTGGGCCATTGCGCTCCCTGGTCGACGAGCCTGCGGTACAGGCCGATGATGGCCTTGCGGTCGGCTTTGGTCGGTGAGGGCGTGGCCAGGCCGAGCATCGAGCGCTGCTCGCCGAGCGAGGCGAGGACCCGTCCGGCCGCTTCGGCGATCTCGGTGTCGTCCTCGTCGAGTTGTTCGTTTTTATTCTTTTCGGCGGCGGCCGCCCCGCTTGCGGGGAGATGCCCCGTAGGGGCAGAGGGGAAGGAGGGTTTACTAGGAGGGTTTACCTGGAGGGTTTTATCCTTATATATACAGCTCTGCGAGATTTGCAGTGCTGGGGGTGCGGCATTTGCAGTGCTGGGGGTGCAGCTCTCGCAGTGCTGGCCCTGCGGGATTTGCAGTGCCGGTTCCGGCCCTTTTTCCAGCCCTGCGAGATTTGCAGTGCTGGGAATCGGCTTCGTTCCAGCGTTTTCCGGAGTCACGTCCTTGGATTCGCCGTTTTCCATGATGGTGGAGGCGGCGGGGTCCACGGTATTGCCCATGGTCTTCGGGTCGTGTTCCGCCGTGTGCGTCTCCTTGATCCATTCGAGGGTCGACGGGTCGGATTCGACCGCGAGGTCCCACACGATCTGGCAGTACTGGGGCAGACGGTTCCTGCCGCCCTTGCCGAGGCGCGCGTACCGTTGGTCGCCACGGCGGATGAAGCCGCGTTCCTGGAGAGTCTTCAACGCGGTGCGCACGGTCCGTTCCGAGAGTTCGGTGACGTTGACGATGGTCGCGATCTTCGGATAGGCTGCGGTGCCATCGTCGTCCGCGCGGTCCGCGAGGTAGACGAGCACGGCCTTCGCGCTGGCGTTGCCCACGTGGCATTTGAAGGCCCATGACAGTGCGATGTTGCTCACGGACGCTCCTCCTCACGCTGCTGGGCGGCACGGCGTTCGTCGGCCAATCTGGCGAACATCTCGTCGCCGAGACGTGCCGTCCGGCACAGGGCCAGCGTCATCAGCCATGAGAACGCGACGAACACGATCAATACGATTGCGAGCCAGTTCACGCGAGTCTCCCTTCCATGGACGGGTGCGCCATCATCGACGCCAGGCGGCGGGAATCGACGGAGCCCGGACCGTTGTGGCGGGCGAATGCCACCACGACCGGGAACGTCCAAACCGACGCGTGAAAATCCCGGTTACACTCGGGAGACACAGAGCAAGACATGCGGAAGGCTTTAGTAAGGTCGTTCATGTGTGATCACTACTCCAAGACAATGCATTGGGCGGCCACGGACCGGGATCCGGCAAGATACGGGATCCGCGGCCGCTCGGAATATTGGTTGCACCGCCCGTCCCCGACGCTCCAACATCGGGAACGGGCGTTTTTTCTTTTAGTTGCAGAGAAAGAGAGAAAAACGAATGGGATCAGACCATCGCACCACCTCCCTCGCCGTCGACGGGCCACGCGCCGCCGCAACGGATGGCGAGGCAAAGGCAATCAAGAGCCTGCTCATCAGGGACATCAAAGACTTCGATCAAAGCGTTCCAGCAGTCGTCAGACACGATGATGGAACGATCAGGCCTACGTACATAGGCGTATGGGGACAGGACCGTCTGATAGGCGCGGCCCTCATCCAGCCAGCCCTTTGCGTAGCCGAGACGCTCATATACCGCACCGGGACGAGCGGGGTCCATGCCGCACAGATACGAGAGGCTTTCGCCGAGCATGCAGCCATCATCGAAGGGATCGCGGTCGTCAGGAAGCATCGGCGCGAAGGCATCGGATCGCAGATCAAGGCGTTCTGCGACTCCTGGGCGGCAGACCACGGCGCTGAGCTGATACTCAGCATCCCCACCAACGAGGGCGCGCGCCTGCTCAACGAGAAAGCCGGATACACGGTCGTACCGCCCGACGGATATCTCACCATCAAGGTATTTGACGCTCAGGGACAGCCTCTTCACATTCCCTGCGCCGACCAGCGGACCCAGGACAGAGGCACTAGCATGTGGGCGTACAAGCTCGTAGGGCAACGCACACAGCACTTCGAGATTGGCGTTCTCACCGCCTCCTGAAGTTCCGAAGACCATACCGTCGATGAACGTTCCCGACGGGTCGCGGGAGAAAACAAGTCTTCCGGCTTCGTCGCTCATGCCACCGGCACCGGAATCCATGGCCAGTACCCCTACACCATCAATCGCCATCAGACCAACACCTCCTTTATCGATTCAGAGAAAGAGAAAACCAAATGAAATCAACCCCTCGCACCACCTCCCTCAACGAACCTGATATTCGTCCGGCGCGAAACCACGCCGAGGCAGAGGAAATCGGAAGTCTCCTGCTCGAAGAAATCGCGCATCCAGGATTCATTCCTGGACCAGAGTTCGTCTGGCAGGGTCAAGGCTTTCTCAGGCCGACGCTCATAGGCGCATGGTCCCAGAACCGCTTGGTAGGTGGCGCCTCGCTCAGTCCATACATGGAACACACCAAGGCCTTTTTGGGGATTGGTCGAGCAGACGCAGCGAAGGCGGTCACACGGCTGATAGCTGAAACTGACGGCATTGCCGTCAGACCCGACCATCGGCGTGAAGGCGTCGGACGAAAGATCAAGTTGTTCTGCGACTCCTTCGCGGCACGGCACCACGCTGCGATCATGGTCTCCGTCACCACCAACGAAGCAGCGGCAGGCCTCAACCACGAAGCGGGCCACATCGTCTTTGAACGGTGCGACGGCCTCGTCATCAAATACGTAGACACGGTCGGCGAGCCACTCATATGGCTTCATGACCTGGATGGGACGATCCCCGAAGCGGCATGGTCCGTCTCCGTACTCGGCAAAACGTATGGGCCGACCATAGTCGTCGGTGAGCAACGGGCCATACGGCGTGGAAACACCGACAAGGACATCCAGTGGGTTTTCGCCGTTGACGCGGCGGGCCACACTGTCGCATGACACTTCGTTGCTCATGACGCCCTCCCCTCGGTCAACAACAGGCCCGCCACCACACGTTCGCGGGCGGAGAGCTGCGCGTCGACCTCCCGGAAGGCATGCGTATAGGCATGCGTGGGGCGGAGCCAGGTGTCGGCCAGTCCGCGGGTCTCGCCGCGACGCAGGGCACGCACGGCGCAGTCCGGGCAGAGCTCCAAAATCTCCGTGTCGCCCGGGACGCAGTAGTTGCGCCAGCCGTTACGGGCGAAATAAGCGTCGCGGGCGGCCGAATCGTAGTCGTCCCAGAACGTGCCCCAGACCACTGTGTGGCATCCATCGCACACCGTGACGCAATCCCACCGGCTGTCCGGCCACTCGGACTGCTCATAGATTCCACCAGCCATCACGCAACCTCCTCATGATCAGCATCAAGCCCCAGCAAATAGTCGGTAGACACACGGAAGTGCTCGGACAACACAACGATGTCTGAAGTTGTCCAGCCAATGCGTCCCAAGAGTTTTCCATTCGCCGAAGTTTTCGATAAACCAAGCAATGAACCGAGTTGGGCACAAGTAAGTCCCTCACCCTTTACCAGAGCACTTATCCTTTGGGTCACTCCATTCATAGTTCTTTCTTTCTGACTTGGTTCATTTTTACTGTACTTCACTATAGCGTACAGTTTGACTGAACGCAAATCGTATGAGACACTTAATTAAGAAATTCTGAACTATTTTGGGAAGTGATCATATGTCCACATCGGAAGTCTCACCAGAAACACCTTTGAATAAAGGACAGCGCGCTGAAGCGGCGATCCCGACCAACGTGAGAGTTTATCTAGGACTAAGCGGAAAAACACAAAAGGCACTTGGAGAAGCTTTGGGCATTACCAAGAGTGCTATGTCCATGAAAATGTGTGGCAAAGTTGGATGGTCAGTAAGCGATCTTGTAACGACCGCCGATTTTCTAGGTGTCACGCCGAGCGCCCTAATGGATGACGCAATTCTCAGCAAAGCCGAGGCTGGATATGCAAAATCGGCCGAGTATGGAGTTTTCGCCGAGAAGCCAGGTGCTTTGGTAGGTGCCGGCTCCCCCAGGTTCCTTGTCAGTCCCTTCAACCCCGATGCCCCGGTCGAGGGCGGGATCTCGGGTGTCGCTAAAGGTGCCCTGGCCGGTTTCGTGCCGTCCGGGGTGCCATCCGGGGTCCCGTCCGGCTCGAGTTCCCCGTCCATGCCCTCAAAGCATGACGGGATTGGGGTTCCCGCCCGGTCTCAAGCCCATGAGACACTTGGGACCATGACTACCATCATCATGCGCACCTCCGAAGGTGACATCACCATCAACCTGTTCGACGATCAGACGCCCGTGACCGTGAAGAACTTCCTCGGTCTGGCGACCGGCGAGAAGGAATGGACGGACCCGTTCACCGGCCAGCCGTCCCATGAGCCGTTCTACAACGGCCTGACCTTCCACCGCATCATCAAGGACTTCATGATCCAGGGCGGCTGCCCGCTGGGCAATGGCACCGGTGGCCCCGGCTACGACTTCGACGACGAGATCGTCCCCGAACTCATGTTCGACCGGCCGTATCTGCTGGCCATGGCGAATGCCGGCCTGCGTCGCGGCCGCGACGGCAAGGCGCATGGCACCAACGGCTCCCAGTTCTTCATCACCACCGTGCCGACCCCGTGGCTCGACGGACACCACACGATCTTCGGCGAGGTCGCCGACGACGAGTCCAAGGCCGTGGTCGACAAGCTTGAGGCCGTGCCGACCGACCGTTCCGACGCGCCGCTCGAACCTGCCGGCATCATGTCCATCGAAGTGGTGAAGTAAGCGCGGCGGCAATTCGAAGCCGACACTCCGATACACATGGAAGAGCCCTGAACCCTCGTCGGGTCAGGGCTCTTCGTATGCGTGCCGGGTCTGTTACCACCCTCCGGCGCTGCGCGCCACCTCCCGCCAGCGGGAGGGGAGGGAGCTACAGGACGTTGAAGTGCTTGAGCGCGTTCATGATGCCGTCGTGGTCGACGTCATCGGTGATGTAGTCGGCCGCGGCCTTCGCCGGTTCGGTCGCATTGCCCATCGCCACGCCGATGCCGGCGAAGGCGAGCATGTCGGCGTCGTTGCCGCCGTCTCCGAACGCGATGGTCTGCTCGCGCGTCCAGCCGTAATGCCGCATGAACCGCTTCATTCCCTCGGGTTTGCCGCCGTCGGCGGGAATCAGGTCGGTGAAGTCCGGATGCCAGCGCACGCCTCTGACATTGCGACACATGGCGGACAGCTTCGCTTCATCTTCAAAGCTGATGTACGGGCTGATCTGGAACGTCTCATACTTCAGCGCCCTCTCGTGCGGATCGTCGATGTTCACGGTCGGTGCGGTCTTGCCGAGTTGGCGCCACGTGGCCCGCATCGCGTCGGTGATCTGGTTGAAGTAGACGTAATCCTTTTCGCAGTAGTTCGCCACCACGTCGGGGTGCTCGTCAAGCCAGCGGGTGATGGTGACGATGTCCTCGGGCAGCAGCGACTCCTTCTCCAGGAGCCCGTGGTCGTCGAAGCAGTACTGCCCGTTCAGCGCGATGATGCCGTCGAAGTGCACCGGCATCATGTCGAGCACGACGGTCATGTGCGACGGCGCCCGACCGGAGCAGATGAACACCTTCACCCCGCGATCCTGCAGCTCGTGCAGCGCGTCGATGGAGGACTGCGGGATCACATGCGTCACGAAACTCGTCAGCGTGCCGTCGATGTCGAAGAACGCCGCCTTGATGTCGGCGCGCACGGTGGCCGTCGCGCCTCCGGCGCCCGCTGTCATGATGTCGTCCGATGCCATGTACGCAACCTCCGCGATACGAAATTCGGTCATCCCCAGTGTATGAACAGCACTGGATGGCATCCCGTAACGCGTTATCAGACCCGCCCCGAGACTGCCGCCGTCGCTGCCGTATGGTGGGCGTTGTCAACCAATCAGAGTGGGAACGAACATGACAGCAGCAACACAACAGGCGGGCTCTCCCGACAATGAGCCGGTGCGCGTCAACCATACCGTGCGCAACATCGTCATCGCACTCATCGTGGTCGCCGTGATGAGCGCCGGCCGGGTCGTGGAGCGCGGAGATGTGTGCAACGTGTTCGCGGCACCCCAGCAGGCGGTGACCAAGCGGTTCATCGACACGGTATCCGGTTCGGCCATCGGCTCGATCACCTACGAGTTCTCGGGCGACGATGCGCTGGTGCGCGACTTTCTCGGGGGAGCTGTCACGTTCCAGCGATGTCATCGACTTCGGCACGGCGGCGGACCCCATAGGCTACGAGGACGCCATCGCCGCAGCCGTCCGCGGCAGACAAGGAGGAGACGCGATGAGTCCCTGGTCCCATGCGTACGACATCGCCGGCCACCAGACCGACTGGACGGTTATCAGAAAGTCGACCAGACGGTGACCTGGACGGCCGTGATCATCATGATCGTGCTGGTCCAGATCGTGCAGGGCATCGCGAACGCCATCGCCAAGCGTATATTGAAGCTACAGAGGTAACATGGCATGACATCTCGCGGGGAAGGAACGTAAATCATGGTCGAACATGTCGGGGTCACGGACGAGCTGATCGGCATACGGCATTATCTGCATCAGCATCCCGAACGCAGCTTCAAGGAGGTCGAGACCAGCGCGTATCTGGCCCGTCTGCTGCGCGGGCATGGCATAGACGTGCTCGACACGACGTTGGAGACCGGCGTCGTCGCGCTCATCGAGGGAGAGGTGCCGGGACCGCGCATCGCGCTGCGTGCCGACATCGACGGCCTGCCGATCACCGAGGACACCGGCCTGCCGTTCAGCTCGCTGAACCCCGGCGTGATGCACGGCTGCGGCCATGACCTGCACATGACCGGGCTTTTGGGCGCGGCGTTCTGGCTGGCCGATCACCGCGACCGCATCGCAGGCAGCGTGAAGATCGTTTTCCAGCCGGCCGAGGAGGTGGGCCTGGGCGCCCGCACGGTCGTGGAATCCGACGCGACGGATGACGTGAAGGCCATCATCGGCACGCATAACAACCCGAACTACGCCCCCGGACAGATCGCCATCGGCCCTCAGCCGATGATGGCCGGCTGCGTGAAGTTCAAGGTCACGCTGCACGCCCAGGGCACCCATGCCGGGTACCCGCAGAAGGGCACCGGCCCCATCGAGGCGCTCGCCTCGATGATCCTCGCCCTGCAGACCATCGTGAGCCGCAACATCTCGCCGTTCCACGCCGTGGTGCTGTCCATCACCGAAGTGCATGGCGGGCACGTGTGGAACGTCGTGCCCGCCGAAGCGGGATTCCAGGGCACCGTGCGCTTCTTCGACCAGGACGACGAACGGCTGGTCCACCGGCGTTTCGTGGCGGAGGTCGAGCACACGGCCGAAGCGTACGGGATCGCGGCCGACGTGGACTGGGACTGCATCCAGGTGCCGCTGGTCGGCGACGAGGAGCTGTCCGAGGCGGTCGCGGCCGACGTGCCCTCCTACGCGGCGCTCAAGCCGATACATCCCAGCATGGCGGGGGAGGATTTCGTGGAGTTCTCGGGATGCGGGGCCCGTCTGGTGTTCGCGTTCATCGGCTCGAACGGGGAACCAGGGTGCGCCGACTGGCACAGTCCGCACTTCGTCGGCGTGGACGGCGCGATCGGGCCCGCCGTTGACTTCTACGTCAACGCCTCGCTGCGGGTGCTCGCCGAGCTTCGCTGACGGGCGGTGGGACGGATCATCCCGCGTGACGGCATGTGCCGCCCCTGTCGTCCGTCATCTCGGCTGGGTACTATAGGACACTATGACCCATCTTCGTTTTGCCCTTGCCCAGATCGACACCTGCGTCGGCGACCTCGACGGCAACGCCGACAAAATCATGCACTACGCGCATCTCGCCGCGCATGAAGGCGCCCACGTCGTCATCTTCCCGGAAATGACGCTGACCGGATACCCCATCGAGGATCTGGCGTTGCGCCGCACGTTCCGCAAGGCGGCGTGGGACAAGGCGAACTGGCTGGCGACCGAGCTGGAGGCCGACGGATTGGGCGACCTGTATGTCGCCGTCGGCACGGTCGGCACCGACCACGCGTCCGACAAACCTCGCAACCGCATGGTCGTGCTGCACGACGGCATGGTCTGGGCCGGCTACGACAAGCATTTCCTGCCGAACTACGGCGTGTTCGACGAGTTCCGCATCTTCGCGGCCGGCGACCGCACCGTCGTGCTCGACATCGACGGCGTGCGCATCGGCGTGGCGATCTGCGAGGACATCTGGCAGGACGGCGGGCCGGTCGCCCGGCTCGCCGACGAGCATATCGACGTGCTGATGACGATGAACGGCTCGCCGTACGAGGAGGGCAAGACCCATACGCGTTACGACCTCGCGGTCAGGCGTGCGGCCGAGGTCGGCGCCCCGATGATCTACGTGAACCAGGTCGGCGGTCAAGATGACCTGGTGTTCGACGGCGGCAGCTTCGTTGTCGACCGCGACGGCACGCTGCTGGAACGTTCCCCGATGTTCATGGAGCATCTGGGACTCTTCGACCTCGACACGGACGCCGAGCATCAGACGACGGGCGACATCGCGGACCTTCCCGACCCGGACGAGGAGGTGTACACCGCCTGCGTGCTGGGCCTGAAGGACTACATGGCGAAGAACCGGTTCTCCGGCGTGTGCCTGGGCCTGTCCGGCGGCATCGACTCCGCGCTGGTGGCGGCGATGGCCGCCGACGCCTGCGGCGGACACAATGTGCATGGCATCTCGATGCCGAGCATGTATTCCTCCATCGGTTCCAAGGACGACGCCGCCGACCTGGCGGCCAACATCGGCGCACATTACGACGTGCAGCCGATCGAGCCCATGTTCAATGTGTACCAGGGCCAGCTCAAGCTCGAAGGCGTGGCCGCGGAGAACCTGCAGGCCCGCATCCGCGGCGTCATCGTCATGGCGTACTCCAACAGCCTCGGTCTGCTCGCCGTCGCCACGGGCAACAAGTCCGAGCTGGCGTGCGGCTATTCGACCATCTACGGCGACGCCGTCGGCGGATACGCGCCGATCAAGGACCTGCTCAAGACCCGTGTCTGGGAACTGTCCCGCTGGCGCAACCGGGCCGCTGCCGCAGGCGTCGGCATCGGCGGGCTGCGCATCGTCGGCAATGAGAACGGCGATGCCGGAACGCCGCTGCCCGGCGGCGTGATGATTCCGGTCAGCAGCATCGAGAAGGCGCCGAGCGCCGAGCTGCGCCCGGGGCAGAAGGATTCCGATTCGCTGCCCGAATACGAACTGCTCGACAAGGTGCTCGCCGCATACATCGAGCATGCGCACGGTCGCGCCGACCTGCTGGCCGACGGCTTCGACGAGAAGACCGTCGACACGGTGATGCGACTGGTGGACCGCGCGGAGTGGAAGCGCCGCCAGTATCCGCTCGGGCCGAAGGTCACCGCGCTCGCGTTCGGCCGCGACCGGCGTCTGCCCGTCACCAACGCGTTCCGTGAGTAGGGGGAGCGCTCGCCCGGCCGCCGCATAGGCGCGGTGCCGGGCGCCGCGGCGCGCTACCATGGGTGCGGGGAGGACGCCATGACCGACAAGCAGTGGTATTTCAACACGAAGACCGAGCAGCCCGAGTTGGGCATGCTCTCACCGAGCTCCCACCGCATGGGGCCGTACAAGACCCGCGAGGATGCCCTTGAGGCGTGGAAGATCGTCAAGGAGCGCAATGCGCTGTGGGCGGAAGCCAATCGCAAGTGGCGCAAATGGGGCGAGAACACGCCCTCGGACGGCCGCGACGACGGCTTCGACGACCGCGACGACTGACGACACGGCGTGAATGTGAGATAAGTCACGCCGTCTCTCAGCCAGCTCACATCGACCGGCTAGTAGAATCATTTCTTGACAACAACGTGAAGATGCGTTGCACGACACAAGGAGTGAATATGACAGCAGTTGATGCGACCGCTCTTACTGCCGAAGAGCTTCAGGCCAAGGCCTGGGACGGCTTCGTCGAAGGCGACTGGCAGAAGGACATCGACGTTCGCGACTTCATCCAGAAGAACTACACCCCGTACACCGGTGACGAGTCCTTCCTGGCCGACGCGACCGACAAGACCAAGCACCTGTGGAAGTACCTCGACGACAACTACCTGGCGGTCGAGCGCAAGCAGCGTGTCTACGATGTCGACACCCACATCCCGGCCAGCATCGACGCCTTCCCGGCCGGTTACATCGATTCCCCCGAGGTCGACAACGTCGTTGTCGGCCTGCAGACCGACGTCCCCTGCAAGCGTGCGATGATGCCGAACGGCGGCTGGCGCATGGTCGAGCAGGCCATCAAGGAGGCCGGCAAGGAGCCGGACCCGGAGATCAAGAAGATCTTCACCAAGTACCGCAAGACCCACAACGACGGCGTCTTTGGCGTCTACACCAAGGACATCAAGATCGCCCGCCACAACAAGATCCTCACCGGTCTGCCGGACGCCTACGGCCGCGGCCGCATCATCGGCGACTACCGCCGCGTGGCCCTGTACGGTGTCGCCGCGCTGATCAAGTTCAAGCAGCGCGACAAGGATTCCGTGCCGTACCGCAACGACTTCACCGAGCCGGAGATCGAGCACTGGATCCGCTTCCGCGAGGAGCACGACGAGCAGATCAAGGCCCTCAAGCAGCTCATCAACCTCGGCAACGAGTACGGCCTGGACCTGACCCGCCCGGCGCAGACCGCGCAGGAGGCCGTGCAGTGGACCTACATGGGCTACCTCGCCTCCGTCAAGAGCCAGGACGGCGCCGCCATGTCCTTCGGCCGCAACTCTGCGTTCTTCGACTGCTACTTCGAGCGTGACCTGCAGTCCGGCAAGATCACCGAGACCGACGCCCAGGAGATCATCGACAACATCGTCATGAAGCTGCGCATCGTGCGCTTCCTGCGCACCAAGGACTACGACGCGATCTTCTCCGGCGACCCGTACTGGGCGACCTGGTCCGACGCCGGCTTCGGCGACGACGGCCGTCCGATGGTAACCAAGACCTCCTTCCGTCTGCTCAACACGCTGACGCTGGAGCACCTCGGACCCGGCCCCGAGCCGAACATCACAATCTTTTGGGATCCGAAGCTGCCGGAAGGCTACAAGCGCTTCTGCGCCAAGATCTCGATCGACACCTCGGCCATCCAGTACGAGTCCGACAAGGAGATCCGCAACCACTGGGGCGACGACGCGGCCATCGCCTGCTGCGTGTCCCCGATGCGCGTCGGCAAGCAGATGCAGTTCTTCGCGGCCCGCGTGAACTCCGCCAAGGCCCTGCTGTACGCGATCAACGGCGGTCGTGACGAGATGACCGGCATGCAGGTCATCGACAAGGGCGTCATCGAGCCCATCGCTCCCGAGGCCGACGGCACGCTCGACTACGAGAAGGTCAAGAACAACTACGAGAAGGCCCTGAACTGGCTGTCTGAAGTGTATGTCAAGGCTCTGAACATCATCCACTACATGCACGATAAGTACGCCTACGAGTCCATCGAGATGGCGCTGCACGACAAGGAGGTGTACCGCACCCTCGGTTGCGGCATGTCCGGCCTGTCCATCGCCGCCGACTCCCTGTCCGCCGTCAAGTATGCCAAGGTCTACCCGATCTACAACAAGGACGCGAAGAACCTTGAAGGCCACGAGTACGAGTACGTCGAGGGCGCCGATGACGACCTGATCGTCGGTTACCGCACCGAAGGCGACTTCCCGATCTACGGCAACGACGACGACCGCGCCGACGACATCGCCAAGTGGGTCGTCTCCACCGTCATGGGTCAGGTCAAGCGCCTGCCCGTGTACCGCGGCGCCGTCCCGACGCAGTCCATCCTGACCATCACCTCCAACGTGGAGTACGGCAAGAACACCGGTTCCTTCCCGTCCCGCCACAAGAAGGGCACGCCGTACGCGCCGGGCGCCAACCCGGAGAACGGCATGGACTCGCACGGCATGCTGCCGTCGATGTTCTCGGTCGGCAAGATCGACTACAACGACGCGCTGGACGGCATCTCGCTGACCAACACGATCACCCCCGACGGCCTGGGCCGCGACGAGGATGAGCGCATCGGCAACCTGGTCGGCATCCTGGACGCCGGCAACGGCCACGGCCTGTACCACGCGAACATCAACGTCCTGCGCAAGGAGCAGCTTGAGGACGCCGTCGAGCACCCGGAGAAGTACCCGCACCTGACCGTGCGCGTCTCCGGCTACGCGGTGAACTTTGTCAAGCTCACCAAGGAGCAGCAGCTCGACGTGATCTCCCGTACCTTCCACCAGGGTTCGGTCACCGACTGACAGACGGTGACGACCGGACGATGAAGGGGGCGAGGCCGACCGGCTTCGTCCCCTTCTCATATGGTCGGGCAGGACGGCGCGCTTTGGAATCCGCGTGACGATCCTCACACGACATGAAGTCCATAGCGGGCGGACGCCGCGCAAAACGTTTGTAGTATGGAATACAGGAAGTACTTTCAAGGAGGACGATGATGTCTGATATCGCGCAATTCCGCACCACACGGCCGCATATGCTCAAAGCGTCGAAGGAATACGCCTCGCAGACCCTGATGGGAGGGCTTTCCGGCTTCGAATCGCCCATCGGCCTCGATAGGCGCGACCGCATCCACGCGCTCAAAAGCGGCGACATCGGCTTCGTCCACTCGTGGGACATCAACACGTCGGTCGATGGCCCGGGCACGCGCATGACCGTCTTCATGTCCGGATGCCCCCTGCGCTGCCAGTACTGCCAGAACCCCGACACGTGGAAGATGCGCGACGGGCAGCCCGTATACCTCGACGCCATGATCAAGAAGGTTGACCGGTACAAGGACCTGTTCAAGGCCACGCATGGCGGCATCACGTTCTCCGGCGGCGAGTCGATGATGCAGCCGGCGTTCGTCTCGCGCGTGTTCCACGCGGCCAAGGAGATGGGCGTGCACACCTGCCTCGACACGTCCGGCTTCCTCAACACCAACTACACCGACGAGATGATCGACGACATCGACCTGTGCCTGCTCGACGTCAAGTCGGGCGACGAGGAGACCTACCACAAGGTCACCGGGGGGCTGCTGCAGCCCACCATCGACTTCGGACGGCGGCTGGCGAAGGCCGGCAAGAAGATCTGGGTGCGGTTCGTGCTCGTGCCGGGGTTGACCGACTCGGAGGAGAACATCGAGAACGTGGCCAGGATCTGCGAGAGCTTCGACGGGGCCGTCGAACACATCGACGTGCTGGGATTCCACCAGCTCGGGCGCCCGAAGTGGCATGAGCTGCGCATCCCGTATCCTCTTGAGCATCAGAAGGGCCCGTCCGCCGCGTTGAAGAAGCGCGTGACGGAGCAATTCCAGTCGCACGGATTCGTCGTGTACTGATAGGGAACCGTTCTCTGCGGTGTCGGACTCGAAAACCTACACAATCTTGTGTGTGGAAATACCGTAAAATCTTCGACGACACCGTAGCCTGTATATATGGCTGAAATCTTCGCGTTTCCGAGGGGCTCCGCAACGATGCGGCACCCGGACGCCGACATGCCTGAACGCCCGGTCGGCGTGCCGGACGCGGTCTGGTCGGCGGTGGAATCGGTGCGTTCCATGCCGCGGGTGACGGGCATGCGCTACCGTGAGCTTCCCGTGCCCTCGACGCTGGCCGACTACGGCATCGGCGTGGAAATGGAATGCGTCGCGGATGACGACTCCCGTTCGTTCGGCGACGCCCACATGGCCTCGGGCTGGATCATGCTGCTGTACGTCGAGCGCGAACGCGAGGACTGGCACTCCCATTGGCGTTGCGTCGCCTACGCGCAGCTGCCGTTGCCGTCCGACGAGAACGATGGCCTCGCCCCGAGCATGTACTGGGACGGGATGTGCTCGTTCGTGGATGACGCCTCCTTAGGTGACGTGTCGGGTACGGTCACCGTCACGCAGAACACGTCGTTCGGACTCGCTCAGGAAGGAACCGCCGGCTGCGAGATGCGTGTCTCATGGACACCCCTTGCTAGCATGGATGGCGGTTTGGACGCGGGCGGCCAGGTGCAGTGCTGGGCGCGATTCGTGCAGTCCGCCAGCGAATGCGAGGAGGAGCCGTCAGTTGACCGATGAGCCGAGGCTGCAGACGCAGCCGCGAGGTGGTGTTCCGGATGTGACCGACACACTTGAAGGATTTCGGGAGGTATGCGACCGTCTGGCCGGGGCGGCCGGGCCGTTGGCCGCCGACGCGGAACGCGCCTCCGGATTCCGGTACGGCCACGAGGACTGGCTGGTGCAGTTCAAGCGCGAAGGCGCCGGCATAGTGCTGCTCGACCCCGTCGCCCTGACCCGCGCCGGTGCCGACTGGGGCATGTTCAACGACGCGGTCGGCGATGCCGTGTGGATATTACACGACTCGTTGCAGGACCTGCCCGGATTCGCCGACATCGGCCTGACGCCGCAGGCCCTGTTCGACACCGAGATCGCCGCGAGAATGCTGGGGCTGCACCGGTTCGGTCTCGCCGCGGTCACCGAGCATTATCTGGGCGTCACGCTCGCCAAGGAGCATTCCGCCGCTGACTGGTCATATCGGCCGCTGCCGAGGGACTGGCGCAATTACGCCGCATTGGACGTCGAACTGCTGATTGAGCTGCGCCGGAAGATGCAGCGCGAGCTGAAGGTGCAGGGCAAGGACGGATGGGCCGACGAGGAGTTCCGGTATGCGCTGCAGACCGGCATGGGACCCAGACGGGAGCATCCGGTGCCCTGGCTGCGCATATCGCACATCAACACCGTCAGCCAGGACCATCAGGGCCTCGCCGTGGCCAAGGCGCTGTGGGAGAAGCGAGACGAGCTCGCCCGCGCCTATGACATCGCGCCCGGACTGCTGCTCTCCGACGATTCGATAGTCGAGGCCGCGTCGCGAAAGCCCCGCAACGCCCGCGAATTCAGGATGATCAGGTCGCTCAACGAGCGCGTGCGCATGCGCACCGGCGGCGAGCAGGACAAGATGTTCGAACGGTACGCGCCGATTCAGCGCAAGGTCAAGCCCTCGGTATGGCGAGAGACGATTCGGCGCGCGCTGGAGCTGCCGCCGTCGCAATGGCCGGTGATGCCGGCGCCCGTGGCCGACGAGGAGCATGCGAACGCACCTCGCTCGATGAAGCTCTGGGCCACCAGGCACCCTCAGCGTATGCGGCTGCTGCAAGACGTGCGCAAAGTCGTCTCCCGGATCGCCGACGACACCCGCACCCCCGCCGAAATCATCGTCAAGCCGCAGATCCTGCGCAACCTGTGCTGGACCGACGAACCGCGCAAGCGCGATGTCGCGGAATTCCTCAAATCGCAGGGCGCCCGTGACTGGCAGGTGAATCTCATCGCAGCGTCCGTAAGTCGCGTTATCATGTAGAGGTTGCCTACCGGCAGATGAAGTAGAATAAACGACTTTCAGGAGCGCAAGCGTGAAAATCAGCGTTAGGAATCTCGAACCCACCAAGGTCAAGCTCACCATCACCGTCGACCCGGAGGAGTTCAACCCGTATCTGGATGCCGCCCGCAAGGAGATCGCCAAGCAGGTGAACATCCCCGGCTTCCGCAAGGGCCACGTCCCCGGCAAGATCATCGACCAGCGCATCGGCTTCGCGGCCGTCGCTGGCGAGGCCGTCAACAACGGCGTGCCGGAGCTCTATTCCAAGGCGCTTGAGGAGAAGAAGATCCATCCGATGTCCCAGCCGGAGATCGACGTGCAGGAAGTGCCCGAATCCGCCAAGGACGAGACCAAGCTGAAGTTCACCGCGACCGTCGAGCGTCGTCCCGACATCGAGCTGCCGGAACTCGACGGCCTGGAGATCGACGTGCCCAAGGCCCAGGTCACCGATGAGGACGTGAACAACCGCCTCGAATCCCTGCGCCAGCGCTTCGGCACCTTGGTCGGCGTCGACCGTCCGGCTGCCAAGGGCGACTTCGCGAACATCGACCTCGACGCCCAGATCGACGGCGAGTCCGTCGATTCCCAGGAAGGCGTGAGCTACGAGCTCGGCTCCGGCACCATGCTGGACGGTCTGGACGAGGCCCTCGAAGGCCTGTCCGCCGGCGAGGAGACCTCCTTCAACAGCAAGCTGCAGGGCGGCGAGCACGAAGGCGAAGAGGCGCTCGTCAAGGTCAAGGTCAACTCCGTGAAGACCGAGGAGTTGCCGGAGCTCGACGACGACTTCGCCCAGGACGCCTCTGAGTTCGATACGCTGGATGAGCTCAAGGCCGACGTGCGCAAGGCCGCCGAGCGCGACGCCGAAGGCCGTCAGGCCACCGAGGCCCGCGACGCCTTCATCGCCAAGCTTGAGGAAGGCGCCGAGATCCCGGTGCCGAAGGGCGTCAAGGCCGACATGCTTGAGCAGCAGCTCAAGAACGTGACCGCCGATCCGTCCAAGGCCACCGATGAGCAGAAGGCCGACGCCGAGAAGCAGGTCGTCAAGGAGCTCACCGACCAGATGGTGCTCGACGCCCTGGCCGAGAAGCTGGACGTCAAGGTCTCCCAGGCCGATGTCACCAACTTCCTCGCCTCCATCGCCCAGCAGTACGGCATGGATCCGTCCGCGTTCATCCAGGCCATCGTCAAGAACGGCCAGCTCGGCTCCGCCGTGCAGGAAGTTGGCCGCTCCAAGGGCCTGCTCGCCGGCATGCGCGCCGTCACCTTCAAGTCCGAAGGCGAGACCCTCGACCTGAGCTCCTTCCTCGGCGAGGCCGCTGAGGACGAAGAGTCCGAGAGCGTCGAAGCCGCCTCCGCCGCGGCCGCCGTCGCCGACGAGCTCGCCAAGAAGGACGACGAGAACACCGCCGACGCCGAGTGAGCGTAAATCGCGCGGCATCGTTGCTATCGCGGCGTGCCCGTGATGCAGAATGACTGACTTGACCCGGAACCGCAAAGGTTCCGGGTCAAGTCGTATATACGGTGGGATATGCGCGGTGAGGAGCGGGTGTAGGATGCCGCGGGTAGGCTGACATGGGCGGGTCTCCCGTTCCTGGACGTTCCACTCGCCATCGAAGAGGTGCATCATGGAGAAGACCGATTGGAAGCGCATCGGCTGGCTGACCGCGGCCACGCTGGTGCTCGGCGCGATCATCGGCGCATGCGCCGGCCTGCTGACGCTGCTGCTGTACGGCGTCGAATACATGATGCTCGGATTCATCGAAAGCGAGTTCATTCCCGGCGCGTTCACCGTGCCGGCGGTCCGCCGCATCGCCTCCGTCACGTTGGGACTGGGCGTCGCCGGCGTCATATGGTACCTGCTGCGCACGAAGACCGAGAAGGTGCCGTCCGTCAAGAAGGCGGTGAACGGGGGCCGCATGCCGTTCTGGCAGACCATCGTGCATGTGGTGCTGCAGATATTCATCGTCGGCTCCGGCGCCTCCATCGGGCGCGAGGTCGCGCCGCGCGAGCTGGGCGCCATGCTGGCGCAGCGGTTCTGCGACATCTTCCATATCGGTGACGGCGAAGGCGACGCGCATGGCGTGCTCGATCGCCGCATGGTCGTCGCCGTCGCCGCCGGTGCCGGTCTGGGAGGCGTGTACAACGCGCCGCTGGCCGGCATGTTCTTCGCGGTGGAGATACTGCTCGTCGACGTGACGTTGGAGAAGGTCGCATTCGGATTGGGGATGTCTGCGACTGCGGCGTTCGTCGCGACCGCCATCAAAGGCGAGCACATGTTCTACGACATCGGCGCGATGCAGATGAACAGCACGCCGAGCCTGATGCTGTTCGCGCTGCTGTGCGGAACGGCGTGCGGCATCGTCGGCGCACTGTTCCGCAAGGGCTCGCAGTGGGCCGAATCGCACAAGCCCACCGGACGGTCGCTGATGTGGCAGATGCCGATCGCCGGATTGGTGACCGGTCTGGTCTCTATCGTCGTGCCGCAGGTCATGGGCAACGGGCGTGCCGCGGCGCAGCTCGGCTTCAGCACATTCATCCCCGAAACGGCCGCCACCTCCGGTGCGGCACAATCGGCCGCGTCCGCAGCGGCCTCGCCATGGACGTTCCTCGCCGGCTCGGACGGCGCTCCGGGCTCGGTCGTCAACGCCGGGACTCCGCTTGAACTGAACCGGCTATGGATGTTGCTGGGCGTGCTGGCGCTCACCTTCGTGGCCAAGGCGTTCGTCACTCTGATGACCATCCGCTCCGGCGCATCGGGCGGCGTGCTTCAGCCCGGCATCGCCTTGGGATCCACGCTGGGTACGATGCTCGGACTGCTCTGGCTGTTCGTCTTCCCCGTAGATTCGGTCACCGCGTGCGCCCTGATCGGGGCCGCCGCGCTGCTCTCCGCATCCCAGCAGGCTCCGCTCATGGCCATGTGCCTGGTCATGGAACTCACCGAGGCTCCGATCGAGTTCTTCGTGCCGGTCGGCCTGGCCGTGGCGGCATCCGCCTTCGTGTCGTCCTGGCTGCTGCGGCGGCTGAGCTGATTACTATCGCAGATAATATGATTGTGTCTCTAACTTAAAAATGTCCTGAAATAGAAATATAGTTTGCTATTTCAGGACATTGGCTGCACAGGGTCTCATTCATACATTGCTGGGAGAGCCGCGATCTCATTTCATGATGTGACCTTGACGGGGTATGTCGCAATGATGAAGTGACTGTTGAGCGTTGCCTCATCCCAGGGCAAGTTTCATTCGATTAGAAGGAGTATCCGTTCTCTATCTCTTGGGGGTATGCGAAGATAACCTCGCTCCTATTGTCGATAGTGATTGAATCGATATCGTGTTGGGTGAAAGATACCGTGGACGTGGTGCTTTCGGCACCTGAAATATCTGTGAGCTCGTCAACGCCGATGATGAAATGTCCTTGAAGATCTTCGGGTCCTCCGAAAGACATCGTGTTGTTTTTTGTTCTTTGGAAGGTCAAGAACGTGTAGGGGAAACTACCCTTTGCATCGAAGGCAAGCAGCGAGTAGTCATGAGGAACTTGCTGAATGCTGGTAACTTCCCAAGTCATTTGATCGGCTCGGAAGGTGGAATCACTATCATTCTTCGTTTCGTTCCAATCCTCCAAGTTTTCGATCATGATTTTTCTCAATCGTTCTATGAGATTGGACTTATTGGAAATCTTCATTTTCCCATATTCGATTGTCACTGTATTTCCGGGCTCATGAGTTCCATTGGCATGGACGGTCATTTCAAGGGTGCCCCATGATGGTTCCAGACTCAGATCGTATGTTCCTGGCAGAATCCGGGCGGTTTCTTCGACGTTCAATGCTTTAGATGAAAAACCAATAGGTGGCATGAAGTCGTCGATACTCGTGATAGGACGGTCATCGGAATCATTGTCGGGATCATTACGGAGTCGGTATCCTCCATCCGGAGATGACTTTACGGCAGCTTTACCTTTAACAGTGCGGCCATCGGCCTTATACGAATAGCTAACCATCGCGCCGTGCGCCTTGGAATTTTCGGCCTCTCCGACATTGATTTCACTGATTCGATTAGATGCTTTTTTGATGAGCTGGTCAGGAATGAAATCATCCTCCGGCCGGGCCGAAGGCGTGACGTACTTGAGGGCCGTAGCTTGATCGCCATTGCCTAGTGCACGGAGAAAACCTTCCACGGTCTTCTGTGGAGTACTGGTATCGAAGACGTTTGCCGACTCCGCGTTCTGTTGTCCTGGCACTACTCCGCAGGATGACAGAACTACCGAGCAGATGATTGCCGCTAACGCGGAAATTGTTGTTCTGAACTGTTTGCTCATTCGACTCTCCTTTGCGCGATGCTAGAGGGATACGATACCCCCCCTAGACGCCTGGCACGAGATGTGACAGACGGGCTTTGACGTTTAGCTTCGCAACGATGAGCTGGACATGAAAGGACGGCGAATTGATTTTCAATAGAGCAAGTATTCCGCCCTCCCGCTATGCGGGTAGCCGAAAAAGGGCGGTGCAGGGCGCTGCCGTCGGTTCGGACAGGTAGAGTGAATTGCTGTAACGTATTGTGAGACACAACGTACTGTGAGTCAAGGAGATAAGGTGGCAGATTTGCTGACATCATCCCCGGTGATGGCGGACGGCGACATGCCGTCGATGCCGGATCCGATTTTCAATCGTCTGTTGAAGGACCGCATCATCTGGATGGGTGAAGAGGTCAAGGATGACATGGCCAACCGCATTTGCGCACAGATGCTCATGCTGGCCGCGGAGGACCCGAAGAAGGACATCTGGCTGTATATCAACTCGCCCGGCGGCTCGATTACCGCAGGCATGGCCATCTACGACACCATGCAGCTCATCCAGCCCGACGTGGCGACCGTAGGCCTGGGCATGTGCGCGTCGATGGGCCAGTTCCTGCTGAGCTCCGGCACCAAGGGCAAGCGGTTCCTGACCTCGCATGCCCGCGTGCTGATGCACCAGCCGTCCGGCGGCATCGGCGGCACCACCACCGACGTGCGCATCAACGCCGAGCTCATCATGGATATGAAGAAGACCATGAGCGAGCTGACCGCCGAACAGACCGGCCACACGGTGGAGGAGATCTACCGCGACAACGAGTACGACCACTGGTTCACCGCCACCGAGGCGCTGGAGTACGGGTTCGTGGACAAGATCATCACCACGCACGATTCGATGACGAAGGGAGAATGATCGAAATGGCATCCGAAGAAGCTCAGTTCGCAGCCCGCGCCGACCGTCTCGCCGGCCCGCGCGGCGTCGTCGGGTTCATGCCCGCAGCAGCCCGCGAGAGCGCGCTGCGCGGCGGCGCGGCCGTCTCGCCGCAGAACCGTTACGTGCTCCCGCAGTTCTCCGAGAAGACGCCGTACGGCATGAAGACGCAGGACCCGTACACCAAGCTGTTCGAGGACCGCATCATCTTCATGGGCGTGCAGGTCGACGACACGTCCGCCGACGACATCATGGCCCAGTTGCTTGTGCTCGAATCGCAGGATCCGAGCCGTGACGTGATGATGTACATCAACTCGCCCGGCGGCTCGATGACGGCCATGACCGCCATCTACGACACGATGCAGTACATCAAGCCCGACGTGCAGACCGTCTGCCTCGGTCAGGCTGCCTCCGCCGCGGCGATCCTGCTGGCCGCCGGCGCCAAGGGCAAGCGCCTGATGCTGCCGAACGCACGCGTGCTCATCCACCAGCCGGCCATCGACCAGGGCTTCGGCAAGGCCACGGAGATCGAGATCCAGGCCAAGGAGATGCTGCGCATGCGCGAATGGCTGGAGAACACGCTCGCCAAGCACACCGGACAGGATGTCGAGAAGATCCGCAAGGACATCGAGGTCGATACGTTCCTGACCGCCCAGGAAGCCAAGGATTACGGCATCGTGGACGAAGTGCTCGAACACCGTTCGTGAGGTTCATGAATCTTCACAAGTGGATACCCCCGTCGCCGTCAGGCCGGGGGTATCCTCGTAACAGTGCGCATAACGGGACGCATAGTCGAAGGAGAGCTGCATGGGGCGCGTGGTGAGTTACAACGAGGACGTGCCTCGGTGCACGTTCTGCGGCAAGACCGAGCATCAGGTACGCAAGCTGGTTGCAGGCCCAAGCGCGGCCATCTGCGACGAATGCATCGAGCTGTGCGTCGACATCGTCTCGGAGGAACGCCAGCACAGCGCCGATGTCAACGCCCTGACACTGCCCAAGCCCGCCGAGATCAGCGCCTATCTCGACCGGTACGTCATCGGGCAGAGCGCGGCGAAACGCACGCTGTCGGTCGCCGTCTACAACCATTACAAGCGCGTCAACATGGAACTGCGCGAATCGGCCGGGCAGCTCGACGGCAAGAAGCAGGCGCTCGGGCGTCGCCGCCGCACGGATCCGCTCGCCGACGTCGAGGTCGCCAAATCCAATATACTGCTGCTCGGCCCTACCGGCGTCGGCAAGACGTATCTCGCGCAGTCCCTCGCCAAGGTTATGAACGTGCCGTTCGTCATCACCGACGCCACGACGCTCACCGAGGCCGGGTATGTGGGAGATGACGTGGAGACCGTGCTGCAGCGGCTCATCTCGGCCGCCGACGGGGACGTCGAGAGGGCTCAGCACGGCATCATCTACATCGACGAGATCGACAAGATCGCCAGAAAATCCGGCGAGAACACGTCTATCACCCGTGACGTCTCCGGCGAGGGCGTGCAGCAGGCGCTGCTGAAGATACTCGAAGGCACGATCGCCTCGGTGCCGGTCGAGGGCACACGCAAGCACCGCGACCAGGACACGGTGACCATCGACACGCGCGGCATCCTGTTCATCTGCGGCGGTGCGTTCGTGGGGCTGAGCGATATCGTCGCCGGTAGGCTCGGACGCCACGAGAGCGGCTTCGGGGCCTCCTGGCATGACCATGAGGTCAAGCCCGAGGAACTGCTCGAACAGGTCAGCGCCGACGACCTCGCCGAATTCGGTCTGCTGCCCGAGTTCATCGGGCGTCTGCCCGTGGTCAGCGTGCTCGACGAGCTGACCGAGGCCGATCTGGCGCGCATCCTCACCGAGCCCAAGAACGCCCTGGTCAAGCAGTATCGCAAGATGTTCGCCGTCGACGGGGTGGATCTGGTCTTCACGGAGCAGGCGGTGAACGCCATCGCGACGACCGCCATAACGCGCGGGACGGGTGCGCGAGGGCTGCGGTCGATCATCGAGAAGACCCTTGAGGAGACGATGTTCGAGCTCCCAGGCATGGATGACGTGCAGCAGGTGATCGTCGACGCGGCCTCGGTCAGGGGTGAGGGTCTGCCCAAACTGGTCCGTGGGGAACGGCGCCTCGTGGCATGACGGGGACGCGCGCGGCACGTTCGCGACACGCGCGACACGCCAAGTTGCTAAAGTCATTACATTGATGTAATTTATTTGAGTTGCCGAAAACAAGACAACATGCGCCAGTAGCCCAGCGGATTAGAGCAGCTGACTACGGATCAGCAGGTCGCAGGTTCGAATCCTGTCTGGCGCACGAGCCGTGAAGTAATTCACGGTTGTGCATAATTCAATATGCGCGGTATGCGCCGGTAGCCCAGCGGATTAGAGCAGCTGACTACGGATCAGCAGGTCGCAGGTTCGAATCCTGTTCGGCGCACAAAAAGCCCTTGAAAGCGAATGCTTCCGAGGGCTTTTCCAATGGATGGGCGCACAGCAGACAGGCGCAACGAGGAGCATCCGCCCACGACCGTGTTCCGGCGCCATCGAATACATACGAGGAGCAGACGTGTACGATTTCCAGTCCGTGGTCGAACGACGCGGCACCACATCCATCAAATGGCACATGATCGAGGATGACATGGGTGTGGGAAGCGAGGACGTGATCGCCATGTCCGTTGCCGACATGGAATTCAAGCCGGCTCCGGAAATCGTAGAAGCGCTGGTCGAAGCCGCCCAACATGACATCTTCGGATACGATTACGCGACCGACGGGTATTTCCGCGCGCTGACGGCATGGATGAGTCGTCGGCACAACTGGGACATCGACCCGGCCTGGGTGAGCCTGTCGGACGGGGTCATGCCCGCGGTCAACACCGCACTGCGTGCGGTCACCCATCCCGGCGACAAGGTGATCCTGCAAGGACCCGTCTACTATCCTTTCACCGCCGCCGCGGAGCACAACGGCCTGACCATACTCGACAACCGCCTCATCCTGGGTGACGACGGACATTACGTCATGGATTTCGACGATCTGGAGGCCAAGGCGTCCGACCCGCGGTGCACGGCGCTGATGCTGTGCAACCCGCACAACCCGGTCGGCCGCGTGTGGAGCGCCGACGAGCTGCGTCGTCTGGGCGACATCTGCATCGCCCACGGCGTGACCATTCTGGCCGATGAGATCCATGCGGACTTCGCCTACCCCGGACACGACGTGACGATGTTCGGCACGCTGGGGGAGCGCTACGCCGGCCACTGCTATGAGTTCACCGCCCCGACCAAGACCTTCAACATCGCCGGCCTGCTGTGCTCCAACGTCATCACCGTCAACCCCGAACTCAAGCGGGCGTTCGACGTGGCGGCGGAGAACATCGCCGGCCTGACCGTCAGCCATTTCGGACTCGTCGCGTGCCAGGCGGCATATGAGCGGGCCGAACCGTGGCTGGATGCGCTCATGGGCGTGCTCGCCGACAACCTTTCGCTGCTGCGCGAGTTCGCGGAACGCACGCCTGGACTTCGGCTCATCGAACCGGAAGGCACGTATCTGGCATGGCTGGACTGCCGCGGTCTTGGCTTCGGTTCGGCGGACGAGCTGCGCGATTTCATGCGCGACCGCGCTCGAGTGTATTTCGACGAGGGCGTGCTGTTCGGCGAGAACGGAGCCGGATTCGAGCGCGTCAACCTCGCCTGCCCGAAGGCGCTGCTTAAGCAGGTGCTGGACAACATCGCCGCAGCCCTGTCACATCGCGCCTGATTTTCGGCAACCGGGATTGCCTCTCGGCCCGCTGGCGGGGCGAGCCGTGAGGCAAACAGCGGGGGTGCCCGACATTATCGCCCCCGCTGGCGGAGGGCTGGCATGCGCGGCATGACTGGGGGTGGTTCTCAGCTCAATGGAACAGCCCGCACTCAGTCCCTACCCATCCGTCCGGCTGATTCGCTCCCATCCCGTGTGCCACACCAGGCGAAAAACACCCCGAAATCGCATGGTGTGGCACAGCAGAGAGCCACACCATGCGATGTGAGCCTTCACATCACGTGGTGTGGCAAAGCACGGGTCGCGGAAACCGCCATTTTCCAATGACCGGTGAATGGGCCCGGAATCACCCTTGGCCACACCAGCCCCAAAACCGTCAAAAATCGCATGGTGTGGTACAGGCGATAGCCGGATGACGATCGGCGGGGAATCATCCCCACGCCTTTCCCGCGAAAGTCCCATCCGGCGACGAATAGATGGGACTTTCGCCGGATATGGATTGTCCGTCGCCTTCCTCCCCCCCCACTCCTCGCCTACAAGCAGCTCTGCTGTTTCTTCACGGCTCGCCTTTGGCCCCTGTGATTGTGGTCTCGCTTCGCTAGGCTCAGCCCGGGGCGTAGAGTGGGATGGGGGTCTGTAAAATGAGGAGTCGGTCTGATGGCACCGAATCCTGACATGTCAGGCATACGTCCGCGTCAGGCTGTTCACTTGGTATGGAATTGAGGGTTCATGAATAGCACGGGTAGGGTTTGGGCCAGGATCCGGCGAATCGCCGCGTCCGATCGTATTTCCGGCCTGATTATGCTCGCGTTCGCGTTTGCTGGTCTGGTCCTGGCTAATCTGCCATGGACGTCGCACATGTTCGAGGCGGTGGCGGAGACGCAGCTGGGCATTCCCGGCACCAACATCATCCTGCCGATCGGGCATTGGGCGCAGGATGGCCTGCTGACGATATTCTTCCTCACGGTCGGATTGGATCTCAAACAGGAGCTGACCACCGGTTCGCTCGCCAATCCGAAAGCCGCCGCCGTGCCCATGCTGTGCGCCGTGGGCGGTATGCTGATGCCGCCGGTGCTGTTCATCACGGTCATCTCCCTGTTCTCCCGGTTCGCGCCGCCTGCGCCGGGAATCGTCACCATCCCGACCGGCGCGGATGTCCCGTTCGCCGAAGCGGCGCAGGGGTGGGCGATTCCCACAGCGACGGACATCGCCTTCTCGCTGGCGGTGCTTGCGTTGTTCGCCAAGGCGCTGCCCGGTTCGATCCGAGCGTTCCTGATGACGCTCGCCACGGTCGATGACCTGCTGGCGATCATCCTGATCGCGGTGTTCTTCTCGTCGCTCAACGCATGGTACTGGTTCATCGGCATCGCCATATGCGCGGCCATCTGGGCGTTCCTGGTGAGATTGCGCCGCGTCCCATGGCTGCTGGTCGCCGTGATAGGCGTACTGGCATGGGTGATGATGTTCGAGGCCGGCGTGCACCCCACGCTGGCGGGCGTGCTGGTCGGCCTGCTGACGCCATCGCGTGAAATGCACGGTGAGAAGTCACCGCGCGCGCAACGCTATGCGAGCAAGCTGCAGCCGTTCTCTTCGCTGCTCGCACTGCCGATATTCGCGCTGTTCGCCACCGGCGTGCACTTCGCCGAGCTATCCCCGGCGCTGATGCTGTCGCCCGTGGTCATCGGCATCATCGTGGCGCTGGTGATCGGCAAGCCGCTCGGCATCATGATCACGGCATGGCTGTCCACGCACGTGGCTGGGCTGACGATGGCGAAGGGACTGCGCGTGCGCGACATGTTCCCCGCAGCCTGCGCGTGCGGCATCGGCTTCACGGTATCGTTCCTGATCGCCTCTCTGGCCTACACGAACACGGAGCTGTCTGCGGAAGGACGGTTCGGCGTGCTGATGGCATCCCTGATCGCGGCGCTCATCAGCGGCATCCTCCTGAGCCGTCAGTCCAAGCGGTTCGAGAAGGAGGAGCTGGAGTCGGTGTCGTAACGGAGCTTCTGCTGGTATGTTGGAGACATCCAAGACAAGGAGTGCGTGATCATGTCGAAAACGGATGCGTCGAAGAAAAGCGGCAAGAAAAAGAAGCTGCGTAAACTGGCCGCGCAGAAGCTCGCCCACGCGGCGGCGAACAACGCGCTGAACGACATCATCGCCGCGGCAGGTGCCGAACGAGGGAAATCATCGGACGCCGGGCGGCAGACGGGTGACGCGGCGGTACGCGCCGCCGTCTCCGGTGTTCAGCAGGATGCATCGCCGTTGGGCGACACCTATCACCGGGGCCCGGTGATTCTGCGCGGCCCGATGATTCCGAACGACAACACTACGGCCAACCTGCTCAAACCCAATCAGGAGACCGATTGGCTCCACATGGATCCGTGGCGTGTGCTGCGCATCCAATCCGAGTTCGTCGACGGGTTCGGGGCGCTCGCCGAGCTCGGGCCGGCGGTCAGCGTGTTCGGCTCCGCCCGCACGCCGCGCACCGACCCGGACTATAAGGCGGCGCGGCGCATGGGGCGTGGAATCGCAAAGCATGGCGTGGCCGTCATCACCGGGGGAGGGCCGGGCATCATGGAGGCCGCGAACCGTGGTGCGGCGCTTGCCGGCGGCAAATCGGTCGGACTGGGCATCGAACTGCCGCACGAGCAGGGGCTCAACCAATGGGTGAACCTGGGCATGAGCTTCCGCTATTTCTTCGTGCGCAAGACCATGTTCGTCAAATACTCGTCCGGCGTGATCGTATGCCCCGGAGGATTCGGCACATTCGATGAGATGTTCGAGCTGCTGACCCTGGTGCAGACGCACAAGGTCATGTCGATGCCGATCGTCCTGTACGGCACCGAATACTGGCGCGGCCTGTTCGAATGGCTGACATCGACCGTGCAGGATCACGGTATGATCTCGCCGCTCGACCCGAGTCTGGTACTGATCACGGACGACCCCGACGAGGCCGTGGAAGTGGCGGTCAGCCGGATCGCCTCCTAGCGCTTGACGGCGATGAGCAGTCCGGTGCCGGTCGGAGTCAGAGAGGATTCGAAACGGTCGTCGTCCTGAACCATGTCCAGCAATTGCCGCATGACCACCGCCTTGTCGCTGCGGTCAGCGGGATTGGGTACACCGCCGTTCGCCTCGTCGCCCTCGAACGCGAGCATGTCGGTGAACACGATGACGCCGTGCTCCCGGAGCAGCCGCGGCGCCTGGGCAAACGTGTCCAAATAGTTCGCCGCATCGCCGGAGACGACGATCAGGTCGTAATCCGTGCCGTTGAGACGCGGCAGAAACACGTTCACCGGCGCGTTCACCGCGCGCAGCGTCGTTTGTGTCGTGTCGGACAGGGCGAAGAACATCTTGCGGATGAGCGCGATTCCCTGCGTCGAGGAATCCACCGCCGTCAACTGGCCGGTACCGTGCAGCGCATCGACAAGCTGGACGATCTCCACGAGTGAGCCGGAGCCGATGGTGATCACCGAGATGCTGCGCATCATGCATGCCAGCGTATGCAGCAGCTGCGCCTGAGCTGCGGAACCCTGCGCAAGACCGCACTGGGCGGCCTGTTCGCGCGCGTCCAGCAGCGCTTGCGTCTGCCGGGAATAGGCATGATTCTCGACGTACTCCCATGCCCTGGCGAGATTCGCATATGAGGTCTTATCCATAAACAATCCCCTGAACCGTTGTCGAATGATGTCTGTTTCGGTCTGTCAGCGCTCTCGGACGCGGGCGACGATCTGCCACATCTCCTCGCCGACGTCGATGCCGCGGGGACAGTGGCGCGAGCAGGCGCGCACGGATTGGCAAGCGGCCACGCCGTCGGCGGTGTCGATGGCGTCCAGTCGCTCGTCGGTTGCGGTGTCCCTCGAATCGTTCACGAAGCGGGAGGTCGAGATCAGGGCCGCCGGCCCAATGAAGGCGTCGCCGCCGGCGTAGACCGGGCAGGCTCCCTCGCACACGCCACAGGCGATGCAGTTGCTGAGCAGCTCGTATTTCGCCAGCTGCTCTGGCCGCTGAAGGTACTCGAACACGTCCACCTTGCCTTCGCTGGTGGTCGCGAGCACGCCATCGGCCTGCAGATACGGCTTGAGCTTCCTGATCTGGTCGAGCATCGGGTCGATGTCCGCGATCAGATCGCGCTGGACGGGGAATCCCGGCAGCGGTGCCAGTTCGATGATGCCGAGTTCGTGGGATTGCGCGCCTGCGTTGTCTTCGCAAGAGTTTCCTTCGGGAGCGGTCGTGTCCGCGCTCCGCTTATCACCCGCGTCGCCGGTGCGGCGGAATCCCTCGCCATCGGCGAGGGGAATCGGCGTCGCCGGTTTCGCCCAGTCGCCGACGGTCGCGGTGCACAGGAGCGTCGGCGTGCCGTTGATCGCCACCGCGTCGGAACCGCACATGCCATGCCCGCACGAATAACGGAACGCCAGGGTCGGATCCACGGTGCGCTTGATCTTCAGCAGACAGTCCAGCACCGTATCCTCCCGGCGAACCGGCAGAGTGTACTCCTGAACCCACTGCTTGCCGCGGGGACGCCGACGCGCCGAAGCGGAGGCGCCGCCGAATGGCGAGCTTTTCTTGGCGAAGGGGCTGCCGGAGCGGGCCGGGCGATCACGCTCGGGACGCGGCGTGAACCTGTTCACCCGCAAGGTCACCGTGGCCAGCGCGTCACTTGAGCCGCTCATATATATGCCTCCTGAAGTCAAAGAATCGTCAACCAGTTTGCCATAAGGCATGGCCTTGGCGGGCGCGCCCATGCCTCGGTTCCGCGCACGGAATCGTCGTCGTGCCGACGATGTGGATAAGTGGATATTCGTCCACATTCCATCCACAACACGCCGAAGGGCAAGCCTTCGACCACATTGGCCGAAAACCATGTGGTCGAAGGCGGTTTTATGGTGCACTGATGGTCATGGACACCTGTTTGACAAGCCGAGCGGAACACGCAGGCGCTACGACCGATCATGATCCTCCCGTGGCGGGGCTGAGCGATATGCTGTGCCGGCTGTGCGACGGCTCGCTCAAACCCAAGCAGCTGGGGGTGCTGGGGGAGCAATATGCGGCGGATTGGCTGGAACGGCACGGATACACGATTCTGGGGCGCAACTGGCATTCGCGGTACGGGGAGCTCGACATCGTCATGATGACGCCCGACCGCGTCATCGCGTTCGTCGAGGTCAAGACCAGACGGACCGACCATTTCGGCACGCCGCAGGAGGCCGTCACCCTGCACAAGCAGACGAATCTCAGACGCGCCGGCGTGCAGTGGCTGCTCGAGCCGGACCACCGCATCAGGCATACGGGGGTGCGGTTCGACGTGCTCACTATCGTCGCGCGTGCGGGCATGGTGTCGGTGCACCACATACCGGGGGCGTTCTGATGGCTATCGGCGGTTCCCTTTCGGTCGGCCTGATTGGTCTCAAGGCCTTCATCATCCAGATTCAGGCGTTCATCTCGCCCGGTCTGCCGTATTTCAGCGTCATCGGCCTGCCGGATGCCTCGCTCAGCGAATCGCGGGAACGGGTCAAATCCGCCTGCCAGGCGAGCGGGTTCAAATGGCCGGACACCCGCGTCACCGTCAACATGTCTCCCGCGTCGATGCCCAAGCGGGGCGCCTCGCACGATCTCGCCATCGCGGCTGGCGTGCTGAGCGCGGCGGGGGCGATTCCGCACGACAGCCTGGAGGAGACGATCGTTCTGGGGGAGGTGAACCTCGACGGCACCGTGCTGCCGATCCATGGTCTGCTGCCGATCATGCTGCATGCCAAGGAGCGGGGGATACGGCGACTGATCGTGCCTTACGGCAACGAGGACGAGTCCCGCCTGGTGCCGCAGATGGACGTGACCTGCGTCCGTCATGTGGGCGAGCTCATCGAGCTGGCGGGAGGCCGAGCGTCGTATACGCTTGGCGTCGACCGTGCGACGGTCTCGTGCACGGTCGAGGACACGCCGGCCTTCAGCGGATTGGGTGACATGAGCGAGGTGGTCGGCCAGGATCATGTCAAGTGGGCATTGCAGGTGGCGGCGGCCGGGAAACACCATCTGCTGATGACCGGCCCGCCGGGCTCGGGCAAGACGATGTTGGCCTCCAGGATGCCGAGCATCATGTGCCCGCTTACGCCGGAGGAACAGCTCGAAGTGGCGTCGATACGCTCCCTGTGCGGCACGCTGCAACATTATGGCATCTCCGATATGCCGCCCTTCGAGGCGCCTCACCATACGGCGTCGACCGCGTCGCTGGTGGGTGGCGGATCAGGGCTTGCGATGCCGGGGGCGATTACGCGCGCCCACCGCGGGATCCTGTTCATGGACGAGGCCCCTGAATTCTCCGCGAGGACGCTGCAGACGCTGCGCGAGCCGATGGAATCCGGGTACGTGGCCCTGTCTCGCACGAAGGGGACGACCTACTATCCGGCGATGTTCCAGATGGTCATGGCAGCCAACCCATGCCCGTGCGGTTACGCCTACGGCAACGGGGAGCGCTGCGTGTGCAAGGAGAAGGACCGTATCCGGTATTTCGCCAGACTGTCCGGTCCGATTCTCGACCGGATCGATATTCAGGTGGAGGTGCCGCCGGTCCCGTGCATAGCCTCGGCGCCGACCCGTGATTCGATTGGCAGCCACGTCATGCAGCAGCAGGTGATCGCGGCGCGGGCGGCGGCCGGCGAACGGTATTCCAAATACGGGTGGGGCTGCAACGCCGAAGTGCCGGGGTCGTGGATGCGCGCCAACACGTCGGTGAAGGCGCTGGAACTCGCCAACAGGGCGCTGGCGTCGCATCGGCTGAGCCTGCGTGGAGTGGATCGGGCCATGCGACTGGCATGGACGCTGGCCGATCTGGCGGGCAAAACGTCGCCGGGGCCGGACGAGATGTCGCAAGGCATCATGTTGAGAGCGAGGATGTCATGACTGTATGCGAGTCGGATAGCGGCCTTTGCTGGGACCTTGACGAGGAGACGCTCGCTCGGGCCATCCTGACATTCTGCCTCAATACCGCAGACGCGCTGATGACCGCGCTCCTCAAGGGCACGGCCGATGCGTGGGAAGCGCTCACCCTCATCCGGGACAGCGACCCGGAACTGCGCACGTCGGCCGGCGCGGGGAAGGTCATCGAGCAGGCGTTCTGCATCGGCATGACCCGATGGGGGAGCAAGCCCACGCCGCAGGCGGTGCGTTCGTTTCGCTCCGCGTTGGCGACATGGCAGCAGCGATTGCGAACTCTCCCCACGTGGGACAGGGATTATCTCTGCGGCTGGTTCACCATGGAGGGGAGGCAATGGATCATCGCGCCGCATGACGTATGGTGGCCCACCCGTCTCAACGACCTGGCGTTGCTGGGTCGTTGCGCGCCCCCGCTGTGCCTGTGGGGCAGTGGCGATCGCGCGGCATTGACCAGTTGCCCGCAGCCCGTCGGCATCGTGGGCTCGCGCGGCGTCAACGAGTATGGGCGCCGACTGACGACGGACATAGCCGTGCATGCCGCGCAAGCTGGGCATCTGGTGGTTTCAGGGGGAGCCATGGGGGCGGACGCCGCCGCCCATAGGGGAGCATTGGACGCGATGCGGGCGTACGGCATCGGACGGGCCGGGCGCACGGTGGCCGTGTTCGCCGGAGGTCTCAACCATGCCGGGCCGCAGTGCAACAGCGAGTTGTTCGACGGGATTGCGGAAAACGGGGGAGCACTGGTCAGCGAACTGTGCCCGGGAACCATTCCGGAGGCGAGGCGGTTCCTGTCGCGCAACCGCATCATAGCCGCGCTTTCGTCAACGCTGGTGGTCACTCAGGCGAGACTGCGTTCAGGGGCGCTGAACACCGTGAACTGGGGAAACGAACTGCAGCGGGACATCCATGCGGTGCCCGGCAACATTGACATGCCGGGCAACAGTGGCTGCAACCGGCTCATTCAGGAGCAACGGGCCACCATCGTGTGCTCCGTCGCCGACATGGATGACGTCTGGCATGCCCCGCATCCGCCGGAGTCGTTTCACGACGTGGCCACTCAACGGAAAGACGGCTCGGACTGCGATGTCGGGACGCCTCGTGATGCCGGCATATTGCGCGACAGCAGCCCATCGGGCGGCAACAGGTCATCGGCGATGACCGAGAGCCAGCGGGCGATCATCGATGCCATCCGATGGTGCCGTCGCCGGCGGATAGCCCCGACCGCGCAATCCGTCGCCGAACAGCTGCGCACCCGGTCAGGTGAAAAAGGCCTGGAGACGGGCGCGACGGAAGGGAGGCCAACGGAAGGGAAACCAACAGAAGGAAAGGGAGCGGATGCGGTGCCGGAACGCGGCATGCATGAGTTGGTCGCCCATGTGCTCTCGCAATTGGGGACGATGGAGCTCATCGGACTGATAACCGTCGAGAACGGTCGCATCTCCATCGTTCCGGAAACCGGAGGGAGACGGAGATCATGATGACGATACTCACTCGTGGCGGATGGTACAGGCGAAAGCATGGTGCCTTGGCGTGCGTTACGCCTGCCATTGGCATCGTGCCAGGTCGACACGCCATCCACCGTCACCGGCATTGTCGTGGCCCGCCCGCGGCGGGATGAACGGCACACCCTCCTCTTCGAGCATCGCGCGCTGCCGCTCCGGGCCGCCGAACGCGAAGCCGGGCGCCAGCGAACCGTCACGGAACACGACGCGATGGCAGGGAATCACGCCGGGTTCGGGATTGGCGTGCAGCGCGAAGCCGACGAACCTCGCATTGCGTGGGCGGCCGGCCAGCGTCGCGACCTGGCCGTAGGTCGCGACCGCTCCGCGCGGGATCCGCCGGACGATGTCATACACCGCACTGTTGAACGATGTCGCACTATTGAACGACGCTGTGCTGCCGGATGACGCTGTGCCGTTGGATGTTGCCGCATTGCCGGGCGTCGTCGTGTTGCCGGGCGTTGTCGTGCTGTCGGATATTTCTTCCATGAACGGTATTATCCGCCGTGCTCCCGTCACGTGCGCGGCGAACGTCAGCCCTTGTGCGACAATCTTGGATATGAGTCCGAAACATGTGGAAGAAATGTATGACGCGGTGATCGTCGGCGCCGGGGCGGCCGGCCTGTCGGCGGCGCTGGGGCTGATGCACTCCCCTGACGTCGAACAGTTGAAGGAGTCCGGCATCGAGCCGAAGGTCCTGGTGATATCCAAACTGCAGCCGTTGCGCTCGCACACCGGTTCAGCGGAGGGCGGCATCGCGGCGAGTCTGGGCAATGTGGAACAGGACGATTGGCATTGGCATTACTACGACACCGTCAAGGGCGGCGACTGGCTGGTCGATCAGGATGCGGCCAAGCTGCTCGCCGAGTACGCCCCGCAGACCGTGATCAACCTGGAGCGTATGGGCGTGGCGTTCTCCCGCACCGATGACGGCCACATCGCGCAGCGACGGTTCGGTGGTCACACCGCGGATTTCGGCAAGATGCCCGTGCGCAGGGCGGCATATGCGGCGGACCGCATCGGCCATCAGATCCTGCACTCGCTGTGGCAGCAGTGCGTCGCGGCCGGCATCGAATTCGCCGAGGAATGGTACGTGACCGATGTGGTGCTTGACAAGTCGGGGAACGCCGTTGCGGGCGTGGTCGCCTATGACACGCACGCCGGCGTCACCCACGCAATTCATGCGCACAACGTGATGTTCGCCACCGGCGGTGCAGGACGACTGTTCCACACCACGTCGAATTCATGGGATCTGACCGGCGACGGCATGGCCTTGGCGTTGTCCGCCGGACTCCAGCTGGAAGACATCGAATTCGTCCAATTCCATCCGACGGGTCTCGCGCACACGGGCATACTCCTGTCGGAGGCCGCCCGTGCGGAGGGCGGCGTGCTGCGTAACGCCGACGGCGAGGCGTTCATGGAACGTTATGCGCCGGAGCATCGCGACCTCGCCGCGCGTGACGTGGTGAGCCGTTCGATCATGGCCGAGATTGACGGCGGACGCGGCGTCGCGGACCCGAAAGACCCGGACGGTCCGAAGGACTGCGTGTGGCTCGATATGACCGGCATCGATCCGGATCATATGAATGCGGTGCTGCCGCAGGTGGTGGAGACCATCAAGGCGTACGCGAACCTCGATCCGGCCAAGGACATGGTGCCGGTCAAACCGACCGCGCATTACACGATGGGTGGCATCCCGATCACCACGGATGGAGAGGTGTATCGCTGGGCGGAGTCAGGGAGCCAGAACGTCGACGCCGTTTCCGGTACCCGCACGGTCGTGGAGGGCTTGTTCGCCGCGGGCGAATGCTCGTGCGTGTCGGTGCATGGGGCGAACCGTCTGGGCGGCAACTCGCTGCTCGACGCATGCCTGTTCGGCACGCGCGCAGGTGAGTCGCTGGCGGCCCGCATCGCACAGTCGCCGGTCGACGACCCGATGCGCGGCGCCGATGCGGATGACGGTCCCGCCGAGGCGGCAGCCGCGCTGGTGGACGACGTCGCCCGTTCGCGCAAGCAGGATGTCGCCACGATGCTTGCGGGCAGACCGGACGTGGACGATGACGCGGCAGACGATACGTCTGACGGTATGCCGCAGACAGCGGAGCTCGGCGGCTCAGATGCTTCCGCGCAGCCCGGTTCCGAGGAGGATAACCCGTATCGGCTCGCCGCCGATCTGGGAACGCTGATGGAACATGCGCTGGCGGTGCGTTGCGACGCCCGTTCCATCAGCGAGGCCCTGAACCTGCTCGATACTGTGATCCGTCCCCGCGCCAACCGTCTCACGGCGCATTCGGAGACACCCGCGTTCAATCAGGAGATAACCGCGATCTGGGAGGTACGGCACCTGACACTGCTCGCCGAAGCCATGCTGCGCGCATCCGAGGCGCGCCACGAATCGCGCGGTTCCCTGCAAAGGCTCGATTATCCGACGCGTGACGACGAACGTTTCCTCGCGCATTCGATGATCGGGATGGCCGATGCCGCCGATGCCGAGGCTTCATCGGCACCTCACGCCTCCATCCTGTGGCAGTCCGTGCACATCAATGACTTCCCGCCCAAGACGCGCGAATACTGAGAGCTGCGATACGGGAGTGGCCTGACGCCTTCCCCTCAGGCCGGATTCCTTGGTCCCGAGTCAGAGTGGTTCTGATACAAAACTGCGCCGAAGGCCCAGCCAGGGCTTCGGCGCAGTTCCGTTTTGCCGGCTTTGCGGCACGGTCTCACTTCACCAGCGAAGTGAGCTCACCGAGATCGAGCTCGAAACTGACCCCGCGCTCCTCGAAATGCGGCTGATTGCGGGTGCTTTCCATTGCATGACGTACGAATTCGCCCGCGATCTGAGCCGATTCGGCCAGGCCACGGCCGGCCATCACCTCACCGCACAGTGCGGACGCGAAAGCGTCACCCGTACCGTGGATCATGTACGGCAGCTTGTCGTGCACAAGCTCGACCTTCTCGGCAGCGCCCTTTTCGGCGCTCGCCACGTAGTTGATGATCTTGCCGTCACCGTGGTCGATGCCCTTGAGCACCACGTTCTTGGTACCGAGTCCCAGCAGCGCGTCCAGCAGTTCGGTCACGGCGGCGTCATCGAGATCCTGCCCGGGGTAGTCGCGCTTGGTCAGGATGCTCGCTTCGGTCAGGTTCGGCATCAGCACGTCCGCGCCGTCCGCCAGAGCCCCCATCGCCTCGCACAGTTCCGGCGTGTACGTCGGGTACATCTGCCCGGCGTCGCCCATAACCGGGTCGACCAGCCGCAGCGCGGACGGATATTCGCGGTACAGGCGCTGGATGATGGACACCTGGTCGGGGGAGCCGAGGAAGCCGCTGTACACGCCGTCCAGCTCGACGTTCTCCTTGCGCCAGGCATCCAGATATCCGGAGAGAATGTCCGTCGTGTCATGGAACGTGAACACGGCGTACTTGGTGTGTGCGGAGAACAGGGCCGTCGGCACCGGGCACACGTCGCAGCCGGCCGCCGACAGGATCGGGATCGCCGCGGTCAGCGAGCACTTGCCATACCCGCACATGTCGTGCACGGCGGCTACGCGCGGAATGTAATGTGGGTCGCGGTCATACAGCGTCACATCATCGGTCATTCGGAAACACCCCTTACTGGTAGGCAATGACGATACACAACAGAGACTAGCATCGTCGGGCGCACACCGCGTAACGCGGTCCCGCCCAGCGCGCCACCGGTGGCGGGCGGCCGGGAAGTGCCACCTGCATCGTATCGACGGCATGGGAGCGGAAGCCGGAACGTGACGCCTCGCGCTAGAGTTGTCTGATACACGTGACGACGGGACGAAGCCCGATGCGGCGGTTCCGTCCGCATGATCGCAAGGAGGATGCCATGACGCCCATGGATGTTCTGATTGTCGTGGAACGCTTCTTCCTGTATTGGCTGGCGTACTCGTTCGCGGGATGGGTGTGGGAGACCGGCCTGAGCGTCGTGCTGCGCAAGCGGTTCGAGGATCGGGGCATGCTCAACGGGCCGATATGCCCGATCTACGGGTTCGGCGGTCTGCTGGTCGTCGTGCTGCTGCATGACGTGAACAATCCGCTGTCGCTGTTCCTGTCCAGCGGCGTGCTCGCATGCACGCTGGAATATGCGTCGAGCTGGGCGATCGAGAAACTGTACCACATGCGTTTCTGGGATTATTCCGGCAAGCCGTTCAACATCAACGGGCGCGTGTATCTTAACGGGTTTCTGGCGTTCGGCGCGGGGGCGACGTGCATCAAACTGGTGGTCCAGCCGTGGATGTCCGACATCGTCCGGTCCTGGCCGATATGGCTGCTTCACGCCGTCGCGGGACTGTCGTTCGTCGTGGTGGTAATCGATGCGGCCATCACCCAGGCCGGTCTGCGCAGTCTCGACTCGCGTCTGGCGAAGGTCAGCGAGGGCATCAAGGCGCTCAAATCGCAGCAGATCAGACAGATCGACACACGCATCAGCGAGGCCGACGAGCAGTGGCGCGAAACGTCCGCCAAACTGCGCGGGCAGGCGGAGCAGGCGTATGACCGGTTCGCGGCCGGAGCCCAGCAGGGCATTCGTGCGGCATCCAGACCGGTTGCGGATGCCGGCGAGCTGGTCCGTCGCTCGCTCAACCGCCAGCAGCGCCGTCTGATCCGCACGTTCCCGAAGATGGTATCCCTGCGCGACCTGACCATCACCGACATGATCCGTGACCTGTGGAACCGGCTCTGACGGCAGCGGCGTGTCGCATCGTGGATAGTCGGTTTTAGGGCTCCTGTTACGACCTGCGACACCAATGATGCCAACGGCTTTTAAAGGGTTATAGGCAACCGCGATAACGCCGGACTTGCGATGCCGCATCCATGTGCCCTATGGTCTAAACCAACACCTCGCCAGACGCTGGAAACCGCCGACGGGTGGCGACAAGAAAGACACGGAAACCACAGCATCCCGACATGGGAAAAGGAGCAACCACCATGACCGAAGCCAACAAGAAGTACCGTTTTGAAACCCTGCAGCTGCACGTCGGCCAGGAGCAGGCCGACCCGGCCACCGACTCCCGCGCAGTGCCGATTTACGCGACCACCAGCTACGTCTTCCACAACTTCGACCACGCCGAGGCCCGCTTCGGACTCGCCGACCTGGGTAACATCTACGGCCGTCTGACCAACTCCACCCAGGGCGTGTTCGAGGATCGCATCGCCGCCCTTGAAGGCGGCACCGCCGGCATCGCGGTCGCCTCGGGCGCCGCGGCCGTCGAGTACGCCGTGCGCAACATCACCCAGTCCGGTGACCACATCGTCTCCTCCAAGAACATCTACGGCGGCACCTTCAACCTGCTCAAGCACACGCTGCCGCGCGACGGCATCACCACCACTTTTGTCGATCCGGAGGTTCCGCAGAACTTCGAGGACGCCATCCAGGAGAACACCAAGCTCGTCTACTTCGAGACCTTCGGCAATCCGAACGCCGACCTGCCCGACTTCGAGGCCATCTCCGCAATCGCCCACAAGCATCATCTGCCGGTGATCGTCGACAACACCTTCGCCACCCCGTACCTGTTCCGCCCGCTGGAGCACGGCGCCGACGTCGTGGTCGAGTCCGCGACCAAGTTCATCGGCGGCCACGGCACCACGCTGGGTGGTGTCGTCGTGGAAGGCGGCAACTTCAACTGGGCTGAGGTGCCGGGCAAGTTCCCGACCCTGACCGAGCCGGATCCCTCCTACCACGGTCTGAACTTCTACGAGGCCCTTGGTGGAGCCGCCTTCGTGACCCGCATCCGCGCCATCCTGCTGCGCGACACCGGTGCCACCCTGTCCCCGTTCGCCGCGTTCCTGCTGCTGCAGGGCACCGAGACCCTGTCGCTGCGCGTCGAGCGCCACGTGCAGAACGCGCTGAAGGTTGTCGAGTACCTGCAGACCGTGCCTGAGGTCGAGTCCGTCTCGCACCCGTCCATCGAGGGGCGCCGCGACCACGAGCTGTACAAGAAGTACTTCCCGAACGGCGCCGGCTCCATCTTCACCTTCGACATCAAGGGCGGCAAGGACGCGGCGCGTGTCTTCATCGACAACCTGCACCTGTTCTCTCTGCTGGCGAACGTGGCCGACGTGAAGTCGCTGGTCATCCACCCGGCCTCCACCACGCACTCCCAGGAGACGCTGGAGGAGCTGGAGGATCAGGGCATCCACCAGGGCACCATCCGCCTGTCCATCGGCACCGAGAACATCGAGGACATCCTCGACGACCTCAAGGGCGGCTTCGAGGCGCTGCGCGCCTCCGGACTGGCCAAGTGATGGTCTTGGCTAGATAGCCGCAAGGATTTTCCGCGTCGCCGGTCGGGGAACCGTGACGCGGAACGAGAAGGGGAACCCGTACAAACCCGCGCTGACGTCATGCAGCGCGGGTTTGTTGCATATAGCCCTTGCTGGCTGGGCTGTAGTGAAGCGGGTGGGATGTCGCCGCACAACCACCCTCCGGCGCTTCGCGCCACCTCCCGCCAGCGGGAGGGCGTATGGTCCGATCCTGCTGTTCAGCTCCGTTCCGACCACATTTTGGCTTTTTTGTCTTGAACAGTGATGCAAGCAGGGGGTTTCGTGCCACGAAACGGTAAAAATCGCTGTTTTCGGCATTTCGTGGCATTCCCTGTGCCACGAAATCGTTTTTAACCGGTTACATGCCGTTTCGGGGCGTGAGGGCAAATCTAAGAATCATTGGAAAATGGACGTTTCGCCATTCTCGTTCTCAACACTGTTCTCGCTCATCGTACAATTCTTCTTGCCAGGCACCCCCCTATCATCCCATTCCCCGTCATCGCCACGGGCCCGTGCGTTCCCGGCCGAGAGAGGCCGCCGAGCGCAGTGAAACCGCGCACAATGTTCGAGCGCGTAATACTCAAGGATGATGGGCACGATGGCGATTCACCCCGCCGCACGATGCCGGTCCGAGCCCGCCACCCGTATGGTGAAAGTAACGTTCAGGGAAAATCCCTGTATTGATATGGAAGAGGACGTTATGGAACAGCAGATCATGCAGCCGCAGACCAATGCCGGTGCGGCGCAGGAACAGCGGCACCCCATCGCCATCGAGGCGATCGACCTGGTCAAGGACTACGGGCATGGCGAAAACGCGGTGCATGCGCTGCGCGGCGTCAATGTGCGGTTCGAGCAAGGGAGGTTCACCGCGATCATGGGCCCGTCCGGCTCCGGCAAGTCCACGCTCATGCACACGCTCGCCGGACTCGACTCGGCCACGAGCGGTCATATCGTGTTCGACGGCGCCGACATCACCACCATGAACGACAATCAGCTGACCATGCTGCGCCGCCACAAGATCGGCTTCATCTTCCAGAGCTTCAACCTGCTGCCGATGTTCACCGCCGAGCAGAACATCCTCATGCCGTTGACTCTGGCGGGTCAGAAGCCCGACCGTCAGTGGTTCGACATGCTGACGACGACGCTGGGACTCAAGGAACGTCTCACGCACCGGCCGAATGAACTGTCTGGCGGCCAGCAGCAGCGCGTCGCCATCGCGCGTGCGCTCATCACCAAACCGTCGCTGGTGTTCGCCGACGAGCCCACCGGCAACCTCGATTCCGTCTCCAGCGCCGAAGTGCTGAGCTTCCTGAAGCGATCCGTCAAGGAACTTGGGCAGACCGTCATCATGGTCACCCATGACGCCGTCGCCGCATCCTATGCCGATCGTGCGATCGTGTTCGCCGACGGCCAGATCGTCGCCGACGAGCAGCGCCCGACCGCCGAGAGCATGAACCAACTGTTGATGAACGAGCGCGAGCGGGCCACCCAACTGGTCGGCGGGCCGTCCGCGGGCACCACCGTTCCAAGACCGCCGGTGGCGGCCCTCAAGGGGCACACCGAAAAGGCGTCTTTCGTTCCGGGCGCTCCGCAGCACGCCGCCGTCGCCCAGCACCGCCGCTGACCCGCTCACAGCATTAAGGACTTCTCATGTTCTCCATCACCATCAAACTCATGAAAAAAAGCGCGAGGATGCTCATCCCCGCAGGCATAGCCATCCTTATCGGCACGGCGTTCATCGCCGCCACGTTCCTGTTCTCCAACTCCATGGACGACTCGCTGCGCAGGCAGAGGACCGCCCAGCTCGGCGAAGCGAACTACATCGTCACGATGAAAACAAACAGCAACGGCGCGGTCTCCGAAAACGGCTCGGCCGACAGAACCACCGTCGCCGATTTCAACCTCGACCGGATACGCGCCACGAAAGGCGTGAAGGGCGCCCGCGTCGACACGTCCGTCAGCGTTTCGATCTCCGCAGCGGGCAAGCGCTCGAGCGGATACGCCGTCGGCACGTCAACCGACCGTAAGCTGCTGCCGGTCCGCATCGTCTCCGGCGACCAGCCGGTCGACAACAACGAGGTGGCGTTGCCAAAATCCGTCGCCAAACAACTTGGAGTGGGTGTCGGCGACAAGGTGGACGTCGCTCCGATATCCAACGGCAGCGCTCTGAGCGGCACCGCGGTGCGTGACGTGCGCGTCGTTGGCCTGACCAGCGACCCGTTTGGTGTGTACTCGTTTTACGGTGGCGCTTCGGTGCTGTCGGAGAACGTCGTCGCCGCGGTATACGGCGTGGATGATTTCGACCATATGCAGGCGTACATGCTCCTGCTTGACATCGACGAAGCCGACGCCGCTGCTGCGCAGCGGACCGTCGACGAGGTCTCCGGGCTCCTGCCGAAATCTTATGGCGTGGAATCGCGCCGATCGGTCGAGGCGGAGGCCGTCAGGGACCTCAGCGCGAACAACACAAGTTTCCCCACCATATTCCTGCTGAGCTTCGGTGTGCTCGCACTGTTCGTTGCCGCCCTGGTCATCGCCAACACGTTCCAGGTGCTGGTGGCGCAACGCAGGCGCACGCTGGCGTTGCTGCGCACAATCGGCGCGAAGAAGGGCCAGCTGTACACATCCGTACTGATGGAGGCCGGATTGCTTGGCCTGATTGCGTCGGTGCTGGGCGTCGGCTTCGGCGTCGGTCTGATCGCGCTGGTCACGAACACGGGCGTAATGGAAATGATGGGAATGCAGGCCAGGCTGATTCTCTCGTGGCAAGCGTTCGTGGTTCCGATCGCATTCGGCCTGATCATGACTGTACTCGCCTCACTCGGCTCCGCACGGTCCGCCACCAGCGTGACGCCGCTTGAGGCCCTGCGCCCGATCGAGCTGACCGATACATCACGCGCCGGAAAGGTCCGCGCCACGATTGGCGTTCTGACGATCATCGCCGGATTGGCACTGGCTGGCGTCGCCGTATGGCAGCTGTCCGGCATGCTGAACGGTCTGGACACCATGGCCATCGACAATTACAGCAGTGTGCTGCTGATGTCCATCGGCGGGGCCGCGCTGGTGTTCCTCGGGCTCGTACTCACCGCCACGTTCTGGCTGCCGGTGCTGATGCGCGGCGTCGGCGCGCTCGTCTCGATGTGCGGTCCGAGCGCCAAAGTTGCCCACGCCAACATCCAGAAGAACCCGCGTCGCGTCGCCGCCACCGGTACCGCGCTGCTGATCGGCGTGACCCTGGTCGCCACCATCGCCACCGGTGCAGCCAGCGCCAAGCAGACCATGGGGGAGGCGCTCGCGTCCCGGTACAGTGTCGACATGATCGCCACCGGCGACGGCCTGAAGACCAGCGCAGTCAAGGAAGCGGCCCAGGTCAAGGGCGTCGCGGCCACCATGTACGCGCCCACGGCGACGGTGACCGCGGAAGGCGTGAACGGGGGAACGATGTCCCTGCTGCTCGTCGGCGTCAAGAACACCTCCGAACTCGCCGGCGTCATGCACGCCGACCTGAGCGGCGTCACCGTCGGCGACGACACCGTGCTGCTGCCGAAATACCGCGCCACCTCAGGCAAGGAGATCACATTCGGCTCCGATGCGAAGCTGCGGTTCACTGCCGCGGAGTCGAATGGCATTGCGGCAAGCACCGAACAAGACGGGTCCGCCAGCGCAAGCTCGACGAACGGAGGCGTTTCCTCATCAATGCGTCTCAAGCCGGTGCAATCCGATTACCGCCGCGTCTCGTCCAACTATGATGCCGTCGCCTTCATCAACACCAGCCATTTCAACAACGGCGACATCACCGCGACCAGCCACATGCTGCTCATGCGTGTGGATACCCAGTCGGCCGGCGTCTCCCTGAGTGACGTGTTCAACAAGATTCAGGACGTATTTTCGTATGACTCCACCGTGTCCATCACCGGTCCCGTGGCGCAACGCGCACAATGGGAGACCATCATCAACTCGATGCTGATGCTTCTGGTCGCGCTGATCGCCGTCGCGGTGCTCATCGCGCTGATCGGCGTGGCGAACACGCTGAGTCTGTCGGTGATTGAACGCACCCGCGAATCCGCGACATTGCGGGCCATCGGCATGACCCGCGGGCAGCTGCGGCGCTCGCTGGCCGTCGAGGCGCTGCTGCTGTCGCTCGTCGCAGGTGTGGTCGGCGTGGTGCTCGGCACGCTGTTCGGATGGCTGGGGTCGTACATGGTGTTCAGCCTGTACGGCAAGACGGTGTTCCCCTTCGAATGGGGCATGAACGGCATCGTGCTTGTGGTGGCCGCCATCGCAGCCCTGCTCGCCAGCGTGTTCCCGGCCCGTCGCGCAGTCAAGACGCCGCCTGTCGAGGCTCTGGCTGAAGCCTGAGCCTCTTAGGCGGCCTTCGCGGCAAGCCGCTCACTTCACCTACAGACAGTCCACTGGACTGTCTGTTTGACGGTTCAGCCTGTCGAGGCTCTGGCTGAAGCCTAGTTCGTAGAGCCGGTGGGTGGTCAACACAGCCGCCAGTACAATGAGGTCCCTTCTTTCACTCAAAAGAAGGGACCTCATCGCCTATACGGCGTTATACCGCACGACCCGTGACACGCGGCTCCCGACGCGCGATGTTATAACCTGAACACGCGAAAAATCGGTACGTTGCAAAATGAACTGTTCATTAATCGAAGGTGATTTTCATTATCTTTCAGCGGTCGGAACCTGACAGTTGGTCTACAACAGAATCGGTTCCATATCAACCAACACACAATGGAAGCTGAAAGAATGCACAAGACAATGCGTAAGTCCGCGGTCCTCAAGGGCGCCGTGGCAGGTATCGCATCCATCGCGATGCTGATGTCCGTGAGCGTCACCGCGAACGCCGCGGACACTCCCTCGTACGGCAGCGCGGTCAAGCCGAACATCACCTTGCTGCTCGGCGAGTATTACAACTGGTGGACCCCGAAGAAGGTCGTGAACAACACGCCGCAGGGCGATGCCTTCCGCGGCAAGGTCACCGATGCCGGCAAGAGCGTGCTCGGACAGAACGACAAGACCGTCGTGGCCATCAACAACAAGGCCGCCGCCGACACCACCAAGGTCGACGGCACCTACACGCAGGCCGAGCGCGCCGCTCTCGACGCGAGCGACGGCGACGCACTGCGCATCTACAAGGACGCGTTCGGGCCGATCATCGGCCAGTACGTGGCCGAGGGCGTCGCGCAGGGCGAGCTGCCCAAGACCTCCGACCTGGTGTTCAGCAAAAGCAGTAAGGACTCGTTCGCGGGCTTCGTCGGCACCGGCAGCGCCAAGAAGGACTTCAACTACCCGCGTCCGTACTTCAACAAGGAGAACGAAGGCGTCGACCGCACGATCGGCGGTGACACCGACCTCAACGGTCTGAGCTCGACGCTCGACATCAAGCGCATCCCGATGATCAATATCGACGGCCAGGAATACGGCGAGGATTACACCGACTATCAGGAGCCGTCGCAGTCCTTCCCGTCCGGCCACACCACCAAGACCTACAACCGCGGTCTGGGATTGGCCACGCTGCTGCCCGAGCTCGGACCGGAACTCGTGGCCCGCGCCGCCGAAGGCGGCAACAACCGCGTCGTGCTCGGCGTGCACTACCCGATGGACGTGATCGGCGGACGCATCTCCGCCAGCGCATCCGTCACCGCTCTGTGGTCTGATGCCACGTTCCGCCAGAACGTGCTGCTGCCAGCCCATGACGAACTTGAGAACTACATCGCCGCACGCTGCAAGGCCGACGGCAACGGCGACACCGTCGCCGCGTGTGCGAGCAAGACCGGCGCCAACGACAAGAACGGATACAAGAACACCTTCACCGACGCGGTGTCCACCGAACCGGTGACCGACCGCGCGTCCGCCATCGACGCCTACACCGCACGCATGACCTACGGATTCTCGCAGACCTCGGCCGCCGGTCAGGCGCCCGTCGTGCCGCAAGGCGCGGAGAACCTGCTGCTCACCGCATTCCCCGACCTGACCGACGCCCAGCGTCGTCAGGTGCTCGAAGCCTCCGAAATTGACTCCGGCTACCCGCTGGACGCCAGCTCCAACGGATTCGAGCGCATCAACCTCGCCAAGGCTTTCAGCGCCAAGGTGACGCTGAGCGAAGACGGCAGCACCATCACCGCCATCTCCTTCGGCGCCAAGGCGCCGACCGTGGTGAAGACCGCATCCTCCAAGGACACGATCACCGGACTGCTGACCGACTTCAACGAGTACTACGTCGCAGGCAAGGGCGTGACCGATGAGGGCAAGTCGGTGCTCGTGCACGACGACCAGCTCACCGAAGACATCAACAACAAGGCGTACGGCACCGACGGCAACACTGCGCAGGACCAGCGCGCCCTGTCCGACGCCCAGATGAACTCCACCAACACGCTGTACGACGCGCTCGGTCCGGTGCTCGGCAAGTACTACAAGGATGCCGCCGACGCTGGTAAGTTGCCGAAGACCGCCCAGTTCCTGTCTGACATGAACAAGTCCGCTTCCACCGGCGTCGCCAAGGCCACATACCAGCACCCGCGCCCCTACGTGGACCGCGTGAACTTCAACGGCACGACGCTGAACATGAACGGTCTGAAGCAGACGCTGAACATCAAGAAGGTCCCCGGTTACGAGAACTTCGACTGGGGAGACGGCGAAGCGCCCGACAACGAGTATGACGGACTGTACAACTCCGGCTCGTTCCCGTCCGGCCACACCACCTTCGCGTTCACGCAGGGCGCCGGCCTGGCGTACCTGCTGCCCGAGCTCGGCCCGGAGATCATGACCCGCGTGTCCGAGGCCGGCAACAACCGCATCGTGCTCGGCGTGCACTACCCGCTCGACATCATGGGCGGCCACATCGCCGGCCAGTACGGCGTCGCCACCGCGGTGAGCGGCGAGAAGACCGCACAGGAAGGCGCGGCCGCCCGCGCCGAGCTCGTCGATTACCTGACCGCGCAGTGCAAGGCCGACAACCACGGCGATACGCTCGACGCCTGCATCACGAACACCGGCGCGAACGCCGCCAACGGCTACCGCAACGATTTCACCGACGAGGTTTCGACCAAGCCGGTGACCGACCGCGCCTCCGCACTGGCCGCGTACAAGGCCCGCATGACCTATGGCTTCCAAGCCACGGGCACGACCGGACAGGCGCCGGTGGTGCCTGACTCGGCCGTCCGCATGCTCGACAACGTCGCCGCGTTCAAGTCGCTGGATTCCGCGCAGAAGAAGGCCGTGCTCGCCGCGACCGAAGGTGACTCCGGCTATCCGCTGGACGCCTCGTCGCAGGGCTGGGCGCGAGTCAACCTCGCCGCGGCCTACAGCGCCAAGGTCACGCTGAGCGCCGACGGCAAGAACGTCGTCAAGGTCGAGCCCGGCCAGGCGCAGGCCTCGGTCGTGCGCGAGACGAGTGGCAACAACGGCAACAACGGCGGCAACGGTAACGGCGGTAGCAATGCCGGCAACATCGGTGTCAACAATGCCGCTGGCCGCAACCCCTCCGGCACGCAGCCGCTGTCGAAGACCGGCGCGGACGTGTCCGGCATCGCCTCGGCGTTCATCCTGATCGCCGCCGCCGGCGTCACGATCATGATGATCCGCCGCAAGCACGCGATCTGACAACTAGCGCCCCCGCTGACGGACTGAGCATCGCGCCCCGCCAGCGGGGGCGTTTTTTTATATTCGCCTTATACCAGACCGTTGTCGTAGGCGAAGACGACGGCCTGGACGCGGTCGCGCGCATTGATTTTGGCAAGGATATGCGCCACGTGCGTTTTCGCGGTTGGCAGGCTGATGAACAGCTTGTCGGCGATTTCCTGATTCGACAATCCATGGGCGATCTCCACCAGCACCTCACGCTCCCGCTCGGTCAGCAGGTTCAGTTCCGGGTCAGTGTATGCCACCGGCCGGGCGCCGGGCATCGTGGACGAACCGTCCGCATAGCCGTCAGTCGCCGTCAACCCATGCTTGGTGTACCCGTCCTCCATCATCTTTTCGATGAGTCGTTTCGTCGCCGAAGGCGCGATAATCGCGTTGCCCTGATATACCGTGCGAATAGAACTCAGCAGCGTCTCCGGCTCGGTGTCCTTGAGCAGGAATCCGGATGCGCCGGCGTTGATGGCCGCCATCACGTACTCGTCCAGGTCGAACGTCGTCAGGATGATCACGCGGGTCTTGCGCGGTGCGTCTCCGGCGGCCGCTTCCAGCGCGCTGATGCGGCTGGTCGCTTCCAGTCCGTCCATGCCGGGCATGCGCACGTCCATCAGCACCACATCGGGGTGCAGCGATTCGGCCAACGACACCGCCTGGGCGCCATCGCCCGCCTGCCCGACCACCTGTATGTCCGGCTGGGATCCGATCACCATTGCGAATCCCGCTCGCACCAGTTCCTGATCGTCGGCGATGACCACCCGAATTCTTTGCAACTCACTCATGCCTTCCACTGTATCCAACATCGGCGAACAAGTCCCGTATCACGCCCCCTGATTTAACCCTGAATTCATGTCGGATGATCCCCGGCGGGCCGTGGAGCGCCGTCTCATTACGACGCGATGCCGTGCAGCTGGCTATCGTGCAGCTGCTTGTCGAGCGATGCCGCGGGCCTGAGCTGCATGCCGGGCTGCTCTTGCCGGTGAGCCTCATCGCTGAATCCGGTCTCGCGCAGCACGCCCAGCAGCTTGCGCATGTGGGCCAGCGCCGCACGGCCCTGTGATCCGATGGCCGCGAACGCCTCGGAGATGGACCCGGACGACGGCTGTTCACCGTGACGCTCGCAATCGTCAAGCATGCGCAGGCCGGCGACCGCCTGGTCGATCACGCTGGTCAGCGTCATCGTCACCTCGGACTGGATGCTCTCGCTGATGCGGTCACGTTCCATGTTCGCCGCCAGGATGCGCTGCTTGGCCTGCTCCGCGCGCAACGCCTCCTCGCGGGCTTGCAGCACCAGCGCGTTCGATCCGCTGGATCGGTCCCATCGTGCCATGGCCGTCGCGCTTATGCACAACGCCAGCGATATCACCATGAACATGATTGCCGATGCGAACGCGGCGGGCGTCGTCGCGAGGGAATATGCCGGGCGGGGATGAGACAGCATGCTGAAGATGCTTCGATACCCGGTTTGAGCGGCGAAGATCTTGCAGCCGAACAGCACGGAATCCGATATTGCGGCGATCCCCGTCCATCGCCATGCCTTGTCACGGCCGTACAACACCGCGGAATACAGGGCCACAAGGGAAGCGAGGATATCGGCCAGGCTGACCGGCTCGAAGAACAGCAGCTGAAGCGCGGCGAGGATGGCCACCGCCAGCGCGCTGGATTCCGGGAACCTGCGGCGGAAGATCAACGGAATCAGGATGATGATCGTCAATGCGCGGTCGAAACGGTTGTCGAGCTGCAGTCCCTCGGCGTATATGACGGATGGATTGATGGAAAGTAGCATCCAGGCCACCAGTATGGTGAGCAGCAGGTCGGTCAGCAGATAATGCCGCTCGGTCCACTGCGACATGCGCTCGATCCAGTTGAGCCGCTGCTCCCCGGTAGCGGATGCCTGCTGGATCGGCTTCGAACGCAGGGCGGACAGAATCGTGCGCAGGCGTATGGTGATGGGTGCCGGCGGCGCTTGTGTCGGGACCGATGACATCTGCGACACCGGACGGGGCATCTTTGCGCCGGCCGGTTGCGTGACACCGGCCGGTTGGACGACACCGACTTGACTGGCGACGGCGGATTGCGAGGCGTTCGCGACATTACTGACGACCCCGGTATTCCCGGTATCCGTCGCCATTGAAACCGTTCCGGTCGTCGGGGCCGCCATCGGCATGATTGCCGCGCCCGAAAACACCGCAGCGGAAGACGCTACGTTTGGGCTTTCGGACGCCGGCGCAGCAGCCTCGGACTGCGTTGAGACAGTGCTGTACGGCACGAAGCCGGACACCACGAAGCCGCCGCCAAGCTGCGGTCCACTGGTCACGCTGCCGCCGACCGCGCCGATTCGCTCGCGCATGCCGATCAGTCCGTAACCGGGCTTGTGGCCGTCCAACGACGATGACGCGCCGCGGCCATTGTCGGCAACGGTGACGTGCAGTCCGTCAGCCCCCCAGATCTCGCTGATCTGCACGATGACGTTCGGGCCGCCGTATTTGCGCACGTTCGTCAGCGCCTCCTGCACCATGCGGTACATTGCGGTGCTCGCCTGTGCGCCGAGCGCGGCGGCCCGCGGCTGGCCGGACACGGTCTTGCGAATCGTGCACCCCATGCCGGACGCCGCCCTCGCCTGGTCGATCAGCGCGTCCACATCCGCGTAATCGGCATGGTCCGACCCTCCGAACACGCCCAGCAGACGTTTCATGTCGTGCAGCGCGCGCTCCGATTCATGACGGATCGTCTCCATGGTCTGCCGGGCCAGCGCCGGATTGTTGGCGCCCGCGTACCGGCCCCCATCGGATTGGATGATGATGATCGACAGCGTGTGCGCCACCACGTCATGCATGTCACGCGCGATGCGGGCGCGTTCGGCGAGCGCCGCGATATGGCGTTCCTCATCCTCTTTTGCCTGCAAGGCGTCGTTGCGCTCATGCATCATGCTGACGGTGATGCGCCGGGCCCGCTGCCAGTACGCGACGATGATCGCCGCGAACAGATACACGGCGATGAAGATGAATATGGCCACTGAGCTTGTCGCTATGGTGGTGGCGCAATCACCGCTCAGACCATAGATGTATGTCCCCGAACATGTCTCCAGGGGGCTGAGTCCATCGAAGGACACGCCCTGATTGAGGATGGGACCCGCATCGGCGGACCAGATGATGACGGGCGACGCCAAGGCCCCGATGGCGACGGCGAGTACGATGAACGCCTTCGAATTGCGCGGATCCGCATATACGATGGCTGAATACAGCATCCATGGCGCCATCAGGTCGGCATATACCATCGACGGCCCGAACGCCAGTTGGACGACCACCAGACCGGCGAACAGCAATGTAGCCATCTGCGGCTTCCACCGGCGCATCGCGACGGGAACCATCAGAACGAAGCTCCAGAAGGCCATTACCGTATGGTCGAAATAGGCGATGATGCCGGGATTGCTGTCATTGGTACCGGCCATGAGCGTGAAAAAGATGGAGATGATCACCGCATACAGGGCATCTGCGAGCAGCACATGCTTCCTGTTCCACGTGGTGATTCGTTCCATGATTCCCATACGGTTCAGCGTATCGCGTGCGGTGACCCGACCCACATCGGTCGGCCGGATGATTCATTGCGATGCGGCGTGTCGGGCGGGGTGCGTTTCGTTGGTGGGAATCCCCTCGGGTTTCCGCCGCCGGTCGGCTACAGTGGTACCGAGAATGGTACGGCATCGTGGGATGCCGGGGTGCATCAATGAAAGGGAATGTATGACGCTGCTTGCCGAATATTACGTGCCGGGGCTGCATATCGAGGATCGGTCGGCCAAGGTGCCGCTTGATTGGGCCGGTCATGAGCCGGGGCGCGGCTTTGACGGGGAATCGATCAGCCTGTTCTACCGCGTGGTGACCGCCCCCGAGCACGTGCATGACGATCTGCCTCTGCTGGTGTTCCTGCAGGGTGGTCCGGGAGGGGCCGGACCCAGGCTGCTGAACCCGTCGAGCGACGGATGGATTGCGGAGGCGGTCAAGCATTTCCGTGTGGTGCTGCCGGATCAGCGCGGCACGGGCCGCTCGTCGCGCGTCGACTCGCATGCCATGGCGAGGCTCGCCGCCGGGGGAGCGCGTGCGCAAGCGGATTACCTCAAGCGGTTCCTCGCGGATTCGATCGTGCGGGACTTCGAACATCTGCGCCGCACCGAGTTCGGCGGCTCTCCGTGGGTGACGCTTGGCCAGAGCTATGGCGGATTCCTGACGCTGACCTACCTGTCGCTGTTCCCCGAAGGAGTGGTCGCGAGCTTCACCTGCGGCGGCATCCCGCATGTCCCGGCGAACGCGACCGAGGTCTATGAGCACACGTTCCCGCGCATGGCCCGCAAGACCGCGCAGTTTTACGAGCGCTACGGCGTCGATGCCGATCGTGTCGCCGCCGTCGCGGATCAGCTGCCGACCGTGGCTGAGATCGCGGAAGCCGGCGGCATCGGTGGCGATTCCGGCTCGCTGCCCGAGGGAACCCCGCTGCTGCCGAACGGCGACCCGCTGACCGTGGAGCGCCTGCAATGCCTCGGCTCCGACTTCGGCATGAAGCCAAGCTTCGAGCGCGTGCACTGGATTTTCGACGATGCGTTCGTCGACGGCGACGGTTCGGTCTCAGCCGGGGCGGCGTTGTCCGACGAGTTCTTGGCGAAGGTCATGAACGCGACCTCCTCGCGTCCCCTGTACTGGCCGCTGCAGGAGTTCATCTACGCGAACGGTGAACTGGACGAGCCGATTCGCTGGGCGGCACAGCGCGTGCGCGACACCATGCCCCGGTTCTCGACCGGCGAACGCCCGCTGGCCTTCACCGGCGAGGCGATGTTCCCGTGGATGTTCGAGCAGGAGTCCGCGCTGCGGCCGTTCAAGCCGGCGATGGACCTGCTGATGGAGGATACGAGATTCGGTGTGATCTATGACGCCGACCAGCTGGCCCGCAACGAGGTTCCGCTGCAATCGGCCGTGTATTTCGACGACATGTACGTGGATTCCGGCATGCAGCTCGACACGCTGAGCCGTGTCGGCAACTCGCATTACTGGGTCACCAACGAGTTCGAGCATGACGGGCTGCACGGCGATCTCGTGTTCCACCATCTCTACGACGAGGCCCTCAACCGCGGCGACCTGGAATCGCTGTTCTAGCGTGCGGGCGTACGCTTCGCAGCCGTGCGCGGCGGGGCATGACGAACTGCATCTTTCGTATGAACAACACAACAAGGAGCATCATGGCGCAGAACATCACCATAGGATTCATCGGCTATGGCAACATGGCGCAGGCCATCGCGCAGGGTCTCGTCGACGCGGGCGTCGTCAACGGCGGCGACATCGTCGCCTGCGCGGCGCATTACGACAAGCTGGAAGCCAGCACTGCGAAGCTCGGGGCGCGTCCACTGCACAGCGCGCGTGAGGTCGCCGCCGCGGCCGACGTGGTGATCATCGCCATCAAGCCGTATCAGATCGAATCCGTCATCAAGCCCATCGCAGACGAGTTCGCCAAGAACGGACGGTTCGTGGTGTCGATCGCCGCCGGTTGGGATCTGGCGAAGTACCAGAAGCTGTTCGGCGATCTGGCTCAGAGCATCCATATCCAGTGCACGATTCCGAACACGCCGATGGCCGTCGGCAAGGGCGTGCTCGTCACCGAGACCGACAACACGCTCACCGACATGCAGACGGAGGTCTTCGAATCGCTGTTCGGCCCGATTTCGCTGATCGAGCGCGTCGACACCGCACACATGACCATCGCCATGGTGGTGGCCGGCTGCGCACCCGCCTTCACCGACATGTACATTGAGGCGCTGGGTGACGCCGGCGTGCAGTACGGACTGCAGCGGGCCACCGCATACCGGCTCGCCGCGAAGATGGTCGAGGGCGTGGGAGCGCTGTACATGGCCACCGGGACCCATCCCGGAGCGATGAAGGATGCCGTCTGCTCGCCCGGCGGCACCACGATCCGCGGCGTCGCCAAGCTGGAGAAGGACGGCTTCCGCGGAGCCGTCATCGACGCCGTCGACGCCATCGTAGGCTGACCCCGCAAAAGGGTCCATCGGACGGTCGTCATCCGCGGTGTAGCTCCGGATATCGTCCGGTGCCCTATCCCGCGAAAGTTCCATATCGCACGCCGCAAATGGGACTTTCGCGGGATGGACGGAAGCTGTCGTCGGATGGCGCAGGCCGTCTGTTGTTATTCGGCGCCGTGAACGACGCGGACGCCGTCGGCGGTGACGTATCCGTAGTTCATCGTCTCGCTGTTGTAGGCGATGACGCCGTCGCCGCTGGCCGGCATGACGATGACGCCGCCGTCGCCGCGCCGGGCCGCCACGTCATCCAGTGCGGCCTGAGCGGCCTCCTGCACTGACTGGCCGGCGAACCGCACACGATCCGCGATTTGATGCGCCGCGACAGACCTCACGAACGCCTCGCCGATACCCGTGCATGACACGGCGACGCTGTCATCGGCCGCGTACGTGCCGCATCCGGGCAGCGGCGAATCCCCGACGCGCCCCGGCATCTGGTTCGTGATGCCGCCCGTGGACGTCCCCGCCGCCACATGTCCGGCGGCATCCCTCGCCACCGCGCCGATCGTGCCGTGCTTCTCCCAGGCGTCGCCCTCGGATTGGGCGCGTGCCAGCGAACGCCGGCGTTCCTCGGTCACGAAATACGACGGATCGCGCAATTCGATGCCCCACGAGCGCAGCAGGTCCTCGCCCGGCAGCGCGAACATCGTGTGCTTGGCGCGCTCCTTGACCGCCCGGGCCACATCGATCGGATGCCGGGCCGTGGTCAGCCCGGCGGCGGAGCCGACCTCGCCGTCGCCGGTCATCAGGCAGGCGTCCATCGACACCTTTCCCTCGCTGGTCAGCGCCGCGCCCCGACCGGCGTTGAACTCCGGCGCATCCTCCATCACATGAATCGCGGCGCATACCGCATCCTCGGCGGGCGCGCCCTGTTCGAGCAGCGCGTAGCCGGCGTCCAGCGCCCGACGCAGATCGCGCTCGGCCTGCGCAGTCTTCTGCGCTCTGCCATCCTTGCTCCGGTCGCCGGCTCCCGCGTGGATCGCCAGCAGAATGCCGTTGACAGGACTGCCGGACGCCGTTGATGCGCCGGATGCGGTGGTGATGATCATGTTCCCTCCCTTGCACGGTTTCGCCGTGACTGATGTTTTCCGCGTGTATTATGCCACCGTCTCCGGGACCGGTCCATTCGAGGCGATTCGGTTACGGCGCGATTTTTGCCGGCGAATCCGACGAGATGACGGCTTTATGTCTCAATATGTGAGACTGGTGGTGGCCTCCGCGCCGCCCGGGCGCGCATTCGCCGGCCGTGCGGCATACGCGCATGATAGCGGCATATAGATTTCGGCGATAGCCCTGTTCGACGCAATCGCAAGAACCGCGTGAAAACGCGCATTACGCTGAACATTGTTCGCGAAAACGGCCGGCATCCCGCCGGAACGCAGCGGGCGCACAAGATCAATGTGCACGATCAGCAATCTTAGCATCCAAACACACGGCACAAACCAAACACGATACCAGGGGGAACGAGGAGACATGAAGATCAGGAGAATCGCTGCGGCGGTATTGGCGGTCACATCGCTTGCCGGCGGTCTGACGGCGTGCGGGAACAGCAGCTCGGCAGACTCCGGCACCACCGTCAAGGTCGGCGTGGTCGGCGACAGCAACGAGGTCTGGGATCAGGTCGTCATCCCGAACCTGAAGAAGGAGGGCATCAACGTCGAACTGGTGAAGTTCTCCGACTACATCCAGCCGAACGAGGCGCTCGCCAAGGGAGACATCGACCTCAACGCCTACCAGGGCTACATCCTCATGGACGACTTCAACAAGACGCACGACAACGCGCTCGCCGCAGTCGGCGAGACGGTGCTCAACCCGATCAGCCTGTACTCCGACAAGGCCAAGAAGGTCGAAGACATTCCGGAAGGCTCCGAAGTCACCATCGCCAACGACTCCGTCAACGCGGCCCGCGGCCTGCTGCTGCTCCAGTCCGCCGGCCTGATCAAGCTCGACTACAAGGAAGGTGCGAACCCCACGCCGGACGACATCGTGTCCAACCCGAAGAACCTGAAGATCACCGAGCTGGAAGCCTCGCAGACCGCCCGTTCGCTGCCCGACGTCGGAGCCAGCGTCATCAACGTGTTCATGGCCCTCGACGCGGGACTCAACCCCAAGTCGGACGCCATCTACATCGAGCCGGTCAACGAGCAGTCCAAGCCGTACTACAACATCATCGTCTCCCGCGCCAAGGATAAGGACAACGCCACCTACAAGAAGATCGTGGACGCCTACCGCAGCGACGACGTCAAGAAACTGATCGACAAGCTGTACAAGGGGGCCGTCATTCCGCTGTGGTGACATGCGGCGAATGCCGCCGCAACCGCAGCACGCAACATAACAACACACACGACAAGCGACGCGAACGGGGAACGTCGACGCATCTCGGCTGAAGGGGAGTGCTCGCCGAGAAGACATGATGCCAGCCGGACGGGATGGCGCGGACCAAGGGGACGGTCCGCGCCACGGCGGCCCTCCGGCCGGCATCATGGCAGGTCGGCCATATGGCCCGGCATGGCATCCGTGAAGGACGGCCGCACAGGTCGTCAGACGGACCATGCAGGAGACGGCCATGCCGCGACGATTCCCGCGCAAGGCCCGGCACAAGTCGGGACGGGCCCACGCGCCGCCCACATCCAACAGGAAACAAACCAAGGAACATACGAAAGCCCGCACATCATGAGCACACCATTGACCACGCAGCAGGCCGTTGACCTCTACACCACCATGCGCAAGATCCGCCGGTTCGAGGAAACCGTCAAGGCGCACATCGGCAAGGAGATCGTCGGACCCGCCCACCTGTACATCGGCGAGGAGGCCGTCGCCACCGGCGTATGCAGCAACCTCACCCACCACGATTACGTGACCAGCACCCACCGCGGCCACGGCCACACCCTCGCCAAAGGCGCCCGCGTCGACCGTTCGCTCGCCGAGCTCTACGGCCGCGCCACCGGATACTGCAAGGGCAAGGGCGGCTCCATGCATCTCGCAGACTTCAGCGTCGGCATGCTGGGCGCGAACGGCGTGGTCGGCGGCGGCTTCAACATCGCCACCGGCGCGGCGCTCGCCATCAAGCAGCGGCACGGCAGCGACGTGGCCGTGTGCTTCTTCGGCGACGGCGCATCTAGCCGAGGCACCTTCCACGAGGCCGTGAACCTCGCCGCCAGCTGGAAACTGCCGGTCATCTACGTGTGCGAGAACAACGCGTGGGCATCCACCACCCGCTTCGACGACATCAAGAACGTGGACTACCTGTCGGAACGCGCTCAGGGATACGGCATCCCCGGTGTCACCGTCGACGGCAACGACGTCGAATCCGTGCGAGACGCCTCCGCCAAGCTCATCGACCGCGCCCGCCGCGGCGACGGCCCCTCCATCCTGGAATGCAAGACCTACCGGCGCGACGGCCACTTCATCACCGACCCGCAGAAGTACCGTTCCCAGGAGGAGGTCGAGGAATGGAAACTCTACAACGACCCGATTGACCGGTTCCGGCGCAAGATCCTGCTCGAAGGCGTCGTCACGCAGGACGACCTCGACGCCGCGGAGGAGCGGCTCGACCAGGAGTTCGCACAGGCTCTGGAATTTGCGGTAAACAGTCCATTCCCCAAGGCCGAGGACGCCTTGGACGACGTATTCAGCGATGAGGTGAACCTGTATGAGTGAGCGAATCATCACATTCGGCGAGGCGACTCGCGAGGCCATGCTCGAAGAGATGCGAGCCGACGAACGTGTGTTCGTCTACGGCGAGGACATCGCCAAGCAGGGCGGCATCTTCGGCCAGTTCGCCGGCATGAAGGACGAATTCCCCGAGCGCGTGCTTGACACGCCGATCTCCGAGACGGCGCTCGTCGGCGCGGGCGTCGGCGCGGCCATCGCCGGCGCCAAGCCGGTCATCGACCTGCATTTCGCGGATTTCATCGGCATCGCCATGGACGAGGTGCTCAACCAGATGGCCAAGGCGCACTACATGTTCGGCGGACAGGCCACCATGTCGCTGGTGCTGCGCGCGCCCGACGGCCTGATGAAGCACGGCGCCGCCCAGCATTCCCAGTCGCTGGAGACGTGGTTCACCAACATCCCCGGCATCCGCGTGGTCGTGCCCTCGACGCCGGCCAACGGCAAGCAGCTGCTCAAGGCGGCCATCAAGGATCCTAACCCGGTCATCTACTTCGAGAACAAGGGACTGTTCCCGGTCAAGGGCGACGTGCCCGAGGACCTGCCGCCCATCGACCTGAGCCGTGCGCAGGTCGTGCGCGAAGGCGCCGACGTGACGCTGGTCTCCTACGGTCTGATGCTCACCAAGGCGCTCACTGCCGCGGATGTTGCACGGCGCGAATACGGCGTGAGCGTGGAGGTCATCGACCTGCGGTCCATCACGCCGCTCGACATGCCGACCATCTATGCGTCGGTGAAGAAGACCGGTCATCTGGTCATCGCGCACGAGGCCATCAAGATCGGCGGCGTGGGCGGCGAGATCGCGGCGCGCGTGGCCGAGAACCATTTCGATTATCTGCGCGGGCCGGTGCTGCGCGTCGGCGCGCGGTTCACGCCGCTGCCGTTCAGCCCGGTGATGGAGGACTTCGTGCTGTCCGGCGAGAAGGAGATCCTCGACGCCGTGCTCGCGGCGGCCGGCAAGTCCGCCGTCGATGGGGCGGATGGTGCTGCGGGTCGGGCGGGTGAGGCCGCGTGAGCGATGCAACCGTCAACGCAACCGCAGCCGCAGCGGCGGAGGCTTCGGATTCCGTCGCCGCCGGCGCCCCTCTGATCTCGCTTGACCACGTCACCGTCGAATTCGGCCGCGGCAAAAACCGCTTCCGCGCCGTCGACGACGTGTCCCTGACCATCAACAAGGGCTCCATATACGGCATCATCGGTTTCTCCGGCGCCGGAAAATCGACGCTGGTGCGCACGATGAACGTCCTGCAGCGTCCGACCAGCGGCACCGTGACCTTCAATGGAACCACCATCAGCACGCTCGGCGAGGGCCGGCTGCTACCGCTGCGCCGCAAGATTGCGATGATCTTCCAGCACTTCAACCTGATGCCATCCAGAACCGTGCTTGACAATGTCACCCTGCCGCTCATCCACGAGAAGGTATCCCGCAAGGACGCCCGCGCGAAGGCCATGCATCTGCTGGAACTCGTCGGTATCGCCGACAAGGCCAAGGCGTATCCGCGGCAGCTTTCCGGTGGCCAGCAGCAGCGCGTCGCCATCGCGCGTGCGCTGATCGGCGACCCGGAGGTGCTGCTGTGCGACGAGGCGACCAGCGCGCTCGACCCGCGCACCACCCGGTCGATCCTCGCCCTGCTCAAGGACCTCAATGCACGGCTTGGCCTGACCATCGTGCTCATCACCCACCAGATGCAGGTCGTCAAGGACATCTGCACCGACCTGGCGGTCATGAGCCACGGCAAGGTCGTCGACGACGGGTCCATCCTCGACGTGTTCGACCACCCGTCCAACGAACTGACCCGCGAGTTCATCTACACGTCCGGCAACATGAACAAGGGCATCACGCTCGTCCAGGAGCACCCGCTGTTCAGCAAGGAGCGGGAGAGCGGCAGCGTGTATCTGCTGTTCTCGGTCGGCTCCGGTGCGGAGGAGACGCTGATGGCCGACATACGCGAACGGTTCGGCGTGAGAGGCAACATCATGTTCGGCAACGTGGACGTGATTCACGGCACGCCGGTCGGCATGATCCTGGTCAGTCTGGATGGTCCGGCCGAGGCGGTCAGCAAGGCGCTCGCGTATTTCCCGACGGTCGGGGTGAGCGCGACGCCGCTCGCCGACCTGCATGTGAACGAGGTGGAGGAGAACGACAATGAATGATCTGCTGGAGACATGGCTGCCGAATGTGTCGATGATCTGGCCGGAGGTCTGGGACGCGACCTACGAGACCCTGTACATGGTGATCGTCGGCGCGGTGATCGGATACGCGATCGGCCTTGTGCTCGGTCTGCTGCTGTTGCTTACCAGACGCGGCGGGCTCACGCAGAACGTGATCGTCTACAACATCCTCGACAAGATCGTCAACATCGTGCGATCCATCCCGTTCATCATCCTCATGGCCCTGCTGGTCGGCGTGACGCGAGTGATCGTCGGCACCTCCATCGGCACCGAGGCGATGATCGTGCCGATCGTGGGCGCGACCGTGCCGTTCTACGCCCGGCAGGTCGAGAACGCGCTGCTGGAGATAGACCCCGGCCTGGTCGAAGCGGCCAAGGCATCCGGCCTGGGCACGCTCGACATCATATGGCGCGTGTACCTGCGCGAAGGGCGCGTGCCGATCATCCGAGTGTCGGCGCTGTCGTTCATCAACGTGGTCGCCTTCTCCGCCATGGCTGGCGTGGTCGGTGGAGGTGGTTTGGGTAACCTCGCGATCATCCGCGGCTACAACCGGTTCCAGAGCGACGTGACGCTGGTGGCTACACTGATCATTCTCGTCATCGTGTTCGTCAGCCAGCTGATCTGCAACCTGCTCGCCAAGCGGCTGCAGCACTGAGATTCGCTTCCTCCCCGGACCGCCCGAAGTCGGCTACGCCGACAGTCCTTCGCCAGCGGGGCGACGGCATGCCACCTCCCGCTGGCGGGAGATGGCGCGTAACGCCGGAGGGCGGTCCTTGCCACATGTCCCCTCTTTTCCCGTTCCTATATAACCCCCATCCCAAAGGAGCAATACCGCAATGAGCGCCGCACAAGACGACGACACCCGCGATGGAGTATGGGCGCCCCGGTTCGCGCCGGTCGCCCAGATCATCCCGCCGAACGTGTTCGCCGACATGGACGTGAAGGTCGCCGCAGCCGTGGCGTCCGGCGCCGACGTGATCGACCTGGCGAAGGGCAACCCCGACGCATACCCGGCCGAATTCATCCGCGACGTCGCCAAATCGTCGGTCGACGACCCGCTCAACGCGCGATACACGCCGTTCGATGGTAAGCCGGCGTTCCTGCAGTCCGCCGCGAACTGGTACCGCAACGTGCATGGTGTCGAACTGGACTGGCGTTCCCAGCTGTTCGCCGTGGAAGGCGCGGTCGACGGGCTCGCCGGACTGTTCGCGATTCTGATCGACCGCGGTGACGCCGTCGCGTTCGTCGACCCCTACTATCCGTCGTACCATTGCATGTCCGTCATGCACGGGGCGGAGGAGATACTGCTGCCCGCCCGCGCCGAACTCGGCTGGCTGCCCGACCTGGACGCGGTGGATGAATCGGTGTGGCGCCGGCTGCGCATGCTGATACTCAACTATCCGAACAACCCCACGGGCGCGCAGGCGCCGGCGTCATTCTTCGAGCACGCGGTGGAGCTCGCCAAGCGGTACGGCTTCCTCATCGTGCATGACTTCGCATACACGGGACTCGGCGTGAGCGACCAGCAGGTCAGCCTGCTGACGGTGCCGGGCGCGTCCGACGTGTCCGTTGAAGTGGATTCACTGTCGAAGATGTACGCGATGGCCGGGTGGAGGGCCGGGTTCGTCGCCGGAAACCGGGACGTGGTCGCACGGCTCAAGCAATACCATTATCAGATGGGTTCGATGGTCACCGGCATGATCCAGGATGCCGGCGCCGTGGCACTGAACAGCGACCAGTCGTGCGTCGACGAACTGGCCCGGCGGTATGCCGGGCGGCGCGAGATCGTCGCCGGGGGACTGCGCTCGCTCGGATTCGACGTGTTCGACTCCGCCGGCGGTATCTACGTGTGGTTCAAGGCGCCTGAGGGGTGGAGCGGGCAACGTTTCGCCGACGCGTTGCTTGACGTGGCGCAGGTGGCCGGGCTGCCGGGCACGTGCTTCGGCCGCGTCGGCAAGGATTGGGTGCGGCTCAGCCTGCTGAAGGACGAATCGCTGCTGCGCGAGGCAGTGCGGCGCATCGGCGCGGCCGAGCTGTGACGTTTTTGCTGTCTGCCAATCGCAGCGAATCGTTCTCAATAAGAAACGTGTGAGGAAAACGAACAAAACCACTCAACCGCACATTGTCCAGAACCCTTATATTCCGGGCAATATACGGTGTTCATGTTCGTTTTGCCGAGCGTGAGACTCGCACTTTTGCTATTGAGAACGATTCGCTGCAACGAATTGCGTCATCGGCGCGGCCAACGTCCACCTTGACACCAATACTGGATACTATGTCTCTAACTATCGGAATCGTTGGCCTGCCGAATGTCGGCAAGTCCACCATGTTCAACGCGCTGACGCGCAATAATGTCCTCGCCGAAAACTACCCGTTCGCCACCATCGAGCCGAACACCGGCATCGTTCCGCTGCCGGACAAGCGCCTTCCCGTGCTCGCCGAGCTGGTGCACACCGAGAAGATCGTGCCCGCGACCGTCACCTTCGTCGACATCGCCGGCATCGTCAAGGGCGCCTCCGAAGGCGAAGGCCTGGGCAACAAGTTCCTGGCCAACATCCGCGAGGCCGACGCGATCTGCGAGGTCGTGCGCGCGTTCGAGGACGACGACATCGTGCATGTCAACGGCAAGGTGGATCCGGCCGACGACATCGACACGATCAACACCGAGCTGATCCTCGCCGACATGCAGACCATCGAGAACGCGCTGCCGAAGCTCGAAAAGGACCTGCGCGGCAAGAAGATCGAGCAGGCGTACATGGACGCGGTCAAGAAGGCCAAGGAGATCCTTGAAGCCGGCGAGACCATCGACCATGCCGCCGCCGCAGGCAAGATCAACAAGGACGACATCTACGACCTGCACCTGATGACCGCCAAGCCGTTCATCTACGTGTTCAACGTGGACGATAACGAGCTCGCCAACAAGGAGTTGCAGGCCAAGCTCGCCGCATCCGTGGCGCCGGCGCCGGCCGTGTTCCTCAACGCCCAGTTCGAATCCGACCTGACCGACCTCGACGAGGCGGACGCCCGCGAGATGCTGGAGGACGCCGGGCTGTCCGAATCCGGTCTCGACCAGCTCGCCCGCGTCGGCTTCGACATCCTCGGCCTGCAGACCTTCCTGACCGCTGGAGTCAAGGAGGTGCGCGCCTGGCAAATCCACAAGGGCTGGACCGCCCCGCAGGCGGCCGGCGTCATCCACACCGATTTTGAAAGGGGCTTCATCAAGGCCGACATCGTCTCCTACGACGACTTCGTGGCCGCCGAAGGCTCCATGGTCAAGATCAAGGAGGAAGGCAAGCTCCGCCAGGAGGGACGCGACTACGTCATGCAGGACGGCGACATCGTCGAGTTCAAGTTCAATGTGAGCAAGTAGGGGGTTGCAGCCCTGAAAAACGGCGGAATACCAACGTTTCCGGTCTCCGGACACGTGCGGATTCCGCCGTTTTTCGATTACTGGGGAATGGCCGTTTTTGCCACGTATCTGGCCATTTGTGGCCCGGATAGAGTGCCAATAGAGTGCCCTTGAGAGGGCGCTTGCGGCAGATGCCCGAAGGCGCTCCCGACAGGGAGGAACATCATGGCGGCCAATGGCAGACGACGTACGAAGGGATCTGGCGGCATCGTCCATCGCGCGGACGGGACGTGGGAGTTCCGCCGCGAGAAACACGTTTCACTCGACGTTTCACGCAGCGGATAAACCTTGACCATCCATCCGGTCGCGATGTTTAATGATAACTCAACTATCCGGAATTTCCGGATAGTTGAGTTATGCGGGATCGCCCTCGTGGGCGGTTTCTGTTTCTTCTTGTTGGGTTTTGCCGCCATGCTCTCCGGCGTCCTCGCCCATTCCGGCCTCAAGGATGCCCTTCAACGATTCCGATGCCCGTATTTTCAGTGGGCGCTTCCCGGACTGGATGGCGAGACCCGCGTCCATGAGCTCTCCCACGTACTTTCTCGCGCTTTGCTTGGATAGTCTGATATGGTATGCGGCATCGTTCAGCGTCATGGACTTGGTCGAGTCGAACATCTCCTCCTGGATCACGCCATATAGTATCGAGACCGCCTTCGCGGACAGACCGTGCTTCCGTTCGAGCTGGTCGCAGACCGCCCGGCCCTTGTCGAGCTGGTCGACTCTAACTTCGAGTTCGTCGATCAGCTCGTCCTGGGCCTTCCGGATGAATCCGAGGATGGTGTTCACGAAGAGCGTGAGTTCGCCACAGTTCAGCTTGTCCTCCGCCTCCATGAATGCCTTGTAGTAGGCGTTCTTGTTCTCCGCGATGGTGCGGGACAACGACAGCACGGTGGGCATGGTTAGGTCGTGGTTCAGGTACAGGGCCAGGAGATACCGGCCGGTTCTGCCGTTGCCGTCGTAGAACGGGTGGACGTATTCGAACAGGAAGTGCGACATGATGGCCGACTGCAGCCGGGGAATCTCGTCGGAGGTCGCGAGATGGATCATGTCGGTGAGGAGTGCGCCGATATTGCCTTCGCCTTTGACTCCATTGTGGATCGCGAGACCGTGCGGGCCTTGTATTTCCACGTCGCCTTTCCGGAACAGTTCGCCGTCCGGCTTGTCGCTCTCGTTGATTTCGTCGAGCACGATCTTGTCGTAGATGTCGCGGATGTCGGCGATTCCCGCCGGCAGTGCGGAGTCCTTGTCGGTGAGGTTCAGGTACAGCTTGGCGAATTCGCTGAACCGAGCCTTGGGGTCGTCGCCGTCCTTCCTCGCCTTGTCGGCCGCTTCCACGGCTTCCTGGGTTTCCTTGCGGGTGCTGCGTACGCCTTCCATCTCGTTGGTGGCGAACAATTCCTCGCTGATGGAGTGCCGTATGTAGTCCCAGCGCATGACGCCAGGGATTTGGTTCCAGAGCCGGGATACCCGCCGTTCCGCGAGAAGTATCTTTTCCGTGAGCATGGATGTCTCGCGTGGTGTGGCGGCGAACAGTTCGCCCAGAGGGGTGACGACCCCGGTCCTGAATGTGGAGTCCGCCTCGAGCCGTTGCCGGGCAAGCTTCGCATGGTTGTTGAAGGCGTCATTGGATCTGTCGGTATGGAACGACCGCGCCAAACTCCTATATTTCATACCCATTGTTCCGCCTCTCTTTCCGAGTTAGGCTCTTAATTGTAGAAACTATAAGATAAGACGAGAAATAAGTCAAATAAAAGTAGCCGATTGCATAATTAATATCAATTTAATCGCGATTAGACATGAAGGACGAAGCCCCGCACGGCACCACATCCGGCTTTACGCCGGATCGTCTTCATCGCCATCGTACTTATGCTCATCCTCATGCGCCGCGAAGTCGAGATCACCGCGCCTGCAGAAACTCAGGCAAACGCACAGGAGCCTTAAGGCCATTGCGAATGTCTCGGATGCATCCGTATGTGATCGTTCCATCGCAGAGACGGTCGATTTCTCTGTTTCCGTATCCGCTGCTTCGGATTAGGGCATCGATGACCTTTACGGAGGCGTAGTCGCAAGCTTGTTGTGTGACTTTTGAAAGAACGGGGCTCTGTTCCGTCATTCTTGGCGATTGGCTCTGACGGCTTTGTGACACATCCAGGCGTGTCTCGGCAGGAGAGTCGTTGTGCTGCGTTTCCGTCCGTCCCGCCTCGCCGTGTCTCACTTTGCTCCGTCAACGTCTCGGTGCCACGTCACCATTGCGGTATGAACGATTCCTCGAGTACGATTGCGGATGTGACCTCGGTCGCCGCGGTTTCGACAGCATCGTCATCGACAGCAGCGACCCCGCGTCGCCCCGCAGTGCGTCTGCGCACCTTGCGGCGCGACGATTATCCTGCGCTGATCGAGATTCTGCGGCGTACATGGTACAGCGAATGGTCAGGCGGCCAAAAAACGGACAGCGATTGTTCCCGTCGGCTGGCGGAGGCGGACTTCCATTCATGTCTGGCGCGCTCTTCCGAGGCGACCGTCGCGGTGCTGCACGGCCGGCCGGTGGGCGTGATATTGGCGCGGGTCGACATCAATGTTCCGAAACGATTGTGCCTCCTGCCGAACCGGCACCATCGTCATATCATCAGGGCATTGTTCCCGTTGCTGTTTTCGACCGCAGGTCGCTCCGGCATTGCTGAAATGCTGCGTATCAACCGTGTCGACAGACGGCTGATACGAGGGGCAAAGAACCGATACGACGCCGAGGTGACGCTCTTCCTGGTCGACGAGCGAATCCGTGGCGGGGGAGTGGGCGGCTTCCTGTTCGATGATCTGCTGGAACGGTTCCGCCGCGTTGGCGTCCGGCGGTACTATCTGTTTACCGACACCGGCTGCAATGTCGGTTTTTATACGCGTCGCGGCCTGACGCACAGGCGCGAGGAGAAGGTCGAATGGGATGACGGTGGCTCGACCGTTTTTTATCTTGAGGAAGGAACGGTATAGGCAGACCGCCGTATGAGGCCTGCGAGCCGGACGCTCACAGGCTGACGATGTCCGCGCCGAACGGCCAGAGCGCCAGTTTCGCCATCTTGAACGACTGGATGCCGAACGGGATGCCGATGATCGTGATGCAGTTCAGCAGGCCGGCGCCCACGTAACTGAGCGCCATCCAAAAGCCGACGAGCACGACCCAGATGATGTTGGCCAGCGTCGAGCCGACACCGCCACCGTAGCGGACGGTTTTGCCGAACGGCGTCAGAGTGAGCCCCGCCATCTTGAATGCCTGGAGGCCCAGCGGAATGCCGATGATCGTCACGCACAGCACGAGCCCGATCAGCGCCCAGCCGATGGCGATGATCAGACCGCCTAGGATAATCCACAGAATATTGCTGATAACTCTCATTCTTCCTGTCCTCGATTGTCTCCGATTGTTGTCGTGCGGTGCGCGGATGACGTGACTGGTGAATGATCTGCCGCGCATCGTCGCACTGGTTTCATTGTGGCATATTGTCAACAGGATGGCTCACTGACGAGTGCCTGTATGACTGGTTCTTCACACAAGACGTAGCCGTCGGCATGTCGGAAATGCTGCTCGGCCGATTCCGCCGGTCGAAGTGAGTTCAATCACATTACGCTGATGAAAGACCGAAAACCCTTGTGCATGGGGCGCATCGCCGATAGTGTCGCGTGATATGGGAACTCAGACTACGAATACAGCGCCACAATCCACGACCAATGCGCAGGGGAACGGCAGCCTTCCGCTGCCTCAGTCAGATCGTGATGTGGAGCATCTGCAGGGACACTGGCTGCTCGCCCGCATCGGTAAGCGCGTTCTGCGCCCTGGCGGCAAGAAGCTGACCGGGCGCATGCTGGCGAAAACCGAGTTGGAAGGCAAGGACGTCGTCGAATTCGCGCCCGGCCTTGGCCGTACCACGCAGCTCATTCTTGAGCGCAAGCCGAAAAGCTATCGCGGCGTCGACCGCGACCCGCAGGTGGTGGACATCATCACCAAGCTGACGGCCGAGAATGCACCGTCCATTCCGACGAGCTGCGCTCTGCACGACGCAGCGGACACGGGGTTGGAATCCGAAAGCGCCGACGCCGTGATCGGTGAGGCGATGCTTACCATGCAGACTGAGCGCGGCAAGCGGGCCATCATCGCAGAAGCCTACCGTCTGCTGCGCGCTGGCGGCACCTATTCGATTCACGAGCTTGGGCTGCAGCCGGACGATCTGCCTGAGCCGGTCAAGGACGAGGTGCGCAAGGCACTCGCCCGCAGCATCAAGGTCAACGCCCGTCCTCTCACCGAGAAAGAGTGGCGCGAGCTGCTGGAATCCGAGGGCTTTGAAGTGCTGTGGAGCGGCAAGGAGCCGATGGCGCTGCTGGATATGCACCGCAATCTCGCCGATGAGGGGCTTGGCGGCGTGCTGCGCATCCTGCGTAATGTGTTGGGGAACAAGGACATCCGCGCCCGCGTGATGAACATGAAATCCACGTTCCACAAGTACAGCAAGGAGCTCAACGGCATTGCGTTCGTGGTGCGCAAGCCTGCGAAGTGACGATGTGCCGGCCGACAGCCGGGCGGATGATTCCGCCGGCGGCCGTGCTGGCAGATAATGATGGTGGATGGTGTCGGAAGATCAGCCGCGGTTCGATGCCCGGTACGGCGTCCGACATTGATATGCACTGATATACGTGGATGCGCGTCCGCGCAGCAATATGCGGCGCGAACGCGCAACAAAAAGATACGGCAACGTAACGAAGGAGAACATCATGGCAGATGAGAACGAACAGCAGTCCGCATGTGAGGCGGGACGTGACGAGCAGCACTGCAAGTGCCGTCAGCGCAGGGCCGCGGCCGAGGCAGCCGCAGAGAACGCTTCGGCCGCTCAGCAGCCGGCCGCCCACCATTGCACGTGCAAGCACGACGGCGCCGCGGAAGCCGGCGAAGGCGAAGCGCACCATTGCAAGTGCAAGCACGGTGATGCCGAGGAATCCGGTGATGAGCAGCCCAAGCACTGCGCGTGCAAGCACGATGCCGAAGGCCACGCCATTTCCACGGAACCGCACCTGGGCTATGTGGCCGATCTTGCATCGCTGATCGAGATCCAGCAGGAATCCACCGTCTCGCGCGTGGTGATGCGTGAGGACGGCCTGCGTGTCGTGCTGTTCGGTTTCGACAAGGATCAGGCGCTGAGCGAGCATACGGCCGCCATGCCGGTGACCATTCAGGTGCTTGAGGGCAAACTGCGCGTCGGCGGCGAAGGCCGCGAGGTCGAACTCGTACCCGGTGGCGTCGTCTACCTGAGCGCCCGCCTGCCGCACACCGTCTACGCCGTCGAACCCAGCAAGATGCTCCTGTCGATGTTCGACAACCGCGGCTGAGGATAATTCGGGCCACCTGTATTGTTGCGTAGCCGCTTGCCGCTCCGATTACATCGCCGGAGCGGCAAGCGGCATAGTGGTGAGATGACCGTGATACGCAATGGGCGGCGTCGAATTTCCGGCAAATCAAAAGTCAAATTGACGCATGAATCTCATACGAGGCATAATCGGGACAATCGTCTATAGGGATTGAGAAGGAATGCGTTTTTCCGTCAAAAATCGAATCGATAAGCTGGACATCCCCGTAGATGATGTCGCCTTTCTTGTTGCGTAGCACGACTGTCACATATGCCCCATTTAGAATGGAATCGTAGCCGGTGTTTTTGGCTTCGATCTCTCCATTGAATAAGGTACGGCTAAAACTATCATGCGACACCGAGAGATTTGACGTTGTGAAGGTGATGACACCATGTGATTGCCGGATATTGGTGCCGCCAGGTTGGTTTATGGAGAATTCCACACTTTCCGGAGTTTCGCTTCCGGGGCCATTGCCAGCTTGTCCGACAAGATATATGGTCTGCTTCGGGAACGATACTACCCTGACGTGATCCTCAGCGAACAGTATCGAGCCGTCTTTCGCACGCCCGGTGATGCTAATCGCAGGAAACTCGACCTGCAAGGTGCTGCTGGTGTTCTTTACCGCGACGGCATAATGGATATAGCCGGCACTGTCCGCCGACCACCCTGATTCCGTGATTTTCAGCGGGTTCTCCGTTGTATCGCTCTGCGTATTGTCAGTGCTGTTTCCATCCGTTGTCTGCCCGTTCGCGGAGCCGTTGAACTGATTGCTGTCGTTCGTGCCATCCTTGCCCGGCTGTTGTGCGTCTGACGTATTGCTGTGAGATGATGACGTAGTGCTGCTGTTCGGCGTGGACTGTTTGCCGGTTTTGAACACATTGCCGAGAACCAGCATGCCGGCTATGAGCGTGGCGATCAGAATCGCAGAGATGGCACCGATGATAATCGCCTTGCGCTTGGAGCGCTTCCGGGCCGATTGCGGCGCGACGTTCACGATGGCGGGCCTGGCGATGTTCTCATTTTGCTGTGCAGGCTGTCCCAGTATCGCGCGGCGCAGTTCGTCGGCGCTTTGAATACGGGCGCTCGGTTCGAATGAGCACGCCCGGTCGATGACCGACTTCAGCTGGGATGGCACCACATGGGGGTCGGCGAGCAGCTGGCCGTATCGCTTGTCGTCAGGGTAGACGCCGGTCAGCATGTATCCAAGCAGCCGTCCCAGCGAGTACACGTCCGATCGGGCGTCGGTCTGTGTGAACCCGAACTGCTCTGGGGAAGCGAAGCCGTAGGTGCCCAATGCCTTGGTGTCGTGCGTCGCATTCGCTGCGACGGTCCTGGCGATGCCGAAGTCGACCAGATGCGCTCCGTCGTCGGCGACAATCACGTTGGATGGGGTGATGTCCCGATGGATGATGCCATGCCGGTGCAGCTCGGTCACGGCATCGCACAGTTGGCAGATCAGTTGTGTCGCCGTGCGCTCAGGAAGTTTTTCCTGTTGCTGAACGACGTGCTCCAGAGGCCGCCCCGATACGTAGTCATACACCACCACGAAATGATCGGGCAACTCGTATGTTGCCTCGACGTGTGGCAGGCGTGGGTTCGTGCAGGCGCTGAGAGCCGCCCATACGTTGCGTTGGGCCAGCTGGGATGGGATCTTCTTGCGCACGAACGGACCGATGCCGTCGATGTTGACCAGTTCGGTGACGCCGCCCTGACCGCGAGCGAGCGTGCGCTCGACGCGGTAGGTGTCGTCGATCCCCATCGCGTGCGCGGTCTGCTTATCGTCCATCTTGCTCCCCAGTCTTGGTCGTTACCCGCTATCCTAACCCGTTCCCGATCGACATGCTCCATGGTCTAAGATTCCGCCCCCGCTGGCGGAGACAAGCGCACGAGTGATGTGCTAAGAATCTCGCCCCCGCTGGCGGGGGCTCCCGCGAAGCGGGTGGGGGCGTCGCCGGCTACCTCCCCGCACTAGTCCTTCGGCACCAAGGTATCCTCGCCCATCCGATACAGTTCATCGTCGGTAGCGGGAAGGTCCCGGCCGTTCTGAATGCACCAGATGATGATTGCGTCGCGCCGCTGCTTGCAGTAGAGCTCGCTCACGCCGGCAAGCCGCAGCAGCCGCTGGGTCTCGCGCAGGTCGCACCCAAGCCCGAACGCGAGTCTGATGGCGTTGTTCCTTCCCGGCCGGGATTTGCCGGCGAAAATATCGTAGATGAACGTCTGATTCATGCCTGTTTTTTCTGCGAGAGGGTTGCGCTTGATTCCGCTTCTGTCGAGCAGTTCGTTCAGATAATCGGGCAACGCACGATCTGTGATGTGCTCCTCGTCGAGATACGTTTCGATCTTGGCACTGTGAAGCAGCCGGTCAAGCAGCTCTTCGGTCAGATGCTCTTCGGGGGTGTCTGCCATGTTGCGCTCCTCTTGTTATGTCGTGTGATTCTGATGTTTCAGCGTAGCGAGACTCGCCCGGCGAAACGCCGGAGAAAAAAACAGTTGGCAACTGATGCGGGGCCATGTCGCCATCCTGAAAATTGACGTTGCCACTGCCGTAAGGGCACGTGGCGGAAAGGATAGATTCAGCTCAGATTGACTAGCTAAACTTATTACATAATGCTAATTTGCGTACATATTCACAGTGACATACACTAATTGATGAGTACAGTGACATCAAGTGGCTGACGAGAGAAGGATGTGACAATGAACGAACGCAGCCGGTTTGCCATCGAGGTCGGACTGGCGGTCATGCTCACATGTCTCGCCGTTTGCGCGCTGGCGATGTCGCTGGCAAAGAAAGAGGAAGAAGAAAATCATGACAAACGATAGTCAACAGCCGGCACCCTTCCCCGCCGGCGGCAATCAGCCAACGACTTCGGGCAGTAATGATGCGCCCACCCAATTCATTCCTCCGACCGAACAGCCTGTGCCGCCGACGCAGACAATGCCGCCAGTTCAAGATGTTCCCGCCCAGACTCCGTCGTACAACGATCGTGTGTATGCGACCAGTCTGCAGCAGGTAATGCAGGCCGTCCACGACCAGCTGTCCACCAGCGCCACGTTCACCGTGGATGAAGAGAACGTCGCTGAGGGAACGGTGACATTCCACGCATATGACGGAGCACAATTCACGCTGAAGGCCAGCGCTCAGGGTGCTGACGGGACGGCCATCAAACTGGACGTGACCGGTGATGATGGTGGCACTCGGACCGCTGAATTCCTGTCTGTTCTTGATCCGGCACTTGCTCTGCCCACAGCGGCACCCGCCGATGCGGCGAATGCCCCGAAGAAGGAGAACAAGGCCTGGAAGATTTTGAATAATCCTCGGTTCACCGGCGCTTCCGGTAACCGCTCTAAACTCGCCATTGCAGCACTTGTATACAGCATCCTGATGGTGCTGAGCACGTTCGCGCCGGCGACATTGGAATGGGGAATGTTGTTCTCCATGGCGTTCATATCCTTGTTGCTGACATTTGCTGCGTTGTATGTAACACGTCCCGGCGGCAAGGTGACTGGTCAGCTGTTTGCTTGGATTGCCGCAGTACTTACAGTGTTGGGTTTTGTCATTGGCAGTGTAGGCATTGTTGTCTCCGGAGCTCTCGAAAAGGCCGCTCCGGCCGCCGCACCGGAAATTGAGCGCAAAGCTTTCTCTTGGCCAAAAACCAATATTGGCACCAAACTTCCAACCCCGAAATCTACGACTGGTGGCAATCTCATTGAACATGATGACATGCTCTCTATTGATGTGTGTGATACCAATGATGAACAGTATGCCGCGTATATTGATGCTGTTCTTGAGAAGGGCTTCACTGTAGATTACAGACGCAGGGGCGGATGGTTTAGAGGTAAGACCAAGGATGGCTATTCCGTAAGGATTTCACATGATGAGTCGAATAAGGACATCATGTCGATAAGCCTGCGCGGTCCTGATGATTCATCTACATCAGATACCAGCACAAGCTCTGATACATCTGCGAGTAATTCAAGTAATTCAAGCAGCAGTGCAGGCACCACGACGAAAGAGGATATGAAAAAACCGAGGACAAGAAATCCACTTCCAGCGACTTCAAATCCACGATGGATAGTTACGAGGCATTCGTTGACAAGTACAAGAGCTCCGGCGACCCGGTCAGCATGCTCAGTGATTACAGCGCCATGATGGACGAACTCAACACATATAGCACCAAGATAGATTCCATCGATTCCGGCTCGCTCAGCGCCAGCGACCTCGCGTACTACAACGAGGTCATGGCTCGATGCACGCAGAAACTTGCGTTCATCAGCCAGTGACACGGTATTCGGCACTCCGACAATCCACATAAGGAAGAAGGACAAGCAATGGGTTTTCTCGATCAGATCCAAAACAAGCAACAGGCGTTCAGCAAGGCCATACCCGGCACGGAGGCGCTGGCCGGTACGTTGAAGGACACGTTCGGCGCGTTTCGCAACGGGCTTGGCATCGCCGAGACGCGGTCGTCGGGAACCTGTGAGGGATGCGGCGCGCCGCTGTCCGGCCATAAGCGCGAGGCGGTTCGCTGCGAATACTGCAATCGCGAGACGCAGCTGAACTAACCGACCGAACCTGTGCGCTGGGCGGATGCGCCGTCATGCAGGCAACACGCATGGCGGCGCATCCGCGCTTGCGCGAGAAGACGAGGAGAAAGCACATGGCAATCATCAAGGCGTTCGCGGGCGCGCTCGGCGGAACGTTCGCGGATCTATGGAAAGACATCATCACTGCCGGTCGGTTCGACGAGTATGTAGTGGTCGCGCCGGGAGTCCCAAGAGGCACGAACAACGGACGCGGGTCGAACGAGTACGGTTCTGAAGGCGTCATCAGCAACGGTTCCCACATTTATGTGCCCGAAAACACGGCGGCCTTCATCTTCTCCGAATCCGGCATCGAGAACGTGATTACCGAGCCGGGCGGTTACGAGTACCGCGACGGCGAGAAAAGCGTGCTCGCCGGTGACGGCATCGGATCGCTGTTCAGTTCGGTCGCCAGTCGATTCACATTCGGCGGGCAGCCGGTGGAGACGAAGTATGTGGCGTTCGTCAACCTGCGTGAGATCCGCGGCATTAAGTTCGGCACTCCAGCGCCGCTGGTCTACAATGACAAATTCTATGGCGTGGATTTGGAGATACGGGCGCGGGGCACGATGTCACTGAAAGTCACCGACCCGGTTCGCTTCGTGCGCAATTACGTTCCCGCCAACGTAACGTCGTACGCGTTCGACAATCCCAAGGCTAGGGAACAGATTCTTTCCGAATTCGTCCAGTCGTTCATCGTCGCCATCAACTCGTTGTCCGATCAGTATCGAATTTCGCAGCTGCCTGCCCATGCGAACGATATCGCCACACGCGTGCGCAACGATGAGACGAATGCGGGGACGTGGAGGAATCGCTTCGGATTCGAGGTGTCCGGCGTCGGCATCGAGAGCATCGAGTTCGATGAGGAGTCTCGCCAGCTCGTGCGCCAATTCGCTTCGAACAAGATGAATGTCTCTGCGTACGAGGGCGTCTCGCAGACGGCCGGCAACATGGCCGCGCAGCAGCAGATCGCCCGAGGTATCCAGAACAACGGTTTCGGTGATGGCGGCGGCATGCTCCTCGGCATGAACATGGCTCAGGCCATCAATCCGATGACCGCGGCGCCGGCAGCGCCGATGCCGATGGCCGCGCAACCGCAACAGCAGCAGCCGCAGCCTCAAGCCGCACTTGCAGCCGAAAGCACGGGCGGTGCCGATACGGCAACCTCCGGAGCCGGCGCGGCAGCGCCCTCGCACGCCACCTCCATGAGCGTCGCAGAACAGGTGGAAACGTTGAAGAAGCTCAAGGAACTCGTCGACATCGGCATCCTCTCCCAAGAGGAGTTCGACATGAAGAAGCATGAAATCCTAGGCCTGTAACGTTTTTTCTGCCGTAACGAATCGTCAAATCTCCCGGTGCATGAAGAGCCTTGCCTTTATATGCCGGGAGATTTATATTTCTCTGTTCAAACGCGCCGCCACATGATGCAGTCGCAGCCGCGCTGATGCGCGAAGAGAATCCCGGACTTTTCCGGAAGTTGATCGAGATGAGGCATTGTTCGTGGCAGCGGAAATAGACACGAATCGTCATGCCGAATCAGTACGACTGTCGATGATCGGCCTTGCCGCGGTCTGCAGTGCGGTCCGCTCTGTCAACGTCTGCTGTTTTTGCCGGGATTGCCGTTGGGAAACAGCAGATAGGTGAGAACACCGGCGGCGGTGCCGCTGGCGAGAGCCGCGGTGATGACGGCAAGTGCCTGCATGGCCGTGCTCAGCGGTCGTTCCTTGTTTTTGCGTGCCCGTCTGCCGGCAGCCGGCTTGGACGCCGGTGCGACCGGCCGTGCATCGTCTGCTTCGCTGGGAGCGTCAGGCTCGGTAGCGCTGTTTGCTTTGGTATTGTCGGCCGTCCCAAGCTCCTTGATGCGCAGTTCAATCGGATCGTCAACAAGGGTCTTGATGATCTTCGCCAGTTCGCGGTTGCCGCATTCGGCGATTTCGGCGCTGAACACGGTGCGCAGGGCGAGGTACTGCAATTTGGTCATGGGACTTCGGCCGGTCTCCAGATTGGAGATGGTCTGCCGTGCGACTCCTAGCTCGTTGGCCAACTGCTGGGTGGTCCATCCCGCCACTTTGCGAAGCGCCCCCAGATTCTCCTGAAACTGGCTGATCCACAACTGTTCGATTTCCGACGTCGCCAATGCGCACCTCCTTTCGCACAGTCACTAGTGTACGTTACGAATGACTGAAGCGTATACCGGTCGTGTGACGTACGGTCTATGTGGCGCATCGGTCCACGCCGTCCTATGCTTGGAACATGGAGTCAGACTGCTCCCGATTGTGCCGGGGCATCCGCCTGATCGTGGCGGGCAAGGCGACTGTTCAATGACAAGGAAGGCTGTGGAATGCGCATCAGCGACGAGGAGTTCGAGCACGAGGTCGAAACGGCCATCGACAGTCTTCCGGACCGGTTCAAACGCGCGCTGGACAATGTCGGTATCGCGGTCGCCGACGAGCCGAACGAGCGTGAGCGGGCGACGATGCAGCGCCAGTGCGATGAGCTGCTCGGCCTGTACGAAGGTGTGCCAATCACGCGGCGCTTCACCGGATACAGTGGCGTCATGCCCGATATCATCACCATATACAAGGGCCCGCACGAGCGCGTCTGCGCCACGCGCGACGACCTGCGCCGGCAGATTCGCAAGACAGTGCTGCATGAGCTCGGCCATTATTTCGGTTTTGACGACGATTATCTGCACGCGCACGGCTACTGAGGACATCCGACCCGCCGATTTGTACGGTATATGAACTTTGGGGGGTTGATTCGGGGCTCTCCGAACATCTATCTGCGTTTCAAGGGGTTGCCAAAACACGATATGCAGGGTATTAGAAGCTGTATGTTGCTGGAATCATGCGGTTTTGGGAGCGTTTATACTTGAGCACCACCCCCTCGAAACGCAGATAGATGTTTTGACGCATCCGAATCAACCCCTCGAAACGAAGATAGCCTCTGGATTTGTCGGCTGTTGGCGTTTTTCAGCGTGATTTCTTCTCCGATGCGCACTGATGCCGATATGGGGCGCCCGCATCGCGAAGGAGCGCGGACGATTTTGTTGATTGTATGCGCGTTACGTGCGGATATGGGATAACCGGCAATCGGGCGAATCCTGTCTGATAGGGTGAACCACTATCGGGGGATGTTAGGTTCCGATGAAAGGAATTCATTATGCAGCAGATTCAGTACGTTTGCGTCAAATGCGGATGCCGGTCATACGACAGCGACCAGTTCCAGGCGACCGGCGGCGATTTCGCCAAACTGTTCAACGTGCAGAACAAGAAGTTCGTCACCATCTCCTGCCGCCAGTGCGGATACACCGAGTTGTATCGCGCGCAGACCGGCACCGGCATGAACGTCCTCGACTTCCTCGTCGGCTGACGTCATGACGGTATAGGGGACCTCCCGCATCCCGGCCCGATCGGGGGCCGGCACATGACGGGAGGCCTCTAAGATCAGGCTGATATCATCAAACAACCACCATACTCACCGGCAAAGGAGACTGACCTTGCACATGCAGTTCGTGCACGCCGTGTTGTCCTTGCATATTGCTCAAAACTCGCAGATCTCTCAAACATCACAGACCGTGCGGTCCGGATTCGACCAGTTCGTCCTGTGGTATGGCAATCTGCCGCAGCTGGCTCAAACCGCGATCACCGTCGTCGTCGGCGCGATTGTCTCCTATCTGGTGTTCAAGATCGTCGCCCGTCTTGTCAAAGGTCTGGTGACGGCGGTCATCGCCGCGATTCTGGCATTCCTGATCAGTACGGTTCCGGGTAATCTGCTGCTGTCCAGCGCGTTTGACCGCATTCAGCAGGAAGTCACCACGCATCTGCCGTCCGACATCAAGGACCAGTTGGGCTGAGTGTGTGGTGTGCTTTGTGACGCGTCACATTGTCGATTTCGGCGATATGACGCGATGACCGTCATTATTCGTCAGATGATGATGCCGTTGACGTGATCGATTTCGTGTTGGATGATTTGCGCGGTGAATCCGTCGAAGGCAGTCGTGTATTCGCGCCCGCTGCGAGCCTGATAGGTGACGGTGATGCTCTGGTAGCGTGTTGTCGGACGTTCGCCATCCAGTGACAGACATCCTTCGGCGGTATCGAATGGGTCGCTCCCAGCAATGATGCGCGGGTTGAACATGATTGCGTTGCGGTTGTTTTCCTTGTCTTGGAACACGATGATCCGCTTTGCCACGCCTATCATGTTCGCGGCCATGCCCACACATTCGCCGCGATGCGCCGCCAGCGTGTCACGCAGGTCGGTCGCGGTGGCGCGGTCCTCGTCGTTCGACGGGTCGGCAGGGGCCGATGCCTGCGACAGAAAAGCGACGGAGGTCATGATCGGTTGTTGCATTGATACTCCCGTGTCGTCGGTGGATGCCGGTGTTGCGGCGCCGGATTCGATGTCGAGTTATATGGTACGCCATGCAATCCCGCAGCCTCCATTCCGCGCGTAGTCCCATTGGCTGACTTTCCCGTGGGACTATGAGCGGATATCCGTGCCGCGGCGTGACCCTTCATCCGGAGAAAGTCCCATGTGACGACCTTGAGATGGGACTTTGGCGGGATGAGATGATGAAATGGAGTGGGGGCGGATGCGCGATGGTGTGACTGCCGGCGCCCGTGCGACTACCATGGGTGACGGAACATGACATTGAAACGTGATTCGCCGGCCGCTCTAAAGCCGGTGGCGAACGCAAAACACGAACACACAAGAGGGGAGTGAGTGCGATGAGGATCGAACATGCGGTGGCCAGTCTGCCGGCCAATGGAAGCGGCCCGGTGTTCTTGCTGTTGCACGGCTGGGGGTCGAACGAGCATGACCTGCCGGGATTGCTGGATTATTGTGCGCCCGGCGCCGATTACGCGTCGTTGCGTGCGCCGATTTCGTACGGCCCGGGCTACACGTGGTTCGGCTCATGGGATTACGAAGGCGTCCCGACCGGCGAATCGCTCGATCGGCAATCACGCCAAGCCGGCGAGGCCATCGACGCATGGGTGGCCGACAGCATCGCCCCGGAGCGCCCCATCGTGGTCATGGGCTTCTCCCAAGGCGGTCTACTCGCCGGCGAGATGCTGCGCGTCAACCCGAAACGGTACGCCGCCGCAGTCAGTTTCTCCGGCTTCCTCGCACATGGCGAGTTGCCTGGCGACGACGAGCTTGCGCGACTGAAGCCGCCAATGTTCTACGGCCACGGCTCTGCGGACGACATCTTCCCCAAGTCCGAACTCGACGCGATGAGCGCGTTCTATGCCTCGCACACCACGCTCACCGAGAAAATCTACCCCGGCATGACGCACAGCATCAACATGCCGGAGCTGCGTGACGTCGCCGCGTTCTTGGAACACAACGGTTTCGTACGGTCTCGCATCTGGTGACGATAGCCCCATCACCCCACGAACTTCAAGGTCAGCGGAACCGTCTCCGCGAGTTTGTCTCCGCTCGAGCGTTCGCTGGTCGGATACGTGATTTCGATGGCCGCGATCTTCCCTCCGGTGACGACTTCGCGGATATACGTGATGGTTCCGTTCTGCTCATAGCTGAGGTACACCGATTGGCCGGCCACCTGCGCGAGCGATATGTTCGCGTTGCCGCCGAGATTCTCCTTGAGCCAGTCGAGCTCCTCCTGCGGGGAGTGAGACAGCGCGTTGTTGCTGCCCCACACGCTGATCTGCGCGGAGCCGGACGTCGCGTCGAACTTGCGACCGTCGCCGTTGTCGGACTCCTGCTGCCACTTGTAACCGGCAGGCACGTCGACACGGTATGAGAACCGCGCGTTCGTGTAGGTTCTCGCACCGGATTGCGATGACTGGGATTGCGATGAGTCATCGGATTCAGTGGTATCATCGCCGTTGCCGTCGGAAGAGATGCCGTCGTCAGGCGACGAGTCGGAGCCGTCTCCCTGCCGCCCGCCGGATACGGTGGCTTCCTTGAACTGGCTGAAATCGACCGGCTGCTCGACCAGATAGTACACGTTGTGGGCGTTGGGCGCCTTCTTGAACGGCTGCATGTTGGTGCCGGGCGCGTACGGGTTGGGCTTCCGGTGGAAGGCGTCATTCGTCGCCTTGATTTCCGGGTATGCGGAGTTTTCGCGGCGGATGAGATACGGGCGGTCCGCATAGGGCTTGTACGTAGTCGAGCCGTCGAAATATCCGTTGGATTCCAGCTGGTCGAGGTTGGCTCCGACCGGCATCACCACGAAGAAATCACGAGCCACGTATTTGAGATATTTTTCGCTCATGGCCTGTTCGGCGGTTCCATCCGAGCCATCCTCGACTTGTTTCTCCGACGTGCCGTCGCAGTATGTCGGCCCGTCGCCCACGTAAGACGTGGTGCCGCATACGGGCAGTCCGAAGCCTGCGTACAGCTCCATGGCGCCGGTATCGCCCTGAATCAGGAAGTCCTTCATTGCGTTGTAGTAGCCGCCGGAGGACGGGTTGCAGCCGCTGATGTCCTGCGAATACGTGCAGAGGGTCAGCTGGTCGAAGAAATCCGAGGAACCTTTGCCGTCGAGCACCAGACCACTCGGGTTTGGATCGGTCTGACCGGGTTCCAATGTCAGGCAGTTGCCGCCATCGGTGCAATACTTCCCTGCCAGAGCCACGGTGTTCGTCATGATCTTGTCCGATCCCCTGTCGGGAATGGACGTGCCGACCACGTCGTAGCGTTTGCTGGCATCCACGCCGTAATACAGGGTCACGTTGGTCTCGCTGGTCCGCACGCCGATGCCGGGATCGGCTCGGACAATCTTGCCGAGATTCTTTCGGCTGGAGAAACGCGGCTTGAGCGTGACGTCGAAGCCCTGTTGCTGGAGCTTTGTTTTCGCCTCGTCCTTGTCCATTCCGGCGATTTCGACGGGTATGCCGTCACCTGTGATCCCGACTCCGATATGGATGCCGTCGTCGGTGTCGCGCACCGGCTCACCGTCCGCGGGCATGGTGACGGCGACTTTGCCGGGATGCTCCGAGACGACTTCGTGCTCGACGACTCTGACGCCCATTTTCAGTAGCGCGGTTTCGGCCTTGCTCGGTTCAGAGCCGACTGTGCCTTCGGGTACACCGGGTCCCATCGATTCGATGACCGTCACCGTAGTGCCCTTGGGCAGACGGTCGCCCGCCTTGACTCCTACCAGACCGAGGCACTTGCCCTTGCCCAGGGCGTTGAACATCTGCTTCTTCTTGACGAGAAAGCCTTTGGTCTCCAGCTCACGTGACACTTCGGCTGCCGTGCGGTATCGGACCGTCGGCACGGTGCGCGGGCCGATCCATTCCAGTTTCCTCGCGGCGAGACCGAACCCGGTTCCAGCGAGAACCACCAATACGGCGATGATCGCCGCGATGAGTTTCATGCGTGGGCGCTTGGCGGACGGCTGCGCGGTGGCGGATCCGGTGGGATTGGCCGGTGGCGTGGCGGATCCGGTGGGATTGGCCGGTGGCGTGGCGGAGTTTCCGGCGGGGACGGTCGGAGGTGTGCCGGCATCGCCCGCATTCGCTGCGAATGCGGCAAAACCATCATCGGATGCCGTCTCGGATGCTCTCGGAGGCGATGGAACCGGTGGCTGCGCCGCCATGTTGCCATAGCCCGACACGGGTATCGGAGCGGTCGGTATCGCAGGAGCACCAGGCGTTCCAGCGGCGGATTGCCGCGGAGCGCCGCACTGGAAGCAGAACCGACTGCCCTCGTCATATGGGGCACCGCAATGCGGACAATATTCCATGATCTCCCACCTCTCTCGCAGCGTTGCTATAAACACCATGATATTCCAGTGCGGCCCGTAGCGGAACCATAGTTCGGCGAGTCGCGCCGTTGCGCCAGTCGGCGTCTGGCGGCATAAAAGAACTCCGCTGATTCGGTGTGGATGTCAGCGGAGTCTGCGGGGTTGTGCGGATTAGTGTTGTGGCGACGGCGTCATGGGACGCATTGTGTTCGGCGTTCCTCCAGCCGGATTCTGTGGTTGCGCGCTATATGGCACGGCAGGCTGCTGATACGCCGCTCCGGCGCCCGGCGCGGCTCCGTAGTTTTGCGTCGGCATGCCACCGTACGCGACTGCGGGCGGATTCGTCGGAGCCGGACTGGCGAATGCCGCCATGTGCGCATGGCTGCGATTCACCACGGAAACGATGGCTCCCACGAACATGAACAACGTTCCCGCGATGATCGCATACATCCCATACGACGGAACGAGTGAGAAGGACAGGTCATTGGCGAGATTCAGCCCAGGCTGAGATGCCGTCGAGCGTACGACATCCATCTCGTGGGAGGCGGAGACGAGAATGAAGATGAGTATTCCCGCGTACAAAGCGCATAAGAGCAGGTTGAGGATGGAGAACGTCAGCGTGGCGGCGTGCAGACGAAGCAGCGCGAACAACAGGATGAACGCCGCCAGCACGAGGAACGCCCAGAACGGGAATGTGCGATCGCTGAACAGCGATGCGCTGATCGAGCTGTCCCCGTCATAGTATTTGAGGAGCTCTTCGCTGGACATGTTGTTGAGCATCTGCTTGATCGCCGCGCTGTCGCCGCTGACGGCCATATACGGCAAAAAGCATCCCGCCACGGTGATCGGTTGCGGGGTTCGGCAAAATGCTGCATGGTGTCAAAAGACTGACGGGAGGGGTCTACGCGACCTCAGGGCGGATGGAAAATCCGGTGGCCGACGCACACCGGCATGGCGTTCTGCCGCCGTTTCCGCGCGGGTAAAAGGCACGGTTGAGCGGCGCGGTTAAGATATGGCAAACAACAGGATGGAGTCGTCCGCCCTGCGCAAGCCCTGGCCTATCATGGACAATGGAGGGCGACGCACGTGCCGCCGTGCGTCAGCAGTGAGTGGAGCCGAACGGACCGGGGAGCATCGAGGAGAGGCATGTCAGCGGAATCGGAAACATCGTCGAATGTGATGGCGGAGGCCATGAATGGTGACGGGGCCACGCCGCTCGTGTCGGTCATCGTGCCGGTGTACGGAGTCGAGCGGTATCTCGACGCGTGCGTGGAAGGACTGGTCGGCCAGACGTACCGCAATCTTGAGATCCTGCTCGTCGACGACGGGTCGCCCGACCGCTGCCCTGCGATGTGCGATGCGTGGACGGCGAGGGATGAGCGGATCCGTGTGATCCACAAGGCCAATGGCGGCCTGTCCGATGCGCGCAATGTCGGACTGGCGAAGGCCACTGGCGACTATATCTACTTCGTCGATTCCGATGACATGGTCGAGCGCAATCTCATTGAACGTGCGATGGCGACGATGCGCGACTATGACGCCGATTTGGTGATGTTCCAGTTCGACACGATCAGCGAAGATGGCAAGCCGCTGACATCCTCGTACAAGCACAACCATTATGACGACGTGATCATCATGACCCCGATCGAGGCGATCAAGGCGCAGGTCAAGGCCGAGATCGACGGGTATTTCTGGTCGTTCGTCGCGGCGGCGTCGATCTACCGCAATCACGGGTTCTCCTTCCCCGTCGGGCGCAAGATCGAGGACATGGCCCGTATCTGCAATGTGATCGGCGAGTCGCATCGCGTCGTGCGCATTCCCGAAGCGCTGTACCATTACCGCATGCGCCGCGGATCCATCACCGGCGACTGGAGCATGCAGCTGACCCGCGACTGGGTGAGGGCCACGGATGATCGCGAGACGTACATCGTTGAGCGGTTCCCCGAGCTGAAGAACTTCATGAAGCTGCAGCAGCTTATCTTCTTCGTCAACCTTGATTATGAGACGATACGGCAGTCGCTCGTGGCGAAGTTCAGCATCGACCCGCAGGATGCCGACCGGATTCGTCGCCGCATCGAGGGACTCACCAAGGACGTCGCCGGAGCGGGCGACGAGGTTCCGGAAAGCACGCAGTCGCTGCTGGATACGATGAAGCAGACGTTCGCCGAGATGGTGGAGCCGGATGCGGGCGCAGAGGCGGGCCAAGCGGCGGATGGGCGAGAACCCGATCGCGAGCCCGGCCGCAAGCGCGAGAAAGCCTATTCGCGCAAACGCCGCCGCTACGATTTCTACGTCGCTGGCCCGTTCTTCAATCCCGAGCAGGTCGCGTCGATGGAACGCTTGGAGCATGTGCTCGACACCCACGGCAAGACGATGTTCAGGCCGCGGTTCGCCAGTGACATCGCCGAGGTCGGTCCCGCGGGCTGCTTCGACGACGACGTGAACGGCATCTGCGCTTCCAAGGCGGTGATAGCCAATCTGATGGACGAGGATTCCGGCACGATGTTCGAGATCGGATTCGCCCACTCTCTTGGCATCCCCGTGTACGCATATCGCGAGGGCCTGCGCGACGGCGACAGCATCAACCTGATGATCGCCCAGTCGGTGCGCGCTGTGTTCTCGTCGTCCGACGATCTTGCACGGTACCTTGAGACGGGGGAACATAAGGATGCGGACTATGCGCAGTTCTGACGGGCCGGGAGCGGCGCGAGGGTGAGAGGGAACGAGACACGATGAGGGTGTTCGATTTCGACGGCACGATATATGACGGCGAAAGCCTGTTCGACCTGTATATGTTCAGTGCCCGATACGAGCCGAAGGTGCTGCGGCATCTGGCTCAGGTGCTGCGATACGCGGTGCAGTACAAGATGGGGCGGGCCACGCTTGCGCAAATGGAACGCGGCGTGGGCGGCGTGACGTGCGATTACCTGCACGATGTCGCGGCTTCCCGACGGATACTGCGACTGGACGGCGCGGCTCCCGATGCCGGTCTCGCCGGGGAGGCCGCGATCGCAGAGGGCGTATCCGCGTTGGTGAACGAGTTCTGGAACCGGCATATGGACCGCATCAAGCCGTGGTATGAGCCGCGTCCGGATGACGTGATCCTGACGGCATCGTTCGACGTGACCGTGGGGGAGGCATGCCGGCGTCTCGGATTGAACCGTCTGGTCTCATCCACCGTGGATCCGCGGACGATGCGGGTCACCTGTCTGAATTTCAATACGAACAAGCCGAAACGGTTCCGCGAAGTCGTCGGCCCGGACACGGTCATCGACGAGTTCTACACCGACAGCCGGTTCGACCAGCCGATGATCGACATGGCGAGAACGGCGTTCATGGTCAGCGGCAACCGGATCACGCAGGTCAAATGATGCAAGCCGATCGGCAACGCCTGCCGGAACGGACGCACTGACGTTCCGGCAGGCGTTGCCGAACACGACGGAAAGGAGCGGTTCATGTTCCCCTTGCTGGACACTCTGGTCGCGGTCTACGAGATCGGCCAGTTCACGTTGGCCGCCGACGAGCTCAAGGTCTCGCAGTCCACGGTGTCGTCGCGCATCGCCCAACTGGAGCGCATGGTCGGGGCGCCGCTGTTCGTCCGCAATGCCAAAAGCGATGTGACGCCGACCGAGGCTGGGCGGTTGCTGTACCGTGCGGCGACCGGCATCGATGGCACGTGGCGCGACGCCTGCGAGCAGATCGCCCGCATGCGCGAGAGCCGTGAGCCGTTGTCCGTCGCATTCTCGCACACCACGGCGGCCGTGCTGCTGCCAGTCGCACTGCCGGTGATGGCCGAGGCGCTGAGCAGCTTCGACTGCTCGATTCGGGTGCTCAATTCCGACGCGATCCTGGAACAGGCCGGTATGAAAGCCGTGCAGTTGGGTGTGGTGGAGAAGCCCATCGTCAACGACTCGGTCGATCGTGTCACGCTGCGCGAGGACAGGCTGGTGCTGGCCGGTGATCCGCATGGCGTGTGGATGGTGCGCGAGCACGGCTCCGGCGTGCGCTATTACACGGATCTGTACTTCAAGACGGTCGGCTCCATGCCGTCTCGCATGATCGAGGTCGCCAATAACGCGGCCATCGGCGCGGCGCTCGCGGCCGGTTTCGGCTGCTCCCTGGTGTCGGCGGCCGCCGTGCCGGCCGGCGTGCCGACACGGGAGCTGGGCGACGAGTTCGTGCGGCGGTTCTATGCGTTGGTGCCGCGTTCCGGTCTGACGCCGGGGCAGCGGGAACTTGCCGGCAGAGTCATTGCGGCCCTGCGCGGCTGACTGTGTCGCAGCGAATGGTTCTCAATAAGAAACGTGCGAGGATTCCTCACATTTTCGCACAAGTGAACAAGCCGACGAAGCCCGGAATTCCGGGCTTTCGGCGGTGTTTGTGTTCATTTCCGCCCGCGTCTGGCTCGCACCTTTCTTATTGAGAACGATTCGCTGCAATCTGGCATCAAAAATATCAATACCATCCATCACTATCACTGATTTGACCGATGGCATATGACGGTAGTTCAATGGACATCATGAGAGAGTTCTGTACGAAATGGTGGAAACGCATCGCCACCGTCGATATGCTGTTCATCGCCGTCCTGACCCTGATCGCTTCACTGATCGGCTCATGGCTCAAGCAATACCCCGGATTCAAACTGTTCGGCGCGCTGATCATCGCGCTGCTGATCGGCATGATCATCCAGTTCCCGATCGGCAAATGGTACGTCGGTGCCAGCGACAAGCGCAAGGCCGGCGTCAAGGACGCGGCCGGGCTGATCTCCAACAAGCTGCTGCGCCTCGGCATCATCCTGCTCGGCTTCAAGCTCAACCTGCAAGTGCTGTTCACGCAGGGCATCAAGTGCCTGCCCATCGCCGCGGTCGTGGTGACGCTCACTATCGTCGTGACCTACTGGGTGGCGCGCAAGATGGGCGTCGACCCGATGCTCGCGATCCTGACCGCCGGCGGCACGGGCATCTGCGGCGCCGCCGCCGTCATGGGCCTGTCCGGCTCCATCAAGGTGCCGCCCGAGAAGGAGCAGGAGAAGGACGACGACGTAACCATGGCCGTCGCCATCGTCGCCATCATGGGCACGATCTTCGCGTTGCTTGAGATCGCGCTCGGCCCCCTGACCGGCATGACGCAGGACCAGCTCGGCATCACCGCCGGCGCGTCCCTGCACGAGATCGCCCACGCGGTCGCCGCCGGCGACGCCTTCAACGCGGTCAACATCGCCACCATCATGAAGCTGTCGCGCGTGCTGATGCTCGTGTTCGCCGCCATCATCATCGCCATCTGGTGGGAGAAGAAGCATTCCGAGGTCGCGCCCACCGGCAAACGCTCCGTCGCGTTCCCCTGGTTCATGCTCGGCTTCATCGGCGCGTCCGTGATCGGCACCTTCGTGCCGTTCATCGCCGCCATCACCCCGCAGCTCGTGGACTTCGCGTACATCGTGCTCGGCATGGCCATGGCCGCGCTCGGCATCAACGTGAACTTCAAGGCCATCGCGGTCAAGGGCCGCAAGCCGTTCCTCGCGAGCTTCCTCGTGTCGATCCTGCTGATGCTGTTCGCTGCCGGCGTCGCCGTGCTGTTCTTCTGATTCCCGGCATCGCGTTGCCAGCGGGCTGAAATGGGCGCTCCCGGCCTGGGAGCCTCCGTTTCAGCCCGCTGACGTATCTGAGGGCATGGAGCCCCTATCTCAGGAAATCACGGATGTCGTCGATCTCGCGGTCGCAGATCGCATGCGCCATGCCCGGGTACATGCACAGCCGCGCGCCGCGGGTTCCGGATATCACCCGTCGGGCCGTATCCTGATCCTCGACGGGTATCGTGCGGTCCTGGTCGCCATATGCCAGAAGGAAGCGCGTTCCGCAGTCCGCCTCAGCGTCCTGCTCGCCACGGAACGTCGGGCACCGGGTAACAGTTGAATCACCGGTGACATGTGCGTGAATTATTGCGCTGTGGGCATGAGCGCGGCTGCGAAGCGGCATGATTGCGTGTACCGTGGGGGAAGGCTGGAGCAATCTGGAGGAATCGCGAAGCCATGCCGCGAACTTGAATCGAAGCGGTACGATTCCCGCAGGGCGCGGCAGACGGCAGGGCCGCTCTGACGATGACGGAAACGGCGGGACGAGGGGACAGCACGGCAGGAAACGGCGGAAGACGGCGGCGACAGAAGACAACGAAACACAACGCAACAAGACAGCAAACACAGCAACATAGCAAGATAACGAAATGAGGAAACGCATTCATGGGAATGCCATTGGACCTATATGTCATCCGACACGGAGAGTCGGAGGCGAACGTCATCATCAACGCGGGGGAGCAGGGCGATAACTCCCTGTACACGCAGGACAACGTGACCGTGCCCGACCGGTCGTGGCGACTCACTGCCACCGGGCGCAAGCAGGCCGACTGCATCGGCCGCTGGCTCGTCGCGCAACAGCAGCTGTTCGACCGGTATCTGGTCTCGCCATACGTACGCACGCGCGAAACCGCCGCGACGATGGCGCTGCCGAAAGCCAAGTGGGAGGAGACGCGCGTGCTACGCGAACGCTCCTGGGGTGAGATCAACACCATCACGCAGGACGATTTCCGCACGAACTACGCGCGCAACTGGATGTTCAAGCGCACCGACCCGCTGTACTGGCGTCCGCCGGCAGGCGAGTCTATTGCCGACGTGTCGGAGAACCGCGTGCATAACCTGCTCACGTCGCTCAACCGGCGTGCTGAGGCGGAATCCGTCGTCGCCGTCACGCACGGCGACTTCATGCTCGCGCTGATGCTCACCCTGGAGGACCTGTCGGACGAGGAGTTCATGCGCCGCGCCGACGACCCGGCATGGGCGATCACCAATTGCACGTGCCTGCATTATTCGCGGCGAGACCCGGCCACCGGCCGCACGTCGTCGCGCGTGCGCTGGGAGCAGACCGCGCGCCCGGTGTTCGACGAGTCGACCGGACGCTGGGAGGTGCGCGTCGATCCGTGGCGCGAATTCCAGCGCCCGTTGCTCTCGAACGGCGACCTCGTCGACGTGGTGCATTCAGTCGACCCGCACCTGTGACTGCACGAGGCGCCTCACGGCGCTCACGGGCCGCGCATGACGAGTCGCGCGCCGCGCGTGGCTCGTCATCGCAACGGTGGGCGAACGGGTTACAATGGCCTCAACGCGGCACATGGCTGCATGGATGTGCCACCTGAGAGAACCGAAGGAGTTCGTGATGGGAAACCTGTTCACATGGAAACTGCATGGCGATGGCAAGACGCTCGCGCCCGGCGAGGTCGTGGAGCCCGATGAGCGACTGACCTGGACCCGTACCATCGGCATCGGCGCCCAGCACGTCATCGCCATGTTCGGCGCGACGTTCCTGGTGCCGATCCTGACGCATTTCGACCCGTCGACGACGCTGTTCTTCACCGCGATGTCGACCGCGCTGTTCCTGCTCATCAACAAGAACGTGCTGCCGAGCTACCTGGGGTCGTCGTTCGGGTTCATCGCCCCGATCGCCGCCGTCGCCTCCGCGGGCAAGGGCATTCCGGCCGCCAGCTTCGGCATCATGGTCACAGGCCTGCTGCTCGCCCTGGTGGGCGTGGCCGTCCACTTCGCCGGCGCGAAGTGGATTGACATCATCATGCCGCCGGTCGTCAACGGCGCCATCGTCGCGATCATCGGCTTCAACCTGGCTCCCAGCGTGTGGTCGAACTGGCAGAAGGGCTGGGACACCGCCCTGGTGACGCTGCTCGCCGTGCTGCTCATCGCCGTGCTGTTCCGCGGTCTTGTCGGACGTCTGAACATCCTGCTCGGTGTGATCGTCGGCTATGTGTACGCATGCTTCCGCGGTCAGGTCGACTTTTCGGCCATCGGCGACGCGGCGTGGATCGGCTTTCCGAAATTCCATCTTCCGCAGGTCGACTTCTCGATCCTGCCGATGTTCATCCCCGTCGTGCTGGTGCTGGTCGCCGAGAACGTCGGCCACGTCAAGTCTGTGGCGCAGATGACTGGGCGCGATTATGACGGGCATATGGGCACCGCGCTGTTCGCGGACGGCCTCGGTACCGCAATCGCCGGCTTCGGCGGCGGCTCCGGCACCACCACGTACGGCGAGAACATCGGCGTGATGGCCGCGACCAAGGTGTATTCGACCGCCGCCTACTGGTGCGCGGCCGCATTCGCCCTGCTGCTGAGCCTGTGCCCGAAGTTCGGCGCGGTCATCAACACGATTCCCGGCGGCGTGCTCGGCGGCGTGACCACGCTGCTGTACGGCATGATCGGCATGATTGGTGTGCGCATCTGGGTGGAGAACAAGGTCAACTTCGACAAGCCGCTCAACATCATGGTCGCCGCGATCGTGATGATCATCGGCATCGCCGATTTCACGTTCGCGTTCCAGGGCGTGCAGTTCAACGGCATCGCCATCGGCACGGTCGTCATTCTCGTCGCCTACCACGGGCTCAAGGCCATCGGTAAGGTCACGGGCACCATCGACAAGGACGACCCCGACATTCTGTAGCGGGTTCGTGGCCGCTGTCAGGTATGTCATTGTGCGTGGGGCGTGTCACCGTGCGAGGGTTACGTCACGTTGCGTGCCCCCCCCCTCGCACAGTGACGGACATGGCAAATCCCTTATTTTCCAATGGTCTGCAGCATTCGTCACTGTGCGTGCCCCCTCGCACGGTGACATGACCCACGCACAGTGACGCGATTGGCGCAGCGTGACTCACGCCAGACGCGCGGAGTGACGCCTCGCCGCCGTCGGAACACGTTGATGAAGTAGCTCGCCGACGAAAACCCGCTCATCCGCGCCGAGCAGCTCAAGCAGTTCTGGGTCGACCACCACGCAGGTGAACCAGCATTGCCTCTGCTGCGGCGAGAACCCGTAATGCAGCCGGCTCGAATTGACGACCAATCCGTTGCCGGCTTCCAGCGTCACTATGGCGCCGTTGACGAAATATTGCATCTGACCGCTGATGACATGGATGAATTCCAGATCGCGATGCCAGTGACATGGGCAGCGGTAGTCCGGGAACGACGACAATGCGTCCCGTCTGGCATATATGGGCAGGTCGGGGATGTTGTAGTCGATCCGCTCCGAAAGATCCGACGAGAATGATGGTCTTCCTGCCCGCCCTGCCAGGTTCCGGGCCCGGTCGCGCCGCCTGTGCACCGAAGTGCCCCATTGCCGCTCCCTGCGTGATGTAACGTATATGAAAATACTATATTTCTTTTGATGCGCAAAAGTATCATTGCGCCGGTGTCGTCGTTACATTCCATCCCTATCGTAGGTATCAGTTCTTCTTGCTGCAGGAGAGGGACTCAATCGATGATTCGGACATCGCGAGAATGACGAAATTAATATTTTGTCGTTCATGTGACCGTCTGCATCCTTGAAACACCCTGATGGAAAGGCAAGGTGAGTGTGATGACTCGCATGATGGAACTGATCAATGGATGGCTCGCCCGGTATTATGCCGTCGTCCGTGCCCGGATGGCCGTCCGGCTGGCTTCGGTCCGTGCCGCGGCGCAAGGGGACGGCGAGGAGAACATCGCGCCGTTCGCGCGGTGGTGCCCGGCATCCGCCGCGCAGTTCGCCGGCTGACGGGGATCTGCGCGGGACCAATCGGGTGGCCGGTGCGGCGGGGGTCTGAATGGTCCGATACTCTGACCATACATTGTATGGGAGATCGGAGCATGATATAACGAACTCGAACGGCCGCAACATCGCTATCGTCACTGGTAGTGCACTGGGATTGGGATACGAGCTGACCAAACAGCTGATCGCCGACGGCTGGTTCGTGGCCGGCATCGACACCGCGTTCTACCGCGACAGCCGCGACTACGTGTCGGAGGAGAAGCAGCACACCTTCATGGATCCGGGCGAACTGGCCCGAGTGATCCTGTTCAATCTGGTCAACGACGCGAACCTGACCGTCTCCGACATCCTCATAGAACGCAGTTACCGCTGAGCTGGATGAGTTCCGCCGGCTCAGCGGCAATGCAAGTCGCGCTTCTGCGCGCCCGTCGGCTCAGCGATCCTCGGGCGGCTTGTACTGGTCCTTGTCGGTGAAGCAGGTCCGATAGGTCATCGTCATGATGAGCGCGTCGGCCACGAGGGTGAGCGCGGCGATGGCGGCGAGCACGACGAACTGGTATTTCGCCGCGTTCAGCGGGTCTCCGCCGGCGATGACCTGGCCGGCCATCATGCCGGGGATGGTCACGATGCCGCACGACGCCAGAGAGGCGGTGGTGGGCAGCAATCCCAGCCGTATGGACGAGACGATCGAAGGACGGGCGGCCTCCCACGGGGTGGCGCCCAAGGCGAGCAGCGTGTCCACCTCGTCGCGGCGCTCGTTCATGCTCTCATAGAACCGGCTCAGGCCGACGGCGAGCGCCGACACGGTGTTGCCCAGCAGCATGCCGGTAAGCGGCACCACCAGCTGCGGCGCATACCAGGGGTGCGGGCGCACCACCAGCTCGGTCACCAGCGAGATCATCAGCAGCATGGTTATGACCAGACTGAGCAGTACCGGGCCGGCGAGCCCCTTCGGGATGCCCTTGGCGCGGGAGAGTGTGATCTGCACGGCCGCGACCAGCATCACCGCGATGACGCCGAACACCAGCCACGGGTTGTTGGAGCGGATCACGTACCCGATGATCACGCCCATCACGCACAGCTGCACCAGCGCGCGTATCGCCGACCACATCAGCGTCTTGCCGATGCTGATGCGCATGAGCTCGGAGACGAGCGCCGCGACCGCCACCATCAGCAGCGCGACCAGAAGGCCCCAATTATCGATCACGTAACCGTTGCCGCTCATGACAGCCTCCCTGAGGACAGTGTGACGATGCGTGTGGCTCGGCCGTCGGGCGGACGGTGCCGTATGCGCACGATGGCCATGCCCCTGGCGGCCGCGCTGGCCATGATCGAGGCGACCTTGTCCGCGTTGTCGTCGTCGAGGCCTGCGTCCACCTCGTCGGCCAGCAGCACGGCCGGGCGGGTCAGCAGCGTCCTCGCGAGGCTGACGCGGGCCGCCTGACCGCCGGAAAGGTCGTGCGGCGCACGGGCCAGGTCGATATCCTCGCATCCCATGGCGTCCAACGTATTGCGAATGAGCTGGTCGGGTAGCGCCAGCTTCGCCTGCGACTGTTCGGAGCGGAACAGCCGGCTGAACCTGCCGCGTCTCGCGGAAGTCTTCTTGCCGGTGGCCGCATGGTCGTCGGGCGCACTCGCCTCGTCCGCTCTGCGCACGGCCAGCGTCCAGGGAAGCCGAATCGTGTCGGCGACGCTGTCTCCCATCAGCATGGGCTTCTGCGGCAGATACGCGACGTTCCTCCGCCACTGCTGCAGCGAGAACGATGAGCTGTCCGCGCCGTCCAGCGTGAACGTGCCGTCGGCATGGGGGTTGAGCAGCGCGAAGGCGGTCAGCAGGCTGCTCTTGCCGGAACCGGACGGGCCGACCAGATCGACGATCTGGCCGCGATCGACGTCGAACGACAGATCCTCGAAGATGGTGCGGTCTGACTGCGCAGAAGGCACGACGCAGGAGACCCTACGGGCTGTGAACAACATTTGCATAGTGGCAACGTTACCCGTTCGCCGGCCATAGTCGATGTTGACAGCGTTTCTTAGTCCAGTGTTAGAGACGCACGCGGCGAGCCGGCCGAATCGTGGCGCCAGGCACCGCTGTATCGCTTGGCGCGTACAGTTGCAGTATGCCGATCGATTCCAGAATGATAGACAACATGAAGGCTGACCGCGTGCGCAAGGTGGCCGATCTTGCCAACCGCCGCACCCGGGAGCGTTTCGGTCGTTTCCTGATAGAGGGCCCCCAGTCGGTTCGCGAGGCGGTGACGTGGATGCCCGACGCCGTCCGTGACCTTTATGTGCAGGCCGCGGACGGGCCGGACGGGCCGCGGATCGCAGGCGAGACGCTGACGTCCATCGTCGAGCGATCCCAGGAACACCGTATATATGTGCATCCGGCGAGCGAGGCGGTGATGCGCCGCATCAGCCCCGATTGCCAGGGCATTGCGGCGGTCGGCGACGCCGATGCGGTGCGCGCGACGGCGCAGGGGACGCAATTGCCCGAAGAGCCGTTCGTCGCGGCGTTCTGGCAGGTGCGCGACCCCGGCAACGCGGGCACGGTTATCCGTGCGGCGGACGCGGCCGGATGCGATGCCGTGGTGTTCGTCGACGATTGCGTCGACATGCTCAATCCCAAGGTGATCCGCGCGACCGCGGGCTCGCTGTTCCATATCCCCGTGATGACGATGGGCGTGGACGAGTTCTTCGGATGGGCCGGCGAGAAGGTGCTCCGCACCGTCGCCGCCGACGTCTACGGGACGGACGGGCGCGAGCCAAGGGAGCTGCCCGAGGCGCTGAGGGACCAGGATCTCTCCGGGGTGGGCAAGGCCGTGATCTTCGGCAACGAGGCCCGCGGACTTGAGCCGGGTCTGCTGGGTAGGTGCGACGACATCGTGCGCATTCCGCTCTATGGCAAGGCCGAGTCGCTGAATCTGGCGACCAGCGCCGCGATCATGCTCATGAGTATGGCTATGTCGAGCCATATAGGGACAATGTGAACTCGGTAAACGCTTGGATTATTTGATTTTTGGCGCAGATAAACCGGTAGTTTCGGTAGTTGTAGGTAGGACGAAAGGGTTCTCGTGGCAGACAATGCTCTCTTCGATGCCCAGTCAGTGACCGATGCGGTCGCCGAGGGCATCAGCAAGATTCAGAACGCCTCCAGCTTGGAGGAGCTCAAAGCCATCAAAACGCAATACGCCGGTGCCGAATCGGCGATGACCAAGGCCAGCAAAGCCATCGGGTCGCTGCCGGTCGATCAGAAGAAGGAAGCCGGCAAGCTTATGGGCAAGCTCCGCGCCGACTTCGGCCGCGCGTTCGGCCCCAAGGAGGCCGAGCTCAAGGCGCAGGAGGAGCAGCGCGCGCTGGAGGCCGAGACCGTCGACATGACGCTGCCGGTCAACCGTCGCCCGCTCGGCGCCCGCCACCCGCTGGCCAAGCTCATGGAGGACGTCGAGGACCTGTTCATCTCCATGGGATGGCAGATCTCCGCCGGCCCCGAGGTGGAGACCGAATGGTATGACTTCGACGCCCTGAACTTCGGCCCGGATCATCCCGCCCGCCAGATGCAGGACACCTTCTATGTCAAGGGCAACCAGGCCCATGACGCGGCCGGCTTCGTCGGCTCCAACATGGTGCTGCGCACGCAGACCTCCTCCGATCAGGTGCGTGCCCTGCTGACCCGCGGCGTCCCGCTGTACATCGCCAGCCCGGGCCGTGTGTTCCGCACCGACGAGCTCGACGCGACGCACACCCCCGTGTTCCACCAGTGCGAGGCTCTGGCCGTCGACAAGCACCTGACGATGGCCGACCTGAAGGGCGTGCTCGACAAGCTCGCCGTGGCCATGTTCGGCCCCGAGGCGAAGACGCGTCTGCGCCCGAGCTACTTCCCGTTCACCGAGCCGAGCGCCGAACTCGACCTGTGGTTCCCCGACAAGAAGGGCGGCGCGGGCTGGCTCGAATGGGGTGGCTGCGGCATGGTGAACCCGAACGTGCTGAAGTCCGCGGGCATCGACCCCGAGGAGTACACCGGTTTCGCGTTCGGTGTGGGCATGGAACGCACGCTGCTGCTGCGTTCCGATATCAACGACATGCACGACCTCGTTGAGGGCGACGTGCGATTCAGCGAACAGTTTGTGATGGGGGAGTGAGAAGCCCATGCCTATGGTTGACATTGATTGGCTCAAGGAGCACGTCGAGGTTCCGTCTGACCTCACCTACGAGCAGCTGGCCAAGGACCTGGTCAGGGTCGGTCTTGAGGAGGAGGAGATCCACGCCTCCCAGGTCACCGGTCCGATCGTCGTCGGATATGTCGTCGACGCGACGCCGGAACCGCAGAAGAACGGCAAGACCATCAACTGGTGTCATGTCGACGTCGGCCCCGCGTACAACGCGGTCGACGAGAACGGCAAGAAGGTGCCGCGCGGCATCATCTGCGGCGCACCGAACATGGCCGCCGGCGAGAAGGTCGTCGTGACCTTGCCGGGCGCAGTGCTGCCCGGCGATTTCAAGATCGAACCGCGCAAGACCTACGGCCACGTTTCCGACGGCATGTGCGCCTCGGAGCGCGAGCTCGGCCTGGGCGACAGCCACGAAGGCATCATCCTGCTGCGCGACTACGGCTTCACGCCCCAGGAATACAAGGCGCTCAAGCCCGGCGACGACGCGATGCACCTGCTGCACCTCGACCAGCCGATCCTGGAAATCAACATCACCCCGGATCGCGGCTATGCGTTCTCGTACCGCGGCGTGGCCCGCGAATACCATCATTCCACCGGCGCGAAGTTCGTCGATCCGGTGACCGAGCTCAACAAGCGCGCCCCCGCCGCTCCCGCGGCGGAGTCCGGCGTCTCCAGCGACATCGAGGTCATCGTCGACGACAACAACCCGATTCACGGCGTCACCGGCTGCGACCGCTACGTCGCCCGCGCCATCCACGGGTTCGACCCGACGAATCACACGCCGAACTGGATGCGCCGCCGTCTTATCCGCGCGGGCATGCGTTCGATCTCCCTCGCCGTGGATGTGACGAACTACGTGATGCTGGACCTTGGCCAGCCGATGCACGCCTACGACCTTGACAAGATCGAAGGGCCGATCGTGGTGCGTCGCGCGGCCGAAGGCGAGAAGCTCACCACGCTCGACGGCAAGGAACACGACCTGAGCGTCGAGGACCTGCTGATCACCGATTCGCCCGACGGCAAGCGTGGCTCGCGCATTCTCGGCATCGCCGGCGTCATGGGCGGCCTGTACGGTGAGGTCACTGCGGACACCAAGAACATCCTGCTGGAGGCCGCGCATTTCGACAGCGTCTCCATCGCACGTTCCGCACGACGCCACAAGATCCCCTCCGAGGCGTCCCGCCGGTTCGAGCGCGGCGTCGACACGCAGCTGCAGCCCGCGGCCGCGCAGATGGCGGCCGAACTGCTCACCAAGTTCGGCAACGGCGAGCCGTCCGAGCACCCGACCGACGTGAACACGACGATGTATCGCCGTCCGATCCCCTTCAAGGCCACCGAGGTCGCCCGCGTCGCCGGGCTCGACGTGGACGTCAACCGCATCAGCGACATCCTCACCGATGTCGGATGCCGTGTCGCTGGTGGCGGCAACGGCGAGTTCTCCGTGTCCGCGCCGACCTGGCGCCCCGATCTGAACGAGCCGTGCGACCTGGTCGAAGAAGTCGCCCGACTGGTCGGCTACGACGAGATCCCCGTCACCGTGCCTCCGGCCCCGGTCAAGGGCGCGGTCGGGCTGACCCCCGACCAGCGTCGCCAGCGCTGGGTCGCAGACACGCTTGCCGAATACGGCATGGTCGAGTCGCTGAGCTACCCGTTCGTCGGCGATGAGGACTTCAAGGCGTTCTCCTATGATCCGGCGGTCATCAAGCCGGTGAGCGTCGAGATCGCCAACCCGCTGGCCGGCGACCGCCCGTACCTGCGTCGTGATGTGCTCCCCACGCTCGCCACCACCGTGCAGCGCAACCTGCGCCGAGGCCTCGAAGACATCCGCCTGTACGAGATCGGCCACGTGTACCTGTGGGATCCGAACGCGCCCGCCATCCCGGCTCTTCCGGGAGGCGTACGCCCCAGCGATGAGCAGCTTGCCGCGCTGGATGCGGGCCTTCCCGATCAGCCGCTGCACGTCGCCGGCCTGCTGACCGGCAACGCGGTCGACTCCGGATGGCTCGGCGATCGTCGCGCCGTCGATTGGAGCGACGCCGTCGAGGCCGTTCGCCGTGTCTGCGACCGTTTGGGTGCGCGTTACGAGCTGCGGCAGCCCGCCGCGCAGGATGTGCCCTCGCAGTGGCACCCCGGCCGCGCCGCGCAGATCGTCGCGGGCGAACAGGTCGTCGGCATGGTCGGAGAGCTGCACCCGCGTGTCAACGAGGCGCTGGGACTGCCGGCGCACTCCGCGGCGTTCGAGCTGAACCTTACCGCGCTGTTCGGCACGCTTGACGGCAAGCCCGTGCAGGCGAAGCCCATCGCCACGTTCCCGCCCGTCAAGCAGGACCTCGCCTTCACCGTTGACCAGTCGGTGACCGCGGCCCAGCTTGAGGCCGTGGTCCGCGAGGCGGCCGGCGCCAACCTCGAATCCATCGAGCTGTTCGACGTGTTCACCGGCGAGCAGGTGGGAGAGGGCAAGAAGTCGCTCGCCTTCGCGGTGACCTTCCGCTCCCCGTCCAAGACACTGTCCGCGGAGGACAGCGAGGCCATTCGCAAGGCCATCGTCGACAAGGCGGAGGCCATCGGCGCACAGCTGCGCGCCTGACCGCCGACGAAAAGGCACCATGGAGGACATGCATATGACAGAGCCGCAACAACAGCCGCAATCGTCTGACGATAGTTCGGGCGAGTCCCGGCATGTTGCGGCCCAGCCGCAATACGGTCAGCGCATCGAGCCTGAATATGGTGCCAGGGCGGATGAGTTTCCGCCGAATTACAACCCTTACGTATATGGAGGCCAGCCTGAGCAGCCGGCTCCGCAGGCGCAGCCGTCGCCGTCTCAGCCGGCCTCCGTGTTCGGAGCCGGGCCGGCTCCCGCTCAGGGTGGGCCCGACCAAGGCGGTCCCCGACGGGAGCCTCCCCGATATTTCAACGGCATCGACCTCAACGACCCGCAGCAGAACCCTATTTACGGGCATTGGGATTTCTACGCCATATTCTCGTTCATCTTCGCCCTGGTGTCCTCGTTCCCGGTGCTGCCCGCGCTGATCGGCTGCCTGGCCATCTGGCGCACCCGTCGTTTCCATACGCGGGGCCGCGGACTGGCCATCGCGGCCGTCGTCATCAACGTGCTGACCACCATCATCGTCATATGGATGACGATGCACGGCATATCGATGGACGACATGTACCAGGCCATGCTCAACATGCTGGCGCCCGGCACGGGCGGAAGCGGGTCGGGGGACTCCGTTTCGGTGTGATGGGACGTGTGCTGCGACACGCAAGCCGATGAATGAATATATGCAATGTACTGCATAACATGTATACTCGCCGTAGTTCGTCTTCGATGAAAAGAGCGTGATATGGCGAGATATACGGTAGCTGTGGCTGGCGCCACCGGATACGCGGGTGGGGAGGCGTTGCGCATCCTTGCCGCCCACCCGGACTTCGAGGTGACCTGCGTGGCGGGCCATTCCTCGGTGGGGCAGAAACTCGGACGGCATATGCCGCATATTCCCCAGCTGGCGGATCTGACGGTGGAGGACACCACCGCCGAAGTGCTGAACGGCCATGACGTGATCATCCTGGCGCTGCCCCACGGCGCGTCCGGGGCGTTGGCCGCGCAGCTTGACCCCGGTGCCGTGGTCGTCGACCTGGGTGCGGACCATCGTCTTGAGGAGCGCTCCGCGTGGGACGCGTTCTACGGAGGCGAGTTCTTCGACCATTGGACATACGGCATGCCCGAGCTGATCACCGGCAAGAGCGCAGACGGAGAGTACACGCGTCAGCGCGACATGCTCCCCGGCGCCAAGCGCATTGCCGGGCCGGGCTGCAACGTGACTGCGACTACGCTCGCCATGCAGCCGGCCATCGCCGAGGGACTCGTGGAACGTCGTGACCTCGTCGCCGATCTGGTGGTGGGGTATTCGGGCGCGGGCAAGAACCTCAAGCGCACGAACCTGCTCGCCGCCGAGGCGTTCGGCTCCGCCGTGCCCTATGGCGTGGGCGGCACGCATCGCCATATCCCCGAGATTTTGCAGAACTTCGCCCATGCGGCAGGTTTGGACGCCGCCCGGGCCGAGGAGTTCACGCTCGGATTCACGCCGATACTCGCGCCGATGGCGCGTGGCATCCTCGCCACGGTCAGCGCGAAGATGACCGACAAGGCGCTTTCCATGAGCGACGAGGAAATCCACGACGTGTGGGCCAAGGCATACGCCGGCCAGGAGTTCATCGTGCTGCTGGAGCCGGGCACGCTCCCGGCCACGGCGAACGTCGTCGGATCGAACGCCGCCCACGTGCAGGTGGTCACCGACCGGCACGCCGGGCGTCTCATCGCCTTCGCCGCCATCGACAACCTGAACCGCGGCACCGCGGGCCAGGCCGTGCAGTCGCTGAACGTCGCACTTGGACTTCCCGAAGACAAGGGACTTACGAAGATTGGAGTAGCACCGTGAGTGTCACATTCGCCAAAGGATTCAGCGCCGCGGGCGTCGCGGCGGGCATCTCCTCCATCGAGGGCAAGAAGGATCTCGCCCTGGTCGTCAATCAGGGGCCGCTCGACAGCGCGGCCGGCGTGTTCACGTTCAACCGATTCTGCGCGGCACCGGTGCAGTGGTCCCGCAAGACGGTCGCCGACGGCCATATCAAGGCGGTGGTCCTCAACTCCGGTGGAGCCAACGCATGCACCGGCCAGGCGGGATACGAGCAATCGGCGGCGACGGCCAAGAAGGTCGCGGATCTCGTCGGGACGCAGCCCGACGAGATCGCCGTATGCTCCACAGGCCTGATCGGCGAGCTGCTGCCGCTGGATCATGTGCTGTCGGGAGTGGAAAGCGCGTACGCGGCCCTGTCGGACGACGACCAGGCGGGAAGCGACGCGTCCCACGCCATCATGACGACGGACACGAAGCCGAAGACCGTATCGCTGGAAGGCGATGGATACCGCATCGGCGGCATGGTCAAGGGATCGGGCATGATCGCCCCCCAGCTCGCCACGATGCTGTGCGTCATCACCACGGACGCCGCCGTCGGCGCCGGTCAGCTGCAGGCTGCGCTGAACGCCGCGGTGGACCATTCGTTCAACCGCATCGACGTGGACGGGTGCATGTCCACGAACGACACGGTGCTGCTGCTCGCATCCGGCGCGTCCGGCGTCGAGCCCGATCCGGACGAGTTCAACGCCCTGGTCGCCAAGGCATGCGCATCGCTGGCCCGGCAGATCATCGGCGACGGCGAGGGAGCGAGCCACGACGTGCGCATCACCGTCACCGGCGCCACCACGGAGAGCGCCGCCTTGGCCTGCGCCCGCGCGGTCGCGGCCTCGAACCTGCTCAAATGCGCCATTGCGGGCAACGACCCGAACTGGGGACGCATCGTATCCTCGCTGGGCACCGTGCCCGTCGAAGAGGCACCCTACGATTCGCAGAAGGTCACCGTGGACGTCAACGGCGTGAGGATCTGCGAGAATGGGGGCGCGGGACGCGACCGCTCCGAAGTCGACATGACCCCCCGCGAGGTGCACATCGACATCGATCTCAACGCCGGTGACGAACAGGCCACGGTGTGGACCGATGACCTCACCCACGAGTACGTTCATATCAATGCCGATTACGAAAGCTAGTCTCCCGGTTCCTCCCCGGCACATGCCGGCCGGAGAAGCGGGACGCGATAGAGGAGAATATGGCTACTGAACTGAAGGGACCAGGGTTCCATTTCGACGTGCACACCGACCTGCGCGCCGACCAGAAAGCGGAGGTGCTGATCGATGCGCTGCCGTGGCTGGAGGAGTTCGCCGGGCAGCGCATCGTGGTGAAATACGGCGGCAACGCCATGGTCGACGAGCATCTCAAGCGTTGCTTCGCCGAAGACATGGTGTTTTTGCGGCAGGTGGGCCTGCATCCGGTCGTCGTCCATGGCGGCGGCCCGCAGATCTCGCACATGCTCAAGGCATTGGGCATCAAGTCGGAGTTCAAGGGCGGCCTGCGCGTCACCACTCCGGAGGCCATGGACGTGGTGCGCATGGTGCTCACCGGCAAGGTGTCCAGGGAACTGGTCGGACTGATCAACGCGCATGGGCCGTTCGCCGTGGGACTGTCCGGTGAGGACGGCGCCCTGTTCTCCGCCATGCAGCGCAAACCCATCATCGACGGCAAGCCTACCGACATCGGGCTGGTGGGCGACGTGGTGAGCGTCGACGCCTCCGCGGTGGAGGACCTGATCTCGGCCGGCCGCATCCCCGTCGTCTCCTCGGTCGCCCCCGATGAGGACGACGCCACGGAAGTGCTGAACGTCAACGCTGATTCGGCCGCCGCCGCGCTGGCCGCGGCACTCGGCGCCAGGAAGCTGATCATCCTGACCGACGTCGACGGCCTGTACGCCGATTGGCCCGACAAGAACTCGCTGATCGGCCGCATCGGTGTGGAGAACCTGCGTGACATGCTTCCCGACCTCGAATCCGGGATGCGCCCGAAGATGGAGGCCTGCGTCCGCGCCCTCGATGGCGGCGTGCCGCAGGCGCACATCATCGACGGCCGCAAGCCGCATTCCATCCTGAATGAGATTTTCACCACCGCCGGCATCGGCACCATGGTCGTGCCCGATGATGGCATCGAAATGAGGAGTTCCTATGCCTACTAAGGAAACGCTCGGCCCCACCGACTCGCAATGGCTGGGACAGTACAGCCAGGTCCACATGAACGTGTTCGGCACGCCGCTGCGCGTGATGGACCACGGCGAAGGCGTGCGCGTATGGGACGTGGACGGCAACGAATACCTTGACTTCCTCGCGGGCATCGCCGTCAATTCGCTGGGCTACGCGCACCCCGCATGGGTGAAGGCGGTGTCCGAGCAGGCCGCGAAATGCGCCCACGTGAGCAACTATTTCGCGACCGAGCCGCAGATCAGGCTCGCGTCGCGACTGATTGAGCTCGCCGGGGCCCCGGAAGGCTCCCACGTCTACTTCGGCAACTCCGGTGCCGAAGGCAATGAGGCTGCGCTGAAGCTCGCCAAGCTGTACGGTCGCACGCTGCCGGGCGCGAGCCCGAGCATCGGCGGCAAGCCGGCGCGCATCCTGGCGCTCACCCACGGATTCCACGGACGTACCATGGGCGCTCTGTCCGCCACGTGGAAGCCCGTGATCCGCAAGCCGTTCGAGCCGCTGGTGCCGAACATCGAATTCGTGCGTGCAGGCGACCCCATCGCGATGTATGAGGCGTTCTCTGCCACCGGACTCGGCCAGTACGGCAAGGGTCCTGTGGCCGCGGTCATCCTCGAACTCATTCAGGGCGAGGCCGGCGTGCGTCCGCTGGACGTCGCATATGTGAAGAAGGTGCGGGAGTTGTGCGACATCAACCACGCCCTGCTCATCATCGACGAGGTCCAGACCGGCATCGGTCGCACAGGCTCGTGGTTCGCGTTCCAGCGCGAGGACCTGACGGGCGGCATCACTCCCGACATCGTGACGTTCGCCAAGGGCGTCGCCGGAGGATTCCCCATGGGCGGCATGATCTCATTCGGAGGCAAGCTGTCCGCGCTGTTCACGCCGGGATCCCACGGCTCCACCTTCGCGGGCAATCCCTTGGGCGCGGCGGCGGCCCTCGCCACGCTGGACACCATCGAGAACGAGCATCTGGTCGAGAACGCCGAAGGGCGCGGCGAGCAACTGCGCCAGGGCATCATGGCATCCGGCAACCCGCTGTTCACCTCCGTGCGCGGCCGCGGTCTGCTCAACGCCATCCTCCTGTCCCACCGCTGCTCGCATGCGGCGATGAACTGGGCTCTGGAACATGGCCTGATCGTCAACGCGGTCGCACCCGACGCACTGCGCCTGGCACCGCCGCTGATCGTCTCCGAGCAGGAAATCGACGAAGCCGTGTCCATCCTCGCGAAGATCCCCGCCGACCTGCCCAACGACTGACCTCCACGACGATTACGGGACGGGCCGCGACAACCAGCCCGCCCCGCACGCCCAAGCCGATACAACATCCGCACCCATCCCGAACCACAGAAGGAGCACCTCATGGCCGGTCAACTTCGCCATATGCTGCGTGACGACGACATCAACCATGCCGAACAGAAGCAGATTCTGGAACTCGGCATGAAATTCCGCGAGAACCGCTTCTACCGTCAGCCGTTCGCCGGCCCCCAGGCCGTCGCCGTGCTGTTCGACAAGCCCTCCACCCGCACCCGTTCCAGCTTCTCCATCGGCGTGGCGGAACTCGGCGGGTATCCGCTGGTCATCGACAAGTCCGGTTCCCAGCTGGGCCGCGGCGAGCCGGTCGCCGACACTGCGCGAGTGCTCACCAGCATGGCCTACAGCATCGTCTGGCGAACGTTCGGTCAGGACCGCGTCGAAGAGATGGCGAAATACGCCACCTGCCCGGTCGTCAACGCGCTGACCGACCAGTTCCACCCCTGTCAGGTGCTCGCCGACCTGCTCACCATCGCGCAGCACCGTGGCGGTGTGGATGCTTTGCCGGGCAAGACCATCGCCTATCTCGGCGATTCGGCCAACAACATGGCCAACTCGTATCTGCTGGGCGGTGCCACCGCAGGCATGAACGTCCGCATCGCCGGTCCGTTCGGGTATCTTCCTGATCCCGCCATCGTCGCCGACGCGGAGCGGATCGCCGCCGAGAACGGCGGCTCCATCCTGGTCACCACCGATCCGCGGGAGGCGGTCGCCGACGCCGACTGCATCTTCACCGACACGTGGGTGTCGATGGGAGAGGAAGCCGAGTACGCCATCCGCTCCAAGCCGTTCCGGGATTATCAGGTGAACGACGAGCTCATGGCTCTGGCCAAGCCCGACGCGCTGTTCCAGCATTGCCTGCCGGCATACCGCGGCAAGGAGGTCACCGCGTCGGTGATCGACGGCCCGCAGTCCGTGGTGTGGGATGAGGCCGAGAACCGTCTGCACGCGCAGAAGGCGCTGTTGACCTGGTTGATCGGGCAGCAGCGGGGCGACGAATCGCTGCTGGCCTAATGCTCGATGCCGTAGTATGCGGGTGGCTTGCAGGGTGCGCAGACGTTCGGCAAGCCACCGGAAAGGGCATAAATGAGTGAATCGACACCTCCCGTGCAGCGGCCGGCCACACGTGCCGCGCGATTGAGCGCCATCGAACAGGTGCTGCTCAAGCACATCGTCACGTCCCAGTCGCAACTGTCGGATCTGCTCTCTCAGGAGGGCATCGAGGTTACGCAGGCGACGCTCAGCCGAGATCTGGACGAGATCAACGCAATGAAGACGCGACTGTCCAACGGCAGCATCGCCTATACGATCGGCGACCGTCCGCTCAGGGAGTCGGTCGGCAGCGGCATCGGGTCCAAGGCCGAGCAGCAGATATCCCGCGTGCTCAGCGGCTTGGTCACATCGGTCGCGTCGGCCAAGAACCTGGTCGTCATCCACACGCCTTCGGGCGCGGCCCAGTATGTGGCGAGCGTCATCGACAAGCAACCCATCGACGGCGTGCTCGGCACCATCGCAGGCGATGACACGGTGATGGTGATATGCGCCGAGGATGACATCGCCTTCGAGCGCTCGCAGTGGCTGCTGACGCTCGCGTCGAAGAACTGAATCGCTCGGGAAGGGGCTCGTTTCAGTATTCGCCACACCGATTGCATAAATATACAGACATTCGTATATACTTGCAGCAGTTTGTTTTTGTAGAAAGGCATCCCATGGCAGACAACAACCGAATCGTACTCGCATATTCCGGTGGCCTTGACACCTCCGTGGCCATCCCGTACCTCAAGGATCGTACCGGCAAGGACGTCGTCGCGGTGTCCCTCGATGTCGGCCAGGGCGGCGAAAGCCTGGAGACCATCAAGAACCGTGCGCTCGCCTGCGGTGCCGTCGAGGCGTATGTGGTCGACGCCCGCAACGAGTTCGCCAACGAGTACTGCATGAAGGCCCTGAAGGCCAACGCCATGTACGAGGGCGTGTACCCGCTGGTCTCCGCCATCTCCCGTCCGCTGATCTCCAAGCACCTCGTGCGCGCCGCCCACCAGTTCGGCGCCGACACCATCTCTCACGGCTGCACCGGCAAGGGTAACGACCAGGTGCGTTTCGAGGTTTCCATCTCGTCCATCGACCCGACCCTGAGGGCAATCAGCCCGATTCGCGACCTGTCGTTGACCCGTGACGTCGAGATCGCGTTCGCCAAGGAGCACAAGCTGCCGATTACCCAGACTGAGAAGTCCCCGTACTCCATCGACCAGAACGTGTGGGGCCGCGCCATCGAGACCGGCTTCCTTGAGGATCCGTGGAACGGCCCGACCAAGGACTGCTACTCCTACACCGACGACCCGGCGTTCCCGCCCGTCGAGGACGAAGTGGTCATCGAGTTCAAGGAAGGCATTCCCGTCAAGATCGACGGCCGCGACGTCACCCCGCTGCAGGCCATCGAGGAGATGAACCGCCGCGCCGGCGCCCAGGGCATCGGCCGTATCGACTTGATCGAGGATCGTCTGGTCGGCATCAAGTCCCGCGAGCTGTACGAGGCCCCGGGCGCCGTTGCTCTGATTACCGCACACCAGGAGCTGGAGAACTGCTGCCTGGAGCGCGAACAGCACCGCATCAAGCGTGACATCGACAAGCGCTGGGGTGAGCTGGTGTACGATGCGCAGTGGTTCAGCCCCGCCACCCAGTCGCTCAACGCCTTCATCGAGGATACCCAGAAGTACGTCTCCGGCGAGATTCGCATGGTGCTGCACGGCGGTCGCGCCGTCGTCACCGGCCGTCGCTCCGACAGCTCACTGTACGACTACAACCTCGCCACCTACGACTCCGGCGACAGCTTCGACCAGAAGTCCTCCAACGGCTTCATCGACATCTACGGCCTGCCGTCCCGCGTGGCCGCCGCCCGCGACGTCAAGTTCGGCAACGGCATCGAGGTGCCGAAGAACACCGTCGAGTAATATCGACGAACGGCTCCCGCTGATTTGCAAGGCTCTTTTGCGCATATGCGCAGGGGAGCCTTTTGCCTTACTTGAGGACAACTGACATGACAGGGTTACACCCGCTTGGGAACAGCGTAAGTTGGGGGAACTTGAAAAAGATGCCACCCTTTACATGGGCAGAGGGAGGGTAATCTCCGCGAAGGATATGTCGAATACACCGGGAACATTTCCGGTGTATTCCTCCAGTGCTCTTGATAATGGACGCATGGGGGCTTACGGGAAGTACATGTTCAATCAGGAGCTAATCACCTGGTCGATTGATGGAGGAGGGGCTGTCTTTTACCGAAGAAAGCACCGTTTCTCGGTTACGAACGTATCAGGCTATATCGCAGTTAATCCAGAGAAGATAAACTGCAAGTTCCTTGCCTACGCGATGTCTCTTGCGCATTCTCGAATTAAATTTGACTACACGGTTAAAGCGCATCCGTCCGTAATACGGTCGCTTTATACGATGGGTATACCAATTTCGCTTCAAGAGCAGCAAGTCATCGGCTCCTTCTTCTCCCGTCTTGACGACCTCATCACCCTTCATCAGCGTAAGCGCGAAAGCCGCATCATCCGCGTGTGCTCATTCATATGGTTAGCTGGTGATATATCCGGCATCGGCGTAAGCGCATATCAACCAGAAAGAGAAGACCGTATGACCGAAGGCAACACCAACGCCGAAACGTTGTTCTGCGATTACTACGAGCAATGGATCAGCGTATACAAGGAAGGTGCAATTCGTGAAGTGACCATGAAGAAATACCGGCTCACGCAGGCATGGTTGGGTCGGCTCATTCCCGATCTCAAACTCGCCGACATGGATCGCGTGAACTATCAGAAGCTCATCAACGGCTACGCCGAACATCACGAGCGCCAGACGACGATGGATTTCCATCATCAATTGAAAGGAGCCATTCTTGACGCGGTCGACGAAGGGCTGATTCAGCGCGACCCGACTCGTAAGGCAATCATCAAGGGCAAGCCGCCATGCTCAAAGAAAACGAAGTATCTCAATCAGTTCGAGCTTCATGCGGTCCTTGCGGATCTCGAACTCGGCAAGGGACCAAGCTGGGATTGGCTGATACTGTTGGTGGCGAAAACCGGGTTACGGTTCTCGGAAGCTTTGGGACTCACACCCGACGACTTTGATTTCGTGCATCAGACCCTTTCGGTCAGTAAAACGTGGGATTACAAGAACGGCGGAGGATTCGTCCCCACCAAGAACGCATCCTCCGTACGAAAGGTGCAGCTCGATTGGCAGCTTATCATGCAGCTCTCAACGCTCCTGAAAGATTTGCCTGCGGGCGACCCCATTTTCGTGAATGGCAAGGTGTATAACTCCACCGCGAATAACATCCTCGCCAGGCATTGCGAACGGGCCAACGTTCCCGTGATTTCGATTCATGGGTTAAGGCACACCCATGCCTCGCTGTTGTTGTTTGCCGGCGTATCGATTGCCAGTGTGTCCAAGCGACTTGGTCATGCAAGCATGAACACCACACAGGACACTTATCTTCATGTCATCCGCGAACTTGAAAACAAGGATGTCGATATCGTGATGCGTGCCCTCTCCACCCTCATCTAACCATTTCAACCACTGCCGCTTACGCTGATGAAGGGTGATGAGGTCGTCAAGACGGGAGAAGAAGGAGCCGATGACTTGCTGCTCTTGAAGCGAAATTGGTATACCCATCGTATAAAGCGACCGTATTACGGACGGATGCGCTTTAACCGTGTAGTCAAATTTAATTCGAGAATGCGCAAGAGACATCGCGTAGGCAAGGAACTTGCAGTTTATCTTCTCTGGATTAACTGCGATATAGCCTGATACGTTCGTAACCGAGAAACGGTGCTTTCTTCGGTAAAAGACAGCCCCTCCTCCATCAATCGACCAGGTGATTAGCTCCTGATTGAACATGTACTTCCCGTAAGCCCCCATGCGTCCATTATCAAGAGCACTGGAGGAATACACCGGAAATGTTCCCGGTGTATTCGACATATCCTTCGCGGAGATTACCCTCCCTCTGCCCATGTAAAGGGTGGCATCTTTTTCAAGTTCCCCCAACTTACGCTGTTCCCAAGGGTCAGTAAAACCAGCAAAGCGAATTTCGGGTACAGACTCACCATCTTTCGGAAACATTTTTTCAAGCATCGATTTTTTGAACACGACGAGCTTGTCATACTTACGCTGATGAAGGGTGATGAGGTCATCGAGAGATCGCAATGTCATCCCGATTTGCTGCTGTTCCGTTTTTGAAGGAAGCATCAATTGATAATCTGCGTATTCCTGCGCATTGACACCAGGCTGCCCGGACCGCTGCGAGGTTATGGCAACATACTTCTTGTATGCATCGGTCAAGGTTGCCTGATAGGCGAATTCGGGGTCAGCGCCTTCGCCGATTCGGGCACGGATAAGGAATCCAGCAAAGTAGACCATTCCATCGAATTGCCTGTACAGATATGTTTTTCCTACACTCGCGCCTGTGCGAGCAAAGAGCAGATCGCTCTCTTTCAGTAAATAATCTGCACTCATTGCAAGGTCAGCTAACGGCGTCGTAAGATCGCTTTTCGAGAACTCATGGGTTTCGTCATCAATGTCGGTGATACGCAGATATTTATTTTGGCCATCGTATTCTGTTGCAGCAGCGTTCAAGCCGTAATCAAATGAAGACGCAACGTCTCCCAACTTACGCTGTTCCCAAGCGGGTGTATAATTAATGCATTTATACTGCGGTTTGAAAGCGTGGGATGCGATGACGTACTCCGATTTGATTGAACATGAGGCTGGTGAAACAGAGATACGCTCATATCTAGTAGACGGTGACGTGGTGCCAGTTACCATGCGCATTCCCGCTAACCTGCGGGATTCCGCCAAAGAAGCCGCGTCTCTGAGAGGAATGAGCTTCTCGGCGTTCGTAAGGACATGCATGATCAATGAGCTGGCGAAGGGCGGCAAGTAATTGATTGCGCTCACCGCCATGACCATACAAATAATTGACAACAATCCGGATGGTATCCGTATTTGCCGGGTGGACGGGGAATCGCTTGTCACTGTCGTGGTGCCCAGAGACATGTTAGGCGAGGCGAAGTGTCTTCCCGATCTGCCAGACCGCGGTGTGTATTACCTGCTTGATGAGGATCATGGTGTGCTGAGTCGTGTGTACGCGGGGCAAACCACGAGGGGACTTGTCAGACTTGATGCGCACAAGACCAAAAAGGAGTTCTGGAACAAAGCCATCATGTTCCTCGATAACGATGTCAATATCGACCGTGATGTTCTGGATTCGCTTGAGGCGAAGGCCATCGATTACGTGCGTGAACACGGCTCATATGAGACCGATAACGGGAATACTCCCGCTCCTCGCATGAACCCATACAAAGAGCAGCGGGTGGAGGACCTGCACGGCAGCATTCTTTTCCGCATGCGCGTGCTCGGATATGATCTCGACCGCAAGGAGACAACGCCGGTTGCAGTGAATACCGTGTTCCGCACCAAGAAGAATGGCGTGCGTGCGACTGGACGATACAACCGGGATACCGGCCGTTTCACGGTTCTTTCGGGCTCCGAGGTGGACCTTGGTCATGCGGTGATCAAAAATCAAGGAGCCGTGGCAGCTCGACGGCAGCTTTTCGCCGCGCAGACAGGCAAAGTGATTCTTGCGGACGATGTCGAGCTGTCCAGTCCCTCCTCCGCCGCTGTATTCGTTCTCGGCGGCAGCCAAAACGGGTGGATCGAATGGGTCAATGAGCAGGGGCAGACCCTTGATTATGTGTACAGAAGCAAGGAGCATATGAATGAATAAGCAGCAGCTCGCCGCCAAGATCTGGGAGTCGGCCAACAAAATGCGCTCGAAGATCGAAGCCAACGAATACAAGGATTACATCCTCGGCTTCATCTTCTACAAGTTCCTTTCCGAGACCGAAGTCACTCGTCTGCATGTTGATGGCATGGGGGACGAAGACCTCGAAGAATTGCGGGAGGATGATACCGAGACCGCGCAGTACGTGCGCGATCTGTGCGGCTACTTCATCTCCTACGATAACCTGTTCTCCACATGGGTGGCGAAGAAGGGGGATTTCGCCATCGCCAATGTGCGCGACGCGCTTTCCGCGTTCGACCGCAACATCGACCCTGCCCGCAAGCGCGTGTTCGCGGGCATCTTCGACACCTTGCAGACCGGCCTGTCCAAACTCGGCACCGATGAGAAAAGCCGCAGCAAGGCCGCACGTGACCTCATCTACCTCATCAAGGACATTCCGATGGACAGCCGGCAGGACTACGACACCCTCGGCTTCATCTATGAATACCTGATCAGCAATTTCGCCTCCAACGCGGGTAAGAAGGCCGGCGAGTTCTACACGCCGAGCGAGGTCTCACAGCTCATGAGCGAAATCGTGGCCTGGCATCTCGCCGGCCGTGAGGAAATCAACATCTATGACCCCACAAGCGGTTCGGGTTCGTTGCTCATCCACATCGGCCAGGCGGTGGCCCGTCGCAACGGCAACCCGAATGACATCAGGTATTACGCGCAGGAACTCAAGGAGAACACCTACAACCTCACGCGCATGAACCTTGTCATGCGCGGCATCCTGCCGGACAACATCGTGGCCCGCAACGGAGACACACTGAAAAGCGACTGGCCGTGGTTCGACACTGACGAGACCAAGGATGAGACCTATGAGCCGCTGTTCGTGGACGCTGTGGTCTCGAATCCTCCCTACTCCCAGAATTGGGAACCGCCGGAGGCCGGCGAGGATATCCGCTTCGAATACGGCATCGCGCCCAAGTCCAAGGCGGACTACGCCTTCCTGCTGCATGACCTCTACCATCTGCGCGACGACGGCATCATGACCATCGTATTGCCCCATGGCGTGCTGTTCCGTGGTGGTGAGGAAGGCACTATTCGCCGGAACCTAGTGGAGAACCACCACATTCAGGCCATCATCGGCTTGCCCGCGAACATCTTCTTCGGCACCGGCATCCCCACCATCGTGATGGTGCTGCGCAAACATCGTGACGACGATCATGTGCTCATCGTGGACGCTTCCAAATACTTCACCAAGGAAGGCAAGAACAACAAGCTGCGTGCGAGCGATATCAAACGCATCGTGGATGCGGTGACAGGGAATCGTGACGTCGATAAGTTCAGCCGCTTGGTGGGTATTGATGAGATTCGGCAGAACGACTATAACCTCAATATTCCTCGCTACGTGGATTCCTCCGACAATGCCGAGAGCTGGGATGTGTATTCCACTATGTTCGGCGGCATTCCTAAGCGGGACATCGATGCACTCAGCAAATATTGGACCGTGTTCCCCGGACTACGCCGGTGCCTTTTCGCGGAGGAGAACGGCCATTCGGCCAAGCTCGCCGTGCAAGACGTTCGTGAGGCGGTGAATGCCGACTCAGATGTGAAGGCATATATCCAGCGTTATCGTGAGGCGTTCATCGATTATCCGGCTTATATACGCGGTGAATTGGTGGGTAATGCCGCCAATGTGGGCATTGCCGCCGAAGAGGAGACTCTGGCAAATGATCTGCTGCGTCGTTTGGCTGGTATCCCTCTCGTAGATGCCTATACGGCATATCAGGTGCTTGACGATAGCTGGCAGAAGACCATCTCCACCGACCTTGAAACCATACAGAGCGAGGGCCATGACGCCGTTCGCAAAGTTGACGCCAACATGGTTGTTAAGAAGAAAGGCGGTAAGGATGTCGAAGTGCCGGATGGCTGGGCTGGACATATCCTGCCGTTCGATCTCGTACAGGGGAAATTACTTACCTCTGATCTTGCGGAAATTGCCACATTTGAATCTCGGCTGAGTGAGATTGGCGGCGAAATCGCTGACATTCTTGAAAATCTGGATGAGGATGACAAGAGTTCGACTGATGCCGTCAGCGAGGATGGAGATTCTTTCGTTGCCGCTGAATTGAAGAAAGCAGTGAAATCGATTGGGAAGAATCCCGAGACTGACTTTGACCGTGCTCTTGTGAGTGCACAGCGGTTGTTTGATGAAGAGCGTGAAGTCAAAAAGAACGTTAAGAATCTCCGTTCAGCGCTTGATGAAAAGACCCGGACCGTTATTGAAGGACTGAGCGATGAACATGCTGATGACTTGCTTGCTGCCAAGTGGGTGGAACCATTGCAGCGCAAGCTTGAGGAGCTCCCTCAGACGGCTGTTGATGAGTTGATTGCAGCGGTGAATGCGCTGAACGACAAGTATTCGACCACATACTCTGATGTGTGCGAACAGATCGAACAGGCTGAGGCAGAACTTGGCAATATGCTTGGTCAACTAACCGGCAATGAGTTCGATATGGCCGGTATTGCCGAGCTGAAGACCCTGTTGGGAGGTGAATGATGACTGAACAGGTAAAAGTTCCCGAAATTCGCTTTGCTGGTTTTACTGACCCTTGGGAACAGCGTAAGTTGAGTGAAGTAGCAACGTTTGGCGGCGGGCATACTCCGCCAATGGCAGATCCCGATAACTATGAAGATGGATACGTGCTGTGGGTTACGTCCCAAGACGTGAAATCTAATTATCTTGATAGAACTACGACTCAGATAACTGAGAAGGGCGCAAAAGAGTTGACTCTTTATCCTGCCGGATCTTTAGTAATGGTAACGAGGAGCGGGATTCTTCGCCATACCCTTCCGGTGGCTGAACTGCGCAAACCTTCAACTGTTAACCAGGATATTCGCGTCATTCTGCCCCAAGGCGAGTGCTGTGGAGAATGGCTACTTCAGTTCTTTATTTCGCATAACAAGGAATTGCTGCTTGAGTTTGGCAAGACTGGAACAACCGTAGAAAGTGTTGACTTTGGCAAGATCAAAGACATGCTTTTGTATATGCCAAGCACCGTCGAACAACAGCAAATTGGCGACTTCTTTGCTAAGCTCGACTCCCTCATCACCCTTCATCAGCGTAAGTTGGAATTGCTGCAGAATATCAAGAAATCCTTGCTTGACAAGATGTTTGTGTGAGGGGAGGTGGAGCAATGGAGACCTTCGATATCGTGAAGCTCGCCTCATATCGCGAGAATAACCGGATCGAGGCGAAAGCCGCAAAGGGCGGCCTCCCACGCAGCATGTGGGAGACCTATTCCGCCTTCGCCAACACCTACGGCGGCGTCATCCTGCTTGGCGTCAAGGAGCGCGAAGACGGTACCTTCGCGCCGATTGGACTTACACCAACTGAAGCGGAACATCTTCGCCAGGACTTTTGGAACACGGTCAGCAACCGGTCCAAGGTGAGCGCCGTGCTGCCCATCGAATCGGAAGTTGAAGTGCTCGAAGCGGATGGTGGGATGGTGCTGGCTATTCACGTTCCGCGCGCTCCGCGTGACGAACGCCCCGTGTATATCAATAATGATCTCTTCGGGGGAACCTACCGTCGGCGTGGTGAGGGCGACTACCGTTGCATGCGGCAGGAGATCTCAGCAATGCTCCGGGATCAGGGAGCTGAGACGATGGATTCCAAGGTGCTGGACGATCTCACTGTTGCCGACTTCAATACAGACACAGTGCGGGCATATCGCAATCGTTTCCGTGCGGTACGTCAGGGCAGTTCTTGGACCGATCTCGATGACGAGCGTTTTCTGCGTGCTGTTGGCGCGGCGGCGGTAAGCCGTGAGGATGGCAGGCTGCATCCCACGTTCGGCGGCCTGCTCATGTTCGGCAACGACTATGACATCGTGCGCGAATGCCCGCAGTATTATCTTGACTATCAGGAGACTCTGGACCCGGCGATTCGCTGGACCGATCGTGTCCATTCCGGCGATGGCATGTGGTCGGGCAACCTGTTCGATTTCTTCTTCCGCGTGAACCGCAAGCTTGCCGAATCCCTGAAGACTCCATTCAAGCTCGACGGCATTTTCCGCGTCGATGACACCCCCATGCATAAGGCGGTCCGTGAGGCGTTGGCCAACTGCTTGTTCAACGCCGATTACCATGGCGTACGCGGAGTGGTGGTCAGGCGCACCCCCGACAAGCTGGTGTTCGAGAATCCGGGTGATATCCGAACCGGCATTGAACAGATGCGCCTCGGCGGGGTGTCTGATCCGCGCAACGGTCTTGTCATGAAGATGTTCAGCCTAATCGATGTGGGCGAGCGAGCTGGTACGGGTGTCCCCGATGTGTTCGCCACATGGGCGAATGCAGGACTTCCTGAACCACGGATTGAAGAGAACTTCGGAGAAGCTGATCGCACGATACTCACGCTCATGTTGGAGGCGGATGCCAAGCCTGATAACAATGAGCAGATACCTGACGATTATGAGCAGATAAATAGTTCGAATGAGCAGATATCTGACGATTATGAGCAGATAAATAGTTCGAATGAGCAGATAACTGACAATAATGAGCAGTTAAATGGTTTGAATGAGCAGATAACCGAGAGACAGCGAGTCATTCTTCATTTTGTAGAGAAGAGCCCCAGCGCGACATACGATGATATGGCGCGTGCTGTGGGAGTCTCATCAGCGACTGTGCGAAGGGATGCTGAGATACTCATTGGGTGTGGATTGCTTAAGCGCGTCGGCTCGCGAAAGGCAGGACACTGGGAAGTTCGGGGAGAGAAGAATCATGATATTCGATAGCGAATCGGTGTTTGAGGAAAACGTCATCACCGTGCTTAAGCAGCATGGATGGAAGGACGGTGTCCTGCGCTATCCAACTGAGCGGGATTTGCTCGACAATTGGAAAGACATACTGTACCGCAACAACAACGACATAGACAGGCTTGGCAAATACCCGCTGACGGACGGGGAAATGGCACAGATAATCGAGCAGATCGAGACCCTGCGAACGCCGCTCGCGCTCAATTCGTTCGTCAACGGGCGTACCGTGTCTATCACGCGTGACAACAAAGAAGATGTGGCGCATTTCGGCAAGGAAGTCAGTCTCTACATCTATGACCGCAAGGAGATCGCGGGAGGCAAAAGCACCTACCAAATCGTTCAGCAACCGGTCTATCCAGCCAAGAACACGATGCTGAACTCGCGGCGCGGCGACCTCGTGCTCCTCATCAATGGCATGCCATTGATCCATATCGAGCTCAAGAAAAGCGGCATACCCGTCAGCCAAGCGACCAATCAGATCGAAAAATACGCGCACGAAGGCGTGTTCACCGGCCTGTTCCGTCTCGTGCAGATCTTCGTGGCCATGACCCCCGACGACGCCGTCTACTTCGCCAATCCCGGCGCGGACAAATTCAATCCAAGCTATTACTTCCATTGGGCGGACTACAACAACGAGCCTATCTGTGGCGGGCAACACCCAGGCAAAGACGAATGGAAGCTGTTCATCGGCGGCACTTCCGGCACCGCCGGCCTGCTGTCCATTCCCATGGCGCACCAGCTCATCGGCTTCTACACCATCGCTGATTCAGCGGATGGATGCCTTAAGGTGCTGCGCAGCTACCAGTACATCGCGGCAAACGCCATCTCCGATGTGGTGAGGAAATGTGATTGGGAACAGCGACCCTCCATGCCGGGACGACCCGGCGGCTATGTGTGGCACACCACCGGTTCAGGCAAGACCATGACCAGCTTCAAATCGGCTCAGCTCATTGCTGACTCGCATGACGCCGACAAGGTCGTGTTCCTCATGGACCGAATCGAACTGGGCACTCAATCATTGAAGGAGTACCGCAGCTTTGCCGACAGCGAGACGGAAGTGCAGGGCACGGAGAACACCGGTGTTTTGCGGGACAAACTCAACAGCACCGATGTCAACGACACCCTGATCGTCACCTCTATCCAGAAGATGAGCAACGTGAAAGCAGGGGAGCGGGCGTCACCCAGACATGGCTGGATCAACTTGCTGCACGACGCATCGTCTTCATCGTGGACGAATGCCATCGCTCCACCTTCGGCGACATGTTGCAAGTCATCCGCCGTTCCTTCCCCAACGCGCTGTTCTTCGGATTCACAGGCACACCCATTCTGGGCGAAAACCAGAAGAAGAACTCCACCACCGCCATGGTATTCGGCCGTTGCTTGCACCGGTACAGCATCGCCGACGGCATTCGTGACCATAATGTACTCGGATTCGATCCGTACATGGTGACCACGTACAAGGATTCTGAAGTCAGACGTGCCGTGGCTCTCGACAAGGCGAAAGCTGAGAGTACGGAAGATGCACTTGCTGACCCCATTAAAGCTAAGGTGTTTCAGCATTACATGGATAAATCCGAGGTCCCTATGGGGCCGATGGTTGATGGCGCTGGAAACCGTATCAGTGGCATCGAGGATTTCCTTGGACGAGACCAATATGGCATCGACTCACCGCATCCGAACATGGTGGTCTCGGACATTCTCGAACAGTTCCCGGTGCTCAGCCATGCGGGCAAATTCCATGCGATGCTCGCCACTAGCTCCATTCCTGAAGCTGTCAACTATTATCACTTGTTCAAGCAGCAAGCACCTAAGTTGCATGTAACGGCGTTGTTCGATCCCAACATCGACAACAACGAAGGAGCAACGGACAAAGAAGATGCGCTGACTGAAATCATCACCGATTACAACGAGGCGTTCGGCAAAGAGTTCATCATCCCCACATGGCCGGCGATGAAGAAGGACATTTCATCGCGTTTGTCGCACAAAAGCCCATATGGCAGCATATCGACGAACCGCAGCCAGCAGCTCGATTTGCTCATCGTCGTGGACCAGATGCTCACCGGATTTGACTCAAAATGGGTGAATACGCTGTATCTCGACAAGATCATCGACTACGAAAGCATCATCCAGGCGTTCAGCCGCACGAACCGCCTGTTCGGGCCGGACAAGCCGTTCGGAGTCATCCGCTACTACCGCAAGCCGCACACCATGTACGGCTTCATCGAAGCGGCGGTGAAACTGTACTCCGGCGACAGGCCGCTTGATTTGTTTGTGCAGAAACTGCCCGCGAACGTGAAATCCATGGATACACGGTACTTGGAGATTCTCGACGTGTTCACGGATAACGGGGAATCGGACCTCATGCAGCTGCCGGAATCGGTGGAGGCCAGACGCAAGTTCGCCAAGGAGTTCGTAGAGCTGAATCGTTACCTTGAAGCGGCGAAAGTGCAGGGTTTCGACTGGAACACCACGGAATACAAGGTCGATGGCACGGATGCCGACGATGCGGATGAGAACGATGGCGGGAACGGCGAACCTGATATCGTGCGTCCCCAAATTGACGAACGCACATATCTGATTCTCGCCCAGCGGTATAAGGAGCTGTTCGATGATGACAGCTGCACCGGAGAACCGGACGATGACGGGAGATGTGACCCCGAAGCGCCTTATGAGCTGGAAGGGTATCTCACCGAAATCGACACCGGACTGATCGACACCGACTACATGAATGCCAACTTCGTCAAATGGCTCAAGGCACTCAAGGAGGACAGTCCGGAGTTGGCGGAGATGTCCGCACAGCTGCACCGATCCTTCGCTGCGCTTTCGAGGGACGAACAACGACTTGCTGAGCTGTTCCTGCATGATGTGGAGCGTGGCGATGTGGAAGTCGAGGAAGGCATGACGCTGCGGGACTATATCACGCGCTATGCCAAACGAGAGAAAGATGAGCAGATCGACAAGCTCGTGGATCATCTCGGCGTTGACAGGTCGTTGCTTGAAGAACTTACCGTCAGATATATCAATGAGAAAAGTCTGAACGCATTCGGCCGATTCGACGCCCTGCGTGACACCATCGACGTGCCACGGGCGAAATCGTTCTTCGAGCGATGCATGAATGTGACGCTGCCGAATTTCAAAGTGAAAGTACAGGCATCGAAACTGTTGAAACAGTTCGTGCTCGAAGGCGGGTTCGACATCGACGAGGAGGTCTCGCACTGGCGATTCGCCCTCTGACGGTTTTGTAACGCTGTACGGTGCCATTCCTGCTGGTGCTTGTGTATATCTGGCCGCTCGACCGGAGAGCCGCCACGGGAATGTATCACAACGCTGATAGTCTGGCAGACAGTCGAAACCGCACGAATATGCCCATTCTCCAAGGAGTATCGCATGGCTGAAAACACCGAATACCTCGCCCTGTGGGGCGGCCGCTTCACTTCCGGACCGTCGCCCGAGCTGGCCCGTCTGTCGAAATCCACGCAGTTCGACTGGCGACTCGCCGATGACGACATCGCCGGTTCCCGCGCCCACGCGCGCGCCCTCGGCCGCGCAGGCCTGCTGACCGCCGATGAGCTCAGCCGCATGGAAGCCTCGCTTGACGAGCTGCAGCGCCGCGTCGACTCCGGTGCGTTTGCGCCCATCGAAGACGACGAGGACGAGGCCACCGCGCTGGAGCGCGGCCTGCTGGAGATCGCAGGCGACGAGCTCGGCGGCAAACTGCGCGCCGGCCGTTCCCGCAACGATCAGATCGCCTGCCTGATCCGCATGTGGCTGCGCCGCCACTCCCGCGTCATCGCAGGTCAGCTGCTTTCCCTCGCATCCGCGCTGATCGACCAGTCGGTCAAGGCCGGTGGCACCGTCATGCCTGGCCGCACCCACATGCAGCACGCCCAGCCCGTGCTGCTCGCGCATCAGCTCATGGCACACGTGTGGCCGCTGCTGCGTGACGTGCAGCGACTCGTGGATTGGGACAAGCGCATCGACGCCAGCCCGTACGGCTCCGGGGCGCTCGCCGGCAACACGCTCGGACTGGAGCCGGTCGCGGTCGCCCGAGAACTCGGTTTCGGCAAGGTTACCGAGAACTCCATCGACGGCACCGCCTCGCGCGATCTGGTGGCCGAATTCGCGTTCGTCGCCGCCATGGCCGGCGTCGACATCTCGCGTCTGAGCGAGGAGATCATCATCTGGAACACCCAGGAATTCGCGTTCGTGCGTCTCGATGACGCCTACTCCACCGGCTCCTCGATCATGCCGCAGAAGAAGAACCCCGACATCGCCGAGCTCGCCCGCGGCAAGTCCGGCCGTCTCATCGGCGACCTGACAGGCCTGCTCGCCACGCTCAAGGGCCTGCCCACCGCGTACGCCCGCGACCTGCAGGAAGACAAGGAGGCGGTCTTCGACCAGGTCGATACGCTGGAGGTGCTGCTGCCCGCCTTCACCGGTATGATCGCCACCATGAGCTTCGACCACGACCGTCTTGCGGCCGAAGCGCCGACCGGATTCGCGCTCGCCACGGACATCGCCGAATGGCTCGTCAAGAATGGTGTGCCGTTCCGTCACGCGCATGAGCTTTCCGGTGCATGCGTCAAGCTCGCCGAAGGCCGTGGCCAGGAGCTGTGGGATCTCACGGATGACGATTTCATCGGGATCTTCCGTGACTTCCTGCCCGCCGACAAGGCCCCGCAGGTGCGTGAGGTGCTGTCCACCGAAGGCTCTGTGTCCGCCCGCAACGGCAAGGGCGGCACGTCGCCGGCCCGTGTACGTGAACAGATCGCCTGCGCCAAGGCCACCGTCGACGCGCTGCGCGTGTTCGCCAACTCCGTGAGCGATGGTCCGGCCTACAAGTCCCCGAAGTCCCTGCGTTCCGTCACCGACTGACCGCCTCCACGTCCCCGCCAGCGCGCGCGGGCTCATCCTGAAGGATGAACCCGCGTGACAGGAGTCTGACCTAGAATCATGACTGGAAGAGACACAGGCATACGGAAGACGGATTCGGGCGAAGGGAAACAGTGTGCTGACGCGCAATCAGATTCGGTCGTTGGTCAACGAGCATGGGCACGACATCATCGTCCATGATCATATGCAGCATATCGAGCGCGGATGCTACCAGCATGGAGCGGTGACGACATTCGCGCATTCTATCCGCGTGGCGTGCCTCGCCGTGTGGATGGCCGACCGCCTGCATCTGTGGGACAAGGTCGATCTGCATTCGCTGGTCCGCGCGGCTCTGCTGCACGATTACTTCCTGTATGACTGGCATGACTGGGATGACGGCGCCCATAGGCTGCACGGGTTCACGCACGGGCAGGCTGCATTGCGCAACGCAGTGCGTGACTTCCGCCTCAACGCGATCGAACGTGACAGCATCGCATGCCACATGTTCCCCATGACGCTCAAGCCGCCGAGCTACATCGAAGGCTATCTGGTCACCATGGCCGACAAGATCAGTGCCACGCGGGAGACCTTCTCCCTGGAGCGGTTCTCCAAGCCGCAACTGGAGTCCGGTAAATCCCTCGCCGCAATCGAAAGCGGAGCATCCGCAGCGTCCGCGCACGACGGGCGGCACAAGCCCTCACGGAGCCGGGAGGTGCTGGCCTGATGCTGTTCGTGGAAAAACTGTTCCTGTGGTTCCTGTTCTACAGCTTCTGCGGATGGGTGTACGAGTCCATTCTCGTGTCCATCCTGGAGCGCCGGCCAGTCAACCGCGGATTCCTCAACGGCCCGTTGTGCCCGATTTACGGTGTGGGCGCGGTCGGCGCCGTCGTGGTGCTGGGACAGGTGCACAATCCCCTGGTGGTGTTCCTGCTTTCGATGGTCGGTGCCAGCATACTGGAATACGTCACATCCTGGGTCATGGAGGCGCTGTTTCATGCCCGCTGGTGGGACTACTCCGACTACAAATTCAATCTTAACGGGCGCATCTGCCTGCTGGGGGCGTTCGTGTTCGGCGTGGGCGGCGTGCTCATCACGTCGGTGATCCAGCCGCAGGTTGCAGGTGTCACCGACCGGCTGCCGCTGCCCGCCATCCACTGGCTGTGCGGGGTGCTGTTCGTGCTCACGCTGATCGACCTCGTCGTCACGGTGTGCGGCATCATGCATTTCGAGAACAGTCTCGACAATCTCATGGCCGCCATGACGCATTACGGAGACGCCATGAAGGTCGCCGTCAGCGATGTCACCGGCAAGATGAGCGAATCGTGGAAATCCGGCAAGGAGATGTCGTTCGACTTCATGATGCGGGTCAGGGACGCGGCGATGTCCATCTTCAACCGTCAGCAGCGTCGAATGATCGCCTCGTTCCCGAAACTGCGCACCGAACGCAACAACGATGTGCTGGAGCAGCTGCGCCGGATTCTCGAAAGCTTGTACCGTCACTGACGGCCGGATTCAAGCGACGAACCGGGGAGCATTCCCCGACGTTTCGCGGGCAGCCGTCCTGGCGCATGCTGTCGATATGTTCTGCGAGACTGATAGATGCACAATGCCCAGAATTTGATAGGGAGTACCAATATCCATGGCTCACGTCACCGATTTCAAAGAGGCCGGATTCGATTCCGTCCTTGAAGAACTGGAATGGCGCGGGTTGATTTCCCAGTCCACCGACAGGAAACAACTCGCCGAAGCGTTGAACGGGGAGCCGGTCACCTATTATTGCGGCTTCGACCCGACCGCGGCGTCGCTGCATATCGGCAATCTCGTGCAGCTGATCAACATGCGTCACCTTCAGGCCGCCGGGCATCATCCGATCGCCTTGGTCGGCGGCGCGACCGGTCTGATTGGCGACCCCCGCCAGTCGGGCGAGCGCACCCTCAACCCGAAGGACGTCGTCGCCGGCTGGGCCGAACGGCTCAAGCGGCAGATCGGCGGCATTCTGGAAACCTACGGCGACAATCCGGTGCGTTTCGTCTCCAATTACGACTGGACCGCGCAGATGTCCGTCATCGACTTCCTGCGCGACGTCGGCAAGAACTTCCGACTCGGCACCATGCTGGCCAAGGACACGGTCGCGCGTCGTCTGAACTCCGAGGAGGGCATCTCCTTCACGGAATTCAGCTACCAGGTGCTGCAGGGCAACGACTTCCTTCACCTGTTCGACGAGTACGGCTGCACGCTGGAAATCGGCGGATCCGACCAGTGGGGCAACCTGACCTCCGGCATGGACCTGATTCGCAAGGTGCGCGGCGTCACGGTGAACGTGTTCACCAGCCCGATCATCACCGACGCCACCGGAAAGAAATTCGGCAAATCCGAAGGCAACGCGGTGTGGCTCGATGCCACCATGCTCAGCCCGTACCGGTTCTACCAGTTCTGGTTCAACCGCCCCGATGTCGAGATGGAAGGCCTGCTCAAGGCGTTCACGTTCCTGCCAAAGGCCGAGATCGAACGACTCGCCGAAGAATCGCGCACCAATCCCGGCGCACGCGAAGCCCAGCGCACCCTCGCATGGGAAGTGACCAGCTTCGTGCATGGCGAGGCCGCGACGCAGGCGGCGATCGACGCGTCCGCAGCCCTGTTCGGGCGCGGCGGCGACCTTGCCTCCATCGACGAGGACACGCTTGAAGCCGCCATCGACGGACTCAAGATAGAGGACGAGTCCGGTGCCAAGACGTTCGCGTCCGTCGGCATCGACGACCGCATCACCGAGGCCGGGGTGAAGGCAGGCCTGTTCAAGTCTATTTCCGAGGCCCGCAAGACCATCAAGTCCGGTGGCGTGTATCTGAACAACAACCGTGTGACCGACGAAGAGCAGACGTTGGGCCAGGACGATTTCCTGCACGGTCGTTTCGCGCTCATCCGCCGCGGCAAGAAGGCGCTCGGCGTCGTCGAGAAGCACTGATTCATTCCTGCTCCCACTGGCGGGGAGCTGCCGGCTAGGGCCGGCTGGGGTGGTTGCGCCGGCATGGAGACCATCCCGCTCATCGTGGCATCGCATCGCAACAACAGACTTTGTATTAAGAAAGGCATACACGTATGGCAGAAGAACAGGGTCGCTCCGGCGGCAAATCATACGGCAACCGCGGTTACGGCTCCGGACGTTCCGGCGGTTACCGCAAGTCGGGCGGTTACCGCAAGGACGGCGACCGCGGCGGATTCCGGCGCGACGGCGAGCATGGCGGATACCGCGGCAAGGGCGGTTTCCACAAGGATGGGGAGCGCCGTGACTTCCACAAGGGTGGTTTCCGCAAGGATGGTGATCGTGGTGGTTTCCGTCGCGATGACCGTCGTGATGGTGACCGTCCGTTCCGTCGTGATGGTGAGCGCGGCGGTTTCCGTCGTGACGACCGTCGTGATGGTGATCGTCGTGATTTCCATCGCGGTCCGCGTCGTGATGGTGATCAGGGCGGGTTCCGCCGGGATGGCGGTTTCCACAAGGATGGGGAGCGCCGTGACTTCCACAAGGGTGGTTTCCGCAAGGATGGTGATCGTGGTGGTTTCCGTCGCGATGACCGCCGCGGCGGCGACAACCCGCGTTACCGTCGCGATGACCGCCGTGACTTCCATCGTGATGGCGATCGCCCGCGCTATCAGCGCGATGACCGCCGCGACGGCGAGCGTCGCGAGTTCTCCGACGAGGAGAAGCGCGAATATCGGGAGCAGAAGCGTCAGGACTATATGAACGGTCCCCGTCGCAATTCCGACGGCACGGTAAGCTACCCTTCGCAGAACCCCTATACGGATCGTCGTCCGAACGAGCCGAAGATGCCCAAGGGCATGGAATGGTCCATGCTGTCCAAGGAAGAGCGTGAACGCCTGCGCGGCCTGTCCAAGGAGCACGCCGAGAACATCGGCCTGCACATCCTCGCCGCCTATGCGCTGGAGGAGAAGGATCCCGAACTGGCCCTCGCCCACGCCAAGTGGGCTGCTCATCAGGCGTCGCGCATCGATTTCTCCCGTGAGACGCTTGCCTTCATCGCATACCGTCAGGGCGATTACAAGCTCGCCCTGCGTGAGTTCCGCACCGCGTACCGCATGAACGGCTTCCTCGACTACCTGCCGTTCATCGCCGACTGCGAACGCGGCAACGGCGATCCCAAGAAGGCCATCGAAGTGGTGCGCTCCGACGATGCCAAGGCGTTGCATGGCGAGGCGAAGGCCGAGATGTTCCTGGTCTATGCCGGTGCCCTCGCCGACCTCAAGATGTGGGACAAGGCCATCGAGATCGTCCACACGCTCGGACGTTCCAAAGGGCTGCCGGGCGAATACCGCATGCGTGCCGTGCAGGCCGAGCAGTACTTCCTCGACGAGTGCGGCCGTACCGAGCAGGCCGCCGCATTGGACGACCTGCTCGACCGTCTCGAAACCCAGTACGCCGAAGCCGATGAGGACGAGACCGTGGACGACGTGATTATCGATCACGACATGGAGCACTTCACCGATGACGAGCTCGACATGCTCGGCATCAGCGAGGACGACGCCCAGTTCGCGCCCGACGACTACGACGACATGTACGGCGGCTCCGAAGACGGATACGGCGACGAGTCGGACGATGCCGAATCGGATGACTCCGATGACTCAGCCGATGCCGAAGCCGGCCAGAACTCCGATGCCGAAGACGAGGCGTCCCTTGACGGCCCGCTGGCCGACGAGGAGGAGCTGACGGCCAAGGAGACCGAAGAAGGCGCCGAATCCTTCACCGACCCCGCCGACCAGAACGCCGATGACACCGGCGAAGCCGCTGATGAAGCCGAGGACGCGGAACCCGCCGAAGCCGACGATGCGCAGACGGACGAAGCGGAAGCTTTGGATGCCGCCGAACCGGCTGCGGAAGCGCAGGACGAGTGACGTGCATGAACGCCATGCTCAAATCCACCGACCGTCCCATATCTCAGACGTACCGGCTGGCGCTGCTCGATCTGGACGGCGTCGTCTACCGGGGCAAGAACCCGGTGGAACACGCCGCCGATTCCATCAGGGCGGCGCAGCGTGCGGGAATGCAGGTGGAATACACCACCAACAACTCCTCCCGTTTCCAGCGCGTCGTCGCCGAGCAGCTTCGAGGCTTCGGCCTTGACGTCGAACCGCGGCAGGTCATCACCTCGTCCGTGGTGGCCGCCCGCATGGTGGCCCGGCACGTTCCGGCCGGAGCGCGCATCCTCGTGCTGGGTGCCGAGCATCTGCGCGAGGAAGTGGCCGGTCAGGGACTCACCGTGGTAGACCATGCCGAGGACACCCCGGAGGCGGTCATCCAGGGATGGTATCCGGACATGACGTGGCAGCAGATGGCGGAGGTCTCGTACGCGGTGGAGCGGGGCGCGCTGTATCTCGTCACCAACCGCGACCTGACCATTCCCCGCGAGCTCGGCATCGCGCCGGGATGCGGTTCCATGATCCAGGCGGTCATCAACGCGACCGGCGCCGAGCCGATCGCATCCGCGGGCAAGCCCGAGTCTGCCATGTACGACGAGGCCCGACTGCTGGCCGCGGGAAACGAGACGGAGCCGGTCAGTCGTGAATCGTGCCTGGCGATAGGCGACCGTCTCGATACGGACATCGAGGCCGGCAACCGCGGCGGATACGATTCCCTCGCGGTGCTGACCGGCGTCACCAACCCGCATGAGCTGATGACGGCGCCGGCGCATCTGCGCCCGTCCTATATCGTCCGCGACCTGCGCGGACTGCAGGAGGCCCAGCCATCCACCGATGCGAGCGACGGCAACGTCTGGACGTGCGCCGACGCGACCGCCCGGCTGGAAGACGGCTCACTGACGGTGAGCGACGCGACCGACATCAACGCCCTGCGCGCGGCCTGCGCCGCTGCATGGACGTACGCCGACAACGGCGGGGACATCGGTTCGGTCTCATTGCCGGAATTCTCACTGTGATCATCGCCGCCCGCCGCAAGGCCGGCGGCGTTTTCCGTGACGTGCAGGGGCACATGAAACACTGGGCATAAGGAGCGGTCATGCCGGACGATATCACCGAACGTTACCCACAGCTCGCCGACCTTGACGGCAAAGACGACGACCAGCGCATCGAGGTCTTCCGCGACGTGCTCGGCCAACTGCAGCGCGAGCTCGACGAGAACCACTGAAAGACAAGGCCGATGGCAGGGAAACCACCGGATGTGAAAGGTGCAGGAATGGAACGTCTTGACGCGCTCATCGTCGGTCTGGGATTGGTGCCGAGCCGCTCCAAGGCACAGCGGCTGATCCGTGACGGCCATGTGCTGGTCGACGGGGTCGCCGTCACCAAACCGGCCGCGAACGTGGCCACCGCGTCCTCGATCACCGTCGACAAGGGCGACGACTACGTGTCTCGCGGCGCGTACAAGCTGATCGGCGCCTTCGACGAGTTCTCCGGTCGAGGCCTGCCTTCGCCGCGCGGCCTGCGCTGCCTGGACATCGGCGCCTCGACCGGCGGCTTCTGCGACGTGCTGCTGCGCAGGGGAGCCGCTCAGGTCATCGCCCTGGATGTGGGGCATGGTCAGCTCGATAGTCGTATCGCGCGCGACCCGCGCATCATCGAGATGAGCGGGGTCAACATCCGCGACGTGACCGCCGCGAATCTGCCGTATCGGCCGGACATGATCGTGTCGGACGTGTCCTTCATCTCCCTGACATACGTCATCCCGGTCATTGCGCGCATCGCCGCGCCCGGAGCCTCAGTGGTGCTGCTCGTCAAACCGCAGTTCGAAGTGGGCAAGGGCAATCTCGGCAAGAGCGGTATCGTGGAGGACCGGCATCTGCGCGATCAGGCGCTGGAGACGGTCGTCGATTGCGCGAACCAGCATGGGTTGACGGTTGCGGGAACCGCCCCGTCACCGATCGAGGGCACCCACGGGAACACGGAGTTCCTGCTGTTCGCCCGCATGGATGACATCGCTGCAAAGGCCGACTGAAAAACGCCGCATCGCGCGCGGATTCGTCGTTCGTGTCACGTATTGCGCAGATACACACGCTTGGCGGCGCCGGATACCAGCAATACGCTGGACGTGCTGTCCATGGCGAGCTTCGTGATGCACGAGGCGCGTTCCACATGCGATTCGTCAGTCAACCGTATGAAGACGCCCTGCATCAGGGTGCAGATGAGCCTGCTGACACGCAAATCGCCGCCGATGATTCGTCCGGCGTTGCTCGTCCGGGTGAATTCCGTCATGCCGCTGCGCCCGAACATGGCGCTTGACAGGGGAGTCATCCGCAGCCGTTCGGTGCGCAGCTCGTCCGCGTCCAACGTGCCCTGCATATCCAGGTATCTCGTGACGATGCATGAACGGTTGCGCAGCAGTCCGCGAACGGTCATGCCGCCAGGGCACATGACATCGCCCTGCACGATGATCTTGCCGGTGAAATCCAGAGCGGAGCAACGCAGGTCGCCTCCGACATGCAGTTCGCCATGCCCGCTGATTCTGTTGACATGCATGTCGCCGCGGCAGACCAGACGCCCCTCGCAATGCACGTTCCCGCCGTCGAGCCCCATCGCATCGAACGAGCCGCGGGCACGCAAACCGTCGAATCGCATGCCGGCATCGCAGGAGCAGCTGCCGTTCGCCGTCACGTTTTGATACGAGCCGTCGGGCACATGCCCGTCAACCATCGTGATATTGCCCATTGCGCCACCCTCGCCGCCGCCATGTCGTTACGTTGCGACGACTGTGCCGCAACACCTTTTTGACTGTACCAATTGGATGGCGCTGCGGCACGTGCCTGCGTTCAGTATGTGGTCATACGGGGGTATGGAGGGGGTGCCTGGCGTCGGTCAGCCGCGAATGAACTTGTCGATGTTGTCCTGCTTGCCCATGATGACGAGTTCGTCGTTGCGGTGCATGACCAGTTCCTTGGAACCGTACTGGAACTCGCTGCCGGGCGCCTTGATGCCGACGACGGTGACGCCGTAGCGTTCGTTGACCTTCGCGTCCGCGATGGAATAGCCGACCACGTGCGAAGGCGTGTGGATCTTGACGACGGTGTGCGAGCCCTCGATCTCGATGTAATCCAGATAGTTGCCGGACACCAGATGCCCGACGCGCTTGCCTGCATCCGTTTCGGCGTTGATGATGTGACGCGCTCCGATGCGCTGCAGGATGCGCGCGTGCTCCTTCGACACCGATTTCGCCCAGATGTCGCTGATGCCGGCGTCCAGCAGGTTTCCGGCGGTGATCACCGACGCCTCGACGCTGTCTCCGATGGCGACGACGGCGGTGTCGAAATCGGACGCGTTGAGCTGCTCGACGGCGAGCACGTCGGTCATGTCGGCCTGAACGGTGGGAACCTGCGCGGACCACCTGTTGACCAGTTCGGGATCCTTGTCGACGGCGAGCACGTCCTGCCCCATGGAATCCAACGTGGTCGCCACCGAACTGCCGAATCGTCCCAGTCCGACGACCAGAATGCTCCTGTTGTTGCGCGCCATGCCATCATCCTTTCCGCCGCCGTGCGCGGCGATGCGCCGGTGCCGCCGTCATGGACGCCGCCGATTCTCCGGGCGGCGGTGAACAGTACCGCTTCTACGTCATGATATGGCCATCCCTGGCCGTCCGACAAAGGCGGAGTCGGCGTCATCCGTCGGATGCAGACGGTATCGGCGGCGCCCTCAGCCGACCACGATGGGCTCGTTGGGGTATCGTATCGATTCTAAGGCATGGGGCCTGTTGATCGCGTATGCGATCGTCATCGGACCGAGACGACCCACCACCATCGCCGTGGCGAGGATGAACAACGCCGCTGGATTGTCCTCGCGCGCCACGCCGACCGAATAGCCGCCGAGCCCGAACGACGAACAGGCATCGAACAGGGCATCGGTGAGCGAGCAGTCCGAGGCGAGCATCAACGCCAGCGACGCGCTCAGCACTAGGAACAGGCAGGCGGCGGTGATGCTCACCGCGGTCATCGCCACGCGCGTCGGAATCCGGCGCCGGAAGGCGTTGATGTCGGTGTGTCCGGTGAACGCGGCACGGCAGATCAGTAGGATGACCGCGAACGTCGTGACGCGGATGCCGCCGGCCGTGGAGGTGCTGCCGCCGCCGATGAACATGATGACGCTCATGAACACCTTCGTCGGCTCGCTCACCTGCGGCACCCAGCTCAGGTCGAAGCCGGAGCTGCGCGGCATTACCGCCGCGACGACCCCGTAACGCAGCCGCGTCTCCACGTCGGCGCCCTTGAACAGGAACGGGTTGTCCCATTCCACCAGCAGGAACCACGCCAGCGACAGCAGCACCAGCGAGAACGTCGTCACCAAGGTGATCTTGGTGTGCAGGCTCCAACGGCGTGGGGGAGTGCGGTGGCGGGCGCAGCGCATGAGGTTGAGCAGCACGGGAAATCCCAGCGTGCCGCAGAACGCGCTGGCCATGATCGGCATGCCGACCGCCCAGTTGTTGACGTGCAGGCCGGCGCCGTCCGGCGTGAAGCCGGCGTTGTTGTACGACATGACCGCGAAGAACAGCGCCTCCCGGGCGGTATGGCGGACATTGCCCCTGTTGATGCCGTACAGGCCGGGGAACAGGGCGAGGAACGTGACGGACTCGATGATGAACGTGGTGGTGATGACCACGGTGAGCACGCCGCGGATCTCGTTGAGTTTCGTGGTGCCGAGCTCGTTGGCGGTGAGCAGCCTCTGCGTGGCTTTCATGTGATGGTTGGCGGCCAGGGCGATCAGCGATGCGAACGTCATGACGCCCAAGCCGCCCATCTGCACCGACACCAGCAGCACCACCTGGCCGAACGCGGTCCAGTGCGTGGTCGCGTTCACGATGGAGATGCCGCATGTCGACAGTGCGGACACGGCGGTGAAGAACGCGGTGGAGAAGCTGGTCGGCTCCTCTTCGTGTGAGGAGACCGGCAGCAGCAACAGACTGGTGGACAGGGCCACCAGCAGCAGGAAGTAGATGATGGTCAGACGGCCGGGATGCGAGGTGAGATGGTGAATGAAGCTGCGTTTCCTGCGGATGCGCTCCTCGGCGGCGGCCTTCTCGAACGTGTCGCCGGAGAACCACCACGCGTAGCCGTGCGATGCCTCGCGGTTCGCTGAGGACTCGTCAAAAACGAGATTTGACATGGTCCCCGCTCCTTCGTATGCGTCGGCGCGCGTCAAGCGCGGCAACAGACTGGTTGCACTCGCCATTTTAGTATTCTTTGGCGCTGATGCCGCCGTCGTCCGCATCGCGGGCGCGGGCCCGCCCGGCCCCGGATCGGTCTTCATGGACGCGCCGCCGGCGGCGCTTGCGTTTCGTTTTCGGCGGATAAACGGTTCGTGGCGCCTTATGGGATATTGTGGATGACAGTACGTGGTCGTTTCGGATGATGATGAGGTGTGCGATGGTCTGCGCTCGGCATGCAGTGGTGGTGACGCATTCGCGTCTGCGTGAAAGCGGCACGGTGGTGTCTGAGGCGGTCGACCGGCTGCGCAACGTCGGGTTCGAGGTGTCGATCATCGACAACGTCGAGGCGCCGCAGTTCGGCGGCGTGACCCACAAGGTCGACGAGGACACCGAGATCGTCGTGGTGCTTGGCGGCGACGGCACGATACTGCGGGCCGCTGAACTGGTGCATTGCACGCAGGTGCCGATTCTCGGCGTGAACATGGGTCATGTCGGTTTTCTGGCCGAATTCGAGAGTTTCCAGATGAGCGAGGCGATCCGGCGCGTCGCCGACCATGACTATTCGATTGACGAGCGCATGATCGCCCATGTAGATGTGTGGCTGCCGGGTGCGCATGAGCCGCTGCAGGACTGGGCGCTGAACGACATCACCTTGGAGCGCGCCGACCGTGGCAAGATGGTCGAGCTGTCGGTCCGGGTGGACGATGTGGAGATGAGTTCGTTCGGCTGTGACGGCGTCATCGTGTCGACGCCGACCGGATCCACCGCATACGCGTTCTCCGCGGGAGGGCCGATCATGTGGCCGAACGTCAAGGCGCTGCAGCTGGTGCCGCTGGCGGCGCATGCTCTGTTCGCCCGCCCGCTGATCATCGGCGCCGGCTCGACGTTCACTCTGGACATTCTCGACGATTCGTCATCCGAAGGCTGGATCTGTTGCGACGGACGACGGCAGTGCGCCCTGCCGAAGGGGACCCGCGTCGAGGTGCGCGAGTCGAAGAGCACGTTGCGGCTGGCCCGGCTGTCCGGTGTGCCGTTCACGAACCGTCTGGTCACCAAATTCGATCTGCCGGTGGTCGGATGGCGCGAGCACGCGAGGAACGGTGGTTCCTCGGCGCAGCGCACGCGTGCAAGGGGTGCGGCGGACACGGCCGCGGTGCCTTCTTCCGGCGAGCAGGGGGTCGACCATGCTTGAGGAACTGGAAATTCATGACCTCGGCCCGATTCATCGTGCCCTGCTCACGCCGGCCGGGGGAATGACCGCGATCACCGGCGAGACCGGAGCGGGCAAGTCCATGCTGTTGAGCGCCATCCGGCTGATTTCCGGCGGACCGGCCAGCAGCGGGCGCGTGTCCCCGGGCGCTTCGGAGGCATGGGCGCAAGGCGTGTTCGCCGTGGATGACCGCGGCGGCGTGGCGCAGGAGGCCCGCGATGCCGGTGCCGTGCTGGAGGACGGGGAGTTGTACTTGTCGCGCACGGTGCCGGTGTCGGGCCGGTCCCGTGCCGTGCTGAACGGCAAGAGCGCCCCCCGCTCGGTCTTGGAATCACTGGCGTCGCAGTTGGTGACGATTCACGGGCAGGCCGACCAGTTGCGCATCGCCGCCGCATCCAGGCAGCGGGAGTTCCTTGACATGGTCGCCGGCGATGATGATCTGCTGGCGCGGTACCGTCATTCATGGGATGCTCTGCGCGATCTTGATGACCGTCTGGAACGGCTGCGCCATCAGGAGTCGTCCGCCAGACAGCGTGCGGACTATCTGCGCGAATCCATCCAGCGCATCAACCGCGCCGACCCCCAGCCCGGCGAGGACGAGGAGCTCAAAGGCCGTCGCGCCCGCATCGAGAACGCCGCCGATATCGCGCAGGGTGTCAGCCGGGCGCTTGCGGCGCTTGACGCCTCCCAGGTGGATGTCGACGCCGATTCATCGAGCGCGTCTGATCTGCTGAATCAGGCGATCTCCTCATTGCGCGACATCCGTGTCGACGGTGATTTCGGCGAATTGGCTGACCGTCTGGAATCCCTGAACGCGGATCTGTCGGATATCGTGTTCTCGCTGTCGCGTGAGCTTGACGGCGAGGAGAGCGTCGAGGATCTGGATGCCATCAACGCGCGCATCCACGAGCTGGGCGAGCTGACCCGGCGCTGGGGGCCGACGCTGCAGGACGTGATTGCATGGCGCGACAAGGCGACGTTCGAGGTCGAGGATCTGGACGCGTCTCCTGAGAAGGTCGCCCAGCTGCAGGACGAGCGCGAAGCCGCATTCGACCGGGCCCTGCAGGATGCCGGGGCGCTGAGCGAGGCGCGACGGGCCGCGGCGCAGTCGCTGGCCGCCACCGTCACCGACGAGCTGTCGTCGCTGGCCATGGCCGGGGCGCGGCTCGATATCCGCGTCACGGATCGCGGGGAAGAGGCGGTACTCGTATCCGATTCCGCCGGCGAGGCCTCGACATGGCCGCTGGACGCGAACGGCCGCGATGACATCGAATTCCTGTTCACGCCGTTCCCTGGATCCCCGCAGCTGCCGATGGGCAAAAGCGCTTCCGGCGGTGAGCTGAGCCGCCTGATGCTCGCATTGGAGCTCGCCGCCGCGGATCGGCGTTCGAGTGCGGCTCCCGCGGGCGAGGGCGGGCCGATGACGTTCATCTTCGACGAGGTCGACGCCGGTGTCGGCGGCAAGGCCGCAGTGGAGCTGGGGCGGCGTCTCGCCCGTCTCGCGCGGACCTCGCAGGTCATCGTTGTCACGCACCTGGCTCAGGTGGCCTCATGGGCGGACGCGCAGTTCGTCGTGACCAAGGGCGCCTCGGACGGCGGGCAGTCCGCGGTGACGACCACGGTCGCCGAGGTATGCGGCGACGCGCGCGCCCATGAGATCGCCCGGATGCTGTCCGGCAGCGAATCCGAGGCGTCGCTCGACCACGCGCGCGAGCTGTTGGCATCATCGTCGCTGACATAGCCGGGACGGCCAGCGCGCACATACGGACCGGATAACCGGCAATAGCGGAAGGAACATCATGGACGACAACCACGGCAAGGCGGCAATCTTCGATCTTGACGGAACGTTGCTGGATTCCATGGGCGTATGGGATCAGGTCGACATCGATTTCCTCGCCAAACGGGGCATCGAGGTCCCTGCCGACTACATGGGCAAGGTGGCGGCGATGCAGTTCCGGCAGATCGCCGAATACACGATCGCCCGATTTGGCCTGCCTGACACGCCCGAGGCGCTGATGCAGGAGTGGGATGACATGGCGCGCGTCGCCTATTCGACGGTGGTGGAGGCCAAGCCGCATGCGGTCGAATACCTGTCGTATCTCAGGCGGTCGGGTGCGAAGCTGGCCGTCGCCACGTCCCTGCCGCCGGCGTTGCGCGAGCCGGCGATGAAGCACGTCGGCATTTTCGACTATTTCGACCAGATTGTCAGCGTCGACGATGCGAACAATGTCGGCAAGGACCGTCCCGACGTGTTCCTTCTGGCCGCCGGCCGTCTGGGCGTGGTGCCGGAGCAGTGCACGGTGTTCGAGGATCTGCTGGTGGCGATGCGGTCCGCCAAGTCCGTCGGCATGCGGGTATGGGCGATCCATGATGATTCTTCTGACGGGGACTGGCCGGATATCTGCGGTCTCGCCGACGGCGTGCTGTTTGATTTCAGCGAGGCTCCGCGCAGTCTGTGAACCGACGCGCAACTGTTATGCTCTCGACCTTGACAGTTGTCCATAAGTGTTCTACTGTTATATGTAACAGTAGAACAGTAATCCGGCTGTGATACTGGAGACACATGGAAAGGGGCATAGATGAAACTGATCATCTCATCCGTGTCCGGAGAACCCATCTACGAGCAAATCAAGAACCAGATTCGCAGCGCCGTGATGAGCGGCGAGCTTGAGGCAGGGGAGGCCTTGCCCTCGCTGCGCAAACTCGCCAAGGAACTGCGCGTCTCCGTGCTCACCGTCACCAGGGCGTACAACGAACTGGCCGATGAGGGCGTGGTGCAGAACCTCCAGGGCAAAGGCACCTTCGTGATGGACAAGGGCAACGAGCTGATGCGACGTCAGCTCGAAACCCAGGTCCGCGAAAACCTGGCCGAGGCGATACGCGCGGCCAAAGCCGCCGACATCGCGCTGAGTGAACTGGGCCGCATGCTCGAAGACGAGTACCGCAAGCAGTGAGTGCCGGCATTGGCCGGCAACCTGCGAACACCGTGGCGTCGCTGTGATACGCGAGGCCACGGGACGAGAGAGTTTCCCAAAAAAGGACCATAGCCATGACCACCATATCCGAACCCGACACGATGGCCCTTGCGGTCACCGGCGTCACCAAGCACTACGACTCCGGCTTCGCGCTGGACGACGTGACCTTCGACCTGCCCAAGGGCTACATCATGGGGCTGATCGGCCCGAACGGCGCCGGAAAATCCACGCTGATCAAGCTGATCCTCAACATGATCCGACGGGACCACGGCAGCATCCAGGTGCTCGGCCTCGACAACATCATTGACGAGGAGGCCGTCAAGGAACGGCTGGGCGTCGTGTTCGACTCCAGCTACCTGTACGAACAGTGGAAGGTCTCGAAGGTCGAGCGCATCGTCGCCCCGCTCTACCCGGCATGGAACGGGGATCGGTATCGGCGGTACCTGGACGATTTCGGTCTCGGGGGAGCTCAGAACGGCAAGAAGAAGATCAAGGACCTTTCGAGGGGCATGCAGATGAAGCTGATGCTCGCCATCGCGTTGAGCCATGACGCCAAACTGCTCATCCTCGACGAGCCGACCAGCGGACTCGACGTGCTCGCCCGCGACGAACTCATGGACATGCTGCATGCCTACATCGAGGACGGCGAGCATTCGGTGCTGTTCAGCACCCATATCACCGTCGACCTCGAACGTGCGGCCGACTTCATCGCCTACATCACTGGTGGAAGGCTCTACTACACCGGGCCGAAGGACGAATTCGAGGAATCGTTCCGTATAGTCAAGGGCGGGCCGGACGAGTTGGCCCAGCTGCCTGCCGGCGTGGTGCTTGGCTCGCACACATACCAGACCGGTTTCGATGCGCTGGTGCGCTCCGACAGCCTCGGCACCGTCAGCGCAGCCGTCGCCGATATCGTCGTCGAGCCGGCCTCCATCGACGATATCATCCGCCTGACCAACGTCCGTGATTCCGTCGCGTCTTCGCCCGAGGCCGCGTCTGCACTCAAGGAGGTCGGCCATGGGAACGTTGACTGAGACCGTGCCATCCCGTGCCGTACGGGCACGGCGGGGAAATCGTGGGCTGGCGACCGCATTGCATCTGGACCTGGCGTATCTGCTGGGCGACGGCGCCATGCAATCATTCGCCTCGGTGCTGCTCGCACCGGTGTTTTCGATCATGTTCAACGGCGGGGCGTTCGTCGACGGCTTCGGTTTCCGGTTGGGCGTCGTCATGGCGGTGTTCTCGCCCGCCATGATGGTGCTGACCGTGCCGCTCATCGACATGCAGAGCGGGTATCGGCTGCGCGGGTTGGCGCCCGCATCGCGGCGGAACCAGATGGCCTCGCGGTACTTGATGGGACTGGCTCTGGCCGTGTACGGGGCCGTGGTGATTGCATTGATCGATGGGGTGCAGCCGCTTGTCCGCCGTGATTGGTCATTCACGGGCAATCTGTGGGTGGCCGGCGTGGGCGGTCTGGCCATCGTGCTGATTATTGCGGTGATCATGCCCGTTTCCTGTTTGTGGGACAACATCATCGGACTGCAGATCACGGTGGGGGTGTTCTATGTCGTCACGTTGATCGGGACGTTCATCCCGTCAGTCCTCCCCGTATCGATGATCGCCAAGGTGATGGGCGTGGTGGACGCCGTCGTCTCGCATCGTTTCTGGCTGTCCGCGATGCTGGTCGCGGTCTCCGCCGCGGCGTATGCGGTCTCGTATGCGATCGCCGTGCGCGTGTACAAGGCAAAGGAGTGGTGAGATGCGCTGGAGTTCCGTAGTGAGGCAGTGCAGGTTCGATTGCGTGCGAGTGGATTTGTTCGGGTTGTCCAACATGCTGTTCATGTTGCTGTTTCCCGTGCTGTCCTGCGTGGCCGCGCTGGTGCTGACCGTGACCGGCGCACCCGGACAGGTCGCCGTCAGCGTCTACGGCGGCGTATGCGGCATGGCTGCGGTGATGTCGTGGATGTCCGCCTTGAGCGTGAATGTTGCGGAGGAGAGCGGCGGTCATCGGGCCATGAACGGGATGATTCCCATCGCCCGTACGTCGCAGGTGGCCGGACGGTTCCTGTTTCTGCTGGTGACCTGCGCGATGTGGACCGTGGACGTGATGGCATGCAGCGTCTTCTTCGCCTTCGGCGACATGATGGATTCCGGCTGGGCCGGTGCCATGATACCGAGCGCCGTCATCATCGCGTTCTCCCTGATCGTCGGATCGATTCTGATGGCGTTTTCGTACCGGTTCACGTTCCGGGCGATGATGCGGATATTCGTTGTGGTCATAGTCGGGCTGTATGCACTCGTCGCGTTGCTGTCCAGATTGCCGTTTGATTGGCAGGGCTTGCTGCAAGGCGTCGCGGATTTCATGAGCGTATGGTGGCGTGCCGCTCTGATTGCCGTCGTGCTGTGCGTGGGCGTCTACTGCATCTCCGCCGCTCTGGCCATCCGCTTCTACCGCGCCAAAGAGCTGTAAGCCCCTTTATGCCCCTGCCGGCGGGCTGAGCTGTTACAGCGCTTGGGCGGCCTTTTCGACGTAATCCTCCATGCCGTCGATGGGCACGACGTCCTTGAAACGTACATCGGCGGTCTCAAGTCCACGCAGGGCGGCCGGAGCGGTGGTGCCGGTCTCGCGAGACAGCACATCCATGCATTCGAAATCGGTGCCGTCGGCATCCAGGCCCAGTGCCTCGTTGACCACGCGCGGGAACTTGTAGGGGCTCGCAGTCGACAGGATCACGCGCGGGGTCAACGGGTCGCGCGGCATTTGCTGAGCCACGAAGTACGCGCACGCCGTGTGCGGGTCGATCACGTAGCGGTTCTTCTTCCAGCAGTCGGCGATCATCTCACGCACCTGGTTCTCGTCGGCCCAGCCGCAGCCGAACAGCTGGCGGATCTTCGCGAGCAGCGGCTCCGGAACCTCGTACGTGCCCCACTGGCTGAGGTCATTCATCAGCATGGAGATCAGACGGGTGTCGCCCTCGGACATGTAGTACAGCATGCGCTCCAGGTTCGAGGAGATGAGGATATCCATCGACGGGCTGATCGTCTGGAAGAACGGACGCTGACGGTTGTACGTGCCGGTGGTCAGGAAGTCGAACAGCACGTTGTTCTTATCGGAGGCGACCACGAGGTGCTTGACCGGCAGACCGAGCATCTTCGCGTAGTAGCCGGCGAGGATGTCGCCGAAGTTGCCGGTCGGAACGACGAACTCGACCTCGTCGCCCACGTTGATGACTTGGTTCTCCAGCAGCTGCGCGTAAGCGGAGAAGTAGTAGACGACCTGCGGTACGAGACGGCCCACGTTGATGGAGTTCGCGGAGGAGAGCACGACGTGCGAGTCGGCGGCGAGCTTCGCGGCGAGCTCCTTGTCGCCGAAGATGCGCTTGACGGCGGACTGCGCGTCGTCGAAGTTGCCCTCGACCGCGCACACGTTCACGTTCGCGCCGGCCTGCGTGCTCATCTGCAGCTCCTGAACCTGGCTCACCTTGCCCTGCGGGTAGAAGACGGTGATCGCGGTGCCGGGCGCGTCTGCGAATCCGGCCAGCGCGGCCTTGCCGGTGTCGCCGGAGGTGGCGGTCAGGATCATGATCTTCTCGTCGGTGTCGCCGTCCGCCGGCGTCGTGTGCGCCATGAAACGGGGGAGGATCTGCAGCGCAACGTCCTTGAACGCGGAGGTCGGGCCGTTGAACAGTTCGAGGATGTAGTCGTCGCCGAGCGGCTTCAGGGGCGTGATGCGCCTGTCGGACCACTGCTCGCCGTAAGCGTCGGCGATGCACTGCGCGAGCTCGGCCTCGGTGAAGTCCGGCAGCAGCGCACCGAGCACCTCGGCGGCGATCTGCTGATACGGCTTGCCTGTCAGGGAAGCGATGTCCACCTTCGTCTCGCCCAGGGAATCGGTCACGAACAGGCCGCCGTCGTCGGCGATGCCCTTGCGGATGGCCTGCTTGGAGGTAAGTGAGTCGGTGGTGCTGCGCGTGCTGTGGAACGTGGTCACTGGTAATCCTTGCGTTGCTGCTGAATGGGATGAAGTTCGGCTCAAGTCTACCGTCAGGCGTGGGCATGGCGGCGGCGGGTACCGCATACTGGCATGGACCCCGGCGTGCGTCGCGGCCGCAGGACACGTGCCCCCATATTGACATGATGACACGAATGCCCCGCAAAGCTCGCAATCTGCGTTATTCTGGGCTTTATGACGAAAGATGAATTGAACGGCGAGGTGTTCTCCGGCGTCTGCGCGAAAGCCGACGCCGCCGCACGCGCCCAATCTGATCTGGCGCAGGCCGACACCCAGATGAAAAACGCCCTGCTGCACGCGATCGCCGATGCGCTGGACGCCGACGCCTCGACCATCGCCGCCGCCAACGGGCAGGACATGCAGGCCGCAGCCGCTTGCGGCATGGACGCCGGAAAGCTCGACCGTCTCCGGTTCGACGAGCCGCGCATCGCCGCCGGCGCCGAAGGCGTTCGCCACGTGGCCTCGCTGCCCGATCCGGTCGGCGAGATCGAGCGCGGATACACGCTGGAGAACGGGCTGCGGCTCAATCAGGTGCACGTGCCCATCGGCGTTATCGGCATGATCTACGAAGCCCGGCCGAACGTGACCGTGGATGTGGCCAGCCTGTGCCTCAAATCCGGCAACGCCGCCATACTGCGCGGAGGGCACGACGCAGAGCGCACGAACGCGGCGACAATGGCGGTGATCCACGACGCGCTCGCCGCGAACGGATTCGACCCGGCGCTGATCGACACCGTCGACGAATACGGACGCGAGGGCGCCACGGCGATGATGGAGGCACGCGGCCACATCGACGTGCTGATCCCGCGCGGCGGAGCCGGACTCATCCAGGCCGTCGTACGCAATTCCAAAGTGCCGGTCATCGAGACCGGAGCCGGCAACGTCCATATCTATGTCGACCGCAGCGGCGACCTCGACAAGGCGATCCCCATCATCATCAACGCGAAGACGCAGCGCGTCGGCGTATGCAACGCCGCCGAAAAGCTGCTGGTCCACCGCGACGTGGCCGAACGGTTCCTGCCGGCCGCGGCGAAGGCGCTCGCCGACAAGGGTGTCGAGCTGCACGCCGACGAGCGGGCGTTCGCCATCATCGAGGCGGCCGGCATCCCAAGCCTCGCCATGAAGCACGCCACGGACCAGGATTGGGACACCGAATATCTGGCGCTCACCATGGGGGTCAAGGTCGTCGATTCGCTCGACGAGGCCATCGATAGCATCAACATGCATTCCACCGGCCACACCGAGTCGATCATCTCCGAGGACTACTCCGCGATAGAAACGTTCGCCAAGCGCATCGACTCGGCCGTCGTCATGGTCAACGCCTCCACCCGTTTCACCGACGGAGGGGTGTTCGGCTTCGGCGCGGAGCTCGGCATCTCCACGCAGAAGATGCACGCCCGCGGCCCGATGGGACTCAAAGAGATGACCACCACGAAGTGGATCGGCTACGGAACGGGGCAGGTGCGAGCATGAGCGAGGAACGACCGGTGATTTCCACCATCCGGGACGATATCGATCTCAACGATCAGACATTGGGCCTGAAGATTGCCGCGGAACGGCTCAGCATCGTCCGCTACGTGTTCCTGGTGCAGATCGAGGATGGCATCGCCTCGGCCAGCCAGCGGGCATCGCTGGAATACGCCGACGCCGTGCTCATCGGCTGGCCGGAGACCGACTCCCCGGACGTCGTGGAACTGGACGCGGTGAAGCTGAAGACGGTGCGCGAACAGATGGGCATGATGGAGCAGTACATCCGCCGCTTCAGCGCCATGGAACGCAAGGGCGACGTCGACGGCATGACCGACACGCTGATCCGTATCACCGAGCGCGTCGCCGAAGTGCGCAGGCTGTACCAGCCCGGCTTCCCCCTGCCCACGTTCGCCGAGATCCGCCGCGTCGTGCAGGACGAATGGGACGAGGACATGGGCAAGATCGACCCGCAGGAGGCCAACACCACCGCGGACCAGGGCGAGCGCGAGACGGACGAGGCGGACAGCCAGCCGGAGGTCTCGGAGGCATGACGACGCGAAGGCCGCCGCAGGAGGCAAGCCCATTGGCCGCAGAAGCCGACCCCTCGCCCGAAATCCAATATCTCGTCGAGCCGGAGCGCCGCATGTCGGACCTGTCATCCGAAAAACCGGACGGAGCCAAGCGGTTCTCCACGCGCGGCAACTGGCACATGCGCCCGCGCGTCGGCATCATGGGCGGAACCTTCGACCCGATCCACAACGGCCACCTGGTCGCCGCCTCGGAGGTGGCCTGGGTGTATGACCTCGACGAGGTGATTTTCGTGCCGACCGGCCGGCCGGTCTTCAAGCTCGACAAGCAGGTCACCAACGCCGAGGACCGTTATCTGATGACGGTGATCGCCACCGCGTCGAACCCGAAATTCACCGTGTCCCGCGTCGACATCGACCGGCCGGGCGTCACCTACACCATCGATACGCTGCGCGACCTGCGCTTGCAGCATCCCGACGCCGAGCTGTTCTTCATCACTGGCGCCGACGCGGTGGCGGAGATCATGGAGTGGAAGGACGCCGACCAGATGTGGGATCTGGCGCATTTCGTAGCGGTCACACGGCCCGGCTACTCGTCGCCACAGGGGGTGCGGCTGCCCGACGGCAAGGTGGACACGCTGGAGATCCCGGCGCTGGCCATATCCTCCACCGATGTGCGCCGGCGCGCGACGCACGGCGAGCCGGTATGGTACCTCGTCCCTGACGGCGTCGTGCAGTACATCGGCAAGCACGGCCTGTACCGCAGGCGTTCCGGCTGACCGGGACACGCCGGCGAGTCGTGCCGGGAACGCTAACGGAACATGAACCGGGGCTGGCCTGCATGTGACATGCGGTCGGTGTGCACGGTTACTATGACATTGTCCACTTCAGCGAAACACAAACGTTTGGAGACATGGTGAGTGCAATCCTCGAAGGAAAGCCCGATAAAAACCTCATCCTCGTGACCGGCCGTACGCATCCGAAGCTTGCCTCGGACGTCGCCGAACAGCTTGGCATCGACATACTGGAGACCACCGCATACGATTTCGCCAACGGCGAGATGTACGTGCGCTACACCGAATCGGTGCGCGGCGCGGACGTGTTCGTGCTGCAGACCCACGCGGATCTGGTCAACAAGTCGATAATGGAACAGCTCATCATGATCGATGCGTTGAAGCGTGCCTCCGCGCGTTCCATCACCGCGGTATGCCCGCTGCTGGGCTACTCCCGTCAGGACAAGAAGCATCGCGGACGCGAGCCCATCTCCTGCCGTCTGATCTTCGACCTGCTCAAGACCGCCGGTGCCGACCGCATTATGAGCGTCGACCTGCACGCCGCGCAGTCCCAGGGCTTCTTCGACGGCCCGGTCGACCACCTGATCGCTATGCCGGTGCTGGTGGACTACATCCGCGATCGGTTCTCCAACGAGCTGGGCAACGTCGCGGTCGTCTCCCCGGATGCCGGCCGCATCCGCGTGGCCGAGCAGTGGGCGCAACGCCTCGGCGGCGGCCCGCTCGCCTTCGTGCACAAGACGCGTGACATCACGCGCCCGAACAAGGCGGTCGCCAACCGTGTGGTCGGCGATGTCAAGGGCAAGGACTGCGTGCTCGTCGACGACCTGATCGACACCGCCGGCACCATCGCCGGAGCCTGCCACGTGCTGCGTGACGCGGGCGCCAAGTCCGTGACCGTGGTCGCTACGCACGGCGTGCTGTCCGGTCCGGCCGTGGACCGTCTCAAGAACTGCGGCGCCAGCGAGATCGTGCTCACCGACACGGTGCCGATTCCCGAAGAGAAGCGCTGGGACGGCCTGACCGTGCTGTCGATCGCGCCTCTGCTCGCCAGCGCCATCCGCGCGGTGTTCGAGGACGGTTCCGTCGCGGAGCTCTTCGACACGTACCCCGAGCACCACGGGCAGGGCTTCCTGTTCGCATGAGCTTCGATTTGACGAAGTCGCGAGGTATGGCATAATAAAAACTTGGCGGGTTCACCGCCATTCCCCCATGGTGTAATGGCAGCACACGGGTCTTTGGAACCCTTTGTCTTGGTTCGAGTCCAGGTGGGGGAACTTTCGCGCCCGGTTCCGCGGCAATCCGCGGCCGGGCAGCAATCCTGCAGTCGGCAGAGAACTGGAGTCGCACCGAAATGGCACTATCCGCCGCAATCATCCTCGCCGCAGGTGAGGGAACACGCATGCGTTCGTCCAAGCCGAAGGTCCTGCACGAATTCGCGGGCAAGACCTTCCTCCAGCGCGTCATGGCATCAGTCGGACATCTGGAGCCCGAGACGCTGGCCGTCGTCGTGCACTATCAGGCCGACCGCGTCTCCGAGGCGGCACGGTCCTACGACGCGAACGTCGACATCGTCAACCAGGACGACATCCCCGGCACCGGCCGCGCGGTCCAGTGCGCGATGGCGCAGCTGACCCAGGAACGCAACCTGCATGGCTCGGTGCTGATCGCCGCGTCCGACATGCCACTGCTCGACTCCGTCACGTTGAAGAAGCTCGTGGCGTTCCACGAGCAGAGCGGCGACGGCGCCACCGTGCTGACCACGATCCTCGATAACCCGACCGGATACGGCCGCATCATCCGCGACCGTGACGGCCACGTGCTGCGCATCGTCGAGCAGAAGGACGCCAACCGGAGCGAACTCGCGGTGCAGGAGGTGAACACGTCCGTGTACGTGTTCGACGCCGATCTGCTTGCCGAGGCCATCGCGAACCTCGACAACCACAACGCGCAGGGCGAGTTCTATCTCACCGACGCGCTGGAGACCGCGAAGACGCGCGGCACGGTCGGGGCGTTCGCCGCGCCCGACCCGCTGAGCGTCGAAGGCGTGAACGACCGCCTGCAGCTCGCTGCGCTGTCGAAGGCGCACAACCGTCGCGTATGCGAGCACTGGATGCTCAACGGCGTGACGATCCTTGACCCCGACACCACGTGGATCGAAGACGATGTCGAACTCGCGCAGGACGTGACCGTACTGCCCGGATCGTTCCTCAAAGGCCACACCGTGATCGGTCAGAACGCGGTCGTGGGCCCATACACAACGTTGATCGACGCGACCGTGGACGCCGAGGCCGTCGTCGAACGCTCCCGCGTGCAGGGCTCGCATATCGGGCGTGCCGCGAACATCGGCCCGTGGACCTACATGCGGCCGGGCAACGAGCTGGGCGAGGAGACCAAGGCCGGCGCGTTCGTCGAGATGAAGAAGGCACACATCGGCAACGGCACCAAGGTGCCGCATCTGAGTTATGTGGGCGACGCCGAACTCGGCGAGCACACCAACATCGGCGGTGGCACGATCACCGCCAACTATGACGGCGTGCACAAGAACCACACGCATATCGGCTCGAACGTGCACGTCGGCGCCGGCAACCTGTTCGTCGCGCCGGTTGAGGTCGGCGACGGCGTCACCACCGGTGCCGGTTCGGTCATCCGCCACGCCGTGCCGGACGATTCGATGGTCTATTCCGAAAACACACAACACATCGTCGAGGGCTGGAAGCCCGCTTGGGAGCGTTGATCCAATGACAGCAGTCCAGAGTTCCATTGATTCCGTGCGCGTCGCCGCAGTCGCGGCCGACCGCATGAAAGCCGCCGACATCGAGGCGTTCGATGTCAGCGACCTGCTCGCCATCACCGACATCATGATGGTCGCCACCGCCATGAACGAGCGCCAGGTGATCGGCGTCGCGGAAGAGGTCGAGAAGGACGTGTACCTCAAGTGCGGGCATCTGTCCCCGCGCTCGCGCGAAGGCGTCGACGAAGGACAGTGGGTGCTGCTGGACTACGGCGATTTCATTATCCACATCATGCATCAGGACGCGCGAGAGTACTATCGCCTCGAACGGCTGTGGCGTGACTGCCCCGTCGTCGAGCTGCCTCTCGAACACCCCGAGACGACGGGCGACGAATCCGCCGACAACGGCAGTGACGGTGACGATGCCGGCGAAGCTGATGAGTGATGTCTCCTCGCCGCAGGCGATGCCGGAGCACGTCCGCTCCATCACGCTGATACGGCATGGGCGCACCTCATACAACGCCCGGCATTGCTTCCAGGGGCAGATTGACATCCCCTTGGATGAGATCGGCGAATGGCAGGTCAGGCAAACCGCGCAGGCACTGCGCTCCCTATACGTCGAATCGCACCCGGAACGCCGGCAGCTCGTCGTGGCATCCGACCTCAGTCGTGCCATGGCCACGGCGCACGCCTTCGCCGACCCGCTCGGACTGGTCGTGCACCCCGACGCCCGCGTGCGGGAGCGCAACTTCGGCGAATGGGAAGGCAAGGAGCTGGCCGAACTGGAGCGCGAATGCCCTGAGGACTACCGTGCATGGGCGGAATATCGCGGTGGCGAACTGCGGCATGGTGCCGAGACGAAGGCCGCCGTCGGCGAGCGAGGCCGCGCGGCATTGGAGGAATGGTCGTTCAGCGCCGGAGCCGACACAGATCTGTACGTGTTCTCGCATGGCTCATGGATCGCGCAGACCGTGCAGACCGTGCTGGGATTGGGGGCTATCCACCCCGATTTCGCCGACGTGGTCAGCATGGGCAACGCGCACTGGGTGCGGTTCGTCGCAGCCGACATGCCCGACGGCACGTTGCGATGGCGGCTCGTCGACTACAATCATGGTCCGGCGCTCGCCGACACCGACCAGTGGGAGCATCCGTCCCTATAGCAGGCTCCTGATGCTGCGTTCTCCCCGTCCGTCCCTCTATCCGCCGTTCCCTGTACGCTGGCAGAGGACACATCGCGTCCCGAATGACGGGCTACGATGGGAGCATACCGTCATCGACAGCAGGAGGAGACCGATCATGGCCAAGAACATCGCAGACGGCGACATCATCTGGACGCAGCGCAAGCGCAACTGGTGCCGCACCCCGTTCACGTTCACCACGTACACTCTGACGGCCGACGAGCTGGCCACGCAGAGCGGTCTGCTGCATCAGAGCTTCGACACCGTCAAGCTGTTCCGCATCGTCGACATCACGATCTCGCGCACGCTGCTGCAGCGCATCTTCGGCTTGAGCACGATTCTCATCGACGCGATGGACCAGTCCACCGGCGGCAAGATCGTGCTGAAGAACATCATCGACGGTTTCGCCGTGCGCAAGGAACTGCAGCACGCGGTGGATGCCGCCCGCAATGTCAACCGCGTCAGCACCCGCGAGTTCATGGGCACCGGCGATGGCTACTACGGCGGCCCGGACGGACCCGACCTCGACGGGGACGGATACCCGGATTTCCCGGCCAGATGATCGCTGCGGCACACCCGGTCACGGGAAACGGGAACGGGTGTGCCGGATGAGGAGAATGCGATGAGCGGCTATGGCATGAGCGTCAACGACACGACCATCTGGTGGCAGGTGTATCCGCTGGGATTCACCGGCGCCCCGATACGCCCGTCCAACGAGGGCGAGCGGGCGTTGACGCCACGACTCGACGCCATCATCCCGTGGCTTGACTATCTCATCGACATGGGCGCGAACGGCCTACTGCTGGGGCCGGTGTTCGCGTCCGAGACCCACGGGTACGACACGGTCGACTACTATCGCATCGATTCTCGGCTCGGCGATGACGCCGCATTCGACAGGCTGATCGATGCATGCCGTAGCCGGGGCATCCGCGTGATGCTCGACGGCGTGTTCAACCATGTTGGGCGCTCGTTCCCGGCGTTTAGGGACGCGCTCGCCGGCCACGGCCACGAGTCGATGTTCCACATCACGCGAAATGCGGGCGGGGGAGTGGACTATCGCCGGTTCGAGGGGCACCCCGAACTGCCGGAACTCAATCATGACTCGGAAGAGGTCGTGCGGCTCGTCACCGATGTGATGCTGCATTGGCTGCGGCGTGGAGCCTCCGCATGGCGGCTGGACGCCGCCTACGCCGTGTCGCCGGCGTTCTGGACGCGTGTTCTGCCCGCCGTGCGGCGCGAATTCCCCGACGTGTGGATCATGGGCGAGGTGATTCATGGCGATTACCCCGCGATTGTCCGGCAATCCGGCATGGATTCACTCACCCAGTACGAGCTGTGGAAGGCGATTTGGAGTTCGCTCGAATCCGCGAACTTCTATGAACTGGATTGGAGCCTCAAACGGCACAATGAGTTTCTGGAGTCGTTCGCGCCGCAGACGTTCGTCGGCAACCATGACGTGACACGCATTGCCAGTCGTGTAGGAGATGCCGGAGCCTCCCTTGCGATGACCGTGCTGTTCACCGTCGGCGGCGTGCCGAGCATCTATTACGGCGACGAGCAGGCGTTTCGCGGCGTCAAGGAGGACCGCATGGGCGGCGATGACGCGGTGCGGCCGGCGTTCCCCGCATCGCCGGATGATTTGCCTGGCACGGGGGAGTGGATGTATCGCCTGATCCAAGGGCTGATCGGCATCCGCCGGCGCAATCCGTGGCTCACCCACGCCATGACGACGCCGGTGACGGTCGACAACAGGCGGTACGCCTATGATGCGGTCGGCCATGGCGGAGAGCGTTTGCATGTCGAGCTGTCGCTCGACCCGGCACCTCATGCGGTCGTCAGCGGCTCGGACGGCACGGTGCTCATGCGCGTGCAGCACGGCGACTGACGGTCATCCGCCGATTCCTCGGTGAATGGATGCCTATCTCGCTTTCAAGGGGTTGATTCGGTGACGCTGAAACATCTATCTGCGTTTCAAGGGGTTGCCGGCCAAGTATCCAAGCTCCAGGAACCGCATGACTTCAATGGCAATCCGGCCGAAATACTCCGGATATCGCAATCTGGCAACCCCCTGAAACGCAGATAGATGTTCCTTGAGTGTGGAATCAACCCCTCGAAAGCGAGAAAGCGGAGCGTTTTCTTTTGGTTGCCTGCCGGAGAGCGTGCGTAGACGAAAAAACCGGTCGAAATCGACCGGTTTCAATCTGTGGAGCTAAGGGGATTCGAACCCCTGACCCTCTCCATGCCATGGAGATGCGCTACCAGCTGCGCCATAGCCCCAAATTCAATTATCGGCTGCTTTTTGAGCCGATTGATAATTTACCTCAAGTCGGTATGAAAACCAAACTGGGCGTGTCGTACAGCCTCCGTCACCCGCGTCATCCGTCTCACCCGCCCAAAGTCCCATCTGAGGATGGCTAAATGGGACTTTCGTCGGATAAGGGGCGACATAGGGGTGTGGGGAACGTGGCCGGTGGGCCGCTTATCCGGCGAAAGTCCCATATGTGGCTGTCTGGTGGGACTTCCGCGGGATAAGCGGCCGGATACGAGTGGGCTGCTTGATGTCACGCCTGGTTGCCGGACTTGCCGGTGCCGGTGGAGCCGCCACCGGAGGAAGAACCCGATCCGGATCCCGACGACGATCCGCTCGACGAGGAGCCGGAGTCGGAACCGGAACCATTGGAACCGGAGTTGGAGCTTGATCCGTCGGAGCCGGAGTAGCCCGATCCGTCGCCGGTTCCGTTGCTGCCTGAGCCCGATCCGGAGGAGTCGGAGCCTGAGGAGTTTCCGTTGCCGGTTCCGGTGGAGTCGGAGCCGTTGCTCCCGTTCGAGCCATTTGATCCGTTGGAGCTGGAAGACCCGTTCGACGAGGAGGAGTCAGAACCGTTGCCCTGAGTGGAATCGGTCGATCCATTGCCACTGTTGGTCGAGCTGTTGCTGTCGCCGGTCGAGTCCTTGCCGGTCGAATCGGTGCCGTCCTTCGTTGTCGAATCCTTGGTGTCGCTGTTGCCGTCGGTCGTGTCGTCCTGCGGTGCCTGCTGCTTGGGTTCGGTCGGGGTGTTCGACTGGCGCACCCAGTCGCGGACCACAGTATCGGTTCCCTGACCTTGGGTGATGGCGAGGATGACGCCGGCGGTCGCGCCTACCGCCACCAGGGCGCTGACGACGGCGACGATGATGGCGGTGCGCTTGTTGCGCTTCGCCCGATCGGCCTCTGACCTGAAGGTAGCGGACCTGGAGGCCGTGAATCTGGCTGCGGCAGGCCGGGCGGACGTGCGCATGCCGCTTGGCGTGGCGGCGCGGGCCGAGGACGGTGGCGCCGGCACGGGGGGCATCCCGCTCGCAATCGTCGCATTGGCGTCCACCGGGGCGTTGCCGATCAGTTGCGTCTCATCGCCGTGCGACAGCCGCCGTGCGGCGTCCGAGGCGACGGTCCGCGGACCGTGACCGAGCTCGTGTGATGCGGGGGCCGGCAGCGCCACCGGATTGGCGATGATCGCTGTATGGTCCTGCGCATTGGCGTCGGTGGAAGCGGTTGTATCCGTATCAGCCGTCGTCTCCGTAGCGCCGTCGTCCCCGTCGCCCGTCGTCCCCGCGACATCCTGCAGTTTCCGGCCGGATTCGTGTAGTACGTTCTGATAGATCTGTGACGAGACCGCCGACACAATCGAACCGATCGCCACGCCGATCACCGAACCGGCGATGCCGATTTTCGCCGATAACAGGAACGAGGTGACCGCCGCCAACGCGCCTGCCGCGATAGACGACAGCGAAATTCCCTTGAAAAAGTTCTTCATGTTGAACGACGCTAGCGGTTCCTTCTCGAACTTGACTTATCTTGCGGCGAAAAATGCTGAAAAATCACACGGTTATAGCTGAATCTGCACAATCGTGCGACTGATTCGGGAGAACGGCCATGCCGGCCCGGTCGAATCAGCGGACGACGATATCAGTATGGCCGGAGCCGACCTCGAAATGATACCGTGCGATGCCCAGGCAGATATCGGCCTGAACGCCCTCCAAAGGCTGCGCGAGAACCGTCTTGCCGTCCTCCAGCAGGGTGAAGCGCACCGGCTGCTTACCCAATGCGCTCGGAGCCAGCGCCACCGCGCGAAGCCCCGACAGGAACCAATCCGGAGCGCCGGAGAGGTCGCCGTTCTCCACGGCCCCGAGCTCTTCCAAAGGCTTGCTGCGATGTGCCCGGCCCGGTCTGTTGCCATACCCCAAGGCCAGGGCGGCGGGCATGCGCTCGCCCTCGCCTAGCCGCCAGCGTCCGTCATGGTCGTGCGTCTCGTGCAACACCACCCAACTTGAGTCCATCCCCAGCTGCGTCGCCGTCAGGGCAAGGCGCTCGCCGTAATAGCCGACCTTGCGGTCCAGCTGTGCCGGGTCCTCGTCGTCGGAGCCGATCAGGGCGATGCAATAGCGGACGTTCTTGAAGCGACCATAATGGGTCGGGCATCCCCCGAACGCATCCGTGTCGTCCTGCACCAGCTGGACGTCGAGCCCGCCGTCGGCGTTCGCCGCGTCCACGGCCTCATTCAGCGCGCGAAGCGTATCGTCATCGATGGGCCGGTCGCTGAAATCGCGGACCGCGTGGCGCCGCTCCATTGCCTCGACGATGTTCATACATATTCTCCTTATACAGGCTTGCGCTGCCGCTCGACGCCGTCCATAATGAAGACGATGACGGGCCGCGATGAGGACGGTGGCTTCAACCCAACATATTCCATCCAATATCCTAGCCACGGCGCGGGCCTGCGTGCATCGTGTCGTCCGTCGTTTGCCCGGATTCCCGGGCCGGGGGCCGCGCGCGGCCATCCGCCCGCGACGCCGGGCGCGGGATATGCGGGACGCGCGACTATGGAGGGCGGAACGATTATGATTCGGCGATATCGTGTTTCGAACGGGAATGCCGCGGGCGGAAGCGGCGGAAACGGCCGCGAGGAAGGCCGAGAGGACGGTCGCGATGATGGCCGCAAGGCCAGTCGCGTGGTTGGCCGCTCGGTGGCCGCCGCGATGGTGGCGCTCCTGATCGTGTCCGCCGTTTTGGCGGGTTCATGGCTATGGTCGCGCCGCGACGGCATCATCAGCGGGGTGAAGGCGTTCGGCGTGAAGGCCTCGTCCATGTACTCGCACGCGCGAGAGCCCGACACGACGGTGATGCCGCCCGACGTGTCGCGGCGCAGGTATCCCATGTTGACCAGCCCGGTGGATTTCAACGGCAACGGTGTGGACGACTATACGGACATCATGCGCGGGGCCCGCAAGGATGCGCTGGCGCACCCGGCATACGACGACGGCTACTACCAGGGCGGATACCCGCCCGCCGACCGCGGCGCCTGCGTCGATGTGGTGTGGCGCGCCTTCCGGAACGCGGGATACGACCTCAAGGCCATGGTCGATGCGGACATCGCCGCGGACCGCGCGTCCTATGCGTCGGTGGCCGCCAAACCCGACCCCAACATCGACTTTCGCCGTACCGGGGTGCTCGACGTGTTCTTCGGCAAATACGGGATCACCCTCACCAACGATGTCAACGATCATGCGCAATGGCAGCAGGGCGACATCGTCGTGTTCGACCGTGTCAAGCATATCGGCGTGATCTCCGACAAGCGTGACGCTGACGGGTTCTCCTACGTGCTGCACAATATGAATCAGCGGCGGCGTGAGAACGATTATCTTGCGTTCTCGCGCCGCATGGGCGTCACCGGCCACTACCGCTGGGACGCGTCTCGCGTGCCGAAATCCGTGTTGCGCGCGTGGAAGGGCTGAGATGCCGCGCGGCGCGGGTGAGATTATTCACAGTCGGCTGATTTCGCTATGAGGCCACAGGAGTTTGAAGTAGGCTGATATGTGGAATAACTAGTGTGACCATCACCAAACGAAAGGATCGTGCACTATGGCAACGCTCACCGCCGACATGAAGACGTTCATCGAAAACAACCTCGCGTGGATCACCACCGTCGACAAGGACGGCAACCTCGATCTCGGCCCGAAGATGTCGATGTTCGTGCTCGACGACAACCACCTCGCCTACCACGAGCGCACCGCCGGCCAGCACTACCGCAACCTGCAGGACGGCAGCCCGCTGGTCGTCGCCGTCGCCAACCTGGCCGAGAAGAAGGGCTACCGCTTCCGCGGCACCGTGACCCTGCACACCGACGACGACATCTATGACGCCCAGGTCAAGGTCGCCGAGGAGAAGGGCACCAAGAAGCCCGCCGCCATCCCGGTGCTTGAGATCACCGAGATCCAGGACCTGTCCTCCGGCGCCACCGCAGGCAAGACCATCGACAAGGACTGACCGTCGACAGGTGCCGGTCGTCGACGAGAACCGATGACCGGCATGTGACCAGAAAGGCGCGGCTCGGGCGATGCATGCCCGAACCGCGCCTTTTCTTGTCTTTCGATACCGGCTTTCGTGCAACGCTGTCGGCTGCGGCCGGCAGCGGAACGGCGACGGCTCGATGTCAGCGGATGCGGTAACGATGCCCCCGCTGCGTGATGAAGAACCCCATGCGCCGCATCTTGCGCGTCAATGAGTAGAGCGTGCCGTCCATGATGTCACGCTGCTCGAAGATGCCCGTGCCGCAGACCTTCTCCAGCAGCTCGTCGAAGCTGAGGAATTCGCCGTTCGCCCGGATCAGCGTCTCCAGTGTCGTGTATTCGCGCGCAGACAGCGCCAGCGGCTGCTTGCCGCTGCGATAGAACGCCTGCCGATTGCGCGTGTCGAGCATGAGGTCGCCGTGGATGAGCGTGGTCTCGTCCGCGGCTCCGCCGGATTCCAGCGCGCGCACGTAAGACAGCAGTTCGGCGTCCGAGAACGGCTTGACGATCGTTTCATCCGCGTGAATGGACGGGACGCTGGAAGCGCCGTCCAGAGACGATGGTGGCGCGGCCGGCCGGGCGGCCTGCCCGTCGGCCTTGTCCCGGCCTGTTTTGCGGATCGTCGGCAACGGGGTCTGCCGTCTGACCTGCGGCGTGTCGTCCGGGTTCGCCTTCGGCGTGCGCGGGGGAGTGGAAAGCAGCAGCGTGCGCGGCCGCACGGCCGTGCCGGTGCCGTCGCCGGCCTTGCCGTCCATGAGCCGGGACAGGCTCCGTCTGGTCTCATCCAACAGATCATGCGCAGACAGGTCGTCGATGATGACCAGATCCATTGGTGTGCCGTGCGGCCATGCGCCGGCGAGCGAATCGACATCCGACGCGGCAGACACCGTGTGCCGGGCGGATTCCAGCGTGCCTTTCACCGCGGAAGCCAACGCCGGATCGCTGGTCACGAAAAGAATGTCCATTGCGCCTCCTGCCTATGTAGCTACTCCCCACTGTAGCCCGTCGCCGTGTGTTCGGGTGACCGGTCGTCACAATATGGGGCGCCGGGGGGGGGCGAGGAGGACACCCGCTCGGGCCCCGTCCGGCCCTCGCCGCGTTTCCCGTGCTTCCCTTTTCTGCGGTTCTCTTCTCCTTCCTGAGGATGAATGCCGCCCGTCGTGGCCGAAGCGCTCGTCGTCCATATCGGTCTCATGGCGGATGGCCCGGCGGCCTGCGACTCGGCTACAGTGAAACCAACAGGGGAGGAGCAGACGATATGGGATTCTTCGAGAGCTTTTCGGCGCCGTTCATGATGTCGGTGGCGTTATGGCCGCTGGTGTCGTTCATCGTGACCGTGCCCGTGCTGGCCATGCTGTACCACCGGGACAACCGGCTCGGCTTCGGTGCGGCGCTGTCGGAGTACGCGACGGTGCTGTATCTGATCGGCCTGCTGTGCTTCACGCTGTATCCGATGCCGGACGATCCCGCAGCGTACTGCGCCACCCACCATCTGCATCCGCAGCTCAATCCGCTGCAGTTCATCGGTGATATCCGCGCCGACGGGCTGACGGCGATCCTGCAGATCGTGATGAACGTGGTGTTCTTCGTCCCTCTCGGCTTCATCATGAAACGGGTGTTCCGCTGGAAATTCGCGGTCGCCCTGCCGGTCGGCTTTCTCGCGTCGCTGCTTGTCGAGACGATGCAGCTGACGGGGGTGATGGGTGTGTTTCCTTGCTCGTATCGTCTGTTTGACGTGGACGATCTGATATGGAACACGTCGGGCGCCGTGATCGGATACGGTTGCGCCATGCTGTTCGACCGGCTGTTTCCGCCGCGGCGCACGGATATGCAGACGGTCACCCGGCCGGGGTTCGTGCGTCGTTTCGTGGCATTCCTCATCGACATGGGACTGGTCGTGGTGTGCGCGACCCCTGTGGGCGTCGCCGCGATGGTGCTGGTCACGATGGTTTCGGGCCGTCCTGGCGCCGACGTGCAGCGGATGCGGCTGCTCGGCCCGCTCGGGTTTGGGGACATCGCGATGCTGGTTATGCTGGTGCTGTTCGAATGGGTGATTCCGTGGTTCAGACAAGGCCGCACTCTCGGCGGCAGCTACACGCATATGACCTGCGAGACCACGCCGAGGAGCGGCGCTCGCCGCGTGGCGTTCTATACGGCGCGGTTCACCGCGATATGCTGCGTGGTGTTCTGCGGGCGCGTGCCGTGGGCGGGCGCGGTGATATTGGTCATGGGCGTGTTCTGGCTGGTCCGCAGACAGATGCCGTACGACTTGATCTGACGTCGCTCGCCGCGTCGTCGGTCCAGCTTTCCGGGACAATGGAATCATGAGCAACAACATACTTGTTATCACCAGCAACCCCGAAAAGGACAGCATGACGGATGCCGTGGGTGCGGCATTCGCGGCGGGCGCCGTCGAGCGCGGCGCGTCGGCGGACGTGCTGGACCTGTACGATGAAGGATTCAATCCCGTGTATTCTGCGGCCGACCGGGCCCATTATCTCGGCCATGCCCCGATGCCCGAGGACGTCGTGCCTATCCAGCGCCGGCTCGCTCAGGCGGATGTAATCGCCTTGGTGTTCCCGATCTACTGGTATACGATGCCGGCGATGGTCAAGGGACTGTTCGACCGCGTGATCTGCCGCGGGTTCGCCTATCATCCGGACGGCACCCCCGGCGCGCTCGCGGACAAGACGGTGCGGGTCATCATGCTGACCGGCGGCTCGCGGCAATGGTATGAGTCCGATGGCATCGGCGAGTCATTGGACAATCAGATCTGCCGGCAGACCTTCGCCAAGTACTGCGGGGTGAAGGACGTCGAGCTGGTGTACGTCGACAACCTGTCCATGGGCGACGATTCGTCCGACAAGCGTAAGGCCGCCGCGGCCCAACTCGAAGGCATCCGTCAACTGGGCGCCAGCCTGGCGTGACGCCCATAAGCCATCACCGCCGAACGAGCCGGCGGCCGATATATGGTGCCGCTCGACCCGCGGTGGCTCTCACACGCGCATGTTCGGGAAATGCAGGCGCATGAAGTCGTCATCGAAAGCCGCCTGATATGCTGCGCGAACCAGTTGTCGAACACCACGCCGTTGGCGCGCTGCCCGTACAGGAAGATCGCGGGCGGCGTGACCACGGAGTCGATGAGAATCCACGCCAGCAGTATGGTCGCGAGCCGCGTGTGCCACGTGTCGTCGATGAGATGCACGAGCCACAGGACGAGCGGCAGGATGAAACGGACGATCAGATAGCACAACAGCCCCCAGAACAGCATGAACGGGACGGTGGTGCGCCCGCCGATATTCAGCGGCTCGTTCGCATAGTTCCATGACCGGCTGCCCAGCAGATACTGTTGGATCAGACTCATCGCGAACTCCAGCATGCCGCCGGCGAGACCGCCGACCAGCACGACCTTCCACCCCAGGTCGATACGGCGCAGCGCGATGACGATGGCCAACGCGGAGACCGTACACGTAGTTGAAGGGGGTGAGGATCGATCCGTTGCGGTACTCGAACATGCCTTTGTCCTGGTATGCCCAGATGATCTTGTGCACGGTGCCGATCAGACCTGCGAGCGCGTAGACGAACACACAATCCGCCCAGTCGCGAGGGCGGGGCTACCTGCCCAAGAGCTTCGCGTCCATCGACCGCAAGACCGGCAAGCCGAAGACGGCGAACATCGTGCTCGCCATCGCGGCCGAGCTCGTCATCATCGGATTGCAGGTGCTGTCGTTCTCCCCGGCCGCGCTCAAACCCGCATCATGGGTGATCGTGGTGGTGTGGATCGTGCTGGGACTGGCGTTGCGCCTGATGAGCCTGCGCTCCCGGCGCGAGTGGCGCATCGCCGTCGCCGCCCGCAAGCCGCAGGTAATCGCGGTCGTGGGATTTGCGTCGGGGTACGAACCGGCTGATGACGGAAACGCCCTTGCCGCGGTTCTTCACATAGATGAACCCGATGACGGAGAACACGACCGCGCCGATGAAATTGACGATGAGATCCTCCATCGTGTCGATCAGGCCGATGTCAAGATAGCCGCCAAGGCCGAGGTCGCGCCCATTGACCGCCACCTGTGTGATGTCGTTGATATGAATGGCGTGATTGGCGTGGGCCGGATCGAGCATCACCGAGCTGATCGAATGCACGACGGCGTCCTTCTGCATGTCGAATCCGAACAGCATGTCCATCGAGAATTCGAAGAACTCCCAGACCACGCCGATCGTCATCGAGAAGCAGAACGACACAATCGCCAGGTACAGCGGCGACAGCTCGAACTTCACACGGTCCGAACGGTTGAGCAGGTCGACCAGCGAAAAGCCGATGGCGGCCGCGAGGAAGCCGTTCATCGTGTGCAGCACCGTGTCCCAGAACGGGAAGATCTCATAGAACGAGCTGATCTCGCCCAGGATCTCAGCCGCGAACACGAACACCAATACGATGACCTCAAGCGCGGACGGCAGTTCGATGCGGAACCGTACTTGGACGAATGCGGGCGCCAGTAGCAACAGCAACGTCAGGATGCACAGGAACACGGCCTCATAGTCGCCGTTGAAGAATTCCAGCACCGCGACAGCGATCACCAGCACGCGCAACACAACATACACCGCGAACGAGCTTTTGTGCTCCCGGATCTCCATGCCTATGGCGGCTTCCATGGTCTTCCAGCGTGCGCGCAACGGCGGTTTGTTCTTCGATTCGCCCATCGCTCCAGTCTATCGGCGACGGGCTGCGCCCGGTGGCGGGCGGCGTGTCGGTGCTCATCGAGCAGCTGGACATACCGTGGCCTGCGGGCATGGGCGGCATGGAAGAATGCGCTGGTGAACAGTCGCAGGATGGTTCTGCTCGAACCGTAATTGAGCGGCGAACGGATCCAGCCGTGCAGGCCTACCGTGGACCACTGGTCGAGTAGCCAGAACTCGCCGAGATCACGGGGGATCATGTCGAACGGCGTGGCGCATCGGGCCTTGTCCTCCCAAGAGAGCACGACCTTGTACATCAGATGGGCGTTGACGCGCACGTCGATCGGCACGTCCCTGTCGACGCACGTGATGCGCAGCGGCCCGTAGCGGTAGACATGCCGTGATCCAGGATCGCGGTGTCGGAACAAGAACGACATGGACGGCTCTCCCTGTGATGCATTGTATCGGACGGCAGACCGTCGAACAGACGCTGTCGCTGTTCGGCTCCAGCGTCGTGCAATACGCTATTTTCTGGTACCTGGTCTTGCGGTCGAACTCCGGCATGGTCATGACCGTAGCGATGGTCGCCGCCGCCCTGCTGCAGGCAATCGTCTCCGTGTTCGGGGGTGTCTGGGCTGACAGATGGAACCGCAAACTGTCGGTCATGCTTCCCGATGCCGTCATCGCGGCCGTGACCATATGCCTGTCGGCAAGTATGGCCGTCGGCTGGGGTGATACCGGGCTGATTCTTGTCGTTCTGGTCATACGTTCGGCAGGCGGCGGAATCCAGACCCCGGCCGTGCAATCGTTCATCCCGCAGATCGTTCCGGAGGCGTGGTTGCTGCGCGTCAACGCGGTTAACGGCACGTTGCAGACGGCGATCAGCATCGCCTCTCCTGCAATCGCCGCAGCCCTCGTCAACCTGATGCCATTGTGGATGATCATGCTCGTCGACGTGTCCACGGCGATTGTCGGCATAGGCTTCGTCGCGCTGATTCGTTTGGATGATGCCCGTCTTCGTCGTCCGGGGGAGAGCTCGGATGACGCCCTGCGCACCACATCGATTTCGGTTTCGTCGTGCTCTCCAATTCCGCTGACAGGCTTGCCGCGCCCATGTACACGCTCATGCAAAAGGAGAGCGACGTGTCCCGCAGGGGCGGGTATTGCTGACCTCGGTCTCGGCATTCGGAGTGCCTGCGGGCATGCTCGTGTTCGGCCCGCTCGCCGATGTGGTCGATGTACGTCTGCTGTTCGTGGTCGGCGGTCTGATGACCGTTCCGATCGGTGCCTATGTGATGAGATCCGCGCGGCGAAATCGGGTCGCTGAGTGAGTGACTGACGGGGTTCATCGTGCGACACGCCCGAATTGTGTAGCAGGACTGTCTTACATGTTCTGCGGGAATGACGGAACAAGGCCGTTTTCCGGGATGCGTGCTCGCAGTTCTGCTACGCAATTCGGGCGTGTCGCGCAGCGTCTCGCTTTGCCGGGCTCGCCGGCGATGTGCGAATGAGCTGCACGCACGGGTTGACTGTGCGCGCTGTCCGTGAGATGGAACCAGGCGTCTTATACCAGCCGGGCGGCGGGTGCGGATGTTATGACAGCGGCCGGAATCAGGCCAGCGTCGCCGTGATGGTGAGATCTCCGGTCTCGGTGCCGGCCCACACGCCGTCCGTGCGGTTCCAGCGCATGCCGTTCGCGCGCAACGAATCGATGCCGTAGCGCCGTGCATGGACCACCAGCCAGGCCGTCGCTTGGCGGCATAGCCTTTTCCCGTTTTCGGTGTCGGTTCCGGCCGACATTGTGAACGTCAGTGTCTTGGACGTGGTCTTGCCCGAGCCGTCATTGGCCGCGGAATTGTCGGCGGCCTTGTCGCCGCCGTCGTCCTGCGTCTTCGAGGAAGGCTCCAGACTCGACGGCGGCGATACCATGACGGTCGGGAATTCGTTGCGGAAATCACTGGTCAGACCATCCATGTCCGCGTCCGAAGGCTGCGCCGGCTCCAGCGCGCACGCAACACCCGCGCCGGTCTCGCCGGTCAGACCCGCCGCCCATGTCCGCGCAAGATTGGTCCAGTCGGCGTACCTATCCGGATATTGCGAACGCTGCACCGACTGCGCCGCGTCCTCGACGGGGACGGACTGCCAGTTCGGCACCTTGACCAGCTCGTCGTAGAACCTGTTCGCCGCATACGTCTCGTCCATCAGCTGCTCTTTCGCGCCCCACCCCTGACTGGGACGCTGCTGGAACAATCCCACGGAATCCCGGTCGCCGTAGCTCAGGTTCATCAGCCGCGTCTCCTGCATCGCCGTGGCGATGGCGACGGTCGCGGCATGATCGGGCAGGCCCCGTTTGACTGCCGCTCTCGTGATGATTTCGGCGTTCAATGCCTGTTCAACGGACAGCATTTCCTTGTTGTCGCCGGAAGACAGCGTCGCGGAGCAGTAGGCGTCCGACGCCCGGCGTGGTTCAGGGCCGGAAGCGGGCCATACGAAGCGCATCAGTCGTGGAATCGAGGCGAACAAGGCGATGGCCGCGCACAGCATCACCGCGACGATGATCACGGTCCGTCGCATGCCGTGACGCGGCCGTTCCCGACGCGCAACGGGTCGTGCGTGCCATGTCGGCGACAGCTCATGCCGGATCGGCGGTTGCCCATCACGAGGCGAGACTGATCGCGTTCGCCGTGTCGTTCGTCGTCCGGCCATCTGCTCACCTCCAGAGTCGTTTCCGCGCAGTGTATCTGTTTTGCGTGTCGTTACGTGTCTATCGTGCCATATGATGCTGCGATGCCATGGCATCCCGCAGGATGATTTGTGCGTGGCGTGGCGAGAAGCATGTTCCGTGGCTGCCGCGTGTCTGCCTGCCGTGGCCGTTTGCCGTGCCCGTTGCCATGGCCGTCGTGTCTTCCGCCGTTTCGGCCATCCCGCGAAGCGCCCCATCATCCGCCCAAAGTCCCATTTGCTCCGCCCGAGATGGGACTTTGGGCGGATGATATCGGATAACAAGCGGATAGAATGCTGCTGTCATGTGGCTTATGCTGCGCGTACAGTGGCAGGTATGTTGGATCACATCACATTGCATGTGCGGGACGTCGGACGCAGCATCGCTTTCTACGAGCATGCGCTCGCGCCACTCGGCTACATCGTCAAGGCCCACCACGAGCCCACGTTGGGTTTCGGCGTGGATGACGGGACGCCGCACTCCGACTTCTACGTGTCCCCGCTGGATGATGCCGCGCTCGCGCCGCCGCCCACGCATATCGCGTTCCTCGCCCCGAACCGTGAGGCCGTGCGGGGTTTCCATGCCGCGGCGCTCGCCGTCGGCGGCCGAGACAACGGCACTCCGGGACCGCGCCCGTATCATCCGGGGTACTATTCCGCATTCGTGCTGGATCCGGACGGCAACAACATCGAGGCCGTCGTCGACTGGGCGGGATGGTTCGAAAACCATCGCTGACAGGCGGTGCGAACGATTGTTGTACGACTGTACAACAGCGTCGGGCTGATGCTGGTACGTTCGTACATCAGGTGTTTCGGATATCTTCGACGGTCCCGAGCCTGATCGGCAGGTATCCATGCCGATCGGCGGCACACCGCATGACCGACCATACGCCTGCGCGACAGGATGACGGCCATCCACCCGTGGTACGCGCCGGTCGTGCGTTGGATGACAATCGGCTGCATGCCGGACGCGAACCGGGCCGTAAACGTCTGCGACATCAACGGGCAGCAGAACCACCAGACGAGAATCAGCATCGACCATTCCGCCAGATGGCGGTCGCGGCTCAGCCACAACCACAGCCATGAGAAGTTCGTGAACCCATAACTTACGCTCATCCACAGCAGCACCCAGAACATGCTGCCGCCGCTGATCGAACGTGAATGCGTCAGCAGATTGAACGCGCCATAGCCCACGGCGAAATACACGCCGCCCATCACCAGCCCGACCAGCAGCGTCATGTATTTGCGGCGCCACACCAGCAACGCCGCGAAACCAATCAGAAACGCCACATCCAGCCAGATGTACGTCGGCATGAACTCCCGCCGCGCGATGACGTCCGACACGTCCATGACCCCCTCCGTTGGCTTTCGCCGAATGTTCCTGTGCTCAGGGTATATGCCCACCGTTGGTCGGGCCGGTGTAAGATGACGGATTGGTTGGGCCGGCTGGGCCGGTGAAAATGGCGGAGTCGGCTTGGGCTGTCGACGATGAGTCGCGGTTTCCGTGCGTTTGCGTTCCTAAGTGCGCGCCGAACCGGCAAGTGCGCGCACATAGCAACGCAAATGGCCCTGTTTGCGTTCCTAAGTGCGCGCGGTCGTCGTTTCGGCGCGCACTTAAGGACGCAAACGCCTGTTGCGTTCGTCTACACGCGGCTCCGTCGTCCGCCGCGGCTCAGCCTGTCGGCGGAGGCTGCCCGTGCCGGCCGTGCGCTCAACCGTATCGGGGAAGAAGCGCCGATCTGCGGCAGAACTAGAACAGCCGCATGGGCTCCTCGCGGTTGATTGGACGGATCAGGCTCGGCCCGTCGCCCTCCGGCGGAGCGACCTCATGGAAATGCAGCCGCGCGGACAGCTCGGCACCGGCCTTGCGCATCGGCGCGAGCAGACGGGCGCCGTCGATTGAAGGATCCAGCCACTCGGACGTCATACCGGCCGGCACCAGCAGCGGCATACGGTCATGCACCGTCGCCGGCCCATCCACCGCAGGGCACGTGAGAATCGTCGCCGTCAGCTGCCATAGGGATGCCGCGGAAGGCCGCCGCCACGAATACAGCCCGGCCATCGCAAGCGCCGTCGATTCCATTTCCGGGCTAAAATAGAACGGGCGCCGCCCCTTCCACTCGTAATACCCCGACGCCGGAATGATCGTGCGCCGGGAGCGGGTCGATTCCGCGAAGGTGGATTTGACGTGAGCGGATTCCACTCGCGCGTTGTAGGTGGGGTAGGGCAGGGTCTTGCCAGAACTCCAGCTGGGAATCAGCGACCAGTATGCGCCGGTCAGGTGTCGATGCCCGTCTTTGCCCTGCGCGATGACGGCGATGTTCTGCGTTGGGGTGATGTTGTACGAGGGGCGGGGGAGAACGTCGCCGCGCACGTCTTCCTTGGCCACCGAGAATTGCGCCGCGATGGCGTCCCAATCCAGGTCGAGCGCGAATCTTTTACACATTCGTCCAGTCTATGATAAGAATCTGTGCACCGAGAATGTCTAATTGCGACCGCCACACACGTCGCGGGGAAGATGCAAACGGGGCTGAATGAGGAGGATTATGCCTATTGCCTGGCATGAGGGCGGTGTCCATGTTCCTTCTGCTGCGGGCAATAGCGCTGCGTCGGCCTGTTCGGTAGCTTGATTTCGGCTCGGAAGGTGCCGGGTGCGGGCCTGCTGACGGCGAGCGTGGCCTGCATGGCGTCGGTGCATGCCTTGGCGATGGACAGGCCGAGTCCGTGCCCGGGCCTGTTGGCCATGCGGGTGTCGTCGCCGCGGTGGAACGGCTGGATCAGGTCCTCTGCGTCCGCGGCGTTTTCTGGAGGTCTGGTGGTGTTATCGATGGTGATGATGGTGTGGTTTTCGCCGGCTTGGACGGTGCAGGTTATGGCATGGGGCTGCGGAGCACCTTCTCCGAGACGCGGGTTCGGAGCATGGCCTTGACCCTTCGGTACCCGTACCCGCCCTCGGAGGCGGCGAACGCCCCGGCCGCCCGGCGCGATGCCGGGCAAGCATGTCATCGAGCCGAGCGAACACGCCGGCCTCAACCGGTCGATCAACAGGGTCTTCTCCCTGTCCGACAGGCGCCGCAGGCCGGCGCCCGCGCCGAACAGTTCGGCGGCCCGCTTCCGCCGCATGCCGCCCGGCAACGGACATATGATATCCTTTCGCCCAGTCTCCAAGAAAACGTCCGCACCCTGGTACCCGGGTGGGCTAGTATGGCGGAAACGAAAGGGCGAGAATGCGGTTGACGGAAGTGTGGCGGGCGGATCCGGAGCGGACGTTTGAGCTGTTCTCTGAGTTTCCGGCGGACGAGAACGGGTTCGAGAACCAGGCGGCCGGCATGGACCGCGAGCGGTTCGCCGTGTATGTGCATGAGCTTGAAGAACAATCGCGTGGCATCGGTCTGCAGCCTGGCTGGGTGCCGAGCAGCAAGTACGTTCTCATCAATGATGAGGGTGCGTATGTGGGAATCTTCAATTTGCGGCATCGCCTGAACGACAATCTGCGTGTCGGAGCCGGGCATATAGGCTATGGCATCGCCCCTCAATATCGCGGCCGTGGATATGCCACAGTCGGCTTGCGGCTCACGCTCGACAAGGCGCGTGAGCTCGGCATTGACGAGGCGTACCTGAGCGTTCATAAGGACAACCGGGCGAGTCTTGCGGTGCAGCAGCATTGCGGGGCTCGCATCGATCACGAGGATGGGCTGGAATACTATACGCGCATCAGCACGGCACCCGAACCAGGGAACCTGCCCAAGGCGGAATTCATGTTCCCCGGACCTGAACGTGACCGTCTGGTAGGGCTCATTCTTGCCGGAACGAAGACCGCGACCGCCGCATTGATGATTGAATACGAAGAGGATGACGAACCGCTGCCGCAGGTCGGCGAACGCTCGGCACTGGTGGATTCCAGTGAACGGCCGGTGGCCATACTCGTCACCACCGCGGTTGATGTTATTCCGCTTGGGAAGATCACCGACCGGCACGCCATCGATGAGGGCGAGGGCGACACCACGGCTGCCGCATGGAGGCATACCCACGAGTCCTTCTGGAACGCGCCGGAATACCGCAACGAGTTCGCTGACCCGGATTTTTCGCTGAACGATGACTCTCTTGTGGTGTTCGAGCATTTCAAGGTCGTGCGACTGTTGGACTCAATGGCAAACAAGACGGCAGACGGCTATGAACAGCAAGTATGAGGTGATCAGGCAATTTGTCGCCGCGCATGGCGGTCGCGCCGAGCTCATCGAGCATGAGACGGCGATCGAAGATTCATATCATACGCTCGCCATCGATCCGCGACTCGTCGTCGAATGCAACGCCATCGCCGGCTGTTTCAACGGCGAGGATTTCGTCAAGCCGCTGTGATTTAAGAACCGAAGCTGATGTCCAGCTGCTCAATCACCTTACAGTCAGTCCGGGCCTGCTGTTTTCGACGATAATGGTATGGGTGGGTGAAACGAAAGGAACGGTAGCTGATGACTCCGATTGAATTGTCGACCCGACGCCGGGTCACAGGACTGACCTCGGATGAGTTCGCCAGGCTGTTCGTCTCATTGCAGCGTGAAGTGGAAGGCGAGGCTGCGCGTTGGAGCGCGACGGACGTCGAAGCCTGGGAGTTGGTCGGCCCGCCGGTGACCGCCGAACAGCATCTCATCGATACGTTCGCGATGGCCAATGAATTCGTGGCGACGCTGGCGGATCGTTTGTATCACACGATCATGCCCGTCACGGAGGGGTCGGTCATCACCGCATACGTCGATGACCTCACGTTCTGGGGAGCGCACCCGGACCTAGGCGGAGTGCCGTGCGCATTATGGAACATCGCCGCGTTGCAAGCAGCCGAATGGGTGCGCAAGGAGACCGGCACCATCTGCGAACTGCGTGCACGCGAACCGTTGGTGTGATGGCCGGGTTCGTGCCTCGGCGCTTGTGCGGCAGCGTGGCCTCGGTGACGCACAAGCGCAGGAGACTGTCATGGTCACGGTGGTCTAGAATGTCGCCGAACTTGCTGATGCGTGGTGTGCTCTCTCCTTTGCCTCATGGCGTATGAGGAAGTTCTCGACCAACGCGATCATCGTGTCCTTCTCGGCGGGCGCGGATAGCGCGATCATCAGCGCCATTGCCGTCAAGGCGTTACCTTCCACGAGCAGGGCGTCGTCGTCGCCCTTGGGAGGCATTGCCCGTGTCATAGTCATTGAGCAGCTCGAGACTCGGCAGATAGCGTTCCAGAATCTCGGCAGTACCGGCAATCTATCAATATGCTCAAACATTTGTTCGATGGCGTGTCGGCAGTATGTTTCGGCGGCATCGCTCGCATCGATAGGCGACGCGTTGCAACAGTTCGACTCGCGACAAATACAGGTGACGGGCGCACGATTGACATGATGGGTGGCAAGGCGTGATCAGAACGTAGTTCTCGAATCTCATCCAAGCCGTCACGGCTATCGCACTTTTCGAAGGCTCAGCACGAAGCCGGCCGCGCACGGGGCCATGACGATGGATATGGCAAATGCCGCCGTAAAGGTGCCGGTCACGGTCTTGACCGCCGAGGTGATGGAGGGCCCCACCGCCTGGCCGAGCGTGGTGGCCAGGTTGAGGATGCCGAGATCCTTGCCGGCCTCCTCCTTTCATTGCCGACATCGATCTCTCAGACCGCGGTGGCCCGCAAACGGCGTCCGTTTCTGGGACTGAGACGGCCCGAGTGGTACGCATGATGGAAACTGAGTCGGGAATCGGCATGCTGACGGTCAATTACGTCGTAATGGAATGGCTGAGCTTAGGCGGATATGAGACCTTGCGATGGGAGGACGGACGGACCATGATCGCCGCAGACCGCACGTTGCTGGAGCAGGCCAGAGAGCTGCAGGCACTGGCCCAGACCGGATTGGCGTACTGCAAGGATCCCCTCGATCGGGAGCGTTACGAGCGCATCCGCGCGATAGCGGTCGACATGCTCGCCATGCAGGCCGACGTGCCGGCAGAAGAGATGCGCCGGCCGCTCGGCGCCGGATACCCGACGCCGAAACTCGATACTCGCGCGGCCATCGCGACCCCGACTGGGTGACGCTGTTCGAGTGAATCCCATCACTGTGCGCGGGTATTGTCACGCTGAGACCTGAATGAGGAGCGCATGGCCACACCAGCGCGAAAATGACCCAGATCGGCATTGTGTGGCAACGGTTCTGCCACACAATGCGATGTTTTCCTTAACATTCGCTGGTGTGGCCAGCGTTGATTTATCGGAACCGCCATTTTGCAACGTTTTGTCATTCGCCGTCATTCGCCGTTATTCCGCCGCGTGCCACACCACGTCATATTCGGGTGAAAATGGCCTGGTGTGGCACAGTCCGCATGATCTGATTGTCGGTCATGCCGGGAGGGGAATGATATTTGTTCGGTGTTCTCGTCCCGGATCGGGGGAGAACGGCGAAATCTTTCGACTCGTCGCGTGTCACGTCTTGCGGTTGACGCCGCGTAAAGATCTATCCTGTTGGCAGCGTCGCGGCCGCTGAGCGATGGGTGCGGCTGGATGCGGAGGAGCGCAGTCGGCTCTCACGGATTCGCGAAAGCCGACTGAGGCAGTCGCAGGATTCCATGCTCGCCGATGCCGAGCAATGGAGGCGGTTGTTCGATACGGGAGTCACGTCGGATTCGCCGGAAGTGCAACGGCTGGCCGCGCAGATTATGGACAAGAACATCAAGGCCGCCAAGGCCCAAGTGCCGCAGGATGCGGAATAACAGGCCGCCATGCCGTTGTCAGACACGCTCGGCGTCGTCCGCTCTGCTCTGTGCGGCGACCCACGCTTTGCCGATCCGTGTGGAGCGGCGCTGTACGGCAGCAAGGCGTGCGCAGACTTCGCCAACGAGGCCACTCGCATTCACGTTCAGCGTCTTGCGCAGCAGCTTGAACGACAGCTGGACCAGCGGCCGGCTAGTAGTTGATCATTTCGAGTTCCGGCCCCATATCCTCGGTCTGGGTCAGTCCGGTCTCGTGGAATCCGATGTGTCGGTAGAATCCCTGAGCGTTGGTGTTGAAACCGACGACCCACAAGACGAGCCGGTCGTTGCCGACTGCCTGCCGTCCGGCTTCGACCAGAGCGCGGCCGACTCCGTGGCGATGCTCGGATTCCAACACGTACAATGACGCCAGTTCCGCGGCCTCGGGCCGATTGATCGGGGGCCGCGGAGTGCGCAGCAGTTCGATGAATCCGACCACACGGTCGTCAGCCAACGCGATCAGCACAACCTGGTTGGGGTCGGCGGCGTGGCCACGGGTCAGCTTGAGTGCGAATGCCGGGGTGATCGCATCCACGATGTCCTGCGGGATATGCCCCTGATTGAGCTCGCGCCATGTACGCGATTGGACTTCGGCCTTCTGCATGAACCACTGCGGCTCGATGGGAACAATGCGGGTCGTCATGTCTTGCATTATATGCCGTTGCCGCAGAGACGCCCGTTCGTGAATCAGGCGATCATCCTCGCCATCTGCCGGTGTTCGGCATCGCGCCATTCGCCCGCGGTGATGATGCGGTAGACGCAGTCATAGTGACGGTCGATGAGCGGGAAATAATCCTGTTTCGACTCGGCGACGACGTGCAGGCCGCACTTGGCCTGAACTCGCCCGGATTGCGTGTTCTCGGCGAAGTGGCCGCCCCATACCGCGTCCTTGCGCAGCGTGTCGAAGGCGTAGCCGAGCACGGCGGTCAATGCTTCGGGCATGTATCCCTTGCCCCAGAACGGCCGGCCGATCCAGTATCCGAGTTCCAGCGCGCTGTCGCCAAGGTACTTGCCGTAGCGTTTGGTGAGTTCAGGATCGGCGGCAACGGCGTCGGCGGTGCGGTGGCTGACGGGCTTGAGCGCGATGCTGCCCACAGGCGCGTTGCTGTTCGGCGCGCCGCCCTTGATGGTAATGGCCCAGTTGTTTTCGACCGCGAGGATATTGCGTATGTCATGCATGCTGCCTTCGACGCTGGTGTGTGGCGGCCAGCCGCATCTCAGCCCGATTTCCGGATCGCTGGCATACCGGAACAGCGATGCCGCCTCAGCCGCGTCATCGACCTTCCAAGGGCGCAGCAGCAGTCGTTCGGTCTCGATGGTGTCCATGGCGATTCCTCTCGTTCGTTTGCCCGTCGGGTACGGGCAAGGATAACACCTAACACCGTATCAGGGGGGGCGGGTCGTGCGGCAGGATGCCAAAACTCGCAGATAGGGGGCCTTTCCCACCGAAAACGGTCGTATCTCCAAGTTTTGGCATCCCGTTGCGTTATGTACGCTTGACATCCCGCGGGCGCAAGCCAATCATGGGACGCATGGGCATCGCAATCAAACGGATATATGAGTCGCCGGAGGCTCCGGACGGGTATCGCGTGCTGGTTGACCGTCTGTGGCCTCGCGGCATGACGAAGGAGCGCGCGGCATTGGACCTGTGGATGAAGGACGTCGCCCCCTCTCCCCAGCTGCGCAAGTGGTTCGGGCACGATCCCGCCAGATTCGCGGAATTTCGCGCCCAATACATCACGGAGCTCGATGCCAACGCTGCTGCCGAGGAACTGCTGCGCATCTGCGCGGAGTATCCCGACGTGACCTTGCTGTACGCCGCCAAGGACCCTCAGGTCAATCATGCCCTGGTGCTGCGCGATTATCTTGAGGATGCGACTGCGGCGAAATGAAAACGGCGCCGACCCGCCACGACAGCCGGGAACCATCGCCGGGAAACGATACGAATGAAGGGACAACACGGATGAAGGAACTGTATATCGGATCGCACCTGTCCACGGCAGGCGGGTGGAGCGCGCTGCTGAAACGCTCGCATGAGGAACACGGCACCACATTCGCGTTCTTCCCGCGCTCGCCGTACGGGCGGCCATCCAAGGCGCTCAACCCGTCCGGGGCCGTCGCATTCGCGCGGCAGTTGACGGCCGAGCATTACGGCCCGCTCGTCGTCCACGCTCCCTACGTCTACAACCTCGCCGGCAAGGATCCCGACAAGCGCGAGTTCGCCATACGGGCGCTCGCCGAGGACATCCGACTGCTGACGCCGATCCGTGAGACCGGGCAGGAGATATACATCAACATCCATCCTGGCGCGCACGTGGGGCAAGGGCCCGATCGCGGATGCTCTCTGATCAGCGACGGCCTCAACCGCGTGTTCGGGCTGGAGCCGGGCATCATGGTGCTGCTGGAGACGATGGCGGGCAAGGGCACCGAATGCGGGCGAAACTTCGAGGAGCTGGCGACCATCATCGACGGCGTCGATGACAAGGCGAACGTGGGCGTCACCGTCGACACGTGCCATGTGCTGGACGCCGGTTATGATCTGGTGAACGACTTCGACGGCGTGATGCGGCAGCTGGACGACGTCATCGGGCTCGAACGCGTCAAGGCGGTGCACGTCAACGACTCCCAGTTCGGCCTGTCATCGCACAAGGACCGCCACGCCAACATCGGCGACGGCCACCTCGGCATTCCGTTCTTCACCAGAATGGTCAACGACCCGCGTCTGTCACGGTTGCCGATGATCCTCGAAACCAAGGAACTGACCGAGACCACGCATCGCGAGGAGATCGCCCTGCTGCGCGGTCTCGTGCAGTGAACGCACCAGTGGCCGCGGCCGCGTTCTCCGTGGCGGTGACGCGACGGGAGACGCCGATAGCGCCGTCTTGTGCTAGCGTGGTTTGTCCGGCGAACGTGACGTGCGCCGAGCCAGGACGAGTGGAAAGCGAGGCCTTTCGTGGGTGATATCCGACGGGAGATGGAACGGCTGAGGCCGGTCTATGAAACCGGCGTGCTGAGACTGCTGCTCCGTCAGAATTCGATGATGTACGTGGCGCTGCTCCGCGCGGCCTTCGACCCGTTGACCGGCGAGCTGCCCCGTGAGACCCTGGAGGAAAGCTTCTCGCAAAGCCTGTCCCGGCTCGTCGACTCCGGCGAATACCAGCTCAGGGAGGATCAGACCATCGCGGACGCCTCCCGGCGCATCCTCGCCGACCTGACCCGTGAGGGCGATGACGATTACGCATGGCTCGCCAACTCGCATGACGCCGCATCGCACCGGTTCCTGTACCGTCTCACCGCCCGCGCCCATCGTGCGATCGAGGCGCTGTCGCGGCTTGAGGATGACTCCCGCACGCTGTCGGGCGCGCAGGCGAACTCGATCATCATGGAGATCGAGCATGCGCGCATGCAGCTTACCGCCGACCCCGGCGAGCGCGTGGCGTTGCTCAACCGGGAGATCAAGGCGCGCAAACACGAGATACGTCAGATACGCCACGGTCAGCGGCAGGCGGCGCTCACCGAATCGCAGGTCGAGGACGTGATTGCAGTGATTCACAACACGCTGCGCGGCGTGCCCATAGACCTGCGTGAACTCGTGTTGAACGAACGGGACAACGGTGACGCGCTCCGCCGCCGCATGCAGGCGGGCGACATGAGCGTCGACGACATCCTGACCTCGTACCACGACGAATACCGCAGGTCCTTCAGCGAGTCCGACAGCGGAAGACGCTTCGAGGACGCGTTCCAGGTGATCATCACCGACGAAGGACGGCAGCAGATCGACGCGGCCTTGCGCGACATTGCCCACACGCCGTATCTGGCCGGCGAGTCTGGCGTCCTGCTCGATCAGGTGCGTGCCGAGCTTTCGCGCATCTATGACGGCATCGAGGCGGTGCGTTGCCAGATGCGCGTATCCGACGAGGCGATCAGCCGTCTGGTGCGACAGCAGACCGATACCCGATACCGCACGATGCTCGGCAAGCTCAACCGTCTGTATGCCCACGTCAACGCCGACGCGAAGGCGCATCAGGGCGACGATGCGAGACCGTACCGGACCGATACCGCGGCCGGCAGGTTCCCTCCGCTGCCGTCGCGCCCCGCGCGCCCGATGGTACGAACGACCACCCCAGGATTGTCCGTACCGCAGACACCGGGCGATGCGACCGCGCCCGACCTGCGTTCGATGATCGACAACGGGGGGCCGCGGCTGCGGCGCATGGCCGCGCTCATCCTCGAATCGCCCGTCTACGCGGACGACGGGAACGGCGCCATCGACATCGTCGCCAGCTTCAACGGGCTGCCGAAAGCCGAGCGGAAGGAAAGCGAGCTCGTCGGTTTCCTGGGAGAGCTCGGCTGCGGGGACGGAGCCGGTGTCGCATGGCATTGCATATCGGCAGACGGAAGCCCGAGGGACTGGATCACCGGCCCAGTGCTCGCACAAGAGGATGAATTGCACGACATCGTGAAGGAGGACTGACATGAGCGACCTGACGAACGACGCCGCCCAGCCGGACGCGGACATGGACATGGACATGATTGGCGACGACATGACCGGCACCGGCAGTGCCGATACCGACAGTGCCGATACCGACAGTGCCAGTACCGGCGCGGATGACATGGATGCGGTGGACGTCGAATACGATGGCGCGGACGCGGAAGGCGCGGTCAACCCATACGCCCTGTTCGAGGGCGACACGGGCGACATGACCGCCGACTCGCGCATGGTGGCGATCATGCTCAAACGCGAGCGCTACATCAGCGGACGGTTCTATGACCTGGCGCTCGACAACCGCGCGGCGGTCGTCCGTTCGCTCAACAACGACCTGCTCGATCTGGTCGTCAACGAGCACTACCGCGTCATGTACGCCACCGCGGTGAGCGGGCCGGACATGACGCTGCGCGCGCTCAAGACCCGTGCGAGCCTCAAACGTGAGGAGGCGGCGCTGCTGGCGTTCCTGCGCATCCGCGTGCTCGAATACGAGAACGCCCACGTCGCGCCGGACGAATGGCTGGTCAGCTTCGAGGAGATCCGAGCGGCGCTCGCCACCGGCGCCGGGTACCTCGCCTCGCGCAACGACGAGGAGGGCGTGCTCAGGCAGGTGGGCGCGATCGTGTCCGTCATGTGCACATACGGCTATCTCAGGCAGCTCGACGATGACGAGACGATGTACTGCATCACGCCGCTGGTGCCGGTGGTGCTGGACCGTCAGCTGGCGGACAGCTGGCTCGCAGTCGCGGACCGGGACGACGATGGCGAGCCGGCCGGTGACATGGCCCCGGCCGGCTCGCGGTCTGCAGCCGGCGATACGTCGAATGCCGATGCGAGCGGCGCCGATGACGATGGCGATTCGGACGATGCGGGACCCGACGCCGAACTGTTCGAGGCTCCGCTGTTCGATGATGACGCCGATGCGGACGCCGCCGAGGACATCAGGGGCGCCGATGATGCCAATGGCGCGAACGACAGCGACATTGACGACGAGACCGCCTCGGACGGCGGCACTGCACGGGAAGGGGAGTGACGATGAGCGGCAAGGACATGCAGATGATCGCCGACCGATGGATGATGGAAAGCAGGAGGCTTGTCAACTGGGGATCCTATGAGGGCTACCATGAGTTCCGTCCCTCCACGGACTCGCAACTGCCGGTGACGTTGCTCGCCGGCGCGAGCGAATCCGGCAAGTCGACGCTGGTCGACGCGCAGATATCGCTGCTCTACCCGACCGGCACGCCCTTCAACAAGGCGTCGAATTCGGGGCGTTCGGAACGAAGCGACTACACCTACCTGCGCGGCATGATCGGCGTGGGAGGCTCCGGCGGCGTCGACGAACCGATGTACCTGCGCGGCCGGGACGAGTCCGGCGCGCCCCGGTCCATATGGGGCGCGATCGTCGACACCTACCGCAACTTCACCACCGGTCAGATACTGTCCTGCGGCAAGTTCCTCTATCTGATGCCCGGCGACGGGCGCGGCGACGTCCGACGGCTGTACCTGGCATGGGACAAGCCGATCGACCCGCGCCGCATGGACGTGTTCCGCGAGTCGTCGTTCACGCCCACGCAGCTGAAATCCACGTATCCGGGGTGCGTCACCTTCCCGAACGCCGAGGCGTTCCACACCCACATTTGGGATGTCATGGGCCTGAGCGCGGAGGCATGCCGTCTGCTGGCCCGCATCCAGTCGGCCGACGCCCCCTCCCGCCTTGACGACATCTTCAAACAGGGCGTGCTGGGCGTGCCCGAGGCGCTGGACCTGGCCCGTGCGACCGTGGAGGATTACGAGCGTTACGACGCGAACTTCCGAAGCATGGAGGAAAAGACCAGACGCATGGGCAAGTTGCGTGCCATCACTGCCAGCTATGGCGACTACGAGTCGGCCCGTGACGCGGTCCACTCGTTCGACGCGGTGAACCCGGCCACGAAGTCCGGCTCGGCGACGATCCGAGCATGGGCGATCCGCCGCATGATCGGCGAGGTCAGCGAACGGCAGCCGCTCGACAGGCGTCTGCGTGACGAGCGACGCAGTGAGGCGCGGGCTGCCGGCAAGCGCATCGAAAGCCTGCGCACCCGCATCGACGCGGTGCGCGAGCGCATGCGAGGCCTCGACGGCGGCGACCTGACACGGCTCGACGCGGAAATGCGGCAGGCGGAACGCGCGCTGGCGGACATCACCGCCGGCAGACAGCGCATCGGGCGCATGTTCGAGGCGGCCGGCGAGGAGTTCCCCAAAGACGAGCACGCGTGGGACGAGCGGCGCATCGAGGCCGTGACGTTCATGCGCTCATATGAGCAGCGCAAGGGACTGCTGGACGACATGCGCAACCAGACGTACGCCGCGCACGCGTCCGTCAAGCAGACGCTGCAGCGGCTGAACGACGATTACGAACGCCAGAAATCGCAGCGCACCCGCATCTCCCGCCAGATGGACGAGACCCGCGCCATGCTGTGCCGGGCCACCGGGCTGGGCCCGAGCGAACTGCCGTACGTCGCGGAGCTCATGGACGTGCGCGAGGATCAGGAGCATTGGCGCCTCGCCATGAACGCCGCATACGGATCCATGGCCCAGACCATCCTCGTCGACAAGCGCCATGAGCGTGGATTCGCAGCCAAGGTCAGCGCCATCGACCCGCACGCCATGGCGCGGCGCACCTGGCAGTTCGTCGACACCGAACGCGGGGGAGCCGGGAACGGGCCCGGCGGCGCGAACACGGGTGCGACCGGCGGGACGGACGGAGAGGTGTGGCTGTCCTCGAAGCTGCGCTACCGCGAGGATTCCCCGTTCGCCGGCTGGCTGCGCGAGCAGACCAGCTCCGAGCGTCTCGACGCCTTGTGCGTCGACGGCATCGACGACTCCGACCATGCCGTGCGGCAGGTGCAGGCCGACGGGCAGATCAAATCCGGCAAACGCGGCCAGCATGGCATCAAGGACCGTCAGCAGGTCATCGGATTCGTCAACGAAAGCTATTTGGCGCAACTGCGCACGCGCATCCAGGACGCGCAACGCCAATGCGACGAGACCGCGCAATCGTACGCGAGCGCGAAGGAACAGGCCGACCGCCTGCAGCGAGAGCGCGAACTCGCCGACCAGCTCGCATACACCGCATGGGAGAAGATCGACGAGAACAGCGCGAAGGCGGCGATCGCCGACATCGAACGCACCATCGCCTCGGTCAGGAACAATCCCAAGCTCGCCGAACTCGACACGTTGCAGGAGTCGCTGTCCAAGGAGCTCGACCGCTCGCAGCGCCAGCGCATCGACATCGAACGGCAGGCCGAGCTCGCCGATCAGGCGGTGAACGCAGCGCAGGCATGGCTCGACGAGCATGCCGCGCAGCCGCAGCCTCAACCGCAGACGCGGCCGCTCGACGGGGAAGCGGCGGACGTTTCGCCAAAAGCCGTCACGAACGGACGGACTCTCCTGACGGACGAGGTGGAGGCGGCGCTCGCCGAATCATATGAGCAGCGTCTCTCCGGTCTGGGGGATGCGACGACCCGCGCCCACATGATCATCGGCGCGGGGGCGCCGCAGCGTATGGCTCAGGGGGATACCTTCGCCGACCGTGTCATCGCCGGCATCGGCAAGGACCTGGAGGCGCGCGTCTCCATGCTCGAAGGTCGTGCGGCGTCGGCCCGCACCGCCGTCGAGGCGCGGATGGGCGCCTATATCGAGATGTATGCGGGCGGTGACGATACGATCGCCGCCAGCGTGGACGACTACCGGTATTACCAGGACGAGTTGGAAAGCCTTTCGAAGCTCGCCACCGTCGAAGCCACCGCCGTCGAGTACCACAACTGCCTCGACAAGCTGCTGATGAGCTTCCTGACCATCAAACGCGCGATAGACACCGACGCCGGAGACATCCACGACCAGCTGGAACGCATCAACGCGATGCTGGACGGCCAGCAGTTCGGCCCGCGCCACGGCAGCCTGTCCCTGCACGCGGACGTGCGGCGCCCCGAGCGCGCGTTCTGGTCGGCCCTGACCCGCGTGATCGGCACCCTCAACGACCGCAAGGCGGCACAGACGGACGACGATCTTGACGGGGCCCGGTGCGCGTTCGCGTCCTGCGCCGCGATGATCGACATGCTGCGCCGCGAGATCGGGCAGATCAGGGACGTCAACGGCGTGAAAAGCTACGGCGCCCGCAACCTCGACCCGCGGTGCCGATCCTCGTTCTACGCGCTCGTGCGCCACTCGGACGGGCAGGTCGAACGCATCACCTCGACCGGCGGACGGTCCGGCGGCGCCCTGCAGGAGCTGACCTCGTTCGTGTACGGCGCGGCGCTGATCTACCTGCTCGGCGGCGGCATGGACAACAAGCTCAAGCCTTCCTACACGACGCTCTTCCTTGACGAGGCGCTCATCAAGGCCGACGGCCGGTATACGCGGCGCGCGCTGTCCGTACTGCCGAGACTGGGTTTCCAGGTCATCGTCTCCGCCCCTGAAAGCAAGACGGGCGAGATACTGGAGGTCTCCACCAAGGCATACGTGACCCGCAAGGACCCCGACACCGGCTACACCACGCTGCACGAAGCAAGACTGGACGGCATCGATGAGATGGACGGCGCAGATGAGCCGGAAGGTACCGTCGAGTCGGATGACGCCGCCGAATAGGCGGCGCCGATGACGCGGCAAACCATGGCCAGGATCCAGGACGGCCTGCCCGGCCGGCGTATAGTTGCACTGACATCCAAGGAGCGACAGATATGAGCGACACGAACACCCAGAACACCCAGAATGCCGGCAACGCCGGACCCGTCGCGGCGGCACCCGCCCAGGGCAAGCAGCTGCCGGAGGCATGCGAGCACACCACCAGACACAGCATCACCGTCAATGGCGTCGAACTCGACTATGCGGCGACCGTCGGCACGATACTCATCGACACGCCGAAGGTACCCAAGGCCGCGAGCATCTTCTTCACCGCGTTCGACCTCGTGAACGGCGAAGGCAAGACAGACCCGGCCCGACCGGTCACGTTCATCTTCAACGGAGGCCCGGGCTCATCCACCACGTTCCTGCTCATGGGCTCGATCGCCCCGAAGCGCATCAACGTCCCCGACGCCGCTCCGGTGCCGGCCGCCCCCTACGCGCTCGTGGACAACGCGCACACGCTGCTGCCCGTCTCCGACCTCGTGTTCATCGACGCGGCCGGCGCCGGATTCTCCGAGATCCTCGACGCGGCCAAGCCGGAACTGTGGTCGGTGGACGGCGACGTCGCCGGCTTCAGCGCGTTCATCAGGGCGTACCTGAGCAAACACCACCGCTGGGACTCGCCCAAATACGTGCTCGGCGAATCCTACGGCACCACGCGCGGCGCGGCGCTCGCATACCGGCTGCAGCAGGACGGTGTGGCGCTGAACGGACTGACGCTCATCTCCAACGTGCTCGACTACACGTTCACGTCCGACCTGATCGACGAATTCTACGTCGGATATTTCCCGACCTATGCGTCCGTGGCGAAATATCACGGCCGAGCCGCGTCGGACGTCAAGCTCGACGAGCATCTGAAGGCCGCCCGTGCCTTCGCCGCGGGGCCGCTGCGTCTCGCCCTGGCCGCCGGGGACTCGCTTGACGACGAGACCCGGCATAAGGTCGCACGCCGATACGCCGAGCTGACCGGACTGGACGAGCGGTATGTCTACGACTCCAATCTGCGCGTGTCCGATCCGAGGTTCCGCAAGGCGCTGCTGCATGACGAGGACAAGATCGTCGGACGCTACGATGGCCGCGTCGCCGGCTACGACCTCGACCGCATGAACGACGAGGAGACGTTCGTCGTCGACGACGCCTGGCTCGACCCCGCGTATTCGAGCCTGTGCAACGCCTATCTGCGCGACGAGCTCGGCTGGGACCGCATGCCGGAGCGCAAGGGCTTCGCCGACTTCGACTGGAACGCCACCGAGCCGGGCAAGGGCTGGATGTGGTGGCACCGGATGCCCGGCGAATCGGGCTGGGTCATGACCCAACCGAACGTGTTGCCCGATCTGGCCGCGGCCATCGCGCACCAGCCGACCATGAAGGTGCTGCTCGGCAACGGCGTCTACGACCTGTGCACGCCGTTCTTCCAGACCGAATACGACATCGATCACCTGATGCTGCCGAAGCCGCTGCGCCGCAACGTGGCCTTCGCCTACTACCCGGCCGGGCACATGCTCTACAGCAGCGAGGCGAGCCTCGCCAAGTTCACCGCCGACCTCACGCGGTTCTACGCGTCCGATGTGAGCGGACTGTCCGCGATCGACGAGCGCCCGGCGGCCGTGGTCCCGTCGATATCCCTGTAGTCGCGGGTGCATCGTGACGCCGGACGCATTCCGCCATCGGTGTTACAGCCGATCGGATATAGGTCGATGCCTGTAGGATGTGTGATGGCACGGATTCATGCGGCGACGGTAAGGACGAACATGATTGACGAAGTGGTGTTTCTGCGGCACGGACGGACCGCCTTCAATGTGGCGAGGCGGTTGCAGGGGCAGATCGACGTGCCCCTCGACGTCATCGGCCAGTGGCAGGCCGACCAGAGCGCGTCGGAGCTTGCGCGACGCTACTACTGGGCGAAGGTGGCCAACATCGCCCGGCATCCGGATACGCTGGCCCAGCCGGGGCCGGGGGCGGCGAAATCCAGCGACATCGAGGACTACCGGCAGGTCCCCGCATCCTCGCGACGCATGGTCGTCGTCTCGTCCGACCTGTTCCGTGCGTTGCAGACCGCGCACGCGTTCGCCGATATGCTGGGACTGGACGTGACCGCGGACGCGCGCCTGCGCGAACGCAGCTTCGGGCAGTGGGAGGGCATGACCCGCGACGAGATTCGAGCGGAGCATGCCGACGCCTATGATTCGTGGCGGATCCACACCGGCGGCGAGCTCGCGTTCGGCGTGGAGAGCCGCATCGCCACAGGACTGCGCGGCGCCGATGCGGTGCTCGACCTGGTGCGCGGCATCAACGCGGAGCATGCCGATGAGCCGACCACCCTGATGCTCGTCGGGCACGGCTCATGGCATGTGGCCACGATCGAGACCCTGCTCGGCATGGACCCCGACAACCTGAGCAACCTGGATGGCATGCGCAACGCGTTCTGGTCGACGCTCAGACCGGTATACCGGCCTTCGGGCGGCGTCGAATGGATGATGACGGCGTTCAACCAGGGGCCGGCGGTCGCTGCTCTGTGCGATTGGGAGAACGGCCCGCAGTCCCTGCACGGCCCGCACATGCCGATGTGGAAGCCGATCGAGGGATGAGACCGGCGGCGGGGCCGGCCGCGGCGGATTTGCAAGTCGTGGCATAGGGGCTATCCTTGTTGAGGCTTCCAGACGACGTGGCATGCCGCCCGCGGTCCGGTCATGTTCGACTGTGCCCGGTCATGTTCGGTAGTGTTCGGTTATGAGAGGTGGGTGAGACTACATGTTGAGGATGTTCAGCACGATTAACGGCCAAGTGGAGCAGATCGAAAAACCTGAGAACGGCTCCTGGCTGTGTCTGTCCGAACCCACCGACGTGGAGCTCGCCACGGTCTCCCAACAGACCGGCGTCGACCTCGCCGACCTGCGCGCCCCGTTGGATGACGAGGAACGTTCGCGCATCGACGTCGAGGACGATTACACGATGATCATCGTGGACATCCCGACCGTCGAGGAGCGCGGGGGCCGTGACTGGTACGAGACCATCCCTCTGTCGATCATCGTCACCGAAGACCTCATCATCACCGTATGCATGCAGGACACGCCGGTGCTGCACCCGTTCATGGAGGGAACGATCCGAGGGTTCAACACGTTCATGCGTTCGCGCTTCATCCTCCAGATCCTCTACCGCAACGCCAGCACATACCTGAGGTACCTGCGCATCATCGACCGCGAAAGCGACAAGCTCGAATTCAAGCTGCGTCACGCCATGCAGAACCGCGAGATCATGATGCTGCTTGAGCTGAGCAAGACCTTGGTCTATTTCACCACGTCGCTCAAATCGAACGAGATCGTCATGGAGAAGCTGACCACGCTCGCGCGCATCCAGCAGTACCCGGACGACGAGGACCTGCTCGACGACGTCATCATCGAGAACAAGCAGGCCATCGAGATGGCGAACATCTACAGCGGCGTTCTCGCGAACATGACCGACGCCTTCGCCTCGATCGTCTCCAACAACCTGAACAACGTGATGCGCATCTTCACGATCATCTCCATCACGCTGTCGATCCCGACGCTGATCTTCTCCATGTACGGCATGAACTTCGTGCCGGGGCAGCTGGGCATGCCGTTCACCGGCAAGACATGGGGCTTCACGCTGATCATCGCGATATCCGTCGTGCTCTCCGCCGTCGTCGCGTGGTTCCTGACCCGTTCGCGCATGTTCAAATGACGGGAACGGCATGACAGGGCTGCAACACACGAAGGCGGGGCACCGGCGCATCATGCGTCGCTTTTCGGCGGCGCTGGCTGCGGTGCTGTGGGCTGCGGGATCCCTGACCGCCTGCGGCTCCTTGAGTTCCCGGGATGATGCGAACGGCGTGTCGATACGGCAGCCGGAGGGGCCCATGGTGTCGATCGGCGTCGCCTCCGACCAGCCCGGTCTGGGCGTATGGCACAACGGCGGGTATTCGGGCTTCGACGTGGATGTGGCCCGTTACGTCGCCAAGGCGCTGGGATACGCGGACAAGCAGATCGTCTTCAAGCCGGTGACGCCCCGTTCCCGAGTCTCCATGCTGGAAAGCGCGCAGGTCGACATGGTGGTGTCCAGCTTCGGCATCACCGAACGGCATGAGTCGGCGGTGACGATGACCGGCCCGTATCTAATCGTCCGGCAGGATCTGCTGGTGAGGGCCGCCGACGCGGGCGACATCACCGGCATCAAGGACATGAACGGGCGCAAGGCGTGCGTGGTTGCCGGCAGCGACGTGACCGATGCCGTGCGCAGCCAGGCGCCCAAGGCGTCCATCGAGGAGCGTGACGACTACGGGCAGTGCCTGACGTCACTGCTCATCGGTGACGTCGACGCCGTAGCCGCGGGCGACGCCATCCTCACCGGCCTCGCGACCGTGAAAGGCAACGGGTACGTGCAGGTGGTCGGGGCTCCGTTCGGCGAGGAGCGATACGGCATCGCGGTCAAGCACGGGAACACGCAGCTCGCCGACAGCATCGGTGACATACTGAGCGACATGATCGACGACGGCACGTGGCGGCAGGCCGTGCGGGGCATGCGCCGGCAGATCAGCTACACTGTCGACTCCAAGCTCAATCCGCCGGATCCCGCGGCATCGTCGGACACGGCGTCATCGGACCCGGAGCAGGGCGACGAATGATGAAGGCCGGCGGGCTGCGCGCGGCTCGCCCCGTCGGCGTCGCACGTCGATTATCGACCGGATGCGCGGCATGCCATGACCTGCGTGAGGATGGTGTCCAGTTGCGTGGCGATAATCCTTGTCTATGAGTGACAACGAGAAGACCACGCAACCCGCGTCCACCGATTCCACCGAACCCGCATACCGTTACAACGCGGCACTCGCGCAGGACATCGAAGGCAAATGGCAGAAGATCTGGGATGACAAGGGCACGTTCTGGGCCGCCAACGTCAACGGCGACCTCAAGGACGGCAAGGGCCGCAATGCAGACGGCCGCCCGGCATACTTCGCGATGGACATGTTCCCATACCCGTCAGGCAAGGGCCTGCACGTGGGCCACCCGCTGGGCTACCTCGCCTCCGACGTAGTCTCCCGCTACCACCGCATGAAGGGCGAGAACGTGCTGCACGCCATGGGTTATGACGCCTTCGGCCTGCCCGCGGAACAGTACGCCGTGCAGACCGGGCAGCACCCGCGCGTCACCACGCTTGCCAACATCGCCAACATGTCCCGCCAGCTGCACCGCATGGGACTGAGTTTCGATGACCGTCGCTCCTTCGCGACGATTGACCCCGGCTATGTGCGCTGGACCCAGTGGATCTTCTCGCGCATCTACGATTCCTGGTACGACGAGGACGCCGTGAACCCCTCCGGCTCCAAGGGCTCCGCCCGCCCGGTCAGCGAGCTCGTCGCCAAGTTCGAATCCGGCGAGAAGGCCATCCCCGGCCATGAGTCCGACGGCAAGGCATGGGCCGACCTCGACCAGGCCGAACAGCAGGACATCCTCAACGACTTCCGCCTCGCCTACATCTCCAAGTCCCCGGTCAACTGGTGCCCGGGGCTGGGCACCGTGCTCGCCAACGAGGAGGTCACCGCCGAAGGCAAGTCCGAACGCGGCAACTTCCCGGTCTTCCAGCGCGAGCTGCGCCAGTGGTCGATGCGCATCACCAAGTACGGCCACCGCCTCATCGAGGACCTTGACGGCATCGACTGGCCCGAGAAGGTCAAGCTCATGCAGCGCAACTGGATCGGCGAATCCCACGGCGCCTCCGTGCACTTCACCGTGGACACCGCCGACGGCAGCAAGGACATGGAGATCTACACCACCCGTCCCGACACCCTGTTCGGCACCACGTTCGCCGTCGTCTCCCCGGAGCATCACCTGCTGGAGAACGTGCCCGCCGAATGGCCGGCCGACGTTCCCGAGGATTGGAAGGGCGGCTATGCCACCCCGGTCGAGGCAGTGAAGGCCTACAGGCTCGCTGCCGAGGCCAAGACCGCCAAGGATCGTGTGGATGAGGGCGGCGAGAAGACCGGCCTGTTCACCGGCCTGTACGCCACCAACCCGATTACCGGAGCCAAGCTGCCGCTGTTCACCGCCGACTACGTGCTCATGGATTACGGCACCGGCGCCATCATGGCCGTGCCGGGCGGCGACCAGCGCGATTACGATTTCGCCGTCAAGTTCGGTCTGCCGGTCATCTACACCGTCAAGCCCCTGCCCGAATCCGGCGACGACCTGGCCAATTACGAAGGCAAGGCCCCGTTCGTCTCCCACGACGGCATCGTGATCAACTCCTCCGTCGAGGCCACCGCCGCCAAGGGCGACGCGCTGAGCCTTAACGGCCTGCGCGTCGATGACGCCATCGCCAAGGTCAACGCCTGGCTCGAATCCGCCGGCGTGGGCAAGGGCACGGTCAGCTACCGTCTGCGCGACTGGCTGTTCTCCCGCCAGCGCTATTGGGGCGAGCCCTTCCCGATCGTCTATGGCGAGGACGGCACCCCGCACCTGCTGCCGGACTCGGCTTTGCCGATCAACCTGCCCGACGTGCCCAACTACGAGCCGCGCACCTTCGACCCGATGGACGCCGAGTCCAACCCGGAGGCGCCGCTGAGCCGCAACGAGGACTGGGTCAAGGTCGAGCTCGACTTGGGCGACGGCAAGAAGACCTACTATCGCGACACCAACACCATGCCGAACTGGGCCGGCTCCTGCTGGTACTACATGCGCTACATCGACCCGTCCGACACCGAGCACATGGTCGAGAAGGACGAGTTCGACTACTGGATGGGCCCGAACCACAACAAGTACTCGGGCGACGAGGGCGGCGTGGACCTGTACATCGGCGGCGTCGAGCACGCCGTGCTCCACCTGCTCTACTCCCGCTTCTGGCACAAGGTGCTCTTCGACCTCGGCTACGTGGATTCGGCCGAGCCGTTCCACAAGCTGTTCAACCAGGGCATGATCCAGGCGTACGCCTACACCGATGACCGTGGCCAGTACGTGCCGGCCGACGAGGTCGTGGAAGGCCCCGCCGGGGCTGACGGCGAGCCGACGTTCACGTGGAACGGCGAGCACGCCAACCGCGAGTTCGGCAAGATGGGCAAGAGCCTGAAGAACATCGTCACCCCGGACTACATGTACGAGAACTACGGTGCGGACACGTTCCGCCTGTACGAGATGAGCATGGGCCCGCTGGACGAGTCCCGCCCGTGGAACACGCGCAACGTGGTCGGCGGCATGCGCTTCCTGCAGCGACTGTGGCGCAACGTGGTCGACGAGACCTCCGGCGAGGCGCACGTGACCGAGGACACCCCGGATGTCAAGACCCTGAAGCTGCTCAACAACACGATCGCCGAGGTGACCGTGGAGATGGAGGGCATGCGTCCGAACACCGCCATCGCCAAGCTCATCGTGCTCAACAACCACCTGACCTCACTGCCCGCTGTGCCGCGCGCCGCCGTCGAGCCTCTGATCCTCATGCTTGCACCGATCGCGCCGCACATCTGCGAGGAGATGTGGTCCAAGCTCGGGCATGACGAATCCCTGTCCGCCGAGCCGTGGCCCGTCGCCGACGAGAAGTACGTCGGCCATGACACCGTCACCGCCGTGGTGCAGATCAAGGGCAAGGTGCGTGCCAAGCTTGAGGTGCCGGTTGACATCGACCCGGCCGACCTCGAAAAGCAGGCGCTTGAGGCGGTCGCCGACCGGTTGGGCGGCAAGACGCCGCACAAGGTGATCGTCAAGGCCCCGAAGATCGTCTCCATCGTCCCCGCCGAGTGATTCCGCCGGCGACACGCCGAAAATGTGGATAACTCCCGAGCCTTCGACCACATAGGCCGATTCGGCTGGACTTCATGCCCATGTTCCCTCACGCTGGAAGCATGGGCATTTCTCATTCAGGGGATCAAACGGCGACTCGGCGGTTGCGCGGCATGGACGATGGCCGCCACGCCGGGATTCCTGCCATGCCTGACGTAATCGGGATCGGAACATCTGTCGCGACGGATGCCGGAACGGGCGTGCCTTCTCCTCCGGCGCCGGCACCGGGGGATTTTTCCAGACCGGTGCCGTCGCATGGCGAGAGTCATACCGAGAAACATGCCGACGTGGCCGATTCCACCGCGCCTGCCGTCGAGCCAATAAGCCGTCTGATGGGTGTGCGCCCTGACGACGGCATGCGGGGCCAGTCCGCGAAGCGGGACGTGCCGCGGCTGAGATTCCGCCCGTTCCACGCGGTGACGGTGATGCTGGTGCTGACCACGGCCCTGTGCGCGAGCCTGACGATGCTGCTGCAGCAGTCCCTGCGGTACGTGTCGGCTCAATCCCATAACGCCGCGATGCAGAACGCGGGAGGGAAGGAAACGGGTATCGCCGAAACGGTACCCGGTGGAAGTGACGGCAGCGACTCCGTGAATGGCGACGGGTCGAACTCTGGTGGAACGGGCTCCGATCAGGAGAATTCCGGTGGGGCGGGCGACGCCGAATCGCAAGGAGACGGCGTGGAGTCCTCCGCGGGCAGTCAGGCTGCGCAGAACGGGCGATCATCGCAGCGGGGGAGTGACGGTTCGGACGATGGGGCCACCGCAGATACGAGGATCGATCTCAATACCGCGACCGCAGAGCAGCTGGATTCCATTCCCGGCGTGGGGCCGGTGACCGCGCAGCGCATTCTCGATCACCGGCGCAGCATCGGGAGGTTCACCAGCGTCGACCAGCTGCTGGATGTCTCCGGCATCGGCGCGAAGACGCTCACCAAGATACGGCCGTGGGTGCGTGTGTGAGGTGGGGGATGAGGAGACGGTACATGCGGGACGACGGGCATATGCAGGGTGGCGGCTGCCACGACCGCCGTCGGAGGAACCATACCGGAAGGCGTCGCGACTCGACCGATGGGCATCGGGAACGCCCGTCATCGCGGGCCTTCGCCATCCGCCGCGAAAACGGCGGTAGGGACTTCAGGATGCTGCCGGCGGCTCTCGCCGCGTGGATGGCTTCGGCGGCGGCTCACCAATGGTGGCGATGGCTGACCTTGATGGATGATGACCCGATGTCGGTCACGGGGTATGCGATTGGTGCGCTGGCTGTGATGCTGCTGCCGGTGGCCCTCGTTGTACCGTCGCTGGCGGCACACGGTCTGATACGCCCGTTGCGAGCCTCGCTCGGGGATGCCGTGGCCGTGATGGCCGTGGCCGGACTGCTGTCGGCCGCCGCGGCGGTGACCGCGGACAGTGTGCGCTGGCATGATGCGGCGCATGTCCAGGCCCGTGACGGGCCCGCCGACGTGGTGGCCGTGGTGCGGGTGCGCTCCCCGGCCGTATCGTCGACGGTGAGGGGTTCCGATTGCCAGGTTGACGGGCGCGTGGTGTCGCTGTCCATACGGCGATCCCCGGCGAATCCGCTGTCGGAACGCTCGACGGTGCCTTCGCGCGCCGATATCCGCGTGCTGTTGTCGGGAGACGTCTGTTCGGCGCTGACCGACACGGCGGTCTACCGTTTTCCCGGCACGCTGAGCACGGCGTCGTATGGCCGTCAGCCGCTGTGGCTGACCTGTGACGATATGCGCGTGCCGGATGTGGTTTCTGCGCCTTCCGGAACGGCCCGCATCGTCAAGGCCATGCAGCAGGGGCTACTGCGCGCCTGCGACCGCCTGTCGGATCAGGCGCGCGTGCTGGTGCCGGGGCTGACCGTCGGCGTGCTCGGGCAGGATGTGGTCCGGGTGCGCGATACCGCATCCGGTGCGGCGTCACATGGGTCTGAAGAAGGCCTGTTATCGGGGACGGAACGTGTCGGCGGCGTCGATGCCGCGTATGCGGCGCTACTCGAGGAGCAGTTCCGGCGCAGCGGCATCATGCACCTGATGGCGGTGTCGGGAGGGCATTTCATGGTCATCGCGGGGCTGGTGCACAGGCTGTGCTCCCGCGTGCTCGCCCCTCGATGGGCGACAGGACTGGTGATGGCGGTGTCGGACGTGATGCTGGCGATAGTCGTGTTCCCGTCCGATTCGGTGCTGCGCGCATTGCTCATGGGACTGTTCGGCGCTGCCGCGGTGGCGGCCGGCCGTCGAGGGCAGTCGGTGAGTTCGCTGAGCTGGACGGTGATCATCGTCCTTCTCATCGCTCCCTCGATGTCGGTCAGCTACGGTTTCGCGTTGTCCTGCGCGGCCGTATTGGGCATCGTGCTGTTCGCCGGCCCCTTGACCGATTGGCTGGCGTGCATGCTGCCCCGATTGCTGTCGGCTCCGCTCGCCATGACCATCGCCGCGCAGTCGCTCACCCTGCCGATACAGATCCTGATGGATCCGCAACTGCCTCTCGCCTCAGTGCCGGCGAATCTGCTCGTCGGCCCGGTCGTGGGATTCGCCACCATGGCAGGGCTCGTCGCGCTGTTCATATCCTGGCTGATGCCGCAATGCGGATACGTCTTGGCCTGGATTGCGGGATGCGGCACGTCCGTCATGGAACGTGTAGCCGCGATGGTGTCGGACAACGAGTTCGCGACCATGCCGTGGGCCGGTGACATACCGGGTGCATTGCTGATGGTGTTGGTCGAATCGGCGTGCGCCACGGTGCTGATACTGGCCACCCGATGGTTGCGTCTGCTGAGATCCGACGGATCCGGCGACGGCGGCCAGTCGTTCCGTCCCCGTCTGCGTGACCGGATACGGATATGGTGGTCGCAGACCGTAACGATGTTCGACGGCGACACCGACGGAGGAGACCGGCCGGTGCCGCACACGAAAGTCGCGGCGGGAGCCATTCCCGTCGCATCGATGACGGGAGCGCATGACGGCTCTTGTCCAGCTGTATGGGAAGATGGAGACCATGGCAAACAAGGCAGGCTCGCAAGCCCCGTTCATCATCGTGTTCGGCGGTGACGCATATCTCAATAAGCGAACCGGGCGCGATCTCATCCGCCGTGCGCTGCACGATCGGCCCGACGCCGAGCGCATCGACCTGGATGCGACCGGCTGCGACCAGTACGCATTCGATGAGGCCGTCAGCCCTTCCCTGCTCGCCGATGTTGCCGTGGTCGTCGTCGACAATCTGCAGAACGCCGACGACAAGCTGGGCGAATCCATGGTGCGCTACTGCCGTCAGGCATGCGCCGATCCGGGTGCATCCAGCATCGTCATCTGCCGGCATGAAGGAGGGGTCAAGGGCAAACGACTGCTCGACCAACTCGTCAAGGCGGGCGCGTGCAAGGAGACGGTCGCCGACCTGAAGAAACCGGAGGCGAAACTCAACTTCGTGCTGCAGATATTCGAGGGGGAGCACCGCCGCGTCGAACCATTGGCCGCCCAGCAGCTCGTCGCGGTGCTCGGCGAGCGGACCGGAGAAATGGCCGCCATGTGCTCCCAACTGTGCTTCGATTTCGATGACGATCCCATCACTCTGGATCTCGTCAACCGGTACCTGACCTCGAACCCGCAGGTGACCGGTTTCTCCGTGGCGGACAAGGCCATAGCCGGTCGCACGGCCGAGGCCATCATCGCCATGCGTTCCGCCGTCGAACAGGGAACGGACCCCATCGCGCTGATCGGCGCGCTCGCGATGAAACTGCGTACCATCGCCAAGGCATCCGCAGTCAAGGCCGGCACCATCACGCAGGCTCAGGCGAAAACGAACCCGTGGGTGCTGAAAAACGCCATGAGACAGCTTTCGGGTTGGACCTCGGCGGGACTCGGGCGGTGCATCCGCATGCTCGCCTGGGCGGACGAACAGAGCAAAACCAACGGGGGCGACCCCGTATACGCGCTGGAGAGGTGCATCGAACTGATCAGCCACAAAGGAAGGGACTGACCGCGCCGGAGAACGGCGCCCTGCGGCGAGGCGACCACGGCCGGGTGCCCGCAGAGCATGCATGACATGAACGACGACATCGAAATTGAAACAGGAACGGCAGGGACGGGAATGAAAGAAACGATGGAAACAACAGAAACGGGCAACGCCGGCGTGACACGGAACCAGGGAGCCGACGCCGCGCATCCCGTCGTTGTGCGCGTGCCCACCGACGACGACATGCGCGAACTGGGCCGGCGTGTGGCCTTGCTGCTGCACGGCGGCGACGTACTGTTGCTGTCGGGCCCGCTGGGCGCAGGCAAGACGACGTTCGCGCAGGGCATCGGCGCCGGATTGGGCATAACGGAACCCATCGTGTCGCCGACGTTCACCATCGCCCGCGAACTTGACGGACGATTCGCCGACGGGTCGCACGCCCACCTGGTGCATGTCGATGCGTACCGCCTCGGCGGCGACGCCTATGCGCCCGGACAGGACGTCGAGGAAAGACTGCTGGACGAGTTGGAATCGCTCGGTCTCGACGAGGAGCTGGAGGACCCCGGAGCCAACACCGTGATCCTGATGGAATGGGGCGAGCAGATGGCCTCCACGTTGGCTCCGGAACGTCTGGAAGTCCATATCGACCGCCCGCTCGATGACGGGCAGGACGACAAAACCGCGGAGAGGCAGCCGACAAGCGATGGCACCAGAGTCGTCACGCTGGTACCGGTCGGCCCGGCGTGGGATGGGGCGCGCATCTCGCGATTCACGACCCCGACCGCCTGATGATGGTGACTGACGGACGATGTAGACTCGTACAGGTTGCATATGAACGGGAGGAACAAATGCAGGCGACTGATGGTTGCACGTTGGTGATCGACACCTCGTACGGTTCGACCGTGGGAGTCGTGGGGCATGAGCCCATCGTGGAGACCGATTCGCGCACCCACGTCGAGAAACTGCAGGTCAACATCGCCCGTGCGATGGATGCCGCCGGGCTCGGTCCCGCGGACATCAGCTGCATCGTCGTCGGCGTCGGCCCGGCCCCGTTCACCGGACTGAGGGCGGGGCTGGTCACAGCCAAGGCGCTCGCCTTCGCCACGGGGGCCCGGCTGATCGGTCAGAACATCCTCGACCCGCAGGACGCCATGTTGCGCGCCGCCCTGCGCGGCGATACCGTCATAGCGGACGCGGCCGGATTCCTCGCGGATGTGTCGCATACGGCGCAAAATGGCCAGGTGGACGGGAGACCGGAGCCGGAACATCACATCACTCTGTGCGTGAATGATGCCCGTCGCAAACAGTTGTACTTCTCCCTGAACCATGAGGCTGGCGTGACGGGCTCAGAGACGGATTCCTGCCATTGGATCGCTATGGACATCGACTACCCCGGCCATATCGTGGAGCGGGTCAACGCCGAGGTACGCCGTCGCGCGGAGATTGGCGGCATGCGATATATCGTGGACGTGGTCGGTCACGGGGCGGCCCGATACGCCGACGCATGGCAAAGCCTGGATGCTCTCGGCTCGGTGGTCGAGGGATCCATTCTGGATGCGGGGGCGGCCGGCCTGGCGATGTTCGCCGAGATGGCGCTGAAACATGCGGACGACGAAGCGCCCGTCGAACCGCTGTATCTGCGCCGGCCCGATGCCGAAGTACCCAGCCCGCTCAAACACGTGCTGAACCATGCTGGCGCGCAGAGGGCGGACTGATGCTGCGCGAACTGGACGATATCGGGCGGGAGACGGCCGTCGGCGCGATAAGGGCGCTGGAAGTCGAGCTGTTCGGCAACCATGCGTGGAGCGAGGCCTCGATCAGGCAGGAGCTCGACGCGCCGGCACGCGTATACGTCTTCGACGTGGACGAGGCGGATGGACGCGACACGGACCGTGAACCCGCCATCCGCGGATTCGCCGGGTACTGGTATGACGGCGACGACGCGGAGATCATGGACATAGGCGTCAGCAAGACCCATCAGAGGCAGGGCATCGCGGTCGCGATGATGAATCACCTGATATCTCGCGCACGTCGACAGGGAGCCAGACGGATGCTGCTCGAAGTCAGCGTCGTCAACGACCCGGCCATCGCGTTGTACCACCGGTTCGGATTCCAGCGCATCGGACTGCGCAAACGGTACTACCAGCCGGAAGGCATCGACGCGTATGTGATGGCGCTTGACATTGAACCGCGCATCGTCGGGTTCAGCGGCAATGGCGGTGTGGCTGGTGCCGCCGGTGATACGTCCGCCGCCGGCGACATGACGAAACAAACAGGACAGGAGACGCAACTATGAGCGAACCGATCGTACTGGGCATCGAATCGACATGCGACGAAACCGCCGCTGCAATCGTACAGGGGCGCACGCTACGTTCCAACGTCGTCGCCTCGTCGATGGAGGAGCACGCTCGTTATGGCGGCGTGATTCCGGAAATCGCCTCTCGCGCGCACGCCGAGGCGTTCGTGCCGTGCGTGTCCCAGGCGCTCTCCGACGCTGGGTTGGGACTCGGCGACGTGGATGCCATAGCGGTGTCGGCGGGCCCCGGCCTCGCCGGATGTCTCGCCGTGGGCGTTTCAGGTGCCAAAGCGCTTGCCTGGGCGGCGAACAAGCCGTTGTACGGCATCAATCATGTCATCGGGCATATCGCCGTCACGCAGCTGCAATTCGGGCCGTTTCCTAAGGATACGCTGGCGTTGATCGTGTCCGGTGGACACACGTCGCTGCTGCATGTGCGCGATGTCGCGCGGCATGTCGACGTGGTCGGCACCACGTTGGATGACGCTGCGGGGGAGTGCTTCGACAAGGTCGCGCGTTTGCTAGGCTTCCCGTACCCCGGCGGCCCGCATATCGACCGTCACGCTCAGCTGGGTGATCCCAAGGCCATCAAGGTGCCGCAGGGCCTGACTCAGGGGAAGGCCGGTGCGGCGCATCCGTATGATTTCAGCTTCTCCGGCGTCAAGACCGCCGTCGCACGGTGGATTGAGGAACAGCAGGCGGCGGGGCGGGACGTTCCCATTGACGACGTGTGCGCTTCGCTGGCGGACTCCGTGGCCACGGTTCTGGCCCGTAAGGCCATGCGCGGGTGCGAGCAGTATGATTCCAAGACTCTGATCGTAGGCGGAGGGTTCTCCGCCAACTCGCAGCTGCGTGCGAAGCTGCTCGAATACGGCGAGCGGGCCGGAGTCGAGGTACGCATCCCTCGGCTCAAGCTGTGCACCGACAATGGCGCGATGGTCGCCATGCTCGGCGTGAACCTCGTAGAGGCCGGCGAGGCCCCTTCCGCACCCGATTGCCCCATCGATTCCGCCATGCCCATGAACAAAATCTGCATGTAGCCCCTCCGCCTCGCGGATTGCACTCGCCTACAAACAGCGGGAATTCGCGGGCGAAACCGTCGATAAACCGATAATTTGCTTGCGTCCACGGCATCCGACTGTCAGTTCTCGTCATCAATCAACCATTGGAATTACAGGCGACACGCCGAGGCGAGCACTCAAGTTGCATCCATGCGATTTGTGTGTAATATATTCATCTTGTGCACAGCAGTTAGCTCAGCACAGGAAAACATTCCTGCGTAGCTCAGTTGGCAGAGCATCCGACTGTTAATCGGACGGTCGCTGGTTCAAGCCCAGCCGCAGGAGCCATAGAAAAACCCTCAACGGAAATGTTGAGGGTTTTTGCTTTCCCGCGCTCATCCCGCACCTGCGCACCGATGCATCGCATGCGCCGTCGTATGCGCGCCTCTGCGTGCCACACTATGCGAATTCTGATGGTTTTTAAGATGGTGTGGCAAGGGACGGAGACGAGAACAATCCCGAATCATTGCAAAATGGCCGTCCTATGATTCGAATGTCGGCCATACCACGCGATGTGAAGGCTCACATCGCGTTGTGTGGCCGATGGAAAGCCACACAATGCGATTTTGACGCGAAATATCGATGGTGTGGCAATGCGGGGACGCAAGTGGCTATCCGCCGCATTGCTGCGGATGACCGCCCCCAGTCGTTTCGCGACAGCTCTCCGGGCCCTGCAAGTGGGGATGGCCTGCGGCCACGGGCCTCCCGGATTGCACTCGCCTACAAACAGCTCCCGGGCATTGTCAGGCGATTCCAGCAGCAAGTGCCGTGCAGTATCGGCGCGACACGCCGAAATGTGGATAACTCCCGAGCCTTCGACCACATCGGTTGTTTTTCGCCCTCCGCCGTGCATCGGTGTGCGATGCTGGGGATGCCGGGGCGCGGGGACGTTCCGGCGACAGACGACGGAATGGGGGAAGAGACTGATGCTGAATGATGATTTAGATGGGCAGCGGGGAGCGTGGCACCATCCTCAGGTGCGGTATGACCGCCATGCCATACGGCGCAGGCAATTCGCGCTTCACCGCAGGGAGCGTTGCAAACGGACCATGATCCGGCTGTGCTGCATGTCCGTTGCCGTGATGTTCGCTGCGATGATGAACTGGGCGCTATTGCGGGTGCCCTCCGCATCCGCCGGGGAAGAGGTCTTCGCCGCGGTGACGTTATGCGCAGGACGACAGGCGGCGTGTCGGGCGGTATGGCTTTGGCCTGTGGGTCAGCCGGCCGTCATCGCGGATTTCGACCCACCTGACCGGCCATGGCTTTCCGGGCATCGCGGCGTGGATCTGCAGGCATCCGACGGCGATGAACTGTATGCCCCTGCGGATGGCATCATATCGTTCGCCGGGAGTGTCGGCGGCAAGTCGGTCGTCAGCGTCAACCACGGTGACCTTGTGTCGACGTTCGAGCCGGCGCATACCGAGGGCGTTGCCGGAACAGCCGTGAGACGCGGCGACGTCATCGGCGAAGTGGGAGGGGCGTCCGACCATTGCGACGGCCGATGCCTCCATTGGGGAGTCAGGAGGGTCCGACTGCAAAACGAGGGGACGGCGACGACATATCTTGATCCGCTCGCCCGTGTGAGACCCATGCGCATCGGCCTGAAACCCGATTGACGGCGATGCTGCCCCGAATTCGTATGGAAAAGCCGTACAATTGAACGGTGGCGATGCAGATGCCACCCGTTCGCCGGAACGACCGGCCCACAGTCGAGGGGAGTGCTGAAATGCTCAAGGAATATACGCAACCGGTCGCCAAGCCCATTGACGGCGACAAAAACGTGTTCTCGGTGCTGGTCGAACGCGCTGAACGCAAGCCCAACGAGCCGCTGGTCTCGTACAAGGACGGTACTGGCTCATGGCGCTCGTTCACGGCCGCCGAATTCCGCGACAAGGTCATCGCACTGGCCAAGGGCCTGATCGCCCGTGGCGTCATGCCGGGGGACGCGGTGTCGATCATCTCTTCCACCTCATGGCAATGGGCTGCGCTGGACATGGCCATCATGTCCATCGGCTCCCTCACCGTGCCCGTCTACGAGACCAACTCGCCGGCTCAGGTCGCCACGATCTTCAATGACTCCCAGGTGACGATGGCGTTCGCCGAGAACGATGCGCAGCGTGACAAGATCGAGTCCGTCCGCTCGCGCTGCAGCACGCTGAAAGACGTGTACGTCATCGATTTCGGTGCGCTGAACACGCTGGAGGAATACGGGCGCGGAGTGAGTGACGAGGAGTTCTGGGAGCGCGAGCGTCTGGTGAAGGGTGACGACCTGGCAACCATCGTGTACACGTCGGGCTCTACCGGCATGCCGAAGGGCATTGAACTGTCACACGGCAACTTCGTGTACGTCACCTATGCCGGTACGCAATCCATGCCCGACATCGCCTATGGGCGTGACCGCCGTCTACTGCTGTTCCTTCCGCTGGCTCACGCATTCGCGCGGTACATGGTGCTGTACTGCTTTGCCGGTGACGTGGAGCTGGGGCTGTCCAACAACCTCAAGACCATTCTGTCTGATTTCGGCGAGTTCAAGCCGTCCTTCATACTGGCCGTGCCGCGCATCTTCGAGAAGGTGTACAACGCCGCCTCGCAGAAGGCGGGTGCCGGCATGAAGGGGCGCATCTTCGCCAAGGCCGCGGCCACCGCACGCGAATGGTCGCACGCGCAGCAGGAGGGCAACGGGTTCTCGGCCTCGCTGCGGATGCGCCACGCCATGTACGACCGCCTGATCTATCGCACGATCATGGGCGTGTTCGGCGGCCACTGCGAATATGCGGTGTCCGGAGGCGCTCCTCTGGACGGGGCCATCGCACACTTCTTCAACGGTGTCGGACTGCCGCTGCTTGAGGGGTATGGCATGACGGAGACCTGCGCCCCGGCCATGGTGAATCCAACCAAGGGATATCGCATCGGCACGGTCGGCATGCCGCTGCAGGGGGTGTCGGTAGGGCTCGGCGAGGACGGCGAACTATGCATCAAGAGCCGTGCGGTCTGCGTCGGATACCATAACCATCCTGAAATCACCCAGAGCCAGATCGTTGACGGATGGTTGCACACGGGGGACCTCGGCGACATCGACGACGACGGGTTTGTCACCATCACCGGACGCAAGAAGGACCTGATCATCACGGCAGGCGGCAAGAACGTGTCTCCGGGCATATTGGAGGCCAGCGTGATGACATCGCCGGTGGTGGACCAGTGCGTCGTCATCGGTGACCGTAAGCCGTTCATCGCGGCGATCGTCTCCCTGGATCTCGATGAGACCAACGCCTGGCTGGCCGCGCAGGGTGTGGAGCAGGTCTCCGACCTCGCCGAAGTCGTGCGCAACCCGATCGTCTACGCCGAGGTCGAGCGCGCGGTCAACGCCGCCAACGATCTGGTGTCGCGGGCAGAGTCGATTCGCAAATTCGAGATCGTGCCGGAGCCGTTCACCGAGGAGAACGGACTGCTGACCGCCAGCATGAAGGCACGCCGTCAAGCGGTGATCGACCACTTCGGCGAACTCATCGACACGCGCATTTACGCCCCGAAGGGCCGCTGAGCGGAAGTCCAGCCGGGCAACGAGTCGGCCGTCACCTCAACCGGTTCCCGTCATCATGACGGATGGTTGGGGTGACGGCCGACTCGCGTATATCTCGGTATTGCCGCGCCTGCTACATTCCCTGTGACGCGCAATCCCTGCGGCTGTCACATCCCCGCGTCGGCCAGAGTGATGTAGCCGGGGTCGATCAGCGTGCTCTTGAGGTTCGACGCGCTGATCGCGACCAGGTCGGGGCGCAGCGTCGGCATGTTCTTCCCCGCGACGCCCGGATACGTCCCCTTGGTCAGGTTCTGCGGCGATTTCACCGCCGTGCCCTGATTGATTTTTAGGCACATCTGCGCGAGCTGCGTCGCGGCGCCCTTGCGGTCCTCGACGGCGGTCATCCATTGATGGCCGCTGACGAGTTGCGGCAGTTCGTCGACGTACGCGCCATATCCGGTGATGATGGGCCACTGCGTGTCCCTGGCCTTTTCCGAGGCCGACCCGTCGTTGGTGGCGTCGCCGTCGTTTTCCGGCGCCTTGATCGGATCCGGCACCTTCTTGCGGTGGAGATCCTGCTTTCCGGTGATGTTGCCGACGATTCCGGGCAGTGTGATGGAGGGGTTGATGTCGGCCGCCGAACCGGTGTATCCGAGATGGTCGAGCGCGTCGACCACTCCGGAAGCCACGTAATCGTTCATGGCGATGATGCCGTCGATTCGGGTGTGCGAGGCCGAATTCTTCTGTTTGAGACGATTGGTGATCTCGTCGGTGATGCGCGAATCCTTGTCGATTTTGAAGGCGACCGACTCCCACTGCCCGTCGGTCGTGTCGGCCGTCAGCAGTCCGGACGGACTGTATGCCGTGCCCTTCTTGAAATACGGCTGCAGCACGGACCAGGCGCCTGCGAAGGCCTCCTTGGCGAATTCGTCGTCACTGCCGTCAGCGGATGCGGTGTAGGGCAGCAGGATCTCCACGGCCTTCGGATTGTCCTTGCTGATGGTGTCGAGTTGCAGTTTGTCGGCAAGCTTGCTCGCCTGGATCTGCCCGATGCGTTCGGCTGTCGACAGTTCGACGAAAGCGTCGGGGGTGAAGTCCTTCACCGGATTGGCCACGAGCACCACGTGCATGCCCGAGTCCTTGGCCAGCTGCAATGCGTTCGCCATACGGGGCATCGATTCCGTGTCCGTCGAGTCGGATGCGTTATCCGAGCTGGATGCATTCGCCGATTCGGGTGTGTCAGTCGATTCCGATGCATCCGTTGAACCGGCCTCGTCTGAACCGGTCCTATCCGTCGCCGTGCCGCTCGTCTGGCTGACGTAATCGCCGTATTGCCGGGTGGATGTCTGCGTTTCGGCTGCGGGCGCGACGATCAGCGTTATTGCCTTCTCGTCAGCACCGTCTTTCTTGTTGGCGCTGTCTTTCCCGCTTTGCGCCGACACCGCATGATTGACGACGTAATCCTGAATGTCCTGGCTCTGCTTGGCGAGGTCACTGGATGTGGTCGTGGTGATGTTCGCGGATTTGAATCCTTGCTTCTTGAGCTCGGAGGTGATGTCGGGCACCAGTTTCGCCCACTTGTTCAACGGCGTGTGCTGGGAGAGGGTGATGCCGTCCGATGGGGTGAATATCGCCACCGCCCCGGTGGATTGCGTGACGGTGCCGCCGTCCGGAGTGTTGGTATCGTCCGTTGACGCGCATCCCGCCGTCGTGAGCAGAAGACCCGTCGCCATCGCGGCGGCGATGAGTTTCAGACAAGACACCATGCGTCGTCCTGACATGGTCACGCCCTTTCAGTCATGCGAATACTGTAACTTTCGATTGTAGCCTCACCATACGCACAAGGCCCGCATCTCGTGTGGGGACATGGGATGCGGGCCTTGATGGCGATGGATTGCCGGCGGCGATCACCGGTGGCGGGAGCCGCCGGAGAACCCCGCCCGGCCGGTCACGCGGTCAGCGCCTTGGAAAGGTTCTCGTCCAGCGCGTTCATGAAGCCCTCGGTGTCGAGCCACGCCTGATCCGGTCCCACCAGCATGGCCAGATCCTTGGTCATCTGACCGCCTTCGACGGTGTCGACGATGACCTTCTCCAGCGTCTCGGCGAAGTGGCGGACCTCGGGCGTGCCGTCCAGGTCGGCGCGGTGCTTGAGTCCGCCGGTCCATGCGAAGATCGAGGCGATCGGGTTGGTGGAGGTCTTCTCGCCCTTGAGCCAGCGGCGGTAATGGCGGGTCACGGTACCGTGCGCGGCCTCGGCTTCGACGGTCTGGCCGTCCGGGGTCATCAGCACGGAGGTCATCAGGCCCAGCGAGCCGAAGCCCTGAGCCACGGAGTCGGACTGCACGTCGCCGTCGTAGTTCTTGCACGCCCAGATGTAGCCGCCGTGCCACTTGAGGGAGCTGGCGACCATGTCGTCGATCAGGCGGTGCTCGTAGGTCAGTCCAGCCTCGGCGAACTTGTCCTTGTAGTCGGTCTCGAACACTTCGGCGAAGATGTCCTTGAACTGGCCGTCGTAGGCCTTCAAAATCGTGTTCTTGGTGGACAGGTACACCGGGTAGTGGCGCATCAGGCCATAGTTGAAGCAGGCGCGAGCGAAGCCGCGGATCGAATCGTTGACGTTGTACTGCACCTGGGCCACGCCGCCGTCCTGGCCGTAGTCATAGACCACGTGCTCAATCGGCTCGGAGCCGTCCTCGGGAGTGAAGGTGACGGTCAGGCGTCCGGCGCCCGGCACCTTGAAGTCGGTGGCCTTGTACTGGTCGCCGAAGGCGTGGCGGGCCACGACGATCGGCTTGGTCCAGCCGGGCACCAGACGAGGCACGTTGCTCATCACGATGGGCTCGCGGAAGATCGTGCCGCCGAGGATGTTACGGATTGTGCCGTTGGGGGACTTCCACATCTTCTTGAGACCGAATTCCTTGACGCGGGCCTCGTCCGGAGTGATGGTGGCGCACTTGACGCCCACGTGCTCGCGCTGGATTGCCTTTGCCGCGTCGATGGTGACTTGGTCGTCGGTGGCGTCACGGTTCTCGATGCCCAGGTCGTAATAGTCCAGATCGACGTCCAGATAGGGCAGGATCAGACGGTCCTTGATGTCCTTCCAGATGACGCGGGTCATCTCGTCGCCGTCGAGCTCGACGACCTTTCCCTCGACCTTGATTTTGGCCATGCGTTTCCTCCTAGCGTGATTGGCGTATGTGCACCAGTCTTAGCGCATCGATGTTACCGCGCGTTGTCCGCCGCTCGGTATTCGCCACAATGTGAGACGGCGGGTGATGCGCGTGTGCGGCCGCGTCCGGTGTCACAGCCCGGCATTAGCCTTGAAACCATGTCTCAGGAAATTGAAATCGGTTTGGGCAAGAAGGCCCGCATGGCCTACGCGCTGGATGATGTCTCCATCGTTCCCTCTCGTCGCACCCGCGATTCGCAGGACGTGTCGACGTCGTGGCAGGTGGATGCCTATGAGTTCGACGTACCGGTCATCGGAGCCCCGATGGATTCGGTCACCAGCCCCGCCACGGCGATAGCGATGGGCCGGCTGGGCGCTCTTGGCGTGCTGGATCTGGAGGGTCTGTGGACGCGGTATGACGATCCGCAGCCGCTGCTCGACGAAATTGCCCAGCTGCCCGATGACGTCGCGACCGAGCGGATCCAGGAGATCTACCGTGAGCCGGTGAAGCCCGAGCTCATCACCCGCCGGTTGCATGAGATCCGCGATGCGGGCGTCACCGTGGCGGGCGCGCTTTCCCCGCAGCGCACCCAGCAGTTCTACTCCACGGTGGTCGAAGCCGGCGTCGACCTGTTCGTCATCCGCGGCACGGTGGTGTCCGCCGAGCATGTGTCCCTCGGCCATGAGCCGCTGAACCTCAAGAAGTTCATCTACGACCTCGATGTTCCGGTCATCGTCGGCGGCGCCGCGAACTACACGGCGGCCCTGCACCTGATGCGCACTGGTGCGGCGGGCGTGTTGGTCGGCTTCGGCGGCGGTGCGGTCACCGCTACGCGCACGACGATCGGCGTCCACGCCCCGATGGCGACCGCGATCGCCGACGTGGCTGAGGCGCGCCGCGATTACATGGACGAGTCCGGCGGCCGCTATGTGCAGGTCATCGCCGATGGCGGCATGGGGGATTCGGGCAGCTTCGTCAAGGCCCTCGCCATGGGCGCCGACGCCGTCATGCTCGGCGCTCCGCTCGCCCGCGCCACCGAGGCTCCCGGTGGCGGCAAGCATTGGGGTGCGGAGGCCCGTCACCAGACCCTGCCGCGCGGTTCCCGCACCGATGTCGGCACGGTCGGCTCGCTGGAGCAGATCCTGTTCGGGCCCAGCCACCGCGCTGATGGCCAGGTGAACTACATCGGCGCGCTGCGCCGAGCCATGGCGTCCACGGGCTATGTCGACGTCAAGAGCTTCCAGCGTTGCTCGGTGGTCGTCAACCCCTACCACGTCTGATCCGTGATGCTTCGCCTCCGCGTCGGAGGCTCGAATCGCGGCACGATTGCACAAAAAGGCACCCTCGTCCATTGCGGGGGTGCCTTTGTTGTGTTGTGCTGGGATTATCCCCTTTCATCGTGGATGGGGGCGAGAGAGAAGACGGAGAAACGGACATGGAGCAACCCACTTATCATTACGCGCGCGAAAACCCGCCCTGCCCGGTGCCGAGCCTCGACGGGTACGTCATCGTAGAATCGTCCGACGTTCCGGTGCCGTATCACATCACCAGCTGCGGCGCGGGAAGCATCAACGCCGCACAGGGCCATTCGCTGGCGGTATCGTCCGCCCGCATAGCATGCATGTCCGCCGACATCATGCGCGGACAGCTGCATGCGGGCAAGCTCAGACGGGCGGTGACCGGCCCGTGTCTCAAGAAGCTGGAGACCATGGCGTACCTGCTCGACAACCACATGCAGTCGAATCCCGAGCTGAAGGCCAAACTCCGGTATCTGCCGGTGGTGCCCCGGATGATGTCGGGGATGTTCATCAATCCGACGACGTTCGAGATATCGACGCATCTGACCATCGGCGTGCAGAACTACTGGTCGAACATCGTGCTGCGCCAGATGGGATGCCGCTGGCTGTGCACGATGACGGACATCGGGTGATACACGCCGCGCAAGCCGGATGATATGTTCCGCATGGCCGCGTGCCGGTACGCGGCCATGCTTATAGTGGAGCCTATGTTGCGTGAATACACCGTCGATACGATCTATCAGACCACAGACCTGGACACCATCTATTCACTGCTCGCCAAGCGTTGCGAACGCGACCCCGATGACCTCGTCGCCCAATGGCAGGACGATGAGACGAGGCAGTGGCATGACGTGTCCGCCGGCCAGATGAACGACCGCGTCCGTGAGGTGGCCAAAGGGCTTCTCGGCCTCGGGGTCAAGCCCGGCAGCATGGTCGTGATATACGCCGCCACCTGCTATGAGTGGGGCGTCGTGGACTTCGCCTGCGCCTCCATCGGCGCGGTGAGCGTCCCCGTATACGAGACCGATTCGCCCAAACAGACGGGTGATATCGTCGCAGAGGTCGAACCGGTCATCGCCTTCGCCGGCGACGACTCCCATGCGCAGATCCTTGAGCAGATTCGCGCGCACAGCGAGAGCCTGCGCTACGTGTTCAACTTCAAGGCGAACGGCCTCGACGCGGTCGCCGATTTCGGCGAGTCCGTCAGCGACGAGGAACTGGACAAGGCGATCGGCCGCGTCCGCGCCGACGACCTGTTCACCATCGTGTACACGTCGGGCTCCACCGGCAAACCGAAGGGCGTGATGCTGTCTCACCGCAACTTCAACCACACGGTCTACAACGGCTATGAGGTACTCAACGACATGCTGTACCAGCCGAGCCGTCTGCTGCTGTTCCTTCCGCTGGCGCACTGCTTCGCGCGGTACATCCAGTACGTGGCCATCGGCTCGCATGGCGTGGTCGGCTATATCTCCAGCGCCAAGCGGCTGCTCGCCGACCTGCGCGGCTTCAAGCCCACGTATCTGCTGGGCGTGCCCCGCGTGTTCGAGAAGGTGTACAACGCCGCCTCGCAGAAGGCCGGAGCCGGTCTCAAGGGGCGCCTGTTCGCCAAGGCGTTCGATCATTTCGTGCAGTGGTCGAAGGACGAGATGGCCGGCGGCCATCATTCCCTGGGCGCCCGCATCCAGCACAGCTTCTACATGCAGACCGTGGGCTCGTCGATCCGTTCCGCCCTGGGCCCCAACATGAAGTGGCTCGCCTGCGGCGGCGCCCCGCTCAATGCCGATCTCGCGCACTTCTTCAACGGATTCGATGGTATCACCTTCATCCAGGGGTATGGCATGACCGAGACGGCCGCGCCCTGCCTGGTGAATTTCCAGGACGCGAACGAGGTCGGCTCCGTCGGCCGGCCCGGCTGCATCTCCATCAGGCTCGCGGATGACGACGAGCTGATGATCAAGGGGGCGAACGTGTTCCTTGGCTACTACAAGCAGCCTCAGCGGACCGCCGAGGCCCTGACCTCCGATGGCTGGCTGCACACGGGTGACCTCGCCACGATCGACGATCGGGGATTCGTGTTCATCACGGGCCGCAAGAAGGACATCATCATCACGGCCGGCGGCAAGAACATCAGCCCGGCGCCGATGGAGGATGTCATCAACACATGCCCGATCGTCGCCCATGCCGTCGTCATCGGCGACGGACGCCCGTTCATCGCCGCGCTCATCGAACTCGACGCGGAGATGACCCGATCGTGGCTTGCCTCGCAGAACCTCGACATCGACGCGCCGATGAGCGAGATCGCGACCAACGACGCGGTCCGAGCGTTGGTGCAGCAGTACATCGACAAGGCCAACGGCAACGTCTCCCGCGCCGAGTCGGTGCGCAAGTTCGTTATTCTGGACGAGGAGTTCAACCAGGAGGACGGCACTCTGACACCCAGCATGAAGGTGGTCCGCCCGAAGGTGCTGCAGCGTTACGCCGACGTGATCGACAACATGATCTATGCTCCGAAGAACGCCGCAAAGCCGCTGCCCGCCACCGTCAAGATCCTCGACATGACCGCCGAGACCGTGAAGCAGTCTTCGGAAAGCGTCAAGCAGGCCTTCGACCAGGCGAAGGGAAAGATTCGCTTCATGAAGGACGACGAAGCCAAATCCGGCAGCCCCGAGCAGGAGGACAGCGTGGGCGACGCGGCATCTGACGGCAACGACACCAGTGAGGAGAAGTAATTGGCCATCCGCGAAATCAGAACAGTTCCCGATCCGGTGCTGCGCACCCCGTGCGAGACGATCAGGGAGATCACGCCCGCCGTACGCCGCCTTGTGCAGGATCTGCTGGACACCGTCGACGATCCGGGTCGTGCCGGGCTCTCGGCGAACCAGATCGGTGTCGGGCTGCGCGCCTTCTCGTACAACATCAACGGGAAGATCGGATACGTGCTCAACCCGGTGCTGGAGGAGAAGAGCGGCGAACAGTACGGTGACGAAGGATGCCTGTCCGTTCCCGGCCTGTGGTACAAGACCCGTCGCGCCGATTACGCCCGCGTGCGCGGCATCGACCTGGACGGCAACGAGGTCGTGCTGGAGGGCAGCGGCCTGATGGGTCGCATGCTGCAGCATGAGACCGATCACCTCGACGGTCACGTGTACCTCGACCGGCTGGAGAAGACGGAGCGCCGCGAGGCGTTGCGGTACATGCGTGAGCACGCCGCCAAGTAGGCACGTGGTGGTATTCTGAATATTTGTGCGCCAACCCGGCCGTCACCGCAGTCGCAGGTGGCGACGGCCAACCGTTATCGTCAACCGGTGCACACCATATCGCGTCATGTCCGCGACGGCCTGTGTCGGTCGGCCACGCTTCGGCGGGGCTGCACTCAGGTACGCATGACCAGGCAAGAACCGACAAGAAAGGTAGTGCTATGGCACAGATCACGATGAGCGAAATGCTCAAGGCCGGCGTCCACTTCGGTCACCAGACCCGTCGTTGGAACCCCAAGATGAAGCAGTACATCTTGATGGAGCGCAACGGCATCCACATCATCAACCTGTTCAAGTCGCTGGAGCTGATCGACAAGGCCTATGACTTCATCAAGGCCACCGTCGCCCACAACGGCACCGTGCTGTTCGTCGGCACCAAGAAGCAGGCCCAGGAAGCCGTGCAGACCCAGGCCACGCGCGTGAACATGCCCTACGTGTCCGAGCGTTGGCTCGGCGGCATGCTGACCAACTTCCAGACCGTCTCCAAGCGTGTGAGCCGTCTGAAGGAACTTGAGGAGATGGACTTCTCCGACGTGCACGGCTCCGGTCTGACCAAGAAGGAACTGCTGCTGCTGGAGCGCGAGAAGGATAAGCTGGAGAAGCAGCTTGGCGGTATCCGCAACATGGTCCGCACCCCCTCCGCGATGTTCGTCGTGGACATCAACAAGGAATCGCTCGCCGTCGAGGAAGCCCACAAGCTGGGCATCCCGGTCGTGGCCCTCGTCGACACCAACACCGACCCGGAGTCCGTCGATTACCCGATTCCGGCCAACGATGACGCCATCCGCGGCATCGAGCTGCTGACCAGCCTGATGGCCGACGCAGTGGCCGATGGCCTGCTGGAGCGTTCCGGCCGGGCCGCCAAGGCCGAGGGCGAGACCGAAGCCGAGCAGCCGATGGCCGCTTGGGAGAAGGAACTGCTGACCGAGGGCGCTTCCGCTGAAGCTGCTCCGGCCGCCGAGGCCGAGGAAGCCAAGGCCGAGTGACCTACCTCCTGTAGTATGGGAGGTGCAACAGCCTCCCATCACTATGGGGACACATTTTTAACGAGGAGACAAATCAATGGCAGCAATCACTGCAGCTTTGATCAAGCAGGTGCGCGAAGACACCGGCGCCGGCATGATGGACGTCAAGAAGGCTCTCACCGAGGCCGAGGGTGATGTCGCCCGCGCCAAGGAGATCATCCGCGCCAAGGGCATCCAGGCCGCTGGCAAGCGCGAAGGCCGCAAGGCCCAGGAAGGCACCATCGCCTCCAAGGTGATCGAGTCCGCCGAAGGCCAGACCGGTTACGCCGTCGAGCTCAATTCCGAGACCGACTTCGTGGCCAAGACCCCGAAGTTCGTCGAATTCGCCGACACCGTGCTCGGCTACGCCGTGGCCGCCGACGCGAACAACGCCGACGAGCTCCTGGCGTCCAACGCCGAGGACGGCACCGTCAAGGTCGCCGTCGAAGAGGCGGCCGCCCTGTTCGGCGAGCACGTCAAGGTCGGCCAGTTCGCCAAGATCTCCGGCCCGCACGTCGAGATCTACGCGCACAAGAAGTCCGTCGAGATGCCCCCGAGCATCGTCGCGATGATCGCCACCGACGAAGCCGGTGCCAAGGTCGCTCACGAGGCCGCTCTGCAGATTTCCGCCATGGGCGCCAAGTGGCTCAGCCGTGAGGACGTTCCGGCCGATGTCGTCGAGTCCGAGCGTCGCGTCGCCACCGAGAAGTCCCTGGCCGAAGGCAAGCCCGAGAAGATCGTTCCGAAGATCGTCGAAGGCCGTCTCAACGCCTTCTACAAGGAAGTCGTCCTGCTTGAGCAGCCGTTCGTCAAGGATCCGTCCAAGACCGTCGGCAAGCTGTTCGAGGAAGTCGGCGGCAAGGCCGTGGCCTTCGCCCGTATCGAGGTCGGCAAGGGCGAAGAGGAGTGAATCGAACCGCGAAGGTTTGATTCGTCCCGCTCCGGTCCGCATCATCGGGCCGGGGAGCAGACTGTGAGCTGAGATGAACCTCAACAAAGGCGGTCCGCGCTTTCATGCGTCGGCCGCCTTTGTCATACCTGGCATGGCCGGCGCGGCCATGCCAGCCGACAGCATGCAATCACACGAATAACGAAAAATCATATGGGGGATCATGACGATGATTTCATCGTTGATGGGGAGCGGAACGGCGCAGCCCACCTGCCGCAGAAACGAATGGCCGAAGAACCGCATGGCATCGGATAGGACCGACCGGCATGCGCTGATCATGCCGGGCACCGGATACAACTGCGATCGGCCGCTGCTGTATTACTGCGCGATGGCGTTGGCCGATGCCGGCTGGTTCGTGGAACGGCTCGACGTCGATGCGGACCTGTCGAAGACCCTCGCGCCGAGAATATTCTCGATGCTGTCCGGAGCTGTCGACGACTGGCTGGATGGCATCCCTCGCCGGTCGAGTCCGGCATCGCAGCCGCGCACCCTGGTGGTGGCGAAATCGCTGTCGACGTTCATCTACCCGCATGTGTCCCGGCTCGGCGTCCCGATGGCCTTGCTGACGCCCGTGCTGTCGCCGGCCGACTTCGATCCGACACGGTCCGTCATCCCCGTGCCGGGCGATGACGATTACGAGCCCGGCTCGGCTCCCGAACCGCTGATCTGCGCAGGAACCGCGGACCCGCTGTACCGCAGCGACCGGGCCCATCGTCTCAGTGGCCTCGTGCATGAGTACCCGCAGGCCAATCATTCGATAGAGGTTCCCGGCCGGTGGCGCACTTCTGCGTCGTATCTCGACGACGTGGTGGCCCGGGTCGAGGAATTCGCCGAATCGCTGTGATCGCGCGAGTCGCTACCGGGCACTGTCGCAGTTTGCGGATACGCTGATAGGCAGTATGTCGGGCGGTTCCGGCTCACGAAGCATCAGGGAACCGATATCAGAAAGGCTATGCATGGCAGATGGAGTAGCGGCGGATCAGCCACGAAGGGTATTGCTGAAACTGTCTGGTGAGGCGTTCGGCGGCGGAAAGGTCGGCATCGATACGCAGGTGATTCGTCGCATCGCCGAGGAGATCGTCCCCGCCGTGCGGCAGGGCGTTCAGGTCGCCATCGTCGTCGGCGGAGGCAACTTCTTCCGCGGCGCGGAATTGCAGCAGGCCGGCATCGACCGTTCCCGCGGCGATTACATGGGCATGCTGGGCACGGTGATGAACTGCCTCGCGCTGCAGGATTTCCTGGAGCAGGAGGGGCAGGCCACCCGCGTGCAGACGGCCATCACCATGGGTCAGGTCGCCGAGCCGTACATTCCGCTCAAGGCCATCCGCCACTTGGAGAAGGGCCGCGTCGTGATCTTCGGCGCCGGTGCGGGCATGCCGTATTTCTCCACCGATACGGTGTCCATCCAGCGTTCGCTGGAGATTCATTGCGATGAGGTCGTTATGGGCAAGAACGGCGTCGACGGCGTCTACACCTCCGACCCCCGCAAGGACGCAGATGCCAAGCGTTTCGCAACGCTGAGCTACAACCGCGCCCTTGTCGACAACCTGGCGGTCATGGATGCCGCCGCGCTGTCCATGGCCCGCGACAACAGGAAGCGCATCCGCGTGTTCGGTCTCGAAGAGGCCGGCAACGTGACCCGCGCGCTGCTCGGCGAGGAGATCGGCACGCTGGTGTCCACCGCCGAATCCACGCTCGCGTGAGCGACGCGCATCGGTGATCGCGCGTCTGCATCCAACCCGGGAAACCAACTTCAACGAAGAACAACAACAAGGAGCACAAAATGGCCAATCCTGTCGAACAAGCCAAGGAACAGATGAACAAGTCCGTAGAGAACACCAAGGAGAACTTCGCGGGCATCCGCACTGGCCGCGCCAACCCCGCGCTGCTCAATGGCATCGTCGTTGACTACTACGGTGCTCCGACTCCACTGAAGGCCGTCGCGTCCATCGGCGTGCCGGAGCCCCGCACCCTTTCCGTCACCCCGTTCGACGTGTCCCAGGCCAGCAAGGTCGAGAAGGCCCTGCGCGACTCCGATCTCGGCGTCAACCCGAACCGCGATGGCAACGTCATCCGCATCACCATGCCGGAGCTGACCAGCGAGCGTCGCAAGGAATACGTCAAGCTCGCCAAGTCGAAGGCCGAGGACGGCAAGGTCGCCGTGCGCAACATCCGCCGCAAGGCCAAGGAGACCATCGACAAGTCCGTCAAGGACGGCGAGATGGGCGAGGACGAGGGCGATCGTCTGCTCAAGGAGCTCGACAAGGTCACCAAGCAGGTCACCGACCAGCTCGACGCGCTGTTCGAGACCAAGCAGAAGGAGATCATGGAGGTCTGACCTTCATGACGAAATCGTTGAACCGGACGCGGCATGTGACCATCGCCTCGTCCGGTTCGCTATGATGAAGGCAGAATCATCATGGCACCATCGACTTACGGAGGCGGTTGAACATCATGGAACACAACGACCAGCTTCATGTGGAGGCCGAGGAGGCCCTGGCGAACATCAACAAGAAGACCGGGCGCAACATGCCGCAGGCGGTCGCGACCGGCGCGGTGCTCGTCATCATCATATTGGCGAGCCTGCTGATCCGCATCGACGTGTTCGTGCTGCTGATCGTCGTGTTCATGGTGCTTGCGCTGTGGGAGCTCCGTGTCGATTTCGCCACGGTCGGTCTGCATATCCCGGTCGTCGCGCTGTGGCTGTGTTCGGCGGCCATCCTGCTCGGCACCTATTACAGCCCGTACCATTTCGGCACGATGGCGCTGCTGACGATGGCGACGCTGATGCTGGTGGCCATTCTCGCCACCGCCCGGTTCAGCTTCGGCAACTGGCTTTCGCTCGCCGTCGCATCCAAGCTGTCGAGCTCCGACGCCGCCGCGCGCGAGCAGTCGTCGTTCAATCATGAGAAAGGCGAACTGCATCACAGTCGGCTGTCGCATGTCGCTGTCTCGATACTCACCGTGCTGTACATCCCTACGCTGGCCAGCTGCATCGTGCTGTCGCTGGTGTTCAACGGGCATCCGGTCGCGCACGCGATCACGCTGGTGTTCCTGCCGGCCCTGAGCGATACCGGCGGCCTGTTCTTCGGCGCATGGTTCGGCAAGCACAAGCTGTCGCCGCGCATCTCCCCCAAGAAATCGGTCGAGGGACTGTTCGGTTCGATCCTGTTCGCGATGATCGGCGCGTTCGCGGTGTTCTTCTGCACGTATGACGGCGCGGTGTGGGCGTCGCGCTGGTGGGTTCCGATCGTCATGGGAGTACTGACCGGCGTCGCAGGCACGTTCGGCGACCTGTGCGCGTCCATGCTCAAGCGCGATATCGGCATCAAGGATATGGGACACCTGCTCAAGGGTCATGGAGGCGTGATGGATCGTGTGGATTCCATCCTCATGTGCGCGCCGTTCCTGGCCGGACTGCTGTGGATTGTCGGCATGTGACGGTCGTCTCGACGATCGGACATGACGATGCGGGAAGCGACGACAAGATACGAACGATGATGGAGGAGCAATGACGACCGGGCATGCGCAGGATGCGGAACAGCCGGAGACCGGAATCACCCCCGGCGACAAGGGGGCTTTCCGCGACGTGCTGTCCAAGGACCATGCCCGACGGGGCAAGCCGCCGGTGCATCTGGTGGACATGACGCCTGACGAGCGCATCGCCAGGGCGAAGGATCTGGGATTGCCGAAGTTCCGTGTCAAGCAGCTGGCGAACCATTACTTCGGCCGGCTGGAGACCGAGTCCGAGGCGTTCACCGACCTGCCTGCCGCCACACGCGGCGATATCGTCGAGGCGTTCTTCCCGCCTCTGATCGACGAGGTGACCCATCAGGTGGCCGATCAGGGCACCACCATCAAGACGCTGTGGCGCCTTTTCGATGGCTCTCACATCGAATCCGTACTCATGCGTTACCCGAACCGCACCACGTTATGCATCTCCAGCCAGGTCGGCTGCGGCATGGGCTGTCCGTTCTGCGCGACCGGTAAGCTTGGACTCACCCGCAACATGTCGACCGGCGAGATTCTGGAACAGGTGCGCGTCGCCGCTCGTATGATGCGCGACGGCGAAGTGGCCGGAGGCCCCGGCCGGCTCAGCAACATCGTGTTCATGGGCATGGGCGAGCCGATGGGCAACTACCGGTCCGTGCTATCCGCCGTGCGCCAGATCAGCGCGATGCCTCCCGAAGGGTTCGGCATCTCCGCGCGTAACATCACCGTATCGACCGTCGGCGTCGTGCCCGGCATCAGGAAGCTCACGGCCGAGGGCATCCCGGTGCGTCTGGCCGTGTCGCTGCACGCGCCCAGTGATGCGCTTCGCGACGAGCTCGTGCCGATGAACAAGCGTTTCAACACCACTCAGGTGCTCGACGCCGCCCACGATTACTTCCTGTCGTCCAAGCGCCGCGTCAGCATCGAATACGCGTTGATGCGCGGCATCAACGACCAGGCCGAGCACGCGCGACTGCTGGCCAAGCGGCTCAACCATTACGGCGACGATTGGGCGCATGTTAACCCAATCCCGCTCAACCCGATCGAGGGATCTCGCTGGACCGCATCCAAGCCCGAGGATGAGCAGCAGTTCCTCGATATCCTGCACCATGCCGGAATCACGGCCACCCTGCGTGACACCCGAGGCTCCGATATCGACGGCGCCTGCGGCCAGCTCGCCGCCAAGACCAAAGAGGCCTTCGCGGCCTAACCGCGCTCTCACTGCTGCAGGCCGCGAATCTCGAACCGCAGAGGGCGCGGCCTTCCCGTCCCATGTAGCGGAACGCCGCGGCACTGCTGTAACGGGCGGACGCTACCCTTGGTGTCCGTACAACAACCGAGCTTGATAAGGGAGCAATCATGTCGTTGGCCGTCCGAGTCATTCCATGCCTAGATGTCGATGCGGGACGAGTGGTCAAGGGCGTGCATTTCGAGAACCTGCGTGATGCCGGCGACCCGGTCGAGCTGGCGGGGGAGTACTACCGTCAGGGTGCCGACGAGCTGACCTTTTTGGACGTGACCGCCTCCAGCTCGCACCGCCAGACCATGATCGACGTGGTCAGCCACACCGCAGAGCAGGTGTTCATCCCGATGACCGTCGGCGGAGGCGTGCGTACTCCCGAGGACGTCGACTCGCTGCTGCGTTGCGGCGCCGACAAGGTGGGCGTCAACACCGCAGCCATCAACGACCCGACGCTGATCAGCCGCGTCGCCGACCGATTCGGCAATCAGGTGCTGGTGCTGTCGGTCGATGCCCGCCGCGAGCAGGGCGAACAGCATACGCAGTCCGGGTTCGAGGTGACCACGATGGGTGGGCGCAAGTCCACCGGCATCGACGCGATCTGGTGGGTCAAGCGGGCCGAGGAACTGGGCGCTGGCGAGATCCTGCTCAACTCGATGGACGCGGACGGCACCCGTGAGGGCTTCGATTTGGAGATGATCAAGGCAGTGCGCCGCGAGGTCAAGATACCGATCATCGCCTCCGGTGGCGCGGGCAAGGCCGCTGATTTTCCCCCGGCCATCGCCGCCGGTGCGGATGCGGTGCTCGCCGCGTCGATCTTCCATTACGGTCTGGTGACCATCCGCGAGGTCAAGCAGGCGCTTCGGTCCGCGGGATACACGGTTCGCCTATGAATCGCGGCGGAACCGGACGGCGATGATTCGCCGCATGCATGAACACGACTCCATAGGGACATGAACAGGAATATGAAGGACATGACAGATACGCAATCCACCATCGACTATGACAACACCGACGAACTCGACCCGCGCATCGCTGCGCGGCTCAAGCGTGACGCGCGCGGGCTGGTCGCCGCGGTCATCCAGCAGTATGACACGCACGAGGTGCTGATGGTCGGCTACATGAACGACGAGGCGCTGCGGCGCACGTTGACGACCGGTCGCGTGACGTTCTGGTCTCGCTCCCGTCAGGAATACTGGCGCAAGGGGGACACGTCCGGCCATGTGCAGTATGTGAAGTCCCTGGCGCTGGATTGTGACGGCGATGCGATTCTGGTTCAGGTCGACCAGGTGGGTGCCGCCTGCCATACCGGCAAGCGCTCGTGCTTCGAGGAGGGCGGCCCGTTGCCGGTCGTCGTCGGAAACCGTACCGCGGAACAGGAGAATGCGTGATGAGCGAGCGGCGTATTGACGATGCCGGTGTGGCCGGCGGCCTGCACGATGATGGGGCCGCGTGCAGCGTCGAGCCTCTCGAATGGGGCGGCACATGGCCGGACCGCGCCCAGTTCCATCGGCTTGCCGACGCCGGATACCGTGTGGTTCCCATCGTGCGGCGACTGCTCGCCGATTCGTTGACGCCCGTGGGCTTTTACGAGCGTCTCGCCGGGGGCCGTTCGGGAACGTTCATTCTGGAATCGGCGGAATACGGTGGTTCCTGGAGCCGATACAGCTTCATCGGCGTCAATTCGATGGCTCAACTGCGCTCCGATCACGGCAAGGCGAACTGGCTCGGCCAGGTGCCGGCCGGAGTGCCCACTGAGGGTGACGTGATTGAGGTGGCCCATGCCGCGCTCAAGGTGCTCAAGGCGCCGCACGTGGCCGGACTGCCGAACCTGACCAGCGGACTGGTCGGCTCCGTCGGCTGGGATGCCATCCGCCATTGGGAGCCCAAACTGCGCGCCGAGGCGCCGGATGAGACCGGCCAGCCGGAGGTGACGCTGGCCTTGGCCACCGACATCGCAGTGGTCGATCATGTGTCCGGCTCGGTGTGGCTGATAGCCAATGCGGTGAACGTCGACGACCGGCCGACCCGCGCCGATGCCGCGTATGACGAGGCCATCGAACGGCTGGATGCCATGCAGCGCAAGGCCGCCACGCCGGTGGCGGGGGAGGCCCGCGTGAGCGTGCTTGACCGAAGCATGCCCCAGCCCCAGCTGCGGTTCCGCACCGCCAAGGCCGAGTATGAGCGCTGGGTGGAGGAGACGAAGCGGCACATCGTCGACGGCGATGTGTTCCAGACGGTGATATCCCAGCGTCTGGATCTGGATTCGCCAGCTGACCCGTTCGACGTGTACCGTGTGCTGCGCACGCTCAACCCCAGTCCGTACATGTATTTCATGACGCTCACCGACGCCGAGGGACGCGATTTCAACGTGATCGGTTCCAGCCCCGAGACGCTGATCAAGGTCGACAACGGGCATGCGATGACCTTCCCGATCGCCGGTTCCCGTCCGCGCGGCGCCACTCCGGAAGAGGATGAGCGCCTTGCCAAGGAATTGCTCGCCGATCCAAAGGAGCGTAGCGAGCACATCATGCTCGTCGACCTGTCGCGCAACGACTTGAGCAAGGTCTGCCTGCCCAGCAGCGTCGAGGTCGTGCAGCTGATGGACATCAAGCGTTTCAGCCACATCATGCACATCTGCTCGACGGTTACTGGCACGGTCGATCCGAACCTGACCACGTTCGACGTGTTCATGTCGGCGTTCCCGGCGGGCACGCTGTCCGGAGCTCCCAAGCCCCGCGCGATCGAGATCATCGACGAGCTGGAGGCGGCCGACCGAGGCATCTACGGCGGGACAGTTGGCTATTTCGACTTCTCCGGCAATATGGACATGGCCATCGCCATCCGCACCGCCTTCCTGCGCGATCATCAGGCCAGCGTGCAGGCCGGTGCCGGTCTCGTGCTCGATTCGGTGCCCGCCACCGAATGGCAGGAGACGCGAAGCAAGGCCGAAGCCAGTGTCGAGGCCATCCAGATAGCAGCGCAGCTGCGTAGCGTCGAGTAGACGCCCCGCGGTACCGATCGCCTTTGCGCCCCGCCCCGGCGTGTCCTTGATGACACGCCGGGGCGTTTTCCGTATCGTGCCCGGCATTGCGGTCGTCGCGTGAGCAGGATGAAGATGGCTGCGTGACCAGAATGACTCTGGTAATGTGAGGAGTGTCACATTATGAGGATGAGCTTGATTCGAGCGTCGAAGGAATGGACGACACGCCGTATAGGCCGGTGTTCCGTAAGGTTTTTCGCGGGGGACTCCGTTGTTGTCGATGGGGATGGCCTTGACGACTAGAAGAGAAAAAAAATAAATTGTAAACTTTATATACATAAATCTGTCATGCTTACTGGCGGGCGGTGTTGCACGCCGTGGGTTACCATCTGTGTGACCGGTGACACGACACAAATGTTAATGTAGTTGACATTTCCTTGGCATGCCTTTACACTAACTAATTAGTTGCCACGACGAGGAGGCAACATCCATCTCAATGGAGGAGTTAGGAATATGGTAGCTAAGAAACGACTGCTTGCTGGTCTGGCGTCGCTGACTGTCATGGGCATCGCCCTTGCCGGTTGCGGTTCATCCACGAACAACAGCAGCAATACCCCCAAAGACGAAAAGGTGACGATCACCTACATGCATCGCCTGCCGGATAACAAGGGCATGACGCTGGTCAATGACATCGTGGCCAAGTGGAACAAGGACAACCCGAACATCCAGGTCAAGGCCACCAAGTTCGATGGTGCGGCTCAGGACATGATCAAGAAGCTGGCGACCGACGTCAAGGCCGGCGCCGCTCCTGATCTGGCTCAGGTCGGATACGCCGAGTTGCCTGAGGTCTTCAATCAGGGCCTGTTGCAGGACGTCACCGAAGAGGCCGCAAAGTACAAGGACCACTTCGCTGAGGGTCCGTTCTCCATGATGCAGATCGGTGGCAAGGCCTACGGTCTGCCGCAGGACACCGGCCCCCTGACGTACTTCTACAACGCCAAGGAGTTCGAGAAGCTCGGCATCACCGTGCCGAAGACCGCTGACGAGCTTATCGCGACCGCCAAGAAGACCGCCGCCCAGGGTAAGTACATCATGACGTTCCAGCCCGATGAGGGCATGATGACGATGTCCGGCACTTCCGGCGCTTCCGGCGCGTGGTACAAGACTGAGGGTAATGCCTGGAAGGTCGACACCCAGACTGCAGGCTCCAAGGCCGTGGCCAAGGTGTACCAGCAGCTGCTCGACGACAAGTCCGCGCTCACCAACCCGCGTTGGGATCCGTCCTTCGACGCCTCCATTAACAAGGGTCAGCTGATCGGCACTGTGGCTGCCGCTTGGGAAGCCCCGCTGTTCATCAGCTCCGCCGGTGGCACCGGCAAGGGGGAGTGGAAGGTCGCCCAGCTGCCCGATTGGTTCGGCAACGGCACCAAGACCGGCTCCGACGGTGGTTCCGGCGTGGCTGTGCTCAAGGGCTCGAAGCACCCGGCCGAGGCCATGAAGTTCCTCGACTGGTTCAACACCCAGGTTCCGGATCTGGTCTCCCAGGGTCTGGTCGTGGCCGCCACCACTGAGGCTGCCAAGACTCCGGCTGCGTGGTCCGAGTTCTTCAGCAACCAGGACATCATGGCTGAGTTCAAGAAAGCGAACGACAACATGGCTTCGTTCAACTACATCCCGGGCTTCTCCGCCGTGGGTTCAGCGATGAACGAGACTGCTGCCAAGGCCGCCACTGGTGACGCCAAGGTCTCCGACATCTTCGACACCGCTCAGAAGACTTCCGTCGAAGCGCTGAAGAACGCCAAGCTCCCTGTCAAGGAGTGAACATAACCCGGTCCGGTGATGGATAAGCTGAAAAGTTCCGTCCATCACCCAAGACCCCCGATGCCTCAGGCATCATAAAATGAAAGGCCGGGGATTCGGACTCCGGCCTTTCATATGTCCAAGAGTACATGCTCGTGGAATCGTTTTTCTGTTTTTCGAAAAGACAGGTTTGTATTATGACTGCATCCATTACTCAGGCCAAGGGTGCCGCGCCGAAACGCGCCGCCGCAAAGCCAAAGCGCTCGAAGGCATTCAAGCGCGAGAACCGAACCGGCTGGGCGTTCATGGCGCCGTTCGCAATCTTGTTCGCCTTCGTGTTCCTCCTGCCCATCATCTGGGCCGTCTATTCCAGCTTCTTCCGTCAGGTCAGCCAAGGCGGCGGCCTCTATGGCGGCGGCGAACTGGTCAACGAGTTCGTCGGATTCCAGAACTTCCAATACGTCATCACTTCCGGCAAATTCTGGACTGGTGTCGGCCATGTGCTGCTCTACACCGTCATCCAGGTGCCGATCATGATCATCGCCGCCCTTGCGCTGGCTATGGTCATCGATTCGTTTGTCGTCAAGCACGTTACCGGTTTCCGTCTGGGCTACTTCCTGCCCTACGCCATCCCCGGCGTCGTCGCCTCCATCATCTGGGTCTACCTGTACAACGGTCAGATTTCCCCAATCGTCAAGGGTCTGGAGTCCATCGGCATCCATGTCGACTTCTTTGCCAACAACGTTGTCCTCGGTTCCATGGCCAACATCACGACCTGGACGTTCACCGGTTACAACATGCTGATCTTCCTCGCCGCGCTGCAGGCCATCCCGCACGACCTGTATGAGGCCGCCCGCATCGATGGTGCCAACGGCTTCCAGGTCGCCATGAAGATCAAGCTGCCGAACGTGCGTGGCGCGGCGCTGCTCGCCATGCTGCTGTCCATCGTCGGCACCATCCAGCTGTTCAACGAGCCGCAGATCATGTCCACCGCGGATCCGGGCATCTCCAAGGCGTACACGCCGATGATGATGGCCATGAATACTTCGCAGGGAACGCTTACCCCGTCAGGTGACGGCCCCGCATCAGCCATCGCCATCGTCATGGCACTGATCGCAGGTCTGCTTGCCGTCGTGTACACCCTTGCTGAAAGGAAGGTGAACGAGTAATGAGCTCTGCAACCGCTGAAGCGCGCGCGAACAAGAAGCGCGAACGTCGTTTGGAGAAGCAGCGCGAGGCTGCACAGCACGATCTGCCCCGTTCCATGAGGCCGTCGCCTGCAGTCAAGACACTTACGGTCATCGTACTGGTGTTGGCGCTGATCTACTTCCTGTTCCCGATTTACTGGGCCATCATTGCGTCCACCAAGACGCCCTCCCAGATGACCAGCGGCAATGGCCTGTGGTTCTCCGTGTCGCTCGACCAGATCCCCAACGCCGTGGCCACCAACTACTCCAAGCTGCTCGGCTGGACCCGTGGCAACTTCTGGCGCTGGGTGCTGAACTCGCTGATCTACTCGGGCGTCTCCGCACTCATCGGCACCATCGTGTCCGTCATGGCTGGCTACGCCACCGCGAAGTTCAACTTCCGCGGCAAGAACGTCGCCATCGGCATCATCATGGCCTGCATGCTGATGCCTGCCGCCCTGCTCACCATCCCCCAGTACTCGATCTTCCACGCTCTGAAGCTGACCAACACGATGGCGTCCATCATCATCCCGTGCTGTGTCTCGCCGTTCGGCTTCTTCCTGGGCCGTACGTACGCCCAGAGCTCTGTGCCTGATGAACTGCTTGAAGCCGCCCGCATCGACGGCGCGAGCGAAGCCAGGATTTTCTTCACCATCGTGCTGCGACTTCTCGCCCCGGCAATGGTGACGATCTTCCTGTTCCTGTTCGTCGCCACGTGGAACAACTTCCTGCTGCCGTTGATGATGGTGTCCTCCGACACCCTCAAGCCGGTGACCCTGGGTCTGTACGGTATGGTGTCGTTGGCCACATTCACCGATCGCGGCGCCCTGATGATGGGCGCACTGCTCGGCGTGCTGCCGGTGATCGTGATCTTCCTCGGTCTCCAGCGCTACTGGCAGTCCGGCCTGGCCGCCGGCGCCGTCAAGGGCTGATGTTTTCTCCCGCCATGTGCGGGAGAAAACCACGAACCGCCGCCCGGCATGATGTGTCACTGAGTGCCGGGCGGTACGGCCATCACCTCGATCAGTGACACGATTACCATCGTCCAGCGTCATCGTAGGCGTCAAGGATTTGCGCAGTCAGGATCCAGCGGGCCTGCGATGATGCCGGCCATTTCATCGGCCTTCGTGATTTCATCACCCATATATCTTTCCCCGATGACTGTTCCCAAGAAGGAGAACCCATGACCAGCACTGGCCGCTTCACATTGCCCAGTGAAGAGAACTTCGCTGAAAAAACCAAGGAACTTGCCGAATTGTGGGGCGCTGATGCCATCCGTAATTCCGATGGCACACACCTTGACGAGTCCGTGCTCGCACTCGGCAAGAAGATCTACAGCGCCTACTTCCCGACCCGTGCACACAACGAGTGGATCACGCTGCACATGGACGAGACCCCGCAGGTGTACCTGCTCACCGGGCGCGTCCTGGCGGAAGCGGACATCGTGGATGTTCCCCTGATGGACGGCTTCTTCGAGGAGCAGCTCAAGCCGAACCGTGATGCCGACCCGCACAAGTACTGGGAAGTCGTGGACCGCACCACCAATGAGGTCGTGGATGCCTCCCTGTGGACGCTTGATGAGGACACCGATACCGTGCATGTCTCCGGCGCGACGCCGATGCACGAGTACACGGTCTCGTTCCTCGCGTACATCATCTGGGATCCGGTCGAGATGTACAACCACCTGACGAACGGGTGGGGCGACAAGGAGCACGAGATTCCGTTCGATATCTACCACCCGGCGACGCGCAAGTTCGTGTTCGACACGTTCGAGCAGTGGCTCAAGGACAACCCGCAGGTGGATGTCGTGCGTTTCACGACGTTCTTCTACCAGTTCACGCTGCTGTTCGACCAGAAGCAGCGCGAGAAGGTCGTGGATTGGTTCGGATGCGCCTGCACCGTGAGCCCGGCCGCGCTCGACGACTTCGAGAAGGAGTACGGCTACCGCCTGCGCCCCGAAGACTTCGTAGATGGCGGCGCCTATAACTCCGCGTGGCGCGTGCCGCGCAAGGCCCAACGCGACTGGATCGACTTCCTCTCCGGTTTCGTTCGCGCCAATGTCAAGAAGCTCGCCGACATGTCCCACGAGGCCGGCAAGGAAGCGATGATGTTCCTGGGTGACCAGTGGATCGGTACCGAGCCGTACAAGGATGGTTTCGAGGATCTGGGTCTGGATGCTGTCGTCGGTTCGATCGGTGACGGCACCACGACCCGCATGATCGCGGACATCCCGGGCGTGAAGTACACGGAGGGTCGTTTCCTGCCGTACTTCTTCCCCGACACGTTCTACGAGGGCAACGATCCGAGCATCGAAGGTCTCGACAACTGGCGTAAAGCGCGTCGTGCCATCCTGCGTTCCCCGATTTCGCGTATGGGCTACGGCGGATACCTGTCGCTGGCCGCGAAGTTCCCGAAGTTCGTCGATACCGTCACCCACATCGCCGACGAGTTCCGCGACATCCATGACCGTACCGGTGGAGTCGCCGCCGAAGGCGAGCTCAACGTGGCGATTCTGAACTCGTGGGGCAAGATGCGTTCGTGGATGGCGTTCACGGTCGCCCACGCGCTGCCGAACAAGCAGACGTATTCGTATTACGGCATTCTGGAGTCGCTGTCGGGCATGCGCGTGAACGTGCGGTTCATCAGCTTCGATGACGTGCTGGAGCATGGCGTCGCCGACGACATCGACGTGATCATCAACGGTGGCCCGGTCGACACCGCGTTCACCGGTGGAGACGTGTGGAAGAACCCGAAGCTGACCGAGACCCTGCGCGCCTGGGTGCGCGGCGGCGGAGCATTCGTCGGCGTCGGAGAGCCCAGTTCGCTGGCCCGTTTCCAGGCTGGTCGTTTCTTCCAGCTGGCCGACGTGCTGGGCGTGGACGAGGAACGCTACCAGACGCTGTCGGTGGACAAGTACTTCCCAACCGTCACGCCGGAGCACTTCATCACCGCCGACGTGCATGTCGATCCCGCCGCCCGCGAAGCGTGGGAGAAGGCCGGATACCGCATCCCGCTGTCGGGCTGCGGCGGTGGCCAGGGCATCAAGCCGCTTGGCGGCATCGACTTCGGCGAGCCGGTCGCGAACACGTTCCCGGTCAACGAGGACGTGACGCTGCTGCGCGCCGACGGTGGTCAGGTGCAGCTCGCGGTCAACGAGTACGGCAAGGGCCGCGGCGTATACATCTCCGGTCTGCCCTACTCGGCCGCGAACGCCCGTCTGCTGGAGCGTGCCCTGTTCTGGGCCTCCCACAACGAGGACAAGTACACGGCATACAGCTCCACCAACCCCGAGTGCGAGGTCGCGGTGTTCCCCGATGCCGGCCAGTACTGCGTGATCAACAACACCGACCGTCCGCAGTCCACGGATGTGGCTCTGCCTGACGGTTCGGTCGAGCATTTCGACCTCGACCAGAGCGCCATCGCTTGGCGCAACCTCTGATCTGTGCAGTCCCCGTCCGTCCCGCGGCATGATGCGGGACGGACGGGGACAGATGGATCGGACAGCAAGACTTGAGGATCAGGGCTTCCGTGCTTTCCTTCTCCTTCCTCCGGAGGCCCTGGCACTCAGACCCATCGGTGGGGCAAGGCATGACGATATGCCTTGCCCCACATATTCGTCAAGGATGTGCGAACCGCGCATATCCGCTGTTACGTAAGGACACAACACATGACAGTGCAGGATACAGCACAGCAGACACCTGCCGACCGCTTCCGCGTCGGCATCGACATCGGCGGCACCAAGATCGAGGCCGTTCTCGTCGATCCGCAGGATAATGTTCGCAACGACGTGCGCATTCCCGCACGACGCGGCAACGCGCAGGTCATCGACGACGTCGTATCGATCACCCATGAGGTGGCCGGTGATCTGTTCGATCAGGTCGCCACGGTCGGCATCGGCATCCCCGGACAGGTCAATCCAGAAACCGGTCGTGTCGACAACGTCGTCAACCTCGACATCGATACGCTGGAGCTTGGTACCGAAGCGGGCAAGCGCCTCGGTATTCCCGTGCACGTCGAGAACGACGTCAATGCGGCCGCGGTCGGCGCCGCGCGTATGGTCGGCGGATCCCACCCCGAAGGAACCATCGTGTTCCTCAACTTCGGCACCGGACTCGCCGCGGGCATCGTCGTCGACGGCGTCGTCCAGCACGGTTTCAGCGGCGCCGCCGGCGAGATCGGCCATATCCCGATCGACCCGAACCGCTTCCCGTGCCCCTGCGGGCAGAGCGGCTGTCTTGAGACCGTGTGCTCCGGTGCGTCGGTCGGCCGTCACTGGCCGGTCGAAGGCAAGCCTCCGATGCCGGATCTCATCGAGTGCGCCCGTCGCGGCGAGCCTGACGCCCAGCGCATACTCGTCATGGTCACCCACGCCATCGTCGACGCCGTGCAGATCGTCGCACAATCCTATGACCCGCGCATGATTATCTTCGGCGGTGGCATGGCGAAGACCGGCCAGCCGCTCATCGACGTCACCCTGGACGAACTGCGCGTGCGCGAGCGCACCTGCCCGTTCCTGACGGGCCTGCATCTCGGCGAACGCATCAAGCTTGCGCAACTCGACCAGCCGGTCGGAGCGCTGGGCGCCGCGTGGGCCGCGCCGGAGGCCTGATAGGCACACCGGTACCGGCGACGGAGTTTCCAAAACCACCCGGGCCGCACGGCCGGATGTGAGCAGAACATGAATCGAGGGCCGCTCCCTGAACGGGGGAGCGGCCCTCGATTCATATCGCAAGGACCTTTCGGTGGTTCTCTCAGTGACCGTTCTCGATGTAATGATGAACCACGTCGATGGCGGATCCGCGCAGCGCGATATCCGAACCCACCTGGCACCGTCGCACGGAGGTATGCTTGTGGAACTTCGACGACGACACCATGTCCACACGGCGCTGCGTCGCCTCCAGGAATGCCGCGTTCACGATGTCCGGCGGGCCGTACACGCATATGTCGTTGATGTCGAGCAGGCCGATTGGCATGGCGAGCGCCGCGGCGAGCTGCTCGCCGCAGGATCGGATGATGTCCAGCTGCTCCTCGGGCGTCGACGCGCGGCGAATCCGCTCGCGAATCACCGGCGATGTGACCATCGTCTCCAGGCACCCGCGCTTGCCGCACGGGCACAACACCCCCGACTCCGGGTCGAGGGAGATATGCCCGATCTCGCCTCCGGCATGGTTCTGCCCGATCACAGTCACATCGTCGATCAGCGTCGCGGCACCGATGCCACGGTCGATCTTGATGAACAGCATGCTCTTGTCGCCATGCCCGAAGAATCGCTCCGCGAGCATGGAGCAGACGACGTCGTTGCTGATGGTGACGGGGAATCCGAAACGACGTTCCAGCATGCCTCTCAGATCAAGGTCCCGCCATCCCAACACCGTCGATTCGCGAATGACACCGTCCTCGACGACACCAGTCGCCGCTATGCCGATGCCGATGATCGTGTCGGCGTCGATGTCGGTGCGCAGCTGGTCGACCAGCTGCACGATCATGTCCGCGTTGATGTCGTTATCCGGTCCGAGCGCCATTTCCATGCGCTGCTGTGGCGTGCCCAGCAGGTCGGTCACGGCTCCCTGCACCAGATGCTCCTGGGACAGGTCGACGCTGATGATGTGCAGACGCGACGTGTCGATGCTCAGCAGCGTGCCGCGCTTGCCCTTGCCGGAGGCGTTGACGTCGAAACCGCTCTCGCAGATCAGCCCTTCGTCGAGCATGCTGTTGGCGACTCCCGATATCGCCACGCGCGAGAGTCCGGTCTGCCGCCCGAGGTCGGCGCGGGATAGCTGCCCGTTCGGGAACAGCAGCCCGAACACCAGGGAACGGTTGTTGCGGCGCACGTCGGCGGGACTTGCCTTCGTCGTCTTGCCGGGCGTGTGCAGGGGGAACGAGATGGTGTTGGCGTACGAGGTCATTGGTTCAGTCGTTTCTTGTCAGAGCGCTCATGATTCGGATCATGCGAGCTGCGGTGTGGTCATGTTCAAATCCACAGTCTTTATATTATAGCAATAGAAAAGGGGATTCAGGAACTATAAACGCCGAAGAATGGCGGTTTGTCATTTATGTAACTATAATTAACAAATAACGGTGCGTATGCGCCAACAGCTGCTGCGTCGCAGTGGCACAGCAGCTTCAGATAGGGGGTCGTTGTGGCGGTGAAGACCGGCGGCAACCTGCGGCACAACAAGGAAAAGAGGGTTCCACATGACTGACATTGATCCGAAACTGGCGGCCATCGTCGATCAGTTCGCCATCGACGGCGACGTCAAGGGCATCACCGCATACGGTGACGGCCACATCAACGTCACCTTCCTGATCAACACGGATCAGCACCGGTACATCCTGCAGAAGATGAACACGGACATCTTCCCGGACACCGTGCACCTGATGCGCAACATCGAACTCGTCACCGCCTACCTGCGCTCCAAGAACCAGGAGACGCTCGACATCGTCCCCACCAAGGACGGCGCGAGCTACATCGAAAACGAGGAGGTGGACGGCGCCTGGAGGATATACAAGTTCATCGAAGGCACCATCTCCTACAACCTCGTCCCCAACGCCGACGTGTTCCGCGAGTCCGGCGCCGCGTTCGGCGAGTTCCAGAACTTCCTGGCCGGCTTCGACGCCTCCCAGCTGACCGAGACCATCGCCCACTTCCACGACACGCCGAGCCGCTTCCGCGACTTCAAGGCTGCGCTGGAAGCCGACAAGATGGGCCGCGCCGAAACCTGCAAGCCGGAGGTCGACTTCTTCCTCGCCCACGAAGACCAGTACTCCCGCATCATGGACGGGCTGGCCGACGGCTCCGTTCCGCTGCGCGTCACCCACAACGACACCAAACTCAACAACATCCTGATGGACGCGAAGACCGGCAAGGCCCGTGCCATCATCGACCTCGACACCATCATGCCGGGTTCCATGCTGTTCGACTTCGGCGATTCCATCCGCTTCGGCGCGTCCACCGCGCTTGAGGACGAGAAGGATCTCGACAAGGTCCACTTCAGCACCGAACTGTTCCGCGCCTACGCGGAGGGCTTCGTCGGCAAGGTGCGCGACAGCATCACCGACAAGGAGGCCGAGCTGCTCGCGTTCGCCGGCAACATGATGACGATGGAATGCGGCATGCGCTTCCTCGCCGACTACCTCGCCGGTGACACGTACTTCGCCACCAAGTACCCCGAGCACAACCTCGTGCGCGCTCGCACCCAGATCAAGCTCGTGCAGGAGATGGAGCAGAAGGCCGACGAGATTCGCGCCATCGTCGACGACGTCATGGAAAGGACCGCCCGCTGATGACCACGGAAGAGAAGAAGGACGACTGCGCCTGCGGCGGACTCGATGCCGTCTACGCGAGCATCGACGCGCTCGTCGACTTCGCGCGCAAGCGGCTTGAACTCGACCCGCGCGACGCCGACTGGACGCGCAACCGCATCTTCGAGCTGTTCTCGCTCGACTCGTACCGTCCTACCGACGCGACCAGCGACGACACGCTGCCAGACGACCTGCTGACGCGGTTCCGCGCCGCGGCCGTCGCGGCGGGGCTGTTCGACGCCGACGAAGGACCCGTGTACGCGGACATCGTGATGGGCATGCTCTCCGGCACGCCGTCCGCCGTGCAGGACCGGTTCGAGGCAGTGGAACGCGAACATGGCGGCATGGAGGCCATGCGCTGGTTCTACGACTACTGCGTCGCCAACAACTATGTCAAGAAGGGCGTGCTCGACAAGAACCCGCGCTTCGACTCCCACGGCCTGGTCATCACCATCAACCTCGCCAAGCCCGAATTCAAGAACATGAAGAAGGCCGCCGCGGGCAACTCGGTGGCCGGCGGATACCCCGCATGCACGATCTGCCATGAGAACGAGGGCTTCGCGGGGCGCAACAAGCGCACGCTGCGCACCATCCCCGCCACGCTCGGCGACGAACCGTGGTTCTGGCAGTTCTCCCCGTACGGGTACTTCTACCAGCACGGCATCTGCGTGAACGACGAGCACACGCCCATGCACGTGAGCCGCTCCACGTTCGGGCACCTGCTTGACTTCGTCGACCGGTTCCCCGGATACTTCCTCGGGTGCAACGCCGCGCTGCCGCGCATCGGCGGCTCCGTGCTCGCCCACGACCATTACCAGGGCGGCGGCGAACTGCTGCCGATGCACAAGGCGGCCGCCTGGGCGACGATGACGCTGCCGGAATACCCGGACGCGACCATCGAGATCCTCGACTGGCCCGGCACCGCCGTGCGCGTGGTCGCCAAATCGCGCGACACGATCATCGAGGTGTGCGACAAGATCCGCGAAGGCTGGATCAACTACTCCAACCCCGAGCTGGACATCATCTGCGAAGGCGAGGACGGCAAGCGCTCCGCGGTGTCGCCCAGCGCGATCATCACCGAGCGCGGCTACGAAATGAGCCTGATCTTCCGCAACAACTCGGTCAGCGAGGAACTGCCGGAAGGCATCTTCCATGCGCATCCCGAGTTCTGGCCGGTCAAGCAGGAGCCCATCGGCCTGATCGAGGCGCAGGGGCTGTTCATCCTGCCCGGCCGTCTCATCAACCAGCTCGGCCTGATCGAGGACGCCCTCGCCGAGGGCAATCCGCTGCCGGAAGAGGTCGGCGAGTTCACGCTCGAATGGGACGAACTCACCGCGACACTGAACGGCGAACGCGACCGCGACGCCATCCACGCCGCGGTGCAGGACGAACTCGGCAGCGTATGCGAGCGCATCCTGGGCAACACGGCCGTGTTCAAGCACAAGGAACTCACCCGGGACTTCATGGAAGGCCTCGGATTCCATACTCAGCATTAGAATGACTGTTGGAGTCATCCACAGTTGTTTTTCAAGGAGGAACACATGACTACCATTCTGGTAACGGGCGGCGCGGGCTACATCGGTACGCACACCGATGTCGAGCTGCTGAACAAGGGGTACGACGTTGTCTGCGTGGACAACTACAGCAACTCGTCGCCCAAGGCGCTCGATCGCGTCGAGGAGATCACCGGCAAGACCGTCAAGCGCTACGAGGGCGATGTCCGCGATGAGGCGCTGATGGACCGCATCTTCACCGAGAACGACATCGACTGGGTGATTCATTTCGCCTCGCTCAAGTCCGTCGGCGAGTCGGTCGCCAAGCCGATCGAATACTACGACAACAACCTCAACAGCACCATCGTGCTGCTCAAGGCCATGCGCGCCCACGACGTCAAGAAGGTCATCTTCTCGTCGTCCGCCACCGTCTATGGCACGCCCAAGGAGCTGCCGCTGACTGAGGAGAGCCAGACCGGCGGCACCACGAACCCGTACGGCACGACCAAATTCTTCGAGGAGCAGATCCTGCGCGACGTGCACGTCGCCGACGACTCCTGGACCGTCGTCATCCTGCGCTACTTCAACCCGGTCGGCGCCCACGAGTCCGGCCTGATCGGCGAGGATCCGAAGGGCATCCCGGCAAACCTGACCCCCTACATCGCCAAGGTTGCACTCGGCGAGCTCAAGGAGGTTCAGGTGTTCGGTGACGACTACGACACGCCCGACGGAACCGGCGTGCGCGACTACATCCACGTTGTCGATCTGGCCAAGGGCCACGTCGCCGTCATCGACAAGGTCGAGGGCCCCGGCGTGTTCACCTACAACCTGGGTACCGGTCACGGATACTCGGTACTTGAGGTCATCAAGGCGTACGAGAAGGCTGCCGGCCACGCGATTCCGTTCGCGATCAAGCCGCGTCGCCCCGGCGACATCGCCGCCTGCTACGCCGACTCCTCCAAGGCCGAGCGTGAACTCGGCTGGAAGGCCGAGCTCGGCATCGACGACATGGCTGCGTCGTCGATGAATTGGCAGACCAAGAACCCGAGCGGTTACCGCGACGCCGAGTGACATCGGCCCGTGCGATCGGCCGATCGGCGTGATTTGATCGTCTGGCCGTCTTACGAATGATGCCCGGTGGCTCCTGAGATTCAGGAACCACCGGGCATCATTCGTTTTTTGCCGTTGATATTCGCCGGAACGTTGGCAAGGTCATGGGTCAAGTCGCGTTTGCGTGCTTAAGTGCGCGTCGGAACGACGAGTGCGCGAACATAGGAACGCAAAACCGGTGGTTTGCGTGCTTAAGTGCGCACGGTCGTCGTTCCGGCGCGCACTTAAGCACGCAAAAGGGTGCGGACAGGCCCGATATGTGTGGTGTTCGTTCAGTGGATTGCCGTGAAGTGATGCGTGTGTCGGCAAGGCGTACCGAAGGAAGCGGTACGAGGGTACCGCGACTGAGGAACAACGCAGCCGACACTCCATCACTCCTCGGCAACGAGGTCGAGATATGAATCGTTCCACAGATCCTCGTCCCCGTCGGGCATCAGCAGGACGCGTTCGGGGTTCAGGGCCTGGACTGCGCCCTCGTCGTGGGTGACGAGGACGATGGCGCCTTCGTATTTGGCGATGGCCTTGAGGATTTCGTCGCGGGAGGCGGGGTCGAGGTTGTTGGTGGGCTCGTCGAGGAGGAGGACGTTGGCGCGGGAGGTGACGAGCGTGGCGAGGGCGAGACGGGTCTTTTCGCCGCCGGAGAGGACCCGGGCGGGTTTGAAGGCGTCGTCGCCGGAGAAGAGGAAGGAGCCGAGGATGGAACGAGCCTGAGTGTCGTTGAGCTCAGGGGCGACGTGGGTGAGGTTCTCAAGCACGGTGGCGTTGAGATCGAGGGTGTCGTGCTCCTGGGCGAAGTAGCCGATCTTGCAGCCGTGGCCGTATTCGACGACGCCGGTGTCGGGGTCTTCGATGTGGGCGAGCAGGCGCAGGGTGGTGGTTTTTCCGGCGCCGTTGTAGCCGAGGATGACGACGCGGGAGCCTTTGTCGACGGCGAGGTTGACGCCGGCGAAGACGATGTTGGAGCCGTATGCCTTGGAGATGTCCTTGGCCATGATGGGGGTGCGGCCGCAGGGTGCCGGTTCGGGGAAGCGGATGTCGGCGACCTTGTCCTGCTTCTGGGCATCGGAGGTCTCGGACAGGAGCCGTTCGGCGCGGCGCATCATGTTCTGGGCGGCGACGGCCTTGGTGGCTTTGGCGTGCAGGCGGATGCCCTGCTTCATGAGCCGGTCGGCTTTTTTCTCGGCGACCTCGCGTTCGCGGCGACGACGCTCCTCGTCGACGACGCGCTGGTGGAGGTAGGCTTTCCAGCCGAGGGAGTACATGTCGATCTGGCCGGTCTGCGCGTCGAGATGCCAGACCTTGTTGACGACTTCGTCGAGCAGCTCGGTGGAGTGGGAGATGACGAGGAATCCGCCTTCGTATTTCTTGAGGAATCCGCGCAGCCATTCGATGGAGTCGGCGTCCAAGTGGTTGGTGGGCTCGTCGAGAATGAGGGTGTCGGCATCGGAGAAAAGGATGCGGGCGAGTTCGATGCGGCGGCGTTGGCCACCGGAGAGGGTGCCGAGGGGACGCTGCATGACGTCCTGGGGGAGGCCGAGGCTGTCGGCCATGGCGATGGCCTCGGATTGTGCGGCATAGCCGCCGGCCTTGTCGAAGTCCTGCATGGCTTTGTCGTACCGGTTCATGGCTTTGGTCATGATGTCCGGGTCCGGGTTGGTCATGTCTTTTTCGGCTTTGCGGATGCGGCTGATGATGGAGGCGATGTCGCGTGCGCTCATCATGCGGTCGAGCGCGGTCTGCTCCTGGTCGGCGGCATGCGTGTCCTGGGGGAGGTAGCCGAGCTTGCCGGATACGCGCACCTTGCCGCTGGTGGGGAGCATGTCGCCGGTGATGACGCGGGTGAGTGTGGTTTTGCCGGCACCGTTGCGACCGACCAGACCGATCTTGTCGCCTTTGGCGACGTGGAAATCGGTGGGATGGAGCAAGGTGCGCGCGCCGATCTGAATCTCAAGTCCCTGCGCCTCAATAGCCATGTGTCCCGCTCGTCTTTCTGTTGTTGTCCGTATTCGTTGAAGTCCAACCGTCCATCATAGCGAACACGTGCCGACTGGCGGTCAGGGTACTGACTCAGGGGTGTCTCGGGGTTGTCATCCCCGCGGATCATAAGCCGTTTCGTCCCCGTGGTCGATGGCCGGGAAACCTTACGAATCCTAATGTTTATGGTGATGTTGCGATGACGGCAGACCAGTGAAGGAGCGACAGGCATGGAACGGATGATGACGGGAGACGGGCGCGTTCGGACGTTCGCCGAGTGCCGGAACAGAAGGAACCGCAGGACGCTGCTGCGCGTGTCAGTCGTGCTGGGCGTCCTGCTCGCCGCCATACTGGCGCTGCTGTTCTGCCTGGGGCGTTTCGCGGGCCGGGGACCGTTTGCGCCCGGCGCCGCGCAGGCGAAATACTCTCCGTCGAGCTGGAGTCTGATTGTCGTCAACCGGTGGAACAGGATTCCCGACGACTATCCGGCACCGAAACTGACCAGGCTCAGCAACGGCGAGAGCGTGGATTCGCGCATCTATCCCGATCTGCAGCGCATGTTCGATGACATGCGTGCCGCGGGGCTTCACCCGGAGGTCACGTCGGCGTACCGTACGGAGGCCGTGCAGCGGCAGCTGCTGGACGAGAAGATATTCCTGTATCAGAACGAGGGCGCGTCGAAGGAGGAGGCGAGAAGACAGGCGTCGCAATGGGTGGCCGAGCCGGGGACCAGCGAGCACGAGCTGGGCCTGGCGGTGGACATCAACGCGAGCGGGGCCACCGGCACCAAGGACAGCGTCAACGAGCACCAGTGGCTTGCAGACAACGCGTGGCGGTACGGATTCATCCTGCGCTATCCGCGAGGGAAGACCGACGTGACCGGCAACGCGTATGAATCATGGCATTACCGGTATGTGGGAGCCGAGGCGGCGAAGGCGATGCATGAGTCCGGCCAGACGCTTGAGGAGTACGCGAAGTAGCTGGACGGGCCGTTGCCGCAGTATCAATCTATGCCGACGCGATGGTGATGGTGGCGCGGAACGATTGCTCGTCCGGCCTGTCCAATTCCAGCGTCGCGCCCATGGCCTCGCATGCGGCGTCGGCGATCGACAGGCCTAGGCCGACGCCGGGCTCGGCGCTGATGCGTGAGTGTTCGCCGCGGTGGAACGGCTGCTTCAGATTCATCAGATCGTCCGGCAGCGTTTCGTCGGTGCTGTTGGTGATGGTCACGATGATGGCGCAGTGCTCCTGCCTCGCGGCGATGTCGAGTGTGCCCGAGCTGATGTTGTGCATGATGGCGTTACGCAGCAGGTTGCCGATGGCCAAGTCCATCAGCGATTTGCTGGCCTGGACCTGCACGTCGCTTGCGACATCGCGCGTGGTGACGAGGATGTTGCGCTTATCGGCCTGCTCCTCCACCTCGGCCAGCTCGTCGTCGATGAAATCGGCGAGCTGCAGGGCGGTGACGTCCTCGGCATCGATGACGCCGCTCTGGATGCGCGAGAGCGTGAGCAGTGCCTGCACGAGGTCGCTGCCGCGACGGTTCGCGGCGAGCGCCCGCCTGATGGCGGGCTCCACGTCGGCCGGGAAACGGCCTTGGGACAGTGGGGCGTCCAGATTGGTCGCGACAGCGGCGATGGGTGTTCGCAGCTCGTGGGAGGCGTTCGACACGAACCGACGCTCCGCTTCCGTGGCGTTTTGCAGTCGGCCGAGCATGCCGTTGATGGATTCGATGAGCTTGCCGATCTCGTCATCGCTGCCGTCGGGGGCGATGCGAGCGTCGAGATCGCCGGGCTTCAACGCCTCCACCTGCTTGCTGATCTTGGCCACGCGTTTGGACAGGCGAGAGCCGACGAGCCAGGACACGATGAGCGAGAGCACGGCGAAAATGATGAACGTGCCGATGGAGATGAACTGCATCATCGTGATGAAGGAGTCGGTCAGGGCGCTCGCCGTCTTGCCGATATGCGTCACCTCGATCTTGGTGACGGTGGACTCCGGGTCGGAGGTCTCGACGGTATCCTCCTGTACCGAGAGCATCGGGGAGCAGACGGCGGTGGCGGAGCTGCCGACGGCGTCCGGCGCATCCTCCAGATCGAGGTCGTAGCTGGTCTGGTTCTTGTCGAAGTACACCGTGATCAGTTCGCCGGTGTCCTTGTCGGTGCACATGACGATGTTGTTCTTCTGCTGCCGTGCCGCCTGTGAGACGATGATGTTCTGCGTGATGATGACGGTGGCCAGCATCGCCAGGGCGGCGATGGATATGGTGGCGATGAGCCGGCCTCGGAACGTCGACGGCCAGGGGAATCGGCGGCGACGGCGTGTATGGCCATTGCCGCCGGCGGTGTCTTTGGCGGCGGCAATGGCCGCGGCCGTGTCGGTGACCGGGGCCGCCTCCGAGGTTGCGTCTGAGTCTGTTGCGGCGTCTGCTGCGTGTGATGCGGTCATGACAGACGGTACCCCTTTCCTCTGGTGGAGGTGATGCCGTTGCCCTCGCCGAGTTTGCGTCGCAGCGAGTATACGGTGGTTTTGATGGCGTCCGTGAGGTCGGTGGCTGATGCGCCCGCCCACACGGTGTCGAACAGTTCCTCGGCGTTGACGTAGCTGCCGTCCGCCTTCATGATCTCCAGCAGCACGCCGTATTCCTTCGGCGACAGGTTGACGGGCTTGCCGTCACGGGTCACGGTGTGACGGACCGTGTCGAGGACGATGCCGTTGTGTGAGAATTCGGTGCCGGAGAAGTCGCCCTTACCGGCACGGCGTTGCAGCGCCCGTATGCGCGCGAGTAGCTCGGGATAGGCGAACGGCTTGATCAGGTAGTCGTCGGCGCCGAGTTCGAGACCGTTGATGCGGTCCCTGACCTGCGCTGCCGCGGTGAGCATCAGCACGGACACGGGGATGTCGTTCGAGGCGATCGTCTCCATCACCGCGTCGCCGGACATGATCGGCAGGTCGCGGTCGAGCAGCACGATGTCGATGGATTGCTCGGCGAGCATGCGCACCGCTTCCAGCCCGTTGTATGCGACGCGGGTCGCATACCCCTCGAACCGCAGCGCGTCGTCCAGCGCGGCGGCGAGGTCACGGTCATCTTCGACGATCAGTATGCGCATGGGAACCTCCTCGGATACGTAGGTTGCGTGAGAGCCAATCCGTTTCCATTATTGTCGCGGTTTTCAGAGCTGAGTGAGCATCCGGCGGCTGGTCATGGAACACTCAAACGTTATTAAGAGGATACGATGAAAGTTGTATAGGAACCATGGTCGGCATGCAATGAATGGTATCGTATTCCGCCATCGGAGTATGAAGGTGGGCACGGTCGCCCATCCGGCTTGTTCAACGGATCTCTTACTGGAAAGAAAACGCTTATGAGTGGTAAACGGTTGATGGGGGAGCTGACATGCGGCGTTGTGCTATGTGAGGGAATGTCGCGCCAAGGGATTCACCTTGGTCAAGGATCCCGCCCGTACCGGAAGGAGCGACAAGCCTGGCAAAGGCTCTGTCATCGTCGGCGACGAATGGGCGTTCTCGCAATACTTGGACTAGGAGGAGATGATACGCCGGATTAGTGCGATCTACGTGCGCACGAAATCAGGCAACGACGAAAGGATTCGCCGTATCCTCGCCCACGCGGCGAACATCGGCGGCTCCGGCGTGTAACGTCACCGCGTCGGCTGACCTGTCACAGGCGAGAAACACCGAGGACGACTCGCTAACGACGCTGGGCCTGATGATCGGCGTGATAGCGCTGATCGTGGGTGGCATGAGCATCGCCAACATGATGATCGTCACGGTCATGGAACGACGAGACGAAATCGGCTTGCGACGGGCACTGGGCGCTGCGCAGCGAATAGATGACGGCGCGTGCCGGATTCGTGCGTCGCCTTGCAGCGAATATTGTGGCATCGCACAACGAATACCCGTCAAATATGTGGAGTATTTCGTCAGCCGGACATGAAATGGCGGTATATTGAAACCATCATATTGGACTGACATAGAAAGAAGTTAGCCATGACATATCCGCAGCAGCCCGGCCCGCAGCAGCCGCAAGCCCCGCAGCAGCCCGCATATCAGGCGCCTTATGGTGCTCCTCAGGCTCCTCAGGCTCCGCAGCAGCCCGCCGGATACCAGTATCCGCAGGGGTACCCGCAGCAGCCGGGGTATCCCCAGCAGCCCGGCTACGCTCCCCAGCCGCAGGGGCCGAGCTTCCTCGACACGATGAACGTGCGCGCGGTCACCAAGATCTCCGCCATTCTCATGGTCGTGTTCATCGGCATCGAGACGTTCCTGTCGTTCCTCAGACTTGTCGATGCCGGCAACAACATGAGCGGATTCGGCTACAAGTTCCTCTTCGGCTCGACTCCGTGGCTCATGCTCACCGCAATCCTGGCGGTGTGGGTCATAGGTCTCAACGTCGTGCAGCACGGACCGCAGTGGTTCAAGATGGCCGCGTTCGTCGCCATGGTCGCGGCCGCCGGCCTGAGGGTGCTCGCGTGGCTCATCTACCTGTTCTCCGGCAATTCCGGATATTACGGCTACGGTTACTCGGACGGTGCCGCCACCGCGATTGCGTGGATTGGCTTCTTCGCGCTGCTCGGCCTGCTTGCTCAGGTGATTGTTCTGCTCGTCGGCTGGCTGCAGCAGCGGGTGTGAGGGCGTGTGCATGATCGTGTGACGGTCGCGGAACGGCCGTGATGCGGTTTCGCCGTGCAAAGCCGGATGGTCTGATGGCCGTCCGGCTTTTGCGTATTCGGGGGCGTCACGGATCGGACGGTGTATAGTCCATGTGTTTGAATATGGGACACGCCATCGAACTGATGTTCGACATTTGTCTTGAAGTCGGGTATTGTTGAGCATGATCTACCGTTGATGATGGGATGTGCGAGGAAAGGCGGGGTTGTGACTGGACGCAAGACGTCGAAATCGGGCGGCGGGGACGTCGTGATCGAACGTGTGATGAGCAGCGACACATTCCTGTCGCGCGAGATCCGCAAGGCGCCGATGCGCAAGACCGACTCCTCATTGGTGGCGGACATCTCACATATCCCGAACGATCTGAAGATCACCATCCAGGGTGCGCGTGAACACAATCTGAAGAACGTGGATCTCGCCGTGCCGCGCAACAGGATGGTCGTGTTCACCGGACTGTCCGGCTCCGGCAAGTCATCACTCGCGTTCGATACGCTGTTCGCGGAGGGGCAGCGCCGGTATGTGGAGTCGTTGTCCGCGTATGCGCGTCAGTTCCTCGGGCAAATGGACAAGCCGGATGTGGATTTCATCGAGGGATTGAGCCCTGCGGTGTCGATCGACCAGAAGACCACAAACCGCAATCCGCGTTCGACCGTGGGCACGATCACCGAGATTTATGACTATCTGCGACTGCTGTTCGCCCGCACAGGCGTACCGCATTGCCCCGAATGCGGCGAGCTGGTCAGCGCGCAGACCCCTCAGCAGATGGTGGACACGCTGCTGAAGAACCCGGAACGCACGAGATTCCAGATTCTCGCGCCCGTTGTACGCGGCCGCAAGGGGGAGTTCGCCGATCTTCTGGAGCTGCTGCGCGGCGACGGCTATGCCCGCGCGCTGATCGACGGTGAGGGGCGCCAGCTGTCCGACGACATCAAGCTCACCAAGCAGAAAAAGCACACCATCGAGGTCGTGGTGGATCGTCTGATGATCCGCGACGGCATCCGACAGCGGCTTACTGATTCGATCGAGACCGCGCTGCGGCTGTCCAAAGGTGTCATCGTCGCCGATTTCGTGGACTTGGACGAGAAGGACCCGAATCGGCGTCAGCCGTTCTCGGAGCACAGGGCCTGTCCGAACGGGCATCAGCTGCAGTTGGACGAGATCGAGCCCCGCACGTTCTCGTTCAATGCGCCATACGGGGCCTGCCCTGTGTGCGATGGCATCGGCTACAAGCTGGAGATCGACCCCGATCTGGTCATCGCCGATGATTCCAAGTCGCTGTCCGACGGCGTGATCGAGCCGTGGGGAGGCGGCAAGACCACGACCGAATACTACGGGCATGTGCTGCAGGGCCTGGCCGACGAACTCGGGTTCTCCATGGACACCCCATGGCGTGATTTGCCTGAGGACGTGCGGCATTCGATCCTGTACGGGCATGATTTCAAGGTCAACGTCTCATATCGCAACCGGTGGGGGCGGCTGCGCGAGTATTCGACCGGATTCGAGGGTGTCGTGCGCACGCTGATGCGCCGGTATCACGAGACCGACTCGGACCAGATGAAGCAGTACTACGAGTCGTACATGCGCGAGGTTCCCTGCCAGGCGTGCAATGGCAGGAGGCTGCGCCCCGAAGTGTTGGCGGTCACCGTAGACGGCGAATCCATCGCCGATGTATGCGACATGCCCGTCGAACGCGGGCTAGCGTGGATCAATGGGCTGAAACTGGAGGGAGCGGCGGCGACGATCGCCGGCGAAGTGGTCAAGGAGATCCGGGCCCGGCTGGGATTCCTCAACGATGTCGGCCTGAACTACCTGACGCTGTCGCGCGCGGCCAAGACGCTGTCCGGCGGCGAGGCCCAGCGCATCAGGCTTGCCACGCAGATCGGCTCCGGACTGGTCGGCGTCATGTACGTGCTCGACGAGCCATCGATCGGACTGCACCAGCGTGACAACGCGCGTCTCATCGAGACGCTGCACCATCTGCGCGACCTCGGCAACACGCTGATTGTCGTCGAACACGATCAGGAAACCATCGAGAGGGCGGATTGGGTGGTCGACATCGGCCCCGGTGCCGGCGAGCACGGCGGCGAGGTGATTTACTCCGGTCCGGCGAAGCGCCTCATCGAGGCGCCCCGGTCCGTCACCGGCGATTACATCGCCGGCCGACGGAGCATCGAGGTGCCGGCCGTGCGGCGCAAGCCGCATGCCACGAAGCGCCTTCGCGTGGTGGGGGCAAGGGAGAACAATCTGAAGAACATCACCGTCGATTTCCCCCTTGGCGTGATGACTGTGGTCACCGGCGTCTCCGGCTCCGGCAAATCGACCCTGGTGAACACGATCCTCTACCCGGTGCTCGCCGACAAGCTCAACGGCGCGCGCATCGTGCCGGGCAAGCACACGCGCGTCGAGGGCCTTGACCAGTGCGACAAGGTCATCCACGTCGACCAGAACCCGATCGGGCGCACTCCGCGCTCGAACCCGGCCACATACACCGGCGTGTGGGACAAGATCCGCACGCTGTTCGCTAAGACGCCGGAGGCGCAGGTGCGCGGTTACGGTCCGGGGCGGTTCTCGTTCAACGTCAAGGGCGGCCGCTGCGAGGCGTGCCACGGCGACGGCACGCTCAAGATCGAGATGAACTTCCTGCCCGACGTGTACGTCGAATGCGAGGAATGCCACGGCAAGCGGTACAACCGCGAAACCCTGGAGGTCAAATACAACGGCAAGACCGTCGCCGACGTGCTTGATATGCCGATCGAGGAGGCCGCCACGTTCTTCAAGGCGTACCCGTCGATCTCCCGCTACCTCGACACGCTCGTGCAGGTCGGACTGGGGTATATTCGCCTCGGGCAGCCCGCGCCCACGCTGTCCGGCGGAGAGTCGCAGCGCGTCAAGCTCGCCACCGAGCTGCAGCGCAGGTCCACCGGCAAGACAGTGTATATCCTCGACGAACCGACCACGGGCCTGCACTTCGAGGACGTGCGCAAACTGCTGCTCGTGCTGCAGGGACTGGTAGACAAAGGCAATACCGTGATCGTCATCGAGCACAATCTCGACGTGGTCAAGTCCGCCGACTGGATCATCGATTTGGGCCCGGAAGGAGGCGACGGCGGCGGCACGATTGTCACGCAGGGCACACCCGAACAGGTGGCGCAATGCGAAGCGTCCTGGACGGGCAAGTTCCTCAAGGACATGCTGTGACGAACGATATCGAGCGGCATTCACCCGAAGTGTGGAGAAAAGCGGCCGATTCGCTGCGCGGGGAGGCGGACGCTTCGGATGCGGTCGCCAAAGTGAACAGGAACGGGGCTCCGCTGCTGGGGGACACGCGCGACCTGTTCCGGCCGAAGACCGGAGATATCCCCGCCCAGCCCGGAGTCTACAAATGGCGGGACGGCGAAGGACGCGTGATCTACGTCGGCAAGGCGAAAAGCCTGCGCAACCGGTTGACCAACTACTTCCAGCCGCTGTATCTGCTGCATCCGCGCACGCAGACGATGGTGCTCACCGCACGTAGCCTCGAATGGACGGTCGTCGGCACCGAACTGGAGGCGCTCACTCTCGAATACACGTGGATCAAGGAGTTCGATCCCCGTTTCAACGTGCAGTTCCGCGACGACAAGACCTACCCGTATCTGGCGATATCGTCGGGGGAGGCCGTGCCTCGCGTATGGGTCACCCGCAGCCGCAAGAGAAGGGACGCCCGCTACTTCGGCCCCTACGCGAAGGTGTGGGAGCTGAGACAATCGTTGGACAAACTGCTGCGCACATTCCCGGTGCGTACCTGCACGACCAGCGTGTTCCACAAGGCCGAACTCACCGGGCGACCATGCCTGCTCGCGTCGATTGGCAAATGCTCGGCGCCATGCATCGGGAGAATCGCGCCCAAGGAGCACCGGCGCATGTGCGAGCAGCTGGTCGGCGTGATGACCGGTCGGCTCGGCAAGAGCTACATCGCCCAGCTGACGCGGGACATGAAGGACGCCAGCGCCGAACTCGAATTCGAGAAGGCCGCGCGGCTGCGCGACGAAATCCAGATGCTGCAGACCGTCATGCAGCAGAACGCGGTCGTGTTCGATCAGGACGTGGACGCCGACGTGTTCGGCATGGCATCCGACGAGCTTGAGGCGTCCGTGCACACCTTCATCGTGCGTGACGGCTCGATTCGCGGAGAACGCAACTGGAGCGTCGAACGCGTCGAGGACGTATCCGACGGCGAACTCATCGACGACCTGATCATGCAGGTGTATTCAGACGTGGCCGCCGACAACGGATTGAACGTCGATCCTCATGATGGAACGGCCCCTTCCATGGCCTCGCTCTCCGGGAACGGGGACGTGTCGGCGGCCGAAGGGGGAGCCTCCATCGTGGAGAGACGCGACGCCATCGGCAGCACGCAGACGGTGACGGCCAAGAGCAGCGTCGAGCGCGCGCAGGCGACACGCACGAGACGCGAACGGCAGGAACAGACCGGTCGCGCGGACCTGCTGGCGCCAATCGCCCCAGTGCCGCGCGAGGTCATCGTGCCGGTCGAGCCGGCACGCCGTGCAGAACTCGAATCATGGTTGAGCGGGCTGCGTGGCGCCGTGGTCACCATCCGCGTGGCAAGCCGCGGCGAGAAGAAGGCGCTGATGGACCGGGCGAACGAGAACGCCGGGCAGGCGCTGCAACGCAGCAAGATGAGCCGCATCAGCGACATGGGCACGCGCACCGCGGCCATGAACGACGTCGCGAAGGCACTCGGGCTCGCTCAGGCACCGCTGCGCATAGAATGCTACGACATTTCGAACACCGTGGGCGGGGCGTTCCAGGTCGCCTCGATGGTCGTGTTCGAGGACGCCATCGCCAAGAAATCCGAATACCGCAGATTCGCCATTCGCGGTGATGACGGCAAGGGTGCGCTCGACGATCTGAGCGCCCTTTACGAGACGCTGACGCGACGGTTCAGACACGGCAACATCGCCGGCGACTCCGGCGACAGCATGGACAACGAACGTCGTGCCGAATCGTCCGATACATCCGCATCCACGACGACGGCATCGTCTCCTGACGGCATACGGGACGCGGGAGTCGTCCAGCAGAACACGAACCGGCATCATTTCGCCTACATCCCGAATCTGGTCGTCGTCGACGGCGGCCATCCGCAGGTCATGGCCGCGGCGAAGGCTCTGGCCGATTGCGGCGTGAACGATGTGGCCGTCTGCGGTCTGGCGAAGCGACTCGAAGAGGTCTGGGTGCCGGACGACGAATACCCGATCATCCTCAAACGCCAGTCCGAAGGCATGTACCTGCTGCAGCGGGTGCGTGACGAGTCGCACCGCTTCGCCATCACCTACCATCGTCAGACGCGACGCAAAGGCGCGTTGCGCTCCGCGCTGGATGGCATTCCCGGCGTGGGGGAGACCTACCAGAAGCGCCTGCTGAGCCACTTCGGTTCAGTGCGTGCGATGCGTGACGCCAGCGTCGAGGAACTCGAAGCGGTCAAGGGCATAGGCCATGCCAAAGCCGAAGCCATCCACACCGCCCTTCACGCCGAATAACCGCACACCTCGTTCGCCCCGCTGGCGGTCTATGGACCCCGCCCCGTCAGCGGGGCGCCATGGACTCCGTCCCCGCTGGGGCGCGAAGTCCATATCCCGCCAGCGGAATTCATTGGTCTATGACGATTTTGTTAAGAACATTTACGGTACGATGGTGGCAGTGAATGATATAGGCAGTGAGCAAGGAGGGGTATGACCGTGATTGCACATCGTTGCGCCGTGCTCGGCAAGCCGATAGCCCATTCGTTGTCGCCGGTGCTGCACAATGCCGCATACAAGGCGCTCGGGCTGGATGACTGGGCGTACGAGCGGCACGAGGTCGGCGAAAGCGATCTCGACGGATTTCTCAAAGGGCTTGATCCGACCTGGCGCGGTCTGAGCCTGACCATGCCGCTCAAGAAAACCATTCAGCCCTATGGCACTCCGTCCAATATGTGGGCGCAGCGTCTCAAAGTCGCCAATACCGCGATTTTCGACTGGCCCGCCGAACCTGGCATCACCCCCGGTGCCACCCCCGACGGCGCCTCCGCAACGGGCTCGCTGCCGGCGATCCGCCTCTACAACACCGACGTCATGGGCATCGTGCTCGCCTTCGACCATGAGCTCAAGGCCCTCGGGGAGCCTGACCGTTGGAAGAGCGCAACCTCCGCCGCCGTCATCGGCAACGGCAACACCGCGGCCTCGGCCGTCGCCGCATGCACGGTCATGCTGAAGAACGGGCAGACGAACAAACGCATCACTGTGGCGGCGCGCCACCCGGGCAAGAACCGGCAGCTGCCGGACATCATCGGCGAGGGCGACGCCATCGCATACGAGGAGAAGACGATCGACGCATCGGCAGACACCCTGCGGGACGCGGACATCGTCATCAGCACGATTCCCGGCCACGCCGCCGACGCGGTCGCCGAAGCCATCGGGAACGACGACTCCTTCCGGCCACGTGGCATCCTGCTCGACGTGGTCTACGACCCCCGCCCCAGCGCATTGATCCGCGCATGGAGGGCCAAGGGAGGGCTGGCGATCGGCGGCGAGGAGATGCTGCTGTGGCAGGCCATCCTGCAGGTCATCCTCATGACCGGCGCGGACACGGCCGACAGCTCCCTGACGGATGTGCTGGAACCCGCGATGCGACATGCCCTTGAGGAGGCACTGTAATGAACGATCACGCAACCATGAGCCCGGCCGGCGCGCCCGTGCCGCCGGCGGGCGGGAACAGGCCGGAGCCCGCGGACGACTTCGAGGTCCTGCTCATCACGGGCATGTCCGGCGCCGGTCGCTCCCATGCCGCCGACTGCGTGGAGGACATGGGATGGTACGTCGTCGACAATCTGCCGCCGAAACTACTGGTCCCGCTGGTCGACATGATGACCAATGCCGGCAAGGACGGCGTGCACAAGCTCGCGGCCGTCATCGACGTGCGTTCGCGCGAGTATTTCGACGACCTGTCAGCCGTGCTCAGCCATCTCGACGACCTGGGGGTGCGCGCCCGCATCCTGTTCCTTGACGCCAGCGACGAAGTGCTCATCAAGCGGTACGAGTCGGTGCGCAGGCCCCATCCCCTGCAGCGTGGAAACCGTCTGATCGACGGCATCCTTGAGGAGCGCAGCCTGCTGGCCAACCTCAAGGAACGGGCCGACATGGTCATCGACACGTCCTCGCTGAGCATCCACCAGCTGTCGACCAAACTATACGAGGCGATGCTCGGCTCCGGCCCGTCCACGGTGGCCGTGCACATCTTCAGCTTCGGATTCAAATACGGGCTGCCGATGGACGCCGATTTCGTGGCGGACGTGCGGTTCCTGCCGAACCCATTCTGGGTGCCGACGCTGCGAGAGCTCAACGGGCAAGACAAGCCCGTCAGCGATTACGTGCTGTCAAGTCCGGGCGCGGGCGATTTCCTGGACGCATACGAGCGGGCCATCCTCGTGGCGTTGGAAGGCTACGCTCACGAGGACAAGCATTTCGTGACCATCGCCATCGGATGCACGGGCGGTCAGCATCGTTCCGTCGTCATGAGCGAGGAACTTGCGAGGCGGCTGCGCGCGCACGGCATATCCGTCACCGTATCGGCCCGCGAGCTGCACCGGGCGCGCGCATAGCGAGACCGTGCAGCCACTATGCAAACATTTCGTTTCCATAATCCGGCAGCATCGCGTATTCTTGTCCAAGTGATTAGGTATCACAGTAAGCCGGTGGCAGTGCAGGGAGCAGAACCCAGCAGGCCGGGGAAACATTGAGAAGAAACAGGACATAGGAGGTTGGCTCTTGGCTCTTCTGGATGATGTCAAAAGCGAGCTGGCCGCAATCGATAACGAATTGCCTGCGGCGAAAAAGGCGCAGGCGACCGCTATGATTCGTTTCGGCGGCGGGCTGCGGCTGGTACAGCGCCAGATCATCGTTCAAGCGCAGTTTGACTCGCTCAAGGCCGCCCAGTGGCTTCAGGACACCATCAGGGATCTGTATGGGCATGAGGCGGTCATGACCCAGGTTTCTCGCTCGACGCCCAACGGCACCACGGTGCAGCGATACATGATCCACGTGGAGCGCGGCGGTGCAGCGTTGGCATTGCAGACCGGCCTCCTCGATCGGCGCAAGCGTCTGGTGCGTGGACTTCCCGCGGATATCATCAGCGGCAACATCGCTCAGGTGAAGGCCGCATGGCGTGGAGCCTTCCTGGCTCATGGCGCTCTTTCCGACCCGGGCAAAGCCGGCTTCCTTGAAATCATCTGCCCGTCGAACGAGGCCGCCCTCGCGCTTTCGGGCGCCGCACGCAGGCTCGGCATCACGGCGAAGCCCCGACAGCTGCGCAGTTCGGAGCGTATCACGCTCAAGGACCCCGACGCCATCGAGCGCATGCTCATCCTCATGGGCGCCCCGCACTCAGCAAGGGAGTGGACAGGCAAGCGCACCGACGGCGAGGCACGGGGCAAGGCGAACCGTCTGGCGAACTTCGACGACGCCAACATGCGCCGCAGCGCGAAGGCCGCTGCCGAAGCCAGCGAGAAAGTGCGCCGCGCATTCGAGATTCTCGGCGACGACATCCCCGAAAACCTTCGTGCCGCGGGCCAGCTGCGCCTTGAGCACGGGGATGCGAGCCTTGAGGAACTCGGACGTCTCGCCGACCCGCCCATCACCAAGGATGCCATCGCAGGCCGCATCCGCCGTCTGCTGCAGCTCGCCGACAAGACCGCGAAGACCCGCGACCGGGAACAGTCCGGCGCGTCCGTCGGACGCTGACGGCGTCCCTCTGCTCCTGATAAGCGCCGGAATCAAATCCCGTCATGCACCGCGTCCATGTTCGCTATGGGCGCGGTGTTTTGTTCCGTGCCGCTTGTAATATTCGAATTGGCTAAAACCGGCCATTCCTCGCATATGCGGATAGGAAAGGATACACATGAAGACACTCAAGGATCTCGGAGATCTCAAGGGCAAGCGCGTTCTGATGCGCGCCGATTTCAACGTCCCGCTGGACGGCACCACGATTACCGATGATGGCCGTATCAAGGCCGCGCTGCCGACTATCACGGCGCTTCGCGAAGAAGGCGCCAAGGTCATCCTGATGGCCCACCTCGGCCGTCCGAAGGGCAAGGTCGTCCCTGAGCTGTCTCTGGCCCCGGTCGCCAAGCGTCTGGGCGAGCTGCTCGGCGTCGAGGTCCCGCTGGCCAAGGACACCTACGGCGAGGACGCCCAGGCCAAGGTCGCCGCGATGAACGACGGCGACGTGGTGCTGCTGGAGAACGTTCGCTTCAACCCGGAGGAGACCAGCAAGGATCCCACCGTGCGCGCCCCGTACGCCAAGAAGATCGCCGCCCTCGGCGAGGTCTTCGTCTCCGACGGCTTCGGCGTGGTCCATCGCGCCCAGGGCTCCGACTACGATGTGGCCGCCGATCTGCCGGCCGCCGCGGGCAAGCTGGTCGAGAAGGAAGTCAAGGCCCTGTCCAAGGCCACCGAGAACCCGGAGCGCCCGTTCACCGTCGTGCTCGGCGGTTCCAAGGTCTCCGACAAGCTCGGCGTGATCGAGAACCTGCTCGACAAGGCCAACCGCCTGGTCATCGGCGGCGGCATGGTGTTCACCTTCCTCAAGGCCAAGGGCTACGAGGTCGGCACCTCCCTGCTCGAAGAGGACCAGCTCGACAAGGTCAAGGGCTACATCGCTACCGCCGAGAAGAACGGCGTCGAGCTCGTGCTGCCGACCGACGTGGTCGTCAACGCCGGCTTCCCGGCCGGTGACACCCCGGTCGCCCCGGAGGTCGTTGCCGCCGATGCCATCCCGGCCGACAAGATGGGCCTGGACATCGGCCCGGATTCCCAGAAGCTCTTCCACGACAAGATCGTCGACTCCAAGACCGTCGTGTGGAACGGCCCGATGGGCGTGTTCGAGGTTCCCGAGTTCGCCGCCGGCACCAAGGCCGTGGCGCAGGGCCTCGTCGACGCGACCGCGGCCGGCGCATTCACCATCGTCGGTGGTGGCGACTCCGCCTCCGCCGTGCGCAACCTCGGCTTCCCGGAGGACGGCTTCTCGCACATCTCCACCGGTGGCGGCGCCTCCCTTGAGTTCCTTGAGGGCAAGGAGCTGCCGGGGCTGAAGGTCCTCGACTGATCTTCACCCGCAATTCGGCTCCCCGGGCGCTTGACGCCGGGGAGCCGCTCCATACGGAAAGGACATCAATGGCGTCACGCATCCCGCTGCTCGCGGGCAATTGGAAGATGAACCTCGACCATCTTGAGGCCACGTATTTCGTGCAGAAACTCGTATGGCTGCTTCGTGACGCACGCTTCGACTACTCCCGCTGCGAAATAGCCCTGATGCCGTCGTTCACGTCGCTGCGCAGCGTCCAGGTGCTGGTCGAAGCCGACAAGCTCAAGATCCGCTACGGTGCGCAGGCCGTGTCGGTGACCACACAGGGTGCGTTCACCGGCGATGTCTCCGCTGACATGATCGCGCACCTCGGCTGCTCGTACGTCATCGTCGGGCATTCCGAACGCCGCAAGTACCATCCCGAAGACGACGTCAACATCGTCGATCAGGTGCGTGCCGTATTGGCGGCCGGCATGCAGCCGATACTATGTGTCGGAGAAAGCTTCGAGGAACGCCGCCAGGGCATCGAGCTCGACTTCGCCGTCGGACAGGTGCATGACGTGACCCGTGACCTTTCCGACAAGGAGGCCGCGAAGCTCATCATCGCGTACGAGCCGGTCTGGGCGATCGGCACCGGCATGGTCGCCACTCCGGACACCGCCCAGCAGGCCGCCAAAGCCATCCGCGACGACCTCGGCGAGATGTTCGGCCCCGCCGTCGCCGATACTGTGCGCATCCTATACGGCGGATCGGTGTCGTCCAAGAACGCGACGCATCTGATCGGCGAGCCGGATGTCGACGGATTCCTGATCGGCGGCGCGTCGCTCGACCCCGACGAATTGGCGAAGATCGCCCGGTTGACACTCAAGGCGACACGTCGATAGGGAAACATGCGCATATCCGCACGTTTTTCAATGCCCTGCGCTATGCTATGACACAGTACGTTTAATGGAGGTTTCCCCGTGCATATTCTGAAGATCGTTCTTGAGATCATCGTCGTCATCGCGTCCATCCTGCTGACGCTGCTCATCCTCATGCACAAGGGCAAGGGCGGCGGTCTGTCCGATATGTTCGGCGGTGGCCTGACCCAGAACGCCGGCACGTCTGGTGTCGCGGAGAAGAACCTGAACCGCTGGACCATCTTCATCGCACTGGTCTGGGTCGCCATCATCATCGCCCTCGGTCTGATGACAAAATTCAACTTGGTGTGAGCGCGATTCGCTGAAGCACTGTATGCAGCACGTTGAGCCATGGTCACTTGATCATGGCTCATTTCATTGGGCAACGTTTATCGGATATCGTTTGAGGAGCATCTGACATGGTCACCATGAACAGGAACAAAGTCGTCATCGTCGGCACCGGGCAGGTCGGATCCACCGCGGCGTTCGCCATCGTCACCCATGGTCTGTGCAACGAGCTCGTACTCATCGATCATTCCGCCGGCAAGGCGCTCGGCGAAAGCCATGATCTCGATGACGGCAGCGAATTCCAGGACCGGCACGTCAAGGTGCGCAACGGTGACTACGGTGACTGCAAGGACGCCGACATCGTCGTCATCACCGTCGGACGCAAGCCACCGGCCAACTCAACCCGACTCGACGAACTCGGCTTCACCATCGGACTCGTCGGCGACGTGGTCGACCGGGTCATGGCATCCGGGTTCAACGGCGTCATCGTCATGGTCTCCAACCCGGTCGATGTCATGGCATGGTACGCGTGGAAACGCTCCGGCCTGCCGCGCACCCAGGTGCTGGGCACGGGAACCGCGCTGGACACCTCGCGTCTCAAGACCATCATCGGTGAGGAGACCGGGCTGGACCCGCGCAACGTCGGCGGTTTCGTGATGGGCGAGCACGGCGATTCGCAGTTCACCGCATGGTCGACCGTCTCGCTCGGCGGCAAGCCGTTCACGCGATTCCTGAGCGACAACGCCGACCGATTCTCATCCGTCTCCACGCATGAGATCGAAGAGAAGACCCGTACGCGAGGCAACGAGATTGTCGCGGCGAAGGGCGGCACGAACTTCGGCATCGCCTCGACGGTGGCCGGCATCGTGCAGACCATCCTTTGGGACGAACGCCGCATCGTGCCGGTATCGACCCTGCTCGACGGCGAATACGGCGAACGCGACGTGTTCCTCGGCGTGCCGACCGAGCTGCGTGCCAACGGCGCCAACGAGATTGTCGAGCTGGAACTTGCCGACGACGAGCTCGCCAAGCTGCATCATTCCGCGGAGCTGGTCCGCTCCTACTGCGAAGGGCTGCTGTAGCCGCAGACCGGCATGATTCTTTTTCCCCCCCCCCCTGACAGGCTTTACGGAGAAACGCCATGACCAACCCTGAACAGCGACTCATCGTCACCGACCTCGACGGCACGCTGCTGCATGACGCCCCCACCTTCGAGGAGCGGTTTATCACGCAGCGCAGCATTGACACAGTCAAACGCATGCACGATGCCGGTTACCGGTTCGCGGTGGCGACCGCCCGGCCGGTGAGCACCGGCTTCGAGTACGCGGGTAAGTTGCCGGTCGACGCGTACATTTATCTCAACGGTGCCCTGATTGATTTCGCGCCCGAACGTTCCGATTACGATCTGCTCACCTCGGGGCGGCTCCCCTCCGACGGGCATCTGCTGAAGGTCGGCTTCTCCTCCGCACGGGCCTGCGAGGTGTGCCGGTATCTGCTCGACGAGATACCCGGCCTCAGCCTCGGCATCGTCATGGATGACGTGCGCTACACGAACTTCGACGTGAGCGTGTACTGGAAGACACAGACTTGGCAATTCACCGATTTCACCGACGTCCCCGACGGTATCGCCGACAAGATCATTATCTTCCCCAAGTCGGAGCAATGGGCACATCTGAAGACGCTGGTTCCGCCCGATTTCGACGTGGCGATCTCCGAAGGCTCGATGTGGATGCTGATGAATCCGCTGGCGAACAAGCGGCAGGCGTTGAAGACGCTGTGCGAACGCATGGACGTGCGGCTCGACGGTACCGTCAGTTTCGGCGATGACCTTATCGACATCGGCATGATGACGACATCGGAAACGGGAGTGGCGGTCGCCAACGCGAACCCCGAGGTCATCAAGATCGCCGACGAGATCTGCCCGCCCAACAACGATGACGGCGTCGCGCAATGGATCGAACGGCATCTGCTGGCATGACGGCGGACAGCTCCGGGCTCGGCACGAAACCGGTCGCGCGGCTCGCCCTGACGATGTCGGTTCCGACCATCGTCGCGCAGGCGGCGAACGCCTCATACACCATCATCGACCGACTGTTCATCGGGCATATCCCCGAGGTCGGCGATGCCGCGATGACCGGCGTCGGCATCTGCTTCCCGATCCTGCTGGCCGTCACCGCGTTCGCGTCGCTGATCGGCGCGGGCGGCGCGCCGAGGGCGTCCATCGAACTGGGTCGCGGCAATTTCAAGAAGGCCGAACGCATCCTGGGCACCAGCGCGGCGTTCCTCGTGGCCATCGCCCTGACGCTCACCGTCATCCTGCAGGCGACGAAGGAGCCGGTGCTGCGCGCTTTCGGAGCCAGCGACGCCAACATCGGATATGCGGTCGACTTCATCACCATCTACCTGGTCGGCACAGTGTTCGTGCAGCTCACACTCGGACTCAACAACTTCATCTCCGCGCAGGGCAAGACCACCGTCGCGATGACCTCGGTGCTGATCGGCACCGGCACCAGCATCATCCTCGACCCGGTGTTCATCTTCGTGCTCGGCTGGGGCGTAAAGGGCGCGGCCGTCGCGAACGTGATCGCCCAGTTGATCTCATCGGTGTGGATCATCCTGTTCCTCGCCTCCGGGCGCAGCGCCATCCGGTTGAGACCGTCCAACATCCGCTTCAATCGAGTCATCGTGCCGATCCTGACCCTCGGGTTGGCGCCGTTCATCATGCAGATCACCGAATGCCTCATCAACGTGGTGTTCAACGTCGGGCTGCAACGATACGGCGGTGACGACTATGTCACGTCGATGACCATCATCACCTCGCTCATGCAGGTGGTCAGTGTGCTGACCAACGGTTTCCAGCAGGGCATCCAGCCGATCATCGGGTTCAACTTCGGTGCCCGGCGCATGGATCGCGTGCGGCAGGCCATCCGCGTGGCATTCATCGCGCAGACCACTTCGGCCACGGTGCTGGTGTCGCTTCTTGCCGCATTCCCAAGCGTGTTCGCCGCATGGTTCACGTCGTCGCCGGAAGTCATCGGCATCGTGACCCGCATGATGCCGGTCTTCGTCGCCGGATGGGGCGTGTTCGGCATCCAGATGGGCGCGCAGTGCACCCTCGTCGGCATGGGGCAGGCCAAGCAGTCCGTGTTCCTGGCGATCTTCCGCAAGATCATCATGCTGGTGCCGCTCGCCCTGACACTGCCTCACTGGATCGGAGTGACCGGCATCTTCCTCGCCGAGCCGATCTCCGACGCGACTTCCGGCATCGTCGCGGGCATCCTGTTCTACGTCACCTACCGTTCGCTGACACGGGGCAGGATCGCGGATGATGCCAAGAACCGGTGAGGCGGCGCCCGCCGTATTGCCGGCTGCCAATGCTCATTGGGGGGGGCATGTTCGTGCAATGGTGTCATAGGAAGGAGACGGGAGCGCCCGGACCGGGCGAGCACCGGCTTGATGTCGAAGGAGACATGATGACGATGCGTTCATATCATCAGACGAGGATGCGGGTTCCGGCAATACTGGCGGTCTTAGCCATGATACTGGTTTTTGCCGGATGCGGCGGTCGGGTCGTTTCCGTGGCCTGTGACGCCGGCGTGCAGTACGGCAATCTCAGCGATGCCGTCGCTGCATCGGATGTAGTCACCGTTGCCACGATTGACAGGATGAAGCAAGCCGATGGCGACCAACAGGATCTGTATGACATGACGCTGAAATCTGGACGCGTCTCAAGGGGTCTGTGGAAGGTAGTGATATCACGGTCACCGTCAATCTTGGATGCGAAGGAGCGGGGGCCAAGGACGATTTCATCGCGAAATATGGTGCGGAGACCAAGATCATTGTCCTGCTCGCCAAAACGGACGATGGAACCTACCAGCTCTCTAATCTGACCCAAGGTATCCGGCGATACGATGACACGGCCTTCAAGGAGTGTCGGACGCCGTAGCGTAGTTTGTGATGACCACCCCAGTCGTCCTACGCGCCTCATTAGCCCGTTCCATCTCCTATCTCGATTTCGAGGGGTTGATTCCGGCGTCCCGGAACATCTATCTGCGTTTCAAGGGGTTGCCTGAATGCGGTACCCGGAGTATATCGGGGTGTTCAGCATTGGAATCATGCGATTCCCATGGTGTTTATACTCGGGCACCAACCCCTCGAAACGCAGTTAGATGTCTGAGCGAGCCTCAATCAACCCCTCGAAACGAAGATAGCCCTCGAATCAGTCGGTCATCGTTTGAACGACGAATGTGCAGCACTGTCAAGCACGCCGATGAGCAAGCCTGCCAGCGCCGGAATGATCCATCCCAGTTGAAATTGCTGCAGCGGCAGCATGTTCAATATGGCCTCTAGCCATGGCAGGGAGCCGCCGAATACCGTGACGATGCTCGCCAGACATGTGGCGAATGACACGATGGCCACCAGCAGTACCATCCAGAAGTACACGCGCGGGAAATGAACGGCGAGGATTCGATGGGTCAATGCGAGCGTCACCAACACGATGGCAATCGGATACAATGCGGCGAGCACGGGCACGGACACCTTGATGATCATGCTGAGTCCGGCGTTGGACACCACGAAACTGAACACGGTGAACAGTGCCTGCCATGCGCGATAGCTCACGCGGCGACCGGCGACGGTGGCGAATCGCGTGTGGAAGTATGTGGCGCACGTGCAGATCAGACCCGTGCAGACATTCAGACAGGCGATGACGAACACGATGCCCAAAAATACCATGCCGAACGTGCCGAACAACGAGGCCGTGAGATTGGTGAGTACGGTCGCGCCTGTATCGGTCGCTGGATTGACCGAGGCAATGCTCCCGGACACGACACCCACATAGCCGAGCACCGCATAGATCACGATCAGCAGGATCCCGGTGCCGAGACCGGCGTACGCGGTCTCCCGACGAATAAGCGTGTTGTCGGTGACATGCATGGCGCGGACGTTCGCCGAAATCACGATGCCGAAGTACAAAGCAGCTAGCAGATCCATGGTTTGATAGCCGTCCAGGAAGCCCCGGGACGCCTGATGCACCGCATAATCGCCTGTCGGTTGCGTCGGTGTTACCGCACCATGCGCCAGGCAGGCTATGAACAGCACTGCGATGAACGCCAACAGCAGCGGCCCCATGAACCGTCCCAACACGGCCGACAGTTTCTCGGGATGCTGGGCCAGCAGGAAAGCCACGGCGAAGAACACCAGTGAGTACGCCAGCTGCGTCGTCCAGCCGCCCCATCCAGTGCGGGAGGGCAGGAATGGCGCCACCATCATCTCGTATGACGTGGTCGCCGTGCGTGGGATGGCGAAGCACGGGCCGATGGTGAGCATGATCGCCACGCCAAGCAGCGAGGCGAACGCCGGGGACACACGGCGGGCGAGCTCGTCGAAGCCACCCGCGAACGTGACGGCGAGCACGCCGAGAATCGGAAGGCCGACCGCCGAGACGATGAACCCGATGATGGCGGGAACGGTGGCAGCGCCCGCCTGCGCCCCAACGAACGGGGGAAAGATGAGGTTGCCCGCACCAAAGAACATCGAGAAGAACGTGAACGCCATGACGAGGCGTCCGGAGAACGGGAGACGGCGCCGACCGCCGGATGCGGCGGTGTTGATGTCTGTTGGTATGGGAGTCGTTGCCATAACGGTACTGCTTTCTGTTGCGGCGGCTCGGCGCCTGTCTTCTCGGCACCTGTTTCGGACTCGGTTCCCGGCGGTCGGCATGAATCCACCCGCGTCGGGTGGCCCGACCCGTGATAAGCCCATGGCAGCGCAGTTTAACACATTGCTGTGCGTTGGGGAATAGGTCAGTGGCGGGCGGTCGCCCATGCCGCCGTGGAATGCGCGTGCGCGAGCATCATGCCGATCACGGCCAGCAGACAAGCCAGGGCGACCATGAGGATGATGTCCTCATGTCCTTTCGACTGTAGCGCCGCGCCCGTCAGCGCTCCGAGAAACATGGCCAATACGGCGACGGCGCGCCGGCCGAGTTTTGACATCTCATGGCCGTGGGCGGATGTGTCGGCGACGATGCCGGTCACGGTCATCGTCAGCACGGTCGTCGGCAGGTCGGGCACCGCGAGCCGCCGGGCAGTGGAGTTCTGGATGCCCATCGCGGGGGCGATCAGCACGATCAGCATCAGATGATGGACGTCGATGTGGCGGGCGGTGGGGAAGTTGAGGCTCGGCTGCGATGACGCCCGCATACTGCCCATGCCCAGAGCCGGTTCCGCGGAATAGTGGTTCAGCAGGTACAGTCCGATCAGCGCGGCGAGGATGAACGCGGCCTGCACGATCGACGAGATCAGCAGATGGCGGGCCCGGTGTTCTCCGAACCGGCGTATGATGCGGCCTCCGATGAACGCGCCGAAGGCGAAGCACACCAATGTCAGCGCCGATGTCCACCAGACGAACCCCTGTGCGTGGGCGAGCGCGAAGCCAAGGAAGACGATGTTGCCGGTGACGTTCGCCACGAACACATGTCCCAAGGCCAGGTAGCTCAGTGCATCGACCAGACCGGCGATGAACGTCATCAGCACCATGGCGGGGGAGAGCAGTCCGTATTCGTCATCCTTGCGGGGAATCAGCGTGCGTCCTGCCTCTGCCAGATGCAAGTTCATGTGGTTGACGGTCCTTCTGTTTGTAGTTTCTGCTTGAGTGATGCGCTGGCGCATGTTCGCGGCGAGAGAAATCCCCTTCGGCATGATACACGAAGGGGCGTCATTCACGGCCTTTCCCGGTTTCGATATGGCGTTCGTGTGCGGTCTAGCAGTGTATCACGTGAAAAGCCCTCGGCCGTTATCGGGTCGGGGGCTTCTCACGATTATGTGGTCAGGCGTATGTCACGCTTGACCGGTCGGTCTCAGGCGTTCACGCGGTCGATGCCGGACTGCACGTCGGCCAGCACGGAATCCCAGGACTTGATGAAGGCGGCGACACCGTCGGCCTCCAGCTTGTCGGTGACGTCCTTGAGGTTGATGCCCAGCTCGGCCAGCTTGTCGATGACGGCGTGGGACTCCTCGTAGGTGCCCTCGATGGACGGAGCGCCGTTGCCGTGATCGGCCAGAGCGTTCAGGGTCTTCTCGGGCATCGTGTTGACGATGTGCTTGGCAACGAGCTCGTCGACGTACTTGCAGTCGGAGTAGGCGGCGTTCTTGGTGCCGGTGGAGGCCCACAGCGGACGCTGGACCTTGGCGCCCTTGGCGGCCAGGTCAGCCCAGCGAGGATCGGCGGCGAACTTCTTCTCAAAGAGCTCGTAGGCGAGGCGGGCGTTGGCGACAGCGGCCTTGCCCTCAAGGGCCTTGGCCTCATCGGAGCCGTTGGCTTCAAGCAGCTTGTCGACCGCGGTGTCCACGCGGGAGACGAAGAAGGAGGCGACGGAGCCGATGTGCTTCAGGTCGTGGCCGTTGGCGGCAGCCTGGGCGATGCCCTCGATGTAGGCGTCGATGACCTGCTCGTAGCGCTCCAGCGAGAAGATCAGGGTGACGTTGACGGAGATGCCCTTGGCGAGGGTGGCGGTGATGGCCGGCAGGCCTTCCAGGGTCGCCGGGATCTTGATCATCGCGTTCGGGCGGTTGACCTTCTCCCACAGCTCGACGGCCTGCTTCTCGGTGTTCTCGGTGTCGTGGGCCAGACGCGGGTCGACCTCGATGGAGACACGGCCGTCGACGAAGTCGGTGGCCTCGGCGATCTCGCGGAAGATGTCGGTGGCGTTGCGCACATCGGTGGTGGTGAGCTCGCGCACGGCGGTCTCGACGTCGACCTTGCCGAGTTCCTTGAGCTGGGCGTCGTACGGGCCGACCTGGCTCAGTGCCTTCTGGAAGATGGACGGGTTGGTGGTCACACCGACGACGTTCTTGTCCTTGATGAGCTCCTGCAGGGAGCCGGACTCGATACGGGTGCGGGACAGGTCGTCCAGCCAGATCGAGACGCCGTTGTCGGACGTGCGCTGAGTTGCTTCAGTCATATTGTTTTCTCCTTTGATTCCGTAATGGAACAAATCTTCAATGGCGCCCCTCCCGCGAGGGGCTTGTCGGCCGTGCCGACCGGGAGGGAGCCGCCAGCCGCGTATTCGCCTCGGCGGGCGGCTCCCGATGGATCACTTGGCGGCTTCGGCTTCCGCGATGGACGCCTTGGCGGCCTCGACCACGTGCTCGGCGGTGATGCCGAGGTCGATCATGTTCTGCGCGCCATCGCCCTGCAGACCGAACTGCTCGATGGAGACGGGCTTGCCGTAGGAGCCGAGGTACTTGTACCACGGCATCGCCACGCCGGCCTCGACGGACACGCGGGCCTTGACGGAAGCGGGAAGCACGGCTTCCTTGTACTCGGCGTCCTGCTCCTCGAACCATTCCATGGACGGCACGGACACGACGCGAGCCTTGACGCCCTCACCGGCCAGGGTCTTCGCGGCGTCGACGGCCCACTGGACCTCGGAGCCGGAAGCCATGAGGATGACGTCCGGGGTGCCCTCGGTGTCGACCAGGACGTAAGCGCCCTTGCGCACGCCGTCCTTGGCCTTGGCGGCGGTCTCGGCGAGCACCGGGACGCCCTGACGGGTCAGCACCATGGCGCCGGGCAGCGTGTTCTTCTTCTCGAAGAAGTAGCGGTAGGCCTCGGCGGTCTCGAAGGCGTCAGCCGGGCGGATGACCTCAAGCTGCGGGATGGCGCGGAAGGAGGCAAGGTGCTCGACCGGCTGGTGGGTCGGGCCGTCCTCACCGACGGCGACGGAGTCGTGCGTCCACACGTACAGGTTCGGGATCTCCATGAGGGCGGCCAGACGGACGGCGGAGCGCTCGTAGTCGGAGAACATGAAGAAGGTGCCGCCGAACGGACGGGTGTGGGAGCCCAGCAGGATGCCGTTGGTGATGCAGCCCATCGTGAACTCGCGCACGCCGAAGTGCAGCTGACGTCCGAACTCGTTGCAGACCGGCCACTGCTTGGTGGCGCACTCCGCAGGAGCGAAGGTGGCGGCGCCCTTGAGGTCGGTCTTGTTGGAGCCGCCGAGGTCGGCGGAGCCGCCCCACAGTTCCGGCATGACGGCCGCGATGGCGTTGAGGACGGAGCCGGAGGCGCCACGGGTGGCGACCTTCTTGCCGACCTCGAAGGTGGCCTCAAGATCGTCGAGGGCCTTGTCGAAGCCTTTCGGCAGCTCGCCGGCCTTCAGACGGTCGTACAGGGCGGCCTTGTCCGGGTTGGCCTTGCGCCAGGCGTCGAACTTCTCGTCCCATTCCTTGTGGGCTTCCAGACCGCGCTCGGCGACCTTGCGGGCGTGGGCGAGGGCTTCCTCGTCGACGTGGAAGGACTCTTCGGGGTCGTAGCCGAGCAGCTTCTTGAGGCCGGCGACGGCTTCGGCGCCCAGCTTGGAGCCATGGGAGGACGGGTCGTTGGTCTTGCCCGGGGTCGGCCATGCGATCAGGGAGTGGACCTTGATGAGCTTCGGCTGGTCAGGCGCGGCCTTCTCGGCCTTGGCGATGACCTCGGCCAGACCCTCGATGTCCTCCTTGTAGGAGCCGTCGGGCTGGATGAAGCTGAATTCGTCGGTGTACCAGCCGTAGGCCTGGAAGCGCTTGAGCACGTCCTCGGCCAGCACCAGGTTGGTGTCGCCTTCGATCTGGATGCGGTTGGCATCGAAGATTACGGTGATGTTGCCGAGCTTCTGGTTGGCGGCAAGAGCGGCGGCTTCGCCGGAGATACCTTCCTCGATGTCGCCTTCACCGCAGATGGCCCAGATCTTGTGGTAGAACGGGGACTCTTCCTTCGGGGTCTCCGGGTCGAGCAGGCCGCGCTGGAAGCGTTCGCCGTAGGCGAAGCCGATGGCGGAGGCAAAGCCCTGACCCAGCGGGCCGGTGGTCATTTCGATGCCTGGGGTCAGACCGTACTCGGGGTGGCCCGGGGTGCGGGTGTCCGCGCCGCCGCGGAAGTGCTTGAGGTCGTCCAGAGTGACGCCGTAGCCGGAGAAGTACAGCTGGACGTACTGGGTGAGCGAAGCGTGGCCACCAGAAAGGATGAAGCGATCGCGGCCTTCCCAGTTGGGGTCGTTCGGATCATGCTTGATGAAATGCTGGTAGAGGGTGTAGGCGACGGGCGCCAGGGAGACGGGGGAACCGGGGTGGCCGCTTCCAGCCTTCTCAACCGCGTCGGCCGACAGGACCTTGGCCATGTTGATGGCGCGCTCGTCCAGCTCGGTCTCCTTGAATTCGGTCATGGATGTACTTTCCTTCCAATACTTCGGGCACCACGCATTTCGGCTTATGCCGCGCCATGCATGCCCTCACATTGCAATCCCATACTAACGTTGTGAACAGACTTAATGGTTCGATTTTGGCGTGTTTTGGTAGATTTTGTTATGTTAGCGCTCACAACTTGTGACTGACTCATGCCGGCGGCTGCGTCATGAAATCATCTGATAACGAACGCGTTAGCACTCAAGGGCAAAGAGTGCTAATACTGGGTACGTCATCGTTCGACCGACCCCACTCCGGGAGTGTCGGGCGTGTCGTGAATACGGGAAAGCCGTGAAGGCGTGAATGCCGGGGAAGGACAGGAGGAGACATGGCGCAACCACGACGCATGGTGGTGCTTCGCGCCATCGTGGAGGATTACATTCGATCCCAGGAGCCGATAGGATCGGCCGCTCTGACGAAGAAGCACGACCTCGGCGTCAGCTCGGCGACCATCCGCAACGACATGGCGTCCCTCGAGGAAGAGGGGTATCTCATCCAGCCCCACACGTCCTCGGGCCGCATCCCGACGGAGAAGGGCTACCGGTACTTCGTGGACCGCCTGTCCACCGTCGTCCCCCTCTCCGACGCGCAGCGCAAGGGAATCGCGGCGTTCCTGTCCGGATCCGTCAGCCTGCAGGACACGTTGCAGCGCGCGGCCAGACTGCTTTCCCACATAACCGGTCAGGTGGCCGTGGTCGCCTCCCCGTCCCCGGCCAAGGCGAAGGTGCTGCGCGTGCAGATCGTCCCCGTCTCATCCACGTTGCTGCTGATCGTGGTCATCACCGACGCCGGCAACGTCGCACAGCATACGCTCGCCCTGTCGCCCCAGCCGACGGATATCACGCTCGCCGACGTGGGATCCGTCGTGAACGGAGCCTGCCTCGGGCTCACCTTCGCGCAGGCTGCCGAACGGGTCCGTTCCCTCAAGTCGTCGCGGCGGGAATCCGTTGCGCTGCTTGAAGGGCTTGCGCAGGTGTTCGAGGCGATGGGAGACAACGAAAGGTCCAGTGAACTGTATATGGCCGGCGCGTCGCACCTGGCCCATCGGCGTGACATCGCCGACATGGCGCCGCTGTTCGACGCGCTGGAGGAGCAGATCGTGCTGATGAAACTCATGAGCGCGCTTTCGGAGGACACCGACGCCTATGGGGTCGGTGTAGCCATCGGTTCGGAGACGCACACGCCGGAACTGCTGCATGCTTCGGTGGTCACCAGCGGCTACGGAAACTCGCTGGCATCCCGGGCGGAACCGGCGGAATCGGACGCGGGACATGAAGACGGCGGTGGATCCGCGCTTGGCGGCGCGACGCATGCCAATACGGCTCAGAACGGCATGGCGGGGGAGCCCCGCATAACGGATGACGCCGACGCGGAGCCCGGCAAAATGGACGATGGCGATAGCGTCACGATGCCATCTCTCGACGGCGGGTCGGGCGGATCGGGCGAATCCAGCGGGCCGGTGGCCTTCGTCGGCTCCATCGGACCGACGCACATGGACTATGCCGCGACCATAGCCGCCGTACGTGCCGTGGCCCGGTACCTGACCCGTGCGATATCGTCGTACGATGACGGCGACGGCAACTGACTGAGCCTTATGGCACAATAGCTCCCCGAACACCAACAAGAAAGAACGAGCAGTGGCAGATTACTACGAGGTGCTGGGCGTCGACAAGTCGGCCAGCGACGATGAGATCAAAAAAGCGTATCGCAAGATGAGCCGCAAGTATCATCCCGATATCGCCGGCCCCGAATACGAAGACAAGTTCAAGGAAGTGAACAACGCCTACGCGGTGCTCTCCGACCCCGACAAGCGCCGCATGTACGATTCCGGCGTGGACCCCAACGACCCCAATGCGGGCGGATTCGGCGGCGCATCGGGATTCGGCATGGGTGACATGTCCGACATCTTCGGCCAGTTCTTCGGAGGAGCGTTCAGCGGCGGCTCGCAGGGCCCCGTTCCCCGCACCCAGCCGGGCCGCGACGCGCTGGCGAGCGCCACCATCGATCTCAAGACGGCGGTCTTCGGCGGCACCACGCACATCAAGATCAATACTTTCGGTCTGTGCCAGCAGTGCGGGGGCTCGGGCACCGCCAACGGTTCTCAGCCCACCACCTGCCCGGACTGCCACGGCCAGGGGTTCCGGCAGAAGGTCGTGCGCACGATGCTCGGCCAGATGATGACCTCCGCGCCCTGCGAGCGGTGCGAGGGGCACGGAACGGTGATCTCCGACCCCTGCCCGTCCTGCATGGGGCACGGCCGCGTACGGACATCGCGCGAGGTGGGGATCTCGGTTCCCGCTGGCATCGCGGACGAATCGCGCATACGCCTCGCCCATCAGGGCGAGGTCGGTGAAGGCGGCGGCGCGGCCGGCGACTTGTACGTCGACGTGCGCATCAAGGCCGACAAGTGCTTCACCCGCAGCGGCGACGACCTGCATTGCTGGATTCAGGTGCCGATGAGCTGGGCCGCATTGGGTCACGACATGGAGATCGACACCTTCGACGGCAAGCAGAAGGTGACCGTGCCGGCCGGATGCCAGCCCGAGGAGACGATTGTCCTGAAGAACCTGGGCGTCACCAAGCTGCGCCAATCCGGCGAGCGCGGCGATCTCGTCGCCCATGTCAACGTGCACATCCCGACCAAGCTGACCGACTCGGAGCGTTCGCTCATCGAGCAGTTCGCGGCCAGCCACGACGCCTCGGCGGCGCACGTCGCGCAGAGCTCGCACCCCGCCACCGGCAGCCAGCGCAAGGGGTTTTTCAGTAAGTTGAAGGACGCGCTGAGCTGAATTCGGCTATGCCCGTCCATGCTCGGCAGCGCTCGTCATTCGCGCCGATCAGCGGCTTCGGCATTGAAAAGGGCTTTCAGACACTCTGGTCTGAAAGCCCTTTCCCGTACATATGCCTCTTGTTGCGGGCTCCTGCTACTTGAGCAGCGAGCGGCACATGGAACGGTATTCGCTGATGTACCCGCCGCCGAAGAACACGCAGTGCCCGGCGATCGGATACAGTTGCCACAGCGTCGTGCGCTCCTGCCATCCGGCCCTCAGCGGATGCACGCTCTGGTAACCGTCCATGATCTCGGTCAGATAGCTCATGCCGAACAGGTGCAGCATCGCGAGATCCTCCTCGCGGTGACCGCCGTGTGCGGCCGGGTCGATCAGCACGGCCTCGCACGAGCCTCGGTCGTCGGCCCACATCACGTTGCCGCTCCACAGGTCACCGTGCACTCGTGCCGGCTTGTCCTGCGCCGCACGCCCCAGAAGGTCGGGCATCGCGTCGATGACGCGGTTCGTCAGGTCCATGTCGGCCTGGGTCAGCTCTCCGCGACGCATGCCCAGTTCGACCATCGGGACCAGCCGCCCCTGCGCGAAATAGGTGATCGGGTCATCCCACGCGCCGGTCGCCATCGGCACCGGATCCTGCAGCGGCCCGAAATAGCAGGTGCCGTCATATCCGGCCGGAGCCGAGCCGAAGTGGTCCGTCCCAGCGTCATGCATCCGCGCCAGGGCCGCGCCGAAATCGTGGGCCGCCTTGGCCGTGGGGGAGCAGGGGGATACGCGTTCGATGTCGAGAAAATCCTTGCCCCATTCGTAGACGTCCACCACGCGGGGGCCGCCCTGCGCCTGCGCCTCGCCGAGCCATTGCAGACCGCGGCCCTCGCACTCGAAAAAGTCCTGCGGCGCCCACATCCTTGACTTGCGGTATCGTGCCATAATTCCTCCCCGTGACGTCCCGACTATCCACCACCCCTCATTGTGGGTTTTCTGTACGACAATACGATGTTTGGCACGTTCTTAGGGGACGTTGAGTACCCTTGTCCACGGTAAAGGACGGACAATCATTCAAGAGGGATCATGAATTTCTTCCAAGCGATCATTCTGGGAATCGTGCAGGCGCTCACCGAGTATCTTCCGGTGTCGTCCAGCGCGCATATCCGCATCATCGGAGATCTGATGCTGGGCGCGGATCCCGGCGCGGCGTTCACCGCCATCATCCAGATCGGCACCGAGCTCGCGGTGATCCTGTATTTCCGTCGTGACATCATCAACATCCTGTCGCACTGGTTCGGATGCCTGTTCGGCAAGAACGGCCCGGACTGGCGTGCGCGCATGGGTCGCGGCGACAAGTACGCGACGCTCGGATGGAACGTCATCGTCGGCTCGATTCCGATCATCATCCTCGGCTTCACGCTGCAGAACATCATCGAGACGTCGCTGCGCAACCTGTGGATCACCGTTACCGTGCTGTTCCTGTTCGGTCTGCTGCTGTGGATCGTGGACGCCCGCTCCCGGCAGATCAAGACCATGGACGACATGAACTATCGCGACGCCTTCCTGTTCGGCCTCGGCCAGTCGATGGCGCTCATCCCCGGCGTGTCCCGCTCCGGCGGCACCATCACCGTCGGCCGTGCGCTGGGATACACGCGCGAATCGGCCGTGCGTCTGAGCTTCCTCATGGCCATCCCCGCGGTGTTCGGCTCCGGCCTGCTCGAAGCGGTCAAGGCCGTGAAGAACGCCGGGACCGATCGCATGTTCCCCGGCTGGATTCCGACCATCATCGCGATGATCATCAGCTTCCTGCTCGGCTACATCGTCATCATCGGGTTCCTGAAGTTCGTCTCCACGTTCTCGTACAAGGCGTTCTCCATCTATCGCATCGGCCTGTCGGTGATCGTCGCGCTGCTGCTGCTGTTCGGCGCCCTGAAGCCGTATGAGCCGGTGAAGGCCGCCAGCGAGGCCAGCGTCGTCAATCCGGTCAGCATCGTCACCGTGGAGCAATCCGCAGCCGCGGTCAGATGACGGCGGCAGGGTGACGTTGCGGTCATCGCCGTAACGTCACGAAACACGCTTGGATGGCGTCCGGTTCGCGGCTTCGCGGAACGGACGCCATTTGCGTTGACGTGAGATTATGCGGCCCGCGTCACTTGCCGCGACTGCGCAGGAAGGCCTCTGCCTCGCGCACCAGCTGTTCCGCGGCCGGAGCGCCGAAGCGCGCCACCTGATCGGCTTTCTCCTGCATGTCGTAATCATGCTCAAGGTGTTTCACGTATTGGGCGAGGTCGTCGTTGCAGCGCGTCAGCACCGAAGCCTGCGCCTTCCACTGTTCGGCCTTGCCGGCGAGGTCGCCCGGATCCAGCTCGACGCCGATGCGGTCGGACAATGCCGCGAGCATCTGCATGGTGGCCTGCGCGCATTCGTCGCTGCCGAGGTATTGCGGGACGGACACCCACATCGACGTGGTCGAGAATCCCTCCTCGCATGCCATGCAATCCAGCACGGTCGGGATGCCGACAGGGCCGCTGTATTCCCGGTCCATGTCGCACTGACACTGCTGGTCGCTGATGTCGAGCGGCAGCGCGCGCGTGTGCGGGCAGTCGGCGAACATGGCGCCCATGGTCACGATATGGCGGACGTCAAGCTCCTCGGCGATGCGCATGCTTTGACGGCAGTAGTCGTTCCAACGGTAGTTGGGCTCGGGCGCGATCTGCGCATACAGGGTCGTCGAGGGCGCCACGTCGATGGCGTAGAATGTCGTCTGCGGCCATAGGATCCGGCGTCGGCCCGTCACCTTGCACAGCATCGGGCGCGCGACCTGGTAGTCGTAGTACCCATCGCAGCGGATGTGGCGGATCTCGCGTGAATCGTAGCGCGACACGAGATGCCGGATGACGTTGGTGGCTGCCTGGCATGCGTCGTTCCAGCCTTCGAATGCGGCGATCATCACCGGTTCATGCGCTTTCGCTTCTTCACTCATATCAACCAATGTAACGGTTCCTCGCGGCTGGTGCAGGCGGCTTATGCCATCAGAGAATCGCGGTATGGCAAGGCCTGTGGGTGATCGGTCGCAGGCCGTGACATCGCGCGACACGCCGGATTTGGCAAATCCCATGGTTGTCATTATAGTTGTAATCCGTTGCTTGAACGGCATGACGCTGGTCAAGGAAACGCGGACATAGCTTAGTTGGTAAAGCGCAACCTTGCCAAGGTTGAGACCGCGGGTTCGAGTCCCGTTGTCCGCTCTAAGGTCCGAAGAGTTGACGACCTTTGCGGTGGGTTAGCCAAGCGGTTAGGCAGCGGCCTGCAAAGCCGTATAGACGAGTTCGACTCTCGTACCCACCTCTCGTTTGCATGGAATCCGAAACATAATGGTTTCCGTCAAATGATACAGACCCGGGCGGTTGGCGCAGAGGTAGCGCACTTCCCTGACACGGAAGGGGTCACAAGTTCGAATCTTGTATCGCCCACCATGTTCCTCTTATATGTAGCGCCTTCGGGTGTTTTTTGGCCTATAACCCGTTTTACCGTGCCTTATTGCCTCCGCTGGCAGGCTGATACCCGGTATCTCCGCTTCGAGGGGTTGATTTCGCGCTCTCGGAACATCTATCTGCGTTTCAAGGGGTTGCCCAAACGCGATATCCGGAGTATGCGGGGACATCCCGCATTGGAATCATGCGGTTTCCGGCCCGGCTCTACTCGGGCACCAACCCCTCGAAACGCAGATAGATGTCCGAACGAGCCTGAAGCACCCCCTCGAAACGCAATTAGACTTCAGAACCCCGCCCGATTGCTCATCCCGCGTTGCATTGCCCGGAGTGGATGCGTTCCGCGGCCCGGTCGGTGAACGCATCCATGCGATACTGCTTGTGCCCGGTGCTGGCCGCGTAATCGATGCTCTGCTGGATCAGGGCGCGGTTCGCGCCCATGTACTTGACCGCGTAGCTGTTCGTCACGCCTTCGGTGCGGTTCACGCCGTTCTGCATGACGGCCTCGGGCTCGATGGTGCCGCAGCGCATGTGGATGGCGTGGTGGGACAGCTCGTGCCTCACGCCCGCGGCCGTCGCGTAGGTCATGTTCCAGTCGGGCATGCTGCGGTTGCCGTAGATCACGTTCGGCGTGGCAGGGCAGTAGAAGCCGAACGTCTCGGACTTCGTCAGCGCCTTGTTGTCGCCGTCGTCGGTACCCGCAAACGCCGGGAACTGTCTGAATCCCTCGTCGATGTCCCAGCTGAGCTTCATGTCCGCGAGCTCCACCAGTTTCTGCGCGCTGGCGGCGTTGCCACTCTCCAGCGAGTTCGAGGCTTTGGCGACGCGCTGTTCCAGCTCGTCCCAGGTAGGCCTGAGCGTGATTGATTTGCTGCCGTCGACCGTGTACTTCTTGCCATCGTTGCCGGTAACGGTCATCGAAACGCCGAGCGCCTGCCCTTCTTGAACCGTGCTTCAAGGGTGTCGACGGTGGTTCGGTACGAGTCGATCTTCGCATCCAGCGCATCGGGGTCCTCGCTGGTCTCGTTCGCTGCCGCCTTGGCCTCGTTCACGGTGCCCAGCAACGCCGCCATGTATCCCGTCATGTAGTCGGTGCCGTCCTGCGTGTCGGGTATCCGGTATTCGCTCATGAACATGGTGTTGTTGTTGAGTATCTCGTCCTTGTAATGGTCGAGTTTGTCGGTCACGTAGGTCACCATGCTCTCGTATCCGGGCCGCTCGTCCATGCGGTAGACGGTGGAGGTCGGCTCGGGGTCGGCCTGATTCGGGTCGGAGGGAGACGCGTTGCCGTAGCTGTTGGTCGGCTCGTTGGCGCCTTGGCTGATATGGTTCTTCGCCACCGTCATGAGCCCGGCGGTCACGGCGATGAACAGCAGCGCGGGTATGACGATTACGGCGGCGACTATCGCCGTGATGCCGCCCGCCCCGATGCCCGTTTTCCTCGGGGGGGGCTGCATCGGGCGGTACTGCTGGTATGGCGGCATCGGGTACGGCTGGTACGGGGGATGGGCCTGACGATTTGTTTGGCCCGTGGTGAACGGGGATGATGCCGACGATGATGCGCCGTTGAGCGTCCTGGACCATGGGGCGGGCGCTTCGTATGAGCCCTGTGTCGCACGGGCTTCAGGAGTCGGGAAAGGGCCGGGCGCATACGGCCCGGATGTGGGAGGCCGCGTGGCTGAAGAGAATCCGTATGGGGTGTGCGGTTGTGGTGCCTGGCGCTGCCGTGATGCTCCTGTCGGGCCCGACGCGCCTGTGGTGGGTATCGACTCGGTCGACATTGACTCGGTCGGCTGGGATATGGATGATGCCGGTATGGGCGATGTCGGCATCACCGATGACGGTACGACCGGCGACGGCTCGGTCGGCGTGCCTTCCCTGTATGACTCGTATTGCGGGTCGCCATAGGGTTCCTGCGGCTGCTGTTCGGTCATGACGTCTCCTTTGCCCCCGTTGCGTCGATTATCGCGTGTCGGTCTGCGTTATTCAAGTCATGTGCTTTCGTCGTAGCCGCGGCCTGCATGGCGACTCGCCGTAATGGTTGCGCTCGCCGATGATGTCACGTAAAATGAACATTTGTTGTTTGCGGGTGATTGGCGCAGCGGCTAGCGCACTTCCTTCACACGGAAGGGGTCGTAGGTTCGATTCCTACATCACCCACGATGCTGGTCTTGTATCGGTATACTGCGGACATAGCTTAGTTGGTAAAGCGCAACCTTGCCAAGGTTGAGACCGCGGGTTCGAGTCCCGTTGTCCGCTCCATCAATCCGCTCTGGTCTATGGGGCTTCGGATACGGTGTTTTCAGCGCCCGTACAATACCCCGCTACTCGCTTCGCGTTTCACCTACCGGCGTAAGAGCTTCAGTCATTTAGGTAATTGCCGCAGTCCTTCCCAATTTTGAAGCGGTGCTGTTAAGCCCTTATCGAAAAAACCGATAGCACTTCCGAAATGTTGTTTCGTCCGCTACTGTACGGTGAATCGATGGAATCAAGAGCGGTGCCGCACCTGTATCAGGCGTCGCGTCGTCATGACACGAAAGGAGATGACATGTCCGATACGGCATGGAATTGGGTGGCGCTGGGCGCCACTGTTGTGCTGTTTGCGGGTTTGGCTTATCTGAGTATCAGGAAGAAAGCGGGATTCAGCGTCCGCGTGCTGATCGCGACCGTACTGGGCATTGTGGTCGGCATCGCGTTCAAGGGGCATACCGACTATGTGGCGGCGTTCGGCAGCGTATGGTCGAACGCGATCGCGGCTATTGTGGTGCCGTTGCTGCTGTTCAGCGTGATCGCGGCGATCACCAATCTGGGAGAATCGCTCAAACTGAGGAACATCGGTATCAAGACCGTGGTGTTCCTGCTCATCAATACGTTTACCGCCGCGCTGATCACGCTGGGATTGGCCCTGCTGTTCCGCGTGGGCGAGGGCTTCAAGTTCACGCTGCCCACCGACTACCAGCAGCGCGAGGTGCCCGCTGTGCTCGACACGATTGTGGCGCTGTTCCCGACGAACCTCGTCCAGAACTGGTATTCCAACCAGGTCGTGCCCGTGGTGATCTTCGCGATCCTCGTGGCCGTCGCCTACAACTCCGCCGCCAAGACCGCCAAGGGCGCCGCGGCCGTCAAACCGTTCAAGGCGTTCGTGGATGCCGGCAACGTAGTGCTGTCCAAGGCCACGCAGATCGTTGTCGGATTCACTCCGTACGCGGTGCTCGCGCTGATCGCCGCCGCTGTGAGCAACAGTGATGTGGCGGCACTGCTACCGCTGGTCACCGTGCTCGTGGTCGCGTACGTCGCGATGATCCTGCAGCTGTTCATCGTGCAGCCGCTCATCCTGTCCGTCACGACGCGCCTGAGCCCGATTCCGTTCTTCAAGGCGTACTGGCCCACCGGCGTGGTGGCGTTCACCTCCGAAAGCAGCATCGGCACGATTCCCGTGACCGTGCGCAACCTGCGCTCCAACGGCGTGCCCGGCGATATCGCGTCCTTCGTTGCCAGTCTTGGCGCGAACCTCGGCATGCCTGGATGCGCCGGCGTGTGGCCCGTGCTGCTCGCTGTGTTCGCAGTGAACGCCCAGGGAATTTCGTACTCGCCCGCCCAGTTCCTGTTCCTGGTGGTGCTCGCCCTGCTTGTGTCCATCGGTACAGTGGGCGTGCCCGGCACCGCGACGATCACCGCGACCTCGCTGTTCGCGGCGGCCGGTCTGCCGATCCCGTTCATCGCGATCAGCCAGCCGATCTCGCAGATCGTCGATATGGGCCGCACCGCCCTCAACGTGGCCGGTGCCGCCAACACGGCGGTGATCGTGGCCGCCACCGAGAAGGACCTCGACAAGGACCTCTACTATGGACGCAAGGAGTTCGAGGATGAGGACGCCAGCGAGGACGAGGACGCCGTCGCGGCCGCGCAACCGGAAGCCAAGGCGCCCGTCGAAGCGCCGGCGGCAGGCAAGCCCGCCGGTCTCGGTGCCGTGAAGGGCGCCTCCTCCGCCAACCTGCTGAACTTCTCTCCAGCCTCCGCGCTGGAGGGCACCGGTGAGGAACAATGCGGCATCAAGCCTTCCAGAAAGAAGGACTGATACTCCGCCTCCAAGGTACGTTGCCGGGGCCGTCGCCATGGTTCTCCCCATGATCGGGAACCGCGGCGGCGGCCCCGTTCGCATGTCCGGCGGCCCCGGCCGCGGAGCATGAACGAGGCATTGTCTGCGCGGGTTCCTATCGTTGCCACTGTTGATTACCAGTCCAGGCCTGCACATTGGTAACGCGGGCCCCGATAGCAAAGGACACATCATGGCGCTAAGCTCCATCTCCATCACAGTCAACGGCGAGGCGAAGGAGGTGGAAGCAACCACCACCGGCGTCGAGCTCTTCGCGGACGACAAGGACATCATTGCCGTCCGCCTCAACGGCGAACTGCGCGACCTGTGCACGCCGCTCAGCGACGGCGACGAGGTCGAACCCGTCTCGATCGATTCCGAAGACGGCCTCGGCATCATGCGCCACTCCGCCACGCATGTCATGGCCCAGGCGGTCCAGGAGCTGTTCCCGAACGTGAAGCTGGGCGTCGGCCCGATCATCAAGGACGGCTTCTACTACGACTTCCAGGTCGACGAACCCTTCACTCCGGACGACCTGAAGGCGATCGAAAAGCACATGCAGCGCATCGTCAAGTCCGCCCAGTCCTTCCGCCGCCGTGTGGTCACCGAGGAGGAGGCCCTCAAGGAGGAGGCCGACCAGCCGTTCAAGATCGAGCTGATCGAGGACAAGGAAGCGCATCTCGACCCGTCCACCGCCACCGAGGTCTCCGGCAAGGAGCTGAGCTTCTACGACAACGTCGACCGTGACGGCAACACCGTCTGGAAGGACCTGTGCCGCGGACCGCACCTGCCGAACACCCGCTTCATCAAGGCGTTCAAGATCGAGCGTTCCGCCGCCGCCTACTGGCGCGGATCCGAGAAGAACCCCACCATGCAGCGCATCTACGGCACCGCGTGGGCCACCAAGGAGGACCTCAAGGCCTACCAGACCCGTCTGGAGGAGGCTGCCAAGCGCGACCACCGCAAGCTCGGCGCCGAGATGGACCTGTTCTCCTTCCCGGAGGAGATCGGACCCGGTCTGGCCGTGTTCCACCCCAAGGGCGCCGCGGTGATCAACGCGATGGAGGACTACTCGCGTGAGATGCACCGTAAGCACCACTACAGCTTCGTGCAGACCCCGCACATCACCAAGGGCGGCCTGTACGAGACCTCCGGCCACCTGCACTGGTACAAGGACGGCATGTACCCGCCGATGCACCTGGACGAGGAGTACGACGCCGACGGCAACATCACCAAGCCGGGCGCCGACTACTACCTGAAGCCCATGAACTGCCCGATGCACAATCTGATCTTCAAGTCGCGCCAGCGCTCCTACCGCGAGCTGCCGCTGCGTCTGTTCGAGTTCGGCACCGTGTACCGTTACGAGAAGTCCGGCGAGGTCCACGGCCTGACCCGCGTGCGCGGCCTGACTCAGGACGACTCCCACATCTACTGCACCCGCGAGCAGATGAAGGACGAGCTGACCAGCCTGCTGACCTTCGTGCTGAACCTGCTCAAGGACTTCGGCCTGTCTGACTTCTACCTTGAGCTGTCCACCAAGGATCCGGACAAGTACGTCGGTTCCGACGAGATCTGGGAAGAGGCCACCCGCACGCTGCGCGAGGTCGCCGAGGCATCCCACCTCGACCTCGTGGCCGACCCGGGCGGCGCCGCGTTCTACGGCCCGAAGATCTCCGTGCAGGCCCGCGACGCGATCGGCCGCACCTGGCAGGTCTCGACCATCCAGCTCGACTTCAACCTGCCCGAGCGTTTCCAGCTCGAATACATCGCGAAGGACGGCACCCACCAGCGTCCGGTGATGATTCACCGTGCCCTGTTCGGCTCCATCGAACGCTTCTTCGCCGTGCTGCTGGAGCACTATGCCGGTGCGTTCCCGGCATGGCTCGCCCCCGTGCAGGTGCTCGGCGTGCCGGTGGCCGACGAGTTCGCGCCGCATCTGGCCGGTTTCGTCAAGTCGCTGGAGGACGAGATGGTCCGCTGCGAGATCGACTACTCCGACGACCGCTTCGGGAAGAAGATCCGCAACGCCTCCAAGTCCAAGGTGCCGTTCATCCTCATCGTCGGCGAAGAGGACATGAACAACAACGCGGTGAGCTTCCGCTTCCGCGACGGCAGCCAGCTCAACGGCGTGCCGGTGGACGAGGCGCGCGAGAAGATTCTCGCCGTCATCAAGAAGCGCGCGCAGGTCAACTCCGCGGACGACTTCGCCGCCGCATTGGCATAAGGTGACGCACGGGCCCCTCGCGCCCGTTGAAGACCCCCGTCAGCAACCGTTTCGCTGCCGACGGGGGTCTTTCCATAAGTGATGTCAAGACTCGCTCATTTTGTGCACTATATTTACAAAAATGGGATGACGTGATATATTGACGCTGGATTGTAAAGTCGCGGTCCATTCAATAGGCCGGATAATGGTGTGGTTCAATAGCGAGCCTGCCAGGAGATACAGAGAAAGAGCCATCATCCCATGAATATCAAACGACGTGGCCTCGCAAGATTCATGTCACTGATCTGCGCATCGGCGATGCTGCTGGTGCCGGCCTCATCGGCCTTGGCGCAGCACAACGCAGAGGCGGCGGCAGCGGCGGAATCATCCACTTCCACAGTGTCCAACCTCGCGACCATGGCGACGGTCACCGCGTCCGGTCGCGAAGTCAGTTCCGGATTCGGGCCGGAACTGGCCGCCGACAACCAGGATCTGCCGGACAACCCCACCGACAAAAGCGTGCACAACGCATCCGGCGCCTCGCGCTGGAGCGCCGACAGGGGGAGCGGCCCCTGGTGGCTGGCCTACGAATTCCCCGGCGAAGCGACGATTTCCAGTGTGAACATCGCCTGGGGCAACACCTATGCGACGAACTACTCCATCCAGACTTCCGATGACGGCTCCAACTGGACCGATGTGAAGACGGGACTCAAGGCGACGGCACAGGCGCAATGGGTCAAAACCACATTCGACACGCCGATCAAAACCCGGCACATCCGCATGATCGCGACCACGAAGAGCCAATCCTGGTCGCTTTCCGTGTGGGAGATGCGCACGATGGGGACCATCTCGGCAGTCGCCACCGACCCGTTGAGCCGGCTCACCCCGAGGCCGCTATATGCGCAATCCGCTGACGGAGAGGCGTTTGAACTTAAGAAGAACACCTGCGTGTCCGTGAGCGACGGCAGCCTCCTGCCTGCGGTTGACGTCATGCGTGACGAGCTCGGCACCTCGTACGGCCTGAAACTCGCCGAAGGCACGAACTGCCCGATCACCTTCACCCTTGACGAGAACCTGGACGTCACCGGTCACGTCGGTTCCGCCCAGTCGATCACCGCCGATGAGGCCTACACGATCGTCTCCGACGCCGACTCGGTCACCGTCAAGGCCCGCAGCGCCACCGCGGGCATATGGGCGGCGCAGACGTTGCTGCAGCTGATCGGTCCGTGGACGAACTCCACGGTGAAGCTTGCCGATGTCGCTTTCATCCCGGCCGTCAACATCGCCGACGCCCCGCGTTACCAGTGGCGCGGCGTGCTGGTCGACCCGGCGCGTTCCTTCTACCCGCTCGATGAGATGAAGCAGATGATCGACGTGATGTCGGCCTACAAGATGAACACGCTGCACCTGCACCTGAGCGAGGACGAGGGCTTCCGCGTCGAGATCACCAATGACGGGCGTGCGGATGGCGATACGACCGACTACACGCAGCTCGCGATCAAGTCCGGCGCCATCAGCTACCAGTCCGCGTGGACCAGCAACTGGTCCCCGGCACAGGACGGGCGCACCGGCTACTGGACGCAGAGCGAGTTCATCGAACTGGTCGCCTACGCCGCCGATCACGGCATCGCCATCGTGCCCGAGATCGACGGTCCCGGACATTCCTTCAGCCTGCTGCACGGCCTTGCCGAGCTCAACACCGGCAACTCCAACCCGAAGCCTGCGGCCGGCGAGGACACCCCCGCCTTCATCCAGTCTGCGCAGGGCAGGAGCAGCCTCGCGACTGACGCCGACATCACCTACACCGTGCTGGGACATATCATGGACCAGCTCGACGGCATGATCGACAAGGGCATCAAGGCGTCCACCATGCCTGCGTCCGAGCTCAAACGCATGTACTTCCACCTGGGCGGCGATGAGCTGTTCCTCAGCGGCGGCGCCGGTAACAAGACGGAACGTCTACAGGAGTATCTCGGACGGTCCGGAGCGCTGGTCAAGGAACGCGACAAGACCACCATCGTGTGGAACGACGGCCTCGACGCGGTTGACCAGATCCCCGAAGGATCCGTGGTGCAGCATTGGACCGGCAACGCAGCCAACAATGCCAGCATCCAGAAGCTGCTCAACCAGCGCAACGGCAAGATCATCATGTCGCCGGCCGGCAACACCTACTTCCCGCAGCGTCCCGGCACCGAGACCACTGGCGTGACCTGGGCGTGCGGCGCCTGCACGACCAGCAACTTCTACCAGTGGAACCCGACCTCATCCGCCGGCACCACCGAGGACAAGGTTCTGGGCGTCGAGGATGCGCTGTGGAGCGAGCACCTGCGTTCTCTCAACGACGCCGAATTCCTGATGTACACCCGCATGATGGCGACCGCCGAGGTCGGCTGGACCCAGCAGAACCGCAAGGATTACGACAACTGGAACAAGCGCGTCGGCGACATCGCCATCGACCTGATGAACCGTGGCGCCAACTTCCACAAGGCCACCGAGGTGACCAGCTGGAAGGGCTCGTACGCGGCTGTCGACGCGGCCGAGCAGAAGGTGACCGACGGCAAGGTGCTTGTCGGACGGTACGCCGAACCCGGCCTGACCGGCACCGATGGCCTGAGCTTCACTGCCACGTACACGGCCGAGGGCGGTACCGCGGTCAATCTGCCGGTGACACCGGACATGAAGCAGACCTACAGCCAACAGCAGCTGAAGAACGGTCGTCTCGTCGTCAACGGGGCGCACATGAACTCCATCGTCGACGTGTACGTCACCTTGCCGTCCGACGTGCTCGCGGCCGACAGCGAGGCCGTAGGCCGTCTCGACGTCTCCGTGTCCTCCTCCACCTACCCGATCCCTTCGGATTCCTCGATGAGCATCGCTATCAAGGACGGTAAGGTGACTCAGACTTGGACCGGCGACGAGCGTCCGACGCCTGATCCGGATCCCGAACCGGAGGTGACGGTCGTCTCCATAAAGGCCTCGACCTCGCAGTCCGACGTGAAGGTCGGTGATACGTTCGATCCGTCGAAGGTGAAGGTGGTCGCCACCAAGAGCGACAAGACGACCGCCGTGCTCGCAGCCGCAGATTACACGATCGCGGTGACCGACAAGGACGGCAACGCAATCGATGTGACCAAGCCGTTCGAGGCCGCCGGGGATTTGACCGTGACCGTGGCACTGAAGGATGACGGTTCGATCAAGGATTCGTTCACGATGACCGTCACTGACAAGGGCGCGGTCGATCCTGATCCCGATCCGACCCCCAAGCCGAATCCGGACCCGCAGAAGCCGTCCGGCGACAACAAGCCCCAGATCAAGCCCGAAGGCGGAAAGCCCGGTGATGTCGTCGCCGAGACCGGTGCCAGTGTCTCTGGCGCCGCACTGGCCGCGATGATCTGCGCGGCAGGTGCCATCGTGATGCTTGCGGTTCGCCGTCAGCGTCGCTGATTCGAATCGGAACCTCTGACCAATGAACGAGGCCTCCGCCGTACATTTCACGGCGGAGGTCTCGTCGTATTGCCGGCCCGGCAGGCGTGCGCAGCTCCATCATCGTCCGTCATCCCGCGAAAGTCCCATTTCTGTGCCATCAGATGGGACTTTCGGCGGTGCCTGCGGTTCCTCTTGCGGCGTAATGACCGGCAGCGGCAGAACCCAGGACTGCTGTTGTCGTCTTGCCGCTTTATCATAGTGACGTTTGTCAGTATCCGTATACCTGTAGGAGCATTATGTCAGGGCATTCCAAGTGGGCGACTACCAAGCACAAGAAGGCCGCCATTGACGCCAAGCGCGGCAAGCTCTTCGCCAAGCTCATCAAGAACATCGAGATCGCGGCCCGTATGGGCGGCGGCGACCCGGATGGCAACCCGTCGCTGTACGACGCCATCTACAAGGCCAAGAAAGCGTCCATGCCGGCCGACAACATCAAGCGCGCCGTCAAGCGCGGCTCTGGTGAAGAAGCCGGTGGCGCCAACTACGAGGACATCGTGTACGAGGGCTACGCGCCTGCCGGCGTCGGCCTGATCATCGAGTGCCTGACCGACAACCGCAACCGCGCCGCCGCCGAAGTCCGTTCCACCCTGACCAAGGGCAACGGCTCGCTGGCCACCAGCGGTTCCGTCAGCTTCAACTTCGAGCGTAAGGGCCAGATCGAGGTTCCGAGCGAGGGCGTCGACTTCGACGACCTGTTCGAGAAGGCCGGCGACGCCGGTGCGGAAGACGTGATCGACGACGGCGACGTGTTCACCGTGATCACCGATCCCTCCGACCTGCATACAATCCGCAAGGCTCTGCAGGACTCTGGTTTCGACTACGACTCCGCCGATATGGTCATGCGCCCGAAGAACGAGGTGTCGCTCAGCCTTGAGGACGCCCAGAAGGTCTCCAAGCTCATCGACAACCTCGATGACCTGGACGATGTGCAGAACATCTACGCCAACTGGACCGCATCCGACGAGGTGATGGCCCAGCTCGCGGACGAGGAGTAATCCCCTGTGATCATCCTTGGCGTCGATCCCGGGCTGACACGCTGCGGGGTCGGCGTGATCGAAGCCGGCGCTAACCGCCGGCTTTCGTTTATCCACGTCGATGTGGTGCGTTCGGATCCCCATACGTCGCAGGACCTCCGACTGCTGACGATCTACAACGGGCTGTGCTCCAAAATGGACCGATTCATTCCCGATGCGGTGTCGATCGAGCGCGTGTTCGCCCAGTCGAACCGCAACACCGTGCTGGGCACCGCCCAGGCCGCAGGAATGGCCATGCTCGCCGCAGCGCAACGGGGGATTCCCGTGGCGCTGCACACGCCGACCGAGGCGAAGCTCGCGATCACGGGCAACGGCAAGGCCGAGAAGATACAGATCGAACGCATGGTGGCCAAGGTGCTGGGGCTGAACACGTTGCCGCAGCCCGCCGATGCCGCCGACGCACTGTCGCTGGCGATATGCCATGCCCTGCGCCCGCAAGGCGCCTTGCAGGGAGGCGAACGGGAACAGCATCTGACCGCGGCTCAACGGCAGTGGGCGCAGGCGGCGCAGAAGGCCGCCCGACGCGCCGGCGTCCGCAGCGGCATGTAATGTGTATCGAACAGATGTTCTGCATTATGTGGATGGGCCGTCTCGACACCATATCCCGCACGACGTGCCAGTTCGGGGCGGGCGCGTTCGGCATGTGCTTTCGTTATGCGATGCGAGGCGAACGAGCTCGTGGCGGCCCATTCCGCGTGCGGTTCGGCGAGGAAAGGACGACGTGATGATCAGTACGTTAACCGGGCGCGTCGAGTCGGTGGAGGCATCCAGCGCCGTGATCGAGGTTCATGGCGTCGGGTACGAGGTCCGCATGGCGGCGGCCGATCTTGCGGCGCTGCATGCCGGTCAGGAAACGCACGTCTTCACTTCGCTGACCATATCGCAGGATGCCATCACCCTGTTCGGGTTCCTGTCACCCGCGTCCAAACGCATGTTCCTGCAATTGCAGAAGGTCAGTGGCATCGGGCCGAAGGTCGCGCTTTCCCTGTTGTCGACGCTGCCTCCGGACCGTCTGGCCAAGGCCGTCGCGGACGGCGACACGGCGGCATTGTCCAAGGCTCCGGGCCTGGGCAAAAAAGGCGCACAGAAGATCATCCTTGAACTGGCAGGCCGCATCGACCTCGACCAGATACGGCCCGAAGCCGATGGGCCGTCGGAAAGTCGCGACCCCGGAGCCAGGCAGGTGATCGAAGGACTCGTCTCTCTGGGATGGCGCCCCCAGACCGCGGAGGAGGCCGTACGTCAGGCATGCGATGCCGCGTCCATAGCCACCCCCATCAGTGCGGAGGACGTGCCGCGGGTGCTCAAACTGGCATTGTCGTCGCTGGACAGAGGAAGGTGATATTCCATGACATCCAACATCGACATGCAGGATGGACGGACCAACACCGGCGTCTCGGAGGACTCCCTACGCATGGTCTCCGCCACCGCAATCAACGACGAGCCGATCAGCGACGAGGAACTGCGGCCTCATGCCCTTGACGGATTCGTCGGGCAGCCGCGGCTCAAGGCCCAGCTGCAGCTGTTCCTGGACGCCGCCCGCAAACGTGACACCGCCCCCGACCACATCCTGCTCGCCGGCCCTCCCGGATTGGGCAAGACCACGTTGGCGATGATCGTAGCCAACGAGCTGGAGGTGCCGATTCGCATCACGTCCGGTCCGGCAATCCAGCACGCGGGCGACCTGGCTTCGATACTCAGCTCGCTGGACGCAGGGGAAGTGCTGTTCATCGACGAGATCCACCGTCTTCCGCGCGCCGCGGAGGAACTGCTGTACATCGCCATGGAGGATTTCCGCGTCGACGTCATGGTGGGCAAGGGGCCAGGCGCCTCGTCCATCCCGTTGACGCTGCCCAGATTCACCGTGGTGGGCGCAACCACCCGGGAGGGCATGTTGCCTTCTCCGTTGCGTGCGCGTTTCGGCTTCACGGCCCATCTCGACTTCTACCCCCACGATGAGCTCGAAAAGCTGATCGAGCGATCCTCCGGCGTTCTGGGAGTCTCATTGGGGGAGGGGGCTGCCGCGGAACTCGCCCTGCGTTCTCGAGGCACGCCACGAATCGCGAACAGGCTGTTGCGCCGTGTGCGTGACTGGGCGATCGTGCATGACCTGCAAGTCGTGGACGTCGATGACGTGCGCGCCGCGCTTGCGCTCTATCAGATAGACTCCGAGGGCCTCGACCGGCTGGACATCGCCGTGCTCAACGCGATCGTGCGCAACTTCAACGGAGGGCCCGTCGGCCTGAACAACCTGGCCGCGATGGTCGGCGAGGAATCGGAGACCGTCGAAACCGTATGCGAGCCGTATCTGGTCCGTGAAGGATTTCTGATCCGCACTCCCAAAGGCCGGGTCGCCACGGCCAAGGCCTGGTCTCATCTGGGTCTGGAGCCACAAGGTGAAACAAACGGAGAGGATGTCAGCAAGCTCTTCTAACATTGGTTGTTTGTTGACCGACGTCCATAGAGCATTCGTTCCCTACTGCAAGGAGAAATCATGCCGCAAGGTTCATCATCCTATCTCATCATGATCGTTTCCATCGTGCTGATCGGCATCATGATGTGGTGGCAGTCCCGCAAGGCCAAGCAGCAGCAGCAAAAGATGAAGGACTTCCGCTCCTCCCTTGAGCCCGGAACCGAGGTAATCACCATTGGCGGCATCATCGGCAAGGTAGTGTCCGTGGACGAGGAATACGAGGAGATCGTCATCGACTCCGAGGGCTCCCTGCTGCGCTTCACCTTCCGCGCCATCAACAAGGAGTACACGCGTCCCGCCTTCATCCATGATGACGAAGTGGAGGACGCGGAGCAGACCGACGAAGCCGACGACCAGGCCCAGGTACCGGTGGACAAGGCTCTGGAATCCGCCGAGAACGCAACGCAGTCCGACGATTCCGCGCAGACCGCAGACGCCGAGAAGTGACGGGGGAGCGCGAGACCATGACGCAGTCTGACATCACCATTGAGAGACTGGCCGATGTCGGTGCCGGTGACGCGGCATACCTCGTCTCGAAGATTCGCACCATACCGGGATTCCCCAAAGAGGGTATCAAATTCCGTGATTTCATGCCGGTGCTGGCGGATGGCAAGGGGCTGCGCATTCTCATGAAGGCGCTCCAGGCCAGCCTTCCCGTCACCGAAGACTCGTTCGACGCGGTGGCAGGGCTGGAGGCCAGAGGGTTCCTGTTCGGCCCCGCCCTCGCGGCCATGCTCGGCAAGGGGTTCATCGCGATCCGCAAGGCGGGCAAGCTGCCGCCGGAGACCATCGCCGAGGAATACGATCTCGAATACGGCACCGAAAAAGTGGAGATCGAGACGTCGGCCGTCCGTCCGGGCGATCGGGTGCTGATCGTCGACGATCTCATCGCGACCGGTGGAACGGCGAAGGCGGCCATGGATCTGGTCGAGGCGGCAGGGGGCACGGTCGTCGGATTCAGCTTCGTCATGGGGCTGCGAGGACTCGACGGACTGGACAAACTGGGCGACAAACCCAGCAGCACACTGGTGTCGATGCCGGCGTGACCCGGCGGTGCCGTGCGTCGGGACGCGCCGCACGGCACCAATCATCATTCGAAGAACACATCATAGGAACGTGAGGCGTCGAACATGGATCTTTATGAATACCAGGCACGAGAATTGCTGGAGGAACAGCATATTCCCACGCCGCGGGCCGTTTTCGCCCAGAACTCCCACGAGGTCGCCGAAGCGGCCGATGCCATCGGATACCCGTGCGTGATCAAGGCTCAGGTCAAGATCGGCCATCGCGGCCAGGCGGGCGGCGTCAAGATCGCCCACAACCGGGACGAAGCGATACTGCTGTCCGAATCCATCCTCCCGATGACCATCCACGGCCATAAGGTCAATGGTGTGCTCGTCGCCGAGGCGAAGAACATCCTGCACGAGTACTACGTGTCGATATCCGTGGACCGCACATCGCGGGACTTCGATGTCCTCGCCACCGCGAACGGCGGCACCGAAGTCGAGGAGATCGCCAAGGAACATCCGGAATCGGTCAAGCGTCTGCACATCAACGCCCTCGGCGATTTCGACATGGAGGCCGCCAAGCGCATGGCTGGCCAGATCGGCTTCTACCACGCCGACCTGGATCAGGCCGCCAACATCCTGCTGCGCATGTGGCAGTGCTTCAAGGACAACGACGCGACGCTGGTGGAGATCAACCCGCTCGCCAAGATCGGCGATCCCGACGATGAGGCGTCCAAATCACTGTGCGCCCTCGACGCCAAGATATCGTTGGACGGCAATGCGGCGTTCCGGCACGACGGGTGGACCCGCTTCGACGATCCGATGCAGGCCGATCCGTTCGAGGCGGCGGCGGCCGAACACGGGCTGCACTACGTGCACCTCGACGGTCAGGTCGGCGTGATCGGCAACGGCGCTGGATTGGTCATGAGCTCGCTCGACGCCGTCTGGGACGCCGGCAAGGAGCAGGGCACGAATGTCACGCCTGCGAATTTCCTCGACATCGGAGGTGGCGCGTCCGCCGCGGTGATGAGTGACAGCCTGTCTATCGTGCTGTCCGACCCGCAGGTGGAATCCGTGTTCATCAACGTCTACGGCGGCATCACCTCATGCGAGCAGGTCGCCAAGGGCATCCTGCAGGCGTTCGAGGAGCTGCACACATCGAAGCCGCTCGTGGTCCGCTTCGACGGCAATGCCGCAGCCGAGGGCCTGCAGATCCTCGCCGCGGCGAACAACCCCAACCTACATGTGGAAGGCACCATGGAGCAGGCCGCAGCCGAGGCCGCTCGTCTGGCGGCGAACGCCAAGGCATCGAAGGAGGCCAAGCAATGACCGCATTCATCCAGGAGGGTGCTCCCGTCATCGTCCAAGGCATGACCGGGCATCAGGGCATGACACACACCGCTCGCATGCTCCGTGCCGGTACGAACATTGTCGGTGGCGTCAACCCGCGCAAGGCGGGCAGCCAAGTGACGTTCGAGGCCGCGCGTGAGGGCAGGGACGTCTCCGTTCCGGTGTACGCCACGTGCGCCGAAGCCAAGGAGGCGACGGGCGCCCAGGCCAGTGTGGTCTTCGTGCCGCCACGGTTCGCCAAAGGCGCCGTGGTCGAGTCCGTCGAAGCCGGAATCGGGCTCATCGTGGTCATCACCGAAGGCATTCCCGTTGCAGACAGCGCCTACTTCGTCGAACTCGCCCTTCAGCGTGGCGTGCGCATCATCGGACCGAACTGCCCCGGCCTGCTCACCCTGCCGTCGCAGGAGAACGAGCATGGCGTCAACCTCGGCATCATCCCCGATGGCATCGTGGGCCGTGGTCCCATCGGACTGGTCTCCAAGTCCGGCACACTGACCTACCAGCTGATGGGCGAGCTGAGCGACATCGGCTTCACCGCCTGCCTGGGCATCGGCGGCGACCCCATCGTCGGCACCACGCTGCTGGAGGCCTTGCAGGAATTCGAGCAGGATGCCGACACGAAGGCAGTAGTCATGATCGGCGAAATCGGAGGCAGCGCGGAGCAGGACGCCGCGGCATGGGCCGCAGAGCACATGACCAAGCCCGTCGTCGCATACATCGCCGGATTCACCGCGCCGGAAGGCAAGCAGATGGGCCATGCCGGCGCCATCGTCTCCGGAGGCAAGGGAACCGCGCAGGACAAGAAAATCGCGCTGGAGGCCGCCGGTATTCCCGTCGGACGCACTCCCGGTCAGACCGCGGACCTCATGCGCAAGGTGCTCGCCGAACGCTCGCTGGTATGAGGAAGCGTATCCAGGCCTGGCTCAGGGGGCCGATCATCGCCATCGGCTCGATGGCGTTGTACGCCATCGCCCTGGGCTGCTTTCTTGCGCTCATGCTGCTGGTCATCTCGATGGAGGAAGGTGGGGAAAACCTGTCGTCCTCGACGTTGGACATGACCCGCATCGTAGTCCTGCTCAGCCAGGGCATCGGATTCGAGACCGACACGCTTTCCCTGTCCATCATGCCGCTGCTGCTCACCGTGCTGCTGATAGGCCTGGTCTGGTCGTTCAGCCGGAAGATATGCACGGATATCCGCGCATACGTCAGCGGCGTGGTGGTCTGGATTTTTATCAACGTCATGGGCACGCAGTCGCTTCCCGTCGGATTGCTTGACTGGCCGGCTCTGGTATGCGTCAAATCGGCCGTGGTGTTCTCGCTTGGATTCGCCGGCGCCGCGCTGTCGAAGGACCCACTCTCCGGGCAGCTGCGTGAACTTATCCGTCATCATGTGTCCGACGGCGTGCGCCGCACGATCAGGACCGGCCTGATGGTGGGTGTCATCATGATGGGCGTGTACCTGGTCATGGGACTGATCACCGTCATCGTGTGGGGCGTGCTGAACCGTTCGGCCATGGACACGCTGTTCGCCGACATCGGCATGGGGACCGGCTCGCGCATACTGACGACGATCGCATCGCTTGCATGGCTGCCCAACCTGTGCATATGGGCGGTCTCGTGGCTGTTCGGTGCCGGATTCCACATCGGAGAGCTTGCGACATTCACCCCTTGGATCGGGCAGGGGCGTTCGCTTCCGCCTCTTCCTGTTTTCGGCCTGCTTCCGCAGGCAGTCGGCGATGAAGGCATACGGTTCGCCGTCGTGCTGATTCCGCTGGTCGTCGGATTCGTCGCCGGGCTGGCATCCATGGCGATGAAATCCGGTTTCCGCATCATCGTCGGCAGCGCGTCCGATCCCCTCGACCGCAAGGACCTGATTCTCGAACTCGCCTACCCGGCGGGCGGGTTCTGCCTGTCGAGCGTGGTCATATCCCTGCTGTCGTCGGTCATGTTCGGGGTGTCGAACGGGTCGCTGGGAAAGGCCAGGCTCAAATACGTCGGCGTCGACGTGATGCAGTCCGCGCAGGCCGTCGGACGTCCGAGCGCCATGGGACTGTGCATGGCCTGGGTGCTGGCGCTGATTGGCGTCGCCATTGTTTTCGGGATACGCTGGATTGCACGAAGAACGGGGGCACAACGAGCCGCAACAACGCACCCGCGTACCATCGTTTCCCGCAAGTCCATACAACCAACAACCAAGAAGGAGCACGATGACCAACACGAATCGACCGATACGACGGGCTCTGGTGTCCGTCTTCCATAAGGAAGGCATCGAAGTACTGGCCGAGGCCTTCATCAAGGCCGGCACCGAAGTGGTGTCCACCGGCTCGACCGCCAAGCGCCTCGCCGAACTCGGCGTCGCCGTCACCGAGGTGAGCGAGGTCACCGGATTCCCGGAGTGCCTCGACGGCCGTGTCAAGACGCTCGACCCGCACATCCACGCCGGCATCCTCGCCGACATGACCAACCCCGATCACGCCGCCCAGCTTGAGAAGTTCGGCATCAAGCCCTTCGACCTGGTCGTCGTCAACTTGTACCCGTTCGCCGATACGGTTCGTTCCGGCGCCGACGAGGCCGCGGTCATCGAGAAGATCGACATCGGCGGCCCGTCCATGGTGCGTGGCGCGGCGAAGAACAGCGCCACCGTCGCCATCGTCACCGACCCGGCCGACTATGCGCTCGTCGCGGCCCGTGTGGCCAATGGTGAAGGCTTCAGTCTGGAGGAGCGCCACTGGCTGGCCGGCAAGGCGTTCGCCCACACCGCCGCCTATGACGCTACCATCAACGAGTGGACCGCCAAGCACTGGCCCAAGCCCGCCACCGTCGAATCCGCCGACCCGGCCGAAGGCGAGAACCCGGTCAACGCGGCGAAGTTCCCGGCCGCGTTCACCCGCACCTGGGACCGCGCGCACACGCTGCGCTACGGCGAGAACTCCCACCAGCAGGCCGCCCTCTACCTCGACCCGCTCGACCGCGACGGCTTCGCGCACGCCGAACAGCTCGGCGGCAAGCCGATGAGCTACAACAACTACGTGGACGCCGACGCCGCATGGCGCGCCGTGTGGGATATGGCACCCGCCATCGCCGTGGCCGTGGTCAAGCACAACAACCCGTGCGGCCTCGCCATCGGAGCCACCGCAGCCGAGGCCCACAAGAAGGCCCACGCCTGCGATCCGGTGAGCGCCTACGGCGGCGTCATCGCCTGCAACACCACCGTCACGTTGGAGATGGCCGAAAGCGTTCGCCCGATCTTCACCGAGGTCATCGTCGCCCCCGCCTACGAGGACGCGGCGCTTGAACTGCTCAAGACCAAGAAGAAGAACCTGCGCATCCTCAAGGTGGCCGAGCCGCCGAAGGGCCACACGCAGTTCCGCCAAATCGACGGCGGCCTGCTCGTGCAGGACATGGACCTCATCAATGCCACCGGCGACGATCCGGACGCATGGAAGCTCGTGGCCGGCGAACCCGCCGATGAGGCCACGCTCAAGGACCTCGTGTTCGCCTGGCGCGCCATCCGCTGCGTCAAGTCCAACGCCATCCTGCTCGCGCACGACCAGGCCACGGTCGGCATCGGTATGGGCCAGGTCAACCGCGTGGACTCCTGCCATCTGGCCGTCGATCGCGCCAACACGCTGGCCGACGGCGCCGATCGCGCCACCGGTTCGGTCGCCGCGTCCGACGCGTTCTTCCCGTTCGCAGATGGCGCCGAGACGCTGATGAACGCCGGTGTAAAGGCCATCGTGCAGCCCGGCGGATCCATCCGTGACGAGGAGGTCATCGAGGCGGCCAAGAAGGCCGGTGTGACGATGTACCTGACCGGCACCCGTCACTTCTTCCACTGATCCGCCGCCCGGTCACCGATTCACGGATCGGCCGCCGACCGTCAAGGGTTCGCGGCCGATCCATCACGATAACCAATCCCCGAGGAAGCTCCATGAATCAGCATCATCCATACGTGTCCGAAGTCCACGAGGGCAAGCCGGCATTCGAGTGGTGCGTGCTCGGCGTCGTCATCGTCGCCCTGGTCGTCGCCTTCCTCGGATATACGATGGCCGCGACGGTGATCATCGCCGTCACGGCCATCGTCACGGCCCTGCTGCGCATCATCATGCGCGAGAAGAGCCCTTGGAAAGTCCGGTCAGTCCTGTTCGACGCCATTATCGGCATCGGTTTGGGACTGGGACTGCTTCTGTTGTATTTCGCACCGTCACTGTTCTGGATTCGTTGACGGAACCTGGGGCGCCACATTGACCGCCGCGTCCACGGCGATGTCATGTGCATCCGCCTCAGCGTCCGTCGCCTCGTCGATGGGCGCATCCGCAGGAGTCTTCGGCTTGCGTTTCGACGCCATATCAGCGATGATCATGACCAGCGCCACGATTGCCGCGGCCAGGACCGGCGCCAGCCAGAAGATCCACAACTGCTGCAGCGGCTGCGTTGAAAGACCCTGATTCTGCCCGAACAGCGCGATGCCGGTGGCGCGGGCCGGGTTCAGCGCGGCACCGGTGACCGTATAGGTCATGGCCACGCCGAGGCCGTATGCGGCGCCGATCACCGGAGCGTACGTCGCATTCGGCTTGCCGTTCGCATCGGTGTGACGCATCGCGACCGCGATGATGATGATCGCGGCGATCACCTCGACGACGATGGCCATGGAGATGCCGAAGCTCACCGATGCGCTGCTGGTGGTGGCGCTCGATACGGAACCGGTGCCATAGCCGTTGACGGCGGGCGTCAGCCACGTCTTCATGGTGACGGTCTGCGAGGTCGGCAGGATCCACCTGACCGCGCCGGCCGCCGCGATCGCTCCGACCACCTGCACGATGACGTACAGGATGCCGGCGACTACCTTGGTCTTGCCGGTGAGCATCGCCGCCACGGTGATGGCGGGATTGAACTGGCCTCCGGAGACACGCCCGAGCATCGCGGTGACGACCGCGTACGCCAACGCGGTGCCCACGACGATGTACGCCAGGTCAAGCCCGTAGATCGAAGTGCCGAACGTGCAGATCATATAGATGGCGAAGCAGACGAGGAAGCTGCCTGCAAGCTCCGCGCACACGCGCGCCCCGATCGGATAAGCGCTTGGCTCGGTGTTCTGTTCTTCAGTCATGATGTTGTAGTGTCCTTTTTCTGATGTTGCGGGCTTTGCGACCCGCCGAACGTTGCAAGTTTACCAACGGGGGGACGATACGATACAATGTATTGGCTGTGTTTTCCCTGTGAGTTTGTCCGGGAGCGCAGATTCATTGTCAATGTCCGGCCACGTTGGGAGAACGATGCCAAACGCATATTCGCGCGCACTCAAAGCGCATGACGACAACAACAACGAAGGAATCCGCCTGCAGAAGATCCTCGCGCAAGCGGGCTTCGGATCACGCCGCAAGTGCGAGCAGATGATCACCGATGGGCGTGTCGAGGTCGACGGGGAGCTGGTGACCGAACTCGGCACCCGCGTCGATCCGAAGAAGCAGCACATCCGTGTGGACGGCTCGCGCGTCCACCTCAACCCGAACCATGTCACGTTGGCGCTCAACAAGCCCAAGAAGGTGCTCAGCGCCATGGACGACCCGAAAGGCCGCTACACGCTGGCCGACATCATCGGGGACAAGTACGAGCGCGTGTTCCACATGGGCCGCCTCGACTACGATTCCGAGGGCCTGATCCTCATGACCAACGACGGCGAGCTGAGCCAGCACGTCATGCACCCGAAGTACGAGGTGGAGAAGACCTACATCGCCACGATTGATGGCAAGATCGGCGGCAACGTCTGCCGGCGCCTGGTGACCCAGGGCGTCCAGCTGGATGACGGCCTGGTCAAGCTGGACCATTGCGCCATCATCGACGCCAACCGCGACCAGACCATCGTCAAGGTGGTGCTCCACTCCGGCAAGAACCGTATCGTCCGCCGCATCTTCGGCGCCATCGGATACCCGGTTCGCCGTCTGGTGCGCACCCAGATCGGGCCGATCAAGCTCGGTGACCTCAAGTCCGGCACCTACCGTGTGCTGTCCCAGGTCGAGGTCCGTTCCCTGCAGAAGGAGGTCGGGCTGTGATACGAGTCGCCATCGACGGCCCTGCGGGCGTCGGAAAGTCCTCCACTTCGAAGGCGCTGGCCCGCCATTTCGGCTTCGCCTACCTCGATACCGGCGCCATGTACCGCGCATGCGCCTGGTGGTGCCTGCATCAGGGCATCGACCTCGACGGCGATCAGGTGGATGAGCAGCAGATCACCGAAGCAGTCGCCGAATTCTTCACCGGCGACCACTTCGACATCGGCGTCGACCCGGACCATCCGAGCATCACCGCCGACGGCGAGGACATCAGTGAGGCCATCCGCTCCTCCGAGGTCTCCTCGCACGTGTCGAAGGTGTCGAACGTCATCCCGGTGCGCCACGTGCTCATCGCCGCGCAGCGCGCCTACATTGCGCGCGAGTCTGCGGCCGACTCTTTCTCGCTGGGCCGCGGCATCGTCGCGGAGGGCCGTGACATCACCACGGTCGTGGCTCCCGATGCCGAGGTGCGTGTGCTGCTGACCGCCCGGGAAGAGGTGCGTCAGGCGCGCCGCACGGGGCAGGCCGTCGCCGGTGCCGGCGTGGGAGGCGAGGACGTGGCCGCCCGCGACCGCGCCGATTCCAAGGTCACCAGCTTCCTGACCGCGGCGGACGGCGTGACCACCGTCGACAACTCCGATATGGATTTCCAGCAGACGCTGGATGTGCTGATCACGCTGGTCGCGGACGCGGTCGAAGTGCAGGAGTACGAGCAGTATGCCGCCAATCTGAGCGATTACGAACTGGATGAGGGCGACGAGCAGATCATCGCCGGTTCCCGGTACGGGATCGAAGACGAGTCGCCGGCTCCCAAGGCCGTCGGAGTGCTCGCCGTGGTCGGCCGCCCGAACGTGGGCAAGTCGACGCTCGTCAACCGCATCCTCGGCCGTCGCGCCGCGGTCGTCGAAGACACGCCCGGAGTGACCCGGGACCGTGTCAGCTACGACGCGGAATGGTCCGGCACCGAATTCAAGCTCGTCGACACCGGCGGCTGGGAGGCCGACGTCGAAGGCATCGAATCCGCCATCGCCTCGCAGGCGCAGATCGCCGTGCAGCTGTCTGACGCGGTCATCCTCGTCGTGGACGGCCACGTGGGGCTGACGGACACCGACGAGCGCATCGTCAAGATGCTGCGGGCCAGCGGCAAGCCGGTCACGCTCGCGGTGAACAAGGTCGACGACGGGGCCAGCGAATACCTGACCGCCGAGTTCTGGAAGCTTGGCATGGGCGAGCCTTACGGGATCTCGGCCATGCATGGCAGGGGAGTCGGCGACCTGCTTGACGCCGCGCTGGATTCGCTGCGCAAGGCGGACAAGACCTCGGGCTTCCTCACGCCTACGCATCTGCGGCGTGTCGCGCTCGTCGGCCGCCCGAACGTGGGCAAGTCGTCGCTGCTCAACCAGCTCGCCGGCGAACAGCGCGCCGTGGTCAACGACCTCGCCGGCACGACCCGCGACCCGGTCGACGAGACCATCGACATCGACGGCGAGGACTGGCTGTTCATCGACACCGCCGGCATCAAGCGTCGACTGCACAAGGTGTCCGGTGCCGACTACTACTCGTCCCTGCGCACGCAGGCCGCAATCGAGCGTTCCGAGCTCGCGCTGGTCTTGTTCGACTCGTCCCAGCCCATCTCCGACCAGGATCTGAAGGTGATGAGCCAGGCGGTCGACGCCGGCCGTGCGGTGGTGCTGGTGTTCAACAAGTGGGACCTGATGGACGATTTCGGCCGGCAGCGGCTGGAGCGCCTGTGGAAGACCGAGTTCAACCGCGTGACGTGGGCGCAGCGCGTCAACCTGTCCGCGAAGACCGGATGGCACACGAACCGCCTCGCCGACGCGATGCGCAACGCGCTGGAATCCTGGGACAAGCGCATTCCCACCGGGCGTCTCAACGCCTTCCTCGGCCAGATCCAGGCCGCGCACCCGCATCCGCTGCGCGGAGGCAAGCAGCCACGTATCCTGTTCGCCACGCAGGCGTCCACGCGTCCGCCGCGCTTCGTGATCTTCGCCACCGGATTCCTGGAGCACGGCTACCGCCGGTTCCTTGAGCGCTCCCTGCGCGAGGAGTTCGGCTTCGAAGGCACCCCGATACAGATCTCCGTCAACATCAGGGAGAAGAAGCGCCGCAAGTGACGTGGGGTCTCTCCCTGCACGGATGAGCGTGCATGCGCGGCCGTCGCGGATTCCTCCGCGGCGGCCGCCTTCGTTGCCGGGCCACGATCCCGGCCCGCTCCGGCCCGCGGCCACGCCCAGAATGTAGGACGGAACGCGCGGTTGTCGTCTGCCATGAATTACAGTGGCGACTGACCGAACGATCTATAAGGGAGCATTATGTCGGTTTTGGACGAATTGGTTGCCGGGGCGTTGGAAGACCAGCGTTCCCGCGAATGTGTCGTGTCTCTTGAGGATGTGAGGCGGGCCGCTCTGGCCGCGCCGGCGCCTATCGACGCGACGCGATGGCTCAAGCGTCCGGACGGCATCCCCGTGATCGCCGAAATCAAGCGCGCCTCCCCATCCAAGGGGCATTTGAGCGATATCCCCGACCCGGCGGCCCTGGCCCGCGAATACGAGCGCGGCGGTGCGAGCGTGATTTCCGTGCTCACCGAAGGCCGGCGGTTCCTCGGCTCGCTGGACGATTTCGACAAGGTCCGCTCGGCGGTTCACATTCCGCTGCTGCGCAAGGACTTCATCGTCACCGACTACCAGATCTACGAGGCGCGTGCCCACGGCGCCGACCTAGTGCTGCTCATCGTCGCCGCGCTGGACGACGACAAGCTCGCGCACCTGCTTGAACTCGCCCACGAGCTCGGCATGGCCGTGCTCGTCGAAACGCACACCACCGAGGAGATTCGCCGCGCGGTCGCGGCCGGCGCCCGGATCATCGGCATCAACGCGCGCAATCTCAAGAACCTGAAGGTTGACGTGAACAAATACGCCGAACTCGCCGAAGGACTGCCCGATGACGTGATCCGCGTCGCAGAGTCGGGCGTGTTCGGTTCGGTCGAGGTCGAGGATTACGGTCGCGCCGGCGCGGATGCCGTGCTGGTGGGCGAAGGCGTGGCTACCGCCGATGACCATGTGGCCGCCGTACAACGACTAGTAAAGGCAGGGCAGAGAGTGAAAGCATCCGAATCGACCCCGTTGAGTGAGCATCAGGGACCATATTGGGGACAGTTCGGCGGGCGATACGTGCCGGAGGCACTGATCACCGCTCTGGACGAGCTGGAGCGCGTCTATGATCAGGCCAAGGCCGACCCCGAGTTCCGTAAGGAATTCATGACGCTGCAGCAGCGGTACGTCGGCCGTCCGAGCCCGCTGACGGAAGCCCCGCGATTCGCCGCGCTGGTCAAGGACAGGACCGGACTCGACGCCCGCATCTTCTTGAAGCGCGAGGACCTCAACCACACCGGCGCGCACAAGATCAACAACGCGCTCGGCCAGGCGTTGCTCGTCAAGCGCATGGGCAAGACCCGCGTGATCGCCGAGACCGGTGCCGGACAGCACGGCGTGGCCACCGCCACCGTGTGCGCGATGCTAGGGCTCAAGTGCCGCGTGTACATGGGGCAGATCGACGCCCGACGTCAGGCCCTCAACGTGGCCCGCATGCGCATGCTGGGCGCCGAGGTCGTCGAAGTGACACTGGGCGACAAGATTCTCAAGGATGCAATCAACGAGGCGCTGCGCGATTGGGTGACCAACGTCGCCGACACGCACTACCTGCTCGGCACGGTCGCCGGACCGCACCCGTTCCCGGCCATGGTTCGCGACTTCCAGAAGATCATCGGCGAGGAGGCCAAGCAGCAACTTCAGGACTGGTACGGCATCGACCACCCGGACGCGGTGTGCGCGTGCGTCGGCGGCGGATCCAACGCCATCGGCGTGATGAACGCGTTCCTCGACGACGAGCGCGTGAACCTGTACGGCTATGAGGCGGGCGGCAACGGGCCGGCCTCGGGCCATCATGCGATCCGTTTCGCACCGGGCACCGGACAGCTTGGCATGTTCCAGGGTGCCAAGAGCTACCTGTTGGAGACCGATGAAGGACAGACTCTCGACACGTATTCGATTTCGGCCGGTCTCGATTACGCTTCCGTCGGCCCCGAGCACGCTTGGCTCAAGGAGATCGGGCGCGTGAACTACTCCTGGGCCACCGACGAGGAGGCTATGAACGCCTTCCGCGACCTGAGCCAGACCGAGGGCATCATCCCCGCCATCGAGAGCTCGCATGCCGTCGCTGGCGCCTTCAAGGCCGCCGCTGATCTGAAGGCCAAGGGATACGACAAGGCCGTGATGATCGTCAACATCTCCGGCCGCGGCGACAAGGACATGGCCACCGCGGGCAAATGGTTCGGATACCTGACCGACGAGCAGGCCGCGGCGCTCGATGTCACCGGCGCGCAGGGCGACACCGTCGCCTGAACCGGTCCGTGAAGCAGAAGGAGTTTTTGATTATGACGAATACAGCAACCACACCGTCCGGACAGCCGCTCGGCATCAGTCACAAGCCCAGCGCGACGGAAGCCATGTTCGACCGGCTCAAGGCCGAAAACAAGCCGGCCTTCATCGGATACCTGCCGTATGGCTTCCCGAACCCCGACATCTCACTCGACGCGCTCAGGACCATGATCGAGCACGGCGTCGACGCGGTCGAGATCGGCCTGCCGTACTCCGACCCGGTGATGGACGGCCCCGTCATTCAGGCGGCCAGCCAGATCGCCCTGAACAACGGGGAAAGCATCAACGGCGTGTTCAAGGCGGTCGAGACGGTGGCCAACGCCGGCGGCGTGCCACTCATCATGAGCTACTGGAACCTGATCTACCATTACGGCGTCGAACGGTTCGCCTGCGATTTCGAGAACGCCGGCGGTGCCGGCCTGATTACCCCCGACCTCATCCCCGATGAGGCTGGCGAGTGGATCGAGGCTTCGGATCGTCACGGACTCGACCGCATCTTCCTGGTCTCCCCGGATTCGGCCTCCGAACGTCTCGAACTGGTCGCCCGCAACGCACGCGGCTTCGTCTACGCGGCATCCCGTATGGGCGTCACCGGCGAGCGCGACACTATCAGCGCATCGCCCGAAACGCTTGTCGAGCGTGCCCGCAACGCCGGGGCGAGAAACGTGTGCGTGGGTATCGGCGTATCCACCCCGGAGCAGGGCGCGAAGGTCGGCGCCTACGCCGACGGCGTCATCGTCGGTTCTGCTCTGGTGCACACCCTGCTTGACGACGACAACGTCACCGCGAAGACGCCGAAGGAAGGACTGCGCGACCTGGCCGCCAAGGTCGAGGCGCTGTCCGAGGGCATCCACAACGAGTCACGCTGACACACCCCCGCGCCGGCGGGCTGCCTTTACCGTGCATCCGCCGGCCATGGGGTAGGGTAGATGGCGGTAACAGCGGTCTAGACAAACGAGGCACTGCATGAATCTTGCGTATATCCCCTCACCGGGGTTCTCCAAGTTCTCCATCGGACCGGTGACGATCCACATGTATGCGATCTGCATCCTGACGGGAATCATCTTCGCCGTGTGGATCCTCACCGTCAGATGGAAGAAGAACGGGGGCACCTTCGACCAGGTGCTGGACACCACGCTGGTCGCAGTGCCCTGCGGCCTGGTCGGGGCCCGTCTGTACCACTGCATCACGACGCCCGACATCTACTTCCCGCCAACCGGCAACCTCATCAACATCCTCAAGGTGTGGGAAGGCGGCATGGCCATCTTCGGCGGCATCGGGGTGGGGGCCTTGGCCGCGTTCCTGTGGTGCCGCCACCGGCGTTATCCGTTCGCCCTGCTGGCCGATTGCATCGCGCCGGCGCTGATGGTAGCGCAGGCCATCGGACGACTGGGCAACTGGTTCAACCAGGAACTGTACGGCATGCCGACCACGCTGCCATGGGGCCTCAAGCTCAACGATGCGGACGCCATCGGCAAAAGTGAGATCTGCTACAACGGACAGGCATGCCCGACCGGCACGCTGTTCCACCCCACGTTCCTGTACGAGATGATCTGGAACCTGATCGGCACCGCGATTATCGTGTGGCTCGGCCACAAACTCGTCGACGTGCTCAAATCCGGACAGCAGTTCGCCATGTACATGATGTGGTACGGGCTTGGACGCACCTGGATCGAAAGCATCCGCATCAACTATTCGACGATCATCCTCGGCCTGCGAGTCAACGTGTGGACCGCGATCATCGTGTTCCTTGCCGGGTGCATCCTGTTCGTCGTGTTGTGGCGCTTCGGCAGTGAGACACGCGACCTGACATCCAGACTGCGCGCGGTCACGGCCGACGAGATGGAACGTCAGCGCCAGCTGGAAGAGCGGGCCGCCGCGAAATCCGGCAAGACGGCCAAGACCGCGAAGCCCGAGACTCCCGCCGAAACCGCCGAGAGCGAGGTCCATCAGGACTGAGCGCCCGCATCCGTCCGAATCAGGATATCGCACAAGAGCATAGAAAACCGCAATACCATAACACACAAACAAGAACGTCGTGTAGGCGCAAGCCGTCTCGTCGTTCTTCCACCATAGAATGAGAGCCATGAGCATACAAATCGCACCCAGCATCCTTTCCGCTGATTTCTGCAACCTCGAACGCGACCTCAAGGCCATCGCCAACGCCGACCTCGTGCATGTCGACGTGATGGACCACCACTTCGTGCCGAACCTCACCCTTGGCGAGCCCATCGTCAAGCGCATCTGCGAGGTCACCGACCTGCCGGTCGACGTGCACCTGATGATCGAGGACCCCGACCGTTGGGCCCCCGAATACGCGAAGCTCGGTGCCGCCTCCATCTCGTTCCATATGGGCGCCACCCACGCGCCGGTGCGTCTGGCCCGCCAGCTGCGTGACATGGGCTGCAAGGCATGCTTCGCCGTGCGTCCCGCCGAGCCGGTCGAACCGATTTTCGACATCCTCGACGAGTTCGACATGGTGCTGATCATGACCGTCGAACCCGGTTTCGGCGGACAGAAGTTCCTGGACAACCAGATGGCGAAGGTTCGTCGCCTGCGTGACGAGATCACGCGTCGGGGCCTGTCCACCCATATTCAGGTCGACGGCGGCGTCAGCCCGAAGACCGCCCACATCGTCGCCGAGGCCGGCGCCGACGTGCTGGTCGCCGGCTCCGCCGTGTACGGCGCTGAGAGCCCGGCCCAGGCCATCGACCAGATCAGGGACAAGGCCGCTGCCGCATACCGCGACTGACGGCGGAAACGCAGAACATGGCACGCGACGGCTCCGACACCAATGCCGGACCGCGATCGCGGCGACGCCGTCGAGTGCCTCAACCATGCACAATCTCAAGGGACACATATCATGAAGACGTTTGAATCGCTATTCGCCGAACTGTCCGAGAAGGCCGTCACCAAGCCCGAAGGCTCCCTGACCGTAGACGAGCTCGCCAAGGGCACGCACTTCATCGGCAAGAAGATCATCGAAGAGGCGGGGGAGACCTGGATTGCGGCCGAATACGAGGGCGCGGACCGCACGGCCGAAGAGATGAGCCAGCTGCTGTACCATCTCCAGGTCATGATGATCGCCAAGGGCATCACCCTGGAGGACGTTTATAAGCACCTGTGACAAACAGACCGGCCGGTCTGGAGGGAGAAACACCATGCTCAGAATCGCAGTGCCCAACAAGGGCATGTTGTCGGAGCCCGCTTGGAACATGCTGTCCGAGGCGGGGTATCGTCTGCGTTCCAATCCGCGTCAGCTCGTGGTGGAGGACCCGGACAACGACATCGAGCTGTTCTATCTGCGGCCGCTCGACATCGCCGTGTATGTCGGCCGCGGCACCATCGACGTCGGCATCACGGGCCATGACCTGCTGCTGAACTCCGGCACCGAGGCCAGCGAGCACATGGAGCTCGGCTTCGGTGCGTCCACGTTCCGCTTCGCCGCGCCGAACGATTCCGACTTCCATACGCTGCAGGACATCCAGGGCAAGCGTGTGGGCACGTCCTTCGACAAGCTCGTGCACGACTATCTGGTGGCGCACGGCATCGAGGCCGAGACCATCCACCTCGACGGCGCCGTGGAGTCCTCGGTGCAGCTGGGCGTGGCCGACCTCATCGCCGACGTGGTGTCCACCGGCACTACGCTGCGCAACGCCGGCCTGCGCATCTTCGCCGACCCCATCATGCACTCCGAAGCGGTGCTCATCCGCTCCCCGCGCCTCGACCCCGAGGACGAGCGGCTCACCATCCTCAGCCGCCGACTGCAGGGTGTGCTGACCGCGCAGCGCTACGTGCTGATGGACTATGACATCCCCGTCGGCAAGGTGGCGGCCGCCGTCGCGGTGACCCCCGGATTCGAGAGCCCGACCGTATCCCCGCTGCACGACAAGCAGTGGAATGCGGTGCGCGTGATGGTGCCCAAGGCGAAGGTCAACCAGCTGATGGACAAGCTGTACGAGGTGGGTGCCCGGGCCATCATCGTGACCGCGCTGCAGGCCTCCCGCATGTGACGAACGGGGTTCGACAATGGGTACACAGCAGCACGCCGACGGCGGATACCGCCAGAAGATCAAGCAGAAGTTCAACCAGGAGTACAGCCCCGAGCCGAGGGACATCTACTTCACCGTGCCGAACCTCATCAGCGTCCTGAGAATCGCGTCCATCCCCTTTATCGCATGGCTGGTCGCCGATCACCGGATGGTGCCCGCACTGATCGTCCTCGCCGTTTCGGCCATCACCGACAGCCTCGACGGCATCATCGCGCGCGCCTTCAATCAGGTGAGCAAGATCGGGCAGATCCTCGATCCCATCGCCGACCGCCTGCTGATCATCTGCAGCGTCCTCGCATTGGGCGTCGCCGGGATCATCCCCTGGTGGATGATCATCATCATCGCGGCCAGGGACGCATGGATGATGCTGCTCGTGCTGTGGCTTGCTCAATACGATTACGGCCCGCTGCCGGTGCATTTCGTCGGCAAGGCAGGCACTTTCATGCTGATGGTCTCCATCGTCGCGCTGATTTTCTGCGACATCTGGGAGAACCCCTTCGTCGGGCTTCTGCACCTCGCCGCGCTGGCCGCCGGCATCTGGGGCGTCGGACTGTACTGGCTCGCCGGTTGCATCTACAGCAAGCAAGGCATTTCACTGCTGGTGAAAGAGAAACGTGCCGATGGACGCTGATCCGATCAAGCCGCTGTCGTTTCCCGTGCCGGCCGAGAACGCGCCGGTGAAACGTCGCGCGGTGTTTTCGGATTCCGTGGCCCAGTCGCAGTCCCGGCATGTCAGGCCCGCGGAAGGCGGGCAGACCATGCCGGCCCGCCGCAGACGGCTGCATGACGATTCACTCAAGCTCATCGACGATCTCACCAACCGCCCCATGGATCCGCTGTTCTCGGATTCGAGGCTCGACCAGCGTCCGCGCTCGCGTCTGTCGACGTGGGCGACGAAGTTTCTGGTGTTCGCCATGTGCATCACCGTCGGTTTCTACGGGTCGCTGTTCATCGAACGGCTGCATTCCGACCCGCGCAAGGTCGTCAGGCAAAGCCTCGCCAGCGAGCTGCGCGAGACGCGCGGCCAGGCCGACACGCTCATGAACGAAGTCAACGATCTGCGCAACCAGGTCACGGAACGATCGAAGAAGCTGGGCGGCACGGGGGAGGATTCGACGCTGGTCAACGACGAGATGGTCAACGGGCTTGTCGCCATGGAGGGGCCGGGCATCAGCCTGACCCTGGCCGACCCCATCGCCGCCGGCTCCGACGGGGCATCGACGCCACGCGAGTCCAGCGGCATGCAGATTCGCGTGGTCACCGACGCCGACCTGCGGCTGCTGGTGCGACTGCTGTGGCAGGCGGGCGCCGAGGGCATAGCCATCAACGGCAACCGGCTCGGCGTGCAGACATCGGTGCGCAAGGCGGGATCGAACATTCTCGTCGGCGTCACCGCCGTGACCAGCCCGTACACGATCCAGGCGATAGGGGACCGCGACACGCTGGCCTCCGCGGTCAGCAAGTCCACGCAGCGCAGTCTGTATGATTCGTTCGCCCAGGCGGGCATATACCCTCAGGTGAATAAAGAGAGTTCGATTACACTGGAAGCGGCGCCTTCCGGCGAATTGTCCTATGCAAAGAGGAGCGAGTAGATGGCAGCGGTACTAGGTCTCATCATCGGCGTGGTGCTCGGCGTGTTCGTCAAGCCGGATATCCCCATCATTCTGCAGCCGTATCTTCCCATCATGGTGGTCGCCGCGCTTGACGCGCTACTGGGAGCGGCCCGCGCGTACTTCGAGCGCAGCTTCTCCGACAAGGTGTTCGTCATCTCGTTCATCTCGAACGTGGTCACCGCGACGCTGCTGGTGTTCCTGGGCAATCAGCTGGGCGTCGGATCCCAGCTGCAGACGGCCGTCATCGTCGTGCTGGGAATCCGTATCTTCTCGAACGTGTCGGCAATCCGTCGCTTCATCTTCCGGGGGTGATGAACCATGGTGGCGCACAAATCGTCTCGTGACGTGCTGTCGCAGCTGCACGAGCAGCATGCGCAGGACAAGAAGAACGATCGCATGGAGACCGGCTCGTTCCCCGTGGTGCGCAAGAAGCCGAAGCGCCCCGTCAAGGACGGCTCGGCGCGCATGCGCCTGATGACGAGCGTGCTCATCCTCATCATGTGCGCGCTGCTGGGATACGGGTACATGATCCAGATCAACAACGCCGACGCCACATACGAGACGCTGAGCGAGGACGAGCTGACCAGGCTGATCAGCGAGACCGGCACACAGGTGCAGAACCTGGAGCAGCGCAAGTCGGAGCTGACCAATCAGCTGGGATCGCTCAAGGCCGCGGCGAACAAGACGCAGGAGGCGGAGCGCATCGCCAAACAGAACGAGGAGACCAACGGCATCCTCGCCGGTCGTTTGCCCGCGACGGGCAAGGGCGTGTCGATCAGCATCTCCCAAGGGTCGAAGACGAAGATCGACGCGGCGACGATGTACAAACTCATCGAGGAACTGCGCAACGCAGGCGCCGAGGTGATGGCCATCAACAGCGTGCGTGTCGTGACGAAAACCTATGTCAGCGACACGGACGACGGCCTGGAATGCGACGGTGTCGCGCTGAGCGCGCCGTATCGGATCCTGGCCATCGGCGATCCCCAGAACCTTCAGAACGCCGTCAATATCGCGGGTGGCGTGGGTTCGAGTCTGAAGGTGAAGTACGGCGCGACGGTGAGCGTGACGTCCTCGGATTCGATTACCATCAGCCAAATTCGCAAGTCAACCGACAATACGTATGCAAGGGCTGTAGAATAGCGTTTATGACAGATCCGATTCCAAGTGCAGGCGAGACGACCATCATTGGTCTGCCCGCCATCCAGATTCCCATCACCACTACAGGTGACCGTCCCCTCACGCAGGAGGACATCGAAACCATCGCGCGGCTCGCACCGGGCACCGCACTGCTCATCTCGACCAGAGGCGCCGTTTCCGGGTCCCGCTACCTGCTCGATGAGGACGAGGTGACGGTCGGGCGCGACTCCCGCGCCGACATCCTGCTGGACGATTCGACGGTATCCCGTTCCCATGCCGTGTTCCGCCGCGTCGGCGACACATTCGCGGTATACGATTCCGGCAGCCTCAACGGCACCTATGTGAACCGCCAGCGGGTGGACCATCAGCAGCTGCGCAACGGCGACGAGATCATGATCGGTAAGTTCCGTCTGGTTTTCTTCACCAAATCCGCCGTTATCGCGTGATGATGCGAAGCCGTGCGCGTTAGACTGGGACGGTACGACATTCATGTGATCGTGCATGTGCCGGTTCGGCGCATGCACAGGACGGGGGAGTGCGATGGCTGAGCAGACAGGGAGCCAGACGGCCGGGCTGCATCTGGTCGTGCCGCTGGAGCAGAGGCTCGATCTCGGTGCGTCCGACGCCGTGCAGGGGGAGCTGTTCGTCGACGAAGGCGCCAGCCGCCCGACACGGGGCTACCGTGGTACGGTGGCTTCCAAGGTCGCCGGCATCACGTACCGTCAGCTGGACTATTGGGCGCGCAAGCAGATCGTCGAACCATCGATCACCCCATCTCACGGATCGGGGTCGAGGCGGCTGTACTCCTTCAAGGACGTGGTGATTCTCGCGGTGTCCAAGAAGCTGCTGGATGCAGGCGTGAACCTGCAGAACGTCACTACGGCCATCGGGTTCCTGATGCAGCGCGATGTCGACCAGCTTGAGCATGTCACCATCATGTGCGATGGGGAAGAGGTGCATGAATGCACCACCAGCGACCAGATGATCGCACTGCTGCAGAGCGGCAAGGCCGTGTTCGGCGTGTCCGTCGGCTCGCTGTGGCATCAGATTCATGACGCGCTGGAGACCGAGGACTACGTCGATCTGCAGTCGTCCTCGGCGAACGTCGGCTCCGCAGGGTCGGGACGTGTCGCCGGTCGGCCGATCGACGAGCTTACCGCCATGCGCATGCGCAGGAAGATTGCCGCCCAGCGTGCCGCACGCGAGGCGGCATAACCGGAGGCTGGCGTATGGATGATCTGCTTCCGCTGTTGTTGTGGGTGTTCGCCGTCGTGTGGATGCTCTCGGTGTGCGGCATCTGCATTGTGAGAAGTCGGTTCGGCACGGGGGAGAGGCACCCCGAGGTGAACCCCGTCAGCTGGAATGTGGTGCTGGCCCAGATGGTGTCCGTGCTATTCGCGGGCATCCCCTTCATGGTGTATCTCATGGCGAGTGAGGAACTGTCCCCCGCATTCCACGATTTCTACACCGACCACTTGGTGATCGGCGCGGCGATAGTCATCGCGCTGGTTTTTGTGGAGCTGTTGCTGATGGGTATCCAGGCGCATCGCGCGCATTTCACCGAAGTCGACCGCGTGGTCCGCGGCGCCACGCATACCGAGGCGTGACGTATGCGTCTGTGAGACGAGAATATATCGTTATGGATTGGGGTTTGCCATGTGATGGCAAACCCCAATCCATAACGATATCTGGCCGTACGTTCACCGCTGCAAGTGTTATAGATTACGTTGAATGCGTTCGTACCAAGAGCATCCGGCGTCAGTTTCGTCGCGTCCAATTCGATGTTCCATGATCCTGAGCTGTCGGTTTGGAACGTGATGGGCAGTTCCCCAACAAAGTGTCTCCCCGCACCTCGTTGTCGTCGTTGTCGAACTTGACCTCTACGACCGGCATGTTGACCGTCTGCTTGCTGGTGATGACGATGCATGAGAAGTCATCGAACGCGTTCATGGGCGCGCGCCTGCTCATGGACCGCGCGCACGAGTACGACAGGCTCGACGAGGCCTTCCTCGCCGACCTCCGGCTCATTCTCATCGCCATCTACCTGAAAAACACAGCCAAAATCTGCACGAAGATATTTTTATCCGGCGAAAGTCCCATAATCACGTTTTGAAATAGGACTTTCGCCGGATAAAAGTGCAAAAGCGGAACGTCAACTGCGCCGAAGATCATAAATCTGACATAACGTACATTATCGGATAATAGTACGGTATGTCAGATGGTCACTTCGCAAAATAATCATTCACCGCGGCGGCAAGCTCATCGACGGTATCGATGATGCGGTATGCGCCATGTTCCTCAAGCTCACCGGCTTCGGCGTACCCCCAACGGCAACCCAGGCAATCGAGCCCGCATGCGATGGCGCCGTCGACGTCGGTCCAACGGTCGCCGACCATCAGGGCGCGGTCACCGGCATCCGCATCGAATCCGATGCTGTCGAAGCAGTATCGGATGACCTGGTCCTTGTCGATGCGCGAATTGTCTGTGCTGGCGCCGTAGATGCCGTCGACCATGGTATCGAGATGGAAATGCTCGCACACTGGCTCGGCCTGATATTGCGGCTTGCACGTGGCGATTGCCAGGTGCAAGCCGTCGGCGCGCAATGCCGCCAGCTGCTCGGGAATACCGGCGTACACGCTGTTGTACAGTCGTCCGGGAATTTTGTGGCCGGGATTGTTCGGGTCGTCGAACACCGCCTTGTCCGCATAGTATTCGCGGTATATCTCCACGCCGCGATCCAGCAGCTCGTCCGGCATATGGTTGCGTCTGAACGATTCGATGATGGCTGGTCCGATGAACCGGTGCATCTCCTGATCGTCGGGAACCGGCAGGCTGAGCTCCTCGAACGCCTTGGTGGCGCAGGCGATGATGCCCGGGTCCGATTGCGTCAACGTACCGTCAAGGTCGAGCAGCACCACGTTCCTGCGCTGCCGGGTCGTGACCTGATGCTGAGACATGCCTCTCCCCTTACTCGTAGTCGGGAATCCAGCCGCTGTGGTGCATTTCAAGACGCTTGTCCAGCAGCTTCTTCAGTTCGTCCTCGCTGCGACGCTCCAGCAGCATGTCCCAGTGGGTCCTGGTGGGCTTGGCGATCTCGTTGGCCTCCTCGTCGCCGTCGCCCTCGCGGTGCGCGATGGTGCCGCAGCGGCATTCCCACTCGTCGGGGATTTCGGCGCCCTCGGCGAACGGCAGGATGGTCCGGTGTCCCTTGGGACAGATGTACGCCACTTCGCTGCGTGCGGCGAAGTCCACGTTGTCGTCGGATTCCAGTGATTTTGCGCCGATGCTCATACCGCGTAGGCTGCGTTCCGCCATGACGTTCCTCCTTGTGGTCTTTCTTGTCGATCTTTCCCGAAAACTATTATCACGCTACAAAACAGTTCGGACGAGTCGTATATTCCCCGTTCCGGTCCTGCCTTGCCGCCTGCGACGATTCCGTCAGCCCTCGCCAATGCCCGAATAGGCGACGATGCCGCGGTTGACCAGTTCCATGGCCTCGTGCGCGACCTGGGCGAGGTGCGCGCTCCCCTGCGGCAGATACGGCTCTGCCGCCGAGATCTGCTGGAGGATGTCGGACAGACGCTTCGCGTTGCGCACGAAATCGCCGCCGGTCATGTCCCGGTCATGCAGCACATATGCCAGACTGTTGCCGCTGGCCCAGTCGTACATGATGTCGACGATGCCGAAGTCGAGCTGCTGCAGGTCGTCAAGCCCCTCATCCTCGCACAGCATCGTGAGCTGCGCATGCAGACGGTCCAAAGATTGCGAAGTCTGGGCGACCGGGCCTTGGATGCCGCCGGGCCAGCGCCTCGGTTCTCCCCCGGTGCCTCCCCTGGCTTCGAACACCAGGGCGGAGAGCACCGCGGCGAGCTGTCGCGCCGTCAGATGGTCGAACATGCCGCGTTCCAGCGCTTCGGCAAGCACGATGTCCTGCTCGCTGTAGATGTGGCGCAGCAGTTGCCCCTGCTCGCTCAATCGCATGTCCGTCCCGTCGCGCTTCACGTATCCCAGCTGTTCCAGGATGGAGCAGATACGGTCGAACTGCCGGGCCACGGACCCGGTGCGCGACTCGTACCTGTGCTGCACCCGCTCGTATTCGCGCATCTCGCGAATCCAGCGATGGCCCCATTTCATATGCTGCTGCATGTCGGGGCACTGCCGGCACGGATGTTCGCGGTCGCGCTTCTTCAGGGTCTCGATGGACTGGTCCAGCTCGCGGAACGTGTTCTTGCGCTGCTCATCGGTCGGGAAGGCGGTCTGCTTGAGCTTGCGCCGGCCGTTCTTCTCCAGGTCGGACAGCTCCATGCGGATGCGCATCAGAGACGCGAAATCCCCGTACTCGCAGTGGAATGCCTGCTCATAGCCGTCCAACGCCTGTTTCAGCGTGGTCAGTTGCGATTCGAGCTGCCAGGCCGACTCGTTGGCCTCCCACTGGGCGAAGGAATGGTCCAGCGTGACGCGAGTCGTCTCGTAGTCGCTGGTGTTGAGCAGATTGACGGCCATGTTGAACGTGGCATGGAAGCTCGAATGCAGCGGGTAGACGCGCTTGCTGGACAATGCGGCGGCGGTCGCAGGTACGAAATCGCGATGGTCGACGACGATCGCGTGTCCGATCGTATCGATGCCGCGACGGCCGGCGCGGCCGGTCAGCTGGGTGAACTCCCCCGGTGTCAGCGGCACATGCCCGCTGCCGTTGAACTTCTCCAGCTTTTCGACGATGACGCAGCGCGCAGGCATGTTGATGCCCAGCGCGAGCGTCTCCGTCGCGAAGACCATCTTTACCAGTCCCTCTTCAAACAGGCGTTCGACTATCTGCCGGAACAGCGCGACCATGCCGGCGTGATGGGACGCGAAGCCCTCCTCCAGCGCGAACCTGAACCGGGAGAACTGCAACGCCTTGAGATCCTCCTGGCTCAACTGCCCGGCGACCATCTCGTCGACGATGGCGCGGATGCGCCGCATCTCGTCCTCGGTGGTGAGTTCCAGCCCCGCATTGATGCACTGCTCGACGGCCTGATCGCAGCCGTTGCGCGAGAATATGAAATAGATGCCGGGAAGCATGTCGAGATAGTTGAGCTCGTCGACCACCGCCCAGCGCTTGGGCGTGTGGCGCTGCGCCGGCGCGTGGCCCCGCGAATGGCCACGGCCGCGGGAGCGTGAGTTCTCGGCGCCGCGGCGGCGCGCCGCCTGACGGTCAAGCTGATCGAGCCGGTCGATCAGGCGCGCGTTGAGCTTGGTGGTCTGCTCGCCCTGGGCGTCACGCCGGTACAGGTCGAGCAGCTCCGGCTCGGTGTGGTCGTCGGCCTGCACGAGCACATGCTGCTCCAGCGGGACGGGACGGCGCTCGGAGACCACCAGCTTAGTGTCGCCGCGGACGGAGGATATCCAGGACGAGAAATCCTCGACATTGGAGACCGTGGCGGACAATCCGATGACGCTGACCTGCCGGGGAAGATGGATGATGACCTCCTCCCAGACCGGGCCGCGGAACCGGTCGGCGAGGTAATGGACCTCGTCGAGTATGACGAACCGCAGCGCGTTGAGCGTGGTCGAATGCTCGTAGAGCATGTTGCGCAGTACCTCGGTCGTCATGACGACGATGTCGGCCTCGGAGTTGATCGAGATGTCGCCCGTCAGCAGCCCGACGCGGTCGGCGCCGTAAACGGCGGTCAGGTCATGGTACTTCTGGTTGCTCAACGCCTTGATCGGCGTGGTATAGAACGCCTTGACATTGCGCTCGCGGGCCAGATACATCGCGAAGTCGGCCACCACGGTCTTGCCTGCGCCCGTTGGGGCCGCGACGAGCACGTTCTCCCCCCGCTCCAACGCGTCTATCGCGTCCTGCTGGAAATCGTCCAGGTCGAATGGCAGCGTGGCTGCGAAACGCGCGGCGACGCTCGCGTTATGCGCCTGACGCTTCTGGAATGCGGCATACCGCTGGGAAGGCGATGGGCCGGGTCGATTCGCCGCCGAATGTTTGCGCTGATGTTTGACCATGCGTGAAACCCCGTTCGTCACAGACGGCCATCGCCGTCGGATTCTCGTATTCGCCTGCGTGCATGAGACGATGCCGCGGGCCGCGCCGCAGCTTGCAGCCGCAGTCCGTCAACGGTTGAAACGTGACCACCGCGCCCACGCACGCGCGTGACGTTCGCGCTTCGCGTTCCGGTGCCTGATGACGTCGACCTGCGCATCGTCATACCGGCTGATGGCGCTGTTCAACGGTTGGGTGAATGTCGGAGGGGCGAGCGGCTCGCGCACGTCCGCACCCTGCGGAACGTCCGCGAGCTCGGAGAGGGGCTTGCCGAGACGGCTGCCGATCTCCGCAATGCCGTTCAACGCCCTGAAGCCGTGAAGGGCGGCGTACGCGATGCCCGCCACGATCATCGCCAGCATGAACAGCGAGAGAATGAGCCAGATCCACCAGGGCATGAGATCACTCCTCTTCCGGGGTGTCTTCTTCACGTGTGCCGAGGCTGAGCTCGCGCTGCGCACGGGCGACGATCATCGTGCGCAGGGTCTCGGGTGCGACCGCGGTGATGTGACGCGCATGGGCGATGCAGAAGGCGACGAACCAGGAATCGGACGACACGATGATATGCACCTTCTCGCCCGGGCTGCACGGCTCGACGGTGGCTCCCGGCATCGACTTGATGAACGGAAGATCCGGCTGATCCGTGATGAACACGGCCGGAGTGCCGTTGTCGAAGCTCCACTTGCGCAACTCACTCACCGGCATGTCGGGAATGTCCACGCGCTTGACCGGAGCGATGACCTCGGCGTGCTCGATGCGGGCGAGCCTGAGCACCTGCCATGTGCGGGGCTTGCCGTTCGCCTTGTTGATGAGCTGGTCGCGTGAGACGAACTTGCGCCGGTCCTCCGGAGTGGAGTCCAGCACGTCGGTCCAGACGGCGGCATAGTAGACGCCCTCATCCACGAAGATCTTGGAGGGGGCGACGACCTTGCGGCGGGTCCGTCCCGCGCCGTCCGTGTACTCCATGTCGAGCAGCGATTCGGTGGAGATCGCGCGCTTGACGACGGAGAAGCAGTGGGGCTCCAGCTCGTAGCCGGTCAGGCTCAGCCAAGGGGTCTCCCCCGGCTTGACCAGCTGGCGCAGACGCTGATACAGCGAGGCCGCCTGCGTGCGCTGCGCCTCCGGCAGCAGCGGCGAATGCGCGAGGTAGCTCACTGAAGCGGTGAGCATGCTCAGGTATTGCGGGGAGATGCCGGCGAGGCGTTCCAGTCCGAGCGAATTCGTCGCGGACACGATGCCTTCGGCGTCAAGCAGCGACCAATCGATGTCGAAGAACTGGCTTCCGGCCATCTCGCCGTCGTCGGAGACCGTGGTCAGCGTGTTGATGTCTTTGTGGATCACGTTGACGTATTTCTTGAGCTCGTCATCCGACTTGGGCCTGCCGATGAAGCGTTCCGCGAGTTCCGCGAGGGAGAATTCCTCACCGAGGTGGGCGGACAGGAAGAGCATCAGACGCAGTCTGCGGTCGACCTCACTGCCGGTCTGGAACGAGGTCCCGGACTTCTTCTGGTGGTTTTTCTTGGGGTCGGCGTCCTCCGGCTCGGGGGTCGTGCTGGTGATGGTGGGCGTGGCGACCGTGGCGCTGCCGGTATCGTCCGACGATCTGTCGGCCAGCGCCATGTTTGACGCCGCCTGGAGACGACGGTTGAAGGCGTCGACGGCCTCCTGCGGGCTGACGATCACTGCGCCGGGATGTTCGAGCACGAACATGGCGAGGTCGTCGGAATCGGTGTAGGCGACGTTGATGTTCTCTCCGTCCACGTCGACCGTCGCCGCGAAACGGCGGGAGTCGACGACGCGCACGAGAGCCGGCGGAATCGTCTGCGTGCCGAGTCCCGGGGCGATGGAATCCAATCCGAGGCCGGGGATGGGCGTCTGCGGCACCCTTGGCGTGGTGCGGGACACATGCTGCGGCGTCACGGTCTGCGATTGCGTGGACGATACGGAAATCGAACGTGCGAGATAGTTGGCCGCGGCGAGAACCGGCAGATCCTCCTGCTCGAAGCGCAGGCGGATGCGCGGCTCGTCCCCGAGCTGCAGTCGGTACGACGCGAAGTCCTGTCCCTCGGACTTCGAGGAGTATTCAGGCTGGCGTGACTCGATGGCGATTCCCATTGCCGCGAGCTTGGCGCGGTCGCGCTGGAACTGCTTGGCGAACGCGGCTTTCGCGGCCTGATCGGCAAGTTCCCCGTAGGAGTCGGCATATGCCTTGACGCGCTGGGCGATTTGCCGCGAGGTCAGCCACTGCGGAAACGCAGACGACAGCACGGCCAACACATCCAACTCATGTTTGCCCCATTTGTCGGAAAAGCGGCGTCTCCCGTTCGATCCCTCTGCCATTAGTCCTCACGTATCGTTAGCATTCCAATTAAATATGCATGGGTATCACGCACACCACATCCCATGATAGAGGGTTTTGTTGTGTGCGGCTCGCATTTTGTCAAAAATAGGTATTTTTTCTTCGTACGGCGGACACATCACACCCAATCACCGGGCTCGATGCCCATCGGTCCGACGTATTCGCCGTTGGGTACGTAACTGGGCTCGTTTCTATCCTCCAGACGCGCGTCGGCGAACATGATGACGTCACGTCCGAATGTCCAGTCTCCCTTGATGCTGACCGAGTTCGCGGCGGCGAGCGACGGCACGTTGTAGGGGAACCGTTCGTTGAAGTCCTCGATGTTCTTGTAGTACCGCGGATCGAGGTCGACGTTCGGGAAAATGTAGCTGCCGTCCTCCATCTCATACGAGTCCGTAAGGTGGAACCGATCGGAACGCATAATGAACAGGTCGTTGGTCGTCTTCACCGGCAAGAACCGCATGCGGTCCACCTGCACACAGATCGCGCCTTCGAACAGGCCGATCGCCGCGCCCATCGCGGTCTCCAGCTGGACCACCGCCGGGGACTGGGGGTCGGTCGGGTCGACGGTCTTGTTGTTGATGATGACGGGAAGCGGCAGCACGCCGTCATGCTCGGCGAGCATGTCGCGCAGCACGTCGATGCGCACCCAGATGTTGTTCGTGTTGAAATACGGGTGCTTGGCGATGTCTTGGGCCGCGTCCTTGTCGTCGGGATGCACCTGCGACATCTCCCGCAGGATCAGTCGGCCGGTGGCCGTGTCGCGCACGATATGGCCACCCTTGCGGTCCGCGTACGTGCGATTGGCGACCTCGACCATGAACGGGGCGCCCGTGTCCTCGAAATACTGGGCGAGCGTGCGAGACGGGCGCGCCCCCAGATTGTCGGAGTTCGAGATGAACAGGTATTCGAAGCCATGCTCCAGCAGAGTGTCCAGCAGGCCGGACTCCCGCAGCGTCGAGAACAGGTCGCCGTGGCCGGGCGGGCACCACTCCAGATCGGGGTTGGCCGGCCAAGACGCCGGCGCCCCGGTGGCCGCGTCGATCTTCGGTTCCTGATGCTGGATGATCTCCAGCGGGATGTCGGTCTGCTTGAACTTGCGCTGGTGTCGCAGTGCCTTCATCGTGTCATCGGAAGTGCGGAACGAGTTCATGAACGTGACCGGCAGAGGCACGTTCAGCCTCGTGCGCGCGGTGAGCACCTGACCGAGGATGATGTCGAGGAAGCGCATCTGCCGAGCCTTGTGGCGGCGCACCGGCAGCAGCGACTTCGCGCATTGCAGGCCCATCGAGGTTCCCAGGCCGCCGTTGAGCTTGAGGAATGCGGTCTTGGCGAACGCGTGCACTGCCTTGTCATGATCGATGGTCTTGTACACGTCATGGAAGCTCCGCACGCCGTGCAGCGGCTCGACGGTGTCCTCGCGGATCCACGCGCTCTCCTTCTCGCTGGCCCACACATGGTATGCGTGCCTGAACTGCGAGATGGCGATCTCGCTCATGCCCTGCTCGCGCATCTTCTGCGCCGACTGCTCGAACACATCGTCCACTGTCATCTTCTCCGTCCGTTTCAGATCTTCGGCAAACATTCCTATAGTCTACTCGCGTGGTGCTTCGTTCGCCAATCATCCCGCAGACGTATCCATTACGGGGGTATCCGGGGTGGGGCGGCTGGCTGCCGCACTGCAATGGCATGCGCAGATGGAACTTGGATAAGACTTGGATGGGCCATGCCGTCTATGTAGCTGGTGTCTCCCTATTGCGAGGTGATAGTCGGGAATTACCCGAGTCGCGACACGCTTGTTTTGCGTTATTGATGTCATATGGTAAATTCTCTTCTCGGTGCTTTTCGCACTGTTCGGGCCGTAGCGCAGTTTGGTAGCGCACTTGACTGGGGGTCAAGGGGTCGCGGGTTCAAATCCCGCCGGCCCGACAAGAATGGCGGGATCCCAACGATTACAAGTCGCTGGAATCCCGCTTTGTCATACTTGGGGGACATGAACTTCACGAACACGGTTCCACCACGTGTTCCGCGATGAACCGCCCTCGGTCTCGCTGCGCTGGGTTATAGGCTGAAATGTGTGTCTGGTGGTTTAGTCGTTTGGCTGCCGTTCGACGCGTGTGTGGAAGTCGTTCCGGTCGATGCCGGTGCCGTGCCGCGTGGGGGATGCCGGACGTCTCGTGCATGTCTTGCGGGCTCCTTTCCCATGCCTGCCTGTAGGGGTCCTCGAGCTGTTGGCCGGTGATGGCGTTCTCGGCGGGCCGTGCGTCGGCCTCGGGACGTTCGGTGTGCTGGCGGCGCCACCGGCAGATCGCCTTCGGCTGTCGCGTCAGGCGCGGTCCCCGGTGGCGGCGCGGCGTGTCGCGCGGGCGCGCGTTCCATGATTCGATGGGGTTGTTCGTGGACGGCGCCGGCCCGCCGACGGCCAGGCCGCCGTCCCCGTCGCGCATGAGCGCCACCGCGATACGGCGCAGCCGCCTGCCGGCCCCGAAGGTCCCGGCGCCCACATTCAACCCGGCGACACGCCAGTCAGCACAAGACGTGACGGCTTATCCCGGACACACATTCTGGCCTATAACCCGTTTTACCGTGCCTCATTGCCTCCGCTGGCAGGCTGATACCCGGTATCTCCGCTTCGAGGGGTTGATTTCGCGCTCTCGGAACATCTATCTGCGTTTCAAGGGGTTGCCCAAACGCGATATCCGGAGTATGCGGGGACATCCCGCATTGGAATCATGCGGTTTCCGGCCCGGCTCTACTCGGGCACCAACCCCTCGAAACGCAGATAGATGTCCGAACGAGGACGTGGTCGGCAAGGCTATCCGCGAATCAGAGGTGCCGCGAGAGGACATCATCGTCGCGTCGAAGCTGCCGGGCCGTCATCACCAGTACGATCAGGCACGCGTCACGATCGAGGAGTCCGTGGCCCGCATGGGACTCGACTACATCGACCTGTATCTGATTCATTGGCCCAACCCGCTCCACCGGAGTCACGTCGGCCGTCAACCAAGTAGAGCTGTACCCCTTCTTCCAGCAGGCCGGGCAGCGCGCCTACGATCAGGCGCATGGCATCATCACCGAGGCGTGGAGCCCATTGGGCCACGCCAACCAGATGCTTAAGGATCCGACGAGCGTGCGCATCGCCGCGATGGACAATCCCGAGGGACGTTCCTTCGCGCAGGACCCGCACTGGCACGAGGAAGCCTGACGGCCCGCGCCGACTGTCACGCCTTCGCCGCCGCGTCGGCGATGCACCGCAACGCGTTGAGCGTGCGCGGATAACCGATATACGGCGTGCACTGGGAGACGACGGCGATCAGGAACCTCTCGTCGTTGCCCACGCGCATGTTGGCCACCGCATGGGAGGTGAGCTGCGGCTCGCACCCTCCCTGCGCGGCCAGGAAGCACAGCGTGATCATCTCGCGTCGGCGCGTGTCGAGCCCGCCGCGCGTGTAATAGTCGCCGAAGCAGTTGCCGGCCAGCCACTTGTTGATGTGACGGGTCTTCTCCGGCCCTGATTGCGCGAAGCCTCGCATGCGCTCGCCGAAGATGTCGATCTGCGCCTGCTCGCCCGCCTCAGCGCGGGTTTCGGGCGTCGTGGTGGATTGCGGTTCGAGCGGGAGGTGGATGTTCTTCGCCTCCAGTATCTCATTGGTCTTCTTCAGGAACGGCAGTACACGGCCGAAACCGAGATATGCAACCGCCTGGTAGACGATTTCCTTGACCTGGACGGCGCCGACGCCGGATTCGAACGCGACCGGCACCATCAGCTCGAAGTCGTCGAGACCTTGGCATCCGATCAACGCCGCCAGAATGGCCATGGAGCGTGTGGCGTCGTCCAGATCGGGGTGATTCGCTCCCGGCTCGTTGACGACCTCGTCATAAGCGAAGTTCGAGAACAGCTCGACGAATTCCGGGTCTGTCTGTGCCAGCGTCCTGTCATCGTTCCAGAACTTGTTCATGCGGCTTTTCAGCTCATCGAACATGATATCTCCTTGCGGTTTGACTGCGATCGGCGGTCATTATGACTCGCTTTGAGATGTCACGGTAGCCGCTTCGAGCGCTTGAAGTACAGCGGCGGCGACACTTCCGCGTGTCGCCGCCGCAGCCGTCACGTGAGAGCCCCACGGTCCAGCCGTCCGCCGCGAGTGCTCGTACCGCTCGCGCGCGCGAACTCGTGTAACGGTATCGCAGACGCGTCGCCGCGACGGCTCGACAGCGAGTAGAGTGGAGGGACGGGCAAAGTCCGATTGATGGAAACGATCCATGAACCAAGGAGGATGCATCATGGCAGGGCAGACAGATGAGAACAGGCTCCACGTTCTTCGTCACGCCGCCTTCACGGCGCGAGACGTGCGGGAGATGGAACGGCCACTGCTTGAGAACGGTGTCCCACTGATGAGGATGGCTTCCGCCGCCACAGCCCATGTCGTCGCCGAAATGCTCGAAGATGAGGGCGTCGCGTTGGAGGAGTCGAACATTGTGCTGCTCGCCGGCAGCGGCGACAACGGCGGCGACGGGCTGTTCGCCGCGACGATGCTGGCGGGCGACGGCGCTTCGGTCACCGCCGTCGCGGTCGGCCGCACGCTGCATGGCGAGGGGTTCGCCGCATTCGTCCGCGCCGGCGGCAAGGTGCTGATCCTCGACCCGGCCTCCGAGATTCCGGGGTGCGCTGCCGGCTTCAGCGCGGGAGAGGCCGGTGAAAGGCTTCGGGCCGCGGTGGAACTCGCCCAGCACGCGCATGTCATCATCGACGCGATGACGGGCATCGGCCTGAGCGGGGCGCTGCACGGCATCGCGGGCACGGTCGCATCCTCGCTGGGTGTCGACGGCACGATCCCCGACCGCACCGCCCTTCCCGCCGGCGACTCGACCGGCGAGTTCCCGTTGGTCGTCGCGGTGGACGTCCCTTCTGGCGTGGGAGTCGACGACGGTGCCATCACAGGCCCGTATATCCCTGCCGATGTCACGGTCACGTTCGGCGCCCTGAAGCCGTGCCTTATGCTGCCTCCCGCGGCGTACGCCTGCGGTCGCGTGACGCTGGTGGACTTCAGTTTCGACATCGACGGCCATATGCCGTTCGTCGAGGCGGTTTCCGGCGACAACGCGGCTGAGACCGTCCGACTCCCCCGGCTTGCAGACACGAAGTACTTACGTGGCGTGACCGGTCTGATCACCGGCTCCGAACGGTACCCCGGCGCCGCGGTGCTGTCGTGCAAGGCCGCGGCCAAGACGAACATCGGCATGATCCGCTACATGGGTCCGCAGGTGTGTCGTGATATGGTGCTCGACGCGGTCCCGGAGGCCGTACTCGGCAAGGGGCGCGTGCAGGCCTGGGTCGTGGGCTCCGGCGTTCCGACGGGTGAGACCGAGGATGATGATTTCCAGCGTGAGACCATCGCCAAGCTTCTGACGCATTATGCGTTGTCCTCTGACGATGACCCGGATGACGATGATGACCTCGCCTATGATATGCCCCCGCTGGTGGTCGACGCGGGCGCTCTCGACCTGCTGCCCGACGAGGTGCCGCCGCAGGTCGTCATCACCCCGCACGCCGGGGAGCTCGCCTCGCTGCTCACCGCCAGGGGCGAGGATGTGGATGCGTCGGATGTGCAGAACGAGCCATTGCATTGGGCGTTGCGGGCCCATGAGCTCACCGGCGCCACCGTGCTGCTCAAAGGTGCGGTCACGATTGTCGTGGGCGAGCCGGCCGACACCGATCGGGAGTCGGATGCGCAGGGTGGATTCGCGGATGATGAGCAGCATGTGCGTGTGGTCGTCTCCGGCCGCGCCCCGGCGTGGCTGGGCACCGCGGGGGCGGGCGATGTGCTCGCCGGCATGCTGGGGGCGTTGCTCGCCCAACAGGACGACGAGGACGTTTCGGCTCCCGATGTCGCCGCCTGCGCTGCCTACCTGCACGGATATGCAGCCGCTCAGGCGTCGCAGTCGGATCAGCGCGGGTTCACGCCCCCGACGATTTACGGTTCCGATGACCGTCATCTGCGCACCAAGCTGGGGCATCCCATCGTCGCATCCGATGTGATCGGCATGATTCCCGCGACTTTCGCGGAACTGCTGTCGTAAGGGCGCGAGGGCGGTCGGGATGCGGAGGCCGGTATCGCATGATACCCGGCGTCGACGCATCCCGACCGCTTGCGCGACTGCGCCGGCCGGAGACCTATTCCGTCCGGATCAACAAATCAGACACTATCCTATTCCCCCTATTCCAACGTTGAGGAGCATCATGAGCAACTCCCCCATCACCGATGTGATTTTCGATTTCTGTGGCGTCCTGCTGGACTGGCAGACCCGCGCATGCCTGACCGGGCATTTCCCCCAGGACACGGTGGACGCGATATGCGCGCCCGACGACCCGCACGGGTTCTTCCGCTATGAGGACCGCATGGACGCCGGCGAGGACTTCTCTCACATCTACCCCGACGTGGTGCGGGAGCAGGGCGAGGACATCGCTCCGATCTTCGCCTATTACATCGAACATTACGGCGACGCCCTGCCGCGCATGCTGCCCGGCATGGAAGATCTGCTGCGCGACCTGAAGCGGCATGGGTACGGTGTGTGGGGACTGACGAACTGGTCTCATGAGACGATTCACATCGCGTTCGAGAAATTCCCGCAGATTGGCGAACTGCTGCAGGACACCGTGGTCTCCGGCATCGAGAAGATGCACAAGCCGAACGCCGACATCTACGAGCTCGCACTGCAACGATTCGGCCTTGAAGCCGGGCATTGCGTGTTCTTCGACGACACGGCGAAGAACATCGTCGGGGCCAACGAGGTCGGTATCCACGGTCTTCTGTTCGACAATGCTCTCCAGGCCCGCGAATCGCTCGCTTCGCTCGGTGTGAGGCTGTAGGAATAACCGGATTCGGTGCTCTCAAAACTCGCAGATATGAGGAAAAAACGTCAGTCGTCCGGTGTATCTGCGAGTTTTGAGAGCGTGCCTTGCGCATACCGCACCGCAAGCCCGCCGCATGATAAATTGAGCTTATACCCCCGCACTTGGTGAAATGCCGGCAATCCCAATGATTTCAATGGTTTCGTCCATGGTCGGCCTTATAAATGCTGCTTATGACACTGCTGCAGCTGAAATACATCGTGAAGATCGTCGAGTGCGGATCCATGAACGAGGCGTCGCATGAACTGTACGTCTCCCAGCCGGCGTTGAGCTCGTCGGTCAAGGAACTGGAGAACGAGCTCGGCATCGAGATCTTCACTCGTTCCTCGCAGGGCATCGCCCTGACGGTGGACGGCGCCGAATTCCTCACTTACGCCCGTCAGGTGCTCGACCAGGCCGACCTGCTTGAGGAGCGCTACAAGAACGCGAAGCCGCGCAAGCAGCTGTGCTCCGTGTCCACGCAGCACTACATGTTCGCCGTCGAGGCGTTCGTCGAGATGATCGACTCCATCAAGTCCGACGAGTACGAGTTCACGATCCGTGAGACCCGCACGAAGGACATCATCAACCAGGTCGCGAACATGCTTTCGGAGATCGGCATCATCTACCTGTCGGACTTCAACAAGGACGTGATCGGCAAGATGCTGCGCGAGAAGCATCTGGAGTTTCATCCGCTGTTCCGTGCGCCGCTGCACGTGTTCATCTCGCGCAACAACCCGCTCGCCGGCAAGAAGAAGGTCACGATGGACGACCTCAAGCCGTTCCCGTTCATCCAGTACGAGCAGGGTGAGGAGGGCAGCTTCTTCTTCGCCGAGGAGGCCGTGTGGCCGGAGTACTCCCCCAAGCAGATCAACGTGACCGATCGTGCGACGATCCTGAACTTCATCATCGGCCTGAACGGGTACACGGTGTGCACCGGCATCGACAACGGCGACCTGAACAACGAGAAGATCGTCACCGTGCCGTTGGACACCGACGAAACGATGCTGGTGGGCTGGGTCACCAATGAGCGCGCCAAACTGTCGAAGGCCGCCGAGACGTATATCGAGAAGCTCAAGTCCGTGGTTGCCGACCACGGTTACAAGCTGATTGACTGAATGCGATTATGGGCTCCCTGTGGCGGGGAGCCCGATTTCGATCCGTGTCTCGTTCAGAAGCCGCGCACGTTGTAGTCCGCGGACAGGTCATTCATCGCGTGCAGCAGCTTGTAATTATAGATGAACGGTCCCACTGCGATGAGCGAGTCGAGGATGCCCCACAGCCAGAATGTCGAGGCGGTGACCGTGACGGGCAGACCGCGCGCGGCCTGTTCTTCGCCGATGCGGCCGGATACGCGGTGATACCACACCAGCCAGCCGATGCCCAGCGTGACCCATCCCACCAGGAAGAACATCAGGCAGTAGTGCATTGTGTGTTTGCCGTCGCGTTTGAACGCGAGCAGGTTCAGGCTGTCTCCCACTTCGCTCATCTGCCAGATGTCGTAGATGCTGAACGTGACGAGACCGAGCAGCACGTATTTCAGCAGTCCGCGCTGCGTACGCAGGGGTGCGACCGGCCGGGGAGCATAGGGCTGTTGCGGCTGGAACTGGGGCTGCGGTTGAAATCCGGATTGCTGCGGCTGGGCGGCATACGGCGCGTTCGGATTGGTCATGGATCCTTCTTCCCAAGAAGACCTTCACTGTTATGGGCAAACGGCGTTGATTTACCCTGTTTCCCATTACAGGTCCGTGTTCCTGAATTATGTGATCCATCAGTGGATGGCGCATTTTGGCGCACTCCCGTTGCCGTCAGCGCCGGTGGTCGATGATGCGCCGGATGCCGTCGCGGATGGACTGGGGGTTGCGTGGTTCCCCGCCCAGCGCCCGGTGCAGTGTCAGGCCTTCGATCATCGCGTCGAGCAGCACCGTGGTCTCGGAGTCGAAGAACCGGCCCATGACCTTCTGTGTCGCCGACATCCAGCGGTCACTGATGTCGCGGAAGGACAGGTCGCGCGCGGCGAGCGTGTAGAACTCAAGGTTGATGTTCAGGTCGCGCTGGTTACCGAGCATGTCTCGTTCGATGCTCAGCGCGATGGCGTCGCAGGCTTCGTCGACGGTCGAGGCGGGCTGCATGCGCGCGGCGAATTTCAGTACGGAGGCCCGGGCGAACTGGTCGAACGCCTGGTGCAGCAGATCGTGCATGCCGTCGAAATAGTATGTCATGGAGCCGAGGGGCACGTGCGCCTCGGCGGCGACGACGCGATGCGAGGTGCCTGCCACTCCACGTGACGCGATGACGCGCAGCGCGGCGTCGATGATGTGCTGCTGTCGCTCGGGGTCGACTCGGGATGACTGGGATGGCATATCGGCAATCATAGCATTCATGCGGGTTCCATGCTGTCCCCCTCGTATATGTACGTTCGTACACATCGGAAAACGGGACCTCTGCCCCTCCTGCAGTCGGCCATTGCCGGCCAATGCGCCGCTATTGCTCGGAATCGAGCACCGAATCCACAGCGGCCCAGCGCCGACGCAGCAGCATCCACAATCCGATGATCATGGTCAACGCTCCGAGTCCGATGCCGAGCAGCCCGGAGGATTGTGCGGCATGTTGCGCGCCCTCGGCCTCCGGCAGAACGTCCTGCGTGACCACGAGCGAGAGCATCGCGTCGATGAACGTCACGAACTTCACCGATGCGTCGACACGTCGCACAGCTGGAAATCGATGTCCGGGTAGGCCTTGCGAGCCGCCTCGATCATGTCCGGCGAGCTGTCGACGCCGAGAATCTCGGCGTGCGGGTAGCGTTCGCGCAGCACGGCCGTGCTGTTGCCCGGCCCGCAGCCGATATCCAGCATGCGCTTGACGCCGCCGCCGTCCTCTGGCAAAGGCCACCTACAAGCGCCGGATAGGACTGACACGACATAATGAATGCTACTAATATAGTAGTAATTACTATATAATTTCATAAGTATTGCTAAAATATTAGTATGTATGATTTGTTAGATGAGCCGCTTCCCGGAGAAGTAATGGCCGGTATCGCCCGGCGAATGACCATGAGACGCAAGGAACACGGCATGACGCAGTCCGATCTCGCCCGAAAATCAGGGGTGAGTCTCGGGTCGATTCGTCGATTCGAACAACTCCATGAGATATCACTGAACGCACTGGTCGGCATCGCCTTCGCCTTGGACTGCGAACGGGATTTCGACGCACTGTTCTCCCAGCCGTATTACCGCTCGATCGATGACGTGGTCACAGCGACGCGCCACGGAAAGGACATCGGATGACCCCGCTGCTGGATGTAGACCGCGTGCGCGTGCTGCTCGCAGGCAATACCGTCGGAATGCTTACCATGTCACCTTCCCGCACACTGGCGTTCGCCTACGACAAGACCTGGCTGACGCACGGTTTTTCCATCAGCCCGATAAGCCTTCCGCTCAGAGATGGCGTGTTCGTCGCCCAAAGAGATCCGCTGAACGGCATGTTCGGCGTGTTCGACGACAGCATGCCCGACGGATGGGGACGACTGCTGACCGACCGAATGCTGCGTCAACATGGCATCGACCCGTATTCGGTCGGCCCGCTGGCGCGTCTATCGATCGTAGGTCATGGCGGCATGGGCGCACTGGAATACGAACCCGCTTCAACAATCGACGATGACATGCAATCATTCCCCGATCTCGACTCACTCGCCGAGGAATGCCTGAATGTGTTGAGCGCTGACTTCTCGAATGACCTCGACCAGCTGTTTGTCCTTGGCGGTTCGTCAGGCGGAGCCCGCCCGAAAATCCTCACCACAATCAATGGCGAGGAATGGATCATCAAGTTCCCCTCATCCGTGGACGCACCCGATATCGGTGAGATGGAATACCACATATCGAATCTTGCCCGCACTTGCGGAATCGACATGCCGGAAACCAGGTTGTTCCCTTCACGTCGATGCGCAGGCTATTTTGGCGTCAAGCGCTTTGACCGCATACCGCTCACGAACGGCGAAATCGGCAAGGTACACATGGTTTCCGCCGGCGGCCTGTTGGAGACTTCACACCGCATCGCCAATCTGGACTACGCCTTGCTGATGCGATTGACCATGCGCATGACCGGCGGCATCAAGGAATGCGAACGATTGTATCGACTCATGTGTTTCAATGTATTCATCGGCAATCGCGACGACCACGCGAAGAACTTCTCCTACCTGCATGATGCGGAGTCCGGCGCTTGGAGCCTCTCCCCCGCGTACGACCTTACCGAGAATCCCGGTATCAACGGCGAACACACCACCGCGGTCAATGGTAAGGGGCGCGGCATCACCGTTGAGGACATGGCAGACATCGGCATGAAAGCCGGCATCCCACGAACCCGATGCATATCGATTGCGCGGAACATGCGCGAACGCATCGCGGATGCCGGTTTTACCGTACGCAACTGAAGGTGGGCCGAACACCTTCGAGCGAACCCGACCTCACCGGAAGTCGTTTCAACGGAAACGTTCGTCGAGCAGGGCGTCGCGGCGGGCGTGGTGCGGATGCGGCCGTGCATCGGGAAGACGCATACGCCAAGTATTTCATCGGGCAGAGCTATCTGGCACCGCTGGTCTCGGGCAAGGAAGTCAACGTTTCCAACGTCACATTCGAGGCGGGCTGCCGCAACAACTGGCATATCCATCACAAGGCCTGTCAGATTCTCACCGCCGTGGGCGGGCGCGGCTACTACCAAGAGTGGGCCAAGGAGCCAGTTGAGCTCAACCCCGGCGACGTGGTGTACGTGGCGCCGGAGACCAAGCACTGGCATGGGGCCGCGCCGGATTCCGACTTCGCGCATATCGCCATCATGAACGCGGTGGACGGTGCCTCGAACGAGTGGCTGGAGTCGGTCGAGGCCGAATACGACGCGTTGCGTTGAATCGAAGGCCTGTCGCTCGCGCTCGTCAGAACACCACCGCCGACACGATGGTCAGTGAAAGCAGCGAGAACAGCGTGCTTACGAGCACGAAGCCGACCGCGTAGTCGGGCATGTTGTTCCTGCGGGCGGTGAACATGGCGATGGTGGTCATGGTCGGCAGACCGGCCACCAACGTGATCATCATGATCATGTCGTGGGTGATCGGCAGCTCCGGCAGCGCGCCGGCGGCCGCGGTGAGTAGCGCGTACAGGCCCAGCGGGAAGGCGATCATCTTGGCGACCAGCCCCACGTACAGTTCGTAGCGTTTCAGCACGCCCCACCATTTGGTCAGCGCGAACAGGCCGCCCAGGTAGATCAACGACATCGGCGTGGCCATGCCTCCGATGGTGCGCAGCGGAGTCAGGACGATCGAGGGAATCCTCACGCCGAGCATGATCAGCACCAAGGCGAGCATCACCCCGATGAACGCGGGGTTGACGAACCTCCCCAGCAGATTGCGCACGCGCAGGCCGAGCGTGGGCCGGCCGGCGGCGTCGGGTGATGCGACGGTACCGGGTTCGGGAACCGGCTCGCACAGCCATACGCCGTACGTCCATAGCAGCGTCTGATCGACGATCGACATCAACGCGACGTAGATCGCGCCCTCGTGCGGCCATAACGCCATGATGATTGGAATGCCGATGAACCCGGCGTTGCCGAAGATCAGTGCCGCCTGGAACACGTGGCTACGTGATCCCTTAAGCCGCAACGCCCACGCGACCAAGCGGAACACGAGGATAAGCAGGGCGTACATCACCGCGGTCAGCAGCATGGCGCCCCAATTGGCCTCGACCTGCGCGCGGTCCGCACCCGCCATGGCGTTCGAGAACACCAGCAACGGGATAAGCACGTTGAGCAGCAGCGAGCACATGCCGTCGAGCGCGGTCTGGCCGTAGAAGCGAAGCCTCACGCATCCGTATCCGACCATCAGCATGATGAAGAAGCCGACCAACTGGCCAACCATAATAGCGAATTGACCCATTGCCCCTTACATCTCCAGCATCGAACGCAGCCATTCGAGTTCGGCGGCGATCTGTGCGTCATGCACGGTGATGATACCCTTGCGGTACGGGTCGTCGATCTGCTCGGCGCTCAACGGATTGCCCGCGTCACAGTAGAAGAAATGCACGTCGTGGCCGTTGAGCAATTCGTAACGGCGGCGCAACACCGCGTCGCGGTCGGTTTTGTCTGGCACGACGGACAGGAAGGTAAGCACGACGGTCCACCGGGTGAAATCGGTGAGATTGAAACCACTGGTGCTTTTAAGCTCGTCGATCAACTTGGCGCGACCCGCGTCCAGCAGGGTGAACACGCGACGCTGGCGCCCGTCGCGAATCGACGCCTGTTCGGAGATCAATCCCGCTTCGACGAGCCTATTGGTCGCCGGATAAATCGCGCCGTCGCTGAATTTGCGCGCGTACCCCTGCAGCTGCTCCATCTTCTTGCGCAACTCGTAGCCGCACATGGAACGCTCCGAAAGGAACCCCAGAATCATCATCTCAATCAAGCTCATGATTGTCCATCATAACTCGTTTCAACATACCCGTGGCACCGTCTCGTCACTCCGTCGGGCGAGGAGCAGCCTCTCCCGGTCGCCACGACTGGAGAAACGACTCGTTTTTTGCCGCATCGTCGCGGTAGGCTTTGCCGAACTCGTCGATGAGCCCATGGAATTCCTGAAGGTCGGCGACGTCCAGCCCGGTGTCCAGCACCACGGGGGCATACGCCTTATGGAACGCCGGGTATCCGTCCGGCGCATCGAAGCCGAGGAACGCGAACAGGCGCCGTGCGTAGGTGTCGGCCACGAACGTGCGGCGGGAGAACACGTAGAGCATCATATCGTCGGCCGTTTCGCCGCCGATGCCGAACAATCCGAGCAGTTCGGCGCGCAGCTCGGCGTCGGTGATGCCGTCGGCTCCTTCGGGAGAGGCGTCGCAACGCTCCACATACCAACGGCTCAACGAGCGCAGGGTCTTGGATTTGTTGACGTAGAAGCCCGACGGCCGAATCAGCTCCTGCAAACGCTCCGGCTCCACGACCGTCAACGCATGGGGGTCGAGCATGCTCTCCGCCTTCAACGCCGCGAGCGAACGATCCACATTGCCCCACGCGGTGTTCTGCGTGAGCACCGCGCCCACCATGATCTCGAATGTGGTGTCCGCCGGCCACCATCCGGTCGGGCTCAGCTCCGCGGACAGCGCGCGGTACAGCGACTCGATGTCGCCGGCTGCGGGCCTGCGCCGGGATTGCCTGCCATTGCCGTGCGCCGATGCCATGGTCAACGGTACAGGCGCTCGATGAGAATGTCGGAGACGGTGAGGCGCGCCTCGCTGAGCAGGTTGTCGAGCACCACGCCGGCGAGATCGGCGGCGGGCATGAACGTGTGCTGCTTGTCGAGTGAGACGTAGTCGTGGCTCTCGCGGTAGAAGTCGGTGTCGATGCCGCCGGGGTACACGCCCACGACGGTGACGCTCGACCCCTTGTACGCGGCCTTGAGGCTCTGTGTATACCCCTTCTCACCCCATTTGGTGGCGCAGTACACGGATTCGTTGGCGTTGCCGCGCGTAGCGGCGGTGCTCATCACGTTGGCGATTTTGAGGTTCTGTTCGTCGCATGCCTTGAGCGTCTGGACGCACCACAGAATCATGCCCTTGAGGCCTTTGAGGCATTTGTCCACGTCGGCGGCCTCGTAGGCGGTCGGCGTCTTGAACGAGGGCTGCCCGGCATTGTTGATCAGCAGGTCGATGTGCCCGATCTTGGCGATCTCGGCCACCGAGGCTTTGACGAAGTCCTCGTCGGACACGTCGCCGACGAACCCGTGGTAAGAGCCCCGGGGGAATTCGCCGGCCAGTTCGGTCTGGCGTTCGGCGTTGAAGTCGATGCCGGCGACGAACCATCCGCGGTCGATGAGCTGTCGCGTGAGTTCATAGCCCAGTCCGAGGGCGCTGCCCGTCACGATGGCGATGCGTTTGCCGTTCGTCCGTTCCATGATTCGTATGCCTCCCTGCCTTCGTCGGTTCGTCGCCGTCCGGCGATCACTGCCCGATGCCGCGACGAAACGCTGTTGAAAACGTATGCACAATGCATTTTATCGAATCCGTCCGACCCGTCGCCATCGCCATCGCCTGCGCATGGGGCGGCGAATCAGCTCAATTCGCGTAGGATGCGGCGCATGAATGGAATGGTGACCGCGAAGGTGAGCACGTCGGACACCGACTGTGCCATTTCCACGCCGAGCACGCCGAACGCCAACGGCAGCACCAGTACGATCGGCGCCAGAAACAGGCCCTGCCGGCACAATGCCAGGAACGAGGCGATGCCGGTGCGGCCCATGGTCTGGGTCATCATATTGCCCATCATGTTGAAGCCATTGAACACCACCGTGCAGCATTGAATGTGCAATGCGGACACACCCACCGCCACCACGGCCGGGTCGGAGCGGAAGATCTCGACCAGATGCGGGGCGAACGTCCACAGCAGCGCGGCCAACGCCACAAGCACGCCGGTGGCGAGCCGCACGCAGAACCAGTACCCTTCCTTGACGCGCGCGTACAGGCCGGCGCCGTAGTTGTATCCGCACACCGGCTGGAAGCCCTGGCCGAGGCCCACGATCACCGAGTTGGCGCCCAACATGATGCGCATCACGATGGCCATGCCGGCGATGGCCGCGTCGCCGAACGGGTTGGCGGCGATGTTCACGCAGGTCACGGAGATCGAGCCCGCACCCTGCCGAATCAGCGAGGGCAGGCCGCCGCCGGCCACCTCGCGCATGAGCAGCACATCCGGCCGGCAGTTGCGCAACGACAGTTTCATCACGCCGAATCTGGCGCTCATCGTCGTCAGAATCGCGAAGCTCACCGTCTGGCAGATGGCGGTGGCCAGCCCGGCGCCGAATATCCCGAGGCCCGCCACGAAGATGAGCAGCGGCGCGAGCAAGAAGTTCAGCAACGCGCCCGAAACCAAGCCGATCATGCCGAACGCCGACTGGCCTTGGTAGCGCAGCAGCCCGTTGAGCGCGAACGACCCGCATACACAGGGCGCGGCGACCAGCAATGGCGTCAGGTATTGCACCGCGTACGGCGCAATCGTGGGAGTCGAACCCAGCATGACGGCCAGCGGCCGCAACGTCAGCAGCCCGATCGCGGCGATCGTCAGACCTGAGATCACCGCGCCCGCGAAGCCTACGGCCAGCAGCCGGGATGCCCGCTCGTTGTTCTGTTTGCCGAGTTCGCGGCTCATCGAGTTGCCCGCGCCGTTGCCGAAGAAGAAGCCGAGCGCCTGCATCACGGTCATGATGGAGAACGCGATGCCGATCGCGCCGGATTGCGCGGTGCCCAGCTGACCTATGAAAAAAGTGTCGGTCAAATTGTAGGCGGTGGTCACCAGATTGGAGATCACCGCCGGCAGACACAGTCTGAGAATCAACGGTTTGACCGGCTGACCGGTCATCTGCCGGTATTTCGCGTCCGCGCTCGCGCGTCTGATGCCATGAACCTGAACCACGGACGGTCATCCTACTCGCGCGGCATCCCTCGCAGCCGTGCATGACCGCCATGTGGGTCGCCCACGGATACAGTCACCTCAGGTACCGGCCCGTGATGCTGTTCGCATCGGCCGCGATCTGCTCCGGCGTGCCGGCGGCGACGATGCGTCCGCCGCTTTCGCCGCCGCCCGGCCCCATGTCGATCACCCAGTCGGCGTTGGCGATCACGTCGAGGTCATGTTCGATGACCACGACGGTCGCGCCGGACGCCACGAGTCGGTCAAACACGCCGAGCAGCACCCGCACATCGAGCGGATGCAGGCCGATGGTCGGCTCGTCGAACACGAACACGGCGTGCGACTGAGCCCTGCCCATTTCGCTGGCAAGCTTCAGGCGTTGCGCCTCACCGCCCGAAAGCGCCGGCGTCGGCTCGCCGAGCGTCAGGTAGCCCAGACCCAGATCGTGCAGCGTGATCAGTCGCGCATGCACCTTGCGCATGTCGACGGTCACGGCCAACGCCTGATCCACGCTCATCGCCATCAGCTGCGGCAGGGTGAGTTCGCGCCCGTCCTTGGTCGTGCGGTGAATCGCGTCGGCTTCGGGCGCATACCGGGAGCCCCGGCAGTCGGGGCATTCGATGTCGACGTCCGGCAGGAACTGCACGTCGAGCGAAATCGAACCGGTGCCGTCGCATGTAGGGCAGCGCAGTCTGCCGGTGTTGTAGGAGAAGTCGCCGGCCTTCCAACCGCCCGCCTTGGCTTCGTCGCTTCGGGCGAAGGCGCGGCGCAGGTCGTCGTGGATGTCGGCGTAGGTGGCCACGGTGGAACGCACGTTCGCGCCGATCGGCGTGGCGTCGATGAGGTTCGCGCGCTCGATGCCGTCGGCGTCGATCGAGCGCACATGCTCGGGCGGCTTCTCCCCCGCAGACCGTGCCTTGAGCGCGGGAATCAACGATTCGAGTACCATCGTGGTTTTGCCGGAGCCGGATACGCCGGTCACCGCCACCAGACGGCCGCGCGGAATATCAACATCCAGCGGCTTGACCGTATGCAGCTGACTGGTTGTCATGCGAATATGCCCAAGGTCGAACATATGCGAGACGGGCATGCACCCGCGTTCACGGACACTTTCGCCATCGGCTAGGAACGGCGCGATGCGGCTGCGCGGATTCGCCGCCACGTCGCCGACCGTGCCCTGCGCGATCACATGCCCGCCTTCGGCACCGGCGACCGGACCCATTTCAATGAGATGATCGCATGCCTTGAGCACACGCACATCATGGTCGACGACCACCACGGAGTTGCCATCCGCCACGAGGTCACGCATCACGCCGAGCAGACCGTCCACATTCGCCGGGTGCAGGCCGATGGACGGTTCGTCGAGCACGTAGAGCACGCCGGTGGTGCGGTTGCGCACGGCGCGGGCCAATTGCACGCGCTGGCGTTCGCCGGTCGACAGGGTCGCTCCGGCGCGATCGAGCGCGAGGTAGCCGAGTCCGAGCTCCAACAACCGGCGGGCCACATCGAGGAAGGATTCGCAGATGTTCGTCGCCATCGGGCGCATGTCGGCCCCGAGCGACCCGGGCACGCTACGCACCCAGTCCACCGCCGCGTCCAAGGTCATCGCGCTCGCCTCGGCGAGATTCAGTCCGCGCACCCGTGGGGTGCGCGCCGCCTCGCTGAGCCTCGTGCCGCCGCAATCCGGGCAGGTTTTCTCCTCGAGGAACCGCGCCACGCGTTTCAGCCCCTTCTCGTCCTTGGCTTTGGCGAGCGCGTTCTCGACGGTGTACACGGCGTTGAAATACGTGAAGTCGAGTTCGGCGAAGTCGTCGCCTTTCTTCGGCTTGTACAGGATGTGCTTCTTGACGGCCGGGCCATTGAAGACGATGTCGCGTTCTTTGGGGGTGAGGTCCTTGAACGGCACGTCGGTGCGCACGCCCATCGCGCCGGCGACCTGTTTCATCAGGTCCCACATCAACGAACCCCATGGCAGCACCGCGCCCTCGTCGATGCTTTTCGATTCGTCGGGTACGAGCGCCGCGCGGTTCACCTCGCGCACGATGCCGGTGCCGGCGCAGGCCGGGCATGCGCCGGCCGAGTTGAAGGCCAAGGATTCAGCGCCGGGCGCGTGAAAATCCTTGCCGCAATTCGCGCAGACGATGGGCAGGCCGGCGGCCACGTTGAGAGTCGGTTCGCTGCGTGCGCCGCAATGCGGGCACACATGTGAGGCGAGACGTGAGAACAACAGACGCAGGCTGTTGAGCAATTCGGTCATCGTGCCGAAGGTGGAGCGTATGCCGGGCACCGCGGGCCGCTGGTGCAGGGCCAGCGCGGCGGGCACGTGCAGTACTTCGTCCACCTGCGCGCGGCTCGCTTGGGTGAGGCGGCGGCGCGTGTACGTGGACAGCGCCTCCAAATAGCGCCGTGAGCCTTCGGCATACAGCACGCCGAGTGCGAGCGAGCTCTTGCCCGAACCGGAGACGCCGGCCACACCGACCAGTTCGCCCAGAGGCACGTCGACGTCGACATTCTTGAGGTTATGCACGCGCGCGCCGCGCACCTCGATCGACTCCGGGCGCGCATCGTCCCGTATCCGCTGCATATTGGGCACCCCCCTCACTCAAGTCTCCTACGACGCGTCACGTCATCGCCCATTGTAGGGACGCAACTGGCCAACAAGGGACATATTCGGACCGTTGCAAGCATCTATCTTCGTTGCAAGAGGTACATTCGACCTCCTGCAGAATGCTAACTGTCTTCAGAGAGGTACCGAATGGGAACCCTCGAGTACAAACGCCGTCATTGCAACGTTGATACTCGGGTTCTCATGTTTCAGGCACCTCATTGAACGCAGATAGCTCTCCGCAACAAGACAAATGTACCTCTTCCAAAGGAGAAACATCTACGAGGCATAGGCGTACGCCTCATAGGAAGCGTACTTGGGCAGACCATAGATCTGGATGGAGAACGCGCGGGATTCGCCTTTGGCCGGTTTACGCACATACTCACTACGCCAGAACACGAAGTTCCCCTTCTCGTCGCGCAGGATGAGCGAAATGGCGACATCCGAGCCGTAGACGCCATCACCGTTGTCATCGTCGCGCTCGCAGACGTAATGGTCGAGCGTCACGCCGTCCACGTAGTCGTAAATGACCACGAACATGTCGGGCAGCTCGTAGGCCGCCTCGACGCGCGGCAGCCGCGACGAAGCGCATTCGGCGAGTGTGGGGACCACAGTCGCCGCCTCGCCAGCCGCAGCGGCATCTTCTTGCGCACGAACGGCCCGGCTCCATCGAGGCTCACCATTTCGGTGACGCCGTATGCGCCGTCCGCCAGCACCCGTTCGACGCAGTAGGCGTCGCCGAGCATCATGGCGTGCATGGTCTGCCGTTCGTCCATAATCGTCGTCGTCCCCCGAGCGCCGCGGTCAGTCCGCGTCGAGCAGCGTCGGCTCGTTCATGCGGTACAGCTCGTCATCCGTGGCGACGCGGTCACGACCCTGTCGCAGGCACCAAATGATGATCGCGTCGCGCCGCTGCCTGCAGTACAGTTCGGGCACTCCGGCGAGACGCAGCAGCCGTTGCGTTTCGATGTCGTCGCTGGCGAGCAGACGTTCCAGCAGTTCCTCGGTCAGATGCGCCGGATCGTTGACGTTCATGCCTCGCCTTCCCTTGGTATGTCTTCACATGCCGGACCGCCGGGAGATCTCCCGTCGGGAGCGTCAATCGACTGGCCCGTTCGTTTCACTGTGACCAGACTACATGGCGCGGCGGCGTGCGGCACGGCTCCGGTGCCGGAATCATCCATGCGGAAAAACTTGCCGAAATTCAGTTGGCAACTGATGACGGGCCGCCGCATCGCCCATGACAATGGACGATGTCACCAGTGTCCGCGCATAAACGCGCGATTGAAGAGAAAGAGCAGACCATGACGAACCCATCCGATTTCACGCCACAGCCACCCCAAGGATCGGGGCCGCAACCCGTCCAGCCCAATCAGCCCATGCCGGTCCAGCCCGCGGGGAACACCGTGCCGCCGCAGACGCCGGGCGTCATCCCCATCGTCCCCGGCACTCCTAACAATCCCAATACACCCGACGCACCCAATGTCCGCAACAAGAAGACCTCCAAGCTGGCGGTGTTCGCGATCATCGTCGCCGCGGTGTTCCTGCTGATCGCCTTCATCGGTGTGAACAGCTGGAGTCTGTTGGCGTTCTTCGCGCTGTTGCCGGTATTGTTGTCCGGATTCGCCGTCTACACAACCCGCAAGGACGGCAAGGCGCAGGGGCGCGTGCTCGCCTGGGTCGCGGTCGGTATCACCGTGGTGGCGCTGATCGTCGGCGGCGTGGATGTCGTACGCAACGGCCTCGAGGCCAAGGCCTCTCATGACGCCGCGGAACAGGCCGCGAAGGAAGCCGCGAAGGCCAAATGCGACGCCTACTCATGGCCGACGACCGATCTGGCCAGTCAGCTGCCCAAGCCGGAATCCGCCAAGGGTAAGATCGAGAGGGATAGCTCGAGCACGTTCTACATCAAGGTGTGCGGCACCGATGCCACCGCGTACGACAACTATGTCAAGGCTCTGCAGGAGAAGGGATTCACCGTCGACTACTTCAGGAGCTCCTCCGTGTTCAACGCGAAGAACGCCGCCGGCTACTCGGTCAATATCAGATACGATTCCAAGGGCGACTCCATCATGGCCATTTACGTCTTCGCCCCGGACGACTCCTCGACTTCCGGCACATCCGGGAACGGCGCTACGCAAAACAACGGTGATTCGGGTTCCGGCGACGCTTCCACCGGATCCAGCTCCGACGCCGATTTCAAGGCCGCGATGGACAGCTACGAGTCGCTGATGAACGAGTACGCCGACTTCATGGAGAAGTACAACGCCGGCGGGCACCCGGCGAGCATGGCGGCCGACTACGCGAAGATAATGGTCAAGTACAACGATGCCATGAAGAAGCTCGACGCCATCGACGAGAATTCGCTGACCCCCGAAGAGCAGCAGTACTATATCGAGGTTCAGACCCGCGTGAATCAGCGACTCGCTTCGGTGGGCGCCTCGACGGCGCAGTAGACGCGCGCCGGGTTTTCAGAGAACGGTTCTCAATAAGAAAAGTGCGAGCCGGCGCTGAGGCCAAAACGAACAAGGGGATGCCAGGAACGTTGCAATTCCGGGCATCCCCTTGATGTTCGATTGTGCTGTTTTGTGAGGAATCCTCGCACGTTTCTTATTGAGAACGATTCGCTGATACAACCGCCTCGCCTAGAGGCGAATCAGCGCCTTGATGACCTTGCGCTGGTCCATCGCCTCGTAGGCGTCCTGGATATGGTCGAGGTCGTACTCGGCGGTGAACACGCGACCGGGGTTGATTTCGCCCTTGAGCACCGCATCCAGCAGACCGTCATCGAGGTCATAGTGGCGCACGGGAGCCGGGCCGCCCTTGATGCCGATGTTGCCGTAGAACGTGCCTTCGGCGCTGATCTCCACGTCGTGCGGCAGGCCCACACGACCAATCACGCCACCGCGGCGAATCAGGCCAATCGCCGTGTCGAAGGACTGCTTGGAGCCCACGCATTCGAGAACTGCGTCCGCACCATAGCCACCGGTCATCTCCAGCACCTTGTCAATAGCCTCTTGGCCACGCTCGGGCACGATATCAGTCGCACCGAATTCGCGGGCGAGCGCCGCGCGATCCTCGTGACGGCTCATGGCAATAATGCGCGTGGCACCGCGCATCTTGGCGGCAATCACACCGCACAGGCCAACTGCGCCATCGCCCATGACCACGGCGGTGTCACCGGGCTTGACCTCGGCAGAAACCGCCGCGTGATAACCGGTGGACATCACATCGGAAACGGTCAGCAGCGAAGCAAGCGTCGCGTCATCGTAGTCTTCCGGCGAACCGGGCACCTTGACCACGGTGCCGTCCGCCTCCGGTACGCGCAGGTATTCGGCCTGACAGGCGGAGAAGTAGCCGCCGTGAGGGCATACGGATTCGAAGCCAGCCTTGCACACCGGGCATTTACCGCAGCTGTACGGGAATGGCACAACCACGAAATCGCCGGGCTTGACGGATTCGACCGCCGCGCCAACCTCTTCGACCACACCGATGGACTCGTGACCCACCTGGCTGTGTGCGGCCTGTCCGCTCAGCCCACGGAAGAACCACAAATCAGAGCCACACACGCACGTGCGCACCACGCGGATCACGATGTCATCATCCTGTTCAAGCGTCGCCTTCGGCACTTCTTCCACGGCCATCTTGCCAGGCTCCACGAAAATCGCGGCTTTCATCATTTCGGTCATGTCAATCACTCCTTTGTTGGGAATATCTGTCTATTGTCGTTTATTGTTTGACGTCGGTTTGCAGGCGCTTCACCTGTTCGATGATGTTCCGGTTTTCTTCGATGAGCTGCTGCGCCTCCTCGTCGCGCCCCTCAGCCTTAGCCCGCCAGTACAGTGTCTTGAACGATACGTACGCCTGCTGCATTCGAATGGATTCGGCTTTGGCAGCGAGACGCAGGGCCTGCGCGTCGAGCAGTTCCAGCTGGCGGCGTGCACCTTCTCGCCCGCCCTGCGAGTTGGCGAGGTATGTGCGCATCGATTCGAGCGGCATGCCCGTGGCTGCGAGACAGGATACTGTGGTCAGCCGTTCGAGATCGGCGTCCGAATAGGCGCGATGCCCCGAACTCGGGTCGCGAGTGATGGGAGCGATAATGCCGATCTGCTCGTAGTAGCGCAGCGTGGACTCCGGAAGCCCGGAAATCATCGACGCCTCGCGAATCGTATGCCATGTGGTCGTTGTGCTCATATCGTCAACTCTAAAAACCTCAAGTACTTGAAGTAAAACGGCGACACGCCCATAAGAAAACGGGCTACGGCAAATGCAATGCCGCAGCCCGTCAGCGCCGGATACGAATCAGGCGCCGTAGCGTTCGAGATAGTCGTCGGCCGCGCTCTTGATGGCGTCGGTCACGTACGGCTGGCCGTCGGACGTGACGATGTTGCGCCCGGCCTCGAAGATCTCGCGCACATTGGCGATGGCGAGCACGGGGAATCCGAATTCCTTCTCGACCGCGGCCACCGCGGACAGGTCGGAGTCCTTCGTCTTCTCCATACGGTCGACACTCAACACCAGACCGACGATGTCGACGTCGGCCTCGGCCTTGAGCTTGGGGATGACCTCGCGCACCGCGGTTCCTGCGGTCATCACGTCGTCGACGAGCAGCACCTTCATGCCGTCGGCCAGCTGCGTGCCGACCATCATGCCACCGTCGCCGTGGTCCTTTTTCTCCTTGCGGTCGAACGTGTAGCCGACCTGCATGCCGTGGCCGGAGGTCAGCGCGATCGCGGTGGATACGGCCAGCGGAATGCCCTTATAAGCCGGGCCGAACACCGTGTCGATGTCGTGCGGAAGATGCCCGGCCTTGATCTCCTCGGCGATCTTCTCGGCGTAGAACGCACCCAGCGTGGCGATCTTGCGACCGTCATTGAACGCGCCGGCGTTGATGAAATACGGCGATTGACGCCCTGATTTCAGGGTGAAGTCGCCGAACTTCAGCGCGTTCGATTCCAGCAGGAATTCGGTGAAGCGATGGTCAAGAGTCGCGATGGTCACAATACCCTCCTCAATTGATGGTTATCTCCAAGTCTCCCCCGCTGCGAGCTTCGCCGCAAGTTCGGGCCTTGAATCCAACAGGTCGTCGAGCTCGCGGGCCACGCGCAGTGGTGCCGTCGGATCGTACAGGGCAGCCGCGCCGACCTCGACGGCGTTCGCGCCCGCATACAGGTATTCCAGTGCCTTCTCCCCCGAGTCGATGCCGCCGATGCCGATGATCGGAATGTCGGGCAGCGCCTGACGCACGCGCCACACGTAGCTCAGCGCGATCGGGAAGATCGCCGGGCCGGACACGCCGCCCGTGCGGTTCGAGAGGATCGGTTCGCCGGTGCGGATGTCGATGCGCATGCCGACCAGCGTGTTGATGAGGCTCAGCGCGTCGGCGCCGGCATCCACCGCGGCCCGTGCGATCGTCGTGATGTCGGTGACGTTGGGCGACAGTTTCACGATCATCGGCTTTGAGGTGATCTTGCGCAGGCGGTCGATCAGGCGGTGCAGCGCCTCCGGGTCGGTTCCGACGCTCATGCCGCCGTGATTGACGTTGGGGCAGCTGACGTTGATCTCCAGCATGTCGGCGCGCGAGTCGGCCAGTTTCGCCACGACTTCGGCGTACTCGTCGTCGCTGTGCCCGGCGACATTGGTGATGACCGTGGCTCCGAGGTCCTTGAGCTTGGGCAGCTCGTCCACCAGATAATGATCCACGCCGGGATTCTGCAACCCCACGGAGTTCACCATGCCGGCGGGGGTCTCCGCCGTGCGCGGGCCGGGATTGCCCTGCCATGGCTCTGGGGACACGCCCTTGGTGCAGATGGCGCCCATCTGGCTCACGTCATAGAACCAACGGCATGCCGCGAGCTGGAACGTCCCGGACGCGGTGCCGACGGGGTTCTTCCATTCGACGCCGGCGACGATGGTCGAATGCTTCCACTGGTGCGGCTCATATACGTTCGTGTCGGTGATGGCATCCATGGTCACGCCTCCCATCCGAGCTGCTGGGCGGTGAACACCGGTCCGTCAGAGCACACCTTGCTGCGCCCGGCGACCGTATCGACCACGCAGGTCACGCATGTGCCGTATCCGCATCCCATGCGCTGCTCCATGCTGAGCTGGCATTCGATGCCCCGCGCGGTCGTCCACAGGGCCACCGCCTTCATCATCGGCAGCGGGCCGCACGACAGCACGACCGGCTCCAGGCCGCCGGCCGCCAGTTCCCCTTGTGATTCCATGCGGTCAAGCAACGTGATGACGTTGCCTTCCGACTCGTCGATGCTCAGCGTGCGGTGTGCGTAAGGGCTCACGATCTCATCGGCGAAATGCACGTTCCTGTAGCCGAACACCGCGGTCGAGTGTGACTTTTCCGACGCCTGCAACCGTTGCGCGGCATAGATCAGCGGCGGCACGCCCAGGCCTCCGCCAACCAGCAGATAGTGTGCGTCGCGTTTCGTGTTGAACGGGCGGCCGAGCGGGCCGAGCACGTCGATCCGGTCCCCGGCATGAAGACGCGAGAACTCCTGCGTCCCCTTGCCGACGACGGCGAAGATGACGCTGACCAGATCGTCGCGCACCTCACTCACCCCGAACGGACGCGGCATCAGCATCATGCTGTCATGGCTGAACAGGTTGACGAACTGCGCCGCCTTGGCGTGGGCGGCGATGTATCCGTCGCGGAACGTCAGGCGGAATACGCCGTCCGACAGCCTGCGCACATCGGTGACGTCGACGGCATGTCGTCCGGGGAAGAAACCGGCGGAAGTCGCTTGGCTTACGACATCATCGACCGGCGTGAAGGTGGCTGCTGGCATACACTCCTCCATCCATGTGACCATCAGTTCAAGATTACGGCATGACGATGCCGTGACGCGCTCGTGGCGCAACGAAATGCGGTGATTCGGCGGCGTCTCCCGAAGCCGAATCACCGCATGCGGCTCACCGCCTCAGCGGTACACGTTGACGCGCAGGTCGTCGCGCATGTCCTGCGCGGCCTTGCGGGCGCAGCGCGCCACCAGGTCGAGCGCGTCGTCGGCGCTCATGTCCTCGCGGTATTCCTCGCTCTTGCGCCATGCGCCGATGATGCCGCGCGAGGAGTTCACGATGGCACCGGAGCCGTCGGCGTCGAACATCCCGGCGACGTCGCCCGCCTTGCCTCCCTGCGCGCCGTACCCCGGCACGAGGAAGAAAGTGTGGGGCATCCGGGCTCTAAGCGCTTTGCCCTCCTGCGGATGGGTCGCGCCGACGACCGCGCCGACGTGCGAATACCCGTGGCGTCCGATGGTGTCGGCGCCCCAGCCCTCCACCAGGTCCGCTGTACGCTCGTACAGCTTCTCGCCGCCGGCAAGCTCCAGCTCCTGCAATTCGGAGCTGGAAGGGTTGGACGTCCGTACAAGAACGAAGATGTCCTTGTCGTGCGCCGTGGCTGCCTCGACGAACGGCGTGATGCCATCCGTGCCGAGATAAGGGTTGACGGTGACGGCATCCTCGTGCCAGGGGTCATACAGTCCGTCGCCGTCGGTGACTCCGGACAGATGACCGGCGTATGCGGCGGCCGTGGATCCGATGTCGCCGCGCTTGATGTCGCCGAGCACGTACAGGCCCTGCTGCTGGGCGTATTCGCAGGTCATCGTGTATGTGTCGACCCCGGCCGGGCCGATCGCCTCATACATGGCGATCTGCGGCTTGACCGCGGGCACGATGTCGGCGACCGCATCGATGATCGCCCGGTTGAATTCGAAATACGCTACGGCCAGACGTGCCGCGGGCAATTCGGACTCATCCTCGATGGATTCCCGCACCTCGTCGGTGAACGAATCCACGACCTGCGGCGGGACCAGCGCAGGCGTCGGATCGAGTCCGACGACGCTGGGGTTCTGTGCCTCCTCGATGGCTTCGATCAAACGATCCATGCGTGGTGCTTCCTTTCATGTGTCTGTCCCGCCGCTGACGGCGGGTTTGCGGGCCGGTTCGAATCTGCCGTCAGTGAATGCGGCTGAATACCAGCGTGGAGCCGATGACGGTCGCCAGCGGACGCCCGGTGACATGCCATCCGCCGAAGGGCGTGTTGCGGGCCTTGGACAGGAACTTCTCGGGGTCGACGGTCCATGCCTCGGACGTGTTGAGGATGGCGAGGTCGACGTTCTCCGGGTGCTCCACGGCGGACAGGTCCAGAGTGCGCTTGGACGCGCAGGGGGCGGTGACGTTGAGCAGCGCGGCGACGTCGGTCGGCCGGTGGCCCATCAGGCGCGAGGGCGCGACGCTCATCAGCTCGATGAGCCGCTGGTCGGAGATGTAACCCCCGTCGACCAGCACCTTGTGGCACACGCCGTACGCGCATTCCAGCCCGATGATGCCATTGGGCGCCTCCAGGAAGCCGCGTTCCTTCTCCTCCAGCGTGTGGGGCGCATGATCGGTGGCCAGCAGGTCGACCGTGCCATCCGCGATCGCGGCAATCGTTGCCTGACGATCCGCGGCCGATCGCAGAGGCGGGTTCATCTTCGCCAGCGTGCCGTATTCGAGCAGGTCCTCGTCGCACAGCGCCAGATAGTGCGGCGCGGTCTCACAGGTGATTGGCAGCCCTTCCGCCTTGGCCTTGCGGATCGCGTCGAAGGAGATGGCCGTACTGACATGCTGGAAGTGGATGTGCACGCCGGTCTCGCGCGCCTTCTCGATGTCGCGCGCGACGATCTTCAGTTCGGTGTCCTCCGGGATTCCCGGCACGCCGAGCTTGCGGGAAACCGGGCCGTCGTTGACCGCACCGGTGTCGTGATGCTCGCAATGCTCGATGAGATACAGGCCGCTCTCCTTGACGTTGGCGAGCACCTGGTCGAGGAGGCCGAGCGTCACCGCGGCCCCGTCGTCGCTGATGGCGGTGACCGGGTGGGCCAGTTGCCACGCGTCCTTGCCATCCATGTCATGGCCGTCGAGATGGCGCAGCCAGTCGGCCGGGTCGCTCGCCTCGACGCCGGCGCGGTCCTTGGAGGCGCATACGCACAGGTCGTAGCGCACCGGCAGCGACACGTCGTGCACCCGCTCGTAATGCTGCAGGTAGTCGATGACGTCGCTGCAGCCTGCGTCCAGCACCTCCGCGGCACCGGATGCGCCGGCCTTCACCGCACGCCCGTCCATGGCGGGGACAGTGTTCGGCATGATGAGTACGTTCGTGTAGCCGCCCGACGCAGCCGCCCTGCAGCCGGACACCATGGATTCCTTATAGGTCTGGCCGGGATCGCGGAAATGCACGTGCGGATCGGCGAAGCCGGGGGCGACCGTCAGCCCGGTGGCGTCGAAGTCACCTTCGATGACGCCGCCGTCCTCCGGCTGATTGCGTGCGTCGGCCGAGGGAATCACCATGTCGATGATCTCGCCGGTGTCCCAGACGCGAATGTTGCGTAAGGTCAGCATATGCATCTCCTTGTGGGGTTGGCTCTGATGAAGACGGTTGCACCCGCTGGACCGCGGTTTCGGTCGCCAGGGCTTGACGTCCGAAACCGCGAAACGACGGGCGTGAGGTCAGAACTTGGCTTCCTCGTCGCAGTAGTCGCAGCGGTACTCCTGACGCTGCGAATGCACGAGATGGAACATCTGGTCGATGCCACGCTCGGTGGTGGTCACGCAACGGGGATTCACGCAGGTGATGATGTTCACCACGTGTTCCGGCAGCGTGGGCTTGAGCTTGCGGACGATCTTGCCGCCGCGCACGATGCCGACGGTGGCCTGACGGGCGACCAGGCCGAGCACGTCGAGATCGACGTTTTCCTCATCCTCGATCTTGATGATGTCCTTCGTGCCGTACAGGTGGCTGTCGGCGTTCATGATGAGCGCCAGCCGCGTCTTGGACGGATCGATCTTCAGGTACTCCAGCACCTTGAGCGCGGTGCCGGCGGGCACATGGTCGATGATGATGCCGTTTTGAATGCTGGTGACTTCCATCAGGCCTGAACCTCCTTGGGGTCGAGCGGCTCATATCCCGGCAGCTGGTCTCCGACCACCGAGCTTTCCAATGCCATACGCATGAGCATGCCGTTCTTGACCTGCTCGAAGTAGGCGGCGCGCGGGTCAGCGTCGACCTCGACGGCGATCTCGTTGATGCGCGGCAGCGGGTGCAGCACGGCCATGCTCGGCTTGGCCTTGGAGAGCTTGTCCTCGTCGAGGATGTACGTGTCGCGCAGACGCAGGTAGTCATCCTCGTTGAAGAAGCGCTCCTGCTGCACGCGGGTCATGTACAGCACGTCGAGGTCGCCGATCACGGAGACGAGGTCCTTGACCTCCACGTAGGAGCAGGACGGCGTCGCCTTGATGCGGTCGATCACATAGCGCGGGGTCTTGAGCTCGTCGGGGCTGATCAGCACGAAACGCACGTTGCCGAAGCGGCACAGCGTCTCGATCAGCGAATGCACGGTGCGGCCGAACGTCAGATCGCCGCACAGGCCGATGGTCAGGTCGGTGACACGACCGAAGCGCGATTGCAGCGTCGCCAAGTCGGCGAGCGTCTGCGTGGGGTGCATGTGGCCGCCGTCGCCCGCGTTGATCACGGGCACGGACGCGGCGCGCGAGGCGACCAGCGCCGCTCCCTCCTTCGGATGGCGGATGGCGACCACGTCCACGTAGTTGGACACGGTCTTGAGCGTGTCGGCGATGGACTCGCCCTTGGACACCGAGGCGAGCTGCGCGCCGGCGAACCCGATGACCTGGCCGCCGAGACGCAGCATGGCGGTCTCGAAGCTCAGGCGAGTGCGCGTGCTGGGCTCATAAAAAAGCGTGGCCAACACCCTGCCGTCGCAGGTATGCGCCACGCGTTTGCGGTTCGCATCGATGTATGCCGCCTTGTGCAGCAAATCTCGAATCTGGGAAATGGAAAGCGTATCCAGCGTGATGACGCTTTGACCGACCAACGGCGTCTCCGCCGGCTCCTCTGTGACTGACACAGCTCACCTTTCATGCGTGAAGCGGATAAGGTGGCCACTGAAGTGACCTATCCGACTATAATGCAGATTTCTGATTTTTCACAGGCGACACACACGACCGTCTCATATCAGCGTCCATAAAACAGATGCTCTGCCACGTCGCGGGCCTTGCGCATCGTTCCCATCAGGTCGTTTTCGAAATGCTGCCCGCGGTGGGCATCGTATCCCAGATACACGGCGATGCCGCCCAGCGAATACATGTCGTCGGGCAGGATGTCGGCCTGCGAGACGCGTCCGTTCCACAGGTAGTTGCCGTTGCGGGCCGCCGTGCACATGCGCCACGCCTTGCGCAGCACCGCCGCGTCCCCGCGGTCGATGAACCTGCGGCGTTCCAGCTCGTCCAGCGTCGCGAGTGTCGAATTCAGCCGCAGCGAGGCGTTGTCGCCGGCATGCTGCAGTTGCAGGAGCTGCACGGTCCATTCGACGTCCGACAGGCCGCCCTTGCCGAGTTTGAGATGCCTGTCGCGCCTCACGCCGCGCGGCAGGCGTTCGGCTTCCATGCGCGCCTTGAGCTTGCGGATCTCGCCGAGCTGTGCATCGGTGAGCGGGCTTATCGGGTATCGCAGCGGGTCCGCGATGTCGTGGAGGAAATCCTCGCCGAGCGCCCGGTCCCCGGCGACGAACCGGGCGCGCAGCAGCGCCTGATGTTCCCACGTGTTCGCCCATGACGAGTAGTACTCCCGGCAGGAGGCGTACGAGCGAATCAGCGGGCCGTTCTTGCCTTCGGGGCGAAGGTCCAGGTCGATCTCGATCTTCGGCTCAAGCGTGGTCGGCCCCTGCAGCACCTGCCGCAGCGCGTCGACCACCTTGCGGGCGAACTGGTTGGCGACCTGCTCGTCGGCGCCGTCCGCGGGCCTATACAGCAGGATCATGTCGGCGTCGGAGCTGAAATTGACCTCCTGGCCGCCGTAGCGTCCCATGCCGATCGCCGCGATCGCGGCAGGCGGCTCGCCGAGCCCCATCGCCGATGTCTGATAGCGGATCGCCCATGTCAAGGCCGCATCGATGATGGCGTCGTACACGTCGGTCATGCCGGTCAGGCACGCCGTCTCGTCCATCACGCCGCTGAGCCGGGCCAGACCGATGCGCTCGATCTCGTGGCGCCTCATGGCTCGCATCGATGTCGCGAAATCGTTGATGCCGTCGGCGTTGCGGCTCAGAGAGGACCGGCATTGCACGTCCAGGCTCTCGCGCGAGCGTGCGATCAGCGCGTCATCGTCGCCAAGCCAGGTGACCGACTCCACGGACTTGTTCAGCGCGTCGCCGAGGAAACGGGAGTTCGACAGGACGTGGCACAGCCGTTGCGCGGCCGAATTGGAGTCGCGCAGGAAGCCCAGGTACTCGCTGTCCGTGCCGAAACGCTCCTCAAGCTTGCGCCAGTTCAGCAACCCCATGTCGGGGTTCTGCCCCTGCCCCAGCCATTGCAGAACAGCCGGCAACAGTATGCGGTTGATCTTGGAGGCTCGGGACACGCCTGCGGTGAGCACGGCCACATGCCGCATGGCGGCCTCCGGATCGGCGAATCCGATGGATGCGAACCGTTCGTAGGCCACCTGCGGGGCGAGCGAGAAATCCTCGCCGTTCAACGCCGCGATCGGCAGCATCGGGCGGTAGTAGATGTCCATGTGCAGCCGGCGCACCTCGCGCCGCGTCTCGTCGTATTTCGCGACCAGCTCCTCGGCGTGCAGGCCAAACGCGCGGGCGAGCCTGCGCAGCTCGGGGTTCTGGCTGAGCTTTTCGACGTTGACGTCGCGCTTCTTCTCAAGTCCGCCGACGCTGCCGTCGCCGAGGTCGGGGAACAGGTGCGTGCGTTTGAGCGCCCACATCTGCTGACGATGCTCCATCACCCGTTCGAAGCTGTAATCCCGGGCGAGTTTCGCGGCCTGCTTGCGCGACACGTAGCCGCCCTCGGACAGCCTGCGCAGCGATTCCAGCGTGGCGCTGGCGCGCAGCGTCTCATCGGTGCGGCCATGCACGAGCTGCAGCATCTGCACGGTGAATTCCACATCGCGCAGGCCGCCGCGGCCAAGTTTGATCTCGCGGTCCTTGAGCGCGGGCGCGATGAGGTCCTCGACGCGCTTGCGCATCTGCTGACAGTCGTAGACGAAGTTCTTGCGCTTCGACGCGCTCCACACCATAGGCCTGGTCATGCTCATGTATGCGTCGCCGATCTGCGGGTCCCCCGCGACCGGGCGCGCCTTAAGGAGCGCCTGGAACTCCCAGTTCTGCGCCCATTTCTCGTAGTATGCCTGATGTGATTCCAGTGTGCGCACGAGGGAGCCGTCCTTGCCTTCCGGCCGCAGTCCCCCGTCAATCTGCCACAGTGCCGGTTCGGCGACTCCCATAATCACCGACTGGCACACGCGCTGCAACATCGTGCCCATCTTCGTGCCGATGCGGTACAGCTGCTGCTGGCTGGTGTCCGCGTCGGCGGCCTTCACCACGTAGATCAGGTCGACGTCGGACACGTAGTTGAGTTCGCGCGCGCCGAGCTTGCCCATACCGATGATGGCGAAACGGCAGTGCTCGCTGCCGGTGATCTCATGCCGGGCTATGGCGAGGGCGCCTTCAAGGGCCGCATCGGCGAGGTCGGACAGCTCACTGCTGATGCGCGGCTGCAGGGCGATGGGGTCGTCGCTCATGGTATCCTGCGCGATGATGGCGGCCAACTGGTTGCGGTACGTCCTGCGCAGGGCGGTGGCGGCGTCGGCAAGGTCCATCGTGGCTGTCGGGGACATGCGGTCGTTCGGGTCGGCTCCGACGGATTCGAGCACGTGCGCCCGGCGCTGGTCATGGTTGTAGAGGTGACTGTTGCAGTGGTCGGTCGCCGCGGCCTGAACCAGGTCGGGGCGGAACCGCATCAGCTTGCCCATCGCGTCGGAGACGCCGAGCACGGCGACCAGCTGTCGGAACGCCGTGTCGTCGGGCATGATGTCGTCCAGCGCGCGGCCCTGGCTCACCTGCGCGTTGACGATGTCGACGAGGTTGCGCAGCGCGACATCGGGATCACAGACATGCTGAAGCGCGTCAAGCAGCAGGCCGCAGCGTGCCGCATCGAATCCGCTGGCGGAGAGCTGGCGGAACAGTGAACGGGCTTCGTCGAGATTCTGCAGGCCTGCGTGGATGAGTTCGCGCGCGCTGGTGTCAAAGGTTCCCGGAACAGTCATAACCTACAATTTTACAAGAAACCGTGCTTCCTCGGCCGCGATGACACGGCCGTGTCGTGGCCGGATGGACATAATGGCGGTATGCAACTGTCATCCGCAGAACTGATCGTAACCATCGTCTCCGCTATCGTCGGCTTGCTGATGGGCTTTGTTTCCGGTGCCATGCCGCTGCAGCCGCAGAGGATGACGCCTGTGCAGGCGACCGTGCAGAAGGTGCTCGGCTTCGCCATCGTCGCGGTCGTCGTCGTGCTTGCCCTGGCCTCCATGAACGTCGCCATGTGGACGACGCTCATCGCCGTGGCTCTGGGCATCGCTATCGCCAACGTTCCGGTGATTCGCCGGGCCGTGACCACGCGGATCGCGTGGTTCGCGCCCAAACCCGACTTCAGGCGCAGCAAGCGTCGCCGTCGCTGACGGCAGATACGCGGCGTGCTGTTGCCGGCCGCGCATTCTCATATGGTTGGGGCCAGACAGCCGCATGACTGTCTGGCCCCAACGATTTTGCCGTAATCGGCTGTTTGCCGGGAGTGTCATTCCACGGTGAACAGCGGCTCCACGTTGCGCCATATGCGGCGTGTGGTGGCGGGATGATTCATCGAATACAGGTGCACGCCGTCGACGCCGTGGGCCACGAGGTCCGCGATCTGGTCGGAGGCGTAGATGATGCCGGCCGCGCGCAGGTTCTGGATGTCGTCTCCCCAGCGGTCGAGCAGTGCTTCGAGCTTAGCCGGGATGCGCGAGGCATTGACCTTCGCCATGCGCCGCACCGACTTCGCGCCGCGCACGGGCATGATGCCCGCCTCGATCGGCACGTCGATGCCGGCCGCATGAGCCTTGTCGAGGAAACGGTAGAAGTCGTCGTTGTCGTAGAACAGCTGGGAGATCAGATGCGTGACGCCGGCGTCCACCTTGATTTTCAGGTTCCCGATGTCCTCGTCGAGCGAGGCGGCCGAATAGTGGCCTTCAGGATAGCAGGCGCCGAACACCTTGAGGCCGGGCTTGCGGTCGTGGATGTAGGTCGCGAGGTCGCTGGCGTGGTTGAAGCGACCGACCGGCTCCTCGCCGTCGATGTAGTCGCCGCGCAGGGCGAGCACGGCGGAGACGCCTGCCGCCTCGAACATGTCGAGCGCCTCGTCGATCTTCGCCTCGTCCGAGTACAGGGCGGTCAGATGCGCCACGGCAGGGATGCCGTATTCCCCGTGGATCGTGTTGGCGATGCGCGCGGTGGCGGTGCGATCCGAATGCGTGCCGTGCCCGTAGGTGACCGAGATGAAGTCGGGGTTCAGGCCTTCGAGCCCGTCAAGCGTGTCGTAGATGGTCCCGACGGGGGCGTCCCGCTTGGGAGGGAACACCTCCAGCGAAAACATGGGTGTGTGCATATCAGGTTCCTTACTACAAGTATGAAGTTGCCCCCGCCGGCGGGGCTGTCCGGCCGATGCCGGACTGGGGGTGGTCGGGTCATGCTCCACCACCCCCAGTCGCCTACGGCGACAACCTCCGCCAGCAGGGGCCTATAGGGTCCTACTTCGTGATCTTGGCGCGAACCGCCTTGGCGGCGGCGACCATGTGCTCAAGACTCGGCCAGGTCTCGGCGTTACCACGGGTCTTCAGACCGCAGTCGGGGTTGATCCACACTTTCTCGATGTCCATCTTCTTGAGAATCTCGTAGATGCGGTCCTCAATCTCCTGCTCGCCGGGGATGCGCGGCGAGTGGATGTCGTAGACGCCCGGGCCAGCCTCGGTCTCGAAGTGCGCGTCATGGATCGCGTCAAGCACGACCAGATCGCCACGGGACGCCTCGAAGGAGATTACGTCGGCGTCCATCGCGTCGATGTCGCGGATGATGTCGTTGAACTCCGAGTAGCACATGTGCGTGTGGATCTGCGTGGTCGGCTTGACTGCGGAGTGCACGAGACGGAACGCCGGGATGGCCCAGTCAAGGTACTTGGCGTGCCAGTCGGTCTTGCGCAGCGGCAGCTTCTCGCGCAGCGCGGCCTCGTCGATCTGGATGACCTTGATGCCGGCGGCCTCCAGGTCGAGCACCTCGTCGCGGATGGCGAGAGCCAGCTGCTGGGTCTGCTGCTCGTGCGTGATGTCCTCGCGCGGCCAGGACCAGTTGAGGATGGTCACCGGGCCGGTGAGCATGCCCTTCATCACATGGTTGGTGCGGGACTGCGCGTAGGCGGACCATTCCACCGTGATCGGGTTGGCGCGGGAGACGTCGCCCCACACGATCGGAGGCTTGACGCAGCGCGTGCCGTAGGACTGCACCCAGGCGTTCTTGGTGAACAGGAAGCCGTTGAGGTTCTGTCCGAAGTACTCGACCATGTCGTTGCGCTCGAACTCGCCGTGAACCAGCACATCGAGGCCGATCTGCTCCTGGTGCCTGATGCAGGCGTCGATCTGGGCCTTCATGAACTCGTCGTATTCGGCCTTGGTGATCTCGCCCTTACGCAGCTTGGCGCGTTCGGCGCGAATCTCCTTGGTCTGCGGGAAGGAGCCGATGGTGGTGGTGGGCAGCAGCGGCAGGCCAAGGGCGACACGCTGCTCCTTCTGACGCTCGGCGCGGGCCGGCTGGCGCACGAAGTCGGCGTCGGTGAGCTTGGCGATGCGCTCGGCGACCGCCGGATCGGCGGCAACGCGGGTGCCGTCGAACAGCGCCTGGTTGGCGGCCAGATCGGCGGATGCCTTCTTGGCGTCCTCATCGGAGTCGGCGAGGACGGCGATCTCCTTGAGCTCGGTCAGCTTCTCGACAGCGAACGCGAAGTGCTTGAGCACGGCCGGGTCAAGGGCGGTCTCACCCTCGGTGCTGAACGGCACGTGCAGCAGGGAGCTGGCGGTGGACACCGCCACGTTGTCGGTCTTCTGGCGAAGCGCGTCGATCAGGCCGAGGCTGACGGCGTAGTTGTTGCGCCAGATGTTGCGGCCGTTGACCACGCCCGCGAACAGGGTGGTGTTCTCGGCGACGCCGTACTTCTCGACCGCGGCGAGGTTCTCGTCCTTGCCTTCGTTGAGGTCGAGGCCGATGCCGTCGAAGCCCAGCAGGTTCACGGTCTCGTACACGTCGGCGATGTGGCCGAAGTACGTGTTGAGCAGCACCTTGATCTTATCTTCGCGAGCGGGCAGGATCTTCGCGTACAGGCTCTTGAAGAGGGAGACGTCGCCGTCCTCCTTGTCGAGCACGAGGTACGGCTCGTCGAGCTGCAGCCACTGGGCGCCGAGTGCGGCGAAGCGCTTGATCACTTCCGCGTAGACGGCGGCGACCGCGTTCACCAGGCCCTTGTCGTAGGTGAGCTCCTCGGCCTGCGCGTTGCGGGCGAGCTTGAGGAAGGTGTAGGGGCCGATCAGCACCGGCTTGGTGAGGATGCCCCGGGCCTTTGCCTCGTTGAACTCGTCGAACGGCTTGGTGCCGTTGAGGCGGATCTCGGTGCTCTCCTCGATTTCAGGAACGATGTAGTGGTAGTTGGTGGTGAACCACTTCTTCATCGGCAGGGCGGTCACGTCGCCCTTGTCGCCCTGATAGCCGCGGCCCATGGCGAACAGCGTCTCCTCGGGGTTCGTGAAGGCGAGTCGCTTGTAACGCTGCGGGATGACATTGAGCAGGATCGCGGTGTCCAGCATCTGGTCATAGTAGCTGAAGTCGTTGCTGGGGATGAGATCGACGCCGGCCTGTGCCTGCAGCTTCCAGTGCTTCGCGCGAAGTTCCTCGGCAGTGCCGCGCACCTCGTCGAGTGAGGCGGCGCCCTTCCAGTAGGCTTCGATGATCTTCTTCAGTTCACGATTCTGTCCGATGCGCGGGAATCCCGAGACGGATGTAAGTGCAGGCATGAATCCTCCGTTATGTACGACTATGACCCGCCTAGATTACCAAAACCCGCCGATTGCGAGGCCATCAGAAGCATTAAGGTGTCGTTATAAACGGTGGTTATAACACAAGCCGGCCGTCACCGTTCGCGAGAGAGGCCGGCCGGCAAAAAGGCGTCATCCCTAGTCGAAATCCTTGGGACTGAGCACGGCGAGCAGCTCGGCGTCGTGTACCTGCCAGCGGCTGAACGGCTGATCGGAGCCGAACACCACCACGGAGGCGGTGGACATGCCCAGGTTGAGCAGATCCAGCTTGACCATGTCCGAATCCGAGGAGGCGAGCCACTGGCAGCTCACCGAAACGGTCGGCTCATGGCCGAGGACCATCAGGACCCGGGTCTTGTCCTTGGCGTTGGCGAGCTCGTCGAACACGGCCTGCATGCCGCCGTCGTACAGGGCCTGGCGGTATTCGACCTTGGGATGGTCGCCGAATACCTTGAGCATTCTCTCCAGCGTCTGCCGGGCGCGGACCGCGCCAGAGCACGCGACGCGGTCGGGCAGCAGTTTCATGCCGACGAGCCCCTTGGCGACGATCTTCGCCTGCTTCTCGCCCTTGTCGGTTATCTCGCGATCATGGTCGCCCTTGTCGTTGAACGGTTCCGCCTTCGCGTGCCGCATGACCAGCAGCACGTGGGAATAGTTCTTCGCCTTTTTCTCGACCTTGCTGAGATTCACGCCCATTCTTCAGGACCTTTCCGTACGACGTCACTGCCTCCATTGTGGCAGACGAGGGGCGCTCGACTTCCCGTCATCACCAAATCATTGCCTGCCGTTAAGATTCGCCGCGCCTGATTGGGCTGTCAGATCGCCGTCGCCTCCCCTTGCTCGCAGGCCTGGTCGTCCTGCGACAGTCGGGACGTCTGCAGGTCGAGGTCACGCAGCACCTTGCGCAGCTTGTGGTCCGAAATGTCGCGCAGCTCCAGATCGTCCAGCTGGGCCTCGCGCTGTTCGGGGGTGAGCGAATCGATGTCAGTGGTCGTATCCTTGGTGGCGCGGTCGCGTTTGCGCAGGGCCGCGAACCCCTCCGCCATCGCGCGGGAGACCACGAGGAAGCCGGTGTGGCCGATCATCGCATGGTCCGGCCGCACGGCGAGCCCCTGCGCCTTCCACGTGCGTTCCAGCGTCTCCTGGATGGCGGGATCGGTCCAATGGCCGGCTTCGCGCAGAGCCTCGACGAGTCGGCTCATTTGCGTGGTGGTGGTGATGTAGGCGATGAGGACGCCGCCGGGCGCGATGACCCGGTACGCTTGTTCGAGCCTGTTCCACGGGTCGAGCATGTCGAGCACGATGCGGTCGAAGGAGTGCTCCGGCAGGCTGGCCGCGACCGAGTCGAAGTCGCCGGTCTTGAGGTCCCACCACCGCGGGCGTTCGCCGTAATACAGCGTGGCGTTCGCGTCGGCCACACGGGCGAATTCGGGTCGCAGCTCGATGGTGGTCAGGTGGCCGGACTCCCCCACCGCATCCAGCAGGTTGACGCTCATCGCGCCCGATCCGGCACCAGATTCGAGCACGTTGAGGCCGCTTCGGATGTCGCCGAGCTGGATGACCTGCGCGATGTCCTTCGGGTACATGATCTGGGCGCCGCGCGGCATGGAGAGCACGTAGTCGGCGAGACGGGGGCGCATGACCGCATACTGCCAGCCGCCGATCGCACGGGTCGCCTTCCAAGGCTTGTTCCGGTCGCGTTCGGGATGGTTCGCATTGACCTGAGCCTCGCGCTTGGCGGTGACGGTGGTGACGACCACGCCCTCGGTGCGGCCTATCACGTCGTCGTGCAGAATGATCCCGTGCTCGGTCTGGGTGACGCCACCGGCGGTCAGCTGGTCGGTGATCTTCTTGCCCTTGCGGTCGGTGAATTGGATCTTCTCGCCTGCGACGATCGGCCCGCGTCTCGGGTTCATGGCATCTCCTTGGGGTGAGTTTCTGAGCTGTACACAGTTTAGCGTACCCGCGCGCTGCGTTCCGGATGTAGCAGCGAATCGTTCTCAATAAGAAAAGTGCGAGGATTCCGAACATTTCCGCACAATCGAACATTTCAGAGACCGGCAAAATACCGGGCTTAGGAAGTAATCCGTGTTCGTTTCCTCACATAACGGACTCGCACCTTTCTTATTGAGAACCATTCGCTGTAACATTGCCTCATGCCGAATATCACGCCGTCAGAAGACCGAACCGTCGAAACCGTCCACGTACCGAATAATCCCACGCTCACCGGCCTGGCCCGGCTCACCCGCAATGTGGCGTATCGCACCGGGGCCGATGATCTGGTGATGGACATCATCGCGCCGCAATCCACCGGCGACGATGATGACCGCCGCTACCCCACCGTGGTGTTCGTGCAGGGTAGCGCGTGGACCACACCGGACCGTGATTACGAGATCCCGCAGCTATCCGAACTGGCGCGAGAGGGATTCGTGGTGGCGACGGTGAACCATCGCAACGCCTCGCGTGACGCCAGTGCCGTGTTCCCTGCCTATCTGAAGGATGTCAAGGCGGCGATCCGGTACCTGCGGGCGAACGCGCGGCAGTGGCACATCGACCCTGAGCGGCTGGGCATCTGGGGCACGTCGTCCGGCGGCAACACGTCTCTGCTGGTGGGGCTCACTGCCGACGACCCGCGGTATGAAGACGGCAGTTATGCCACCGAAAGCGACGCGGTGAGCTTCGTGGTCAGCTGCTTCCCGCCCACCGACATGATGGAGGCGATCGACGCGTTCGGCAACGAAGATGACCCGTTCCGGCTGTACTATTTCGGCCCGTTCGCCGCAGTGGTCGGGGCGACCCATGAAACCGGATTGAGCGACGACGTGCGCCGCCGGGCGGCCGACATGAGCCCGTACCTGCAGGTGCGTGACGGGGTGGCCTATCCGCCGACGATGCTGCTGCACGGCACCGCCGACACCGTGGTCCCCTACCGGCAGTCGGTCAAGATGCACAAGAGGCTTCTCGAACACGGCGTGGACTCGCGGCTGGTGCTGGTCGACGGCGCAGAACACGAGCGCGACTTCTGGAGCCCGCAGGTGTTCGATATGATCTTCGATTTCATTCGGGAGCGGTGCTGAGATAATCGGACCGTATTGGGTCGGGGATAACTTGTATTCGATTCCCGGAAAAGCTTCTAACAAATGCCGTGTGAGCACACGCACGGCAGTGGCACATCAGGCACTATGGTGGCGGGTATGACTTCGGTTCGTGCTGTCGAGCAGACGCGGATGGGGATTGCCGCGCTGCTCGTTTCCAATATCGGCTGGGGCGTGCTGCCGCTGTACTGGCACGCGCTGTCCGGCATGAATGCCATCAGCGTGCTGGCGTATCGGCTGATCGCCACGCTGGTGGTCATGATTGCGCTGCTGATGGCGTTCCGCCGCTATCGCGCATATCATCGCGCGATCGCCGCGCTTTGACGCGCACAGCGGAGCAAAAGGCTGTTCGCGCTGGAACTCGCCGCCACCACGGCTATCAGCGTGAATTGGTTGCTGTACATATATCTGGTGGTCAACGGCCAGGCGCTGCAGACCTCAATCGCGTACCTGACTACGCCTCTGCTCAACGTGGCGCTGGGCGTGGGCATGTTCACTGCGCAGTCACCGACGTTCCCGTGGATGGCAATCGTGCTCGCCGCCAGTTTCTCCGTCTACGGTCTGCTCAAACGCTACGTGCCGTTGGACGCCATTGCACAGGCCGAGAACGACAAGGACATGCGGCAATGGGAACCACTGAACAGCATGCTGTTGATTTCCAGCACACTCGCTTTCGCTCGATATGATGACAAACGCATGTGGGCCTATGACGTGATCGAGAATGCGATGACGCGCAATCTGGGATACTCGTTCAGCGAAGAATACGACGAAAGTGCCGAGGATAACGAGGATACGAACGAAGTCGGTGGACAGCCCGACCTACTACGCCGCCTTCGTGCACGATCCGGAAGGCAACAACATCGAGGCCATGCTCGCCTGAGTGTCCGACAGCTCAACAGCGACAAAACCAGATCCCGCCATGCGCAATGTTCGCATGGCGGGACCTGTCATATTCCCAGAGAATCAAACATCTCAGCAGCCGTATGGAAACGCGGGCCGTTCTCCGCTGAATATTCATGGACTTCCCGCAAGGCAGAAAACGTATCAGTAGGAACGGCGCTCTGTTGAGGAAGGTCTAATGAAAGTCGGAACTCGTACGTGTCTGGATTGGAACACATGTGATTTCCCCCTTTAGCCCTGGTTACTTGAACAGGTCGAACAGGCTGAACGTGGTCTTCTTGTAGACGGTGTTGTACAGCTTGCGCTTGGTGTGCAGCCAGCCCATGCCCTTCTTGCCGTAGCCAGGGATCAACGCTTTCTTGACCGCGCGGGTGGTACGGCCTTTCGTGCGCGCGGACAGGCTCTTCTTCCAGCTGGGTTTCCTCATCCCGTATTTCATGACGGCCTCTTTTCGGATGACTACCTCATATTGTGCCGCGCCCACAGCAAACCGACAAGTCAGGAACCCATACTTGGCTATGCTCCATCACTCGTCCAGGCACAAGGGGCAAGGATGCGGTGCGGACCACACCCTATCAAAACATGAACATCAGGAGCCTGCAACTGCATCTCGGAACATGCGATAAGGTGGAACCAATGGCAGAAAGGCGGTGCGGCTATGAGTGCTTGGATGATTCGCGCGGGACACGGTGGGGTGTACGCGGAAGACTGGCTTGACAAGGGGAAGATCGGCATCGGTTGGGATTTTGGAAGCAAGGATATCGCTTCCATGAAACGCGAGCAGATCCGAGCCACATATCTAGCCGAACATCCCAATGAAAGTAAAAACAGGGTGGCTGCCATCGTCGGTCAGGTGTACCGTTTCGCACACGAGATGACACAAGGGCAGACCGTCGTCATGTACGATCCGGCGAGTCGTCTTTATCATATTGGCGTCATCACCGGTGATTGCGTTCCCACGCGTGATGAAGATGACCCCGCCTATACCCGTACCGTTCGTTGGGACACATCCGCATCACGCGATGCGCTCAAGCAATCCTCCAAAAACTCCCTCGGCGGCATCCAGACTATTTTCGCCGTGTCGGACGAGGTCATGAACGACCTCCGATCAGCCACGGGGACTTCGCAGCCGATTCCGGAGGAAGCGGCAGGCGAAGACGCCTCCGACGACAATGAGGACGCCCGCGCCGCCACATATGATAATGGCATCGAGCTTATCAAGGACCGCGTGAACCAACTTGACTGGGAGGACATGGAACGCCTCGTGGCAGGACTGCTCAAAGCCATGGGATATTGCGCTCGAATCACGCCGAAAGGGCCGGACGGCAGCCGCGATGTCATAGCATCTCCCGATGCCCTTGGACTGGAATCGCCACGTATCGCGGTCGAAGTCAAGCACCGCAAGGGTGTCATGAGAGCACCTGCGATCCGTTCCTTCATTGGCGGCCTACGCGCAAACGACCGCGGACTTTATGTCTCCACCGGAGGTTTCACCAGAGAAGCCCGATACGAGGCGGACCGCTCCAATGTTCCCATGCGTCTGCTCGACCTCGACGGATTCGTCCGCCATTATGTTGATGTGTATGACAAGACCAATGAGGAGACACGCGATATTCTGCCGCTGACACGCATCTGGTGGCCAGCGTGACAGTATGAACTACCTTTGTTTCGTTTCTCTCTTAACTCGGTGGGAATGCGGAACAAAGGCAGTTCATGTCTCTTCAAGACGGAATACATGAAAAGACATAGGTGGCTCTTAGTCAATTCCTAGCATCGCTAGGATTCTCCTCCGGAATCTCTTGAAGCATTCCATCTTTGAGACACCAATTGTGACGACGATAATCCGAGAATCGCATCTCAGTAATCATCTTTTTCCCTTTGCCTTTAACGAGAAGATCAACTTCCTCTTCGCATCGGTCGAGATTAACAAGTGCGCCCCAATGGTATTGGGCATCCGCAGGCATAATGTAACGCCCAGGAGGCAGCAAACCAATCTCGCACGTTGCATTCCTCATGCCGCTATCAAGACGATTGCTTTCGACTGTAATGTCAAAAATAGGTTGATCAGATCCATTGAAGAGATAAATGCCCCATCTTCCAGCACCATCCCGATCCGGCAATTTCACGCCAGCCGCAAAAATTGATTCTGCCTGCCCGCGAATCTGCAAACGCCTCTTGTCTGTCTCCCTCTTCTCTTCAAGAGCCAGCATTCTTTTGTTAATCCGGTCGCTCGACTTCCACGCAAGAACAGAAGCAACAACTGCCAAAAGTCCACCGATGGCACCTACCCAATCGGCAATAGATCCTGAATCAACAGGAAACACGATATCTCCTTAATTTAGGGAGCTCTCAGATTCGCCTAACTCGGATTGACGAACCATTGCGGTAGACTTACAGAGTCTTAGCAGGACATGCAAGCCTTAGGGCTCCACCAGACTCCGATTCGTTGGCGCGAATCGGAGTCTTCATTTTTTTCACGTAGCCTGAATGAAGCTACAAGGCACACCATACCACATGGAACGATATGAGACAAACATGTATTATAATGAGACAAAATATATTGAAATCGAAGAGACCTAAGGTCGGGAAACATGAAGAAAAAGGATGTATTAAACCTAATCCGATACCATACGGAGCATAACGATGCCGCTTTTCGCAATGAAGCGTACAACATCGCCAAGGAATTTGATCATGCTGGAGACTCACAGCTGGCTGCATACATCATCGCGTTGCTGTCAGATGCAAATACTCTTGTTCCACAATCGGCCGGTTCCGACATTAAATCCGAATTCCTTGAAAAGAAAACTGTGATTAAGACTTCTCTGCCTCTACCTGAAACCATCGCTGATGACATTCAAGGAGTTCTCAACGCCATCGAACGGAATATTGGAATCCATAAGTTCCTCTTCCACGGCCCTGCCGGTACAGGAAAGACTGAGTCCGTAAAACAAATTTCTTCAATCATGCAACGCGAGTTATACGTCGTCAATTTCAACTCTGTCATAGACAGCCGTCTCGGGCAGACCGCAAAGAACATCACCAAACTATTCGCTGAAATCAATAGTTTTACGCACCCCGATCAGACGGTGGTGCTCTTTGACGAAATCGATGCGCTTGCCCTTGACCGCATTGACTCGCATGACATTCGAGAAATGGGCCGTGCTACGTCGGCTTTATTGCGTCAGATGGACGAACTTTCAGAACAGATTATTTTGTTCGCGACTACCAACCTATTTTCAAAATTCGACAAGGCATTCATCCGCAGATTTGATGCCGTAATTGATTTCGGAAGGTACACGAGAAAAGATCTTATTGATGTCGCAACTAGTATCATGAACGACTATGCAAAACGATTCTCATTCATAGGAAAAAACATCCGTCTTTTCAAAAAGATTCTTTCCAAGGCGGAGCAACTACCCTACCCAGGTGAGATGAAAAATCTTATCCGTTCAGCCATTGCATTCAGTAAACCCAATGATGAAAGTGATTATCTCCGTCGTATTTACATAGCTCTCATTCCCGATGGTACAAATGCAATTCAAAATATTCGAACATTGCGAGAGCAAGGATTCACACTCCGTGAAATTGAAATTCTAACTGGAATATCACGCAGCACAGCAGCTCGAGAAATGAAAGGTACCCACAATGAATAACACTCTGAGGTTAAAAGGAAAATTTGGACGCGGCAATGCACAACATCCAGGACCGCCTTCTCTGCCCGCAAACGCCGTTGTTACTACAAATCAAATACAGGATAGACTCGATGACCTTCATCAGATCATCGCATACTGGAAAACACAGCCAACCTTCATTGACCCACTTGTCGAAGTGCGTTACAAGACGATAGTCGCCAAAAGCAACCGCGTTAAACGTTTGCTAAGTAGCCATGACAAATCAGCAAACGACTCCATAGTTGGCGCGGCTTTTGGAACGAATCAAAATGGAAAACCATGCCATGTTATTACATATTATGTGAAGATGGGAACCATTGAATCAACTCTCAAAGACCTGGAGATAGCCAAAGAAATTCTTATCCATCACGGAGATTCTATTGGCAACAAAGAATTAACATCAATTACCCATGACGGTCTCGCCAAAATCGATGCACATATGGGGCTGAGCAAAACATCATTTGCGCAGATTATTCGCGATGCTTATTACGTGGAACGCTTTACCGTAAAAACTTATGCCGATCCTCAACAAGAACACGCTCTGGTGTCAATCTACGATACCGGGCGTAATGGTCTACAAACAGTCGCATTGCTGAACAAATTAGGCGTTAATGTGCTTGGCGCCAACCTGCTCGACACAACGACCATCAATATGACGCCAAATCAGTACCGTAAGCTTACGGAAACAGCACCGTATCTCGTTGCGATGTCCCTCAAAGATATGTTGGAGCTGAAATTCGAGCCAGATTCTAACCAAATCGACGATCAATTCGTTCCTTCGATTCCAACTCCGGCGAACGAACCAACTATCGGAGTAATCGACACTTGTTTCGATGAAAAGAACGCTTATTTCTCCAAATGGGTGGAATATCACAATGAACTTGATTCTCAAATCGATATAAACCCGAAAGATCTTGTTCATGGAACTGAAGTCACATCGCTCATAGTCGATGGACCAACGTTAAACCCAGCACTTGATGATGGCTGCGGCAGATTTCGCGTTCGCCATTTCGCCGTTGCCAAAAGCGGCAACAACAGTTCTTTTACCATTATGAAAACGATTCGCAACATCGTATCCAACAATCCCGACATTAAAGTATGGAATCTAAGCCTTGGCTCACGTTTGGAATCTCCCAAAAACACAATCTCCCCCGAGGCTGCAATGCTGGATAAGCTGCAGAACGAATATGACATCGTTTTCGTGGTGGCAGGAACCAATAAAACGCAAAAGGACAGCCGAATCAAGCCCAAACGTATTGGAGCACCGGCTGATTCCATCAATTCGCTCGTCGTTAATGCCACGTCCATCCTTAAAGAGCCTGCAAGCTATACCAGAGAAGGCCCTGTACTGAACTTTTTCCGCAAGCCGGACATTTCCTGCTTCGGAGGTGACGACACTGAGCAGATGGCCGTATGGTCACCACAAGGCGTGGCCTTGACAGCTGGAACATCGTTCGCAGCCCCTTGGATTACACGAAAAATGGCATATCTGATATATGTGATGCATTTCTCGCGAGAGACAGCGAAGGCCATGCTCATTGATGCGGCCTCAGGATGGAAAAAAATCTCAGCCGACAACATCAAGGTTGGATATGGCATAGTCCCCACCAATATCGAGGACATTCTTACCACCCCCTCAAACGAAATACGATTCGTTCTGGAAGGCACAATCGCTTCTTTCGAAACGTACAATTACCGTATACCAGTGCCAATGGCAAATGGGAAATACCCATATATGGCCAGAGCCACACTTTGCTATTTTCCAAAGTGCAACGCTAGACAGGGTGTTGATTACACTTCCACAGAATTGGACCTTCATTTTGGACGCATGAGAGAGAAGGGGATAGACCCCCTGAACAATAACATTCAAGGAGATCCAACCGCGTATGCCTACGAAGGTGCCGCCCGAAAACTGTACCGAAAATGGGACAACGTAAAACACGTCAGCGATATTGAAAAAAGCCGTTTCCAACCACGTATTTCTCACGGAATCCCTTACTGGGGTTTCAAGATTCGCAAAATCGAACGTTTCGATCCTCCAATCGACAAAAATGGAACTGTGGGGAAAAATGCCGGGGACGGCCTTCGCTTCGGTATCGTAGTGACGTTACGGGGTATGGATGGACGTAATCGATTCGAAGAATTCAAACAGCACTGTCAGCTTCAGATAGAGCCTTGGATCGTCGAAGAAATTGACATACATTCCAGCATCGAGCTCTACCAGGAATCAGATGTAGAAATCAATTTCGACGAAGACAGCAATGCTTAAAGGTAGCGCCTGCGACACCCTTTGGGGGACTTGCAGGCGCTATTATCGATGCAACTTCTGTGTGACTTAGTTTTGGTTCCATCATGCCCTGCTGATATTTATCTGCGGTGAGTATTCCGCCATGCGCTGCGCGTCGATTGTCCGATACTAAGAACACGTCGACCGATACTCTTTGGCTGTTCCTCCACTAGAATAAACGTTGTGACTCAGGGCTTTATCGATAACAAGACTTCGCTGGTCAAGGACGACCTTGTTCGTACGATACGTGAGGGGGACAGAATCTCCATCGCGGCGGCTTCGTTCTCGATGTACGCGTACAGGGAGCTGCGCGAACAATTGGAACATGCAGGCGCGTTCCGTTTCATCTATACGTCAAAGACATTCACCGAGGACGCCACCCCCAAGGAACAACGCGAATTCTACATCCCACGCTTGGAACGCGAACAGAGCCTGTATGGCACTCCATTGGAGATCCGCCTGCGCAACGAGCTCACGCAGAAGGCCATCGCCACGGAATGCGCCAACTGGATCCGTCGCAAGAAGGCTCGTTTCATGTCGTTCTCTGAGGGGTCAAATATAGCCCAGTTTCTCGGAGTGGAACATGGCGACGAGCACATCGCGTACATGCCGTTCAACGAGTTCACGACCACGCAGTTAGGTGTGAGCCGACACGCAGCCTCCTATCAAGGCGTCGCCAAAGTGGACGGCTCTGCAGCCAAAGGCTTCTTGGACCAGTTCAATAGTGCTTGGGACAGCGGCGACTTGCATGACGTGACCGACAAGGTCATCGACGGCATCGAGCGCATGTACCAAGAAAACCCGCCCGAACTCGTCTACTACATGGCGCTATACCGCATCTTCAGCGAATTCCTCGACGATATCTCCGAGGACGTGCTGCCGAAGGAGGGCACCGGTTTCCGTGAAAGCCTGATCTGGAACAAGCTGTACGACTTCCAGAAGGACGCGGCCCTCGCGATCATCAACAAACTCGAAACATACGACGGCTGCATCCTCGCGGATTCGGTCGGTTTGGGCAAGACGTTCACCGCGCTAGCCGTGATCAAGTACTTCGAGGCCCGCAACCGCAACGTGCTCGTCCTGTGCCCGAAGAAGCTCAAGGACAACTGGGTCACATACAAGTCGAACGCGACGAACAACCCAATCGCCGGCGACCACCTGCGTTACGATGTGCTGTTCCATACGGATCTGAGCCGCACACGAGGCGATACGATCATGAGCATTCCGATTGAGCGGATCAACTGGGGTAACTATGACCTCGTGGTCATCGATGAGTCGCACAACTTCCGCAATGGCGCAGACAGCGCCGCCAAGGCCGACGACAAAGAAAACCGATACCAGAAGCTCCTCAACAAGGTCATCCATTCCGGCGTGCCTACAAAGGTGCTTATGCTCTCCGCCACCCCGGTGAACAATCGTTTCCGAGATCTGCAGAACCAGCTCGAGCTGGCCTACGGCGACAAAGGCGATGAATGGTCCAGGAAGCTCGGGCTTTCCACCAATATCGATATGGCGTTCCGCAACGCGCAGAAGGCTTACGGTGTCTGGTCGAAACTCGAACCGGAGGAACGCAGCACCAAACGTCTGATGGACATGCTCGACTTCGATTTCTTCCGTATCCTCGATCAGGTCACCGTCGCACGCAGCCGCCGCCACATCCGTAACCATTACGATATGGATGCGATCGGCGGCTTCCCTGAACGTCTCCGCCCGCAGACCATCCGCCCGGCGCTGTCCACGGAAAGCGACTGCGTATCCTACGACGAGATCTATGACGAGCTGGAAAGGCTCACCCTCGCGCTATACACGCCGTCCGAATTCGTGCTCGAATCGCGCATGAGCAAGTACTTCGACAATGACAAAATCGAAGGCCTGACAATCCGGGGCCGAGAAACGGGTGTGCGCAAGCTCATGGCCACGAACTTGCTCAAACGTTTCGAGAGCAGCGTCCACTCGTTCCGCATGACATTGAACCGCGTGCTCGGCTACATGTCGGATACGGTCGGCACGATCGACTCGTATGAGGAATACCGTGCCAAGCATTACGACACCGGCGTGCTTGAGCAAATTGATATTGATCGTTTCGACGACGGATTCGACCTGGATCAGGATGATACGGAGAGTATGGATCCTGACGAGTTCGCCACCAAAGGCAAGACCCGATTCCTGCTGTCCGACATGGATTGGTGCACCTGGCGCGATTGCATTCTTCGCGACATGGATGTCATCCACCGCCTGCTGAACATGGTCTCCAGCATCGACGCGGCACACGACGCGAAGCTGCAGCGTCTGTACCGGACCATCAGCGACAAGCAGAACCAGCCCATCAACCCCGGCAACCACAAGATCCTCATCTTCACCGCATTCGCAGACACCGCCGACTACCTGTACGAGCACGTCAGCAAATACGCCGGCATGCTGGGATTGAATACCGCGGAAGTGACCGGCACGAATCCGGGACGATGCACAGTCAAGAAGGTAGGCGGTCACATGTCCGACATCCTGGCATGCTTCTCCCCTATTTCAAAGGAACGCGATATAACTGTGCCCCGGTTGAAAGACACAAACATCGACATTCTGATCGCCACAGACTGTATCTCCGAAGGGCAGAATCTGCAGGATTGCGACATGATGGTCAACTACGACATCCATTGGAATCCTGTGCGTATCATCCAGCGTTTTGGCCGCATCGACCGTATCGGTTCGACGAACAAGCGTATCCAACTGGTCAACTATTGGCCCGACGTGGATCTCGACAAATATCTCAAGCTCAAAGACAGAGTCGAGGCGCGCATGAAGGTTGCTGTGATGGCTTCTACCGGCGACGATGACTACATCAATCCCGACGAGAAGGGAGATTTGGAGTACCGGGAACGCCAGCTCAGGCAAATGCAGGACGAGGTACTTGATCTTGAAGATGTGGACGGCGGCGTCAGCATCACCGACCTCGGTCTCAATGAGTTCCGCATGGATCTGGTCGGTTATCACCGAGACAATCCCGACATCGAACGCACACCTACGGGCATCAACGCAGTGGTCGAGGGCGACGAGCCCGGCATCCTGTTCGTGCTGCGCAACACGAACAAGGACGTGAAGGCCATGGGCCGCAACCCGATCCACCCGTATTATCTTGTGCATGTCGGCGACGACGGAAGGATCCTGCACGGGCATCTGAATGCCAAGGACTGCCTCGACGTGATGCGCAAGCTGTGCAAAGGCAAGGATACATATGATCCGCGCCTATGCCGTGCATACAATCGGTTCACCCATGACGGCAAGGACATGCGCCACGCATCCGACCTGCTGCGTGAAGCGGTCAGAAGCATCATGGACCAGGATGATGCGACTGCGGCCGACAGCTTCTTCACCGGATCCATGGGATCTTTTCTTGACGAGAACGTGAAGGGGCTCGACGATTTCGAACTGGTTTGTTTCCTCGTCATCCGACCTGCAACGGGAGGTAAGTCATGAGCGGCATCGAATCATGCGGGCCGGTGACCGCACTCACGTTGGGACTGCCCAGTACCACCGCGGTCATGCATCCGAGGGGACGGCTCACCAAAGAACGCTTCTATACGAACACCAAAGTAGGCAAACGCTTACGGCAGCATTTCATCGAGGACATCGACTCAATCACCATGCTCGCCGTAATCCGCGAGCAGGAGACCGGCATACCGGCAGGACCGCTCACTAACGAAATCAACGTGATTGGCCTGGAGCAATCCACGGAACATCCGCCGCTGGAGGTCATGGAGCACATCGCCCGCACCCGCGACGAGCTGACCCGGCACAGGTCGCGTATCCTGTTCGTCTGCATGAATGGCAGCATGACAAAATTCGCGGTGTTCCGCAATGCGAACGTGGCCGAGGGGCTCACGGAGGGCTCGGTCCATATGGGAGAACCGGTGGAATGCGAATCCGCACGCGTCCGTCTGAACGGAACCGATCTGGACGCCGTATGGGATTCCCTGTGCGCGGAGACCATCCTCGGCGCGTCGGATCCGACGCGCGTCGACCGACGCATCGTGTCCCGCACGCGCATAATGAGACTTGTCAAAGAAATAGACCAGCTGGAACGACGCCACGCCAAGGCTGTCCAGATAGGCCAGCGGAACAGGCTATGGGACGATTTGCAGGCCAAGCGGCACGAGCTCGAACAGGAACAACAAGGAGAAACACTGTGAGTGACATCGAGAAGATCCACGGCATCACACCGGATTTGACCAGGGAGAACGTGGACAGGCTGCTCGCCCTGTTTCCAGACGTGGCCACCGAGATCACTGACCCGAAGACCGGCAGAACCGAACGCGCGGTGGACTTCGACGCGCTGAAAGAGCGACTTGGTGATGTGGCGGAAGGCAACCGGGAACGCTACCAGTTCACTTGGCCCGGCAAACGCGAGGCGAAACGCCTCGCCCGCGAACCCATCGCCAAGACCCTGCGACCCGTCAAGGAACGCAGCAAGGACTGGGACACCACCAGGAACCTGTACATCGAGGGAGACAACCTCGACGCGTTGAAGCTCCTGCGCGAGAACTACGCCGGCAAAGTCAAGCTCATCTACATCGATCCGCCCTACAACACCGGCCACGATTTCGTCTACGACGACGACTTCTCCCAAACCCATGACGAATTCAATGCCGAAAGCGGAGAATACAACGAGGAAGGCGGCCGCTTGGTCGCCAATCCGGAAAGCAACGGGCGTTTCCATTCCGACTGGTGCTCGATGATCTACCCACGCCTCCTGCTTGCACGTGATCTGTTCACCCAGGATGGTGCCATCTTCATCAGCATCGATGATAATGAGGATAAGAACCTAAAAAACATATGTGACGAGATTTTTGGCGCTTCTAATTTCGTCGACACAATCATATGGCAAAAAAGATATAGCCCGCAAAATGCCGTCCAATGGTTCTCTGAAAGCCATGACTATATTCTTGTCTATGCAAAAAACAAATCACAATGGTTTCCGAATCTTCTCAAACGCAGCGACGAAATGAACGCACGATACACAAATCGTGACAACGATCCCCGAGGACCATGGAAACCGGCGGATTCCACTGCACAAGGTGGACACGGAACGAAATCACAGTTCTATACGCTCACTGCTCCCAATGGGAAGCAGCATAACCCTCCAAGCGGTCGATGCTGGCTGTATACACAACCGGTCATGGAAAAAATGATTGCTGATAATCGAGTATGGTTCGGCGAAGACGGCAATAACATGCCGGCGATCAAACGCTTCCTCTCAGAGGTCAAACAGGGTGTCGCATGTCAAACAATATGGCCTTATACGGAAGTAGGGCACAACCAGGAAGGTAAAAAAGAGCTGAAAGCACTTTTCCCTGAAGAAGTTCCTTTCGATACCCCGAAGCCGACACGTTTGATGAAACGTATTCTTGATATTGCCTCCGATAAGGATTCCCTCATATTGGACTTCTTCTCCGGTTCAGCAACCATGGGCGAAGCTGTCATCCAAGAAAATGCCGATGATGAGGGACAGCGTAAATTCATCCTTGTTCAGCTGCCTGAAGAGACAACAGGCCAATACTCGGCTCTTACGGAAATCGGCGAGGAACGCATCCGCCGTGCCGGCGAGAAAATCAAGTCCGAGATTGAAGCGGAGAATGCGCAACTGACACTCGACGGCACTCCCAAGAAGGTGCCGGACATCGGCTTCCGTGTGCTCCGTGTGGATGACTCGAATTACGAGGACAGGCGCAAGCTCGTCGACGAGTATTCCCAGAAGGACATCGACGACGACGTGGACATCACGAAAATGGATCGTTCCGATCTGGATCTGCTGTTCGAGGCGCTGCCGAAGTTTCAGTTGCCGTACAGCTCGAAGATCGACGTCCTGTCGGGAGGCGAGTTCGACGGCCACACCGTGTACAGCGTAAACGACGGCCAGCTGCTCGCATGCTTCGAGGACAGTGTCCCCGAATCGCTGGTCCGCGCGATGGCGGCGTTCAAGCTGCGTCCGTCCTATGTGCTGGTCTCCGAGAACGGTTTCCTGAACAGTGCTGCGCGTACGAACTTCACCGAGATCTTCAAGCAGTCCGCCGACGAGAAGACCGGCGCCACGCAGATCCGCATCATCTGAGGTCACCGATATGCAATTCAAATTCTCGCAATACCAGTACCAGACCGATGCCGCGGACGCGGTCTGCGATGTGTTCGACGGCCAGCCTTTGCAGGACGGCGTCTCATACATCCGCGACACCGGCATCCGCAGGCCCACGTCCCCGGCGCTCCAGCCCGCTCAGGACGCTTTCGATATCCCCGAGTTGAGGCCGGTGCAGGAGATGCTCGGCCATTTCGACGCGGATGACGACACGGGCTACCGCAACGCAGATCTGTTGCTGGACGGCGAAAGGCTGCTCGCCAACATCAAAAACGTACAACGTCGGCAGAACCTGACGGAATCCCCGAAGCTGTACACGGATCCGGCCGGTGCCGTCGAACTGGACGTAGAGATGGAGACCGGCACGGGCAAGACGTTCGTGTACACGAAGACCATGTTCGAATTGAACCGCAGGTATGGCTGGTCGAAGTTCATCGTCGTGGTCCCGTCCATCGCCATCCGCGAGGGCGTCGCCAAATCGTTGGACATGACAGGCGACTATTTCTACACGTCCGGCCGCGACGGCAACGAGGGCTATGGGAAGAAACTGCACTCCTTCATCTACGACTCGTCGAATCTGAACCGGCTGGACGAATTCGCCCAGTCCTCGGACATCCAGGTGATGGTCATCAACATGCAGGCGTTCAACACGTCCATGAAGGAGAACGGGCGTAGCAGGGACGCGAGAATCATCTTCTCGGAACGTGACGATTTCGGCTCGCGCCGCCCGATCGACGTGATCAGTGCGAGCCATCCGATCATGATCCTGGACGAGCCGCAGAAAATGGGCGGCAAGGCCACGCAGGCGGGCATACGCCTGTTCAAACCATTGTTCACGCTGAACTATTCCGCCACGCACAAGATAAAGCACGACCTCGTGTATGCGCTGGACGCGCTGGACGCGTACAACCAGCGTCTGGTCAAGCGCATCGAGGTCAAGGGCTTCGAGCTGAACAACATGCGCGGCACCGACGGCTACCTGTATCTGCAGGACGTCATCGTCAGCAAAAACAGGGCGCCGCAGGCCCGTATCGAATACAAGAAGCTGTCCTCGGCCGGTAAGGTCGTGACCACGTCCGGACTGTTCGACGAGGGCGACGACGTCTACACCGCGTCCGGCGGGCTAGAGGCGTACCGCGACGGCTGGCGCATCGCTCCGGACGGCATCGTGCCCGACGGCCTGGAGCCAGGCCGGACCGGCTACGTGCGGTTCATGAATGGCGAGACGCTCGGCAAGGGCCGTATCATGAACGACGGATCCGAGGCAGACATGCGCCGCGTGCAGATCCGCGAGACCATCCTTTCCCACCTGCACAAGGAGGAGCACCTGTGGGCGCGAGGCATCAAATGCCTGAGCCTGTTCTTCATCGACGAGGTCGCGAAATACCGACAGTACGACGATGACGGCGAGCCGTTGAACGGCGAGTACGCGGACATGTTCGAGCAGGAGTACGACCGTTGCGTGCATGATTTCGTCGAGAACCGTCTCGACGACGGGTCCGGCTATCTCGACTGGCTACGTACCACACACGGCCGTTACGTGCACAAGGGATATTTCAGCATCGACAAGCACGGTCATTCCATCGACTCGAAAGTCAAACGCGGGTCGGAAGACAGCGACGACATCAGCGCATACGACCTGATTCTGAAAAACAAGGAACGACTGTTGAGCTTCGACGAGCCCACGAGGTTCATCTTCAGCCATTCCGCGCTGCGCGAGGGATGGGACAACCCGAACGTGTTCCAGATCTGCACGTTGAAGCATTCGGACAACGAGGTCGGCAAACGCCAGGAGGTCGGACGCGGCCTGCGCCTGTGCGTGAACCGCGAGGGCGTGCGTCAGGATCGTAACCTGCTCAGCGACGCGGACTTCCTTGACGTGAACCTGTTGACCGTTATCGCGTCGGAAAGCTACGAAAGATTCGCCGAAAGCCTGCAGAAGGACATCGAGACCGACCTGCGAGAGCGGCCAATCGTCATCAACGATGCGTTCTTCGCCAAGACATGCGTTCCGGCCGACAAGCTCGGTCCGGAGTATGCGGGCTTGGGAGACGTGTCGTTCAGCAAGGACGAGGCGCGTGACATCGTGTACGCGCTGACCGTGGACCGGCTCATCGACCGCGACGGCAAGCTGACCGACAAGTACAAGGAAGAGCGTTTCGGCAAGGATGCGGTGGAACTTCTGCCAGAACCCTTGCGAAAGAAGGTCCCGGCAATCCGTCTCGTGCTGGACAGCGTGGTGGAAGGCACCACCAAGGTGCTGATCGGCAACGCATTGAAGCGTAAGGTACATGGCAATCCGCTCAATGCCAACTGGCAGAAAAAGGAGTTCCAGGAGCTCTGGAGGCGCATCAACCACAAGTATGCGTATACCGTCAGCTTCGACGACGACGAACTCGTCAAAAACGCAGTCAAGGCAATTGACGAGCGTCTGGTCGTATCGAAACTGTCCTACACGGTCACGCGCGGCATCCAGAAAGAGAACGCTTCACGCAACGAGCTCGCGGACCGCACCCACTTCCACAGGAACGACTCCTATACCGGTGGCTTGGATGTCGACGCTTCGAACGGCGTGAGATACGATCTGCTCGGCGAGATCGCGCAGGCTGCGACCATCACGCGTCGTTGTGCGGCACGCATCCTCAAGAGCATTCGGCCGGACCGGTTCCTCATGTTCAGGGACAATCCAGAGCAGTTCATCGCGAGGGTCGGCCGTCTGATTGTTCAGGAGAAGGCGAACATGGTCGTTGACCATATCTGCTACGACCGGATCGAAGGCGGATACGATTCGAGCATCTTCACCAAGGGCGGCAACAATCGTGATGAGGCCGAAGGCTATCAGGCGTCCAAGTGCGTGCAGGACTGGGTGTTCCCCGATGGCAGGATCGAAAGCGATTTCGCCAAGGACCTCGATAACGCGGCGGAAGTCGCGGTGTATGCGAAACTGCCGCGTGGATTCCAGATTCCGACCCCGGTCGGCAACTACGCCCCTGACTGGGCCGTGGCCTTCCGCGACGACAGCGGTCTCAAGCACCTGTTCTTCGTCGCCGAAACCAAGGGCAGCCTGGAATCGTTCGACCTGCGTGGAATCGAGAACAGCAAGATAGCCTGCGCGAAACGACTGTTCAACCAACTCGATCTCGCAGATGGAACCCGTTACGAGCAGGCCACCACCTATCAGACCCTACTCGACGAGGTGAAGGCACTGCAATGACAACCAGAAAGAGAAAGAATAAAATTATGGAAAAAATCAAAGAGATCGAAGTATCTGGACGAATTTATGGAGCTGGGGAAAAACTTGAAATATTTGCACTCAATAGCCACAATAACCAAACTGTATCATGGTGTACCATCTACGGGAAAAATGGGTCCGGCAAAACTACATTATCAAAGGCCTTGTGGAACTATTCTCATCCCGATGATGAGTCTCTCGAAACCGATTCACCGCAAACTTCTTTTAATCTTGAGAGCAATATTTCGCCAGAGAATTGTTATGTATTCAATGAAGACTTTATTAATAGAAGAGTTCGATTTAATCAAGACAATTTAGGTGCCATTGTTTCACTTGGTTCACAAGGTGATGCTCAAGATAAAATCAAGGAAAACGAAGATGCGCTTGAAGCAAAACAAAAAGAAATTGACACATTGAAATGGACTATTGATGGCAGTAAAAGCGAGAACCGCAAACAAGATAATAGCAGTCCATTAACTAAGCAAAGTGAAGAAGCAAAAAAAATTTACTCAGTGCATTCAAAGGCGATGATCGCTGGGCTGGTTATATTAAGAGGATACGCGGCAACAAACAAAATGCAAGTGTCAGCTTGCCAAACATTCAAAGAATGTATTCTGAAAGTACTTTAAATAGTATTCCTGATTTTGAAGAATTTCGTTCACGTTTGGAAGCTTTTGAGCGTACTGGTACTTTAAAAAAAGTAATTAACATTGATAAATCTTTCTTGATACACTATGAGCGCATAGTGGACTCAATTTTCACTGTTCTCACCACGACACCTGCAAGTACAGGTGATACAAATTTGTCTTCCATCATTAATCTACTCAAAGAAGCGAAAAGCGACGAGACAAAAGAACTCTTTAGAAGCAATAAAGAACATTGTCCGTTATGTCTACAAGCAATCGATCAGAATTGGAAGAAAAAGGTACTTGAAGCAATCGATCTACTTGATTCATCACAAGAATCAGAACAAATTATTCAGCAAACAGAACAAATCAACTCATATATATCTAATTACAAAACAAAAGTTTACATCATTCTGGAACATGAAATCCTAAAAGACTCAGATGATACGATAATCAACATCAGACGTGATATCGAAACTTTTGACAATATGCTTGATATCTTTCAACAAGCATTGGAAAAGAAAATGAAATCACCCTCATCGCTCATTAACCTCAAACAAAATATACAAACTAAAGAAAATATTATACAAGAATTTAATATAATTGATAATAATCTCGATTTATTGAACAACAAGATTAATAACCGAAATAAGCAAATTGATAAACACGCCCAAGAAGCGTCTTTACTTGAACAAATGATAAATACAATTAGTCTATCTGAAAATAAGAATTTATATTATTCTTACAATAAAGTAATTGCAAACTATAACAAGAAGAAAGAGGAACTTGAGCAAAGGAAAAATGAACTTAATGATATTCAAAAAAAACTAAACGAAGCAAAGGATGAACTTCGCAGAACCAATATTCAAATGGACCATCTGAACTCTGCACTTTCACTTATTTTTCTTAGTCCCAATAGACTTTCCTTGGAAGGAACGCCCAATGGAGAATATGGGATTTATGTAAGAGGAAAGCGAGTATCTCTATCCAATCTATCCGCAGGAGAGAAGAATGCAATAGCTCTTTCATATTTCTTTTCAATGCCATATGAAAATAGATCTGAAGAGTATTTTTCTAAAAACGACTCTCTGTTCGTTCTTGATGATCCAGTCAGCTCTTTAGATAGAAATAATGAAATTGGAATTTATTCATTAATTGAGCATGAGATATCAGAAATCAAAAAACTCACAAATACTAATAACAATTTTGTGCAAGTTATAGCTTTAACACATAGTCTTCCTGTATACTATGCACTCAAAAAAATTGCTGACGATGTCTTCAAAAAGAAAAAAGGCAAACCGCCGGAGACTACCTGTAAAATGCTAAGTAAAGGTAAGCTCACTGAAACAAAAGTAATTGATTACAACTATAGAAGTCTTATACAAGACATATATGATTTCGCCAAATCAAATCTTACTGATATTTCGAATAGCCCGGCATCTTATTATGGAACAGCTAATAAGTTAAGACGTGTACTTGAAGAATATTCCTACTTCAACTTTGATATCGGAGGAACAGGTCTACCCAAAAACCAATTAGTAAACGAATACCTTGAAACATGCGTACAGTCACATAAAGTACACAGTGAAACTAGAGATAAAATTACTCGTGCTCTAGTTCCTCTTTGGATGAATTCAGAGAGCCACGGTGAAGAAAAAGTAAAGTCCGGATCAATCGACCACAATATTCAACTTCTAGATCCAGAAGAAACTCAAAAGTGCGCTCGCCTAATGCTGCTCCTACTAGATTTGCTGCACCCAACAGGACTTCCAGGTTTAATAAACAGTCAAATCCCTGAGAAAGACCAGAAAGACATTAATCAACATCTTTCGAAGTGGGACAGTGAATTTGCTGAACTATAGATAGACAGAAACATCTCTCTTATTTTCAACAAATATTGACCAATAAGGTCTGTTACCGAGAAAAATCCATATATTTTCACCCGATAACAGACCTTACATATTGCATCAAATCCTCTCCGAGGGAATAAACAGCGGTATGAGTAAGTGATAAAGTTATTATGAATAGAATCATTTATCACTATCAGCCCATCATTTTTTCAGTCGTCAATCTCGATCGCATGAATCGTGACTTCCGTGTCAGCATCTGCGGTATTGGCTTTCTTGAATTCCGGGCGAAGTTCCATGCCGGTCTCATCGAACTCACCGTTCAGATTGCGCACCAGCACATCGGCCAATCGGCCACCCATGGGTTTGAACGTCGCATAGGTTATCGCCCCGGAAATGGCACCGCCAACAACGGGCACAACCTTGGCAACGGCCTTGCCAACCGACTCCTTCACCACCCGTTTGCCAACCATCGCGCCGATTTTCTTGAGCAATGGATACCAAGTCGTTTTCGTCAAAGCCTGTTGCGTGATCTTCTTGCCCATGTTTTTGCCGACTTCCCTGGCAAGCTTTCCTACCAACATCGCCGAACCTGACGCGCCGAGCATCACACCCAAATACGCAAGGACTCGGACTTTGGCACCTTCATTCAGTTCCGACTCGTCGGTGAACAAATCATCCTCTCCGAAGAGATAGGCGATTTTCTGCGCCAGATTGATCGCGAAACCAAAGTATTGGGCCACATCGGCACCTCCAGCGGCAACGGCGGCAGGCCCGCCGGGGATTCCTGCCACAAAAGCGGCAAGAGTGGTCTGATTCGTCGATTTCTTAATCAGCCCATCCGCTTTTCTTCGCAACGACTCCGCCGTATACACATGCTGCGGGCCATGCTCCAGAATCTCATCAAGATATTCCGAACCGGCGAATTGCTGCCGCAGAAACGCTTCCCTATCAACCCTGATAACCGGAAGCTTTGCAACGCTTCCGATCATATTTATCGCCACATCATAAAGCTCTTCGTCGGTTTTCTTAGCCATGTTCTCTCCATTCTGATAAGACGCATTGCGCTTAACGCCCATGGTATCTGCTCCTTTATTTGTTCGATGGATATAACATGCGGGCGATCCGCATTCACCATGAGCCATGTTTCCTTCGCGAGCGCGAGGGGCTTTCAACAGATAGAGCCTGCATTAAAAGCAGCAGCCTGTTAAAGCAGATTCGAGCACTTTTCTCGCGCATTTTCACGCACTTGCACGCACGCAGATTCCAATCACACACTTCACGCTCATGCGGGATGGGTTCAACGTAATCGCCAAGGAAATCAACGATGCTCCATGAAGCTCCTTGGCAGCAAGACGCCCAACAAGGTATGGAACCGGGGAATAAGCAAGATGCAATCGCGTCGTCAGAAACCGAATCGCGTCGTAATCCCGTCATAATCGCGTCGTAATCGGGTAGCGCGAAAACCATAACCGTAATGAAAAAGATTCTTCCAACACCATGAGCCGGCAGACACCACACTGCTAAGGCATGTTTCAAGTTACAATTAACCCTTATAACTTCAGCGAATAAGGATGCAATGAAAACACTGGATGAACTTATGCAGCATCTATGCGATAACGGCATCGCATGCTCTGGTGAATTGCAAAAAAGAGAATTGAAAAACCTGGGGTATTATCACGGCTATAAGGGGTGCCGATTCGCTGGCATTGCAAAGAATCGTCTTCACTTGCAGTCCTTCGAGCAAATTTCATCATTGAATTCTTTTGATATGGCGTTGAAATCTTTAATTTACCCTCGGATCATCGCCGTGGAAACCACTTTGAAGAATTACACATTGGAAGAAGTTCTTCAAGATGCAGAGTCACCATTTCTGGCTCTTGTGTTGTTTTCGTGGGTGTCGTCTCATCGTTGAGCCGTTGATTATGAGGGTGTGAGGGGCGTTTCCTGTAGGTTTGTTTTTCGACCAAGAAAAAGAACCACAGAAAACGCCTTATGAAGAACATATTCAAACGTTTGCTCAACGTCAAGGGCATGGTCGTCGAGGACGTGTCCATCGTCGATTCCCCACTGCGCGACGCTCCGGTCCTAGTGGCGCGCGTCAGGTGCAGGAAGGCCGCGTTGCGTTGCTCGCGCTGCGGGCGCAAATATGCCCGAAATACGACGACGGGGGCGGCGAAAGGCGTTGGCGGCACCAGGACTTCGGCTGCTATCGGGTCGAGCTCGTGGGTCCGGCTCCGCGTGTGGAATGCCGTGTGCATGGCGTGGTGGTGTCGCGGGTTCCGTGGGCGGAGCCGGGCAGCCGGTTCACGCGCGACTTCGAGCTGGAATGCACGTGGCTGATGACGGTCGCCAACAGGAAGACCGTGAGCGGTTTCCTGCATGTCGCGTGGAGGACCGCGGGCGACATCGCCGGACGGGTCGCCGGCCGGCCGGAATCCGGCATGCCATGCATGTTCGACGGGCTCACGGCGATCGGCGTGGACGAGACCAGCCACAGGAAAGGCCACACGTACATCACCGTCGTCGTCGACCACGAACGCAAGCGGGTGATTTGGGCGCACGACGGATACGGCAAACAGGTCCTCGACCTGTTCTTTGTTTATGTTCAATGGTTTTAAGACCGGTTGAGCGTTTGGTTTTTAGTCCGAAAGAGCGGTAGGAATTAGTCCATTTCATCGTTGATGGAAAACAAGTGACACCGGTCTGTCGTTATCGATTAGTTTCCCGAGTTGAAAAAACAACCATTGACGGTTCTCGGGAAAGGAAAGGAATGACCATACCGGTGTCGGTTCAACAACGTATCAGGCTCCTTGACCAGCAGGGAACGCCATGGCGAGCCATCGCCCGTGATTTGAACGTGTCCAGGGACACGGTCAGGAAATACGCCTTGATGGAGGATTGCTCGCCCAAACCCAAACCATCGACCACGCGGCCGAGGAAACTCGACGGGTTCACGCCCGTGATCGACGAGTGGTTGCAAGCGGACCGGTTCATGCCCCGCAAGCAGCGCCATACCGCCAAACGCGTGTACGACAGACTCGTCACGGAGAAAGGGTTCACCGGCTCGTATTCCGCGGTGCAGCGTTACGTGAAGCAATGGCGTCAAGAACATCGTCCCGCCTGTGACGGGTTCATGGAGCTGGAATGGCGGCCCGGGGTCATGCAGGTCGATTTCGGCGAGGCCGTGGTGGTGCTGGCGGGCGTGAAAACCAAGGTGCATTGCCTGGTGGCGTCGTTTCCGTATTCGAACAAGCGTTACGTGGTCGCGTTGCCTGGCGAGAACGCGCAATGCGTGTGCGAGGGATTGGTCGAGATCTTCGAGCATATCGGCCTGGTTCCGATGGTGTTGGTGATGGATAACGCCACAGGGGCCGCGCACCGGACCGCTTGGGACAAGATCACGATCGTCGGGCTCTTCCAGTTGTTCCTGGAGCATTACCGGATCGAGGCCAGGTTCTGCAATCCCAGGAGCGGTTGGGAGAAAGGCAGCGTGGAGAACGCGGTCGGGTTCCTGCGCCGCAACCTCATGGTCCCGTTGTTGAACGTCGAGTCCTATGCGCAGTTAAGCAAGCATCTGCTGTCGCGGTGTGACGAACTCGGCAACGACAAGCATTACCGGGCTGATGAAAGCGTGAACGACTTGTTCGAAGAGGACCGGGCGGGCATGCGGCCATTGCCGCGCGTGCGCTTCGACGCGGTCGATTGGCAGGAACGGCGCGCCGACAAGGAAGGTGTCATACAGGTCGGTTCGTATCGTTACCTCGCGGGCCCGGCCTGGCGTAGCTGGCCGCTATTGGTGGGATTGCGCGCGTTCGACGTGGAGATCCGTACCCGCGACGGCCGCAAGGTGGCCTCGCTGCCCAGGGCTTATGGCGAGCAGGCCGGTACGGTGCGTAGCCCGTCGTCGCTGCTGCCGGCATTGGCGCGCAAGCCACGCGCGTGGGGCGAATCACCCGTGCGCGGTGATTTTCCCGAGGGCCTGAGAACCCTGATCGACGCGCAGGACTCCGCCCGGCGCAAGGCCACGTTCCGCTTGTTGGAGCGCGTGGGTGCCGCTTGCGGTTTCGACGTGGCCTGCAAAGCCGCGGAACACATCATCGGCCAGGGCAGACCGATCGACGAGGCAGCCCTGAGCATCATGGCCAGACGGATAGCGTCCGGCGAGGCGCCGGCCGATGTTCCCGCGCCCGACCTGAGCGTGTACGACGACTTCATGAAAACAGGCGATGGCGATACGCTCAAGGAGCGGGAAGGAGGGAAGGACCGATGAGCCGGATCCAGAACCCCGCGCCGGACGCCACCCGACGCCGCGCGTCCACGAACAGGAAAATGGAAACGATCATGCGATTGGCGCGCCGACTGCCGTTGACCAGGCAAGTGCTCGCCGACCAGCTCGAAACCGCGACCCCGTCGCAAATGGAGTTCATGGACCAATGGATGAACGCGGAGATCGAGTCCAGGGAACGATCGAAACGATCCCGGCTGCTCAAGCAGGCCGGTTTCCCGGCCGTCAAGACATTGGACGGCTATGACTGGGAGAACATTCGTTTTCCGGTGGATTGGGGCAGGCGGTCGCTTGAATCATTGGAGTTCGCGAGCCGTCCGGAGGATGTGGTCATGTTCGGACCTCCCGGCACGGGCAAAACCCATCTGGCGATGGCGTTGGGAAGGAAGGCCTGCCTGGAAGGCATGACGGTACGGTTCTTCACCGCCGCTGGCCTGGTCATGCGCTTGTTGCACGCCAGCACGGAAGGCAAACTCGACAGGGAAATCGCGTCCATCGGCAAGGCCCGCCTGTTGATCATCGACGAGTTGGGCTACGTGCCGATCGACGAGGAAGGCAGCCGGTTGTTGTTCCAGGTCATCACCAACGCGTACGAGATGCAATCCATCGTTTACACCACGAACATCGAGTTCAGCGGGTGGGGCCGGGTGTTCGGGGATCCGAACATGGCCGCGGCGATCATCGACCGGACCGTGCATCACGGCAGGATGCTCAGGTTCGAGGGCGAGTCCTATCGCAGGACTCATGCTCTTATGCAATGAAACAATAAAACACGAGCAATGACAGGCCAGTTCCGAACTGGACTAAAACCTACCGCTTTTTCGGAAGGAAAACTCACGCCACACTGGCCTATAACAACTTGACAAAACACAGTTCTTCGAAGAATTGACGCCGGAGCAGCGCGCCTCCATCAGGATCGTCACCGGCGACGGCGCCAGGTGGATCGACTCGTCCGTCGCCGGATACTGCCCGAACGCGGAGCGCGTGCCCGACTCATTCCACATCGTCTCCTGGATGACCGACTGCCTGGACCGGGTCAGGAAACGGTTGCGGAACCAGGCCAGGCGAGCGAAGGACAAGACGGCCGCGGAGGCGATGAAGGGCCTGAAATACGCCGTGCTCAGAAACCCCGGCGACTTGACCGAGCGCCAATCCACGGCCCTCGCCACGCTCGCCGGCGTGGATCCCAAGGGGCCAGCTCTACCGCTCCTGGCAGCTCAAGGAACTCCTGCGCACGCTCCTGCACCAGCCCGCCGGCCAAGCCGAGGGGGAACTCAAACGATGGATCAACTGGGCCAGCCACTCGCGCATCCCCGAGATCGTCGAACTATGCAGGAAGATCCGCAGGCGCCGGGACGACATCCTCAGAACCATCCGACCCGGCCACTCCAACGCGCGACTGGAGGCGTTCAACAACAGGATCAAGGTCACCATACGCATGGCCTACGGCTTCCACCACGTCGACAACCTCATCGCCATGATCAAACTCAAATGCTCCGGCCTACCCATCCGATTGCCGGTCCCCGTCCTCTAAACCCACGAAAACAGCAGAAGCCTCATTTTTTCATCGCCTCGACTTGTTCTTCCACAGACATGGATGCCGTGTGAGAGGCGGGAGCAGCGGCTTCCGGTGCCGGAGTAGGCGCCGGCGCTTGAACCGGGGCGGCGGTCATAGGATTGATGGCTTGCGCCATATTCATGCCCAGTAACATGCCGCCATCGCCAAAGCCGTTGTCTTGGATGCCTTGCGCAATGCGCTGCTGGGCAGCCATATTGCCATCTTGCTGGGAAACGCCCTCGTATGCGGCAACATTCATCCTATTCGAGGCGAACTGCTGCACGAGTTGACGTGATTGCTCGGTGAGCTCGATGCTTTCGATGCCCACGCTGAACACTTCAAAGCCAAAACGATCATTCCACGTACCTACATTCGCCCGATCGCCACGCACGCATGCTGCGATGTCATTCGCCTTGCCGAGCAATTGCGAAATACGATATTCATTGGACAACGAATTGATGGCCACAATAAACGACTGTACGAATTCAGACAGAATCTGCCTACGTGGCCCTTCATCATCGAATGAATACGACACGGTAGTGGCGGGCACAAAGTTACGTACGAATCGAACTGGATCAGTGACCTTTAGCGACATGGATTCGCGTGCGCGAATTTCCAAATCGACGCCATAGAACCGGTCCGCCCTCGGATACCGGAGCCCAAAGGAATTCACCGAACAGGGACTTGTCCTCTAAGAAACCGTCTAACACACCGTTGCCAATCCACGATGCTCGCGATCCCGTGCCTGGCCATGGCCTCCGTCTTGGTCATGCCGTTCTCGACGTGGTCGCGCGCCGCGGCGACCTTCGTCTCCCAATCATAGCGTCTGCCGCCGCCTCGCCGTTGGATCTGTACAGCCTGATCCAGTTTCTCGCGGTATACGCCAGCATGGCAAGCCGTCTGGCGAGCGCGTCCCTGCCGGCTCCGGCCTTGATGAGTGCCAGCGCCTCGCGCCGGAACCCGTCGTCGTAACGCCTCCTTCGATCCTCACGCATACGAAAGAACCGCACCTCCGATCATCGAATCTGAATTTCTTCAGTCCAACAATCGGGGTGCGGTTCAGGTTGCGACGTTGTGCACTTTTATGCTGTCCATATAGTGCGATCACTGCGGAATCTTTGGAACTGGAATCTTCGAACTCGAAATTCCCGGAATCAGTCGGCGGTGATCAGCTCGCTCGAATCCATGTCGAAGTCGGACATGGCAAACGAGCGGATCGCCGGATCCTCATACGTGTTCATGTAATACGTGTTGGTTTTCCCGGAATAGCCACTGGTGAACAGCGTGCGCTCGAACTGGCCGTTGCCCATCTTGGACATGCCGTCAACCATTTGCACGGAAACCAGCGTGTGGAACAGACGAGACACATTAGCAGCCTCGTTGTTCTGCTGCGGATAGTGCGTGTTGGTGTAGGCGACGCGTACGAAACGCGACGGCGAACTCACGTCACCGGGAATGCCGTGCATGCTCACGCCGGCACCCCATGCGCTCAGTTCCGCCTTGCCCCAAGTGGTCGGCTCCGCCATTTCGTTGCTCACACACATGTAGTTGCGCAGGTTTTCCATATGAAAGTCGAAGGTCGGCTGGTTGGTAAGCACGTCCACATCGTCATGATGAATGTGCATGCCGTCAGCCATCTGCTCGACGACGATGCTGCGGGTGCCGTCACCAATGAACCAGTGCAGCAGGGATTCCTGCTGGCCGGGCACGACCTGCGAAACGAGCGTCACGTTCTTCAACGCCTCTTCGACTTCGTCGACACTGTCGAAATTGCGCGCCACCCACAGCGGGAATTCGAAGGTAGCGACGTTTTCGGTTCCTTCGACCGGCTCGTGTGCAAAGGAGGCGTACCCAGGGAAGTTCAGTCCGGCAATGGCCAGACCATGCTCGTTGGCGCAGTCGAAATACATGGGGCGGTCGACCATGACCACGCCCACGCCGATCACCGCATTCGGTTCGCTTTTACCTTCGGCCCCATACACATAGTCGTACTGGTAGCCTCGCGGAGTGACCAGAATGGTCTCGCCGTAGGAGAAGCTCCAGTCGAGATTACGGCCGAAATACATGTTTCCCTCATCGTCGGAGAAACGAACACCAGTGCACATATGGACTCCTTTCCATGATTTGCCGTGATTTTCTTGCTTGCGTGTTCATGGTAAGCGTCACTTGCTGGGAAAATCTTAAGTTTTGCCCGCGGAAGAATCTGCTTTGACTACCTCATCCATAGTATCGTCCTCCTCAATCATGTATTTCGTGTAAAATGTGCCTGCCGCAATCCGTCACACATGTACGCCCGCAGGAACATGTCGAGCGCCTTCGCATGATCAGCCGCACAGCCTCTGCCCTCGGCCAGCATGTCTCCCAGCTTGTAGCAGCCCTCCGCGATCTCCGCTTCGGCCGCATGACAAAAGCACTCGTATGCCAAAACGTCCGTATCCGGTTTGGGTGGAACTTCGCCGGAATTGTTGTAATACGAGCGGAAGTACCTACCCTCGCAGCGGTCGTACGCGTACACGTACCCCAGGCACAGCCATCCGATCGCATTGCCGCGGCCGGCCGCGTGCCGGTAAAGGATCTCGGCGGCTCTGAAACAGTCGACCCGCTTCTGCCGTTCCGATGCGGCGGTATAGTGCATGCCCTCCTCGTAGTACATGCCGCCGAGGCCCAGAGCAATCGACCCGTCCGGATCGCTGATGTCGGCCGTGGTGCATTCGTCGTCTTCATCGAAGATATCGTCGTAGTACGGCACGCCCGCTTCCGCCTCGTTCGCATGACCGATGCCGACCGGGCTGATTCGCGCGATTTGCGCTTCCGACAAGCGCGACACGCCCGGATTGCTCAGCACAATCGTCAGGGGATCACTGAAGTACAACGGTGCACTTTGACATTCGTGCAGCGCAATCCGGGCGTGTCGTGCGACGCGTGTGGCCGATTCCCGGGCCGCATGCGCGTCATACGGGAAATTTGTGTCAATCCCGCAATTGCGGGTCTGCGAAGCGTCGGTTCTCCAGAACCGGCAGCGTGCGTCGCGCGGATTCGAGAACTTCTCGGTGCAGCCGGGCAATCAGCATTCCGGCCTGTCCGTCCGCCTCGCCCTGTCCGTCACCCGCCTGCGCGATGACCTCGCCCAGCGGGTCAATGACACGGCTGCAGCCGATGTTGCGTGCGCTCACCTCGCTGCATGCCAGTACGTAGCACGTGTTTTCCAGCGCACGCGCGGCGGTCATCAGCTTCCAATGTCGCTCCTTCAAACGCCCGCGCACCCATGCCGCACTGACGATGATCACATCGGCGCCGCGCACGGCCAGCGACCGCGCGACTTCGGGAAATCTCACGTCATAGCAGGTCATGACGCCGACATGCCAGCCGTCGATCTCGACGATTGGCGGCAGCTCGATACCGGGGCGAACCGTATCGGACTCCCGCGCGGCGAATGCATCATAGAGATGCAGCTTCCGATAGGTCGCGATAAGAGCCCCGTCACGGATGACGACGAAAACGTTGGAGACCCGGGAATCCGTTGCGCAAGACGCCGGCTTGTCCGGCACCGCATCAGCCGCGCCGGACACAGCATGAACCGCGCCCATCAGCGTAATATGACGCTCTTCGCTGATCCGTCTCAGGCCGGTGACGAACGGCCCGTCTAGTGGTTGCGCGTGTGCGGCCGCGAACATGTCATCATCGCCGTCACGCGCGATCAGCCCTTCCGGAAGCACCAGCAAGCGGGCACCGGCATCCGCGGCCTGCCAGGCATATCCGTCGATAATGTCAAGGTTCCATTCCGGCTCCCGGCGAACCGTGAACTGAGCTACGGCGACCTTCAGCTCTTGCGTGCCATTCATGGCTACCGTTATATCAGATGCGCAGGCATGGTTCCTCATGAATCCCGCCAGCGACCGATACGCCTCGGTCTCACACCGCGAACGCCGACCAGCGCCCGTGCGTGTGTTGCACCTCGATCGGCATGCCGAACAGCTCCGACAGTCGCTCGTCGGTCAGGCCGGCCTCCAGTGGACCGGTGTAGACGATGGTGCCGGCGGACGGGTTGCCCATCGCGTCAATGCCGTCGTTGGTGGCGTCCTCGGCGGAGACCGGCTTGCGTCCCATGATGGCGATGTGGTCGAAGCCCGCGGGAATCTCCTCAAGTCGATGGGTGACCAGCACCACGGCACGCCGCGAATCCTCTTCGCCGATACGGCTCAGGGTGCGCATCGCCTGCTCGCGGCCGCCCAGGTCAAGGCCAGTGGTCGGCTCATCCATGATGAGCAGTTCGGGGTCGCCCATCAACGCGCGGGCGATGAGCACGCGGGTGCGCTCGCCCTCGGAGAGCCGCCACATCTCCTTGCCTTCGAGATAGGAGACGCGGAAGTCGCGCAGCAGCTGTCGCGCCCGCGCATACTCCTCGTCAGTATAGGTGTCGCGCCACCGTCCGGTCACGGCGCTCAGGCCCGTGACGACGGCGTCCAGCGGATCCTCGAATTCGGGAAACTGCCGGCCGAGGTCGGCCGAAGCCAGACCGATGCGCGTGCGCAGTTTGAATACGTCGTATTTGCCGAGCTGATGGCCGAGGATGAATACGCGACCGTCCGAGGGGAACGTGCGCGTGGCGAGCATGCCGACCGCGGTGGATTTGCCGATGCCGTTCGGCCCGAACAGCACCCATCGCTCCCCCGCGTGGATGATGAGGTTCACGTCTGTGATGATGACGCGCCGGTTGCGGCGGAATTCGACGTTGTCGAGCTTGAGGACTTCGTTGTCGGCGGTGTCGGTCGTGGGCATGTTGTGGTTCCTTGTCGTGGGGAGGTTTGCCGGCAGTGCGGGTTTGGAATGGTTGCGGTAATTCGCGAAGCCGTGCCATCCGGTCATGCCGCGCATTACGGCCCCGCAGGCGGGGGCATCATTCCTTGCCCCCGCCTGCGTCGGATCGCCGTTACTTGTTCTGCTCGTCGAGGACGGACTGGTAGACGGCCACGGTCTTGTCGGCGATGGACTCCCAGCTGAAATGGTCGCGGGCGCGCTCGTAGCCCGCCTGGCCCATCTTCTTGGCGAGTTCGGGGTCGGCCATGATCTTGTCGATGGCGGCGGCCATGTCATGCACGAACTTGTCGGGATCGGTGGGCGTGCCGGTACCGTCGCGCAGCTGGTCGATCGGCACCAGATAGCCGGTCTCGCCGTCGACGACGACCTCGGGAATGCCGCCGGTGGCGGAGGCGACTACGGGCAGGCCACAAGCCATGGCTTCCAGATTCACGATGCCCAGCGGCTCATAGATGCTCGGGCAGATGAACGCGTCACAGCCATGCTCCAGCGCGTTGAGCTCCGGACGAGGCAGCATCTCCTCGATCCAGATGATGTTGCCGCGTTCCTCGTCGAGCTTGGCGAACGCGGTCTTGACCTCCTCGGCGATCTCCGGGGTGTCCGGGGCGCCGGCGCACAGCACCACCTGAATGTCCTTGGAGATCAGGTGCAGCGCCTTGAGCAGGTATGGCAGGCCCTTCTGACGGGTGATGCGGCCGACGAACAGCAGCGTAGGCTTGCTGCGGTCGATGTGGTAACGGTCGAACACGGCCCAGCCCGGGTCGTCGTCGGCCGGCGTGGCGAAGTCGCTCATGGTGATGCCGTTATGCACCACGACGACCTTGTCGGGGTCGAGGTTCGGGTACGCGGCGAGGATGTCCTCGCGCATGCCGCCGGAGACGGCGATGACGCGGTCGGCATGCTCGTAGGCGTCCTTTTCGGCCCAGGAGCTCAGATTATAACCGCCGCCGAGCTGCTCGCGCTTCCACGGGCGGAACGGCTCCAGCGAATGTGCGGTGATGACCAGCGGCGTACCGTGCAGCATCTTGGCGAGGTATCCGGCCAGGCACGCATACCAGGTGTGCGCGTGGGCGATGTCGGCGTCGACGTCGTTGGCTATCTGCAGATCAACGCCGAAGGTCTTCAGCGCCGGATTCGCGTCGGCCAGCTCAGAGGGCGTTCCATAGCCCACGACCTTCAGGCTGCCCTTCGTCGAGCCATCTCCGGGGATGGCGGGTGCATCGGCTTCGGTGCGCGGTCCGTCGAACGCACGGACGGTCACGTCGACCCGCTCGGCCAGCACCTTCGAGAGCTCTTCCGCGTGCACGCCTGCGCCACCATAGACATACGGCGGGTATTCGCGGGTGAGGATATCAACTTTCACGATTAAGGCCTCCTTCGTCGGTAACCTTGTTTGCGGCTACTGCCATATATAACTTTAGGGCATTGCACGTCGAAAAAACGCACAATGCCCATGTTCGTGTTGGCGAAAAAACACACCATAATACCAGGTAACTACCGGATACCAGACTCTCACACAGCGGTGCCGTTGGCGTCCAGGTTCGGGTTGTTGCGGTAGTTGCCGGCCGTGAAGAACAGGCTGAGCACACCGACGACGAACACGACGGACACGGTCAGGATCAGCCACAGCGGATGCGTGGGCAGCCACATCACCACGAAGAACGCGATGACCGACAGCGCGATCAGCGTCCAGCTGCCGACACGGAACCACTGCCGCACGGAGTGCGGTGCCTTGAACGCCTTGGGATCCTGATAGTTCGGGTTGGCCTCGAACACCGACTCCACTTCCTCATCGACCTCGGTGCGAGCGCTGGGCTTCCACACGCCGCTGTCATCCACGCCCTCCTGAATACGGCGGGACTTCTCCTGAAGCGCGTACTCGTCGAGCATGCCGGATCGGGCACGGCCACGGGTCTGGTCGTACTGCGACGGGACTCCCCGACGCTGATCTTTTGCTGCTTTGCGGCGTTCGGCACGGTTAGGCATCGTTACTTCTCCTGCTCGTTTGTGGATAACACTCCTATGTACTGTACTCCAAGCCGTGCCGTAGCGGCGGTTCGACTCGCACGACGAGACAGATCCGCAATCGTTGGCAATCACGACGTCCGAGCCGTGGCCGCGACACGTACCACCCCGCACATAGCCGGCCTCCTTCTGCGGCTCACCCACACATGAGCGGGCCATTCCTCCGGCGAAAACCCACCGGCACACAACAGGACGGGACTTTCGCCAGAAGTAGGGAACGCCCGATATGCGACTGGGGGCCGGAAGTCCCTTGAAGAGACTTCCTGCCCCCAGTAGATGTCGGTACGGCGAACCGCCGGACTATCGAATCATCGCGGCAGCATCATCGGACGCTGGGATGCGGTGATCGGCGCGGGCAGCTCGGTGACGCCGGTAAGGTACTCATCGACGGCGGCCGCGCAGGAGCGGCCCTCCGAAATGGCCCACACGACCAGGCTCTGGCCGCGGCCCGCGTCGCCGGCAACGAACACGCCATCCTGAGAGGTGGCGAACTTGTCGTTGCGGGCCACGTTACCGCGCTTGTCCAATTCGACAGGCAGCTGGTCGAGCAGCGTGGAGGTGTCCGGGTGCAGGAAGCCGACCGAGATGAGCACCAGATCTGCGGGCAGCACGCGTTCGGTACCGGGCTGGCGGGTGAACGGACCGTTCTCCCCCGGTGCCACATCCACGACCTTCAGACCGGTGACGTGGCCGTTCTCGTCGGCCACGAATCCTTCGGACGCGGTGGAATCCTCAATGTGCACACGGGCCTGTTCCTCGTCGGAGCCGACGAAGTTGACAGAATCGGTGCTGTACACGTAAGTGCCGCCCTCCTCCATCGAGGAGGTCTTCTGGTAGAGACGCGCGAACGTCGGCCACGGCTGGTTGTCCGGGCGCTCGTCCGGCTCCTTCGGCATGATCTGCAGCACGGTCACGTCCTTCGCGCCTTGACGGATGGAGGTGCCGAGGCAGTCGGAACCGGTGTCGCCACCACCGATGATGATGACGTGCTTGTCCTTGGCGGTGATGTCGTGCACGGGCTTTACGCCGTACACGCGTCGGGTCGCGTCGGGCAGGAACTCCATCGCGAAGTGAATGCCCTTGAGCTCGCGGCCGGGAATCTTCATGTCACGCGGCACAGTGGAGCCGATAGCGACGACCACGGCGTCATAGCGGTCGCGCAAATCGTCCCAGCTGATGTCCTTGCCGATCTCCACGCCCGTGCGGAAGCGGGTGCCTTCGGCCTCCATCTGCTTGATACGACGGTCGATCAGTCGCTTGTCGAGCTTGAAGTTCGGGATGCCGTAGCGCATCAGACCGCCGATGGCGTCATCGCGCTCATAGACGACGACCGTGTGGCCGGCTCGGGTGAGCTGCTGGGCGCATGCCAGACCGGCGGGGCCGGATCCGACGACCGCCACGGTCTGGTCGGTCAGACGCTGCGGAGGCATGGGCTTGACGATATCCAGACCCCATGCCTGGTCGATGATCGTCTGCTCGTCGAGCTTGATCATCGTCGGCGGCTGGTGGATGCCGAGCACGCACGCCTTCTCGCACAGTGCCGGGCAGATGCGTCCGGTCACTTCGGGGAAGTTGTTGGTGGTGGACAGACGATTGTAGGCGTCCTCCCACTTCTCCTGACGAACCAGATCGTTGAACTCGGGGATGATGTTGCCGAGCGGGCATCCGATCATGCAGAAAGGAGTGCCGCAATCCATGCAGCGGGCGGCCTGTTCGGTGGTCCACGGCTGCAAGCCGGACTCAGCATGGACGTCAAGCCAGTCCTTGATGCGCTCCTCGACGGGGCGTTCCGCCAGTTCGCGACGGGTACGGACCTTCAGGAATCCTCTGGGATCTCCCATGTCAGTGCGCTCCTTCCATCACCTGCTCGTACACCTGTTCCCAGGCGCCGGGCGTGTTGAAATCGATATTGTCTTCCTCGGCCTTCGCCATGGCGGCGGTCATGGCCAGATAGTGTTCCGGCACCACGTGCGTGAACCGGGCGACGGTGTGCTTCCAATCCTTGAGGAGTCCGGCGGCGAATGCGGAACCGGTCTCTTCGACGTGACGCTTCACCAGATCGTGGACCAGTGCCTGTGCTTCGTCGTCCAGCGGTAGGAACAGCAGCGAGCCGTCCTTCGCCGCGGTCGGATTGACCTGGTTCATGTCCAGATCGAGCACGTACACGTTGCCGCCGGAGAAGCCGGCGCCGAAGTTGCGGCCCATGGAGCCGAGCACCACGACGGTGCCTCCGGTCATGTACTCGCAGCCGTGGTCGCCCACGCCCTCGACCACGAACGTGGCGCCGGAGTTGCGCACGCCGAAACGCTCGCCTGCACGGCCGGCCACGAACAGCTCTCCGGAGGTCGCGCCGAAACCGGTCACGTTGCCCGCGATGACGTTCTCGTGCGGGTCGAAGGTGACGCCGTCCTCGGGGCGTACGATCAGGCGTCCGCCCGACAGGCCCTTGCCGGCGTAGTCATTGACCTCGCCGTAGACGCGGATGGTCTCGCCACGCGGAATGAACGCGCCGATCGACTGGCCGCCGGCACCGTGGAACGTCATGTCGATGGTGCCGTCCGGCAGTCCTTCGGCACCGTAGCGGCGGGTGATCTCGTAGCCGACCATCGTGCCGAGCGTACGGTTGACGTTGCGGATCGGCATCTCGATGCGTACCGGCTCCTTGCGCTCCAGCGCGGGTTCGGCCATCTCGATGAGCTTGTTGTCGAGCGCCTTCTCCAGTTCGTGGTTCTGCTCGATGGTCTGGTGCAGAATCGTTCCGGGAACCGGGCCGGGCTGCATGAGCACGTTGCTCAGGTCGATGCCGTCGGACTTCCAGCGCTTGATCGCCTCGTTCTGGTCCAGGCATTCGACATGGCCGACGGCCTCCTCCAGCGTACGGAAACCGAGCTCGGCTAGCAGTTCGCGCACTTCCTCGGCGATGTACATGAAGAAGTTGATGACCGCTTCCGGCTTGCCCTTGAACCGGGCGCGCAGCTCGGGATCCTGGGTGGCGATGCCCTGCGGGCAGGTGTTCTTCTGGCACGCGCGCATCATGACGCAGCCCTCGACCATAAGCGCCGTGGTGGCGAAGCCGAATTCCTCGGCACCGAGCAGCGCGGCGATGACCACGTCGCGGCCGGTCTTGAGCTCGCCGTCGCACTGAACGACGATGCGGGAGCGCAGACCGTTCAGAATCAGCGTCTGCTGGGTTTCGGACAGGCCGATCTCCCACGGGGTGCCCGCGTGGCGAATCGCGTTGAGCGGCGCCGCACCGGTGCCGCCGTCATAGCCGGAGATCAGCACCACGTCGGCATGGCACTTGGCCACACCGGCCGCGATGGTGCCGACGCCGAACTCCGAGACGAGCTTGACGTGGATGCGCGCCTTCGGGTTGGCCATCTTCGCATCGTTGATCAGCTGCTTGAGATCCTCGATGGAGTAGATGTCGTGGTGAGGCGGCGGGGAGATGAGCTCCACGCCGGGGGTCGCGTGACGGACCTTGGCGATCCACGGCGGGACCTTGGCACCGGGCAGGTGGCCGCCCTCGCCGGGCTTGGCGCCCTGGGCGAGCTTGATCTGCAGGTCGGTGGCGTGCACCAGGTAATCGCTGGTGACGCCGAAGCGGGCGGATGCGATCTGCTTGATGCGGCTGTAACGCAGCGGATCCTCGATGCGGTCGTCGGATTCGCCGCCCTCGCCGGAGTTGGAACGCGCGTCGATCGTGTTCATGGCGATGGCGAGCGTCTCGTGCGCCTCTTGCGAGATGGAGCCGTAGCTCATTGCGCCGGTGGAGAACCGCTTGACGATCTCGGAGGCCGGCTCGACCTCGGAGATGTCGATCGGCTTGCGGTCGTGCTTGAACTTCATGAGTCCGCGCAGCGTCATAATGCGGTTCGACGTGTCATTGATGTGGTGCGAGTACTTCTTAAACATCTGGTAGTCGCCGCGAGCGGTCGACTGCTGCAGCAGGAAAATCGCCTCGGGGTCGTTCAGATGATCCTCGCCGGTGCGACGCCACTTGTATTCGCCGCCGGTTTCGAGGTTCATGTGCGGGGTGGCAGTCCACTGGTTCGGGTAGGCCACGCGGTGGCGAATCGCCACCTCCTCGGCCAGCTCGTCGAGCCCGATGCCGCCGACCTGCGAGACCGTGCCGGTGAAGTACTTGTCGACGATGTCCTTGCTCAGGCCGACCGCCTCGAACAGCTGCGCTCCGCGGTAGCTCATGATGGTGGAGACGCCCATCTTCGACATGATCTTCAGCACGCCGATGGACAGCGCCTTGGTCAGGTTCTTCACAGCTGTGTGCTCGTCGACCTTCAGGTAGCCGGTGCGGGCCAGGTCCTCGACGGATTCGAACGCCAGATACGGGTTGACGCATGCGGCACCGTATGCGATCAGCAGCGCGACATGATGGATCTCACGCACATCGCCGGCCTCGACGGCCATCGAGATCTGCGTGCGGGTGTGCTTGCGCAGCAGGTGGTGCTGCACGGCGCTGGTGAGCAGCAGTGACGGGATCGGGCCCCACGTGTGGTTGGAATCACGGTCGGACAGCACGATGAAGTTGCTGCCGCCCGCGATGGCCTCGTCGACTTCGGCAAAGATCTCCTCAAGGCGCTCGCCCAGCGCCTTGCCGCCGCCGGCCACCTGATACAGGCCCTTGACGACGAACGGACGGTAGTATCCGCCGAGCACCTTGGCCTTGTCGAGCCGCTTGAGCTGCGCCATCTCGTCGGAGTTGATGACGGGCAGCGGGATCAGGATCTTCTTGGCGTGCAGCTCGGAATCCTCCAGCAGGTTCGGCTCGGGGCCGATGGCGGATTCGAGCGAGGTGACGATCTCCTCGCGCTCCCAGTCCAGCGGAGGGTTGGTGACCTGCGCGAACTTCTGGTGGAAGTAGTCGAACAGCATGCGGCTGCGCTTGGAGAGCACCGGCAGCGGGTTGTCGTTGCCCATCGAGCCCAGCGGCTCTTTGCCGGTGTTGGCCATCGGCGTGAGCAGCATCTTGAGGTCTTCCTCGGTGTAGCCGAACGCGCGCTGACGACGCTGCACGGACTGGCCGGAATGGCTCACGTGCTCGCGCTGCGGCAGGTCGCTCATCTCCACGGAGTTGCCTTCGACCCACTTACGGTACGGGTGCTGCGAGGCAAGGTTCCTCTTGATCTCCTCGTCGGGGATGATGCGGCCCTCGTCGGTGTCGACAAGGAACATCTTTCCGGGCTCCAGACGGCCCTTGGAGACGATATGCTTGTCGTCGATCTCCGGCAGCACGCCGGCTTCGGAGGCGAGCACAAGGTAGCCGTCATCGGTGAGCTGCCAGCGGCCGGGGCGGAAGCCGTTGCGGTCGAGCAGGGCGCCCACCTGCGTGCCGTCGGTGAAGATGATGTCGGCCGGGCCGTCCCACGGTTCGATCAGCGTGTTGTTGTACTCGTAGAACGCGCGCACGTCGGGGTCGAGCTGGTCGTTGTTCTCCCATGCCGGCGGCAGCATCATCGAGATGGCGTGCGGCAGGGAGCGGCCGGCGAGGTGCAGCAGTTCGAGGCATTCGTCGAACGTGCCGGAATCCGAATAGCCGGGCGTGGTGATCGGCAGCAACGGCTCGAACTCGCCGAGCAGTTCGGAGCTCAGGCGGCCTTCGCGGGCCGACAGCCAGTTGCGGTTGCCCTGGATCGTGTTGATCTCGCCGTTGTGGGCGAGCAGGCGGAACGGCTGCGCGAGCGGCCAGCTCGGGAACGTGTTCGTGGAGAAGCGCGAGTGCACAATCGCGATCTTCGCCTTCATGCGCGAATCCGACAGGTCGGGGAAGAACGGGGTGAGCTGCATCGTGGTGAGCATGCCCTTGTAGGTGATGGTGCGGGCCGACAGCGACGCGAAGTAGATGCCGACCTCATGCTCGACGCGCTTGCGGATGCGGAAGGTCTTGCGGTCGAGCTCGATGCCCGCCAGCTTGCCTTCGGCGTCGGCGATGACCAGCGTCTTGAAGCTGGGCATCGAGGCGAGCGCCTGCAGGCCGAGCCCGTCCGGGTTGGTCGGCACCACTCGCCAGGCGAGCACTTCCAGACCCTCTTCGCGCACGATGCTCGCGATGGCCTGCTCCTGCTGGCCGGACGTGGCGATGTCGCGGTCGAGGAACGCGATGCCCGCCGCGTAATGGCCGGCCTCGGGCAGTTCGACGCCCGTGGTGGCCCGCATGAACTCGTCGGGCATGCTCATCAGGATGCCCGCACCGTCACCGGTGTTCTCCTCGGCGCCCACGGCGCCACGGTGGTTGAGATTGACGAGCACTTCGATGGCGTCGTCGATGATCTTACGTTCCGGCCGCTTGTTGAGTGTGGTGACCATACCTACGCCGCAAGCGTCATGTTCTGAGCTTGGGTCGTACAGACCTTGTGATTTATGTATGCTCAAATCGAGCGGGGCGTGGAAAGTCACCGAAACCACCTTCATATCGTTTTGGCAGGATCTTGACAACCTGCGGTTCTTTTGTTAGTGCGTAGGAAAGAGTACCGCTCGGCTATGTCAAACACGTTTCGCTGTCCATATACCGAGTCGAGGTGTTTGTCAATACCCAATTTCAATGTTACTCAAGCGATTCGGAAAATCTGCGGCACCCGTTTCGCATGTCAATGAGATGTCTCTTATGTGAATGGCGTGTTAAGTGTGACGAATATCACTGTCACTGCCGCCGGACCCCTTTGCCCGGCGAAGACGTCACTGCCCGGCGTCGTATGCGCGATCCAGATGCATGAAATCCGGCACCCGGTACCATTTGACCGTGTAACCGGCGCCATGCGCGCAGAACACCGAATCAGGGGTGTTTTCGAGATCGTCTCCCGGATCGTATCCCGCTTGTTCGATGACCTCGGCCGCATTGTGGCATGGCCGGTAGCAGTCGAACACGCACCCCAGATGGCCCGTGCCGTGGGTGTAGACGTTCACGTCCATGGCGTAGTCGCGCATCTCGGATACCGGGCAGACTCCCGCCAGCACGGCGAACTGGCCGTCCATCTCGGGTGGGTCGAACGTGCCCGACATGCGTTGTATGTCGGACATGGCCCGGCCGAGCATGTCCTGCGGGATGTCGAGCCGGAAGCGGTACCACGGTTCGAGCACCCGGCACCAGCCGGGATCACGGGCGGCCGCGGAGGCGAAGGCGCTGCCGTCCGACGGCTCCGATTCGTCCGTCCGGGCTGTTTTGGCATCGGCTACGGCCGCGTCTTCGGCGACGTCCTCCGCGGCGTCCTCGTCGAACAGGTCGTGCCGGGAGAAGTCTCCCTCGACCAGGGCGGTCATCAGCCCCTGTCGGATGGCCCGGTAGGTGGCTTGGCGGAAATCACCACCCTCCGTATGCTTCTCGTGCGCGCGGCCGGTGAGCAGCGTGAGCTTCATGTCGGTGATGGGGACGCCAATGAGCACGCCCAGATGCTCCTTCTCGGCGAAATGCGTCAGGATGAGCCTCTGCCAGTTGCGGGCCAGCACGTCTTCGGAACAGGATGTGGCGAAGGTCAGTCCGCTGCCCGGCTCGCCCGGCTCCAGCAGCACGTGCGCCTCGGCGTAGTGTCGTAGCGGCTCGAAGTGGCCGATGCCCTCCACCGCATGGGCGATCGTCTCCTTGTAGAGGATGGATCCGGGGCCGAAGCCGACGTTCAAGTTGAAACGGTCCCGCATGATCTGCTGGATGATCTCCAATTGAACCGCGCCCATGAGCTGCACATGGATCTCCTGCAGCCTCTCCTGCCATACCACATGCAGCAGAGGGTCCTCATCATCCAGTTCTCGCAGCGCGGTCAGGCAACGGTGAGGATCCTCCCCCTGCGGCAACAGCGTGTAGGTGAGCACCGGCTGCAGCACCGGGGCGTCGGCGTCGCACTGGTCGCCCAGCCCCTGACCGGGGCGGCTGTGCGTCAGGCCGGTGACGGCGCAGACCGAGCCGGCGGGCAGCGCATCGACCGTGGTGAATTTCGCACCGGAATACAGGCGCACCTGATCGGCCTTCTCGTCGCCGTCAAGCACCATCTTCGCCTTGATCTCTCCCCCGGTGACGCGCAGCCACGTCAGACGGTTGCCATGCTCGTCATGCGACACCTTATATACACGTGCCCCGAAACGAGCACCCGGTTCGATCTCCTTGGTATACCGTTCAAAGCCGGCGAGGAAGCCATCGATGCCCTCCATGGCGAGAGCGGACCCGAAGAACACGGGGAACAGTGAGCGCGCGGATATCATGGCTTTCAGCCGCTCGTCCGCGACGGCGCCGGAGTCCAGGAACTCGTTCATGGCCGATTCGTCGAGCATCGCGATGTCTTCCATCGACCGGGTCGGAGCGCCGTTCTCGAAGTCCACGCAGCCGTCGGAGAACCTGTCACGCAGCTGGGCGAGCAGTGCGGCCCGGTCGGCGCCGGGCGCGTCCATCTTGTTGACGAATATGAAGGTCGGCACGTTGTATCGCCGCAACAGGCGCCACAGCGTCTCGGTATGCCCCTGGATGCCGTCCGCCCCGGACACCACCAGTATGGCGTAATCCAGCACTGCCAGCACGCGCTCGGTCTCGGCGGAGAAATCGACGTGCCCCGGCGTATCGATGAGGGTGATCGTCAGATCGCCGGATCGGATGATGGCGGGCTCGGCGAATATCGTGATGCCTCGCGCTCGCTCCATCGCGTCGGTGTCGAGGAACGCATCGCCGTGATCGACGCGGCCGAGCCTGCGAATCTGCCCCGAACGGTAGAGCAGCGCTTCGGACAGCGTGGTCTTGCCCGCGTCCACATGAGCCAGAATGCCCGCGACGATGTGCTTTTTCATAGCGTCCATCCTATCGGCGGCGAGGACGTGACGGCGGGGAGCCTCGAGCCCCTCTCCGGTTTGCGAATTACGGGTCGAAAAAGCCGTTATCCGCAATTGGGTGTGTGAAATCGCCGTTTCGGAGCCTCAAAACGGCGATTTCACACGGGGAATCACGGATAACGGCTTTTTCGACCCGTATTGTGATGCCCGCCGACTACTGCCGGTAGCAGCTGAGGAAGTCGGTGAGCTTTTCCGTCGCGTCCTTGAGCACTTCGATGCGCGGCAGGTAGACGATGCGGAAGTGGTCCGGCTCATGCCAGTTGAACCCGCCGCCGCGCGTGATGAGGATGCGCTTGTCATGCAGCAGGTCAAGCGCGAACTGCTCATCATCAGTGATGTTGAACTTCTTCACGTCGAGCTTGGGGAAGATGTAGAACGCGGCCTTCGGCTTGACCGCGGTGACGCCGGGAATCGAGTTCAACGCGTTGTAGATGTATTCGCGCTGCTCGTACAGACGGCCGCCGGGCACAATGTAGTCGTTGACGCTCTGGTGGCCGCCGAGGGCGGTCTGCACGATCGACTGGGCGGGCACGTTCGAGCAGATGCGCATGTTGGTGAGCATGTTGATGCCCTCGATGTAGTCCTTCGCGATGGACTTGTTGCCGCTGAGCACCATCCATCCGATGCGGTAGCCCGCGATCATGTGCGACTTCGACAGGCCGGAGAACGTGACACAGAACAGGTCCGGGGCCATGGACGCGATCGAGACGTGCTGGAGACCGTCCATCACCAGACGGTCGTAGATCTCGTCGGAGAAGATCATCAGCTGGTGTTCGCGGGCCAGGTCGACGATCTGCTGCAGCACCTCCTTCGGGTAGAGGGCGCCGGTCGGATTGTTCGGGTTGATCAGGACGATGGCGACGGTGCGGTCGGTAATCTTGCTGCGCATGTCGTCGATGTCCGGGTACCATTCGGATTCCTCGTCGCACACGTAGTGCACGGCGGTGCCGCCGGCCAGGTTGACGCAGGCGGTCCACAGCGGGTAGTCGGGGCTGGGCACCAGCACCTCGTCGCCGTTGTCGAGCAGGGCGGACAACGACAGGTTGATCAGCTCGCTGACGCCGTTGCCGGTGTAGATGTCTTCGATGCCGACATTGGGCAGGTTCTTGAGCTGCGCGTACTGCATGATCGCCTTGCGCGCCGAGAACAGGCCCTTGGACGCGGAGTAGCCTTCCGTGTCGCTGAGTTGCCGGGACATGTCGTAGACGACCTCGTCCGGCGTGCGGAAGCCGAACGGCGCGGGATTGCCGATGTTGAGCTTGAGCACGTGCATGCCGGACTGCTCCATGCGGGCGGCCTCGTCGACGACCGGTCCGCGCACGTCGTACAGCACGTTGTCAAGTTTGGTGGATTTGTTGAAGTGGCGCATGGGTGTTCCTTCCGGTTCGTGTGATGGTGACGTTGTCTGGGGTGCGGGCGCTTGGGATGATGGCGTGCGTGGCGCGTCGGCCCGGCCGCCGGGATTGTCCGGCACCCGTTTCGGCTGCGCCGGCATGCCGGGCCGTCCGCGATCATGGCCGAGCAGCCATTGCTCGTCGACCTGCAGTGTATCGGCGAGGAACCTGAGCGTATCCGCGCGGGGCGTCGTCTTGCCGCTGACATATTGGCTGATGTGGCTTTTGCCGAGTTTGACACCTGACGCCTGGGCGGCACGCACGATGTCGACCTGTCTGAGGTGACGGGCGTTCATGGCGGTTCTCAGCCGCGTCGCGAAGCTCTCCAATGACTTCCTCAATTCACGTTGGTTCAAAGTTCAAATTCTGGTTCAAAAGAATATCACGGCTTTGTCAGCGAAACAACCTGAGTTCAATTTTATCTGTATTGAACTTTTCTCCGATGGACATATTTAGTCTGCTTACAACCCAAAAGGTGCTAGCACGGCAGCGAAGCTGCACGGTACGAGACCGCGGCGGAACGCGAGAGACTGCGAAGCTCTCTGCGCAAGGTAATCGAGAATCTTCAAGCCTGACGCAACAGGCATCCCGTCGACCTGCCTTCCAGCACTACATCGGGCAGAACACACGAAAGGAGTCATGATTCATGCCGTATTCCATCAAGCGGCTGATATGCTTTCTGGCGGGAATCGCCATCGAATCCTTCGGCATCGCACTCATCACGAAAAGCGACCTCGGAACCTCGCCGATCTCCAGCATAGCCTGGGTGACGCATTCTCCATCGTGAGCAAGGTGAAGTTCGGCACGGTCAAGGTCTGCTTCGACGTTTCACTGCCGGAGCCACTACAGGCCGACCGCGCCGAACATGCGCTCGATGACGGCGTCGTTGAGCAACCGGCCTCTCCTCGTGGCGACGGCATGGCCCGTCGTCGGGTCGAGGGTGATGAGGCCATCCCCGACCAGCGGCGTGAGGCACGCGTCGTCGATGATGCGCAGCGTTCCCTGCGCCGCATCCTGCGCCCGGTTCACCGCTTCGATATGCCGATTGACGCGGCCGATGTCGAGCCCTTCCCGAATGCGCAGGCCAAGCATGATGAGCTCTTCAAGGTTCTCCGTGGGCGATATGGTCTCATCGCCCGACCACGGCACACGCCCGTCGTTGATGGCCATCCCCCACATGCGCGGATGCGCGATGTCCCAACCGCGCATCGATGTGGAGGTCACGGAAGCCGAAACGTCTCCAGCGGCGTCGCTGTTCGCGGCGGCACCGTCTGTGGAGCTGCCCATAACCGTGTTGTAGTGGCTGTGCGCTCCAGGGCCCAGGCCGGCCCAGTCGACGTTGCGCCAATACCCGAGATTGTGCCGGCTCTCATAGCCCGGGCGCGACCAGTTCGAGATCTCGTACCATTCTAGGCCCGCCGCGGCGAACAGTTCATCGGCGATCTCGTATTTCGCTGCCTCGTCGTCATCGTCGGGCTTGGGCAATGTGCCCGCCGCGATCTGTCGACCCATCTTCGTGGTCGGTTCCACGGTAAGTGCATAGGCGGAGACATGGTTCACGCCAAGATCGACTGCCGTGCGCACCGAGTCCCGCCAATCGTCAAGGCTCTCCCCCGGCGCCCCGTAGATCAGATCCACGCTGGAGCGCAGGCCGGCCCTGTCGGCCGCCCTGACACCGACCTCCACATTGGCGGGCGTATGCGTGCGGTCGAGGGTTTTCAACACATGCGGCACGGCTGACTGCATGCCGAATGACACGCGGGTGAACCCTCCTTCCGCGAGCGCGCCGATATAGCGCTCGTCGACCGTGTCGGGATTCGCCTCGGTGGTGATCTCCGCCTCCGGTTCGATGCCCCACAGGCCGCGGACCGCGTCCAGCATCATTACCAGATCGCGCGCCGGCAGAATAGTGGGTGTGCCGCCGCCGAAGAACACCGTGGAGACGGGCGGCTCCTCGATGCCGTGCACGAGCTGCCAATCGCGCACGAGACGCATCTCACGCACCACCATGTTCGCGTAATTGCCGCGGGACGCGCCCGCGCCCATGTCCGTGGCCGTGTATGTGTTGAAATCGCAGTAGCCGCAACGCCGCATGCAGAACGGCACATGGATGTAGATTTCGTAGCCTGCCGCATCGCCCGCGTTGGCGGGGGTTGTCGGCGTAGCCGGCTGAAGGCGGTCATTCGCTGGACCACCCCCAGCCAGCCTTCGGCTGTCAGCCCCCGCCAGCGGGGGCATATCAAAGACCTCCATCAGCCTTCCGTCTTCTGCGCGGCGCGGATCTTATCCTTGGTGTCGCGGTCGTTGCCGGCCTCGCCGGTGGACAGGGCCGCGATGAACGCCTCCTGCGGCACCTCGACGTGGCCGAGCATCTTCATGCGCTTCTTGCCGGCCTTCTGCTTTTCGAGTAGCTTGCGCTTACGGGTGATGTCGCCGCCGTAGCATTTGGCGAGCACGTCCTTGCGCAGTGCACGGATGTTCTCGCGTGCGATGATGCGCGATCCGATCGCCGCCTGAATCGGGATCTCGAACTGCTGGCGGGGAATCAGCTCGCGCAGCTTCTTGGTCATCATCACGCCGTAGCTGTATGCCTTGTCGCGATGCACGATGGCGCTGAACGCGTCGACCTTCTCGCCCTGGATGAGGATGTCGACCTTGACGAGGTCCGCGGCCTGCTCGCCGTCCTCATGGTAGTCGAGTGACGCGTAGCCCTTGGTGCGGGACTTGAGCTGGTCGAAGAAGTCGAACACAATCTCGGCGAGCGGGATGCGGTAGTGCATCTCCACGCGGTCGGTGGAGATGTATTCCATCGTGCCCATGATGCCGCGGTGGTCCTGACACAGGTCCATCACCGAACCAATGAAATCCTTCGGCGTGATGATGTCGGCAGCGACCATCGGCTCGACGATCTTCTTGATCTTGCCGTCCGGGAATTCACTCGGGTTGGTCACCCGGTGCACGGTGTTGTCCTCGGCGGTCACCTCATACGGAACGTTCGGCGCGGTGGAGATCAGGTCGAGACCGAACTCGCGTTCCAGACGCTCCGAGACGATCTCCATGTGCAGCAAGCCGAGGAACCCGCATCGGAAGCCGAAGCCCAGCGCCACCGACGTCTCGGGCTCGTAGATGAGCGCGGCGTCGTTGAGCTTGAGCTTGTCGAGCGCGTCGCGCAGTTCGGGGAACTGGGCGTTGTCGATCGGGAAGAGACCCGCGTACACCATGGGCTGGGGGTCGCGATAGCCGGGCAACGCCTCGGCTGCAGGGCGGACGGCGGAGGTCACGGTGTCGCCGACCTTGGACTGGCTGACGTCCTTCGCGCCGGTGATGATGTAGCCGACCTCGCCGGCGCCGAGCGCCTTGGTGGGGGTCATGTCGGGGCTGATGACGCCAATCTCGATGGGCTCGTGCGTCATGCCGATGCCCATCATGTGCACCTTCTCACGCGACTTGAGCTCACCGTCCTCCATACGGATATAGGTGACGATGCCGCGGTACGAGTCGTACACCGAGTCGAAGATCAGCGCACGTGCCGGCGCCTTCGGGTCGCCGTGCGGAGCGGGAATCTCCATGACGATATGGTCGAGCAGATCGGCGACGCCTTCGCCGGTCTTGCCCGACACGCGCAGCACGTCGCTCGGCTTGCATCCGATCAGTCCCGCGATCTCCTCCGCGTGCTTGTCCGGCTCGGCACTGGGCAGGTCGATCTTGTTGAGCACGGGGATGATGGCCAGATCGTGGTCGATGGCCATGTACAGGTTGGACAGCGTCTGCGCCTCGATGCCCTGCGTCGCGTCGACGAGCAGCACCGCGCCCTCGCATGCGGCCAGCGCGCGCGACACCTCATACGTGAAATCCACGTGGCCGGGGGTGTCGATCATGCCGAGCGTGTACTCGGTGCCCTCGAAGGTCCACGGCACGCGCACGGCCTGCGATTTGATGGTGATGCCGCGCTCCTGCTCGATGTCCATGCGGTCGAGGAAGCGGTCACGCATCTCGCGCTCAGGAACGATGCCGCTCAGTTGCAGAATGCGGTCGGCCACCGTGGACTTGCCGTGGTCGATGTGCGCGATGATGCAGAAATTCCGGATTAGCGACTGATCGGTAAACCCTGGCTTGTTCTTCGGCTCAATCACCCTGATCCGGTTCCTTTCGTCCGTGGTGCTCGTTCGTCGCGGGCCTTTGGCATCGTAAATGTGACGCCATGTGCCGCAAGTCACCAAGTTTACCGGTCACCGTCGGCAATTTCCCGACGACACACGGAACACGGGGTCGGTTTTATCCGAACATCGTGGTAGCATGACTCCCTGTATGTCCTTATAGCAAACGTCGTTTGGAGAAAACGTGGCAAACATTAAGTCGCAGAAGAAGCGCGTGCTCACCAATGAGAAGGCGCACAAGCGTAACGTGGCCGTCAAGTCCAGCCTGAAGACCGCCATCCGCGCAACCCGTGAGGCCATCGCCGCCGGCGATAAGGCCGCTGCCGAAGCCGCCTACAAGGTCGCTTCCCAGAAGCTCGACAAGGCCGCCGGCGCTGGCGTGATTCACAAGAACCAGGCCGCCAACCGCAAGTCGGGCATGGCAGTCGCCATCAACAACATGTGAGCATGACCGTCTGACGGTCGTCACAGCATAAGACCCCCGCGGAACCGCAAGGTTCCCGGGGGTTCTTTCGTGTTAGCCGGCCACCCCCACCCGCCAGCGGGGGCTCCCGCGAAGCGGGTGGGGGTGGTCCGAAAGCGTCAAGCCCGAGACTGGTCTTTGTCGTCATCGCCGCCATCGTGGGCATCGGGATGGATGACCGGGCGTTTCAGATACCGCGACTCGCTGGGAAGATACGTGTTGTGCCGCTTGACCGCGCCGGGAAGCATGATGCTGAACTTGACCGACAGCAGACGCATGACCACGACCAGCACGACGATCGCGCAGTCGAGCACCACCTCGGCCGTGAAATCCAGCATCTTCCATTGCACTCCCCTGCACACGAACACGGTGAGCACGCATCCGACCGCGGAAGGAACCGCGTACAGGTGCTTGTCACGGATGATCATCGGCACGTCGTTCAGGAGCATGTCCCGGACCAGACCGCCGCCCAGCGCGGTGAACATGCCCATGAATACCGCCGTCATGCCGGAGGTTCCCAAATCGAGCGCCTTCGAGGTGCCGTTCACCGCGAACAAGCCGACCTCCAAGGCGTCGATGGTCAGCATCGACCATCTGAGCTTGTCCACTTCCGGATGGATCACGGCGATAGCCAGGCCCGACACCAGTGCGGTCAGCACGAACCCGCGGTCGGAGATGCCCACCGGCGGCAGGGAGCCGAGCATCACGTCACGGATGATGCCGCCGCCCAACGCGGTCAGCCATGCGGTGATCAGCATGGCGAACAGGTCATAGTTCTTGCGAACCGCGCATAGACCGCCCATCAGCCCGCTGCAGAACACCGCAAGATATTCGATGCCCATGAAAAAGGCATTGCTTTCCAGTGCCAGTTCCTCCACGTGCCACTCCTCGCCAACATCACAACCATCCGGCCGTACATGAGCCTACCGCAAGCCGGCTACCCGAACTAGAATCGGCTCCGATCCGGGTCAGGATCTCGCCGACCTTGATCCGATGTCGCGTTTCTTGAACGTCTGTCGCTCATAGGTCAGGTCGATGCCGTTCTCCTTGCGCTCCACGCGCACGGAGAACGATCCCGGGGATGTGTCGCCGTGCGCGACCACCGTGTCATACTTCAGAGCCCGCGGGCGTTGATCGTGCGTGTGTTCCGACGTCCTTCGAGGAACGCCTCTCGAGTGAAATTGCAGGCGAATACGTCGCTCTCGCCGCGCACCGGTGTGACCCGGACGTACGGGTCGGCGATCATGCGTTTAAGCAGGTTGCCGTTCGGGTCTCCGGGATTGAGCGGGCGGAACATCACGTGGTGGAACCGCTTCCACGACGAGCGGATGTACTCCTCCGGCACATGGTCGGCACGCGGCCGGGCCTCGTTGCGGCGCAGCAGCTCGTCCAGGGGCACGTCGAAATCCTCCGTCCGCCAGATTGCCCCGTGCCGTGTGGCGAGCCGCGCCAGCTCATTCGCATACGCCGGGTTCGCATGCTGCGCGTCGACGACCACATCCCAGCCGGCGTCGAGTGAGATCACGCAATGCGGCCACATGTTGGCGGGGTCGGACGCCCAGTTCTGCGCCCATGTCGACTTGCCGGAGCCCGGCAGTCCGCGCAGAATTGACGTTGAGCGATTCCGGCCGCGCACCCGCGGCAGACAGCTGATGCGTGTGACCGTACAGCAGCTTGCGTCCGTCGAACGGCAGCGCCTGATCGTGGAATCGAACCGCGTCATCGGGCCATCCGTACGCGAGGTCTTCGCGATATGGGAAGTGCGACAGGTTGACCGTTCCAAGTCCTTCCAGTTCAACGGTGCCGTTCGGTTCGATGCTCTCGAACAGGTTCAGCGCCGGCTTGTTGTCCATCCACCAGTCATCATGGTTGCCGATGACCGCGTGCAGATGACGGCAACGCAGCTGCCGCAGGCAATCCTTATGGGCATATAAACACCACCCTCAGTCTCGCTACGCTCGACAGCTCCCGCCAGCGGGAGCGGGTTCTATACGAAAAGCCCCGCCGGGCTCGATCGAGCCGATGGGCGGGGCTTCACGTAGGACTGGACTGCGCTCAGCAGACCTTCCACATCCAGTTGTGCGGGTCTTCGACCTCGCCGAGCTGGATGCCGAGCAGCTGGTCGCGCAGGTCGATCGTGAGCTTGCCGGATTCGCCGTTGGCCACGGTCACGTCGAACTCCTTGGACTTGAAGCGGCCGATCGGGGTGATGATGGCGGCGGTACCGCAGGCGAACACCTCGGTGACCTCGCCGGACTTGATGTCGTCGAGCAGGTCGGTGAGCTTGATCATCGTCTCGACCACGTCGATGCCGCGATCCTGCATGAGCTGGATCAGGGAGCGGCGGGTCACGCCCGGCAGGATGTTGCCGGTCAGGGACGGGGTCTCCACGTGGCCGTCCTTGTGCACGACCATCATGTTCATGCCGCCGAGCTCCTCAAGGTAGGTCTTGGTGGCGGCGTCCACGAAGCACACCTGCTCGCAGCCGTTGTCGATGCCGGTGTATTCGCCGAGCAGCGAGGCGGCGTAGTTGCCGCCGCACTTGGCGAAGCCGGTGCCGCCGGGGCCGGTGCGGAACCACTTGTCTTCCACCCAGATGCTCACCGGCTTGACGCCGCCCGGGAAGTACGGGCCGGACGGGGAGGCGATCACGCAGTAGTCGACCTCGTGCGGGGCACGCACGCCGAGGAACGGCTCGGAGGCGAACATGAACGGACGCATGTACAGCGTGTACTCGCGGCGGGTGGGCACCCAGTTGACGTCGCGCTTGACGAGGGCCGCCACGGAGCCGAGGAAGTCGTCCACAGACAGCTCGGGCAGGTACAGGCGCTTGGCGGAGTTCTGGAAACGCTCGGCGTTCGCGTCCGGGCGGAACAGCCAAGTGGAGCCGTCGGCGTGGCGGTATGCCTTCAGACCTTCGAAGACCTCCTGGGCGTAGTGCAGCACGGATGCGCCCGGATCCAGCTTCAGCGGCGCGTACGGCTCGATGCGACGGTCGCCCCAGCCCTCGCCCTTGGTCCAGCTCATGTGGGCCATGTTGTCGGAGAAGACCTGACCGAATGCCGGCTTGTCGATGAGCTCCTGGCGCTTCGCGTCGGATGCGGGATTGTCGTTCGGCAGCACGGTGAACGGCTCGGTGAGCTTGTCCAGCGCGGCGGAATCGTGATGATTGTTTTCTGTCATAACCACTTCTTTGATAACGTCGCCGTTTGCGTCACGGCGGCCAGATGGGGCAGTCGGCGCTTCTGGCACCGGCTCTGAGAGATACTTTCTCACACCGATGACGCATTCGGCGTGAGCTCGTTCACATTATGAAAAAAGCCCACGCTTGTGGTGGGCTTTTCTCAAGCGTCACTCCCGTGTGTCACGCGGGAATCCGATGTGCTATGCGAGACGGATCACTTGGCGTCCGCATCGGCCGGAGCGGCAGCAGCGGCATCGGCGTCAGCGGCCGGAGCGGCAGCAGCGGTGGCGGTGGACTCGGTGGTGTCCTCAGGCACCTCGACGCTGACGACGGAGGTCTCCGGATCGTCCATGTCGAGCTCGGCGCCTTCCGGCAGCACGACGTCCTTGAGCAGCACCTTGGTGCCGTCGGTCAGGCCGTCAACGTTGACCACGATGCGCTCGGGCAGGTTGGTGACATCGGCGCGGACCTTGAGCTCCTGCAGGTCGACGAACGCGACGGCGGCACCCTTCGGCGTGCCCTCGACGAACACCGGCACCTCGACGTCGATCTTCTCGCCGGCCTTGACCTCGTAGAAGTCGATGTGTTCAACGATGCGCTTGACGGGGTTGCGCTGCACATCCTTGACGACGGCCAGCTTGGTCTGGCCGCCGAAGGAGATCGAGAACAGCGCGTTCGTGTGGCGCAGGGCCAGCGTGGTCTCCTTCATCGGGAGCTTCACGAACGTCGGCTGGTCGCCGCCCGCGTACAAGGTGGCGGGGATAAGCTTGGCCACGCGCATGCGGCGCGCAGCGCCCTTGCCGAATTCGTCACGGATGTCACCGGCGATCTTGATGGTGTTTGCCATAATGGTTCTCCTTGAGTGTTACTTGTCGTTCTGTCTATTTGACGCCACGACGCGCCGCAGAACTCCCCAAGGAGGGGTGGTATTCAACGCCGAGTCGATTACGGCAGACCCGTTCTCGCGAATCGGAATGCCCTCGCCAAAGCAACGAGAAACAATTATACGGCCGCGCGGGACATTCGATGGAACGTCTATCCCGGCAAACGAATCGAACGCCCGATCCGCCCGGCTGTTTCGTCGTCATGCCGTCATCGACCCCGGCGAGGCCCTACAATGGACGCAATGGGACATGCACCGAATCAGCTGGGAGGTTTGCAATGGCGCGTAACACATCACGGATAGTAGTTGGAGGCGGAATCGCGGCCTCCGTGGTAGCCGGCGCCACTTACGGGCTGGCGAATCTCATGTTCTCGTATGCGCTGGATGCACAGGCGAAGCACTCGATGCTCAGATCCGGCAGGGATGACGGCAAAGTCGCGGACAAGGGACCCCGCCTCGACGCGGCCGAAGAGGTCGAGGCGGCGGATTGGTTCGACCAGTCCAAGCAGCCGGTGGTCATCTCGGCGGAGGACGGCATCCAGCTTCATGGCTGGCTGTTCGATCCCGATTGCGCCGGTGCGAAGCCCCACCTGTATGCGATATGCTGCCACGGGTATTCGGGGCAACCGCAGGATATGGCGAAGTACGCGCATCGTTTCGCCCGTCTCGGGTTCACCGTGCTGGTTCCGGCGCTGCGCGGCCACGGGCTCAGCGAAGGCCGCTATGCGGGCATGGGATGGCTGGATCGCCGTGACCTGATGCGGTGGATATCGCTGATCATCGGCAGCGACGCGGACGCCCGCATCCTGCTGCAGGGCAAGTCCATGGGCGCGGCCGCGGTCATGATGACCGTCGGCGAGCCGGACCTGCCCAGGAACGTCGTGGCGGCGGTCGAGGATTGCGGCTATGCGTCGGTCGGCCAGCAGTTCATCGACTGCGCGCGGTCGATGTTTCACCTGCCGAAGTTCCTCGCCAAGCCGATCGTGACGACGATGGGGGCGATCGCGCGGCGGCGTGCCGGGTACGGTTTCCAGGAAGCCTCGTGCGTGGAACAGCTGAAGCATGCCACGATTCCGATGCTGTTCATCCACGGCGGCGCGGACGATTTCGTGCCGTCCAGGGCTTTGGACGAGAACTTCGACGCCTGCGCGAGCATCGACCGGCAGAAACTGCTGATTCCCTCGGCAGGTCATTCCATGAGCGCCAGCACGGCACCGGTGGTGTACTGGAAGACGGTGACGAATTTCGTCACCCGCGTGTTCGGACTCTGACGGCAGCTTCCCGGCCGCAGCCGCCATGCGCCGACGGAACCGATATGGATATGGGAGTGGGCCCGCTGGATGGATTTCCCCCCCACTCCCATATCGTTTCGCTCCGTTCGGCCCGGCGGGCCGAGTGCGGTGACGGTTACGAGATGAGCTCCTTCACGGCGGCGATGACGGACTGCAGGCCGGCCTTGGCGTCGCCGAACAGCATCTGCGTATTGGGCTCGAAGTACAGCTCGTTCTCGATGCCGGCATAGCCCTTGCCGCGACCGCGCTTCATGACGACCACGTTCTGCGCCTTGTCGACGTCGAGAATCGGCATGCCGGAGACCGGGGTGCCGGGGCGACGCGCGGCCGGGTTGGTCACGTCGTTGGCGCCGACGACCAGGGCCACGTTGGCGGACGGGAACTGCGGGTTGATGTCGTCGAGGTCGATCAGCTCCTCGTACGGCACGTTGGCCTCGGCGAGCAGCACGTTCATGTGACCGGGCATACGTCCCGCGACCGGGTGGATCGCGTACGACACCTCAACGCCATGACCCTTGAGCAGGTCGCCCAGATCGGCCAGCTCGCGCTGCGCCTGGGCCTGCGCCAGACCGAAGCCCGGCACGAAGATGACCTTGTCGGCGTACACCAGCTGCACGGCGACGTCATCGGCGCTGGTCTCCTTCATCGTGCCCTCGGGGCCGTCGGCGTCGCCGCCGGCCGAGGCGCCACCGCCGAAGCCGCCGGCGAGCACGCTCATCAGCGGACGGTTCATGGCCTTGGACATCGCCAGGGAGAGCGTGACTCCGGCCGCGCCGACGAGTGCGCCGGCGACGATCAGCGCGATGTTGTTGATCGCCAGACCGCTCATGGCGACGGCGGTGCCAGTGCAGGCGTTAAGCACCGAGATGACGACGGGCATGTCAGCGCCGCCGATCGGGATGACGAACACCAGACCGTAGCACAGCGCGAACACCGTGGTCAGCACACACCACAGCAGACGCTGCTCGGGCTGCACGCACAGCATGACGAACGAGACGACGGTGAGCACAATGAAGCCGATGTTCCACACGCCCTTCGCGGGGAGGGTGAGCTTGCGCAGGAACTTGACGCCCTGCAGCTTGCCGGCGGCGATCAGCGAGCCGGTGAACGTGACGGAACCGATCATGATGCCAAGTCCGGCGGTGATCAGCACGACCAGCGTCGGCAGCTCCTCGGAGGTGAGGATGTCGTTGAGCGCGACGAGGGCCGCCGCGCCGCCGCCGACCGTGTTGAACACGGAGACGAGCTGCGGCATGTCGGTCATCTTGACCTTCTTCGCGCTCCACACGCCGACGATCGTGCCGATGAGGATGCCGACGATCAGCAGCACGACGGCGACGAGATGCTCGAAGCCGTTGCCGATCTCGGTGACGAACAGCACGATGAACGCCATAACCACCGCCATGACCATGCCGGCCGCGGAGATCAGGTTGCCCTTGCGCGCGGTCTTCGGCGAGTTCATCATGTGCAGGCCGACGACGAACAACACGGCGGCCAGCAGATACACGAACCATTCAACGACGCCAAGCGGGTTGCTCAGCACTTCAGCAAGGGTACCCATTACTTGGCCTCCTCATTCTTGTCGGCGGACTTCTTCGATTTGTCGGACTTGAACATCTCCAGCATGCGGTCGGTGACCACGTAACCGCCGACGACGTTCATCGTGCCGAGCACGGCGGCGAGGAAGATGAACACCCAGGCCAGGAGCGAGGTGGCGTGCGCGGCGACGATGACGACACCGACGATGACGATGCCGTGGATGGAGTTGGCGCCCGACATCAGCGGCGTATGCAGGGTGGCGGGCACCTTGCCGATGACCTCGACGCCGATGAGCAGCGCGAGTATGAACAGTGTGATGGCAACGATGATGTCCATGGATTATTCCTTGCTTTCTGCGGCGGGACGTCCGGCTACGATGAGGGCGTCGTCAAGTTCCTCGTTCAGGTCGATGCTCAGACGACCGTCATGCACGAAGTGGGCGAGCACGTCGCCCACGTTGCGGGCGAGCAGGTTCGAGGCGGTGTTGGAAACCTCGCTGGCGAGATACGGGGCACCGATGATGGTCACTCCCCCATCGGTCACCTGCGTGCCGACGCGGGATCCCTCGACGTTGCCGCCCAAGTCGCTGGCCGCGCAGTCGACGATGACGGCACCGCGCTTGAGGCCGTCCACGCCGGCCTTGGTCAGCAGCATCGGAGGCTTGCGACCGGGAACCTTGGCCGTGGTGATGATGACGTCGAACCCGGCTGCCTTCTGGTCGACGGCCGTCTGCTGGGCGGCCTGCTCCTCGGCGCTGAGCTGGCGGGCGTATCCGCCCTCGCCCTGCCCCTTGGAGAAGTCGAGACCGAGATCGAGGAACTTCGCGCCCAGCGACTCCACTTCGCCGCGCGAAGCGGGACGCACGTCGTACGCGGTGACCACGGCGCCCAGACGGCGGGCGGTGCCGATGGCCTGCAGGCCGGCGATGCCCGCGCCCAGGATCAGCACCTTGGCCGGGCGGATCGTGCCAGCGGCGGTCGTCATCATCGGGAAGAACGAGCCATAGGCGTTCGCCGCCACCAGCGCGGCCTTGTACCCCATGACCGAATTCTGGGACGTCATCTCGTCCATGGACTGCGCGGAGCTGAGCTGGCGAGGCAGCTTCTCCATCGCGACCCCGACAAGACCGGCCGCCTGGAGGGCGTCCACATACGCGGCATCGGTGAACGAGCCGAGCATGCCGATCACCCACGTGCCGGCCTTGAGCCGCGCGACCGTCTCGGCAGACGGACGGTCCACGAATCCGAGCACGTCGGCGCGCGCGATCACATCGTCCGCGGCGACGACCTCGGCCCCCGCCTTGGCGTAATCATCGTCGGTATATTGTGCGGCGATTCCGGCGCCGCTCTGCACCAGGCAGGACACACCTGCTTTCTTCAACCGTGTGACGATATCCGGCGTCAATGCGACGCGGGTTTCGTCCTGCGATGTCTCGTTGAGGACACCGAACACCACGGTGGCTTTCTGGGTTTCAGCCATGAGAGCCCTTTCTTCGTCGAACTCAAGCGTTCTTTGCTTACCGTTGCAAGTGTACCGAAGGAATCGACTTTTGGCGCGTTCCGTTTCACCTGACGAATGGCCGCGGGCGAGCGGGCGACCCGCACGACGCTGTTTCCTACGCTACCGTAAGGTGAAAAGAGGCGTTTTTACGGGTAACATTTATGTGTTAAGCATTATCAGGCCTCCAAGGAGCGTCACGTGTCATTGTTCACCTCAGTAAGACAGCAAGCTGCGAATATCACGCAGAAGGCACTTCGTTTGGGAGGTGACTTCGCGCACCCGATCGGCGACGATTCCTCCAACGGCCCGGATTACGCGGAGAACGACGCTCTTGCCGCGAACGGCGAGGTCAGCCTCCCGAACACCGCCGAATGGGGGCCGGGATACCCGACCACGACGCTGATCGACAGCACGACGGGCCTGCTCACCACGAAGACCGAGGGCAACCCGCCACTTGACGAGGGCATGTCCATCTACGACATCTATGCGGACCGCGCCGAACGCATGGGCGACGAGCCGCTGTACACCTACAAGGACGACTCCGGCAAGTGGGTCACCAGCACAGCGAACGAGACGCTCGCCGACATCCGCAGCGTCGCCAAGGGCCTGCTGCACTACGGGCTGAAGAAGGGCGACGGCGTGGCGTTCATGTGCCGCACCTCCTACGCGTGGGATGTCACGGACGCTGCGGTCATGGCCTGCGGCGGCGTGCTCGCCACCATCTACGACACCGACTCCGCCGAGCAGATCCGCAACATCGTCAACAATTCGGACGCGCGGCTGCTGATCGTCGGGACCGCCGACATGCGCGACAAGGCAGAGGGCGCGATCGAGGAATGCCCGTCGCTGGAGACCATCCTGTGCATCGAGACCGGCGGCCTAGAGGAGATCAAGGCGTACGGGACCGCGGTGAGCGACGAGGAGCTCGACGAGCGCATCGACTCGATCAAGAAGACCGACCTGTGCTCCATCGTGTACACGTCGGGTTCCACGGCGGCACCCAAGGGCGTGGAGATGACGCACGAGCACTACTGCACGACCGCGCTGAACCTGCCCGTCTACATGCCGGACCTGCTGCACAACAAGAAGAACTCCGTGCTGCTGTTCCTGCCGCAGGCGCACTCGTTCGCCCGCGCGATCAACTACATCTGCGTGGCGAGCAACATCAGGATCTACATCGCCCAGGGTATCAAGACGCTGATCGCCGACCTTCAGGTCGCCCGGCCGTCCGTGATGATCGTCGTGCCGCGCGTGCTGGAGAAGGTGTACAACGCGGCGTCCCAGAAAGCCGGCCACGGGCCGAAGGGCGTGGCGTTCGCCGCCGCGGTGGTCGCCGCGCAGAACTACATGAAGGAGCTGGGTGCCAAGGGCAAGGTCGGTGTGCTGGCCAAGACCCGCCGCGCCGCCTTCAACCCGATCGTCTACAAGACGCTGCGCGACGTGCTCGGCGGCCGCGCCCAGTGGATCGTCGCCGGCGGCGCCCCGCTGGACCCCGAACTGCTCGCGTTCTTCCGCGGCGCGAACGTGCCCGTGTACGAGGGCTACGGACTGACGGAGACGACCGCGCCGTGCGCGTTCAACCCACTCGGCGTGCCGTACCATCAGGGTTCCGTCGGCATCGCCTTCCCCGGGTTCGAGCTGCGTGTCGCCGAGGACGAGGAGATTCAGGTCAAGGGCACCGCGGTGTTCCCGAAGTACCACAAGAACGAGGAGGCGACCGAAGGCTCGTTCACCGATGACGGATGGTACCGCACCGGCGACCTGGGCAGGCTCGACAACGACGGCTTCCTGTACATCACCGGCCGCAAGAAGGATCTGATCATCACCGCCGGCGGCAAGAACGTCGCCCCCGGCCCGATCGAAGAGGTCATCCAGCGCTGCGAGTTCGTCTCGCAGGTGCTGGTGCTCGGCGACAAGCGCCCGTTCATCTCCGCGCTGGTGACGCTTGACGAGAAGTCGCTGCGCCCCTGGCTGGAATCCAAGGGCCTCAACCGCGATATGACGATGGAGGAGGCCGCCTCCAACGCCGCAGTGCGCGCCGAAGTGCAGAAGTGGGTGGATCAGGCGAACGAGGGTGTGTCCCGCGCCGAATCGGTGCGTAAATTCATCATCCTGCCCGAGGAGTTCAGCCAGGAGAACGGCCTGCTGACCGCATCGATGAAGGTGATCCGACCCAAGGTCATCCGGCGTTACGCCACACTGCTGAACACGCAGATGTACACCAAGAAGAAGTGACGCTCGACATCCTTCACGCGTGAGGCGGGTGGTTCAACACGATTGTTGAACCACCCGCCTCACGCCGTTTTATCGGTGCCAACGCCCACGCGGCGCGCAATCAGAAGCCGAGCCTCTCCAGCTGCTTGGGGTCGGACTGCCAGCCCTTGGCGACCTTGACATGCAGATCGAGCTTGGCCTTGCCTCCGACGATGCGGTTGACCGGGGTGCGCAGCTTCTTCTTGACGCGCACCAGATGCTCGGCGCCGCGTCCGATGATGATCGGCTTCTGCGAGTCGCGCTCCACGTACACGGAGACCATGACCTGGATCTTGCCTTCGTATGACTGCCCGCTCTCGTTGTCTTCGGGCCGTTCGATGGAGTCCACGACGACGGCCAGCGAATGGGGCAGCTCGTCATCAAGCTCTTCGAGGAACGCGCCGCGGATCAGCTCGGCGATGGTGTCTTCCGGACGCTCCTCACTGACCTGGTCGTCCGGGTACATCTGCGGCCCCTCAGGGGTGTTGTCGATCAGCACCTGGCGGACCTCGTCGAGATTGTCGTGTTCCAGGGCGCTGACGGGCACGATGTCGGAGAAGTCGGCGAACTCGTTGATCTCGATCAGCTTGTCGATGAGCTGCTGGCGGCCCAGCTGGTCGATTTTGGTGACGATGGCGATCAGCGGAACCTTCCACGAGAACGTCCCGTCCTCGCCCTTGGTGGCGAAATCGGTGCGCAGACGGCTTAGGATGCGCTTGTCGCCGGGGCCGATCTCCTGGTCGGCGGGCAGCAGGAACGCGATGGCGTCGATATCCGACAGCGATTCCTCGACGATGTCGTTGAGACGCTGGCCGAGCAGCGTGCGAGGGCGGTGGATGCCGGGCGTATCAACCAGCACGAGCTGCGCGTGGTCGGTGGTGAGGATGCCGCGAATCGCCTTTCGCGTGGTCTCCGGGCGCGATGAGGCGATGGCCACCTGCTTGCCGATCAGCGCGTTGATCAGCGTCGACTTGCCGACGTTCGGTCTGCCGACAACCGCTATGAATCCGGAACGGTACGCCGGCTGGGATTCCTGCTCGTCAGTATTGGTCATATTCGTGTCATGCCTTTTCTTCGCGTTCGGTTTGGTCATTGTTTCTCTACGGTAGCGGTTCACCTTGTCATTGGGCGGACGGCTCCGTCATTTGCCTTGCGGGGAGGCGGACTCGCCGTCCTGTTCGTCGCTGCGGGGCTCATCGTCGTCGGCTGCGGGACCCTGCGACCCGGCCGCCGGCTCCACGACGATCATCGACACCCTCTTGCGTCGGCCTGCCGTGTCGACGGCGGTGAGGCGCAGGCCGCGCGTCACCGCGCTGGAGCCGACGATCGGGACGCGGCCCAGCAGCTTGGTGAGCAGGCCATATACGGTGTCGACGTCGTCCTCGTCGATGTCGATCTCGAACATCTCCTCAAGGGTGGCGATGGGAGTCCTCGCCGGCATCTTCCACTTGCGTTCGCCGATCTTCTCGGGCTCGGAATGCTGCGTGCGGTCGTGCTCATCCTCAAGTTCGCCGACGATCTGCTCGATGGTGTCCTCGATGGTGACCAGTCCGGCGATGCCGCCGTATTCGTCGACGACGATCGCCACATGCTGCCGGGTCTGCTGCATGGCGTGGAACAGGTCATCCACCGGCTTCGACTCGGGAACCAGCATCGGCTGCCTGACGATGGAGGCGACATCGCGCTGCGAGGCGGCGGGATTGAACGCCGTGGCGCGCACGGCGTCCTTGAGATACGCCACGCCGATCAGATCGTCGACGTCGTCGCCGATCACCGGCACGCGGGAGAAACCGGACCGGGAGCACAGACGCAGCATGTCGGCAAGTGTGGCCGTGCGGTCCATGCAGATCATGTCGGTGCGAGGCACCATGATCTCGCGGGTCAGCGTCTCCGACAACGTCAGCACGTTGCGCAGCATCTCAGAGACTTCCGGATCGAAATCATTGGCCTCCACCAGGCGGTCGATGGTGGCACGCCCCTGTTCGAGCTGAATCTTCTCCAGCTCCTCGTCGTCGGACAGGTCCGATTCCTTGGAGCGACGCTTCTGACCCTTCTGCTCGCCCGCCTTCGCAAACGGCGTGATCGCGGTGGCGAACCTGACCAGTCCCGCCAAATTGAGCATGATGTCGATCGGCTTGCTGGCTCCCGCGGACCGCGGGCGGACCAGCACCGAGACGATGCCGACGATCAGCGCGAACAGGAAGCCGCACAGCAGCTGCAGCCAGATCGGCGCATCAAGCAGCGACGCCACGCACGCCACCAGCACGCCGTCGAACACGTTGCATGTGATGCGGAAGAACGCGCAGCTGCCCGAGGTGGCGTACCGGTTGGCGATGAGCCGCTGCACAGTATGGATCTTGCCGATCTTCTTCATCCGGATGAACTGGCTCGTCTCGGTGTCGGTCTGCACTTCGAGGATCTTGTTGTTCAGTCCTGCCCGTGTGACGCGCCCGACCGCACTTTCCGCGGCGGCCATGCTCAACGACAGCCAGACCAGCAGTGCGGCGACGACGACCAACGCGACAACCAGGATAATCGTGGACGTATCGGTCAACGGCATAGGAATCCTTCGTTTGAGTTCATGTGTTCAGCGCCGGTGACGGCATTGCCGCCGAACGGCGACGGGAAACGCGTCATTCCGTTATCTGCCGTCCGCCGCCGTGCGACGCGTCGTATTCGGCAAGCGCGTCGGCCGCGCCCTTCGGCAATGTGGCCGGTTCGATGGTGATGCGGCGCACGGCCAGGAACGTGAGCAGCAGCTGCCGCTGCAGACCGAACATCTGCCTTTCCTGCTCCGGCGTGACATGGTCGTAGCCGAGCAGGTGGAGGATGCCGTGAATGGTGAGCAGCATCATCTCCTGCATGGTGCTGTGACCTGCCGCGGCCGCCTGCTGGGCCGCGACCCAGGGGCATATGACGAGGTCGCCGAGCACGCCCTCCATCGTGGTCTTGCCGTCGCCGGGCCTCAGCTCGTCCATCGGGAAGCTCATCACGTCGGTCGGGCCTTCCAGCGACATCCACCGCTCATGCAGCTCGGCTATGGGATCGGGATCCACGAACAGGATGGTCAGATCGGACTGGGTACTCACGCGCATCTGGTCCATCACCCACAGGCCCAGGTCGGAGAACGCCTTTGCGTCGATGTCCCAGATGGTCTCGTTGGTCACTTCCACGCTCATTGTGCGTCCTCCCGCGATTCCTTGCCTCGGTTGCGCCTGACACGGGTGGCGTCATGACGGTCGTATGCCTCGACGATGCGCCCGACCAGCTCATGGCGGACCACGTCCCCGGCGTCGAGATGGGCGAATGCTATGTCGTCGATGCCGCCCAGAATGCCCTCGATGGTGGCCAGACCGGATCGTGGCACGGCGAGGTCGACCTGCGTGACGTCTCCGGTGATGATCATCGTCGTGTTGAATCCGAGACGGGTGAGGAACATCTTCATCTGCTGTTCCGTCGTGTTCTGCGCCTCGTCGAGAATCACGTAGGCGTCGTTGAGCGTGCGTCCGCGCATGTACGCGAGCGGCGCGACCTCGATGGTGCCGTCGTCGAGATAGCGGTGCAGCTGGTCGGGGCCGAGCATGTCGGACAGCGCGTCATACAGTGGGCGCAGATAAGGGTCGACTTTGTCGTTGAGCGTGCCGGGGAGGAAACCGAGGCTCTCCCCCGCCTCGACCGCCGGGCGCGTCAGGATGATGCGGCGAATACGCCTGTCCTGGAATGCGCGCACCGCCTTGGCCACGGCGAGGTAGGTCTTGCCCGTGCCGGCCGGGCCGATCGCGAAGGTGATGGTGTGGGCGTCCACGGCGTTGACGTAGGCGATCTGCCCCGCCGTCTTGGCACGCACGGGCTGCCCGGCCGCGAAAGTGATGACGCCGGGTATGCGAGGCTTGCGCGCATCCCCTGAACGCGCTGCACCGAGCGACGCACGGCCCCGCTCGGCGGACCTGCCGTATCCGGGGTGTTCGGCGCGGACCTTGTTGGGCAGCACGTCCTGGTCGAGCAGCCTGCGCACGGTGTCGGCGTCCATCGGGGCGCTGTACGCGGCCTGGATAATCGTATGGATGACGTCTTCGGCGCGAGAGGCCTGCGATTCGGTGGACTTCGAATGGGAGACGATGGCCACCCTGTCGCCGCGTACGATGATGGTCAGGTCAGGGAACGCGTGCTCGACCTGCCGGATGACCTCGTCGACCGGGCCGAAGACGGCCACCGGGTCAAGCTGCGACGGGATGGTGATGGTACGGGTCGTCGTTGTCACGAATCGCCCTACTCGTCGAGCTTCTCGCCGGTGAGCACATGCGCGTGCACGTGGAACACGGTCTGCCCGGCGTCGAGGCCGGTGTTGAACACCAGACGGTACGCGCCTGAGAACTCCTTGTCGGCGATGCCCTGGGCGAGCCCGACGATATGGGCCAGTTCCGCGGGATCGGCGGCGGCCAGCTCGGCGACGTTCGCGTAGTGGTCCTTGGGCACGATCAGCACATGCACCTTCGCCTTGGGATTGATATCCTTGAACGCGTACGTGGTGTCGTCCTCGTATACCTTCTCGCTGGGAATGCGCCCGTCGATGATCTTGCAGAACAGGCAGTCCTCGGACTTGCTCATATGCTCGCCGCTCCTTGCTGGCCGTGATGGAAATCTGCTTCCATGCTATTGCGTATTGAGGATATTCTCGGCTTCACGCGAAACGCCCCAACGCCCTCGACAGCAGCGACAGCGCCACCGGGCCCGCCGTCGATGCGCGCAGGATGTTCGAGCCGAGCACCACGCTCTGGGCGCCGGCCCCGACGAAATCGGACACCTCCTGCTCGCTGATGCCGCCCTCAGGCCCCACGACGACATTGATGCTGCGCGGCCGCCCGTCGGCGAGACAACGGTCGGCGAGCCGCGAGACCTCGTCCTCCACGGACGACCATGACATGGTGGCATCCTGGTGCAGCACGATCACCAGATCGCCATGCACGCACGCGCGCCTGCAGATGGCGACGACCTGCTTGCTTGAGACGCACTGCGCCAGTTCCGGCGACCACACGCGGCGCGACTGCTCGGTCGCCGCGTCGAGGACCTGCCGCCATTTGCGATCAGTACGGCCCGCCTTCCACTTGGCGATGGAACGATTGGCCTGCCAGGGGATTACCTCGTCGACGCCGATCTGGGTCGCCATGTCGATGGCCGCCTCGTCGTGACCGGTCTTCGCCAGCGCCTGGATGAGCACGAGCCGCGTGACCGGCTGCGGCTGCCGCCCGACGCGCTCGACGCTGACGAGACCGGCCTGCGCGTCGACGAGCGTGGTCTTGACGCACAGCCCCCGACCGTCGGTCAGCGACAGCCCGTCGCCCTCGGCGAGGCGCATGGCCCCCAAGGCATGGCGCTTCACCGAGGCCGGCAGCGTGATCGTCCACCCCGCGTTGAGACCATCGCCGTTCACCGGCACATCATCGGTGTCAGGGTCGAAAAGGAATACAGGATCAGTCATGGATACAAGGCTACAACATCCCCGCAAACACAGGCGACACGCCATGATTTGGCATCATCCGAAAATACCGATATAGTGTCTACTCGTTGTCTGAAAACGACACCTGTCCGGGTGGCGGAATGGTAGACGCGCAAGCTTGAGGTGCTTGTGCCTATTTTATACAGGCGTGTGGGTTCAAGTCCCATCCCGGACACCAGCGAAGACCCCTTGGAAACAAGGGGTCTTTCCATATATATACATACCGTATGCGCAGACGGCCGCGCGCAATCGGGCCGACGACGGTACGACGACATGAGAACCCGAGGCACGCCCATGCAATTCATCACCATCGACTCCATCGACGACGAGCGGGTTGCCGCATACACGAATCTCACCGAAATCCAGCTGCGCAACCGGCTCGAACCCGAGCGTGGCCTGTTCATCGCCGAATCGCCCAAGGTCATCGACCGCGCGCTCGCCGCGGGCCGCGAACCGATCTCGCTGCTGGTCGAAGAGCCGTGGATCGAAGGCATGTCACAGACCTTCGACGTCGTCGACAAACGGTGGGGAACGGACATCCCCGTATACGTGGCCTCCCCCGAGCAACTGCGCCAGCTCACCGGATACCGCCTCCACCGAGGGGCGCTTTCGGCGATGCGGCGCTGGCCGCTGCCAAGCGTCGAGGAGACATGCCGCGACGCTCGCCGCGTGGCGGTCATGGAGAACATCGTCGACCACACCAACGTGGGCGCACTGATGCGCTCGGCGGCCGCGTTGGATGTCGACGCGGTGCTGGTCACCCCGTCGTGCGGCGACCCGCTGTACCGGCGCGCCGCGCGCGTGTCCATGGGCACCGTCTTCCAGATACCGTGGACGCGCATCGGAGGCGACGACAAGCATTTCTGGCCGCGCCGAGGACTGGAGGAACTGCGCTCGCTGGGATTCACCACGGTGGCGATGGCGCTGAGCGACGACTCGATATCGCTGGACGAGCTGACACGCCGGCTGAACAACAGTCCCGAATCCGCGGACCACATCGACAAACTGGCGCTGATCTTCGGCACGGAAGGCGACGGCCTGTCACGTCACACCATCGCGGGCGCAGACCTGACCGTGAAAATCCCGATGTCCCACGGCGTCGACAGCCTCAACGTCGCCGCGTCCAGCGCCGTCGCCTTCTACGCGACATCCCCGAAGCGCGCGGAACAATAAGAACAGATCGGATATTTTTCATGACTTTTTCATGACGCGCAACGCCATTTCCTTGCACTCACGGGGAAATGTGCAATTATTGTTTCTGTAGGCTCCGGCAACGAAGCAGGGGCGGACAGGCAGACGGTGTCATCAGACGCTGTGAACAACGAGAGGAGCACTCAGATGGCGAAGAACAAGCAGAAGATTCTCTCCATCGTCCTGGCAGGCGGCGAAGGCACGCGCCTCATGCCGCTGACACGTGACCGTGCAAAGCCGGCCGTACCGTTCGGCGGCGTATTCAGACTGATCGACTTCCCCTTGAGCAACCTGGTGAATTCGGATTACCGCCATATCATTGTGCTGACCCAGTACAAGTCGCATTCCCTTGACCGTCACATCTCGCAGATGTGGCGTTTCTCGTCGTTGCTCGGCAACTATGTCTCCCCTGTGCCCGCACAGCAGCGTCTGGGCAAGCACTGGTATCTCGGGTCGGCCGACGCGATCTATCAGACCATCAACATCATCGAGGACGTCCAGCCCGACATCGTGGTCATCGTCGGCGCCGACCACGTCTACCGCATGGACTTCGGCCAGATGGTCGAGCAGCACATCGAATCGGGTGCGGAGTTCACCGTGGCAGGCATCCGCCAGCCGCTTGAGGAGTCCAACCAGTTCGGCGTGATCAACGTTGACCCGAACCACCCCAACATGATCCGCGAATTCCAGGAGAAGCCGGCGACGACCGAAGGCCTGCCCGACGACCCGAATTCGTTCCTCGCTTCGATGGGCAACTACGTCGCCAACACGGACGCGCTGTTCGATGCGCTCGCCAAGGACGAGAAGGCCGCGGACACCAAGCACGACATGGGCGGCGACATCGCGCCGTACTTCGCCTCGCGCGGCGAGGCCGGCGTGTACGACTTCAACTCCAACGTCATTCCAGGCTCCACGCCGACCGACCACGCCTACTGGCGCGACGTGGGTACGATCAAGCAGTTCTATGACGCTCACATGGACCTGATCGCCTACGTGCCGGAGTTCAACCTCTACAACCAGGCATGGCCCATCTACACGAACTCGGGCACGCTGCCCCCCGCGAAGTTCGTGCATGCCGGCCGCGATCGTCTCGGCCACGCGACCGACTCCATCGTCTCCCCCGGCGTCATCGTCTCGGGCGGCGAGGTGCATCATTCCGTGCTGTCGCCGAACGTGCGCATCCATTCGTGGGCCCAGGTGGTCGACTCCGTGCTGTTCGACGGCGTCATCGTCAACCGTCGCGCCCGCGTGTACAAGGCGATTCTCGACAAGAACGTTGTGCTGACCGAGAACTCCACGGTCGGCATCGACACCGAGAAGGACCTCGCCCGCGGCTTCACCGTGACGCCGGAAGGCATCACCGTCGTGCCGAAGGGCACCATCGTGGACGACTGATCGGCTCGGATATACGTTGAGGGGGTTTGCCGGATTCGCGGCAAACCCCCTCAACTATATTCACGTGTCTTCGTTCACGTGTCTTCGGCTGTACAGAGAAGCCGCAGACACACATGAGGTCAGTACTTCGGCATGTTGTCGAAATTGAAACCGAGCGCGGCCAGCTGCTCGCGCCCCTCGGACGTGATCTTGTCCATCGTCCAGCGAGGCTGCCACGTCCAGTCGATGCGGAACTCCTCCACAAGACCCGCCAGCGTGCTCGCGCACTCGTCCTCGATGAGGTCGGTCAGCGGGCATGCGGGCGTCGTCAGCGTCATCGTGATGATCGCGCGGCCAAGCTCATCGATCTCGATGCCGTAGACCAGACCGAGGTCGATGACGTCGATGCCCAGCTCCGGGTCGATGACCTGATGCAGGGCCTCCTTCACATCCTCGGCGGTGGCACGGCCGATATCGTCGATGGCCTTGAGCGGAATGTCATCCTCGCTGCTGTGCTCGCCATCCTCGCACTCGCTCTTCGGATGGCGGCCGCACGCGCACATCTCGACGCCGCCATCGCTTTTGGGGGCAGGACGGCCGTTGGGGAACCCAGCCGCAAGCTGCGGGTTCGCCATCACGCGGCGCGCCGCCTCCTCGTCGCCCAGAACCTTGCTCACCGAATCGAACACGGAAGCCTGCGGCTCAGGAACCAGATTGTCGCTCATATCTCTCCAGTCGTTAATCGCGAAACCGTTAAATCAAGAGTACAACTCGGACCGCTCTCATGGCAGTGCGGTGACCGTTTATTTCGCCGCCAGCGCCTTGGCGACGGAGTCGCGCATGCCCTCCCAGCCAAGCAGCGCGCACTTGATGCGCATCGGGTACTTGGACACGCCCTGGAACACCACGGCGTCCTCCAGCTTCTCCTCCTTGGCCTCGTCCTGCAATCCAGCGCCGCGCGACTCCATGAGCTCATGGAAGTCGCGGAACAGCTCCATCGCCTCGTCGACGGTCTTGCCAGCGCACAGGTCAACCATGACGGACAGGCTCGCCTGCGAGATCGAGCAGCCGTGGCCGTCCCACACCAGACGCTCGATGGTGTGCGGCTCGCTGTCGGAGACCTCGGCGTGAACCGTCGCCTCGTCACCGCAAGTGGGGTTGAACTGGTGGGATTCGCCCGGCGTGCAGTATTCGTGGCTGGCGCGCACGGTCGTGTCGGCCGGCGCGGAGCCCTGTTCCTTGGACACGTCCGTCGCGAAATGCTCGCGACCATGCGGGTCACGCGCGGCCTCAAGAATCACTTCCTGATACATCTGCTCAAGATCGTCGCCGCTCATGCCGAAATCACCCATCGGTCAATCCCTTCCCATGTATAGCGCTCGATAGCGCTCGGATATCATTCACGAACACGCGAAACGCCGTCCGCGTGAGATTCCGTGGATATTATGCCACATGCCGTGACAGTATCCCGTGGGAGTCATACGCAAACGGCGTAAACGCGACACGTATCACAGTCCGAAGAACGGACGGACCTTCGCCACGGCCTCGACCAGGGCGTGAGCGTCGTCGACGCTGTTGTACACGCCGGAGGATGCGCGGTTCGACGCATACAGACCGAAGTGGCGGTGCACCGGCTGGGCGCAGTGATGGCCGACGCGGATGGCGATGCCTTGCGCGTCGATGAACTGCCCGACGTCATGCGGGTGTACGCCCGCAACGTCGAACGCCACCGTGCCGATGCGGTTCACGTTCTCGCGCGGCCCGAGAATCCGCACGCCGTCGATGTCGCCCATCTTGAGCAGTTCGGCGGCGATCGTGCGCTCATGCGCCTCGATGTTCTCAAGCCCCACGTTCATCATCCATTCGGCGGCCACACCGGCTGCGACCACCTGGGCGACCGGCTGCGTACCGGCCTCGAAACGGGCCGGAGGCACCATGTACTGCGCGGGCTGGTCCATCCACGCGAGCTCGACCATGGAACCGCCGAAGTTCGCCGGCGGCAGGGCCTCCAACAGCTCACGGCGCCCGTACAGGAATCCCACCCCGGTGGGACCGTACATCTTGTGGGCGCTCCACGCGGCGAAATCGACGTCAAGCGCGTGGAAGTCGACCTTGAGGTGAGGCACCGACTGGCATGCGTCAAGGATGAAGATCGCGCCGACCTCATGGGCACGGCGGATGATGGGCGCGATGTCGGTGATGGCGCCCGTGGTGTTGCCCACGTGCGTGATAGCGACGACCTTGGTGTGTTCCGTGATCACCTCATCGGCGGTATCCGAGCGGATGCGGCCGTCTTCGGTCAGATCGAACCATTTGAGCGTGGCACCGGTGTGGTATGCCAGCTCCTGGAACGGCAGCAGCACGGAATGGTGCTCGGCCTTGGATACGACGATCTCGTCGCCGGGCTTGAGAGCGAACCGTTTCGCCGCCTCTCCCCCACGGCCCAGACTCGCGTTGCCGAACGCGGTGGCAAGAAGATTCAGTCCCGCGGTGGCCCCGGCGGTGACGACGATCTCCTCGTTGCCCTCCTCGGCGTTGGCTCCGACCAGGCGGGCGACCTTCGCGCGGGCGTCCTCGAACGCCATGGTGCTGCGGGCCGCCAGCTCATGCGCCCCGCGGTGCACGCCGGCGTTGATCGTGCGGTAGAACTCGCTCTCCGCATCGATCACGCACTGCGGCTTCTGCGAGGTGGCCGCGGAATCCAGATAGACGAGCGGATGCCCGTGGATCTGCTGATCCAGAATCGGGAACTGCGCCCGAATCGCCGTAAAATCAACCATTGTTCCCCTTAGATTCAATGTCCTGCCGATATGTCGTTTTTCAGTTATCCGCTTATTCGCTCGCCGCTTCCAGCGGTGGATCATGCTTCCGGCGGTGGCCGCGGGGTGCAGGGATGTCCTGTTCCCGGAATCGCTCCAGGCCGCTCGGGCCAAGCTTACGGTCGGGAATAGTACACCCCCAGACAATGCGACCACACCTCAAACGCAACAAAACGAAGAAATCAGGCCAGAGCCGATTCGGAGTCGGAGCCTTCGGGCAGGTACTTGTCGTAGCCGGTCTCTTCGAGTTCGTCGGCAAGCTCGGGACCGCCGGTCTTGACGAAGTGGCCGTCTGCGAACACATGCACGATGTCGGGCTTGATGTACTTGAGGATGCGCGTGTAGTGCGTGACCATCAGGATGCCCAGTCCGGTGCTCTCCTTGGCGCGGTTCACGCCTTCGGACACGATGCGCAGGGCGTCCACGTCGAGGCCGGAATCGGTCTCGTCCATGATGGCGAACTTCGGCTTGAGCAGTTCGAGCTGGAGCACTTCGGCGCGCTTCTTCTCGCCGCCGGAGAAACCTTCGTTGACGGAACGCGACGCGAACTTCGGGTCCATGCGCAGCTTCTTCATCGCGGCGCCGAGCTCCTTGGTCCAGGTGCGGATGGCGGGGGCCTTGCCGTCGACCTCGGTCTTGGCGGTGCGCAGGAAGTTGGTCATCGACACGCCAGGAACCTCGACCGGGTACTGCATGGCGAGGAAGAGTCCTTCCTTGGCGCGCAGGTCGGGGGTCTGCTTGAGGATGTCGACGCCGTCGAGCAGCGCCTCGCCCGAGTCGACCTCGTACTTGGGGTGGCCGGCCAGCGTGTAGGCGAGCGTGGACTTGCCTGAGCCGTTGGGGCCCATGATCGCGTGGGTCTCGCCGGAATGCACAGTGAGGTTCACGCCTTTGAGGATCTGCTTGCGACCCTCCTTGGTCTCCACGGATGCGTAGAGGTCCTTGATTTCGAGAGTGTGCTGTTCGGCCATCGTTACTTATCCTCCAATACGGCTTTCATGGCGTCGCTTTCGCCGCGGGCGAGGCGGCGGTCGATTACGTTCATCAGGTGTTCGGCGATGAATGGCACGCCGATCTCTTCGACGAGTTCTCCGAAGAACCCGCGTACGACGAGCTTGCGGGCCTCCGTTTCGGGGATACCTCGCGACTGCAGATAGAACAGTTCCTCGTCGTCGAAACGGCCCACGGAGCTCGCGTGTCCGGCGCCGATGATGTTGCCATTCTCGATTTCGAGGTTCGGCTCCGAATCGGCGATCGCGCCCGGGGTGAGCACGAGGTTGCGGTTGAGCTCATACGAGTCGGTGCCCGGCGCTGTCGGCGCGATCAGCGCATTGCCCACCCAGGTGGAGTGCGCGTCCTTGCCGTCGAGCGCGCCCTTGTAGACCACACGGGACTTGCACTCGGGATGGTTGTGCACCACCATCGTGCGGTGTTCGATGTGCTCGCCGGGGTCGACGAAGTAGATGCCGAGCATGTTGAGGTCGCCCTGCTCGCCGCCGAAGTCCTGATCCATGCGGATACGGACCACGTCGCCGCCGAGTGTGACGACGGAGTGGCGCAGGGATGCGCCCTCGCCGACGTGGATGCGCTGGTTGCCGACGTGCTTGGAGCCCTTCTCCCACTCCTGCACGAAGGTGGTGGAGACGTGGGAGTTCTTGCCGGTGACGATTTCCACGCCTTCGGCGAGACGGGCCAGACCGTGGTGCTCGACGATGACGTCGGCGTGGGCCTCATCGGCCGTCGAGATGACCAGATGCAGGGCATCGAGGTCGTCGCCGCTGCCGATCACGTTGACCAGCACCGGCTGGGCGATCTCGCCCGACAGCTCGATCACCGTTGCGGTACGCCCGGAATTCCACTCGACGGCGGCCGCCCGATCGCTGGGCTTGGAGACCGTGCCGGAGACTCCTTCGCCAAGGGCGCACTGGCTGACGGCCACGTGCTTTTCGTCGACCGCGGTGCCATCGGCGTAACTGATCGCGATGGTCGTCTCCCCGCTCGGCTTGAACACGTCGAAGAACTCTCCGATGCGGTCGAGCGGCGTGTAGCGCCAATCGTCCTGCTTGCGCTCCGGCGCGGCGAAATCGTTCACATCGAACGAGCGCGGCTCCCTGTCGGCGCTCGACGGCATGGCCGCCGGCACCGCGTACGGGTCGTTCGGATCCGCGACGGGAATGGTGATTTCAGTATTGTTCGATGCCATGGGAATCAGCCCACCGATCCTTCCATCTGCAGTTCGACCAAACGGTTCAGTTCGAGCGCGTACTCCATCGGCAGCTCGCGGCTGATCGGCTCGACGAAGCCACGCACGATCATGCCCATGGCCTCCTTCTCCTCAAGGCCGCGGCTCATCAGATAGAACAGCTGATCCTCGGAGACCTTGGAGACCGTGGCCTCGTGGGCCATCGTCACGTCGTCCTCACGCACGTCCACATGCGGGTACGTGTCGGAACGGCTGAAGTCGTCCACCAGCAGGGCGTCGCACACGGTGGAGTTCGACGAGCCTTCGGCTCCGTCGACGATCTTGACCAGTCCGCGGTACGCGGAGCGGCCACCGCCGCGCGAAATCGACTTGGCGACGATCGTGGAGCTGGTGTGCGGAGCGAGATGAATCATCTTCGCGCCGGTGTCCTGATACTGGCCCTTGCCGGCGAAGCCGAGGGACATGGTCTCGGCCTTGGCGTACGGCTCGGCGAGAATGCACGCCGGGTACTTCATCGTGGCCTTGGAGCCGATGTTGCCGTCAACCCATTCCATCGTGCCGCCCTCGCGCACGTAGGCGCGCTGGGTGACGAGGTTGTAGACGTTGTTCGACCAGTTCTGCACGGTGGTGTAGCGCACGCGCGCATGCTTCTCGACGATGATCTCGACGATGGCGGCGTGCAGCGAGTCCTCGGACCAGATCGGGGCGGTGCAGCCCTCGACGTAGTGCACGTAGGAGCCTTCGTCGGCGATGATCAGCGTACGCTCGAACTGGCCCATGGCCGGCGTGTTGATGCGGAAGTAGGCCTGTAGCGGGATATCCACGTGCACGCCCTTCGGCACGTACACGAACGAGCCACCGGACCATGCGGCAGTGTTGAGGGCGCCGAACTTGTTGTCTTCGGGGCTCACGACGGTGCCGAAGTACTTCTTCACCAGGTCGGGGTATTCGCGCACGGCGGTGTCGGTGTCCACGAAGATCACGCCCTGGTCGGCGAGGTCCTTCTGGATGGAGTTGTAAATCACTTCGGACTCGTACTGCGCGGCCACGCCGGAGACCAGACGGCTTTTCTCGGCCTCGGGGATGCCCAGTCGGTCGTAGGTGGAGCGGATGTCGTCCGGCAGCTCCTCCCACGACTTCGCCTGCTTCTCGATCGGCTTGACGTAGTACTTGAAGTCGTCGGCGTTGAATCCGCTCAGGTCCACGCCCCAATCGGGCATCGGCTTCTCAAGGAACGCCTTGAATCCGCGCAGACGCATGTCGAGCATCCACTGCGGCTCGCCCTTGTCCGCGCTGATGTCACGCACGACCTGTTCATCGATGCCGCGCTTCGCGGCCTCGCCGGCCGCGTCGGAATCATGCCAGCCATAGGTGTAATCACCGAATTGCTGGATGATCTCGTCATCCTTTTTGAGTTTCTCTTCGTCCACACGCTGGCGATCGGCCACATACTGGCTCATCTCCACGTCGGACGCGGCGTTGGGCGCCTGCTGGGTGTCGCTCACCTTGACGCTGCCTCCTATTCATCACATAGTTCCTACGTTAAGTTAGCAGAACCTCACGGCGAACTCCACAGCAGACCCGCATGTTGGCTTAGCGCAAAACGTGAGCTTGCTTATATTGCGATTTCTTCGCAATGATCGCCGGACCCGCACTAAACAACGATGGGGATGCCCTTTCGGGCATCCCCATCGTCACGTATCAGTCTACTCTTAAAGCCACACGCTCAGGCCTGACGGGCTTCCTGATGATCCAGCGCGGCCTTGACGAGCCCCGCGAACAGGGGGTGGGGCTTGGTCGGGCGGGACTTGAACTCCGGGTGAGCCTGGGTGCCGACATAGAACGGGTGCACATCCTGCGGCAGCTCGACGAACTCGGTGAGCTCGCCGTCCGGGCTCTGACCGGAAATGCGCAGGCCCCCCTCGCGCAGGCGATCCTTGTAGGCCACGTTCACCTCATAGCGGTGGCGGTGACGCTCGGTGACATGCGTGGTGCCGTACAGCTGCGCAACGAGGGAGTCCTCCTCCAGCTCGGCCGGGTAGCTGCCCAGACGCATGGTGTGGCCCATGTCGCCGTGGCCGGCGACGATGTCCTTCTGCTCCTCCATCGTGGCGATGACCGGGTTGGAGCAGTCGGGCTCGAACTCGGAGGAGTTCGCGTCCTCGATGCCCAGCACGTGGCGAGAGTATTCGATGACCATGGACTGCAGACCGAGGCACAGACCGAGAGCAGGCAGCTTGTTTTCGCGCGCGTACTTGAGCGCGCCGATCTTGCCGTCGATGCCGCGGATGCCGAAACCGCCGGGGATGACGATGCCGTCGACCTGGTCAAGCGCGGCGGCCGCGCCCTCCTCGGTCTCGCACTTGTCGGCGGCGACCCACTTGACGTTGACCTTGGCCCAGTTGGCGAAGCCGCCGGCCTTGATGGCCTCGGTGACGGACAGGTAGGCGTCCGGCAGGTCGATGTACTTGCCGACGATCGCCACGTTGACCTCGTGCTTGGGGTGGTGCACGCGCTCCAGCAGGTCAGCCCACTCGTCCCAGTCGACGTCGTGGAACGGCAGCCCCAGCTCGCGCACCACGTAGGCGTCAAGGCCCTCGTCGAACAGGATGCGCGGCACGTCGTAGATGCTCGGCGCGTCCACGCAGTTGACCACGCCCTCCTCATCCACGTCGCACATCAGGGAGATCTTGTCCTTGATGGACTTGTTGAGCGGGCGGTCGGAACGCAGCACCAGCGCATCCGGGGAAATGCCGAGCTGGCGCAGCATCATCACGGAGTGCTGGGTCGGCTTGGTCTTGAGCTCGTGCGCGGCGGAGATGTAGGGCACCAGGGAGACGTGCACGAACATGCAGTTCTCGGCGCCGAGGTCGCGACGCACCTCACGGGCCGCCTCCAGGAACGGCTGGGATTCGATGTCGCCGACCGTGCCGCCGATTTCGGTGATGATCACGTCGACATCATCGCTCGCCTGGGCGCGCATGCGGGACTTGATCTCGTTGGTGATGTGCGGGATGACCTGCACGCACTGGCCGAGGTACTCCCCCGCGCGTTCCTTGCGCAGCACCTCCTGATAAATCTGCCCGGTGGTGACGTTGGCCTTCTGGGAGAGGAACACGTCGAGGAAGCGCTCGTAGTGGCCGATGTCGAGATCGGTCTCGGCACCGTCTTCGGTCACATAGACCTCGCCGTGCTGGAACGGGTTCATGGTGCCCGGGTCGACGTTGATGTATGGGTCGAGCTTCTGCTGCAGCACATGGATGCCGCGGCTGCGCAGCAGACGACCGAGTGAGGAGGCGGTCAGGCCTTTTCCGAGGGATGAGACCACGCCACCGGTAACGAAAATGTGCTTGGTGATGTGTTCTTGAGAATTGCCATGTTGTCTTCTAACCATGGAATTTCACTGTATCATCTGCCTATGACGGATTCCGGTGCGGCATGATCGGGCCGCCGCCCGCGCAACGGCTCGCCGGCCGTCTCGGACTGCGGGCTGCGGCGGTCGCGGTCATGGCGGCGTTGGCCATGTTGCCGCAGGTCATGTCCATCAGCGCGTTGCGCTCGGAGCCCGCGCATGCAGCGACGAGCGGCATCACGCTTCGCGCCGGGGAGAATCTCACGCTTGCGGGTCATGCGTTCACGGTGACGCGCATCGGCCGATATGACGATGTCAGGCATGCCGGCGGTACAGTGACCGGATTCGATATCGTCGGCGACACGGCATGGAGAACCGCGTCCTCCATGCAATCGTCGCCTCGAAACGAAACCAGCATGACGAACGAAACCGGAATGACGGTTGACGAAGCACAGGCATACAACCGGAGGCTCATTGATTCAGGGCAATACGATCTCGGGCAACCGGATGCCGAGCAACAGAACGGCTCCGGAGATTCGGGCACGGTCATCGGCAGGATACTGATTCCGACCATATCGACTGACTTGCCCATCCGCCAGAGCTCTGACGCAGAGACGCTGCGGCTCGGTGCCGGCCTGCTACACGACACCAGTCTGCCCGTCGGAGGCCTTGGAACCGCAGGATGCACCGCAAGACGATCGATCCCGATATATGGGCTTCATGCCGACGATCCCGGCAACGACGATTCCCCTCGTGACGTTCACACACGCAATCGGCACGGAACTTCAAAGGCTGTTACGGAATCGTCCCAATAGCCTCATATCCCGCCATGCCACACGAACAACGGCCTCTGCATCATCCCGCCAAAGTCCCATACCGACACCATCAAATGGGACTTTGGCGGGATGAGGCTTACAGCAACAATGCACCCTCATATCCTGGCATCAAACATGGGGGCATGGATGCAACACCCGTTGATTTTGACGGGGGTATACAAGGGGGTTACTATGGGGGAAAAACCTGAAAGCATATGATGAGGTATGTGATTGTATGGGGATTTTCGATGACCTGACTGGGACAATCGGCATGGTTGATGATGACAGGCGGTCATTGGATTCGCGGGAGCGTCTCGTTCTCGAAATGACACCTGGACTGCGCATAGCCTGGTCGGTCATCGACGGGCCGCGCGCCGTGAGCCTGACGCTGGACGCCCGGACGAGGCCAGATCTGGTTCTGGTCGACCTGTCGATGGAATCCATGTCGGGCGTCATGGTATGCCGTCGTATCCGCCGACGCGACAGCATGGTGAAGCTTCTGGCCATGACCTCGTTCGCCAAGGAGACGTTCGGATTCGACGTGGCGCAGGCCGGCGCCCAAGGACTGGTCAGCAAGAACGACGAGCAGGAAATACTCGAAGGCTTGGCGACGGTACTTGGCGGAGGCGTTTACGGTGATTTCGGGTTCGTTGACGCCCGTGCCTCATTCGACCAGCTCGCGCATGAGACGCCGAAACGGGCTGACCTGGTCTCCAACCGCGAAGTGCAGGTGCTCGATCTTATGTCGCGTGGGCTGACTGACTTATCGATAGCGAAACGGCTCGGCATTAAAGCGGCCACCGTGCGCAAGCACGCGCAGTCATCCATGCAGAAGCTCAACGCCGAAAACCGCGTCCAGGCGGTGCTCAAATGGACCGGGCATCATACCGAAGACGGCATGCGCCGTCAGGGATGATGCCCGTCACACAATCTACCGGTCGAACGCGGTCAGCCGCGTCGAGCCGGCCGACACCCCGCTCGACGCGGATCAGCAGCCCGTCGAATCGTAAGAATCACCGTACGAATCATAGGAGTCGTCGCCGGAGTTTCCGTTCGAGTCGCCGCGCGGAACCTCGATGTAGCCATCGTTGTTCTTGTTGTTCGAACCGCCGTTCGTCGTCTGCGACGTTTCGGTGCCCTTGCCGTCGCCGTCCTTGGACGTCAAAGCCCAAACCAGCACGCCGATCAGGGCCAACCAGCGGGCCAATGCGACGACGATAGAGAGATTCGCCTCATCGTTCATGGACACCACACTAGGCGCAGCACGCCCGACGCACAAGCGCCCAAGCGATGATGACCACCCGTTGAAACGATCCTACGCCTGCGGATCAGTCGACGAGATGAGCGATGGCGTCCAGCGCAAGCTTGTAACCGTAGAATCCCATTCCCGTGATGGTGCCGGTGGCGACCGGGCTGATGACCGAACGCTTGCGGAACTCATCACGGGCGGAGGGATTGGAGATGTGCACCTCCATCAGCGGCAGTCCGGCATCGCCCACCATGTGCGCGGCGTCGGCCAGCGCGTACGAGTAATGCGTGAATGCGGCCGGGTTCATCACCACCGGGGTCTGCTCGTCGACGGCCTGATGCATCCAGCGCACCATCTCGGCCTCGTCGTCGGTCTGGCGCACCTCGACCTTCAGCCCGAGCGCGGCGCCCCACTGGGAGCATTGCGTGCGCAGCGTCTCAAGATCCTGCCTACCGTAGACGTCCGGCTGACGCACTCCGAGGCGGCCCAGATTCGGTCCGTTGACGACTATCACCTTGGTCATGATGCACTTTCCTTTGGCTGATGATTGATATTGCTGGGGTGGGCGAAAACACGACTCGGACCGGTCATGTGGAGACCGGTCCGGCGTCGTCACGCCTGGATACGTCTGAACGCCTCCTCGACCGCGTCCGCCGGCGGATCGTCCAGATGCACCGGATGGCCGATCGAATCGAGCACGACGAACCGCAGCTTGTTGCCACGAGCCTTCTTGTCGCGGTGCATCAGCGCCAGCACTTCGTCGAACGTGCCGCCGTTCCATGAGGTCGGCAGACCGAGCGAGCCAAGCAGAGAGCGGTGATAATCGACCAGATCCTGGTCGATATAGCCCAGCAGATGACCCAATTCCGCCGCATACACGCATCCGACCGCGACCGCGTTGCCGTGGCGCCAGCGGAAATGCTCAAGTTTTTCGATGGCGTGGGCGAGTGTATGGCCGTAGTTGAGGAATTCACGCAGGCCCGCTTCCTTGAGGTCCGCGGAGACGTGGTACGCCTTGACCCGGACCGTGCGCTCGATCAGCTCGGCGACCACGTTCTCCAGACCGCTGCCAAGGAACGTAGCCCCGTCGAATGCGCGAAGTTCGGCCGCATGCTCTTCAAGGATGTGCAGGATTTCGGGGTCCTTGATGAATCCCGATTTGGCGACCTCGCCCAGCCCTTCGATGAAGATGTCGTTGGGCAGCGAGACGAGTGTCTTGAGGTCGGCGAGCACGCCGGCAGGCGTGTAGAACGACCCGACGAGGTTCTTGCCCTGCGGCGTGTTGATGCCGGTCTTGCCGCCCGTAGAGGCGTCCACCATGGCGAGCAGCGACGTGGGGCAATTGACGTACCGCACGCCGCGCATCCATGTGGCGGCCACGAAACCGGCCAGATCCGTGGCGGCGCCTCCGCCGACGCCCACCACGGCGTCGGAGCGTGTGAAGCCCTCGTCGCCGAGCCGCTGCCAGATGCCGTTGGCGACCTCGATCGTCTTGCCCGCTTCGGCGTCGGGGATCACGATGTCCGACACCTGGTAGCCGCCTTGTCGCAGCAGCGTGCGGGCACGGTCGGAATGACGCTGCACCGGCTGCGTGTGGATCAGGGCTATCCGGACCGGCTTCGGCCCCAGCACCTCGGAGAGGTGGTTCATCGCCCCTTCCCCGATGCTCACGTCATAATCCTCGATGGTCGCGCCGGTCACATGAACCGTTCGTTCGGTAATCATATCCATCATCTTCCTCGCCGCGGCGAGCGGCGTCTGCCCGTATGTTTCGACATGGACGTTCGCCACCCGGTAGTACACTGGGTCGCGCTGGCGGTACAGCTTCTTCCAGCGGGCATCGGCGTCCCCCTGCAGCATCGGACGGCCGCCACCGCGATGGGCCCGTTCCATGGCCTCGCGCGGGTCGGCCATGAGATACACGACCTTGCCGCCGTCCTCGATGTATTCCTTGAGATCGTCCTGCACCGCGGGCGTCATCGGAGCGCCGCCGCCCAGGGCGAAGACGCCTCCGAACCCGTGCAGCATCCCGGCGATGACCTCGGATTCGACCTCACGGAACGCGGGTTCGCCGTGACGCTCGAAATATTCGGGGATGCGCATGCCGACCTCGTGCTCGATTTCGACGTCGGCATCCGCGAACGGCAGCGACATCAGCTGCGCGACCTCCTTGCCGACACGGGTCTTCCCGGCGCCCATCATACCGATGATGACGGCGACTGGTCGAGTGGGCATGGTTTCTCTCCCTTGGTTCAGGACGTACGGTTCGTTGCGGATGACGTTACCGCGCCGTCAGCGCATGTGCTCCGGCCAGGAGGCGACGTACTGCTCGAAGTTGCGGCGCGTCTCCGCTACGCTGTCTCCGCCGAACTTGTCAAGGGCGTATCGCGCCAGGGTGAGCCGGACCATGGCCTCGGCCACGACGGAGGCCGCAGGCACGGCCGTGGTGTCGGAACGCTGGTTGATGGCGGATGCGGCCTCGCCGTCGGTGACGTCGACCGTGCGAAGGGCGCGCGGAATCGAGGGGATCGGCTTCATCGCGGCCCGTACGCGAATCGGCTGGCCGTTCGACATGCCCCCTTCGATGCCGCCCGCACGGTTGGTCAGTCGCGTGATGCGCCCATCTGCGCCGGGGACCATCTCGTCATGCGCCTGCGATCCGGGGCGCACGGCCTCCAGGAACCCGTCGCCGATCTCCACGCCCTTGATGGCCTGGATGCCCATGACCGCCGAGGCCAAGGCAGCGTCGAGCCGGCGATCCGATTCGACGTAGGTGCCGATGCCGGCGGGCACGCCGTATGCGAGCACTTCGATCACGCCGCCGACGGTATCGGCGGTGGACTTGATCTCGTCGATGCGCGCGATCATCCTCTCCTCGGCCGCCTTGTCCAGCGTACGCACCGGGGATGCGTCCAGCGCTTCGACGTCGTCGGGGGTCGGCAACGCTGCGTCATCGGCGTCCTCGACGCCCGCCCCTCCGATGGAGATCACATGCGACACGGTGCGAATGCCGAACGCCTGCTCAAGGAACCGCGCGGCGACCGCGCCCAGCGCCACGCGGGACGCGGTCTCGCGCGCGCTGGAGCGCTCCAGCACGGGTCTCGCGTCGTCGAACCCGTATTTGCGCATGCCGGTGAGGTCGGCGTGTCCCGGCCGCGGCCTGCTCAGCGGGGCGTTGCGCCCCTCACGCGGCAGATCGTGGTCGAGTGGATCCGCGCTCATCACCTCGGTCCATTTCGGCCATTCGGTGTTCGCGATCTCGATGGCCACCGGTGATCCCAGGGTCTCGCCGAAACGCACGCCGGTGAGCAGACGCACCTTATCCTGCTCGAACTTCATGCGCGCGCCGCGCCCGTATCCCAGGCGCCGTCTCGCCAATGCATCGACGACGTCATCGCTGGTGACCCGAACGCCCGCAGGCAGCCCCTCGATCATCGCGACCAGCGCCTCGCCGTGTGATTCCCCCGCCGTCTGCCAGCGCAACATGCCATGCTCCTTTGATTCAATCGGTAACTTCGCTATATCTTATGTCATGACCTACCTTGCATACCTTCCCAGCTTGATATGTGGTATCGCCGTGAGCGTCGAGGACATTCGGCGCCGGCGCGTGCCGCGCCTGTGGATCGCCATCGGGTGCCTGGCACAGCTGGTGGCGGTCATCATCGTCGCCGTCATGGCGAACACGATGTTCCTGCTGGTGCAGGCCCCTCTGTTCGCCGTGCTCAGTGCCGTGCTGCAGGCCGGGCTGTCGATGGTCAAGCCCGGATCGATGGGGTTCGGCGACGTGACCTGCACGCTGGCCATGGGCCTGGCCGTGGGGATGGCCGGGCTGACCGCCGTGGTGGTCTGGTGGCTGGCCATGGGTCTGCTGGGATTGGCATGGATGGCGCTGTGGCTAAGGTTCGATCCCCAGCGCCGATCCGACCATGCGGGCAAGGTCCCGTTCGCACCCGCGATCGTCTGCGCGGCGGTGGTCGCGGTCATCGCGACGACGCTGCTTTAGTTCGCGCTCTTGTTGTTGTCCTTGTATTCCTTGACGTACTGCTCGAACTGCGCGTTCTGCTCCTCGACGGAGCCGGTGGTGAATTTCGTCTCGCCGGTACTCAGGTTCACAGTGACGAAATACAGCCAGTCGCCCTGCTCCGGGTTCATCGCCGCCTGGATGGCGCTGTCTCCCGGATTGCTGATGGGCGTGGGGGTGAGTCCCTTGTTGACGCGCGTGTTGTATTTGTTCGACGAGTCGTTGAGCTGCGCGTTGGTCAGCTGCGTGCCGTTGATGCCCAGACCGTACGCGGTGGTCGAATCCATGCCCAGCGTCATGTCGCGGTCGAGACGGTTGAGGATGACGCGGGTCACCTTGCCGTAGTAATCGGGCGAATTGACCTCGGCCTCCGCGATGGAGGCGATGATCAGCAGCCGCTGCCGCTCGCTGCCGGTGGGCACGTGCATCTCGTTGAGCTTGGAGACGCGCTTGTCGACGATGGTCTTCAGGATCTTCTGCGCGGAGCCGAGTCCCTTGACGTCGTACTTGCCGGGTTCCAGCCATCCCTCGAAGTTGCCGCCGGCTTCCGCGGGCAGTATTCCCTCGCCTTTGGCGTCGATGATCTTCTGGAATTCGGATTCGTCGATCTCGCTGAGCGCCGCGGCCTTCTTGATGACGTCGGACACCCGCTCCCCCGCGTTGACGTCGAGGAAGCCCTCCGCCTTGCTCTGATCGGACAGGATCGCCGCCACGGACGACGCGGGCATGTGCTTGCGCAGCTGATAGGTGCCCGGATACAGCGTCATACCCGATGAGACACCGGTGAACGCGTCCGCGGACTTGACCACTTCGGCCTCGACGAGACGCTTGGCGATGCTGGACGGGCTCTCGCCCTGCGAGACGGTGAACTCCACGGACCCGTATCCCTGACCGCTGTAGTCCTGCACGGAGTAGGTGTCGCCGTCGTTGCGGTCCCTGATGGCGCGCAACGCCCTGACTCCGAAGAACCCGCCGGCTATGACCACGACGAGCACCGCGACGACCATGGTCAGCACGATGATGGTCTTGCGGCGGCGGACATTGCGCCGACGGCGCATTTCCCGCCGTGATTTCGGCGGTCTGGGGGGCTTTACCGACGTGGTGTTGCCTTTGGAGTCGACCCAATGGGTGTTCTCCTCGAAAAAATCGGCGAGGTCATCTGACACTAGCTCTCTCCTCACACTTTCATGGCGCCGTCCAGCGCGGTCTGCAATATCACGACAGCGGATTGCTGATCGACCACCGGACGATGACGGCGGGACCCGAGTTGCGCTTCCAGCAATTGCCGATGCGCGCTGACCGTGGTCAGCCGTTCATCCAATAATGTTACCTGAGGAATGTGGTACAACGCGAAATCGTGTTCATCCATCAAGTTGCGCATGCGCTTTTCCAGGTTCGCGCTCCAACGGCGAGCCTTCTTCGCGCTTTTTCCTTCGGTGCCGTCAAGTTGAAGCGGCAGTCCCACCACAATGTGGTCCACCGCTTCGTCCTCGATGACAGTAATGACGTCATCCAGCGCACGGAACGAATCGCCGTATGCCTGGATGTTGCCATAGGGATGGGCAAAGGTGAGCTCAGGGTCGGACAATGCGAGCCCGACCCTGGCGTCACCCAAATCAACGCCTAGCCATACCACCTGATGGTTCAGCCCTTCAGCGCCTCGGCCTCAAGTGCCTTCAGCGCCTCGTCGATGCAGCTCGCGTCGGAGCCGCCGCCCTGGGCGAAGTCCGGCTTGCCGCCGCCACCGCCGCCGAGCATCTTGGATGCCCCGCGAACCAGGTCGCCGGCCTTGATGCCGTTCTTGCGGGCGGCCTCGTTCGTGGCCACGGCGACCATCGGCTTGTCGTCCTCGGAGACGCCGGCAAGCGCTACGACGACCGACGCGTCCTCGCCGAGCTGGGCGCGGACGTCCATCACGGTCTTGCGCAGCGCGTCGAACGAGCCGAAGTGGCCGACGTTCTTCGCAGCGACCTTGACACGCGCCGCGGACGTCTTCGCGGCCGCGACGAGCTGGGGCACGGACGCGGCCAGCTGGCCTTCGTACATGGCGGCCAGACGGCGGTCGGATTCCTTGAGCTTGGCCAGCAGCGTGTTGACGCGCTCCGCCAGCTCGTCCGGACGTGCGTTGAGCTTGTCGGACAGCTGGGAGACCAGGGCGTGCTCGCGGGCGTTGAACTCGTAGGCGCCCTGGCCGACGACGGCATCCACACGGCGCACGCCGGAGCCGATCGAGGCTTCGGACATGATGTTGATCGAGCCGATCTTGCCGACGTGGTCGACGTGGGTGCCGCCACACAGCTCGCGGCTCCAGCCGTCCTCGCCGATGGAGACCACGCGCACGATGTCGCCGTACTTCTCACCGAACAGGTGCATCGCGCCGAGCGCGATCGCGTCGTCGAACTTCATTTCGGTGGTGGTGACGATCAGGTTGTCACGCAGACGGTCGTTGACTCGCGCCTCGACGGTGTTCATCACGTCCTTGCTCGGTGCCGACGACCACTGGAAGTCGAAGCGCAGGCGGTTCGGCGCGTCCTCGGATCCACGCTGCGTAGCCTGGGGGCCGAGCTCCTCGCGCAGGGCCTTGTGGACCATGTGCGTGGCGGTGTGCGAGCGGGCGATGGCGCCGCGGCGGGCGAGATCGATGCTCGCGCTCACCTCGGTGCCGACGACCAGCGTGCCTTCGGTCAGACGGCACTGGTGGACGATGAGATCCTTGATCGGCTTCTGCACGTCGTCGACTTCGAGCACCGCGCCATCGTCGGACAGGATCTCGCCCTGATCGGCGAGCTGGCCGCCGGCCTCGGCGTAGAACGGCGTACGGTCGAGGATGACCTCGACGTTCGCGGGGGCGCTGACGGCCGGAACCGAACCCTTGCCCTCCTGCATGATGCCGAGGACGCGGCCGCGAGCGGACATGTCGGTGTAGCCGAGGAAGTCGATGGGCTGCACGAGCGTCTTCTTGAAGTCGTCGTACACGCTCAGGTCAACGTTGTGGCGCTTCTTCAGCGCATCGGCACGGGCGCGGGACTTCTGCTCGCTCATCAGCTCGCGGAACTTGGCCTCGTCGACCTTGACGCCCTGGTCGGCCGCCATCTCCAGCGTCAGCTCGATCGGGAAGCCGTAGGTGTCGTGCAGCGTGAACGCGTCGTCGCCGGAGACGACCGGGTCGGAGGTCTTCTTCGCCTTGTTGACGGCGACGTCGAGGATTTCGATGCCGTTGTCGAGCGTGCGGCGGAACGCGTCCTCCTCGCCGTAGGCGGATTCGGAGACGTCATGGAACGTCTTTTCGAGCTCCGGGTAGCTGGCGACCATCGCGTCCTTGGAGACGGGAAGCAGGTGCGGGATCACCGGCTCGGTGACGCCCAGCACGCGCATGGCCTGGATGGTGCGACGCAGCAGTCGGCGCAGCACGTAGCCGCGGCCGACGTTGGACGGGCGCACGCCGTCGGACATGATCATCAGCGCGGAACGCACGTGGTCGGCCACGACGCGGAACTTGACGTCCGCGGCCGCGTCCTCGCCGTACTTGCGGCCGGAAAGCTGCTCAGCCGCCTCGATGACCGGGTAGACCTCGTCGGTCTCGTAGATGTTCTGCTTGCCCTGCATCAGGTAGGCCAGACGCTCCAGACCGGCGCCGGTATCGATGTTCTTCTGGTTGAGCTCGCCGACGATGTGCAGGTCGGTCTTGGACTTGACGTTGTCGACCTCGTAGTTCTCGAACACGAGATCCCAGATCTCGATGAAACGGGTCTCGTCGGCCGCGGGGCCGCCGTCCTTGCCGTATTCGGGTCCGCGGTCCACGTAGATCTCGGAGCAGGGGCCGCCGGGGCCGGGGCCGCCGGTGGTCCAGAAGTTGTCTTCCATGCCGAAGATCTGCATGTGCTCGGGGTCGAAGCCCTCGTTCTTCCAGATCGAGCGGGCTTCCTCATCATCGGTGTACGTGGTGACCCACAGCTTCTCGGGATCGAAGCCGTAACCACCTTCGGACTGCGGCGTGGTCAGCAGCTCCCAGGCGTAGTGGATCGCCTCCTCCTTGAAGTAGTCGCCGAAGGAGAAGTTGCCGAGCATCTGGAAGAAGGTGCCGTGACGGGTGGTCTTGCCGACCTCGTCGATGTCGAGCGTGCGCACGCACTTTTGGTTGGAGGCCATGCGCTTGTGGGGAGGGGTCTGCTCGCCGAGCAGGTACGGGATGAACGGCACCATGCCGGCGATGGTGAACAGCGTGGTCGGGTTCGGCGAGATCAGTGACGCCGAAGGCATGACCAGATGGTCGTGCTTGGAGAAGTAATCCAGATAGCGCTTCGCGATTTCTGAAGTGCGCATGAGTTGGTGAGCTCCCTTGTGGGTTGGGGCCGTGCTGGCCCGCATGCAAAATGATAGATAAAAATTTAAACAGCTGTTATGCGTGTGAAAGTGGGGGCATGCCCCGGATTCGCTACCGCGCGGCGCGGTCGATGTAATGTTGGTTGAGCTCAGCCTCGCGGGCTCGGCGGGTGGCGTTGAACTCGTTGACCAGGCCTTCCAGCGTCCTCATGCCCACATGGTCCTGATCCGGACCGAACACGAACGCTCGTGCGGCGTCAGGGGTGTTGGCCTTGACGTAGGCCTGGGCTTTGATGACGGCTAGGGCGCCGACGGTCACGCCGACACCGATCCAGAACAATCGTTTGAACATCACTGAGCCTTGCTTTCCTGCTGTCCGGAGCCTTCGACGGAGTCACGGCCGGTGCTCTTCTTGGCGACGAACGACTGCGCGGTGGATTTCAGCGCATAGAAGAACGACGCGATCTTGATGACGGGCTTGCCGAGGAACGAACCGTAAAGATCGGTCAGGGCGCCTACGTTGTTGGCAGTGGACGACGCGGCCGCGGAGATCCTGTTGACATCCTCAAGCGATTTGTTGACCTGCTTGACGGTGGTGACGCCCTCATCGAGGGCCGGGATGGCGTGCTCCCCCGACTCACGCACGGTGTCCGCAATCTGGTCGAACAGCTTGCCGAGGCGAATCAACGGATAGATCATGAAGCCCGCAAGCACGGCGAACGCTATTGCCGCGATAAGGCCGGCGATCTGGCCAACACCCATGTGTACCTCTTTTCCGTCCCACAGGCATACGCCCGTGCACACAATACCCGCAACACACTAGCCGTCACCCGAGACCGACGCTGCCGGCGGCATGCGGGTCGGCCGGCCCGGTCGCGCGTCTCACTGATTGTATGACACGACGGTGAGAGCCACTTCGAACGGCTTGGTCGTATCGAAATCAAGGCACGTAACCGACCCGTTGGCCGGCCTCTCGCTCAGGTCATACCCTTCCGGCGCGAAGCGGTGCATGAGGCTGAGCAGCGTATTGCCATGGGATATCTGCAGCACGTCGTCGCCGTCCTTGAGATCCGGGTTGGACGCGATCAGGGAAAACGCCCCGTGCACGCGGGCCCAGTATTCGGCGTCGGATTCCGCGTCGTGGAACGGGTCGGCCTCCTTGAGGAAGTCGCGGGTCGCGGCGAGGCCGTACTTGGCGACGATGTCGTTGTAGTCCTTCGCGCCGTGGGGCCCTCCCGCGGCCGTCCAGGCGAGCGACATGTCCTGACCTTCGAAATAGCCGTAGCACTGCTCGCGGAAATGCATGTCCGACACGAGCACCGGCCGGGCGTTGCCGACCTCCTCGTTCACGTCGAGGATGCGCTTCGCGGTGATCTGCGCACGCGACGTATCGGAGCAGTACGCGGCAGCAAACCGCACGTACTTGAGTTTTTCCGCCGCCTTGTCGGCGTCCGCCAACCCCGCTTCGGTCAGCGGCGCATTGCACCATCCCTGAAGTCGGTTATACCTGTTGAACGTGGTCTGTCCGTGGCGGACAAGATGCAGATGGAGAATCATACCGACGATTATTCCATGCTTCCCGCATGCCACAAAACCCGCCGCGCCCATCGCCACAGACCCCTCCAGTCTGCTAACGCCCCCGCTGGCGGGGGGCTGGCATGCGCGGCATGACTGGGGGTGGTTCTTAGCTCAATGGAACAGCCCGCACTCAGTCCCTACCCATCCGTCCGGCTGATTCGCTCCCATCCCGTGTGCCACACCAGGCGAAAAACACCCCAAAATCGCATGGTGTGGCACAGCAGAGAGCCACACCATGCGATGTGAGCCTTCACATCACGTGGTGTGGCAAAGCACGGGTCGCGGAAACCGCCATTTTCCAATGACCGGTGAATGGGCCCGGAATCGCCCTTGGCCACACCAGCCCCAAAACCCTCAAAAATCGCATGGTGTGGTACAGGCGATAGCCGGATGCGGTCGGCGGGGAATCATCCCCACGCCTTTCCCGCGAAAGTCCCATCCGGCGACGCGCAAACGGGACTTTCGCCGGATGAACACATATGAACACAGGTAAACACAAGCGCAAGAACACCAATGAACGCGAACGCGGGTTCAGGTCACAACTATAGCCATGAAACCCGCGGTGAAGTAGACTAGGCCACATGAGAGAGCAAGAACAGAAGGGGCTGCCTGACAGCCAGCGGCAAATCCGTTTCGACGGCATCGACGGCCTGCGTGCCGTGGCGATACTCGGCGTGGTCGCATTCCACACCCGCCCATCGCTGCTTGAGGGTGGTTTCATCGGTGTCACCATGTTCTTCGTGATCACCGGCTTCCTAGCGACTCGTTCGGTGATTCGCGCAGTGGACAGCCATGGCACGTTCCAGTATGGAAGGTATCTGGGGCGCCGGATCAAGAGGCTGTGGCCGGCAACACTGGCCACAATCGCCCTGACCGCTCCGTTCGCATGGCTGTTCGCCCCGAGCCTTCTCAACAAGGTGCGCGCCGACGCGCTTCCAGGCGCGCTGTTCGCCAGCAACTGGGTGAACATCTTCCGCAAACTTCCCTATTTCGCGGCGGCCGGACTCCCCTCCCCTCTGACGCACCTGTGGTTCCTTGCGCTGGTCATGCAGTTCTATCTCGTATGGCCGCTGCTGATCATGGCGATCGGCCGTCTCGTTCGCGCCAAATGGGCTCGGACCGTCGTGATGGTGATAATCGTGCTTGCGTCGAGCGCGGCGATGTGGCTGCTGTTCGATCCCGACGACACGTCGCGCGTGTATTACGGTACGGATACGAGGCTCGCGGAGCTGGCGATGGGGGCGATGCTGGCGATGCTGATGCAGCGTGCCGACCGGACCGCTGACGATCGCAAACAGACAGACGACGGTCGCGGCGCGTCCGCTATCATCCTGGACGTGTTCGGCTGGCTGTCGTTGCTGGCCCTATGCGCCGGTTTCTGGTTCATGAACGGCTATGACGACACGATGTATCACGGCGGGTACCTTGTCGCCGCCATATTGGGCGCCTTGGCCCTCGCCGGCGCCATCAGAGGAGTGAGCCTGCCGCGTGTGCTCGGCTGCGCTCCGCTGCGTTACCTAGGGTCACGCTCGTATTCGCTGTATCTCATGCATTACCCGCTGCTGCAGTTCATGAATCCCGCCACCCGCACCGAAGCACTGCCGTGGTGGGGATGGCTGATTGAGGCGGCCGTGATATGGACGGCGACGGAGGCGTTCTACCAGCTGGTCGAGGCCACTCGCATGTACGAGCCGACGCCGCGCAGCAGGCATGCGAGGGCATCGGTGGAGCCGAGCGGACGGCTGAGGCCGGGGTCATGGGTGATGGCGGCTCTCGGCATCGTCACCGTGGCCGCGCTCACCTGGGCGCCGGTGAATTGGGAGCAGATCGCCCACGACCGCATGATCCAACTCCGGCCCGAACTCGCCGAGCCGGCGAAGCCTCTCGCCCTGCCCAAGCCGAAGAGCATCGAAAAGCCCTCGGACGACGGTACGACGAGTAACAATGCCACGACGAATCAGACGAATGACGACGGCTCCGAGCGGAACGGAGACAGCGCAAAGCCGGCGTCTCCATCTGTCGCGCCCATTGCGGAGAAGGTGCCCGACAACCTGGATGCTTCGAAATACCACTATGACCCCAATACAGGAAGCTGCAACGCCGACATCATGATGATCGGCGATTCCGTCACCTCCGGCACGAAGGATGCGATCCAGGCGGCGTTTCCGAACGGATACATCAATGGCAAGCCGAACCGTCAGATGCCTCAGGCCGTCAGCGTGTTCCAACAGGCGACCACTGCCGGGCACAGCGGCAGCGTCATCATTTACGGGCTCGGAACGAACGGCATCATCCGCAACGAACAGGTGGTCCAGCAGCTGATCGACCTTGCGGGCGGCAAGCCGGTGTATTTCGTGACGATCCGTATGCCCTATCCGAACCAGGAGAAGAACAACAACTCGATGATGCGTGCCGCAGCCAGCCACAACGGCAATGTGGGCATCATCGACTGGTACAAGTACAGCGAGGGCCACGGCGAATACCTGTACGACGACGGCATCCATCCCAACATGACCGGCGCTTATGCGTATGCGACGATGCTGCGGCAGGCGGTGTGCGGCCAGTGACGATGAACGCGGCCGATGGCCGGTCGAACCCGTGAGAACAGGACCGGAATACACGAACGCCCCGGGCGCAATGCCACGGGGCGTTCGTGTGTATGTATGTCCTTACGCTGTAAATTACAGGTGGTGGATCCAGATCAGCGAGCGTAGAACTCGACGACGTACTGGATGTTGACCTGAACCGGGATCTCCTCGACTTCAGGCTTGCGGGTCAGGGTGGCCTTCAGGGAAGCCAGGTTCACGTCGAGGTAGCCGGGGACGGGCGGCAGCACATCGCGGTGCACGCCTTCGGCGGCGATCTGGAACGGAACCATGGTCTGGCTCTTGGCCCTCACCTGGATGGTCTGGCCGGGCTTGACACGGTAGGACGGACGATCCACGATGTTGCCGTCGACGAGGATGTGACGGTGCACCACGAACTGACGGGCCTGAGCAGTGGTACGGGCGATGCCGGCACGCAGCACGAGGTTGTCAAGACGGACTTCGAGATCGGTGAGCATCGCGTTACCGGTCTGGCCGGCGGTGCGGGTCGCCTTCTCGTAAGCGGAGCGAAGCTGCTTCTCGGAGACGCCGTACTGGGCGCGCAGGCGCTGCTTCTCGCGCAGACGAACCGCGTAATCGGATTCGGTGCGACGACGGGTGCGGCCGTGCTCACCGGGAGCGTACGGGCGCTTTTCGAAGATGCGCTGAGCCTTGGGGGTCAGTGCGATGCCGAGGGCGCGGGAAAGGCGCACCTGACGGCGAGAACGCTGAACGTTGGTCATTCTTGTTCCTTTATTCTGTCGTTATCTGAACGGAACGCGAGGCTGTCCCCGCGCTGAGTCGGCCTCCCCAGTGCTTCGTCGTGACGTGCACGAACGGCGGAAAACCGCCGCCGACCCACTGATGGGCTAAGACTCCAGATAGCATCCGCCTTATGGCAGACACAATCGTTTATAATCGCATACCCTATGGACGACCCTGCGTGTCAGGCTCCGCCGGCCGGGGTGAGCCGCCCCGCGTCCATGGCATACACGCGGTCGGCGTATGGCAACGTGTCGCCGTCATGGGTCACGATAAGCACCGCCGCCGTCTCATCGGCGACGTTGCGCAGCAGACGCATGACCATCGTGGTGCTCGTCGCGTCGAGATCACCGGTCGGCTCGTCGAGGATCAGCAGCTTCGGCCCGTTCATGAGCGCCCGGGCGATGGAGACGCGGCGCATCTCGCCACCCGACAGCTCCTTGGGATAGCTGTCGGACAGGTCAGCCACGCCGAGTCGATCCAGCAGCATCGTCGCCCGTCGCTCCAGGGCGTCGGGCTCGTGCTCCGCCGTGAGATCATCGTCGATGACGTCGGGCATGTCGGCATCGTCCTGCTCACGTGCGGAATCGGCCGCGCCGGCGGCATCGGCTTCGCCGGGCGCCGCAACATCATCCGGCACCACCGTTTTCTTCGCCGGGCCAAACAGCACGGCCGGAAGAATGACGTTGTCGAGCACGGTGAGGTTGCCGAGCAGCGTCTGTCCCTGCGTGACGAACCCGAGCGTCGCGTTGCGCAGCTGCGAGAGCTCCTTGTCCGACAGCTTGGAGACGTTTCGGCCGTCGATCTCGACGGTGCCGGACGTCGGCTTGAGCAGGCCAGCGATCAGATTGAGCAGCGTGCTTTTGCCGTTGCCGGAACGTCCGATGATGGCGACCAGTTCGCCCTGGTCCATGGAGAAGCTCACGTGGTCGACGGCGGCGAAACGCGCGCTGCGCCGGGTGAATTCACGGGTCAGATCATTGATTTCAAGCATCGCCATGATGAATCACTCCCCCTCGCGCAACGTGAGATAGGTTTCGGGCGCGGACAGCTTGACCGCGGTGACGATTGACGCCAGCAGTCCGGTCGCGACGGCGAACACGAGGCTTATGGCGACGAGCGCGACGACCTTGAGCGCGTCGGTCTGCAGGTATGGCAGCTGCAGCTGCCTGCTGATCAGCGTGTTGAACGGGAACACCGCCAGAGACGCGCCCGCGATGCCGATGACGCCACCGACCAGTCCGATCAGCGCCGATTCCTTGACGATGAGCGCAATCAGTGTGCCGCGCGTGGCGCCCATGATGCGGTAGGCCGCGAATTCCTTCTTCCGCTCGTTCATCGCGGATGCGAACACTGCCAGCAGCACGATGAGGCCCATGATCCAGAACACTGCGACGAACAGCGTGACGTACCCGACCAGCGCGTCGAGGTTGGTCTTGGTGGTGGCTGTCACGCCGCCCGGATACACGAATCCGAGCCCTTCGAGACCGGATTCCTTGGTGATGTTGAGCGAGACCTGCTTGGCGTCATACCCGTCCTTGACCTTGATGAGGATCGCGGAGACCGCCTTGTCGGCGTATTCGGCGGGGATGGCCGTGTGTCCCACCGACGACGAGTACGAGACGATCGAGGGGATGGTGGACATATTGACGAACACCGAATTGTCCAGGCTGGTGCCGGTCGAGCCGAGCTGGGCGGCGACCGGGAACTCATGCCCGTACAGCTTGATCGTGTTGTTGCCGGATACGCTGATGTTCGAGCCGGCTACGACTTCTCCGTCTTTCAGCGTCCCGTCGAACTGCGATGTGATCCAGGGGGTGATGACGAAGTCGGTCGCGGGGTTGAAGCCTATGATCTGCACCTTCTCGTCGCAGCATGCGGCCGCGAGCGATGATATGTACGTCTGGGCCGTGACTCGGGAGATGCCATCAGCCTTGGAGACCAGGTTCTCGATGTCGTTGGTGAAATAGAACGTGTTGGATCCGCCGTTGGTGAGCAGGGCCTCGGCTTTGGCGCCGGTATCCTGCGGCACCACCATGAGGTCGGCTCCCATGCGTTCCTGCATGCTGCGCAATCCGTTGCGCAGGTTCATGGACAGCAGCGAGCCGCCGAAGAACGCGAGCGTCAGCATCATGACGACGATGACGAGCGCAGCCGTGCGAAACGGCTTGCGCTTCAGGTTCTCCAGCGGCAGTCGTTTGAGAGTGATTCGTGTGATCATCGCTTGACGGGCTTGGAGTCAAGGTAGATGGCGACGACGGCGAACAGCAGTGCCAGAATGCCGATCACGATGAGCGTCGGCCTGGTGACCATATGGCAATGCATCATGGCGCCCTTGCACACGCCGATCAGCACCGTCGGCACGGCCAGCGACAGCAGTGCGTTCAAAGCGACGGCGATATTGAGACCTGTACGTATCTTCGGGCTGCAGAACAAAGCGATGATACCAAGCAGGGCGATGACCACGCCGATGCCAAGCTCCGCTTGCGCGGTGTAATGGCACGCCATGGGCATATTATCCTTGACCTCGCACACATGAGCGAATGCCTGCGGGGCGACGGCGATAAGCACGCCGAACACGATGGCCGGCAGCGATGCGAATAGTCTACGGAACATTGTTGTCTCCTCTCGGTTGAAGATGGACATCGACGATTATGTCAACCGTTTCCGGGAAACACAAGCCTTGACTTTTCAACGCTTTTCATATATGCGCCGGTCATCCGCCGGTACGGTCCCACCACCATCCTCCCGCTGGCGGGAGGTGGCGCGAAGCCGCCGGTGGGTGGTTACCTCAGAGCTTCTCCAGCGGCGCCACGCGCAGCATCAGCCGCTTGACGCCCGACGAGCCGAAATCAACCGTGATTACGGAGTTACGGCCCTTGTCCTGCGTGTCGACGACGGTGCCCAGCCCGTACTGGTCATGCGTGACCTTGTCACCGGCATGGAAGTCGGCGATGTTGAGGTTATTGTCCTTGCTGAGCGACGAGGCCGGTTTGGCCGACGAGAGAGATGACTTGGGAGCGGTGCGGCGCGTCGTGACCTTGCCGCCACGCGACAATCCCGTGGATGAGCCGAACCGGCTGCCCGACCCGTACTGCTGTCCGGAGCCCTGACGGCCGGAGCCGCCGTGGCGCGAAGATGAGCCGAATCCCCTGGCCCCGCCATATGACGAGCCCGATCCGCCGCGCGAACCGGAGCCGAACGACGAGGAACCACCGTACGAGGAACGTCCACGAGAACCGTATGACGAGGAACCACCGTACGAGGACGACCCGCCGTATGTGGTGCCGCCGAAGTCGTCATCGTCCCATCCGCCGAACTCGTCGTCGAAGCCGCGGCGTGACCAGCCGGAGCGCATGCCCTCCATGCCGGTTTCGCGCCGTTTCCAGTCGATGAGCCGGTCGGGGATCTCATCGAGGAACTGGCTGGGCATCATCTCGTTGGCCTGCCCCCACTGCGCGCGCACGGCGGCACGGGTGACGTACAAACGACGCTTGGCACGCGTGATGCCGACATATGCCAGACGACGCTCCTCAGAAAGCTCGTCGGCGTCCTCCATCGCCCGCGAGTGCGGGAACGTGCCCTGCTCCATGCCGGTGAGGAACACGACGGGGTATTCCAGGCCCTTGGCGGTGTGCAGAGTCATCAACGTGACCTTGCCGGAGTCCTCGCCCTCGGAGGGCAGCTGGTCGGAGTCCGCCACCAGCGCCGTGGTCTCCAGGAATCCCGCGAGTGTGGCGTCCGGCGTGTTCTGCTCGAATTCGGCGGCGACGGACTGCAACTGGGACAGGTTCTCCACGCGGGAGGCATCCTGTGGATCCTCGGACCGCTGCAGTTCTTCGAGCAGACCGGACTGCGAGAGCACCTCCCCCACCACTTCGGACGGCTTGCCGTCATGTTCGGCCGCGAACGCGCTCAGGGAGCGCATCAGATCCCTGAATGCGGCGAGCTGCTTGCCGGTACGGGTGGGCACGCCGTCGATCTGGTCAAGATGGTCAATGCCGTCCCAGAACGTGGTCGCATGAGCATCGGCATATGAAACGATGATCGATTCGGCACGAGGTCCGAGACCGCGCTTGGGCACGTTGAGGATGCGCCGCATGTTGACGTTGTCGGCCGGATTGACGATGGCCTGCAGATACGCGATGGCGTCCTTGACCTCCCGCCGCTCATAGAACCGCGTGCCGCCGACCAGCTGATACGGCAGTCCGGCATGCACGAGCGCGCCTTCAAGCGCACGCGACTGCGCGTTGGCACGGTACATGATGGCCATGTCCGAATACGGCGTGCCCTCCTCGGCGCGGACGCGAGCGATCTCCCCCGCTATCCACGCGGCCTCCTGCTCGGCGTTGTCCGCGGCATAGCCGACGATCGGGTCCCCGCTGCCCAATGCGGTCCACAGCTTCTTGGGCTTGCGACCCTGGTTGTTGGCGATGACCGCGTTGGCCGCGTCGAGGATGGTCTGCGTGGAACGGTAGTTCTGTTCGAGCATGATGGTCTTCGCGTTGGGGAAATCCTGCTCGAAATCCTGGATGTTGCGGATGTCCGCGCCGCGGAACGCATAGATCGACTGGTCGGAGTCACCGACGACGGTGATCCATGCCGGGCCGGCCCGCCCCGCCGAGGGGGCGTCCGGCACGACCTGCCCGGCCGCGTCCACGCCCGCCAGCTCGCGGATCAGCTCGTATTGGGCATGGTTCGTGTCCTGGTATTCGTCGACGAGGATATAACGGAACTTATGACGGTAATAGTCGGCCACCTGCGGTTGGGTGCGCAGCAGTTCGACCGTCCGGCCGATCAGATCGTCGAAGTCGACGGCGTTCGCCATGGCCAGACGATGCTGGTATTCGGCGTAGATGACGGAATACAGCACCTCGATGTCGCCGAAATTGCCGATCTGATAACCGCGCTGGCCGGGCCGGTAGTCGGGCGCGTAGCGCTTGAGCTGCTCCTGCCAGCCGATCAGTGAGTTCTTGTAGTCGGAGATGCGCGAGAGGATCGCGCGCGGCGTGTAGCGCTTGAGGTCGATGTTGAGATCGGCGCCGACCAGCTTGACGAGGCGCTCGCAGTCGGCGGTGTCATAGATGGAGAAGCCCGACGCCAGCCCTATCGACTGGCCGTCACGCCTGAGGATGCGCACGCATGCGGAATGGAACGTCGACACCCACATGCGCTGGGCGACCGGTCCGATCAGACCTTCGAGGCGTTCGCGCATTTCAGCGGCCGCCTTGTTGGTGAAGGTGATGGCGAGGATCTGGCTCGGCCATGCTCCGAATTGCGTGAGGATCCACGCGATGCGCCGGGTGAGCACGCGTGTCTTGCCGGATCCTGCGCCGGCGCCGATCAGCAGTGCGGGCCCCCGGTACTGCACCGCCTCGGCTTGCTGCGGGTTGAGGTCGCCGACGAGTTCCTCGGCGCTTCTTGCGATGAGATCCGGATCCTGCTGCACGCTGCTCCCCCTGACGGTTGACGATGATTCGGCTTTCCTGTTTACCACATGGTTCGGTCAGTGTCACTCGATATGGGCGACCTCCCATTCCGCCAACGCGTTCCTCAGACCGGAGGCATACAGGTCTTCGCCTTGTCCGGCCTGCGGGTGGATGCCGTCCGGTCCGAGCCAATCGGTGTGTGCCGCGATAGCACTGTTCCAGTCGACCAGAATCGAATCGGTGGGATGCTTGCGCACGTAGTCGGAGGCCGCCTGATTGGCCACGGGAATCCACTCGCGGTCGCCATACGCATTGATGATGACCAGCACATGCCCATCACCCGCCGCGGCCGCAATCCGCTCGTATTCGCCGACCGTGGTCGCGCTGTTCGTGTTCAGCGAGATCACCACGTACTTGCGCAGACGGCCTTCCGCCTTCATCTGCGCGACGATACCGGGCGCGGTCAGGATGGACCGCGACACCTGGGCGTCCACGGCGATGCCGGGCAGTGACTTCTGCAATGCCGCCGACGCGCCCACGGTGACGGAGTCGCCGATCACGGAGACGTCCTCGCCGTTCAGGGTCTTCTCGATGGCTGCCTTGGCCTCCTCGCGGCGCTTGCGCTCCTCCTCGGCGCGTTTCTTCGCCTCGGCCGCGGCCTTGGCGTCCATCTTGCGCTGACGTTCCTTCTTGGCGAGCGCGCTCTGGTTCTTCTCCAGCATGATCTGTGTCTGCGTCTTCGCCGGGGCCTGGGCCACACCCATGAAGAACCCGATGACGATCAGTACCACAACCGACACGGTGACGACCATGCGCATCGTCTTCGCGGTACGGGAGCTGCGGGATGCGACGACCGGCGCGTCTTGCGGCGAGGGCAGGGGCGCAGCCTGAGAGTACGGCTGAGTGAACTCGACGTTGTTGAGGTGCGTCCCATACACGCCACGTGCCCGCGCGCTGCCGACCCGTCGCGGAGCCGAACGTTGCGCCACCGTGCGGCGGGGAGCCGACTTGTCGCGCTTGGACTTGATCCATTCCGCGACCGGATTCTCCACCATCCACCATGACACCGCGGTCATCACGAGGCTCAGCAGCAACGTGAGCGCCTGGACCACCCACAATCCGCTGCCACGGTAACCGGGAAGCATGAGCTGCAGCAGCAGGTACAACGGCCAATGCCACAGGTACATGCCATACGAGTATTTGCCCAGCAGCGCGAGCGGACGCCAGCCGAACAGGCCGATCATCCATGAATCCTTGGAAATGCTGCCGCCGATCAGCACTACGGTGAGCACAGAGGCCAGAATCAGACCGCCGCGGAACGCTGACGCATCCTGCCCGACGCGCGGCATCATCATGATCAACACGACCAGTGCGCCAGTGGCCAGCCAGGGCATAACCATGGTGAACAGGCGGCGCGGCTCGGCGTCAGACTCCTCGCTGTGCCGCACGACGAACGCCAGCGCGACACCCAACAGCATGCCAAAACAGTGCGTGTCCGTGCCGAAATACACGCGTGTGGGGTCGGCGGACGGGTTGTACAGCACCCACATTCCACACGCGGACAGCGCGGCGAGCAGCACCGGCACCAACGCCTGCACGAACGTGGAGCCGATTCTGTGCAGCACGGCCGTCAAAAGCGGCAGCACCAGCGTCGCTTGGGCCAGCAGCGCCACGAACCATAAGTGCCGCAGCAATTGCGGCGACGTCGCCGCGAAATAGCTGTCTCCGGAGAAGATCTCCCCCCAATTCGACGTGAATGTCAGCGCGGAGACGCTTTTGCCCGGCACCCCCACCAGAATGTCATGGTTGACGAACAGGCCGAGCGACACCGAGCCGGCGATCATGAACGCCATCGCCGGCCACAGTCGAGACAACCTGCGCAGATAGAAATTGCCAAGACGCAGTCTGCCGGTACGGTCGATCTCACGAAGGACGCTCAGGGCGAGCAGGAAGCCGGATACGGTGAAGAACACGTCCACGCCAATGAAACCGCCGGGCAGCGAGCGTTGCGACAGGTGATACCAGATGATGCCGATCAGGGCGAATCCCTTGATACCGTCCAGGCTCTCATAGCGGTCATTGCGCATGCTGATACTCCTTACACGACTTCCCGTTCCGTCGAGGTTATGCTAGAGCATCCCCCTCCCAAAAACATTTTGGAATCACAAAGTGTTCGTCAAGGACTCGTGGCGGATTCATACAGGTCGCCGCGGTCATCTGCATGGCGTATGCTGTCCCTCTGTCCTATTCATTGACGGTACAGGCAAAGGGGACTTATGAAGGAGCTGGAAGAGCGCATTCGGCGTGATGGAACGGTCAAGACCGGTGACGTGCTCAAGGTGGACGCGTTCTTGAACCATCAGTGCGACGTGCGTCTGTTCGACCATATGGGGCAGGAGTGGGCCCGGCATTTCGCCGGCAAGACCATCACCAAGATCCTGACCATCGAGGCGTCGGGCATTGGCATCGCCTGTTGCGCCGCGCGCCACTTCGGCGATGTTCCGGTGGTGTTCGCCAAGAAGGCCCAGTCCATCAACCTCGACGGCGACCAGTACACCACCACGGTGTACTCGTTCACCAAGCGCAAGGAGTTTCCCGTCATCGTGTCCAAGAAATATTTGGACGCCGACGACCACGTGCTGCTCATCGATGATTTCCTGGCGAACGGCAAGGCGTTGCATGGGCTCATCGAGCTGTGCCATGCGGCGGGGGCGAGTGTCGAGGGAATCGGCATCGCGGTCGAGAAGGGGTTCCAGGGCGGCGGTGACGAACTGCGCGCGCAGGGCTATGACGTGGATTCGCTGTCCATCGTCGAGTCCATGAATCCCGAGACCGGCGAGATCACGTTCAGGGACTGAGTCCGGAACAGCAGAGAGCAACGGTAGAGCAGAGGAGAGAAAAGGAAACCATGTCGCAGAAGAAAACGAAGAATTCCGTATCGTTCGAGGCGCTGTCCTCGCTGGACGCGCCCGTGTCGTTCTGGAAGGGCATTCCGTTCGGCCTGCAGCATGTGATGGCGATGTTCGTCGCCAATCTAGCCCCGATATTCATCGTCGCCAACGCGGCGAAGATGACGCCCGCGCAATCGGCGGCCGTGATTCAGTCGGGTCTGCTGGTGGCGGGTCTCGGCACCTGCCTGCAGTTGTATGGCGCGTGGCTGATCGGCTCGCGGCTGCCGATGGTGACGGGCATCTCGTTCACCTATGTGGCCGCCGCGGCCGCGATCTGCGCCGACAAGGGTTACGGAGCCGTGGTCGGCGCGGTGATCGTCGGCGGTCTGCTTGAGCTGGTGCTGGGCCTGACCGCCCGGTACTGGCGCCGTTTCGTGCCTCCGATCGTCTCCGCCATCGTGGTGACGTCCATCGGCTTCTCGCTGCTGACCGTGGGCGCCACGAGTTTCGGCGGCGGTGACGCGTCCGCCGCGGACTTCGGATCCTGGCAGAACCTGACGCTGGGTCTCATTTCGCTGGTCGCCTGTCTGGCGTTCCAATTGCTGATGAAGGGCACCGCCAAACAGCTGTCCGTGCTGTTCGGCCTGGTGGTCGGCTATGCGGTGGCGATTTGCATGGGCAAGGTCGATTTTTCCGGGTTCCAGGAGCTTTCCGTCGTTTCGCTGCCGCAGTTCATGCCGTTCAAGCCCGAGTTCGATTGGGGCGCGATCATCTCCATCGGACTGCTGTACGTGGTCTCGTCCGTCGAGGTTCTGGGAGACACCGCCGCACTGACCAAGGTGGGTCTGAACCGTACGCCGACCGAGCGTGAGACGGCCGGAGCGATCGCCGGCGACGGCCTGATCTCCTCGGTCTCCGGACTGTTCGGATGCCTGCCGCTGACCAGTTTCGCCCAGAACATCGGACTGGTGGCGATGACGAAGGTCGTCAACCGCAAGGTGATCCTGTCCGGCGGACTGATCCTGATTCTGGCGAGCTTCGTGCCTGCCGTGGCGGAGGCGTTCAACTCGCTGCCGCAAGCGGTGCTCGGCGGCTGCACGATCATGATGTTCGGCAACATCATTCTTTCCGGATTCCAGATGATCGCCGAAGCCGGCTTCACCCAGCGCAACATCACCATCGCCGCGTTGAGCCTGACCATCGGCATCGGCTTCACGCAGGTGAGCGACATCTTCGCGCAGTTCCCGGCCCTGTTCCGCCAGATCTTTGCCTCGAACTGCATCGCCGTGGCTTTCGTGGTGGCCGTGATCCTCAACGCTGTGCTGCCCGGCGAAGAACGATTCCTCTCCGCCCCCGCCAAGAACGAGGACTAAAAAATCTAAGCTGCAGAGCATCTGCCATCTCCAGTCGCGAAGCGACTGGAGATGGTCATTGGCAATCAAATCACGACCTCGCCGAAATAATCCGCGTCATGCACCCTGCCGGCTGATTCCGCCCTTGTGACCGGTCGCCTTGAACGGTTTGGCGGATCTTCCCCTCACCGGGCGAAAACCGGCCCGATCTTTCGGCGGGTTTGCCTCCGGGTCGTCATGACGGTGCCTGCCGGCCCGCCCGACCTCATCCTGCGGCGTGCGGATCCCTTTGGCCTGCAATGCGCGCAGCCACTTGTCTTTGTTGTTCGTCATCTCTCGTCCTTCGCCATCTCTCGTCCTTCGCCATCGCGTCACTCAATCGTGACGGATTTGGCGAGATTGCGCGGCTTGTCCACGTCATACCCCTTGATCTCGGCCATATCCATGTCGAACAGCTGCAATGGGACCACGTCGACGAGCGGGCTCATCAACGTCGGGCATTCGGGACGCCGGAACACGACATCCACATAACGTTCATCATCCCGGCGCCCTGTTCGGCGACGGCGATGATGAACGCGCCTCTGCTCTTGACCTCCTCGATGCCGGACCGCACCTTGGCGTGCAGCACGTCACGGCCGCGCTCGGGCGGCATGATGAACACCACCAGCTCTCCCTCATCGACCAGCGCTATCGGACCGTGCCTGCCTGCGTGTCGAGCACCCATTGGATCTTGGCCGGCATGCCCTTGAGCGAGTCGATGATCTGATGGCATCGGATTCGCGCGGTATCGACGCCACCTGCGTGTTGCAGATCGACAGCACCATGGATCCCTGCTCGCGCACGTGGCGCAGGGCCATCAGCGTGTCCATAGTCTCTCCGGACTGCGATATCGCCACGACCAGCGTACGCAGGGGGTGGGGATGGGCGTTCACGTCGGAGGGCGCCCCGTTCGTGGCCCAGCGGGTGTGTCCGATGGCGGCCGTCGCGGGCGGCATCGGGTTACGTTCCACGCTTTCGACGAGATTGGCGAGCCTTCCGGCCTTCTTGTGCACCACTGCATGCCCCATGCCCGAAGCGACGAGCGCCACTCCCGCAGAGTCGTACCCGCGGTATTCCAGGCGTTGCAATCCCTGAAGACACACCTGAGGGGGCTTGCCGCACGTGGCCGAAACATTACCTGCATATCCGACGATTCCGCACATGGTCTCACAGCTTAGCCCAGACGCCACCAAGCCGCCAACATCGCAATCCGCCATGTAGGACAAGTACGGATATAAGCCGTCTCAAGCTGTTCAGCATTCCGGGCATACACCAGCACGGCATTGTCATATATGAGATCGCTTCCATAACCCGACTTTGCTGAAATATCCTCGATGCGCCGTTCCACATCGTCATATCGGCGAAGCGCATCATTCAATCGTTCTACAGGGAAAGAATCAATATATCGCGTTGGATGACGCAGAGCGGAGCATCATCAATGATGTATGTACGGCTCTGGGAGGGCAAACCGGGAACCAGCTTAGTGCGCGTACCCACAGTGAATCACCGTGGCTCAACGCTCGAAATGGTATGCCCAATACTGCCCCGTGCAATGCAATCATCAGCAAAGATTCCATATCGGCCTATTACCGATTGAATCCCATCATTACAGCTTAGCGATGGAATGATCAGCCGACTTCGGCAGCGACGGTAGAAAGATAACGATTCGCCGGGTGCCGTATCATCGTAGGCATCGACGCAATCGCAGATTCGTGATGACCGGAGGAACGCTTATGGAAAACAGGGGCAGCCGTCCGTTCGGCTATTGGGATTCGAGTTACCGGGCCAAACTGCGCAGGACATGGATCGCGTTGCCCTTCTGCATCGTCGCGGCCGTCGCCATGCCGATATTCACCGCTGTCAAATACGGTGACGTGGTATCGGGACTCGCATTTTCCGTTGTGCTCGCCGTCGTCTGGGCATGTCAGCTGATGTACGCCAAGAGCAAGTCGAAGGCGGAGGCGGAAACCAGAACCGCCGTGCCCCGATACGATGACAATGAGCTGCCCCGATGAGTCCCGATCCGGCTGTCGGGCGCGCCGTTTATAGGGGCTTATGCGGTTGGCATCGGTCGCTTATGATGGGAAACGTCAGTCGAATCGAACGATGATGGGAGCATGACATGGCCAAGGCGCTGATTGTAGTGGATGTGCAGCCGACATTCTGCGAAGGCGGCGAGCTGGGGGTCGAAGGCGGCAACGCGGTCGCCGGGAGGATCGCCGACTATGTGAACGCGCATCGCGGCGAGTATGCGTATACCGCCACCACGCAGGATTGGCATATCGAGCCGGGCGCACACTGGTCGGGCAATCCGGATTTCGTGGATACGTGGCCCAAGCATGGCGCGGCGGGCACGCCGAACGCCGAGCTTCATCCGGCCATCGCGGTTCTGGGCATCGCCCATCATTTCAAGAAGGGCCAGTATTCGGCGGCATACTCCGGTTTTGAAGGCATCGAAGACAATACCGACCGTATCCAGACGCGCGAGGAGGTCACGGCCGAACAGTCCGCCGGCAAGACGCTGGCCAATGCGCTGAAGGCCGCAGGCGTCACGCAGGTGGATGTGGTGGGCATCGCCGAATCGCATTGCGTCAAGGACACCGCGCTTGACGCGAAACGTCTCGGCTTCGATGTCACCGTGTTCGAGGATCTGACCGTTCCGGTCAGCGAGGAGTTGGGTGTCGCGGCCCGCAAACAGATGGCCGATGCCGGCATCATATTGGCGGAGGCTCGCTGAGCTTTCGTCGTGTGGCCTCCCGGTATGAAAGGGAGGCCACACGACGGGGCGCATGTCAACGGCAAGTCGGTGTAGTGGTATCACCGGATCAATCGTGCGGTCGTGTTTCCTTGAGCGCGGATTTGACGGCCCATTTGGTCAGCGCGTATTGCGCGTAGATGCTCGCCGCGACGATGACGGCCGAGACGGCCACACCGATGATGTTGACCGCGGTGTCGCCCTTGCCGAGTCGTTTCAGTGGGCAATGCGCGGCCTTGCCGCAGCCCTCGGATTGGTACACCAGCTCGTCGGCGTCGCCGTTGTCGCCGGCGCCGTCCGGTATGTGTTCGTTGTAATCACTCATGATGTTCCCGATTCATTTGGCCGTTGTGGCCTTATGGTCACGTACGCAATGTATCAAGCCAAGCTGGAAGAACGCTACTCATTGGCGCTGCCGAAGCAACTTCGCGATGCGGTTCAACAGACGGCCATATGCTCTCCGAGGGGAAGAGCGTGACGATCAGCGCCACGGAACAGGAACTCACGACGGAACAAGCCGCGCACACTGGGAGTATCGCGACAGACGCTGGTCAGAATGTTAGATAAAGGACTCATTCCTTTTTCCCGCCCATCACGTCATCGCAGAATCCGCCTGACAGACTTGCTGGAATACGAACGGGCTTCCCGCAGCCGCCGTGATTCCTCCATCAGGCAAATCACGTTGATTGCGTCGTAATTGTCGTACTTGGGGTAATCCTCGGGCTTATAGCGTTTCACGAGGATAAGTTCGTCGTGACGTTTTCTGATGTCCAGATTCGTGAACCACGAGGCAGTGCCGATGCTTCGCCAGTTCTGCCCCGATTCGTCCGTCCAGAATCACTTGTCATTCTCGCTGTGAGCCTCATAATCGCCCGGCACCCGAAACTCCATGTTCCCCGAGTAGCAGCCAAGCCAGATTCGGTTCTCTTTGATGAGTGGGAACACTTCCTTATAGGTAACAGCGTTCTGATTGCCGATGACGACGAACTTCTTATCATGCTCCATGAGTTGAGCAATGTACTCACGGAAGAGGCTAAACGGTGGGTTAGTGACCACGATGTCCGCTTCGTCCAGCAACTCCACGCACTCGGGTGAGCGGAAGTCCCCATTACCCTCAAGGCATGCAATGTGAAGTGGCCTGATTTTTGTTCCGTCCTTATAGTGGGGCGGCTTGTGCCGCTTGATGTTGATGATACTCAGTTTCCACCGCTTCGGGTGTCCTGTAGCCCAGGGACTGGTGCAGGCGCTTCGAGTTCCACCACGAGACCCACCGGAACGTCGCCAATTCCAGGTCCTTCAGATCCGCGAAGGGTCTGCGCCGCCATACCAGCTCGGTCTTGTACGCGCCGTCGGCGCTTTCGCCATGGCGTTGTCGTACGGGTCGCCGACGGTGCCGGTCGACGGCAGCATCCCATATTCCATAACCCCGGTGGCGTACACCGTGCTGATGTACTGCGTGCCATGGTCGCTGTGGTGGATAAGACCATCCGTGCCGCCGCGGGACGCGGCCCGTGAGATCGCCTGCTCCAACGCCTGCAACGGCAGCTCCTGCGTGTTCATGGTCATGGCGCACGCCCATCCCACGATCCGACGGGCGTACACGCCGTCGGCGAACGCCGTGCAGCCGAACGAGCCGTTGGCCATGCGCACGTAGGTGATGTCGGCCACGTGCAGGCGGTTCGGCGCACAAGCCTCGAACCTCCTGTCCACCAGATCCGGCCTGCAGCCCGTGCCCTTGGCGGGTTTCGTCGTCACCGGGGTTTTGCCGCGGCGCACGCCCCGGATGCCAAGCCCGCGCATGATGTTCATCACCCGGTCGCGGCCGACCTCCGTGGGATCCCGGCCCTGGGCGACCAGCTGCGCGTGCATCTTCCCGCAGCCGTACACGGCCGTGAAGAGATCCGAGTGGATCTGGAGGATGTCGCGGGCCAGCGCCTCATGCCTCGCCCGCATGCGGCTGACGGGACGTGTTCTGAACATGCGGTAGCCGCGCGGCGTGAGAAACCCGCAGTCCAACGATTCGGAAAGGCCCCTGCAGATCGGCCCGACCCTGAAACGGCTTCTGTGCTCGTCGATGTACGCGGCCATCAACGCCGTGTCGGGTCGAGCCTGGCCGCGAAAAAAGCCGACGCCGTCGTCAAGATCTCGTTCGCCCGACGCAATTGCGCGTTCTCGGCCCGCAGCTTCTTCAGCTCCGCCATCGCGTCCTCGGCCGACTGCCTCGTCTCCTCCGCGACCGTCGCGTCCGACTGGTTGCGCCAACGCCGCAGCGATTCCGGCGCTATCCCCAGATCCTTCGCCACCGCGGAGATCGCGTTCGTCTCCGACGAATACGAGGAACGCGATTCCGCCAGCAGCCTGACCGCCTTCGCCCTGAACTCCGGCGTATATCGAGTGCCCTTTGCCATGGTTCCATCATCTCCCATCGAGTCAGAGGAAATACGGAACAAAAATCAGTTCATATCACCAGAACGGCGAGCGGATACCGGTCATAGACCCCGCCACCGGCGAGCAGAAGACCGGGGCCAAGAACCGTAAGGTCTGGAAGTGCGTGGACGTGTCGAACAACCCCTTGGACTCCACGGAATTCCTCGAACGGCTGCGCGCCGACTGGGCCAAACAGTGCAACCTCATGCTGCCCGAGGGCGTGCGCATCGACCACCGCAGCCTTGAGGCGCAGGGCATCGAACGTATCCCCACCATCCACGAGGGCCACGCCAGCCGCGAGATCACCAAACGATGTGGGCACAGCATACTCAATGCGATCAACCGGCGCATCGCCACGGCCAACCGGTACCTGACGGCCATCCGCAAACAGATGGGCGACCCGACCGGCCTGCTCGGACAATTCAAGGAGCAGGCCAGGAAGGAACTCGACACGGCGATGAGCCGGTTCCGGGAATCACTGTGTTCGATCGCCAGCCCATAGCGTCGCGTGGCCGGCAACTGGTCGAAGCGCCCACGCCCCCCCCAGGAGCACGTCCGGCAGGAGCTTGGAATCCAAGCCTGATCCCGTGCCGCGGGAGATCGGACGCGAACCGCGGCGTCCCGAGCCGGAACCGGTGGACGAACTGGACGAGGCCAGGCGTGAGCTCGCCGACCTCACCGAATGGTGGAAGACCGAGCCTCCACGGGAAGTCAGGGACGTGCAACGGATCATCGACGTGGCGCGCGAGGCCAGCGAAAAGGCCGAGCACGCGAACCCGTTCACGCGCGGATGGCTCCGACACGCGGCCGAGAGGACCGCCGCCGAGCAATCCCAGCTTCTGAAGCAAACGGCGCCGTGGCTTGAGAACACGACCATCCCGGCTACCTACGCCGAGGCCAACGCCTTCCGCACCAACGCATCCAAGGCCACGCTCGACCACATGCGTAAACCCTACGAGGATCGCGTGCGCAGACTCAACCGCAGCCGCTTCAACGAACGAATCAAACAAAGACTGGCTGAGAAACATCGAAAAAGCAAAGACAACACACGAACCGATTCCGCAGCCACATCACCGGCACAGCCGCTAGGAACGCGGAGGGCCGGTGCCCGAAGACACCGGCCCTCCGTCTAAAGGTGTTGTAGGGAAAGGATGTGCTCTCCCATAGGTTTTAGTAACGGGTGACGTAGAAGCCGTCGACAGAACCGTTTGGCGTGAATTTGCGGTTTGCAGCAATCTGGCTTACGTACACCCGTTCTCCTTTCCAGGTGAAACCGATGTCCGCTGACTTGTTATTGGAGTAGAAGCTGCTCCGGCTGGGCCAATTGCCATTAACCGCGCCAGTACCCGTAAACTCCATGTCGCCGAGCGCTCCGCCGCCTGCCCAGCAAGCGGAAGTATTGTTGGTGCAACCACGGCTTGGCTTAAGCGTGCGTCCGTTCGGGAGAACAATGTCAGTGAACGTCTTCGTCTCAAGGTCAAAGATCAACTCTGACCCTTCAGGAGCGTTGGGGGCAACGACAACGGTGGCGTTCGCCTCATAGGGAACGCTATCGGTGCCGTTGGCCAGTGCAACGCTTGGAACAAGGGCAAAAGCAACGGACGCGACTGCCGCCGCGAGCGTTGAAGCAATCTTTTTCATATAGCTCATAATTCCCTCCTTGGAATCGATCAACGCTACAAGATAATTGTAGCTCCCCTACCGGTTGCTTGACAACCGCCCCGTTGTCTAAATGAAAGTGCAACACCCCGTTAGATTGGAGATTGTCTAGAAAACCAGTCCGGAAGGGATGTTGCACCTATGGGGGAAGTATATTCGCACCTGTCGGAAGAGGAACGCCAGGTCATCCAGATCGAGATCGGCAACGGGACCGGCATACGGGCGATCGGCGCGATGATCGGGCGCAGCCCGTCCACCGTCAGCCGTGAGATCAAACGCAACACGTGGTTCCCGTCCAACGAGAGCGAATCCTACCGTCCCTATCGGCCCAGGCGGCTCAAGACCGGGCCTTGGACGAGCCGCTATTACATCGCCGGGCCGGCCCGGCGCAAGGCCGCCCGGAGGCGCGCCAAAGCGCGCAAGCCGCATCGCCTGTCGCCTGACCGGCTGTGGGCGTGGGTGGCGGAGAAGCTGGGCTGCGGCTGGTCGCCGCCGCCCGTCAGCGGCAGGCTGCGCGTCCTGTTCCCCGGCGACGATGCCATGCGCGTGTGCCCGGAGACCGTCTACCGATGGATCTATTCCAGCAAGTGTTTATGTTCAATGGTTTTAAGACCGGTTGAGCGTTTGGTTTTTAGTCCGAAAGAGCGGTAGGAATTAGTCCATTTCATCGTTGATGGAAAACAAGTGACACCGGTCTGTCGTTATCGATTAGTTTCCCGAGTTGAAAAAACAACCATTGACGGTTCTCGGGAAAGGAAAGGAATGACCATACCGGTGTCGGTTCAACAACGTATCAGGCTCCTTGACCAGCAGGGAACGCCATGGCGAGCCATCGCCCGTGATTTGAACGTGTCCAGGGACACGGTCAGGAAATACGCCTTGATGGAGGATTGCTCGCCCAAACCCAAACCATCGACCACGCGGCCGAGGAAACTCGACGGGTTCACGCCCGTGATCGACGAGTGGTTGCAAGCGGACCGGTTCATGCCCCGCAAGCAGCGCCATACCGCCAAACGCGTGTACGACAGACTCGTCACGGAGAAAGGGTTCACCGGCTCGTATTCCGCGGTGCAGCGTTACGTGAAGCAATGGCGTCAAGAACATCGTCCCGCCTGTGACGGGTTCATGGAGCTGGAATGGCGGCCCGGGGTCATGCAGGTCGATTTCGGCGAGGCCGTGGTGGTGCTGGCGGGCGTGAAAACCAAGGTGCATTGCCTGGTGGCGTCGTTTCCGTATTCGAACAAGCGTTACGTGGTCGCGTTGCCTGGCGAGAACGCGCAATGCGTGTGCGAGGGATTGGTCGAGATCTTCGAGCATATCGGCCTGGTTCCGATGGTGTTGGTGATGGATAACGCCACAGGGGCCGCGCACCGGACCGCTTGGGACAAGATCACGATCGTCGGGCTCTTCCAGTTGTTCCTGGAGCATTACCGGATCGAGGCCAGGTTCTGCAATCCCAGGAGCGGTTGGGAGAAAGGCAGCGTGGAGAACGCGGTCGGGTTCCTGCGCCGCAACCTCATGGTCCCGTTGTTGAACGTCGAGTCCTATGCGCAGTTAAGCAAGCATCTGCTGTCGCGGTGTGACGAACTCGGCAACGACAAGCATTACCGGGCTGATGAAAGCGTGAACGACTTGTTCGAAGAGGACCGGGCGGGCATGCGGCCATTGCCGCGCGTGCGCTTCGACGCGGTCGATTGGCAGGAACGGCGCGCCGACAAGGAAGGTGTCATACAGGTCGGTTCGTATCGTTACCTCGCGGGCCCGGCCTGGCGTAGCTGGCCGCTATTGGTGGGATTGCGCGCGTTCGACGTGGAGATCCGTACCCGCGACGGCCGCAAGGTGGCCTCGCTGCCCAGGGCTTATGGCGAGCAGGCCGGTACGGTGCGTAGCCCGTCGTCGCTGCTGCCGGCATTGGCGCGCAAGCCACGCGCGTGGGGCGAATCACCCGTGCGCGGTGATTTTCCCGAGGGCCTGAGAACCCTGATCGACGCGCAGGACTCCGCCCGGCGCAAGGCCACGTTCCGCTTGTTGGAGCGCGTGGGTGCCGCTTGCGGTTTCGACGTGGCCTGCAAAGCCGCGGAACACATCATCGGCCAGGGCAGACCGATCGACGAGGCAGCCCTGAGCATCATGGCCAGACGGATAGCGTCCGGCGAGGCGCCGGCCGATGTTCCCGCGCCCGACCTGAGCGTGTACGACGACTTCATGAAAACAGGCGATGGCGATACGCTCAAGGAGCGGGAAGGAGGGAAGGACCGATGAGCCGGATCCAGAACCCCGCGCCGGACGCCACCCGACGCCGCGCGTCCACGAACAGGAAAATGGAAACGATCATGCGATTGGCGCGCCGACTGCCGTTGACCAGGCAAGTGCTCGCCGACCAGCTCGAAACCGCGACCCCGTCGCAAATGGAGTTCATGGACCAATGGATGAACGCGGAGATCGAGTCCAGGGAACGATCGAAACGATCCCGGCTGCTCAAGCAGGCCGGTTTCCCGGCCGTCAAGACATTGGACGGCTATGACTGGGAGAACATTCGTTTTCCGGTGGATTGGGGCAGGCGGTCGCTTGAATCATTGGAGTTCGCGAGCCGTCCGGAGGATGTGGTCATGTTCGGACCTCCCGGCACGGGCAAAACCCATCTGGCGATGGCGTTGGGAAGGAAGGCCTGCCTGGAAGGCATGACGGTACGGTTCTTCACCGCCGCTGGCCTGGTCATGCGCTTGTTGCACGCCAGCACGGAAGGCAAACTCGACAGGGAAATCGCGTCCATCGGCAAGGCCCGCCTGTTGATCATCGACGAGTTGGGCTACGTGCCGATCGACGAGGAAGGCAGCCGGTTGTTGTTCCAGGTCATCACCAACGCGTACGAGATGCAATCCATCGTTTACACCACGAACATCGAGTTCAGCGGGTGGGGCCGGGTGTTCGGGGATCCGAACATGGCCGCGGCGATCATCGACCGGACCGTGCATCACGGCAGGATGCTCAGGTTCGAGGGCGAGTCCTATCGCAGGACTCATGCTCTTATGCAATGAAACAATAAAACACGAGCAATGACAGGCCAGTTCCGAACTGGACTAAAACCTACCGCTTTTTCGGAAGGAAAACTCACGCCACACTGGCCTATAACAACTTGACAAAACACAGCAAGCCGCGCCGCGAACGCCGGGCCCGATGCCTGCCGCGCGGCCACCGGCGGCCGCGCAAGCATGCGGGCCGTCGGGTGTCGAGGTTCCCTATCCCCGGAAGGGTCTCCATCGCCGAGCGTCCGCCGGAGGCGGACGACCGCAGCGGGTTCGGCCATTGGGAGGCCGACAGCGTCATCGGCATGGGATGCAACCTGCACACCGAGGTCGAAAGGAGGACCCGCTTCCTCATGGCCCGTGTTATCCCCGACAAGACCGCCGAGCGGAGCGTCGGGGCGCGGCTGGCGATGTTCGCCCCGCTGCCGGCGGCCGCCAGGCTCAGCGTCACGCACGACAACGCCACCGGGTTCGCCCGCCACGCGCGGCTGCGCGACGAGCCGGGCATGGCCACGTACTTCGCCGACCCCTATTCCAGCTGGCAGCGGGGCGGCAACGAGAACCGCAACGGCATGATCCGCCGTTACCTGCCCAAACGCACGATCATCGAACCGGGCATGGCGAGGGAACTCCAGGAGATCGTCGACGAGACCGACAACCGGCCCATGCGAGCGCTCGGCTACCGCACACCCGCCGAGGCGTTTGCCGACGAACTGCCAGACTTACAACTCTGACGAAGGCGTTGCACTTACAAATAGACAACAGGACCTCGTACTGCACCAATGAAAACAACAGTCTTATGTGCACCCCGACCGCGTGAATTTTCAATGAATTGACGGAGGACGTGGGCGCGGGAGGCTTCGGCAGACAGCCGGCCGCGGGACAATGGTGTCAAGGAGGACCGCCATGGTTGACGACTACACCGCGAAGATGACCGAGCTGATCGAGCTGATGCGCATGATCGGCAACGATACGCAGCAGTGCGAGGTCAAGGAATGCAAGCGCAAGATCTCCTCGACCATCACCGATACGTTGTCCGCGTTCTCCAACGGCTCCGGCGGCTGGATCATCCTGGGCCTGTCTGAAAAGAACGGGTTCACGCCGGTCGAGGGATTCGACGCGCGCGCCATGCAGGAGGCGCTGAGCCAGGCGTGCGAGAAGATGACGCCGGTGGTGCGGCCCGTGATCGTCACCTGCCCGTTCGAAGGCGCGAATCTGGTGTTCGCGCGCATCGACGAAATGCTGCCGCGCGATAAGCCCTGCTTCACCACCGCGCTCGGACCGCACGGCGGCTCGTTCATCCGCACCGGCGACGGCGACCGGCGCATGACCTCCTATGAGGTCGACCGGCTCATCGAGGAGCATCTGCAGCCCACCTACGATCTGGATATCGTGCCCGGCGCCACGACCGATGACCTCGACCCGCAGCTTGTTGCCGGATTGTTGGCACGCGTGCGCGAACAGCATCCGCGCGTGTTCGCCGACCGGGACGGCATCGATGTGCTGCTGGATCTGCAGGTGTTGCGCCATGATGATTCCGACGAGTCGGAGGTCGGCGGAATACTGCGTCCCACCTTGGCCGGACTGCTGGCGTTGGGCCGCTATCCGCAGAAGTTCTATCCGCGGCTCGGCATTTCGATAGCCGTGTTTCCGGGGACGAGCCGGGACGATGTGTTCCGGGGCGACGAACGATTGGTCGCCTCGAAGTCGGTGGTCGGTTCGATTCCGGTGATGATCGACGATGCGGTCGACTCGCTGATGCGTTGGATTGGCGCGAAGAAGCCCGATTATCCGCCACTCGTGTTGCGCGAGGCGATTGCGAACGCGCTCACCCACCGTGATTATTCGCCCGATGCGCGCGGCACGCAGGTGCATATCAGCGTGTTCACCGATCGCATCGAGATCACCAATCCGGGTGGCCTGTACGGCATGGTGACACATGATGTGCTGGCGAGTCCGCATCCGGTGACGGGCGCGCCGTTCGTCTCCACCCGAAACCAGTTCCTGTTCACGCTGCTGGAGTCCACGCCGTATCCGGGCGGCGGGTTTGTGAACCCAGAAGGCGGCGACGGCTACCAGCGCATCGCCGCCGCGTTGCGAGAGGCCGGCATCGAGCCGGCGACCACGCGCAACGACATCAACACGTTCACGATGACCATCACCAAGCAACGCACGATGGCGAACAGTTCGCCGGGCGACGTGGTCAAGGCGATTATGACCGTACTGGAGCGGCATTCGGCGATGAGCGTCAAGGAGATCATGCGCGAACTGCAGTTGACGCCGCTGGCCGCCACATCCGGTATGCGCGAGCTGATGAAGGAAGGGCGGGTCGCCCGAGTCAAGTTCGCCGACGACTCGGTACAGCGGTATCGGTTGAAAGGCTGATTTTCTCACTCGGCCAGCTGCGTGGTGGCGGGCGCGGCCAGGGTGGGACGGGATCGGCGGAAGCGGCCGGCGGCCAGGCCGATGCAGATGAACATCACGCCGAACAGTGCGACCAATCCCAGCGAGCCGGCCCAGCCGGCGACGCTTATGCCGGTTTCCTCCGCCGTGCCGGAGCCGAGCGCGTTGTCGATCGCGGTGCAATACCACCAGCCGGGCAGGAACTTGGCTATGGTCACCATCACGCCGGGCATCATGTCAACCGGCAATGCGACGCCCGACGTGAACATGATGAGCAGGCCGAAGATATTGGCGAATCCGTTGGCAGCCGCCTCCGAAAACCCGAATTCGCTGAGCATGAATCCACAGGCGACGGTCATCAGCGCATATACGCAGGTTGCGCAGAACGTCATCAGCACTCCTTCGGCGCTCAATGTCAACGGATCAAGTCCTGCCGCGACCATCAGACCGACCGCCAGCACCAGATAACCGACGCATACGACGAGCGCGAATCCGCCCAACGTCAGCAACCGCTGGAGTCCCATCGACGACATGCGTTGTGGGGATGCGGTGAGACGACGGCGAACTTCCCCGGTGGTGAATATGCCCAGAATCATTGACCCGCAGACGGTCATCGCCAAAAACAGCGGATACAGCGCGGTTCTCATGGTGTTGCCAAATCTGCTGGCCGCCATGTCCGAAGCACTTTCCGCGTCCGCGCTTGCCGTGTCGATCACAGCGACCTTATGGTTCGCGTCCATGTCACTCGCCGATGCGGCAGCCGCTTTCGATGCCTCGAACAGATCGCCGACGCTGGGTTTCTCAATCTGACCGGCCGGCAGCATATCAAGCATGTCCTGATTCGAGAATTCACCAAACCCGCCCATGCCATCTTCAGACGAATCACCCGCAGTGTCTCCAATGTCGATACCGGCCATAGCTGCGAGCGCCGCACTATCGACCGTCGTATGCGAGCCAATCAGTGCCGTACGCGTGAGTGAAAGGAACCCGCTGACGTTCATCCGGGCCATCGAGCCTGCGCCGGACGTATAGCTGGTGACCGTGTCCACTCTTGGTGGATTCTCGCCTGTCGCCGCGGCATCAATGAAATCGTCGGCGAAACCATCGGGGATGATGACGATCAGATCCACCCAGTTCGAGGCGACGGCTTGTTGCAGAGTTTCACTAGCATCGTCAACGTTCACCAGTTCGCTGGAATCCGACAGGTATGTGCGCATCGATGACGCGATGCCGCCCCTGTCCGAGTCTCGATCGATGACGGCGACACGCATTTTGGCCGGCTCGAATGCCGCGGCTGCGGAATCGGATGTGCCAGACAGCATCGACCAGCTGATAGACAGCATCATGATGCCCACGAACACGAGGTAAATCAACAGGTAGGCCCTGTGCGAGAACAGCACGCGCAGCGTGGCTTTACAGGTGTTCATAGCGTTGCCTCCTCAGCATTGCGATGCCGGCCAAGAGGAATACCGCGCTCATCGCCAGCAAAATGGCACAAGTGGTGATGAACGGCTGGTAGCTGTCGTAGTACAAAATGTCGTAAAACAGGTTCGTCACCTGTTGCGCGGGGTTGATGGTGCCGAGGATGGGCGCGTTGCGTGCTATCCAGTCACTGATCTGCATGGCGAAGCCGCCGTACAGTCCGGTGAACAGCGACAATGTGCAGGCGATTCCGCTCGACAAACCGTATTTCGTGTCGTAGGAAAGCTTCGGTACCGCGCCGAGCAAAGTACCGGCTGAACTGGTCATGAATGCGGCGATGATTACCGCGACCACCGTCACTGGTTCTCGCCCTCCAAACGAAATGTCGCAAATGAAGCGAATATAGGCCAATGCGATAAGCAATGCGACCGATGCGCACAACCAGCAGGCAAGGAAACCGGCAATAAGCTGTCTGGCATGGCTCAATGGCGCCACGGTGCGGCGAATGCCCAATGCGGACAGGTTGGCTTGTGCTGTGGAGACCGTGCTGATTGAGTACCCCATGGCAATCATGCAGGACATGGCCAGCAACGCGTAATAGTATCTGGCGATGGCATCGGGCTGGAAATGCGTGAGCGTTGTTTCGTGAGTCACATCGACGCTTTGCCCGATGCTATTCCAGAAGTTGCGGCTGAGCGCAGCCTGTGGATTATCGGCGATAATTTGTCGGGTGACGGCGTCGGTGCGGTTGTACAGGTCGATGGCGCTGCGCAATGCCGATAGGCTGATATCCAGTCCGACGCTTCCTGTGGTGTCATTGGCCGCGGTCACCGTTTCCCGACTGATGGTTATCGCCAAACGCCCGTTGCCGTCAGCAGTCAGGTAGCCGCGGACTGTGCCATCGGCGAGCAGCTGTTCGGCTTTCCGCACGGTGTCGGCTGCGGTGATGGTCAGCAATTGCTGATTGCTATCGGCGTATGCCGTGCCGTCCAAAGACTCCGACGATGAGGCCGTCTCTCCAGACAAGGCATCCACAAACGTACGCGCTCCGTCCGCCTGCTGCCAGCGGCTATCTTCGACGACGGCCATTGGCACCGGTTTGAGCTCGTATCCCTCGGACAGTCCGCCGAAGAACCCATTGAACATGGTTGCCAACACGATCGGAAACACAATCATCCAGAACAGTGCCTGACGATTGCGCAGGTTCGCTTTCAATGCGACCAGAAATGTGGTCCACATGATGTCTCCTTACCTGCTCCCGCTGGCGGGAGCTGTCGGCGAAGCCGACTGAGGGTGGTTGTTGCAAGGCCACCCCCACTCGCTTCGCGGGAGCCCCGCCAGCAGGGGCAAGATGGTCAGTCCCTCAGTGCCTTGCCGGTGAGTTCGAGGAACACGTCGTTGAGGGTGGGCGGACGACTGGTCAGGTGGCCGATGTTGGCGCCGGAGCGTTTGACAGCGTCGAGCACATCGGTCAGGTTGTGCTCGCCCCGCCTGCATCGTATGTTCAGTTCCTTGCCGTCATAGACGGCTTCGATGACGCACGGCAGCGCTCGGACATCAGTCAACGCGGCATCTGTCAGGTCAAGCGTTTCGATGTTGATGCGCTCGCCCGTGTCGATCATGTTCTTGAGTTCGTCGGCGGTGCCGAGCGCCAGGTGACGGCCGTGATCCATGATGAGGATGCGGTCGCAGATCTGCTCGACCTCCTCCATGTAATGGCTGGTGTAGATCACTGTGGCGCCGGCCTGGTTGAGCCGCTGGATGCCTTCCAGAATCGAATTGCGGCTCTGCGGGTCGACGGCCACGGTCGGCTCGTCGAAAAAGATCAGGTCAGGCTTGTGCGCGATGCCGCAGGCGATGTTCAGGCGTCGCAGCAGACCGCCGGACAGTTTGCCGGGCCGGAACTTGCGGAAGTCCTGGAGTCCGACGAATTCGATGGACTCCTCGACCAGCGGCGCGCGGTCAGTTTTCTTCGGCACGTACAGCGAGCAGAAGTAGTCGATATTTTCGGTGACGGTCAGTTCGTTGAACACGGCCACATTCTGCGGCACGATGCCGATACGGCGCTTCAGCGCGTAGGAGGTCGGCGTCATCGGCTGGCCGAATACGCGAATCGTGCCCGAATCGTAGGTGAGCAGCGCGAGGATGCAGTTGATCGCCGTGGTCTTGCCGGAGCCGTTCGGCCCGAGCAGGCCGAAGATCTCGCCTTGCGTCACGTCGAGGTCGAAATAGTCGAGCGCCACCATGTCACCGTAGCGTTTGACCAGTTGACTGACATGCACGGCCGGCACTGCGCCGGGTGCCACATCGCGTCCGGGGGCTGTGTTGTCGGTTGCCATAGCCGCTCCTTTCTTTGATGATTACATCATCCCAAGAGAGTGTCGGCGATCGCCACCTGCAAACGTCACGACTTGGCCGCGCACCCGTGACATTTGTCATCATTTCACGGCGCCACTTGCCCCCGCCAGCGGGGCGGAGCACGCTATACCCGCTCGGTTGGGAAAGAGTGCCGCCAGATGAGTTTGCGCAGTTCCTCTATGCCGAGGATCACGAACGGGATGCAGCACAGGTATACGCAGTCGTCCCAGCCCAGGGGCGCGGTGTGGAACACGGTCTGCAATACCGGCACTTCGGTGATGAGCACGAGCAGCACGATCTCGGTCACGATGCCGATGTTGATGGTCCGGTTGGAGAACAGACCCATCGTCAGGGAGCCGCCACGCGGATTATCCACCACGATCGGCATGTTCGTGGAGTTCCTTCCACCGCTAGACTGGTATTGAAACGAATGACGATCCGGGAGGTGCCATGCGCGTGTTGGCCGAGGAGGGTGTTCTGCTCGCGTTGGGCACCGTGCTCGCCGTGATGACCGGGATCCGCACCGATGCCGTGTTCATCGCGGGGCTTCTGCTGGCCGTCTCCGTCACCGGACTGGTCGAATGGCTGCATGCCGATGAACGATGGCCGTGGTTGCCTTGCGTGGCGTATCTGATCGTCGCCGCGGCGGTGCCCGCATGGTGCTCGTTCATGCCGCTTGTCGCCTACGATATGGCGCGTCTGGCTGCCGCAGGGCGCCCTTCGCGGCTGGTGACGGCCGTGCGCTGGCTATGGGTGTTGCCGTTTGCGGCGCTGTGGTTCGTCCGCGTGTCACATGCCGGTGTCGCGGCCGGAGCCGCAGATGCCAACAGCCATATGCAGGCGCTGGCTCTTACGTTGACCGCGTTGCTCGGATTCGTCGCGGGACGGTCCCGCGAGGCTTCGGATGGGAATCGACGTGCGCTGTTGCACGCTCAGGATATGGCCCGTGAAGCCTCCCGTTCCGTCCGCTCGCGCATCGCCGATATCGATGAGGAGCGCGCGCAGTCGGTCCGCATGGCGACGCTCGGCGAACGCACGCGTATCGCCCGCGAGATCCACGACAATGTGGGGCACCTGCTGACTCGTGCGATCATGCAGGCGCAGGCCGGCAGGGCCGTGGCCGAGGCGACCGATGACGAGGTCGCGGCCCGTGGATTCACCACGCTGGGCGAGACCTTGGACGATGCGATGACGATGGTGCGCCGCTCGGTACATGACCTTGAGGATGATGGCACCGATTTCGCCGCGCAGATCGAAGCCGCCGTCGCCTCATTCGACGGCATCTCCCCGGACTTCTCGGTGTCGTTGGCGAACGACGTCGACACGGCCCCGGCCCCGGTGTCACGCTGCTTCGCGACGGTGATTCGCGAGGCGCTGGCAAACGTCGCGCATCATAGCGAGGCCCATGAGGCGAGCGTGACGCTGCGTGATTTTCCGACATTGTGGCAGTTGGTCGTCCAGGATCCAGGGCCCGCGATCCGCGCCCGTGATGCCCGTGGGGAGCGCCGGACGGACGGGGAGCCGCCTCGCGGCATGGGGCTCACCGACATCGAATCGCGCGTGCGCTCAATCGGCGGAACCGCCCTGTGCGGCCCGTATGATGGCGGATGGCGCGTGTTCGTGTCCGTGCCGAAGCAACGTTGGCATGCATCCCCGGGATCTTGCGCGAAAACAGACCAGCCGGCATTCATGAAGACGACTGCCAGCACATCAGGGAACAGAGGGAAGCTATGAGAATCGCGATCGTGGACGACGACCCGATCGTCTGTCAGTCGCTGGAGACGATCCTGACCGCCACCGGCACCGCCGACGTGCTATGGAGCGCCAACGACGGCGGCGCGACGATTCGCAGGTATTTCGAGTCGCCGGAGAATCATCCGGATATCCTGCTCATCGACATACAGATGCCCAGCATGAACGGGCTGGACGCCGCGCGGGAGATCCTGACGAAGGATCCGGCGGCACGTATCCTGTTCCTGACCACGTTCTCTGACCAGGCCTATATCGAGCAGGCGATGCGGCTCGGGACGAAAGGCTATCTCATCAAGCAGGATGTGGCGGCGATCGCACCCGCCCTGCATGCGGTGATGGCCGGTCAGGTGGTGCTCGGCGCCGACGTGATCGGCAAACTCACCGGGCCGACGGCCGGTGCCGGATACAAGGGGCCGGACGACGCCTCGGACACGGCCGGCGACGGCATCCCGCACGGCCGTCGTACGTCTGATGGCATCGATCAGCTGCTGAACGAACGGGAGCGTGACATCGCGGCGCTCGTCGCCGAGGGACTCGACAACCGCGACATCGCCGCCAGACTGTATCTGAGCGAGGGCACCGTGCGCAACCGCATCAGCGCGATGCTCGACAAGCTTGCTCTGACCAACCGCACCCAGCTCGCCATCGCGTGGCTCAACACCCACCGTTAGGCGGCATTCCCGTCCAACGCCGTGGCCGGGACGGGGAACCGCTCTCAGCTGTTCTCCATGACGATGTTGTCGACGACATCGGCGACATGCTCGCAATCGTCGGTGCACAGCTCCAGATGCACATACACCTCGTGCCAGGCGAGCACCTGCAGCGGGTCGGTGCAGGTGGTGTGCAGGCGGCGCATCGCCTCTACGAACAGGCGGTCCGCGTCCTGCTCGATCTTGTTGATGAAGAACACCTGCTCGCGCAGGGTCTTCGACCGCTTGAACCGGGGCAGCTCGCCGATCAGCTCCGCCATCTTCCCGCATGAGCGCTCGACCATGTCGACCAGGTCCAGCGCATCGGGTCGGATCTCCAGCACGTTGTCGTAATACATGCGGTGCAGGGCGCCTTCGATGCGGTCGGTGACGTCATCGAGCACGCTGCTCAGCCGCGCGATGTCGTCCCGGTCGAACGGGGTGATGAATGCGGTGACCAGCTCGTCCATCATGCCGTGACGGACCTCGTCTGCCGCCTGTTCGATGCGATGCATCTCGTCGAATCGTTCCAGCAGACGATCCGGTTCGTAATGGTGCATGACTTCCGACAGCAGATGTGCCGCCTGGCATGCATAATCGGCGCTCTGCTTGAATCCGTCGAAATAGAACGAATCGTTTTTCCTCGCCATATGCTGATCCTTTCTTGAAACGATGACTGATGCCGTGTGCCGGAGCGGTGTCAGAACACCAGCATGAACAGTTTTGCCATGACGTAGCTGATGATGCCGCAGCCGGGGAACGTGAACACCCAGGTGAGCATCATGTCGCGCACGACGCCGAAGTTGATCGCGGACAGCCTGCGCACCGCTCCGACGCCCATGATGGCGCTGGTCTTGGTGTGCGTGGTGGAAACGGGGATGCCGAGCACGGTCATCACCAGCAGGCACAGCGCACTGGACAGGTCCGCGGAAAAGCCTTGGTATTTCTCCAGCCGGACCATGTCCTGCCCGACGGATTTGATGATGCGCTCCCCTCCCACGCTGGTGCCGACACCCATGATCGTGCTGCACAGGATCATCAGCCACACTGGGATGATCACGCCTGCGACACCGGTCTGCCCGCTGCAGAACGCCATGCCGAGGAACAGGACGCCGATGAATTTCTGGCCATCCTGCGCGCCGTGCATGAAACTCATGGCCGCGGCACCGACGATCTGCGCATACGTGAAGAATACGTTGGCGCGCCTGCGGTCAAGCCCCGCGCAGATCAGCGTCACCAGCTTGCACACGATCCAGCCGATGCCAAATCCGAGCAGGAGGCTGGCCGCGAGACCATACAGCACTTTGACCCATTCCCCCATGTTGATGCCGCCGATGCCATCCTGGATGGCGATGGCGGCGCCGGAAAGGCCGGCGATTAGGCTGTGGCTCTCGGACGTGGGGATGCCCAGCAGCGACGCGCCCACACTGTAGACAACGATGGAGAACAGCGCCGCGCACAACGCGATCAGCGCGGCGTTCGTGTCGCCGCCGAAATCGACCATGTTGCTGATGGTGGACGCCACCGAGGCGTTCAGCTGCGTCATGATGAACACACCGAAGAAATTGAGCACCGCGGCCATGATCACCGCCGGACGGATACGTAGGCATCTGGTGGTGACGCAGGTGGCGATGGCGTTGGGGGCGTCGGTCCAGCCGTTCACGAAAATGACGCCGAGCGTCAGCAACGTGGTGATGGCCAGCGCCGGATTCGAACATACCTGTTGGATGAAATATGAGAATGATACATCCAAGAGAGTCATCACCTTCTTCTTCGAGGGACCGTCATGCGGTGGGTCGCATTCAGCGGACGTCTTGATTATATATGGAGATGACTACGTAGTGTGGATTTACCCGTCGTGTCATGACGACTTGTCGGTTTGTAGGCGATGACCATTCTCACGAGCGATATTGTCGCTTGGTGGAGCCTGACGAAAAAAGGGCTTCCGGATTGCTCCGGAAGCCCTTGCAGCTCAGATCCTGATAAGAATCAGGCGATCATCACTCGTTGTCGCCAGCGGTGGCGGCGGTGGCGGTGACGGCGCCCTTCTTGTCGGTCTTGACGCCCGAGTACACCCAGTCGGTGTAGTCCGGGTGGTCGTAGCCCTTGTCGACCGCGAACTGGAACGCTTCCTGACGGAAGTCCTCCAGCTTCTGGATCTCGTCGGCGTACTTGTCGGCGTCGATCATGCGCAGGGCTTCGGCGGTCAGCTCGTAGCGATCCAGCTCGTTCACGCGAACCATGTCGTACGGGGTGGTGGTGGAGCCCTCCTCCTCGTAGCCGTGGACGTTGAAGTTGTCGTGGTTCGGGCGATCATAGATCAGGCCACGCACGTCGTGGGCGTAGGAGTGGTACGCGAACAGCACCGGCTTGTCGGCGGTGAAGATGTCGGCGAACTCCTCGTCGGTCAGCGCTTCGTCGTTCTCCTTGGCGGACTGCAGGGAGAGCAGATCAGCCACGTTGACGACCTTGAACTTGATGCCCAGGGCCTTCAGCTTGTCGGAAGCGGCCATGATCTCCTGGGTCGGGACGTCGCCAGCGGCGGCGAGCACGACCTGAGCCTCATCGTTGGTCTTCGCGGTGGAAGCCCAATCCCAAGCGGCGGCACCCTTGGCGAGCTCGGCACGAGCCTCGTCCAGGGTCAGCCAGGTGGCGGCCGGCTGCTTGCCGGCGATGATGGCGTTGATCTTGTTGGTGGACTTGTAGCACTTCTCGGCGATGGCCAGCAGCATGTTCGCGTCGGTCGCGAAGTAGATGCCGATGACGTGATCGTTGTGGAAGCACTTGTTCAGCAGGACGGAGGTGACACCCGGGTCCTGGTGCGAGAAACCGTTGTGATCCTGACGCCACACGTGCGAGGAGACCAGCAGGTTCATGGAGGCGATCGGCTTGCGCCACGGAATCTCGCGGACGGTAGCCTCAAGCCACTTGGCGTGCTGGTTCAGCATGGAGTCGATCACGTGCACAAAGGACTCGTAGGAGCTCCAGATGCCGTGACGGCCGGTCAGCAGGTAGGCCTCGAGGAAGCCTTCCATCTGGTGCTCGGACAGCTGCTCGACGACCTGGCCGGAGACGTGCATGTGCTCGTCAACCTCGTCGGAGATGTAGCCGGCGTCCCACTGCTTGTTGGTGACCTCGTAGGAAGCCTGCAGACGGTTGGAAGCGGTCTCATCCGGTCCGAAGATGCGGAAGTCGTGCATGTTGTTCTTGATGATGTCGCGGGTGTAGACGCCCAGACGACGGGTGGCCTCGAGCTGGCCCCAGCCGTGCCCGAACTCCTTGACTTCCTTGACCTCGTAGTCCTCGAGCGCCGGCAGCACGAGATCCTTGCGGATCACGCCACCGTTGGCGTTCGGGTTGGCGCCGATGCGCAGCTCGCCCTTCGGCATGAAGGCCAGGACGTCGTCCTTGACGGCGCCGTTGGCGTCGAACAGCTCTTCCGGCTTGTAGGACTCCAGCCAGTTCTTGAGGACCTCGAAGTGGGCCTCGGTGTCGCGGGCGGAAGCCAGCGGCACCTGGTGAGCGCGCCAGGAGCCCTCGGTCTTCTTGCCGTCGATGTACTTCGGGCAGGTCCAGCCCTTCGGGGTGCGGAAGATGATCATCGGGTAGAACGGACGGTGCATGTTGTCCGTGTTCGCCGCGGCCTTGATGTCGCAGATCTCGTCCCACACGGACTCGAACAGCTCGGCGAAGCGACGGTGGATGGACATGTGGTCCTCATCGTCGAAGCCGGCGACGAACTCGTAGGGCTCGTAGCCCATGCCGTGGAAGAACTCGTGGAGCTCTTCGTCGGAGATGCGCGACAGGATGGTCGGGTTGGCGATCTTGTAGCCGTTAAGGTGCAGGATCGGCAGCACGATACCGTCGGTGCGCGGGTTCACGAGCTTGTTGGACTGCCAGCCGGTGGCCAGCGGGCCGGTCTCGGCCTCGCCATCGCCGACGATGCAGGGAACGAACAGGCTCGGGTTGTCCATGATCGCACCATAGGCGTGGGACAGGGCGTAACCCAGCTCGCCACCCTCGTGGATGGAGCCCGGGGTTTCCGGAGCGAAGTGGGAGGGGATGCCGCCCGGGTAGGAGAACTGGCGGAAGAACTTCTGCAGGCCAGCCTCATCCTTGGTAATGTTGGGGTACGTCTCGGTGTAGGTGCCGTCCAGGTAGGACTGGGAGGTACCGGCGGGGCCACCGTGGCCCGGGCCCATGATGAACACGGTGTTCTGGCCGTGGTCAGCGATGAAGCGGTTGATGTGGCCGATGAGGAAGTTCAGGCCAGGGGTGGTGCCCCAGTGCCCCACCAGACGGTGCTTCACGTCTTCACGGGTGAAGGGTTCCTTCATCAGCGGGTTGCTCCGCAGATAGATCTGGCCGATGGAAAGGTAGTTGGCAACGCGCCAGTACTTGTCCACGCCTTCAAGAGCTTCCTCGGAAACCGGAGCGTTCAGCTTCTTCCAAGGGGTGCCAATAACAGGACTCGTCATGTGTACTCCTGTACTCCTGCACAGTGATGTGCAATTGATCATTATCGTTCGGTCATGGGCTCTCGCGAAGCCTTGCGATTTCGCGGTTGCCCAATCCCAATCGTTCATCATGGTACGTTGAGAGCAAGACTTTTGGCAGCTTTTTTTGCATGTGTGTTCGAAAATGTTAGATTAATTGTATGAATTATGAGTGAATAACCGGTGCCCTCACAGGTTATATTACGGCGCCATCCAGTGAGAAACTTTTATTTTCCAACGATTTCAGCGATCCACCGGTACGCCGCGTGTTCATGCAGGCAACAGAACATGCGGCGTGTTGTTCATATTAACAGCGTTAATTGTTCGGTTTTGTGAAACGGTGCGTCGCTCCCGGACGACACCCGCCCATCGCACACGCCAATGTCGGCTCGAATCGCCACAATTGATGTGACATACTGTAAGAAGTCCACACACAATACCAATGGCCGCAATCAACGATATCGCCCATACCTATGTATCCGCTATCGCGCGCGGCCGCATGAAGGGAGTCCCATGGCTAACGGCCCGGTGCTTGTCGTCGATTTCGGCGCCCAATACGCGCAGCTCATCGCCCGTCGCGTGCGCGAGGCGAACGTGTATTCGGAGCTTGTCCCCCATTCCATGCCGGTAGACGAGATGCTCGCCAAGGACCCGCAGGCCATCATCCTGTCCGGCGGCCCCGCATCCGTATTCGAGCCCGGCGCCCCGCGCGTCGACCCCAAGCTGTTCGACGCCGGCGTGCCCGTGCTCGGCATCTGCTACGGCTTCCAGGCCATGGCGTACGCGCTCGGCGCCGACGTCGACAAGGCCGCGCTCGGCGAATACGGCAAGACCGACACGACCATCGACAAGACGGACGGGCTGCTCGCCGGCTCCCCGGCCGAGCAGGACACGTGGATGAGCCACGGCGTCGCCGTCAAGACCGCGCCCGCCGGCTTCGAAGTGCTCGCCCACACCGAGGGCGCGCCCGTCGCCGCCATGCAGGACGAGTCCCGCAAGCTCTACGGCGTGCAGTGGCACCCCGAGGTCAAGCACACCCCCCTCGGCCAGAAGCTCATCGAGACGTTCCTCCACCAGTGCGCCGGCCTGCCCGACAACTGGGACGCCTCCTCCATCATCGAGGACCAGGTCGCCAAGATCCGCGAGAAGGTCGGCGACGCCGAAGTGATCTGCGGCCTGTCCGGCGGTGTCGACTCCGCAGTCGCCGCCGCCCTCGTCCACAAGGCCATCGGCGACCAGCTCACCTGCGTGTTCGTCGACCACGGCCTGCTGCGCAAAGGCGAGGTCGAGCAGGTCAAGCACGACTTCGTCGCCGCCACCGGCATCCGACTGATCACCGTCGACGCCGCCGACGACTTCCTCGAAGCGCTCAAGGGCGTCTCCGAACCCGAGCGCAAGCGCAAGATCATCGGCGAGAAGTTCATCCGCACCTTCGAGAAAGCCCAGCGTCAGGTCCTCGAAGAGGCCGGCGCCCGCGGCAAGGAAGTCAAGTTCCTCGTGCAGGGCACCCTCTACCCCGACGTCGTCGAATCCGGCGGCGGCGACGGCGCGGCCAACATCAAGTCCCACCACAACGTCGGCGGGCTCCCCAAGGACATCAAGTTCCAGCTCATCGAACCGCTGCGCACCCTCTTCAAGGACGAGGTGCGCGCCATCGGCACCGAGCTCGGCCTGCCCGACGAGATCGTCTGGCGCCAGCCCTTCCCCGGCCCGGGCCTGGGCATCCGCATCATCGGCGAAATCACCAAGGAACGCCTCGACCTGCTGCGCGAGGCCGACGCCATCGCCCGCGAAGAACTCTCCCGCGCCGGCCTCGACCGTGACATCTGGCAGTGCCCGGTCGTACTGCTCGCCGACGTTCACTCGGTGGGCGTCCAAGGCGACGAGCGCACCTACGGCTCCCCCATCGTCCTGCGACCGGTCAGCTCGGAGGACGCCATGACCGCCGACTGGTCGCGCGTGCCCTACGACGTGCTCGCCACGATCTCCACGCGCATCACCAACGAGTGCCGCCAGATCAACCGCGTGGTACTGGATTGCACGTCCAAGCCGCCGGCAACGATCGAGTGGGAATAAAAAAACTCAAGAAATCACTTTTCCGCACTTCACCCCGAAACACAACGAAACCGCAGGTCAGAAGTGGTGCGTCCGAGAAATCGGCGCACCACTTTGCTTCGAAAGAAAGCACTCCTTTCGGGATTATTCGTACCGGAATTCGTGCCACCCCAGCGCTACCATTCGCGATGCTAGGCACGGAGAGGAGATTAGAAAGATGATTAACGAAGCGAAGATGACCGAACTCACCCAGGCCGAGGACATGCCTACTTCCGAGCAGACCTCTGCATCTTCTCGCCCGAGAGCTACAGCCTGGACGAGAAGAAGGAGATCTGCAACGACATGATGAGCGCGAGCAAGGCCGTGCTCATCGATGCCATGCGCGAGGACTTCGAGCAGCTGCCCCCGGATGCCCGCGCCAAGCTTCTGGACATGCTCTGCGCATCCGGAGTCGAGTCGCCCCAGTGGTGGTGGGATGTGCTCGTGGGCGACGGAGGCCCGCTGTACCGCGAGCTCGAGCCGCTCAGCTAGTCCGAACCGACATAACAAGAGAGAAGGCCGTCAATCGCGTTGGCGGCCTTCCGCTTTATTCATCCTCATGGTGCTCGTCGATGATCTCGGCATCGTTCGCTTCGTGTGCCTTTTCGTCGGCATGCATTTTCAGGAAGTGGACGCCGTCGCCATCGACGAGCATCGCGTTGGCCTCGTTGTAGATGAAGCTCATGCGTGCAAGCTCATCCTCGCGCTCTTCACCTATCAAAGCAACCGGATCGTCAACGCCCGCTGCCCGACGGTAGCGGCTCCTCTTGATTGCCGCCTGCCTCTGTGCCTCCTTGCGCAGCGCAAGAGGCGTAACTCGCGGAGCGTTATGTGCCACAAAGTGAACTGCGTCGAAGACCGGGTTCTGGGGCTCGTAGCCATCGTCTTCCGCGTCAGGCACGGCCAACAAGCCGCCGCGTACGCCCTTGATCCTCTCTGTGAGCAGGCCCCGGGCCTTATCGCGAACCTCGGCATAGTCATCGAGGCATTTGCCAATCTTCTCGCGCTCGCGCGCTATTCTGCCGGCGCTGAAATCTCCGTCATATTGCATTGAAGCCTGCTCTGCAGCCAGGAAGAGCCGAAACGCAGCCTGCGCGTCTCGCTCCTTGCCTTGGAACTCGTGAAGTCTTGCCCGTACCTCGTCGTCCTTCAAACGCCTTGAGCGTTCCATGCGCGTACCGAACTCGCGCATAGCCTTTACCTGGAACTTCCATGCCTTGAGGGTTTCAACGCATATTCCCTCAATGGCGTTATGCACGGCCTGCCTCTTTTCTGGGTTGGTTAAGATCTCGTCGTACTGGGAGAGGTATTCGAGAAGCTTCTCGAATCGCGCTTCTATGTCTGCTTCGCGTTCGAGCTTCATCTCCTGCTGGATTGCGGCGATGCCAGACTCGATGCCCTCAAGCTGTTTGCTTATCTCTGCCATGTACGCCTGGCCCACAACGATGGCGGCTCCCTGCAAAGCTAGGTTGGCTACTGCAACAGGTTGGAGCTTCGCCTGCCTGATTGCGGCTTGGGGCTGAAACTTGCCGTCCTTGAGGACGCCAAGCTGCTTCCACTCCTCCCAGCCGGGAGTCTTTCGGTTGAGCAGATCATTCCATCCTGCACCTTCGGGGAATCGAACGATGGCATGGTCCCATTGGGCCGCCGCATCTGCCGCCTTAGTCGCCATGGGTATCAGGGCGTCGGCGTATGCCTCTCCGCCGATTGTCCTGACATCGAGGGTCACATGGTCATAGAGGGCGAGGTCCACGTCCTCGCTATCTAACGTGGGAACTATCTCGTTGCCTTCCGTAGGAACGATGACATTTTCCGCACGCTCTTCTTCTGGTTCAGGTTCGTTGTCGCGCTTGCCAAAGAAGGAAAATCTCATAGTCATAGCCGCCTGTCGATATGCTCCGAATGCAAATGAGTTGCAAACGTAATTTTATCAGGTGGCAGTGCGCCGAACATATGCACAGAATAGAAAAGGGTGCCGCTTCGAGATGGACGGCGGCTCCCTCGACGTTCACTTCTCTTCGTATGCCCTTCGGATTCGTCCTACATCTCGAAGAGCGGTATCAGCGGCAACAGAACGATCATTAGGACCAGGCATCCCGCAATCCCGAGGAACCGCCCACCTGTTCGCCAAGCCACCGTAGCCTCGATCTCATGACAGCATCTCGTTCACGCGAGTCTGGACGATCGAGTAGTAGGATCTCAGGCGCCGCTTCCTCTCGTCCCCGTTGCCGTAGTCGCCGCGAATCACAGCACGTGCCATCGCATTGAATCTGCCCCAGATCCGTTGACAAGTCGATTTCCGTTTCGGCATGATGGCCGCAACGGAGGAAAGCGAGGCGGGCCATGGGCAATCCATCTCCCAGGTACACGGCGGAATTCAAGCAGAAGGCCGTGGAGCTGTACGGGAAGTCGGGCACGACGTACGCCGAGGTGGCACGCGGGCTGGGCTGCGACGTGGGCAGCCTGGCCGACTGGGTCAAGAAGGCCGACGCGGCCGGGCCGGCGCCCGACGCCAACCCGTTCCAGATGGCCGAGGACCTGCGCAGGCTGAAGAGGGAGAACGAGCGGTTCAAGCGCGAGAACGAGATACTTTTAAGAGCGAGCGCCTTCTTCGCCAGCAGGCAGCTGTAGGCCTTTCCACGAAGAGGACGAAGTTCGAGTTCATATTCTCCAACGAGCCCAATTGGCCGGTGTCGGGGATGTGCGCGGCGCTGAAGGCGGCGCGCCAGAGCTGTTACGCTTGGAAGTCGCGCCCGCCGAGCGCGCACGACCTGCGCGACGATGAGCTTGCCGTCGCGATATCCCGGGTCAGGGACGAGGTTCGGGGCATCTACGGCGCGCCCAAGACGTTCATGCGGCTGCGGGCGCGCGGGGTGCGCACCTCGCGCAAGCGCGTGGCCCGCATCATGCGGGAGCGAGGCTGGCGCGGCGGTCGCGCGCGTGCGCCAAGCGCCCCTCGGGCGAGAAGCGGGCGTCCAAGCGCGAATCGGCGCTGGACCCGGTGGGGCGCAGGTTCGAGGCCGGCGGCCCCAACGCGGCGCGGTCCGCGGACATCACCTACGTGAAGACCCGCCAGGGCTGGCTGTATCTGGCGCTCGTGATGGGCATATGGTCGCGGCGCATCGTGGGATGGTCGATGGGCCCGAGCATCGCGGCCGAGCTCGCAGACGAGGCATTGAAGATAGCGTTGGCCAGGCGAAACCCGCCAGAGGGATGCGCTCATCACAGCGATTGCGGCTCGCAATACGTGTCGCTGCTTCTGTCCAAGACCATGCGGGAGAACGGCATCCGGCCATCGATGGGGTCGATCTCGTCGCCGCGGGACAACGCGGCCATGGAGTCGCTCATGGGCATCGTGAAGTCGGAATGCGCGCACGCGCGCACCTACGCCACGCGCGAGGAGGCCGCGCTGGATCTGTTCGAGTACATCGAGGTAATCTACAATAGGGCGAGGATACATTCGGCGCTGGGCTACCTCAGCCCCGCCGAGTTCGAAGAGGCTAATTGGCCCAAGGGAAACAGCCGCTCGAAGGCGGCGTAAAAGGTATCAATGGAATCGGGGTAGATTCACGAAGCTTGAGCTCCTGGGAGTAGCGGTTGTCCTTCCTCGGCCTGTCTATGGCCCCGACGCCGCCTTGGTCGATCCTCTCCCTCCGAAGCTTCACGGTTGACTTCGTAAGGCCGAACTCGTGCTGCAGCATGGCGATGGTCGCGCCGTCGGCGTACCTGTCCGCAAAGCGCTGCTTGAACTCGGCGGAGTAATCCATGCTCAGCAAATCAACCCCCCTAACGCAGAAGACCCCTATAGGAGAAGCAGAACATTGTCTGTCCAACTATAGGGGTTCACTGCAGATGCGGGTCTTCAATCTGTTCCCGCGCTCTCTGGTCCTATCGTGCCGTCATCAAGCACCTTATTTTATGCTGTGCAATATAATTCTGGATGCAAAAAGATACCTGCACGGAGGTTTCCGGAATGTCCAAGCTCAACATCGACCAGAAAACGATCAAGCTGCTCCTCACAGATAAGCATTCAGACTTCCTCATCCCAGATTACCAGCGACCTTACGCCTGGGGCGAAGACGAGTGCGCAACGCTATGGGACGATCTCTTCACCTTCGCGTTTCCCAACGACGACTGTGACGCCTTCAAAAGCACTAGTGATGAATACTTCCTCGGCCCCATTGTTACTTTCAAGAACGACGCAGGACAGCTTGAAATAATCGATGGCCAGCAGAGACTTACAACCATCATGTTGCTGCTTAGGGCGTTTTACGACAAGTTCGCAAACATGAAGGACAAGCAGTCAATTAAAGTGCGTGACTCGATTGCTGGCTGCGTCTGGAAGACCGATGAGTTCGACGACCCCGACATGGATGCGCTGAAAATTGATTCAGAGGTGGCGAGCGATTCCGACAAAGATGAGTTTCTAGATATATTGCGCCACGGCGCTGTGGGCCCCATGGCCCACAGCGCCTATTCACGCAATTACGCCTTCTTCTCTAAAAGAATGGCCGAAATGACAAGCGAGTGGCCAAGCTACATCGCGCTATTCGCCGCTCGCATTCTCAATAACGTAATCTTGCTTCCCATCGAGGCGGAATCCCAGGACACCGCGCTCAGGATCTTCTCGACTTTGAACGACCGTGGACTCCCATTGGCAGACGCTGACATCTTTAAGAGCCAGTTCTACAAGCGCTTCTCCATCGAGGGCCGCAAAGACGAGTTCGTCACGCGTTGGAAAGCGCTCGAGGAAACAGCCAACCTCATTTTTAAACCAACCTCGGGCACGCCGCTCGATGAGCTTTTCACCCGCTATATGTATTATCGCCGTGCAAAGAAGGGCATCCGCGACACAACAACCAAAAGTCTACGCGACTTCTACAGCGACAGCTCGTACGAAATTCTACGCGAGGACGCGACGCTCGACGATTTGGAGTCTCTGCTCGTTTTCTGGAAACGGGTTGATGCGCAGGAGGGCTTTTCCGAGCGTGTAGCACGACGCCTATTCGTTCTCAATTACGCACCCAACGGCATGTGGGCTTATCTGTTGAGCACCTGGTTCCTGGCAAAGCGCAATACCAAAGGCGAGCTAGACGACAAGGAGCTCTACGATTTCCTTTGCTACATCACTGGATTCATCTACGCCTACTCACTTGAGCGTCCCGGAGTAAACGCTCTGCGCGGTCCCGTCTATCCCGCACTCATAGACATCGTAGAAGGTCGCAAGGTTGACTTTTCAGCCCATCTGTTCGACCGTGAAACAATTACGGGACGCTTCAGAAGCTATCAGTTCACCAACCAGCGTCGCTTCACACGATCGATGCTTGTTTGGTGGGCCTACTCAGATCCTAAGCAACCTCTCATGGACTTGGACACAACGCTCGAGATCGAACACATCTATGCAAGAAAGCGTAACGAGGTACACCCACTATCCAATCGCTCAAACCTTGAAGCACTAGGAAACAAGGCGATGTTGGAGAAGCGCGTAAACATTCGCGCCTCAGATTACCAGCTGTCGGATAAGCGCAAGTATTACGAGGGCTATGTGAACGATAAGGGCGTTGAGGTGTCGGGGACCGCTGTTCGCGAACTCGTGGAAATTGCGCGATGCGGCGACTTCGCCGAGAGCGACATCGAAACGCGCACCGAGCGAATCATCACTACTTTTGTCGAGTGGCTTGGCAAGTTGGGCCTGTTAAGGGAGTAAAACTTGATCCATCTTCGCTTATCGGTCTTGGACCCGGAAAAGCTCGTTGCTTTTGCTCAGTAGGCGGACGTTGCCGTCTACTGCGGTTGTGTGCCAAACGTTGGTGTCGGCACCCCGGAAAAGGGGTGTGGCCACCGCCTAGAATCCTCAGTTACCACGCTGAGACAATAGGAGATGACAACATGGACGCACTGTAGCGCACGAAGCGCCCGTGACGCCATTGCTTGCGTTTCGCTTTCGCTGCTCGAAGCATGTCGCCTGGGGCTCCTAGCCGGAGGAGTGCTGACCGTTCCTTGCGAAGCCTCGGAACCATCTATATCCGCATGCTGCGGGCTTGCTTGAGCCAGTTTCTCTTGAAAGATCCGATACCTCCGAAGAACTTGTTGTACGTCTCACCGTTCTCCTTGGCCTGGTACTTGACCAAGGCGAGTTCGATGGTGCAGAGGTAATCCGCCACTTGCTCGAGGCGGTAGTCAGTCATCGAGGTCTTGCGGCGTCGGACAACTCCTTTTGAGAGAACCTTGTCCACTGAACGGTCGAGCGCTTGCTTGACGATGTCCTGACCGTTGTCGTAATAGACCTTCACATCGTCGAAGGACTGGAAGAAGCCCAAGTGCTCAACCATGGCGGAGGAGACGTCGCGCCCCATGCGCTCCATTAGCCTTGCCGGGTCTTCGAATTGGCTGCGGCAGTAGACGAACATGACATAGGAGATGGGGAGCCTGCGGACAAACGAGGAGAAGTAGGCGAGCATGGCTTTGCGCTGCTCGATGCCGAGAAACTCATAGTCCTTATGCCCGTTCATGAGGGACTCGGAGTGGAACGGGATATTGGGGAGGTCGGCCCTGGCGAGCTTGGCCTCATAGCCCGTGACCGCTTCGGCGATGCCGTCTGCCTGGTCGTGGAAGACGAGCGTGAGCAGATAGTAGCGAGCCTTGCCGCCGCGGTCGCCGCTCTCATCGACAAAGATGCTGAGCTCCTTGGCCAATGGGGACTCCTAATGGAATGGATAAAAAATAGCCGGGGGACTCCCCCGGCACTTGGAGGTAGCTCAATGAGCCACCAACAGCCTTATAGCATGCGCTAGCGGTGAATGCAGGGGGGGCGAGCCGGTACATGGCGTCGCGGCTGATGCGCAGCATCGCGCACGCCTCGTCGGCGCCGAATATCGCGTTGGTCGATGCGATGAGCCTCACCTAGCTCCTGCTAATGCTCTTGGTCATGGTCTCCTCGAGCTCCTCTCGTCTCGAGGCTCCCTCGCATGCCCGGCCGCGGGCGGCTCCCGGGGCGGTCGCCGTCGTCATTTCCTGCCGCCCCTCGACTCGATGTAGGCGTCCACCGACGCCCTCGAAACCAGGAGCTTCCTTCCGAGCCTGTACGAGTCGATCTCTCCCGGCCAGATGAGGTCGTATGCCTTACTCCGGCTCGCCCCCATGTACTCCTGCATCTCGATCACCGTCATCCACTCGTCGCGGCCCCGGTTGCCCTCGGGCGCGGCGCATTTCGTAGCGTGCGCCATGGTTGCCTCCAATCTTTCCGCGCGATACGTCTGCGCGGTCCTGTGTGCGTTTACGTCTGCGCGACGATTGAACCGCCTGACGGCGATTGACACGCCCGACAGGAGCGGAGATGGGTCGAGGTGGGTCGAGCTGGTCGGGCCTTCACGAAACGGCCATGAGCCGTACGCCTTAGCTGGCAGCTAAGTCCCCGAAAAGCAAAAGGCGCCCGTGCGGGCGCCTGCCTAGGATCGAAGTTCGTTCAGTTGTGTTCGCAGTTGTGTTCGGAATGCTCGTCTTCCGCGGTGCTGTCGTCCGGGGTCCGGCATCTGTCGTTCGTCTCTTCTTTCGTGTTTGATGTTGCGTGTTCTGCGAGCGACCTTTCGAGGGCCTGCCGGCCCGTTGCCCCAGATGCACCCGGGTAAATGGTATCCATCCGTTGGGACACAGCCTGGCCAGGAAGATGATTATGCTGCGAGGGGATGGACGAGCGGCGCGGTTTGAGCGCCAGCCAAGGGCGTCATTGTGGCCTGACTAGCCATAAATTGTTACGAGCTCGCGTTACCGCAACATACATCTTTGCCCTTGCGCCTGGTTTAAGCGCCGCCTCTCTATTATCGAGCCACATGGACATGGGCTTGGTCAGCCAAACTGCGACATTGTCGAATTCGGAGCCTTTCGAGGCGCCCATTGTCATTGTCGAGCAATTGCTATAGGGCAATGACTTCGCTTGCCAGGTCAAGTGCATCGCCTCAAGGAAGTCTACCGGTGGCTTGGCGCGCTCTCCTTTTGACAGGGTGCGGAGATGGGTCCCCTCGTCGGGTGTAGCGCAGGCCAGTGCTGGCAGATCAGGAAACAAGGCGTTGGCAAGTGCGACAACGTCTGGTCTGCAGCGGTGGCAGACGGAAAGGCTATTGGTGTCAATCTCACACAACTGGCGACGTCGAGCATAATCGAAGAATGTCTCTTCCGTATACGGCCCCTCTTTCGAAGTGGTGTAGGTTCTTTGTCTCGGGTCACCGACGACTATGACGGTAGCGGGGGTATGCATCAGGCTGCTGATGTAGTCATAATCGTACGAAGACAAATCCTGGGCCTCATCGATAAGGATGATGTCGAACATGTCGCTGATGCGATTGACGGCATCGCCGCCAACCTGCTCGTTGCATTTGCAGGCAAGGTCGGCGAGGCGCGAGCTGAATACGTCTCCTCGTTCGTTCGCGAGATAGTAGGCCGGGTTGCCCCTGGTCACTCCTCTACGTTGAGGGACCTTTCCCTCAACAAAGCTAATGCCTCGCGGCAAGATACCGGGAAGAGGGTAAGGGAAGGGCCTAACTCCGTGTGCGAGAAGAAAGCTATACCAGGTCATAACGGTGATATTGCCGGGAACTGCGCCGCGTATCGCCTTCACTCGACTTGCGAAGTGAATTGCTGCCGCTTCCGTATATGTGAGGTAAAGAACATTCTTCTCGTGAGGAACGTTCAGTGCCTGGTTGAGGAGATAGGTTGTCTTCCCGGTTCCTGCACCGGCCATAATACACTTCTGAGTTGTCACTAGTTTTCGCCTATCCACTCGATGGCTCCAGTAATGTAGCCGGGGAATGCGATCGAGGTCTCTGAATCGAAGATAGAAAGGGCTGTGTCCGTCTTGTTGGTTTCCATGTAGTGGATCAGGCTATGGTCGCTCTCGTCCTTCCTTCCCAATAGCGAGCAGAGCGTTTCTCGCCCGGCACTCCTTACCAACGTGGCCTCCAGCGTATCCAAGCGAAGCGTGGGATAGTCGTCGTGCGGCTCGTCATGCGCTTCGCTGTCAAAGAACGCCTGTATGTTCCCCAGCGGTAAATAGGGTTCGAATTTTTTCGCTAACTTTTCCGGATTGCCGTCGTTGTCCGTGACGATGGCGACCTTCTTTCCGATCAGCTTAGCGATGCTCAGGAATCGTTCAAACGCCAGGCCAACGGAAATGACGTCTATGCCATCTGCTAATGGGGAGCGCCCGTATTTGTCCTGATACGCGCGCTGGATAATCAGCTCGTCAGATGGTCCCTCAACGAGAATGGCTTTGTCTACGAGGGCGAGGCGTAACGTTTCGAAGCCGGGCAGTTTCCTGAAAAACGAATAAGTGGCCTCTGGCAGGTGTTTTAGTGTGGTCGAGGGTATTCCATCCGTCGCGGAACCGATAACGACGAGGTTTTCGAGACCGAGCTTGTTGGCGACGAAACTTGAATGAGTCGTGCAGAGGAACTGGCTTCCTTGGTAGCTGTTGAGCAGCGAGAGCAATCTGTTCAAGTTCCCATACGAGAGATGGTTTTCGGGCTCCTCTATCAGCACCACTGTCGGCTTGCTGCTGCCACCTGAAATTGAACCAAATGATATTTCGCTCTGAAGCAGGCACTGAGGTCCAGCTCCGATATTTTCGTACGGAACACCGGAGAGAGAAATGGTCAAATCTCGATACCAGGAGTCGGCACTTCCTAGGTTGACGTCGAGCTCTGGCTTTCCCGCTTTGAAGTTTGCGCTATTTGCTAGCTTTTGGTTTATCCCACCATTCCTTACGGCGTGCCGAAACCCATCCTTGCCTTTGCGCGCTCCCTGCGAGAGGGCCAGTCGGTCATCTTTGTCGAGCGTGTCGATTAGGGATTTCGTTGCACGGTCGGTCCCGAATGAAGGGCGCATGTCTCCGTTTGGGTTGATGAGAACCGATGTGATGGGAAGCATTCGTGGCGTCACCTTTTCTCCTGAGAAGGTCGTCCACGATGCCTCGAAATACTCTATAGGCAGTGAATCAAAGTGTTCGCTGCGCGATGCCGCCTCAACTTCTGGAAGATATTCTGAATCGAAGGAAATCGTGAACGAGAAGCCGCATTTCTTGGTCTTCTCTGGGCAATTCGCGCCGCTCAGCCGTGCCGCCGTAGCCTTATCGCCGCCCTCGAGGTATACATCGATTCGCACTTCCGGAAAAGCCAGATATGGTTGGGACGAATTCGTAAACAGGGCCACGTCGTCCTTGTTGAACAGGTATTCAGAAACGCTTCGACCGATTGGTGCGTCGCGGTATCTACCACTCAGGGCAAGGTTTATCGCTTCAACAATGGTGCTCTTTCCTGTCCCGTTTTCACCTACGAGAATGGTAACGAGATCATTGAAGGTTAGTTCGAAAGGATTTCTGATTTTCTTGAAGCCGGATATTCGCACTTTTGAAATTGCAAATGGTTTGTTCTCGTCCTCCATTAGCACCTCCGCATGCCATGAATTAATTAACGCAGGACGACGGCGACGTAGCCTGCAGCCAAGGTTCAATGAGTTTATTTTACCAGCGTAGATCGCATGAGCTTCATCCCCCGTTGTCTAATTGAAAGTGCAACACCCGTTAGATTGGAGATTGTCCGGATAACCAGTCCGAGGGGATGTTGCACCTATGGGAGAAGTATGTTCGCGCCTGTTGGAAGGGAAACGCCGGGTCATCCAGATCGAGGTCGGCGACGGCACGAGCGTCAGGAAGATGGCCCGTTTGCTGGGACGCGGCCCGTCCGGCATCAGCAGGGAGATCAAACGCAACACGTGGGTTCCCGTCCGACGAGAACGGGTCCTGCCGGCCGTGCCGGCCGAAACGGCTGAGGACAGGCCCGTGGACGGGCGGATGCTGCATCGCCGGCCCCGCGCGGCGCAGGGCCGGCCGCAGGCGCGCCAAGCCGCGCAAGCGCCACCGCCCGTCATGCGGACGCCTGTGGGCGCGGGTGGCCGAATGGCCGGGTCGCGGCTGGTCGCCGCCGCCCGTCGACGGCAGGCCGCGCGTCCCGTTCCCCGACGACCCCGCCATGCGCGTGTGCCCGGAGACCGTCCACCGTTGGGTCTACGCCGACCGCCATCGCCGTGAGCGCCGGGCGCGCCGCCTTCCACGCGGCAGCAGGAGGCGGCGCAGGCGTGGCGGCGGGAGGACGTCGCGTTTCCCGATTCCCGGACGGGCTCCCATCTCCGAGCGTCCGCCGGAGGCCGGCGATCGCAGCGGTTTCGGCCATTGGGAGGCCGACAGCGTGATCGGCGCCGGATGCGACCTGCACACCGAGGTCGAGAGGAAGACCAGGTTCCTCATGGCCGGGATCGTGCCCGATAAGACCGCCGGGGAAAGCGTCGGGGCGCAGCTGGCGATGTTCTCGCCGCTGCCGGCCGGCGCGCGCGTCAGCGTCACGCACGACAACGGCACCGAGTTCGCCCGCCACACGCGCCTGCGCGAGCTGGGCATGGACACGTGCTTCGCCGACCCGTACTCCAGCAGGCAGCGGGGAGGCAACGAGAACAGGAACGGCATGATCCGCCGGTATCCGCACAAACGCGGCGAGATCCGGATGGGCATGGCCGGGGAGCTGCGGGAGATTGTCGACGAGGCCGACAACCGTCCCATGCGCGTGCTGGACTACCGGACGCCCGCCGAGGCATTCGCCGACGAACTGCTAGAATTGCAGGACCAACAGGGGTGTTGCACTTCTAAATAGACAACGGGAACGCCCGGCAGCGAACGATCGGGTACTACAATGTCAGTAAGTGTGAAACAAGGCGGTCACACGAGCAGTACCATCCCCGACGAGGAGACAAACGTGACAACAACGAACATCTACATCGCAAGTCCTGAAGGCGCAAACGGACGCAACGTCGTGGCATACGGCGTGCTCAAGGCGCTGACCACCAAATTCAAGACCACCGTGTTCCGCCCCGCGGTCTCCAATCACGACCACTTCACCCCCATCCTGCTGAACGCCTCCAACGCCGGCCTCGGCGTCGCGCTGTCCACCGGACTGGACATTCACCAGGTGCGCAAGGACAAGGAAGGCTCCCGCGGCGACATCGTCGCGGCGTTCAACGACGCGATGAACGTGTCCCGCGCGGACGCGGCGCTCATCGTCGGCACCGACAAGTCACACGTCAACGACCCAACCGCCTACGAGTTCAACGCGAACATCGCCGCCGACCTGCAGGCCGGCGTCTTCCTCGCCGTGTGCACCATCGACCGTTGGCCTGACGAGCTCAAGGACACCGTCCGTCTCTCCATCGAAGGCATGGAGGCCGCCGGCAACAAGGTGCTGGGCATCTTCGTGACGGGCTGCGAGCCGCGCCACTCCGTCTCGGTCAAGGACACGCTCGCGGACTTCGGGCTGCCGGTGTGGACGATCCCCCAGATCCCGTTCACCGAGGCGTCGCAGGCCGATGCGGCGCTCGCCGCCTTCCAGGCGAACGTGCCAACCGAAGAGGTCCTGCGGGCCATCAACGTCGAGATCGACTTCCCGATCACCTCGTACGCCTTCCAGTACAGCCTGCTCGGCCGCGCCAAAGCGAACAAGAAAACGATCGTGCTGCCCGAAGGCGAAGAGGACCGCATCATCAAGGCGGCCGACTACCTGCTGGAGCGCGAGATCGCGAACCTCATCATCGTGGGCGACAAGGGCGCGATCCTCGCCCGGGGCGCGGAACTCGGTCTGACCCATCTGGGCAAGGCACGCTTCCAGGCCATGGACGACGAGAACATCCTCAAGCCCATGGTCGCCAAGCTGTGCGAGCTGCGCGCCAAGAAGGGCATGACCGAAGAGCAGGCCCGCAAGCAGCTGACCGACGCGAGCTATTTCGGCACGATGCTCGTCGTGCTCGGTTACGCCGACGGTCTGGTGTCCGGCGCGGTCAACTCCACCGCAAACACCGTGCGTCCGGCGCTGCAGGTCATCAAGACCAAGCCCGGGCAGAGGCTCGTCTCCGGCGCCTTCCTGATGTGCTTCAAGGACCACGTGACCGTGTTCTCCGACTGCGCCATCAACCTCAACCCGGACGCCGAACAGCTCGCGGAGATCGCGCTGCAGTCCGCCGTGACCGCCAAGGCGTTCGGCATCGAGCCCAAGGTCGGCATGCTCTCCTACTCCACCCTCGGCTCCGGCAAGGGGCCGGACGTGGACATCGTCGAAGAGGCCACGCGAATCGTCAAGGAGAAGGCTCCGGACCTGCCCGTCGTCGGCTCCATCCAGTTCGACGCCGCATGGTCGCCCGACGTGGCAGCCACCAAGGCCAAGGGCAACGACGTGGCCGGACACGTCAACGTGTTCGTGTTCCCCGACCTGTGCTCCGGCAACATCGGCTACAAGGCCGTGCAGCGTTCCTCCGGGGCGCTCGCCATCGGCCCCGTGCTGCAGGGCCTCAACAAGCCCGTCAACGACCTCTCACGCGGTGCGACGGTGCAGGACATCATCAACACCATCGCACTGACCGCCATCGAGGCCCAGTGACGCGGGTGTTTTAGCGGTCTCCGCGCGGTACAGCCGCTCTTTACGACCGCCCCCAGTCGCTTCGCGACAGCCCCCGCCAGCGGGGGCACGTGCAATCTGTCGTTCGCTCTTCACCTATAACCAGCCCCGCTGTTTACTTCACGGCTCAGCCCGTCAGCGGGGCTTTTCTCTTTGGTGGCTCTCGGCGAAACCTGCGGCGCTGATTTGTAGCAAGCAGCGAGTAATCTATCAGATGGAAAGCCGTGTTTCGCGGTACGTATCAATCATGGAGGATGCCCACAATGGCGAAAACCGTCCTTGTCATCAATTCCGGTTCCAGCTCTATCAAGTATCAGCTGGTCGATCTTGAGTCCGGCGAAGGTCTGGCCTCCGGTCTCGTCGAGAAGATCGGCGAACCGGTCGACGGTCACTACAAGCACGAGTACAACGGCGAGAAGCACGAGCTCGAAGAGCCGATCCACGACCACGAGCAGGGCCTCAGGCGCGTGCTCGGCTTCTTCAAGGAGTACGGCCCGGACCTGTCCGAAGCAGGCATCGTCGCCGTCGGCCACCGTGTGGTTCAGGGCGGATCCCTCTTCCCGAAGCCGGCCCTCGTGACCGACAAGACCATCAACGCCGTCAAGGACCTGGCCGTGCTCGCCCCGCTGCACAACGGCCCGGAGGCCAAGGGCGCCGAAGTCATGCGCGCGCTGCTGCCCGACGTTCCGCAGATCTTCGTGTTCGATTCCTCCTTCTTCTTCCAGCTGCCGAAGGCGGCCAGCACCTACGCGCTGAACAAGGAGATTGCCGACCAGTACCACATCCGCCGTTACGGCGCCCACGGCACCTCGCACGAGTTCATCTCCTCCGTGGTCCCCGGCGTCATCGGCAAGCCGGCCGAAGGCCTCAAGCAGATCGTGCTGCACATCGGCAACGGAGCCTCCGCCTCCGCCGAGGTTTCCGGCAAGCCGGTCGAGACCTCCATGGGTCTGACCCCGCTTGAAGGCCTGATGATGGGCGGCCGCACCGGCGACATCGACCCGGCCGTGGTCTTCCACCTCATCCGCAACGCCCACATGAACGTGGACGAGCTCGACACCCTGTTCAACAAGCGCTCCGGCATGATGGGCATGACCGGCTTCGGCGACCTGCGCGAGGTTCACCGTCTGGTGGCCGAGGGCAACGAGGACGCCAAGCTGGCCCTCGACGTGTACGTGCACCGCATCGTCAGCTACATCGGCAACTACACCTACCAGATGGGCGGCTGCGACGTAATCACCTTCACCGCCGGCGTCGGCGAGAACGACGACATCGTGCGCAAGATGGTGTGCGACAAGCTCGCCCCGTTCGGCGTCAAGCTGGACGAGGAGAAGAACGCGAAGCGCTCCAAGGAGCCGCGCATCATCTCCACCCCGGACTCCTCCGTGATCATCGCCGTCATCCCGACGAACGAGGAGCTGGCCATCGCCCGCAAGTCCGCCGAAATCGCCGAGAACGGCGTGGACACTTACGGCAACACGTTCGCCAAGTGACGAACTGCCGTTAGCAGGCCGCAGTCCGTCTAACGCAAACGGACGAACATAAATGAGGGGCTGATTCCGCTGGGAATCAGCCCCTCATCGTATATCCGTGATATTCGTCGCGGTCACCGATCCAACATGCCGGTCCACATGCCCACGAAATCGGGCAGTGTCTTGCGCGTGGTCTCCACGTTGACGATTCGGACGCCCGGCACGGCCAGCCCGATCATCGCGGCGAACGTCGCCATGCGGTGATCAGCGTAGGATTCCATCACCTCACCGTGCAGACGCTCAACCGGCACAGGAGTGATCTCGATGCCATCCTCCAGTTCGCGGGCCTCTCCCCCGATGCGCGTGATCTCCGTGACCAGCGCCTCCAGACGGTTCGTCTCATGACCACGCAGATGACCGATGCCGAGCATACGGGTCGGAGCATCGGCAAACGCCAGTATCGCCGCGAGCGACGGCGCGATCTCCCCTGCCGCGGTCAGGTCGAAATCACCAAGACCATGCACATGGCCGTCGCCACTCACCTCGCAATACCGCACGCCGTCCTCTTCGGGGAACGAGACGCGCGCGCCCATGCGTTCCAGATATCCCGGCAGCAGTCCACCGGGCTGGGTGGTCTCAGCAGGCCAGTGCGGCACGCGCACCGTGCCTCCGGCGATCAAAGCCGCGCCGAGGAACGGCGCCGCATTCGACAGGTCAGGTTCGACGACCACGCGTTCCGGCAGCTGCAACGCGGCATGGCCGACTCGCCAGACGCGAGACTCCTCATCAGCGGTCGCATTGCCGCTCGCGCCGTTCACATCAGCGACGGTCATGCGGATATGCGGCAGGCTCGGCGTCTTCTCCCCCGTATGCCGCAACTCCAGCCCACCGGGCAGGCGCGACCCGATCAGCAGCAGACCGGAGATGAACTGTGAAGAGCCGGACGAGTCGATGCTCACCTTGGCGGCAGCGGAACCGTCATCGGCCCGTTCACCATCATGACGCGGTGGCGTGATGGTGAACGGTAACCGGCCGTGCTCGCCGTGGTATTCGACGCGGGCGCCGAGCTGTTCGAGCCCGTCGAGAACCGGCTGCATCGGCCTCGCGTATGCCTGATCGTCTCCATCGAACCGCACCGGGGCGTCCGCGAACAGCGCCAGTCCCGGCACGAAACGCATCACCGTGCCGGCGAGCCCGCAGTACACGCCCACATTGCCGCTGAATCGGCCGGATTCCGGCGGCGTCACCGTGACCGTGGTGTCGTTTTCCGGGTCGATGTCGCAGCGCACACCAAGCGCCGACAGCGCTCCCATCATCAGTTCGGTGTCGCGCGAGCGCAACAGCCCGACAAGCGTGACGGGCTTCGCGCCAAGCACGGCGAGGATCAGATACCGATTCGACAGGGATTTGCTGCCGGGGATGGTCACGGTCGCGTTCAGCGGGCCGTCAGCGGTCGGGGCCGGCCACAGGTTGTCATTGTTCGTTTCGCTCATGCGTCCAATCGTATCGTCTTCGTTCGAGTTATGGCATTTTCCGTCCGCATCGGCGGAATCGTTCGCGCCCATGTCGTCATTTCCGGCAACCGGGCCAGGCGAGCGCCAAACGCCACCGCGCGCATTCGACCTTTCATCTGTCAGCGCTCTCATGAACGCGGTCCTATACTGGGCGATACGAAAGGAGGCCAGGATGGCGACCATGATGCTCACATCGACGCTGCGCGGAGCCGCAGGGATGATCCCGCATGCACTGCCCGGGCTGCACGGCGGTCGACTGGCGTACATCACGACCGCCGCGGCCGTGGAGCCATGGGGGTTCGCGCATACGATGCTGACCCGCCGCCAACTGCGTCAACTGGGATTCCGCGTCACCGAACTGGATGTTTCAACGGCCGCTGCCCCCGACGTGTGGAGCACCCTCTCGGACGCCGACTGCATATATGTCGGCGGCGGCAATTCGTTCTTTCTGCTGCAGGAACTGCGGCGGAGCGGCGCGGATGCGCTGCTCGCCGAACGGATAGCCGACGGGATCCCGTATATCGGCGAATCAGCCGGTTCGGTCATCATGTCGCCGGACATCGGCTACTGCTCCATCATGGACCGCACGGATCGCGCCCCGGGTCTGCGCGACTACAAAGGACTCGGTCTGACGGATTTCCATGTGGTGCCGCATCTGGGCAATCCCACGATGGGTCAGGCGGCACGGCTCATCATCGAACGGTATTCCACGGAGCTCGACCTACGCGCGCTCACTGACCGTCAATCACTGCTCGTCAGGGACGGCGGCATCACCATGTTGCAGTCATGACGAGGCATCACGGTTCGGGCACGACCCCTTTCCGGCGCGATTCGCCATCTTCTCTCCCCCGGTCATGGGCGAAAAGCCCGGAATCACATCGTCATTGAACCGTATCTACGTTTCGAGGGGTTGATTTCGGTCTCGCCGGACATCTATCTACGTTTCGAGGGGGTGCCAGCCAAGTATGAACGCTCCCAAAACCGCGCAATCCCAGCAGCAAAAAACGCTTAATACTTCGGATATCGCGTTTGGGCAACCCCCTGAAATGCAGATAGATGTTCCTGATCCATCAGATCAACCCCTCGAAATGTAGATACCACCAATTTCGCCCACACTAATCCCGCTTTCACGCCTCAAACGGCGATTAGCACAGCCCGGGACCGCTTTTCCATTCGGAATTATTCAGGCGGCGGCCCACTGGCGACGATAGGATGGTCAACAACAGCCGGCACCGCAATCATCACCGGCGCCACTGAAGGGACCAGCATGGAATTCGTCCTCAAAGGCATCTTTGACTACGCCGTCTCGAACGGGTGGATCGGTGAGAATCCTGTGGACAGGGTCACCGTGCCGAAGATCGCCTCCGACGACGACATGGTGTTCCTCTCGGTCCGCGAGGTCAAGTTGCTCGCGGACGAGGTGGAAAAGATCGGGAAGCCGGTGGACGGTCTGCTGGTCAGATGGCAGGCCTATATGGGATGCCGCATAGGCGAATCGCTTGCCCTTAAGGTCGGTGACGTGGACGCGGCCAAGCGGCGCGCCAGGATAGGCCGCACATGGACTGACGACGGGCACGGCGGTAGCATGCTCGGCACCCCGAAGAACGGAAAGGCCCGCAATATCGCGATACCACGGTTCCTCATGCCGCAGATCAAGGCGCAGATGGATGGCATGGGTGATGACGACTGGCTGTTCCGTGCCACCCGTGGCGGGAACGTCTGGACGAACATGTGGCGGACAAGGATATGGAACAAGGCCGTCAAAGCGGCCGGCATGGAGGACGAGGGCGTGACCATACACAGTCTGCGCCACACATACGCGAGCTTCGCGATCGCCCAGGGCGCGGACGCGAAGACCCTGCAGATGCAGCTCGGCCACTCCTCTCCCAGCATCACATTGAACACCTACACGGCGCTCTGACCGGAACAATTGGACGACGTGGCCTACGCGATCGGAGCCCTCCGCGAGCGCGAACTCGTGTGAATCGGGCATGGAGATCCCGCGGCGTTTGTATGCATTTGTATGCAGATTGTTTTCGACGGAAAAATAAGCCCTTGAAAACCTAATGTTTCCAAGGGCTCCGGTCGGGCTGACAGGATTTGAACCTGCGACATCCTGCTCCCAAAGCAGGCGCGCTACCAAACTGCGCTACAGCCCGATGTGCCCAGCCCAAGGCAAAGCACAAATGTTGAGTATACCATAGGCTGAGACTGAGCCCGTTTTTCAATTATCGCCGGGTTCCGTAGGCCTTGGCGACCGAATCCGTGGCCATTGGACTCGACCCGCATCTTCCACCCCGCCGATGGTCCAAATAATCGGTGCAATGTAGGCCCCCTCCCATTGCGTTCCTAAGTGCGCGCCGAAACGACGAGTGCGCGAACATAGGTACGCAAATGGCCCTGTTTGCGTACCTATGTGCGCACGGTCGTCGTTTCGGCGCGCACTTAGGAACGCAAAATCCGGACGACACATCCCACGCATGAACAGGCACCACGCCGCATGCCGGTCATCGTTCCACGCCGCCCCGTCATAATCCCGTACCGTCGCGTCACAATCTCGTCCCGCACCGCCCCCCCTCCCCGGCCACCAACGCAAGGCGGGTTCTAGTGATCGTTGCAACACCTGACCTACCGCAAGGAGGATCAGGTGATGAAAAGCCATCATCATGACGGGGACCGCGACGCACGCCGTTGGGCGTTCAACGGCGTCGAATACCCGACGAGGAACGAGATGTGCGAGGCGAGACGCGCCGAGTACGTGCGCCTGCTGGATGAGGAGGGCATGAACTTCACCCAGGCCGCGCACGCGGTCGGCGTCTCGAAACGCGCCGGCAAGGCGTGGCGCAACGGCAGGACGCGCGCCACGGGAAGGAACGAGAAACCCCTGGTGGACTGGTATCGTTCCACCATGGACAAACCAAAGAGGATCCATGCGCGCTATCTGAGCCAGGACGAGAGGATCGCCATCGCGGACCGTCTGCGTCTGGGCGATTCGATCCGCGCCATCGCCCGGCTGCTGGGCCGCGACCCCGGCACGGTCAGCCGCGAGGTCGAGCGCAACAGGAATCCCGAGTCCGGCGGCTGCGAGCCCTACCGCGCCCAGCAGAAGGCCGCGGACCGGCTCAAACGCCCCAGACCGCGCAAGGCGGCCGTGGGCACGCGACTGTGGGACGAGATCGCCGCCGGGTTGCGCAGGCATTGGAGCCCGGAGCAGATAGCCAACCGGCTGAGGCTGGACTTCCCGGATAATGGGGATATGCACGCGAGCGTCGAGACGATCTACCAGGCCATCTACCTGCAGGCCAGGGGCGAACTCAAACAGGAGCTGAAACGCGCCATGAGGCAAGGCCGGGCCAAGCGCAAGCCACAGGGCGACGGCGGGCGCAGACCCCGGTTCCGCGAGCCCATGGTCATGATCAGCGAACGGCCGGCCGAGATAGAGGACCGCGCCGTGCCCGGACACTGGGAGGGCGACCTGATCACCGGCGCCAAGAACCAAAGCGCCATCGGCACGCTCGTCGAGCGCACCACCAGGTTCACGATCCTGCTGCGCCTGCCCGACGGGCACGACGCCGAACACGTCCAGCAGGCCATCATCGACAAGATGCAGCACCTGCCCAAACTCCTGCGCAACAGCCTGACCTGGGACCAGGGAAGCGAGCTCGCCCTGCACAAACGGATCACCACGGCACTGGACATGGCCGTCTACTTCTGCGACCCGCACTCCCCGTGGCAGCGCGGTACCAACGAGAACACCAACGGCCTGTTGCGCCAGTACTTCCCCAAAGGCACCGACCTATCCGTCTACCCGGAGGACTACCTCGACGCGGTCGCCGAGGAACTCAACGACCGGCCACGCAAAACCCTCGGGTTCATGAAGCCCAGCGAGAAGATCATCGAACTACTCAACACCGCAAGCTAACCTAACAACCAACAAAACCAATCAGGCGTTGCAACCACCACTAGAATCCACCCAACACAGCCGCGAAACCGCACGAGTACAATGGATATCCGGACGGCGAAAGGGGTGTCATGGGACGTCATCAGCGAGCGGAGACCCTTGGTCTGATCTCATTCCTGATCTGCGCGATGGTCGGCGCGATAATGATGTCGCTGTACATGCAGTTCGCCCCGGCGATCTGGCAGATCACCCAACGACGTTTCATGGTGTGCGCGGGCATTCTGGCCGGTTGCGCCGCCCTGTCATTCTGCGTCGGTTACGCCAGCCACTCCCATTCGCTCAACCTGCATCGCGGCTGGTTCGCCCCGATTCGTCGCGTGTTCGAGATCCTCGCATTGTCGATCGTGTACGCGGCGACCGTGTTCCTCTCGTCATTCGCCCTACTCGGCGCAATCAACGGCATGATGGGGTCGGCGACGTTCAGCGGATACCTCACCCCCATCTGCGCCGGCTTCGCGGGCGTCGTCGGTTATATGACGTTCGTGCAGGCGGAGATGATGAACGCGAAGACGTTGGCCTCGCTGCTGCCGTTCTTCGTGATTTCCGGCGTGTGCACCGCCGGCCTGACCAACCGACGACCCGTACTGGTACCACAACAATTTCTCGCAGCTCGGCGACCGCACCACGTTCGCGGCCCGCATGTTCAACTCGACGCTGATGCTCGCCGGAACGTGCATCATCATCGTCAGCTACTTCGCCATCTCGGAGCTGATCACCACCGAACGCATACAGCGAGCACGCCATCAGATGAACAAAAGCACCGGCACCGCCGCCGATGACCGCGACATCACGCATTTCACGTTGCGTATCGCCATCCTGTCGCTGCTGCTGACCATATCCGGGCTCATGTTCATAGGCATCGGCGCGTTCCGCTATACGCCGCACCCGATCATGCACAACGTGTGCGCCAAGGGACTGACGGTCATCATGGGCGTGTTGATGCTCTCCCTGCCGTGGCTCGCCCCGCGGATACCGAAGGTGATGTCGGTGATTTCCGCCTTGGCGATTCTGATCTGCTCTGCCATCGGCATCAGGATGCTGATGGGCCAGGAAACGCTCACCAATCTCGAAGCGCTCGCCGGACTGCTGTTTCTGGGATGGTTCATCGTCTTCTCAAGGCAAATCGCCGCAATCGAGGCCGATCGTCTGCAGGATCAGCTGATGATGCTGCAGCCCGGCACTGGTAACAGCACCGGTGCCGGCCCCGGCAATCCAGCCCGAGACGCGGACGGCTCCGGCACCAACGAGCAGGTCGCGGAACTGCAATCCCGCCTGTCGAACGACCGGTAACACGCAAGTCACCGGTCGGCGCCTGCCCAGCGTAGCGCACACAGCGCGCAGGTGCGAAGCACCTGCCACGATATCTCAGCTGTCCTCGCGACGTACCGCCGGGCAATCAGAACTCTTGAGCAGCAGGAAGCTGCGCGCCTGGGCGGTGATGGCGAATCCCGCCTCATAGCTCAGCTCCGGCCCCTTGGGGTTGTATGTGTCGATGAGCAGCTGCCACTTCTTGCCATACCGCTCACTGGGCAGAGTGAACATGATCGGCTCGTAATGCGCGTTGAAGATCAGGATGAAATCGTTGTCGATCATCGGCGAACCGTACCAGTCAGTCTCGGGGATGCGCGAGCCGTTGAGGAACACCATCATCGAGAACGCGTGCGTGTTCGACCAGTCATCCATGTCCATGATTGATCCGGTGTGGTCGAACCATTCGATCTGCGGGATCGTCGAGACGTCCTCGCCCGGCTCACGTCCGGAGAAGAAGCGGCGCCTGTGCAGCACGGGATGCTCCAGCCGCAGATGGATCAGCTTGGACACGAACTGCAGCAGGTCCTCCTGCTCGGGCGTGGAGTCCCAGCTGCGCCACGATATCTCGTTGTCCTGGCAGTAGGCATTGTTGTTGCCCTGCTGGGTGCGTTCCACCTCGTCGCCGCCGCAGATCATCGGGATGCCCTGGCTGACCAGCAGCGTGGAGAACAGGTTGCGCAGCTGCCGCTGGCGCAGGTTGTTGACATCGCTAATGGTTGTGGGGCCTTCCACGCCGCAGTTCCATGAACGATTGTTGCTTTCGCCGTCGCGGTTGTCTTCGCCGTTGGCCATGTTGTGCTTGTTGTTGTACGTGACCAGATCGTTCATGGTGAAGCCGTCGTGCGCGGTGATGAAGTTCACCGAAGCGACCGGCCTGCGGCCGTTGACCTGATACAGGTCTGAGCTGCCGAGCAGACGGCTGGCGAACTCGGGAAGCGTGGACGGCTGCGAGCGCCAGAAGTCGCGCACGCAGTCGCGGTAACGGCCGTTCCATTCGGACCAGCTCGACGGGAACCCGCCCACCTGGTAGCCGCCGGAGCCGAGATCCCACGGTTCGGCGATGAGTTTGACACGTGAGATGACCGGATCCTGTTCGACGATGTCGAAGAATGCGGACAGCTTGTCGACCTCCTGGAACTGGCGTGCCAGCGTGGCGGCCAGATCAAAGCGGAAGCCGTCGACGTGCATTTCGGTGACCCAATAACGCAGCGAGTCGGTGATGAGCTGCAGCGCGTGGGGAGAGCGCATGAGCAGCGAGTTGCCGGTGCCGGTGGTGTCGAAGTAATGCCGCGGATCGCCATCTACCAGACGATAGTACGACTGGTTGTCGATGCCCCTGAAGCTCAGGGTCGGGCCCATGTCGTTGCCTTCGGCGGTGTGGTTGTAAACCACGTCGAGGATGATCTCGATGCCAGCGCGGTGGTATGCCTTGACCATCGCCTTGAACTCGTTGACCTGCTCGCCGCGCTGGCCTGAGCATGCGTAGGCGTTGTGCGGCGCGAAGAACCCGATGGTGTTGTATCCCCAGTAGTTGCTCAGTCCCTTTTCCTGCAGGAACGAGTCGTTGACGAACTGGTGGATGGGCATGAGCTCCAGTGCGGTGATGCCGAGCTTTTTCAGGTATTCGATCACCGAGGGGTGCGCGAGGCCGGCGTAGGTTCCGCGAATCTGTGGCGGCACGTCCTTGTTGAGGTTGGTCATGCCGCGCACGTGGGCTTCGTAGATGACCGAATCATGGTATGGCGTGTTCGGATGCTGGTCGTTGCCCCAGTCAAAATAGGGGTTGACGACTGCGGACTTCATGGTGTGATCGGCTGAGTCGAGGTCGTTCATTGGGCCGTCCGGGTCGGCGAAACGGTAGGAGAACAGGCTTTCGTCGCCGTCGATATTGCCTTCGATGGCTTTGGCGTAGGGGTCGAGCAGCAGCTTGTTCGGGTTGCACCGCATGCCCTTGGCGGGATCGTACGGGCCGTACACGCGGTAACCGTAGCGTTGCCCGGGTTGGATTCCGGAAATATAGTTATGCCAGACGTACGAGTTCTGCTCGGTCATCTCGATGCGCGTCTCTTTGTCGTCCTCGTCGAACAGACATAACTCGACCTTGTCCGCCACCTGCGAGAACAAGGCGAAATTCACGCCAGAACCGTCGTAGTTCGCACCCAACGGGTACATGGAGCCGGGTCGTATTTGCTGCATGGTCATATTATCGCACGCCAACGTGAACATAGTTAACTTCAAACCGATATAAAGAAAAATTCTCAGCAAACTATGTTTGTTTTACTATGAATGCTTATTTTTTTCAGAATTCGCTGAATCTTCTCATGCTGTATGGCGATGACGGAGTTCGACGCGGTGACCGGCACTCCGGCGAGTTGGCGCCAGGTCACCCACGCAGATTCCACGTGTTCGTCGGGATCGAACCGGCGCGGTCGGCTTTCCCAGCGTCGCAGGTGCATGACCATGATGTTGGCGAGCTCGTCGCTCATGCCTTCCGACGAGTAGAACGCCCCCACATGGTCGAATATGACGCCGTCCTCTCCGACCGGCACCACGCCGGTCTCCTCGGCGAGCTCGCGCAGCGCCGCCTGCTCCACGTCCTCTCCGTCGTCCATCAGTCCCGCCGGCAGACCGTAGGCGAACAGGTCGGAGCCTACGCGGTACTCGCGCTCCAGCAGGTACAGGTCCCGGACCTCGTCATGGACGAGCATGACGACGCATGGCGCGTGACGGCACACCTGGCGACGCACGGTGACGCAGTCCCCGCCACCGGCCGGCAGCGCGATGCGCATGTCCTCCACGTCGAACACCGCCCCTTGGTACACGGTCTGTCGTGACAGCACGACGGCCCTGCGATCCCGGCTGTCCATGACGATGCCGTCGGTGGAGCGGTCGAGCAGCGCGTCGACCTGACGGGTGATGTCGCTTGCGGCGGCGGTACCCGCGGTTTCGGCAGTGCCAGCGGTGTCAGCGGTTGAACGGTCAGGCATGATGAATGGTCCTTTTTCGAAAGAAGTTGTCAGCGATGTGCAGCGGCAGCCGGCTAGCTCCGGCAGGGGATACTCAGCGTCCACGGATCGGTGTTCATCGTGATATGGGTGGTGCGTATGGTCTCCCCCGTCGCCCGCCCGACCGCCGCGGCGATGTCGTCCGGGGCGTATCGGAACCACAGCGACTCGATGGCGGAGTGCGGCGTGTTGATCAGCGCCGGACGGGCGACGGCGCTCCCTGCCGTTCCCGTATTTCCGGCCGAGGGGGCGGCCAGTCCGCGCGAGAGCAGCGACGCCTCGTACCGCGCCTGTTCCAAGGCGTCAGTCGCCGGATGATGGCGCAGGTCGCTGGTCACATACACATCGGCTCCGCTGGCCCGCACCTCGTCGAACAGCGAGTCCCCCGATCCCGGCAGCACCGCGACACGCCGCACGAGCGACTGGAGGTCGCCGGCGACCTGAACACCAAGATTCGTGGCCGGCAGCGCCTGCGCCACGCGATGCGCGAAACGCTCCAAGGTCATCGGCTCCTCCAGCAGGCCGACACGACCCAGGCCCACGGCGTGCGCAGACCCCGAGTCGTCGATGGGCACCAGAGGCCGCTGATCGACCAGGCCGAACGCGTCGGCCGCAGCCTGCCCTACACCGCGCCACGCGGCATCGGCGTTGGTGTGACCCACCCACAGAGCGCAGTGATGGCTGTACAGTTTGCCGACGATGGCACCGTGCACGTCCTGTCCGGAGACAGCGTGCACGGAACGGAACAGCAGCGGGTGATGGCATATCAGCAGGTCGGCGCCGCGTTCGATGGCCTCGTCGATCACCGCCATGGTGGGGTCCGCGGCGAATGCGACCAGTCCGACGTCGGCACCGGGCTCGCCGACGATCAGGCCGGGCGCGTCCCAGGATTCCGCATAGCGCAGCGGATACAGGGTTTCCACTACGTTGACGACCTGTCGAAGCGTGGTCATGGCTTGTCCTCTTTTCTTTTCTTGCCGTCGTTGTTCTCGCCGCCGTGCCGTCGCCGTCAGTGGGCGGCGAGCTGCCAGTCGGAGCCGATGCCGGTGGACACGTCCAACGGCACGGCGAGATCGACCGCGTGCTCCATGGCGTCGCGCACCAGGCCCGTCACCTGCTCGGCTTCGCCGGGGGCTATCTCCACCACGAGTTCGTCGTGGATCTGCAGGATGATACGGCTACGGACCTTGGCCTTGGCGAGCGCGTCGGACGCGTGGATCATGGCGATCTTCATGATGTCCGCGGCCGAGCCCTGGATGGGCGCGTTGAGTGCTCCCCGCTCGGCGGCGTCGCGTATGTTGCGGTTCGGCGACTGCAGTCCGGGGAAGTACCGACGCCTGCCGAACATCGTCTCGGTGTAGCCCTTCTCGCGGGCATCGGCGACCAGGGATTCCAGATACTCGTGGACCTTGCCGAACGTCGCGAAATACTGCGATTTCAGCCGGTCAGCCTCGCCGGGGCTGATTTTGAGCTGCTGGGCGAGACCGTAGGTGCTCAATCCGTACGCCAGCCCGTAGCTCATCGCCTTTACGTGGGTGCGCTGGTCGGGGGTGATGTCGTCAACGGGGATGCCGCACACGAGGCTCGCCACGTACTTGTGGAAGTCAGCTCCGGAGCGGAACGCCTCGATCAGCGCGTCATCGCCCGACAGGTCGGCCATGATGCGCAGCTCGACCTGCGAGTAGTCGGAGCTCAACAGCGACTCGTAGCCCTCTCCGGGCACGAACGCGGAGCGAATCTCGCGGCCCTCGGCATTGCGGTTGGGGATGTTCTGCAGGTTCGGGTCGACGGAACTGAGCCGTCCGGTGGCGGCCACGGTCTGCTCGAACGTGGTGTGAATTCTCCCGTCATCAGGGTTCACCGCATCGATCAGGCTTTGGACGATCTGCTTGAGCTTGTTCGTCTCGCGATGGCGCAGCAGCGCGGTCAGGAATCCGTTGGCGCGCTCGTTGCCGACGGATCGGACCGCGAGATCCTGCAGCGCGGACGCATTGGTCGTGTACGAACCCGATTTTGTTTTCTTGGTCGGCTTGAGGCCCATGTCGTCGAACAGCACGGCCTGCAACTGCTTGGGGCTTTGCAGGTTGACGCGGCTCCCGGCGAACTGCCAGGCGGTCTCCTGCGCGTCGCGAGCGTCGACGGCGAACCGGTCGCGCATCTCGGTCAGGCGCATGAAGTCCACGCTGGCACCGACCTGCTCCATGCCGAACAGCACGTGGGACACCGGCAGCTCGATGGACTGCAGCAGCCTGAACTGCTCGCGTTCGTCGATCTTCGCGGCCAGCATGTCGGCGAGGGCGCGAACCATGGCCATATGAAGCAGATCCTTGCGCTGGTCGGCCGGATCGACGTCGCCGCTCAAGTCCAGCTGCCCCTGCGCGACGTCATCGTCATTGTCCAATTGCAGCTGCAGGAAATGGGATGCCGCCTGTTCCAGCGAATCGGCATGATAGTCCGGCTGGACCAGGTATCCGGCGAGTTTCGTATCGAACCACGGCTCGGCGAGGTCCAGTCCGAGCGACGCGAGGATGTGCGACTGCTCCTTGTACCCGTGCACGACCATCCGGTCGGCGTGCCCGTCAAGGAACCGCTGCAACGCGGGACGGACGCCGGCGATCACGCCGGCTTCCAGCACGGCCGCCTTGCCGCCGACCTCCAGCATCAGCACGCTGCATCCCGGGTTCCCGGGTTTGGATGAGCCTTCGGCATACAGCGCGCAGGTCGATGCCATGACGTCGGCGCAGTGCGCCCGGTTGCGCGGCTCATCATCCGAATTGTCGGCAGGCGAGCCGAGACCGTCTCGTGCGGAGTCGATCCATGCCGCCAACGCCGCCTCATCCGCGATGGTCACGGCCTCGGGAATCCTCAGGTCGTCGGAGGTGTCCTCGTCGTCTGCGTGCTTGTCAGCTGCGTCGCCGGCCTGCTTGCCGGCGTTGAACGACTTGAGCACCTTGCTGCGGGTGCGCGGGCCGAATTCGAGGTTGGTGAACAGTTCCGAAAGCGCGTCGGCGTCCACCTCGCCGAATGTCAGGTCCTCGATGCCGATACCGAGGTCCACGTCGCGCCGCAGCGCGTTGACCTTGCGGTTGAGCTTGACCTGCTCAATGTTCTCGCGCAGCGACTCGCCCTTCTTGCCGCCTATCTCGTCGGCGTGCTCGATGATACCCTCAAGTCCGCCGTACTGGTTGATCCACTTCGCCGCGAACCCGTCGCCGACGCCGGGCACGCCGGGGATGTTGTCGGCAGTCTCGCCGCGCAACGCCGCAAGATCCGGGTATTGCGCGGGGCCGACATGGTACTTGTCCTCCACCGCCTGCGGCGTCATGTGCTTGAGGTCCTTGAAGTGATGCCCGGGATACAGCACGGTGACGCGCTCGTCGATCAGCTGGAAGGCGTCGCGGTCGCCGGACAGCACCAGCGTGTCGTATCCGGACCGCTCCCCCATCGCGGCGAGCGTGGCGATGATGTCGTCGCCCTCATACCCCTGCTTTTCGACGTAGGTGACGCCCAGCGCCGTGAGCATCTTCTGGATGAGCGGCAGCTGGGTGAGCAGGTCCTCCGGCGCCGCTTCGCGGGTGCCCTTGTATTGCGGCAGCATCTCGTTGCGGAAGGTGCCGCCCTTCATGTCGAACGCGACCGCGAGATGGTCGGGCTTCTCGCTGTCCAGCACCTGGGACAGCATCGTGGCGAAACCCCATACCGCGTTCGTGGCCTGTCCGGCCTGAGTACTGAAATTTTCCGCCGGTAAAGCGAAAAACGCGCGGAACGCAAGCGAGTGGCCATCGACCACCAGCAACGTTCCACGCGTTTTCGTCTGGGCGTCGTCGCGCGATTCGCTCATTCCCCTACTTCCGACGGCTTGGGATCGCCATACTTGGCGATGATCGCCATGGCCAGACGCTTCTTCGGGATGCGCTGATCCATCGAGGTCTTCTGGATCCAGCGGAAGGCTCCCTGCTCGGAGAAGTCCGCCTTGTCCATGAGCAGGCCCTTGGCGCGGTCGACGAGCTTGCGCTCCTCCAGCGTGTCTTCGGCCTTCTTGAGTTTCTCCTCGGCCTTCTTGAGCTGCTCTTCGGTCTCCTTGAGCTTGTTCTCGCTGGTCTCGACGTTGTCGAGCAGGTCGTTGATCTCGGAGAAACGGCCCATCGCGACTTCCAGGGCGGGCAGCAGCTTGGATTCCTCATACGGCTTGGTGACGTAGGCCATGGCACCTGCACCGGTCGCCTGACGGACCAGGTCGGGCTGCGAGAACGCGGTGAGCATCACCACGGGAGCGATGTTCTCGTCGCAGATGACGCCGGCGGCGGCGATGCCGTCCATACGGGGCATCTTCACGTCCATGCACACGATATCCGGGCGGAACTTGCGCGTCAAATCGACGGCCTCCTCACCATTGGCCGCCTCGCCGACGACCTCATACCCGTTGTCCTCCAGCATGGCCACCAGATCCATGCGGTTCACCGACTCGTCCTCGGCGACAACGACCGTGCGCTTCTTGTGCACGGCGCTCTCGACGGGCTCGCCTTCGGAGACTGCCTTCAGCTCATCGGCGGAAAGCACCTCCTCTACCTGACCCTCTTGCTCTTGCGTTGAGGTCTTCTTCCTTGCCACCATGCTCACAACCTCTTTTCCACGACACAGTGATTCATCGACAGAACTTCACGTATAACGATAACATAGAGATTCGGCGATGCGACACTGTGGCTCACCCGATAATGCAACGTGCCCTCGGTGGGACTCGAACCCACACTGCGCAGATTTTGAGGCTGCTTCCTCTACCAATTGGGATACGAGGGCGTTTCTGACACTCGCGATAGTCTAGCATATCGCTACGTCATTCGTCCATTGCAGGCGTGCCGCGCATCATTCCAGCGAGTCACGCCGGTTCCGTGGACACCATACGCCCCGGCACGCGATTTACGCCGGTAGCATCAACGCCGCGCCGAATATCCCCGCAACTCACCAGCGCGGACCTACAATGGAAACACATAAGAGAACTATCAAAGGTGAGGCTTATGAGCATGGACAGTGACACTTACAGACCCTTCGATCCGTGGCGTCCGACACCGGTCAAGGAGGAGTCCCGCAAGCAAATCGTCGAGACCCATTATTTCAACGTGGACAGGGTCGCGTTCAGTTCGGCGCAGGTCGGCCAGTTCGAACGGTTCATCCTGCATGAGAACAACGGGGACACCGTCGGCGTCCTTGCGGTGACCGCTGACGGGAAGATTCCGTTCGTCGAGCAGTACCGCATCCCGACCCATCGCTGGACGTTGGAGATTCCGGCAGGCCATGCCAACGCGCCAAGCGAGCAGTATCTGGACGTTGCAAGCCGCAAGCTGCGCGAGGAGGCCGGCTACGAGGCTTCGAAGCTCATCCAGTTCACGCGCTTCATCAACACGCCCAGCTTCTCCTCGCAGTACACCGCGCTGTATCTGGCGACGGGACTCAAGGAGGTGGACCGTTCCGCGATCGGCCCGGAGACGCCACGTTCCGCGGTACGCCTGTACACGCAACAGGAGGCCATGGAGATGGTGACCAACGGCACCATCGTTGATGCGAAGACGATTATCGCGATCCTTCGCCTCCATGAGGGACTACTGGAGCACATCGGCATGTGAGATTGTGCGGTTCGCCTTCCGCACGAGACAGTCGGCGCATCTGCCCCGCACCCGCGCGACGACCTTCCGCATCGTCCTTGAGCCGATGCGGTTCCCTGGCGAAAGCGCGTGGGCCCCCGCTCGTTTCGGAGCGGGGGCCCACGCATGAGTATTCGGCTTCCGTCGTCACGCAGCGGAAACCGAATCTGCTATCGGCTGAAATCAGTCGTTGGCACCGACGGTGTGCACGTAGATGGTGTCGGTGCTGCCAGCGGCGTGCTCGCCCTGAGCGGAGCTCAGCACGACGATCTTGTCGCCGTCGGAGACCTTGCCGGCGTTCTTGAGGACCTTGTCGGTGAAGGTCATGAGATCCTTGCGGGTCTTGTCGTGGTAGTCCTCATCGAGCAGGAAGGCCTCGGTGCCCCAGGAGAGGGCCAGCCAGTGGTAGGTGTGCTCGTTGGTGGTCAGGCCGTAGATCGGTGCGGCCGGACGCTCGCGGGACACACGGTGCACGGTGTTGCCGGTCTGGGTGTAGGCGACGATGGCCTTGGCGTTGAGCTTCTCGGCCAGGTCGACGGCGGCGGAGGAAACGGCGCCGGTGGAGGACATGTCGAGGTTCTTCAGCTCGGGGATGCGGTCGAAGCCGTGCTCGGTGGCGAAGCCGGAGATGCGGCTCATCGTGGCGACGGTCTCGGTCGGGTACTCGCCGACGGCGGTCTCGTTGGAGGTCATCGTGGCGTCGGCGCCGTCAAGCACGGCGTTGGCGCAGTCGGAAGCCTCTGCACGGGACGGAACCGGGGAGTGGACCATGGAGCCCAGGACCTCGGTGGCGACGATGACGGGCTTGGCGTACTGACGGGCCAGCTCGATGATGCGCTTGGTGGCCAGCGGGACCTCTTCCAGCGGGCACTCGACGGCCATGTCGCCACGGGCGGCCATGACGCCGTCGAACGTCTTGACGATGTCCTCAAGGTTCTCCAGAGCCTGCGGCTTCTCGATCTTGGCGACGATCGGGATACGACGGCCTTCCTCGTCCATGATCTCGTGGGCGCGGTCGATGTCGGTGGCGAAACGCACGAAGGACATGGCGATGATGTCGGCGCCGGTGCGGATGGCCCAACGCAGGTCGGCCTCATCCTTCTCGGTCAGGGCGGGCAGGCTCACGGCCACGCCGGGCAGGTTGATGCCCTTGTGGGAGGAGACCGGGCCGGCAACGACGACCTTGGTGTGCACGTTGTTGCCCTCGACCTTGGTGACCTCCAGACGGACCTTGCCGTCGTCGATCAGGATCGGGTCGCCGGGGTGGCAGTCGCCGGGCAGGCCCTTGAAGGTGGTGGAGGTGATGTGCTCGTCGCCTTCGACATCGTCGGTGGTGATGATGAACTCCTGGCCTTCCTCAAGCTGGACCTTGTCCTCGCCCTCGGCGTTCTTCTTGAACCAGCCGCAGCGGATCTTCGGGCCCTGGAGATCGACCATGGCGGCGACGTTACGACCGGTCGCCTTGGAGGCCGCGCGCACGTTGTTGTAGACCTTGAGGTGATCCTCCGGAGTGCCGTGGGAACGGTTCAGACGGGCCACGTCCATACCGGCCTCAATCAGCTTGGTGATGCCTTCGGGAGACTCGGTGGAAGGACCGATGGTGTCTACGATCTTGGCTTTACGCATGAATGCCTACCTATTCTTATGTGATTTCTTCTAGGAAGAAGTCTTGCGACTTCCACTGCCACAGGCAAGTGTACTAGGTTTGGGCGACGTGAGCCACTGTTTTCACGGGCGTGTTGTGAGCGCTCACATTTTTTTGGGCGGCTCAGGCTTCGCTCTTCGCGGCCTCGACCGACTTCATCTTCATGACGCTCGCGATGGCCGACGATCCGATGGCGACGACGATCACGACCAGCGACACCCACGTCGGTACCTCGGGCACCCAAGAGACCGGGTGACCGCCGTTGATGAACGGCAGCGTATTGCCGCTCAACGCCTCCATCACCAGTTTGATGCCGATGAAGCCGAGCACGAACGCGAGCCCGACCGGCAGGTAGACGAGCTTGTCGAGCAGTGCGCCCAGCAGGAAGTACAGCTGCTGCAGGCCCAGCAGAGCGAACACGTTCGACGTGAAGACGATGAACGGATCCTTCGTCAGGCCGAAGATCGCGGGAATGGAATCAAACGCGAACATGACGTCCGTCGTGCCGATGGTCAGGAACACGATCAGCATCGGAGTCCAGTACGACTTGCCGTCCTTCTCGGTGCGCAGCTTCTCGCCGTCATAATCGTCGGTGATGCGAATCACCTTGCGCAGCATGCGGATCAGGCCGTTCTCATGGTATTCCTCATCATCATCGCCTCCGACGACCAGCTTGATCGCCGTATAGATCAGGAAGGCGCCGAACAGGAAGAACACCCACGTGAACCGCTGAATAATGGCCGCGCCGACCAGGATGAAGCAGCCGCGCAGAATCAGCGCGACGGTGATGCCGACGGACAGCACGTACTTCTGGAGCACTTTCGGCACGGCGAAGTTCGACATGATGATGACGAAGACGAACAGGTTGTCGATGCTCAGCGAGTACTCGGTGAGCCATCCCGAATAGAATTCGATCGCGGGCTTCGAACCGGAAAAGCACCATACCAGTCCGCCGAAAATCAGCGCCATGACCACGAAAAAGGCGATGTGCTGCACGCACTCCTTGGTGCTGGGCACATGCGGCTTGCGGCCGATGACGAACAGATCCACAACGAAAAACGCGATCAGCACCGCAAAGGTGGCGATCATAAAAGCGACAGGGGTTTCAGACATGTATACCAGCATAGGAAAGGGCTGTGACGCTCTCTGTTACGAAATGCTCACTTGTTCGCTTCCGTCATCTGGCGCAGTTCCTTCTTGAGGTCGCGGATCTCGTCGCGCAGGCGTGCTGCGAGCTCGAACTGGAGCTGTTCGGCGGCGGTGTGCATCTGCTCGCTCAGCTGACGGATAAGGTCGGCGAGATCCTGCGCGGGAAGCCCCGCCTTGAGTATCTCCTCATGTCGCTTGTCGGCCTCCGCGGCGTCGAGGGAGGGCACACCCAGATGGGTGTTGCCGGCCTTGCCCGCGTTGCGGTAGCCGCCTTCGAGCAGCGTGGCCGTGTCCACGTCCTCCTTGGCGAGCATGTCGTTGACGTCGCTGATCTTCTTGATGAGCGGCTTCGGGTCGATGCCGTGCTCCTTGTTGTAGGCGATCTGCCGCACACGGCGACGGTCGGTCTCGTCGATGGCCTTGCGCATCGCGTCGGTAGTCTCGTCGGCGTACATGATGACCGTGCCCGATACATTGCGGGCCGCGCGACCGATGGTCTGGATCAGCGAGCGGTACGAGCGCAGGAACCCCTCCTTGTCGGCGTCGAGGATGGCCACCAGCGATACCTCGGGCAGGTCCAGTCCCTCTCGCAGCAGGTTGATGCCTACGATGACGTCGATCTTGCCTTCGCGCAGTTCGCGCAGCAGTTCGACGCGCCGCAGCGTGTCGACGTCGGAATGCAGGTATTCGACCTTGATGCCGCGTTCCAGCAGGTAGTCGGTCAGATCCTCGGCCATCTTCTTGGTCAGTGTCGTCACCAGCGTGCGCTCGTTTTTGTCGACGCGGTCCTTGATCTCGGCGAGCAGGTCGTCGATCTGCCCCTTGGTCGGGCGCACGTCGATCTTCGGGTCGACCAGACCGGTCGGTCGGATGATCTGCTCGACCACGCCGTCCGACAGACCGAGCTCATAGTCGCCGGGCGTCGCCGACAGGTATACGGTCTGCCCGACGCGGTCCAGGAACTCCGGCCATTTGAGCGGGCGGTTGTCCATCGCGGACGGCAGACGGAACCCATGTTCGACCAGCGTGCGCTTGCGGGACGCGTCTCCCTCGTACATCGCGCCGATCTGCGGCACGGTGACATGCGACTCGTCGATGACCAGCAGGAAGTCATCCGGGAAGAAGTCGAGCAGCGTGTGCGGCGGCGTGCCGGGTGCGCGGTTGTCGAAATGCCGCGAATAGTTCTCCACGCCTGAGCACACGCCGACCTGCGTCAGCATCTCCAGGTCATATGTGGTGCGCATGGTCAGGCGCTGCGCCTCCAGCTCCTTGCCCTGCTTCTTGAGTTCGGCCACGCGCTGGTCCAGCTCCTCCTTGATGGTCTTCAACGCATGCTCCATGCGCTCGGGGCCGGCGACGTAATGCGAGGCGGGGAAGATGTGCACGGAGGTCTCGTGGTCGATCACGTCACCGGTGAGCGGATGCAACGTGGAGATGCGGTCGATCTCGTCGCCGAAGAACTCGATGCGGATAGCCAGCTCCTCATATACCGGTATGATCTCGACGGTGTCGCCACGCACGCGGAACGTGCCGCGCGTGAACGCGATGTCGTTGCGCTTGTACTGCATGCCGACGAACTTGCGAAGCAGCTGATCGCGGTCAATCTGCTGGCCTTCCTGGAGGAACAGCATGCGGCCGGCGTACTCCTCCGGCGTACCGAGGCCGTAGATGCACGAAACGGTGGCGACGACCACGCAGTCACGCCGCGTGAGCAGGTTCGCGGTGGCCTGATGGCGCAACCGCTCCACATCGTCGTTGATGTTGGAGTCCTTCTCGATGTACGTGTCGGTCTGCGGTATATACGCCTCGGGCTGGTAGTAGTCGTAGTAGCTGACGAAGTAGCTGACCGCGTTGTCGGGCATGAGTTCGCGGAATTCGGCGCATAGCTGCGCGGCGAGTGTCTTGTTCGGCTCGATGATGAGCGTCGGCCGCTGCAGCCGTTCGATGAGCCATGCGGTCGTCGCGGTCTTGCCCGTACCGGTGGCTCCCATGAGCACCACGTCGTTCTCGCCGTTCTCGATGCGGGTGGCCAGCTCCTCAATGGCCTGCGGCTGGTCGCCGGACGGCTTGTACGGTGATTTGACGACGAATGGCTTGTCGGCGCGCTCGATGTTGAATCCCATGGCTTCCAGCTTACCGCCATCCGTTCAGCGAACGGTTCTCAATAAGAAAAGTGCGAGGATAACGCACAAAACAGCACAATCGCACAAAACATGCATGCCTTGGAAATACAGGGATTGGGCGGGTTTCATGTGCGTTTTGCGGCGCTGCCGGGCTCACACCTTTTCACGGGCGAATGATTCAGTGAGCCTTCCACCGGCGATACAGCCCATCGACCTGCGCCAGCATGTCGGGGATCGGGCGGGTGGAATCGATGACGATGTCGGCAAGCTCCCGGCGCTCGGCTGTGCTCGATTGGCTGCGGATACGGTCTGCGGCCTGCCGTTCGGTCATGCCGCGCGTCGCGACCATGCGCCTGATGCGCATCTGTTCCGGCGCCTCCACCGTGACGATGTGATCGAATTGGAACGGAATCGACCGGATCACCTCTGTGAGCAGCGGCACGTCATGGACGATGACCTTCGCGCCGGGATTCCGTCGCTCCAGCCGTGCGGCTTCGGCATATATCAGAGGATGCTCGATGTCGTCCAACCGTTCGCGTGCGCCGGGAGCGGCGTCACGGCCGAACACACGCTCGGCGAGCCACGCCCGATTGAGCGATCCGTCGGCCAGCAGCGCGTCCGGGCCGAACACGGCGGCGATCCGTGGCAACGCCACTCCCCCGGGCGCCACGATCTCATGCGCAAGTCCGTCATAGTCGATGACCAGCGCGCCGAGTTCCCGCATCCGGGCGGCGACGGTGCTCTTGCCCGCGGCGATGCCTCCGGTCAGTCCGATACGAATGCTCATGACATCATGCTATTCGCGACACGCCCGGTTTCGTGGCAGAGATGGAAGGCGAGTTTTTGGACTCTCGCAGCATTCCGCCATTTCACTGATTCGCGCATGGCAGGCTTGCTGGATATCCGGGCGTGTCGCGGTTGTTCAAGGCAGCCGGGAAGTGAGGATGACCGGCATCGCGCAAAGACCACCCTCAGTCTCGCTATGCTCGACCGCTCCCGCCGGCGGGAGCGGGATATGAAAAACGGGAACCACCCGTGTGGGGCGATTCCCGTTTTCCTATCTGCCGGCAAATCCTACCGGCATTCTACTTCTTCTCGGGATGTGATGACTCACTTGCCGAGCAGCTGATCGCGCAGAGCGGCGAGCTGGTCGGAGTCGGCGAGAGTACCCGTGGAGGAGTTGTCGGAAGAGTAGTTGGAGGTCTCCTCGACCTTCTCTTCCTTCGGAGCCTGGCCATCCTCGGCAGCGGAAGCCGCGGCGTTCTCCAGCTCCTTGGCGACGAACGCCTTGTGCTCCTCCCACAGTTCGTGGGCGGCGGCGTACTGGGATTCCCATTCCTCGCGCTGCTTCTCGTAACCGGCGATCCACTCGTTGGTGTTCGGGTCGAAGCCTTCGGGGTACTTGTAGTTGCCCTGCTCGTCGTACTCTGCCGGCATGCCGTACAGAGCCGGATCGAAGTCCTCGGAAGCCGGGTCGACGGAGTCGTTGGCCTGCTTGAGGGACAGGGAGATGCGGCGACGGTCGAGATCGACGTCAATCACCTTGACGAAGACCTCTTCGCCGGGCTTGACGACAGTCTCCGGGTTCTCCACGTGGCGGTTCGCCAGCTCGGAGATGTGCACCAGGCCCTCGATGCCATCCTCGACGGAGATGAAGACACCGAACTGGACAATCTTGGTGACCTTGCCCTTGACGATCTGGCCGGGAACGTGGGTGCGAGCGAAGCGCTGCCACGGATCCTCCTGGGTCGCCTTGAGGGACAGGGAGATGCGCTCACGGTCGAGATCGACGTCGAGCACCTCGACGGTGACCTTGTCGCCGACCTTGACGACCTCGGACGGATGGTCGATGTGCTTCCAGGACAGCTCGGAGACGTGGATCAGGCCGTCGACACCGCCCAGATCGACGAACGCGCCGAAGTTGACGATGGAGGACACGACACCCTCGCGGATCTGGCCCTTCTTGAGCTGGGACAGGAAGGTCTCACGGACCTCGGACTGGGTCTCCTCCAGGTACTGGCGGCGGGACAGGACCACGTTGTTGCGGTTCTTGTCGAGCTCCAGGATCTTGGCCTTGATCTTCTGGCCGATGTACGGGGAGAGGTCGCGAACGCGACGCATTTCGACGAGGGACGCGGGCAGGAAGCCACGCAGACCGATGTCGACGATGAGGCCGCCCTTGACGGCTTCGATGACGGTGCCCTCGACGACGCCGTCAGCTTCCTTGATCTTCTCGATGTCGCCCCAGGCGCGCTCGTACTGGGCACGCTTCTTGGACAGGATCAGACGACCTTCCTTGTCTTCCTTGGTGACGACAAGGGCCTCGATGGTGTCGCCGACCTCGACGACCTCGTCAGGATCGACGTCCTTCTTGATGGAAAGTTCGCGGGAGGGGATGACGCCCTCGGTCTTGTAGCCGATATCCAGGAGGACCTCGTCGTGATCGATCTTGACGACGGTACCTTCGACCAGATCACCATCGTCGAAGTTCTTGATGGTGGAATCGACTGCCTTGATGAAGTCCTCTTCGGTGCCAATGTCGTTGATGGCGACCTTGGTGACTTCAGTGTTGTTCTCTGCCATGTAAATATATGGTTTCTAATAGTGGATGAATAATTACTCGATATTCAGTTATACGTGTGCACTCATATGAGCACACACAAGTTATCAGGATACCTACAGCCATGCCCAAAATGGGCGGAAAAACCAGCGCGACACGCCCGAATTCGGCTACATTTTCCTCTCGGCCATCTCCACGACGTTGGCGAGCAGCATGGCGCGGGTCATCGGACCGACGCCGCCGGGGTTTGGAGAGTATGCGGAAACCTTGTCATAACAGGCCTTGTCGACGTCTCCCCTGATGCGGAAACGGCCAGTCTGCTCATCAAACACGCGGGAGACGCCGACGTCCATCAGCACGGCGCCGTCCTTGACGTTTTCGGGCTTGACGAACCCGGCTGACCCCATGGCCGCGACGATGACATCGGCGCGACGCATGTGGTCGGCGATGTCGCGCGTGCCGGTGTGGCACAGGGTGACCGTGGCGTTGATCGCCTTGCGCGTCAGCAGCAGACCGATCGTGCGGCCGATGGTGATGCCGCGCCCGAGCACGCACACCTCCTTGCCGTTCAGGTCGATGTCGTAGGCGTCGAGCAGTTCGATGACGCCGCGCGGCGTGCACGGCAGCGGGGTCGTGATGTCGCCCTGCACATGCAGCACGAGTTCGCCGAGATTGTATGGGTGCATGCCATCGGCATCCTTCGAGGGATCGATCAGGCCGATGATCGCGTTCTCGTCGACGCCGCGCGGCAGCGGCAGCTGCACGATGTAGCCGGTGCAGGCCGGATCCTCGTTCAGGTCGCGCACCGCAGCGGCGATGTCATCGAAACTCGCGTCGGCGGGAAGGTCGCGCCGGATGGAACGGATGCCGACCTCCGCACAGTCGGCATGCTTGCCCGCGACGTATTTCATCGAACCGGGATCCTCCCCGACCAGCAACGTTCCCAGACCGGGGACGATGCCGTGCTCCTTCAGTGTTGAAACACGTTCCGCCAGGTTCGCCTTGACCTCGGCCGCGACCCGCTTGCCATCGAGTTTGATGGTCATGTGCGTCCTTCCCTAGAGTTCGTTCATTCCTCGTAGCGTTAGGCTATCGTGGACTCAGGTCAATGACAATCCGACGGCGGACCGTCGACGGCATATTCGAAGAAGGCAGCGATATGAACATTCACCCGCATCGTCTGGTCACCGGCATTGCCGCCATCCTCGCCACAGGCATGCTGATGGCGTCGAGCGCCTGCGGCACCGGCGGCGGCTCGCAATCCGAGCGGCCCTCCGCGAAGGAGCCGACCGGACCGATCACCGTCGTCGCGTCCATCAACCAGTGGGGCTCCCTCGCCGAGCAGATCGGCGGCACCGACGTGAACGTCACCTCCATCCTCAGCTCCACGAATGTGGACGCGCATGATTTCGAACCGAAAACATCCGATGTCGCCAAGCTGCAGAAAGCGCAGATCATCGTGTCGAACGGTGCCGGATACGACTCATGGGCGACCAAGTCCGTAGGCCGCAACTCGACCATCGTCTCGGCCGCCGAGACGGTCGGAGCTATGGAAGGCGACAACCCCCACCTATGGTTCTCCAAGGACGCCCGCAACGGCATGGCGACCGAACTGACGGAGGCATTTTCCAAGGCGCTCCCCGCCAAGAAGAAGGCGTTCCAGTCGCGCCTCAAGGCATGGCAAAAGGAGGAAAAGGCCATCGAGAAGTCGATGGGCGAGTTCGCCGCCAACCGCAAGAACGCCACGTACGGTGCGACGGAGGCCGTGGCGTACTACCTGATGTCGGACATGGGCTTCCAGGACGACACTCCCAAGGGGTTCGCCCGATCCGCGGCCTCGGGCGGCGAACCTGCCCCGGCCGACCTGCAGGAATTCCAGTCGCTGATCGAATCACAAGGCATCAGCGTGCTGGTCAACAACACGCAGGAATCCAGCGACGCCACCAACATGCTGACAGGGACGGCCGGACGGGCCGGCGTCCCCGTGTTCGACGTCAGTGAGCAGATGCCGCAGGCGTACACGACGCTGACTGATTGGATCGCCGATCTGGTGGCCCGGCTTGACAAGACCGTCTCCCGCGCCATCATCGACGACAGCGACGAAAGCGGCAGTTCCGACGGCAAAGACGGCGCCAGCGCCAAGAACGATGCCGGCAACCGTGCTGACGACAAAAGCGATACCGGCGCCGGCAGCAGCAACTGAGTTCGCCCGCCCGCTCCAGACCGTTACCATTGCCGTCTCCTCCGCCGCTAATGAGTCCGCCACCGCTAATGAGAATGATTGTCATAGTCCTTTGCGATAATGCGTTGCCGTACATGTCGCACCGGCGGACGTGATGCCGGTCCCGTACAGACAGGACGATGAATCATATGCACAGCAACAGCGGCGACCGGGAACAACGGCCCGACTGCATCGTGTTCAGCAACGCCTCGGTGAAACGCGGCGAACGGCTGATCTGGCAACACGGCGACTTCTCCATACCGGCGGGTTCGGTCACCGCCATAGTCGGCACGAACGGCACCGGCAAAACCACGATGATGAAAACGGAGCTCGGCCTCCTCCCACTCGCCGGGGGCACCGTGCACGTGCTCGGACGCCCGGCAGGCGAGATGAACCGCCAGATCGGGTACGTGCCGCAAAGCTACACTTCGGACATCGACTCCAATCTCACCGCCGAGCAGTCGGTGCTGCTCGGCCTGACCGGCACCCGTTTCGGCGTCCACTTCGTCACCAAGGCGCAACGCGCGAAGGTGAAGGAGGCCATGACCTTCACCGGCATCGCCGACAAGGCCCACTACCGACTGTCCGAGCTTTCGGGCGGTCTGCGCCAGCGCGTCGCCATCGCGCAGGCCTTGGTATGCGACCCGAAACTGCTCATGCTCGACGAGCCGCTCGCGAATCTCGACCTGGCCAGCCAGCGTGCCGTGGTGCATGTGCTGGCACGGCTCAACAAGGAGCTCGGCATGACGATCCAGGTCGTCGCGCACGATCTCAATATGCTGCTGCCGATCCTGACCGGCGCCGTCTATCTGCTGGACGGGCATCCTCACTACGCGGCGATGAACGACGTGCTGGATTCCAAGCTGCTCACGCACCTGTACGGCACCAAAGTGCAGGTCGTCACCACGCCGCAGGGGGACATGTTCGTCACCCCCACCCCCGACGAGGCGGATGACGTCGTTCCCGACACGCATGACACCAGCGAGGTCGCACAATTCCATCATCACGAATACCACGAGCGGAAAGGGCGGGCACAATGACCGGCATCAGTTTCTCCTTCGATCCCGACTGGATGTACACCCTGTCCGCCCCGTTCATGACCAACGCCTTCCTCGCGGGCCTGTGCATCTCGCTCGCCGCGGGCGTGATGGGATATTTCACCATCGCACGCCATTCGACGTTCGCCGCGCACGCGCTGGCCCATATCGGACTGCCCGGCGCCACCGGCGCGGTGCTGTTGGGGCTGCCGGTCTCGCTCGGCATGGGAGTGTTTGCGCTGGGCGGCGCGCTGGTCATCGGAGCGTTGGGCAAGCGCGCCACGCAGCGGGAGATCGCCACCGGCACCGTGCTCGCCTTCGCCACCGGCCTCGGACTGTTCTTCGCCCGACTCTCGTCGTCCGCGTCGCAGCAGATGCAGTCCATTCTGTTCGGCTCGATCCTGACCATAACCACCGATCAGATCCTTGGCTTCGCCGTGTTCGACGTGATCCTGCTCGCCGTGCTGGCCATCGTGTACCGGCCACTGCTGTTCAGCTCCGTCGACGAACAGGTGGCGCAGGCCAAGGGCGTGCCTATCGGGCTGATGAACGTTGCGTTCATGGCGATCATGGCCGGCGTCATCACCATCGCGGTCCCCGCGGTGGGTACGCTGCTGATCTTTGCGCTGGTCATCACCCCGGCCGCCACGGCGAACGCCATCGTCGCCTCGCCGTTCAAGGCGATGGTGATCGCGACGGTGCTGTGCCTGGTGTCGATCTGGGGCGGTCTGGTGCTGTCCGCGATGTTCCCCGCTCCCCCGAGCTTCATCATTGTCACGTTGTCGACGCTGTTCTGGGCGATCGCCAAGGGCGTGACGTCGCTGCGTCATCGCTGATTACTCTGGACGACGCCCGCGAATCGGGCGAATGCGGGCGTTATCCAGCGGAATCATGCGAATCCCCGCTGAGATTCGCATGATTCCGCTCGATTACATCACCAGCGCATTGGCGATGGCGGCGATTCCCTCGCCCCGGCCGGTGAATCCCATATGGTCGGTGGTCGTGGCGGTCACCGTCACCCGGCATCCGACGGCATCCGACAGCGCGCGCTCGGCTTCCTCCCGGCGTCGCCCGATCTTCGGACGATTGCCGATGATGACCACGCTGGCGCTGGATGGCATCCTTCCATGCGATCGCAATACATCGACGGTTCTTCGCAACATATCGCAGCCGTGCATGCCGGCTCCCGGAGCATCGGCTCCCACGCCGAACAGTCCGCCGATGTCTCCCATCCCAGCGGCGGACAACAGCGCATCGATCAGGGCGTGGGCGGCCACATCGCCGTCCGAATCCCCCTCGATACCGACGCCATCCCATAAAAGCCCGGCGAGCCATAGCTGCCGGGCTGGATCCTCGGCGAAACGATGCGCGTCAAACCCTTGACCAATCGCTGGAACAGCGTTCATGGACATGTTCGTCGCCGGCTACTTGCGCCGGGACTTCTTGCTTTCGGATTCGATGCGAGCCAAGGTCCGGTCGGCAGGCTCGGCGGGTGCCTCGCTGTGATGCTTCTCGTCGCCCGGCTTCGGCTCGGAGAAACCGAGGTTGACGTCGAGCAGACGCTGGATCTCGGCCTCGTCAAGGTCTTCGGACAGGGCGATCTCGGAGGTCAGGATGCTGCGGGCGCGGGTGAGCATCCGCTTCTCGCCAGCGGACAGGCCGTGCTCGTCCACGTCGCGCTGGGCGAGGTCGCGGACGACCTCGGCGATCTTGTTGACGTCACCGGTCGCCAGCTTCTCGACGTTCAGCTTGTACCGGCGGGACCAGTTCATCTCCTTCTCGACGATGGGCGTACGCAGGATCTCGAAGACCTTGGCGACCTCATTGGCGTCGACGATGTCACGCACTCCGACCTTCTGCGCGTTCTCGACGGGAACATTGATGACCAGACCGTCGGAAGACAGCACGGTGAGTTGCAAGTATTCCCGCTTCACGCCCTTGACCACCCGTTCGGTAATGGCCTCGACCCTTGCCGCTCCATGACGCGGATAGACGACCATATCGCCGACCTTGTACCCCATGAATCCTCCGTGAAAACAATATACTTAACCTTACGTATTATGCCATACAGCCGGGACGATGGGAACACTCCGGACACGACTCGCCAAAATCTCACAATAGTGCCCCGAAGGTATTACCCTCTGTGTTATGGCTACTTACACGAACATCAATGAAGATATCGCTCCCGTGCCAGTGAATCAAAGTGATTTGAGCGCGGTGAGCAATGCAACGTTCTACAACCCGCACGAAGTGCTGGGCGGTCACCTCGGTTCCGGAGACCACGCCGGAACCGTCACCATCCGAGTGCTCAGGCCACTGGCCAAGAGCGTCACCATATACACCCAGAAGGGAACGGCCGAGGCCCGGCACGAATTCAACGGCGTCTTCGTGGCCGTCATCGCGGCCGAAAAGACCGCGGACGGCTGGGCCGTGCCCGACTACCGTGTATGCACCACCTACGAGGGCGGCAAGTCCGTCATGGAGGACGACCCGTACCGTTACCTGCCCTCCATCGGCGACATGGACGCCTACCTGTTCGGGGAAGGCCGCCACGAACGCCTGTGGGAGGCCCTGGGCGCGCGCGTTCGCCGCTACGACGACCCGATGGGCGGCGCCGACGGTGCTCCCGGCCACCAGGTCGTGGGCACCTCGTTCACCGTCTGGGCGCCCAACGCGCACGCGGTCCGCGTGGTCGGCAACTTCAACTCCTGGGACGGCCGCCGCCACGCCATGCGCGAGCTCGGTTCCTCGGGCATCTGGGAGATCTTCATCCCTGGCGTCAAGGCGGGCGAGGTCTACAAGTACGAGCTGCTCAACGCGAACCACGAGTGGAAGATGAAGGCCGACCCGATGGAACGCTCCCACGAGATTCCGCCGGCGACCGGCTCCATCGTCGTCGAATCGGACCACGAATGGAATGACGAGGCATGGATGGACCACCGCAGGCACACCGACCCGCACGCCGGCCCGGTCAGCATCTACGAGGTCCATGCCGGCAGCTGGAAGAAGGGCATCGGCAACTACCGCGAGCTGGCGGACGAGCTCGTGGACTACGTGGCCAAGGAAGGCTTCACGCATGTCGAGTTCATGCCGCTGACCGAGCACCCGTTCTCGGGCTCGTGGGGATATCAGGTGACCGGCTACTACGCCGTGGACTCCCGACTCGGCAATCCGGACGACTTCAAGTACCTGGTGGACAAGTTCCACCGTGCCGGCATCGGCGTCATCATGGACTGGGTGCCCGCTCACTTCCCGAAGGACGATTTCGCGCTCGGACGCTTCGACGGCACCCCGCTGTACGAGGATCCCGACCCGCTGCGCGGCGAGCACCCCGACTGGGGCACGTACGTGTTCAACTTCGGCAGGCGCGAGGTGCGCAACTTCCTGGTCGCCAACGCCTGCTTCTGGCTCGACGAATACCACATCGACGCGCTGCGCGTGGACGCGGTGTCCTCGATGCTGTACCTGGACTACAGCCGCAAGCCCGGCCAGTGGCGCCCGAACATCTACGGAGGTCGCGAAAACCTCGAAGCCATCGACTTCCTCAAGGAAGCCAACGCCACCGCGTACAAGAACAACCCCGGCGTCATGATGATCGCCGAGGAATCCACCGCCTACCCCGGCATCACCGCACCGACCGACGCCGGCGGACTGGGATTCGGCCTCAAGTGGAACATGGGCTGGATGCACGACACGCTGCAGTACCTGCACGAGACCCCCATCAACCGCAAATGGCACCACAGCGAGATCACCTTCTCGATGGTGTACGCCTATTCGGAGCATTACGTGCTGCCGATCAGCCACGACGAGGTCGTGTACGGCAAGGGCTCGCTGTTCGGCAAGATGCCGGGCGACGACTGGCAGCGCTACGCCGGCGTGCGCGCCCTGTTCGCCTACCAGTGGGCGCACCCGGGCAAGAACCTCACCTTCATGGGCAACGAGATCGCGCAGTACGGCGAGTGGAATCATGACGGTTCGGTCGACTGGGACGCCCTCAACTGGCCTGACCACCGCGGCGTGCAGAAGCTCGTCGCCGACCTGAACGAGTTCTACAAGGACACGCCGGCCATCTGGAGCCAGGACTTCGACCCGGCGGGATTCCAGTGGCTGACCAGCGATGACGCCGACCACAATACGCTCAGCTTCCTGCGCATCGGCAGCAAGGGCGAACAGCTCGTCGTCGTGGTCAACTTCTCCGGCGAGGCGTGGCAGGACTATCAGGTTCCGCTGCCGCAGGGCGGCAACTGGACCGAGGTGCTGACCACGGACGACAAGAAGTACGGCGGCTCCGACATCCACAACGGCACGTTCGCCGCGGTGAAGGGCGAGTACCATTCGCGTGATTGGTCGGCAAAACTCACCATTCCGGCATTGGGGGCGGTATTCTTGAAACCGGAAAACTGAAAGGTGAATCGTCATGATTAATTCTCCAACACGTCAAACGACGCCGCGGACCATTCTGGTGGTCGAGGATGAGCCGACCCTCGCCACCGCCATCGCTCAGCGCATCACCGCGGAGGGATGGTCCGCCCGCGTGGCGTCCGACGGTGCCAGCGCGGTTCAGGCCGCCAAGCAGCTGCGCCCGGACCTGGTAATCATGGACATCATGCTGCCGGTCATGGATGGTCTTGAAGCAACCAAGCGCATCGTGGCCGACCGCCCGGTGCCGGTGCTCATCCTGACCGCCCGCGACGCCGAGGCGGACAAGGTCATCGGCCTCGGCGCGGGCGCCGACGATTACATGACCAAGCCGTTCTCCATGCGCGAACTGATCGCCCGCTGCAAGGCGCTGCTGCGCCGCGTGGAACGCGCGAAGGTCATCGCGAAGAACTCCGAGAACGAGAAGATCCTCAACTTCGGCTCGCTGGTCATCGACCCGGCACAGCGTCTGGTCACGGTCAACGGCGAGCAGGTGCACCTGACGCCGACCGAGTTCGACCTGCTGGTCACGCTCGCGCGCAAACCCAAGTCGGTGCTCACCCGCGAGAAGCTGCTCGAAGAGGTCTGGGACTGGGTGGATGCATCCGGCACCCGCACCGTCGACTCCCATGTCAAGGCACTGCGTCATAAGCTCGGTTCCGAGACCATCCGAACCGTGCACGGCGTCGGCTACGCTTTCGAGCCGCCGGAACAGTGATGAAGCCGCGTCAGAAGCGGGACAGGAAACAGGCCCGATTGGATTTCGATCGTCCGATCGGGCTGTTTTCGTCCCTGAAAATGGAATTGAGCGTCCTGATCGTCATCGCCACGTCCATCGCGTTCGTGCTGGTCTGGTTCCTGCTCAAGTACGGGTGGAGCGGCTGGATCGCCATGCCGCTGACCATGATCGTCGCACTGGGCATCACCTATTTCTTCTCACGGGGTCTGATCGCGCCACTGAAGCAGCTGCGTGACGCGGCCGAGGCGATGTCGGAGGGCGATTACAGCGTCCGCGTCCACGTGGCGACCAACAGCAACGACGAGATCGGCCAGCTGGCCCGCACGTTCAACGAAATGGCCGAGGAACTGCAGCACGCCGATCAGATGAGGCGCGATGTGGTGGCGAACGTGAGCCACGAGCTGCGCACCCCCGTCTCCGCGCTGCAGGCGATGGTGGAGAACATGGCGGACGGGGTGGTCGAGCCCACGCCGGCCAATCTTGAGGGCATTCTGGGTCAGACGCACCGGCTATCCGACCTGATAGCGTTCCTGCTCGATTTGTCTCGCATGGAGGCGGGCGCGGCAAGCCTGAACATCGAACGTTTCTGCCTGCATGATTTCCTCGACGAGACGATCGAGCCGCTGGAGATCGCGGACGCCGGGCACGCGCACGACATCATGCTGCACGTGGATTCCGATATCTGGATGGAGGGCGATCAGGATCGGCTGCGCCAGCTGTTCACCAATATCATCGCGAACGCGCTCAAGCATTCCGCGGACGGCACCAGCGTGCTGATCGAGGCTCGGGAGAATGCCGACACCGGCACAATCGTCACGAATGTGGTGAATTTCGGGTCTCAGATTCCCGTCGAGGAACGTTCCGACATCTTCCGCCGGTTCGTCAAAGGGCGCAGCGGCCCCGGCACCGAATCGGGCGGCACCGGCATCGGATTGTCGATCGCGCGTTGGGCCGCACAGCTGCACGGCGGCACGGTCCGGGTGGTCGACGACCCGCGCGGCGCGGATTTCGAGATCGTGCTGCCGAAATACCATATCGCCGATGATGAGCCGGCGACCGACGGTTCGGCGCGGGCCCTGTTGTGAGCCGGGATTGCGCTCCCGAAGCCTGCACGGCACGTTCGGTGGTTCATGCGCGACCGGATCACCGTCCCGTGCCGATCGTCACCGAGATGGTAGCGGCCGGCTTCCCCTCCCCCGCCTTGGACGGGCGGGAGGAGGGCTTCAGCCTTGACGCTCATGTGATCGAGCACCCGGAATACACATTCATCGTCACCGTCGCCGGCGACTCCATGGAGGGGGCCGGCATTTTCCACGGCGATTGGCTGGTCGTGGACCGTTCGCTGACGCCCGAGGACGGCGATGTGGTGGTGGCCGTGCTCGATGGGGAGCTGACGGTCAAGCGACTGCTGTCGCGCGACGGCCGCCCCATGCTGCACGCGGAGAATCCCCGCTACCCCGATTTCGTCCCCTCCGAACATGGGGATGTCGTGATATGGGGCGTGGTCACGGGCAGTTTTCATCCACAGCGTCGGCTGCGACGGAAATAACTGGATTGCGCTGGTGATCTGCGCGGATGGCGGGTGTGCGGCTCGACCGGGTGGTGGTCACCCTCCGGCTAGCCAAGTCCCCTCCCGCCAGCGGGAGGGGATTTGGCTAGTCGTCTGTGTTTTCGCCGGCGCGCAGGGTGCGCGCCAGGCAGATGACCGTTGTCACATGTATTCCCGCGGCGTTGAGCGCCTGCACGCATTGCCGGGCCGTGGTGCCCGTGGTGACGATGTCGTCCACCAGGATCACGTTGCGTGGGTAGGGTGGGCGCGCAGCGATGACGATATGCCCCTGCAGACGCCGCGAACGCTGGGCGGCGCCGTGCATCTGCACGGATTTGCCGCTTGTCTTCGTCGTCCGCAGCAGCGCGGCCGTATCGACGTCCATGCCACGCCGCCGCAGCGACCGTGCCAATGAGTTCGTCACGTTACGCATATGCCACCGTCCGCGCTCCCTCATCGAACGCGGGGAGGATGGGGCCGGCACCAATGTCGTCACCGGCATCGGATCCGAAGCCAGCAGGCCCGACGAAAGCAGCGCGTCGGCCATCATATCGGCGAACGGGCCATCGCATTCCTCGTCGCCATGATCCTTCCATCGCAGTATCGCACGGCGCAGCGGCCCGCGATATGCGCCGCAGGCAATCGCCCGGCCCGAAACCGTGCCAGGCATAGCGAACGACATGAAGCCGCCACCCGAAGCGCGACAGTCATCGCACAGCACAGCGTCCGGTATGTCGCATCCCGCACAGCCACGCGGCAGCAGCACGTCCCGCAGCGATCCGGCCACTTCTGTGAGCATTCGCGCGAAACCGTGCCATCCCATGGTTCATCCGTCCTGCCGAACCGGCTCGCCACCCAGCAAAGGCAGCAGGATGTCGCACAGACGCACGGTATCCTGCGGTCCGGTGACCTGAAGCGCGATAGCCCCCGCCTGCGCGGCAGGATAGTCGTTGCCGCCGGGCGTCATCCGGTCGCCCACGAAGATGATGTCACCGGTGCTGATGCCGAGCCGTCCCGCCAATTCGCGCAGGGCGAACGCCTTGTCGGTGTTTCCGGCGCTCACATCGACACTCGTGTAGCCGCCCGCGCGTACGCGCAGATGACCGAGGTCGCCCGCCACCGCGGCGACGAGCCGCCGCTTTTTGGTGTCGTCGGGATCCCAGCGGCGCTTCTCCTCGATCGGCGCGAGCTGCCCCAGAGCCGAGAACGTGATCTGGCTGCCACGATCCTCGATGGACTCCCCCCACGGGTGCTCCGGCCACATGCCCAGCTCTCGGGCGCGTCGAGTCAGCGACAATATGGCCGCGTCCCTGTCCCGGGCCGACAGCGTCCTCTCGTATTCCAGACGCCATGCGCCCTCGCGCCAGCGGTAATAGCTCGATCCCCCCGCCGGCATCACATGCAGGTTGGAAAGGTCAGCTCGGGGACCCAGCACGTCGAGCACCTGACTGATGACCAGTTCACGCCCGCCGCCGGTCACAATCGCCACCGGCATCAGTTCGGTCAGCGCCTCGATGCGAACGGTCATATCCGGTTTCATCGGTTGTTTGGAGACGGCCAGCGTGTTGTCCAGGTCGAAGGCGATCAGACGCGCATGTGCGCCGTCGTGTCGCCAACCGGTATCATTCCAAGCGTGCACGGTCGCTGTTGGCATCTGCACACCTCCCCAGGAAACCTTGTCGATGAACAGTATCCTAACGCATTGCCGCCGGCTTGTCCTACAGTGGAGTCCATGCAACAGGCACCATGGGAACGACCAACGTATCGCAATCGTCACGGGCGAGGCATGCGCACGCCGATGTTCGGCACGCGGCTCCCGCGCTACCGCACCCGCAGCGGCGCGTTCGACGACATGGTCGCGGCCCAGATCCGGCGTCTGAACGGTGCCTGGCCGCAACTGGTCAAGCCGGTGCAGTTCGCCGTGGAGGATGTGCCGCCCTCGCAGCCGGCTCCTTGGGAGCCGGAGCCGTCGTTCGCGTCCCAGTGTTTCCCTGCGAGCCACGGCATCCCCGCCCGCATCGTGCTGTACCGCATGCCGATACAGAGCAAATCACGCAGCCGCATGGATCTGGAACTGGCCATCCGCGATGAGGTGGTGCTTCGGCTCGCCGAGCTCTATGGCCGCCGGCCGGATGAGATCGACCCGGATTGGAGCCTGTAAGGCTCTGTCGGGGCGAAACCTCATAGAGCACCCCTCATAGGGAGCACCACGGAACATTCCGCCGACCGACCGTCAGTGAACGATGGTCATATCCGACCGCGCCCAGATCCTCTCCTGCAGCGGCATCAACGGCGTGGCACCGATGTAGGCGATGCCGGCGAGCTTGGCGTCACTCACCGCGGAGCTGGACAACCGGACACCCCATGCCAGTCCCTTGCCGTCGGCGGCCACCGCGAAGACGTTCTTCCCCAAATCCGACGCGTCGAAGCTCGCCGCGGCACCGGCGTCCACCGTGATGGTCTTCTCCCCCACCGCGGCACCCTTGTCGTCGTAACCGGTCATGTGCATCTGTTTGCTGGATAAAGACGCGTTCACCACGCTCACACGGCCGTCAAGACCGGAGGGAATGACGGCGGCCGACCGGTCGTCTGTCTGCGCGGCGCCGATCAGCGCGAAATCGGACTGGTTCCCGTTCCCGTCACGGCTGACGGTCACACCTGCCGTCACCTTCGTATCCGCCGTGATCTTCAGCGCCGACGCGTCTTTGGGAACATCGCCCAGATCGATGGTGGTGACGCGGTCGCCCGAATACTGATGGACGGACTGCCCGGCCGCGCCGACCCATGCGGCGGTGAGCGACCCCGAACCGGCCGCGTATACGGTGAGTGTCGCCTTGTCTCCCTCCGCGACGGCCGGGAAGACGAGCTCCTTGGACGCCTCCCCGGCCGCGGCGGCGTAATCCGATCCCTTCGGGTTCAGCCCTTCGGTCCTGATCACGCGCACCGATGCCGATACCGGCGTCTGCCGGCTCGAAACCGTGACATACAGCCCCTTCTGCCCGCTTGCGGCCGCGGAAAGACTCAGCACGGATTCGGCGTTCGCCGCGACGGTCAGCGTGCTTCCCGTGGACAACGCCAGCGCACCGGACTGTTCCGTACCCCACACCCGAACATCCACCACAGTGGCCTTCGAAGACGAATTGGCCACGACCAGCTGCTGGGTGGTGCCGGTCTGCGTGTCAGGCAGCACGAACGACTGCTCCAGCGCACCGACATCGCAGAATGTCGCGGACAGGCCGCGCAGGTCGCCCTTCGTCGCCCAGGACGCCACGGACGCGGAAGCGCCGACGCCCGCGGCCGATTCCAACAGCTGCGTGTCGAACAGCAGCGACGTACGGTCGACGTCGGCCGAGGCTGCGATGACGTTCGCGGTATCCGTAGGGTCGAGGTCCTTGAGCTGCGTGGTATCGCCGGAGCCGTCAAGCGCGCCGAACTGAGACCGGTACACCGCTCCGAACGCGGCGAATCCAGCCGAAGACGAGATGTCGCCTTCACTCGGCTGATATTCGCTGTCACCGTACGCCGATGCATCCGGCAATGTCATGCGGGACGGGCAGTATGCGGTGATCCGCCTCTGGCTCACCGCGTGCGAGACGGACGCCGAATCCGACGAGACGGAGTCGACCCAATGGCCCGATGCCGTCAGTACCAGCAGGGCGACGAACAGGCCGACGATGATCACCGTGGAAATGACGCCGACCACAGCCTTCCAGACCTTGCCTCCACGTTTGACTTGGCTGCTCATTGGTCCTCCTCGATGAAACGACGGTGGCTGCGCGGGAACGCGACGACACAATACAGCCCCATCACCACGCCCATGCACACGAGCCATGCATACCGGTAGGCAAGATGCCGCTGTTTCAGCATGCCGTCCTGCGGCACGCGCTGCGTCGCGCTGTCGACGAGCGTGAGCCGGTAATAGACACCCGACGTGTTACTCACCACGGATTGGATACCCTCACTCGCCGTGATGTTCGAAATCAACTGTTCCGTGGCCTGGGAGCCGCCATCGTCAGCCGATGGGCGGACCACGTACAGGCCGCCGTAACCCAACGCGCTGATATCAGCGATCGCGTCGGCATCGGCGCTGACCAGCAGTCGGGCGCTCGCGGACGACAGTACGGCGTCGCGGGAGTCATGACCGCCATCCGCGACTCGGGCACGCAATGCCGGAGAGCTGTCCATCAGATCGCCGCGTGACGTGCGCATCGTCGTATACCGTACGCCGGTGGATGATTCGGCGGTGATGGCGAGCACGCGGTGCGCGTCGTCCTTGCCGAGATAATCGGTGGCGACCATGGGCAGCCCGTCATCGGAACGGGACGCGTGCAGACCGTTCGACCCCGGTTCCATGGCTGACGCCGCAGTGCATGACACGGCACCGGCCACCAGCACGGCCACCAGCACGCCGCGCCCGATACGGGCGAACACCGCATGCACCTTGGCGTTTTTGGCCTTGCGGCCTTCAAGACGTGTCAGCACGGGTTGCGAGCCATTCCCCTGCCGCAACAGGGAGAACCGGTGGACCGCCATTCCGGAGACCAATCCGACGCAAGCGAGCAGACCAAGCAGCGCGAACACCACGCCGGGCAGCACGGAACCCGCGACAGGACCGTCATCATCGACGGCCACGACGATCCTCGACGATGCGACGGCAAGCGCCCCACCACTGAGCGTGACGACCCACATCATGCGCGAGGCGCGCAATGCGAAGGGCAGGAACAGCGACGCCACCGCAAGCACCGTCACCACGGCCAGCAGCACCAGGACGCCGATACCGAAAACGCCGGCCGCCGACAGGCCTGCCAGACCGTTGCCGGCCGTATCATCGACACCGAACGCACGCATGGCCAGCGTGGCGAACCCGGAAGCATCCGGAGCGCCGTTCCCGGCGGATAACGGCACCATCACATCACCAAACAGCTGACGCCACGCCCCTTCCGAAGCATGGTGCACCGCGTTGATGATGGTCGGCGCGATCACGAACCCTGACGGCAGCGGAATCAGCAGCAGCATCGCGCGATGCCGCGGCACCACGGCGAGGAACACGACGAACACCACGATCAGGGACAGCATCAGCTGGGGCTCGGCGGCGACCGGGGGTACGAAGCACAACGCCGCAAGAGCCGCAGCCTGAACGGAAGGATGGGCCGTCACCTGGTCCTCGGTGCGATACAGACCCACCGCGCGGAACACGAAGGCGAACGCGGCCGGCAGGAACACCATCACGGTGAGCATCGGCACATCGCCTGCGGAGAACAGCCCCAAGCCGAGCGCGAACGACGCCCACAGCAGGCCACATGCGACACGGACCGCGTCGGAACGGGTGAACACGCCGGCGAACGCCCAGAAGGACAACGCCATGAGGGGCGCCGCGGCAAACGTCACCAACGCGATCGCGGCAGACACATTGCCGGCCGTTATCACCGAGGCCAGTCCCCATACCAGCAGCCACGGCGCGGGCGGGGCGGCGATGCCGTCACCGAACACCCACGACGTGGTGGCGGCTCGCCACAGCTGACCGAAGTCCCCGCCGGTCGGCAGCAGCGAATCGGAGTACAGGGACGCTCCCGACAGAACGGCACGCAATGTGGTGCCGTGCATCACCGCCACGACGCCGAAGCATACCAAGGCCATCGCCACCGCGAGCAGCCAGCGCTGAATCGCACGCCGGCGCAAGTGGGCCTTGGCCAGCGGCGACAGCAGGACGACATGGCGCTGGTCCGACAGCGCCTGTACGCGGTCATGCCACTGCGCCACCTGCTGCCGGTTGGCGACGAGGACGCCGAGACGCCCGATCGGCACCGACTCCTGGCGGCTGACGCGGCGACGGGCCGCGATGGCGCGAGGCAGGCCGCCCCACAGCGTCCAGGGGGCGACCAGTTCGCACAGCGCCTCGTACGGACGCTTGGCGAACAGTTTCGCGATCGCCTTGCCAATCGCGGCGAACACGCCGAACACCCAGACGAACGGCCACATCATCAGGCGCGTGTCCGTATAGGAGTAGCGCATCCTCCCCCTGATGCGAGCCATCGAACTGTCAATGGGACGATCCTCGTCCACGGGCTCGCCGCCCTTGGTACGCACCCCTTCGAATCGCGCCCGCCGATGGGCGATACGCGCCTGGGGCACCACCACGACGCGCCGGCCGCTCAGGCATACGCGCCGGCAGAAATCCTCCGATTCGGCGAATGTGGTGAACCAGTCGTCGGCACCGCCAAGCTCGTGCATGGTCTCGATCGAGACGAGCGTGCCCGCGAGGCTCACCGAGAACACGTCACGGCGGCCGTCATACTGCTCCTGATCCGGTTCGCCGTCGACCACCAGCGACTCCACGCGATGCCGGTACGCATACGCGCCGACGTCATGCAGGTGTTTGGCCTGCCAGTCCAGCTGCTTGGCTCCCAGCACCGATGCGGTCGGATCGTTACGCCACGTCTCCAGCAATGATTCGAGGCATGTGTCGTCCGCGGGCCGTGAATCGTCATGCAACAGCCAGACCGCGCGGGTGGACGAGTCGAGTTGCGCGTCATGCAGCGCCTTGGCAACGCCGTGATAGAACGAACGGGCGCCCTTGACGCCGACCAGCTCGACCGTGACAGTCTTGGGCTGCGGAACGGAGCTGACCAGTCCCGACGGCGCAGGAATGACCTGGAACTGCGATTGCACCGGAGGATTGTCGCCGCCGGCGCAATCGGCGATGACGATCACGCCCGGCAGCACCGTCTGTCTGAGCAGCGCCCCCATGGTGTCGGGGAGAAACCGCATGTCCTCTTCAACGGTCACCACCGCCACGACGGTCGGATCGACATTCTGCCGATGCGAATATGGCCTGTTCGCCATGACATCGGCCAGAATCCGCTGAATATCGCTATTGCCTGTGGAACTCATAATCTCCAGTCTATGCGACGCACGGCCGCCGCGTCACGCACGTTCCTTGTGTTCCTTCTTATAGCGGCGGCGTTCGCGTTCGCTCAGACCGCCCCAGATGCCGAAACGCTCATCGTGTTCGATGGCCCATTGCAGGCATTGCTCGCGCACCTCGCAGCGGGCGCACACCTGTTTCGCATCACGCGTCGACCCGCCTTTTTCGGGGAAAAAAGCTTCCGGATCGGTCTGGGAGCACAGGGCCTTATGCTGCCAGGAAACATCGTCGTCCGACTTGAACAGGCCCCACAGCTCACTCATCGGATCCTCGGCGGAATCGTCGACCACTCCCCACATGTGTCGCTCCTCCTTGCCGATGCTGCTATGGACGTCCATCAGGGTAATTACACACATGCGACTTACCTTTGTCAAGTCTACCCCGTGTCAATGCAGCGCAGAAGAGCGAAAGTGTGGTAAGCGACATCAGCCTTCACCCCCATGCCTTCTTCATTCCCTGTCATATCCGACCACCAGCCCTTCACGTATGTGCCGTTACTGCAGAGGAATGGGCAACGGACACGACAATGACTCATGACAACGTGTAAAAGGGATTGAGAACACGAGGCACTGGAGGAACAATGAGCGAAGGAAACAGTGGAGTCAGCCCACAGGACAATCCTCCCAGCTTCATTCCCTCCGGCACGCGCAAGCGTCGCCCCAGCGGGCAGGTGCCGCGTCCGTCGGCCGCCGGCGAGGCCGTGCCCGGAGCCGGTCCGCAGGCAGGCGTGCCGTCGCGTCGGCAGACCTCGGCAGGCGCTCAGGGAGCGCAAAGCATGCCGGCCGCACAGGACGTGATTCCCAGTTTCACGCCGAATTCATCGCGTCGCGTATCCAGGTCGACCAGGCGGTCCGCATCCGAGCAGGACGCCCGCCTGCAACCGGTCTCTCCCATGCAGGACGCCGCTTCTGCGGCCCGACGCCAGCCCCGCCGTGCAGCGGGCTCCACGCATACTATTTCGAACCAGCCTCGTCCGGGCGAGGGCGCGGGTGCGCAGTCGATGTTCGCCTCCGCACAACGTCAGGGCCCGCAGAGCCCTGACGGTTACGGCATGCCGGCCGCACAGGGAGGCGGCCGTGGCATGTCCGGGAGGCCGGCAGCCACCGCCATGCGCAGAAAGCGCCCCGTGGGACGTATCGTCGCAAGTGTTTTGGCGGCGCTCCTGGTCGTCATCATGCTGGTGACGTTCGGACTGTGGAACTGGGTCGACGGTCATCTCGACAAGCAGCCCTGGCTGTCCGACAAGGCCAACACGTCAGGCACCAGCTGGCTCATCCTCGGATCCGACCAGCGCACCGGCGAAGAGGCGAAGACGATCACCGGGTTCCGCACCGACACGATCCTCGTGCTGACCAAGCCCAATTCTGGCACCCGCTCGCTCATCTCCATCCCGCGCGATTCGCTGGTGCAGGTGAACGGCACCTATATGAAGATCAACGCCGTCGCCCAGCTGTCCGGCGAGAAGGCGCTCGTCCAGCAGGTCGAGACCATCACCGGCCAGAAGATCGACCACGTCGCGCAGATCAAGTTCAACGGTTTGAAGGATGTGGTCGACGCGTTGGGCGGGGTCGACCTGTGCTATGACCAGACCGTGAACGACGCCCTGTCCAATCTCAACTGGACCGCGGGATGCCACACGGCCGATGGGGCGACCGCCCTGGCGTTCTCGCGCATGCGCTACTCCGACCCGAAGGGCGATTTCGGCCGCGCCGAACGCCAGCGGCAGGTCATCGGAGCCATCGCGAAGAAGGCCATGTCCGGCAAGACGCTGACCAACATCCCGAAACTCAACAAGACGCTGAAAGCCGCTTTGGCGTCCATCACCGTCGATTCCAAGACGAACCCGTACACGCTCGCACAGATGGTGTTCGCGTTCCGCGACGCCACCTCCGACAACGGCATCAGCGGCAGTGTCTATTGGACGAATCCCGGCTACAACGTGTCCGGGGTCGGCTCGTCGGTGCTGCTGGATGACGCGAAGAACCTCGAACTGTTCAGAGAGCTCGCTTCGGGCAGCCACAAGCCGGGCGCCGTGGGCACGCTGGCCAACCAGTGATCGCAGAATGATGCGGCAGGCCGCATGCCTCGTCGTGGCCGGTTGGCGTGTTCCACCCGCCGGCCACGACACGCCGAAATGTGGATAACTCGGTAGCCTTCGACCACATTGTTCCCCCAAGCTTGCGCATGCCGGCGACGCCGTTCCACACTGAGGGCATGGACGAAGGCAGGAACCCGGATTCGAGGCGCGGGCGGCGCGGCCGAGGCAGGCGGCGTCCCAGGCGCGAGCGACGCGCGCGCGGATCGTCCGCTCTGCCGATGATCACGCTGGTCGCGCCCATCGCCGCACAGGCGTTGATGGTCATCATGCTGCTGCTGGAGCGACGTTGGCTGTTCGCCGCCATGGTCGCGCCGGGCATGGTGGGATGCATGGCTTCGGCGGCGTCATCCCTTGCTGACCGTCGTGGATCGTCACGCCGCGACGAATCCGGGACGACGAGCCACGACGCTGCGGGCGGCCGCCCAAGTCGGCCCACCGATATGGCAGGAGCCCGGGGCCGCCATCATGGATCGGCGGACGGAGCCGATCGAGACAAGGATGAAGGCGAGTCGGAGGATGCGTCACAGATTCACTCGCCCTCACTGGAGGAGCTGACGGGGCTTCAGGCCGAGCCGCTGCCATGGCGCATCATCGCGAGAACATGGCTCGCCTCCCCGTCGCTGTGCGTCACCGTGGGCATGGGGTCGGGACAGCGGCCGTTCACGATCGATCTGCCCCGCCAAGGGCCGCACGCCTTGGTCGCCGGCACCACGGGCTCCGGCAAATCCGTGCTGTTGCAAAGCTGGTGCCTGGCCATGGCGGTGCGCAATCCGCCCGACCGGCTGCATTTCGTGTTCCTGGATTTCAAGGGAGGTTCGGCGTTCAGCGTCATCGAGCGGCTGCCGCATACCGTGGGCAGCGTGTGCGACCTCGATCTGAATCACGCCGTTCGCGCGTTGAGGGCGCTGGAGCTGGAGCTGCGACGCAGGGAGCATCTGGTCGCCGCGGAGCGTGTCGGCTCGATCGGGCAGTTGCAATCCCCGCCACCCTCGCTGATCGTCGTCATCGACGAGTTCCATGCGCTGAACAACCAGCTGCCCGACTATGTGGACCGGCTGGTGCGCATCGCCTCGCTGGGGCGTTCCCTGGGCATGCATGTCATCGCCTGTACGCAGAACCCGCTGGGACAGGTCAGCGCCGACATGAAAGCGAACATGGCGCTGAACATATGCCTGCGTGTCCGGGACGGCCTGCAATCCATCGAATTGCTGGGAGACGGGCGGGCGGCATCCATCAGCCCGTCCGCTCCCGGGTGCGCATGGCGCAACGACGGTGAATCCGTGGAGCCGTTCCGATGCGCCTTTGTATCGGACATCGGCGCGATGGTCGAGGCCGCGCGCACAGCTGCGGCATTCCATGGTCTGGTCCATGCCTCGGCGCTGTTCACGGTCCCGCTGCCCCGCATCGTGGAGGCCGACATGCTGCCCGCACGGTCATCGGACGTTCCCTCAGTGCCCTTCGCCCTTGCCGATGACGGCATCGGCATCGATGTGGCGGAACTCGCCGTAAACGCCGGCAATGTCGGAATCATCGGAAGCGCAGGACGCGGCAAGTCCACGATTCTCGCCTTGCTAGCGCACCGTTCACGCAACATTCTCGGCCTGTGCGTGCGCTGGACACGCCGCGAGGGACGGGCGTTCGTCACGTCGACGGTACGCCATCACAGACGGGTGCGGTTCTCCTCCGAATCGCCACCTCCCGTATCCCCGCATCTGCTGTGGCTGGTGGACGATGCCGACACACTGTTCGATCCGTTCGGCACGGACCCGCTATGCGCACGGCTCAAGGACGCGCTGGGCGACCACGACGTCACCGTCGTGTTCGCCGTGGAGACCTCCAAGCACATCCGAATCCCCGAGCATTGCGGCACGAGAATAGTCTTCCCCACGGGGGAACGTACCGTGGACCTGATGGATGGCATACCCGCCGGCCTGCTGTCGCAATGCGGGCCGGATGACATCATGACGGCGGGCCGCGCCGTGCTGCTGCGCGAAGGGAACGCCCTGTGGATACAGTGCGCCATGGCCAAAATCTGAAGTTCTTCACACTTGAGAGCGAAAACCTCTTGAAAAAACATTCGTTTCGTGGTTACCTAATGTATGACTTGAAAGCTCGTCGTCGGCAATAGGCGATGGGAGGAGGGTGATACACATGAGCAGCGCTTTTGATTGGCGTGCCAAGGCAGCATGTCGAGACAAGGACCCGGAACTGTTTTTCCCGGTGGGAAACACGGGAGCCGCATACCAGCAGATCGAGGAAGCTAAGGCGGTCTGCCGCACCTGCAAGGTGATTGACGCCTGTCTGAAGTGCGCGTTGGACACCAATCAGGATTATGGTGTCTGGGGCGGTCTGAGCGAAGACGAACGCCGCGCCCTGAAGCGTCGCGCGATGCGCGCGCATCGCTCCCAGGCCATGCAGCTGCAGGTCTGAGTCGCTCCTCGTCACAACCGACTCCTCGCCGCAGCCGATTCATAGCTCCATATGCTACGAAAAGGGTGGTCTCCCCCACAGGGAGGCCACCCTTCAATCATGTTTCGGCAGGTTTTCGGGCCGTCAAGCGGCCGTCACTCGTTCTGCGCCGCGCGCAGCGTCATGTCGAGGATGACCCGGGTGCCGCCTTCGTGACGCGGCTCCCAGCGCACGCTGCCGCCGAAATCGTTGGTGACGAACGTGTTGATGATCTGCGTGCCCAATCCGGAGCCCGAGGAGCGTGCCAGACCGTCGTGTTCCTCGTTGGCGAGACCCGACCCGTCATCCTCCACCACGACATTGAGGCTGTTGCCGCTGCGCCCGGCGGAGATGGTGATATGCCCCTCCTTGCGTCCCTCGAAACCATGCTCCACACAGTTGGTGATGAGCTCGGTGAGCACCAGTGACAGTGGGGTCGCGTCCTGTGCGGGCATCATGCCGAACTTGCCGACGTAATCGATGTGGATGTGCTGGTCGCACATCGTGGCCAAGTCGACGCTCATCTTCAGCAGGTTGGAGATGACCTTGTCGAAATCGACGATCTCATCGGCGGTCTGGCTCAGTCCCTCGTGCACCATGGCGATGGTCTGCACGCGGCGCTGCGCCTCTTCAAGCTCTTTTTTGACCTCACTGGACTTCGTCTTGCGCGCCTGGAGCCTGAGCAGCGCAGAGACCGCCTGCAGGTTGTTCTTGACACGATGGTGGATCTCCGAGATCGTGGCGTTCTTGGTCTGCAGTTCGACTTCACGCCTGCGCAGCTCGGTGACGTCACGGCACAGGATGATCGCCCCGGTGCGCCCGTTATTGTCGTACAGGGGCAGAGACCGGACGGATACCGCGGATCGGTTGGCGTTGATTTCGGAATCCACTGCATCCTTGCCCATCAGCACCATCGGCAGCGCCTCGGGGACTGGATCGTTGCGACGCAGCAAGTCGGTGCCGATTTCACTGAGGAAATGCCCCTGCATCGTCATCAGGCATCCCAGCCTTCTGAAGCAGCTGATGGCGTTGGGCGAGGCGTAGCGTACGATGCCCTCCTGCGTGAGCATGATGAAGCCGTCCGAGACACGTGCGACATGGCGCTGGCTCATGATCGCGTTGACGTAGGGGAACTGGCCACGGGGAATCATCTCGTACAACTGCTTGCCCGCGTTGATGCTTTCGGACTCGTACCGGCCGTTCGACTCGCGCGTGGCCATGTTGGTCTCACGCACGACAAGCCCCAGCGTCTTGCCGTCATGACGGATGGGGGCGTACACGTTGCAGACCGTGGATTTGCCGACCGCCCTGAGCACAGTGGACCTGAACACGGTCTTCGACTGCATGGCGGCATCCAGCTCCCCCACCATTTCCGGGGCGACCAGCGCGCCGACGGCGTCATCGATTCTCAGGGTCATCACGGTGGAGGGCCTGCACTGCTCGACGATGCGGTAGTTGCCGTCGCCGTCCTGCACGATCAGCAGCAGGTCGGCGAAGCTCAGATCGGCGATCACCTGCCAGTCGGCGACCAGATGGTGCAGCCATTCGCGATCGCTTTCGGTGAAGTCAGGTCGAGTAGCCAGAATGTGTGTGAAATCAGCCATGCATCGGCATGATACGCAATACCATGCCGATGCATGACGCAATCGTCATCAGTACTTCATGAGCACATCCGTGAGCGGACAAGTCTATAACCTACGCTAACGTAAGTTACGTTTCCGTAACCAATCGGGGAGGTCATATGGCAGTACAGGACGACGCGACGGTGGCAGCGAAGCGAGCCGCTGTCATCAAGGCGCGGGAAGTCGCATTGCAGGCGAAGGCCGACGCGGTGAGGGCGAAATCCCGCGCGAAGGCCGAGGCGATCCGACATAAGGCCGAGGAAAAAGCCACCAGGACCCTCGCCAAGGGCGAGGCTCACGCCGCGCGCATCGAGGGAATCGCCCCGGCGGAAGTGGAGCGCAAGATCCGTCTCGACGTGCACGGACGGCCCAAGCCATTGATGAGAGGGTGGATTCACGCAATCGCCACGCCGCTGTCGCTCGCCGCCGGCATCGTCCTGATATGTCTGGCCCACGGCGCGCCCCTGAAATGGGCTTGCGCGGTGTTCATGACCTGCTCGCTGATCCTGTTTGGCAACTCAGCCGCCTACCACCTCGGCGACTGGTCGCCCCGCGTGACCGACGTGCTGCGGCGCATCGACCACGTGAACATCTTCCTGCTCATCGCGGGCACATATACGCCGGTGTCGTTCGCGCTCGCCCCGCATATGCGCAACGCCATCATCGCCGGCATATGGAGCTGCACGCTGGTGGCGCTCATCATCCATGTGATCTGGATCAGCGCCCCGCGCTGGTTGTATACCGTCGTCTACATCGTGTTCGGAGTCTCCGGCGTGGCGTTCATGTACTTCTTCTGGGTCTCCCCCGCCGCCGGCCCTGCCGTCGTGGTGCTGCTGGCCTCGGGAGGCGCCTGCTACATCCTCGGCGCCATCGTCTACGCGCTGCGCAAGCCTGACCCGTGGCCACGCGTCTTCGGATTCCATGAGATCTTCCACTGTGGCACCGTCGCCGGCTACGCCTGCCACATGGTCGCGATCTACATGGTGATCGTGCATCTCTGGCCGTGACCATCGCCGCTCAGGTCAGCCCGCCAGCGAGCACCACACAACTTATGCTCCCGCTGGCGGGAGCTGGCGCGCAAAGCGAGACTGAGGGCGGTTACCAGGCTACAGCGACCATCATCACCCGCTATAATCCGCAATAATCAGACTCCCCTCCCCCGCAAACCGCCAAGTAACACATGAAAGCGTTCCTAAGTGCGCGCCGAAACGACAATCCTGCGCACTTAAGAACGCAAACCGGGCCATTTGCGTGCCTATGTGCGCGCACTCATCGTTTCGGCGCGCACTTAGAAACGCTTTTCTAGTCCACAGCCTCAGCATAGACCTGGGGCGCGGCACCGACGGCGCACCGCACATCAGGTGATGCCCCGACCATGGACACCAAATAAGACGTCATCACGCCGCCATCCGTGGAATGGCCGCGCGGGGGCATGCACGACAAAGACATGCGCCCATGCCCCCGCAGAACCGGTGGAATGCTGCTATGCAATCACGAACGATACGAATACAGCACCAACGATGATGCCCCGTCGTCATCTTCCGGGACCACATCGGGCGCAGCCGGCCGCCACGGCAGAAGCATGGTGTTGACTCCGTCCTTCGTGACCGTCACCGCTTTGGAGCTGTAGCGTTCACCGTTTTGGACAATCTCACCGTTGCGCCACGCCCATGCGCGGATTCGCCCGGTCTGGTTGTGGTAGATCACGACCGAACCATCCTTGGCTTTGGCCCAAGGGGTCGAATCATATGGGTCATACCACAGGACGTGAGCCGTGAGGCTCCCCCTCTCCATGTTGATGTATTTCAGTACGGGGGCTTCCTGCTGTTTCGCTTCGGCAAGAAACTCATTCACCGCGACGTTGGAGGATTCTCCTACTTTGGTGAGATCAATGTATCCGTCACGGATCAGCTGTTCGCTGGTCACATTGACAGGAATCGCGTTGAGCTCGCCGGTGATTGCGGAGGCGCTTGGAGTCGTGCGGTACGCCCAGAGCCAGGCTCCGCCCACGAATACAATCAGCACCAGCACCGCCATGATCGGATACCAGTTCAGCAGTTTATTACGCGTCGTGTTCACGATGATTCCCTTCGATATGCGAACTTATGAGACGCAGACAAGATATGGAGCTTCAGATACCTGCTCATACATGTCCTGATAAAAAGTTCGCTTCTTGACTCCGTACTCGTAGTAGTCAACACGATAATGTTTGATGGTGTAATTCTTGGTGATGCGTGCCTGATAGTAATGAGCAGCACTAGGCGGCTGCAGGCAATAACCGGTAACGCCGGTTTTTTTCGCGGTGGATATCAACGTCATTGTCGTTTTCTCGCCATACCGCGGTTCTACTGTGGTTGCTGCGGCATCGTCTGCGACGCTGACGGTTGTCTCATGTGCAGACGCCATCCCCAACGGAGACAGCGCCAACATACTGGCAATCGATATCGCCATTATTTTTGTTTTTGATATTCATAATGTCCTCCTTTGGACATTGACAGACAACTGTCTATCGTAATATCTAGAATACTCCCCTCATGAATCAGCGTCAACGCCCATGTCAATCGTGGACCGTGTTTGCTGTTCCGATAAAGAGACGAGATTGGGCGGAGATCTCTAGGCGGAATTGACGCCCTAGACCATTCCGCTTTCACGAAGACGCTTACATATTCCAAGAGCACTCGGCCAGCTCTTCCATGAAACTGCGGTTGCCGGTCGTGGTGCGGACGTCCTCGGTCCAGCTCGCGGAGCGAGTCTGAAGAAGGCCACCAGCCCACAACGAACATCGCCTTCACTCGTCGTAACACGTGATGGTCGAAACAAAATCGAGACCGCTATACAACGCACTAGAGCGTTCCTAAGTGCGCGTCGAAACGACAACCGTGCGCACTTAAGAACGCAAACCGGGCCATTTGCGTGCCTATGTGCGCGCACTCATCGTTTCGGCGCGCACTTAGAAACGCTTTTCTAGTCCACAGCCTCGGCATAGGCCTGAAGCGTGGCGCCAGTGGCGGATCGTCCGTCGGATGAGAGAGCAGCGACCTGCTGTCCACCGACTCCGAGCATGCCGCTGGCGGGATTGATGGGCGTGTACGTACCATCATCAGATGACAGCAGCAACTACGATAACCACCGTCGTAACGCCGATTGAAATCTTCGTTGAACGTCTCATCAGAAACAACTCCTCACATAAGCTATGTCAGAAATTCGCACTGTATGGAGTTTTAGGCACACACATCCCATACCGCGCGTAAGACAGGAGGCAGCCATTGCCTGAGATGGGAGGAAGCTCGGCGACAACGTACTTATAACGGTTGCCGACGGCAGAGAGCATTTTCCCATTCATGTCTTCTCCATTGAATTGGCATCTGCGATATATAGGCCAACACAACAACCTATGGTTCAATGATAGTCACGTGAGACGGCTCTGACAACGTAGTTCTTATTGGAAAGGGCTGCACGGCATAAAACCGTACAGCCCGAAGTGAGTCATGTCGACCCTAATGGCGCAACAATCACCAGTCCCCGGTCAGCGAGGACGCGCATATGGTCAGCTCAGAGGCTTCGCTTCCTTGATGACGACGGAAATCTCACGGCCGTTGGGGGCCTTGTAGCTCACCGTATCTCCCTCGTTGGCGCCCAGAATGGCGGCGCCGATGGGAGACTCGGGGCTGATCACGTCGTACTTCGTCGCGACCTTGATGTCGCGCGAGCCCAGCGCATACGTCATCTCGCGGCCGGCGAGCTCCAGCGTCACCAGCGACCCGTTGCCGACCTTGCCAGCCTTGGGAGCTTCGACGATGGTGGCGTTGCGCAGCTTGACGGTGAGCTCGTTGATGCGGCCCTCGTTCTTCGCCTGCTCCTCGCGCGCGGCCTGGTAACCGCCATTCTCCGACAAATCGCCCTCGGCGCGGGCTGCCGCGATGCGCTTGGTGATTTCCTCGCGGTACTGGCCCTGTCGATGCGCCAGCTCATCCTTCAGCGTGTCGAAAGCCTCCTGCGTCAGCAGAACGGATTTTTCCTCACCCATGGGTTCCTCCTGTATCAGTGATATCCAATCGATGCGTCAGATGACCGCCATCATACGGTCAGCGGGTCGAGATGATGTCGATGACGAATACGAGCGTGTCGCCGCCGCCGATGCCGGCCGCCGGCATGCCCTGGCTGCCATAGCCATACTCCGGCGGAATCGACACGACCAGACGGGAGCCGACGTTGTGGCCGGGAACGGTCTGATCCCAGCCGCGAATCACCTGACCGACGCCGATGCCGAAGCTTGCCGGCTGGTGGCGGGCGAAGCTCGAATCGAAGGGCGTGTCCTTGCCCCAGACCACACCGTGATAGTTCACGGTCACCGTGTCGCCGCGGCGAACCATCGGCCCGTCACCCTCGACGATCTCCACGGCCTTCAATCCCTTCGGCGCCTCGTCCGACGGGAAAGCGATCTCCGGAGCCGCGCCAAACACGGCATTGACCTCAGGCATGTTCGCCATGGCCTACCTCCTATCAATAATGCCATGCCGTTCATGGCATGGCCGCAAGTCGTAAAAAGAAAGTGCCACTCACACTAGCACCCCAAGCCCCGGTTGCACAGCTCGCAGCGTATTTTTCAACGCAAATCGCCATATTCGCCATATTCGGCACGGCGACGGCCTAGCATTCGACGACGTTGACCGCCAGACCGCCCTTCGAGGTCTCCTTGTATTTCGACATCATGTCCTCGCCGGTCTGCTTCATCGTGGCGATGGCCTGATCCAGGCTGACGATGTGGGAGCCGTCTCCGAGCATGGCCATGCGCACGGCGTTGATCGCGGTGTTCGCGGCCATCGCGTTGCGCTCGATGCACGGAATCTGCACCAGACCGCCCACCGGATCGCAGGTGAGGCCGAGATTGTGCTCGATGCCGATCTCCGCCGCGTTCTCCACCTGCTCCGGAGTGCCGCCCATCACCGCGGCCAGACCGGCGGCCGCCATCGAGCAGGCGACGCCGACCTCGCCTTGGCATCCCACTTCCGCTCCAGAGATCGAGGCGTTGCGCTTGAACAGGTATCCGACCGCGCCGGCGGTCAGCAGGAACGTCCTGACGCCCTCGTCGTCGGCGGACTCGACAAAGTGCCAGTAGTATTCCAGCACGGCCGGAATGATGCCGGCCGAACCGTTGGTAGGCGCGGTGACGACCCGGCCGCCGCCGGCGTTCTCCTCGCTCACCGACATGGCGAACAACGCCACCCATGCGGAATCGGAGGATTCCAGCGCCGAAGAGATGCGGCGATCGCGTCTGAGCACGTCGCTGTTGGCCGCGAGACGCCGGTACATCAGCGGGGCGCGGCGGGGCACGTCCAGACCTCCCGGCAGCGTCGGCGTCGCGCTGGCGCACCCGGCGTCGATACAGTGGCTCATCACGTTCCAGATTCGCGTGAGCCGGTCACGCACCTCCTGCGGCGAGCGCCGGGCCGTTTCGTTCGCCCAGACGACGTCGGCGATGCTCAGATGGTGCTTCCGACACAGGTCGATCAGGCCGTCGCATGATACGAAGGGATATGGCACGCCGTCGCCGTATTCGGCAGCCTCGTCGTTCCCGGAGTCCTCCGGCGACTGCGACGACGCCGGCGTCTGCTCGTGGTTCGAGATCAGCGCGTCGTCGATCCGTCCGCGGCGGATGAACCCTCCGCCTATCGAATACCAGACCTGCTCGTCGATGATGTTGCCCTGGGCGTCGAACGCCTGGAACCGCATGCCATTGGGATGCGGGGCGAGCCGCTTCCACCGGTCGAAGACCATGTCGCCGTCGTCATCGTATGCGATGGCGTTCGTGCCGTTGACATGGATGGTTCCGTCATGCGCGCAGCGTTCTCGGACTGAAAGCAGGTAATCCGTATCAACTGTGGCGGGTACGTTGCCTTCCAATCCGGCGAGAATCGCGCGGTCGGTGCCGTGGCCGAGTCCGGTCAGCGACAGTGACCCGTACAGGACGACGCGGATACGGCCGACGCGCGACACGGCGCCAGATTCCTCCAGTGACGAGGCGAACGCCTGCGCCGCGCACATCGGGCCGACGGTGTGCGACGAGCTGGGGCCCACACCGATGGTGAACATGTCGAGAACACTGAACATGACTGACGAATCCCTTCACACTGTTATGCACGCTTTCACGGCTGATACCATCGCGATATCATATCCTCCGCCACGCACATGCGCGCGGCCGGGCCGTCGCCATCTCCGCTGCCCCGCCGAACCGCCGAATCAGGTCAGCTCGACGACAGCGTTCCGCAATGGCTGGTCTCACGCCAGATGCGACCACGTCATCGCCAGGACGACGCCGCCGAACACGGCGAGCGCGATGACGGCTGCGGCCGTGACGGCGATCCGGCCCTTGGACTTCATAACGCGCGGCATGGCGGCGGTTCCCAGGAAGAACGCGGCGAGGCCCACCACGGCGCAGTTGATGCCGATCATCAACGAGTCGCCCTGCGACAGGGTGGGCAGACCGGCTCGGGTGATGATCGAGTTCATCGTCGCCGGATACACGCAATACCCCCAGATGCCGAACCCGACGCATCCGATCACGGCATATATCAGCGGCATCAGCGCATCGCGGCGTTTCAGCCGGGCGGCGAACGAATCAGCCGCCCACAGCAGCACGAATCCGACCGTATACACGAATGCGACGGCGAACAGGCAGGCGACGAGGAACCACGGCATCAGGGCGAACGCGCCTCCCGCGGCGCTCACCATCACCGGTGCGCTGACCAGCTCGCACACGCACATGACAAAGGCGATGGAGACCGCCTGCACCAGCATCGTCGGCAACCCGGTCTCGGGCTCGCGCGTCACGTTCGTCCAGTTCGCCATCTTGCACCTTTCGTCAGTGTCGGGCCGCAAACCCAGCTGTATGTAAAGCAGCCATCCCAGAATGTTGCGATAAGGTGCCCCCGGTGGGACTCGAACCCACAAGCCAAAAGCGGCGGATTTTAAGTCCGCTGCGTCTACCGATTCCGCCACGGGGGCTGTGCCGGCAAATATGCCGGCAGAACCATTATGTCATGCTTGTTCAGCGTTCTGCAAGCAACCGCCGTCCGCAGTCGAGCACGATGCCGTCGAGCAGGCCGTGTTCGCTGGCCACATACGAGTCGATGACTCCGCCATGATCGGCCGCGGCCGCCTGGGCAACCTTCGCGAGCACACGGTTCCATACGACGGCACCGCCGCCCACCACGTCGATACGCCCCGGATGGATGGTCTTGTAGGCGCAGCGCTGCTCACGCGTCATGCGCAGAAACCTGTCGTCCACGGCGTAGACGTCGTCCACGGGGATGCGCACGCCGTCCACGCGTCGGTGATCGTATTCCTTGAGCCCCAGAGCCAGCGCGCTCATCGTGGTCACCGTGCCGGACACGCCGATGATCGTGCGGGTGCGTCCCGCCGGCACCATGCGGAACGCCTCGTCGATGTGCTCGTCGATGTCCGCGATCGCTTCGGCGATTTCGGTTTCGCTGGGAGGATCGTGGCGCAGGTGGCGCTCGGTCATGCGCACGGATCCAATGTCCATCGAGAACGCGGCCTGTACCTGCGTGGAGGGCGCGTCGATGCCGTCGCCGCCCAGCACAAGTTCTGTGGAGCCGCCACCCAGGTCCACCACCAGATACGGGGGTTCGAGCTCGCCGCGGCTCACGACGCTGGTCGCCCCGAGGAAGCTCAGATCGGCCTCCTCCGTTCCCGGGATGACTTCGGGGCGCACGCCGAGTATCTGCTCGATGCCATCCTCGAATGTGTCGCGGTTGACGGCATCGCGGGTCGCCGATGTGGCTACGAATCGGATCGCGTCCACCGGGTGCTGGGCAAGGACCCCGGCGAATTCCGCGGCGGCCGTGTACGCCCGGTCAAGCGCGTCCTGAGCGAACCGGTGCGTCTTGTCCACGTCTTGCCCCAAGCGAATCACGCGCAGGATCCTCGGCACGATCTCGTGCATGCCCTGATCATCCACACGCGCAATCTTCAGCCGGATCGAGTTCGTGCCGCAGTCGATGCCCGCAACGGTAACGGATTTCATCTCTATCTCCTTTATTTCCCGCTGTCTCGCCGGCCGGGCGACCGCGATCATCGGGGGCGTTCGCCCGGCATGATCGTCTCGCTCGGCGCAATCATTGCGTTCAGCGGCCGTTTCCAGTCTTTTGGCCGTTCGGTTTTTCGTCTGTCCGCTCAGTCGTCGAGCGAACCGCACCGGCAGACGGATGGACTGAACTCCTCCGTCACCGCCTCCAGCACACGATCGCCGATGGGGTTGACGCCCTCCCCCATGACCAGGGTCTGCGCCAGCAGCGCATGCAGGCATTTCACGCGTTCGGGCATGCCCCCCGCGCTGACGTTGGCGATGCGGCTTTCGTCATCGCCGAGCCGCACCGCCAGCTCATGGCGGAACGCCACGTACAGGCGGTGCGCCCCGCGGTACTCGCCGGCCACCGTCTCATCGTCGTGCAGCAGCTCGTTGTACGCCCGCATGCGGCCTTCCGCTTCGATGTGCGACACCGCCTTCACCGCCTCGGGGCTGGTCAGATAGCAGGTGGTGGGGAACGGTATGCCGCCGGGCAGCATGGGCCGGGTGACCACGGCGAGCGGCCGGCCGCATGCGCAGCGGGCGCCGACCGCCACCATGCCGCGCGGGTATCGTCCGAGCTGCCGTTCGACAATGGCGATGTCACGCTCATCTGCACGCTGCTGCAGGAATCGGTCGGCGAGTTTCGCGACATCTCGTGTGGTGGATTCGTCTTGTGATTCTGGTTCGGTCACCAGCTTGGCTCCTTATCGAATGGCTTATCGAATAACTGGTCGAATGGCTTATGCAGTCGGATGAATGACGCTGCCGCCGGCCGCGTCTACTGCTTGTCGCCCGAGTTCGTGTCGGTTGCGCTGCCGGAGTTGCCGTCGGCTTTGCCGGTATCGCCCGATTGGCTGCCAGAGGCCGTTTTCGATGGCCGCTCATCGGCTTTCTTGAACGAATATTCGAGCTCGCTGTACCAGGGCAGCACCTTCCCGTCGGATGTACCGCTTTTGGTCTTCGCGGCCCCCTCGCTCGTGCCCGTCACCGCTTCCGGGTGCTGCACGCGCACCGCCTTCTCACCGGGGAAGACGAAGCCGAGCCGCTCCCTCGCCTGCGTCGCCACATAGCTGTCATCGTTCCAGCGTTCGATGTCGTTTTCGAGATCCTGCTTCTTGGTGATAAGCGCGGCTTCCTGATTCTTGAGGTCGTTGAGCTGGGCGAGGTTCAGCGCGTACGTGTGGAACGTGGAGACCAGTTGGATGGCTCCGAGCGCGATGATGAACAGCGACACGAAGAACGCGATCGGTCCGGTGCCGTGCCGTTTGCTTCGTTTGCCGCGTGGTCGCATGTTCCGGGTCGAGTCGTTCATGGCAACAAAAATACCCGGCACATTCGACTTGGCGAATATGCCGGGCATTGTCACGACGCTAGCATTGTCTCGGCCTTACGGCCGCGACAATCACTTGGCGATGTACTTCTTGCAGGCCTTGAAGGCGCTGTAGCCGGCGTACTGAGCGGTGGAGCCGAGCTCCTCCTCGATCTCCAGCAGGCGGTTGTACTTGGCGACGCGCTCGCCACGGGCCGGGGCACCGGTCTTGATCTGGCGGGTGTTCTTGGCGACCGCGAGGTCGGAGATGGTGGTGTCCGGGGTCTCGCCGGAGCGGTGGGAGACCATGGAGGTGTAGCCGTTCTCGGTGGCCAGCTCGATGGCGTCGAGGGTCTCGGTGACGGAACCGATCTGGTTCAGCTTGACCAGCAGGGAGTTCGCGGCACCCATGTCGATGGCCTTGCGCAGGCGGGCCGGGTTGGTGACCAGCAGGTCGTCGCCGACGAACTGCAGGCGGTCGCCGAGGCGACGGGTGATCTCGGCCCAGTCTTCCCAGCCTTCCTCGTTGAACGGATCCTCGATGGAGACGATCGGGTACTCGTTGATGAGGTTCTCGTAGTAGTCGAGCATGTAGGCGGAGTCGCGCTCTTCGCCGTCGAAGCGGTACTTGCCGGTCTCCTTGTTGTAGAACTCGGAGGAGGCGACGTCGAGGCAGATGCCGATCTGCTTGCCGGGCTCGTAGCCGGCGGCGGAGATGGCGTCCATGATGTACTTGAGGGAGTCCTCGTTGGACTTCATCTTCGGGGCGAAGCCGCCTTCGTCGCCGAGGCCGGTGTTCAGGCCTTCCTTCTTCAGGACGTTCTTGAGGGTGTGGTAGACCTCGACGCCGGCGCGCAGGGCCTCGCTGTAGGTGTCGAAGCCGTACGGGGAGATCATGTACTCCTGGATGTCGGTGGCGAAGTCGGCGTGGGCGCCGCCGTTCATGATGTTCATGTTCGGGACCGGCAGGATGTGGCCGTTGGTGCCGCCGATGTAGCGGTACAGCGGCAGTTCGGCGGACTCGGCGGAGGCGTACAGGGCGGCCAGGGAGACGCCGAGGATGGCGTTGGCGCCCAGCTTGCCCTTGTTCGGGGTGCCGTCGAGCTCGATCATCAGGTCGTCGAGGGCGCGCTGGTCGGTGGCATCCATGCCGATGACCTTCGGAGCGATGACCTCGTTCACGGCCTTGACCGCGTTCAGCACACCCTTGCCGCCGTAGACGGACTTGTCGCCATCGCGGCGCTCCCAAGCCTCGGCCTCACCGGTGGAAGCGCCGGACGGAACCAGGCCGCGGCCTTCGGCGCCGTCTTCGGTGTCGAGGATGACCTCAACGGTCGGGTTGCCACGGGAATCAAGGATCTGACGCGCGTAAACGCTTTCAATAGCTGCCACAACTACTCCTTAAGACTGTTAGGTTGTGATGACAGACTTAAGAATAATGCCTTTTGTGGACGAGTGCCAGAATTTCTCGGAAAAATAATATGAGCGCTAACATTCGGCTGGATATAGACAGATTCCGTACATCTGACCACCCTCGGCCGGCTCCGCCGCCACTGTCGAGGACTGGCGGCGGAGCCGACTGAGGGCGGTCAGAGGATACCGAGCTCAAGCCGACGGTATTCGCGCTGGATCGCCCGCGTCACCGGCCCGATTCCATAGCCCGCATCCCCCAGCTCGACGACCGGGCGCACGCCCATCAGGGCGTTGGTGGCGAAGACCTCATCCCAGCTGTCCAGCGAATCCTGTCGGAAGGTCCCCTGCTCGGCCTCGTATCGTTCGCACAGCCACGCCCGCACGGTGCCGGGTAGCAGCCCGCATCGCTCGTCCGGCGTGTACAGCCGCCCGTCGCGCACGAAGAACAGGTTCGCGTTGGTGGTCTCGCAGATGTCGCCGCGCGTGTTGAGGTACACGGCGGAATCGAAGCCGAGCCGCCGAGCCGAACGCGATTCGAGTATGTTGTCGCCCTGATTCAGCGTCTTGTGCGCCGTGAGCGGCGAACACTCGTTGCGCCAGGCGCGGCACCAGCCAAGCCTGAGACCGCGGTCCTGCGCCCAATCCGCATACGGGTTCGGCCGATGCGTGACGATGACGTTCGCGGACGACACCATGAGCTTGACCGCGAACGACCTACCGTCAGGCAATTCTGCCGCGTCGAGATGTTCGGCGATATGAGCCCGCAGCGTATCATCGTCCGGCGCGTCGATGTCCAATGCCCGCGCTCCGCGCCGAAGCCGGTCGAGATGACGGTCGAGCATGACGAGTCGCCCGCCGGTCAGGTTGATGGTCTCGAATACGCCGAGGCCGAACTGGTATCCCTCATCCAGGGCGAATGTGACGGCCGTGCCTTCGCCGCCAGGCGTGCCATTGCTATTAGTCATGCCATTGTCCTTGTCTTCCGTCATGCACGTCACTGTCCGACACGTCACAGTCCAGCGCGTCGAGCAGCGCCTGTGCTTTCTGCATGGCCTCGTCGTATTCGGCGTCCGGGTCGGATTCGATGGTGATGCCGCCGCCCGCGCCGATCCGGTACAGGCCAGCCTTGTCACATCGCCCGACGTGCGTCGCGCAGCGGATCAGAATGCTCAGATCGCAGTCGCCATCGGCGGTGATGTAGCCGAGAGAACCGGTGTACACGCCGCGAGGCGACCGTTCATACCGGTCGATGAGTTGCATGACGCGGCGCTTGGGAGCCCCCGTGATCGATCCACCCGGCGACATGACGGCAAGCAGTTCGGACAGATCGCGGGCATCGGGCAATTCGGCCTCGACGGTGGACACCAGATGGAACACGTGCGGGTGTGTCTCCAGTTCGGCGAACCCCGTGACCTGCACGGTTCCGGGAATCGCCGCGCGGCTCAGATCATTGCGTTCGAGGTCGGTGACCATGAGCAGCTCATCATGGTCCTTGCCGGATTGCTCAAGGGCGGCGCGGTTGGCCGCGTCCTCCTGCACGGTGAGGCCACGTGGCCGCGTTCCTTTGATGGGGCGGGTGACGACATGGCCGCTGCAGCATTCGAGGAACCGTTCCGGCGACGAGCTGACGATCTGCCATCCGCCGCCGTTGACATATGCGGAGAACGGCGCGGGATTGTCGTCGTTCAGACGCAGGAACATGTCCAGGGGCGTCACGGGACTGGTGACGTCGAGACGCAACGAGTAGTTCACTACGTAGGCTTCGCCGTCGTGCATGTGCGATTTGAGTCGTTCCACGGCCTCGCAGTATGAGGCGCGATCGTGGTCGCAGCGCCATGCGCCGCGGTGGGAGGCTGAGGTGTGCGGGGAGTCTGGATAACCACCCACAGTCGCTTCGCGACAGCCCCCGCCAGCGGGGGCGGACTGGCAGACGGATCGTATGGCGGCGATGTTCCGGGCACTGTTCGGGTGGCGATGATGGCTGAGCAGGGTCAGCGAGCGCCGCTGCCGGTCTTCGATGAGGATGTCGTCGAAACTCCACCATGCGGCGTCCGGCGGCGTCTTTCGCTCTGCCGCCTGCGGGCCGCCGTCGAACCGGGATCGCGCGCCTTCCCGGCGTCGGCCGTCATCATATGACATGAATCCGAGCACGCCGGGCTCGTCACGCAGCCGGTCGTGCAGCAGCATGAGCGCGTCTTGGCCGGGGAGCAGCCGGTCCCGCCAGACATCGTCGTCTCCGCAGACGGCGAGGGTGCCTTCCATCACGTCATCGCCGTATTGCATGAGCCGATGGTAGGCGTGCAGTCCGAGCACCGAATACCGTCCGCCCCGCCCCGAGTGCAGGAGCGTCAGGGCCTGGCCATTGTCGAAATGCCGGATCAGCGAAGTCAGGGGATGGTACGGCAGCCGGATCATGCCGTTCCGCTCCCCGATGCCTCCGGGCATGCCTTCGAACGGGGATCCGGAGCCCATCATGCCTTCCTCGGTTGCGGCTTCCATGCGAAGTCGTGCAGCAGGTCGCTCACCCAGTCCATGACCTGATCGCCCGGCATCGGTTTGCCGCCGAGCGTGCCCGCGAACGGCGCGGGGATCAGGTATGTGTGCGTGACCGGCCGGTATTGCGCCCCGCGGTAGATGCGGTTGATGCGCATCTGCATCGATTCGGGCGGGTCGATCTTGCCGACGCGCACGTTCTTGCCCTGAGCGACGATCTCCGATATGCCGAGTTCCCGCGCCTTCATGCGCAGGTGGGCCACGCCGAACAGCGTCTCGAACTCCTCCGGCAGTTTGCCGTAGCGATCCGTGAGTTCGTCGGCGAGTTCCTTGAGGTCCTCATCGGTGCGCGAAGCGGCCAGTTTCCGGTATGCTTCGAGCCGCAGCTTGTCGGAATCGATGTAGTCCACCGGGATGGACGCTTCGATGGGCAGGTCGATGGTGACCGCGACCGGCTCGGTCCGCTCCGGCTCCTTGTACTGTTCGACGGCTTCCGAGACCATGCGCACGTACAGGTCGAAGCCGACGCCCTCGATGTGCCCGGACTGTTCGTCGCCCAGCAGGTTGCCGGTGCCGCGCAGTTCGAGATCCTTCATGGCGACGTCGAAGCCGCTTCCGAGCGCCGTGTTCTGCGCGATGGTGGCGAGGCGGTCGTGCGACTGCTGGGTCATCGGCTTGGACGGGTCGTATAGGAAGTAGGCGTACGCGCGTTCGCGGCCACGGCCGACGCGCCCGCGCAGCTGGTGCAGCTGGGAGAGGCCGAACCGGTCGGCGTGGTCTACGATCAGCGTGTTCGCGTTGGAGATGTCGAGTCCGGTCTCGATGATCGTCGTGCATACGAGCACGTCGATGTCGCGATGCCAGAAGTCGCGGATTACGCCGTCGAGCTGCTTCTCCCCCATCTTGCCGTGAGCGATGCCGACTCGCGCCTCGGGGACGAGCTCGTGGATCTTCGCGGCTGTCTTCGCGATGTCCTGCACGCGGTTGTGCACGTAGAACACCTGTCCGCCGCGCAGCAGTTCGCGCCGGACCGCGGCCGTGACCTGAGCGTCCTCGTACGCGCCCACGTAGGTGAGCACGGGAAGCCGGTCCTCGGGCGGGGTGGCGAGCGTAGACATCTCGCGGATGCCGGTCACCGCCATCTCCAGCGTGCGCGGGATAGGCGTGGCGGACAGCGAGAGCACGTCCACATTGGTGCGCAGCGCCTTGAGCGTCTCCTTGTGCTCGACGCCGAACCGCTGCTCCTCGTCGATGATGACAAGGCCGAGATCCTTGAACTTGATCTTGGGGTTGAGCAGCTTGTGGGTGCCGATGACGACGTCGACGCCACCCGTCTCCAGTCCCTCGATGGTCTCGTTGATCTCCTTGGTCGTCTGGAAGCGGCTCATGGCCGCAACGGTGACCGGGAAGCCCTCGTACCGTTCGGTGAACGTCTCGTGATGCTGCTGCACGAGCAGCGTAGTCGGCACGAGGACGGCCACCTGCTTGCCGTCCTGTATGGCCTTGAACGCTGCTCTCACGGCGATCTCGGTCTTGCCGAAGCCGACGTCGCCGCAGATGAGGCGATCCATCGGCACTGGTTTCTCCATGTCGGACTTGACATCGTCGATGGTGGTGAGCTGGTCCGTCGTCTCCTGATACGGGAACGCGTCCTCCAGCTCCTTCTGCCATGGCGTGTCGGGGCTGAACGCGAACCCCTTGGTGCGCTGCCTGGCAGAGTACAGCTTCACCAGGTCCTCGGCGATCTCGTGCACGTGCTTGCGCGCCTTCGCCTTGGTTGCGGCCCAGTCGGAGCCGCCGAGCTTGTTGAGCTTGGGGGCCTCCGCGCCGATGTATTTGCTGATCAGATCCAGCTGATCGGTGGGGATGAACAGCTTGTCGGCCGGGGCGCCGCGCTTGCTGGGCGCGTATTCGATGACAAGGTATTCGCGCGTGGTCTTGTTCGCCCCGGTGCCGATGGTGCGCTGCCGCATCTCCAGGAAACGGCCGATGCCGTGCTGCTCATGGACCACGTAGTCTCCGGCTTTGAGCTCCATCAGGTCGATTGCCTTGCGGCGGCGCTTGGGGGTCTTCGCCTGACCGGCCGCACTGGACCGTCCGGTCAGGTCGCGTTCGGTGAGCAGCGCGGTCTTCGCCGCCGTGTCGATGAACCCGTCGATGGCCTGGGAGCGGATGACGTCGAACGAGGCGATGCCGGTCTCGTTGATGGCTCGCTTCAATCGTGCGAGCGTGCCCTGCGCGGCCGCGGTGACGGTGACCTGGTACCCCGCGTCGATGAGCCCCTCGATGCCGGCCGCGGCCTTCGTCTCGTCACCGCGGTATTCGCCCGGGTTGCCGGCGGCGAGCTGCACGTGGTTCGGGCGGCTGGCGTCCACGCCGAAACTGGTGAGGTTCCACACGTCGTGGCTGGAGTATGCGAGCGAGTTGATGGTCTCCTCGTAGTCGAGGAAGCTGGCCTGGTCGAAGCTGATGGGAGCTCCGGCACCGTGCCCGGCCGCGGCGACATGCCAGCTGGCGGCGAGGAACTCGTTCGCGGTTTTCGAGAGGTCGTCCGCCGCGCGGCGCAGCTTTTCCGAGTCGGCGAGCATGATGATGGCATGCCTGTCGAGCATGCCGGTCACGGGTTCCATGTCGTCGATGAGCGCGGGCATCAGGGATTCCATGCCTTCGATGGGAATCGCGTTCGCGATGGACTCCAGCATGTCGTCGGCATTCGGAATCTGCCCGATGAGCCGTTTCGCCCGGTCCCGCACGGCGTCGGTGAGCTGCAGTTCACGGCAGGGCGTCGCCCAGATCGTGCGGACGCCCTCGCCGTAGGTGCGCTGGTCGGACGCGTGGAATTCTCGGATGGAGTCGATCTCGTCACCGAAGAACTCGATGCGCACCGGATGTGGCGCGGTTGGGGGAAAGACGTCGATGATGCCGCCGCGCACCGCGAACTCGCCACGGTCCATCACCAGGTCGACGCGCGTGTAGGCGTTCTCAACCAGTCGACGCGACACGTCGTCGAGAGGCAGCTCCTCGCCTTGCGTGAAGACGAGCGGATCGACGTCGCCGAGCCCCTTGACAACGGGCTGGATCAGCGAACGCACCGGCATGACGAGTATGCGGATCGGTCCGAACATCGGATTGGTGTCGCTGGGGTGCGTGAGCCTGCGGAATACGGCCATGCGGCTCGCCACGGTGTCGGCACGGGGACTGAGCCGCTCGTGGGGCAGCGTCTCCCAGGCCTCCAGTTGTGCGATGTCGTTCGGGTCGCCGTCGTACCACGACCGCAGCGCGTTCACGGTGTCCTCGGCCTCGCGGCTGGAGGCCACGACCAGGACGACGGGGGTGTGTTCCGCCTGCGCTGCGGCGATGGCCGGGCGCAACCCGTCCGGGGCGCCCACGGTGATGATCGGGGCGATGTCCTTGTCGTCGGCGATGCTCATGCCGCCGCTGACGAGCCGATGAAATGCCGGATCCTCATCGAGCCGTTCGAGGATGCCGCACAGGGAGCCGTCGATCAGCGCGTTCTGGACGCGTGTGGCCGTGGCGGCGGACGCTTTGCCGCGCGCGCGTCCCTGCTCAGCGGCCATTGAACTTCTCCTGGGTGGCGGCGAGTCCGTCGAAGATGATGGTTTCGGCCGCGTCGGCGCCGTCTGCGAGGAATTCCGGCAGCTGCTTGCGCTGGTCGGGTCCGAAACCGCCGAGCACCCAGTTGACGGTGTTGTCGTGCGCGTGGGCTCCGCGCTGAGCGTGGCCGACGCCCATGCGCACGCGCGCGTACTTCGGGGTGCTCAGGGCCTTGTCGATTGATTTGATGCCGTTGTGCCCGCCGGCGGATCCGCCCGCCTTGACCTTTATGCGGCCGAATTCGAGATCCATGTCGTCATGGATGACGACGACGTGATCCGGCTGGATCTGATAGTACGCGCTGATCGAGGCGACCGCGTTGCCCGAGTCGTTCATGTAGGTCAGCGGCTTGGCGAGGAAGAACTTGACGTTGCGACCCTGCAGATTCATCGCGCCCTTGCCGAGCATCGCGAGCCCCTTGTGGTCGGAAAAGGCGACGGACCAGCGTTCGGCCAATATGTCGGCGGTCATGAAGCCCATGTTGTGACGGGTGCCCTCGTACTTCTTGCCGGGATTGCCCAGCCCCACGATCAGCCAGAAATCGGATGCCATGTGTTACTCTCCTGTCTTCAACCTTAAGGATTGTACCCCACCCGCCAACGCCTTGACCCAATAGCTCATGTCATGCAGCTTGCCGTCGAGCGCGCCCACCGCGGCGGGAAGCAGGCCGAACCGGATGAATCCGAACCGCCGCATGAGCGCGACGGAACCGGCGTTGTCGGCGTAGATGATCGCCGTGACATGCGTGAATCCGCGCTCTGCCGCGGCATCGATCAGCCATCGCACCATCATGGTGCCGAGTCCCTGGCGTTGGTGGTCGTCGGCGATGTAGTAGCTCAGTTCGGCGATGCCGTCGTATCCGGCCCGCTGATGGAATTTCGAAAGCGAGCCGAACCCCACGACGGCGCCTTCGGGACCTTCGATGACGACGACCGGATACTTGGCGCGTGGCCGATGGGAGTCGACCCACGCACGACGGCTTTCCAGAGACACCGGTTCAAGGTCGGCGGACGCTCCCCCACGGATCACCGCCTCGTTGTAGATGTCGGCGATGGCCGGAACGTCGGCATCAACGGCCGCGCGGATGGTATAGGACATGTCTTCAAGCATAACAACCGCCCTGCCGGCGGGATAGGGCGGGTGAGACTGGTGTCAGCGGTGCATGATGCGCGATTCGCCTCGATCCGCCGACAGAAACGTGGACAACGGCCGCACAATCACGAAACGCGGGAGTTGTCCCGGCCATCCGACCGAGCGCGGTCAATGGACGTCGGCCGTGCCGCTTGCCGGCAACGCCGTCAACGGAACGGTCGAAGCGTCACGAGGCGGTGTAGAAGTCGACGGCCTCCTCGATGCCACCGCTGAACATGGCTTTGCCCTTCTGGATGACGATGCCCCTGTGGCAGAACTCCTTCGCGGTGCCGGTCGAGTGGGTGACGAACAGCACGGTCACGTTCTCGTTGGCGATGATGCTGTTGACCCGCTCGCGGCACTTCTTCGCGAACTTGCGGTCGCCGACGGACAGCGCCTCGTCCACCACCAGGATGTCCGGGCGGATCGACGACACGAACGCGAAGCCCAGACGGGCGCGCATACCGCTCGAATACGTGCGCATCGGCTGGTCGATGTACTTGCCGAGTTCCGAGAACTCCACGATCTCGGGAATGAGCTCCTTGGACTCCTCTTTCGACAAACCCCACAGCTGGCAGCGCATGTCGATGTTCTCCATGCCCGACAGCTTCATGTCGAAGCCCGCGGAAAGCTCCAGCAGCGCGGACACGCGCCCGTGCACCTCGACGGTGCCGGACGTCGGGAAGCACACGCCGGTGATCATCTTGAGCGCCGTGGACTTGCCGGCGCCGTTGTCGCCGAGCAGCGCCAGGGATTCGCCGCGGTTCACGGTGAAACTCAGGTCGTCGCTCGCGTTGACCGTATCGTGCGGAATGCGCTTGGAGAAGGTGGACAGCAGGCGCAGCTTGTCGTTCTTGAACAGCTTGTACTGCTTGGTGACGTGGTCGAAGCGCACGGCGACGGGATTGCTCGCGTCCTCGTCGCGGATGACCGTGGCATCGCCCATTCGCGTGACATTCGATGGGAGCTTAGAGGACATCCGGCACCTCCATGTACAGACGGCGGTAGTTGTGCAGCGCGAGCACGACGAAGATCAGCAGCACGAACAGGAACGGCAGGAACGACTCCCAATCCGTGAAGAACCATTTGTTGTAGATAAAGCAGTCACGCACCGACTGCACGACCCATGTGACCGGGTTGAAGGACGCCACCAGACGGGCGGTTCGCGGCCAGCCGCTGATGTCGAACAGGATGCCGGACAGCCAGAAAAACGGGGTGCCGAGCGTCTTGAGCAGGTTCGAGAAATCGCGCGATATCGCGCTCAAAGGCGACAAAGCCATGGACCACGCCACCCAGAACAGGAACATGAACACCATGACCAGCGGCAATTGCAGCATGTAGCGGCCAAGATGCACGCCGGTGAGCAGCGCCACCACAATGGTGAACGCCATCATGCACGCGAAGATGATGAGCAGCGACAGCGTGTAGAACGTGGAAATCAGCGACAGCGGGAATTTGATGCGGTTCACCAGATACGGGTATCGACGATATACGTCACTGCCGGTAGTAATCATGTCGGACATGAAGAACCACGGGAACACACCGGCGGCGAGCCACAGCAGGAACGGCTTGCCGTTGACGTCGGACGAGCTGCGCAGACCGAATTTCAGTGCCACCCAGAAAACCAGGATGTACACGGCCGGTTTGGCGAACAGCCAGATCTTGCCGAGCGCGGCACCGCGGTACGTCTTCACCAGATCGATCTTCGCCAGATTCCAGACCTGCCGTCGCCAATGCCAGTTCTCGCCGACGACTTGCTTCAGTGTTGCAAACAATGTTCTTCCAAATCTGCTTGTCTTCTCATGGTCAGGTGCGGTCTCCCGCGAGGTCAGCCCATGTATGCGATGAGCTTGCGGTACATGTCTTCGAGACCTACCTGCGGCCTCCAGCCGAGCGCCTCAAGGCGTGACACGTCGAGTGGCAGGTGGTGCTCCGGCGGGTAGGGCGCGTTCGGGTCGACGTCGATGATGACGCGCGCGTCGCCCGTACCGAATTCGCGGTACACCATATCGGCCATCTCGCGGATTGACGAGTAGGTGGAGGGATTGGCCACGTTGTACGAGACGCCGTTCTCCCCCGCGACCAGCACGGTGAGGATGGCGGACACCGCGTCGGCGGTGTATGAGTACATTCGTGTGCTTTCGCCGGTCGTCTTCATGACGAAGTCCTTGCCGGCCACGGCGTTGCGTGCGAGCGCCGCGAACAGGCGGACGTCGTCGCGAGGGATGCCCGGGCCGAAGGTCTGCGCCAAGCGGACGGCCTTGACCGGCACCTGGTATTCGGAATGGTATGAGACGCACAGGTTTTCGGCGGCGCGCTTGCCTTCGGAGTAGCAGCTGCGCACCGAGCAGGGGTCGATGTAGCCGACGGCGCTCTCGTCAAGCAGGTGTTCCGTGCCGCGCTGCTTGTTGCCCATGCCGTAGATCTCCATGCTGGAGACGTAGACGAAGGAGGCCGCGCCGCGGCGTCGCGCCAGTTCCAGCATCGACCTGGTGCCGTCTACGATCGCGGAGAACGTCTCGACCGGATGGGACATGAAGAACGACGATGCGGTCGGACAGGCGGTGTGGATGACATAGTCCGCCGGCAGGTCGAGCGAGTCGACATCTTCGAGCGATCCCTGATGCAGCACGAGCCCGTCGTCGGCCGTGTACTGCCCCAGCATGGCCTGTGCCTTGGCCGGGTCTCGCACCAGCGCGTCCACGATGATGCCCGCCCCCGTCAAGCGGTTGCGTTCCAGCAGCGTGCGGGCGCACAGCGAGCCGATAAGGCCCGTGGCGCCGGTGACGAGCACATGCCGGCCGGCGAGCGCATCCCAGTCGATGTCGAGATGCTGCGCCAGTGACGCATATTCCTCTTGCAGATCAAACATGATGGTCGTTGTCCTCCGTGTTCGTGTCACAGACCGAAGATCTGGGAGCTTTCCTCCGCGTCCATGATGGCGCGCATGATGTAGAAGTCCGATGGCGTGGTGATCTTGATGTTCGAGTTGGCGCCTTCCACCTCGTACAGTTTGTGGCCGTAGTACGACATGAGGGACGCAGAGTCGATGAAGTCGCCGAGCCCTTCTTCCACGGCCTTGTGGTGTGCGTCATGCAGCTCGCCGAGGCGGAAGCACTGCGGGGCGCGGGCGAGCTGGCACTGTTTGCGGTCGATGATGTTGGTGATCACGCCGTCCTCGCTTTGCACGATGGTCTCGGTGGCGGGTACGACGGTGACGGCGCTGCCGTTCTTCTTCACACTGACGATGCAGTCGGTGATGGTCTGCTGGTCGATCAGCGGCCTGACGCCGTCATGAACGATGACGACCGAATCCGCGGGATACAGTCTGTTCGCCTTGTCGACGCCGTTGCGGATCGACTCCTGCCCGGATGAGCCGCCTGGCACGATCGCGGCGATCTTACCGACGCCGAACTTGGTGATGAGCTGTTCGAGAACGTCGATGTATTCCTTCAGGCATACGACGACGATGGCGTCGATGTCGGGATGCTGATCGAACGCCTCAAGCGTGTAGATGATGATCGGTTTGCCGTGCACGAGCAGAAACTGCTTGGGCTTGGTTCGCGAATTCATGCGTTGGCCGGTGCCGCCCGCAAAAATGACAGCGATGTTCATACCCTCTCCACTGTTATATGCGCTTTCGGGCTTGCAGCCCCGTTAACTCATACGTAGTCTATGTTCCAGACACGACTTATTTACCGAGCATTCACCTTTCTGTGGTATTCGGCACGCAGAGTGCACTAAGACGAACCACCATCAGTCCTTTCCAAACAGACGCATGACCGCCCGCAGTGGCGCAGTGACCTTCCACGACTTCGAGTTACGGAGTTTCTGGACCTCGGCGCGAGATTTCTTGAGATCCGCTTCGAGCTTCTTTCGCTTCTCGGATAGTTTCTTGTTCTCAGTTTTCAAACGTTCGATGTCAGGGTGTTCAAGAATACGCTCGGCGCCGATCTCGCAACCCAATACCATCTGGCCCACATAGGCGGCATAGTCATCGGCGTAATAGCGGACATCTTTCTCTTTGAAGACAGACAGCTTTGATTGCGCCTCACCCATGTACATCTTGTTCCATTCTTCCATGAATGTTATTCCCATCTCATTCATGGAAGAGAAATCCACCTGCAACTCTTGATCCTCAAATGCGATATTGCGTCCCTCTAGGTAGTCACGGAAGAAACGGTTCGGGCCGAACAGGAACGGGCCATCTATGTGAGGTACCGGCAGAGGGTTCAAATATAGAACAAAGGCATGTGAAACGAATACAGCCATATTTTCGCCTGCTGGTGCATCAAGCCGCATATGTGCCCCTGTACTCTTTGGCATTAAGTAAACGTTTCCCACGCAGCAGCCTGTGCTGAATCAGGTTGCACAGCTGTTTCAGGGGTATCGACAGCGCGATCGCGCCGATGATCACGACGGCCTCATAGCGCAGGTGCGTGGTCGGCAGGTTGTTGAGGTTCAGCATCTTGCGAATCATCACGTGAAGCAGATACAGTTCCAGCGAATACCGTCCGAACCAGCTCAGCACTTTCGATACCACGTCGTGAAGGCCTGCGAGCGCGGGCTTTCCCGCGCGGGCCATCACGTCCATGATGACGACGCCGCATATGCACAGCAGCAGGTTCAACGCCGCGCGAAGGTACACCTTGACCAGAGGGACATCAACCAGCTGCATCGGGTAGAGCATGACGGCCACGGCCGTCATGCATGCGGCGACCACGGGCATGGGCAATGGACGACGTTCATGCGAGAGCCTTCCCAGCAGCGCGCCGAAGATGAAGCACGGTATGCGGTTGACGATCAGATCGACGTTGTCGTAGAAAGACGGCGCGAACCTGTACAGCGCCACCGCGACCAGCACCGAGGCCGCACACAATGCCAACGTTCGCACCCATGCCGCGGCGACGTTTCGGGTACCGTCCACGACGGCGAACACGAGCGGAAACAGCACATAGCAGATCAGGCACACCGCTATGTACCAGAACCACTTCACACCGTCCGTGAAAAACGTGACGAATGCGATGTCGGCGAGGAAACGCACCACTCCGGCATCCGAATGGACGAAGTCGAACCAGATCCACCCGACCAGCGCCACGGCGACGTACGGCACCAGCACGCGGGTCAGCCGCTTGCGGTAGAACGCCCCCGCGTCCGGGTTGCGCTTCCACGAGTAGTACAGGCCCAGCCCCGAGATCATCAGGAACATATCGACGCCGGAACTGCCGATATAGTCGTAGAACACCTGAGCGGGACCGTTGAAATGGTCGGCCGCGTTCGACAGGTCCTCGGTGTAGTGGAACGCCATGATCAGCAGGATCTGCACGCCCATCAGCACGCCGCGGTATTTGGACAGCAGCTCGTATGATGGGCGCCCGGCGCCGCGTGGTGCCGCGTGCCGGGCAGTCTCGCCGGAGCCACTGCCCGGCTCACCGGCGCCGGCGGCGGGCGCGACGGCCATGCTCGTGTTCCCCGGCACGCTCACTCCTCCTCGTCGGAGGCGGACTTGGTATCCTTGTCGGCGACCTTGGAATCCAGCAGTTCCTTTGCCTTCCTTTCGGACTTGGCCGACTTGTCGGACTGCCGGACCGGCACCGCGCCTCCCTTACCGGAGGCCTGTTTGCGCACACCCGGAACATCCTTGCCGTAGATAATAGTGTCGATGGCGCGGTCGCTGGCGAGTCCGCTGCGCTCGGCGGCGCGGTCGATGGACGAGGGGTGAGGGGAAACCGTCTCATAATGGCGAGTCCTCAGCACGTCCAGGAACTCGTCGAACGTATCGCACACCACGCCCGGCGCCATCTCGTCGATGGACCGCTGCACACCACGGATCAGCGAGTACGCGGTCTTGTCGGGCACGAAGAACACTACCGGCTTCTTGAGCAACAGGTAGTCGTAGAAGCACGACGAATAGTCGGTCACCAGCACATCGGCGATGAAGAACAGCTTCGTCAGGCTCTCATCGGACAGGTCGAAGATGCGGTCGGCGTACTCGGCAGAGATATCCGGACGCTTGCGGATGAAATGATGCATCTCGAACACGAAATACGTGTCCGTCTCGACACACATGCGGTACAGACGATCCATGTCGATCTCGTCATACGGGTAATACGCGGTGCGCTGACCGGTGCCGCGGAACGTCGGAGCGAACACGATGACGCGTCCCTTGGCCGACCACGGGAACTTGTCGGCCATCTCCTCGCGGTATTCCTTCTCGACCTTCTCATCGAGGAAATGGTCGAGCCTGGGCATGCCTGTGGCGAGCAGCGCCTCCTCCTCGATGCCGAACACCTCGGAATAGATGCGACGCAGGTGCTCGTTGCCGACCAGCGCGTACGTGTATCGGCGGTGCGCGGAATTGTACGGATCCGGCGAGCCCTTGAGACCAAAACGGGCATAGCCGACCGACTTGAAACCGACGCCGGCATGCCAGATCTGCGTCAGCGTCACATCTTCACCGGGGTCGATGAAGTTGAATACAGGGGTGTAATCGTCGATGAAGACGTACCGGCTTCGGGCGATCTCGAACAGGTCGCGCAGCCAGGCGACGATGTTCTGCCTGCCCGCGAATACGTTGCGGTACCGGGCACGAATATCGAAGCGCTTGTCCATGCCGCGCTCGATCATGCGGCTCTGCAACGCCTCCATATTCTCCGTCGGGCCCTCGCCGTTCTCCTTGAGGAAGAGGATTCGATTGCGCTTGCGCGGCACCAGCTTGGTCATCACCGAGTACGTCGCCGCGAAAACGTCCTTCTGCATCTGGCGACGACTGCGCTGACGGTGGCGCGGGGTCTTGTTGCGCTGGAAGAACTGCATGTGCAACGCGAGATAGATGAGACCGGCACGATTCGTCTTGGGCACGAACACACCAGTATAGGCGTAGCTGTTCTTGCCGTAGCGGAACACGCGGTCGAGATTGTCAAGCCGCTCCAGCACCTCATCGTCGTAGGTGACTCCGCTGGTGACATAGGGGTGCCGAGCCACCAGTTCCAGACGCTCTTCGTCGGTGTACTGTGCGACCGCCTCATCATCGTCACGCAACTCCGGGGGCAGCAGGTGACGTACATCGTAGTCGACGCGCTGCGGCATGAGCGGGTATTCGGCGTACAGCGCCTGCAGACTGAAGAGCGCAGACTCCTTGATTTTCTCGCAGATGATCCATTGGCCGCCGGGAAGCACCTCGCGCCCGTCCCCGAGCACCAGGTTCAGGCGGGCGCGGCGGACACCGCTCTCAAGCCCGACGATCTCGAACGGAACGAACTGGCGACGTCCCACGCAATACAGCCACGGCACACCACCATCCCGCGAGGAATAGTCGATCTCCAAGTAACTTGACCGCCAGCGGATTTGGTGAACGTCCAGTGACATCCCCGGGCTCCTTTACGACACCTTGTGGTTCCCCTTGTGGTAACCCATGTAATATATAGAGTTGCAGTTACGGTAGACCGGCTAACACACCAACCTGATGCTTCGGTAAGGGAGAACAAGAATGAAACGTCATCTGATTAATGCAGTTCGGATGATGATGCTTCTTATATATAGGTTCTTCCGCGCGTTCCCGCGCAAGCGTAGGATTGTGTGCCTGAGTCGCGAGAGCGACCGACCGACCACCGATTTCCGGCTCATCCGCCATTATGTGAGACAGACGCATCCGGATTATTCCGTGGTGATCCTCGCCAAGAAGCTGCACAACCCGGTACGATACGGGTTCCATATGATCCGGCAGCTGTATTTCATCGCCACCAGCCAGGCGGTGCTGCTCGACACCTACGCCATCGTGGTAAGCCTGCTCGCCGGCTACATCGACGTGCCCGTCATCCAGATGTGGCATGCGCTCGGCAACATGAAGAGGTTCGGATACACCGCGTTGGGCTCCAAGGAAGGCCGGAAGTTCTCCACCGCCTCGCTGCTGAACATGCATCGCGGGTACACGTCCGTGCTCATCTCATCCAAATCGTTCATCAGCGATTACGCTCGCGGCTTCGACATCGACCCGTCCATCATCTACGAGGCGCCACTGCCCCGCACCGATCTGCTGATCAACAGCTCGTACCGGGCGCAGCAGCGCGAACGCATCATCCGCGAGTTCCCGGAACTCGGGCGCAAGCTCAACATCGTCTACTGCCCCACGTTCCGCAAAAAGACGCCCGCCAATCAGACTCAGGCGGCAGCAGCCCTCGCCGATGCCATCGATTACGACAAGTACAACCTGATCGTGAAATGCCATCCGTTGGACGACCTGCGTATCAACAATCCGCACGTGTTCCAGCACTATCCGAGCCAGTACGACATGCTGTTCGTCGCCGATTACGTCATCAGCGACTATTCGACCGTGATCTATGAGGCCGGACTGCTTGACCTGCCGGTGTTCCTCTATGCGTACGACTGGCCGGACTATTCGAGGAAACGCAGCCTGTACATCGACCCGAAGCGCGATATCCCGACGCTGTTCACGGATGATGCCGAGGCGATCGTGAGAGCCATCGAGCACGACGATTTCGACCATGCCGCCTATCAGGCGTTCATCCGTCGCAACGTGGCCATCCCCGAGCACGGCTCCTGCACGGCGCGCGTAGTCGAGCACGTATTCGATCTCATCGCCGCCCGCTAGTCAGGTTCTCCTTTCCCACAAGTCAGCCCCCTCCCTCCCGCGAAAGTTCCGTTTGAAGACCGCCGGATGGGACTTCCGCGAGAGAAGGTGTGGGGATGGTTACCGACCGACTGCCATCTAGCCCTCGCCTGTACCACACCATGCGATTTTTGAGGGTTTTGGGGCTGGTGTGGCCAAGGGTGATTCCGGGCTCATCCACCGATCATTGGAAAATGGCGGTTTTCATGACTCGCATTCTGCCACACCACATGATGTGAAGGCTCACATCGCATGGTGTGGCCTTCTGCTGTACCACACCATGCGATTTTGGGGTGTTTTTCGCCTAGTGTGGCACACGGGCTGGGAGCGAATCAGATGGTCAGATGGGTAGAGCATGACTGGGGGCCGTTCTGGGCCGAGAACCACCCCCAGTCATGCTGCGCATGACAGCCCCCGGTGTGGGGGCGTTCACAGTACTGGGGTTTTCTGGTTTGGCTCTTACTTGCCACCGTCGAGTTCGATGGCCTTGTTGAGGGCTTCTTCCAGTTGCTTCTGGGCTTCACCGTAGGCGGTCCAGTCGCCGTTCTTCATGGCGGACTGGGAGTCCTTCATCGCTTGGGCCGCATCCTTCAGCGCTTGCTGAAGCTCGGGGCTTTGGCTGCCGCTCTGCGAGGAGGAACCGTTCTGGTCCTTGCCCTCGTTCGTACCACTGCCATTCGCGTTGCCGTTGCTCTCGCTGCTGTCACCGGAGTCAGTGCCGTTCTGCCCGTCACTGTTCTGCCCGTCACCGCTTTGAGACGTGTTGCCGGAATTCTCGGCATCGCCCGCGGACGCACCCGAATTGCCGCCGAACACCTGGTCGAGCGCCTCGTCGAGCGTATTGGCGAATCCGACCTGGTCGCCGAATGCCACCAGCACCTTCTTGAGCAGTGGGAAGCTGGTCGATCCGCTGGACTGCACGTACACCGGCTGCACATACACCAGACCGCCACCCAGCGGCAGTGTCAGCAGGTTGCCTCGGTTGACCTTGGTGGAACCGGATTCGAGCAGGTTCAGCTCCTTCGACACGTCCGCGTTCGCGTTGAAGTTGTTCTGCGCCTGCCCCGGTCCGGGAACGTTGGAGTCCTTGGGCAGCTCCTGCAATCGTATCGTGCCGTAGTTCGGCCCGATTACGCCCTTTTCGTTGCCCGCGTCGGAATCCACCGACAGGAAGCCGGTGAGGATTTCTCGCGTGGACGTGCCGGCGGGGATGTACGAGGAGGTCAGCGAGAACACCGGCTTCTTCGACCCGCCGGTCTGCAATGACAGGTAATACGGGGGCTGCGGAACGCCCTGCTGCTGCGCCGTGGCCGATTCGGTGGGATCCACCGGCGTCTGCCAGAAATCCTCGCCGGAGAAGAACTGGCCTGCGGACGACACATGGTATTTCGCGAGCAGCTCGCGCTGTACCTTGAACAGGTTCTCCGGGTAACGCAGGTGGCTCATCAGGTCGCCGGATATCTCGGAGATCGGGTGGTACTGTCCGGGGAAGATCTTCTCCCATGCCTTGAGCACCGGATCGTTGGCATCCCAGGCGTACAGTTCGACGGAGCCATCGTACGCATCGACGGTCGCCTTGACCGAGTTGCGGATGTAGTTGGCCTTCTGCGAACCCAACGCCTGGATCGTGTTCGACGTCTTGGTGGTGGAATCCTGCGTGACGCTTCCCAGATCGGTCATCTGCGAATACGGGTAGGCGTCCGACGTGGTGTAGCCGTCGACGATCCACTTGACCCGTCCGTCCACCACCGCCGGGTACACGCGGCCGTCCAGCGTCAGGTACGGGGCGACCTTGGCGACGCGCTCCTTGGGGGAACGGTCGTACAGGATCTGCGAGTCGGAGGTGACACGGTCGGAGAACAGGATCTGATCGGATCCGAACCGAACCGCGTACAAAAGCCGCGAGAAGATGTTGCCCACCGAGGGGCCGCCATCGCCGTCAAACGTATTGGTCGCGCCCTGCGATCCGGTCGGATAGTCGAACTCCCACGAATCCATGCCCTTCGGAGCCCCGACAATCGAGTATTCGGGGGCGTTCGGGGAGAAGTAGATGCGCGGCTCGTACTTCTGCGATTCGGTGAGCTTGCCCTGGGTGGGGATGCTGGATTCGAAGAACTGCGGCTGCCCGTCCGCCGCCACCTTGTTGCCGTATGCGGCCACGACACCGTACCCATGCGTATACACGGTGTGGTCGTTGACCCAGTTGCGGTTGTCGTTGCCTTCCAGATCCAGTTCTCGGGCGGCGATCACCGTGTCCTGGCTGACGCCGTCGATGTCGTACTTGTCGACGGCCAGCGTGTCGGCGAACGTGTAGTACTGCTTCGACTGCTGCAGCTGCTTGAACGTGGGGCTGACGACCTGTGGGTCGAGCAGTCGGATCTGCGCGGTGGATTCGGCCTCGGACGACAGCGCTCCGGACTTGCCCTTGGTGGTGGCCTTGTACTGTTCGACCTTCACCTTGTCGAGCCCGTACGCCTGCTGCGTGGCGTTGATGTTGCGCTGGATATAGGTGGATTCCATCTCCTGCGCGTTCGGGTTCACCTTGAACCGCTGCAGCAGCATCGGCCATGCGACGGTGAGCACCAGCGAGACGACCAGCGCGGCGGCGATCGCAATCACCGGCGTACGCCACGCCTTGAGAGCCGCGGCGGCGCGGACACTCGGCTTGGCGGCGCCTTCCAACGCATGGGAGCGCATCAGCCACACGCCGAGGAACACACCGAGCATCGCGGTGATGGCCGCCATGATGAACGTGACCGGAATGGTCGCGTGCACGGTGGTGTATGCGGCGCCGGTGATGCGGTCGCCCTGCTGGGTCAGATGCGTGAACACGCCGATCACCTGGTGCGCGGACCAGGCCAGCATGTTGAGGATCAGCCAGATGCCGATCTGGCGACGGGCGCGCTTGGTCACAGCGAGCACTCCGCGACCATGCACCGGCATGGTGAAGCGGATGCCGCCCATCATCGCATGCGTGACGACGGAGAACACAATGCCCATCAGCAGCAGCATCGATACGGCCGACATCACCAGCCGCAAACCGGGCAGCACAAACACATAGAACCCGTTGTCGATGCCGAACTGCGGATCGGCAGTGCCGAAGCTCTGCGCGTTGAACATCAGCAGGATCTCAGACCAGTTCGAGTTGAACTGCGAGCCGAACATCACGCCCACGACCAGCGACACGACCACGGCGGCGCGACGCGCGGTCTTGGAACTGAACGACTTGCCCACTTCGATGACGTCGTCCTTGATGCGGAACGTCGAGCCGTCGGACGAATCGGGGCGAGCGCGGATAGCCAGCCAAGCGGACACATAGCTGACCAAGGCCATCAGCAACGCATACGCCGCCCACAGGCCGAACTTGACACCCAGCTGGGTCCACACCACGTTCTGAAAACCGAGCTGTCCGTACCACATCAGGTCCGTGATGAACTGCGACAGGCCGAAGAACAGGCCGACGACGACAACCAGCGCCAGCACGACGCCGATCAGAATCTTCGTCCCCTTGCTGGGCCCGTTCGGCAACGGTCGGGGCGTGAGCCTCGGCACGCCGCGCTTCGGCGGCTCCCCCTTGCCGGCGGATGGCGTCTCGCCATGATCGTCGCCATCCGCCTGCACGTCGACGATCACCGGATCGTCATCGGTCGCACCGGAGTCCCGACGTGGCCCGCGTGGCCCGTCGCCGGGATCGAACATACCCAACATATCAAAAAAAGACATGATACAAGCCTATCGAAAGGCTAGGAAAGCTGGTCATGCTCTGAGCTGAGAACACAGCCGTCGTACAACCGTTTCACAACCACTACACATGATGGCCTACGCTAGTGCATATGAGGATGCAGCAGATCAAACACGGCGGCAGGAGGCCGCGCCCCAGTTCAGCCCCCACCATCATCGCGGCCATGCTCTGCGTGGTGGCCCTTGTGGCGGCAGGCACGGCATGGTGGATGCTGCGCCCCCAGCAAAAAGACACGCTCGAACATCTCGCGCAGCCACAGTCCTCCTCTTCGACGCTGAACCGCGACAAGGCCCCCACACCGAAACCGCAGAAATCTCAGGAGCGGCAGAAGGCAGCCGATGACTCCCCCGCGGCCAAGGCGAGCCGCGCCATCGCCACGATGAGTCTCGACGAACGGGCCGGGCAGCTCATCATGGCACCGATGTTCGCAGGCGGCAATCCAGCCGATCTCAGCGCCCTCATCAGCACACGCCATGTCGGTTCCGTAGTGCTCATCGGCAACTGGAACAACGGCACAGCCGCAGCCAAGACCGCCGCTGACGCGCTGCAAAGCTATGCTCCGAGCGGCAACCAGCTGATCGTCTCCACCGATCAGGAAGGCGGCCAGGTGCAGCATCTCAAGGGCAGTGGATTCGACACGATGCCGTCCGCGGTGGCGCAGGGCCAGATGAGCGCTGACACGCTGCGCTCCTCCGCAAAGACCTGGGGCGGCCAGCTCAAGCAAGCCGGCATCAACGTCGACCTGGCCCCGGTATTGGGGACGGTGCAGGTCAAGCGTTCCTCGAACGCTCCGATTGGCGCGCTGAACCGCGATTTCGGTTTGGATTCCAACGGAAACGCGCAGCACGGCATCGCGTTCGTCGAAGGCATGCGCGACGCGGGCGTCGGCGCGACCGTCAAGCACTACCCCGGTTTGGGCGCGGTGACCGGCAATACCGATTTCACGACCGAGGGCATCCTCGACACCACGACCACGCTTGATGGCGAGCAGATAGGCGCGTTCAACACCACGATCAAGCAGGCGAAGCCGGCTATGGTGATGATGTCGCTGGCGACCTACCAGCGCATCGACTCGTCGGCGCCCGCCGCGTTCTCCAGCAAGATCATCGACGGCACGCTGCGCGGCAGCGTCGGCTATGACGGCGTGGTGATCTCAGACTCCCTTTCGGCCGCGGCGGTCAGCGGCATAGCGACCAAGGACCTGGGCGTGCGTCTGGTGGACGCCGGCGGCGATTTGGCGTGCATAGGCGATACGTCATATGTGACGCCGATTCTTGACGGTATCATCGCCCGTGCGCAGTCCGACCCGGCCTTCGCGAAGAAGGTGACGGCCTCCGCAACGCGCGTGATGACCCTGAAATACCAGATGGGACTGGCGAAGTGACACGGGATTAGGCGCTACCGGTTCCTGAAGTAGCGGAACAGCTGCGTCTGTCGGATCACCGATCCCGTCAACAGCGAGGAGACGAGCACTCCGGCCAGCAACACGAGCGGCGTACGAACGGCGGCCAGCAACACGGCAAGAGGGTCGGACTGCGACATGCGCAGCGCGTACGCGGAGAGCAGCGCGCATGTCGCGAGCGTGCCGACTCCTGCCCAGATCAGTGATTCCAGTTCGATACCGAGCAGCTGCGCGCCCTTAGATTCGCCCGAGTGCAACGCGCCTGCATATTCGAGCCGGCGGCGGCGTACCGAAATCACGCCTAGCAGCAGGCCGACCGCCAGTCCAAGATACGGCATCCAACGGGTCACACGGGTCAGATAACCCTTCTGCGCGTCATAATGCGCATCGAACCCCTTGTTAAGAGCGGTCACACCGGGACGCATCTCCGATTTCGGGTTCTTCGTGGCGGTGGACAGCAGCAGCTCGTCCATCTGGTCGCTTTGCGGCCACTGCTTTGCCCAGCATTCCTGGAACACGCCGCCGCTCGATGCCGCCGGTGCGATCATCGCATAGGCGAACCGCATGTCCCTGCCGTCATTCGGCCAATCGAACACGCCCGCCACGGTGACCGTGCCATGATTCGTCTGCATGCGGCTGCCCTTGACGAGACCGAAATCATGGGAGACGTCGGATGACACCCACACGCCGGACGAGTCCGGAACCTCCTGCGGGTCTCCGGCGGTGATGAGCCGCATCATGCCCGCGGTCACCTCATATGATGACAGTTCGATGCCTTTCGTTGCCAGCGGCACGACCTGCGGGCCGGACCGCATCGCCCCGGAAATGAACGACGGGTCGCCATGGTCGGAGAGCCGGTCGCAGGCGAGTCCGTCGACATTGCCGCCGACCACGGTTTTCACGTCGGCGAATGCGCGGATGCGCACCGCGGCTTCGGTTTCCAACCTCATGACCGACATCGCCTCGTATCCTCCGAGCAGGGTGCCGGCGAACAGCACGGCGAGGAACATGGTGAGAGCATGCGCGGTGCCCGAGGCGATGTTGCGCAGCGTCTCCGAGATGATGGATCCCAGTCTCATGAGCGCACCTCCGATCCATTTTCGGCGATGTCAGTTGAGTCGGTGGGACCACCCCCATCCGCTTCGCGGGAGCCCCCGCCAGCGGGGGCGGGATCGGTAGGCTCAGCGGGTTCGTTTCCGCCAGCGGGGGCAAAACCGGAGTCCTCGTTATCGCCGGGGGCGTAGTCGGCCAGGTCGATGACGCGACCGCAGGCGTCGCGCGTGTCCGGGTCATGGGTGGCGACCAGCACGATCATGCCCTGTCCGGCCAGGTTCCCGAGCACGTGGCTCACCGAGTGCGCGGTGCGCGTATCCAATTGTGCAGTCGGCTCGTCCACGAGCAGCATGTCAGATCTGGAGCATACTGCACGGGCCAGCATGAGCCGCTGCGCCTCGCCGCCCGACAGTTCGCCGAACCGCCGGTCGGCCGCATACTCCAAGTCGAACAGCCCCATGGCCTCCAACGCCTGCGGCTCCGCTTCGCGCCGGCGCAGCCCCTTGGCCAGCAGCGGGAACACGACATGGTCCAGAGCCGTTCGCCCGGGCACGCCGTACGGGTTCTGAAACACCCAGCCTACACGTTCCACGTTCTTGCGTTCCACCGTGCCATGGTACGGCTTCTCCCATCCGGCAAGAATCGACAGCAGCGTCGACTTGCCGCATCCGGATGGCCCGCATATCGCCACGGTCTGGCCGGGTATCGCTGTGAAATCCAGATGTTCGAACAACACGTCCGTTCCGGGGAACCTATGCGCCAAATCATGTACGCTCACCGATCGCTCCGGCTGCGGCGCGGCACCGACTCCGGCACCGGCGTATACATCTTCCCCCGTCATCATCGGCAGCTTTCGCCGGTCAAACCACTGCCTATCTCAACCGAGGTGATAGCCGCGGCATCGGCGCCTTGGGGCTCGACGAGACTCGCCCCGAGCTCGGATCCGACAATTGACACCTTGATGGTCCTGCCACCCGAGACGATGCACCCCTTGCTGCCGTTGACGCCGATCACCGACGCGGCCGGCACGCGCAGCGCCTGCACCGGATTCACAAGCTGCACGCTGGCTTCCAGACCTGTGGCGAGCATGTCGCTGGTGAGTGACTGGAATTCCTGTGTGGCGGCGACTCTGGCGCAGAACTCGGCGTCATCCACTTCGGTGGTGCCGGCTTTCAGCGTGGCGGTCTGCCCGATCAGGGTGACCGTCCGGTCGAGTTCCGACGGCTGCCCGTTCTGGATGGAGAATTTCGTGACACTGCCGGGCACCTTCCCAACGACGCTTCCCCCGGCCACGGTCGCTCCGACAGTGCCGGCCCATTCGCCGACCCGCACGCTCGCGGCAGGTATCCACAGCACGTCGGTCAGCGGCAATGAACCGTCCGACGTGTTGCCGGCGGCGCTCATGAGCTGCTTCACTCCTTGAGACGTGATCCATGTATATGTGGTGGATTTCGCCGAGGCCGGCAATCCGAGGCGTGCGAGTTCGTTGTTGAGTGCGAGCACGTCGTCGCCTTTGTCCCCGGTGGCGAGGTCGCGGTACATCGGCGTGGCTGTCGCCAGTGCCACCACCGAGACTCCGTTGACCTTCATCGCGGTCTTGCCAGAGGTCAATCCCTGCGATGACATGTCCTCCGTCACTGTGCCGGAGGCGTTGCCGACCAGTTCGCGCGTCTGAGAGACCGTGGGAATCATGGTGACCTGGGTGGCTCCCGTGTACTCCTGCACTCCGGCCGGCGCGCTCGTGATCTCCTTGGCGGAGCCGAGCAGTGCGGGTGCCCGGTCGGGCAGCCACAAAGCGCATGCCCCGACCGTCAGCGACACCGCGACCACCACGGCCAGCAGCAGCCATATCACAGATATACGTCCGCTATTGCGGGTCTTGGAGATGCTGCCATTGCCGACTGTTTTGCCGTTTTTGCCGCGATTACGCCGTTTTTTCATCCTCGACCGCCTTTGGTTCGATGATCCCGTTCACCCATCATATGATGCTATGAAGTCCATTCATAGCAGGCCCTCCCATCGAATCTACGGATGCTACGACATACCGAAGGACCCTGGATGCCTTCCGATGACATATCAAGAAGCAGCAGATCCGGCTTGAGCTCATGCTCCTTGCATGATTTGATTGCTCTCAACCCCTCAGTCGTCGACCAGATAACATCGTTTGAGGTAGGCGATCAGCAAACAGCGAGACTACAGACTCCAAGGCGCGCTCGTCATTGTCGACGATGGCGACTCTGGCATCGGCGCAATAGCCGGTCAAATGATCCGGTTCGGAGTATGTGTTCATTCCCTTTATTGTTCACCGCACCACCAAAAGAGCCACGGCGGGCAACCGAAAAACGCCGCCGGCTACCGGAACGGAGGGCACCGCATCGTCGCAGCACACCGGTGGCATACCCGTTTTTCGGGTATGCCACCCAACCTGTTCCCGGGGAAACGGAGGCAGCTGCCGGCCTTACTCGCCGAGCTTGGCGAGCAGCAGGGCCTCCGTGAGGATGTTGTTCTTCAAGCCGGGCAGCGAGATCGACTCGTTGGGGCTGTGTGCGTTGGCCTTCGGATCCTCCGGGCCGGTGACGAGCACCTGCGCGGACGGGAAGATGCGCTGCAGCTCAGGGATGAACGGGATCGAGCCACCCTCGCCCTTGTTGATCGGCGCCACGCCGAACGCCTCCTCCATGGCCGCGAGTGCATCCTTGGTGGCGACCGCGTTCGGGTCCATCGCCCAGCCCATGCCGTTCTCCAACTTGGTGACCTTCACCTCGGCGCCGAACGGGGCGTGTGCCTGCAGGAACGCGGCAAGCGCGTCCTGCGCCTCCTGCGGGTGCTGGCTCGGCGCGGTGCGCAGGGACAGGCGGAACGTGGTCTCGGGGCTGACCACGTTGAATGAGCCCTCGACCGGATGCGCGTCGAAGCCGATCACGGTCACGCTCGGCTTGGTCCACAGCTTGGAAGCGAGCGAACCGGTGCCGGCGAGACGATAGGAGTCGACGATGCCGGCGTCCTCGCGCACGGTGGCCTCGTCAAGGTCGCGCTGCAGGCCACCGACCGGCTCCTGCGCGGCCACGCCCGGCACAGCAAGGTCGCCGTTGGCGTCGTACATCGAGGCGATGAGCATCGCGGCGAGCGTGTTCGCATCGAGGATGGGGCCGCCGTACTGGCCGGAGTGCACCGGATGGTGCAGCACCTTGACGTTCACGTCCACACAGGTGTTGCCGCGCAGCGACGTGGTCAGCGACGGAATCTCGGCGGACCAGTTGCCCGAGTCGGCCACGACGATCACGTCGGACGCAAACTCGTCGCGATGATCCTCGATGAACGGGATGAAGCTCGGCGAGCCCATCTCCTCCTCGCCCTCGACGAACACCTTGATGTTGACCTTGAGATCGTCGCCGAGCGCCTTCATCGCGCCCGAGTGAATCGCTATGCCGCCGCCGTCATCCGCCGAGCCGCGGCCGTACAGGCGCGTGCCGACCTCGGTGGCGACGAACGGATCAGTGTCCCATGCGGACGGATCCGGCACAGGCTGCACGTCGTGGTGCGCGTACAGCAGCACGGTGGGGGCCTGCGGGTCGACGATCTTCGAGCCGATGACCTCCCATGCGCCGGGCGTGCCATCCGGGTTGCGCGATTGGACGACCTTCGCGTCGATGCCGACCTGGCGCAGCTCGTCCGCTACGAATTCGGCGGACCGCTTCATATGCTCGGCGGTGATGCCCTCGGCGGAAATCGACTTCAGCGCGATCTTACGGCTCAGCAGATCGACGACGCGGCCGAAATCGGCTTCGACCCGCGCGCGCAGCTCGTCGGAAAACACTGCGGTCATGATGCTCCTTACTGTTGCGTTCGTCATCATCCATCCCGCCGGCACGAACCGGCCGGCCTGGAACAGATGGTCATATCAGCTGCCATTGTAACCGGTTCGTCCGGCTTTCCAGCGTCGAGGCGTGGCCGTATTCTGACGGATTATGACATGGAACCCTTTCAAGAAGGACAAGGCCCAGGAGCCGGTCGAAGAGGAATCGCCCGCCAAGACCGTCGGGAAAGGCCGTCCGACTCCCAAGATGAAGCAGGCGCAGGCGCGTAACCTGCGTCCTCTGGTGCCGCCGGACCGCAAGGCCAGCGCCAAGGCCGCGAAGGAGCGGATCCGCAAGCGCGAGGACGAAGAGTACGAGGCGATGCGCACCGGCGACATCAACCACATGCCGAAGGCCGAACGGTTGCCGTGGCGCGTGTACATCCGCGACTACGTCGACGCGCGCCGCAACCTCGGCGAGTTCTTCATCCCGGTTGCGTTCGTCATGCTGCTCGGCTCGATTCTCGTCACCACCATCGCGCCGCAGCTGTCGGTCCCGATGATGATTCTGCTGTACGTGTACCTGATTGCCGTGATCATCGACGTGGCTGTCATGTGGCGCAAGCTGAAGAAGAAGCTCATCGAGAAGTATGGCGAGGCATCCGTTGCCAAGGGCTCGCGCTCCGCATCGTATGCCTGGAGCCGCGCGATTCAGGTGCGCCGCTGGCGTCTGCCCAAACCGCGCAGCCCCAAGCACGGCAACTGGCCGAAGTGACAGCCGCCCTGCTGCTTTCCTGACGGCGCTCCCGATAGCGGGAGCGCCGTTTTTTTGTATGCCCTAGGCTGCGTGAAACCACCCCAGTCTCGCTGCGCTCGACAGCCCCGCCGCCAGCGAGGGCAAGACAGCACCCACCTTGCTCGCTCTTGGCCTACGAACAGCCCTGCTATTTGCTCCACAGCTCAGCCCGCCGGCGGGCGTAAGGTATTACGATGGGGATGGTTTTGGTACGAGCACAAAGGAGTCGGACATGAGTGAAGCTTTTGACATCGCGATAATCGGCGGTGGACCCGGCGGATATTCCACAGCATTGCGGGCGGCCGAGCTCGGCAAACGCGTGGCCATGATCGAACGCGACGCAACGCTCGGCGGAACCTGCCTCAACCGCGGGTGCATCCCGTCGAAGGCGCTGATCAGCGCCACCCACGCAATCGACTCCATCCGGTACGCCGGCGAACTGGGCATCTCCGCCACCATCAACGGCATCGACTACGGGACGCTGCACGATTACAAGAAGCGCATCGTCGACACGATGACGCAAGGGCTGGCAGGTCTGCTCGCCCATCGGGGCGTCACCGTGTTCCGGGGCGTCGCCTCGATCACCGGCGCGGCACGTCCCATCACCGTGCACATCGCCGCACCTGCTGACGGGCAGGGCGTGCAACGGTCCGTGCGCTCGGACGTGCCGGAAGACATCGGCCCGTCCTACGACATCACCGCTCAGGACGTGGTGCTCGCCATGGGATCCGTCCCGCGGCAGCTGCCCGGCGAGCCGTTCCGTGGCGCGATCATCGATTCGACGCGGGCGATGTCGATGGCGATGCCGCACAACGCGGTCATCATCGGCGCGGGCGCGATCGCCGCCGAATTCGCCTCCATGTGGAACGCCGCCGGATGCAAGGTCACGACGCTTATCCGCAAGGACCGTGTGCTCTCTGGATGGGATCGCCGCGCCGGCGTGACCCTGACGCGTGAGCTCAAACGACACGGCATCGACGTCATCGACCGCTCGACGGTGACCCACATCGACACCGGCGTCAACATGGGAGCCCTCGTGCACTACACCAGCGCCAAGGACGGCGGCTCCACCGAGCACATCGCCGAAGGCGAATTCGTGCTCGTCGCGATCGGGCGGGATCCGCTGACCTCCGACGGTTGGATACGTGACGCCGGCGTGACCGTCGACGACCATGGATTCATCACGACCGACGGATACGGCCGCACGACGGTCGCAGGCATATGGGCCGTCGGCGACATCACCGAAGGGCACGCGCTCGCTCACCGCGCGTTCGAGCAGGGCATCATCGCCGCGGAATCCATCGCCGGACTCGATCCAAAGCCGCTCGATGAGGACACCATCCCGCAGATCGTGTTCTCGAACCCCGAGGCCGCCAGCGTCGGACTGACCGCGACCGATGCGAAACAGCGCAACGACCTCTCCGATATCAAGGAGACCGTGTACCCGATGATGTCCAACGCCCGCATGATGATGAGCGGCTCCGGCGGATCTCTGTCGCTCGTCAGCGGCATCCGCGCGCAACAGCCCGGCGTCAGGGTCGTGCTCGGCGTGCACATGGTCGCGCCCGTCGCATCCGACATCATCGCGGAAGCGGAACAGCTCGTCGGCAACCACACCCCGCTTTCCGACGCCGCGCGTCTCATCCATCCCCATCCCACCTTCAGCGAGACGCTGGGCGAGACGCTGCTCAAAGCCGACGACCGGCCGCTGCACACCCGATAAAGACACCGCGAACGAGCGACGCGGCGGCTCATGGTCGGCAGAAGGGCACATCTGCTGGTAAACTTGTCGCTCAGTGTGTTCACCCTAGACCAAGCGAGGAAGTTGATGGCAGGCAAGGACGAGAAGACCAAGCAGAAGAAGCCCAAGAAGCAGGGCACGATCAAACAGATCATAACGATCTTCAAGTACACGCACAAGGAAGACAAGATGCTTCCGGCGCTGATCGCCGGCGCGTTCCTCGTGCCCGTGATCGTGTTCGTCATCCTCGGCATCATATTCCGTTGGACGGTGCTGACGTGGGTGTTCCTCATGCTCATCGCCATCATGCTCGGCATGCTGATGGCGACCATCGTGCTCACCCGCCGCGCCGACATGGTCGGATACAAGCAGCTCGACGGCAAGCCCGGCGCGGCCATCAGCGTGCTGCGCAACATCAACAAGGCCGGCTTCAACTTCCCCGAGCAGCCGGTGTGGGTGGATCCGCGCACCAAGGACGCCATTTGGCGCGGCACCGGATACAACGGCATCTACCTGCTCGGTGAAGGCGATTACGATCGCGTCAAGCGCGCGATGGACCGCCAGGAGCAGTCCATCAAGAGCGTCACCGCCGGCTCGCAGATCCCCGTGTACCGTGTGATGGTCGGCAACGGCCAGGGTCAGGTGCCGCTGAAGAAGCTGCGCAGCAACATCATCCGCCACAAGGCGTACCGCCCGACACACCACAAGAACGCTCTCCTGGCGAAGATCCACCCGCGCGAGCGTTTCATCCTCACCAAGGCCGAGCTGGAGAAACTGAACGCCCGTCTGCGCACACTGCAGACCAAGAACGGCATGGGCATCCCCAAGGGCATCGATCCCACGCGCATGCAGCACGTCAGCCGCCGCGCGATGCGAGGCCGCTGATCTTCGGCGGGCAACCTCACGCCGAACCGGCATCATTCATACATCGGGAAAGCCCCCGCGGGACATCGCCGCGGGGGCTTTCCCATATCCGGCCGGGTCCCGACCGACAACCGTCAAACCGTCCACTACTTGAAACGCGACACTGAGACGCGACGAATTTCATAAATCCCAAAACATTGGAAAAACGCGGATTACACCGTCTGTTGCCCATCTCGAAACATAATCGTAACCCAATTGACGAGCGCGTGAAACTCACATTTCTAGACTTGTCGATTGTAAGTTCTCAAACAAGTTCTCAAGAACAAAGGAGCGATTGTGGCAGAGAATAAGATTTTCGCCCACACGCCTGAAGAGGTCGAAGCACTGATCAACAAGGAAGGCATCGAGTACGTCTCCGTGCGTTTCACCGATCTGATCGGCGTTCAGCAGCACTTCACCGTCCCGGCCAGCGAATTCATTGACAACGCCTTCACCGACGGCATGCCGTTCGATGGTTCGTCCGTGCAGGGTTTCCAGGCCATCAACGAGTCCGACATGAAGCTGATCCCGGATGTCACGACCGCCTTCGTCGACCCGTTCCGCAAGCACAAGACCCTCGACGTGGCCTTTTCCATCGTCGACCCGCTGACCGACGAGCCGTACTCCCGCGACCCGCGCCAGGTCGCCGGCAAGGCCGAAGCCTACCTGAAGTCCACCGGCATCGCCGACACCGCTTCCTTCGCTCCCGAAGCCGAGTTCTTCATCTTCGACAAGGTGCGCTACGAGAACTCCATGCAGCGCTCCTTCTACGAGGTCGACACCATTGAGGCTCCGTGGAACTCCGGCGTCGACACCGAAGAGGACGGCACCCCGAACATCGGCTTCAAGAACCGCGTCAAGAAGGGCTACTTCCCGGTTCCGCCGTGCGACCACTACCAGGACCTGCGCGACGACATGGTCGCCAACCTGCAGAAGGTCGGCCTGCAGCTGGAGCGCTCCCACCACGAGGTGGCCGGCGCCGGTCAGCAGGAGATCAACTACCGCTTCAACACCCTGCAGCACGCTGGCGACGACCTGATGAAGTACAAGTACGTCGTCCACGAGACCGCAGCGCTCGCCGGCAAGGCCGTGACCTTCATGCCCAAGCCGATCGCAGGCGACAACGGTACCGGCATGCACTGCCACCAGTCCCTGTGGAAGGACGGCAAGCCGCTGTTCTACGACGAGCAGGGCTACGGCGGCCTGTCCAACATCGCCCGCTGGTACATCGGCGGTCTGATCAAGCACTCCTCCGCAGTGGTCGCGTTCACGAACCCGTCGCTGAACTCTTACCACCGTCTGGTGCCGGGCTTCGAAGCTCCGGTTTCGCTGGTCTACTCCGCCCGTAACCGTTCCGCCGCCATCCGTATCCCGCTGGCCGGAACCTCCCCCGCTTCCAAGCGCATCGAGTTCCGTGCACCGGATCCGTCCTGCAACCCGTTCCTCGCCTTCTCCGCCCAGATGATGGCAGGCCTCGACGGTATCCTGAACCACATCGAGCCCCCGGAGCCGGTCGACAAGGATCTCTACGAGCTGCCGCCCGAAGAGCACGCCAACATCAAGCAGGTGCCGGGCTCCCTCGACGCGGCCCTGAACGCCCTGGAAGAGGACCACGACTTCCTGACCGCCGGCGACGTGTTCACCGACGATCTGATCGAGACCTGGCTTGACCTCAAGCGCGGCGAAATCGACCAGGCTCGTCTGGCCCCGACCCCGCTGGAGTACGAGCTGTACTTCCACATCTGACCTATATGGCCCGTTTTCCTTGGAATTAAGCCATTTTCAATTCTAAGGGTAGCCAAACGGTAGCCTAAGGTATACAAGAAGACCCCGGATTTCTCCGGGGTCTTCTTGCGTTTCAGCACCAGTCGGATGGCAGAGCAGCCACCCAGTCGTCGAGGTCGGTGCGACGTATCCGGACGGTGGAGCTGCCGGCGTAGCAGGAGGCGAGGTCGCCGTTCTTGACGGCAGCGTTGACAATCTTGTATGGGATGCCCGCGAGGGCCGACGCCTCCGGGACAGTGAGCGTGAGCTTGTCTTTGATCGGGATTTCGGGGATGACGATCACCATGTAGCTCACGTCCTCAGCATTTCCATGAGCGATTTCCCGAGGATGCGCCGGCGTTCCTCTGAACCACCTTCGTCACGCAGCCGGGCGAGCTCGTCCACTCCCCATTGGTATGCGTCCCAGCCGATCATGTATCCGCGGGAGCGCAGTCCCTTGACGATGGAGATCGTCACGTCCTTGGGGATCCAAACAGACACCGGACGCACGACGGACAACTCCGGCCGGCAACAACGATTGCTCCGGCGCGCTTGTCCGATCGCCTTCGCTCGTCTGTGCGGATCCTTGATCATGCAGGCATGGGCGCAACACCATTTGCGCGCCTCTCTGCGGAACTGGTGGAAAGCCCGCATGTCCATAGGCAGAACGCTGTCGTCAGCCACTGGCATTTTCCTGTCGTGTCCCCACATCGCGCCGGCACCGTCACGCCATTCGTCTGGCATGTTATCCAATGCCCGCTGGTAGTGTTTGACGCCGCGGATGCCGTGTTTCGCGATGTAGACGAGCCACGCCTCGTTCCCATCAATCAACTGGACGTCTTGGGAGTTGGATGATGTATGCAGTCCCTCTGCTTCCGTCAGCTCCAGCCACTTGACCACGACATTGGAGACGACCGCGCTCTCGTTGTTGTCCCACACGATGTACTGGCGCAGATGCCGGTCCCATTCCTCATACCGATCAGCCATCCATACGCTCATATGGATGTGCGGCATACGTCGTGCCGTGAACTCGATGATCCAATGGAAGTGGAGCATTCCATGTCGGCGCAGGTATTTTATCATCACGTCGATGAGCCGGTGCATCACCACCGGTGTGACCTGTTCCATCTGCCATGCCGGCAACGTCAATGTCACCGCGTACGGTGTCCCATCAACTCTCTCGAAATCAATCCGTTGGAGGTACTGGCTGTTTCTTCTTGCCACGGCGGCGGTCCAGCCTCGATTCGCCTTCCTCTCCTCCGGCTTTTGGAGGTTTCCGGCAATGGGATGACGTGGGATCGATGCGCTTGCTCCGTGCTGTCGGATCGTCAATCTGGGCATGCCGGATCACCTCCTTTTGATGTTCACGGTGGAATTTGAATCTAATAATCAAGAGCAGCCGGGCTTCGATGACCGAATTTTGGGTATAGAGAACCCCGCCGCCTGCGCGAGCATCGCTCCGACGGCGGGGTTCTCACAGCGCCTACGCGCCCAGTTCCATCAGGTCGTCGTCGCCATACCACGGCGCCCTGAAATAGTCGACCGTCCCCGTGGTCTGGTTCCAGATGAATCCGGATCCCTGTTGATCCGGTGAGATCAGCCATGGAGTGGCACCGCGGTCGACGGCTTCCCGTCCGAGCAACATGACAGCTTCCTCCTCGGAGTTGAGCCGGAGCGCGATTCGCTGAGGGAACCGGGCCCGCAGGGGGACGGATTCGACACGTGGATCCTGACTGAGCGCCACGACGACGATGCCGAGCGCACGCCCACGTCTGAGGATCGAGTCCAGCAAGCGCGTGACCAATTCGCTCTTCTTCCTGTCTGCCTTGCCGTGTAGCTCGGCGGCTTCATCGATCAGCAGGACGATTCGTGGATACTCGGGCGTCGGCGGCAGCTCCCGCGCGCGCCCACGCAGACTGTCCATTCTGTGGTCGCATTCGGTGGACAGATTCTGTAGTAGAGCGACCGCCTCGTCAAGCGTGTAGGCGTGATGGGACTCAAAGAGAGTGCCGTACATCGACATTTCGATGCCACCTTTGAGGTCGATGCCCCAGAACTGGACGAGGCCGTCTTCATACAGCTGTGAAAGTCCGTCGACGTAAGTCGCCATGATGCTGCCCTTGCCACTGCCTGTCAAGCCGATGACCAGTGTGTGCTCGTCGCTACGGATCATGACCGGCTTGCGAGATAAGTTGAGACCGATACAGACGTAATGGGCCGGATCCTTCTCCGCCGGTATATCTTCGCGACGGATTATCTTCCGCGCCGGACGGCGGACGGACAGCAACCAGTATGCCCGCGTACCACGTCCCATCATCCGATGCGAGGGGATCCAGCCGGGGTACGCCTTCGCCGTCTCCTTCAACGCGTCCATCGCCTGCTGCTCGGCGATGTCGGTCGGCACCAGCCAGATCCGACGGCCGGGTAGGGCAATCGCGCGACAGCCCCAACCATCGCGGCGCACGACCGCTTCAGGCATGTGATGCTCAATCGTATGGCGCAGTTTCCGCAACCGCACGACCGAGATAAAGACCACGGCCGCGACGCAGGCAATCAATGCCAGCGCCGGCCAGAACAACACGTCACCCATGATGGGCTCCTTCCTTGATACCATTCAGCCGCCCCGTTATCGCTTCCACGATGAACAGACTCCGATCGAAACGGCGACCGAATTCGGATTCCCCGTACGCGTCCAACCGGTCCAGCAGGTCAATGGGGATTCGGACCGTGATACTGGTCTTACGCCCCATCATCATTCACCGCCGTTCTGTTTGAACCCGGCGGCCATGAAGCTGCGTCCCACCGACGTGACCTGCTTCGTAGTCTTGTCGTGGGAGACGTAAACCCATGCGCCGAATCCAACAAATTCCACCGGAACCCCCACACGGATGACGGGTTTCACCTTGGCCGTCACGGTAACGGGCACGACCTCGGGCGCGTGCTCTGTATCACCATCGATTGGCTGGAACAAGGTCTGGATCAGCCATTGAGGTACGCCGTCCGCATTGGTCTTCTGCGCATTGGTTTTGGTCTCGGCATCCCAATCGCCCTGTTTCTCCTCAACCCTCAGGGGAATCATCTGCTGAGCGATGAGATGCTGGTCGAGGCTCTGAAATCCTTCGGCAGTTGTGTAGCTTTTCCTGCGTGGCATGTGACGCCACCTTTCTGGTTTTCGGGATCGCCCTGTGCGTTCCCTTGGTGATTTCCATCCTTTCGTCCATCAGCAGATTTCCCAAGAATTTTCCGAGTACCGTATTCATATAGAAAACCGTTAGAGAGGAAAGGACTTCCACATGGCCCGGATGGAATCGCAACAGAAGCACACGCGCGACAACATGCGCGTCCTCGCAACAATCGAGAACGATGACAATTACAGAAAACTCATGTACAACAAGGTCATCGAGATTCTCAGCCAAGTCGACACAATGTCCATCGATCTAGCCGAGCAGTTGGAAGCAGAAACAGCCGTTATACCAACACGTCGGGAGAACGGCTACATCGTAATACCCCTGTCGCCGGAATACGACAACGGACTATGCCGACACGTCGCTCAAGTGCTGTTGATTTCAGAACTCAAGAAAGCACTCGACCATGAACTGGCGGTAGTCGCCGCATGGGCGATACACGAAGGGGACAGCAAGAACAGCGTCGCCAAGGCCATGCACAAACATCCCAGTGATCTGTTCAGCAAACGAAACCTGATCGGCAGCGACATTCAACGACTGTGCGCAGCCCACGACGAAATGGAAGCGCATCCCGACGATCCTGCTTACGATATAATCCCCGTCAAACTACACGATGGGTTCGTCTACGAAATACACAGGCAAAAATATCCCCATCCCGCCGCAGATTTAACCTGATAATGCAATCAGCGATAAAACGAAAATAGATAACAATAATGCACCTGCATAAGGATGAAAAATGCCAGAGCAAAAACCGATAAAATTCACTGAACTATTCCATTTCAGTGAGCCGACCAACGCGAAGATCAAACTCAACCGGAACAACACCACATTCCCCGCATGGGATCTCCTGCTGCATGACGATCCCGAATGGGAGATCATGAACGCGTACCGCGGCGGCGAGCGTAACAACAACCACAAAATGAACGGGCGCGAATATTTATTCGCATTTGCACAGTACTACCCGTATGGCAAGGACTATTACATTTTCGGCGGACTATACCGGGCAACAGAAATCCAACCGCCGGTATACGAAGGCATCGGCTACAAGTTGGAGCACATGGACCAGTATGCGGGCTATGAGAAACGCCTTATCATCCGCATCAACAAAGTGCTCTCGAACAATGAACCGTACATGCGCCTGTACGAGCATGTGCAGGATCAGCTCGACCCAATCGTGTATGAGATCGCGCCCCGCACCAAGCTCGGCACGTTCAACGGCTACGATCACGTAACCCTGACCCACGGTGAATTGCAGGACATCATCAACCACGATGAACCGGAATGGCGCACGGCCCTGTCCGCCGTCAAAGCCGTATATGTGATCACAGATCGGAACACGGGCAAACTGTATGTGGGCAGCGCATCCAGTGACAATGAAGGTCTGTGGACGCGATGGTCCACTTACGCGAACCTGAATGATCCGACCGGCGGTAACAAAGAGATGATCGAATTGAGGAACAAATACGGCGCGGAGTACATCACCAGCAATTTCTCGTATTCGATTCTGGAAATATTCGACAAAAAGACGTCCCGTGACACGGTGCTTAGCCGGGAATCCTACTGGAAGGGCGTGCTTCGGACAATTGAATTCGGCATGAACGACAACTGACCAATATAAACGCAAGTGGGCGGCCATACAGGATATTCAGCGCCCTGATATAGCCGCCCATTTTTCAAAGTTTCAGCACAGTGCGAAACATCGAAGACGAAACCGTAATTGACAGCAGACATGCAACGGCTAACTGTCTGCGGATACATGGTATATAAAGCGAGTTGACAAAATGATGGAAGAATAAGTACTACTTCTTATCAACGTTGAGCACGATGCATCCGCAAGCCCGACTCAATCGTCGTCATAAACACTTCATATGTCATGGATGGATCCGGCTCGTAAGCGATACCTTCGTCAGGACGCGCGAATACGAGCCATACCGCGTTATACAAGCTCTTCCGACGTAAGCGGTCGCAGAGAATATGAAAGCGATCAAGATACGAAACGCCCTTAAATGCTTCATCTATATCGAAATGCGGTGAATGCGCAGGACGTGCGGACGTACTACGACTTTCATCACAATCACAGACGATCATGGCGTAACCCATCACCGGCGGAATGCTGCAGTTACCATATAAGCGCTCGTTATACGCCTCAATCGCGTCGACAACCGACCCTATCGATTCCTCAGCGCGATTGTTAGCGTTGTTGCCAAACGAACTACTGATGCTCTTGAGCTCAATGGCACTTACGAGCTCACCATCATCAAGCGCCAACAGATCCCAGTCCTTTGTCGGACGAAACCATCCCGGAAGCGTACATGCGCGCCCTGTGTGAAACACCTCGTCTTCATGGAAACCGAGGTCAATCAAGTCGTTTCTTATAATCCCGGCAACCGGATCGAGGTGTTTGCCCGACGTAACAGCACTTCTACGCCCTTGATCAGCACGCCCATTTGCCGCTTGTGCCGCCGCAGCACGCGCCATAGCACTATACATGCCGAGTATCGCAGTCTCAATGTTTTGTCTCATCTCATAGCCTCCTTATAAGCAATCTCCGCGAAGTGTGTGGCAACATTGCGATCACCGTCATCAAACGAACGAGCGAGTGCCGCCTTAACTTCGTCGTTTACCTGCGTGGGAGCCGGAATGTGCACAAGACGTAGATATTGCGCTTGAAAGCGCAAAGTGCCGCCGCGCATTTTGACTCCAAGCGCATCAATGAAGCTTCGCGTCGTGTCCGCCATCAGAAACCCGCCCAACGTGCGCATGTCCCATGTATCGGATGCGATCCAATATGTATTGTGGGCAGGATACAATCCGCGAGATAGCACAGGATCGGATGTTGTGGCCATATCCGGTATGAAGAGCAAGTCACGATCCATAAGACCAGGCGTCAATTTATCAATCGTGCGATACCACGCATTATCGTTATTGCGCGCCACATGACGTTTACACAGCTTGTCGGTATATTTTTCAAAGTACGCCTTGAGCTTCGGATATTCATCGAGATCAACAAGCGTACCGTCATCGTTCCATGGGTTCACAAGCCAGCGGCGCTTATCAGCATGTCCGCGACGATAGTCACGCATACTAAACACGGGCAACATACGTTCGGGCTCGACAAGGTTCTCAATGTCGGTAATGAACACCTTGTCACAGCCTGTCGCCACTCCAATACCTATACGTACGCCAGACTCCTCAATACTTGGCAGTTTCTCACGCGCTTGTGTGACAAAATCAACCAGCTCGGAACTACCGAGCGGATAAACCTCGTCACCCTTCGGACGATCAATTTCGAATGCCTCGAATCGCGCTGCATGCAACGCCTCATCCGGAGCATCAAGCCACGTCTTGACAGCATCAACATCCTCTGGTTTGAAATCGGGACAACAGTTCACGAAGCGAATCAATCCCGTCGGTGGACGATGCCGAATAAGCGTTACCGCCGGATAAGCGTCAACCTCGTCGTCGAACGCATCAACTCCGTGCATCCTAACCAACATGTCCAAGTCATATGACGAACTAACACGTGCGCGCAAGCGCCTACCATAAGCGTTCTGAAGCCAGCGATCAGCGCAGATAAAACATAGGACGCCATCTCGTTTAAGTATGCTAAGACCCTTGTCGAAAAAACTCACGTACAAGTCGCATCCACTTGTAACCGATGTAAGCGTACTACAATACAACGCGCGTTTGTCTCGATCAATATCAATCGCACGCACATACGGTGGGTTCCCGACAATAAAATCGCAGATGGGCACTTCGCTCAGGATAAAGTCCCCATGAATTAACCACGTATTGGCAAGTCGTATTGCCGTGCCATCTGGACACCCCTTCGCTATGAGTACGTCGACTACAGCACGTTTAGTAACATCAATCGAAGCAATGTCTATGTCGTAGCCGTGCACCGCATCAGCTAAGTCTTCCCAGCTCGTCCCCCGTCGTGTAGCCTCATCGGCTAGACGCTCAACAATGGACACCATGAACGCACCACAACCACATGAGGGTTCGACGATTACCTTGTTCGTGATTCCCGAACCGGATACGTAGCCGGCAAGATCTAGCACAAAGTCAACAACCCAACGCTTTGTGTAAATAACACCATGCTCGGCGGGCATATAACCTCCCTGCACACTTATCGACGGTTACTCAACATTTTTTCACAACAAACTGACTAGAACCTTTGTATCTCCTGTAACCGCCATGTTGTTCGATGAATGTTATTACTCGGATACATTGTTCCACAACACTCATGGTTTCATCATTCCACAGGCGAACCGGATTCCTCCGAATTCGCAGGTTCCAACGCCAGCAGCGTTTCGACTCCGTTGACGGCCTTGGACGCGTCGGCCGTGCCAACATGCGTGTACACGCGATTGGTGACGCTGATGTCACTATGCCCCATGATGGACTCGCGAACCTTGTCACTCATTCCCAACTGGGCCATCGCCGTCGCCGCCGTATGCCGGGCCGAATGCGGCACGAAATCCCCCGGCAGCCCGACACGTTGTAATGCCTTCTTCCACGCCCGTGTCTCGATCATACGATTCAAAGGCGCTCCATCCTCTTGGACGAAAACCAGATCATCAGGCTTCACCCGCCCGGTGCCCTTGATATACAGCCCCAACTCAGCCGCCAACGATTCAGGCAGTGGAATCACGCGACGCCCCGCATTCGTCTTGGGCGGCACCAAATAAGCCTTGCCCATCACATGCCGGGCACCGAGTGAGCTAGGGATATCCCGCGCATCCTTCACATTGTTGTAGACCTTCAACTGCCATTCGACCACAATGCAGATCACGTTGTCAATCAGCTGAATCTCGGAGTTCGTCAAACCAAGACGCTCCCCCTGCCTCATGCCCGTCTCATAAGCAAGCCGCCACATCAAATGCCACATGACATCGTTCTCGGCATTAATCAATTGCCCCGCCTGCGCCGGTGTCAGAATCTTGCGCTCCGTATACACGACGCGCGGGGATTCAGCACGATCACATGGGTTCGACTCGATGATCCCTTCCCTCACGGCATCGTCAAGAGCTTTATGCAACGTCCGCCACGCACTTCCCGCCGTCGCGCTGCTTCGGGGTCTCCGCGGCGGATCGCACGTGTCATCACCTTTGGTGATGTACTCCTCCATCATCCGGAAGTGTTTCGGCTCCAACCTGCCCAACCGGACGCCACCGATCGCAGGCTTGATCAACGCCTCGACAACGCTCCTGTATGTCGCCAACGTCGAAGGACGCAGACGCGGCTTGACAATCTCATCCAACCACCTATCCAACCAATCTTTCAGGTACGGCGTCGTCTGGCTCGGCATACGGCCGGAACGCTCATACTCCAGCTTCTTGTCCTTCAACCGCTTCAGCGCTACGGCCTTAGTACGCCCACGCGCCACCAGACGCCGCCGCCTCCCCGTCGCCGGATCCGGAGGCAATTCGCACGTCGCCCGGTACCCTCCAGTGCGTTCCGGATAGACGCTGCCGCTTCCATGTGTTCTTCGTGCCATACGACCAGAATATTCCCAAGGGTAGCCAACAATAGCGATCTAAAGAAATCTAAGGCCGTCCATAGCCACCTACGACACGTCTGATAAATGGCGGTATCAAGCCATTTTCCGCATTACCTCAACAATTGTGGCAAACCCTACAAATCAGATTCCACATCTGATAGATGCTTTTTCATTATCTCTTCCTCTCTCTTCCCCTCCTCATCTTTTTCTCCCTCCTTCTCTCTCCCCCCCCCCGATGTATCAGCGAATGATTCTCATTAAGAAAGGTGCGAGGATTGCGCACAGATACGCACAATCGCACATTTCTCATATCGGCGGAATAACGCCGTTCCCATCAATTTCATGTTCGTTTGCCCGCAGAACCGACTCGCACCTTTCTTAATGAGAACCGTTCGCTGATACATGGAATGTGGATAACGCGCCGAAGACATGCCAAAAATGCCTAGCCTTCGACCACATACCCCGAAATCGCTTGCCATCGGTACATTCCATTCCATACCGTTGCCCCATGGGATTCATGAACACGGATATAGTCAACGGGCGGCGGAACGAACGCAAACGCTGCAATGAAGCCGCCATGCGCACCAAGAGACCGCTCAGGGTCGGATATATCAACGCCATACGATACTGGGGAGCTCCCGTGCCGAAGACCAATCTGGCGTCGAATCGCGTCCATGTCAGCGTGCCTCGCGCACAGGATCGCAATCACATCGCCGGAGTCACATTCCATGTGTTCTCCGGAAAGGAGGAATACTGCAAATACGAATATGAACGGTTCTGGATGGCCTCCCCCGCCATGGCATGGGCGCAGATGGCAACCTACTGCGACACGGAAGCCCTGGCGACGATAGCCTCGGCGTTTGCCAGCCGCGAGGAACGCAGGAAGAAGGCCAGGAAAGACGACTTCGCCGCATACCTCGACGCGAGTCCCCGTTTCGCGGGGAAGAGAAAATGCGAGGAGGCGCTCCCGTACATCGTCGAGGACACGGATTCACCACCCGAAACACCTCTGTTCGGCATTCTCTTAGATTCGGGGCTCGGCAGGCCATATGCGAATTACCGAGTGAGGCTTAGGCACGGAACCAGACTGATCGATATGGCCTACCCCGACTGCAAGGTGGGATTCGAATATCAGGGCGCATATCATGCGAGCCACGAGCAGATGCGCAAGGACGCCGCGCGGTTCAACGAGCTGCAGCACAATGGCTGGACCATCATCATGGTCACCGCGGATGACCTGCGGACGGAGGAATCAAGGCGGGCCTTCATCGAGATGGTCAGGGACATCGTCAACCGGCAGCGTTATTTGCACTACTGGCTCGCAGCGAACGGTTCTCAATAAGAAAGGTGCGAGTCCGGCTGCCGGCCAAACGCACATGAAATATGCAGAAACGGCTCTATTCCGCCACTCCTAGGAATGTGCGACTGTGCGTATTTGTGCGCAATCCTCGCACCTTTCTTATTGAGAATCATTCGCTGCGAAGAAGACCCTCGGCAAGCTCCCGGAACGTGCGCCCCAGGGCATCCGAGCGCAGTGCGCCGTCCTCGTTCAGAACCGCCGGACGGCCGGACTCGCCCACCTCGCGCAAATCGGGGTCGAGCGGCAGCTGGGCGAGTAGAGGCACGTCATAGCCAAGCGTCTCGGTCAGTTGATCGGACACACGCCGACCGCCGCCCGCGCCGAAGATCTCCAGTCGCTCGCCCTTATGCTCATACCAGCTCATGTTCTCGACCACGCCGCGTACTTTCATCGGCACCTGCAATGCGACCAGACCGGAGCGCACCGCCACATCCGAAGCCGACGGCTGCGGAGTGGTGACGACGACGAGTTCCGCATTCGGCAACGCCTGAGCCACTGAAATCGCCATGTCGCCGGTGCCCGGGGCAAGGTCGAGCAGCAGCACGTCCGGATCCCCCCACCACACGTCCGACAGGAACTGTTCCAGCGAACGCTGCAGACGAGGCCCGCGCCACAGAATCGCACGGTCGGCACCGGCGAACATGCCAATCGAAATCAGCTTGACACCCCATGCAGTCACCGGCATCAGCATGCCGTTGAGGTTCGTCGGCTGCGTGTGCACGCCGAACAGCTTCGGCAGCGAAAAACCGTAGATGTCCGCGTCGATGGCCGCGGTGTCGTACCCGAGCGCCGCGAAGGTCGCCGCCAGATTGGCGCTCACCGATGATTTGCCGACGCCGCCCTTGCCGGAGGCGATCGCGAAGATGCGCGTCTTGACGCCCGGTTTGTTGAACGGATTCTGCTTGCGCTCCGCCTTGAGACCCGCCACCAGGTCGGCGAGCTTGTCATGGCTCATGGATGAGACCTCGATGTGCGGGGTGAGCTTCGCGTCGGGATATGAGACGATTGCGCCGTTGATCTGATTGGTGATGGTCTGTGACAGCGGACAGCCCTCGACCGTAAGTTCCACATGCACGGTCACGTCATATGACGGCACGTCGCCGTCGCCCTGGGAGGTGACGCCCACCGCGTTGATTGCGGCGATCATCCCCAGATCGGTGATGGAGCGTCCGAGCTCCGGGTCGATGACTTTGCTGAGCCGTTCGTAGATCTGCGCCTCGATGTGGCGTGCGTCTGTCATGTATCCTATCCTCCTTATTGCCGCGTACCAGACTAGCGTGTGAATCGACGGCGTGCCAGAGGCGGCGTGAAATCCACCCTGTGAAATGGGCCGCAAAGCGCGGGGCGGGTACTTGCTCCCGCCGGCGGGAGCTGACTCGCGAAGCGAGACTGAGGGGTGGGTTTATAGGCATGGACCACCCCAGTCGCTCCGCGACAGCCCTCCATCAGCGGAGAGGGGGCAGCAGTCTATTGCACGGCGCCGGTTTCCAAGAGGGTGCGGAATTGGGCTTCGTCAAGCATGGGGATGCCAAGTTCTTCGGCCTTGGCGGCCTTGGAGCCGGCGTTTTCGCCGACGACGACCCAATCGGTTTTCTTGCTGACCGAGCCGGCAGCCTTGCCGCCGCGCTCGATGATGGCCTCCTTGGCGGAATCACGCGAGAATCCCTCCAGAGAACCAGTCACGACGACGGTCTTTCCGGCAAGCGTCTGCGGCAGCGTGCTGGTCTCTGCGGCGGCGACCCCGACGCCGGCCGCCTGCCAGGCGCGCAGCGTCTCGCCCCGCCAATCCCTCGGCTCACGGGCGGCGGCGAACCAATTGACCACCGATTCGGCGATTTCCGGGCCGATGCCGTCAATGGCCGACAGCTCGTCCACGCCCGCCTGCTCGATGGCCTCCAGCGAGCCGAAGGCGGAGGCGATCAGACGGGCCGTGGGCGGGCCGAGACGACGTATTGACAAGGCGACCAGCACCCGCCACAGGTCAGCGTGCCGGGCCTTGTCCATCTCGTCGAACATCTTGCGCGTGTTCTCGCCGGGGCGGACGTACACGGGAACGTCGACCGTGCCGTTGCGCGTGGTCTTCCGATCGACGCGCACGACCACCGCATCGGCCGGCACGTCATATCCCGGATACGGCTCAGCCGCAGCGTCGGCCGGCGCACCGGCCGCAGCCTGCCGTCGCGAGGAAAGCTTCTTCGCCGGCGTGGGCGCGGTCCAGAACGCCGGGACCTGATGCCATAGGCCCGAGCCACCGATGCGTTTGCGAGTGCGCTTGGTCTTGCCGTCGGCCGTGACCGTCTCATGGATCTCGATGATCGCGGCCTCGCGCCACACGCGCACATCCCTGAGCGCCACGGCGTCCAGTGTGAACAACCCCGCTTCGCTCGACAGCACTGGCTTCTGCCGTTCCGGCAGCCGCAGTCCCTCCACGGGCTCGTACGGCTCCGGCTCCTCGCCGGGCTTGACGAGAATCTCGGTGATGTTCGGAGCGAACGTATCCGGCGAATCCGGCCGGTTCTCCTCCGGGTTGGTCAGCGCGATGGCCGACTGGTCGCCCAGATGCTCGATGTCGAACGCCTTGCGCGAAGCCAGGTTGATGATGCGCTCGGTCAGCTGGGCGGGGCAGGATTCCACGTTCGGGCAGCGAATGTCCTTGTCTCCCTCCTTGGCCGGTGCGAGCTTCGATCCGCAGGACGGGCAACGATCCGGCATGACGAATTCGCGCAGGTCGTCTTCACGCCCCTTGCGGCGTTCCACGACCGGCCCGACCAGTTCGGGAATCACGTCGCCGGCCTTACGCACCACCACCGTGTCGCCGATCAGCACCCCCTTGCGCTTGACCTCGAACGGATTGTGCAATGTCGTGCGAGACACCGTGGACCCCGCTACATACACGGGCTTGAGCACGGCGACGGGCGTGACGCGCCCGGTACGCCCGACCTGCACGGTGATGTCCAGCAGTTCGGTATTGACCTCCTCGGGCGGGTACTTGTAGGCGATGGCCCAACGCGGCGCCCGCGAGGTCGCGCCCAGCGACCTCTGCAGGCCGAGATCGTCGACCTTGACGACGATGCCGTCGAGCGCGTGCTCGATGTCGCCGCGGTGCTCGCCGTAATAGTCGATCATGTCGAGGATCTGCGCGAACGACGTGACCTCACGGTTGTGCGGCGACACCGGCACTCCCCACTTGGAGTACAGCGTGTACGCCTCGGACTGGTCGGCGACGACGTCATGCGAGCCGGCGGGCCGCCCCGAGCCCCAGCGCAGCGTACCGATGCCATGCGCGTAAAAGCTCAGCCGCCTTGTGGCGGTGATGCGCGGATCCTTCTGCCTGAGCGATCCGGCCGCCGCATTGCGCGGGTTGGCGAACGGAGGGCGCCCGGCATCCTCCTGTTCACCGTTGAGCGCCTTGAAATCGTCCCAACGCATGAACACCTCGCCGCGGATCTCCACGAACTCGGGGATATCCGCGGCCGGCCCGCCGAGATTGGCGGGAATGGAGCCGATCGTGCGCACATTGAGCGTGATGTCCTCACCGGTGACGCCGTCGCCACGCGTCAGTCCCTGTTCCAGCACGCCGTTGCGGTATATCAGATTCAATGCCAGGCCGTCTATCTTCACCTCGCAGGTCATCGGCAACGGCTTGCCCTCAGGCCAGTCCAAATCGCGCAGCACCGAACCGTACCAATCGCGCAGCTCCTCGATCGAGAACACGTCGTCAAGGCTCATCATGCGTGACGGATGCCGCACCGAAGCGAAATCATTGGAGAACGTGCCGCCGACCCGGTGCGTGGGAGATTGCGGTGAATCCAACGACGGGAACTCCGCCTCCAGCCGTTGCAGGCAACGCAAGCGTGCATCGTAGGCCGCGTCGGACGAGACCGGCGCGTCATCGATGTAATAGGCGATCTGGTCGGCCTCGACCCACGCCGCGACGCGCGCCCACAGGCGGGCTGCAACCTCGTTCGACAGCGAGGACACATCCAGCCGATCCAGCCGGGCCGCATCAGCGTCCGTGGACTGCAGCGCGGCGACCCACTGGGATGAGCCGGGCGCGAACCGGGCGGCGCCTTCGTTCTCGACCGGCGCCGGAGCCTCCCCAGCGTCCGGATCGTCGAAATCCCAAGCCAACTGGTCGCCGGATGATTGCGAAACCGCTGCGCGAGCCATCACTTCCCCTTCGTATGTGCGAATTCATCTGGATTCGATTGTAATCGAAAACATGAACCCGCCTCGGCGACGCCCGCGCCACGGCATCAGGAGTTGAGCGATCTCAGGAACTGGGACTGCACCATGTCGACACCGCCGTTGTCGCCGTCGTTCATACGGGCGGCCGCCATCGACAGCGTCCGTGCGGGAACGAACATGCCCTCGTCCACGCACACGCGGGCGGCGTCGCGCACGATCGCGGCGGCCTGGGTGTGGGGCCACACCGGCAGATCGTGCATGCGCAGCACGCCGGCTGCCGACTCCACGTCGGTAGGCACCGCTATGCATTGGGATTCGGCGCGTGCGAGCAGTTCCCTCAGCTCGCCGTCAAGCGCCCCGATCTGCCCCGGTGCGATGTGCTCGCTCATGATGTAGGCCGCGGCGGCGATATCGAAACGGTCGCGCATCCATTCCGCGTATGCCAGCCGGTAGTAGGCGAATGCGGCGTCATCACGGTCGAGCGCCACGCGCAGCGCGTTCAGGCATGCCGCGCGCGCGGAATCCCAATCCTCGTTGCGGGCGAGCTGCACTGCGAGCTTCATGTGCGAGAACGGGTAAGCGGGAGCATACGCCACCATCGCGTTAAGGTGCGGCAGCGCGGCCTTCGCGCCCTTGAGCTGAGACAGCAGGTCCGCCAGCTCGGTGTGCGCGTAGAACAGGTTGTCGGGGATCAGCACCGTGCGTTCGCCGTCCGTGGCGAACAGGCGGTTGTAGACGACGCGCTCGGCATACGAGTTGAAATACCGTGGCACGCCCGGATTGTCGGCATAAGCCGATTCCACACGTTCGATGGCCGCTTCGGCGACGGTCACGGCCTGATCGTCCTGACCGGAGAACAGCAGGTCGCGGGCCCGCGTGCGTTCCCGGTCGAGTTCGTCCGCCAGCTGGAAGGTGAAGTCCGGTGTGTCGGTACCGTCGATGAGCGCACTGGTGACGCGTGACGACAATTCGGACAGCTCCGGATCGGCGACGCGGTCGATGACATGCATCGCATGCTGCGCCTTGGAGACCGACGCCAGGGTCCCGTCGGCGGCGAGCCGGTGGAATTCGTCGACGCAGCGCTGCAGCAGGTCCGCCCGCTGGATGGACAGGCCCTCGGCGTTGTCCGTGCCGAGGATGCCGGCGACAGTCGCCGGGAAGACCTTGTCCGACAGTTCCGGCTCCTCCTGGGAGCCCGTCGGGGAGAACCTCGCGTCACGCAGGTCGAATTCGGCGCTGATGGGGGCGAGTCCGCCCCGCTCGTCGATGTCCATCACCGCGCCGAACAGGCGATAGGTGTCGGCGGGGTGCCGCAACGCGTCTTCGCGCAGCCGCTGCAGCAACTCCTGTCTGGTGAACGTTACGGTGACGAGGTTTCGCACGGTGGGGCTGCGGCGCAGCGCATCCATGGGGTCGGTGTCGCCTTCTTCGTTGCCTTCGCCGCCGGGGGCCGCTCCGGCGTCATCCGCCTGACCCGTATCGCCGGAGTCGGAGTCCTGGACTTCCTGCGGGGAGTCCCGTACGAAGTCTTCGAAATTGATGTCCTTCATCATGTCGGCGAAGCTCTCCAACGACTGCAGATCATCATCCCCGACGGTCGCAGAAACGGACTCACCGGCGGAATCCGTCTTCGCGTCCTGGGCGCCTCTGGCATCCGCCTGCGGTGTGCGGGCATCAGACGCCGGCTCCGCGGAAGGCGTATGCGAAGGATCGCCGTGATGGTCGCCGTCCTTCGGATCGGCCTTGGACGCGCCGGCATCGCCCGTGTGCAAGCGCTCGAACGATCGCAGCGCTGCGCTCATCAGATCGGAGATCGCGCTGTCCTGCTCGGCGACCGCCTCTTCCAGACCGATGGAATCGATGCGCACGCACACCTGATCGACCCGTTCGCTCGCGCCGAAGCACAGTGCCGCGATGATGAGCCCGACACGGAGATTGTACGCGGCGCTCATGGCGGCCCGTTCCCCCTGCGAGAACGAGACCCAATCGTGGGTGCGCTCGTCATAGCGGCTTTCCGGCATCATGGAGGGGCCCGCCGTGGTGAACGCCACCGCGGTCGTCCCCTGTTCGAGATTGCTACGGAATTCCATGTCGAAGCGATACGGGAGCCTCAGCTGGCGCAGCAGCCGGGACACCGCCTGACGGTACACCCATTCTGACGCCCCTGGGTCGGAACCGAGCCGCCCGCCCGCGGGATTCGGATTGTCTTGAAGCATCCGGTCAGCGGTCTCGCCCGCGTACCGCCACACGTGTCGTATCGCCGCCACGCCGTCGTCGTGCGGGAAATCGATTCCGGATATCGCGGGGTTCCCTTCCCAAGGCAGCGCCATCAGCGCCGGATCGTCCAGCAGCGCAAGATCGATCTGCGCGGCCTGCGCGCGCGTGACCGTGTCCTCGGTCACGCCGCCGTTGCGGGCGGATCGTTCGATCCACGCGCTCACTGCGGCGAAACGGTTGAGATTGCCCTCGATTCTCAGCGAGCGCAGCGCGGCGCGGAACTCCAGTCCGGAGTCCCACGCGAAGAAATACCCGCCGGAGTAACTGGACGTATACAGGTGTAGCGGTTCGGCCCCGTGCACCGCCTCCAGGCCGGACGCATGGTCGAGGGCGCCGGCCTCTTGCATCAGGTCGGCGAAATGATCCTCCAGACCGGACGCCCGCATGCCGTGCGCACGAGCCTCCATCGTGTCGCGTATGCTGCGGCGTATGGCACCCATCGGCGCCTCACGGTTGAGGCGACGGAAGATGTTGCCCGATCCGAACCCGATGAGCAGCCCCCGCATTTCGGGCAGCATGTATGCGGCGAGGAAGGCGATGGAGATGGCGTCACGGTACTCCAGACGCTGCCGCAGCGAGGCGGGCAGCGGGGAGCGCATCTGCTCCAGGGTGTACCGGTTTCCCGTCTTCAGCCACGAGGCAAGCCATGTCATGCGCCCTGTGGCGTCCCGTCCCACAATGCCGCCCTGAAACGCGCGGACCGTGCCCGCCGACTCGCCGGTCGAGGCCCCCGTCACCGCAGACGGCGGCCGCGCCTTCGCGCCGAATCTCGCGCCGTCGACGGCGTCCAGCTCCTCCTCCTTGACGAGCATGAACCGCGGCTTCATATCATGCGTATCGGCATGCGGGTCGGAGGTCACGAACACGCGCCCGTTCCCGTCGGCGAGCGCGATCTGCGAGAAACGGTCATGCCCGATGAACAGCCCAATCGAGATGGTGGCACCCTCCCCCGAGGTCAGCTGCGCCCATCCCAACGCCACACCGCGCGGGACACCGGGCAGGTCGGGAAACACGCGACGCTTGATAAGCGGCGTCAATCTCACCGAATGCTTCGAGAGCGCGGCCATCATCGCATCCGTGTCGTTGCCGGACCCGGCCGCGGCCTGCACCGCCGCCTCGAACGGTCCCTGCCCGTCCTCGTCCATACGAACGCCACGCCCGCCCAGTACGGACGCGGCGGCGTCCCCCACCTGTCGCAACGCGCCGGACAGGCCTGAGATCAGCCCTCCAAGAGAGCCTTCTGACGGGAAGTGTGAAGCGTTTCGGAACATGGCACACATTCTTTCAATCCAACCCGACATGAAGCCGATAGAATAATGGGGTGCGTTCTTCCATCATTTCCCGAGACCACATGCGACGGTCACTGCCAGCCATGCTTGTGACGCTGCTGGCGATCCTGGTGATCGAATGCGTGGCATTCAACATGCCGTTCTGGACCACGCTCGGTGCCAGCACCGATTCCGCCGCGGCGACGAACGTCATGGGAGACGGTCTCAAACGCGGCGAGGACGGCATCCTCACCGTCACCGACCCGACGTCGGCGTACATGGAAGTGAGTGCGGACGGCACGTCGTCATACGTGCGCATCGAGGCGGCGAACATGCCCGAAGGAGGCGACGTCAAAGCGGCAAACAACGTGTTCGTGCGCGCCGACACCGATTCGCGCGCCGGCGAGATCACCTCCGTCTCCACGTCGGCACCGCGCTCGCTGTACCTTAAGGTGAAGCCGGGCAGCTCGGTTCGCCTGTGGATCGAGGAGCCCGTGGGCTCTCGTATCCCGTTCTCCGCGGTCAGAGCTAACGTTCGGGTTCCCTTCGAGTTCAGTTGGCTGCGCGTGTCGATCATGGTCGCGGTGGCGCTACTGGTCGCGCTGTGGCGACCCGACTCCGCGTTGTGGCGCATACGGCTCAATCCCGCGAGCGTACGGCAGCGGTGGGCGCTCGTGGCATTCCTCGCCCCGCTGGCCATCTATACCACGGTGCGCATCGTCGGCGAATTCCTCGTCTCCGGGCCGCTGGTGTTCCCCAACCCGCATGGCTACACCTACGACTTCGACCAGTACGACCATGTCGCGCAGTCGCTGCTGAACGGCCGCGTGTGGCTGGATCTGCCGGTCTCCCCCGAGCTGGCGCAGGCTGCGGACCCGCATGACATCCTGGTGCGCGGTCAGCTGTTCGAATCCGGCAAGACGCAGATATTCTGGGATTATGCCTTCTATGGCGGCCACTGGTATTCGTATTTCGGCGTGGTGCCCGTGGTGCTGTTCTTCCTGCCGTTCCGTGCGATAACGTCCCTATGGACGCCCGGCGGCATGATGCTGCCCACGTCCGTGTGCATACTGCTGATGATGTTCCTGTTCGCCGTCTTCGCATGCCTGCTGGTGATACGGCTGACGCACCGTCTGTGCCCGAACGCATCGGTGGCGGCCACGTCCATCGTCATCGTGATGTTCCTGCTCGGCTCGAACGCCAGTTATCTGCATTTCCGCCTGAATTTCTACTCCGTGCCCTTCGCCGCGTCCCTGATGTTCACGACGCTCGGCCTGTGGCTGTGGCTCAAAGCGACACCCGAACGGCATCCCGGGCGCAGGGAGCACGTCCATGTGGACAGCTGGTCGGTCGCGGGCGCCCAACCACTATCGCTGCGCTATCTCGCCGCCGGCGCGGCATGCATCGCGGCGAATTTCGGATGCCGGCCCACGTTCGCGCTGTCCGCGCTGCTGTGCTTCCCGATCTTCTGGCCGCAGATCACCTCGCTGCTGCAGGGGTTGAAAAGCCGCTCCCTGCCCCCGCGAAGGGCCCTGCGAGCGCCGGCCGCCGTCATCATCCCCGCCCTGATCGTGGTGCTGCCGCTGATGGCCTACAACGTCGCCCGGTTCGGGTCGCCGCTGGATTTCGGCAATGACTACCAGATGACCGTCACCGACATGACCAGGTTCGTGCAGCCGACGGCCAATTTCCTGCCGTCGGTGGGCGCCTACCTGTTCCTGCCGTTGCGGTTCACGTCGGAGTTCCCCTTCATTGGCATGACGCCCATGGCGTTCCGCGAATGGGGCTATTACGAGCCGATGGCCGGCGGCCTGTTCACGGCATGCCCGCTGCTGCTGCTCGCGCTGGCGGCCCCGTTCCTGCGGCGCAGGATGCACAGGTCGGGTTATTGGGGGCTCGCCACGTGCTCCCTGGCCCTGGCGGTGCTGCTGGCGTCGTTCGACAGCCACACCGCGGGCCTGGGATGGCGCTACATTTGCGATTTCGGGTGGATGATGGCGATCGCCGCGCTGGCGCCGATGCTGTATCTCATGCATCCCGGCGGCAACGCGATCGCGGCCGGTGCGCCCGATCCGTCGGAACGCAACGAGCCTCGGCGAGACGTCACGAAGCGTCACCCGATGGCGCTCGCATGCGTCCGCGGACTGGTTGTGGCGGTACTGATGGCATCCATCATCCTGGCTGTGCTGGCCTGCTTCATCCCGGGCCGCGACGACTCGCTGATCAACAACAATCCGGTCCTCTACGACACGGTCGTCGCCTGGTTCAGGCTGTAGACGCCCGCGGGCGTGTCGCGGACGGCACCGGACCGCGACACGTATAAGCCGCCCGCCATAATCGACATTCATGCGATTCAGGAAATCGCCAGACAACACATAGCGTTTCCTCTGCGCATTATTACCGTGCTACCGCTCGCAACGGCTGCTGTTCGACGACAACGGGCTCATGTGGTTCTCCGCGTCGACCAAGCATTTCGTCGGCATGAACCGGTTCGGAAAGCTGGAGAAGATCATCGACCTGGGTGACCGGTTCATCCTCCACCACGACTACGCGCTCGACGATGACGGCAACATCGTCTCCCTCGCCACCGACCTGACACGATCCGACCATGCCGTGCAGGACCAGGCCATCAAGGTCAACACGAGCACCGGCAAGGTGACGAAGCTCGTCGACTTCGGCGAGATGTTCCCCGATTACAAGGCTTCCACCGACCACTCCGGCATCGATGAATCCGATCCGGCCGCATCCGGGAGCTGGGACTGGATCCACTTCAACACCATCCAGCTGCTGCCCGACGGCCAGTACTACATCTACATGTTCGACAACGACTTCGGCTACGCGAAGACGATCGCCCGCAGGCCATGACGAGAAGGCCCGACGACCGCGTACCGGCGGCCGCCGGGCCTTCTCGCGATGCGGGCCGATGCGAATGCGCCGATGCCGCTACTATAGGAGTCATGGGACTTTTTGACTCGCTCTTCGGCAAGGACGAAGCCTTGCCATCGCAGGTGACCTTCACGCTGGACCAAGCCGGACACACCTATGAGGACGGTTCCGTCGGACTTCTTCCCACATCGCTGACGATCACGCCCGACGACAGGCGCGTGGCGGTCATCGGGCTGAACGGCGCCGGCAAGACCACACTGCTCAAGCTGCTCGACGGAGCATTGGCCGCCACGAGCGGATCCGTCTCCATCACCGCGGGCGAGACCGCGCTCAGCCCCGCCGTCAAGCGTGATCTCAAACGCATCGAGGACATCGTCGGGCGTGTCCGCCGCGAGGAGATCCCCGACAGTTACTACCGTGCGGCGACCATCCGCGAGGCGATCGACCAGCCGCTGAAAAAGCACAAGGTGCCCGAATCAGAGCGGCTGGCCATCGTCGGCAACCTGTTCGCGCATTTCGGGCTCAGCACCGTGGCTCGGCAGTCGGCCAGCTCGCTCAACAGCGAGCAGCGGCACCTGCTCGCCATCGCCAGCGCGTTGAGCTTCTCCCCCGCGGCGATCGTGGCGGACGAGCCCACCAAGGGCCTGGACGAGATCGGCTCGGCCCACGTGGCGAAGGCGCTGTTCGGCTACAACAAGCAGGTCATTTTCGCCACGCATGACGTGGACATGATCACACGGCCGCAGTACGCGATCGACCGGGCGCTGGTGGTCGACGACCACGCGGTGGTATTCGACGGGAAACCTGCCGCCGCGGCCGCGTTCTATGAGGACCTGATTCGGTCCAAAGTGGCACGATAGCGGAAAGCACGCTCTCAAAACTCGCAGATACGTTTTCCGCTTTTACGCGAAAACGGCGGAAAATGGCCAAAACGCAGAAAACGTGGAATCTGTATCTGCGAGTTTTGAGAGCGTCCTTCGACAATCACCCCAGCAATTCGGCCACCGAGTCCAGCACGACGCGCACGTTATGCGCGAATTCGTCCGGTTCGGGCAGCAGCGATATGGCCAGATAGCCGTTCGAGGCCATGTCGAAGAAATAGCCGGGCTGGCCGGAGACGCCATGCGCGTCAATCATGTGCAGCACCAGCTCGTTCTCATCGATGACGCCCGGCACGCGCAGCAGCACGTTCCAGCCGCCCTCGGCCCGCAGCACGGAGACGACGCCGAGCGGGTCGGACTCCAGCATGCGGTGCAGTGCCCTGAGATTGCCCTGCACCCGGCCGCGCACGAGGTCGGTCTGGACCTTCGCCGCCTCCAACAGGTCCGGGATGCGGGAGGCGATGATGTCGCTCATCGGCAGGTAGTCGTCGGCGATGACATCCAGCCGACGCATGGCCTCGCGAACGTCCGTCTCAGGCCCCGACACCTGAATCCAGCCGACCTTGGCATGGGGCGCGGCGAGCATCTTCGAGAACCCGTCCAACGCGAACGTCAGCGCCCCCGCCTCGCCGGCGAGCCGTGCATTGCCGGGGAACGGCTCCAGCGCGTAATCGTAGAACACCTCGTCGGCGATGATGGCGACACCGCGCTCGCGGCACAGGCCGACGAGCTGCTCGCGCTCCCCCGCCTTGACGTAGGACCCGGTCGGATTGTTGGGATTGATGAGCACCAAAGCGCGTATACGCGCCCCCTGCGGCCCGTCCAGCAGCGCGCGCAACTCGGCGACGTCGATGTACCATGACCCGTCGAAACGCAGCTGGTATTCGATAGTGTCGACGCATTCCAGGCGGGCGATGGATTCGATCAGCGGATACCCCGGCTTGGGGGCGAGCACCGCATCGCCCGCGTCACACAGCAGCTTCATGAGCCACGAGTACGCCTGTGACGTGGAACTCAGCAGATAGAGGCGATCCGGATCCGCCGCCGGCGCGGTGCCGGCACCTTCGGCGCCCCGGTGAAGCTCGGTCAGGAAGGAGGCCAGCGCCTCCCGTGCGGGCCGCGGGCCTCTCGGGTCGGCGGTGTACGTGCCCGGCACCAGTGCCGGTGCAAGTCCGTGACGTGTGGGATTGGAATCGTTGAGCTTGCCCAGGGGCATGCCTTCGCACCGGCAATGTGTCTCGGCTGCGGCTATGGGATTGGGCTCGCTCAGATCTACTCGGGAAGAAAAACGCACGCCACTACCCTACCGCGACCATGCGTCCTGCATTGCCGGGACGATGGTCGGCCAAGGTGTGGCGTGCGAATGTATGTGTCTGTGTCCTCTGCGCTACTTGGTGCTGGCGTAGTAGGCGGCACCGATGATGCCGGCCTCGTTGCGCAGCTTCGCGGGGACGATCGGCGTATCGATGTCGATGAACGGCACGAAGTTGTCGCTCTTGCGGCTCACGCCACCACCGATGACGATCAGCGAGGGGCTGAAGTACTTTTCGATCAGGCTGTAGTACTTGGTCAGACGCTTGGCCCACTTCTTGTAGCTGAGCTCCTTGCGCTCGCGCACCGCGGAGGATGCGTAGCGCTCGGCGTCGCCCTTGCCGCCCTCCAACTCGATGTGGCCGAGCTCGGTGTTCGGGATGAGCACGCCGTCATAGATCAGCGCCGTGCCGATGCCGGTACCGAGCGTGGTCACGACGACCAGACCCTCCTGACCCTTGGCCGCGCCGAACTGCTGTTCCGCCAAGCCGGCGGCATCGGCGTCATTGACGACCGTGACCGGACGGCCGCACTCCTCGGACAGCGCCTCGGTGATGTCGACGCCTACCCACGACTGGTCGAGGTTGGCGATCCAATTCAGCTTCTGGCCGGGCTTGACCGGAGCGGGGAAAGAGATGCCGACCGGAGCCGTCTCCGGAACCTCGAAATGTTCGAGCTGCTTGCGCAGCACCGATCCGATCGCCTGCGGGGTGGACTCGGACGGGGTGAGGATCTTCAGCCTGGGCTCGGCGAACTCCCCCTTGTTCAGGTCGACCGGAGCGGCCTTGATACCGGATCCGCCGATATCCACGCCAAACGCTTGAGCGGTATCAATCATCATGACCTCCTGTTGGACGGTGTGCGACACGCACGTCATAGTGGCTGTACGCGAAATTGTATAACGAAATCGTGTCGAAATGGGCAATTGCGCCGGTATGCAGCGCAAAAACCGGCACAACGTAGTGGATGGGGCCACCTACGCGCATGGATACCTCATGTTCGCTATGTGGGCAACGTTACGTCAATCATCCAGACCCCGGCGTATACATGGTCAAGCAAGTTTCAGGGAAGGTGCAATTCCTTACTGGCGGTGACCTGCGGAGCCGGGATTCATAACGGCGGCCGCGGCAGCCCGCGACCCGCGCAAGCGGCTGATCCGGTGGAAATCCGGAGCCAACGGTCAAAGTCCGGATGGAAGAAACGGAGCTCACCATGAGTGTATCTTCGCAACCCAATTCAGCCGATTCGTCGAACGCGGCCAAGCCGACGCGCCCGGATTTGGCGCATTCGACCGGCGTCGCCGATTCCGGCCGCTGGTCGACCCGCCGCATCGCCATGTACGCGCTGTTCGTGGCGCTGGCGATGGCGACCAGCTTCATCTCGTTCCCGATCCTGCCGAACCCGGCGTTCTCGTTCCTCAAATACGACCCGTCCGGCATCGTGTGCCTGATCGCCGGCTTCGCGTACGGCCCGGCCGCAGCCGCGATCGTCAGTGTGCTCGGCTTCGTACCGCACGTGTTCATGGACCCGTGGGGCACGCTGATGGCCGTGCTGGTGGCCTTGACGCTGTCGGTGCCGGCGGCGCTCATCTATCGCCACGTGCACACGCGCAAGGGCGCTGTCATCGGTTTGGTCGTCGGTGCCCTGCTGGCCTTGGTCGCGGCCATCGCCGGCAATCTGGTCATCACGCCGATCTACACCGGCTGGCCGGTCTCCGAGGTGGCGGCCATCATCGTTCCCGCACTGCTGCCGTTCAACCTGATCAAGTTCGTGATTCACGGCGTGGTCACGTTCCTGGTGTACAAGCCGATTTCGAACCTGCTGAATCGCTGACATGACGCGGCGCGAAGTCGCCGCCTAGGGCAGCCCGCCAAAAGGGTCATCGCACGAGGCTTATTTCCGACAGTCCGGGTGATGACCTCTCTGGCGGGCTGCATCCGTCAGCGGTGACAATGGCCTCTATGATATGGATTGACCACGATGTTTTGTGAATGGATGATATGAACAGCATGGTTCCCGCCGCACGACTTGAGCATGTGCGATTCAGCTATGACAACGGCGTCACATGGGTGCTTGACGGCATCGACCTGACCATCCGCAGCGGGGAGCGGCTGTGTCTGGTGGGCCCCAACGGCTCCGGCAAATCCACCCTGGCGCGTCTGATCGCCGGTCTCGCCGCCCCGGACGGCGGCGATGTGACGCTGCTGGGCCATCATGTCTTCGACGGCGAGACCGCTTCAGCGAATCCGAGCGAATACCGCGATGCCCGGCATGGCATCGGCACGGTGTTCCAGAATCCGGAGGATCAGATCGTCACCACCATCGTCGAGGATGATGTGGCATTCGGCCCGGAAAACCTCGGCGTGGCTCGGGACGACATCGGCGGGCGCATCGACGAATCCCTGCAATCGGTGGATATGGCGGGGTTCCGCCACGCGGATCCGACGCGCATGAGCGGCGGCCAGCAGCAGCGTATCGCCATCGCCGGAATGCTGGCGATGGACCCGCGCATGCTGGTGCTCGACGAACCGACCGCAATGCTGGATCCCGACGCGCGGATCGAGGTGATGCGCATCCTCGACATGCTGCAACGGCGTGGCACGACGATCGTGCTGGTCACGCATCATCATGACGAGACCATGCACGCTGACCGCGTACTTCGCATAGACGGCGGGCTGCTCACGCAGGTCGAAGCCGACAGGGACGCGATTGCGGCGAAGCAAGTGATTGCGCGGAGCCACGCTGACGCGACTGACGCTGCGGGCTCCACGGAGTCGGCAGCTGAGGAGCCCGGAGGCTCCACCGCGGCCGCGTCGCCCGCGCAACCAACGAAATCCGGACAACCCGTAAAACCGGCGTCTACCAAGTCGGACGCATCATCCATTCCACCTACAGGCTCAGCATCCGACGCCATCGCAGTAGCCGGCCTGTCATATCGTTATGACGATGGCGACGCCCCGGTTTTCGAGAATCTTTCTCTGCGCGTCGCCGAAGGCGAAATCGTGGCGCTGATGGGTTCCAACGGCGCCGGCAAGACCACGCTCGCACGTCTGCTGTGCGCCTTGGACCGCCCGTCCGCCGGATCGATCACCGTGGCCGGATTGCCGGTCGCGTCGTCGAAACACGGGAAACGGCCTCGCGCACTCACCCGAAAAGAACGCGCGGCCCTGCGGCGCAACGTCGGCTATGTCATGCAGCATCCGGAGCGTCAGCTGTTCGCTGACACCGTCGCCGAGGATGTGGCGTACGGCCCACGCAACCAGCATCTGAGCGAGTTGGAGGTGGCCACCCGCGTAGAGGAGGCGCTGCGGATGCTGCATATCGAGCATCTCGCCGACCGTTCTCCGTTCAACCTGTCGGGCGGGCAGCAGCGGCTCGTCGCCATCGCGGGCGTCATCGCATGCCGCCCTCGTGTGCTCATCATGGACGAGCCGACCGCCAGTCTGGACGAATCGGCGGTCTCCCGTATCCACGCGCTGCTGGGTTCCCTGAAAAGTCAGGGCGTGGCGGTGCTCATCATCACGCATTCCATCGACGAGGCCGAGCACTGCGCGGACCGCATCATCACCATGGGATCGCATAATGGCGACGGCGAAGGCGATGGTTGCGGCACCGGAGACGACGGAGACACCAGCGTCGGCGACGCCACCGAGTCTTCCACGAACGCCGGCAAAGCCGGCATCGAGTCCATTGAAGACGAATCCAGGAACCGTCCGTCATTCGTAGCGTCCCTGGATCCGCGCGCGAAGATGGTGACGTTCCTGACGTTGATGTTCACCGCATTCGTCATCACCAGGCCGGCGCAGCTGGCGATGGGCGCCGTCCTGACCGCATGCGTCGTGGCGGCCGCCCGGCTGCATCCGCTGCGTTTGCTGTCTTCCGTGCGCGTGTTCCTGATCGTATTCGCGGTGATGGGCCTGGTGAACATGTTCTTCGCCCGCTCCGGCGAGACGCTTGCGCATATCGGCCCGCTGCCGATCACCACCGGCGGGCTCATGGTCGCGGTGCTGTATTCGTGCCGTCTCGCGCTGGTGATCATCCTGGGTGCCGTGTTCCTTGCGACGACGACCCCCACCGCGATGACGGATGCGTTCGGCTCCCTGCTGTTGCCGTTCAGAAAGATCGGCTGGCACACGCAGGAAGTGGCTCTGGTGATGAGTCTTGCGCTGCGGTTCCTGCCGACGCTCAGCGACGAGACCAAGGCGATCATCGACGCGCAATCGGCCCGCGGCGGCACGATCGAGACCGGTTCGCCGGCCACTCGTGTCAAAGCGCTGTTCGCCATCATCGTGCCGATCCTTGTGGCGGCGCTGCGTCACGCGGATAATCTCAGTCTGGCGCTTGACGCGCGCTGCTACGAGGAAGGCATCCACCGCACCCATTGGAGAGTGATGCGCGCGCGCCGACGCGATCTAATGGTCGCAGCCGCGTGCGTCGCCTACGTCGTCGCGCTGCTGGCGGTGGGATGGCTCTGACCTGAACCATCCCCGGAGCGGGAGTCAGCGCTCGGCAGCCGTTCTCGACGCACGGATACGGAACGCGCAGGCAAGCGAGCAGATCGCGATCAGGCAGATCACCGTCATCGTCGCGAACATCCACGTGCCGCCCACGGCCGTGGCGTGACGGAACGCGGCACTCCCCTTTTCGGCCGAGCCAGCGCCCGCCTGAGCCACGCCGAGAATCATCGAAAACAGTGCGGTGCCGACGGCACCGCCGAACTGCAATGCGGTATTGAACACGGCATTGCCATCCGGCATGAACGCGTGGTCGATGCCGCTCAGCGCACTGGTCATGATGTTGGAGAATCCCAGCGCATAGCACAGCCCGAAAATGAAGTAGAAGCCGGCGAGCAGCGCAGGCGTCAACCGCATGGAGAATGCCAGCAGCAGGATCGGTCCGAACGTGGCCACCGAAATCGCCGAAAGAATCGGCTTCGTCGGGCCGAATTTGTCGTACAGCATGCCTCCGACGGGCGCGAAGAACGCACCGACCAGAGCGCCCGGCAGCACGAGGACGCCGGCGTGGAACGCGCTGGTGCCAAGCGACATCTGGGCCAGATTGGTGATGACGTATCCGAATCCGATGCCGACGATCGGCAGAATCAGGTACGCGAGTAGATGAAGCTGGACGACACGGTCTCGTAGCCACCCCAGACGAATCAGCGGCGAGAACGAGCGGCTGGATGACCAGCCGAAGAACACCAGGGAGCCCACACCGACGACCAGGCTCACGACGGTGATGATGACGGGACGTGTCGCCGAAGAGCCGTTGACCGCAGCGCTGACCGCGACGCCCATCTGGTTGAGCGCCAAGATCATGCCGCTCAGGGCGAGCACTATCGCCACGAACTGCACTGGGTTGAGCCGCGCGTCCTCGGTGGGGCGTTTCTGCTCGATGCAGTGCAGTCCGAGCGGCAGGGAGACCAACAGCACGATCGGAATGGCGATGACGAAGATGGCACGCCACGGCAAAACACTCGACACTGCGCCGCCGACGGTGGGGCCGATGGCCGGGGCGACCGTGATCACCAGCGAACCTACGCCCATGAGGCGGCCGACCTTGCTGCGGGGCGACTGTTCGAGGATGATGTTCATCATCAGCGGCGTCGCCACGCCCGAGCCGATGCCTTGGATCACGCGGGCGAGCAGGATGACCGGGAAGGTGTGGCCGACGATCATGATCGCCGAACCGGTCACGGCAAGGACCACAGCTGCGATGAACAGGGATTTCAGCCGGAAACGGCGGTTCAGGAACGACGACAGCGGCATCGTGGCCGCGACCACCAGCAGATACACGGTGGTGATCCATTGCACGGTGGCGGTGTTCACGCCGAATTCGGTCATGAGTTCCGGGAACAGCACGGTCATCACCGTTTCGGTGAGGATGCCGATGAATGCCAGCGAGCCCACGGCGACGATGGCGCCGATCAGACGCTTGGGGATGCGCTCCTGCGAGGTTGAGGTCATGTGATGAAATCCATTCAGACCGACGCCAGTTGTTTCCGGACTGCCCTTACGATACCCACACTGCGTCAGGCCACATTACAGTTTAACGGATTGCCGGACGAGGGCGGAGTGGCAGTTGCGATGAACTACTCCCAGCCTCGCTACCGCTCGGCAACCCCGCCGGGCGGGGCGATTTATCCGTTCTGCTCTTTGGACTCGGTATAGCCGTCCGGCGCGGTTTCACTGTGCAGGATGGAGCGGACTTTGTCCAAACGCTGGCTGACCTCGTGCTCGTATCCGCGGTCGTTGGGATGATAGTACTCGCGGCCGCGCAGCTCCTCGGGCAGGTATTCCTGCGGCGCGACGGCACCCGGCCAGTCGTGCGCGTACCGATAGCCGTCATGGTTGCCCCAGCTTTTCATCAACGCGGTCGGCGCGTTGCGCAGGTATAGCGGCACTTGGCCGATGAGCCCGGCGTCCACGTCGGCGAGCGCCTGGTTGATGGCGTTGTAGCTGGCGTTCGATTTGGGTGCGGTGGCGACGGCGATGGTCGCCTCGGCGAGGATGATGCGCGCTTCGGGCATGCCGATCATCGCGACGGCCTGTGCGGCGGCGACGGTGACCTGCAGTATCTGCGGCGCGGCCATGCCGACCTCCTCGCTGGCGGCGATCATGATGCGACGGGCGATGAACCGCGGATCCTCGCCCGCTCGCAGCATGCGTGCGAGGTAGTGTATCGCGGCATCCGGGTCGGAGCCGCGCATCGATTTGATGAATGCGGAGATGACGTCGTAATGGTCGTCGCCGTCCTTGTCGTAGCGCACGGTGGCGGCGTCCATGACCTGCGAGACCACATCCGGCGTGATGGTCGGGCGCCGCGCGCCTTTTTTGCGGGCCTTGTCTCCGGTGACGGCACCTGCAGCGGCTTCGAGGATCGTCAGCGTCTTGCGGGCGTCACCGCCGGCCATGCGGATGATCTCGTTGACCGCCGCATCGTCGATTTTGACTTCGCCGTTCAATCCGCGCTTGTCTTCCACCGCGCGTGCGATGAGCGTGGCGAGATCGGACGGTTCCAACGATTCGAGTTTGACGACGACGGAACGTGACAGCAATGGTTTGATGACGGAGAAGCTCGGATTCTCGGTGGTCGCGCCGATGAAGGTGACGTCACGGTTCTCGACGGCGGGCAGCAGCGCGTCCTGCTGCGATTTGGAGAAACGATGCACCTCGTCGATGAACAGGACTGTCTCCGTGCCGTCGCCGACGAGTCTGCGCCGCGCGCGGGCGAGCACGTCGCGCACGTCCTTCACCCCCGATGTCACCGCCGACAGCTCCTCGAACGCGCGCCCCGACTGACGGGCGACGATGGTCGCCAGCGTGGTCTTGCCCACGCCGGGAGGTCCGAACATGATGATGGAGCTCGGCGCGGTCAGCGACCCCTTGGACGAGGGATTCGCCAGACGCCGCAATGGGGAGCCCTTCCCCAGCACATGGGACTGCCCCAACACCTCGTCGACCGTCCGAGGCCGCATGCGCACGGCCAACGGTCGCGTCATATCGTCGGGCACATCCGCCGCCCCGAACAGATCATTCTCAGTCATGCCTACACTCTACAACACGGTATCGAACATAGGTTCGATACCGGACAGACCACCCCCAGTCGCTTCGCGCCAGCCCCCGCCGGCGGGTGCTGGCGGCGTCAGTCGTTGGTGACGGCGTAGTCGAAGAAGACGACTTCGCCGCTGGATTGCGTCGCGTCCAGGTCGATGGTGCCGGTGATGGCCCAGTCGTGGTCGCCGTCGGAGTCGTCGATGATCTGGCGCACGTGCCAGCTGTGCTCATCGTTCTCGTGCTTCTCGTCGAGCATGAACAGCTCGGCCGAACGCGCCTTGGCGTCGGTGTTCACGTACTCGTGTTCGTCGTAGAAGTCGTCGAGCGCGTCCTCCCACTCATGCACGCCGTAGCCCCACTCCTTGTCGAGAGCGCCGAGCGCCTCGGGCTTGTCAAGGTCCATGAGCTGCACGCGGTGGAACAGCGCGTTGCGGATCAGCACGGTGAGCCCGCGCCGGTCCTCCACCACCGCGGCCTTCGCGCCCGGCGCGGCCAGACTGGCGGCCGCCTGCGAGGCATCATCGGACGCGCCGGCGTTCTCCCATTCATCCACCAGACTGGAGTCGATCGAACGCACGACCACGCGCAGCCATGAGATCACGTCGCGCAGCTGATCGTCGAGCTTGTCGTCCGGTACGGTGCGGGCGAGCGCCCGGTAGGCGTCGGACAGGTAGCGCAACAGCGTGCCCTCCGAGCGGGCGATGTTGTACCGCGAGATGTATCCGGTGAAGTCGGAGGCGGTCTCGACCATGTCGCGTACCACGGATTTGGGGCTCAGCCAGTAGTCGTTCGCCCACGGCACGTCGTGCCGGTACTGATCGAACGCCGCGTCAAGCATGTCCTCCAGCGGCTTGGGATAGGTGATCTCCTGCAGCCTGTCCATGCGCTCGTCGTATTCGAGCCCGTCTTCCTTCATCCGGATCATCGCGGCGTCGCGCGCCTGCCGCTCCTGCGCGCGCAGCACCTGCTTGGGGTCTTCGAGTGTGGCCTCGACCATGGAAATCACGTCAAGCGCGTACATGTCGGATTCAGGGTCGAGCAGTTCCAGCGCGGCGAGCAGGAACGGGCTGAGCGGCTGGTCGAGCGCGAAATCGTCGGGCATGTCCACGTCGAGGAAGTAGTCGAGCCCACCGTCGTCGCGCTCTTCGGTCTCGATCACCTTCGTGTCGAACAGGGTCTGGAATATCTCGTCGGCACGTTCACGCAGATGCTCCTTCTGGTCCGGCGTCTGCGCGGAGTCGTCGATCAGCTCGTCGACGCGCCGGCGCGCGTCACCGCCCTGCGTGACCTCGTTGAGCACCATCGAATGAGTGATCTTCATGTGCGGGACGAGTGTTTCCGGCGCGGCGTCAATCAACTTGTCAAACGTGCTCTGGTTCCACGTGACAAACCCTTCCGGCGCCTTCTTGCGCTTGACTTTCTTGAGTTTCTTCGGATCGTTCCCAGCCTTGGCGACGGCCTTGGCGTTTTCGATCTCGTATTCGGGCGCCTCGGCGACGACCAGTCCCTCCGTGTCGAAGCCCATGCGGCCGGCGCGGCCGGCGATCTGATGGAACTCGCGGGCGCGCAGGCGACGCATCTTGGTGCCGTCGAACTTCGTCAGCGCGGTCAGCACGACCGAATGGATCGGCACGTTGATGCCGACTCCCAGCGTATCGGTGCCGCAGATGACCGGCAACAGCCCCTGCTGCGCAAGCTGCTCGACGAGACGACGATATCGCGGCAGCATGCCGGCATGGTGGATGCCGACGCCGGTACGCAACAGCCGTTGCAGTATCTTGCCGAACGCGGTCGTGAACTTCACGCCCTTGATGGCCTCGGCGATGGCCTGTCGCTGCTCCTTGCTGGACACGCCGGTCGAGGCGAGCGACTGCGCGGTGTCGAGCGCCGCATCCTGTGAGAAATGCACGACGTAGATCGGCATCTCGCCCTTGCGGAACGCCAGTTCGACGGTCTTCTCCAGCGGATCGAGCGTGTACTCGTAAGTGAGCGGCACCGGGCGCGGCGCGTCGGCGATCACGTCCACGTCAGTGTCGGTCATGTCCTCCAGCTTGTCGGCGATCGCGTCGACGTTGCCGAGTGTGGCGCTCATCAGCAGGAACTGCGTGTCCGGCAGCGTCAGCAGCGGCACCTGCCACGCCCAGCCGCGCTCCGAGTCGCCGTAATAGTGGAACTCGTCCATGGCCACGCAGCCGATGTCCGCGCGACGCCCCTCGCGCAGCGCCTGGTTGGCGAGGATCTCGGCCGTGCAGCAGATGATCGGCGCATCGGCGTTGATATGCGTGTCTCCGGTGATCATGCCGACGTTGTCGCGGCCGAACACCTCGACCAGATCGAAGAACTTCTCCGAGACCAGCGCCTTGATCGGCGCGGTGTAATAGGAGCGCCGCCCGGTGCACAGCGCGGCGAAGTGCATGCCAAGCGCCACCAGCGACTTTCCGGAGCCGGTCGGCGTGTTGAGGATCACATGGTCGCCTGCCAGCAGGTCCATGATGGCCTCTTCCTGATGAGGCCACGGCTCGACGCCCTTGACGTCGGCCACCCAGCCGAAGAACCGCTCGTAGATCTCGTCCGTGTCGATGTTGCGCTCGCCCTCGTCCCACGCGGGCGCCAGCGCCCCCAGCGAACCATAATGTTCTGTATCTGCCATAGTGGTTCCCAGTCTACACGCCGGCGCAGCTCGCGGAATCGACCGGCGGGCGCAAGTTCACCCCAGCAGCCGCCGAACCTCGTCCGGATCGACGTCCGGGTCGAGTCCCGGCCATGTCATGTTCATGTTCTTCAATGTGGTGCGCAGCAGCTCGGAGACCACGGCCCTCGAGTACCAGCGGTTGTCGGCGGGCACCAGATACCACGGCGCAGTCTGCGTGCTGGTCTTCTCGAACACCTCCTGCCACGCGCCCATATAGTCGTCCCAGCGTTCGCGCGCGTCCAGGTCGGACATGTCAAACTTCCAGTATTTGGTCGGGTCGTTGAGACGCCCGAGAAAATGCCTCTTCTGCTCCTCCTGGCTCACGACGAGGAAGATCTTGAGAATCGCGCAGCCGTCGGCCGCCAGCGAACGCTCGAACTCATTGACCAGATCGTACCGGCCGCACCATTCGGCCTCGGGATACGTGCCGTACACATGCGGCATGACGATGTCCTCGTAATGCGAGCGGTCGAACACCGCGATCCACCCGTTCTTTGGCAGCTCGCGTTCCACCCGCCACAGGAAGCCGTGCCGCGCCTCCTCGTCGGTCGGCTTGCCGAAACCGTGATAGTGGATGCCCATCGGGTCGCCCTGCCGGAACACGTGGCGCACGATGCCGCCCTTGCCGGAGGCGTCCATGCCCTGCAGCACGATGAGCAGCCGGCGGCGCGAGCCCTTGACGCCGTTCGCATACAGCAGCCGTTGATATCGGGCGATCTCCGATGAGCTGAGCGTGATGAACCGTTCAGCGTCATCCCTGCCGCCTGGGAAGCCGGGTGTGGAGTCTCCGGCGACATCGTCGATATGCACACCGTGATGGAACATGAGACGCTGCGCGGGCGGCAGCGACCATACAGCGCTGAGCAGCTCACTGGATTTGGCGGCGTTCGCGAGTCGTTCAGCCACCGTCGTGCTCGATTCGATGGTTTCGATGCGGTTCGTGGCGAGCCGCAGTACCTTGTCGATGCGTTTGTCCGTTTTCTCGGACTTCGCTCCTTTGCCCGACTTGTCCGGCTTATCTGTCTTGTCCGATTTTCCGTCGCCTTTGGCCATGCCCCGATTGTACGTCCCATGCGCCGCCTTGTGAAGCATTTCCGCGGCGGAATATCGAACGGCCGGACCGGCGCATCCCCTGTCGGGGAGTGCCGGCCCGGCCGTTATCGGGTCAGGCTGCGGGACGCTGTCCGCGTATTCCTACGCGGACCGTAATCTACCGGGTCATTACGCGTCGTCTTCAGCGTTCTTCTGCTCGGCATCGCCCTCATCTCCACCCTGCGGATCGGGATGGGCCTCGTCGAAGCCCTGCTCATAGCGCGTGCGCTGCCAGTTGTGGATCGAGGCGTTGCTGCCGCGATGGTGCGCGTGGTATGTGAGCGGCGTGCCGCGCAAGGGGCGCTCCTCGACCTCCTTGGCGACGGCGATCTGGTTGACGTTGGACGGATCCATGATCGCGATCGGCGGAACTGGTTCCGGTTCGGCCGGCGCCGCGGTGCGCTGCTGCATGCGCGACGGCAGCCATTCGGCCAGACGCGACAGCAGCCAGCAGACGATGAAGTACACGACCGCGGCCACGACCAGCGTCTGCAGGATGTTGAAGTACATCGAGCCGAGACGGCGCGACTCCTGCAGCAGATCGGTGTACATGATGATCGATCCGAGCGCGGTATCCTTGAGCACCACGACCAGCTGCGTGACGGCGGCCGGCAACATCGCGTAGACGGCCTGCGGCACCTCGATCTGCATCAGCGACTGCGTCTCGGTCAGTCCCAGTGCGAGCGACGCCTCACGCTGCCCGTTCGGTAGGTTGCCGACGCCGGAACGCACCAGCTCGGCGACCACGGAGCCGTTATACAGCACCAGGGCCAGCACCACCGCCCAGTAGGACGGGCTGGACAGTCCCGCGAACGCGAACCAGCGCCAGAAGAAGATCATCAGCAGCAGTACCGGCACCGCGCGGCAGAACTCCACGACGACCGACGAGATCGCCCGCAGCACCACGTTCGGCAGCAGTCGGCCGACGCCGAACACCAGGCCGAACACCACGGAGCCGACAACGGCGACGATGGACGCCTTGACCGTCATCCACAGGCCGGGAAGATAGAAATCAGTCCACGCCTCACGCTCCAGCGCGGGCTTCCACAGCTCCCAGCTCAGCTGGTTCTCGCCGTCCGGCGGGTTGTGCAGGCGCATCAGGATCAGCACCAGCACGCCGACAAAGATCAGCGCGGCGACCCAGTTGACGATGCGGATGGTGCGGCGTCCCTTGGGACCGGGCTGGTCGAACAATACGGAATTGGAAGTATCAGCCATGTCGTCACCTCCGCACGGCGAGCTTGTTGGACAGGTACGTGGTCAGCATGCCGATCGGGATGATGAGAATCACATAGCCGAACGCGAAGATCAGGAAGATCTGCACGATCACGTCCGGGTGGAATTCGATCATCGTGCTCATCAGCGACGACGTCTCCGTGGCCACCGACGCGGCCGCGGCCACCGTGGAGTTCTTCAGCAACGCGATCAGCGTATTGCCGAGAGGCGCGACCGAGCCGCGGAACGCCTGCGGCAGGATGATCTGCGTGGCCGACTGCATGAAGCCCAATCCGAGCGCACGAGCCGCCTCGGCCTGGCCGATCGGCACGGTGTTGATGCCTGAACGCAGCGACTCGCACACGAACGCCGCGGTGTACAGGCTCAGTCCCGTCACCGCCAGCCAGAAGAAGTTCGTGACGAACGTGTCGGAGAACGTGAGCTTGAGCTGCGCGTAGGCGCCCAGCACCATGAACACCATGATGATGGTCAGCGGCAGGTTCTTGAACAGTTCCACGTAGGCTCCGGCGACGGTGCGCAGCGAGGATATCGGCGAGATGCGCATCATGACCAGCACCACGCCGAGAATCAGCGAGAACAGCGCCGACCACAGCGTCAGTTCGATGTTGACCAGGAACGCGGCGGGAACGTTGTATTCGCTGAACAGTTGGATGAATCCGTCCATGCTACTTCTCCCCCTCGGTCGGTTTCGGCGGGTTGTACTCCGCGTTCGGCGTGTACGACGTGCCCTCGGTGTTGTCGGCGATGGCGCGCTCCCAGGAACCGTCCTTGATCATCTCGGCGATGGCGGCGTTGATCTTCTTGGCGAGCGCCGTGTCGCCCTTCTTGATGCCCACGCCGTAGTATTCCTGCGTGAACGGCTTGCCGACGACGCGCAGCTTGCCGCGCGAGGCGGAGGCGAGGCCGGCGAGGATGATGTCGTCGGTGGTGACCGCGTCCACGATGCCGGAGAACAGCGCCGTGGCGCATTCCGCATAGCCGGGCTGCTCCATGAGCTGCACTTCGGAGGCGAACTTCTCCTTGACTGTGGCGGCCGAAGTGGAACCGGTGACCGAGCACAGGCGCTTGCCGTTGAGGTCTTCGGGGCCGTTGATGGAATGGTCGTCCTTGCGCACGAGCAGGTCCTGCCCGGCCACGAAGTACGGGCCGGCGAAGGAGACCGCGTTCTTGCGCTCGTCGGTGATCGAGTAGGTGGCGAGGATCATGTCGACGTCGCCGTTCTGCAGCATGGCCTCACGCTGCTTGGAGGGGGCTTCCTTCCAGACGATCTCGTCTTCGGAATAGCCGAGCTTCTTGGCGACGTACTTGGCCACGTCCACGTCGAAGCCGACGTATGTTCCGGATTTCTTGAAGCCGAGGCCGGGCTGGTCGAACTTGATGCCGATGCGTATCTTGCCGCTTTCGTCGGCGCCGCACGCGGCCAGCGACATCGTGCATGCCACGGCGGCGAGCGCCGCGAGCGCGCGGCGGGCGATGCGCCTGATGCGAGTGTTGAATACCGTCATATGCGTCACGACCAATCAGTGCGTGAGGATCTTCGACAGGAAGTCCTTGGCGCGTTCGGTCTTCGGATGGCCGAAGAACTCGTCGGGCGTGTTCTCCTCAAGGATCTGCCCGTCGGCCATGAACACGATGCGGTCGGCCGCCTTGCGCGCGAAGCCCATCTCGTGGGTGACGCAGATCATCGTCATGCCTTCTCGCGCGAGCTCGACCATCACGTCCAGCACCTCGTTGACCATTTCGGGGTCGAGCGCGGAGGTCGGCTCGTCGAACAGCATGACCTTCGGGCGCATGGCGAGCGCGCGGGCGATGGCCACGCGCTGCTGCTGGCCGCCGGACAGCTGGGAGGGCATCTTGGACGCCTGCGAGTCGACGCCGACACGGGTCAGCAGATCCATGGCGAGACGCTCGGCTTCCTTCTTGTCCATGTGGCGCACCTTGATGGGCGCGAGGGTAACGTTTTCAAGGATCGTCTTGTTGGCGAACAGGTTGAACGACTGGAACACCATGCCGACTTCGGCGCGCAGCTGCGCGAGCTGTCTGCCCTCCTGGGGCAGCGCCTTGCCGTCGATGCGGATGTCGCCCGACTCGATGGTCTCCAGGCGGTTGATGGTGCGGCACATCGTCGACTTGCCGGAGCCGGACGGCCCCACGACGACGAGCACTTCGCCTTTGTTAACGGTCAGGTTGATGTCTTTCAATACGTGGAGGTCGCCGAAGTACTTTTCCACGTGAGTCAGTTCGACGAGAGGTCGTCCTGTGGGTTCATTGCCCGGTACCAGCGGCACCACGGGGAGTATTGCTTCTTGTTTTTCTGACATATTGAGCAGTATAAACTATTGAAGGCACAAGAAGTTCACGTTCTCGTCCAATATGCGACTCACCTGTGCGACTCGCCCGCGGCCGCGCGGCGTCTTACTGCCGGGGCTTGCCCAGACCGGGGACGAATCGGACGCCGGGAATATCGGCGAAGATCGAGCCGTCGGCCACCAGTTTGGACGGGCGGATGCCGGAGCCGAGATACAGCTTGGGAATCGACAGCACATGCTGGTCGACGAGCAGCGGCCAGTCATCGGGCAGTCCGATCGGCGACATGCCGCCCGACTCCATGCCGGTCGCCTCGACGGCCGCGTCAATCGGCGCGAAACTGACCTTGGACACCTCCAGCGTGTGCTTGACCACGCCGTTGAGGTCGGCGTGCGTGTCCGCGGTGACGAAAGCCGCGGCGAATTCGGGCGGCGCCTTGCGGATCTTGTGCGTGTGCACGACCGAATCTCCAACGATCTCGCCTACGCGGTCATGCGTATCGATCATGACCTCGACGCAGGGCTGCTGGAGGAAGCGGAAGCACAATCGTTGCGCTCTATCGTCATGCGGGCGCTGCATGACACGCATGACGTCATCAACATGCCGGATCGACATGGCAGCGGCTTCGATCGGTACCGGCGGCTGGGGGTGGTCACCGTAAACAGACGCACGATGTTCAAGCCGTATTCGACTCAGTACAATGCACGAAACACGCGCACGGCCTCCGACCGAGCGGCGACGTCGAGCTTGACCTTCGCGTGCCGCACCACCACGGACACCGTCGAATCCGCTATTCCCAGGCGCTCCGCAATCTCCGCCGTCGAATAGTTGTCGGCATACAGACCCAACACCTCACGCTCCCGCTTCGACAGTGTCCGGGACCGTCGCGCCGATGCCGATACTATCGACCCATGTGCCTGTTCCGTGGTCGGGAAACCCGGGAACGGCCGTACCAGGACATTCCGCATGGCTTCGGCGAGTTCCTTCGGCGTCACGCTTTTGGCAATCAACCCCTGGGAGCCCGCATCGATCGCCAGCTGACGGTAATGATCCAACGAATACGATGTGATGCCAAGTACCACGATGTCGGCTGATGCAGCACGAACACGCCGGCAGATCTCGGGACCGGGAATGTCGGTCAGCGGCATATCCAGCATGGGCAATGCGAACCGGTCGTTATCCACGATTCCAATGGTGATCACGATCCCATTGTGCCCTGCCCGACCTCATCGCCCATCATCAAATGGTCGACATGGCATGCATCTGATGTGCTTTGGCCGTCATTGCGTTCCTAAGTGCGCGCCGAAACGACGACCGCGCGCACTTAAGAACGCAAACCGGGCCATTTGCGTCGCTATGTGCGCGCACTTGTCGTTTCGGCGCGCACTTAGGAACGCAAAACAGCAGTTCGGCAATCCTCACGGGTAGCAGGGTGCGGACAACTGCGAAAAAACGGCCTGTGCACTGCACAGACGGATATGCAAAGAGGGCCCCGACCTGCATGGTCTGGGCCCTCCCGTCAAAGAAGACAGCGAGATGTTACTCAGTCTTCAGCATCCGGGTCGTAGTCGACGCCGGTCTCGGCACGCTGCTCGTCACTGATCGGAGCCGGGGCGCCGGTCAGCGGGTCACGACCGCCACCGGCCTTCGGGAAGGCGATGACGTCGCGAATGGTGTCGGCACCGGCGAGGATGGACACGGTGCGGTCCCAGCCCAGAGCGATGCCCGCGTGAGGCGGGGCGCCGAACTTGAAGGCGTCGAGGAGGAAGCCGAACTTCTCCTTGGCCTCTTCGGGAGCGATGCCGAGGACGTTGAGGACGCGGTCCTGAATGTCGTCGCGGTGGATACGCACGGAACCGCCGCCCATCTCCTCGCCGTTGCAGACGATGTCGTAGGAGTCAGACATGGCGTGCTCGGGATCCTGATCGAACTTGTCGATCCAGTCCTTGCTCGGCATGGTGAACGGGTGGTGCATGGAGGTCCACTTGGAGTGGCCGACGGCCACATCATCGTCATCCGGGTCGTCGGTGGGCTTGAACAGCGGGAAGTCCACGACCCAGGTGAAGGCGAACTTCTTCGGATCGAGCAGACCCGCGCGACGGGCGAGCTCCACGCGCACGGCACCCAGCAGCAGCTGGGAGGATTCGCGGGAGCCGGCGGCGAAGAACACGGCGTCGCCGGACTCGGCACCGACGGCGGCCATCAGGCCCTCGCGCTCGGAGTCGGACAGGTTCTTGGCGACAGGTCCCTTGAGCTCGCCGTCCTCGGTGAAGGACACGTAGGCGAGGCCCTTGGCGCCGCGCTGCTTGGCCCACTCCTGCCATGCGTCGAACTGACGACGCGGGGTGGCGGCACCGCCCTTGAAGACGACGGCGCCGACGTAGTCGGCCTGGAACACGCGGAACGGCGTGTCCTTGAAGTATTCGGTGAGCTCGACGAGCGGGTTGCCGAAACGCAGGTCCGGCTTGTCGGAGCCGTACTTGTCCATGGCATCCTGCCAGGTGATGCGCTGAATCGGCAGCTGCACGTCGTAGCCGGCGGACTTCCAGATGGCGGCGATGACTTTCTCGGCCATGGCCATCACGTCCTCCTGATCGACGAACGCCATCTCCATGTCGAGCTGGGTGAACTCGGGCTGGCGGTCGGCGCGGAAGTCTTCGTCACGGTAGCAGCGGGCGAGCTGGTAGTAGCGCTCGACGCCGGAGACCATGAGCAGCTGCTTCAAGAGCTGCGGGGACTGCGGCAGCGCGTACCAGGAGCCAGGCACCAGACGGGCGGGCACGACGAAGTCGCGGGCACCTTCCGGGGTGGACTTGATGAAGGTCGGGGTCTCGACCTCGGTGAAGTCCATCTCCTCCAGCGCGTGTCGGGCGGCCTTGGCCATGTCGGAGCGCAGCCTGAGGTTGTGCTGCATGGACGGACGGCGAAGGTCGAGGTAACGGTACTTCAGTCGCACGTCTTCGCCGGGCAGCTTGTTCTCGGACTCGTTTTCGAGCGCGGTGGACACCTGAAATGGCAGCGCATCGGACTTGGCGAGCACATCGATGGTCTCGACGACGACTTCGATCTTGCCGGTGGCCAGATGCGTGTTCTCGTTGCCGTCCGGGCGCAGACGAACCTCGCCGGTGACCTGGATGACGAACTCGGAGCGCAGCGGGCGCGCCATCTCTTCGTCGTAGATGACGATCTGCACCAGGCCGGTGTTGTCGCGCAAATCGATGAACGCCACGCCGCCGTGATCGCGGCGACGATCGACCCAACCTGCGAGCGTCACCTTCTGACCGACGAGTGCTTCGGTCACCTCGGTGGCATGATGTGTTCTGTAAGCCGTCTGGCTCATGCTTCCTCTTTCTTATGCAATCTATGCAATGGTTTCCCTGCAACGCGCGCCCGTCCCCGGCAGAGGACGGGCGCTGACGAAAATCAGTCGATTACAACGGTTTGCCGGGCATACACAGTATCCGGTTGCCACGACTTGGGATCGGCCGGCTGCTGATCGCCGGTGACGATGTTCTTGACCTCGTCGGATGCCGTGTCGTCGCCGTCCGTCGCGCCGGCCGGGAACCACACATACGGGATGCCAAGCTTGTCGGCATATTTGATCTGCTTGCCAAGTTTGGCCGCAGTGGGCGCGACGTCCGCGGCGATGCCGCGGGAGCGCAGCGTGTTCGCGATGAGATTCGCGGCGGAGCGATCCTGCTCGTTCCACACGGCGACGAGCACGGATGCCGGGCAGACGCGGCTGGCGTGCGCTCCGGCGGAGTGCAGCATGTACGACACGAGACGGCTCAGGCCGATGGACAGGCCGACGCCCGGGTACTTGCGGTTGCCCTGCGAGGCGAGGTTGTCGTAACGGCCGCCGGAGCAGATCGAGCCAAGCGACGCCGCCCCGTCGAGGAAGGTCTCGTATACGGAACCGGTGTAGTAGTCGAGTCCACGGGCGATCTTCAGGTCGGCGATCACCGCGCCCGGGCGGATGAGGGCGGCTTCGTCGACGATCATCGCGAGCGTGTCCAGTCCCTGCCGGGCCAGCGCGTACGCGTCGGAATCGGCCGCGATGCCGTGCGCGGCGCACAGCGCGTCGAACTTGTCGGCGAGCTCCTTGCCGTCGGCGGCGGTGAGTTCGGCCAGTTCCAGGCAGGCGCGGGCCTGCGCTTCATCGGCGCCGCACGTGTCGACGAGCAGCTTCGCCACTTCGTCCGCGCCGATCTTGTCGAGCTTGTCGATCTCGCGAAGCACTCCCTCGATGTCGGTCAGGCCAAGTCCGCGGTAGAAGCCTTCGGACAGCTTGCGGTTGTTCGCGTGCACGGTCGCCTTGGGTAGGCCGAACGCGCGCAGCTCCTCAAGAGCCGACACCATGACCAGCGGCAGCTCGACCTCGTAATGGTCAGGCAGGTCGCCGTTGCCGATCACGTCGATATCGGCCTGGACGAACTCGCGGAAACGTCCTTCCTGCGGACGTTCGCCACGCCACACCTTCTGAATCTGCCAACGCTTGAACGGGAACGCGAGGTCGCCGGAATGCTCGACCACATACCGGCTCAACGGCACGGTCAGATCGAAGTGCAGACCCAACCGGTCATTGACCGGCGTGTCGGATTCGTGCCCGACCTCCTGCAGACGGGACAGCAGGTAAATCTCCTTGCTGGTCTCGCCTTTCTTGAGCAGACTGGAGCCCTGTTCCACCGCGCGTGTCTCGATGCCGATGAAACCGTTGAGCTCGAAAACCCTACGGAGCGTGTCGATGACACGCTGCTCCACAACACGTTCAGAGGGGAGCCACTCTGGAAATCCTGATATTGATGCGCCTTTAGCCACGATTCCCTATAATAGGGGAGGTTGCGGAAAAATCCATTCGGATTTTTCCCCAGCCAACGACTACCTTCAAGCTTATAAGGAGCTGGCCATGGCCGACGAGACTGCCACCATATCCGACAACACCACCGAACCCACCGAGCAGGCAACGACGCCCACACCGGCACCGACCCCTGCATCCGCGCCGAAACCCCACGCCCCTTCGCCGGCCGCATTCGCCAAGAAAGCGGTCAAGCGCCCCGCCCCCGCCGCTTCGGCATCCGGCTATTCGGACGCCGAGGTGAAGGCGGCCGAAGCGTTCGGCCGCGTCGACGACAACGGTACCGTGTACGTCAGGGAGGGCGACTCCGAGCGTGAGGTCGGGCAGTTCCCCGACGTCTCCAAGGAGGAGGCGCTGTCGCTGTACGCCCGTCGTTACCTTGACCTCAAGGCCAAGTTGGATCTGCTGGCGAGCCGCCTGCATTCCGACACGGTGAAGTCGCACGAGATCGACGAGACGCTGAAGTCCCTTGAGCAGGAGACCGACAAGCCCGCGGCGGTCGGCGACATGGCCGCGCTGAAGCAGCAGTTCGAGCAGCTGAAGGAGGCCGGTGCCGCGAAGAAGGCCGAGCTCACCAAGGCCCGCAAGGCGGCGATCGCCAAGGCTGTCGAAGAACGCACCAAGATCGTCGAGAAGGCCGAGGCCCTCGCATCCTCGCTGGATGACGAGATCAACTGGCGTTCCACCGCAGACAAGTTCCGTTCCTTGTTCGACCAGTGGCAGCAGCATCAGCGCACGTCCGTGCACATCGACAAGCCGCAGGCCGACGCGCTGTGGAAGCGTTTCTCCGCCGCACGCACCACGTTCAACCAGGCCCGCCGCAAGTGGTCGCAGGCCCGCGACGTCGAGCGCGCCCATGCCAAGGCCGAGAAAGAGGCGATCATCGCCGAGGCGAACCAGCTGAAGGACTCGACCGCATGGGGCGAGACCTCGCGCCGGTTCAACGAGTTGATGGACCGTTGGAAGCGGGCCGGCCGCGTCGGCCGCAGCGATGACGACGCGCTGTGGGCGCAGTTCCGCAAGGCAGCCGACGAGTTCTTCAACGCGCGTCAGGCCGACCGTGACCAGATCAGCACCTCCGAGAAAGAGAACCTCGCCAAGAAGGAGGAGCTGCTGAAGAAGGCCGAGGCCCTGGTGCCCGTCGCCGACGAGGCCGCCGCGAAGAAGGCGCGTCAGGCGCTGGGAGCCATCCAAGACGAGTGGGATCAGATCGGCTATGTGCCGCGCGACGACATGCGCCGTATCGAAGGCCGTCTCGACGCCGTCGACAAGCAGATCAAGGCCGTCGAGGACGCCGCGTGGAAGAAGACCGATCCGGAGGCCGACGCCCGCAAGTCCAGCTTCGAGGAGCAGCTGACCGCTCAGCTCGCCGAGCTTGACGAGAAGATCGCGGCCGAGTCCGACCCGAAGAAGAAGGCCAAGCTGGAGGCGGAGAAGGCCACTAAGGAGCAGTGGCTCAACGCTATCAAGTAGGCCGATCCGCTGTCCGGCCCGGTGTGTCGGCCGGCCGCCGTCGTCAGGACGGTCGGCCGACACACCGATTACCGGCTGTCATCGTCTCGTTGGCATGGGCGTCAGGGAATTCTCCCCGGCGCTCTTTTTTTTGTATTACGACACCGCGGACGCTACGACAGTGGTCAGGTTTGATGCGTTAGAGGCACACGGGCATACAGCATCCAAGTGCCGTCCTCGACCTCGGTGCGCAGCATGCCGCCGAAATGGAGCAGTCTGTCACGATACAGGCCAAGTCCCATATGTGTGGAGACCGCTGTCTCACTTTTTATCGGCCGGATGAGTCACGGAATTGTACTGGGTGACTTCTGCGACGTCATCGTGAAGCATCACGCTGCAATCGAATTCGCAACCTGCCGGGCAGTGCCGGATGATGTTATGGGCGATTTCATTGAGCGGCTCGCCAAGCAGCGTCATATGATCGGGGCCGATGTCTTCCATGAGTCCATTGTCGTGCAGCGCGAACCCTCCATGGAATCCCTTGCCGGCAAGCTCTTCTCGAAGAGCGTCACATAGTCGACGCAACCGATCAACGGATACCGCGTCCGCCCGAGTCGTGCACCTGCGCGGCGTAATCGAGCGTCTGAGCGTGATGTTCCTGACGCTCCCGCTCCAGTATGCGCTCATGCGCCTGCTCACGGGTCTGCTGCCGACGCATCATCATACTGAGCAACAGGCCAAGCAGACCGGCGAATACGATGACAGCAATCATGAATAGGCCGTTCGTTACATTCAGGTATGACAAACCACCGGCCATATGAATTGCATGAAGCAGCTGCTTTTCCGGAAATATGTCACGGTTGGCTTCAGCGGGTTGTTAGCTGTCGTGGTCATGAGACTTATCTCGGAACCGGTCGCCTCGGCAATCTCGGCGGCCTTGAATTCTTCGTTCTTGAGCCTGTTCTTATACTCCTGCACATACTGTGCGGGAATGTCGGCGCTGACCATCCTCTCAGCGTCCTGTACCAACACGACGGTGACCAACTCGTTTTCGGGAGAGGTTCCGTCTGCATGTGCAATTGGTATCGCATGTCATAGCGCAGGCCAAAGTAATGATCGCGGCCAGATACTTCCTGACCAACACTTCGTTGTGTCGGTTTCCACTGTAGGACGGAATCGCATGGTGGGAGTATGGGTGCGGGTGATTTGCCGTCCTGAGGACGGCATGAGTGGGAGGATATTGCAGACCACCCCCAGTCGCTTCGCGACGGCCCCGCCAGCGGGAGCCAATTCACGCCCCCGCTGGCGGGGCTGTCGAGTGTAGCGAGACTGGGGGTGGTCAGTCGGCCGGTCAACCGGTACCCGATCAGGCCTCCTGCGAGGCGGGAGCGGCGTTGTCAGCCGACTTGTCAGCTGACTCCTCCGTTGCCGGCTCCGCAGCCGGCTCGTTCTCGGGCTTGGCGTCGTCGAACTGTTCGCCGCGGAAAGTGAACTCGCCGAGGATGCCCTCGCCTTCGGAGTCGACCACCACGCGCTGACCGTCTTCGAGTTCGCCCATCAGGATCTTCTCCGAGATGGCGTCCTCGATGTCGCGCTGGATCACGCGGCGCAGCGGACGAGCACCGAGCAGCGGGTCGAAGCCCTTCTGCGCGAGCAGGTCCTTGGCGGCCGGGGTGAGCTCCAGCGACATGTGACGGTCGAACAGACGGTCGTTGAGCTGCTTGATGTCGAGGTCGACAATCTGACGCACCTGCGGCTCGGTGAGCTGACGGAACACGATGATGTCGTCAAGACGGTTCAGGAACTCGGGGCGGAACTGCTGCTTGAGTTCGGAGCTGACCTGATCCTTCATGCGCTGGTAGCTGGACTCCGCGTTCGAGCCAAGGTTGAAGCCGGTGTTGGCGGCCTTGGCGATGTCGCGCGTACCCAGGTTGGTGGTCAGGATGATGATGGTGTTCTTGAAGTCCACCTTGCGTCCCTGACCATCGGTCAGGTGACCGTCGTCCAGCACCTGCAGCAGCGTGTTGAAGATGTCCGGATGGGCCTTCTCGATCTCGTCGAACAGCACGACGGAGAACGGCTTGCGGCGCACCTTCTCGGTGAGCTCGCCACCCTCCTCGTAACCGACGTATCCCGGAGGAGCACCGAACAGACGCGATGCCGCATACTTCTCGGAGAACTCCGACATGTCCACGCGAATCAGCGCGTCCTCATCGTCGAACAGGAACTCGGCCAGCGCCTTGGCCAGCTCGGTCTTGCCGACGCCGGTCGGGCCGGCGAAGATGAACGAGCCCGCAGGACGCTTCGGATCCTTGAGGCCCACACGAGTGCGGCGAATCGAACGGGACAGCGCGGAAACCGCTTCGTCCTGGCCGATGATGCGCTTGTGCAGCTCGGACTCCATGCCGAGCAGCTTCTTCGACTCGGCCTGGGTGAGCTTGAACACCGGAATGCCGGTGGTCGAGGAGATCACCTGGGCGATCACATCCTCGTTCACGACCATCTCGACATCGGACTCGCCCTCGCGCCAAGAGGATTCCTTCTCCTTGCGCTCCGCTTCCAGCTTCTCCTGGTTGTCGCGCAGCTCGGCGGCCTTCTCGAAGTCCTGGTCCTTGATAGCCTTGTCCTTCTCGGCGGCGACCTTCGCGACCTTCTGGTCAAGTTCCTTGAGCTCGGGCGGGGCGGTCAGGCGCTTGATGCGCAGCCGCGCGCCGGCCTCGTCGATCAGGTCGATGGCCTTGTCGGGCAGGTTGCGGTCCTGGATGTAGCGGGACGACAGCTCCGCGGCGGACTGCAGCGCGCCGTCGGTGATGGTCACATGGTGGTGGTTCTCGTAGCGCGAGCGCAGGCCCTTGAGGATCTCGATGGTCTCCGCGATTGTCGGCTCATGCACCTGAATCGGCTGGAAACGACGTTCCAGCGCCGCGTCCTTCTCGATGTACTTGCGGTACTCGTCGGTGGTGGTGGCGCCGATGGTCTGGAGCTCACCGCGAGCCAGCATGGGCTTGAGCATGTCAGACGCGCCCAAGGCGCCGTCCGCCGAACCGGCACCGACGATCGTGTGAATCTCGTCGATGAACAGCACGATGTCGCCGCGCGTCTTGATCTCCTTGAGCACCTTCTTGAGGCGTTCCTCGAAATCGCCGCGGTAGCGCGAGCCGGCCACCATGGAGCCCAGATCCAGCGAATAGACCTGCTTGTCCTTCAGCGTCTCCGGCACGTCGCCGGCGTTGATCTTCTGCGCGAGGCCTTCGACGACGGCGGTCTTGCCGACGCCCGGCTCGCCGATCAGCACGGGGTTGTTCTTCGTGCGGCGCGACAGCACGACCATGACACGTTCGATCTCGTTGGTGCGCCCGATCACCGGGTCGAGCTTGCCCTCGGCCGCTTCGGCGGTCAGGTTGCGCCCGAACTGGTCCAGAATGGCCGAACCGGTCTGGCTGCGTTTGTCCTGCACGCCGCCGGCGTTGGCCAGATCGCCCTTGCCGGAGGCATTGGCGCCGCCGCTGTTGCCATGGATCATGTCGATAGTGGCCGAACGCAGTTCGCCCAGGTCGACATCCATCTTGATGAGCACCTGGGTGCCCACGCCCTCGCCTTCGCGGATCAGGCCGAGCAGGATGTGCTCGGTGCCGATATAGCTGTGACCGAGCTGCAGCGCCTCGCGCAGACTCAGCTCCAACACCTGCTTGGCGTGCGGAGTAAAGGGAATGTGCCCGTTGGGGGCGGCATTGCCTTTGCCGATCATCTCCTCGACCTGCTTGCGGGTGTCGTCCAAGGTCACTCCCTTGGATGCGAGCGCCTTGGCGGCGACCCCCTCACCTTCGCGGATCAGGCCGAGCAGCAGGTGTTCGGTGCCGATGTAGTTGTGCTGGAGAGTACGCGCCTCTTCCTGCGCCAACACGATCACGCGCCGTGCACGGTCGGTAAACCGTTCGAACATGCTTGTCCTTCCATCTCGATAGTCCACACCACTCTACCGATTCGCGATGACGTTTATGCCTTTCCTCGCGATAATTGCGCTCATAACGCAATGAAAAACGATATGCTGAATATAACATGCCAACAAGGAGGATGTCATGACGCAACCAGATGTGAACATCGAGTCCGAGCCGCGGACGTCGGACGGAGCCGGCGACATCGTCGTTGGGGTGGACGGCTCCGAGGAGTCGTTCACGGCCTTGCAGTGGGCGCTCAGGGAGGCGTCCTTGAGCGGCAGGGCGGTCAACGCGGTCTATGCGTGGACGCATTCGTGGGATATGGGAGCCCAGCCGGACAATCCCGACGCGTGGGAGAAGGCGAGCAAGGCCATCACCGAGCAACTGCTGGATTGGGTGAATGAGGCGAGCGCCGGCATCGCATTCGACCCGGATAACCTGAAGCTCACCTCCGTGCACGCCTCCGGCACGACTGGACTGCTGCAGATCGGAGCGAATGCCCAACAGATCGTCGTCGGCCGCCGATCCCTGGGTCGCGTGACCAGATGGTTCGTGGGGTCGCTGTCGTCCTCCCTCGCCGAATCCGCCAAGGTGCCGGTGACGGTGGTCAGGATCGCCGGCAACGAGGACAAGAGCGTGCAGGATGATATCGCGCATTCGCTCGCCCCCGGTATGCCGATTCACCATGATGACGATGAGCTGGCCGCGGCCAAGGGCAAACGTCCGGTGGTCGTCGGCGTGGACGGTTCCGAGACGTCCCGTCATGCGTTGCGGTTCGCCATTGATTTCGCTGCGCTGCATCATGCCCCGCTGCAGGTCATGTTCTGCTGGCAGCTGAAGGATCTGGGCGAGGTGCCCGGCTATGAGAACGCGATCGCCTCGATCGGCGCCGGTCAGGATCACGCGCAGGACATCGTCCGTCGCATGATCGAGCAGGCCGATATTCCCGACGGGCTTCAGGTGACGGGCAAGGCGTTCCACATCGCGGCAGCCAAGGGCCTGACCACGGCATCCCGGTTCGCCAGCCATCTGGTCGTCGGATCCCGCGGCCTGAGCGGCTTGGACGCCCGTTTCCTCGGTTCCGTGTCGAGGCAGATCCTGAACTTCGCGGAGTGCACGGTCACCATCGTGCACTGAGCGCCATCGCGCGCTGGCCCGGATGCGCAACCCCGGATATAGACGAATCGCCTGTGACACCGCTTCGCGTGGTGTCACAGGCGATTATCGTTCCATCGTCATTCCGCCATTCGGCCGCCGTGACGTTGCCCGTGTTGCAGGCGATTCGGGTCAGCGCGTTTCAGGCAGCTGGGATTTGAGGATGATCGTGCCCTTGGGCACGTCGAACGGCAGGCCGGCGACACCGAGCTTCTCGATCAGCTCCACTTCGCCGCGCTCGTCCCGCGGCGCCTGCGCTATGACATCGATATGCAGGTCGTCGAACGCGGGCTTGGATTGAATCCACATGTGGCTCGGCTCGGGCGGCTCGATTTCGGAATGTTCGCCGCATCCGTGGTCGAGCGAGACGACCTTGCCGTCGTCCGGGCTCCACTTGTTCGCGCAGACGCCGAACATTTCGCTCAGATCACCCTGCAACGCGACGAAGAACCCGCAGGTGGAGCACAGATTGCCCGACGCGGTCTTGGTGGACAACGACTTGGGGCCGCGAGGGCCCTCATACCAGCGCTGCGCGGTCTGGGCGCGGCCCAGCGGGGACAGCACATGGCGGCGGGACAGATCGAATGCGCTCACCGCGTCATCGACATCCTCCGCAGCTGTGGTGGGCTGAGCGTCCTGGGACTCCACAGGTTCGCTGTCGGGCGCCTCAGAATCCGATGCTCCGGTATCCGATGCCTCATCCGCGGCATCGACCTTGCCCGGGGCCCCGGCCGCTTCCACGTCCCGTGCATCCGAAACGCGCGTGTCACCGGTCTCGGCTTCGGCGGTCGCCCGGAAACCTTCCTCCAACCGCGGGTCATCCGGGTCGGTGCCGATGGAGTCGGTCACCGACAGGTCGGTCGGCAGCAGACGGTCCTTCCATGGAATCCATTCCGGAGGGCGCAGCGCCTGTTCCATGGGAATAAGCGTTGACTCGTTCACCGTCCACGTGTCGCGTTCGACATCGTGGAACATCGTCACGGACCACTGCCATCCCTCGTAGCCGCGCATCAGCGAGACGAACCGGTAATCGGTGATGCCGTCACCGGCGTCGATGGCCTCGACGAACTCTCCGACGCCGTTCTCGTCCTCGGCAGCCTCGACGGCCATGGCACGGGCAGCGTCTTTCGGGTCGATGGAGGCGATGGGCGAATCCGCGATACCGGGTTCGTCCACAACCGTCTCAGGCATGGTCGTTTCAGGCATGTACTATCCCCTGTCCCCTCATTCCTGCACGTCGAAGCTGTCAGCCACGCCACGCAGCAGTGTGGCGAGCTTCCGGCTGTCGGCGGCGGAGGGATACCGATGGCGACGCAGCTCGTTGCCCGCGGAATCCAGCAACTTGATAAGGTCCTCCACGATGGCGGCCATATCATCCGGCTTCGGGCGGGTCGCCTTGACCAGGGACGGCACGGATGCGACCAGCGTCACGCCCATGGCCTGTGGCCCCTTGCGGCCGTCGATCACGGAGAACTCCACGCGGGCGCCTTTGCGCAGGGTGGTCACGCCATCCGGCAGAGCCGCTGCGGGCAGGAACACGTCCTCGCCCTCGTCGTTCGTAATGAATCCGAATCCCTTTTTCGCGTCGAACCAACGTACGCGCCCACTGGGCATGGCACACCTCGTTACTCGTCGGACCGGCAGATTCTCGATCTGCTCATGAATACATCAAAGTATCAGTTTACCTCAATGCATGAACGCACGGCACGCGGCAGCGCACCGGACGCGAATCACTTGCTCTTGTGCTGCCGCGCTTGCTGTTTCTCCTGCTTGGCTTTGTTGCGTTCGGCCTTGCGTTCCGCCTTGGCGTCCTGAGGGGGTTCGTCCACGGCGATCTTCGGCTCCAGCGGCGCTACGGGCAGCACCACCGTGAGCGTGAGGCCGCCGCCCTGGGAGTCGGTCGCGCAGATGAAGCCCTTGTGCGCCTTGACCACCGACTGCGCGATGGCCATGCCAAGCCCGGTGCCGCCTTTGAGACGCGCCCGGGACGGGTCCGCGGTGTAGAACCGCTCGAAGATCTTGGAGCGGGAGTTCTCGGGCACGCCCGGACCATGGTCGCTGAAGCGGACCACCGCGTAGTTCATGCCCATCTGCATGGAGCGGCTTACGTCCACGGCTTCGATGAAGTAGCGCATCGAGGCGTCATTCGCGGACATGCGGGCCAACGATTCGGGGCTGATCGACGCGGGCATGACGCCGACGGATATCTCCACCGGGGAGTCGCCGGGCGTGTAACGGTGGATGTTGCCGACGATGTTGGTGACCACCTGCCGCAGCCTCGACCCGTCGCCTTTCAGCATGACATCGGGCAGCGGGCCTTCGACGAACTCCAGATCGGCCGGCTCATCCCCGTTGCGCGGCTGGAATGTCAGCGTGCCGCGGCGAATCTCACGGCCCGGATCGAGCGCGTGCAGGTCTTCGGTCGCGTCCGTGACCAGCGTGGTCAGCGGCACCTGCTGGGTGATGTCGATGCCACGCCCCTCGTCGAGGCGCGCCAACGACAGCAGGTCCTCCACCAGTACCGTCATGCGGGTGCTCGAATCCTCGATATGTGAGATCGACTCATCGGCGCGTCCCAGCGCACCCGGCAGGTCACGCTGCATCTTGTATAGCTCCGCATACCCGTGGATCGCCGCGAGCGGCGTGCGAAGCTCATGGCTGGCATCGGAGACGAATCGTTTCATCTTCGCCGTGGTCTCCTCCTGCTCGTGGAAGCTCTGCTCTATTCGGGTGAGCATGGCGTTGAGCGAGACCGACAGCGAACCGACCTCCGTGTTCTCCGGCGCCGGGGGCACGCGTTGTGTGAGGTCGCCAGCGGCGATCTTCGCGGCGGTCTTCTCGATGCGCTTCAGCGGAGACAGTGTTCTCTGGGTCATCAGCGTGGCCAGCAGGGCGCCGAGTATGACGATGGCCACGCCGACGATGATGCAGTAACGGGTCAATGTCTTTACGGTGTCAAGCTGGTCGCTCAGCGACAGACCGATGTAGCATACGCCGCCGGGCTTGCCGTCCTCATCGGTCCACGGCAGCGCCACGACGCGCCACGGCGATTCGGCGGTGGACAGCGTGGAATGGTCCACGCTGCGCCCGCTCAACGTCACGACGGCGTTGGTGGTGAACGGCTGCTGGAGCTGCACACCTCCGCGGCTGCCGTTCATAGGCAGCAACGGCATCGAACTGACGCCGTCCTTGAGAGTGGGGACGATGGCGTTGCGCAAGATGGTGTCGTCGCTGTCGCGGATCTGCACGAAGTAGCTGTACAGCAGGCTGCTGCTGGATTTCTCGGCGTTATTCTGCTGGCGCATGGTATCGATGTTGTTGAGGACCAGTTGCGCCTGACGGAACAGCTGCGTGTCCGTCTTCTCCAGCATGTAGTTGCCGACCAGCTGGCGCAACGTCAGTGATATACCGGCCGTACCCACGATCAGCAGGATAACCGTGCACGCCACGATCTTGGTGGCCAGCGGAACGGCGTCCAGGCGCCCGACGAACATCGATTTCAGTGTCGCCCACACACCCTTGGTATGGGTCGCACGCTTCTGGCTCGCAGGGGCGGCTGTCGGCGGAGGTATCTGCGCGGTTCCCGGAGTCCCGGCCGTGCCGGTCGGCGCGGTTCCCGGTGCCGGGGCCGGGCCTGCGGCGGTTCCGTCACCCGTCGGCGGAGGTGTCTGTGCGGTCATCGCGCCCGCCTCACGCCGAGACTCTGGGCTCGCGAATCATGTAGCCGATGCCTCGCTTGGTCTCGATCAGCGGGGTGACCTTGTGCTGTTCACCGTTGTCGTCGGTCACCATGATGCCGTCGACCTTCTTGCGCAGGTACGAGATGTACGACTCGACGATCGCCGCGTCACCGCCCCAATCGTATTGCCAGACGTGATCGAGGATCTGCGCCTTCGACAGCACACGGCCCTCGTTGTCCATCAGGTAGCGCAGCAGCTTGTATTCGGTCGGGCTCAGATCGATCGCGTGACCGGCGCGGGACACATCGTGCGAATCCTCGTTGATCTCAAGGTCGCCGACGCGGATGATCGGATCGTCCTCCACCTGCTCACGGGTGCGACGCAGAATCGCGCGGATGCGGGCCACGACCTCCTCCAAGCTGAAGGGCTTGGTCACGTAGTCGTCGCCTCCGACGGTCAATCCCATCACCTTGTCCTGTGTGTCGTCGCGGGCGGTGAGGAACAGCACGGGGGCGCCAATGCCCTCCTGCCGGATGCGGCGGGTCACGGTGAATCCGTCGATGTCAGGGAGCATGACGTCAAGGACGATCAGGTCGGGCTGGGTCTTCTCGATCACCTCGATGGCTTCGGAGCCCGATGCGGCGGTGGCCACATAGAATCCGGCGAAATGCAGGGATGCGACGAGCAGTTCACGGATGGACGGTTCGTCGTCGACAACAACAATGGATGCTTCAATCGGCTTGCTCATGGTTACCAGCTTGACTCGATGTTCTGGATGTTTCCTGAACACCATCTGTGTCTTGCGGGACAATGGACGCCAGCCACGCGTCGAAACGCTTCCGGGAGCCTTCGTCGGCGGCTTCGTCGGTGTTGCCCGGCTTGGGCGCGGTGGCGGCCGACGACGTTCCGAACCGCTTTCCGCGCCGGGATGCCTCCCTCCGTTCGCGGCGCGTCATGGGTACGGACGGAGCGGACTGCCCGTCGGATTCACTTGAAGCGGACTGCGGCCCGCCGCCGTCCTCCGCCGTGGAGTCCGACTCGGCTGCATCACCCTTGGAGCGCCGCTTCTTGGCGGACTTGCCCGTGCCTTTCTTCGTGGCTTTCTCTGTAGATTTTCCTGCGTCCTTCTCGGCATCCGGCTGCTTGCCCTTCGTATCGCGACGACGGCGAACCACCGTCACGACGCCGATGACGATCAGAACCACCAGCACGCCGCACATCACGGATATGCCCACCCATTTCCACACCGTGCCGCGCTGCGCTGTGGTCGTCTTGATCGTGGCGATGGAATCCATCATGGCGATCGCCGAGCCGGACCAGTCGGGGTTCCTGCCGCTGACCGGCCCGTAGGCGCTTTTCAGCAGCTGGTCCGACGTGGTCTTGTTGTACAGCCACGATTCCGAGTTGCCGGAGACGGCGACCACGAGCTTGCCGTCGTTGAGGGCCACGGCCAGCAGCACGGTGTTCGGTTTGGGGTTGGTGGCGTCCAACGCCTCCTGCGCCCATTGGTCGGGATCCTCTACCCCCTCGAAATGCAGCATGTATGACAGCTTGACCGACACGCCGGTGCTGTCGTAGGTGCTGGATATGGCGTCCGTGACTTTCGTCAGATTGGAGCCGAGCACGTTGTAGGGATCGGTTATGTCCTGGGAGAACGTGGCCTGCCCCTGGTCCGAGGACGACGAATCGTCCCCGGCGGCGTATGCGACCGCACCGGGCGAAGTTATCCACATTGTTATGACCAGCACCGTCAAAACCGCGGAAAACAGCCGTTTCCACAGAGAAAATCCGTCGCGCGACACGCCGATAACCCCCAAAATGGCCGAGCCTTCGACCACATCATCCGTTTTTCCGTATCTCATCGTTCGCAATGTCATATCCTCCACATTACCGGCCGGACGCTTCAACGTCACCGGGCGAAAACAGAACAATACAGGAAAGGAACAACCATGCCCCAATATCAAGTGGATTCCGAACGGATCCAATCCTCCTCCGCCGCCGTTTCGGCGTCCATCGCCGCCATCCGGCAGGCGGTCAACGGAATGTATACGAACCTCAACGGGCTCCAGGACGCCTGGCGTGGCGGTGCCGCCACGCAGTTCACTTCGGTCAGCGCGCAGTGGCGTGCGGCACAGCAGCAGATGGAGGCGTCGCTGGAATCCATCCAGCAGGCGCTCACCCAGGCATCCACCGTCTACGCCGACGCCGAAGCGCAGGCGTCCCGACTGTTCGCTTCCGGCTGAACAGTATCACGGCGGTGATCCGCTCCGGTACGCCCGCAGACATACGAAAAGGGCTCCGACCCTCAACAGGTCGAAGCCCTTCACATCGCGGCAAATCCGTGTTACGGCATCCGCTGCTGCAACGCGCTACCGCGCTGCGATGGCGGATTCCGAGAGCGGATCAGTAGCCCATGTCGGCGCCGGCGGCCGGAGCGGCGGTCTTCGGTTCCGGCTTGTTGGCGACAACCGCTTCGGTGGTCAGGAACAGGCCGGCGATGGACGCGGCGTTCTGCAGAGCGGAGCGGGTGACCTTGACCGGGTCGGCGACGCCGGCGGCCAGCAGATCCTCGTAGGTGTCGGTGGCGGCGTTGAAACCCTGACCCTCCGGCAGCTCGCGAACCTTGTTGAACACCACGTCACCGGACACGCCGGAGTTCTCGGCGATCTGCTTGATCGGGGCCTCGATGGCGCGGAACACGATGGCGGCACCGGTGGCCTCTTCGCCGGTCAGCGAAGTGACGGCTTCTGCGGACTCGGCCTTCTTGGCAGCCTGGACGAGCGCCACGCCACCGCCGGGCAGCAGGCCCTCTTCGATAGCGGCCTTGGCGTTGCGCACGGCGTCTTCGATGCGGTGCTTACGCTCCTTGGCCTCGACCTCGGTGGCCGCGCCGACTTTGATGACGGCGACGCCGCCGGCCAGCTTGGCGAGACGCTCCTGCAGCTTCTCACGGTCGTAATCGGAGTCGGTCTTCTCGATCTCGGCGCGAATCTGGGCCACGCGAGCCTCGACGTCGGCCTTGTCGCCGCCGCCGGAAACGATGGTGGTCTCGTCCTTGGAGACGATGACCTTCTTGGCGGTGCCGAGCACGGACATGTCGATGGAGTCGAGCTTGAGACCCAGCTCGTCGGACACGACCTGAGCACCGGTCAGGATGGCCATATCCTGCAGCATCGCCTTGCGACGGTCGCCGAAGCCGGGGGCCTTGACGGCGCAGGAGTTGAAGGTGCCGCGGATCTTGTTCAGGATGAGGGTCGGCAGCGCCTCGCCGTCGACGTCCTCGGCGATGATCAGCAGCGGCTTGCCGGACTTCATGACGAGCTCGGCGATGTGGACGACGTCCTGCTGGCTGGAAACCTTGCCGGAGGTCAGGAGGATGTACGGATCCTCAAGAACCGCGGTCTGGTCGTCCGCGTTGGTCACGAAGTACGGGGCGATGTAGCCCTTGTCGAAACGCATGCCCTCGGTGAACTCAAGGTCAAGGCCGAAGCGGTTGTTGTCCTCGACGGTCACGACGCCGTCCTGACCGACCTTGTCCAGAGCCTCGGCGATCTTCTCGCCAACCTCGGGGTCGGCTGCGGAGATCGTGGCGGTGGCGGCGATCTGGTCCTTGGTCTCCACGTCCTTGGCGGCGGCGACCAGTTCCTTGACGATGGTGTCGGTGGCCTTCTCGATGCCGCGACGCAGCGCGATCGGGTTGGAGCCGGCGACAACGTTCTTCAGGCCTTCGTGCACGAGGGACTGGGCCAGCACGGTGGCGGTGGTGGTTCCGTCGCCCGCGACGTCGTCGGTCTTCTTGGCGACTTCCTTGACCAGCTCGGCGCCGATGCGCTCGTACGGATCCTCAAGATCGATTTCCTTGGCGATGGAGACGCCATCGTTGGTGATGGTCGGTGCGCCATAGGACTTGTCGAGCACCACATTGCGGCCCTTCGGGCCCAGAGTGACCTTCACGGTGTTGGCGAGCTTGTCGAGACCCGCAAGCATGCCCTGACGAGCTTCCTCGTCGTATGCAATGATCTTTGCCATGGTTGTGTATCCTCCAAATGGCTTCACGGTACTGAATCTCACCTGGGGGCGAGGCGTGGCCGCCGACCGTCAGCTGCCGGCTGTCACTCTCACTCCCCGAGTGCTAATTGGGAGATTAGCACTCTCGGTGCCCGAGTGCCAACATATTCACGAGGATTGCGCTGTTGGCTTGAAATCATCGCGTGATCCGCGAAGGCCGGAGCATGCCGATACCGATCCGGTAAAGCCGAAAGAAAAGGAAAAAGCTCCGGCACCCATTGGGTACCGGAGCTTCGATGACGCGCAAAGCCTCGCACGATTCAGAGCTTGACCACTTTCGTGGCCTGCATTCCCTTCGGCCCACGTTCGGCCTCGTACTCGACCTTATCGCCCTCGTTCAGCGTCTTGAAACCATCGGCTTGAATAACCGAGTAGTGCACGAACACATCATCCCCACCAGCATCAGAGGTAATGAATCCGTAACCCTTGCCAGCGCTGAAGAACTTCACAGTTCCCTGTGCCATTGTTATATTCTTTCCCTTGTTCCTATGCCGCGAACAAACGGAAGAGAGCTCAAAACCGCACCGCATCCCCCACCTCGCGACTCCATATCATTGTACGGTACTAGGGGACATTCGCACAAAGCCTCGGGGACGCGGATTCTCGGCCGATGTACGGTCACTGCATCAGCACGACGACGACGGGTGCGGAGATGCCCGACATCTGCCGCACGTCGGAGATGCCCAAGGTCACGGCGATGTCCTTCGCGGTCGCCGCATCGGTCTCGTTCTGGTACCAGACCACGGTGCTCGCAGGCAACGTACCGGAGGGGTTGGCGGAGACGACGTTCTTGTATCCGGCCTGCTTGAGCGTGTACGCACGGCTGGCGGCGTGACCGGAGATCTTGGTTCCGTTGATCACGCGGACGGAAGTGGCCTTGTTCGCCTCGGCGGTGGCCGGCGGCGTCGACTGCGCGTCGGACGAGGCGGTGGAGTCCGTCCCCTGCCCGTTCGTGTCGGTGGCATCGGTCGAACCGTCGCTGCTGCTCGATGTCGTATCGCTCTGGGCGGAATCCGTGGAGGTATTGGAAGCCGTGTCGGAGGAACCGTCAGTCGAACTAGAAGTGGACTGCTCGCCCGTGCCGGACTTCGTCGTGTCGCCGGTCTTCGAGTCGTCGCTGTCGGACGCCTTGTCGTCGGCCGCCTGCGACGTGCCGTTGTTCCCGAAGAGCACGTCGGAGAACATTCCCGACAGCACACCCCATGTGCCGACGCCCGCCAGGGCCACCACAAGCAGCACGATCAGGAAAGGCGTCATGCGCGCCCCGGCCGACCGCGCGCCCCGATGCACGCCCACCGGACCTGCCGGAGGATTGTCGAACACGTCTTTGGCATACGAATCGTATGTTTCCTTGTCCTTGGCCATAATCACCCTTCCGTATCGTTCGTCAAGTCTACCGGCCATGGTGTCCCAAGTGCGCGGCGGCCGTCAGTCATGCACCGGATATGCACAGCTTCGACACGCTCGCTACAGTAGAGACCATGAGTCAACATCCAGTCAAACCATTGTCGCAGCTCGTGGAGCCCGGATGGGCCGCCGCGCTGCAGGACGTGGAGCCGCAGGTCCATCACATGGGCGATTTCCTCCGCTCCGAACTGCAGGCAGGACGTCAGTACCTGCCCGCAAGCCATAATATCCTCAGAGCCTTCACAATTCCATTCGACTCGATCAAGGTGCTGATCGTCGGGCAGGATCCCTACCCGACTCCGGGGCATCCGGTCGGCCTGAGCTTCTGCGTGGCGCCCGACGTCCGACCGCTGCCGAAGAGCCTGGTCAACATCTACCGCGAGCTCGTCGACGACATGCACGTGCCGATGCCCGCCAACGGTGACCTGACACCCTGGACCCAGCGCGGCGTGATGCTGCTGAACAGGTGCCTGACCGTCGGCGTGGGACGCCCCAACAGCCATCAGGGCAAGGGATGGGAGACCATCACCGAGGCCGCCATCCGCGCCCTTAACGCCCGGGTGGACGCGGACGGCAAGCCGAAGCCGCTGGTGGCGATCCTCTGGGGGCGCAACGCGCAGAGCCTCGCGCCGCTGCTCACCAACGCGACCATCATCGCCTCGCCGCATCCCAGCCCTCTGTCCGCATCCCGCGGGTTCTTCGGCTCCCACCCGTTCTCCCGCGCCAACCAAGCGCTGGTCTCCATGGGCGCGGAACCGGTCGACTGGTCACTGCCATCGGCGCAGGCGGATCGGCCCGATCCCCACTCCGCGGTTGCTTCGTCACGGTAAGGTGGGCAGCATGGCTTTATTCACCTCGAAACCTTCAATGCCGTCCCAGCTCGCGAACGCGATCCCCACGACGGGCGCCATGCCGGCCGCCCCCATGCGCACGCCCGTGCCGGCGCCTTCCGCCGCGCTGACGCAGGATGACCTGCGACGCGCACGGCAGCTCACCGACCGCATCCGCGCCAGATTCGCCCAGACGCTGGTCGGACAGTCCGACTTGCGCGAAGCGCTGATCGCCACGATGGTCGCAGGCGGCCACATCCTCATCGAATCCGTGCCCGGCCTGGCCAAGACCACCGCGGCCCAGACGCTGGCCACCTCGGTCTCGGGAACGTTCCGCCGAGTGCAATGCACGCCCGACCTCATGCCGTCCGATCTGGTGGGCACCCAGGTGTTTGACTTCTCCACCCAGCGGTTCTCCACCCAGATCGGCCCGATCCACGCCAATTTCGTATTGCTCGACGAGATCAACCGTTCCAACGCCAAAACGCAGTCGGCGATGCTTGAGGCCATGGCGGAAGGCGCCACGACGATCGGCGGCGAACGCATCGAGCTGCCCAAGCCGTTCATGGTAATCGCCACCGAGAACCCCATCGAGGAGGAGGGCACGTTCAACCTGCCGGAAGCCCAGATGGACCGATTCATGATGAAGGCCGTCATGACCTATCCCAAGGCCGACGAGGAGACGAGCATGCTGGCGATGCTCACGCGCCGCGGCACCGACATGTTCGATCCGAAATCACTGCCGTCCGACACGATCACCATTCAGGATGTGGAGTTTCTGCGCAAATCGGCGCGGCGCGTCCATGTGTCGGAGGCGATCATGCGCTACGCCGTCGATCTGGTGGCGACCTCGCGCGGTGCCGGAAACAAGCCGCTGAAGGGCCTGAGCTCGACGGTCCGCCTCGGTGCGAGCCCCCGCGCGTCGATCGCCTTGATCCGCAGCGGGCAGGCCAACGCGCTGCTCGCCGGCCGGGATTACGTCATCCCCGAGGATGTGAAGATGATGGTCCACGAAGTGCTCAGGCACCGTGTGATCCTGACCTTCGAGGCGCTGGCCGACGGCGTGACCAGCGACCAGGTGATCGATCGGATCGTGGAAACGGTTCACGTCCCATGATCGATGGCTCACACCCCTCACACTCCTCACACTCCTCATCTTCCGACAACCGGATCCGCAGGAAGATCGAGGCGCTGGGCAATTCGCTGAGCCTTCCGACCGTTCGCAAGGCGCTGGGCGTCCTGGAGGGCGAGCACGCCTCGAACCGGCGTGGAGGCAATGACGACCCGATGGACATCCGCGTCTACGGGCCGGGGGACGAGGCGCGTCTCATCGATTGGAAAGCCAGCGCCCGTCTCGGCCGCCCGATGGTCGTGCAGCATGCGCGCCAGGCGACCAGCCAGGTGTGGCTGCTGTGCGATGTCGGCGAGGAGATGACCGGAGGATGCGCGTCAGGCGAGCCGGCCTACGCGGTCGCAGGCAACGCGCTGCGCATGTTCGCCGCGCTGTCGCTGCGGCGCAGCGATGACGTCTCCCTGGTGTTCGCCGACGCCCACAGCATCACGCGCATGCCGTTCAACGGCGGGTTCGCGCAGTTCGAGCGCACGCTGGACGACGCCTTGCGGCGGGATTGGTCATACGGCCGCAACATCGACGCTCTGCTGGATTACGCGCGCCGCATACGCGACCGTCAGGCGCTCATCGTGCTTGCCACCGACGAGCTGGCCCTGCGCAAGCGTCACATCGACGTCATCGGCGCCATAGCCGCCACCCACCCCGTGGTGCTGATCACCGTGGCGACGGCCAACCCCTTCGACCCGTCCGAGGCCGCCCGCGAATGGTATGACGGAAAATCCGGGCGCCGCATCCCCGCCCTGCTGCGCAACGCGAAGGCCGCGGAAGAGGTGGCGCTGCATCGCAGATACGTGTGCGCCGCTCTGGAGCACGAACTCGCCAAACGTGGTTCGCGAATGATCCGCGCCGCGTCGAGCGACATGATGTTCGATGCCTTCGTGCGGCTGGTGTCGCGTTCGCTCGGCCGTTCCATCCGCAATCAGCTGCGTGTGCCGCCATCGCTGAACCTGACGTCGGAGGTGCCTGCATGAACGTCATGAACGGTTTCGTGACCTCGTCGACGCTGGCCGCAGCCGTGGACGTGAACGACCTGCATCCCGTGACGGACGTGCCCGTCGCGTCTCTGCTGCCCATAGTGACGATGGCGTGCTTCATCGCGTTGCTGATCCTGATTGTGGCGATCGTCATCATGTCCCGTCCTCGACGTGCGAAACGCGTAGCCGCTCCCCGAGGGTCCCACAACGCCCTCGCCCCCGTCTCGCAGTGGAAAAGCCGCGTGCATGACATCGTGGAGCGCAACGGGGCCGGGAAGCTTTCGCGCGAGGACGCCTTCGTCGAGCTCGCCGCCGTGGCGAGGGACTTCGCGTCGCAGGCCAGCAGCGCGGAGCTCGGTTCGACGACGCTGCAGGAGATCGCGTCACGTTCCGCAGGCTCCCTGGCAGGTGATTCGGGAGTCCACGGTTTCACGCTGCTGCGCCAGACCATAGCCGCGCTGTATCCGCCGGAGTTCGCGAACGCCGAGTTCAATGCGCAGGCGAAGGACGCCACCGTGGAACAGGCCGCCGACTGGGTGCTGAACCTCGTGGAAAGGTGGCGCTGATGACCACGAACGACATGAGCATCCATTGGCTGTGGCCGTATGCCGCCGTGGCGGCCGTGCTCGTCGCGGCAGTGCTGGTGGCCGTCATCGCGATCTTCCGAGGCCGCAGGCGTCCCCCGCGGGACGGCATGCCGGTATACAGTCTTGACGACGACCTCAATACCGAGCATGCATCGCATCTGTTCCATCTGTGGCGATTGCTGGGGCGGATCGCCGTGGCGGCGCTGGTGGCGGCGCTGGCCATCTGCACGGTTCTTATCGCCAGACCGGCGCATGTGGACCGCGACGCGGAACGCTCCAGCAGTCGCGACATCGTGTTGTGCCTCGACGTATCAGGTTCGGCGCTCCCCTATGACCGGGCGGTCATCGAAACATATCTGGAACTGGTGAGCCATTTCCGGGGAGAACGCATCGCCCTGAGCATCTTCAACTCGACATCGCGCACGGTGTTCCCCCTGACCGACGACTACGACCTGGTCTCCAGCCAGCTGACCAAGGCGGCGGACGCGCTCCGTGGCGTCGAATCGCAGGACGACATCGACAAGATGAGCGACAAGGACTACCAGAAGATCGCCGATTGGCTGGAAGGCACGCAGAACCGCAAGAACTCGACATCACTGATCGGGGACGGGCTGGTCAGCTGCGCCGCGATGATACCCGGCTTCGCCTATGGCGACACGTCCGGCGCCGCACGGCAGCGCCCCGCCTCGATCGTGCTCGCCACCGACAACGTGGCGTCCGGCACGCCGACGTATTCACTCGCCCAGGCGCTCGATATGGCCGAAGCCTCGCATATCAGCGTGGACGGCCTGTTCTCCGGGCCACGCCAGAGCGAGGGCGACGCCACAACCACCGAGATGAAGCAGCAGATCGAGTCCCGCGGCGGAACGTTCCTCACCCAGTCGGGCTCATCCGACATCAACGAGCTGGTGAGGCAGATTGACAGCCGGCGTACCAGCGAAAGCCGACGGTCAAGCCAGGCCGCGCTGATCGACGCGCCGGGATGGTGGACGCTGATGCTGGTCGTGCTGCTTGCGATATGGATGATACTGGCATGGAGGTTGAGACGATGAGACCGATGACATTCGCCCCGGCTCTGGGTTGGATCGCGGGCGGCGCGATCGCGGCGCTCATGCTGGCGTTCGCGGTCGCGGTGGTCGTCGTGCATGTGCGGCGCAGGCGCTCCAGCGATGAGACGCTGACCGCCTGCATACGCAGGGTGATAATGTTCCTGCTCGCCGCCGTGATGATGCTGACGCCCAGCATCGTGACGACCACCACCAGCCGGGCTATCAATGCCACCGATGTCATGGTGGCGGTCGACGTCACCGGATCGATGGCGGTCAAGGACGCGGAATACGGCTCCTCGGGTACAATCAGCCGTCTTGACGCGGCCAAGCGCATCGTGAAGGGCATCACGTCGACGTACGCCGATTCCAGTTTCGCCGCATTGCGCTTCGGCGCGAGCGGCACCCTGGATGTGCCGTTGACTCCGGACTCCATCGCCATTGACGGCTGGGCCGACACGCTGGCCGTCGAATCCACGTCCACATCGGCCGGATCGAGTCTCGACACGCCGCTCGACCAGCTGATGCTGTCGCTCAAATCAATCAGGGATCAACATCCCGATGACATCATCGTGCTGTATGTGATCACGGACGGCGAGCAGACCTCCGACACCGCACGCCGTAGCTATTCTGCGCTGAGGCGGTACCTTGACGACTCGTTCACCATCGGCGTGGGCTCTGATGCGGGTGGCAAGATACCGATGGCCAGCGACGGCACAGCAACGGGACAGCAATCCGACGGGCAGTGGGTGACCGACCCGACGACCGGCAAGCCAGGAATATCCAAGCTCGACGAGGCCACGCTGAAATCCATCGCCGATGAGATGGGCGGCTCATACCTGCACGTGGACGCCTCGCACACCATCGAACAGGCCGTGTCCGCCAAGGCATCAAGACAGTGGAGGCTCACCCAGACGGTCAAACGGCGGGAGCGTACGATTCCCGTGATATGGCCGTTCGCCGTGGCGCTGGGCCTGCTGCTCGCCTGGGAGATCGGCGCATGGATCGCCATGTCACGGAGGATGCTATGAAATCCCGGAAATCAACGAATCGTGCAATGAAAAGCAACACAGTGAAGAAGCGCGAGGCGAACGGCCGCGCAGCGAAAGACCTCGCAGTAGCGCGCACTCCGCTATGGTCGCGCATCCTGATCGGCATCGTCGCGATGGCCTGCCTGTGCGCGGGCATCGCGGCCGGCGCGAACCTCATCGCTGTCACCGCATTCGACGATGCCACCTCGCAACTGAACGGCAATCTGAAGGCCGCTTCCAAGGATGACGCCGACCTGTCGACGCTCAGCGCACTCCAGCAAAAAGCCGACGCCAGGTTCGCAGACGCGGCCGCATGGTCCGCGTTGCTACTGCCGCAAGTCAAGGACGTGATCGACACCAACGCGTCAGTCTCCGCCACGCTGACCGAACGCATCAACGCGCAGCTCCAGAAGCAGCAAAACACCGAAACCTCCAACGCGCAGACCACGCCCGGATCGGACGGCAACGCCAGGCAGAGCGGCGGTCTGACGCAGGAGCAGCGCAAGCAAGTGGACGACCTGCTGAAGTCGAATCAGCAGTCCAACTCGCAGAACGGCTCCAAAGGCGGTAAGGGCAAAAGCTCCTCCAACACAAACTCCACCACCAAGCCATGGTGATTGGCCCGGGCGCCGCCTGGTTCCAGCTGTCCGGTTCCGGTTGTCCGTGTACCACACCACACGATTTTCGACGGTTTTTGGGCTGGTGTGGCAACGCCGGTATCAGAGCGTTTTCCCGAATCATTGGAAAATGGCGGTTTCTGTGATTCGCTTTCTGCCATACCACGTAATGAGAAGGCTCACATTCCATTGTGTGGCACGACAAAAGCCACACAATGCATTTTTCCCATGTTTTTCCCCTGGTGTGGCCATCCCGGCACAGCATCCTTAGCACGGCAATCGGCGGCGAAGTCAGGTCGATTCTCCCCTGATGGAAAGACGGGCCACGGCACAAGTGGCGCTGCGGATGAGAGGCACCCGGGACCGCCCCAGGCGGCTTCGCCTGCAAACAGCCCCTCTACTCGCTTCACGGCTCAGCCCGCCAGCGAGGGCACCATTGCGCATCACTCCATTCAGTGCTCCGCGACGGCGCCGGTCTCGTCGTCCACATTTGCTGTGGATGACACGCCGAGTGTGTGGATAAGTCGGGAGCCTTCGACCACATGTTCCGCTCCGCTTGCGCGCGGATGGCCGTGCATGCGTTCATGGAACCATGAACACTTGCACTATCTTCAACGGCGCGTTCCCGATATGGGGGAACGCGATGGCGTCGATCGCCGGCGCCGACTGCCCTTGCCGCACCGCTGTCGGGTCCAGCCGGGAGCGCATCGGCTCCCTGCAACGGCTGACCTCCAACGCGCTGGAACAGTCCAGAACCGCGATGGCCGCCGCCAAGAACCTGGATTGGACCGGCAATGCGGCGACACTGTGCGCACGAGCATTGGACCGCGATACGAGGTTGGCGGCATCCATCGACGACCGCGTGCGGCAGACCGGGCAACTCGCCTGGAGCGGAGGCTCATCATGAACTGGATGGTCACTTCGTCGATACACGGAGGCACGCAATACGCCCCGGCAACCCGTGAACGATATACGGCCGCCGTGGCATCGCTGCGCAATCAGGCGGAGGAGATGAAGGGCGCGGGGTTCTTCTGGTCGGTGGTCCACGACCAGCTCCGAAAGGACCGTGCGGGCGCGGCGCTCTGCCCTGCGTTGGCCGGCAGCGGCGGCGATGGAGAACCCGGTCACGTCTCCATGCCATATGCGCGTCTGCTGGAGCAATGCGTCACCCACGCGCGGGAGTGCGCCACGCTCGCCGGGGACCTGGAACAGGTCGCCGATCTGATCGCCCGCGCCCACAGCCTGTATGACGAAGCGGAGACCAAGGCGGAGACGAAACTTCGCAAGGCCGCGCAGATCATGACGACCGTGCTGCCCAGCGTCGGATGGAACACGCTGGGGATGCTGTCACTCTACGGATTCGTCTCAGGCTCCATCAAGGACGGCAAGCTCAACCCCGTGCGGGCGCTCGATGCCACGTCGAAAATGGATGAGGAGCTGCTGGCATCGCTGGCGGGACGCATCACGAACAACCGCATCGCGCACATCCTCGGCGGTACCCAGGTCGCCGGCGCCGCGGAACGCATCGCAAAGTACACGTCGAAGTTCAAGAACGCCATGCAGGGCAACAAACTCACCGTGCGTGAGGTGCAATCCACGTCTCAGGTGGCCGGGGCCTCGCATTCCGTGGCCTCGTCCATGGAGAACCTCCGACGGCTCGCCGAGGAACGCCTGGGCAAGATCACCCTTAACAGCGGACTCAGTTATGCGACGATAGCGGTCCAGCGATACCGCCGCTCCGATGGGACGACAGGCTGGCTAATCCTGATACCGGGCACGGACGGGCAGGACGATTCGCCGTTCGGATGGGAGCAGAACCTCGAACTCATGAGCTCCAACGCCAACCGACGCAGGAACGCGGACAGCTTCCGCATGGTCGAGGAAGCCATGAAACAAGCCGGCATCGGCAAGGACGAGCCGGTGGCATTGGTGGGGCATTCCCAGGGCGGCATCGTGGCCGCGGCCCTGGCCTCCGACCTGAAGGACTCCTACGCCATCGATCACGTGGTGACCGCCGGCTCTCCTGTCGCCAATCATCCGATACCGCCCAAGACCTGGGTGACCAGCATAGAGATCGAGGACGAGCTCGTCGCCTCGCTCGATGGCGGCCGCAACCCTTCGACCGAACAATGGCTCACCGTAAGGGGCAAAGTCACGCAGACCACCGGCGTCACGCCGCCGACGGTGAACGCCGACGGGTCGTGCACACCCGGCCAGAACACCGGTTCGGCCGAGTCGAACTACGCCGGAGCACTGGTGGCCGACGCGCCGAAGACCAAGGAGATATCCCATTGGCTCAAATACCATCAGGCCGCGTACCGCAACGCCACCGATCTCGGCTCGCCCGCCGTGGACGCGCACGAACGGCATTTCCAGCAGATCATCGACGGCGAACTCATCGACACCCGATACTACGAGGGGCGCATGTCGCATGAATGACGGGCGTGCACGCACCGGAAACACGGGAAAACAGCAGTCAGCAGACGAAAACGAGAGGAGAACGACATGCCGGGACGAAAAAGGCATCAGGAACGGGGGCGAAACGAACATGCATCGGTTTCGCATCAGGTTTACGGCTGGAAGTAATCTGGGATGCTATGAAGCTTACTGACATCACCCCCGCAATTGCATTGACCCCGCTCGACGGACGCTACCACAAGCAGACCGCACCTCTCGTCGAATATCTGAGCGAGCCGGCGCTGAACCGCGAGCGCATGCGCGTCGAAGTCGAATGGATGATCCTGCTGGCCAACGGCTTCGACGGCAACGGCAACCAGCCGATCGTCGAAGGCGTGGAGCCGTTCACCGACGCCGAGATCGCCTTCCTGCGGGCCATCCCCGAGGACTTCGGCGCCGAAGGCATCAAGCAGCATGCCGCGCACGAGGCCGTCACCCACCATGACGTGAAGGCCGTGGAATACTACATCGACGACCAGCTCGACAAAGCGCCGGCCGAGCTCACCCACATCAACGACGCGCTCAAGACCCTTGTGCACTTCGCCTGCACCTCCGAGGACATCAACAACCTGTCCACCGCCCGTTGCGTGAAGAACGCGATGGAGCAGGTATGGACGCCGGCGTTCAAGGAGATCATCGACCACCTCGCCGCCAAGGCCGAGGAATACAAGGACAAGGCCCTGCTCTCCCTCACCCACGGCCAGCCGGCCACACCGACCACGCTCGGCAAGGAGCTCGCCGTCTACGCCTACCGTCTGAACCGTCAGCTGAGGCACATCGAGAACCAGGAGTACCTGGGCAAGATCAACGGCGCGACCGGCACCTTCGGCGCGCATCTGGCCGCCTGCCCGGACGTCGACTGGATCGCCGTCTCCCGCGAGTTCGTCACCAACCGCATGGGCCTGACCTGGAACCCGCTGACCACGCAGATCGAAAGCCACGACTGGCAGGCCGAGCTCTACTCGACCGTCTCCCACGCGAACCGCATCATGCACAACCTGTGCGTGGACGTGTGGATGTACATCTCGCGCGGCGTGTTCGCCCAGGTGCCCGTCAAGGGCGCCACCGGCTCCTCCACGATGCCGCACAAGGTCAACCCGATCCGCTTCGAGAACGCCGAGGCCAACTTCGAACTGTCCTGTTCGCTGCTCGACACGCTCTCCGCCACGCTGGTGGAGTCCCGTTGGCAGCGCGACCTGACCGATTCGACCACCCAGCGCAACATCGGTTCGGCGCTCGGCTACTCGCAGCTCGCCCTGTACAACCTGATGGGAGGACTCAAGTCCATCCATCCGAACGACATCGTCATCGAACGCGAACTCGACTCCAACTGGGAGGTGCTCGGCGAGCCGATCCAGACCGCGATGCGCGCCTGCGAGCTCAAGGGCCTGCCCGGCATGGACAAGCCGTACGAGAAGGTCAAGGAACTCATGCGCGGCCATGAGATCAGCAAGGAGGCGGTCGAGCGCTTCATCGACCAGCAGTCCTTCGACCCCGCCACGGCCGCGCGGCTCAAGGCGCTGACCCCCGCCACCTACACGGGCGTCGCCGGCGCGCTGGTCGACTTCGACCGCTGAGCCGTCCGATAATTCCCATTTCCATCGACGATCAATCAGCACAGGAACGGTGATGAACGATCAGACGATAACCGCAACGTCCGGCGATGACGATTCCAAGGCGTCGCCGGACGCGCGTCCGATGAGCGACGACGTATCCGGCACCACGGCCCACCCGGTCATCGAGGACGTCGCACCGCGCCGCATCCACGATTTCGGCGATCTGGTCCACGCCGTCTCCGCCGTGCTGCTCGCGGCGGTGGCCATACTGTCCTCCATCTACCTGAGCGGTTTCGTCACGGGAGTCGAGTCCGATGCCCACAGCGCCGGACGTGCACTGAACTGGATGGTCGATCTTCCGACCTCGATGCTGCAGCAGCTGACCATCGTGACCATCGCCGTTATGGCCATCGTCCAGCTGCTGGTGGGACGGGAGTGGCTGCAATCGGCGTTGGCCCTACTCGCCATGTTCGGTGGCCTAGCGACCGTCTGGGGCATATCGATGGCCGTGTCGACCTTCGGGAACTTCACACTTATCACCGCGCTGTGTTCGCCGAGCTCGATCATCGGAACGGGACTGCTGCCGGACTTCTACGCGGGTTCCGCGGCATTGTTGACCGTCGCGGGGCCTCGGCGTACACGATCGACGGTCAAATGGGGATGGAACATCCTCTACATCTCGTCGGCCATCCTGATCCTGCTGTCGATCAACTCCGTGACCGGAGTTATCGTGTCCCTGTCCGTAGGCCGGCTGGTCGGCATGCTGATCCGGTTCGCAGCCGGCACCAAGAACCAGGGCGCATGGGGCGAGGATCTCGTGCAGGCGCTCAACGGCATCGGACTGCATATCACCTCGCTGAAGCGCCGCATGGACGTCGACCTGTCCCATGGCTCCCTCGCCTCGACCCTCGACGACGATCTGGTCGAAGGATCTCGACTGTACGACGCCGTGGATGATTGGGGACGGGCCTTCGTCGTCTCCGCTCTGGACAGCCAGGCGCGCACGGCGGGCTACGTCAAACAGCTGTGGCAGTGGGTCCGGTTCACCGGCGTCGCCATGCGGCGCGACCGCTCGCCGAGAGAGGCGACCCAGCACCATATGGCGATGATTCTGGGATTGCGCAATGCGGGCCTGCCCACCCCCAAGATCTACGGCGTGGCCGACACCGGCGAGACTTCGATCCTGGTGCTGCACGGCGACGACATCATGCACGAGTGCAACCTCAACACGTTGTCCGACAAGGACGCCATCGCATTGCTGCGTTTCCTGTCGGTGGCGAACAAACGCGGGTACACGCATCGCCGCATCACGCCGGACACCCTCGCGCGACTGGAATCCGGCACGCCGATCATAGCCGGATGGCAGAACGGGGACGACGCCAGCGCGGCCCCGAACATCGCACTGGATCAGGTGCAACTGCTGTTGCTGCTCGCCGTGCTCATCGGCCCCGAACGCGCGGTCACCGCAGGCCGCGACGTGCTCGGCGACGACACGATGATCTCGCTGACCCCATTCATCCAGAAGGCGGCCGTTCCCGCCGGCACGCGGGCCCTGCCGGGCTGGAACAAGCACATCGTGGACGACATGCGCGCCGAGATGCGCGCGCTGGCCCCGCAGGAGACCGCCGAGGCCATGGAGCCGGTGTCCCTGTCCCGGTTCAGCCCGCGCTCCTTCATCGGCATGGTGCTGCTGATCGTCGCCGTCGTGGTGATCTTCACCCAACTGAAGCCCGACGAGGTCATCTCCGCGGTGAAGAACGCCAACCCGGTGATGGCGATCGTCTGCCTGGTCTTCGAACTCATCGCCCTGCTCGGCTCCGCGCTGGAGCTCGGGGCCTTCATCGAACGCGACAAGCGCAACCCGCTCGGCATCTTCATGTCACAGGTCGCGCAAGGATTCGCGATGGTGTCCATGCCCGCCGGCGTCGGACCCGCATTCGTGAACCTGCAGTTCCTGCGCAAAAGCGGCTACCGCAATACGACCGCCACCGCGATCATGAGCGCCGTCATGGCCGTGTATTATGGCGGCACAGTGCTCATGCTGTTCGTCATCGGCATATTCACGGGCAGCGACGCGCTTAGCAGCATGATTCCGACGAACACCCTGATCGTCATCGTCGGCATCGTGCTGATGGCGCTTGCCGTGGCGATGATGATCCCACCCATCCGGCATTACGCGACGGACAGGCTGCTGCCCCTGGTCAAGGCCTACGCACGGCAGCTGATCGACGTGCTCACCAATCCCAAGGAGCTGTCGTTCAGCGTGCTGGGCATGCTGATCCTCAACGTGGCCACCGGACTGGAATTCTGGGCGGCGCTGCTGGCGTTCGGACAGATGACCAATCCGCTGGAGACGCTGTTCATCTTCCTGGTCGCCAATGCCATCGGCTCCGCGGTACCGACCCCCGGCGGCCTCGGTGGCGTCGAAGCGGCGCTGACGTTCTCGTTCGGCGCGGCAGGCGTGCCCGCGGGCATCGCGCTCTCCGCGACGCTGCTGTACCGTGCGCTGTTCTACTGGCTGCGAATCCCCCTCGGTGCGCTGTCCATGCGCTGGCTCGACAAACACAATCTCATATAACCGCCCAACAACCGGAAAAAGTGTGGAAAACCCTTAAAAAATGCGGCGTTTGCCTACATCATGCGCTATCATCATTGATGAACACCGGGGATTCGGCAATCGAAGCCCCCAGATCAAAGAAGGATGCTTTATGGCATACAACAAGTCTGATCTCGTTTCGAAGATCGCCCAGAAGTCCAATCTGACCAAGGCTCAGGCTGAGGCCGCCGTTAACGCTTTCCAGGACGTGTTCGTCGAGGCCATGCAGTCCGGCGAAGGCCTGAAGCTCACCGGCCTGTTCTCCGCTGAGCGCGTCAAGCGCGCTGCCCGCACCGGCCGCAACCCGCGCACCGGCGAAATCATCGAGATCCCGGCGACCTACGGCGTGCGCATCTCCGCCGGCTCCCTGCTGAAGAAGGCCGTGACCGAGTAAGTCCGGTTCGTGCCACTGTCACCGATTTCGATATCATGGTGAACAAATACAGCCCCTGACCAATGAAGAGTCAGGGGCTTTTCCGTATCTGGGCTTGGGCTGGGGCGCCTCCGGTCGGCGCCCCCGGTCGACTTCGCCGACGGCTCAGCCGCCAGCGGGGCGTTATAGCAGGTTCATCAGGTGTTGGACGTCGGCATTCGCCTGGTATTCGAAGGGGTCCAGCAGCACGACTTCGCTGCGTTCGGGAGCCATGACGGACAATCGCGTCCAGTCGCAGGAGAACCGGCATTGCGTGGACAGCGCCTTGGCGACGAAGGCCCCGCGCAACGCGGCACGGGTATCGGCCGGCGGTTCCGAGACGGCATGCTCCACCTGCTGGGGCGTGGCCAGCTGCCGCATCACGCCTCGACGCAGCATTGACGGATACAGCGAACCGTTGACGATGTCATGGTAATCCATGTCCAGCCGTTCGCGCATGGCGTCCGTCACTTCGCCCTTGCGGCGTTTCAGCGCCTGGAACAGGCGGTATTTCGCCGCCCAGTCGACACGATCCGACAATGCTTCCACATCGCTGGCCTCCAACTGGTCAAGAACCAGCGACCATGCGGAAAAAATCTGATCCACGTCCGTGCGCGGCAGTGCGTCGTCAACGGCATCATGATGACGTTCCATGAAATCACGGACGACGGCCTGGTACCTGCGCTGCATCTGCACGGCGGACACCGGTTCGGAGCCGTCAGCAAGACGAAGCCGGGCGGTCACGCATGTCAGATCGGCGCTGACCGCACGGTTCGCGGCACCGGGATCGGCCAACGCGCACGACGCGAAACCGGAATCCTCACCGAGCCGGGCGGCCGCCTCGATGACGCAGATAATCAGATGCGTCACGGCGAGTTTCATCCATGTCGCCCATTGCGAACGATTGGAGTCGCCGATGATGACATGCAGCCGGCGGAATTCATCCGGATCCGAGTGCGGTTCGTCACGCGTGTTGACCATGGGGCGCGACCGCGTCGTCGCCGATGACACCGCCTCATCCAGATAGTCCGCCCGCTGCGTGATCTCGAATCCCTGATCGGTGACCCGCCCGGCTCCGGTGTACAGCTGCCTCGTTATCAGGAACGGCAGCAGCTCGTGCTCGACGGTTTCCAGAGGCACATATCGGCGTACAAGATAGTTCTCGTGACACCCGAACGAGTGGCCCGCCGAGTCCGCGTTGTTCTTGAACACGTGCACGTTCACGCCGTCCCCGTACCTGGCACGAAGCCGGGCCTGCGCGTCGAGGGCCAATCCGGCCATGACCCGCTCCCCCGCCAGATCCTGCAGCAAGGCGTCCATCGGATCGCGGGCCTCGGCGGTCGCATACTCCGGGTGGGAGCCGACGTCGAGATACAGCCGCGAACCATTGGTCAGGTACGTGTTCGTGGAACGCGCGCGGGACACGACAGGCTGGAACATCATCATCGCGACCTGCGCCGCGTCGACCGGATGGTCCGAACCCGTCACCGATACGCCGTACTCCGTCTCCACGCCGAAAATGCGGGCGAATCCCTGGAACTGCGAAGACCTCCGCGCTTCCTGCCAACTCCCGTGATTGCCGCTGTCACGCAGCTGCGGCATCATTCGCCGCCTTTTTGCACGAAGCTGTTCACGTACTCCTCGGCGTTGGATTCCAGCGTGGATTCGATGTCGTCCAGCACCGCGTCGAGAGCGTCCGCGGCCGCGTCGGTCTCGGCCTGTGCCGCCATCGACACGTCATTCAGCTGTTCGTCGGTGTCCTGCTTCTGCGAGGACGACCGCGTGTGAGCGAATTCCTGAGGCATATCCGTCCCTCCCTTTCCTTCCGGTTTTCTTCTTCCGCCGATGCCGGCACAGGCCGGACATCCGGCATGCCGTCACCGAATCGCAGACATCTGCCACGCACGCACGTATTCGTCACCGCCGGCAGACGCCTGCATATGTCTGTATGCGCCCAATCACTGCAGATACGGCTGCAGCTCGTCGTCGATCAGGCCGTTCGACGCCACGACATCGTTCTCGCGACGCCAATGGATCAGCTCGCCGTTCCACTGTCTCAGACGCCCCTGCGCCTCCCATACCACGACGGCGCCGGCCGAGACGGCCGGAACATCCCACTTGTGCAGGTGAGGCTCGAAATAGGCGTCGTACGTGCCGTCGGCCACCTTGCACAAATCCATCGAAGCCGGACCCACTCGCTTTATATCGGCCGGTTTACCCGCGATGGAGGCTACCGCGGACAGGGCCCGCTTGGACTCCTCCGGCACATACGACATGCCGTAGCTGACCACGGAGCCATCCAGCGTCGCAGTGATCGACGGCATGACCTTCTCGCGCTTGTCGCCGCCCACGGGGTTGCGGCGTATCCTGATGGCGCCCTGGCCCTTCGCCGCCATGTACGTGATGCCCATGGCGGGCGCATGGACCACACCCATGATCGGGCGCGCATGGCAGTGCTCGTCGAACTCGAACAGTGAGATGGTCACGGTCCATTCGGCCATGTTGCGGATGAAATTGATGGCTCCGTCGATATTGCCGACGCACCAGTACCTCTCCCCCGGCTGGTTGTCCTCCGGACGCTCCTCCCAGAAGCCCTGGAACGGTTCGATTTCGGACAGTCGCGCGCGGGTATAGCGAATCAGCCGGGTGTTGACCTCGCTAGTGAATTTCGTCTCGCCGGGCGACACCATCGTCGTGGATAGGTCGTGGGGATTCACCTGCTCCTGAAGGGCGTGCCTGCCGGCATGCCGCGCCACTTGGGCGACGGCCTGTGTCATTTCTCGCAAATCCATGTCTGTATCAACACCTCGTCTGTCGGTCGTTGTCTCTGGTCGTGGCGTTCGCGCCTTTGATCGTCATCGCTCGCCATCATGGCTGCCCCACGATGCGCATCGGCCAGTGGTGCGCTCACGGTAATGCCATTTCATGCCTGTATCGATATTACCTTCCGGCGGTGATGTTCCGATCGATTTGCGTTATCAGCTCATCGGCGTTTCGCGTGCCGTCCACGAACGCGGCCATGTGCGCCTTGTCGAAGACGCACGGATCGGACATGTCGAGCGAGCACAGGTCGGACGGCCGGACGATCGGACGGCTCGCATTGCCGTACGACTCCTCCCCCGTCTGCGGCGCATCATGCCTGCGGACGGTCAGATGGGACCATGAGACAGCGACCACCTGGCTCGCATACCGGTTCACGACCGCGGCACGCAGCCATGCGCGCGTGGTCTGCGGCGCATTGCCAGCGGCATCGGCGACCTGCCGGTCGTCGACCGTGCGCTCGGTGCGCGACCTGACCTTCTCGAATATCGAGCGGACCGGGTCCAAGGCGGCCCACCCCAAGTCGATCGCCCGCAGTTTCGGATCGTTCCACGACAAACCGTGCCTGCGGCGCAGACGCTCCAGCAGCTGCCATTTCATCAGCCATTCCACCCGCGACGCCTCGGGTTGCATATTCAGTCTCGTATCGTCGTCGGCATGCCGGATGGCGGCCACGTCGGCGAGTGCCTGCCCCCACAGCGCCATGATGCCGGTGGTGGGCTTGTCCGGCCACAGCGGCTCGCCGCGCGTGTCGGTGCCGTACACCAGCGCCCCCATCTCGTACACGGCGGCCCGCAGCCTCACCTGCATGATCCACGCGTTGGTGACGCCCCCGTCGCGCAGCGGCAGCTCGGCCTGCAGCGTCAGGTCGTGCGACACCGTGTGCATGGCCGACACGGGGTCGACGAGCGCCATGGAGTCCAGCAGCGCTGCCAGATCATAGCCGGTCTCGTCCGCGTGCTCGGCCAGCCACAGCAGCATGCTGGTGACGCCCAGCTTGAGCGTCTGCGGCACGTCCATGCGGTTGGCGTCGCCGACGATCACGTGCAGGCGACGATAATCGGATGGGCTGTGGGATTCGTCGCGCGTGTTGACGATGGGGCGTTCGAAGGTGGTCTGCAGTCCGAGGATCGCGTGGATGTAGTCGGCACGCTGGCTGAGCTGGTATCCGGCGGTCTCGCTGCGCTCCCCTATGCCGACGCGGCCGGATCCGGCGTAGATCTGCCGTGAGACGAAATGGGCGGTCATCAGCGCCGCCACCGTGTCGAACGGCACCGATCTGAGCATCATGTAGTTCTCATGGGTGCCCCAGCTGGCGCCCTTGCCGTCGACGTTGTTGCGGTGCAGGACGATGTCGTGCCCCGTTCCCACGCTCGCCGACGCGGCCGCCCGCCGCATCAGCAGGTCGCCGGCATGGTCGTACCGCACCGCCTCGAACGGGTCGGTGGTCTCCGGCGCCGAGTATTCGGGGTGCGCGTGGTCTACGTACATGCGGCCGCCGTTGGGGGCGATGACGTTGACGATGTTGAGCTGCGGCTCGTCGGTAAGCATGTCGGGGCGGGCCGCGGCCCTCTCCAGACGGGTGCCCCGCGCGTCGTTGACAGGGTCCTCCTGACGATAGTCCCAGCGTATGCGCGAACGTTCGGGATCGGCGGCAGCGCCGATTACGTCGAACGACAGCTGCACCGGATTGGCATGTGAGACAGCGGGCGCCGAGACCGCGTATTCGGTCTCCGTGCCCATCACCCGTCGCACGGTCATTGCATGTTCTCCTTTTCCTTGCGCGGAACCGGACGGATACGGACCACGCGCCCGTTGTCCATGCCGTTGATTCTCGACCATTGCACCGGATCGACGTCCATTACCGACCCTCGTGTCTCCACGAACTCGTCCTCCACGGCCTCTCCCAGCAACTCGACGTTCAACGCCACGTCGTCGCCGCCGAGAATGGACGCCTTCACCGCCTTCGTCTTGGCGCGGTCGACGATGTTCTTGAGCATGGCACCGGACGCGACGTCGGAGAGGAAGATGGCCGACCATTGCCCCTGGTCGTTGCACGCGTCGCACAGGTGCCGTCGCGACGAGCGCGTGTAGATGTCGCGCACCAGAACGCGCGACAGGCCGTCGGCGTCCAGTCCGGGCTGCAGGGGCAGGTCGTCGGTCAGATAGTGGCGAATGATGGATGCCGCCTGATCCGCCCCGGGGCGGTCCACGCGGATCTTCACGTCAAGTCGTCCCGGGCGGAGCACGGCGGGGTCGATCATGTCCACGCGGTTCGAGGCGCCGATCACCATAACGTTGTCGAGGCTCTCCACGCCGTCGAGTTCGGAGAGGAACTGCGGCACGATCGTGGTCTCCACGTCGCTGGAGACACCGGTGCCGCGGGTGCGCAGCAGCGAATCCATCTCGTCGATGAACACGATGACCGGCCGGCCGTCCGCGGCACGTTCGCGCGCGCGGGTGAAGATCTGACGCACCAGACGCTCGGATTCACCGACGAACTTGTTGAGCAGTTCCGGCCCCTTGACCGAGAGGAACACGCCGCTGCCCCTGCCGAAACCATCCGAAAGCGCATGGGCGACGGCCTTGGCGATCATGGTCTTGCCGTTGCCGGGAGGGCCGTACAGCAGCACGCCCTTGGGCGCCTTGAGATTGTACCGTTCGTACAGGCTGCGGTGAAGGAACGGCAGCTGCACGGCGTCCCGGATGCGTTCGATCTGGCTGTCAAGCCCGCCGATGTCGGCGAAGGTGACATCGGGAACCTCCTCCAGCACCAGGTCGGCATCGTTCTCGTCGGGCAGCAGTTCCAGGGCGAGCCGGCCCGACGGGTCGACGATGACGCGCTGCCCGTTGGCGAACGTCTCGTGCGCCAACGCTCCCGAGCGCCGGATCACGCTGGGGTTGCCGCCGCCATCCGCGACGATCAGACGCCCGTCATCAAACACCTGGCGGATCGTGCGGACAGAGCCGAGCATGTCAGTGCCGCGCTGCTCGACCAATACCATGTTCTCGTTGAGCAGCACGCAGGCGCCGGCCGTCAGCCGGGACGCGTTGACGTTGGCGGCCACAGGCACGACCAGCCGCCTGCCGCCCGTCAGGATCTCGGCCGACGCATGCTGGACGCCGAGCTCGTCGGTCATCGACGAGTCGACCTTGACCATCGTCGCGAAGGTCTTCGGGGGCTGGGCCATCTGTGACAGCTGCGCCTTCGCCTTGGTGAGTTCCTTGCCCGCACGCGACAGCGCCTGCGCGAGCGCATGGTTCTTGGCCATCAGCTGGTCATTGGCGGCCGCCAGCTCACGTGCGACGTTCTCCCGTATCTTCTTCACGTCCTGTCGTGCCGTGGCGCTTTCGGCACCCGTGCCCGACGATGAGACCGGCCCTGAATCAGGTAGGCCTGACGGATGGTCCTGCGAATTCCATATGCCATCCGGAGTGCCGTCGTGCATGATATCGTTCACTGTTCGCCCCTTTTTCGAGCACGCTTCCCTATCAGATTACGCGCCCGGCGAATCGCCGGGGCCGCGACGGCCACAATGACCTTGGCAATGGCGCCGACAGCGGAGCCGGAGTCGCCCGCTCCGTGCACCGCAGTGGGCGCGAAGGCCGATATGCGCAGGGATTCATGCATACCGGATATTGTCCCAACGATTTCCGACAATCGACGGTATGCTTGACGAAACTTTGCAACCTTCTGACGAATCGTATGACGTGTCCGACGTGGAGGCGTTCGCGGCCGCGCACCAATCGCCCTCGGACACCATGGGTGACGGTGACGGCACCGCGGCCGCGCCGACGCTGTCGAAGCCTGGTCTGCTTGTCATGGATGTGGATTCCACGCTGATCGACGAGGAAGTCATCGACGAGCTCGGCGAGGCGGCCGGCAGCGGCGACGAGATAGCGAAGGTCACCGAACGTGCCATGCGCGGGGAAATCGAATTCTGTGATGCGCTGCGTGAGCGTGTCGCATTGCTCAAGGGACTGCCCGTGAGCGTGTTCGACACCGTGCACGACAAGCTGCACTTCACCAATGGCGCGTTGGCGCTGATCGACGAGCTTCACCGTCATGGTTGGAAGGTCGGCGTCGTGTCCGGGGGATTCCATGAGGTCGTTGACCGTCTCGCCGCCGAAGGGCATATCGACCATTGGCTGGCGAACCGTCTGGAAGTGGTGGATGGCGCGCTGACCGGCAAGGTGCTGGGCAATATCGTGTGCAAGACGGTGAAACTGCATGCATTGCAGGCGTGGGCCGCCCGAGACGGGGTTCCCATGAGCCAGACCGTGGCGGTCGGCGACGGCGCGAACGACATCCCGATGATTCAGGCGGCCGGGCTCGGCATCGCCTTCTGCGCCAAGCCGAAGACTCAGCTCGCCGCCCACGAGTCCATCAATGAGCGCGACCTGACCAAGGTGCTGGACTTCCTGCGCTGACGTCGCACGGCGATAGCGCCAAGACCCCCTCAGTCGCTTCGCGACAGCTCCCGCCAGCGGGAGCGTGATAATTGCCCCGCTGGCGGGCCGAGCCATAAAGCAAAGGGCAGGGCCATTTGCAGGCGAGGGCGAGCGACAGCGAGACTGGGGGGGGCACTTACCTCCAGTCCGCAACGCGCACCTCGTTACCGGCAGCGCGCGGCTTCGGAGAGTCGGGCTCCTCGCGCCCAGTCGGCGGCGCGCATCGCCTTCTTGCCCTGCGCCTTGACCTCCAGCAATTCCAGAGGTGTGGAGCCTGTGCCGATCCAGACATTCTTCTTTCCAGCTGCGAGCGCCCCAGACACCAACGACCCGGGTACGTTCGGATTGGTCATATCGGCCGGGTGCGCCCGCAGCACGTGCAGCGTGGACAGCCCGTCGTCGAGCCCGAGCCCGCCTGCATCCAGTTCGGTCCATGCCCCGGGATTCGGCGTGCACGCGCGAATCTGACGGTCGACCGCTTCCACCGGCGCACTGAAATCGATATGCGCGTCGTTGACGCGGATCTTCTCCGCCACCGGGTAATCGCCTTCCGCCTGTTCCACGGGATCGGCGGTACCGTCCTCGACGGTGCGCAGCGCGTCGCGCAGCACCAGCGCTCCGGATTCTCCCAGACGGGTCAGCAGGTCGCCGGCGGTCTCATGCTCGCCGATCGGCGTTTCGGATTGCACCAGCAGCGGGCCGGCATCCATCGCTCGCGTGATGCGGAACACGCTGGTGCCGGTCATATCGTCGCCCGACCAGATGGCTCGTTGCACGGGGGCCGCGCCACGCCAATGCGGCAGCAGCGAGAAATGCAGGTTGTACCAGCCGCAGGGCAGCGCGTCCAGCACGGACTGCTTCAGGATTCGTCCGTATGCGATGACCGCGGCGGCCTGTGCGCCGGTGACCTTCAGCTCGTCAAGGAACGTCGGCTCGGCCGGGTCGGATTCCAGTACCGGCAATCCCAGTTCCAGCGCGGCAGTCTTGACCGGGCTGGGCGTGAGCTTGCGTCCGCGTCCGGTGGGCGCGTCCGGGCGGGTGAGCACTGCGACCACTTCGAAGTGCTCGCTGTCCGCGGCGAGGGCGCGCAGGGACGGCACCGCGACGTCAGGCGTGCCGGCAAAGAGGATTTTCAACATGTGTTCCGTTTCCTTCCACGGTATTGGGACTTCAGGCCATCTGCCCTGTCATCATCGTCGAACGCCTGACGACGTGCGGACGGGCGGAGGTCACTGAACCGCCGGGATATCGATGCCCTGCTCGATCAGCAGCTCGCGCAGCTTGCGGGCGTCCGAGAAGCGAATGCCGCGGATGCCGGCCTCGTTCGCGCCCGCGATGTTCATCGCCTTGTCGTCGATGAATACGCTGCTTTCGGCGCTGATGCCGAACTCCTCCAGGGCCTTCTCGTAGATGTCCTTGTGCGGCTTGCGCATGTGCACGTACCCCGACACCAGACGGCCGTCGAGCCGCTGCAGGATCTCGCAGTGCTTCAGCGCGATCGGGAACAGTTCCTTCTCCCAGTTCGACAGGCCCCATACTCCAATGCCGGCGGCCTTCAGATCGTTGACGAGCACGCGGGCACCCGGCACGACGCCGGTCAGGGAATCCTCGAAATTGTCGAGATAGTAGCGCAAAATATCCGCCCACTTGTCGCCGTAATGCTCACGCATCCATGCCACGCCCTCGTCGGGGCTTGCGCCGCCGTCCATGCGGTCGTTCGCGTCGTAGAAGCCGGAGATGTCATTGTCGAGGAACTGGTCGATGGTCTCCTGCGAATACCTGGGCAGCAGCACGACGGACGGATCCCAGTAGATCAGCACGTTGCCGAAGTCGAAAATCACGTTGCTGATCGGCTTGCCGTCGGCGGCCGCGGCGGGTCCCTGCGCCACCAGCACGTCATGTTCCATATCCGGTTCGCCCGGCCAACCCTTCATGATGCCTCCATCCATATGAACGATTCCAATGAACGATTCCGCGGCGCGCGGCCGCGCACATCCATGGTTCCATGCCATCGAGACGACGCGGCGAATCATCCGCCGCACCGATGCATTCCGGCATGCAACTATAAGCGCCGCGTCTGAAAGTTTTCGTCCGAATCGTTTCGGCAGCCCCGAATCTACGCGGCAGATGTCATATACGCCGACATCAATCAGCGCCATAATCGCCGTGAGCAAGACAACGGTCGCCGTGCCAGCACCCGTCTGAGCTAGAGTATTCTCGGAAAGAGGAATCCTTCCGCGCCTCGCCGGCCGTCTTGGTCTCCGCCAGTGAATCAGGCCCGGCCTGCATGGTGGCACCGGATGCAGTGACGGCCTGGTCAAAACGATTCCGCCCTTCGGTCGCATGTTGTTTTATGTCATCGAAGCCGTTCCACGACCACACGTTCCGGTATGTCCCGAATAGTTTTGCGCACAGGTGAGATGCATTTCTCGACCGAATACATTGCCACGAGATGCGAAAAACAAGCGTTCTCGACATTTCGTGCCACACGACCGACACGAAAAATCCGCTCCGAATAACAGAATCGGCCATTTTCCAATGATTCCCAGTTTCGGTCTCATGGCTCGAAACGACATGCAACCGGTTAAATCCGATTTTGTGGCACAAGAAGTGGCGAATGCCGAAAACAGCGATTTCTGACGTTTCGTGGCAAGGAATCCCCGTCTCATCTCACCAACCGAAACAAAAGGTTCCGAATACTGATTCAATCGGCAGTCAGACATGTCACACCGCCGCTTTCCTCGAAACGACACCTCGACGCGGCGGATAATCTCTCGGATCAGATCAAATCCTTGGGATCGATTTGGAACCGCAGTTCGCCGGGAGTGCGCGACGCCATGTGACGCGCCACCGCGGACCGCAGGCGGACGGCCAATTGGGCACGCATGCCGACCGGCACACGGACCAAGGCCTTGACCCGGTCCTGCATGCTCTCCAGCTCGCGTTCGCTCACCGTCACCGGAGCCGCTATCGGCACCGGCCCCAGCATGCCGGGTATCGGCTCCCCCGCAACATCCAGCGAGGCCCAATCGCCGCGCAGCACGCCGATATCGTCCAAGGCGGCCATCACCGCATCCCGACGCCCCCATACGCATGCGACCGCGCACACCGGAGGCATGCCGGCCTGCCCACGCTCCAGCAATTCGTTCCGGGCGAGCGACGCCGAATCCCACATCATCAGCGCATGGGCCACTGCAGGATCGCATTCACCAATCAGCAGACCCTGTCCGCCACGAGTGCGGGGCGCACACAACGCCATGACCCGCATCCACGCCGTCAGCGCGTCCACGCGGGCGTCCACACCCGGCGCATACAGACTGTTCCACGCGTCCAGGATCGCCACGGCACGATATTCGCCGGCATCCTGCTCCGATTGACGGGATGCAGGCAGCACGCGGGGCTCCGCTCCCGGCGTGGCGATGACGATGCGCGGCGCATCATCCACGTACTCGACGACGCCTCGCGGCTGGCTCGGCGACGATATGACGACGGACACACCGCGGAACAGGCCGCCCAGCTCGCGGGCGGTGCCGGTTGCGCCAACCCGTATCACGCGCATGCGCTCGCAGCCGCAATGCGGGCAATGCCAGTCGACCGCCGCCGCAGCGCACCACCGGCAGCGCGGCACCCCATCACCCATGCGCCCCAGCGGGCCGGTGCATTTCGCGCAACGAGCCTGCGCATGGCATTTCACGCAGCTCAACGCCTCCTGCATGCCGTCCGAGGGGATGGACAGCAGCACTGGCCCTGTCTGCAAGGCCTTCGACAACACCGTCACCGCGGTATGCGGCACGCGGGCGCCTATGCTCGGGTCGGCGAGACGCGCCAGCTCCTCGCGGTTCAGCCACCGCACCCACGGCATCTGATCCCTGCGAGCGGCTGGCAACGGCGTGACGGATGCGCTCGGGCCGCTCACGGCAGTCACGGCCGTGTGGTCCTCGCATTCCCATTGGCTCAACGGGCTACGGGCGTACGACAGCGCCACAAACACTCCCCCGTGCGACTCGGCGCGCAGACGCATGACGCCGCGTGCCTGCGCGTACGGCATCATCCCGTCGGCCTGCTGGTAGGCGGCATCATCCACCATCATGAACAGGGCCGGCCCCTCGACCGGAGCATACATGGCGGCACGCAGTCCGATGACGCACCCGACCTGACCGGTCGCCGCCGCCAGATAGGCACGGTACCGTTCCGCCGGCGGCAGTCCTGCGGCCAGCACGACGAAGTCACCGGAGTATCCGCCATGCTCGGCGCCGCCCGGCGCGAAACGGGACAGTCCCAGTCCCTCCAGGGCAACGGCGAGATCCTCGCACTGTCTTATCCCGGGCAGGACCACCACGGCGGCACGGTTCTGCCTCATCGCGGCAGCGATCATCCACGCGGCGTCACGAGCCCACGCACGCGCTCCCGGACGCGCATCCATCACCAGGGCGGCGAACGAGCTGCCCTCCAGGGATGAGCGCAGCATGGCGGCGCCGTCATATGAAGCCTGTATCGTGTCGAAGCACCGTTGCATCAGTTCGTCCGAGATGTGCGAGAATCTGGGCCTTCCCACCCATAGCGAACGCGCGGCCAGTTGCTGTTCGCCGTCGATGCGCGCCACGCGCGGGGGGACCGCCAGGCGAAGTATGTTGGCCCGCGTGCCGCCATAGGCGTCGGCGATGCGCGTGATATCGTCACGCATGGATTCGGATACCAGCATGTGCGGGCTGATCACCCGTTCAAGAAATCTCAGCGCGGAGCGGGGCGTGGCGCTGGCTGCCGCGCGCTTCCAGATCACGCCGTTGAGGAGCCTGCCCCCGAACCGGACCCGCACCATGACGCCGGGCCGTGCGGCCTGCGACCACCGCTCCTCCACGAGATAGTCGAATGTCTGGCCCAGATGGGTCGCCTGCACGTCCAGCACCACCTGCGCGATCGGGTCTTCCGCGGCCACAATCTTCTCGGCGGGCGCGCGCTTGCGGCGTTTGCGCGGCGCCATGCCGTCAAACGCCAACTGCTGCGCGTCATTCGTACTCATGGTTCATTTGTATCACGCCACCGGTGAAGTTCGCCTCAGGCGGCAACCTTCTCGGGGTGTCCGGCGGCTTTTCTGTGTATGCATGTTGTGTGTATAGACAAGATCACCCCCGGTTTCGCTTCGCGGCAGCCTCCGCTGGCGGGGACGTTACGAAGTGAAACCGAGGGTGATCGTTGTGATTTGCCAGTCAGCGGATGGCGGCCTTGAGCTCGTCGACCTTGTCGGTGCGCTCCCACGGGAACTCGACGTCGACGCGGCCGAAGTGGCCGTATGCGGCGGTCTTCGCGTAAATCGGGCGCTTGAGGTCAAGCTCGTCGATGATCGCGGCGGGACGCAGGTCGAACACCTTGCGCACGGCCTGCTGGATCTGCTCGCGGGTCACGCCGATTTCGGTGCCGAACGTCTCGACGTTGACCGACACCGGTTCGGCCACGCCAATCGCGTAGGCGACCTGCAGCTCGACACGGTGCGCCAGCCCCGCGGCGACGATGTTCTTCGCCACCCAGCGGGTCGCGTACGCGGCGGAACGGTCGACCTTGGACGGGTCCTTGCCGCTGAACGCGCCGCCGCCATGGTGGGCGGCGCCGCCGTACGTGTCGACGATGATCTTGCGGCCGGTCAGGCCGGCGTCGGCAGCCGGACCGCCGAGGACGAACGAGCCGGTCGGGTTGACGAGCTGACGGTAATCGTCATGCTTGACGCCGTCGCCGAGCACCTCGTCCAGCACCGGGTCGATGACATGCTCCTTGAGCTGGGCGGCCAGCCATTCCCGGCTCGCCTCCGGGTCGTGCTGCGTGGAGATCAGCACGGTGTCGACGCGCAACGGCTTGTCGTTCTCGTCGTATTCGATGGTCACCTGGGTCTTGCCGTCCGGGCGCAGGTGCGGCACTTCGCCGGACTTGCGCACTTCGGTCAGGCGGAAGGCCAGACGGTGGGCCAGATAGATCGGCAGCGGCATCAGCACGTCGGTCTCGTCGGTGGCGTAACCGAACATCACACCCTGGTCGCCGGCGCCCTGGGCCTCGTACCGCTCCTCGCGGCTGGCCTCGGTCTCCTTCTCGCCGGTGAGGCGCGCCACACCCTGATTGATCTCGGCGCTCTGGCCGGTGATGGCGACGATCACGCCGCAGGAGTCGGCGTCGAGGCCGACCTCGGAAGACGTGTAGCCGATGCGGCGCAGCGTCTCGCGCACGGTGGACTGGACGTCGACATACCCCTTTGACGTCACCTCACCGAACACGAGGAACACGCCGGTCGCGGCGGAGGTCTCGACGGCGACGTGCGACTGCGGATCCTGCCGAAGCAGTTCGTCGAGGATTTCGTCGGAAATCTGGTCGCATACCTTGTCGGGGTGGCCTTCGGTCACAGATTCGGCCGAGATGAGCTTGCGCTCCTGATTGGTCATATCATCCCTCTTTCGGACTTATCGCCCTACCCGCCTTTTGCGGATAAGGCACAATGATACGTTGGTTCATTCTGTTGTTGCAGGACCTGAACAGGCTACGAAAAGGGCCCGTGCCAGACCTTCGGTCGGCGCGAGCCCCAAGCCGTTCGCTCCTGACGCTCAGTTGTACACGTCACCGCCGTCAAGGGCAAGAGTGTCGCCCCAGAAAAAGCAAATACCGCGTACAGCGAACCGGACGGATTCAGACGAATCAGTTGCCTTCGCTCAGATCATCCTCGCCCAGAGTCTCCTCCAGCAGGCCCTCGTCGATCTCGCGGAAAGCGATCGACAGCGGCTTCTCCTGGTTCTGGTATTCGACCAGCGGGCCGACGTTCTGCAGCAGACCCTCGTTGAGCTGGGTGAAGTACGAGTTGATCTGACGGGCGCGCTTGGCGGCGAAGATGGCCAGCGCGTACTTGGAATCGGCGTGCTTCATCAGATCGTCGATCGGCGGGTTCGCGAAACCCTCGGGCACGGGCGCGGTGCCGAACTCCTCGTTGCCCTTGACCTCGGTATCCTTGGTTTCTTCTGCCATTTTTGCAAGTCTCCGAATCACATGATGGAAATCTATCTCAACCGCAGCAATTATAGCCTCACGCAGCGACCGGAGCGGGTCCGGTGGATTCTGCCAGTTCGTTGCCGACTCGCAGACAACATAAAAGGCTACATAGGCTTAATCCACTGTGAGTTTTGTAACACTTATGAAAATCCCATATTCCGACTCTTGACATGTCGCGTGTCCCTTGCAAGAGCTTGAATAGAACCATGACTGAAATGCGATCTGCAAAAATCATGAACGGGCGCGTCTTCGCAGGTGCCCGAGCCCTCTACCGTGCAGCTGGCGTCAAAGGTGACGACATGGGCAAGAAGCCCATCATCGCCATCGCCAACTCGTTCGACGAGTTCCTGCCCGGCCACGTCCACCTCAACAAGGTCGGCCGCATCGTCTCCGAGGCCATCAAGGAGGCCGGCGGCATCCCGCGCGAGTTCAACACCATGGCCGTCGACGACGGCATCGCCATGGGCCACACCGGCATGCTGTACTCCCTGCCCAGCCGCGACATCATCGCCGACACCGTCGAATACCAGTGCAACGCGCACTGCGCCGACGCACTGATCTGCATCCCGAACTGCGACAAGGTCGTCCCCGGCATGCTCATGGCCGCGCTGCGCCTCAACATCCCCACTGTGTTCGTCTCCGGCGGCCCGATGGAGGCCGGTACCACGATCCTCGCCGACGGCACCAAGAAGAGCACAGACCTCATCGACGTGATGTACGCCACCGCTGACGACAGCGTCTCCGATGAGGAACTGCTCAACTATGAGAAGACCGTCTGCCCGACCTGCGGCTCCTGCGCTGGCATGTTCACCGCCAACTCGATGAACTGCCTGACCGAGGCCATCGGCTTGGCACTGCCCGGCAACGGCACCATCCTCGCCTCCCACTCCTACCGCAAGGACCTGTTCAAGCGTGCCGCCAAGCAGGTCGTCAAGATCGCTCACCAGTACTACGACGATTCCGACGACTCCGTACTGCCGCGCTCCATCGCCACCAAGGAGGCCTTCGAGAACGCCATGACCATGGACGTCGCTATGGGCGGTTCCACCAACACCGTGCTGCACATCCTCGCCATGGCGCAGTCCGCCGACGTGGACTTCACGCTTGACGACATCGAGCGCATCTCGCACACCGTGCCGTGCATCTGCAAGGCCTCGCCGTCCGGCAAGTGGGAGATCTCCGACATTCACCGCGCTGGCGGCATCACCGGCATCCTCGGCGAGCTCGACCGCGCCGGCAAGCTGCACACCAACGTGCACTCCATCGACTACCCGACGCTGGAAGCCAAGCTGGCGGACTGGGACATCATGCGTCCCACCTGCACCGAAGAAGCCCAGCAGATGTACAAGGCGGCTCCCGGCCACATCATCTCTCCCGAACCGTGGACGCACACCACGCTGTTCGACTCGCTGGACCGCGACCGCGCCAACGGCGCCATCCACGACATCGACCATCCGGAGATCCACGAGGGCGGTCTCGCCGTGCTGCGCGGCAACCTCGCTCCCGACGGCTGCGTCGTCAAGACCGCGGGCGTGCCGCAGGAGATCTGGAAGTTCCGCGGACCGGCACTGGTGGTCGATTCGCAGGAGCAGGCCATCGAGGTGATCCTCGACGACACGCTGAAGCCCGGCATGGCGCTGGTGATTCGTTACGAAGGTCCGAAGGGCGGCCCGGGCATGCAGGAGATGCTGTACCCGACGTCCTTCGTCAAGGGCAAGGGCATCGGCAAGCAGGTCGCCATGCTCACCGACGGTCGCTACTCCGGCGGCTCCTCGGGTCTGGCCATCGGGCACATGGCTCCCGAGGCGGCGAACAAGGGCCCGGTGGCGCTCATCAAGAACGGCGACATCATCGACATCGACATCGAGGCCCGTTCCGTGAACGTCGAGCTGACCGACGAGCAGCTGGCCGAGCGCCGCCACGAACTGGAGGCCGGCGATGGCTACGTGGCGCACCGCGACCGCAAGGTGAGCCAGGCCCTCAAGGCGTACGCCGCCTTCGCGCGCTCCGCCGACAAGGGCGCCACGCGAGACCCCGAGCTTATCAACAAGCTCTCCGGCCTCGCGTGACGGGATCGTCCGTCACTACTCGAGGACCGTTTCGCTGGCGTAAATGCCAGCGAAACGGTCCTTCTTTATCCCGGTCCGAGGACTTCTCCCACATCCTGCCGGCCGTCTCTCTTCCATCTGTTCCATGCCCCTCAACTGTTGTTCCCGACTTTCTCTCTTCAAGTTTCCCTCTTTCCTCGATACACCGGTGTTTCCATAACACGACACGCCCGGATTGCACAGCGCAATCGTTGTGTCCGGAGTCCAGAACGGGTTTATACCGTTACCTTGCAGCGACTATTCGGCGGTCGTGCTGCGCACTCCGGGCGTGTCGTATCACGACGACTGCCATCCCTGTCTCGGACCATATACCAATCGGTCGCTCCTACGTCAAAACGGTTCCAGCAGCTCCGGATTGCCGCTCAACGTCCACAGATCCATGCGCGGATGCAGAAAACCGACGGCACCGGCATGCTCCAAAGCGGCGGCCACCTGACTGAAGTATCGATGCAGTTCGGCCTGGTCAAGCACCGTACTCTGCCAGGCCGGAAGCACCACCCAATTCTTGGCCGCCAATGCGTTCATGCGCCTCGTGTCCGCTACATACTGTTCCAGATGCTGCTGCCCATGAAATTCCATCGCCACGCGATACTTCTCGTATGCCATGTCAAGCCATGCCAATCCAGACTCCAAATCGACCGGATGGTTCGCCTCCGGATTCGGCAATCCCCATTTCATCGCATCCAGACGCAGCTCCCGTTCCCACCGGGAATCGGTGTTCGGACGAGACAAACGCAACGCCCGGCGTGCGGCCTTGCCGCCATAGACCTTCCGCTCATCAAGGAAGTCCATCAGTTCCTGTTGGGTCGCGCGCCTCAGCCGCTCGTCACGGCATGTCAGCCGATCCGCCAATATAATTGTTTCCTCGAACCAGTTGAACCGCACGAATTGGGCGAACGTCGCGGCGGGTGACGTGCAGTACAGATCAAAGATGCGGATTACGATACGGTCGTCCAGCAATGACCACGCGTGACACACGACATTGGCGGGATGACCGCGTCGCGCGTCACGATTCCGAACGACGATATGTTCCTTGCCCAAATCAAGGACGGCGGTCTCGGGCGGTGCAATGCCCATCAGCCCCAGCGCCGACGACAACGCGAATACCGGCTCATGCTCCAGCGTATCCCTGACCGCCCGGCAACGCTTCAGGTAATAGCGCTGGATGAGCCATGCCTGATGCCGCATGTATTGGTTCGATGGCGGTTCGTTTCGCATCTCAAACATGGACGAACGGTAACAGGTTTTCCGGCCCGGTCTTCAGGTTTTCGGGCAATGTGGTCGAAGGCTCGATCGTGACACGCCCGGACTGCGCCGCACAATAGTCATGCCACGTTGCCGAACCATTGCAATACAGCCGTTCTATGGAGATGCTACCGAGGATTGTGCAATGCAGTCCGGGCGTGTCGCGCCTGTGGATAACTCCCGGAAAGAGGAAAGGAAGAGGGAGAGAAGGAGGGGAAGAAAGAGGAGAAAAGGGAAGTCCCTTGACCATGGGGTCAAGGGACTTCGGGCCGCTTACTTCATGAGGTTGCGCAGGACGTACTGAAGGATGCCGCCGTTGCGATAGTAGTCCGCCTCTCCGGGCGTATCGATGCGGACAACTGCGTCGAACTCGGTGGTGGAGCCGTCGGTGTGCGTGGCGGTGACGTGCACGGTCTTCGGGGTGACGCCGCTGTTGAGCTCGTCCACGCCGGCGATGTCGTAGGTCTCGGTGCCGTCAAGACCCAGGGACTCATAGGACTCCCCCGCCGGGAACTGCAATGGCAGCACGCCCATGCCGATGAGGTTGGAACGGTGGATGCGCTCGAAGCTCTCGGTGATGACGGCCTTGACGCCGAGCATCACCGTACCCTTGGCGGCCCAGTCACGCGACGAGCCAGTGCCGTACTCCTTGCCGGCCAGCACGACGAGCGGAATATCGGCGGCCTTGTAGTTGAGCGAGGCGTCAAAGATCGTCGAAGGCTTTCCAGTCGTGAAATCGTAGGTGAACCCGCCCGGCGTGACCTCCTCGCCGACGGAGGCGAGCAGCTGGTTGCGCAGGCGGATGTTGCCGAAGGTACCACGCACCATAATCTCGTGGTTGCCTCGACGCGAGCCATAGGAGTTGAAGTTCTTCGGCTCCACGCCGCGCTCGGTCAGGTACTTGCCGGCCGGGCTGGACGCCTTGAACGCGCCCGCCGGGGAGATGTGGTCGGTGGTGACCGAGTCGCCGAGCAACGCCAGCACGCGGGCGCCGTGGATGTCGGCGACTGGCTCCGGCGTGGCCTTCATGCCGTCGAAGAAGGTCTGCTTGCGCACGTACGTCGAATGCTCGTCCCATGCGAACAGCTCGCCTTCGGGCACGTCGAGGCCCTTCCAGCGGTGGTCGCCGTCGAACACGGAGGCGTAGTCCTTGAGGAACATCTCGCGGCTGACGGTACCGTCAACCACGGCCGCGACCTCCTCGTTGGTCGGCCAGATGTCCTTCAGATACACGTCATTGCCGTCTGCGTCGGTACCGAGCGGCTGGGTCTCGAAGTCGAAGTCCATCGTGCCGGCGAGCGCGTAGGCGATGACCAGCGGCGGGGAGGCCAGGTAGTTCATCTTGACGTCCGGGCTGATGCGGCCTTCGAAGTTGCGGTTTCCGGACAGCACGGCGGTGACGGTCAGGTCGTTGGCGTTGATGGCTTCGGAGATCTCGGGCAGCAGCGGTCCGGAGTTGCCGATGCAGGTGGCGCAGCCGAAGCCGACCAGCTGGTAGCCGAGCGCGTCGAGATCGTCCTGGAGGCCCGCGGCCTTGAGGTAGTCGGCCACGACCTGCGAGCCGGGGGCGAGCGAGGTCTTGACCCACGGCTTGGGGCTCAATCCCTTGGCGTGCGCGTTGCGGGCGATCAGGCCGGCGGCGATCATCACGGACGGGTTGGAGGTGTTGGTGCACGAGGTGATCGAGGCGATGGCCACGTCGCCGTTTTCGATGTCGAAATCGCCACGGAAGTCGGTGGACACGGCCACCGGGTCCTTGACGGTCTTGTCGGTCTCGTAGGCGGGTGCGGTCTTCTCGAACATGTCCTTCGCCTCGGACAGCAGGATGCGGTCCTGTGGGCGCTTCGGGCCGGCGATGGACGGCACGACCGTGCCGAGGTCGAGCTCCTCGTATTCGGAGTACTGCGGCTCGACATAGTCCGGGTCGGAGGCGTCGCCCCACAGCTTGTTGGCCTTGGCGTACGCCTCGACAAGCGCGACCTGCTCCTCGGAACGTCCGGTCAGACGCAGGTAGTCGAGCGTGACGCCGTCAATCGGGAAGATGCCGCAGGTGGAGCCGAACTCAGGTCCCATGTTGCCGATGGTGGCGCGGTTGGCCAGTGGCACCGAGGCGATACCCTCGCCGTAGAACTCGACGAACTTGCCGACCACGCCGTGCTTGCGCAGCATGTCGGTGATGGTCAGGACCACGTCGGTGGCGGTGACGCCCTCGGGGATCGAACCGGTGAGCTTGAAGCCGACGACGCGCGGCACGAGCATGGAGATCGGCTGGCCGAGCATGGCCGCCTCGGCCTCGATGCCGCCCACGCCCCAGCCGAGCACGCCCAGGCCGTTCTCGGTGGTGGTGTGCGAGTCGGTGCCGACGCAGGAGTCGAGGTAGGCGAGCTCGCGGCCATCATCCAAGCCGGAGGTCTTCGTCATGACGACCTTCGCCAGGTATTCGATGTTGACCTGGTGAATGATGCCGGTTCCCGGCGGCACCACGCGGAAGTTGCGGAACGCCTGCTGGCCCCAGCGCAGGAACTGGTAGCGTTCGCCGTTGCGCTGGTATTCGATGTCCATGTTCTGCTGGACCGCGTCAGCCACGCCGTACTTGTCGATCTGCACGGAATGGTCGATGACCATGTCGGACTGGACTTGCGGGTTGATGACCTCAGGGTCGCCGCCGAGATCCTTGACCGCGTCGCGCATGGTGGCGAGGTCCACGATGCAGGGCACGCCGGTGAAGTCCTGCATGATCACACGCGAGGGCGTGAACTGGATCTCATGGCTGGGCTGGGCCTGCGGGGCCCAGTTCAGCAGCGTCTTGACGTGTTCGTCCGTGATGTTCGCGCCGTCGATGTTGCGTACCAGGTTCTCGACGAGGACCTTGAGCGAGTACGGCAGATGGTCGACGCCGGGCAGGTCGGCGATGCGGTAGTAGTCATAGTCCTTGCCGGCCACGTTCAGTGTCGCCAACTGGTCGTCTCGCACAGACATGCTTCCTCCGAGATCAAATGAAATGCTATTCCACAAGAGATTATCCGCTACCAACGATACCGATACGTTACTTTAGCTCTGGCGTGTCGGCTTGATATGTGGGAAAATTCGCGTCACCGAGGCAAGGATGACGTGACAGACCGCGAACAGGACCGTGGAAATCAGCAGCGCCGCCACCGTGGCGATCAATACCCGCCCGGTCGGCAGATGCAGGTCGAAGAACCTCGCCACGAACGGAATGAACATGCCGATGACGCCGGCCGCGGCGAATACGGCAACCAGCACGCCGCGCCACGAATTGAGCGGCTGCGCCACGCGGGCGAGCATGAACACGCCCAGCACGAACACGATGATCGCGCAGGTGGTGCGCAACGCGGACAAATCGGCGGCGTTGTTCACATCCCAGCCCATCACATCGGGCAACAGCCACGACGACAACAGCACGGACAATGCGATCGCGACGCCTCCCGGCAGCGCGAAATACACGACACGCCGCAGGAAGCCGGGGATGTAACGCCGCGTGTTCGGCGCGAGCGCGAGGATGAATGCCGGCATGCCGATAGTCAGCGCGCCGACGTACGTGATATGCCGGGGCAGGTACGGGAACGGGATCGCGGTGAGTACCACGCCCAGCGAAATCAGCGCCGAGTAGACGGTCTTGACGAGGAACAGGCTGGCGACGCGCTCCATGTTCGCCATGACCTGACGGCCGCGGGCCACAACGTCAGGCAGGTGCGAGAACTTCGAATCGACGAGCACGACCTGTGCCACGGCTTTGGTGGCGGGCGCGGCGTTGCCCATCGCGATGCCGAGATCGGCCTCCTTGATGGCGAGCGAATCGTTGACGCCGTCTCCGGTCATGGCGACCACGTGATCACTGGTGTGCAGCGCCTGGACGATCGCCTTCTTCTGGTCGGGCAGCACGCGGCCGATCACATCGACGTTCTCCAGCACGCGGGCGAGCTCGTTGATGTCCTGCGGCAGCGTGCGCGCGTCGATGGCGTGCGGCTCGCGGTCTCCTGTAAGTCGCACTTTGGCCGCGATCGCGCCGACGGTGACCGGGTTGTCACCGGAGATGATGCGGCAGCGCACGCCCTGATCGCGGAACCACGCCAGTGTGGGCTGCGCGTCGTCGCGCACGCACTCCGAACACAATACGAGCGCGACCGGCTCGGCGTCCGGCAGCAGTTCGGGCGACTGCGTGAACCATGACGAATCTGTTGCGGCATCGCCGTCGCTCTTCCGTATGAGCGTCGCCCGCGCGATGAGCAGCACGCGGTTGCCGGAATTCGCGTAATCATTGACCGCTTCGAGCACATCGCCGTGCTCTCCGGAAAGCGCGGAGAGCATCACTTCCGGTGCGCCCATATACCAGACGGTCGGCGGCTCGCGGTCGGCGGCCGATTCCGTTTCCGCGGCTGCGGCCGGGGTGACGATGGCGCTCCATTTGCGGGCCGACGAGAACGGCACGCGCGCTCGCACCGGGCCGGCATGGTAACCGCGTTCCCCCAGCCCGTCGAGCACGGCCTGACCCGTGCCGTTCGGCTGCTCCTCGTTCGACAGGTCATACAGCGCCTGGGTCGCCGCGCTCTCCACGCGATCGTCGCCGTCCATGCGTTCCAGCATGACCAGACGGTCGAACATGATGCCGCCATCGGTGATCGTGCCGGTCTTGTCGAGATTGAGGCAGTCCACGCGAGCCAGCGTCTCCACCGATTCGAGTTCCTGCACGAGCGTGTTCTTGCGGGCGAGCCGCATCGCCGCGACCGCGAAGTTGAGCGAGGTGAGCAATACCAGGCCTTCGGGAATCATGCCGACAACGCCCGCTACAGCTGACACGATGGCCTGCCGCCACTCCCCCGAAGCTATCGCGGCGTTCCATCCGCCCACGGTCCTCATCTGCGACCAGACCAGCAGCACGCACAGCGGCACCACCAGGAACGTCATGAACTTCAGGATCGTGTTGATGCCCTTGTTCAGGTCGGACACCGTCTTCTTGTATACCTTGGCCTGTGCGGTCAACGTCGCCGCGTAACTGTGCTCGCCCACCGCGTTCACCCGCGCGAGCGCCACGCCGGACACCGCCGTCGACCCGGAGTACACCTGGTCGCCGTCCTCCTTGCGCACGGTGCGCGATTCGCCGGTCAGCATCGATTCGTCGAGTTCGAGCCCGTATGATGACAGGACCTGCGCGTCAGCCGGCACCTGCTCCCCGGAACGTATCCACAGCAGGTCGCCGAGTACGATGTCGCGCGAAGGAACCTCCGTGTTCTCGCCGTCGCGGCGCACCGCATAATCCGATGTGACGAGAATCGACAGCCGATCCAACGTACGCTTGGCCTTGAGCTCGGTGACGATGCCGATACCGGTGTTGATGAGGATGACGAAGCCGAACACCGCGTCCTTCCATGACCCGGTGATCAGCACCAGTACCATCGCGGCGAAGATGATGCCGTTGAACAGCGTGAAGACGTTGGCCCGCACGATGTCGAGTACCGAACGCGACGTGGTGCTCTTCACCGCGTTCGTCTGACCGCTCTCCTCGCAGGCGCGCACTTGCGAGGCGGTCAGGCCGTTTTCCTCGACTTCAGGCAGGTTCATGGTTGCATTCATACGTACTAGCCTACCCGTGGCAGCATAACGGGGGCACCATTCCCAGGCGGTATTTTCACACACGTCCCCCATCGAGCGCAGCAGGATGAGGTGTGGCTCTCGGCTGATCACCGCAGCCACCTACGCCTCCACACCTCCCGCCGGCGGGAGGTGGCGCGCAGCGCCGGAGGGCGGTCAGCCGGAATAGCTGGCAGGCGATGAAACGCCAAGCCGCCCCCAGTCGCTCCGCGACAGCCCCGCCAGCGGGGCGAAAATACGGACTACCGCTCCCGCGGAAGAGCTCCGGATATCGGAAGGTCAGGACAGGTTGTCGGTGACGTTCATCGTGCGGGGGTGGGGTTTGTCGTCGACGATGGTGACGACGGCGTCGTCGAGGGCGGTCACGCCGTCTCCCTTGCCGGTAAGCGTGAACGTGACGGCGAACAACGTATCGTCGTCGGGCGGGGCGACCGGATCCAGGAGGATGACGGGAACGCCCGCCTTGCGCGCGGACTGCAACGCGGCATCCCAGTCTTCGGCGTTCTTCTCGTTGACGGCAATGCCGTCGATCATGATGACGGAGGCCTTGCGCGTGACCATGGACCGCACTCCGCGCTGCGCGGCGGCATCCGGATCGTCGACCATGCTGATGGATACGTAGGGCGCCTTCAACCCGGCCTTGTTGAAGGCGTTCAGCACATCAGAGTCCAGGCCGGTGTCCACAGAGCCGATGACGCCGACGACGATATCCTGCCGTTGGACGCCCTCATGGGCGATCTCCGGTTCGCTCTCCTGCGTATCGCCGACCGCCTTGCCCTGCGGCACGCAGGAGGTGAGCGACATCACCGCGGCCGCGGCGCACGCGATGCCAATCCCACGGCGCCACATGCGCCGCAGGAACCCGCAATCATGATCGCCGCGTACCCGACCCATCGCCTCACCGTCCGATGCGTGTGAACCAAGCCACCGTCTCAACATGGTGGGTCATCGGGTAGATGTCGTACGCCCGGATGTCCGACAGGCGGTACCCGAGCGAGATCAGCGTCGCCGTGTCGCGGGCGAGGCTGGTCGGGTCACAGGCGACATAGATGACGTCCTTCGCGCCTGCCTGCGCGATCTGGCGGCACACCTTGGCGTGCGCACCGGCGCGGGGAGGATCGAGCACAACCAGATCGGGTCGTGACAGATGGGCCGGCACGTGCGCGAGCGTGGCGGACACATCGCCGCAACGGGCGTCCACATCAGGCAGGTTCAACGCGCGGAGGTTGCGTTGCGCGTTCTTCACCGCGGTCTTACCGCCCTCCACGCTGAGCATGCGCGTGCGTTCGGCGGTCATCGTGGCCAGCGGCAGCGTGAACAGTCCGGCACCGGAATACAAGTCCCATATGCAGGCGGAGGTCATGCCGTCAAGCGCCTTGTTCGCTAAGTCGATCACATGGCCGGCGAGCATGACCGGCGCCTGACGGTGCACCTGCCAGAAGCCGTTCGCGTCGACCATGTATTGGAAGTCACGGCCGTTCACGGTGACGGTCTCCATCAGATGCCGGTTTCCGGCGCGAAGTTCGCCGTCCACGAGCACGGCGTAATTGCCCTCGATGGGCTGCTTCCTCGGTTCGGGCACAGACAGGCGAATTTGGGATCCGGGTTCGAACCCGCCATCCCACACGTGTTCGCGATCGGCGACGGCAAGCAGGTTGTCTGTCGCGAGCGGCATCGTGTCCAGCGGCACGCGCTTGTGCGAGCCGCGCCGACGCATCGACGGCCTGCCGTCGTCATCGGCGATCATCTCGATGCGGGTGCGCCAGTGCAGGCCGCCGTTCTCAGTGTCGCCTTCGGCCCGTTCCACCGGCACGGTGACGTCCACGTGCCCGAGACGGCTCATCTGATCGCTGATGGTGGCGGCCTTCCAGCGAAGCTGCCCTTCCAGGCTCACGTGCACCAGATCGGCGCCGCCGACGCCACCACCCATGGCAAGCGGCCCGGCCAGCGGCCATGCGGGATCCACACGATCGGGGCTCGGTTCGATGACCTCGACGACCTCGCCGGTCCAGTAGCGGTCGTCGCGGTCGTGCGGTTCATCCAATGCGACCTGCACCAGCTCGCCCGGCAGGGCGAACCTCACGAATACCACACGGCCATCGATATGCCCGACGCATCGTCCCTGGTCGGCATAACGTTCGATACGCACTTGCGCGTTCATTGTTTCCTTTCGCGATTTGACCGGATCAGGCCTGTCCGGCTGCGTTGTCACCTTCATCACCGCTGTTGCGGCCGTCACTGTCACCGTCTTTGCCGCCGCCGGCCGCCGCTTTGGCCGCGGCGATGTGCCGGTGCAGCGGGGTGGCGATGATCAGATACGACACCCATATCGCCAGCGCCCAGAACGGTATGCCCATCAGCAGGCGCGCCGTGCCCAGCAGCGCCACGGAATCGGCGAGGTACAGCGGCACCTGCACGATGAGACGCAGCGCGAACACGCCGATCCACAGCACGGTGACGATCGTGTAGGCGCGCCTGAGCGGCTTGTCGTCCAGCCAGCCGTGCAGCCACGCGCGGAAATGCTCGGTGGGGATGGTACGGATGAACTCGACCATGAGCCCCAGACCGGGCACGCGGATGAGCAGGGTGAAGGACAGCAGCACGATGTACACGGCGTTGGTGAGGAAGCCGAACATGTAATAGTTGCGCGCTTCATGACTCTGCCACGCCCATATCAGGCAGATGCCGACGGCGATCAGGCCGCTGAGAGCGCCCATGACCGACTGCCGTTGCACGAGCCTGATGACGACCTGCAGCACCGCCAGCGCCGCGGAGACACCGATCGTGAGATTGAGGTTGCTGGTGACGACGAACAACACGACGAACAACACGCCCGGCAGCATCGATTCGATGACGCCGCGCGGCCCGCCGATGGCGTCGATGACGGAGAAGTCCTCCCCCTCGCCCGCGGCGGCGAGGGACGCCATACCCGTACGTTTCTTCTGGTTCTGATCGGTCATGCTCGTTCCTTGGCTCCCGGCGTCGAGCGCCGGGATTCGTCAGCGGACTTCGGAGAACATCGGTCCACGCGACAGCGTGGTCTTGACCTCGGTCTGCTGATCGGAGTCGAACGGCCCTTCGGGCTTGTCCGGGATGTCGTCGAGGTGCTCCTTGTAGTCAGCCTGGTCATTGGTCTTGGCCGCCGCCTGACGCTGGGCGGGGGTCACCGGCGGGTGCATCGGGATGAGATCACGCGGGGCGAGCGGCTCGTCGCCGCGCTCCACGACGATGTCGGCGAAGTACTTGTTGAGCGCTTCGGTGTCGGAGTTGCCGTCATCGTTCGCGGCCTTGCCGGAGAAGATGCCGCGCAGCATCCAACGCGGGCCATCCACGCCGACGATGCGCGTGTTCACGGTCTTGCCGCCCTTGACGGTGACCGGCAGGTGGAGTTCGGTGCCGAACACGCCCGCGTGTTCGGATGCCTTCTCGTTGGCCTCAAGCAAATCGGCGCGCACGTCGTCCCACAGACCCATGGTCTTGGGCGCCGCGAACGCCTCGATCTCCAGGCTGGACGCGCCGTAGCTGATGGTCGCGCCGAGGATCTCCTGGGTGCTGCGGTTCGCCTTGATGCGCAGCTGCAGGCCCGCGAGATACGGCAGGTAGTAGGAGCCCATGTCGAGGTACTCGTCGTAATCCGGCACGTTCTCGTCATCGACGTCCCACGGTCCGTAGGATTCGCCGCGGCCTTCGTACGTGTCCGCCACGTCGGTCGGGGCGGCGGTCTCCTCGGTGTCGACGGCGGCCTCGTCCTCGCGATTCTCGGCCTTCGCTTCGGCTTCCTCGCGTTCACGCTTCTTCTTGCCGAATCCAAACAGTCCCATGGGTTCCTCATTTCGTTGTACAGGTTGCAACCGTGACTAGCGTAGCACTAGGGCTTGTGATTGGCTTGGAAGACGCCGCCGGATTGTCGCCGGTCCGAACGGCCGCCGCATGGCCCAGAGCGCGTCATGGATTGCACGATCACACGTCATACGTGACGGTCAGCGGCGCATGGTCGGACCAGCGGGCGTCATAGCTGGGCGCCTTGTCGATGACGAAGCCTCGTGCCGTCTCGGCGAGTTCCGGAGTGGCGAACTGATAGTCGATGCGCCAGCCGACGTTGTTGTCGAACGCCCTGCCGCGCTGACTCCACCACGTGTACGGCCCCTGGATGTCGCCGGCGAGCGAGCGTATGACGTCCACGAACTCGTACTCCCCCAGCCAGCGGTCGATGTAGGCGCGTTCGGCGGGCAGGAACCCGGCATGCTTGATGTTGGCCTTGGCGTTCTTGATGTCGAGCGGCGTGTGCGCGATGTTGAAGTCGCCGCACAGCACGGCCTGCCGGCCGCCGCGCGAGGCCTCGTCCCGCAGCTCGCCCATGCGCGTGAGCATGGTGTCGAGGAAGCGGTATTTCTGCGCCATTTTCACCGGATCGTCGCTGTTGCCCGCGTGCACGTACACGCATGCGACGGTGATTCCATAGCCCTGTGGCGTCGTCACGTCGGCCTCGATCCATCGACCGGAATCCACATCCTCGTCCAGCCCGGACAAACCGTATCGCCGGGCTGTCACGGGCAGGTCGGTCAGCAGCCCGACGCCGGCGCGTCCCTTGACGCGGCAGACCTCGTTCATCGCCGTCAGCTCGCTCTGGTCGGCGATCTTGCCGGCGGTGGCGTATTCGAACCCGAACTCGCCGAATATCGGATCGAGCTCGTCCTGCGGGGCACGGACCTCCTGCATGCACCAGATGTCCGGGGCGTGCTCGCCCGCCCATGTCTCGATGCCCTTGCGCTTGGCGGCGCGGATGCCGTTCACGTTGGATGTGGTGATGGTGATCATGGGGCCATCCTATATCCGTCCCGTTGACAGTGCGAGCCGCAGTTTCGACCGGAATCTTCCGCTCCCCGCTCACACACGGCCTACGTAGGCGGAGTAGACTGCTTCGTGGCAGTTTTTCATTCCGACAATAGGAAAGGATCATGGACATGGCTTCCAACCAGCCCGACAACCTGGCACTGACTGCGGAACAGCTCAGGGAATACTCCGCGGCGTTCAACGCGGACCGCGCGAACCTCGTGGCGGCGAACGCGGCGGTATCGAACGGCATTCTCCAGGCCGCGACCTCGTATCGCGGCGTGCGCGAGCTCCCCCGCACGTTCTCGGTCGAACTCAAGCAGGGTTCGATCACCTCGCAGGAGCATTCCGGCCGCTGCTGGATGTTCGCATCGCTGAACACGCTGCGCTACGAGCTGATGCACAAGTGGAACCTCGACGATTTCGAGTTCTCCGAAAGCTATCTGTTCTTCTACGACAAGCTGGAGAAGTCGAACTTCTACCTTGAGAACGTGCTCAAGACGCTCGACAAGACCACGGACAGCCGCATCTTCGAGGCGGTCAACGAAGGCCCGGCTGACGATGGCGGCTGGTGGCAGATGTTCGTCGCGCTGGTCAAGAAGTACGGTCTGGTGCCGAAGGAGGCCTACCCGGAGTCGTCGAACTCCCGCGATTCCTCGGCGTTCGAGCAGTACCTGAACACGAAGCTGCGCGAGTTCGCCGCCGAATTGCGCGACGCCCATCAGGCCGGCAAGTCGGTTGAGGAGCTGCGCTCGCTCAAGACCGGGCAGATGTCGGTCGTGTACCGTATCTGCGCTATCGCAATGGGCGAGCCACCGGCGAGCTTCGATCTGCTGCTGCGCGTCAAGGATGACGCCAAGGCGTCCGAGTCCTGCACGAAGTCCGGCATCGACTCGCGCAGGCAGATCGTCGAACACGGCATCACGCCGCAGGAGTTCTACGCGAAGTACGTGGGCAAGGATTTGGATGATTTCGTGAGCCTGACGAACTCCCCGCTCGCCTCTACCCCGTATTACCGCCGCTATCAGCTGGCGTTCGTGGGCAACGTGGCGGAGGCCGCTCCGATGGACTTCATCAACGTGCCGCTCGACGTGTTCCGCAAGGCCGCCGTCGACCAGCTGACCGCAGGCCACCCAATCTGGTTCGCCTGCGACTGCGCGCAGTTCTCACTGCGCAAGGCCGGCATCTTCGATCGTGGCACCGTGCGCGTGGATGAGCTGTTCGGCACCGAGTTCGCATCGGACAAGGCGCACGGTCTGGAATACAACGATTCGCGCAGCAACCACGCCATGACGCTCACCGGCGTCAACCTCGACAAGGCCGGTGAGCCGGACCGTTGGAAGGTGGAGAACAGCTGGGGCAAGGACAACGGCAAGGACGGCTACTATGTCGCCTCCGGCGCGTGGTTCGACCGCTATGTTCAGGAGCTCATCATCCGCAAGGAATACCTGGACGAGCGCACGCTCGCCGCGGTGGATTCCGAACCGGTGACCCTGCAGCCCTGGCAGCCGATCTCCAAGGTCTGCCGCTGAGCGGGGCATACCCGCTCTGCCAGCGTGACCACCCCCAGTCAGCCTTCGGCTGGCAACCCCCCGCTATCGGGGGCTTTTTCACATGCCCCCGATAGCGGGGGCTGCCGGCATGGCCGGCTGGGGGGGTGGTCCAACATCGTCCACACATACAAGAAGTCCCCCGTGACTTTGCAGCCACGGGGGACTTCTATATCGCTATCTCAATGAGATCGATGAATCAGACGACTCACTTCTCCCAGCCGAGGTTCTCGGGGTGAACGGTCACCATGACACGCGCGCCGGAGGAGTAGCCTGCAGGACCGTAGTTCGCAAGACCCTTCTTGACGGCGACAGTGATCTGGCCGTTCTCGAACGGGATCTGAGCGTACAGCTTCTGGGCTTCCTTCTCAGCCTTGTTGAACTGAGCAATGGCCTTGGTGCTGTCCTTGATGCCCGGGATGGACTCGAGCTCCTTGTCGATCTCGTCGGTGCCGGTGAAGGAGAAGTTGGACTCGGACTTGGAGCCGTAGAGCTGGTAAGCGGAGGACGCGTAGCCGAACGGGTCGGCAGCGGACCAGCCGAGGCCGATCATGTCCCAGTTACCAGAGCTGACGGTGTCGGAGAAGGTGTTCGAAGCCTTGATGTCGATGCTCACCTTGATGCCGACGGTCTTGGCCATCTTCTGGATGGCGGTTGCCTTGGCCTTGGTGGAGGCGGAGTCGGAGAACGTCGTGTACGTAATGGCCGCGACCTTGCCGCCCTTCTCGTAGTAGCCGTCGCTGTTCTTCTTGTAGCCGGCGTCCTCAAGGGTCTTGGTGGCGTTGGCGGTGGAGTACTTCGACTCAGCGGGCATGTTGTCCTCGTAGCCGTCCTGGAACTGAGGCAGAATCAGGGAGCCCGGGGTCTTCTCGGTCCACTCGATGCCCTGGAAGTCGATCTTCTGCAGCTGGCTGCGATCGACGCCCTGGACGAAGGCCTTGCGGACCTCCAGCGGGATGTTCTTGGTGTTGATGGTCAGCGTGTACACACCGGAGTCGTAGGAACGACGCAGGTAAGCGTCCTTCACGGTCTTCGCGCTCGTCATGGACTCAGCATCGGAAGCGCCGACGGCGTCAATCTCACCGTTCTTGAAGGCGTTCATGGCAGCGGACGGCTCCATCTGCTTGAGCACGACCTTGTCCAGCAGCGGCTTGTCGCCCCACCACTTCGGGTTCGGGGTGAAGGTCACTTCGGAGTCGGAGCTCTTGGAGACGACGAACGGGCCGGCGCCCCACTTGTCGGAGTGGGAGTCGTTCGACCAACCCTTGGAGAAGGTTTCGCCGTCCTTGGTGTCGTCGCCGGTGAGGGCTTCAGACGGGTACAGCAGGTTGAACAGGGACTGGTAGGGGTAGAAGTCCTTCTCGAACGTCACGACGGCCTGCTTGTCGGTGTCGCCCTTGGTGACGCTCTTGATCTGGTCGTAACCAGTGGTGAGGGCCGGGGTGAACTTGTCGCTCTTGCCGCTCTGGACCTTCCAGGTGGACTCGAAGTCCTTCCAGGTGATCGGGGTGCCGTCGTTCCAGGAGGCCTTGTCGTTGATGGTGAAGACAACGGTCTCAGGGCTGTCGGAGGTCTGCTCGACCTTGGTCACGTAGTTGGTGTTCGGCTTGATGTTCTCCAGGGAACCATCCGCCGGGTACTCCCAGATGCACGGCATGTAGAAGCGCCACAGGCCGCTCATGTACACGGTGTTGCCGTTGACGTCAATGGCGTTCCAGTTCGGGCCGATCTCGGTGATCGGCAGGGTGAGGGTGCCACCCTGCTTCAGCTCGCCGCGGTCCTTCGGGTTGTTGTAGGCCTTGCCCGGATCCGGCATCGGGAACGAACCGGTGTAGTTGGTGGGAACACCTTCCTGCGGTTCGGAAGTGGACTTGGCGCCGTTGTTGCTGGCGCTGCCGTTGTTGCTGTTGCCGCAAGCACCAAGCGCCAGGAGCGTGGCTGCAGCGGCGGCGAAGGCGGTGACCTTACGCGCGGTAGATGCAAAACTCATACTTTGCATTCCTCTCCTGAACAGCACGAGTTGCGCGTGCCGTTCTCTCCTTCAAAATATCTCGCAACTAGAACCGTGATGATACACCACGTTTTGTTAACATTGGCGTCACTTTTCACTTTTCGGTGAAACCAATGCAATCGGGCCGGTCATATGACCGGCCCGAAAGACTTTAGAACGGCGCGGATTCGTCGTTCACATCCAGCGGGAAGTGACAGGCGAATTCGGTCGCTATCTGGTCATCCGACGTCAAAACCGGGCGTTTCGTCTCGCACATCTTCTGCTGCTCGGGAGTGAGCCGCAGCTTGACGGGGCAGCGAGACGCAAAACGGCATCCCGGGTGCTTCTCGGACGGAGACGGCAGGTCTCCCTTGAGGATGATGCGCTGGCGGGTGCGCTCGACCACGGGGTCGGGCACGGGGATGGCCGACAGCAGCGCCTGCGTGTACGGGTGACGCGGATGGGTGAACACGTCCTCGGTCTCGCCGAGCTCGACCACCTGGCCGAGGTACATGACGGCCACGCGGTCGGAGATGTGGCGGATGACCGCCAGATCGTGCGCAACGAACAGGTATGAGATCTTCAGCTTGGCCTGCAGGTCCTCAAGCAGGTTGATGATGCCCGCCTGAATCGACACGTCGAGGGACGCGATCGGCTCGTCGAGCAGCAGCACCTTCGGATCGGTGGCGAGGGCACGGGCGATGGAGATGCGCTGACGCTGCCCACCGGAGAACTGCGCCGGGAAGCGATCCACGTAGTCGGGGTTCAGGCCGACCAGCTCCATCAGCTCGCCGATGCGGCGGTTGATCTTCTCCTTGCTCCACTTGTGCACCTTGAGCGGCTCCGCGAGCACGTCGTAGATGGGCATGCGCGGGTCGAGCGAGCTCATCGGATCCTGGAAGATGATCTGCAGGTCCTTGCGCAGCGCCTTGCGCTCCGCCTTCTTCTTGAGTTCGGCGAGGTCATGGCCGAGTACGACGATGCGTCCGTCCTCGGGCTTCATGAGGTTCATGATCTCCATCAGCGTGGTGGACTTGCCGGAGCCGGACTCGCCGACCAGCGCCAGGGTCTCCCCCTGACGAATCTTGAACGTCACGTCGTCGACGGCCGCGACCTGGCCGATGGTACGGCGGAACATGCCACCACCGGTCAGCGGGAAGTGCTTGACCAGGTGGTCGACCTCCAGCGTCACCGGGCGCTGGTCGCGCGGGACGTCGGCCCAGTCGGCGGGAAGCAGGTCGGGCACGGGGAACACGTCCGTGTACTTCATGTTCTTGTCGATGATCTCCTGCAGTCGACGGCAGGAGGCGAGATGACCGGAGCTCGCGTCCACGACTTCCAGGTTCGGCTCAGACAGCGAGCACTCCGGGGTGGCGAGCGGGCATCGTGGCGAGAACGGGCATCCCTTCGGGATGTCGACCAGCGACGGCGGGTTGCCCTGAATCGGCACGAGACGCTGGGAGGCGGCGATGTGCGGCTTCGGCACGGCGCCGAGCAGACCCATCGTGTACGGCATGGAGGGGTGCTGGAAGACGTCGTCGATGCTGGCGCGCTCGACGGGACGACCGGCATACATGACGAGGATGTCGTCGGCCGCGCCGGCCACCACGCCCAGATCGTGGGTGATGAGCACGACGGCGGCGCCGGTCTCCTTCTGCGCCTTGGCGAGCACGTCAAGGATCTGCGCCTGAATCGTCACGTCGAGGGCCGTGGTCGGCTCGTCGGCGATGATGACGTCGGGGTTGTTCGCGATGGCGATGGCGATCATCACGCGCTGACGCATACCACCGGAGAACTGGTGCGGGAAGCTGCTGAGACGCTCCTCAGGCTGCGGGATGCCGACCAGTTCGAGCAGCTCGACGCAACGGTCGTGAATCTGCTGCTTGGACATGTCGGGATGATGGGTGATGAGGCCTTCGGCGATCTGGTCGCCGATGGTGAACATCGGGGTCAGGGCGGACAGCGGATCCTGGAACACCATGGCGATACGCTCGCCGCGGATCTCGCTCATCTCCTCGTCGGTCTTGCCGATGAGCTCCTCGCCGTTCATGATGATGGAGCCGGTGACCTTGGCGTTGTCGTCGAGCAGGCCGATCAGGCTCAACGCGGTCACGGACTTGCCGGAGCCGGACTCGCCCACGATGCCGAGCGTACGCCCGCGCCACAGGTCGAAGTTGACGCCTCGCACCGCACGGCACACGCCGGCCTCTGTGGCGAAGGACACGTGCAGGTCGCGCACCTGCATGATCGGATCGCCCTTCGGCGCACCCTTTGGGCCGTTGCCTTCAAGCAGCTCGTACTGGAGGATGTCGTCGCGCACGATCTCCTTGTGCTCGCTTGAGACGCTGCCCTTTGACTTGTTGTTTTTCATCATTGTCTTTCTGAACATCAGGCACCCACCGTTCCGCTCGCACGTGAATTGGGATCAAGCGCATCGCGCAGACCGTCACCGATCAGCTGCATGCTGAACGTCAACAGGACCAGGGCGATGGAGGGGAAGACCAGCAGCCAGGGAGCGGTCTGCATGGACACGGCGCCGGACTGCAGGATGGAACCCAGCGACACGTCGGGCGCCTTGACGCCCAGACCAAGGTACGACAGTGCGGTCTCGGAGTTGACAGCGCCCACGACGCCCAGCACCGTGTTGATGATGATCATCGAGGCGAGGTTCGGCATGAGGTGACGCACGATGATCTTGAACGATCCAACGCCCATGAACCGGGCCGCCTTGACGTAGTCGCGCTCGCGCAGCGACAACGTCAGCGTTCGTATGATTCGCGCATAGCCGACCCAGCCGAACGCGGTCAGGCCGATGATCAGCCAGATCCATCCGGTGGTGGCGTTCGCGGTGCGCACGATCATTGCGATCAGCAGGAACGACGGCACGACGAGCAGCATATCGAGCAGCCACATGCCGACGCGCTCGACCCAGCCGCCGAAGAAGGAGATGGCCGTTCCCAGCAGCGAGGCGATCGCCATCGTCGCCACCGAGGTGATGATGCCGATCATCAGCGACTTGCCGAGACCACGCACCACCATGGCGTACAGGTCGGAGCCGCCGGAGTCGGTTCCCAGCCAGTGGCTGGCGCTCGGACCTGCCGACAGGGCGAGGAAGTCAGGGTCGTCATACGCCCACTTGCCGATGTTGGCGCCGAACAGCGCGAAGAACACCAGCACCAGAAGGATGATCAGTCCGACCACGGCGGAGCGCTGACGGAAGAAACGACGCGCGATCAGGCCGGCGTAACCGATGTGCTTGATATCGCCCTTCGACGTGCTCTCGTCGGACTCTTTCTGTGTCGTTTCGTTGTTTTTGACGGTTGTATCAGTCATTGTTTCTCACATCCCCTGCACTCAGCTCATCTTGATGCGCGGATCAAGCCATGCGGACACGATGTCGGCCAGCAGCGCACCGGCGAGGGTGCACACACCGCCGAACGCCGCGATGGCGACCGAGGCATTGATGTCGTTGTCGAGAATGGCCTGGATGAAGTACCGGCCCAAGCCGTTGATGGCGAAGATAGATTCGGTGATGACCGCGCCGGTGAACACCGAGGCGATGGAGAATGCGACGTTGACGGCGGTCGGAATCAGGGATGCGCGCAACGCGTGGCGACGGATGGCCTGGCGGCGGGTCAGACCCTTCGCACGGGCGGTGCGCACGTAATCGGCGTGCATCTCGTCAAGCAGGTAGGTGCGCTGCGTCAGATGGTAGGAGACCATGCCCAGAATCGTCAGCACGATGGTCGGTAGGATGATGTGCTGCCCGAAATCAGCCAATCTCAGGAACCAGTTATTTCCTGTATAACTGGACAGACCCGTCACATAGAACAGGCGGAAGCCGCTGGCGCCGTTGATGAAGATGGCGAGCATCACGACAAGCAGGGCGAACACGGCGGTCGGGATGACAAGGAAGAACGTGGCAGTGGTGCCGAACAGGCGGTCCTGCCACTTGTACTGGCGCTGCGCGGTGTAGATGCCGAGCGCCACGCCAAGCACGATGGAAAGGACTGTGGCGATCGTCACCAGCTCGGTGGAGGCAACGATACGCGGCGCAAGCGCACCGTTGACCGACCCCAGATCAGGGGACAGTCCCCAGTCCCATCTGGTGACGACACCGGTCAGCCAACGCCAATACCGAGTGAAGATATTGGTGTGATCATTGATATTGGCCAGATCCAAGCTGCGGTTGATGGACGCTGCCGGAGGGCGGGGAGTCCTCGACTCGTAATTCGAGCGCGGACGCATGAAACCAGAAGCCAGAAAATACGTACATGAAATCGCCACGAACAGCATGACGACGTAGTTGGCGAGGCGCTTGGCGATGAACTTCAGCATTGAGCCGGGGCCATCCTTCCTCCTTGTTCCGAACGACAAAAGCGTTCACTCGACTGTCGCCTTTGGATGGCGGCGTTCTTGTTGGTGACCGATTATAGCCACCCCATGTAAACGCAAAACGTGATAAGGATACGCTTCCGTCAAGATTTCGACGTTAATTACCACATTTTGTTCATATTTGTATCACATTTCAAGATTTTAAATGATGTGAACGTGCACAATTCGCCTGTTGCACCCCGGAATCATGCGGATTGCAGGGCAATCGAGGCGAAATCACGGGTTGATCGCAAGATGACCGCAGGGTAAGCGCAGGGTAAGCGCAGGATGGCCGCGGAGTTATCGCGGAGTTGTCGACGTAGGCAATCGCGGGACGATCAAGCTCGGAACGTGACGATGTCAGGCCCGGGGAAACGCCTGGCGGTACCGCTCCTTCAGCTGCTCGATCGACACATGCGTGTACCGCTGCGTGGTGCGCAACGACGAATGGCCGAGCATCTCCTGAACCTCGCGCAGGTCCGCTCCCCCGTCCAGCATGTGCGTCGCCGCGCTGTGCCGCAGCGAATGCGGGCTGATATCGGGCACCCCGCTCTCGCGGGCGGCGCGATGCACGACATCGCGCACGATACGCTGGTCGATGCGGCGGCCGCGCATGCCGAGGAACAACGCGACCGTATCGAGAGTGCCCGCACCGGCTCTGCGCAATATCAATGGTCGGCCATGCTCCTTCCAGCCGGCCAGCGCCTTCTCGGCAGGGTCGCCGAAGGGCACCACGCGCTGCTTGCTGCCCTTTCCCGTAACCCGTATCGTGCGGTGGGACCAGTCGACATCGCCGATGTCGAGCCCGACGAGTTCCGCCACGCGGATACCGGTCGCGTACAGCAATTCCAGCATGGCCGCATCACGTAGCGCCACGATTTCGTCACGCTGACTCATCTCTTCGCCCCGATGAGCCGAATCAAGGCGGGGCATCTCATCATGCCGTGTCTCGTAACGCTGCGATGAGGCGGCATGCAGCGACGCATCGTCATCCACACGGTCCATCAGGCGCTCCGCCTGGGCCTCAGTCAGCACCGAAGGCAACGTGTCCGGCAGTTTCGGCGTCATCAGCACGGCCGCCGGGTCGGCCTCGATCCTGCCATGCTCATGCGCCCAAGCGAAAAACGAACGGACCGACACGACCTTGCGGGCCATGCTGGAGCGGGCGTGGTCGCGGGTCTCGAACGCCATCCATCCACGCAGGTCGTCGGTCGTGACCTGACGCAGATCTGCGATGCCGCGCGACGCCAGTGCATGCAGGCACTCCCTGACATCGGTGCCGTACGCCTTCACCGTATTGTCCGACAATCCCCTGTTGGCCCGCAGATACGCAAGGAACGCGGACAGATCACCATCGCCATCCATGCACACTCCTTTCTTTGCCGATTCTATCCCGCAAAACCGCGTTTCACCCACTAGAATGGAACAAACCGACGGCAAAGGAGTCCCCATGGCAATTCCCAATGAAATCCCTGCCAACGCGCGAGTGGTCGTCCGAGTGTCCGAAGGGGTCGATCCGACCGACCATCGCATGAAATACCGCGATTACGTCGGACACGTCACCTCATGGGACGGTCACACGTTGGATATGATCCGCGACGCGGCGGCCAACGGGTCACGCCCCGAACATCGCGTGACCATCGACGCCGACACCATCATCACTCTCAAACCCGTCCCCGAACGCCACTTCACCCGCCCCTGAGCTGTGGTGCCGTCAAGCCCCTAGTCAGCCCGTGGCCGACTAGGGGTGGTCTATCGTCAAGTAGCCCGCAGCATCACATCGCGCTGCGACGCTGCACGCAGGCGGTATAGTCGTCGCCGAAACGCAGGATATGCTCGCCGCGGCGGGCGGAATCGAGCAGTGCCGCCTGCCATCCCTCCGCGGGTATCGTCAGGTCGAAGACCGGCCCGTCCCCGTCCGCACCGCTTCTGACCGCGGACTTGTAGTCACGGAACGGCTGTCCATCCGCGAAAAACGCGGCGATGGCACCTGCATCTGCGCCATGCAATTCGTCCGCGACCTCGGTAAGCCGCGCCGCCATCATGCGCAGCAGTCGTTCCACATTGTCGGCGTCCTCTTCGACCATCGCACGGGTGCGGTCCGGATCGGTCAGCGCGACGCGCGTCATGTCCCTCCAGCTTCCCGCGGCGAGCGCAGCCGCGATGTTGCGGTCCGGGTCGTCGGTCAGCTGGTTGATGAGCGCCGTGGCGACGACGTGCGGCATGTGTGAGATCAGCGCGGCAGCGCGGTCATGGGTATCGTCGTCGAGCACGATGACGCGGTTGCCCACATCGTCGGTGATCATCCGCGCGACGGCGAGAAAACGACGGTAATCGGTGTCGCCATCCACGGTCATGGCCCACAGCGCGTTGTCGTAGAGCGACGGGGCGGCGGCGGCCCATCCCGAGAGCTCGTTGCCGGCCATCGGGTGCGCGCCGACATAGCGGCCCGCCAGACCCGCGTCCCGCACCTGATCGCGGACCATCATCTTGACACTGCCCACATCGGTGAGCGTGATGTCCTGATACGGTTCGAGCAGCGGCCGCAACTCGCCGAGGATCGCCGGCATCGCCTTCAGCGGGTTGCACAGCACGATGACCTCCGGCTGCGCTTCGACCAGTTCGGCGAGCGTGCGCATGCAGCGTATGCCATCGGCTTCGGCCTGGGCGTATGGATGCGGGCGATGGTTCCACGCGACGACCGACACCCCGCGGACGGCGAGCCTTCGGGCCAGCGACCCGCCGATCAGGCCGAGTCCGATGACTCCGACCGTGAGCCGTGCGGCGGCCGCAGTATCATGACTTCCTACCACAGCAATTCCCTTCGCGCAGTGTCGCCTTCCGTCCATGTGCCGGGCGCGGCCGGCTCGCGGCGCACTCCCCCGTTGGGCAGCGACCACGCGTAGATCGGTGGGTTCGGCCGTTCGCGGCGCGGATACACCGCCAGCGTCTTCACCCAATCGCCATGGTCGACGACCTGTGTCAGCACGTCGCGCAGGTGTTCCTGCCAGGGCGCTGCATCGATGGTCGCGATGAAACTGTACGTGCCGTCGCGTCCCTTAATCGGGCGAGATATGAAACTCGTCATGTTCAGACCGGCGTCGCGCAGCACGTCCAGCAGATTCGCGAGTACGCCGGGGCCTGTGCTCAGCGGTATGAACGCGATGATCGATTCGTATTCCGAAACGGGGTCGGTCGTCGCCCCTGGAGCCGGCATCGATCCCACGGTCTCATCCCCGGCCGTCCGTGATGCCCGCTCGCGCAGCACGGTGATGGCCTCGTCCCGCGGGGCGAGTGCCAGGAACTCGGTGCGCGCGCCGGCATAGTCGCCCACGGCGCAGGCGACGCGCGTCAGATTGTACAAATCGCCGCAGATGCTCGGTCCGAGCGCCACCTGGCCGGGCTCAAGGTCTCGGCAGGCGGCACCATTCGACGATGCCGGCAGCTGCTGCAGCTGATGGTCGGCCGTGAAACGGCGGCATTGCGCCAGCCCGTGCGGATGGGCGGTGACGGTACGGCAATCGGCGAGTGATGTGCCGGGCAAGGTGAAGGCATCGAATGACACGTTCACGCCGACTCGGGCGAATCCGACCACGTTGTCAGCGTCGATGAGCGCGTCGAGGTTCGGCACGACGTACCCTTCCACGTTGTTTTCCCACGCGATGATGCCCCAGTCACCCCGACGCTGCACCGCGTCAAGAATCGTCGGGACGTCCGGCTCGGGTGTCAGCGTCACGGATGCGCCGGATGGGCGGATCGTCTTGGCGGCCTCGATCGCCGCCTGATGGGTGAACGTCCCGGTCGGCCCCAGGAAATGCAACGTATACTCGGCCATCATCGGCTCTCCGCCAGCGTGTCGGGAGTCTGCCGGGACACGGACAGCTGCGATGGCTGCTGCGAATTCTTGTCGTCGGTCTTGTCGTCGGTCTTTCCATCGGTCTTGGGCGTGATGGCGAACCATCGCGCGGGCAGGAACATCAGCATCAGCTGGACGACGATGCAGCCGATCAGCCACAGGTATCCCACACGCTGGGAAAAATACGGCACCGATGATCCGCTGAATCCGACCGGCGTCAACGCGTCGTCGGTGGATTGCACAGCGATCAGCCATACCGTGCCGGACGAGGCGATCAGGTGCAGGGCGAGACCGACGACGTCAAGCCGCGAGCGTGCACACCACGCCGATATGCCAAGAATCAGGAAGGCGAGCACCAGTCCATACGGAATGTTGGCCGAAGCGCCCATGCGATGCGCGAATGTGCTGACGATGCCGCACAGGATGCCGGCAACGACGGTGACGAGTCCGCGCAGCACGGGGCTGAGCCGATGAGACCAAGGCAGAATTGAACGATCATCCGATTGAGTCATGGTCACCAGTATAAGGAGATGCGCTGTATCGGCGCGGTGAAATCTCGCTCCGCTGGCGCAATGAGCCGTATGGCAAACAGCGGAAGCCGTGTCCGCAGGCCATCCAATTACAGGCCAGAAGGCCCGGCGAACTCATATCTTGCCCCCGCTGGCGGGACATAACACCATGCCGCTGCCGCAGAACATGCCACACCAGCGTCAAAACAGGCAAAAACCGCATTGTGTGGCCAACATATTGCCACACAATGGAATGTTAGCCCTAACATTCGCTGGTATGGCAACAGGCAAAATCATAGAAACCGCCATTTTCCAACGATGAACAAATATTCGTCCCGATCGCAGGAATTTCCGTCGTACCACACCAGCCCAAAAAACGCCGAAATCGGCCTGGTGTGGCACACAGACCCGTCAGAACAGCCCCTCGAAAAACAAAAACGGAGAGCCCAATGGACTCTCCGTAATCAGAAGCAAGCAGACGGGCGCGCAATCAGCGCCCGCGACGATCGTCAGAACGACAACGCCGTCAGGCGTTGTTGTTCTGACGACGCTGCTTTGCACGCCACTTGTACCAGTCCTCACGGCTGAGGATGATCTTGCGCACGCGAATCGCCTCAGGGGTGACCTCGACGCACTCGTCCTCATTCGCGAAGTCGAGCGACTCCTCAAGGCTCATCTTGATCGGCGGAGTCAGCGTTTCCAGCACGTCGGCGGTGGAGGAACGCATGTTGGTCATGTGCTTGGCCAGCGTGATGTTCACGTCCAACTCGTCCGGCTTGTTGTTGATGCCGACGACCTGGCCCTCATACACGTTGGACTGCGGTTCGACGAAGAAGTTGCCGCGGGCCTGCAGCCGCTGCATGGCGTACGGGGTGGCAACGCCGGCGCGGTCGGAGACCATCGAGCCGTTCTGGCGGGTGACGATGGCACCGGCCCACGGCGCGTAGCCGGCGGACAGCGAGGAGGCGATGCCGGTGCCGCGCGTGGCGGACAGCAGCGCGGTGCGGAAGCCGATCAGGCCACGGGACGGCACGGTGAACTGCAGACGCACCCAGCCGGAACCGTGGTTGCTCATCGAGTCCATGCGGCCCTTGCGGTCGGCCATGAGCTGCGTGACGGTACCCATGTATTCCTCGGGAACGTCGATGGTGGTGTTCTCCATCGGCTCGTTGATCTTGCCGTCGATGGTCTTGGTGACCACCTGCGGGCGGCCGACGGTCAGCTCGAAGCCTTCGCGGCGCATCTGCTCGGCGAGGATGGCCAGCGCGAGCTCGCCACGGCCCTGGACTTCCCAGGCGTCGGGGCGGTCGGTGGGCAGCACCTTGATCGACACGTTACCGATGAGCTCGCGGTCGAGACGATCCTTGAGCATGCGGGCGGTAAGCTTGTGGTCCTTGCCTTCGCGGCCGGCCAGCGGGGAGTCGTTGGTGCCGAAGGTCATCGAGATGGCCGGGTCGTCGACGTGGATGAGCGGCAGCGGCTTCGGGTCGTTCGGGTCGACGATGGTCTCGCCGATCATGATGTCGTTGACGCCCGCGACGGCGACGATGTCACCGGGGCCGGCGGATTCGACGGGAGTGCGCTCCAGGCCCTGCGTGCGCAGCAGTTCGACGACGCGGAAGTTCTCGATGGAACCGTCCACGCGGGACAGGCCGTAGGTCTTGCCCTTCTCCAGCGTGCCGTTGTAGATACGGACCAGGCCGAGTCGTCCGAGGAAGTCGGAGGAGTCGATGTTGGCGACGTGCGCCTGCAGCGGCGCGCCCTCCTCGTATTCGGGGGCGGGGATGTACTTGATGATGTCCTCGAACAGAGGCTCAAGGTTGTCGTTGTCCGGCAGGCCGCCGTTCTCGGGCTGGTTGACGGACGCGTAGCCGGCCTTCGCCGCGCAGTAGACGACCGGCAGGTCAAGCAGGTGGTCAAGGTCGAGGTCGACGCCTTCCTCGATGACGTCCTGGGCGAGGCCCAGCAGCAGGTCGGTGGATTCGGAGACGACCTCTTCGATGCGGGCGTCCGGACGATCCACCTTGTTGACGCACAGAATCACCGGCAGCTTGGCCTCAAGGGCCTTGCGCAGCACGAAACGGGTCTGCGGCAGCGGGCCTTCGGAAGCGTCGACGAGCAGCACGACGCCGTCGACCATCGAGATGCCGCGCTCGACCTCGCCACCGAAATCGGCGTGGCCGGGGGTGTCGATGATGTTGAGTGTGATGCCGTCCGGGTAACCGTACTTGGCCGCCAGCGGACCGGTGTATTCCACGGCCGTGTTCTTGGCCAGGATGGTGATGCCCTTCTCGCGCTCCAGATCGTTGGAGTCCATCACACGATCCGGCACCTCCTCGCGCTCGTTGAACACGTGGGACTGCTGGAGCATCGCGTTTACCAGCGTGGTCTTGCCGTGATCGACGTGTGCCACGATAGCCACATTACGAATATCACCGCGAACCGCCATAGAAACCTCTCTTAATTGATTCTTCGCGTAACCGTTCGGTACTTGTTTTGGTTCATATCTGTACTTACACGCAAACCGGCATAAGCCTAGCGATACGCCTTGACACACAACCGAACCGCCCTCCGACGGGTAACAGCACACGTTGCCCCCGCAGGGATCGTTGACTGGAGACCATGTGCACTAATGCGTCAGCTCGGTGTAGGAGTCTTCCAAGGCCATGGAGATGCGCTCGATTTCCTCCCGTGTGAGGGGACGGCGGAATGTCATACGCAGGGCGGATTTGGCGATCTGCGGTTCCAGCCCCATGGCAAGCAGTGTGCCGGGAATCTCATGACGGCCAATGGCGCAGGCGGATCCGGACGAGGCGGCTATGCCTCGGGCGTCCAGATCGACAAGCAGAGCTTCGCCGGTGACTCCGGGGAAAATGAATGACGCATGTCCCGGCAGACGACTGACCGGGTCGCCGGTGAGTTCGGCGCGAGGCACCACCCGCCGCACGGCGTCAATCAGCATGTCGCGGGAATCCGTCAGTTCCCGGTACTGCGCCGCCATGCGCGCGTTCGACTCGTTGAGCCCTATGGCGAGCGCCACCGCACCGGCCACGTTCTGCGTGCCGGAGCGCAGCCCGCGCTCCTGACCGCCGCCGGAAAGCACCGGCTCGATCGGGGTTCGACCGCGGACCAGCAGCGCCCCCAGTCCCTTGGGCGTACCGAACTTGTGTCCGGACACGCTCAGCGCGTCCACATCCCAATCGCGCATGCGGAGGGGAATCTGCCCGGCCGCCTGCACGGCGTCCACATGAATGGGAACCCCGTGCGCGTGGGCGATGCGGACCAGCTCCTCCACGGGTTCGACGGTGCCGACCTCGTTGTTGGCCAGTATGGCGGAAACCAGCGTGGTGCGTTCACCGGCCTCGCCGTCGAGCTCCTGTTCGAGCGCGTCAAGGTCGAGGTGAGCCTGACCGTCCACGGGAATGTGCACGACTTCGAAGCCGAACCATTCGTGCAGCCATTGCGCCGATTGCGCGACGGCCGGGTGCTCGATGGATGAGATGATGATGCGCGGACGGCGGATCGCCGGATGTTCACCGGCCTGCGCGGGGTTCACGCCGGACGGCTCGTCATCGATTCCGGCAAGACCGTAGACCGGCTGCAGGCCGAGTGCGCGCATACGTGCCATGGCGATGCCCTTGATGGCCAGATTGTCCGACTCGGTGCCGCCGGAAGTGAAGATCACGTCGTCCGGGCGGGCGCCGAGACCGGCGGCGAATGAGGCGCGGGCGGCATCAAGCGCCCTCGCCGCCGTCTTGCCGGGTTGATGCACGCTTGCCGGGTTCGCGTATGCGTCGGTCATGAACGGCATCATCGCTTCGATGACGTTCCTGGTCACCGGCTCGGTGGCAGCGGCGTCCAGATACAGTTCGTCGGGTTCGCCGGATGCATTGGGAGTGTCAGCCATGGCTAGTTCCAGTCCAATCCGAGGTCGATGCTGCGTACGCTGTGCGTCAGCGCGCCCACTGAGATCACGTCCACACCGGTGGCGGCCACGGCCGGCACGCGCTCCATGCTCATGTTGCCGCTGGCTTCCACGATGGCCTTGCCGTTGATGATATCCACGCCGCGGCGGGTGTCATCGAGCGAGAAGTTGTCGAGCATGATGGTGTCCGCACCGCCGGCGAGCACGGCGGGAATCTGCTCAAGCCGGTCGACTTCCACTTCGATATGCGTGGTGTGGCCCACCTGTTCGCGCACGTGGCGGATCGCGCCGGTCAGGTCGATGCCGCGTGCGGCGAGCGCCGCCAGATGATTGTCCTTCATCATCACCGCGTCGGACAGCCCGTAACGGTGGTTGTGGCCTCCGCCGCAGACCACGGCGTATTTCTCGAACGGGCGCAGGCCGGGGGTGGTTTTGCGCGTGTCGACGATGCGAGTGCGCTCGTAGCGATGCGGCCGGGTGACGGTCCCGTCATGTCCGTCATCGTAGATGGCGTTGACCGCGTCCACGAAGGAGGCGGTCATGGTGGCGATGCCGCTCATGCGCTGGGTGAAGTTGAGGGCGATGCGTTCGGCGGCGAGCAGGTCACGTACCGGACCTTCCACGGTGGCGAGGACCTGGCCGCGCTGGAATCGCTCCCCGTCCGCGATCAGGGGCGAGACGCCGATACCGGGATTTTGCGCCGTGAAGGCGGCCGTGAACACGGCGATGCCGCTCATCACGCCCCTCTCGCGTGCGGTGAGGTGCGCCGAGCCGGTTTCGTCCGCGGGGATTGTGGTCTCGCAGGTGATGTCGCCGTAGGGCGCGTCTTCGGCGAGCGCCGCCTCGATGGCGGTGCGGATGATGTGTTGCGTAAGCATGATCGGGTCTTTCTTGATATGGACTGCTGTCGTTCTTGCGGGATTAATCGCAATGCATCGGGTCAGGGTACCGAGACCACTCCGGCGGCGTGCAACGACAGTCCGGTGCCAACCGACAAGTGAGCAAACAGCGCTAGGCGTTGATGTAGGCGATGGATTGGGCCCACTCGTCGCATGGCTCGGGATAGTCGGTGCGGGCGTGGGCGCCGCGCGACTCGGTGCGGCGCAGCGCGGCGTTGGCCTCGACGTAGCCGACGGTGAGCAGGTTGCGGTTTTCCAGGCGGGTGATCGGGTCAGGCTCACAGGCCGTGGCAGCGGGTTCCGTCGCGTCGGCATCGGCCAACGCCAGGCCGGTGCCGAGCTGGTCGATGGCCTGGCGCAGGCCGTCGCCGTCGCGCAACACGCCCACGCCGGCCCACATCGTGTTCTGGATGCGGGTGCGATCCCAGATGGCAGGCCGGCCATTGGCCCCGGCACGCTCATCGGGGGCCGGCATGCTCAGCTCGACCGGCGTGTCGCTGACGATGAGGCCGGTGGCCGAGTTGGAGAACCAGACCGGGTTCCACACGGAACCGGCCGGATCGTTCACGGCGGCGAGTCCGGCGCGACGACCGTACACCAGTCCTTCAAGCAGCGAGTTCGACGCGAGCCGGTTGGATCCCATCACGCCGGTGCGGGCGCATTCGCCGGCCGCATACAGGCCGGGGATGCTCGCGCGACCTTCCAGATCGGTGCGGATGCCGCCCATGTAGTAGTGCGCGGCGGGCGCGACCGGAATCGGCTCCTTGCTCCAGTCGAAGCCGAGAGAACGCGTATAGGCGTCGATGGTCGGGAACCGGTGACGCAGGAACTCGGCCAGATCCGGGTTCTCGCGGCGCATCGGCGAGACGTCGAGCATCACGGGCTTGCCGCCCTGCGCCTGCATGACGCGGAAGTTCTCGCGGGCCACCACGTCGCGCGGCGCGAGTTCGGCGCGCTCGTCGACACGGGTCATGTACCGTTCGCCGTGCTCGTCGAGCAGCACCGCGCCCTCGCCGCGTACCGCCTCGGAAACGAGGAAGTGCTCGCCCACGGCCATCGCGGTGGGGTGGAACTGGTAGAACTCCACGTCGGCGACCTGTGCGCCGGCACGCCATGCGGCCGCCAGACCGTCCGCGGTGGCGACGGCCGGATTGGTGGTGTACGGGTAGAGACGTCCGGCGCCACCGGTGGCGAGGATGACTCGTGAAGCGGCCATGTCGGCGCTGCGGAATGTCTCGCCGCCCCTGACGAGCAGCCGCACGCCGGCGATGGCGCCGTCGCGCACAATCAAATCCTCAAGGAACGCATGCTCGATGATGTGGATGAGCGGATTGGCCCGCACCATGGCGGACACATCCAGTTCGACCACCTTGCCGGTGGCGTCTCCCCCGGCGTGCACGACACGGGCCCGCGAATGCGCGGCTTCGAGGCCACGCAGCATGTGGCCTTGCGCGTCACGATCGAAATGCACGCCCGCGGCGGCGAACTGCCGCACACGGTCGGCGCCCTCGCGGGTCAGTATCTCCACGGCACGGGGCTCGCACAGACCATGCCCCGCGGCCATCGTGTCGGCCGCGTGCAGTTTCGGGTCGTCGTCGGCGAAGACCGCCGCGGCGATGCCGCCCTGCGCATGGTAGGTGTTGGATTCCACCAGGTCGGCCTTGGTGACCAGCGTCACGTCCTGGCCGGCATCGGCCACCGCCAGCGCCGCGGAAAGGCCCGCGACGCCCGCGCCGACTACGACGATTTCAGCGTTGCTCATTGTGCTGCTTCCTCAATGTTGTTGATGTGCTCCCGTTGACGGGAGCTTGCGATCACGGGTGCACCTGGAGCATGCGCTCCAGAGCCACCTTTGCCTCGCGTGCGGTGTCGTCGTCCACGGTGATGCGGTTGACGATGTTGCCCTGTTCGATGTTCTCCAGCGCCCAGGCGAGGTACGCCGGGTGGATGCGGTACATCGTGGAGCACGGGCAGACCACAGGATCCAGGCAGAACACGGTCTTGTCGGGGTACTGCGCGGCCAGGCGGTTCACGAGGTTGATCTCGGTGCCCACGGCGATGGCCGATCCGGCCGGCGCGTTGGCGATCTCCTTGACGATGTACGCGGTGGAGCCGGTGCCGTCGGCCGCGTCCACGACCTGCATCGAGCACTCCGGGTGCACGATCACCTTGACGCCCGGGAACGCGGCGCGCGCCTTCTCGATCTGTTCGACGGTGAAGCGCTGGTGCACCGAGCAGAAGCCCTTCCACAGGATCATCTTGGCCTTGGCGTAGTCGGACGGGTCGGTCGCGCCGCCCTGCGCCTTGTACGGGTCCCACAGCGGCATCTCGCTCAGCGGAATGCCCATCGCGCGGGCGGTGTTGCGGCCCAGATGCTGGTCGGGGAAGAACAGTACGCGCTTGCCGCGCGCGAACGCCCATTCGAGCACGGCGTGCGCGTTGGACGAGGTGCACACGATGCCGCCGTTGCGTCCGCAGAACGCCTTCAAGGCCGCGGACGAGTTCATGTAGGTGACCGGGATGATCTGCTGACTGCCGTCCGCGTCGGGCTTGGTGCCGCAGATCTCGCCGAGCTGGCTCCAAGCCTCCTCGACCTGGTCGATGTTGGCCATGTCGGCCATCGAGCAGCCGGCGGAGAGGTTCGGCAGCGTCACGGTCTGCTCCGGCGTGGAGAGGATGTCGGCGGTCTCGGCCATGAAATGCACGCCGCAGAACACGATGTGGTCGGCGTCCGGGCACTGCGTGGCGTTCTTGGCCAGCTGGAACGAGTCGCCCACGTAATCGGCGTGGCAGATGATCTCGTCACGCTGGTAGAAATGCCCCAGAATCAGTAGCTTGCTGCCGAGACGGGACTTGGCCGAGCGAATGCGCTCCTGCAGCTCCTCGTCGGAGGCGTTGCGGTACTCCTCCGGCAGCACCTGCTGGCGAGGCGCGTTGTGCGGCAGCTTGTCGAGCATGGACGCGCCCGGCCCGTAGCTGGGCTTGGTGGTGTCGAAATGCCACGGATCCTGGGTCAGGCCGGCGTCGCAGGTGCTCTGCGCACCGAGGCGGGCGATGATCTCATCCACTGACAGGGCGGACAATGTTGCGCTCATGGTGTGTTCCTTTCTCTAAGGCGTGCGGGCACGCCAACGTATCTGACAACCGGGTGGCCGGCCAAAATCAATATGCGGTTATACGGCACGGACGCGGGTCTTGCCGCCCGCCTCCCGTCATGCGCGTGCCGATGGCATCAACGCGGACAGCGCGTCCTCGATGCGCTGGCCCTCCAGCTCCTCGATGGTCGGCGCGTCGCGTGGCGGCCCGACGGGCGGGGCCGTCGACGCGCGGGAACGGTCGGGGTTGTACCGGTACACGGCCGCCGGGCGGTGGCGGCCATCGCGCAGTTTCTCGCCGGTATCCTCCAGCTCGCCGGACAGCAGCATGCGACGCCGGAAATTCGCCACGTCGATGGCCTCGCCGGTTATGGCCTCATACACGTGATGCAGCTGGCGCAGCGTGAACGTGTCACCGACCAGCTTGGTGGCGATATCCGGGTATTCGATCTTGTTGCGCAGGCGCCACAACGCATAGTCGATGATCTGCCGATGGTCGAAGGCCAGTTCGGGAAGCTCGTCCTCGGGGAACCACCGGACGTTGTCCGCCTCGGTGAAATCATGGGCTTCGGCCTTGCCGACCAGCGCCCAGTAGACGATGGAGACCATCGGCAGGCCACCGTGCGATCGCGCGGGATCGCCGAACGTATACAGCTGTTCGAGGTAGCGAGGATGCAGGTCCGTGGTGGTCTCCAACGCGTGGTAGGCGGACTGTTCCAGCGAACGGTCGGCGCGCAAATCGCCGCCCGGCAGCGCCCACCGCCCCAGAAACGGCTGGCGCACGCGGCGCACCAGCGGCAGCCACAGACGCGAGGGCATCGCGTCACGGCAATCCGACGCGGTCTCCTCCGGCCCCAGGGCCAGGATCACCACGGAGACCCCGACGGCCGGCGGTTGCATCCGCCGCTCCGACACGTTTCCGCCGACCATGCATGCCCACTTTCCGACTGGTGTGCTCTCCAGTTCAAGACCAGAGCATATCACTTATAGTCAACATGACTTTAAGTGGTGTGTCATGCGAGGCCGCGGAGGCGGCATAACCTACATACGCTGAAACACCGACCACCCCAGTCGGCTTACGGCCGACAGTCCTCCGGCAACTCCTATTCGCCGTCGGGGACGTTGGTGGTCTCGCGTTCGGGCAGGAATGGGGCGAGCGGGGGCAGCTGGTCGAGCGACTCCAATCCGAGATGTTCCAGGAACAGGCCGGAGGTCACCAGCAGCGCGGCCCGGGAATCCTCGTCCACGCCATCCTCGCGAACCAGTCCGCGCACTGTCAGCGAACGAATCACGCCGTCGGAGTTCACGCCGCGGATCGCCGCGACCTGGGCGCGCGTCACAGGCTGCTTGTACGCCACGATGGCCAGCGCCTCCAACGCTGCCTGCGACAGGCGCGCGGTCTGCCCGTCAGTCACGAACGCCGACACCACCTGCTCGTATTGCGCCCGGCTCGCGAACTGCCAGCCACGCGCGGTATGCCGCAGCTCGAAGCCGCGCCCCTCCTCGTCATACTGCGAGCGCAGACGCTCCAGCGCGGCACGAGCCTCCTGCTCGCCCACGCCCAGAACCCGCGCCAGGTCGGCGGCGTGCTGCGGCTGGTCGGCGGCCATCAGAATCGCCTCCATGCAGGCCCTCAGACCGCCCGGAAAGTCCTCCGCCGTGAATTGCGCATCCATCACGTCACCTTTCTCGCCCACAAAACGTCGAGATATAAAAAACCAAACCGCTATTTTCCAATACGACGCCGCCTGTATCTTCACGTTTTGCGAGCCTCATGCGAAGTCCCCCTCCGCGATGTCGACCACACCGGCGTCCCGGGCGTCTTCGACCCAGCGCAGATGCAGCGTCTCGAATGGCCCGGCCTGCCGAAACTGCAGCACGCCTTGCTTGAAGAACACCAGAACCGCCAGAAAACGCGCGACCACCTCTACACGGCGGTGTGCGTCACGCGTCAATTCCGCGAACGTCATCGAACCGCCGGCCGGCAACGCCTGCAACCGGTCGCGCACGACCGCCGCCTGCGCGCGCAGGTCGACAAGCGGCACATGCAGCTGATGCAGCGACACCTCGCTGGCCGGCGCGTTGGCGAACACCTGTGCGGCGATGCGCGCCAAGTCCTCTGCGCCCAGCGACCATGCAAGCTCCGGCAGCATCGCCGCGACACGTTCATCGACATATGCCGGATGCGGGAACCTGCCGGCATTGGCAGCGAGCCGGGCGCGAAAATCGCCGGCCGCCTGTTTGAACGCACGATACTGCAACAGCCTGGCGAACAGCAGGTCACGCTCACGCAGCGCTTCGAGACTCTGCTCGTCGCGCTCCCCATCCGTCTGGTCATGCGGCAGCAGCGCCGCGCTCTTCGCCTCGACGAGCACCGAGGCGACATCGAGGAACGCGCTCGCCTCCTCCATGTCGCGCGCGAGATCCAGCGTGCGCACATAGGCAAGGAACTCCTCGGTGATCTCCGACAACGACACCTCGGTGAGCTCCAGCCGCCGGTTCGCGATCATGGACAGCAGCGCGTCGAAAGGCCCCGAATAGACCTCCAGTTCGACGGAGAATCCCGGGGAGACGGCGGCATCGCCTCCGATCTCGCCGCCGTCGGCAGGTTCCGTCAACTCGCTCATCGCATCGCGCTTGCGCCGCTCACCATGGCCGCGCCATCACGCGACGATGCCGCGGGCGATCAGCTCGCGCGACACCTCGCGGTATTCCTTCGCGGTCTTGTGGCCGGGAGCGTAGATCGTGATCGGGGCGGCGGCCACGGTGGCGTCCGGCAGCTTGATGGACCGCGAGATGACCGAATGGAACACCTTGTCCTGGAACGCCTCGTAGATGCGCTGCAGTACCTCCTCGCAGTGCAGGGTGCGCGTGAACATGGTGACCAGCACGCCGTAGACCTGCAGGTCGGGGTTGATGCGCGACTGCACCTTCTCGATGGATTGCATGAGCAGCGCCACACCGCGCAGCGCGAAGAACTCCGCGGCGACAGGGATGATCACGCCGTCCGCGGCGGTCAAGGCGTTCACTGTGAGCAGGCCCAGCGACGGCTGGCAGTCGACGATGATCACGTCGTATTCGTTGCGGAGCTTTCGCAGCACGCTGGCGAGGATCTGCTCGCGACCGACTTCGGTGACCAGCTGCACCTCGGCGGCGGACAGGTCGATGTTCGCCGGCATGATGTCCAGGTTCTCGAAATCCGTGTGCTGTACGATCTCGTGCGGATCGATCGACGGGTCGAACAGCGCAGTATACACGGTGTTCTCGACAGCGTTCGCGTTGATGCCGAGGCCGACTGTCGCGGCTCCTTGCGGGTCGAAGTCGACGATCAGGCAACGGCGCCCGTACTGGCTGAGCGCGCCGGCGATGTTGATGGAACTGGTGGTCTTGCCCACCCCGCCTTTCTGGTTGCATATGGCGATGATGCGCGCGGGACCGTGCTGCGACAGCGGTTTCGGCGCGGGGAACGTCTCGTATTCTCGTCCAAGCAGATCAGTAGGCATACCGTTCACCTTATCATCACCAGTGTTCGCGGGGCCGCCGGACGTGCCGACCATCACCGTTTCCGCCGAAGACCCGTCGTCTCCCCGTGGCGCGGCGGAGTAGGTGCCGCGGATCGGCAGCGTTCCCTGCCTGTTTCCCGCGTCGTCGCCGTCGAAGCGGGAATATGCCGCCTGCTGCATGTCGAGCTGCCTCCTTCGCGTGTCGCATCCATGCTATCGCGCCCGGGCAACCGCTCCGCGTTCACCGCGCGCGCGGATGCGAGGTGAGGTACGCCTCAATCAAGGTCTCCGGGCTGACGTGCGTGTATATCTGCGTGGTGGTGACCGAGGCATGGCCGAGCAGTTCCTGCACGGTGCGCACGTCGGCGCCGCCCTGGATCAGGTGCGTGGCGAAAGAGTGCCGGAGCGTGTGTGGGTGAAGCGGACGATCGATGCCGGCCCGCTCCCCCGCCAGTTTGATGACCTCCCATACCGACTGGCGAGACAGCCGGCGCCCCCGTTTGTTGAGGAATACCGCGCGGCGTTCCGGCGTGCCCTTGGCGCGGCCCTCCAGCGTGCCGCGCCCCTCGGCGAGGTATCGGCGCAGCGCGCGACATGCGTATTCGCCGAGCGGGACGAGTCGCTGCTTGGATCCTTTGCCCGTCAGCCGCGCCACATGCGCGTCGTCGATGTCGATGTCGTCCAGATTCATTCCGACCGCTTCGGAGACGCGGCATCCGGTGGCGTACATGAATTCGAGCAGCGCCCTGTCACGCAGCAGCACGGCGTCCGGCAACGCTCCGGCGCCAGCTCTCCCCCGCGCCGCGTCGGTGCCGTGCGGGTCGGGAATCGCGTCGAGCAGGCGGGAGACCTCGTCGATCGTCAGCACATCCGGCAGCATCTGCGCGCTCTTGGGTGCCTTGACCGTGGCGGACACGTCGTCGCTCACGGCGTGCTGCGCGAGGGCGAACCGGTGAAACTCGTGGATGCTGGCAAGCCTCCTCGCCTTGCTGCGCGCGCTGTCGCCGTCCGAATCCAGCTGCGCCACGTACTCCTCGATGTCGGCTTTGCCGATGGCATCGGGATCGGTGATGCCGCGCGTGTGCGCGAGCCACGAGAGATAGCGGCGAAGATCGGATTCGTATGCCCGCACGGTCGCCCTGGCCAGTCCGCGTTCGACGGAGATATGCGCGATGAACTGGTCAAGAAGCCGGGTGGATCCGTTGTACATGGTGCCCCATCATATGCGAGAACCCTGTATGCGTGCGGAAGGCTTGCATACCTGCACGTTCCCGCATGATATGCGAGAACCCCGCATAGGGCGGGGTTCTCATGCGGTTGCCGATGCGCGCGAAGGCGCATCCGCCGAGGTTCGCGGCTCAGGCCTCGACCGGAGCGTTGACGTCCTCGGGCAGAGCGGCCTTGGCCTGCTCGACGATGGCCTTGAAGGTCTCGGGATCGGAGACGGCCAGCTCGGCGAGGGCGCGGCGGTCCAGCTCGATGCCGGCCAGGTGCAGACCCTGGATGAAGCGGTTGTAGGTGATGCCTTCGGCGCGGACGGCGGCGTTGATGCGCTGGATCCACAGCTTGCGGAAGTCACCCTTGCGAGCCTTGCGGTCGCGGAAGTTGTAGGTAAAGGAGTGCAGCAGCTGCTCCTTGGCCTTGCGGTACAGACGGGAGCGCTGTCCACGGTAGCCGGAGGCCCTTTCGAGAACGACGCGACGCTTCTTGTGGGCGTTCACTGCGCGCTTGACACGTGCCATAGTTATTCCTCAGCTTTCTTTTGACGTATCTATTCGGCTGGCGCGGTTCAGCGGCCCAGCAGCTTCTTCATGTTCTTGGACTGGGCCGTGGCCAGCACGCCGTCGGCCTTCAGCGCACGACGCTTGCGAGCGGACTTGTGCTCAAGGTTGTGGCGCATGGCGCTGCCTGCATGCATCAGCTTGCCCGAGCCGGTGACACGGACGCGCTTGGACGCGGCGGAATTGGTTTTCATCTTCGGCATTGCTGCCCTCCTTGTTGGTTACTTCGTTTCGGAAGTCTTGTCTTGGTCGTCGATCGCGGCTGCGGACGCCGCCGCTGCCTGGCTCTGCGCCTCCTGCTTGGCGGCGAGGCGGGCGGCCTGACGGGCCTGGCGCTCGGCGCGCGACTGGTCGCCGCGGCGGCGCTGCTCGGACTGGGTGTGCACCTTCTTGCCCTTGGGCGCAAGCGTCATGATGATGTTGCGGCCTTCCTGCTTCGGCCGGGACTCGACGGTGCCGTACTCCTCGACGTCTGCGGCCAGACGCTGCAGCAGTTCGACGCCGCCGATGGGGCGGGACTGCTCGCGGCCGCGCAGCATGATGGTCACCTTGACCTTGTCGCCGCCGTTGAGGAACCTGACCACATGGCCCTTCTTGACCTCGAAATCGTGGTCATCGATCTTCAGGCGGAAGCGGATCTCCTTGATTTCGGCGGCGCTCTGGTTACGGCGGGCCTCACGGGCCTTGATCTTCTCGTTGTACTTGAACTTGCCGTAATCGATCAGCTTGGCGACGGGAGGCTTGGCGTTGGGCGCCACCTCGACGAGATCGAGGTTCGCTTCCTTCGCCAGGTTGAGCGCGACCGAGGTCGCGATGACTCCCACCTGCTCGCCGTTCGGGCCGATCAGGCGTACCTGCGAGACGCGAATCTCGTCATTGATACGTGGTTCGTCGCTAATGATGACTCCAATCCTCATGTTCTCCGAAGCGGACCTTCGCCGGATACCGGGCATGACGGACGAATCCATGGCTCACCGAACCGTGCGCACTGCAGCGCCGGCCATCATACATATTCGCATGATCGCATGCCTCATGAGGCATGCTCACGACCGCGCATTCCACGCGACCGGATAGGCTGTTGCCTTGGACCCGAGGCCATGACAGGCTTCCAGGTGGGGTTGCCCCGCTTTCTTGATTTCTCAAGCCTTGTAGATACTACCACACCCCCAGACCAGGCGTGTCGCCACAAGTTTCGGTCCGGGCGCGGGCGGCGAGGAAATACACGAGCGCGAGTGCCAGAAGCGGTCCGGAGAAGATCGGGAACGTCACGAACGTGCCCACCGCGGGGATCATCACGAAGATCGGCATGCAGCTAACGCGGCGATGACCGGGAAGTTCGTCGACACGGTGACGATCAGCAGGCGCGACGCGCAGTGCCGTGCACACGATACAGTGGCAGCATGGCATATGAACGTTGCGTGATCTTCGGCGCTGGCGAGTATTACGAGGGGCCCGCGCCCGCTATCGAGAAGGGGATGCTGGCGATCGCCGCGGACGGCGGGCTCGACCATATGCGGGCGATGGGGCTGTCGCCGGATTTCGTCATCGGCGATTTCGATTCGCTGTCCGGCGACGTGCCGGACGGCGACCGCAGCGTCCGCCTGCCGCCGCAGAAGGACGATCCGGATCTGCTGAGCGCGCTGAAGGTCGGATGGAGCCGCGGCGCACGCGAGTTCCATATATATGGAGCGCTGGGCGGTCGCATCGACCACACGATCGCCAACATGCAGCTGATGGCGCTACTGGCCTCGCATGGCGGCATCGGATATCTGTACGGCGACGGCAGCATCGTTACCGCGATCGCGGACGGGGCGCTGGAGTTCCCGGCCAATCATGTCGCCCCGCGCCGCATGATCTCGGTGTTCTCGCACAGCGACGTCTGCCATGGCGTCACCATCGCCGGGCTGAAATACGTGCTGGAGGGCGCCGCGCTCGCCAACACCGTCGTGCAGGGGGTGAGCAACGAGTTCGTGGACGGTTCCGCGGCGACGGTCTCGGTGGAGTCGGGCACGCTGATCGTCACGTTCCCGATCGAGGCGCCGCTGCCTGTGGTGAGACTGCGGCATCCGTTCGGCGGGGATCTGGGCGCGCTCGACACGACGGTGTCCTCGGCGCTGGCGGTACGGTGAGGCCGCGGTGCGGAATGCCTCGCATCGAATCGCCGCAGGCTGTACAGACATATTTGTTAGCGTTAACGAAATATGGCCGTTTTATGCTCAAAGCAAGCGCGACACCGTTGCTCTAGTACAGACGGCGCATTACAGTAGACACTGTTGGTAAACAAAGGCCATAGCGCATCCATACGCAAACGGCCTACCCTACAAAGGGAGAACACATGACAGTTAAGATTGGTATCAACGGCTTTGGTCGTATCGGTCGTCTCGCCTTCCGCCGCATCTTCGAGCTGCAGGCTCGCGGTGGCCAGGCCGGTGACATCGAGGTCGCTGCAATCAACGATCTGACCACGCCGTCCATGCTCGCCTACCTGCTGAAGTACGACAGCACCCACGGCACCTTCCGTCACGACGACGGCACCCCGGTCGACGTGACCTCCACCGACGACGCCATCGTGGTCGACGGCAAGGAATACAAGGTCTACGCCGAGAAGGATGCCAACAACATCCCGTGGGTCAAGAACGACGGTGTCGAGTTCGTGCTTGAGTGCACCGGCTTCTACACCTCCGCCGAGAAGTCCCAGGCCCACCTGAACGCCGGCGCCAAGAAGGTCCTGATCTCCGCCCCGGCCAAGGACGAGACCACCCCGACCGTCGTGTTCGGCGTTAACCACGAGATCCTGAAGGCTTCCGACAACATCGTGTCCGCCGGTTCCTGCACCACCAACTCGATGGCCGCCATGGTCAAGCTGCTGAACGACAAGTTCGGCATCAAGCTCGGCTTCATGACCACCATCCACGCCTACACCGGCACCCAGATGATCCTCGACGGCCCGCGCTTCCCGAAGGCTCGCAACAACCGCGCCGCCGCGATCAACACCATCCCTCACTCCACCGGTGCCGCCAAGGCCATCGGCAAGGTCGTGCCCGAGGTCAACGGCAAGCTGCAGGGCCACGCCCAGCGCATCCAGGTCCCGGACGGCTCCATCACCGAGCTGACCACCGTCCTGAACAAGGAAGTCACCGCTGACGAGATCAACGCCGCGTTCAAGGAAGCCTTCTCCAACACCGAGTACTACGGCTACAACGAGGACGGCATCGTCTCCTCCGACATCATCGGCGACACCCACGGTGGCGTGTTCGACCCGACGCAGACCGACGTGAACACCGTTGACGGCACCACGATGGCCCGCACCGTGTCCTTCTACGACAACGAGTATGGCTTCACCTGCAACATGATCCGTACCCTGCTGTACTTCGCCGAGATCTCCGAGTGAATCCCCGCGGTCTAGGCCGCTAGATTCCACAAGGGTTTATGGTTTGGGCTCCCACAGTGCTTCGCTGTGGGAGCCCAAACCATAAACCCTTTGTTTTTACCGGCTCGGCACTTGCCGGCGGGCTGAGCCGGACTCCGTCACCACGTACCGATGGGCGCAGCGACCGCGTTCAACACCTTGAGCAGATCATGCGGATTGACACCGACCGAAAACCCGCGCTTGCCGCCGGACAGCAGGATCTCGTCGAATTGCAGAGCGCTCTCGTCAAGCACGGTCTTGTGATGCGTGCGCTGCCCGAGCGGCGAGATGCCTCCGACCACATAGCCGGACTCGCGCATCGCGACCTTCGGGTCGGCCATCGATGCCTTCTTCGCACCGACCGCCGCCGCCAACGCCTTCAGATCCATGTGTCCGCTGACCGGCACCACGCCCACCACACGCTCGGAACCGGTGTCGGCCATCAGCGTCTTGAACACCTGATGCTCATCGAATCCGAGCTTCTTCGCGGCTTCCACCCCGTAACCGTCATCCATGTGGTCGTTGGAATGCTCGTACTCGTAGGTCTTGAACGGCACTCCGGCCTTCTCCAGCTGCACAGTCGCCGGCGTGGAGCCGGCACCCTTCTCATGCTTCGTTTTTTTGCCCATGTTTTCCATACTACCGCTCTCAAAACTCGAAGATACGAAATCGGAAACCGCCATTTTCCAACAAACGGCTTTTCGTATCTGCGAGTTTTGAGAGCGCGAATCGGGAAGGCCTCGACTATTCGGCGGATTCTCCGCCGCTCGGGCCACTGGTTTCACGGTGTCGCAGCAAGGACCCGGCTGCGGTCGGCAAGCGCGACGGCGCCCACGGGCGCACCGGTGGCGGACAGTCCCGCCGCCGCATACCCGTCAGCGCCCACGTTCACCGTGGAGCCTCCCGTCAGCGTCACCTTGCCGTCGACCGCGAGTGTGGAGCACTCCCCCGCCGCGATGCCGGGAACCGTGGCGGCCCCGTCATTGGCGTTGAACACCCTCACATAGGGTTTGCTATACGCCTCGTCCCGCCAGCGGCGGTGAGGCGAGCAGGCGCACTACCGCGCCTGCGAGGGCTTCCGGCGGAGTTCCGCCGGAAGCACGAAATGCATGTTCTCCTTGATGGTCTCCACGGTGGATACATCGGTGAAGCCCCGTGCGCGCAAGGCCTCGATGACGCCCGCGACCAGTTCGTCCGGCACGGATGCGCCCGACGAGATGCCGACCGCCTCGACCCCGTCGAACCATGACGGGTCGAGCTCGTTCGCGTCATCCACGCGGTGCGCTCGCCCGCGCTCCCCCAACGCCCCCTGCGCGACCTCCATGAGCCGCACCGAGTTGGAGGAGTTCGCCGACCCCACGATCACCACGCTATCGGACTGCTCGGCAACGAGCTTCACCGCGGTCTGGCGGTTGGACGTGGCGTAGCAGATATCGGAGCTCGGCGGCTCCTTCATCCACGGGAACCGGCATTTGAGCGCCGCGATGGTGCCGGCCGTCTCATCAATGCTGAGCGTGGTCTGCGTGAGCAGCACCAGCTTCTGCTCCGGCCGGAAATCCAGCGAATCCACGTCCGCCTCATGTTCGATCAGATGCACGTGCACGGGGTCCTCCCCCACCACGCCGACCGCCTCATCATGCCCCCGATGGCCGATGTAGATGATCTCGTAGCCTTCGCGCACGAAACGCAATACCTCACGATGCACCTTGCTGACCAGCGGGCAGGTGGCGTCCACGACGTGCATGCCGCGACGTGCGGACTCCGCCTTGACCTGCGGCGACACGCCGTGCGCGGAGAACACGATCGGGATGCCGGCGGCAGCAGCCTCGTCAGGTATCTCCGCGAGCTCCTGCACGAACACGGCCCCCTGCGCGGCGAGATCCTCGACGACATGCCGGTTGTGCACGATCTGACGACGCACATACACCGGAGGCAGGCCATCCACCCGCGCCGACGCGGCCTTCAGGATGGTCTGCACGGTGAGGATCGCCCGGTCCACCCCGGCGCAGAATCCGCGCGGGTCCGCCAGCACGATGCGTTTCGCCATATCATCCTCCTCATGCAGTCAGTGGCCGCCATGCGGCATCACTCAATCACAACGACTCAGCGTAGCAAAGGCACACGCACGGGTGCGGCCGGAACATCCCTACGCGTGCGATACCGGCACATGACAACGCCCGGGGGCAACAGGCGACACCCCGACCGCACACGGCAGAAGCCCAGCGCACACTATGATAGCGAGCGGTAACAATATCACTGTCGATCATGGAGCAAGCAATGGGCACCACACCGCGTACCGGCAACCAGTATTCCATCCATCATGGCGATTTCTCCGCCGTCGTCTGCGAGCTCGGCTCGAAGCTGCGCCGTTTCGACTACGGCGGCAAGGAGGTGTTCTGCAGCTACGGACCGGACGACCTGACGCCGACCTGCTGCGGCTATATCCTCGCGCCTTGGCCGAACCGCATCAAGGACGGCGAATACGACTTCAACTGCAAGCACTACTGCGCGCCGGTCAACGAGTGCCACCCCGAGCCGCGCAACAACGCGAACCACGGCTACGCATACCAGTACATGTGGAAGCTGGAATCGCTCACCGAGAACAGCGTCACCCAGTCACTGCGCTTCCCGAACCTCGACGGCTATCCGTTCGACGTCACCGTCACCGCCACGTACGAGCTGAACGACAAGGGCATGACCGTCACGGTCAGCGCCCGCAATGATGGCGACGAGCCGGCGCCGTGGGCGCTCGGCCTGCACCCGTGGGTGGCGAACGGCAAAAACGGCGAGACCAGCGAGCAGCGTGACGCCGATTCGGCCGCATGCCGCCTGAAGATCGACGCGGACACGCACGTCACCGTTGACGCCGGTCTGGTGCCGAACGGCACCGAGCCTGTGGACGGCACCAAGTTCGATCTGCGCGACGACCCGGTTCTGGACGGACGCGCGTTCGACGACGCCTGGGTGGACGTCCACCGCGCCGACGACGGCACGACAACGACCGTGTTCACCCGCCCCGATGGCATGGAGATCAAGCTGGTCGGCGACGAGACCATCAACGCGTGGCAATGCTACACGGCCACCGGCGCCCCGTTCGACCAGCATCCGAACGGCATCGCCGTCGAACCGATGACCGCCCCGGCCAACGCGTTCCGCAGCGGCGACCACCTGACCGTGATAGAGCCCGGCAAGAGCGTCACGACCGTGGTACGCTACGAGGTGACGGTCAAGTGACCGACACCCGGCCGTCCTACGGCTGGTGACAATTCGCCACTTGCACAACGTCTACCCCGTATGTGATAATTCCCAAGGCTTATTAATCGTAGTAAAGGAGTCCATCATGGGCATGCGCGGACGCAAGCGCAAGGATCGTCGCAAGAAGGCCGCCAACCACGGCAAAAGGCCGAACGCCTGATTCTTGCCTGACGGCGTGATTCCACGCCGCGAGACATCGCCATATACGGCGGTGTCATAACAGACGACAACGGGTCTGTCCCAGCGAAAGCCGGGCAGACCCGTTTGTTATCTTATTATTCCGTTTTATTATGCAGGCCCGTTTTATCCTGCTTGCCGAGCTTCGAGACAGGGGCCCAAGCCGAAATCGCGTCTCAGGACACGACCGCAGCGCCGCGTACAGGCTGCGCGGGTTGCGCGGACCGTCCCGGCTCGTCGACGGCACCGGCAGCATTCCCGCCATCCTCGCAGCAACAGCGGTCAAGCGTGTCGCGCAACCGCGCCAGCAGACATTCCGGCGCGACCTCGGGCCGCAGATACGCACGCAGCGCCGCGATCATCGCCTTCTCATGCTCGTCGCAACACGAATCCGGGTCGAAACAGTCCCCGACCAGATCATCGCCCATGTCACCGGGCATGCCCGAAATCTCCACCGATGTGATATGCATATCCGCATGGACGATGCCCACAGGCGTCTGCCGTGTGATGGAAATATGGCTGTGCCGCTCAATAGGGTCACTCACGCCTGCTCCTTTCGCTCGTCGCAACGGATCGCATTCCGTCATCTCCATTATGAACGCTCACCGGGGATCTGGAGTTCGCGGACGGTGAACTTGGCAGTTGCTTGCGGGCGTCGCCGTATCCATGCGCCAGCGCGTACGATGACAGTTCGCGTTTCAACTGGGTGCGCGCACGGTTCAGGCGGCTCATCACCGTGCCGATCTTCACGCCCTGCTCGTCGGCGACCTGCTGGTACGACTTGCCGTCGATGGCTGCGTCAATGAACACCTGCCGGCGCTCGGGCGGGAGTTTTGCGAGCGCCGCCATGATCTCCTGCGGCGCGAAGGCGTCCAGATACTCCTGCTCCGCGGATTTCAGCCCCTCCGAGGAGTGCTCGGATGCCGCGTAGATGTCCCAGTCGTCGTATTCGCCGGTGGAGTCGTTGGCCCGCTGCGGCCGCCGCTTCGCCTTCGCGTACTGGTTGAAGTATGCGTTGCGCTCGATGGTGGTCATCCACGCCTCGAAGTTCGAACCGTCCTCGAAACTGTCGAACGCCTTGAACCCGCGTTCGAACGTGTCCTGCACAAGGTCCTGGGCATCATCGGGATTGTTGGTGAGCTTCATCGCCTGGCGGTACAGCGCGTTGACCGCGGGCATGGCGAGCTTCTCGAATCTCGCTCGCGCCTGCGCCGTGGTCTCGTTCGGTTGCTGTTCGTCGGTCACGCTCACTATTGTATGCAAGACGTGCGGTGAAATTGTGAGCGTGGGCACGGTTTTGTGATGGACTTATCAGCACATGTCGCGCATATCGTTCCCGCGGTCGTCGGGCTTGTACAATGACAGCGGCACCATGAGGAAAGGTTTTGGTATGACGGTAACGTTGGCATCGGCGGCGCAACTGCTCAAGCGGCACGGTCTGCTTCGGGAGATCATCCGCGCGGATCGTTGGACGCTTGATGCGCACGACATCGAAGGGGCTGACACCGCTTTTTCGGCGATCACCTATGACACGAGGGACGTGCGCGAGGGCACGCTGCTGTGCTGCAAGGGGCGGTTCAAGGCCGAGTATCTGCATGACATCGACGAGCGCGGGCTGGCCGCATACGTGGCCGACACCGATTTTTCGGCAGAGACCGGCGCACCCGGCCTGATCGTCAATGACGCGCGCAAGGCCATGAGCCTGCTGTCCGCGGAGTTCTACGGACGCCCGCAGGACGAGCTGACCGTGGTCGGCATCACTGGCACCAAGGGCAAGACTACGACCGCGTACTTCACCCAGGCCGTGCTGAACGCCCACTCGCACGGCAAGGCAGCGCTGTTCTCCTCCGTGGACAACTGCCTGGACGGGCACACGTACGTCGAGTCCGACCTGACCACGCCCGAGTCGATGGACGCTTTCCGCATGATGCGAGAGGCCGCTGACAACGGCATGAAGTACCTCGTCATGGAGGTCTCCTCGCAGGCGTACAAGGTCGAGCGCGTGTACGGGCTGACGTTCGACGTGGCCACGTTCCTGAACATCTCCCCCGACCATATCAGCCCGATCGAGCATCCGACGTTCGAGGATTACCTGTATTGCAAGCGCCAGATCGTGCGCAACAGCCGTGCGCTGGTGCTCGGCGCGGCCAGCGATCATGCCGACCTGCTGCGTCAGGACGCGGCGGACGCCGGCGTGCCGGTCACCACGTTCGAGCTGCTGGACGGGCAGAGCCCCGCCGGATCCGATGCCGCCGATGTCACCGCAAGCCCGGCGAACGCCGAGCACAGCGCCTACCGTATCGCCGCAGACGGCGCTGATCTCGGCGAGTTCCGTCTGGCGTTGGACGGCGACTTCAACTACGCCAACGCGGCAGCGGCGCTGGCCATCGCGCATGCCGCCGGAATCGACCTGACCGCCGACGCCGCGGCCACGCACGCGATGGAGCCGGTGCGCATCGCCGGCCGCATGGAGCAGTTCCACGACCCGCAGTCCAACACGCTGGCGATCGTCGACTACGCGCACAACTACGCCTCCGTGACCGCGCTGCTCGATTTCGTCGACGAGCGGTTCGGCTCGCAGCACCCGCGCATCACGCTTGTCACCGGCTCGGCCGGCAACAAGGCGTACGACCGGCGCAAGGAGATCGTCGAAGCGGCGCAGCATCGCATCGACAGCTTCATCTTCACCGCCGAGGACACGGACACCGAACCGTTCATCGACATCTGCATGGAGATGCAACGGTACATCACCGTGCCCGGCATCGCGTCCACCGTCATCTCCGACCGCCCGAGCGCCGTCACGAACGCGATCTACGACGCCCGAGCGCACGCCGACCGGTTCAACATCATCCTCATCATCGGCAAGGGTGACGAACGCTGGATCAAGGAGCACAACAAGCACGTGCCGTTCGAGGGCGACGACCGCATCGTCGAGCGCATGTTCGCCTGAGCCGCCAAAGCGCACGAACCGATAGAAAGACAAGCAAGACAAGCATGATTACGTTACAGAAAACCGACTACCAGCAAATGGAACAGGCGGCGGCCGATGCCGGCGTGACGCTGCCGATCGAACAGACCGACGTGTGGGCACGCTTCCAGGCGGACATCCCCGGCCGCACTCCTTGGGGCGTGTACCTGATCCAGCGAGACGGCGAGACCGTCGCGTTCATCGCGTTCATCGACATGGAGACGCACGGATACCATTACCTGCGTTCGATGCACGGCCCGGCCTGGATCGTCAAGCCGGACGAGGCGCTGGAACGCGAGGCCATCGACGCGATCGCCGCCGAAGTGCACCGAGCGGACAGGCACGTGGCGTTCATCCGTATCGACACGTGGTTCACCGACGGCACCGTGCCGGTGCTGTCGACCGTGCCGTACGACCAGACCGTGGTGATCGACGTGACCGGCGGCGACGATGCGATCCTGAGTCGCATGAAGCGTCGCGGCCGCCGCGACGTGCGCAAGTCGCTGCGCGAATGCCCGGCCGACATCGCCGACGAGACGAAGCAGGCGATCGCCGACTTCGCGGAATACTACGACGTGATGGTGGAGACCGGTAAGCGCGACGGATTCACGCCCGCTCCGATCACCGACTACTCCGACATGATCGAGGCGCTGGGCGCGGATCATTGCCGCGTGTTCGCGGCCCGCATCGAGGGCCGCGTGGTGGCATGGTCAATCGTGACCGTCAACGGCACGCACGCGGTACGCTACTATGCCGGCATGCGCAACGACGTGATGCGCCTGCACGTGACCGACAAGCTGCTGTACACCGAGTGCTGCATCCTTGGCTCGCAGGGCATCACCGAATACGATCTGATGGGCATCGGCTCCGAGCTGGCACCGAGCCTCAACGGCCTCAACGAATTCAAGTGCAAGTTCACCGAGGAAATCACCCCGGTGGCCGCCGGGCGTGACGTGCCGATCAAGAAGGCCTTCTACAGCTCCCTCAAGCTCGCCAAATCACTGAAGAACACCCTCAAGAAGTAAGATTCCCGGCGCGGTGTAACGGGTGAGACGTCTGACCGCCCGCTGCGCGCCAGAGGGCGGTCAGACGTGCCGGTGGTCAGACGGCGGCGCGGACGGCGTCGATGACGCGGCGAACCGCGTCTTCACCCAGTTCGGTGGGCAGGCATAGCGCGGTGGAGACCAGACGGTCGCTGACCGGCACGGTGGAGCGGTCCAACGTGTCGAGCCCATAGGCGGCCGGATCGGTCACGCCGGGGAACAGTTCGGGGCGGTACCAGCGTTCGGCGTAGCCACCCGCCTGCCGCGCTGCGGCGATGATGTGCTCCGCCGCCTCGGTATCCCGCGCGAACAGCGGGAACCGCAACAGCGGCTGCGCCTCGCCGTCCATCGCCACTGCCGGAACATCCAACCCGTCGACGCCCGCAAAAGCCTCGCGATACATGGTCACGACCGCGCGCCGCCCATTCTCATTGGCGTCGAGCGCGGAGATGCCGGCCACCGCCTGCTGCGCGATCCACGGCGTCACCGTCATCGGCTCATATTCCAGTGCGCCGCGACGCTCCTTGTCGGAAATCGGCGGCTCATACCAGCCCGAAGCGGTGAGTCGCTCACGCATCCGCCCGCCGAATCCGCCCAGACGCGACAGCACGCGGTTCTCGTTGATATACAGTTTCGTGACCGTATCCAGATGATGGGACGGCTGCTCCAGCGCGGCGAGCCGGCCTCGGGTCTCGGCGTCCAGCGCCGCATCCCGCTCACGCAGCCGCGGATTGACCCAGATGGCGCCGCCGAATCTGGTCGGCAGCATCTTCTCCACGCCGAACGAGTGCACGGAAATGTCGGCCAACGGCCATCCCGCAGCATCACGGGCCATGCGGGTCACGCAGTGGGCGCAATCCTCGACGAGCAACGCCCCCATCTCCCCCGCCAGCGCGGCCAGCCGCCGGGACGAGTCCTCATCGATCGCGCCAAACGTATGCTGCATCACCATCGCATGCACCTGCTCGTCGCTCCCCAGCGGCATGGACTCCACCTTGGCGACGTCAATGCCCATCGTGTCGGCGCCCACATCCGCATACCGCGGTCTCAGCCCGCTCACAACAATCGGATCGACCGCCGTGCAGCAGGTGAACAGCTGGGTGAGCACCGAGCCGTCGCCACGAACCGACCTCACTGCGTCGAACGCCACCTGCATGCCGTACCGTGCCTTGAAGACCGGGAACCAGTCCTCCGGCCACGTCCCGGTGCGGGACGCCAACGCCTCACGAAGTTCCGCGAATCCCCGTGCCGTCGTCTCTTCCATGACCAACCTCGTTCCATCGGGAGAATACGTCTTATTTCAATGTATCGTCCCCCCGCGCCAGGGGCAACGGCCCGCGTGACCGCATCTTCGCACTCTGCGCACGAAACGGCCTCCCATCGCCACACGGAGTATGTAGAATGTCATAAGCAATCGTGAACGTCCAACAGAAGGATCGATAATGACGGCTTTCCAGCCTGTACTACTCGGCAGTGAAACCTGCGCCTACGCGATGGCCCGCGCGTTCCACAGCGCGTATGGCCTGAAATCGCTGGTATACGGCCGTATGCAGCTTTCCGTCACCAAATTCAGTTCGATTATGGAGCCGACGTTCTTCGCGGACTTCACCGAGCCGGAATCCTTCCGCCGTCACATGGTCGAGGCCGGTCGCCGGCTCACGTCCGAGCGACCCGACACCACGTTCCTGCTCATCGCGTGCGGTGACGACTACAGCGAGCTGCTGAGCCGGTACAAGGACGAGCTGAAGCCGTATTTCACGTTCGTGTCGGTCGATGCCGACCTGCACGACCGTCTGAGCAACAAGACCTCCTTCTACGAGCTGTGCGCCCAGTATGACCTGCCGCACCCGCTCACGTTCGTTCTGGACAAGGCCGGTGCCGCGGCCGGCAAGTATCACGACCTGCCGTTCGGCTTCCCCGTGGCCGTCAAGCCGGCGAACAGCGTCGAATACCTGCACGTGGACTTCCCCGGACGCAAGAAGGCGTTCATTCTGCACACGCCCGAGGAGCTGGCCCATGTCGTCTCCGCGATCTACGGCGCCGGCTACGGCTCCGAGCTGATCATCCAGGACTTCATCCCCGGCTCCGACGCCAACATGCGCGTGCTCAACGCCTACGTCGACCATGACCACCATGTGCGCATGATGGTGCTCGGCCACGTGCTGCTCGCCGACCCGACGCCGGAGGCCATCGGCAACTACGCGGCGATCATCCCCGACTACAACGAGGGATTCTGCCTGAAGATCAAGAGCTTCCTGGAAAGCATCGGATATGAGGGCGTCGCGAACTTCGACATCAAGTTCGACCCGCGCGACGGAGAGTACAAGCTGTTCGAAATCAACTTGCGCCAGGGCCGCACGAACTTCTTCGTGACGCTTAACGGCTTCAACCTGGCCGAGTATTTCGTCGACGACCTGGTGCTCGGCAACCCGATGGAGGGCGACACGGTCATCGGCCGCGGTGACAGCATGCTGCTGGAGGTGCCGTTCTCGACGCTCAAGAAGTACGCGGAGCCGGGGGAGGCGCTTGACCGCGGAATCGCGCTGCACAAGGCGGGCAAATCCGGCTGGACGCTGCGCTACGGGCGGGACCTGTCGTTCAGGCGCCGGCTGCTGCTGTGGAGGCTGCACCGGCTGACCGCGAAGAACTACGACACGTATCTCGGCAAGAACGACTGACTTTTCGGAATCGACGGCGACATTTATGAGACGACCATTTTTTGCGGTATTGGGCGGCATGGGCACGCTGGCCACGGAAAGCTATATCCGGTTGGTCAACCGTGAGACGCACGCCCACAGCGACCAGGAGTTCCTCGACTACGTCGTGTTCAACGACGCGGCCGTGCCCGACCGGACCGCGTTCATCATCGGGCAGTCCGACGATGACCCGTTCCCGATAATCGCCGACGACATCGACAAGGCGACCGCGATGGGCGCGAGCTTCATCGTGCTCACCTGCAACACCGCGCATTACTTCTACGACCATTTCCAGTCACTGACGCCGGTGCCGATCCTGCACATGCCGCGCGGCGCCGTCGCGCACATGGCCGGGCAATACCCCAAGGAGCGTTTCCACCGCGTCGGATTCCTCGGCACGATGGGCTCGCGGGCTTCGGGCGTGTACCGTCAGGCCGTCGAGGAGGCCGGCTACACCTTCGTCGAGCCGGACGACAAGTTGCAGGAGCGCATCACGTCACTGATCTACGACGACGTGAAGGGAACCGGTGACCTGAATCTGCAGCGCTACGAGTCGGTGCTGCAGGCGATGCTCGATCCGGCCGGCACGTGCCGTTGCGATACGCTGATGCTCGGCTGCACCGAGCTCTCCGTGCTCAACGAGGCGTTCCCGCTGCCTCAGCTGCCGATCATCGACGCCCAGGCCGTCCTCGTGGAGGACACCGTCAGCCGGGCCAAGGCCATCCGCCGCTAGAGTCGGCGCAGGCGAAAAAGGTCGGTCGGGCGGAGCAACAGCCACATCCCCGGATGCACGGCCACCCCCAGTCGACCTACGGCCGATTGCCCCCGCCAGCGGGTCGGCAATCGGTAATCCTCCCGCTGACGGGAGGTGGCGCGCAGCGCCGGAGGGTGGTCTTCGATGTGGGGTCAGCGGCTGAGTTTCTGGCTGACTACGGCGGTGACGCCGTCGGAGCGCATCGTGATGCCGTACAGCGCGTCGGCGATCGACATCGTACGCTGCTGGTGGGTGATGATGATGAGTTGGGCGTGTTCGCGCAGTTCGTTGAACGCGTTGATAAGGCGGGTCAGGTTCACGTCGTCGAGCGCGGCCTCCACCTCGTCCATCACGTAGAACGGGCTCGGCCGCGCGGTGAAGATCGCGAACAGCAGCGCCAGCGCGGTCAGGGACCGCTCCCCGCCGGACAACAGGCTCAGCTGCTTGACGCGTTTGCCGGCCGGGCTCGCCTCGACGATGACACCCGTGGCAAGCAGGTCATCGGGGTCGTCGAGACGCAAACGGCCGGTACCGCCGGGGAACAGCGTGGCGAACATCTTCTCGAACGCGGCGGCGGTATCATCGAACGCGGATTTGAACACGCTCACCATCGTGGAATCCAGATCCCTGATGAGCTTCATCAGATCATCGCGAGATTTGACCACGTCGTTGCGCTGGTCGTTCAGGTATTGGTTGCGGGTCTCAAGCGCGTCGTATTCCTCGCCGGCCAACGGATTAACCTTGCCGAGCGCGGCGAGGTCGCGCTTCGCCTTCTCCAGCCTCTTGCGCTGTTCCGCACGGTCATACGGAACGGTTTCGAACCGGCTCGGGTCGTCGCCTCCGTCAGATTCGGAGCCTGGTTCGGACTCGGATTCAGGTTCAGAAGCGTCCGCACGCGGCACGGGACGCCCGTTCTCGTCCAGCACGGGCACCGGCCGCTCGGGGCCGAAATCGCGGGTGAGCTCGTCGATGGAAAGTCCCAGGTCATCCGACACCTTCTGCGTCAACTGCCCGAATTCCCCGGCCAATCGTTCGCGATCCACATCCAGCTCGTGTTCACGCCGCTGCAGTCCCGCGACCTTCGGCTCGATGCCATCGCGCTGCGCCCGCAGCGTCTTCAGCTCCGCGTCGTGGTTCGATGCCTCGGCCTGCAGCGCCTCGCGCTTGGCGATCACATCGTCGATGCTCGCCGCCACCAGGGAGGCGACCTGCGCGGCATCGTCGGCGATGCGCTGCGCGTGCGCGGCCTGCGCCTTGCGACGCTCGTTCATGGCCTCGATGCGCGCGCGTCGTTGCGTGGCCTCCGCGGCGTTGTCGCGCAACAGCCCGGCCTGCCGCTTGAACGACTCGACCTTGCGTTCCGCCTCCGTCCACGCGATCTTCGCGGTGACCTCATGCTCGCGGGTAGCGTTCAACGCGGCTTCCAGCCGATGCTCGCGCTCCCCCAGCTCGTCGACGTCGGCATGTTCCGCGCCGGAATCCCGGATCGCGGCGAGCGCCCGCCGCAAATCGTCGAGCTTCAACTGATGGCTCCGGCGTTCCTCGACACTGCCGCGCAGCTTCTCCTCGATCGCCGCGACCTGACGTTCCACGCCCTTCATCCGCGACTCGGCCGATTGCAACGCCTTCGCGGCCTGTTCGGACTTGAGCTTGGCCTGAATGCGCCGCTGCGATTCCTTGTCGACCAGCACTCGCCCCTGGTCCCGCCGCTGACGGGCCTCGCCAACCTGCCGCGTGATGTCGTCCAGCTGCCCTTGCAGCACCGTAATCCGCTTCAGCGCCTTATCCCGCCTCGCTGCCAAGGACAGGTCGCTTTGCGACAGTGATGAACCGCCCACGGCACCCACCGGGTTGACGACCTCCCCATCGCGGGTGATGGCCTGCGCCCATCCGCCGTCGTGGACCATCCGCACGGCCTCATCCATCGTCTCGACCGCGACGACGTCGTTGAGCAGCAGCCGCACCGCGCCGACGACCCCCGCGGCTCGGCCCGGGTCCGGTGCATTCGGATTCGCCGACACCATCGTGCCGGCCGCACACGGCGTCCGATATGGCGAACCATCGTTCTCCTCAGCGGCGGCCACCTGTTCCGGGGCACCGGCACCGCTTTCAGCCACATCGGACATCACGAGCACGGCCTTGCCCAGACGATCCTGCTTCGCCTTGCGCAGCGCATGCAGGAGGTTGCGCTCCCCCGGCACCACGATGGCGCCCGAGAACGCGTCCAGCGCGTGGGCGATGGCCTCCTCCCAGCCTTCCTCGACGTGGATGAAATCGGCGAGCCGCCCCATCGCGGCCACCTGATCGTCCTGTTCGAGAGCGCCGGAGGCGTTGCGCGATTCCAGCGTGTCGCGCAGCGCGTCGGCTTTGGCCTGCAGCGTGATGATCGAACCGTCGACGTCCCGTTGCCGCGCGAGCGCGTCGTCAAGCGCCTCCTGCCGCTTGGCGAGATCGGCCCGCGCCTGTTCCAGCGCCTTGCCGCCGTCATCGTCGCCGTTGTCGGCCTCGCGTTCCAACGACTCGCACTGCGAGCGCGCCTGCGACAACTGGGTCTGAAGTGTTTCGCGCTGCGCGGTGAAATCCTTGGCGCGTGTGTCTGCAAGTTCGGCGGCCGCCTCCTCGCGGGCGATCAGCGCGTTGAGGTTCGCGATCTGCAAGTCGCGCTGCTGGGCGCTTTTGCGCAGCTCCGCCAGGGTCTGCCGCACCGAGGCGAGTTTTTTCTCGTCGTCGGCGCGCTCCTGTATCGCCTTGTCGAGCGCGATGCGCATGTCGTTGACTGTCTCCGACTGCCGCCGCGCCTGCGATTCCAGCTCCTCCGCCCGCTTGTTCAGCATGTCGGGGTCCTCGCCGAGAGAGGTCACCAGCTGCCCGAGCAGCGACCGTCCGCGTTCGCCGGCCAGTGAGGACAACGATTTCAGCCGTTCCTGTATCTGAGACATCTCATGCCAGGTCTGGTTGATTCGCGCGAGTGCCGGGCTGGATTGCGCGCTCAGCGATTCGATCTGTTCGATGCGCACCTTGACCCGGGCGAGCTCCGATTGCGCGGCCTGCAGGTCGTGACGCACCGAAGCCAGCTCGCCGCGCACCGCGTCGCGCTTCGCCATCGCGGCGACGGCATCGTCGGCGTACAGGCGGCTCTGCGCATCGCGCAACGTCACCTGGATGCTGTCGGCCCTGCGCGAGATACGCGCCTGCCGGCCAAGCGGCCCGAGCTGCCGTCGTATCTCGCTCAGCAGGTCGTCGAGCCGCGACAGGTTCGTTTCGGTGTTCGCCAACTTGCGCAGCGCACGTTCCTTGCGCTTGCGGTGCTTGAGGATGCCCGCAGCCTCTTCGATGAACGCGCGGTGGCCGCTGGGATCGGCCCTCAGAATCGCGTCCAGCCGCCCCTGCCCGACGATCACGTGCATCTGCTGCCCGAGCCCGGTGTCGCTCAACAGCTCCTGGATGTCGAGCAGACGGCAGGCCGAGCCGTTGATCGCGTATTCGGAACCCCCGTTGCGGAAGATGGTGCGGCTGATCGTCACCTCGCTGTAGTCGATGTTCAGCGTGTGGTCGGTGTTGTCGATCGTCAGGCTCACCTGTGCGCGGCCGAGTGGCGGGCGGGAGGACGTTCCCGCGAAGATCACGTCCTCCATCGACGTGCCGCGCAGGTTCTTCGCGCCCTGTTCACCCATCACCCAGGTGAGCGCGTCGACGATGTTCGACTTGCCGGAACCGTTCGGACCGACGACCGCGGTGATGCCCGGCTCGAATCGCAGCGTCGTGGCGGATGCGAACGATTTGAAGCCGCGCAGCGTGAGTTCCTTGAGATACATGTCGACTAGGCCTGTCCGCCCTTGGGGCTGCCGTCGGCGGCATCCGCCTCCTCGTCAGCCTCCTTGGCGGCCTCCTTGGCGGCCTTGTCAAAGCCGAAATCGCCGAAGTCGTTCTCGTTGAAATCGGGGTTCGCGTCGGTGGCGAAGTCCGTGTCGGCGTCTGATTCCACCCCGGACCGTGCAGGGTCGCCGGCGCCGGTGCGCGGCTCGGGCTCGCCCACCGAGGGATTGACGCGCTCGGCCTTCGGCTTGGCGAGGTCGGCGTTCATCCGCTCCTTGAGCAGCGTACGCGCGTCTCCGGCGGTGACGAAACTGCCGCAGACCAGCACGCCACGGCCGTAGCCGACTCCGGTCTCATCCTCGACGTCCACCATGTCGACCGCTTTCTGGATGGCGTCTGGCAGGCTGTCCTCGCGGATGACGCGGTCGCGGCCGAACACTTGGACGGCGATCTTCTCCAGTTCCTCGGCCGGCATGACGCGGTCGCGCCACGAGTTCTCAGTGACGACGACCTGGCTCAGGATCGGCTCCAGCACGCCGAGATACTCCTCCACCTGCTTGTCGCCCATCATCGCGACGACGCCGACCAGCTGTGTGAAGTCGTAGCTTTCCTCGATGGCCTTGCGCAGCGCCTCGGCCGCGTTCACGTTGTGTCCGCCGTCAAGGATGATCGTCGGCGACGTGCGGATCTGCTCTATGCGGCCGGGCACCTTGACGCCCTGCAGCGCCTGCCCGACCAGGTCGCCGTTCAACGGCCCGTTGACCGGGATGACCGCCTCCGCGGCCGTGAGCGCGGCGAGCGCGTTGTGTGCCTGATGCTCGCCGAACTTGGCGATCGGCACCTGCTCGTACACCCCGTTCGGCGTGTGCAGCGTGGCGATCTGGCCGCCGACCGCAGGCACGCGGTCCGTGACCTCCATCTCATAGCCGTCGCGTACCAGCGTCGCATGGTTGCGCTCGGCGGCCTCCATCAGAATCGGCATGACCCGCTCCTCATGCGGCTGCGGCCCGATGATGGCGGTGCAGTTCGGCTTGATGATACCGGCCTTCTCGGTGGCGATCTGCTCGACGGTGTCGCCAAGCCACTGCATGTGATCCATGTCGACCGGGCCGATGATGGCCGCGTCCGCGTCCAGCACGTTCGTCGCGTCCCACAGGCCGCCCATGCCGACCTCGACGACGGCAACGTCGACCGGCGCGTCGGCGAACTTCCAGATGGCCATCGACGTCAGCACCTCGAAGAAGCTCATCGGGGGACGGCCGGACTCGGCCATCTTCGCGTCGACGATGGCGACCAGATCCTTGATCTGATCCCACATGTCCACGAAATCGTCATCGCTCAGCTCCTGCCCGTCGATGGCGATGCGCTCGTTGATACGTTCCAGATGCGGCGACGTATACAGGCCGGTGCGCAGCCCATACGCCCGGCAGAGGGCCTCGGCCATGCGGGCGGTCGACCCCTTGCCGTTCGTGCCGGTGACGTGGATCACACGGAACGAGTGCTCCGGATGGCCGAGCACGTCGAGCATGAGGTTCATCCGGTCCAGATCCAGATTCGTGGTGTTGTGCTCCGGCGGGCGGCGCATGATGTCACGCTCCACGTCGCGGATGGACTCGTTGTTGCGGTTCGGATGCTCAAAAGACATGCTGATATCGACCTCGTTTGCTCGTCAATGGTTCCGTTACGCCATTCTAATGGTCGTCCTGTCATATGCCGACGGCAATATCCGGCCAGCAGGTCGCCGCCGCGTCATTGCGACGCCAATCGCAGGCACGATGACGGCGTAATTCACGAAGTCGTCACCAAAAATTGACCGTTCGTATGACCTGACCCATGAAACGAGCTCTTATATGGTGCTGTACTTGATAAGGAAAGGTTCGGCTCTCCGATGAGAAGACCACGCGATAGGAGATGGATCATGCGGGCAATCATCCTCAGTGGCGTCGCGTTCATAGCGACCACGGCCGTGCTTGCGCTTGCCTGCCCGGCGCATGAGCTCGCCGACATGGAAGACGAGTGAGACGGACGGCACGTCACACCGGTCAGCCCCTATGACGACCGTGTAGCGCTCGTTTGCGTTTCTAAGTGCGCGCCGAAACGACGACCGTGCGCACTTAGAAACGCAAATGGCCTGGTTTGCGTCCCTATGTTCGCGCACTTGTCGTTTCGGCGCGCACTTAGAGACGCAAACAGACCCGCCGCTAGCGCTGCACCCCGTCGGCGACGAACAGCGCGTGGGCGTCGCCCCGGCGCTTGTTGTCGAGATAGCGCCGGAACAGCTTCAGCCGCTCCACAGTGCTGGCGGCCAGGGGCTCGGGCAGATCATCCAGTTCGAACCAGCCCACGTTCAGGCTTTCCTCGTCCCCCACATACGGCTCGGCATTGCCGCCGGGCTTGAGAGCGCACAGGAACGAGTGGTCCATGTACATCGTATTGTCGCCGTTCGCATAGGTGATCACGCGTGACGACGACGTGACGGCGACCAGGTCTGTGACGACCGCGTCGATGCCGGTCTCCTCCTTGATCTCGCGCACCACCGTATCCGCCGGCTGCTCACCGGGCTCGTTGATGCCATAGACCATGGCCCACTCGCCGGTGTCGGAGCGACGGCCCAGCAGCAGGCGGCCCCGGTCGTCCAGCACGCAGCCGGTGACCCCGTTGAGCCACAACAGGTCATGGCCGATCTTCTTGCGCAACTCCAATACGAATTCGGGTGTTGGCATGGGCATTCCTCCTTGTATTGCGTACAACCGACGATGCCGCCCCGTTGAAAGGGGCGGCATCGTATCGGAACAATCAGGCCTTGGAGCCTGCGGCCATGTCGGCCATCCACTGCTCGACGTCGTCGGGCTGCTTCGGGATGCCCGCGGAAATCCATTCGGGGCCGTTCTCGGTCATCAGCACGTCGTCCTCGATGCGGATGCCGATACCGCGGTATTCCGGCGGAATCAGCAGGTCGTCCTCGCGGAAGTACAGGCCGGGCTCGATGGTGAAGATCATGCCGGGTTCGATCTTCGCGCCTTGGTACGACTCGTAGCGAGCCTGTGCGCAATCGTGCACGTCAAGTCCGAGGTGGTGCGCCACGCCGCAGGCGAGCCAACGGCGGTGCTGCTGGCCTTCGGGCGACAGCGATTCCTCGACGTCCACCGGCAGCAGCCCCCAGTCGTGCAGGCGCTGCGCGATCACGCGCATGCAGGCGTGATGGATGTCGGAGTACGTGGCGCCCGGCTTGGCGGCCTCGAAGCCGGCCTGCTGGGAGTCCAGCACCGCCTGGTAGAGCCGGCGCTGGAAATCGGTGAACTTGCCGTTGGTCGGGAACGTGCGGGTGATGTCGGCCGTGTACAGGCTGTTGACCTCCACACCGGCATCGATGAGCAGCATATCGCCCTTGCGCACGACGCCCGTGTTGCGCATCCAGTGCAGAATCGGCGCGTGCTCGCCGGAGGCGATGATCGTATCGTAGCCCAGCGCGTTGCCCTCCTCGCGGGCCACCGCGTTGAACGCGCCTTCGAGGATGCGCTCGGAGCGCGGCTTGTCGAGCGCTTCGGGAAGCTTCGCAAGGATGTGGTCGAAGCCGTGCTTGGTGGCCTGGACGGCCTTGCGCATCTCTCCGATCTCGTACTCGTCCTTGACCATGCGGGCTTCGGCGGCGAACTCGTGCAGCTTGTCGTCGGCTGCGTTGTTCTTGTCCGGGTCGGTATAGCCGTTGGCCTCACGGATCGATTCGACCAGTGACGTGACCTGCGGGTCGGCGTCGCTGATCACGCGCACGCGCACCGCACCGGCCTCGGCCCCGACGTCCTTGGACAGCGCGTCAGCCAGCTGGGCGATGTCGTGCGTCTCGATGCCGGTCATCGAGGTCATTTCCTTGAGACCGGCGCGAGGGCCCACCCAGTATTCGCCGTAATGGGCGTTCATGAAGAAGTCCTGCGTGGCGGTGTCGGCGCGCGGGGCGACGAACAGCTCGGCCTCATGCGTCTTGCCGGCCTTCGCCTCGGGCGAATCCGGGTCGAGAGGGTTGAGCACCAGCACGGCACCCGCCTCGTAATCCTGGCCGAGGCCGGTGTAGTACGCGAAGGTGGTGTCCGGGCGGAACATGTAATCGCAGTCGTTGTTGCGCACCTTGGGACTGCCTGCCGGAATCACCAGACGCTCGCCGGGGAACGCCTTGCCCAGTGCGGCGAGTCGCGCCGGCGTGAACTTCGAGGATTCGAGCGGCTCGATCTCCGGTTCGCTGGCGTCCCAACCAGTCTTCATGAAATCAATGAAGGCGCTGGAATTGGGGCGCAGCGAACGGTTGTTCACACGGTCGCTCATCGCCTGATCCGCGCCGGGGGCGTTCGCCTCCTCGCGGGCCTCGTATTCCTTGTCCTTCTCGGTGATGACTTCGCTCATCGTGTGATGCTCCTTCGTACTGTTCGAAAACCTGTGTCGTTCGAAAACCGACTGACAATTCCTTCCCTATACTAGTCGCGCCACGCCCGCCCATACGACGTTCGCGTGGAGTCGATATGTGTCCTCCCGCCAGCGGGGCGGAACCGGTAATCCTGCTGGGGCTAGCGGCTAGGCCGCGTTTTCGGCGGCCAGGAGCTCGTGCAGGTGGGCGCGGTGCTTCTGCTGTTCGCGCGGGTCGGGAACCGGCAGCGAGGCGAGCAGTTTCTTCGTGTACTGGTTGCTCGGCCGCTGCATGATGTCGTCGGCGTCGCCGTGCTCGACGATGCGTCCCTTGTGCATGACCATGATACGGTCGGCGAGCATGTCCACCACGGCCAGATCGTGGGTGATGAACAGGCAGGCGAATCCGATCTCAACCTGCAGCTTCTTGAACAGTTCCAGGACCTTGGCCTGCACCGACACGTCGAGCGCGCTCGTCGGCTCGTCGGCGATCAGCAGCGACGGCTTGAGCGCCAGCGCGCGTGCCAGCGAGGCGCGTTGCCGCTGGCCACCCGACAGCTCGTGCGGGAATCGGCTCATGTACGCCCTCGGCAGCTGCACCATCTCCAGCAGGTCGCCCACGTACTCCTTCGCGTCAGCGACCGACGAGTACTTGCGGTGCACGATGAGCGGTTCGGCGACGTTCTCCGCGATGGTCATCAGCGGGTTGAACGAGCTGCCCGGATCTTGGAACACGAATCCGATGTCGGCACGCTTGGGCTTGAAATCACGCTCCCTGACGCCGTTCATCTCGACGCCGAGCACATTGAGCGAGCCTCCGCTCACTTTCTGCAGGCCGGCTATCGCGCGGCCGGTGGTGGATTTCCCGGAACCGGACTCCCCCACCAGACCGAGCACTTCGGAACGGTGGATCGCGAAGTCGATGCCGTCTACGGCCACGAAGTCGGGCTGCATCAGGTGCCCGGGGTACGTGATCGTCAGTCCCTTCGCCTCGACGGCCAGTGGCTCGTCATGCCAATCCGACGTGCGGTCGATCGGCTTGCCGCCGACATCGCGCACGACCAGCTTCTGGCCGATGCGCGGCACCGCCGCCAGCAGGCGCTGGGTGTAGGGATGGCTGGGGTGGTAGAAGATGCTTTCCACATCACCCTGCTCGACGACATGGCCGCGGTACATCACGACCACCTGGTCGGCGATGTCGGCGATGACGCCCATGTTGTGCGTGATGATCAGCACGGAGGCGTCGAACTCGTCGCGGGCGAGACGCAGCAGGTCGAGGATTTCGGCCTGCACGGTCACGTCGAGCGCGGTGGTCGGCTCGTCGGCGAGGATCAGCCCGGGGTTGAGCACCAGCGCCATCGCGATGACGATGCGCTGCTTCTGGCCGCCGGAGAACTGGTGGGGATAGTAGTCGATGCGGGTCTCGGCCTCGGGGATGCCGACCTTCTTGAGGATGTCGATGGCCTTCGCCCGGCGCTCCTTCTTGTCTTTCATGCCGTGGGCACGCAGGCCCTCCTCGATCTGCCAGCCGATGGTGTACACCGGGTTGAGCACCGAGTTGGGCTCCTGGAACACCATGGCCGCTTCGGAGCCGCGCATGCGGCGCAGATCCTCACCGGACAGGCTTAGCACATCAAGACGTTCGGAGTCGGCACGGTTCGACAGGTAGATCGCACCGGACGTGGTGGCGGTCTCGGGCAGCAGCTTGATGATCGAACGGGCGGTCACCGACTTGCCGGAGCCGGATTCGCCGACCACGCCGACCACGGTCTTGCGCGGGATGGTGAAGTTCACCTTGTCGATGGCCTTGATGGAGCCCGCATCGGTCATGAACGAGACGCTGAGGTTCTCGATTTCGGCTAGATTGCCGGACGTGTCCTTGACGTTGGTCGAGTCACTCATGGTCGGTCTCCTTTTCCATCACCTGCGCGATGGCAGGGTTCTCCACACTGACCTGGGGCTTGCCTTCGGATTTGAGCTCCGCGATCACCTCGTTGTCGGCGCTCGGCTTCTCACTGGGGTCGACGGACGTGTCTTCGATGGAGCCGATGACCTCGCCGGCGGACTTGCGGGCACGAAGACGCGGATCCGCCAGATCATTGAGCGATTCGCCCACCAGTGTGATGCCCAGCACGATCAGCACGATGGCGATGCCGGGGAACACGGCCGTCCACCAGATGCCGGCGGTGACGTCGGCGACGGAACGGTTCAGGTCATACCCCCATTCGGCCGCGGCCGTCGGCTCGATGCCGAAGCCGAGGAAGCCCAGTCCGGCGAGCGTCAGAATCGCCTCGGACGAGTTGAGCGTAAGGATGACGGGCAGCGTGCGCGTCGAGTTCTTCAGCAGGTGCTTGGTCATGATGCGCCATGTGGAGGCGCCCACGACCTTCGCCGACTCGACGTAGGCCGATCCCTTGATGCGCACCACTTCGGCGCGGATGGTGCGGAAGTACTGCGGGATGTACACCACGGTGATGGAGATGCCTGATGCCAGGATGCCGCTCCACAGGCCGGACTGGCCGCCGGAGATCATGATGGCCATCAGGATGGCGAGCAGCAGCGACGGGAACGAGTAGATGGCGTCGGCGATCACGACCAGCACGCGGTCGACCCATCCGCCGAAATATCCGGAGATGAGGCCGAGCAGCACGCCGGCGAAGATCGACAGCAGCACGGCGACGATGATGGCGATGACCGCGGTCCTCGCTCCCCACACCGTGCGGCTGAACACGTCGAATCCGCCGACGGTGGTGCCCCAGATGTGCTTGGACGAGGGGGCGGCCTGCGTCGGGAACGACACGCCGTCCGCATCCTTGATCTGCGAGTATCCGTAAGGCGCAATCAGCGGGGCGAAGACCGCCACGAGCAGGAACACGCCGGTGATGACAAGGCCCGTGACCAGCATGGCCTTCTGCCAGCCGACCGCGATCTTCAGGTCGCGCACCACCGGCAGCTTGCCGTACCATGGCACCGGCTTGTTGACCTTGAGGTCGCCGAGCCGCTTGTCGCCGGGCACGCCGACTTTGGTTGCAGTGCTTTCGGTCATGTCAGTACCTCACTCTCGGATCGATGAGCGCGCTGATCACGTCAACGATGAAGTTGACCACGGCGACGATGATGGCGATTAGGATCACGATGCCCTGCACGGCGACGAAGTCACGCTGCTTGAGGTACTGGGACAGCATGAATCCCAGACCCTTCCACTCGAAGGTGGTCTCGGTCAGCACCGCGCCGGCGAGCATCAGCGCGATCTGCATGCCCATGACCGTGATGATCGGGATCATTGCGGGGCGCCAGGCGTGCTTGGACAGCAGACGGCCCTCCGACACGCCGCGGGAGCGCGCCGCCTCGACGTAGCCGGACGTGTACGTGGAGATGACGTTGGTGCGCACCAGACGGATGAACACGCCTGCGGTCAGCAGACCCAGCGCGAGGGCGGGCAGCACCGCGTGACGCAGCACATCGACCAGCACGCTCATGTCACCCAGCTGGAAGGCATCGATGATGTAGAAGCCCGTGGGCGACACCAGCCTCTGGAATTGCATGTCGCTGGCGAAGCTGGAACGACCGGATGGGGGCAGCACGTTGAGCCACACCGCGAAGACGAGCTTGAGCATCAGTCCCAGGAAGAACACCGGCGTCGCATAGCACAGGATGGCGAACACGCGGATGCCCGCATCGGCGGCGTGGTCGCGGCGCCTGGCGGCGAGACGGCCCAGTCCGATGCCGACGATCAGAGCGACGATCAGGCTCAGGAACGCGAGTTCGAACGTGGCCGCCCCGTAGCGGGTCAGGATGGTGGTGACCGGCTGGTTGTCGGTGAGCGTGGTGCCCAGATCGCCGCGCAGCAGCCCGCCAAGATAGTCGAGGTACTGCACGACCAGCGGACGGTCATAGCCGGCGGCGTGGATACGGCGTTGCAGCTCTTCGGGAGTCAGGCGTCCGCCCATGGCGGCGGAAATCGGGTCGCCGGTGGCACGCATCACGAAAAACACGATGGTGACGAGAATGAATACAGTGGGGATGATCAGCAGGAATCTGGTCAATACGAAACGGAAAAACCCACTGGACAAACGGTTTTTCTTGGCTTTCGGCTGCGTCTTCGCAGGTGCCGACGCCGTGGCGCTTTCGGACACGCGATGCTCCTTCTGGGGAAAAACGATCGAATACGGATGATGCTCCCGCGGCGTGTGGGATCGCCCGCGGCGGTCATGGATGGCTTGGCGTCAACTGCACCATCCATGACCGGCTTCACGGGCGTCGCCCCGCGTCGGCGGGAGCCGGGACTGGATCAGGACTTGGTCACTGATGCGTAGCGGAAGCGGAACGAGGCGTCGAGCACGACACCCTTGATGTTCGTTCCGGTGACGGCCACCTGGGCACCCTGCAGCAGCGGGATGGTGGACAGGTCCTCGGTCTCCAGGGCCTGGACCTGCTTGAGGATCTCCTCACGCTTGGTGGCGTCCTTCTCGCCTGCCTGCTTGACGATCAGATCGTTGACTTCCCTGTTGGAGTAGCCGTTGTTGACGAAGTTGCCGTCGCGGAAGAACGGGGACAGGTAGTTGTCCGGATCGGAGTAGTCCGGGAACCAGCCGAGCTGGTAGACCGGGTACGAGCCGTCGGAGTCTTCGGTGACGACGCGTTCCTTGTTGTACTGCGTCCATTCGGTCTGCTGCAGGTCGACCTTAAACAGGCCGTCGGCCTCCAGCTGGGACTTGATGGCGGCGTACTCGTCGGCGGACGAGGAGCCGTAGTGGTCGCCGTTGTACTGGAGCTTGAGGTCGACCGGGGTCGAAACGCCGGCGTCCTCCAGCACCTTCTTGGCCTTGGCGGCGTCGGGCTTGCCCTCACCGTCGCCATAGGTGGCCTTCAGCGTGTCGTCATGGCCGGACAGTCCGTCGGGGATGAAGGAGTACATCGGGGTGTAGGTGCCCTTGTAGACCTTCTTGCTCAGCTCATCGCGGTCGATGAGGTTGGCGACGGCCTGGCGCACGGCCTTGGCCTTGTTGGCGTCGGCGTCGGACTGGGACTCGCCGTAGGGCTGGATCTTGAAGTTGAAGGTCAGGAAGCGTTCCTCACCGCCCGGCCCCTTGACGACCTTGACCTTGGAGTCCTTGGACAGGTCCTCGATGTCGGTCGGGGTCAGCGAGCGGAAGGCCACGTCGATCTGGCCCTGCTGGACGTTGAGCTTGAGGTTGGACGCGTCGGCGAAGTACTTGACCTGGATGGCGTCGTTCTTGGCCGGGGTCAGGCCCTTGTAGCTGTCGTTCTTCTCGTAGGACGCGGTCTCGTTCATCTTGAACGCGGTGAGCTTGTACGGGCCGGCGAACGCGTTCCCCTTGACGATGGTGTCGGCGTCGGTCAGCTTGTCGGCGTCGAAGACCTCTTCGTCGACGATGGGGCCGGCCGGGCTGGACATGACCTGCTTGAGCGTCACATCGAACGGCACGGAGTCCTTGAACACGACGGTGGTATCGTCCGGAGCCTCGACGGATTCGACGTTGGCGAGCAGCGAGCTCGGGCCGTTCGCGTCGTTGATCGTCTTGATGCGGTCATACGAGAACTTGACATCGGATGCGGTCAGGTCATGACCGTTCGCGAACTTCAGCCCTTCCTTGATCTTTACGGTGAATTCGGTGCCGTCATCATTCCATGTACCGTCATCGGCGGCGATATCCGGGCTCAATTCGGACGTATTGTAATCCTGTGCATACAGGAACGGGAAAATCTGAATCTGCACGGCATACGAACCATTGTCGTAAGAGCCCGCGGGATCCACGCTGGTGATCTTATCGGTGGTGCCGATGGTGATCGCGGATCCGCTCGCCGTATTGGCGTCCTTCACGCCGCCACATGCGGTCAGCGATGCGATTGCCGCGATGGATGCGACAGCCGCCAAAAACTTGCGATGATTCTTCAAGGGAAATACCTCTTCCTTAACTACTCTCCGCGCCGTCTTCATTGGCACGGTCACCAAGACTATGGGGTTATTGTGTTAGCCATGTGTTTCCATACGAATCGGCTGTGATGTGCAAGGGTGCGGCTTGTGGCCGAATAACCCTTGGAATTGCAACTATTCCGGTATTTTGCGACATCCGCCACACAATGCCCACATTATGAGACCGGAAGAGGTGGGGGCGACAAGGCTGTACATGAGATGAGGGCCGCCTGCATATGCAGACGGCCCTCATCGCGACCTATCACAGTTTCCCGTGACGAATGCAATCAACGCCTTGCGGCTGCGCCTTACTTCAGCTTGCGGCCGGCGCACCACACCTGGTTGACCGTCCAGCTGGACGGATCGGTGAGCAACAGGTCGGCGGCGTACCCGGGCGCGAGCAGACCCAGCGGGGCGCCGGTGACCGCGTTCGGCTTGTCGTAGCCGAACGCGCGCGCGGGCGCCAGCGTGGCAGCCTCGACGGCGTCGACCGGGGAGATGCCCAGCTCATTGACGGCGCGCTGCACGGCGACCTCAAGCAGCAGCGTGGAGCCGGTGATTGCACCGTTCGACACCAGACGGGCGTGGCCGTCGACGACGTTCACGTCCAGCGCACCCAGCTTGTACGGGCCGTCAGGGCAGTCGGTGGCCGCCATCGCGTCGGTGACGAACGCCGTGCGGTGGGGTGCGAACTCGAAGCCCAGCTTGACCATCGGGTCCTGCACGTGGAAGCCGTCGTTGATCAGCTCGATAGTGACGCGCGGATCCTCCACGGCCGCCGGGATCGGGCCCGGCTTGCGGTGGTGCAGTCCATTCATCGCGTTGAACATGTGGGTCATGATGCCCGCGCCGGCGTCGAAACCGGCCTTGGCGGTCTCGTAATCGGCGTCGCAGTGGCCGACGGCCGGCACGACGCCCGCCTTCGTGAACTGCTTGATGGCGCTGATGCCGTGAGGCAGCTCGGGCGCGATGGTGATCTGGCGGATGCAGCCGTCGGCAGCGCCCAGCAGCTCGTCGACGAGCTCGGGAACCGGGTCCTTGAGGCACTCGGGATCATGAGCGCCCTTGCGGGCGAGCGCCAGGAACGGACCTTCGAGATGGGCGCCGAGCACGTCGGGGCGCTCGTCCATCTTGGCGCGAACGTTCTTCAGGTTCGCGCAGATCACGTCGATGGGGTTGGTGATCAGCGACAGCACCTGCCTGGTCGTGCCGTGCACGGCGTGGCCGGCACGCGCGATGTCGATGCCTTCCGGACCGTCATCGAAGGAATGCTCCCATGCGCCATGCGCGTGAATGTCCACATAGCCCGGGGTGATCAGCTGCCCGGCCGCATCGATGATGGCCGTCTCGTCGGCCGGATCAAGGCCGATGGAACGACACGCCGACTCGAACGCCTCGTCGTCGGTGCCGGTGGCGACGATGACACCGTCCGCCGCGGTCAGCCAGAAATGATCCTGGACGCCGCACGCATCCACCTTGCGGGCACCGCGAACGGCGACGCGACCCGCCTCGCCCTTCAGCGCATCAGTCACCCGCGCGACGATCTGTTCTCGTGATTGAGTCATATTGTCCTACCTCTTTGTATGTGATTCGGGGCGCGATGATGACCGCCCCATGCGAGGATGGGTCCCCCAGACGGGGAACCCATCCGTCATGCGCCCCGGTTCGGGAGCGCATATCGATATGCCTGTCAGGGCGCTGATCAGATGCCCTGCCAGGCCGGCTTGTGCTCGAAGGCGTACTTGTAGTAGTCCTTGTGGCGCAGGCGGGAGGCGGCGGCCTCGTCGACGATGATCGTCGCGTGCGGGTGCAGCTGCAGAGCGGAAGCCGGGCAGAAGGCGCTCACGCCGCCCTCGCAGGTCTCCTCGACCGCTTCGGCCTTGCCCTCGCCGAAGGCCAGCAGCACCAGGTGACGGGCCTTGAGCACCGTGCCGATGCCCTGCGTGATGCAGTGGGTCGGCACCTGGTTGATGTCGTCGTCGAAGAAGCGGGCGTTGTCGATGCGGGTCTGTTCGGCCAGGGTCTTGACGCGCGTGCCGGAGGCCAGCGACGAGCCGGGCTCGTTGAAGCCGATGTGGCCGTCGGTGCCGATGCCGAGGATCTGCACGTCGATGCCGCCGGCGGCCTCGATGGCCGCATCGTACTCGGGGCCGGCGTGGGCGATACGCTCGCCGTCCTCCAGTGGGGCGCCGTCGAGCACGTCACCGGGCACGTGCACCTTCTCCGGGTCGAGGCCGAGCGGCTCGACGACGGTGCGGTGGATGGTGGAGTGGTAGGACTCCGGGTGGGTCAGCGGCAGACCGATGTACTCGTCAAGCGCGAAACCGCGCACCTTCGACACGTCGATGTCCTCGGCCTTCACCATGGCGGCGAGGTGACGGTAGGCGGCCAGCGGGCTCGAACCGGTCGCCAGACCCAGCACCGCGTCCGGCTTGCCCTTGATCAGATCGGCGACGCAGCGGGCGTACAGCTCGCCGGCCTCATCCTGATCCTTCACGATAATCACTTCAGGCATGTGCAACCTCCTTGTGTTGTTCATTCTTCAGCGGTTCGGCCACCCCGTTGTCATCAGCGACCAGCCGTGCCGTCACGCGATTCTTGCGTTTCCCGTGACATGCGCATCCGCTATTTGTTAATGATACTAACTAATGTGTATATCCGCATCTTCGGCGACACAACGGACATTGAACATGAGCGACCGTAGAATGAACATTGCGTGACAAGAAATGGTCTCGCGGAGAACCACGGAAAGGATCCAGGGACTTATGACCGCTTACCAGCAATCCGGGATATGGGCCCCCCACAACCCGGGACAGAGCGGCAAGGCAAGTCCCGCCGATGCAAGACGCACGAACCGGTCATTGATCTTCAGCCTGCTGTTCCCCGACGTCCAGCTTTCACGCGCCGAATTGGGGCGGCGCACGGGACTGTCCCGCGTGGCGGTCTCCGATGTGGTCAACAGCATGCTCAGCTGTCACCTGCTGCGCGAGAACGGCCGCGAGTCCAACGGCGGCAAGGGCAAGCGAGGCACGCTGCTGAGCGTCGACCCCGACACGCTGCATATCATCAGCATCGACCTGTCACAGCCGCATCTCATCCAGGGCGAGGCCACGAACCTGCTCGGCGAGCCGGTCATGCACGTGGAACACGCGCTGCGGGCGGTGAACCATGTGGATTTCGACACCATCAACGAGGTCATCACTCCCCTGCACGCCGCCACGCAGAACGTCATCGGCATCGGGCTCGCCATGCCCGGCGTGGTCGACGGCAACGGCCTGGTGAAGCGCTCCACGCTGCTCGGCTGGCGCAACGTCGACGTCCGCACGCCCATCGAACGGCGTTTCTCACTTCCCGTCACCGTGAACAACGACGCGACCGCCGCCATGTTCACCGAGCGACTGTTCGGTAAGGGCGGCCCCAATATGATGTTCGTCCGCCTGCGCCGTGGCGTCGGAGGTGCCGTGCTGCTGGGCGACGTGCCGGTGTTCGGCGAGAACCACGCCGGCGGCGAGATCGGCCACATCTCCCTCGACCCGCAGGGCCCTCCATGCGCCTGCGGCAAGCGAGGGTGCCTCGAACGCCTGGTCTCGGCGACCTCGCTGCACGCACGGCTGCAGCGCAGCGACGAACGGATGCGCGCGAGCATCCTGCGCGAGGCCGGCACCTATCTGGGCACGGCGCTGTCCATGCCCGTGGGACTGCTGGACCTTGCCGACGTGTGCGTGTACGGGCAGAGCGACATCGTCAACGACACCCTGCTGTCGGCCGCGCAGGCGCAGCTCGACCTGCTGACCGGCTCGTCGTTCCACACGCGGACCATCATCCGCCGATGCGAGTGCAAGGGCGAAATCACCCTGCGTGGCGAAGCCCTATCAGTCCTCCACGATTACCTGGAAAACCGCTGATCAGGCTGCGCGCCACCTCCCGACAGCGGGAGGATTTGGATTTTCAGCGCGCGGCGGCGACTGCGGCACGCACGACATCCCGATCGGTGCGGCATACCATGACGCCATCGCCTCCGCCTCCGGGGCCCCCATCCGATGTCATCGTGCGTTTCGCCGACAAATGAATCGCCGACACGCCCGTCTCCTTCAAGGCGGGAATGAGATCGACGGTCACACCGCCGCCGGCCTGTATCTGGATGCGCCCCGCGGCGTATTCGGACAGATCCCGCAGGCGGCCCAGACCATCCGGGACGCATGCGGCGCCACCCGAGGTGAGCACGCGGGTGAAGCCAAGTTCGATCAGGGTATCCAGCGCGGCGAACTGATCGTCGAGCATGTCGAACGCACGATGATACGTGACCTGCACCTTGCGATTGCAGCGCACGGCCTCGTTGCGGGCGGCCTCGGCCAGCGCGCGGGTGAACGGCACGTCAATGCGTCCGTCCTCGGTCATGCCTCCGACGACGACGCCGGACGCCCCGGCGAGGATGGCCGAACGGACGTCGGCGATCTGCACGTATTTCTCTTCATCGGTGAACGCGAACGAACCGCCTCTCGGACGGATCAGCACCTGGACGCCTTGGGGTACGCCGACATGGGAGCATGCCTGGATCATGCCGAAGCTTGGGGTCAGCCCGCCCGTGCCCATCAGAGCGGCGCACAGTTCGACGCGATCCGCCCCCTCCTCATGTGCGATGCGGGCGCCCTCCACGTCCTGCACCGCGATTTCAACCGTCATTGTCATCTCCTTCGATGCGTCACATACCTTGTCTATCACCGTACCATCCCGCACGAGGGCACCCGAACCATCCCACGCCCCGACACGCGCAAACCGTGGGACAAGGCGCGACACGCCGAACAACGGCGCGCCTCCCTTTTTTTGATTAACAGTGTTAATATATAAACATCGTTCATATTCAATGACGAGCATGACAACAACACGCAACGACCGCGTACACGGCACGACAGCGAAGGAGCAGTGATGACCAACACCATCGCCAACGCAACCCTGGCATCAGTGTCCGAAACCAACCGTTCGCGGATCATGCAGCACCTGTACCAGCACGGCATCAGCTCTCGCGCGCAGATCGCCAAAGCCCTCGACCTCACCCCCGCCGCCATCACCAAGATCACCGCCAAGCTCATAGAAGTCGGCGCCATCAAGGAGACCGGCGATTTCGAGGGGCGCAAGAACCGCCGCTCCATCGGGCTCACTCTCGACACCGCAGAATTCCACGTCATCGCCGTGAAATTCGCGCGAAGCCTGGTACAGCTCGGCGTGTTCGACCTCGCCGGCAAACCGCTGACCGTGCAGGAACTGCCCCAAGTCACCGAAGACACCATCGACTCGGCGATCATGCAGCTCCACGACACCATCGGTTCGCTGATCGAAGCCGACCGACGCATCATCGCCATCGGCATGGCCGTCCCCGGCCCCTACCTGCGCAACGTGGGACGCACCGCCGTCGTGTCCTCGATGCGCGGATGGCAGAAAGTCAACTTCATCCACGAATTCAGCAACGCGTTCACCGTCCCCGTGTTCGTGGAGCAAGACGCCCGCGCCGGCGCGATGGCCCAATACCTGTTCGATCCCACCATCACCACCGAGAACCTCGCCTACTACCTCGTCGGCGAAGGCGTCGGCCTCGGCGTGATCGACCACGGCAACATCATCAACGGCGCCCTCGGAGCGGCCACCGAAATCGGCCATGTCAGCATCGATATCAACGGCAAGCCGTGCGACTGCGGCAACGTCGGGTGCCTCAAACGCTACTGCTCCACCCCCGCGATCCACTAGATGATCCTGAAGGAAGGCGATCTGATCGCCGATGCCGGCACGATGACCCACCTGCAGGCATGCCGAGCGCTGTTCGCACTGGCCCGCGGCGGCGACAAGCGCGCGATCGCACTGATCAAGCGGGTCGCACGGTACGTCGGTTTCGGCTGCATCACGATCTTCAACTCCTTCAACCCCTCACAGATCGTCATCGGCGACATCGTCGCCGAAGCCGGGCAGCTCTTACTCGACGAAGTGCACAAGGTCATCGACAAGCACGTCATCCACGAGCTCAACGACACCACCGCCATCACCCTGTCCGCCCTGCCCGCGGACGCCGCCCTGAACGGCGCCGCGGCCGTAGCCATCAACCAGTTCCTCGACCACCCGTCACAGTTCTTCGAACTGTCGTGACCGCCCGCGGAACATCACGGATTTCCGGGGTTCCCCACAACGGAGGACCCCGCAGCAACACAACAACACAACAACCACAGCAACCATTCCGGAAAGGAAACCATCATGACCAAGCCCATCGTTCTGTCTCTCGGAGAGCTCCTGTGGGACATGCTGCCCAGCGGAAAGCGCGCAGGCGGCGCCCCCGTCAACTTCGCCTACCACGCGAAGATGAACGGCGCCGACGGCTGGTCAATCAGCGCGGTCGGCGAGGATGCGCTCGGCGACGAGCTGCTCGCCGAAGCCGAGAAGGCCGGCATCCACTCCATCATCCAGCGCAACGCATGGCCCACCTCCACCGTCGAGGTCAGCTTGAAGAACGGCATCCCGGAGTACACCATCGTCAAGGGCGTCGCCTGGGACCACCTGCTGCTCACCCGCCAGCTCATCGAGGTCGTGGAGCAGGCCGACGCCATCTGCTACGGCACGCTGGCCCTGCGCTCCCCCGAGACCCACGACACCATCATCGAGCTGCTCAAGCACACCAAGCCGGGCGCAATGAAGTTCTTCGACATCAACCTGCGCGGTGACCACTACTCCAAGGAGCTCATCGAGGAGCTGCTTGAAGCGGCGACCGTCTTCAAGATCAACGACGCCGAACTGCTGCTCCTGCGCGACATGTTCGACATCCGCGGCACCTCCGACGACGACGCCTGCCGCTGGTTCATGAGCGAGTACGGCCTCGACTACGTTATCCTGACCGGCGGTTCCACGTTCTCCACCATCATCTCCAAGAACGGCGAGTCCTCCACGCTGGCCGCCCCGCACGTCGAGGTCGTCGACACCGTCGGCGCCGGCGACTCCTTCTCAGGCACGTTCACCGCCCGTACGCTGCTCGGCGACACGCTGGCCGAGGCGCACCGCAAGGCCGTGAACACCGCCGCGTACGTCTGCACCGCCAACGGCGCCTGGCCGGAGTACCCGGACACCATGCCCGACTACCTCGCGCAGGCCGCGCAGTGACACGCCCACAGGATGCACCGACGATCAAATAATCACAGCTCATTATCAGAGAAAAGGGAAACATCGCAATGAGCAACGAAACCACCAAGCCAGTCAACGCGGGATTCGCCAAGATCCTGCCTGTCATGTTCGCCTTCTTCGTCATGGGCTTCGTCGACCTGGTCGGCACCGCGACGAACTATGTGAAGGCCGAGTTCGGTCTCGCCGACGGAACCGCCAACCTGTTCACCACCATGGTGTTCTTCTGGTTCCTGATCTTCTCCGTGCCCACCGGCATCCTGATGAACAAGATCGGGCGGCGCAAGACCGTGCTGTGGTCCATCCTGGTGACGCTCGTCGCCATGGCGCTGCCGATCATCGCCTACCTGCTGTGCCCGATGAAGTCCACCGTGCAGCTGGTGCTCATCGTCATCTCCTTCGCGTTCCTCGGCATCGGCAACACACTGATGCAGGTGTCGCTCAACCCGCTGCTGACCGTGTTCGTCAAGGGTGATAAGCTCGCCTCCACGCTGACCCTCGGCCAGTTCGTCAAGGCGTTCGCCTCCCTGTTCGCCCCGTGGATCGCCATGTGGGGCGCGAACAGCATCTCCGCCTTCACCTACACCAACGCTGACGGCAAGCAGGTCGGCATGTGGTGGATACTGTTCGTGATCTACTTCATCGTCGGCATCCTCGGCTACGTGCTGCTCGCGTTCGACAAGATCGAGGAGCCCGCGCCTGACGCCGGCACCACTACCATCGGCCGCTGCTTCAAGCTGCTGTTCTCCGACCGCATCGTGCTCCTGTGCTTCCTCGGCATCGTGGCGCACGTGGGCGTGGACGTCGCCATCAACGCGCAGGCGCCGCGCATCCTGACCGAGCACACCGGCGACACGTTCACAGCCATCGCGTCCTCCGCGACGATGGTGTACTTCGTCGCCCGCATGATCGGCTGCTTCACCGGCGGCATCGTGCTCCAGAAGATCAGCAACAAGCTCGGCGTGCGCATCTGCGGCGTCATCATGACGCTCTCCGCCATCTGCTTCGCGATCTTCACGCTCGTGCCGACCAATCCGCCGGTCTGGCTGTTCTGGGTCGCGGTCGCACTCGTCGGCTTCGGCAACTCGAACGTGTTCTCGCTGTTCCTCTCCCACGCGCTCATGTACCGTCCGGACCGTCAGAACGAGATCTCCGGCCTGATGCTCATGGGCCTGATCGGCGGCGCGATCTTCCCGCCCATCATGGGTGCCGCGGCCGACGTCGCGGGTCAGTTCGGCGGCATCCTCGTGATGGCCATCGGCTGCCTCTACGTACTCGTCGTCGGCTTCGCCTACAAGGTGCTCGAAAGCGGCAAGAAACCCGTGGAAGCCTGATAGGGTCAAGGCGCTTCGGCGCTGACTGACCGCCCCGCAAAGCCCGCCCGATTGACTGACCGGTTACGACCGGCAGCCGGTCGGGCGGGTTTTCGCATATTCGAGAACCGACACGGACACGGCAATATTCCGCGCGGGTTGCACGGGTTGCGTCACGGGCACCGTCACGCGGGACGCCGTCACACTGGAGAACCGTCACGCTGTGCGGGTTATGCGTCACGCAGTGAGGGATCGCACAGTGACGGTACTCTCGCACGGTGACGGCGCAGCCGCGGCCCGACCGGTCAATGGCGGTCGGCGGTGTCGATGACGATCGTGACCGGGCCGTCGTTGACCAGGCCGACGCGCATATGGGCGCCGAAACGCCCCTCGCGTACTGCAACGCCCCCGGAGCGCAGCGCCTCGTTGAATTTGATCCACATGATGTCGGCATGTTCCGGCTTGCCCGCGCCGACGAAGCTCGGCCGGTTCCCCTTGCGCACGTCGGCGAACAGCGTGAACTGCGACACGGACAGGATCTCACCGCCGATGTCCTGGATCGACCGGTTCATCTTGCCCTGCTCGTCCTCGAACACGCGCAGACGCAGAATCTTATGCGCCAGCCATGCGATCTCGTCATCGCCGTCCTCATCGGTCACGCCGACCAGCAGCAGGAACCCCGGACCGATCTGCTGAAGGTCGAACGTGGGATCCAAATCCCCCAGCTCATTGACGACATCGACCGACGCCTGCGACACACGCTGCAATACCACTTTCATGTATCGGATTCTATCGCACCCACCACCACCGCATCCGAACTGGGCATACCACGGCATACCCCCCCCCAAAAAAAAACCATAAGCGCGAACGAACACGCGATTATGCCGCGTCCACCGAAGCCGGCCGGCACCGTCGCCTCCGGAGAACAGGGAACCTCTCCGGAAACCGAGGGGGGGGTGTCCGGCCCGGCGGCAAGAACGAAGCAACCGGGGACAATACCCGTAAGGACGGCACCGATGCCGACAATGCCGACGGCAAATCCGCACAGCTCGATTCCACTGCACAGCCCGACAGGAGCGGCCCGAACGGCAGCCCCTCCGGGCACTGGGAGACCCGGCCGGTCTATGAGACGCAACGTGTGCAGGCGCCAACCGGACGCGCCATCTTTGAACACGACGGGTTCACTGCGAACGTGAACGACCCCGCGTTCGAGGAGCACGGTGACTACCTGCTCAAGTCCGGCCTCCCCGACAACTACCGGTACGAAAAGGTCTGGCAGGACAAGCAGATCCAAGTCGGGACCCGGCAGGAGGATCACGGCTCGTATCAGATGCAGAGCATCAAGTCCGGCACGAAAAAGGTGCGGACGGGAACCAAGCGCGTCCAGACCGGCACCAAGCGCGTATGGGTGACCGACTGATGACCGACTTGCTTTTTCGAGCAGCCGGGATATAATGAAATGTCCGGCCATAAACCGGAATGCGAATTGATAATTCAATATCGGGGCTGATCGGTTTCGACGGTGACCTGTTCGTCGCAGGGAAGCGTGCCGAGAACGCAGGGTCCGCTCGTGGATGCCCCCTGCAAAAGAATAAGTGCTAAATCTAACCGCACTGAGTTCGCTCTCGCTGCCTGAGCTTCGCGCCAGGGTTAAACAGTGAGCAGCCGCTCCGTTCACTCCCTCTCGTCTTCGGGGGGATGCTGAGCGTCGTTTAGAAGACTCGCCTGAATCATTGAGCCACAGGGTGATTCGGGGACTTTAACTGCGGATATGCCCGCCATCAGTTGTCTGCGACATCGATGGGGGCAGAAAAACCGCCATATGGCCAGCAGACTACGCACGTAGAAGACTGAGGGTTCGGTCATCGGACCGGGGTTCAATTCCCCGCAGCTCCACTCGCCAAGGGCCGCATGATTCCAACGATCATGCGGCCCTTTTCGTATTTTCACCCGCGTTTCGCGTCCTGCCCACGGCGAAACGCGCGCTATTTGATGATGGGTCGGCTCGGGGCCGACACGTCGATCTGATGCTTGTCTCCTATCAGCGACGGGTCGCTGAGCAGCTTGTCGACGATCGCCGACTTGAGTTTCAGCTCGGACGAATCACCCCAGACGACGACATATTTGCCGGAACTCAGCTCGGTGGTGATGGAATCCTGCGTTTTCGCGCTCACCTTGGTGATGACGGTGCGCATCGTGTCGGGCAGACCGCCGAGGATGGTCAGTGCCTCCTTGACGGCGCGGCTGTTCAGACCGTTGTCCACCGAGCTCACCTCGATGACCGGAATACCTTTCATGGACGCCTTGCCCACCGCGTTGAGCACGCGGGCCTTGCGGTCGACCGCCACCAGGGTTCCATCTGGTTCCTTGAGCATGGCGGCGGGCTGCTGCGCCTTGATGTCAATCTCCAGCGAGCGCGGATACCGTTTGACGACGTTCGCCTGGGTTACGCCGGGGATGTTCTTCAGCTGCGAGCTGACCTTGTCTGCGGAGACCAGGAACAGCGATTTGCCGGATTGCTGGTTCGCGATGTCCAGCACATCCTTCTCGCTCACCCATTCGTTGCCGCCGCTGACGCTGATCTGCGAGGTTTCCAAACGGAACACGGATGAGAACAACAGAAGCCAGATCAGCGCGGACACCAACGCCGCGGCCAATATCACAATCAGCACGCGGATGGCGGCGACCCGGGTGCCCGCCTTCTTCCGCTCCTTCAGGCGCGCGTCGAAATCCAGCACTTTGGGACGGGTCGCCACGCCGAGCACGCCGACGTTCTCATCGAGCGTCTTCTTGACCACATCCTCGCTGTGCAGGCGACGCGCGTCGACGAAACCTTCGGCGCGTGATACCGACCGGGACGAGGACGACGAAACGCTCCGGGACGCCGTCTTTCCGAACCTCGATTTTCGGGAGACTGTTTTCCCGCCCTTTGCCTGCCGGGAAGTCTCTTTTTCTAAGGCCTTTTCCGACTTCCTGCCGGACGTCATCTGCCGGCCCGTCGCCTTCCCGACCGTGGTTCTCCCCGGCGATGCCTCTCCGGATGCAGCCTTCCGGGACACGTCATTCGACGCGGTGCGAGGCTTTTTCCTGGTCTGGCGTTCCCGTGTCACGGCGACGCGATTGGCTTCGGCACCCGACGATGAGGCCCTGTCTGCCGTCGTGCGCGGCTTGCGCGAGCCGGACCCTTGCCCGGCCTCACGACCGGCATCGCCATGTGAGGAAACGACCCGCCGTGCCATCAGCGGTCACCGAGATTGTGCCGGGCCCCCAGTGCGTGCAGGATCACCGCGCCCATGGCGGTAATATCCCCCGCGCCGACGGTGAATACCACGTCCGTGGGACGGCAGCGCATCGCCAGCATCTGAGCCGCCACCTGCATGTCGTCGACCGCGCTGATCCACGTCCCGTCGCCCTGCGCCGAAGCGTGCGGCACGTCCTGCGCGGCATCGACGATGGTCATGGCGGAAACGTCCGGGAAGTCCCGCTGCAGTTCGCGTGCGGGGAAGATGCCGGTGACGATGACGTCATCGGCCTTGGACAGCGCCTCGGCGAACTCGTGGGCGAACGTACGCGTGCGCGAGAACAGGTGCGGCTGGAACAGCACCCGGATGACGGAACGCGGGTACCGGCGCCGGGCGGCGTCGAGCAGCGCGCTGATCTCCGTGGGATGATGCGCGTAATCGTCGACCACCGTCACGCCGTTCTCCTCGCCGCGCACCTGGAACCGGCGCGAGGCTCCGAGGAACGTCGAGGCGGTCTGGGCTGCGGCCCCGGGTGTCACGCCCAGCAGCATCGCGGCCAGGATGGCCGCGGTCGCGTTGCGCGCGTTGTGCATGCCTGGGATGGCGAGGCTGACCGGCAACGCCAGATCGGCGTCGCCACAGCCGCAGACCGACGCGAGCGACGCCGGCACATGGACGGTGAAGGTCTCCCGGCCGCTGTCGGCGCTCTCATGCTCGGCATCGATGCGCACCAGCGTGGCGCCGCGCATGTCCCCGATCTGGTCGGCATCCTTGGTGGCGTACACGATCGTTCGACGGGCCACGGACGGGTCGAGGTCGCGCAGCACGGCCACGGCACCCTCGTCATCGCCCGTCATGACGACATGTCCGCTTGCATGCCCCGCATGGTCGACGAACGCGGCGCAGTAATGCGCCTCGTCGCCATAATGGTCGAGATGGTCTGCGAGCGCGTTCGTGATCACCGCGATCGAGGGACGGTACTTGCAGAAGCTGCCGTCGGATTCGTCCGCCTCCGCGACCAATACGTCGCCGCGTCCGGCATGCCCACCGTCCAGTACCGCTCCCCCGGGTGCCTGGATGGTGCCGCCGATGGCGTAGCTGGGATCGGCCAGCTTCCCGGTTCCGGCATGGACGAGGATGTGGGATAGCAGCGAACTTGTCGTGGTCTTGCCATGCGCTCCGGCGACGGTGACCGCCCGGCGGCCGTTCATCAGCAACGCCAGGATGTCGCTGCGATGCACGATGCGGATGCCCCGCTCGTGCGCCGCGACGATTTCGGGGTTGTCGGGCTTTATGGCGCTGGAGTACACCACGGTGTCGGCGCCACGCACGTTGTCGGCCTGCTGGCCGATTTCGACGGTGATGCCGAGGGATCGCAGCCGTTCGGTCTTCGAGCCTTCCTCACGGTCGGAACCGTCGACGTCGACGCCACGCTCATGGAGCATTTCGGCGAGCACGCTCATACCGGCGCCACCGATGCCGATGAAATGGGTCCTTCCCAGTTGCAACACCGTCGCGTCGGGCGCGAACGCGACCCTCATCGGGTCGAGGACGATAGGGGTGGCATTGGTTTGCGCTTCAGACACTGCAGATTCTCCTTGATGATTCATGCTGGTCACCATTATGGTCATACCCGACGCCAATCAGAGCGCCGCATTACGCCAGTTCAAGCACGCGACGGGCCATGGTGTCGGCGGCGTCGCGAATGCCGTACTCCCATGCCTTGTCGCCCAGCTCGCGCAGCCGGTCCGGTTCGGCGAGCAGCGACGGCACATGGGACTGCACCCACTGCGCGGTGAAATCCTTGTCGGCCACCATCAGCCCGCCGCCGGCCTTGACCACGGGAAGCGCGTTGAACCGCTGCTCCCCGTTGCCGATCGGCAACGGGACATACACCGCAGGCAGGCCCAGGGCGGCGAGCTCGGACACCGATCCCGCCCCGGACCGGCAAATCACCAGGTCGGCGCATGCGAACGCCAGATCGATGCGTTCCAGATATTCGGCCGCATGATAGTCGCCCTTGCCGTATGAATCAGGGCCCACACCGGTGAAGACCCCGGCATCGGCGCGCTCTCCCACCAACGAGCGCACTTCGTCGATCTTGCCCTTGCCGGTCAGATGGACGACCTGCGCGTGTTCGAGCAGCACCGCGGCACTGGATGCCACCGCCCTGTTCAGGCTGACCGCGCCCAGCGACCCTCCGGTGACCAGCACCATGGGACGCGCCGGGTCGATGCCCATCGCCTCGGCCCCCGACTGGCGCACGGACGCGCGATCGGACGCGAACTGCGCCGCGAGCGTGCTGATCGCCGGCCGCAACGGCAGCCCGACGCGCTCCATACGGCACCCGGATCCCGGCTTGAGGCCGGTGTTCTCGTACGCCGTACCGATGAACGCAGCGTAACGCGCGCCGAGCTTGTTGGCCATGCCGGCTCGGGCGTTCTGCTCATGGATGACGACGGGTATGCCCATCCTGTGCGCCGCGGAATACACCGGAGCCGAGGCATAGCCGCCGAATCCGACCACGACGTCCGCGTGACGCGAACGCAGGATATCGCGGACCTTGCGGGTCTCGCGCATCCACTTGGCCGGAAACTGGAGCGCGGCCTTGTTGGGGCGCCGCGGGAACGGGACCTTTTCGATGGTGTCCAGCTCATAGCCGGCGCGGGGAACAAGGTCGTGCTCCAGTCCTACGGCCGTGCCGATGATGCTGATGGAAGCCTCGGGCCGGATACGGCGAATCGCATCCGCCACGGCCAGCAACGGGTTGACATGACCGGCGGTGCCGCCGCCTGCCAGAACGATATGCACAGGTGATGAACTCATAATCTCCGAGCTTAGCGTGAGTGATGAAAAAACGCGGCTTCGTCAAGCCGACTTTGACATATTTCGTCCTGTTGGAAGGGCCTTATGGCCACCCCAGCTGGCTTCGCCGACAGCCCCGCCTCCGGTCAGGCGCGGGACGAATCGGCCTTGATCTGAGGTTGGGCGCGCATGAGCGAGGCGGCCACGCCGGCCGCCGCCAGACACATGATCAGGGACGACCCGCCCGCCGAGACGAACGGCATCGGCACGCCCATGACGGGGAAAACCCCGACCACGACGCCGATGTTGATCAGCGCCTGCCCGACAAGCCATACGGTGATGCACAGCAGGCTGACCGATGCGTAACGGTCCGCGGTCTGCAGGGCCACGCTGATCATGCATCCTCCCAGCACCACGAACAGTATGATGACGATGGCCGCTCCGATGAAACCGGTCTCCTCGCCGATGATGGCGAAGATGAAATCATTGTGCGCCTCCGGCAGATAGTTCCATTTCTCGCGGGAGTTGCCCAAGCCTACCCCGAACAGACCGCCTTCGGCCAAGGCGTATTTCGCGTGTATCGACTGGTAGCAGACCTTTTGGGCATCGGTGCCGCTGCACTCCTGGTACGCGGCCAGAACGCGGTTCAGCCTGTTCGGACTGTATGCAATCAATCCCACGATGCCGATGATGCCCAGGGCGGCAAAGGCCGCAAGGACCTTGCCTGGATATCCTCCCAGAAGAAACGCGACGAATCCGATGAACAGGACGATCATGGCCGTGCCCAGATCCTTGCCCAGCATCACGAATCCCAGGCACAGGAGATACAGAACCGTCAGGGGGGCGTATGCCCGCAACTTGCCGATCTTACCGCTGTGTTTCTTCGCCCAGTGCAGGGCCGCCGGAAGCCATATGCACAAGGCGAGCTTCATCACCTCGGCCGGCTGCATCGTGAACACGCCGCGCTTGCCGATCCAGCCGGCATTGCCGTTGACCTCGACGCCGAGCGGCGTGAACGTCAGTAGCTGCAGCAGCATCGCGAATAACACCACGGCGAAGCTGAAACGCCTGTACATACGAGCCGGAAGGCACATGAAAACCACGCCCACGACCAGACCCATCACGCAGTACATGCCCTGGCTGATGGCCTGCGAGAACGGCGATCGGCCGGCGGAGACCATCGACACGGTGGAACTGGAGAACACCATGATCACGCCGAAGCCGGTGAGCACCACAACGGCGGCCCGGAAGCCGTGATAGCACCACAGCGGGTTGAGCAGGCTGCGCAGTCCGGTGAACCTGCCGAGCCGTTGGGCGTCACGCTCTTCGACCCGCCGAGCTTCGGCCAGTCGGGAGGCGGACGAATCCTGCCCCGTGCGTCTGCCCGTGCCAGTGCCCGCGCCCGCGGAACCAGCATCCGACCGCGAAGGCTGGCCGGATCTTACGGAGCGGGTGCGTCGCCGCGGATCGTCACTTGCCATGCTGCGTCACCCATCGTGAGGACTCCCGCGCGAACTGGGTGCCGCGGTCCGCGTAGGAGACGAACTGGTCCATGGAGGCGCAGGCGGGTGCCATCAGCACCACGTCACCTGTGCCGGCGTATGCGCCTGCGGCATCGACCGCGCGCGCCATCACCGTGTCCGAGGGCTCGGACTCGATCACAGTAAGAGGAATGCCGGGTGCGCTGGCGGCGAACGCCTCAAGCATCGGCTTCTGGTCCTTGCCGATGATGACGGCCGCCTTAATCGTATGCGCCTGATCCGCCACGAGCTGTTCAAAACGGCTTCCCTTGGCGAGTCCTCCGGCGATCCACACCACGCTCTTGGGGGCGAAGCTGCTCAGCGATGCCCGCGCCGCGTGGGCGTTCGTCGCCTTCGAATCGTCGATGAAGCGTATCGAGCCGCCGTCGCCCGTCGTCGCCGTCGCCACCGTCTGGATGCGATGGCCGCCGGGGGCGAACGCCTTCAGCGCAGCCAACGCCTTATCGAGGTCCACGCCCATTCCCAGCGCCAACGCCAGCGCGGTCATCGCGTCGGCGAGCAGGTGCGGGTACACGGTGCCGTCCGGCTCACACAGGTGGGGGAACTCCTGGACCGGCGCCAGGCGGGTCTCATCGCCGAATGCGCCGCCGGCCACGCCACTGCGGTCGACGATCCAGCCGTCGTCCACGCCGATCTGGCCGGGCTGGGGAACGCCGAGCGTGAATCCGATGCGCCGGCATCCCTCGGCGGTATGCGCCGCCGAGGCGAGCGCGCTGACGCGCCGGTCGTCGGCGTTGAACACCAGGGCGCGCCTGACGTTGCGAAACACCTTCGACTTGTCGGCGGCGTACGCTTCGATGCCGCCATGCCAGTCGAGATGGTCGTCGGCGATGTTCGTGATCGCCGCGCAATCCAGCGCCAGCGAATCGGTGAAATGCAGCTGGAACGAGCTGAGCTCCACGCACAGCGCGTCGTTGTCCGGATCGACCGCGGCGTGGGACACCGCCTTGCCGATGTTGCCGACCGCCGGTGCAACGAGGCCATCGGCGCACAGCATGGCCGAGGTCATCTCGGTCGTGGACGTCTTGCCGTTCGTGCCGGTGATGCCCACCCACGGGGCGGGGCGGCCGGTGCGGACGCTGTCCACGCGCAGCCGCCACGCGAGCTCGACCTCGCTGTACACGGGGATGCCTCGGCGTTGGGCTTCGAGGATGAACGGCGTGCGCGGGTTGAACACCGGCGACGTCATGACGATGTCGGCCGAATCCCAGTCGATGTCGTCGAACGAATGCAGGTCGGCCTCCGGCTTATGCTCGTCCACGCCGATTACCCGCGCTGCGCGGGAACGCAGCACTTCCATCATGCTGCGGCCGGATATACCCAGACCGGCCACCAGAACGGTCTTGTCACTGAGATCCATATCGTCTCCCTTGTCATTGCGCCGCCGAACCGGCGGACGCTCTCATGCGAACCTGCCTATACCGCGGCGGTCACGCCACGCTGTGCGGCGCGGAGCCGTCACGGTACCGTTCAGACAAACAGCAACCCGGATCGGGACACCCAATCGACGTAGAACATCATCAGGCCCACGATCATGAACAGGAACTCGATCATCCAGAAGCGCACGACGACCTTTGATTCGCTCCACCCGAGAAGCTCGAAATGATGGTGGATCGGCGCCATCTTGAACACGCGCTTGTGCGTGAGCTTGAACGAGGTGACCTGGATGATGTCGCTCATCACCTCGATTACGTACAGGCCGCCGATGATGATGGCGAGGAATTCGGTGTGTGTGGCGATGGACAGCGCGGCGAACAGGCCGCCGAGCGCCAGCGAACCGGTGTCGCCCATGAAGATCGTCGCCGGGTTCGAGTTGTACCACAGGAATCCGAAGCAGGCGACGGCCGCGCAGCAGGCGATGATGGTCAGGTCGAGCGGATCGGACACCGCATACGAGAACCCTTCGTGCGTGCCGCCCTTGATATGGTAGCTTTCCCAGAACGCGATGATGGCGTATCCGGCGAACGCGATCATCGACGAACCGGATGCCAGGCCGTCAAGGCCGTCGGTCAGGTTGACCGCGTTCGTCCACGCGGTCATGAGGAAATTCACCCAGATGACGAATATGATCGCGGCGACCACGCCGCCGGCGAACCGGAAGTCGAAGAACGGCTTCTCAATGAAGCTCATGCCTGCCTGAGCGCTGGGGAACCCCGATTTGGTGGGGATGATCAGCGCGAGAACCGCGTAGATCGTGGCGAAGATGAACTGGCCGATGAACTTGGCATGCACCGACAGGCCCAGATTCTGTTTTTTGCGCACCTTGGCGAAGTCGTCGATGAAGCCGAGCAGGCCCATCGACAGCATCGCGAACAGCACAAGCATCGCGGACAGGGAGGGAACCGCTCCCGAGCGGACGTAACGGTACAGTGCCGACGCCCCCCATCCGAGCACGATCGCCAGCACGATTGCTACGCCGCCCATGGTCGGGGTGCCGCGCTTGACCAGATGCGACTTCGGCCCGTCCTGACGGATGTACTGCCCGTAGTGCAGCCGATGCACCAGATGGATCAGCATCGGCGTGCCCGCGATGGTCACCAGAAGCGAGACCAGAATGCCAATGATTAACGCGATCAACTCAGATTCCCCGCTTCCTATTCGTGGTCGGACGGCTGTCCGTCCGCTGTCGTCCATCGTTGCGCCAGGGCGCTCAGGCCCGAGGCGTGTGACCCCTTCAGCAGCACAACCGTGTCGTCATGGTCTCCGGCAAGAGCTCGGACCAAGGTGTCGGCCTGATCGATGTCGTGAACCCAATGCACCTCCGGCGTGTTGCCGTCACTGTCGTCACGCCGCTTCCGCGCGCCCTTCGCAAGGGCGGAAGCCAGCGCGTCGAAATGCTCGTCATCGTTGCCCACCGCGATGACGGCGTCGATGGGCAGGCCGGCCGCGTACTCGCCGATGCCCTCATGCAGCGCGGACTCGTCACCGCCCAGCTCCAGCATCGCTCCCAGCACCGCGATACGGTACGGGTCTGCATCGGAACGCCACCGGGCGAGCCCGTCGAGACCGGCTCGCATGGAGTCGGGGTTGGCGTTGAATGAATCATCGATCAGCGTGAAAGACATCCCGCCGCGCCGGACCGTGGACACCGCCATGCGGTGCGGGCTGATGCGGGACTGACGCGACAGCGTCTCGGCGATCGACTGCAGCGGCACGCCCAGCAGGTGGGCGACGCTCGCCGCGGCGAGGGCGTTCATCACGTTGTGCGTGCCGCGAATCGCCAGTTGCACATGGGCGGTTCCGCCATCGGCCCGTTCCAAGGTGAACGAGGGGCGGTCGCCGTCGTCGGTCCGCACGTCGCTGGCGAACAGTGCGTCCGACTTCCCGGATGCGGCGTTGCCGGCGCTGGCTTCGGCGTTGTCGCCGGCCATGCCGAACCAGAATACGTGTCCTTGCGGCGCCAGGGGGGCCATCGCCGCCACATGGGCGTCGTCGGCGTTGAGCACCGCCAGCCCATCGGGAACCAGCCCCTGGACGATCTCGCTTTTCGCCTGCGCGATGCGCTCGACGGAGCCGAATTCGCCGAGATGGGCGCATCCGACCTTGAGCACGACGGCGATGTCCGGAGGGGCGATCGTGGTCAGGCGCGTAATCTCGCCGACATGGCTCGCTCCCATCTCGGCGACGAAGAAGCGCGTGTCCCGGCCGACCTTCAACGCGGTCAGAGGAAGGCCGATCTCGTTGTTGAACGAGCCGACGGGCGCCACGGTGGGGCCGAGCGTGGACAGCAGGGCGGCCATGAGGTCCTTGGTGGTGGTCTTGCCCACCGAGCCGGTGATGCCGATCAGGGTGAACGGCGTTCCGACCGCACGCCGCACAGCGATGTTCGCCTTCGCGAGCAGGCCCAGCGCGTCGACCGTATCGGGAACGACTATCTGCGCCACCGGCGCGTCCACTTCATGTTGTACGAGCGCCACGACCGCGCCGGATTCACCGGCGCGAGCGACGAAATCATGACCGTCCACACGCTCGCCGGCGATCGCCACGAACACGGAGCCCTCACGGACCTGGCGCGAATCGCTGACCGCCGACGTGGCCAGTGCATTGGCTCCGTCTTCGACGCCGTCGCCCGTCTGCGGGACGATCAGCCTGCCTTGGACCGCCTCGGCCACCTGCCGAACGGTCATAGGCATCATCGTTGCCTCTGCGTTCATGCCTTGTTTTCCTCTCCATGAGCCAATTCGTGAGATACGCGCAGCGCACTGCGAATGTTGTTTCTGCGAATCCCCGCCGCCATAACCATGGCAATGGCGAGCGACAATTCACGGATACTGTCGCGGTCCGAGGCGAACGGGGCCTGCGCCGCGAGCAGGTCGGATTGCGCGTCGGCACGGGCGACGTGGGTCTGCTCGTCGACCTCGAAGCCGAAGCCCGCCCCCAGCTGCCGCGCCTGTGCGAGATCGTCCCGGGCGTCGCCAGCCGACCCGGCGGGCTCCTCCCCGCTCGCCCACTGCCCGGACGGAGATGCCGCTTCGCCGCCTTCGCCAGCACGCGAATCCTCGCCGGTGCCACTCGGCGTCGGCTGGCGCAGGTCTCGTGCCGAGTCCAGGCCGATGACGTCGACGTTCACGCTGGTCAGCGCATCGGATTTGAGTGTACGGTCGTTGAGCGCGAACACCATCGCCGCCGCGCCGTCCTCCGCGCAGACCGACAGCGTCTGCTGCACGTCGAGTATCGACAGCGGGTAGGTCAGGTCGAGCTCGCGCTCCAGCGACGTCGAGCCGGATGATTTCACGACGCCGACAGGATTGCCCAGCATGTGCAGGAAATCCGCTACGCATGACGCGTACCGTTCACTGCGTTTCGGGTCATCCGAGCCAACCACGAAAATGGCGAGTGCGTTGGACGGGGTGCCCGCGATGTCGCTGGCGATGTCGCCCAGCTGCCGTGACGTCAGGCGCGCGCGCAGTAGTGGCATCTGCGCGGGGCCGTCCTCGTGCTTCATCGACGGGGGGACCAGCGCAGCGTACGCGCCGCGGGCCCGGGCCTCCTCCAGCCGCTTGACGTCCACGCTCTGCGCGGGAACATACAGGGATCCGGGAGCCACGGAATCGACGTCGTCCGCGATGGATGTGACGGTGACGCCCGAAGCGAAGTCCGGGTCGAGTTCCAGCCCGTACGTGTCGGCCAGATATCCCAACGTCATCCGCCGCGCGACGGCTTCACTGACTGCGCTCATCGCTTCCGCCTTTCTTCCGTATGTTCCTTGTCGACGCCCCGCCGGATTTCCGGCGCGGCCCCTTACCAGTCCACTGCAATAGCATCGTTGCGCGGGCTGGAGGTCGGCACGTTGTACTTCTGCATAAGGAATTCACCAATCTTGGCGAACACCGGGCCAGCCGTCATGCCGCCGTAGGTGCCCTGCGGGTCCTTCATGATCACGGTGATGGCGAAGCGCGGGTTGTCCGCCGGGATCATTCCGGCGAAATCGGCGACGATCGAGGTCAGCCGGCCGTCGCTTCCCGCGACCTCGGCGGTACCGGTCTTCGCCGCGATGCGGTATCCCTTGACGTTCACCACCTTGCTGTATCCCTCGGCCACGGATTCCATGGCGTTCTTGACCTGGTCGGCGACCGACTCGTCGATGACGCGCGTGGAAGAGCCCTCCTGCGGCGTCTCCACCGTGCCGTCGGCGTGGGTGACCGACTTGATCAGCGACTGCTGCTTGCGCACGCCCTTGTTGCCGATGGTCGCGACGACGTTGGTCAGCTGGAGCGCGTTCACGGAGTATCCCTGGCCGAACAGGATCGTGTTGCTGGTTCGCCCGTCCCACGATTCCGGCGTGCCGAGCTGCCCGCGCGACTCGCCCGGGATGGACATGCCGCTGGACTGGCCGATGCCGAACTTCGTGAGGTACTCGTACCGCTGCTTCTTCGTGTACTGCGACGAAGCCATGACCACGCCCACGTTCGAGGAGTTCTTGATGATGCCGGCCAGAGTCCAGTGCTCGTCGCCGTGCACGGACGAGTCATGGTATTCCTGCCCGTCCTTGGTGTACGAATAGGGAACAGTGAACTTGTCGGTCGCCTTGTGCAGCCCGGTCTGCAGCAGTCCGGACATCGTGATGACCTTGCCCACCGAGCCCGGTTCGAAGCTTTCGCTGACGGCGCGAGACGCGTTCAGCTTGGCCTGGTCGCTACCCGCCTGGTATTCGTCGGTGTCCTCCAGGGCCAGTATCTCGCCGGTCTGGATGTCCTGGACCACCGCCATGGCCCACGTCGCCTTGGTCTTCTTCTGGCCTTCCAGCAGCGCCTGCTTGACGTACCAGTCGACGTCATGGTCCAGCGTCAGCGCCACGTCGGAGCCGTTCACGGCCTCTTGGGAACCGGTCAGCGTGCCGGGGATCTCCTCGCCGCCGTTACCTTGCTGGTAGATGACGTAACCGTCCGTGCCGGTCAGCGCGGAGTTCTCCATGCTTTCCACTCCGGCGACGCCCTTGCCGGAATCGTCCACGCCGCCGAGCAGCGCGCCGAGCTGGGTGCCGTTGGCGTAGATGCGCTGGCTGCTCAACTCGCCATAGACCACGCCACCCAGATTCAGGTCGTCGATGGCCCGCTTGACCGTCGGCGTCACGTCCTTCTTCAGGATCATGTACCGGCTGGTGCCGGTCAGTTTGGCGCCGAGCGTCTTCGCGTCCATCTTCAGCACGGGTGCCAGCAGACGGGCCACGCCCGCGGATCCCTTGACCCCGACCGGCTTGCCGTTGACCTTGTGGCAGAATCCGGCCTGCTTCGCCTTCTGCGTGTCGCAGTCGATCGTCTCGAACTGCGAGGCCGCCCACGGGTCGGCGATGATCGTGTATCGCTCGACGCTCTGCGCCAGCACGGTGCCGTTCGTGTCGGTGATCTTGCCGCGCATCGAGTGGACGATCACCTTCTTGGTCCGGGCCTGGGTCGCCGCCTGTGCGGCCATCTGGCCGTCTATCAGCTGGATGGAGGCCAGCTTGAACAGGCATGCGGAGGCGACCATCGCGAGTATGACGCCGATGGAGATGCACTGGAAGAGGAACTTGCGGCATCTGGCGAACCGTATCATTGCGGTTATTCGGCCGATCATTGAGCGGACCCCTTACTGGGTTTGTACCCGTTGAGATCGATGGTGACGGAATCCTGCTGGGGCACCATGCCCATCTTCTGCGCCTTGTCGGGCAGCGACGAGATCAGCTCGTCAAGTTTCGCCTGATCGTCCTGCACGTCCTGGGTGAGCATGTTGATGTTTTTTTGCACCGTGTTGGATTCGAAGGAGTTCTGAACCATCTGCGTGCGCAGCATCAGGGTTATCAGCAGCGTGGCGACCAGGAAGACGATGGCGACCGTGACGTGGATCAGTGACGCGCCGCGCGCCTGGGTCCAGGCGATGATACGGGCCAGGCTGCCGGTGGACCGGGAGCCGTTGCGCTGGGAGGAGCCGTCGATGACGTGCAGCTGCGGGCGAGCGGCGGGGCGTGCGGCGTCATCCGAGCCGCGCCCCGCCGGTGCCGCGGGCGCCGCGTTGGAGCGGGCGGTTCGCAATGTCGAGGCCATCATCCCCTCCTTCTCGATGTCGTGTTTCGTGCCGTCATGTCGTCATGTCTGCCGCGGCCGCCGTGTCTGCCGCGGTTTTCACCCGCGTCCCGGGCCGACTCATGGTCCCGGGCGACTTGCGCGTCGTGCCGGAAGCGCTGGCGCCAGCGCGCAGGCAGGGCCCTGACCAGCTCGACGCCGCGCAGGCGCACCGACGCCGACCTGGGATTGGCTGCGATCTCATCCGGCCCGGCCTGGACGGCGCCGCGCGTCAGCGGCGCGAAGAACGGCTGCGCGTCGTCGGGGATGACCGGCATGTCGGCCGGCGCGTCCACGCGCAGTCCTTCGTTCATGAACGACTTCACCGTCTTGTCTTCCAATGAGTGATACGACTCGACCACCAGGCGGCCGTTCGGGGCGAGCCGGCAGGCTATCTGCGGCAGGGTGCCGGCGAGCTTGTCCAGTTCGCCGTTCACTTCGATGCGCAATGCCTGGAACACGCGCTTGGCGGGGTTTCCTGCGGGACGGTGCGCCTGCGGCACCACCTCGTCGACGAGCCTGTTGAGCTGGGCGGACGTCGTCAGAGGTTCCTGCGCGCGACGGCGCACGATCTCGCGGGCGATCTGGCGGGAGAACCGTTCCTCCCCGTATGCGCGGAATATGCGTACCAGCTCGCGCTCGGGGTACTCGGCCAGGACGCGTTGCGCGGTCAGGGGCTGGCTGACGTCCATGCGCATGTCGAGCGGCGCGTCGTGCGCGTAGGAGAAGCCGCGGTCCGTCTCATCGATCTGCAGGCTCGACAGCCCCAGATCCATGAACACCGCATTCACCCGATCGATGCCCTGGTCGTCAAGCACTTGGCCGAACGCGTCGAATGCGGCGTGGACAGGTATGAAGCGGTCCGAAAGTCCTTCCCCGGCGATGCGCTCGGTGGCCATGGCGAGTGCTTCCGCATCCCGGTCGATGCCCAGCACGCGGGCCTGCGGCGCGGCTTTGAGGAAGGCGATGGTGTGGCCGGCCAGACCGAGCGTGCAGTCGACCGCAATGGATCCGGGGTCCTGCAACGCCGGGGCGACCAGCGACACGCACTGCTCAAGCAGTACTGGCTGGTGAATCGAAGCATAATCAGTCATCAGAATCCCACCACCGGAAGCACGTCGTCGGCTATGTCGGCATAGCCTTGTTCCTTCTCGTTCAGATATCGTTCCCAAGCCTCGCGGTTCCAGATCTCGGCGCGGGTGCCCACGCCTATCACCACGATGTCGTCGCCGAGGTTCGCGTAGTCGCGCAGCATCTGCGGTACCAGCACTCGTCCCTGCTTGTCCGGGTCTTGGTCGACGGCTCCGGACAGGAACACGCGCAGGTAGTCGCGTGCGGCCTTGTCACCCATCGACGTGTGCTGGATCTGGATGGCGATGCGACGGAACTCCGATTGCGGCAGGAGGTAGACGCACCGTTCCTGACCGCGCGCCATGACGAGTCCCGCGCCAAGCTGGGAACGGAGCTTGGCGGGCAGGGCCATGCGGCCCTTCGCGTCGATTTTCGGGGTGTACGTGCCCAGCAACAGCGGGGGCAGAGCCATCGGCTCCGGCTGTGCGGAGGGGTTCGTAGCGTTCTGGACTTGCGAGTCGTCTGCCAACGTTCCACCTCCTAACCGTGAATCCGGATACACCAATCCACCACTGTACCCCACTTCTCACCACAAATCCCCACGAAATGGTTTTTCCACATAGTTTTAATGCGTATCCTCCACAACCGCTTCGGAGCGCCGTTGCGGCAGGACACATCCACACGGCTTCGTATTGCCCTTGCGCTACATTTGAATGCCTGAGTTTTCACCGAGAGAACGGACATCAATGCCGGGATTATCAACGCAACTGCACGAGGAACAGCAAGCGGTCGACCGCGCATACGCCCGCTTGGACGCCCTGCGATCGCAGACGCGCACGCGATTGGATACGGTACGTGCGGCCGGCTCGCACGGGTCCCCCACCCAGCGCACGGAACGCGACTCGTTCGCCACCATGTACGAGGACCGGCTCACCCAGCTGCGCGCCATGGAAGACCGTCTGGTGTTCGGCCGACTCGATGACGTGAAAAGCGAGCGCCGGTACATAGGCCGCATCGGCCTGTCCAGCGAGAACCACGAGCCGATACTGACCGACTGGCGCGCCGAGGCGGCCCGCCCGTTCTACGAGGCGACGCCATCCAACCACGGCGACATCGTCATGCGCCGCCATATCACACTGAACTTCCGCGATGTCATCGGCATCGAGGACGAGGTGCTCGACGTCCATTCCGAGCAGGTGGACAAGGCCTCGAAGGCCGGGACGCTCACCGGCGAAGGCGCCCTGCTGGCATCGCTCAGTTCGCGCCGAACCGGCAAGATGACGGACATCGTCGCCACGATCCAGGCGGAGCAGGACCGCATCATCCGCTCAGATCTCAACAGGGCTCTGGTGGTGCAGGGCGGGCCCGGCACCGGCAAGACCGCGGTCGCGCTGCACCGCGCCGCATACCTGCTGTACACGCACCGGCGCAAGCTGGAGCGCTCCGGCGTGCTGGTCATCGGCCCGAGCACGACGTTCCTGCGCTACATCGACCAGGTGCTGCCCTCGCTCGGCGAGACGGGCGTCGTCAGCCGCACCATCGCCGACCTCATCCCAGGCATCAAGGCGACCGCGACGGACACGCCGCTCGCCGCCAAGCTCAAGGGAGACCGTCGCATGGCGCAGGTCGTGGCCAACGCCATCGCGCTGCGCGAACGGGTTCCGCAGGACCTGCCCACCGTGCACGTGAACGGCTTCGCGGTCCGCATGCTCGACACCGATGTCAGGGCGGCCATCGACCAGGCGAAGCGCACGCGCCAGCCGCACAACAAGGCGCGGGAGACCTTCGTGCGGACCATGCTGATGGCGCTTCGGGACCGTTACGCCGAGCAGCTGGACTATACGCCGTCCGACGACGAGCTGAACGAGGCGCTGACGAACCTTCGCCTGAACGACAAGGTGAGGGTCGCGCTGAACCTCGCGTGGCTGCCGATGAACGGCACGTGGCTGATCGACAACCTGTGGTCCCATCCGCTCCGTCTTCGCGCGCTCGCGCCGTGGCTTGACGACGACGGCATCGCCGCGCTCACCCGCCCCAAGGGCGCCCCGATGACGCAATCGGACGTGCCGCTGCTGGACGAGGCCATGGAGCTTCTGGGGCCCGACCCCAAGATCGCGGCGCAGATCGCCGCCAAGAACGCGAAGCGCGCCCAGGAGGAGCAGTTCGCGCAGGACACCCTGAACTCGGTAGGTCTCGGGTCGGGCATCGTCTCCTCGCAGATGCTGGTCGACCAGATGAACGGCGAGGGCGGCGAGTTCATCGCACAGCGTGCCGCGGCCGACCGCGAGTGGACATACGGGCATGTGGTCGTCGACGAGGCTCAGGAACTGACCGCGATGGACTGGCGCATGCTGATCCGCCGGTGCCCGTCGCGCTCGTTCACCATCGTCGGCGACGTGGCTCAGACATCTGCGCTCGGCGGCACGCGCCGCTGGGACCGCACGATGAACCGGCTGTTCGGCGAGCGGCAGTGGGATCTCAACGAGCTGACCATCAACTACCGCAATCCGCAGGAGGTTTCGGACCTGGCCTCGGACTTCGCGCAGAAGGCGGGACTGTATATCTCGACGGTCAACGCCGTGCGCACGATACCGGACGCCGTGCGCAGGATCATCGTCGACGGCGAATCCGACACGATCGCGACCGCGGCATCGCATGTCGCGCAGCTAGCCAAGCAGTTCGTGGATGCGGACGGAACCGGTCGCGTAGCGGTCATCGCCCCCGCCCACATGCTCGACCCGCTCCGATCCACTATCTTTTCAACGCTTCCGGGTACGCTGGGACAGCAAGAGACGAACCGGCTGTCCGAGCAGCACGAGTGGGACGCGCAGATCAGCGTCGGTTCCACGGAGTCGGTCAAGGGACTTGAATTCGACGCCGTAGTGGTCGTACAGCCAGGACGTATCGAGCAGGATGCTCCCTCGCGTCTGGTGGCGGCTTCGGATCTCTACGTGGCTATGACCAGACCGACGCAGCGATTGGTTATAGTGCGGACAGGGGAAGACGAAACGGCTTTGCAGCTATAAGGTAGGTACCATGGCAAAAGCTCTGTTATTGGAAAACATTCACCCGGATGCGGCGCAATCGCTGCGCGATCACGGTTTCGAAGTGGAGACGCGCAAGGGCGCCCTGGGCGAGAAGGAACTCATCGAGGCGCTTGACGGCGTGAGCCTGCTCGGCATACGGTCCAAGACGCCCGTGACCGCAGCGGTCATCGACGCTTGCCCGTCCCTGACCGCGGTCGGATGCTTCTGCATCGGCACCAATCAGGTGGATCTCGATTATGCGGGCAAGCATGGCATCGGCGTGTTCAACGCCCCGTATTCCAACACCCGTTCCGTGGTGGAACTGGTGATCTGCGACATCATCTGCCTGATGCGCCGCATTCCCGCCCACACGCATCACATGCGTCATGGCTTGTGGGACAAGTCCGCTTCCGGCTCGCATGAGGTTCGCGGCAAGACCTTGGGCATCATCGGATACGGCAATATCGGCTCGCAGTTGTCCGTGCTGGCGGAGGCTCTGGGCATGCGCGTCGTGTTCTACGATATCGAGGAGAAGCTGGCGATGGGCAACGCCCACCGTTGCGAGACCCTTGACGAATTGCTGGAGCAGTCCGATGCGGTGACCCTGCATGTGGACGGCCGCAAGTCCAACACTGGCTTCTTCGGCGAGGACCAGTTCGCCCGCATGAAGCAGAATGCCATTTTCATCAACCTGTCCCGCGGCTTCGTCGCCGACCTGGACGCGTTGAAGCGTCATCTGGATTCCGGTCATCTTTCCGGCGCCGCGGTCGACGTGTTCCCCGTCGAGCCGAAGAAGAGCGGCGATCCGTTCGACACCGATCTCGCCGACGAGGACAACATGATTCTCACCCCGCATATCGGCGGCTCGACGCTTGAGGCGCAGAAGTCAATCGGTCATTTCGTCTCGCAGCGACTTGAGGACTACTGGGACAAGGGGTCGACCATGCTTTCGGTCAACCTTCCCCAGGTGACGTTGGGGCCGTGCAAGAGCGCTGCTCGAATCGCGCATCTGCATGCCAACCTGCCGGGCGTTCTCGCCCGCGTCAACCATGTGCTGGGCGAGGAGAACATCAACATCGCTGCGCAGTCTCTCGGAACCGAGGGCGAACTCGGCTACGTGGTCACTGACGTATCGCAGAAGCCCAGCCAGACCACGCTGGACGCGCTCAGCCACATCGAAGGCACGATTCGCATGCGCGTGATCAGCTGAACAAGCCGGTCATCGGTTTTCCACACGGCCCCTTCCGCTGTTCGATCACGGAAGGGGCCGGTCGCATATCAGGCGTCACATGTCGACGTCGGCATCGACATCAACATTGATTCGTGTCAGTGCAGTTTCGACCAGCACAGTTCCGCTTCAGCACTGCTTCACTTCAGCACCGTTCCGTTTCAGTGCTGTTCCGCTTCGGTGTGCTTTTCCTTGCGCAGATCGTCTATGGCTCGCTGGAAGTCCTCAAGACCATCGAAATTCTGATACACGCTGGCGAATCGCAGGTAGGCGACCTCATCGAGCTCCCGTAGAGGAGCCAATATCGCCTTGCCGACATCGTCCGAATCGACTTCGGCAAGCCCCCTCGCCCTCAGATCCTCTTCGACGCGCTGACCGAGTGTGCGTAGATCGTCTTCGTTGATGGGCCGTCCCTGACAGGCCTTCCTCACGCCGGACACCACCTTCTTGCGGTCGAACGGCTCTACGTTTCCGGAACGCTTGCGCACCAACAACATGGTGCTTTCCACGGTGGTGAAGCGTTTGTGGCATATCTGACACACACGCCTGCGACGAATCGAGAACCCGTCATCACTGATTCTCGTATCGATGACCTTGGTATCGGAATTCTGACAATAAGGACAATGCATGACCTCAGAATATCGTAAGCGTTGACAAAGCCCCTTCCCCATGTCAACGGTCACATCCGAATCCGGAAGCGGCCGGCGGAAAATTCCGAAGAAGCGATTCGAAAAAGCACTCATGGGGACGCACCGCTCCGAATTCGCCGGAATCAGACAATCGGCACCTTGAGCTGCTGCCCCACCTGCAACGAGACACCATCGAGATGGTTGAGCGATATCAGATCATCGATGGTGTCGCGCACATCGCCCCCATCAGGAGTGATGGCCGAGGCATATGACCACAAGGTGTCCCCCGGCTGCACGGTATAGCTGTACACTGCGGAGGGATCCGGCGCCGACCGGGCGACCTGCGGCATCAGCAGGCCGATCATGCACAGGCACAGCAGGGCGCCCATCATCGAGAACACGATCTTGCCGCGAAGAGTCAAACACATGGTCGAATGACCCTTCTTCGCCATGCGAACACCATGCTCATCGCACACTCCGATAATCACCCGGGAATCACGCCGTCGCGCATCGGAAGAATCCATATTCCTCGAAAACGTTGGAACATCGCTGTTTCTGACATCGAACGCCACATCGCGCATCGCATCATGACGACTCGATGCACACTGGAGCCCCGCTGCCTCAATCATTTGTTCCATCATGTCGCCCTCCTTCTCGAACTCATGTTTCATAGAACAACTGTACTCATAGTGACACAGCGGTTCGACAAAAGCAACACGCCATATCGAACGAATGTTTGTTTTCATGGAACAAATCACGCTATGATTGAACGAAGATGAAAGGAGTCGACGTGAGCACACCAGCACCCACCTCGAAAAACGCCACGCGGCAACGCGATGACGCCCTGACCGAAAGGCAGCATCTGGTGCTTGATGCCATACGCAAGCACATTGCGGAACAGGGATTCGCTCCGTCCTTCCGAGAAATCGGCGAAGCTGTCGGGCTGAAGAGCCCGTCATCGGTCAAGCATCAGCTTCATGCGCTGGAGCGCAAGGGCTATCTTCATATCAGCGCCAACAAGGGCCGCGCCATCGAGTTGTATGATTCCGGCACGGACTCGCAAACCGCCACGGTACTCCCCTTCCCCGGGGACACGGAGGCCAGCGAGTCGATTCTCGCATCCCGTGACGTCCCGCTGGTCGGGCGCATCGCCGCCGGCGTCCCGATCACCGCCGAACAGCACATCGATGATGTCATGCGGCTACCGCAACGGCTTACGGGCAGCGGCAAACTGTTCATGCTCGAAGTGCACGGCGACTCGATGATCGACGCCGCCATCTGCGACGGCGACTACGTGGTCATACGCGAACAGCCGTCCGCAGTCAACGGCGACATCGTCGCCGCGTTGCTCGACGACGAGGCCACGATCAAGACGTTCCGCAAGGACAATGGCCACATCTGGCTGATACCGCATAACCCCGCATACTCCCCCATCGATGGCACCCACGCGCAGATCATGGGCAAGGTCGTCAGCGTGCTGCGTCGACTCTGACCGCAGCCAACCGTCCCGGACCTTGCAACTCAATACACTCTCGATACGACGGATGGGTTGGGTAATCGCCCGATTTCAGGCAATCACCCAACCCATTGTCGTATCAAGCCGCGCAATGCGGCGTCCCATTCAGGAGTGCAGCTGTTCGGCGCTGGGCGAACGGTACCCCTGCGGTTCGAGCTGGAACGTGGTGTGGGGAATCGAGACGGGGAAATGTTCGCGCAGACAGTCCTGCAGTTGGCTGAGCACATTCGCCGCCTGATCCATGCTCATGCCGGGTTCCACCACGACATGCGCCATGAGCATGGGCATGCCGGTGGACACGGTGCTCGCATGCAGATCATGGACGGCCACGACGTGAGGGATATTCTCCAGATGCGTACGTACTTCGTCGAGATTCAATCCGTCCGGGGTCTCCTCCAGCAGCACTTTCAGCGCATTGCGCAACAGCTTCACCGCACGTGGAATCATCAGCAGCGCGATCAGGCCGCCGGCGATGGCATCGAAGCCATCCCACCCGGTGAGCATCATGACCACGGCCGACGCTATGACCGCCACCGAGCCCAGGGCATCATTCACCACTTCGAGGAACGCGGCTTTCATGTTCATGTTGTCGTTATGCTGCCCGGCGAGGATGATGATCGAGCCGACATTGGCAGCCAGACCCAGAATGCCGAAGAACAGCAGCAGCCCACTGTCCGCCACATGTTCGGCGGATCCTCCGAACAGTCGCATCCCCGCCTCGATCAGCGCATACAATCCGACGAACAGCAGGATCATCGCTCCCGCCTCCGCGGTCAGCACCTCAAGCCGGGCCCAACCCCAGGTGCGGGAGCTGTTGGGCTTTCGACGCATAAGCACCGCCGTCACCGTCGATGCAATCAGCACCGACATGTCCGTGAGCATATGCCCGGCATCCACCAGCAATGCCAGTGATCCGGTGATGATGGCGCCGACGATCTCCGCCACGAACACCGTGCCGGTCAAGGTCAGCGTCATCATAAGCCGTCGCTGGTGCGCCTTGCTGCCGCGCGTCACCTCGTTCACCGTTCCATGCGTGTGCGGCATAGTGTACCTCTCCTTCTGCCTGCTATGTGAAACTGTTTCCTACAATCATTTTCAATAGCCCTAGAACGACGAAAACCTCGGCCGAAGCCGAGGTTTTCAAACAACAGGGTTCACTATACACCGAATCGAACGGCGCGCCGACGTTCTCTGTGAGCAGATGCGGGCGAATACCAGGACGAGGAGGACCCCCCTGCCGATAAACAAAAACCACCCCCAGTCTCGCTTCACTCGATGGCCTTCCCGCCGGGGGGGGGGGCAAGATGAGAGCACCGCCGGCTCTTGGCCGACAGCCGCGCCAGCATGGCAAGGCGCGAAGCAAGACTGAGGGCGGTTCATGCGCCGATCTGCACCGGCGCACCGTCAATCAATCCGATATCAGAAGCCGAACTGGGCAGCGGTTTCCTTCAGCGTCTCAGCGGAGCGCTTCAGGGCGGCAAGCTCGCGGTCGGAGACAGGGGTGTTGATGGCGGTGTTGACGCCCTTACGGTTGAGCAGCGTCGGCACGGACATGCACACGTCGGAAATGCCGTGGAAGTCCTTCAGCATGGAGCTGACGGGCAGGATGCGGTTGGAGTCGCGCAGGATGGCCTCGATGATGTCGACGCCGGACATGGCGATGGCGTAGTTGGTGGCGCCCTTGCCGTTGATGATCTTGTAGGCGGCGTTCTTGACTTCCTGGTGGATCTCCTCGCGCTTGGCGGCATCGAGCGGCTCGTGACCGGGCAGCGGGGTCCAGTCGCACATGGGGACGCCACCGATGGTGGCGGAGGCCCACAGCGGGACTTCGGAGTCACCGTGCTCGCCGGCGATGTAGGCGTGCACGTTCTTGACGTTGACGCCGGTCTGCTGGGCGATCAGGAAGCGCAGACGAGCGGAGTCCAGGTTGGTGCCGGAACCGAAGATCTGGTTGGTCGGCAGGTCGGACAGCTTCTGGCACACGTGCGTGACGACGTCCACCGGGTTGGTGATGAGCATGTAGATGGCGTTCGGGGCGACCTTCATCATGTTCGGGATGATGGACTTCATGATGTTGATGGTCGCGCCGGCGAGGTCGAGGCGGGACTGGCCGGGCTTCTGACGGGCACCTGCGGTGATGACGACCATGTCGGCGTCACGGCAGATCTCAGGGTCATCGGAACCGTCGATGGAGACGGTGGGGTAGAAGCTGGAGCCGTGCTGCATGTCGAGGACTTCGGCTTCGACGTGCTCCTTGGCGATGTCTTCGAGGACGATCTGACGGGCGACACCGCGCTGGGCGGCGGCGAAGGCGAGCGTGGAACCGACTGCGCCGGCACCGACGATGGCGAGCTTTGTGGGCTTAATGGGTGAATCCACCATGTTTGCTAGACCTCTCTTAGCACAGTGCCCCGTGTTTGGCGGGGTTCATTTTGACAACACACTTACTGTATCTACACATGATGACGTTTGCGCTGATTGCCGTAGTCATTATCGCCCCGAAGGCAAGGTGATTTGCGTCACATTGTTGTGAACGCTCACAGACATTGCGTCAGCGGCAATGGGTAGAACACTCAATCGACATCATGCTCGGCATCGATGTGATCGCTGCCATCACCGTCCGTCTCATCGATCGCCCTATCGACGATCTGGGCGGCGAGTCGGCGGTCCACATCCGCCTCGATCCATATGCCATCGGCGCGATAGTCGACGGAATCGACGTTGCCGTATTCGCGCACGTGCGACAGCAGCGAACCGGCGTCGTAGGGCAGCAGCGCAGACACGTGCACGCCCGGAACGGGCAGCATCGATTCGATGCGCCGCAGCAGGTCGTCAAGGCCCTCTCCCGTGGCGGCGGACACCAGACTCGCCTCCGGTTCGAGCGCCGCCAGCCGCTCGCGTGTGGCCGCATCGATTCGGTCGATCTTGTTGAACACGACGACGCGCGGTATCTCCTCGGCCCCTTCGATGTCGGCGAGCACGTCGTTGACGGCGTCAATCTGCGAGAACGGGTCGGGGTGCGAACCGTCGACCACATGTAGGATGATGTCGGCTTCGGCGACCTCCTCCAACGTGGATTTGAACGCCTCGATCAGCTGGGTCGGCAGGTTTCGCACGAAGCCGACGGTGTCGACGTAGGCATACAGTCGCCCGTCCTTGGCCCGGGCTCGACGCACCGCAGTGTCGAGCGTGGCGAACAGGGCGTTCTCGACCAGCTCCGCGGAACCGGTGAGACGATTCGTCAGTGAGGATTTGCCGGCGTTCGTATATCCGACAACGGCGATGGTCGGCAGCCCGTACCGTCGACGCGAACCGCGCTTGACCTCACGGGCCGGGGCCATCTGCGCGATCTGGCGCCGCAATCTGGCTATCCGGCTCCGGATGACGCGACGGTCCATCTCGATCTTCGTCTCGCCCGGGCCTCGCGATCCGATGCCCGCGTCGGCCCCGGCCGCACGGCCGCCCGCCTGACGCGACAGCGACCCGCCCCAACCGCGCAGACGCGGCAGCATGTATTCAAGCTGCGCGAGCTCCACCTGTGCCTTGCCTTCACGGCTGGTGGCGTGCTGGGCGAAGATGTCGAGTATCACCGCGGTGCGATCCACCACCTTGACCTTGGTGGCATCCTCCAGCGCACGCCGCTGGCTGGGCGGCAGATCATCGTCGACGACGATGGTGTCAGCCTCGTTCACGGCGACGATGTCGGCCAGCTCGCGGGCCTTGCCCGAACCCACGTATGTGGCGGAGTCGGGCTTGTACCGATGCTGCAGCAGACCATCGCACACCACCGCTCCGGCGGTCTCGGCCAGTGCGGCGAGCTCGCGAAGCGACTCCTCGGCCTGAGCCGCGGTGGTGGTCATGCTGGACCACACGCCCACCAGCACCACACGCTCAAGGCGGACCTTGCGGTATTCGACTTCGGTGACGTCCTGCAGCTCCCCGAGACCCGCGACATGCTTGAGCTGGTTGCGGGATTCGCGCTCCTCCCACTCCTCGGCGTCCCGTTGCCCGACGTGCCCATCGCCGTTCTCGTCCAGCAGGACGTCCGACTGGTCGGCCAGCACACCGGTCAGCACCGGCTCTTCCTGTTCGCCCGGCTGACCGGCCTGATTCGCATCAACGGTATTCTGTTGGCTCAATGGCACCTCTGCTGTCACTCATGCTCTCTGCTCGTCATCCGCCACTCGGTATCCGTCACTCGACATCTGTCACTCGGCATCCGACACGAAACGCCCCTGCAGGCATGAACCACACCACGGTGGTCCGCATCGCAGGCGATCCGCATCGCATGCACGATGGTGAGTACGGAACGACGTTCTCCAAACGCTTGCCATTATCTGTGGATTGGCAGACAAGGCGTGCGATGAATCGGGAAGACGGTTTCGATGCGCTGGTACCGCTTTCGTGTTCCGTCCTCGCTGTTCGAGATCCGGCGGAACACGCCAACGAATCGATACGCCTGAATCCGCGTCACCGGGTCGGCGGACTTGGCGAACGTTATACGGATGTCATTGGGGTCGCCGTCGTCGCCGACCGGATCCACCAGATCGGCGTCCTCGTTGTATTCGTAGATATAGGTGCCGTCATCGGACAGCCGGTTGTTCCAACCGTTTGCCACGGCCTTCCCGCCTATGGCGAGCTTCGGGAACCAGACTCGATATCGGTCGCCGTACCATTGGCGCATCACGCTGGGGACGAACCAGGATTCCTGAAATCTCTTGTACTCGGAACCGCACAGCGTGTTGACCGCGTCGGCGATTCGGGGAAAGCCGACGTCATCCGCAACGCTGACGGCGTCCCTCGTCTTGTAGAACTCCTTGTAATCGACGTAGGCTTCCGTCCACGGCGTGAACTCGTTCGCCTGCCTGCGCCGTTCGATCTCTGCACGTATCCGCCGCACGCAGTCGTCGATGGATCGCTCCACCTGCTCATACGATCCGGAAACATCCACATGCAACGCCCGATAGTCCTCGCCGCGAATCTGACGCAGCACGTCCGTGATGGTTATCTCGCGCTCGCGGTCACGTTCCCGTTGCCTCTGATGATAGGCCTCATCGCATTCCACCCCGATCATCGCCTGAGGAAAATACAGGTCCACGAACGACCGACGCCCGTCAGGCCACAACACCAGCTGTTGTGTGACCGGCTTGACATCGTCCATCGCCAACCGGTTCCATATGGCATTGACGACGTAATTCTCGTAATCCTTGCGCTTCGTCCTCGAAAGCGCACGAATCAGGTATCCCAGTTTATCCGCACCACTCATGATCCCATCCTTTCGCCATTGATGGCGGAATCCATCCGCCCGACAATTGCATTGTGCACCACGCAATGTCACTGCGGTAGATATCTACCGGATAATTGCGCCAGAAAGCATTCTCGAAGAGGCGCAGCGCTCTCGAAGGCATAGGAATCCGCAGCCCTCCCCCGCTAACCATGCCTTTGACTATCATGGTTCCAAGTCGAAAGCCATCACTCATCTATATGCGGGAGAACGAATGAAAACGCAGCATGCCTCGGACGCCTCGAAGCGGGACGGGAACGCCACCGAACAGTATTTCGCCGCCGAACCGTCCTCCGAGGACGTTCGCCGTCGCATGAAGGTGACGCTGCGCGGGCAGGATGCCGTGGTCGAGGTGTCGAACGGCGTGTTCTCCGGCTCGCGCCTGGATCTGGGCACGTCGGTGCTGCTGCGCGAGGTGCCGGAGCCGCCGGAGATGGGGACGCTGCTGGATCTGGGCTGCGGATGGGGACCCGTGTCGCTTGCGCTGGCGTTCGCCTCGCCCAAGGCCGACGTCTGGGCCGTGGACGTGAACGAACGCGCGCTCGACCTGACCCGCGCCAACGCCAAGTCCAACGGCTGCGAGCACATCCATGCCGCGTCGCCGGAGCAGGTGCCGGCCGATCTGATGTTCGACGCGATCTGGTCGAACCCGCCGATCCGCATCGGCAAGGACGCGCTGCACGACCTGCTGATGACGTGGCTGCCGCGGCTCACCCCCGCAGGCGCCGCGTACCTGGTGGTGCAGAAAAACTTGGGCGCCGACTCGCTGATCCCCTGGCTCGCCACCGCGCTGGGCGACGATTATGAGGTGTCGAAGTATCATTCCGCGAAGGGATATCGCGTCATTGAAGTGTTGAGGAACAAGTAAACGGATGAAATTCACATATCCTTCCGAGCTGCCGGTCTCGGCGGCTCGCGATGACATCGCCAAGGCGGTGTCATCAAGCCAGGTCGTCATCGTCTCGGGCCAGACCGGTTCGGGCAAGACCACGCAGCTGCCGAAGATCCTGCTGGAGCTCGGCCGCGGTACGCACGGCCGGCAGATTGTACACACGCAGCCGCGCAGGCTCGCCGCGCGAACCGTCGCCGAACGCATCGCCTCCGAAATGGGCGTCCATCTGGGCGACGAGATCGGCTATCAGGTGCGGTTCACCGACGAGACGTCGCCGAAGACCCGGCTGCGCGTCGTCACCGACGGCATCCTGCTGGCGCAGATCCAGCGCGACCCCCAGCTGCGGCAATACGACACGATCGTCATCGACGAGGCGCATGAGCGCAGCCTGAACATCGACTTCCTGCTCGGATACCTCACCGCGCTGCTGCCGAAACGTCGCGACCTGAAGCTGATCATCACCTCGGCGACCATCGATTCGGTGAAGTTTCAGGAGCATTTCGAGCATGCGCTGCACGAGAAGGTTCCGGTCATCGAGGTCTCCGGCCGCACCTACCCCGTGCAGGTCGTCTACGAGCCGCTGGGCACTGCGCCCGCGCTGATGCGGCACGTGCCCGGATTCGAGACCGGCGCGATGCCCGGCGAGGAATCGTATGCCGAACTGTCGGCGGCACCCTCCGACGGCGGCCGGGACCGTGGCTCATCTCGCGAACCCGACATGGACATGCCCACGGCGGTCGCCAGGGCGTGCGCGGAGCTCATCATCCATTCCAGCCATGAGCGCGGCGCCCGCGACATCCTCGTGTTCGCCTCCGGCGAGCGCGACATCCACGAGTTCGAGAACGCGCTGCGCCGCCATTACGGCCCGCGCGCCGACGACATGCGCCACCCCGACGCCATCGAGATCATGCCGCTGTTCGCCCGCCTGTCGTCCAAGGAGCAGCACCGCGTCTTCGAGCCGCACACGCATCAGCGCATCGTCATCGCCACGAACGTGGCCGAAACGTCACTGACCGTGCCGGGCATCCGCTACGTGGTCGACCCGGGCACGGCCCGCATCAGCCGGTATTCAAAGACCGCCAAGGTGCAGCGGCTGCCCATCGAGCCGATCAGCCAGGCGAGCGCCGACCAGCGGTCCGGCCGGTGCGGCCGTATCGCGGACGGCATCGCCATCCGCCTGTATTCGCGTGAGGACTACGAGACCCGCCCTCGGTTCACCGAGCCGGAGATCCTGCGCACATCGCTGGGTGCCGTGGTGCTGCACATGCTGTCGGTGGGCGTCGCCCGTACGGCCGAGGATGTGACGAATTTCGGGTTCATCGACCCGCCGGACATGAAGGCGGTCTCCGACGGCTTCAACGAGTTGACGGAGCTCAAGGCGATCGGCCGCAAGCGCGGCGAGGTGACGCTGACGCATGTCGGACGGCAGCTCGCCCGCATCCCCATCGATGTCCGTCTCGGCCGCATGGTGATCGAGGCCGCGAAATCCAGCACGCCCGACACGTTGGCTGCCGTGCTGGTGATCGTGGCGTTCCTGAGCCTTCAGGATCCGCGTGAACGCCCGGACGAGGCCCGGGATGAGGCCGACCGCATCCACAACCGGTATGCGGATCCGTCCAGCGACTATCTGACCGCGCTGAACATCTGGGACCGTATCTTCCAGGCCGATGGCGAGCCGAGCAACAATGCGCTGCGCCGTATCTGCAAGAGCGAGTATTTCAGCTGGCTGCGCGTACGCCAGTGGAAGGACCTGGTCAATCAGCTGACGGAGATGTGCCGCGAACTCAAGTTCAAGGTCGGCTCCCCGCAGCCGGTCTCCCGCCCCGATCTGGCGGTACGCCAGCTGCCGATCAACCAGCAGGCGGCCCATTCGCTGTGCTGCTCGTGGGACGACCGCGGCATTCACACGTCGATGCTCTCCGGCCTGCTGTCGATGATGGGCATGCAGATCGTGCGCGAGCCGAAGGCCTCCGATTTCGCCGGTCTCAAGGGCGCGGCGAAGGCCAAGGCCATCAAGCGGGCTCAGAAGATGGCGAAGAACGACTATCAGGGCGCGCGAGGCACTCATTTCGCATTGTTCCCGGCCTCGGCCGTGGCCAAATCCACCCCGCAGTGGGTGATGAGCACGGAACTGGTGGAGACGAGCCGCCTGTGGGCGAGGTACAGCGCCGCCATCGACCCGGCGTGGGCCGAGCCGCTGGCCGGGCAGCTGACCCGCACCACGTATGCGGAGCCGCACTGGTCTGGTTCGCGCGGCTCCGCCGTCGCCACGGCGAAGGTGCTGCTGTACGGTCTGCCGATCATCTCGGACCGCACCGTGCAATGGGGGCGCATCAACCCCATGGAGGCCCGCGACTTCCTGATCCGGCAGGGCCTTGTCGAGGGGGACGTCCAGCAGCGGTTCAGCTATGACGATTTTCTGGCCCGAAACCGCGACATCCTGGACGAGGCGGCCGAGGACGCCAGTCGCACCAGGCAGGTCTCGCAGTCCGTCAGCGACGAGGACCTCTACGACTTCTACCAGTCGGTCATCCCCAATGACGTGACCTGCGTCGCCGACCTGGCGAAATGGTGGAAGCGCGAGCACGGCGAACACCCGCATCTGCTCGATTTCGACCCGGACAAGGTCGAACGCCTGTCATCGGCGGAGTCGGTGAGCCTCGCCGACTATCCGGACCATTGGCATGCGCTCGGCACGGACGGCCAGCCGATCGACCTGCGGCTCAGCTACATCTACGACCCGCACGACCCCGCCGACGGCGTGACCGTGCACGTGCCGCTCAAGGCGCTGTCCCGTCTGACACCGGAACAGTTCACATGGAACGTTCCCGGACTGCTCGACGAGCTGATCGTGGGGCTGATCAAGTCCCTGCCGAAATCACTGCGCGTGCAGTTCGTGCCCGCACCGGACACCGCGCGCAAGATCCGCGCATGGATAGACGACCGGTATCCGGCCCTGCCCGGCACCGGCACGTCCGACGGCCAGGGCCACGCATGGCCCGACCTGCCGCACGTGTTCACCCAGGCGGCGATCGACACCGTGGGCGCTCAGATCCACCCGGAGGTGCTGACCGGCGAACTATGGGAGAAGCTGCCCGCCTATCTGCGGATGACGTTCTCCATCGAGCAGCAACTCCCCGCGCCGCGCAACGCACGCGGACGGCGGCATGCACGCGGCCCGGTGAAGGTACTGGGTTCGGGCAAATCCCTGACCGCGTTGCAACGGCAGTTCGCCGAACAGGCGGAGGCATCCGCTCGGCGCATGGTCGAACACAAGGCGGAACAGGCCGCCAGCCGGGGCAAACTGGTCGAACAGGCCAACCTGCTGCACAAGGCCGGGGCGACGAGCGAGTCGCGCGCGGTGATGCTGTGGCGGGGCGCCCTGGACGCGCTGCGCATGCCTTCGGAGCGTATCTCGTCTCGGTGGCTCGGCGCCGAGGCGCTGATGCTCGCGTCGGCGCCATACCCCTCCACCAAGGCGCTGGTGGAGGACCTGCAGCTGGCCACCGTCAAACGTCTGCTGCCGAACATCGACACGCTCCCCGACGACGATGCGCTCGCCGATGCGGTGATGGGGGTGACCGAGGTCTACGAGGACACCGTCTACGCACTCGCCCATGATGTCATCGCCATCCTGCGCGCGTACGCGAATGTCGACAAGGCGACCTCCGGCAAGGCCGACCTGCCGATGCTGTCGGTGCTGCAATCGGTGCGCGAGCATATCGCCACGCTGGTGTTCCCCGGGTTCATCGGCGCGACGCCGCCCGCCGCCCTGCCGCGCATACCAAAGTATCTGGAGGCCGACCTGATCCGTCTCACCAAGGCGAAGAACGACAAGAACCGCGACGTGCGATGGGCCTGGGAGGCCGACGAGGCGCGACAGCTGGTCGACAAGGCCGTTCAGCGTGCCAAGACGGAGCCCGCGGGCCCACGCCATGAGGCACTGACGAAACAGGCCGACGACGCGCGCTGGATGCTGGAGGAGTTCTACGTCTCTCTGTGGGCCCAGGAGCTTGGCACCGCGAAGCCGGTCAGCTTGCAGCGAATCAAGAAAACGCTCGGCAAATAGCGCTGTGCGCGGCCTCTCCCCCGTCGCCGCGCACGGCCAGTCCGCGCATCCAACATATCCCCGCGCTACAATGACGGACGATGACAACACGTAAGAAGCAGGGGAACAACACCGGGCGGACCGGAGGACGGAACGGCGGCAAGCAACGCAACCGCCGGCCCGGTACGGCCGCCAAGAAAAACATCAGGGGAAACAACACCAAAAACACCAGGCGTGGCACAGCGGCACGGTCCGCGATCCGCCGCCCGAAGCCGAATGCCCGACGCAACACGCTGCGCCGCTGGTGGAAGCGGGCTGGATGGCGCAGGCGCATCCTCGCGGTGGCGGGCACCGCGCTGGCGGCGGTGTGCGCCGTGGCGCTGGCGTGGGGCACCACCTCGTTCGTCGGACAGCGCATCGCGCTCGTGACGGCCGAGGAACGACAGCAGGATCTGGGCGACCGATACGGTTTCGACCCGGGCAACATCATCTCCGACGGCCAGTTCTTCAACGGCTATGCGATGAGCCGCACCGAAGTGCAATCGTTCCTCGATGAGCACGGCGGCGACTGCACCGGGACGGGATGCCTGAAAAACCGCACGTTCGACACCACGGACCAGCCCGATGACCGGTACTGCGACGGATACGACGGCGCCAAGGGAGAGACTGCGGCGACGATCATCGACAAATCGTCGCGATCATGCGGCATCAGCCAGAAAGTGCTGCTCACCGTACTGCAGAAGGAACAGCAGCTCGTCACCGCGAGCAAGCCGACCGACTTCCAGTTCAAGGCGGCCATGGGCCTGAGCTGCCCCGACGACAACGACTGCGACCCGCAGTACGCCGGCTTCTTCCGGCAGGTCTACGGCGCGGCGCATCGATACAGGTATTACGTGCGGCATGAGGCATCATACGGTTACCATGTCGGCAAGCTCAACTTCGTCAGGTTCCATCCGAACACGAGCTGCGGCGGCGCCAACGTGGTCATCGGCAACAAGGCGACCGCACTGCTGTACATCTACACACCCTACCAGCCGAACGAGGCCGCGCTCGCCGCTGGAGCCGGGGAAGGAGACTCCTGCTCCAGCTACGGCAACAGGAACTTCTCGATCATCTACCGGGGATGGTTCGGAGACGCAAGGCACTGAGACGGCCATTGCCGGCCCGCATGCGGAACTGCGGCAGAAAACCGACCTTCGCCATGTGGCTGTAATGCGGCAGCACCGCGTAATTCGGCGCGAGCGCACACAGGATGTTGCCGGCGAGGAACACGCCGGCAACGTCAGATGGGTGGCGAACCGCGACACCAGATTGCCGACCGTGACCTCTAAGACCCGCAACCCATGGGCGATGTCGGGCAGGATGCCCACGACCACGAAATCGCTCATGCCCAGCACGAAACTGGACGCGATCAGCGTGACGGCCGGCAGCGTGAAGAAGCGTTCGCTCCCCTGCCGCCCACGGATGGCGGAACCGGACATGACCGTACCCCTGCTGTTGTTTCTTCTTCCAGACGGAACATACATTAGCGGCACCTCCTGCCGCGCAAGGCCCCCGAGCCCCGCAGACGAACCAGGCGGGCCGGCACGGACCGGAGCGGGCGATGCGTCCCTCAATCTGTCCTACAACGGCCATCCATATCGCGGCGGCTACGGACACGTACAGTCCAAGAGCGACCGCAAACCCGGCGGAGCCACGAAGCGCCAGCGCCGATCCTGGGTTGCCGTCATCGCCATAATCGTGTTCGCGCTGGGATCAAACCTGGTGAGTCATATCATCAGCACAGGCGGCAGCAGCGACTCGGACGACTCATCGCACTCATTCAAGTCGCCCTCCCAAGACAACAAGCCGACCCGCGTGAAAACCGGCGAGACGACATCGTTCAGCAACCGGAAGGCCACGGTCACCATAGCCAAGGCGACCACCGGCCCCACGGATTACGACGGGCACAAGACGGTGATCATCACCTACCACTGGAAGAACACCGGCGATGCCAATACGACCTTCGGGGAACTCGCCATGGACCTGCAGGCGTATCAGAGCGGCATCGGCCTGAACAAAACCTACCTGCACAGCCGCGGCGGCTCATCCATCGAAGGGCACAAGACGCAGTCGAACGACATCAAGATCGCCAAGGGCGAGGAAAGCGACGCAACCATCGCGTACCAGCTGAACGACGCGACGGGCGACCTGTACGTCATAGCCAATCAGGCGACCCGCTACCATGAGGGCATCATGTCCGCGTTCAAGGCACCGACCAGCGGCACGCAATACGAGCAGGTCCAGCCTGACGACATCGCTCCCGCCCCGAAATCCACCGAGGCGGAGAAGCGCAAGATGAAGCGGATCAGCAGCTACAGCGGGACGCCCTCGTCTCCATCGACGACGTGACGACGGACCCCGACGACTATCAGGGCCGTCACACCATCATCGTCACCATCACATGGGTGAACCAATCCGAGGCCAATGAGCCATTGTCCAACGCCGCGCAAGGTCGAGTGACCGCAGCGGCATCCTGCGGCGGTCGGTTCGGCAAGCAAAAACGGTGTGGGGATGATGGCCGGATCAGCAGCCATCATCCCCACACCGTTTCTTGTTTGCCGGTAGTCGGCCGGTTTCACGTCACGTCAGAGCTTGGGCAGGTACTTCTTCAACTCGTACGGCGTGACCTGGCCACGGTATTCGTCCCATTCCTGATGCTTGTTGCGCAGGAAATACTCGAACGCATGCTCGCCGAGCACGTCCGCGACGAAATCGGACTTCTCCATGATCTTCAGTGCGGCGTCCAGCGAATCCGGCAGTGGCTCGATGCCCATCGCCTGACGTTCGGCGTCGGTCAGCTCCCACACGTCGTCGCTGGTCGGCTCGCCCAGCGTCATCTGCTGTTCGATGCCGTCCAGACCGGCGGCGAGCAGCACCGAATACGCCAGATACGGGTTCGCCACCGGGTCGAGTCCACGGAACTCCATACGCGCGGAGTTGCCCTTGCCGGGCTTGTACTGCGGGATGCGCAGCAACGCGGACCGGTTGTTGTGACCCCAGCAGATGTAGCTCGGCGCCTCAGCACCACCCCACAGTCGCTTGTACGAGTTCACGAACTGGTCGGTGACCGCGCAGATCTCCGCCGCATGATGCAGGATGCCCGCGGCGAACTGTCGGGCGGTCAGGGACATGTTGAACTCCTGGCCGGCCTCGTAGAACGCGTTGGAATCACCCTCGAACAGGCTCAGGTGCGTGTGCATGCCGGAACCGGGCGCGTCGGCGAGCGGCTTGGGCATGAAGCTGGCGTGGATGCCGCGCTCCAGCGAGATTTCCTTGACGACCGTGCGGAACGTCATGATGTTGTCGGCCGTGGTCAGCGCGTCGGCATACCGCAGGTCGATCTCGTTCTGGCCGGGACCCGCCTCATGGTGCGAGTATTCGACGGAGATGCCCATCTGCTCCAGCATGTTGACGGTGGCGCGGCGGAAGTCCATGCCCGGGCTGCGCGGCACATGGTCGAAATAGCCGCCCTCGTCGATTGGAGTCGGCGCCTTCGACCAGTCGGTCTGGTTCTCGAACAGATAGAACTCAATCTCCGGGTGCACGTAGAACGTGAAACCCTTCTCCTTCGCCTTGGCGAGCGCACGCTTGAGCACGTGGCGCGGGTCACCCAGGGACGGCTCGCCGTCGGGCGTGAGAATGTCGCAGAACATGCGAGCGGTACCCTGCGGGCCGCCACGCCACGGCAGTATCTGGAACGTGGACGGGTCGGGCTGCACGATCATGTCGTCCTCCGACACGCGCGTCATTCCCTCGATGGCGGAACCGTCGAAGCCAAGCCCCTCCTCGAACGCCGCCTCCAACTCGGCGGGCGCGATGGCCACGGATTTCAACGTGCCCAGCACGTCAGTGAACCACAACCGAATAAAGCGCACGTCGCGTTCCTCGACCGTGCGCAGGGCAAACTCTTGCTGCTTATCCATAATCCCTCATGGTTTCACGTCCGTGTTACGAGACTCGTTAACATGCCATCGGACACGCCGGGGCATCGCCGGAATGTCGCTCCCGCGTCGGCGTTATCGTGGAGCCATGAGCGAGAACCATCCCATCATCGATATGTCATGGCACATGGCCGACACGCCGCTGGGGCAGGCCAAGGCCGGCATCGCGCTGCGCAAGACCACACCGTTGGAGAGCCACGCCGACTGGAAGATCGTGTCGCGCCGGCGCGACGTGATCGGGCTTTTGGAGGAACAGTCGGCGCAGCGGGTGCCGGATCTGATCCCGCTGAGGTACTACCGCATGAGCGATTCCGCGTTCACGTTCTACCGCGGCACCGCGCTCATCATGGCGAACGACCTCGCGCACACGCCGACCACCGGCATCCCCGTCCAGGCGGTCGGCGACGCGCATATCGGCAATTTCGGCATGTTCCGCTCCCCCAGCGACCGGCTCGTGTTCGACATCAACGACTTCGACGAGACAACCACGGGACCGTGGGAATGGGACGTGAAGCGGCTCGCGGTGTCCGTGGAGATCTGCGGGCGGGCGAACGGCATCAAGGAGAAGGACCGGCGCAACGCGGTCGCACGCTGCGTGCACTCGTACCGCGACCATATCCGCCAGTTCTCGCAGATGGACTTCCTCGACGTCTGGTACGACCATCTCGACGTGGAGGCGGCGCTCGACCATTACGAAAGCACGGTGAACGGCAAGCGCAACCGCACGTTGCGCGACGCCGCGCTGCGCGCGTCGGTGCGTGATTCCGACCATGCGGCCGCGAAGCTCACCTATCTTGACAGCGGCGAGAAGCGGCTGCGGTTCCGCTCGAAGCCGCCGGAGCTGGTGCCGATCAGCGAGCTGCAGGACTATGCGGATCTCGGGGTGCTGCGGGAGAGGCTGGACGCACTGTATGACAGCTACCGGCAAAGCCTGTACGAGGACCGGCGTTACGTGCTGAACCGTTACCGGTACCATGACACCGCCCGCAAGGTCGTGGGCGTCGGCTCGGTCGGAACCCGCGCCTGGGTGTCGATTCTCACCGGACGGGGGCTTGACGACCCGCTGATGCTGCAGATGAAGGAGGCCAACGAGTCGGTCTTCGAACGGTTCGTCGGCCGCTCGCCGTATGCGACGCATGGCGAGCGTGTGGTGCAGGGGCAGAAGCTGATCCAATCCACCGCCGACGTGCTGCTCGGCTGGGCGAGTTTCGTGGCGGAGGACGGCCGGCCGCGCGACTATTACGTGCGCCAATTCTGGAACGGCAAGGGCTCGATCGACATCGATCATCTGAACGCGCTGGGATTGTCGGATCTGGGCCGCATGTGCGCATGGTGCCTGGCGCACGCGCATGCCCGCACCGGCGACAGCGTGGCCATCGCCAACTATCTTGGGGGCACCGACGAGTTCGACCAGGCGATAGCCGCGTTCGCCCAGGCGTATGCGGAGCAGAACGAGGAGGATTACTCCCTGTTCAGGAAGCTCATCAAGAAGGGCGAGCTCCCCTGCTCGAAGAAAAGCGGCACGAAGAAGTGAGCAGGGGCCGCCGGCCGCCCAGCCGACGGTGACGGGCGGCGGGGGGGGCGGCCCCTGTCGACAGCCGTATCGGTCAGCGGGCGACTTCGAGCGCCTCTTCGAGCGTGAACGCGCGGGCGTACAGCGACTTGCCGAGGATGGCCGAGTCCACGCCGAAATCGGAGAGGATCTTGATATCGCGCAGGTCGTCCAGCTTGCTGATGCCACCGGAAGCGGTGACCTTGGCATCGGTGCGTTCCGCGACCTCGCGCAGCAGGTCGATGTTCGGGCCGCTCATCATGCCGTCCCGCGCCACATCGGTGACGACGTAGCGGGAGCATCCGACCGAGTCGAGGAACTTCATCGTCTCGAACAGGTCGCCACCCTCCTTGACCCATCCGCGGGCGGCGAGCGTGTGGCCGCGCACGTCAAGTCCGATGGCGACGCGGTCGCCGTACCGCTTGATGACCGAGGCGGTCCATTCGGGGTTCTCCAACGCGGCGGTGCCGATGTTCACGCGGGCCGCTCCGGCCTCCAGCGCGGCGGACAGCGAGTCGTCGTCACGCACGCCGCCGGACATCTCGATGTTGACCTTGTCGCCGAGCTCATGAACAATCTCACGCAGCTGCGCGCGGTTGTTCCCCGTGCCGAACGCCGCATCCAGATCGACGAGATGAATCCACTCGGCGCCGGCCTCGACCCACGTGCGGGCCGCTTCGAGCGGGCTGCCGTAGTCGGTCTCTGAGCCGGATTCGCCCTGGCGCAGGCGCACGGCCTTGCCGTCGCGCACGTCGACCGCGGGAAGCAATGTGAGTGACATGGTTGTTCTCCTTTGGAATCGTTGAAGTCGTTGAGGCTCGGGGCCCGCCGTCCGCGTTGCCGGGTGAGTCGGGGTTCCCGGCCGCGCCGGCTGGTCATGCCGTTCAGCCGGCTACTTCGAGAACGTGCCGACCCAGTTGCGCAGCAGCTGTTTGCCGGCGTCGGCGGACTTCTCGGGGTGGAACTGGGTGACCGACAGCGGGCCGCGCTCATAGGCGGCGACGAATCTGCTGCGGCCATACGTGCACCACGTGATATGCTCGTCGCCGCCCAGATCGACCTGCTCGGCGCTCAGATCCTTCGCGGTGGCGCTCATCGCCGCGTAGGAGTGCACAAAATAGAACCGTTCGTTCTCCACGCCTTCGAGCAGCGCGGAACCGGACGGCGCTTCGACCGTGTCCCATCCCATGTGCGGCACGACATCGGCATCCAGCAGATCGACGGTACCGCCGATCAGTCCAAGTCCTTCGGTGGTGTCTGCGTGCTCGTTGCCGCGCTCGAACATGATCTGCTCGCCCACGCACACGCCCAGCACGGGGCGGCCGGCACGCAGACGGTCGAGGATGACGCGGTCGCCCGACACCTCGCGCAGGCCGGTCATGCAGGCGGCGAACGCGCCGACGCCGGGCACGACCATGCCGTCCGCCTCAAGCGCCTGCCGGTAGTCGGAGGTCAGTGTCGTGTCAAGGCCGAGATTGGCGAGCGCACGCACCATGGAACGCACGTTGCCGAATCCATAGTCGAATACCACCACCGATGTCATGTCGTCTCCTTCAGTCTGAAAATCCTTGGCTGCACGGGCACGGGCGGCGTCAACCGCCGGCCGCCCGATTATTCGATGCGCGACGAGCCGCGCCCGAACTTCGTGTGTTCCGCGATGACGGCCATGGCCTGGTCATGGTCGAGATCCGCGGACTGTTCGACTTTCATGCCGGTGCCGATCAGGCCGTCCTCGTCGGTGATGCCAAGCAGCAGATCCTCCACGAACGGCGCCGTCGATGTGAACAGCAGCGGCGGGGCGATCGTCTGCCCTGGCTTGCCTTGCAGATAGACGGTCGCCTCCAACTTGTCCGCACGGTTGACGGCGAGCACCAGCGACATGCCCGACACGACGATGGTGAGGTCGCGTGCCGCGACTTCGGGCCCGTCGCCGTCAAGGTTGCGCAGGATGGCCACGGCCCCTTCCTCCGATCCGATGCAGTCGGCGGACACGTCCGACAGCTGGCAGAACGCGGCGAGCAGGCGGGCGGACGCGATGCGCGTAATCAGCACGGCGGCCTTCGCCTTGTTGCCCAGAAGCCCTTGCAGCTCGTCGTCGAACGCGGCCGCGGTGTCGGCCTCCTGTGCCTGACCGGAATCCGCGGCTCCCGCATCGTCTGCGAGGCTGTCGGCCGCGGCGTCGTTCGCCGGTTCGCCGGCAGCCGCGTTCGAATCGCGGAATTCCTTCTCGAATCCGTCCAGCGCGGCCTCAAGTTCCTCGTCGCTGAAATGGATGTCGTCGTCGAAACCGTCGTCTCCGCCGTGCCTGTCGTCGTTGCCGCTCATCACAGTGCGCCCTTCGTGCTGGGGATCAGGCCCTGGATGCGCGGATCCGGCTCGACCGCGAAGCGCAGCGCCCGCGCGAGCGCCTTGAATTCGGCTTCGGCGATGTGGTGGGGGTCGCGGCCGGCGAGCACCTGCATGTGCAGGCAGATGCCGGCGTGGAAGGCGATGGATTCCATGACGTGGCGTACCAGGGAGCCCGTGAAGTGGCCGCCGATCATGCAGTATTCGAAGCCGTCGGGTTCGCCGGAGCACACGCAGTACGGACGGCCTGAAATGTCGACGACGGCCTTGGCGAGTGCCTCGTCGAGCGGCACGGTGGCGTCGGCGAAGCGGCGGATGCCTCGCTTGTCGCCGAGCGCCTGCTTCAACGCCTCGCCGAACACGATGGCCGTATCCTCGACGGTGTGGTGCACGTCGATGTCGGTGTCGCCGTGCGCATGAATCGTCAGGTCGATGAGCGAATGCTTGCCGAGCGCGTTCATCATATGGTTGTAGAACGGCACGGAGGTGTCGATGTCGGTCTTGCCGGTGCCGTCAAGGTTCAGGCTGAGTTCGATGTGCGATTCGCTGGTCTCGCGGACGATGTGCGCGGTACGCGCCATGATGTGCTCCTTGGTCCTTGATCCTGATATGTCCCGATAAGTCCCGGCTTGCCTGCCGGCCAGTGTGCCGGTCGGCGGTCGCCGACGACGGGTCATGACGTTAATGGTCGCGCGCGCCGCCGGCGTTTCGGGAGTTGTTATCTGCTTTCTACAATACGCAATGCTTCGGTCAGCGCGTTACGGAATTGTTCCATCTCCTTGTCGGTGCCCATGCACATGCGCAGCCAGCCGTCCGGGCCGACCACGCGGATGAGCACGCCGCGCCTGAGCAGCTCGTCGAAGATGGCCTCGCGGTCGTCGAAATGCCCGCCGAACAGCAGGAAGTTCGAACCGGACTCGGCCACTTCGAGCGGCTCGCCCTTGTAGGTCTGACGTGACAGCCATTCGGCGGTGGATTCGCGGATCTCGCGCAGGTGCTCGACGCGGCTCAGCTGCTCGTCGGTGTGTTCGAACGCCGCGAGCGCGGCGGCCTGGGTCACGGCGGACAGGTGGTAGGGCATACGCACGATGCGCACGCAGTCGATGATGCCCTTGCTCGCGGCGAGATAGCCGACACGTGCGCCGGCGAATGCGAACGCCTTGCTCATCGTGCGGCTGACGGCGAGGTTCGGGTGGTTCTTGATGAGCGAGACCGCGCTCGGCGTGCCGGGCTTGCGAAACTCCACGTACGCCTCGTCGATGACGAGGATCGGGTGGACGCCTTCGCCCGCGCCCGCCACGTCGGCGGTCTCGCAGGCGGCGAGGATGCGTTCGATGTCAGCCATCGGCAGCGGCGTGCCGGTGGGGTTGTTCGGGCTGGTGAGCAGCACCATCGAGGGCTTGACCTCGGCGATGGCCTCGATTACCCTGTCGACGTTCAGCGTGAAATCGGCGTTGCGGTGGGCGAGCTTCCAGCCAGTGAACGTGTCGCGCGCGTATTCGGGGTACATGGAGTAGGTCGGGTCGGCGCCCAAGGCGGTGCGGCCCGGGCCGCCAAAGGCCTGGAACAGCTGGAGCATAATCTCGTTGGAGCCGTTCGCGCCCCACAGTTCGTCCACGTCGAGACGGGTGCCGGATTCGCGGGCGAGGTAGTCGGAGAACGCCTGGCGAAGTTCGATATGCTCGCGATCCGGGTAGCGGTTGAGCGTGGGCGCGATCTCACGCACGCGCCTGGCGATGGTGTCGCACACGGCCGGATCCGGCGCATACGGGTTCTCGTTGACGTTCAGGCACACCGGCACGTCGAGCTGCGGCGCGCCGTACGGCTCCTCGCCGATCAGATCGTTCCTGAGCGGCAGGCTCGCCGGAATTGCATTGCTGTTGTTCTCACTCATTGCTCTCTGTTCTTTCCGTCTATAGTCCCGCTGACGGGGGTTGTATTCGCATCCGTACGCGGCACATTCGATCCGCTCATCGCCCCCGCTGGCGGGGGCTGTCTGCGCGGCAGACTGGGGGGGGCAAACCACCCAAGCAGCCCTTAGCGCAGACCGGCTTCCTTCTCCTGTTCGCGCAGCGTGGCCTTGTCGTACGGATCCTTGACGAAGCGCGACAGGACACACTCGCCGTGGGCGGGCAGGTCCTCGGAGACGGCGAAGGCGTTGATGCGCGCGGCGAGGGCCTTCAGGCCCTCCTTGTCGTATTCGATGACCTCGACGGGCTTCATGAACGTGTGCACGCCGAGTCCCGCAGCGAAGCGGGCGGTGCCGCCGGTGGGCAGCACGTGGTTGGAGCCGGACATGTAATCGCCCAGCGGCACCGGGGAGTACGGGCCGCGGAAGATGGCGCCCGCGTTCTTGATGCGTGGCACGATGGCGTCCGCGTCGGCAGTCTGGATTTCGAGATGCTCGGCCGCATATGCGTTGGCCGCGTCGATGGACTGGTCGAGGCTGTCGGTCAGGACGATGGCCGACTGGCTTCCGGACAGCGACGTGTGGACGCGCTCGGCGTGTTCGGTGCGCGGCACGCGGTAGTTCAGGGACTCCTGAACCTTCTCGGCGATCTCGGTGGAATCGGTGAACAGCACGGAGCCGGCGAGCTCGTCATGCTCGGCCTGACCGATCAGGTCGGCGGCCAGCAGGCTCGGGTCGGCGGTCTTGTCGGCGATGATGCCGATCTCGGTGGGACCGGCGACCGCGTCGATGCCCACGAACGCGGAGACGAGCGACTTGGCGGTGGCCACGAAGATGTTGCCCGGGCCGGTGATCTTGTCGACCGGGTCGCACAGCACGTCTCCGTCCTGCGGCTCGGAGCCCTTGGCTCCGTATGCGAACATGGCGATGGCCTGGGCGCCACCGACCGCGTAGACCTCGTCGACGCCGAGGATGGCGCAGGTGGCGAGGATGGTCTTGTTGGGCAGTCCTTCCGCGTTGTCGCGTGCGGGCGGAGTGGCGATGGCCAGCGACTCGACGCCAGCGGCCTGCGCCGGCACGGCGTTCATGATCACGGAAGACGGGTAGACAGCCTTGCCGCCGGGCACGTACAGACCGACGCGCTGGATCGGAATCCAACGCTCGGCGACGCGGGCGCCTTCGGCCAGATCGGTGTAAAAGTCCTTCGGCACCTGGTTGGCGGCGACGGCGCGTGCGCGACGCACGGACTCCTCGATGGCGGCGCGTACTTCGGGATCAAGCGTCTCAAGTGCCGCGGTCATCGCCTCGACCGGCACGCGCAGGTGCTCGGGACGCACATGATCGAACTTCTCCTCGAAGTCTCGCAGGGCCGCGGCGCCGCGTTCCTTGACGTCGTCAAGAATAGGCCGCACCAGATCGGTGGCTTCGGAAGTGCCCATCGCGGCGCGCGGCATCGCGGCAAGTAACTCGGCGCGGGACAGGTTCTTGCCCCGCAGATCAATGATTCGCATGATGTTCTCGCTCATAACGCCCTATCGTACCAATGCACGCTGTCGTAATCCTCCCAGAATCGCCGTATCACCCACATCGTGAGAAATCGCAGGCTCGTCGGCGATGTGGATAGCTGTGGATATCCATGCATTCATCCACATATCCACATTTTTTCCATGGTTCATCACACCGACAGCGCGAATACGCTACCGTGACATTCATGAACGATGTGATGCCCCAGCCGATGGGCGAGAGAACGCCCATGACGCAATCGCTGCGCGACCGCGCCCAGGATGCCATCATGTGCTGCGCCGCATTGGCGTGGCGCATCGGAGGCAATGTGCTGTTCGGCATGACCACCGCTCTCGCCCTGCAGCAGGTGCCGTTGCCGGAGGTCTGCGATCTGGACGCGGAGATGCTGCACATCACCTCCAGCACTCCCGACAGGAGGCGGCGCCGCATTCCCGGCACGCATCCGCATGTATGGAAGCTGATCGCCACTTATCCTGATGCTTGCGTACCGATCAAGGGCAATGTATTCGCGTTGCATCCCTTCCATGCCTGGGCGCAGCTGTCATCACACGTGTCCTTGGAGGAACTCGTCATACTGGCGGAGGCCATCATCACCGCCATATCGAAATCATCGGGCAGATATCCCCGACTGGTCTTGTCGTCCTTGCGCGAGTTCATCGACAATGCGCCATACTTTCTCGGGAAGACCGCTTGCCGGACCGCACTGCAGCTGGTCAAGGCCAACGTGCTGTCGCCGAAGGAGAGCAAGGCGAGACTGGTACTCCTCCGGCACGGCCTGCCCGACGCGGAGGTCAACTGCCATGTCGACAGGGCGATGTTCGATTCGGGCAAGCCAATGAGCCTGGACATTGCATGGAAGCATTTCAAGGTCGCCGTGGAATACGACGGCGATCATCATCGGACCGACAAGCACCAATGGCGCAGGGATCGCAAAAAACGAGACCGGCTTCGGCAATTGGGTTGGACGATCATCGTCATAACGGCCGATGACATCAGAGACGAGGTCGCATGTGCCGAATTCGCGCTCAGTGTCGCGCGTGAGCTTACCCTCCGCGGCTGTGACGTCGATTTTCATGTGATCGCCATGACGGTCGAGGAGCTGGCACGCCGGGAAAAGGCGGCTGACCGAAAAAAGCGACGTGAATCCGCGGTCTGACACGAGTCGCATCATCATGCCATGCACCGGCAGGGCCGCGCCATCCATGCTTCGAGATTCACCGTCTGCAATGTGAGACGATCGGCGTCGAGTCTGTACCACACCAGCGAAAAAACACGTCTTTTAGGCATTGTGTGGCAATTCGCGTGCCTCACAATGCGATGTTAACCTTATCATTCTCTGGTATGGTACAGCGCGGGTAGACGGCTGAAACCACAAACCGCCATTTTCCAACGGTTTGCTCGCCACGTGTAAACATCTCTACATACGGACGTGGCCACACCACGCTCAAAACCGCCGAAATTGCCCTGGTGTGGCACAACTTCGACAGCCCGGTCACCTCTACACCGGTCCGGCGCAGGCCCGCGCCCGGTCATTCCTGCAGATAGTACACGGCATCGTCAGCAGGAGGCACATTCATGCGTTCGGCCAGGAAACATAGACAGGGACGCGACGAATCCGGCTTCTTCTTTCCCTTGACATCCGTCGGACGGATGATCTCCGCACTGCCGTAACCGGCATTCGAGCAATTGTCAAAGCCGATGATGCCACCCGGGCACCGATAGTCGGTGTCAGGCCCCTTCAGTTCCACGCCGCCCCCGTCAATCAGGAACATCCGGGAGCGGGTCAGAGCCGCGAAAATCGATGGAGTACTCCCCGCATACGGTCCGAGCCCCTGAAAACGCAATGCGATCAGTCTCATAGCCCACCGTGTCGGTGTCCGCTGATGCCACGGACGCCGTGAATCCCGCTCCCGAAAGAAGCGTCATGGCCACTATCAGTGCCACCACGCACCGCTTTCCTTGAAAGTAGTTGTCTGATTTTTCCATTACAAACCAGTAATTTCCCTTTCGCGACGACCGTGATATGAGACAGGTTCCGTCTTGTGTCATCATCGCCGTAACTTCCTCTGCGACTGAGAAACAGTCATTTATCCAGCATCGACGCAACGCCTTCACAAAATAATCACGATTGTAATCGCCTTCATATTTTTTTCGGCGGCGGCAACATCGGCCCCGAACCGTATGCCTCGCCCGCGGCGGATGCAGCACGATGGACGAGCTCAGACGGCGGGATGACGTATGAGATCGCGCTCTATCCACGCCATGACCAGGTCCGCCAAGCGATCGATTTCGGCATCGGTGAGCTCCCTGCCTTGGGGAAGATGGTGCCATTTGGCGATGCACCCGCGGCAGCACGTGGCGGTGGCATGCTGCGCGGTAAACACCGGATGCCCGCGCCACGGCGTCTGGCGCCCGTCGTTGCGCGGATTCGCCGCCCCGATGCGGGCGCGCAGCAGCTCGCGGGCATGGCGATCGATCACGGCCTTGCCCTTCGCCCGCGCATACGCGCGGTCCTTCGCCGACAACTCGAATTTCGCACGGAATGAGGAGCGCGAAAGCCGGTTCAGCGTGTCATCGATCCACCGGCGTTCGGCACCATCGTCCGCATCATCCGGCAAGACCCGCTCCATTTCACCATCCATACCGCACACCTCCGCACAACCCACGCCCGCTTACATCTCGCCCATAGACCAAGCCGCAGCCGACTGGGGGTGATCCCGCCGACCGCCCCCCCGCCACAATCAGATATTGCCGCGCACGTGCTGGTCGGCCCACGACTGGGAATGCATGAAGGTCGCCGGATCGGCGCTGACGTTGTCATGCGGGTCGTCGAGCGCATCGATCGCCGCCAGTTCGGCCGACGTCAAATCGAAATCGGAGCTGGCGAGGTTCACCCGCATGCGTTCCACGTGCTTCGACTTGGGGATAATGATGCGCCCCTCCTGCGTGTGCCAGCGCAGCACCACCTGCGCCGGCGTGACATCATGCGCCTTCGCCGCGGCGACGACGGGCTCGGATTCGATGTCCTTTCCGTGGCCGAGCGGGCTGTATGCCTCGACGGCCACGCCGTTCGCCGCGCAGAACGCACGGTTTCCCGGCTGGTTGAACCGAGGATGGACCTCGATCTGGTTCACGGCCGGGGTCTCACCGGAATCCTCGATCAGCGCACGCAGGTGCTGCGGCAGGAAGTTGCTGACGCCGGGCACACGGACCGCGCCTTCGTCGCGCAGTTTCAGCAGCGCGCGCCACGTCTCCTTGAAGAACCCCGCCGCGGCGAATGGCCAGTGGATCAGATACATGTCCACCACGTCGACGCCGAGGTTGCTGCGGGAACGGTCGAACGCGACCATCGTCGAATCATACCCCTGGTCGCAGTTGCGCAGCTTGGTCGTCACCCACACCTTGCCGGCCATGCCGGTGGCCTTCAGCGCGTCGCCGACCTCTTTCTCGTTGTAGTACGCGGCCGCGGTGTCGATGTGCCGGTAGCCGATCTCCAGCGCCTCCTCGACCGCGCGCTGTGTGTCTTCCGGCGGAATCTGGAACGTGCCGAACCCTATCTGAGGAATCACCGAATGCGCCTTGTCGTTCAGCGTCAGCTTCGGAGCCTCGGCACTCCCCTGCTGCCCCCGCGTCGTGTCATCACTCATCATATGCCTCGTTTCCCCACGGATTCGCGGCGGACGATCGCCGCCGCCCGGCACCCCACGGCGCCACACCTGCGAACCAGTACTCATGGTAATACGCGGCCATGCATGCGCAAGCGTCATCGTTCATCTCTTGCCCACCCGCGGTCGGGCACGGCGAGGAAACGCCCCCCCTCAGTCCCGGCCGGGACCTGCGATTTGGGACGCCCTGCGGGCGCAGCATTGCCTGCTCGCCTGTCGACTCGCCTTCGCCGGCATCACTACAATTGTCTGCGACGCATCATCGGCAATATCACAGGAGACAACGGTCATGGCGATTCAATCGACGATCACGCTGAACAACGGCACGGTCATCCCGCAGATCGGTCTGGGCGTGTTCCGCACGCCGGACGGCGACACGACGGTAAACGCGGTGCAGGCCGCGTTGGAGAACGGATATAGGCATATCGACACGGCGATGATATATCGCAACGAGACGTCTGTCGGCGAGGGAATCCGCCGTTCCGGCGTGCCGCGAGGCGACCTGTTCGTCACCACCAAGCTGTGGAACGACGACATTCGCGCGCACCGCGGCAAAGAAGCGTTCCAGGAGAGCCTCGACCGCCTGGGCATGGATTATGTGGATCTGTATCTGATCCACTGGCCGGCGGACGTCTGGCAGCAGGCGTGGGACGACCTGCAGGAGATCTATGCCTCCGGGCGTGCGAAGGCGATCGGCGTGAGCAATTTCCAGCCGCATCATCTCGCCGACCTGCTGAAGAACAGCGACGTGACGCCGGCCGTCGATCAGATCGAATCCTCGCCGCAGTTCACCAACCAGCCGCTGGTGGACGAGCTGTCCGCCAAGGGCATCGCCACCGAGGCGTACAGCCCGCTGGGCGGCACCGGCGGCGACCTGCTCGCCATCCCCGAGCTGGCCGAGATCGGCGCGAAGTACGGTAAGTCCGCTGCGCAGACCGTGATCCGCTGGCACATCCAGCGCGGCGTCGTCGTGCTGCCGAAGTCCACGCACGCCGATCGCATCAGGCAGAACATCGACGTGTTCGACTTCGTGCTGTCGGACGATGACATGGCTGCGATCAGTGCCATGGACACCGGCAAGCGCAACAGCGCCGACCCGGACAATTTCGATTTCTGATGGATCCTTATCCGTGTGGCGTATCGCTCTCAATGAGAGCGATACGCCACACGCAACAGGCGATGATATGATTACCGGTAGTTATCTACCGTTTTAATCACCCAGGTGGCACGGTATCCGTCAAGGGAGAGGAGACATCGTGGCTGCATCATCGGCACTCCCCACCGCTCAGATCGTCATCGAAATCCTGGAACAGCTCATCAAGCACACCGACCCCGAGCACGGCCTCACTGCCGCGGAAATCAGCAAACGCATCAATGTATCCGACAAAACCGTGCGCGGGCATCTCAAGGCATTGCAGTCCATGACGCCGTTCGACCGCCATGTGGGCCACCTCGACCGGCAGGATCTGGTCAACGCGGAAAGCGCCAACCCCCGACCCGGCTGGTACATCGAACCGGTCTTCGACATCGCGCAGATGCGCCTGCTCGTGGACGGCGCGGCGCTGTCGAGCTCGGACGGCGAATACCTACGCGAACTCATCGCCAAGATCTACACGTTCGCCGGCAAATCCGGCCAATTGCGCGGCCTCGAACAACTCACCACGCCCAAGAACTACAATACGGAGTTCCTCAACAACATCGAGATTCTGAACGATGCCATCGCATACGGGCGCGTGATCCGGTTCCGGTACTGCACGTACGACGTCAACGGCAATCTCGTCCCCCGCCGTAACGGCGACGGCGACATCAAGACATATCTGGCGGACCCCTACCACCTGATGTACAAGAACAGCAAATACTACCTGCTGTGCCACATGCACCGGTATGACTCGCTGTCCTACCTGCATGTGGAACGCATCCGGGACCTGTCCATCGAGGGGCCGGACCACTCACTCAAACGCACGCTCGACAGCTTCAGCCCCACGCCGGGGCAACCGTTCGACATCGTGCGGCATATGAACGAGCGACCTTATCCGATGGACGGCAAGGCGACGCCGATCCACATGAAGATCCACGGGGCGCTTGAACCGCTGTACGACTGGTTCGCCGACGCCGATGTCGTCCAGACCGGCGAGCGCGAATACGATGTGCACGTCGTCGCGAACGAACACGCGACCCTTTGGTGGGCGTTGCAGTACGCGGATTCGCACATCATCGAGATATTGTCGCCGGCTTCATTGCGCAAGATGCTGCACGATACCGGGGAATATCTGGTGTCGACATACGCGCAACAATAAGAGGAACATATCTACCGGATAAGTGAATCGGACCCTATGTTGGAATCCCCGCATTCGGTGAGGCGAATCCGTCTACCGAATGGAGGACAACCCACAGGAGACGATCATGCCCGCCATCAATCTGACTGCACGTCTGAACAGGGATCAGACATTCGAAACGCTCGCGCTGACTCCCTTCCGCGAAGTGCCTCTATCTCACCAGTGAGGATCATGCCAATGAATTCGTCATGACGGCGCAGGATGCCGACCCGCAACAAGACCGGATCACCCTGTCCGGCAACCGGTTTAGGCATATCGACATGGTACTCATCGACGACTTCCAGTACTTCGCCGGCAGGACGGCCTTGCAGGAGCAACTGCTGCAGACGCTGAGAGCATTGCATCAGGCGGGGCGATGACACAGCCCGCGATACGCAGCGAACCGTTCTCACTGGGAAACGTGCGAGCCCTGCGGTCCGCCAAACGAACACGGAACCCTTCAGAGGCCCGGAATTCCGGGCCTTACCGAAATGTTCACTTGTGCGGTTACGCGAGGAATCCTCACACGTTTCCTAATGAGAACGGTTCGCTGCGAGGCCGATGCCGTCAGATCGCCCCGTACTCGCGCAGCAGCATGCCGATGTCGGTCTTGCCGAGCTTCTTGAGGACCTTCTTCATAACGGCGCGCTCCACGACATTGAGCTTCATATCGGTGACCGGGGAGCCATCGCGCAGTTTGACCGTGGCGTTGAGCAGGTTGCGCACGTCGTAGACGCTGCCCCACACCTCCGGCACGCCGCGGTCCACGTCAAGCAGCGTGTACACGGCCTCCATGCCGGTGCGCATCGAGTATTCGGTAGTGAAGATCGTGTCGCGCGGTGTCTCGGCGAACTGGCCGAGGAACGCAAAGTTCACAGCGCCATCCGGCACCACGTCCGGCCGATCACCGGCCGAACGCGGCATGAAGAACGCGGTGATGTACGGCATCATGACCGGCACGGTGTTCGCGTGGGATTTCGCGAGCGCCTCGATCTTGTCGGTCGGCACGCCCATGTGGTACAGCCATTCCTCGCAGATCTCCTCGCCGGTGCATTCGGTCATCGGCTTCTTGATATAGTTGCCCGGCTTGTCGGGGAACAGGCCATACACCCATACGCACAGCTGGTCCTTGGGCTGGTCACGGAACTGCTGCTGGCGGTTGAGCGTCCAGCTCATCAGCCAGTTGGAGTCCTCCACGGTCACGATGCCACCGGTCACCACGCGCCCGGAGAACGGGTCGCGCTTGCAGATGCGTTTGATGTACGGCGGAATCTCTGCGTCGAGCGTAGTCACCGTGGCGCTCATCCACTTGGTGGCATCCGGGTCCGAGCAGAATGTGTCGGGATGCCCGAAGCTCGGGTCCTGCTTGGCGATGCGCCGCCACATGTCCCAACCGCCACCGGGCTTGAGGTCCGGATTCCATGCGGCCGGCGAATGCTGGGATCCCATCGTGGAGTTCTCCACGCAACCGCCGTTGGTGATGAACACCAGATCGTTCTGCGTCAGGTCGATGGACGACTTGTCACCTTCGTGGTCGATGTCGATGCGGACGGCGAGTTTCTTCGTGTTCGTGCCGTACGGGTTGCGCTTGAAGAAGCCGGACGTGGCCTGGATCTTCTGGATCGTGTCCTGTCCGACCCCGGTGCGCTCACGTTCGGGTCCGTTCCCGCCGCCGATCGCAAACTCGACGTTCTCGACCTTGGTGTTGTAGTGGAACTGCACGCCGTGCGCTTCGAGGTACTTCACCATCGGCAGGATCATCGACTCGTACTGGTTGTATCGGGTGAACCGCAACGCGCTGAAGTCCGGCAGACCGCCAATGTGGTGGATGTACCGTTTGATGTACAGTTTCATTTCCAGCGCGGAATGCCAGTTCTCGAACGCGAACATGGTGCGCCAGTACAGCCAGAAGTTGGATTTCAGCACCTCGTCGTCGAAGAAATCGGTGATCGGCTTGTCGTACAGTTCCTCGTCCGGAGTGAAGAACAGTTTCATGATCTCCATCGAGGCCTTGTCGCTCAGCCCGAATTTGCCCTGGAGTCCCGCATCTTGCCCGCGGTCCTTGGTGGCGCGGCACAGCGAATAGTTGGGGTCGTCCTTGTTGAGCCAGTAATACTCGTCGAGCACGGAGACGCCTTCGGTCTCGATCGACGGGATAGAGCGGAACAGGTCCCACATCACCTCGAAGTGGTTGTCCATCTCGCGCCCGCCGCGCATGACATAGCCGAGGCCGGGGATGTCGGCGCCGTCGCACGCCCCGCCGGCCACCGCGTCCTTTTCGAGGATGTGGATGTTCTTGCCCGGCATCTGCGCATCTCGCACCAGATAGCAGGCCGCCGACAGCGCCGCAAGTCCCGTACCGATGATGTACGCCGACTTGCCGTCGACACCCGCCGGCTTCTTCGGTCGTGCGAACGCTTCATAGTTGCCACTGGAATAGTACATATTCCGCCTCCTTGAGGATATTGTGGATGTCTGCGACATCATTACCAGACATGATGTCGCATTTCTTTCGTCCCCGCCATAGACATTAGTCGGTGTTTTGAAGGATTTCCAGAAGCGTCCATGCCGTTCATCGTGCCGCTCCGCTATCCTCGTACACAGCACATCAGATTGACGGAGAGGACCAGACATGGCATTAAGCAAGAAGCAGGTCAAGCAGCTGCGCGCGATGGCGAATCAGCTGAACCCACTGCTCTACATCGGCAAGAACGACCTGACCGACGCCGCGGTGAAGCAGGCATCGGAGACGATGGACAGCCACGAGCTGCTCAAGGTCGCCGTGCAGGACGGCTCCGGTCTGACGGCGAAGGAGGCCGCCGACAAGCTCGCCGGCCAGATCGGTGCGCAGGTGGTGCAGGTCATCGGCAACCGGTTCGTGCTGTACCGCAAGAGCTCACGCAACGACATCGAGCACATCCGCCTCGTACGCGAGTGACGGCGGCCGAATTCCTCGTGCGCGAATATGGTTGTGGCCCCGACACCGGTATCGTGTCGGGGCCACAACCATATTTTCAGCGCGTGCAGGTCACTTCTTCAATGACAGTGTCATAGTCATATCGGGATCATCGAGGGAAACGTCGAATGTCGCGTCACCGGTCTTGCTCCATGTGCCATGGAGCGTCGACTCGCCATGACCGGTGGCCTGTACCGACATCGTCAATGTGCCATCATCCTTGAAGTTGGCTGAGATGCCCATGCCCAGTCCCATGACCGAGCAGGAGACCGACCAGGTGCCGTTCGGCTCGCCCTTGGACGCGCCATCGGGGATGGTGACGGTCGGGCTGAGCGCGTTGAGAACGGCCTTGCCCTGTTCCTCGCCCAGACCGCCGATGTACCCGATGAGGCCGGTGACCTCGGACATCAGGTAATCGCCGCTCGCACCGCTGAACTTCAGATCCTTCAGCGTGTATGAATGGCTGCCACTGCCACTTGTGACCTTGTCTATCGTGGCGCTGACCGCCGGCTTTCCGTCGTCATTGCCCGACAAGTCAAGCGACATCTTCTTCCCGTCGACGCTCAGAGTGCCGGTGTTGCCGCCGGCGCTGAGTGAATACGTTCCGTTGACGACCGTCTGGGACAGGTGCAGGAACACGCCGCCGACGACCAGCGCGGCCACGATGATGATGGCGAGCACGATGATGAGCGGCTTCTTGGATTTCTTCTGCGCGACCGGTGCCACGGGAGCCATGGGGACTCCGGGGACGCCCGGCTGCTGGTATTGGCCGTACTGCTGGGAATCGACCGGCTGCTGCGGATACGTTTGAGCCCGATACGGCTGCTGGTATCCGGCCATTTGCGGCTGCTGCTGGTAAGCGGTGCCGGGCGCCGCGGGAACGGCGGGCGCGGGAACGGGAGACATCCCGGTCGTCTGTACCGGTTGCGGCGGCTGCGCCGGATACTGCGCTGATTGAGGAACCTGTGCCGATTGAGGAACCTGCGAAGCCGAAGTCTGCGGCTGCATCGTGTACGCAGGCATCGCCGGTGCCGCAGCGGCCGGCTGTGCCGTCGCCGCCGTCAATTGTGCACCGCACGCCCTGCAGAACAAGCTTCCATCGGCGTTGTCTGCGCCGCAATGTGAACACACTATCATCGTTCTTCCCTTCTAGGTCCAGGCCCATAATTGACGGCAGCCAGCGGCCCCGTTTCGCCCTCATTCTACCTGCATACGCCCATCGTCAGCGGATTCCGTAGCGCATATGGTCACATTCCGGCTGATGGTCTCAGGCCGTCGGCAGGCAGCTCGGGCCGAACAGGCTCTTGATCTCGGCGAACAGGCTGGTGTCACGTTTGACGCGGAACCTATCGCCGAAGGTCATCACCTGTGCGTTGCCCTTGGCGTCGAGCACGGCAAGCCGCACTTCGCAGAATCCCGGATGCCGCGTGATGATCTGCGCAAGCTGCTGCATGTTGCCGCGCCCCAGGGCCACCAGCGGCAAGGTGATCAGGAACGGACGCTCGTCATCGGTCTCCAGCGCGACCGGCTGCATTTCCGTGGCGCGCATGCTGACGGTCTCGTCCCGAACCTCGACCTGGCCGCGCACCTGCACGACCGCATCCTGTATGAGCTCCGTGCTCGCCGCCTCGTACACTTTGCCGAAGAACATGCACTGGATGGAGCTTTCCATGTCCTCGATGGTGACGATCGCCCACGGGTTGCCCTTCTTCGAGACTCGTCGATCGACGTTGGTAATCAGTCCCGCCAGCGTGACCTGCTGCCCGCTGGGCATGGTGGGCGCACGGTCAATCAGATGGGCGATGGACATCTCCCGCATCCCGGCGAGCACTGCTTGCATGCCGCTCAGCGGATGGTCCGACACGTAGAGGCCAAGCATATCGCGCTCGAACTTGAGCTTGTCCTTCTTGTCCCATTCCTCGATGTCCGGCACGGCGACCGTCGCATCCCCCATCGCGTCGGCGCCCGAATCCTCCGTGTCGGAGAACAGGTCGAACTGTCCTTCCGCCTGCTTGCGCTTGAGGCCGACCACCGAGTCGATCGCCGACTCGTGCACGGTGAACAGCGCCCGGCGGTTCGGGTCGATCGAATCGAATGCGCCCGCCTTGATCAGCGATTCGACCAGTCGCCTGTTCAGCGCGGTCAACGGCACGCGGCGGATGAAGTCCATGAAGTTCACGTATTTGCCACGGCCCGTCTCGCGTTCCGCGATGATGTCCTTGACCGCATTCTCGCCGACGTTGCGGATAGCCCCGAGCCCGAATCGGACGACGTCGCCGACTGCGGAGTACTCGTAGACCGACTCGTTGACATCCGGGGAGAGCACTTGGATGCCCATTCTCCGAGCCTCGCCCAGATACAGGGCGGTCTTGTTCTTGTTGGTCGCCGCGCCCTGCAGCAGCGCGGCCATGAACTCGACCGGGTAGTGCGTCTTGAGGTATGCGGTCCAGTAGGAGATCAGGCCGTACGCGGCGGAGTGCGCCTTGTTGAACGCATAGCCGGAGAACGGGACCAGGATCTCCCAGATCGCCTCTGCGGCCTCCTCGGAATAGCCATGCTCCTTCATGCCGGCGAAAAACGGCACCTTCTCCTTGGCCAGCACCTCGGGCTTCTTCTTGCCCATGGCTCGCCTGAGCACGTCTGCCTTGCCCAGCGAATAGCCGGCCAGGATACGCGCGGCTGACTGCACCTGCTCCTGATAGATGATCAGGCCGTACGTCTCATCGAGCACCTGCTTGAGGGGCTCGTCGAGCTCGGGGTGGATAGGCGTAATCTTCTGCAGGCCGTTCTTGCGCTTGGCGTAGTTGGTGTGCGAGTCCATCGACATCGGGCCCGGTCGGTACAGGGCAATAAGTGCGGAGATGTCGTTGAAGTTATCGGGCTTGAGCGTCTTGAGCAGCGAGCGCATGCCGTCGGAATCGAGCTGGAACACGCCGAGCGTGTCTCCGCGCGACAGCAGCTGGTACGTCTCCCGGTCATCGAGAGGGATCTTCGTGTAGTCGATGACGCCCTTGCCGTTGTGCTCGATGTTGGTGAGCGTGTCGCGGATGACCGTCAAGTTGGACAGGCCGAGGAAGTCCATCTTGACCAGGCCGAGCGTTTCGCACGTATGGTACTCGAACGTGGTGGTGACGGTGCCGTCGGTGCGCTCCAGCAACGGCGAGGTGTCGGTGATCGGCGCGGAACCCATGATCGTGGCGCACGCGTGGACTCCGGTCTGGCGAATCAGCCCCTCAATGCCCTTCGCCTCCTCGGTGATGCGCTTGACTTCGGGATCGGAGTCGTACAGCTCGCGGTATTCGCGCGCCTCGGCGTAGCGCTTGGCGCTCGGGTCGAAGATGTCGTGCACGCTGATGTCCTTGCCTCCGGTGGCGGCCGGCGGCAGCGCCTCGGTGATACGAGTGCCCGTCTCAAAGGGGAATCCCATGATGCGCGCGGAGTCCTTGAGCGCCTGCTTGGTCTTGATGGTGCCGTAGATCACGCATTGGGCGACCTTGTCATGACCGTACTTGTCGGCCACATAGCCCAGCACGCGCATGCGGCCTTCGGGATCGAAGTCGACGTCGATATCGGGCAGGGACACACGCTCGGGGTTCAGGAACCTCTCGAAGATCAGGCCGTGCTTGAGCGGATCGAGCTCGGTGATGCCCATCGCATAGGCGACCATGGCCCCTGCGGCGGAGCCTCGCCCCGGGCCCACCATCACGCCGTGCTCCTTCGCCCAGTTGATGTAGTCGGCGACGACGAGGAAGTAGCCGCAGAACTGCATCTGGCAGATGACGCCGCATTCGTAGTCGGCCTGCTTGAGCACCTCCATCGGCGGGTTGCCGTCGTAGCGCTTCTCCAGGCCCTCCTCGACCTTCTTGAGGAACAGCGAGGTCTCGTCCCAACCTTCGGGGCAGTCGAACTGCGGCATGAACGCGCCATCCTCATGGTCGTCGAAGATCACGTTGCAGCGTTCCGCGATCTCCAGCGTGTTGTCGCAGGCGTCGGGATGGTCCTTGAACAGCTCGCGCATCTCCTCGGCGGATTTGATGTAGTATCCCGATCCTTCGAACTTGAAGCGGTTGGGGTCGTCCAGCGTGGCGCCGGAGTTGATGCACAGCATGGCGTCCTGGGCGTCCTTGTCCGCCTCCATGACGTAGTGCGAGTCGTTGGTGGCGAGCAGGGGCGCGCCGAGCTTCTTGGCGATGGTCAGCAGATCGCCGGTAACCTTGCTTTCGATGGACAGGCCGTGGTCCATCAGCTCGATGTAGAAATTGTCCTTGCCGAAGATGTCCTGGAACTCGCCTGCGGCACGCAGCGCCTCGTCGAACTGGCCTAGGCGCAGACGGGTCTGGATGATGCCGGAGGGGCAGCCGGACGAGGCGATCACGCCTTTGGAGTAGGTGGACAGCACCTCCTTGTCCATACGCGGATATCGCATGACACGGCCTTCGAGGTTGGCGACGGACGACGCCTTGATGAGGTTGACCAGCCCTTCGTCGTTCTCCGCCCACATGGTCAGGTGGGTGATCAGGCCGCCGCCCGAGACATCGTCGGGGTTGCGGGCATGGCCGGGAACCGGGGTCCAGTTGGTGTCCCATGACACGCGCGTCTTGTCCTGCCGCGCGGTTTCAGGGGTCACATACGCCTCGATGCCGATGATCGGCTTGACGCCGGAATCGACCGCTGCACGCCACAGCTCGTAGGCGCCGTGCATGTTGCCATGGTCGGTGATGCCGACCGCCGGCATGCCCAGCTCCTTGACGCGCTTGACCAGATCGGGCACCTTGGATGCCCCATCCAGCAGCGAGTAGTGCGTGTGGTTATGCAGTTGCACGAAGTTTCCAGCCATGCGTTCCACCTTACCTCATGCCGCACTCACCGGTAGATATGTTCCGTTAATCCTCGCCGGAAACCCTCTTCCGCAGCACGACACACAACGTCAATCGTTTGACTTAATCGATTGACGTTATATTATTCCAGCACAAAACACGATTCCCCACAACGGCACGGCAGCCGCGCAGAGAACCCTCAGCACCCAACAAGACCTACCCGCACGGGCGCGCTGATCGGCTCCATCGTGCTGTCGGCCGGCTTCATGGCCGCCTGCGGCCTCGGCATGCTGCTCATCTACCTGTTCCGGGTCCCGTCCGAACAGAAGGACGAGCTCCGCAAGGAGGCCGACCCGAACGGCCTGTGCTACTACAAGGGCCGCTGGCACGTGTTCTACCAGCTGCACCCCTACGGCACCCAGTGGGGCCTGTGCCATTGGGGTCATGTCTCCAGCGAGGACATGGTCACCTAGCGCCGCGAGCCCATCGCCTTCGCCCCGTCCCTCGAACAGGAGAAGGACGGCGAGTTCAAGCCGGAAACCGAGTTCCGCCCGTGGGACTGCGGCCACAATTTCTACGCGCCGCAGTCGTTCAACACGAACGGGCGGCAGATCATGTACGGGTGGATGAGCCCCTTCGTCGAGCCGATCCCCATGCAGGACGACGACTGTTGCGCCTGCGCGTGTTCGTGGACCGCGGCAGTGTCGAGGTCTACGTCAACGGCGGCAAGCAGGTCATGAGCTCGTACAGCTACGCGCCCAAGGGTCCCCGCGCGATCGGGCTCGTCGCCGAATCCGGCTCGCTGACCGTCACCTCGCTGACGCTGCATCATCTCAAGTCAATCGGCCTGGACTGGCTGAGGCCAATCCGCTGACGCAATCGGGAAGACACGCCGCAAGACGGTACCAAGCCTTCACCAATCGCGTCAGCGAAATCGCCTTTCAGCTGCTAGGCTTTCCTGTGCAAGGATGATGATCTGAAAACGGGGAATCACATGGGATTGCTGGACAAATTATTCGGTCGTGACACACCGTCCCAGGAAATCGTAGGGAAAGTGGACAAAGAGGGGCCCCGCAACCCCATCGACCAGCTTGGCGTCACCGGCAGATCCCAGCGAAACGCCGCCTACGAGGACACCGCGCACATCCCCAGGATCACCGACTACGTTGCCGAGAAACTTTCGCAACTGCTGCGATATTCCACCGAAATGCCGGTGCTGCGTCTGACCGAGGACGACTCCCCCGCACAGATCACCGACAGCAAGCTCGGCGGCGCGTTCTACGTGCCGGAAGGCATGAAGGCGCCACGCAATCTCGACACCGGAGACCCGCTGTATCTGCTGGCCCAGCTGAACTTCAGCCAACTGCCGCAGCTGCGCGGATTCCCCGCCCAAGGACTGCTGCAGTTCTTCATCGACGGCGAGGACACCCTGTACGGAGCGGACTACGACAACCCGCAGTCGCAACGCTCGTGGCGCGTGCGCTACCTCCCCAACGTGCCGGTCACCGCACTGCATGCCAACCGTGTCGTCAAACCCGCCTGGCATGACGACACGGTGCTGCCGTTCAACGACCCCGACACCGAGCGACGGCTAGTCGCACAGGTCGGCAAGCAGACGATCACGCCTACTGACTACCGGTTCGAGGGACGGCTGCAAAGCTGCGTCAGCACGCTCAACGAGTACGACCACGGCTTCTTCCGCGAACATGAGGCGGAGATTCGCGACTCGCTCGCCGCACTGCTGATGTCGGGCGGGCACCAGGTCGGCGGATACCCGATCTTCACGCAAAGCGACCCGCATGATGACAGGGATCCGCTGTGGAACAAGGCGACCGACCTGCTGCTGCAGATCGATTCGACCAACGATGTGTCGTTCGGCGACTCCGGCGTGGCGAACTTCTTCATCTCCCCCAGCGATCTGGAACGGCTTGACTTCTCACGCGTCCTCTACACCTGGGACTGCTACTGAGCAGCTTTCCTCTTCTCGCCCCCCCCCACTGGCGGGGGCTGTTGAGCGGAGCGAAACTGGGGGTGGTCTTGACGCCCGAGGAGCGCTCTCCCGGTCGCCTCACAACAGACCCGCCAACACAGGGCGAAACGGGAATCCTACTTCTTCACACCGCCGAATCTGCGATCGCGGTGGATGTAGTGGTCGATGGAGCGCCAGAGGACATCGCGGCCGCAGTCGGGGAACAGTTCAGGCACGAAATCAAGCTCGGCGTAGGCGGCCTCCCACGGCAGGAAGTTCGACGTGCGCTGCTCGCCGGAGGTGCGGATCACCAGATCGCAATCGGGAATGTCGGGGTTGTACAGGTGGTCGGCGATCATCTTCTCGGTGACGCGGTCGCCCTTGATGCGTCCCGCCGCCACCTCGCGCGCGATCTCGGCGCAGGCGTCGGCGATCTCGGCGCGGCCACCGTAGTTGATGCAGAACACCACATCGATGACCTTGTTGTGCTTGGTGCGCTCCATGGCCACCTCAAGCTCGTCGATCACCGACTTCCACAGCTTCGGGCGGCGACCGGACCAGCGCACTCGCACGCCCCAATCGTCCATCTGCGCGACACGACGGTGGATGATCTCGCGCGAGAACCCCATCAGGAAGCGCACCTCCTGCGGTGAGCGCTTCCAGTTCTCGGTCGAGAACGTGTACAGGCTCAGATACCGCACGCCGGCCTCGATCGCACCGGCGATCGTGTCGAACACCACGGGCTCGGCCGCCTGATGGCCGTCCGTGCGCACCAGCCCGCGCTGCTGCGCCCAGCGGCCGTTGCCGTCCATGATCACGCCCACATGACGGGGCACCTTGTTCTTCGGGAAATCCGGGATACGCGCAGGATCGGAAAATGGCGCCGCCGGAATGTCCAGCGACGTGTAATCGACGTTTTCAAAAGCCATACCGCTAATCTAGCAAGCGCAAGGAACGAATGGGGCGTTCCAGATAATACTCGCCCCAGTCTTCAACAAATCGCAACACCCGCGCATCCGGCGGAGCCCCGTCAAGCACTCCCCAATCCCCGTCGACCGCCGCCGAGAGCTGCACCACCTCGTCCGGGTCGATGCGTTTCGCATCGGGCGTGCGGTCGGTCGAACACATCAGCCCGCCGGCGGACGGGGAGAAGAACATCGGGCCCGACATGTGGCCCTCCCCGGCACCCCCGTCATCGCCGCTCTCCCCGGCGACCGGCGAGACGGCGACATGCCGTCCGCACACCACGCATGAATGCAGCCGCGGAGTCCACCCGGCCAAAGCCAACGCACGCAGCACATAGGATTCCCCGATCGCCGTCGCCGGATGCGCGTGACGCGCCAGCGCGTTCAGCCCGCCGACCAGCAGACGGTACTGCGCGACGGCCCGCTCCCCTTCGGCGGACACCAGCTTGTCGGCGGTCTCCACCATGACATTGGCGATGCCGTACGCCCCGTAATCGGCGCAGATCGGAGCCGCATACGCCGAAATGGACTCGACCTGCGACACCACGTCCAGGGTCCGTCCAGTGGCGATGAGCACGTCAACTCGCATGAACGGCTCCAGCCGCCCGCCGAACCGTGATTTCACACGGCGCACGCCCTTCGCCACGGCTCGGACCTTGCCATGGCTGCGGGTCAGCAAGGTGACGATGCGGTCGGCTTCACCGAGTTTGGCCGTACGCAACACGACGCCTTCGTCACGATACAGCGGCATAAGCGCTTCCTCCCGTTCCTCGCGTATCCATTGGTTCCGCCACCGTTCGCTGCGGCGAGCGCCGTCAGTAGACGAACAATCCCCAGAACGCGAACATCAGCAGAACCGACAGCATGGTGACGGCCGTCACCCAGAACAGCACGCGTCCAAGTCTGGTCGAGGCGAACACTGGATCACGGCCGGTCATCACATCCCCGATCGCGCCCTTGCGCGGAGGGAACCGGATGACACCGCGCAGCGACGCCACTTCGATCAGACGGGCCAACACGCGGGACCACGCCCACACCACCACTGTGCACACCACCTGGATGACCGGCCAGCTCCAATACATGAGTCCGGGCTTCTCTGGAGGGGCACCGCCCCAGGCAATCTTCACCACACCCATGATGACCTGTCCGAGACCGGCGCCGAACAGGGCCAGCGTGGCCACGGTAGCGACCGTCAGAGTGAGCAGCTGGTTGCCGAAACCATGCGAGAACCCCAGCGCCGGACCGGTGCGACGGATCATCGCGCGTATCTTCACCACCAGCGCGACCACGGCGATGACCAGCGAAAGCACCATCATGAACACCATGAACACGTGCAGCAGCAGCCCGTACACCGTCAGTCCGCGATTCGCCTTCAGGTCTTTCGGCACTGCTATCGACTGATACAGGTTCACGCCTCCCACGCGCTCGCTCGTCTGGTGCAGGCCCTTCGCCGTGCCGACCGCCCAATCCACCACGTCATCGGCGTACTGGTCCGCGAACGGCGTCCCGGTTTCGGATTCGTCGCCCAATCGGAGCACATGATTGGCCACGGGATAGCCGCGGATGCTCACGTCATGGTTGCCCGTGCGCAGGGCCATGTCCACGATCGCCTCCACGCCCTCCACCTGGGCGGTCATCACGTCCTTCGATCCATACGCTACCAGCGTCGGAATCGAATACGCGCTCGGCTTGAGCGTATGGACGTCGGGAAGCGTGACGCCGAACAGCGCGGAATCGATGTTGAACACGCGCCGGACTATCGACTGGTATCCGTCATGGGCTCCGACCAGCGCGAAATCCTGTGCGGCGAGGAACCCTATCGCCTGTCGCGGCGTGAACACCATCGGGCTGAGCAGCACCTGGAACGCGATGTCCTTGTCCATGTCCAGCAGATATGACGACACCCATGTCGATTCCGAGGTCGCGTAGATGCCGACCTCCCTGTCATCCACGTTGTCGAGGCCGCGCAACATGCGGATCACTTCGTCATAGACGGCCGCCGAGCCCGTATAATCGCGCGTTATGTCGTTCGTGGACCATACCGGCTTGTCGAGCACGGCGGTGACGAATCCCGCGGACGACAGGTCATAGGCCATGTCGCCGAACGAATCGACGGCGGAACCGTAGCCCGCGCCGTGCATGAACACCATGCCGGGCAGCTTCCCGGAGACGCCGACAGGCTCGCGGATGATGACATGCGTGCGTTGGATCTCGCCCGTTGATGGTCTCTTCGCGTCGAACCATACGGACCGCTCGCTCACCTCGTACTCGCCGCGCTTGGCAAGGTGAACGCCGCCCGGGTTGTCGAACGTCACGCCGGTATCGGCGGACAGTGTCGACAAAGTCTGCCCTGTGGGCTCATTGTTCCACGGCATGGTCGTCGCATTGGAGACGAACACCAGCAGGCCGATGAGGATGATGAAAATCGGCACGGTGCACATCAGACGGTGCCATCGCGTCCAGGCGGCCGGCGACACCTTGTCGCCCGGTTGCCGCCGCGATGCGGCCGATTCGTCGGATACGCGCGACTTCCCGTCTGCGGGACGTTCGCCGCGGCGGATACGAAACCTGTTACGCTGCCGATTCAACACGCAACCATACTAGCCAATCCGCCGGTCTTCTGCGCTGTGAGCTGACGGCATCCGGCCGCGCTCAGGCCGTCCGGCCGGATGCCGGCGGCGACGGCGGCCGGACGCCGATGAAAATCCTCAGCGAACGGCGTTCATCGCGTTCGGATGCTGGATGGGGATGACGACAGGGCCGGTGGCGCCTACCGGCACCTGTCCGTCGGCCTCCATCTGGGCGGCGATGTCGTTGGCCCGCGCGAGCAGCGTCTCGACGATCTGGTCTTCCGGCACGGTCTCGATGACCTTGCCCTTGATGAAGATCTGTCCTTTGCCGTTGCCCGAAGCCACGCCGAGATCGGCCTCGCGGGCTTCTCCCGGCCCGTTGACGATGCATCCCATCACGGCGACGCGAATGGGCGCGGTGACGTTCTTGAGTCCCTCGGTGACCGCGTTCGCCAGCTGGATGACATCGACCTGGGCGCGACCGCAGCTCGGGCATGAGATGATGTCGAACTTGCGCTTGCGCAGTCCCATGTACTCCAGCAGCTTGCAGCCGACCTTGACCTCCTCGACGGGCGGTGCGGACAGGGACACGCGGATCGTGTCGCCGATGCCTTCGGCCAGCAGCGCGCCGAACGCGAGGCATGACTTGATGGTGCCCTGCCATGCCGGCCCCGCCTCGGTGACTCCCAGATGCAGCGGCCAATCGCCCTTGGATGCGAGCAGCCGGTAGGTCTGCACCATCGTAATCACGTCGTGGTGTTTGACGGATATCTTGAAATCGCGGAAGCCGACGTCCTCGAACATGTGGGCTTCCTTGAGCGCGGAGGCGACGAGCGCCTCGGGCGTGGGACCGCCGTACTTGGCGTACAGCTCCTTGTCGAGCGATCCAGCGTTGACTCCGATGCGCAGGCTGACGCCCGCGTCGGTGGCGGCCTTGCAGATGTCGGGGCCGACCTGATCGAATTTGCGGATGTTGCCGGGGTTCACGCGCACGGCCGCGCAGCCGGCGTCGATGGCCTGGAACACGTACTTCGACTGGAAGTGGATGTCGGCGATGATTGGAATCGGCGATTTGGCGACGATCTGCGGCAAGGCGTCGGCGTCATCCTGGCTGGGCACCGCTACGCGCACGATGTCGCAGCCTGCGGCGGTGAGCTCGGCGATCTGCTGCAGCGTGGCCGGCACGTTCGCGGTGAGCGTGTTGGTCATCGACTGCACGGAGATGGGGGCGCCGCCGCCGACCGGCACCGGCCCGACCATGATGCGACGCGATCTGCGGCGCGGATGCAACGGGCTCTCGCTGATATCCGGCTCTCCGGTCTTGCGGAACGATCCTGTCACGGCCGACGCCGTTCCTGTGGTCGCGGACGTCTGTGCACTGGTTTGCGGCAACGCGCTCATGCTGATGATTGGTCTTTCCTGTTCGATTATGCGCGACACCACATCCATGCCGGGGCATGACTGATTGATCGCATGGCTGTGCCATGCCATCAATCCGGGCGCGGTCGCGCGAATGATTCACTTCTGACTGTTTATCAAATCATCGGCTCGCCGGCGCGCCTCACGCTCGACTTGACCCATTTCCTCCACGGATGCGAACAGCGGGTTGCCGCGAAGCTCCCCGTCCATCGCGTCGACGACCTCCTTGACCGTGTCGACGATGCCCAGATAGGGCAGTCGATGGTCGAGGAAGGCATGCACGGCCTGCTCGTTCGCTGCGTTGAGCACCGCGGTATGCTTCTCCGACGCGCGTAGGCACTCGCGCGCCAACGCGACGGCGGGGAACGCCTCGTCGTCCAGCGGCTCGAACGTCCACTCGCTAGCATGCGTCCAGTCGCACGCCGCCGCGACGTCACCCAGACGATCAGGCGCCGACAGGCCCAAGGCGATCGGCAGCCGCATGTCAGGCGGGGACGCCTGGCAGACGGTCGCTCCGTCCACGAACTCCACCATCGAGTGCACGATGGATTGCGGGTGCACGGTCACGACGATGCGATCCGGCGCCACGTCGAACAGACGGCTCGCCTCGATGACCTCCAGTCCCTTGTTCATCAGGGTGGACGAGTTGATGGTCACCACGGGTCCCATATGCCACGTGGGGTGGTTGAGTGCCTGTTCAGGGGTGATGTCGCTCATGTCGGCGCGCTTCCAGCCGCGGAAGGGACCGCCCGAGGCCGTGACGACCAGTCTGCTGACCTCGGCGTGGGTGCCGGACCGCAGCGACTGCCAGATGGCGGAATGCTCCGAGTCGACGGGATTGATCTGGTCATCGCGCACTTGCGCGCCGAAAAGCAGGTGACCGCCTGCGACGACCGATTCCTTGTTGGCGAGCGCCAGCTGAGAGCCAGCCCTCAGCGCCGCAATGGATGGTTCGAGTCCGACCGAGCCCGTGATGCCGTTCAACACCAGGTCGGCACCGGAACCGGCGATGGCGTTGACCGCCTGCGGCCCGGCCTGAATCTGCGTGTACCGAGCTCCGACCTCCTCAAGTGCCTCATGCAGCGCCGGAACGGCGGCCTCGTCATATACGGCCACCTGCGGCACATGATGACGTGCGACCTGCTGTGCCAGAAGCCGCACATGCGCGCCTCCGGCGGCCAGACCGGTGACGGTGAACCGCTCCGGATGCCGACTGATGACATCCAGACCTTGCGTGCCGATCGAACCGGTCGATCCGAGAATGACAACCGTATTCCTATGCTGGCTCATTGCAATGCTTCTTTATGTCTTCTGTGGTGTATCTGTCTTCCCGCGCCGACGAAATGGTCAGTCGTTGTCCTTGCCGAAACCGCTCAGTCCGCTATAGAACTCGCCCGTGTTGAGCGTGGGGAACGACAGGTCGGGGATGTCGAAATCGAGCTTGCTTTCCGGGCTGAGGTACATGCTGGAGAACAGGTCATCCGACGATGACTTGTGAGAGTCATCGGATTGCGTCTGCGCGGCATCGTCTACGGCATGAACGGGAACGTTCGCCGACGGCGACGAGGACGGCGCGAACGACGGCAGGGCCTCGACACTGGCATCGGTATGGGCGTCGGAGGCCACGGGCTGATCGAAGACCGGCATGGGGGCCGGCGCGGAGGGAGCAACGGCGGGTGCGGCTGCAACTGGCTCCGCGGAAACCTTCACGGACTTGGCAACGCGTTCGGGAGCCTGGGGCTCGGCGACTGCGGCCGGCTGATCGGATACCGCGGCGTGCGAAGGGGCGAATGATGCCGGTGCCGCCGGGATGGCCGGAGACGGAATCTCCGGCGCCGGGGCAGGAGCCGTGGCATGATCCGCGCTCACGTTGCTCGAGCTCACGCTTCTGCCGGTGCGCCGGGACAGCGCCGCCAACGACGACTGCGGCTCCGGGGCGGAGGCTCCGGCCGAGAACGTGGATGGAAGCGCTGAGGCGGGCGCGGATACGACCGTGCCGGACATGCCGGCGGGAGCGAACGAGGGAGGAACGGACTGCGCATCGGCCGCGACGCTCGGCTCGTCGGCCGTCTGCGATGAGAACAGCGCCTCCTCTGCCTCATGGAGGGCATGGAACGATTCGTTCGCGGGTGCGAAGGACTGAGGCTCCGCTCCCTGCCGCGCCGGCGACGGCGCATGTGCATAGGCGTTGTCCGCGCCGAACAACGGCGTCACACCCGCGTCGGAGGCGCTCCTTGCACCGGACGAACGCCGGCTGCCGCCGGATTCGTGACCGCCACCGACATAATCGGAGACGCGCGCGAACGATTCGAGACGGCTGAGCAACTGCACGCACGAGTTGAGGTAATAATCGACCTGACGCTCGTCATAGCCGTTCTTGCCCTTGCGCTGCGTGAACACCACGTTGGAGACGGCACCGGAATTCAGATCGGCGAGCTTGCGCACGTCCTGTTCGCTCACGCCGTCCACGCCAAGGCCTGCGGCGGCCTTGTCCACGATCTGGTCGATCAGTCGGTCGACCTGCTTGCGGTCGTACGACGGCCGGCGATCATGTCCGCGCGCGAACCGCTCCCCCGTTCCGCGGTCGGCGTGCTCACATACCTGACGGTACAGCTCTTCGGTCTGGGCCTTCCACGCCACACGACCGTGCTCGGTAATCTCCCGCGTCGTCTGCTTGTCGACCACGGCCTGCTCCAGCCGAGACAGCGCCGCATCAACCTGGGTGATGTCATACCCGCCCTTGCTCAGATCGAAGGACACGTTCTGGATGTCCTGCTGCGTGAGATGGGCATCCTCGCTCTCGTAGAGCGCATGTGCACGATCCAGGAAAGCGTCCACCTGATCGGGATCGTATCCCCATTTGCGCTTCCCAACGCGAGCGATCCCCGATGCGCCTTTATCTGCCCCGTCTTGATGCGCCATTGGTGTATCGACCTCCTACGGATAGTACTTCTCTTGCACACTTTACGTGAGTGTTGAGACGCAGCTTCACATTTGGCCCAGCAAAACGGCATCCTCACACGTCTTTCGCACGATTACGGCATATATCATGCGCCGGCAAGCACAGCATCGCCACGGTTCGACCGACGGCGGAATTCCACCCAACGACACTCGGCCGGCGTCCCGATACAGACTATACGATACAGTGTGAGTCTGCGGGCAATTAGCTCAGTTGGTTAGAGCGCCACCTTTACACGGTGGATGTCAGGGGTTCGAGTCCCTTATTGCCCACACATTACGAAACGGCGGAACACCGCCAATATCAGGCACCGGTGTGAAACTGATTCCGGCATACGCGCCGCCTGAGGACGGCAAGCCGCGCAACGCAGTGGACGAGAAATGGATGAAGCTGACCAACAGCGCTCGCCACTATCTGTCACGCAGGGCAAACACCCGGGAAGACACCGTCGATGAATCTGAATCTCGTCATCGAGCGTGAATGCTCCAGAGACCATCAGACAGCCCTCAGACAGTTCCTGTGCTGCAAGCCAGGAGACCCCGAATGGGCGATGGATCCACAGAGATATATACGCGGTCTCTGCGTGCGCAAGACCCCGACCGGAGTTATGCGCACGCTTCTTGTCGTATCCGGGGACATTCCCCTGCATGATGAAGTGGTCGGCTTCTGCGAATACGGTGTCGGCGTGGAAACCACCAAGGAGCACGAAGGCATCTACCAGATTTCGTACATCGCCACCGCGCTGAAGGTACGGGGGCAACATCTCGGAGACACGCTGCTCACCTCGGTGATTATGAGACTTCGTGATGATGCGTGGCGTTCCAATCGCACGCCGCTCGTGCTGACTCAAGTGGATCCACGCAACAAGCCAAGCATGGATTTGTTCTCTCGCTTCGGATTCGTGGATGAGGGGCCAGACCCCAACGACCTGGAATACCATCTGCTGTCCCTGGAATTCACCGGCACCAATTACGTAATTGGCGATCAGCAGGACTTTCCTGCTGCTTTTCATCGCAATATACCTATCGCGTTCGTCCGTGACCTTTTCGGCTTGGCTGTCAATACTTGATTGAGTAAAGGCGAAGAAGAAAATCAATCACACTCCAGGCAAGCGGAACAATTCCCAGAATCAGAACCACGATCGCCGTAACGAGACTCCTCACATTGTTAATTCGCTTCCTGATCCTTATCCTCCAATTCCCTGTTTTCTTTGAGACAACACAATTCTTCGACAGTCACGCCGAACACTTCCGCAATTCGGTAGGCCAACATTAGCGATGGACTATATTGTTCCTTTTCGATGGAAATAATCGTTCTGTTTGAAACATGGACCAAGTCGGCCAATTGCTGTTGCGTCAGCTTTGATTGTTTTCGCAGTTCTCTCACTCTTGTCTTCAATCAATTCCTTCCATAACATGAAGCTTACTTCTCATGAAGTTAACTTCATATTACCGCCAAGACGCGAATACGTCAACAGAAAAAGTGAAGTAAACTTCACCAACCCAGAGGTATGCGGGAGATGAATTCGCGCGGCTCCCCGCTGACGGGGTCGGTGAAGCGCAATGACCGCGCGACCAGTTCCAGCGGCGTGGAGAAGTCGTCATAGGCGCGTTCGACGATACGCGGATAGAAATCATCGCCATGGATCGGCAACCCTATCGAGTTCATGTGCACGCGCAGCTGATGGGTCTTGCCGGTGAGCGGGTGCAGCTCGTAGGCGCGCAGACCGTTCCTCCCGTGGCATAAGCGCCCGCCCATCGAGGGATATCCTTCCGCCGCGAGATCGATCACCGTCTCGGCATTGACGGCCTGCGGCTCCTCGAACGCCTGCAGCACGCCACGCAGCTTGGTGATGTGCGAACGTCGGCGCAGCGGGAACACGGCAGGAGGGTCCAGCCGCTCGACGGTGCCGTATCGCGGCCGTGTCGTCGGCCGGCACGGAGCCAGGCATTCGTAGGTCTTGCTGATCTTCCGGCCCTGGAACATCATCTGGTATGCGCCCCGCAGCGCTGGATCCCTCACGAACACGACGATGCCGGCGGTGAGCCGGTCCAGCCGATGCGCGGGCGTGATGTCCGGCTCGTCGAACATCTCGCGAAGCCGAATCAGCGCGGTCTGCCGATACCACATGCCGCGCGGGGTCGTCGCGAGGAAATGCGGCTTGTCGATGACGATGATGCCGGCATCCTCATACACCACGTCGATATCGAACGGGATATGGGGCTCCTCACTCACCCACCGGTGCGGCCTGTCCACAGCGCTTTCCGTCCGTCGGCTCTCACCGGGAGCGCATGTTCTTGTAGCGCATGGCACGCAGCGCCTCGCGCTTGTCCTGCTCCTCACGCAGCGCCTGGCGCTTGTCGAACTCGCGCTTGCCTCGTGCGAGGGCGATCTCGGCCTTCGCCCGACCATCCTTGAAATACAGGCTGAGCGGCACGATGGTGTACCCCTTGGCCTCGATCTGACGGGACAGTTTGACGATCTGCTGCGCATGCAGCAACAGCTTGCGCTTGCGCTTGGGCGCATGGTTGTTCCACGTGCCGTTGAGATATTCGGGGATATTGGCACCTTCCAGCCACATTTCACCCCGACGGTCAATGGAGACGAACGCCTCGGCGAGCGACGCCCGCCCCTCGCGCAGCGACTTGACCTCGGTCCCGGTCAGCACCAGTCCCGCCTCGTACTTGTCCTCGATCAGGTAATCATGCCGGGCCTTGCGGTTCTGTGCGATGAGCACAGTGCCCTGTTCCTTTGCCATGGTCTTCCTCTTCAATCACTCACATCAACACAGACATCATGAGACCAGACCCGCTTGCACGGGCCGTGACCGGACGAATCGGAAAACACCACCCGGAACTCAGTAATGCACGTATTGGAAATTACCAGCATTGTAAATCGTGCGCCATTGCGCCACGCCCTGAAGGCTGGCGCCGCACTCGGAGATCAGCACGGATCCGTCGCTGTTCACACGCTCGACGACCGCCACATGGCCGTAACGGCTGTTGGCGCCGAGCTGGCCTGCACGGAACACCATCGCGGCGCCGACGTGCGGCGTGCGGTTGACCAGATAGCCGAGGCTGCGGCCGGTGTTCGCCCAATCCTGCCCATTGCCCATGTATGAGCCGGTGGGCAGATGGTAGTAGTACACGCGGCGACGGTACGCATACCACGTGCACTGGCTCCACGGGTAGGCGCTGCCGCCCACCGTGTTGCCGGTCCTGTGCCCGTAGCACACCGGCATGCCCTCATAGCAGTTGCCGGGCACCGTGTAGTTCATGCCGTTGGCCTGTCCCGATCCGCCGGGCTGGGATCCGCCCGAACCGGAACCATTGCCGGAACCGGAGCCGGGCTTGCCGGAACCGGAACCGGGCTTGCTGGAGCCGGCACCGGAACCGGAGCCGCTGCCCGACCCGCTGCCGGCGCCGGGCTTGATCTGCTGCTGTCCGCCGGTGCCGGCATTCGCCGAACCGGTGTTGTTCTGCACGCTCCACGAATCGATCTCGGCCTTCATCGACACCAGTTCGGCGGCCTCCTGCGCTTCCTTGGTGCTCAGGCTCTTCTTCTGCGCTTCCAGCTGGGCGCGTTCCTCGTCGCTCTTCTTGCGCAAGGCCTCCAGCTCGCTCTGCTTGGACGCCGCATCCTCAGCGGCCTGCTGCGCGCTGGCCGCCTGGCTGTCCGCCTGGCCCTTGAGCTGGGTGATCTCGTCCTCGATGGCCGTGAGACGTTCCTTGCGGTTCATCGACGTGCTGAGGCTGGTGGCCGCGGCGTCGGCGGCATTCGCCTCACTGCGTGTGACAGCGGCATCCGACTGCATCTTGTTGACGAAGTCCTCGGTCGTGGTGGCATTGGTCACCACGTCCATCAGGGTGGAGGCGTCCGAGCCGTGGAAGCTTTCGCGCGCGAGCTGAGCGACCGCATCCTTGGCGTCATCGTAATCCTCACCGGTCTGCTTGATCTTCTCCTCAAGCGAGGTCCGGTCGTTCTTCGCCGCCTCAAGCCGCGCCGTAGTCGCCTCTGCGAGGCTCTTCGCCTGTTCGGCCTTCTGCTGGGCCTCCTGTACGGCCTTCTGCGCGGCGGGAATCTGGTTCTCGGTCAGGTCATTCAACGAGATGATGAGATCGGCAAGTTTGGAATCGACGCCGGTCAGCTGCTTCTTGAGGCTGTTGTGGTTCGATACCTTCTGCTGGTATTCATACTCCGTAACCGCAGCGGCCTGCTCGGGCGGGGCGACCACGGCCACTGATCCCGCCCCCAGGGCCATTGCGGCGGCAAGCGCCAAAGCGGTGAACGTACCCCCACGTTTCGCCATCTTCACCATTGTTGTCGCCCTTCCATTAATGCCGTATTTGAATGTATTGTAACGAATTAAACTGGATAAATGCGCCGCGTGTCATCCGGCAGCGAAATGATTCATCTCATACTTCGCGCATCCCGGACGTCACGCGGCGGCAAGTCACACCTTGAGATAGCGTCGCAGCGATACCGCGGACGCAACCGCCGACAGCAGCATGGCCCCCACCACCAGCACGGGGGCGGTCAGCCACACCGTCGTCTGCGTGATGAACGGCATCCACTGCACGCTGGTCGCCAACCAATCGGTGACGAACACCTTGACGATGCCGCTCAGCGCGCCGACCGCCAGCAGCGATCCCAGCAGGGACGCCACCACGCCCTCCAGGATGAACGGCAATCGAATCGTCCAGTTCGAAGCACCCACCAGACGCATGATCTCTGTCTCGTTCTTCCGGGAGGCGGCGCTCATGCGAATCGTCGTCGCGGTCAGCATGATGGCGACGACCACCATGACACCGGCCAGCACGACGGTGACCACGGTGGCCCGGTTCAACACCGAGAACACCGGGTCGAAGATCTGCCGCTGGTCGACAACCGCCTCCACGCCCGTGCGCCCGGTCAGCACCTCCGACACCACCTGGTATTTGGTCGGGTCCTTGAGCTTGAGACGCAGCGAATCCTGCATATCGGAGGCGGTGAGGGTACGTCCCTCGTACACGCCGTTCGGGTACTGCTTGAGGAACGTGTTCTTGAAGAACTCCTCGCGGCTCATGTACGTGATCTTTGACACGTCACTGCCGAGCTCATTGTTGATCACGTCCTCAAGATCCACGATCTCCTGCTGGGTCGGCGCCTTGCCGGTCGAGCAGGACGCCGACTGGCTGGTGCCGTCCGGGCACAGCCACACCACGACCTCGACCTTGTCGTACCAGTCGCCCTTCGCCTTGGTGATCTGCGCCTGTATCAGCACGGACGCGCCGATGAACACGAAGGAGATGAACGTGACGAGCATGACCGAGATGATCATGGACACGTTGCGCCGCAGGCTGGTCCAGGTTTCAGACAGGATAAAACGCATTCTCATCGATTGTCCTCCTCGTTGCGAGCACCGTCGGCATCATCAGCGCTACCGGCCTTTCCGGCATGCCTGTCGCGATGCCCCGGTTGGGCCGGCGGCGCCGGCGGCAGCTTGTGCGCGCGCCTCGGCTTCGTCTCGCCCCCCTCATCGGACGGGGAGCCCGGCTCTGCCGCCGAACCGGCCTGTTCGCTTTGGGATGTGGATTCATCCTGAGGATGCTCCGTCTCCGGCTGACCATGCGGTGCGGCATCATCCGCCGAATGCGGCGGTTCCGGCGGCTCGTGCCGTTCCGGCTGGGCGGCGTCCTCCGGCTGCGCGGACCGGGCATCACCCCGAGCCGTCGCCCGGTCGCTCGACTGAGCCGCGGCATCGGAGTGTTCATCCCCGCCCTGCTCGGCGCGGGCCTTCTGCTCCTCCTGCGCGGCAATCTGCTCAAGCGACAGGCCCTTGCCCCAGGTCAGCGTGTCCTCCACCGACTGGAACGCCTCACCGTAGCGGCCGGTACGCCCCGAATGCACGGAGCTCGCCAACCGGGCGATGCCTTCGTTCCGGATATTGCCGCTGACCGCCTTGGCGACCACTTCGATACCCTCGACTGCACCCTCCTCGCCACGGGCCTCGATAGTGGTGACCTGTGCGTCGAACGAGCCGGAATCAGGGCGGAAACGCGAATCATCCGACTGCCCGCTGATCGCCTCATGCGCCTTGGACGCGACATCGCTGTCGGGGAAGAACTCGGCGGAATCATACGAGCCCTGGGCCTCGTCGCGCACGATCTTGCCGGTATGCAGCTCGATGACGCGCTTGCGCATCGAGTTGACGATCTCCTCGTTGTGCGTGGCCATCACGATCGTCGTGCCGGTGCGGTTGATGGCGTCCAGCACCTCCATGATGCCCAGCGACGTTGTCGGATCGAGGTTTCCGGTGGGCTCATCGGCCAGCAGGATTTGCGGATGGTTCACATACGCGCGGGCGATGGCCACACGCTGCTGCTCACCGCCGGACAGCTCATGCGGGTAGTTGTTCTCCTTACCGGTCAATCCCACGGTCTGCAGCACCTGCGGCACCAGCGACTTGATGGCGGACCGGCGCGTGCCGATCACCTCAAGCGCGAACGCCACATTCTGCCACACGGTCTTGTTCGCCAGCAGCTTGTAATCCTGGAACACGAATCCGATGGAACGACGATACTGCGGCACCTGACGGTTCGTCAGACGGCGAAGATCATTGCCGGCCACTCGAATCTCGCCGTCCGTGGCCTCCTCCTCGCGCAGCAGCAGGCTCAGCAGCGTCGTCTTGCCAGAACCGGAAGCACCGACCAGAAACACGAAATCGCCACGTTCGATGTCGAGGTTGACATCATCCAACGCCGGCCTCGTACCCTTGGGATACACCTTGCTCACATGATCCAATGCGATGAGTGCCATATCGTCTCCTCACTCGCCCCCGGAGCCGGGAGCCAAGTCACGGTTTACTCTTCCTCTTCGGCCGCCTGGCGACGCTGCTCGTGACGCCAGCGGATACCGGCTTCGATGAACGCATCGATATCGCCGTCGAACACGGCCTGGGTCTGGCTGGTCTCGCAACCGGTGCGCAGATCCTTGACCATCTGGTACGGGTGAAGCACGTACGAACGCATCTGGTCACCCCAGCTGGCCTTGATGTCGCCCGCGAGCTCCTTCTTCTTCTTCGCTTCTTCCTCGTGGCGCAGCACCAGCAGTCGGGACTGCAGCACGGCCATCGCGGCGGCGCGGTTCTGGATCTGCGAGCGCTCGTCCTGCATCGTCACCACGATGCCGGTGGGAAGGTGGGTGATGCGCACCGCGGAATACGTGGTGTTCACGCCCTGGCCGCCGGGGCCGGACGAGCAGTACGTATCCACGCGGATATCGGTGTCCGGAATGTCGATGTGATCGGTCGCCTCGACGAGCGGCACCACCTCGACGGCGGCGAAACTCGTCTGTCGACGGCCCTGGTTGTCGAACGGGCTGATGCGCACCAGACGGTGCGTGCCGCCCTCCACGCTCAGGCGGCCATACGCATACGGCGCATCCACCTGGAACGTGGCCGACTTGATGCCCGCTTCCTCGGCGTACGACGTATCCATCACCTTGGCCTTGAACCCGTTGCGCTCGCAGTAGCGCAGGTACATGCGCAACAGCATCTGGGCGAAATCGGCGGCGTCCACGCCACCCGCGCCGGAGCGGATCGTCACGACCGCGGAACGCTCGTCATATTCGCCGTCCAACAGCGTCTGGATCTCCATGTCATCCAGCTCCTGGGCGATGGAGCCGATCTCGGACTGAGCCTCGCTCAGAGAATCGGCGTCAGCCTCCTCCTGAGCGAGCTCCACCAGCGTCTCGACATCCTCGATGCGACGGTTCGCCTCGTTCAGGCGCTTCAGCTGCGCCTGAGCCGCGGACAGGCGGCTGGTCACCTTCTGCGCGTTCTCAGGATCATCCCACAGACCAGGCTTAGCGGCCTCGGTCTCCAACGTCGCGATCTGCGACTTCAGCCGTTCGATGTCCAACGCCTTCGCAATGGACTCATACTTCGACCGTGCCTCGCCGATTGCCTGTGAAAAATCAAATTCTGCCATCGAATACCACCATAATCATTGAACTTGTGAACGAATCGATTGTGTGACGACGCTGCCGACCATATGCGAAATCTCAAGCACCTCGCGTCACGGCAGGACGCCAATGATCGCGTCAAAGACCCGCATACACCGCGGGAATGACCAGGCTGCCGAGCATGGCCACGGCAATGACGACGCACACCGCACGCATGATGATGCGGCGGCGGCGCTCACGCTGCTCCCGTTCGGTCCTGTAGTCACTCATAGCTTTTCATCGTAGCCGCCCCGCTAGATTTTCTCCCGTGACGAAACCGCGCCACAATGATTCGGAACGGCAGCCTCATACGTGCCCATCTGCCCATAATATAGAAGCATCTACCGTTCATCCACCAAGGAGACAAGCATGACGAACGAACGCACCGCATGGGGCTGGGGACTGGCCAGCATCGATGCAGCCGGGAACACACTCGACGTCTGGTATCCGCAACTGACGCTCGGCGCCGCGCCCGAAGGCGCGAACCGCCCCAACCACGAGTTCGGGGCGCTGGCGCAGCCGCAGGCCGACGCCCGTGGCGTGCGCCGCGAACCGGTGTTCACCGTAAGCTCCCTTGACGACCCGATCGCGGATGCGGCCGACGCCTACCTGCGCCTGCACCTGCTCTCCATGCGCCTCGCCCAGCCGAACACCCTCAACCTCGACGGCATCTTCGCCAAGCTCACGAACGTGGTCTGGACCAATTACGGCCCGTTCGCGGTCGAAGACTTCAACGCCCGCAAGCTCGACGTCGAATCGGCCGCCACCAGCGCCGCGCGCTCCTTCGCCGCCTCCGCCGGGCTTCCGGCCGCCGCTCCCGCCGCCACCGTCAACGTGCTGTCAATCGACAAGTTCCCGCGCATGATCGACTACGTGGTTCCCTCCGGCGTGCGCATCGGCGACGCCGACCGCGTGCGTCTCGGTGCCCACCTGTCCGAAGGCACCACCGTCATGCACGCCGGCTTCGTCAACTTCAACGCGGGAACTTTGGGCGTCTCAATGGTCGAAGGCCGTGTCTCGCAAGGCGTCGTCGTCGGCAACGGCTCCGACATCGGCGGCGGCGCCTCCATCATGGGCACCCTGTCCGGCGGCGGCAAGCTCCGCAACTCCATCGGCGAGCACTCCCTGCTCGGCGCCAACGCCGGCATCGGCATCTCGCTCGGCGACAACTGCGTCGTCGAAGCAGGCCTGTACGTCACCGCCGGTACCAAGATCACCGTCTGGGACAAGGCCAAAGCCGCCGCCGGCGAACCGCTGGACGTCGTCAAGGGCGCCGATCTGAGCGGCAAAGACAACATCCTCTTCATCCGCAACTCCGTCAACGGCCGCATTGAGGCCCGCTACCGGAAGACGGGGATTGAGCTCAACGCCAAACTGCACAAAAACTGATTGTGCGCTGGCGGAGCGTCCTCTGCGTTATTCCTCGGGCGACGCGTTTCAGTGCATATGGTTCTTCCGCCCCGGCGGCGAGGCGGAAGAACTTGCTCCGCGCGTTTCCGACCCGAGTGCAATGCCGCGTGTACAACGCCCGCGAAATGCCATAATGCGGACGTTGTCCCGCATAATCGCGGGAAACAGCACACATACCCGTTGCCGCGAGTCACGGGTATTCCCGAAAACGCTGGAATTCCAACGAAACGCAGCAAGGCAAGTAGGGTCTCTAGGGAAATCGTTTGTACAACTTATGCATTTGACCGAAATGCATAAGTTGTACAAACGAGTCTGCAAACACAACGGCGTCGACGAACCGTCGACCAATCATCTCCGGAATACGGAGTAGTCGCCCAGCGCCACGGCAGGCTTCATCTCGGCGTAGTCGTGGTAGTCGATGCAGGCGTTCATGTACTCGTTGTGCTTGATGTCCAACGGATTCTCACTCTCCTTGAACACTTCGACAGCCTTATCATTGTCGTCGTAGATCACGTACACGTATCCGTACAGTCCGTCCGATTCCTCGTGCAGGAACCATGACTCGATATGCGCGCCCTCAGCCGGCATCGTCGCATTCGCTTCGGCCAAGTGATCGTTCAGATATCGGAACCATTCGCGGGCCAAATCCTCTTTACCCGGCTTGATGCGGAACCTGTCCAACGAGGTATACATGCTCACCCCTTGTCTCATCATGCATGACATGGTCATTGTACAGGAGGGACATGTATGGCAGCGAATGACGACCATCAGTAAACACTGCGAAAATGCCACATGTAACTCGCGAAAGCTGAATCGAATCCGGCACGACACGCCCAAAATGTGGATAACTCGGCAGCCTTCGACCACATTGTCCGTTCCGCTGGACAAAAAGTGTCTCCGTCGCATAGATTGCCATCAAGGATGATCCGCCGTCGCCAGACAATTCGCGGCAACGAACCACCAGGAGGAACAATGACGTCCGCAAATCAGCCACACTATGAGGATTCGCCGCCGATCACCGTGCAGTCCGCACCGACCATGCCGACTGCGGCATCGGCTCAATCTTGCTCCTCATCGCATGATGCCTTGCGCACGCTCGGCTTTGCGCTGCTGGCGGCCGGCACAGTATCGGCACTGGCCGCAATCGCATGTTATATGTATCTCAATCGCGGCGTCTACAATCCCGCAGACGCCATCCTGCTGCTGGTTGAAGGCGTCGCGGCGTTGGCCTGCGTACCGCTGCTGGCGGCCGGCGTGGTCACTTCCGTCGTCGCATGGAAGAAACGCGATAAGTAAGAACAGCGGGGGCGCGAATTGGCGTTGGACCACCCCAGTCGCTACGCGACAGCCCCCCGCCAGCGGGGGCGACAGTAGGATGACAGCGCTACGCGACAGGCCGATTGGGTACGCTAGTCGGCGGCTTCCAGACCAGTTGAGGCATGCCTGGCGCGCATAAGTTCCAGTGCATGGGCAAGATCGGCCGGGTAGTGGGATTCGACCGACGTCCAGAGATGGGTGCGGGGGTGGCGAAACTCCAGCTTCATCGCATGCAACCACTGCCGGTCCAGGCCGAGCTCCCCGGCCAGCACCGGATTGGCCCCATACATCGGGTCTCCGACCAGAGGATGCCCGATCGAAGAGAAATGCACGCGAATCTGATGCGTGCGTCCGGTTTCGAGATTCACCGAAACCAGCGTCGCCTCGCCGAATCGGTCCAGCACGTCCCAATGCGTGACCGCCGGCTTGCCCGACGGCGTGACGCAGAAGCGGAAGTCCGACACCTTGGCGCGGCCGATGGGCGCTTCGATGGTGGCCTTGTCCTCCTTGAGGTTGCCCTGGACCATCGCATGATAGGTCTTGACCACCTCATGCTCGGAGAACTGCCGCCGCATCTCCTTGTACGCCAGCTCTGACTTGCACACCAGCATCAGGCCGGACGTGCCCACATCCAACCGCGACACGATGCCCTGCCGCCCGGGAGCTCCGTATGAGGTGATGCGCACGCCGCGTTTGAGCAGGCTGCCCAATACGGTGGGGCCTGTCCATCCGGCCGAAGCATGTGCAGCGACGCCCACGGGCTTGTCGACCACGACGACATCGTCATCCTCATACACGATGGCCATGTCGAGACACACCGGTTCCGGCTCATGCCGTTCTTCGGCGATGTCGAATTCGACGGTCTCCCCATACAGCAGCGTGCCCGACTTGGCGATCGCACGATCCAGCACGCGGGCTTGGCCGGATTCGATAAGATCCGCCGCCTTGGCACGCGAGATGCCCAGCATCTTGGAAACCGCCACGTCGAATCGTGACCCCACCAATGCGTCGGGCGCCGGAACGAGACGGCTCATGAAGCGCTCCTCTCCGAGTCATCAGGCTGACGGCTCGAAACGGTCACCTCCGTCCGGGGTGAGCCGGACGATGCATCCTGCACCATCGCTGACGAGTCCTGCGATTCGTCCGCCGTGCCGTCTGGCTCCCCGTCACGCGCCACGTCACCGGCATCCTCCCCCAGATGCTCAATCCGATCGAGGTCCTTGCGACTGAACGGCACATCCAGCACAATCAGCACCACGACGCCGATGCCGGCCATCACCAGATAGATATCAGCGACATTGCCCACGGACCAACCATAATTCAGGAAATCAACGACCTTGCCATTGAGAAACCCGTCCGCATAGGCCACGCGATCGATCAGATTGCCGAACGCTCCGGCGAACGCGAACGCGAACATCACCGTCCAGCGCATCGATATCGTGCGTGCCGCCAGCACCGCCATCACCACGCACGCCACCACGGCGAGCAGCGAAATCAGCCATGTGCTTCCCGATCCGAGACCGAGCGATGCACCCGGATTATGAACCAGCGTCAACGAAAGCAGGCCCGGGATCAGCGGCACTGTACGCCCGTCGCCCAACGCCTGCTGCGCCCACATCTTGGTGAGCTGATCGATGCCCAGCGCCACGGCCGCCACACATGCAAAGACGGCTACGCGAACACGCAGCCGTCCTTGGATATCCTTCATCGACTATTCCGCCTGCTTGCCGATCTGGCTGTAGTTGTTCGTATCGGACACCTGACGAGACAGCTGGCCGAGGAACTCGGTCAGACGCGCACGGTATTCGGCTTCGAACTGCTTGAGGCCCTGAATGTTGCCCTCGATGACCTTGGACTGGGTGGTGAGCTTGTCACGCACCTGCTGCGCATACTCATCGGCGTTGGAGCGGGTCTTGCTGTCGTACTCGCCGGCGCGACGACGCACCTCGTCCTCATAGTTGTCGGCCTGCTGCTGCGTGTTCTCGCGGTACGTGTCGGCATCCTGACGGGTCTTCACCGAGTAGGCGTCGGCGTCGGAACGAGTGCGCTCCGAGTACGCGTCGGCATCGGAGTGAACCTGCTTGTTGTACTCATCGGCCTCGGTACGGGTGCGGGACGAGTAGTCGTTGGCCTTGGTGACCAGCTCGTTGTACTTGTTCTGGCTGGCCTCGGTGATTTCCTTCGCCTTGGCCTTGCCCTTGTCGACGTACTGGTCGTGCAGCTGCATGGCCAGCGTCAGCATGGCGGTGGCGCGCTCGGGCTCGCTGCTGGCAGCGGCGGCGGCACCAGCGATCTTCTGCAGGCTGCCGGTCTCCGTGCTCGGCTCGACCTTGGCGACCTGCTCGCGCAGCTGGTTCTCGCGCTGCTTGGACTCCTCCAGCTGACGAGCCAGATCGGAGGCCTGCGCGGCCTGCTGCTGCAACGCATCGAGGTGCTTCTTGGCATCGTTGAGCTGCTGCTGGTAGGAGGCGGCCTGCTGCTGCGCTTCCTGCAGACGTCCGCTCATGTCCCGGGCGCTGACGCGGTACTGGTCGCGCTCGTTCTGCACCGCGGCGAGCTGCGCGGCGACATCGGCCTTGCCGGAGGCCTGGGCGGCCTGCGCGGTCAGCTGGTCGATCTGGCCGCTGAGGCGATCCACCTGATCCTTGAGCTGCTCGTTCTGCTGGGACAGCGCGCGGTTGCTCTCCTCGGCTTCGGTGAGTTTCGCCGCAGCCACCTGAGCCGCCTGATCGTCCTTGCTGGCGACGGGCGCCGCGGACTTGAGCTGCTCGTTTTCGCTCTGCAGTGACTGTACCTGCGCAGTCAACTCGGAAATCTTGGAGTTGAGCTTGGCGACGTCGGGAGGAAGGGACTGCGTCGCCTGGCCACTTGCAACGGCCTGCTTGCCAAGCGCCTCGACGGTTTCCGTCACCTGATCGAGAAAATCGTCAACCTCGTCGACATCATAGCCTTCCTTGAAACGCACGGTCTGGAAGGTATGCTCCCGTATATCTTTAGGCGTCAAAAGAGCCATAAAACTTACACCTCGCTTTGGGCACGATGCCTCGCTGTGTTGGTATCACCTTCCGATGCTAGCACGAACCCTGAAAGAACTCTCGCCGTATGCGTGATTACGGCGCGATTTACACCAATATTCTCAAGGCGGCAAGTGCGGTGTACAGCACGATGAAGCTGACGTCCATCGCTATAGGCCCCATCGGTATGGGCCGGATGTAGCGTCGCAGCCAGCGCAACGGCGGCTCGGTGAGCTGGTAGACGACATTGATCAGCGATGCGACGACGCCCTTGGGATACCAACGCGGCGCAAGCACCGACACCCAATCCAGGATCATACGGACGAACAGCACCGTGATATAAGCGTCGATAATCCAGTCAATCACCAGACGCACTATTGTGAACACCATGCCTTCCAGCCTATCAAAGCGGCATACAGCTTCATTGCCGTCAGCTGAACGTCAACTGGGCATTACCGCCGCCGCTGTTATGACGACGAATCGTCTACAGCCGCCAATCCGGCCGACCGCCGGCAGATCAGTCGGCGAACAGGTCGTGCGCCGAGGACGGCGCCTGCGGCTCCTCCACCTTGATGTTCACCTGGGCCGGGCTGAGCAGGAACACGCGCGGAGTGACACGCTCGATGGACCCGCGCACGCCGAAGACGACGCCCGCGGAAAAGTCCACGATGCGGTACGCCACGGCCTCAGAGACACCGGTCAGGTTGAGCACGACGGGCACGCCGTCGCGGATAGCACGCCCCACCAGCTGCGCGTCCTCGTAGGACTTCGGATGAATCGTGGTGATGCGGCTCACGCGACCCTGGAACGGATTCGACTCACGGCTGGGCGCGGATGTCGGCGACGATGGCGCAGCCTGGGACACCGGAGTGACCGAATGATCGTCGTCGAATCCGGGATCCTCATCCTGGATGTCCATCGGCTCATCGTCTTCGGCAACATCCGCCATGCCCAGATACTGCATCGCGTTCTTCATAAACCCAGCCATGACTGTTCAGTTCCTTTCGGCTCAGCGCAGAAAATCAGGGATATCGAGGTCGCCCAGGTCACCGGAGGAGACGATATCGTGCTCGGAGGTCTCGTCATCGATCGGCATCGACGCGGGGCCGCCCTTGCGCAGCGCGAAATCCGGCACCTGACGCGCCGCCGGATTGGTGGTGGTCATGGGCGTGTTCGCGGACGGCTGCGTGCGCACGGGGATGCTCGGCGCGACCGGCTGCTGCTGGTCGTGCGCGTGCGTCGGCGTGACGGGGTCCGTGGTGTGGGAAGCCGGGATGGATGCGGCGGTCGTGGTGCCCTTCATCGAGGGCACGTTGGTGTTCTTGGAATCGGCGTCGAAACCGGCCGCGATGACCGTGACGCGGACCTCGTCGCCGTAGGCGTCGTCGAGCGCGAGACCCCAGATGATCTGGGCTTCGGGGTGGATGGCCTTGCGCACCAGCTCGGTGGCCGCAGAGGCCTCCTGCAGCTTGAGGTCGGTCGGGCCGGCGATGTTGATGAGGGCTCCGTGAGCCCCTTCGACGCTGGATTCCAGCAGCGGCGAGCTGATGGCGATCTCGGCGGCCTGCGTGGCGCGGTCCTCGCCCCGCGCGGAGCCGATGCCGAACAGCGCGGTGCCGGCGCCGCGAAGGATGGCGGTGACGTCGGAGAAGTCGACATGGATGTACGAGTTCATCGTGATCAGGTCGGTGATGCCCTGCACACCGGCGAGCAACGCCGAATCGGCGGTCTTGAAGGCGTCGACGATGCCGATCGTGCGGTCGGACAGCTCAAGCAGCCGGTCGTTGGGGATGACGATCAGGGCATCGACCTCCTTGCGCAGGTTCTCGATGCCCAGATCGGCGGAGGCGGAACGCTGCGGTCCCTCGAACGTGAACGGCCGGGTGACCACGGCGATGGTCAGCGCCCCCTGCTGATGCGCCGCGCGGGCGACGATGGGGCTCGCGCCGGTGCCGGTGCCGCCGCCCTCGCCACAGGTCACGAAGACCATGTCGGCGCCCTTGAGCGCCTCCTCGATGTCGGACTGGTGATCCTGCGCGGCCTTGCTGCCCCGCTCGGGATCGGCGCCGGCACCCAATCCACGGCTTGAAGCGTCATTCAACGAGATCTTCACATCGGCGTCGGAGCGCAGCAAATCCTTGGCATCGGTGTTGATGGCCACGAACTGCACGTTCTGCAGGCCTTCGGCGATCATGCGGTTGACGGCATTACCGCCGGCTCCACCGACACCGACGACTTTGATGTTGGTCCTGTCGTTGAAATTGTCAGTCTGGGCAATCTCGCTCACCATTGTCTCCTGTCACTCACGGTTACGCATAACTCTATCGCAGAACCATTGATTATAAAGCTATTTTCTCGGCGTGTATCAACGTTTTTCCATCTCATTTGCACAAAACGACACACCATGGCCGCATTCGGCCCATGACCCGGATGCCGTCTCAGTATCCGGCGTCCATCGGATCGTCGCCGAACAGCGTCTCGCGCTCCTCGTGCGTGGTGAACCGAGAGTCGAGCCAACCGTACGGCAGATGCACTTTTTTTGCAAAGCGAACACGGCCGCGCGGCTTGTCCTTCACCCGTTCGGGGAAGGTGATGGCGGGATCGAGACGCGAGGTCTCGCGCTCCACGTCGGCGAGGTTCTCGCACTCCATGAACGCCCTGCGCGTCGTCCCTCCGACGGGGAATCCCTTGAGATACCAGGCGATGTGCTTGCGCAGGTCGTGCACGGCCATGCGCTCGTCACCGTCATAGAACTCGACGAGCAGCCGGGCGTGGCGCATGATCACGTCGCATACGGCCCCCAGCGTAGGGTTGACGCGCTCGTCGCTGCCCGCGAAGGCGTTCCTGATATCGGCGAACAGCCACGGCCGGCCCTGGCATCCGCGCCCGATGGCGACCCCGGCGCATCCCGTCTCGCGGACCATCTCCAGGGCATCGTCGGCGCCCCAGATGTCGCCGTTGCCGAACACCGGGATGTCCAGCGCGCCGACCAGTTCGCCTATGCGGCTCCAGTCCGAATGGCCGCCATAGTATTCCGCCGTGGTGCGGGCGTGCAGCGTGACGGCCGCGCACCCCTCCTCCTGCGCGATGTGGCCGGCTTCCATGAACGTCTCATGGCTGTGATCGATGCCGACGCGGATCTTGGCGGTAACGGGGATGTTCGCCGCCGAGCACACCTTCACCACGCGCTGAATGATCTCGCGGAACAGGTCGGTCTTCCACGGCAGCGCGGACCCGCCGCCACGACGGGTGACCTTGGGAACCGGGCAGCCGAAGTTCAGGTCCACATGGTCGGCCATGTCCTCATCGACGACGATGCGCGCGGCCTGCTCGACGATGGCCGGGTTCACGCCATACAGCTGCAGCGACCGGATGCGCTCGCTCGGCGCGAACCGGCACAGGCGCAGCGCCTTCGGATTGCGGGCGACCAACGCGCGCGCCGTAATCATCTCGGCCACGTACAGGCCGTCCGGGCCGTATTCCTCACACAGCACGCGGAACGGCCAGTTCGTGACGCCCGCCATCGGGGAGAGCACCACCGGCGTCGGCACGTGGATCGGCCCGAGATCGACTGGTGCCATCGTGACCGGTTCCTTCCCGGCCGGTGCGTCGGTGCGCGGGTCGAGCACGTCGGTCTCATGCGCGTCGACGGCGATGGTCTGTTCAACGGTGTCTGTCACGGCTCTCCCCCACGAATCGGCACGGCTCATGCCATACATGTCTTGAATGTACAAGAGCCCCCTTGGTGAAAAGGGGGCTGTCCGAATGATGTTCAGCACCCGGCCCGGTGTAGTCGGGCCGGGTATCGATCAGTACAGGCCACCGGCCTCGGCGACCTTGACCGGGGCGGACTCGTCCACGCCGGTCTCCTTGGCGACGTCGGTGCCGCCGTCGGCGGCCTTGGTGCCGGTGATGCTGACGGGGCCCTCGGGGTAGCGCACGCGCTTCTCGGACACGCGGGCGGCCACGTAGTCGGCGACCTTGTCGAGCGCGACGCGCTCCTGCTGCATCGTGTCACGTTCGCGGATGGTGACGGCCTGGTCGTCGATCGTGTCGAAATCGACGGTGATGCACAGCGGCGTTCCGATCTCGTCCTCACGACGGTAACGGCGGCCGATGGCACCGGCCTCGTCGTAGTCGATCATCCACTCGTGCTGACGCAGGTCGGCGGCCAGATCGTGGGCGATGGACTGCAGCTCGGGCTTCTTGCTCAGCGGCAGCACGGCGGCCTTGACCGGAGCAAGTCGCGGGTCGAGACGCAGCACGGTGCGCTTGTCGACGCCGCCCTTGGTGTTCGGCGCCTCGTCGACGTCGTAGGCGTCAACGAGGAACGCCATCAGGGAACGGGTCAGGCCGGCGGCCGGCTCGATGACGTACGGCACGAACTTCTCGCCGGTGGCCTGGTTGAAGTAGCTCAGATCCTCGCCGGAGTGCTTGGAATGCGCGCTCAGGTCGTAGTTGGTGCGGTTAGCGATGCCTTCGAGCTCACCCCAGTCGGAGCCCTGGAAACCGAACTTGTATTCGATGTCGACCGTGCGCTTCGAGTAGTGGGAGAGCTTCTCCTTCGGGTGCTCGTAGTGACGCAGGTTCTCGGGGTTGATGCCCAGGTCGGTGTACCAGCGGGTGCGGGTGTCGATCCAGTACTGGTGCCATTCCTCGTCGGTGCCGGGCACCACGAAGAACTCCATCTCCATCTGCTCGAACTCACGGGTGCGGAAGATGAAGTTGCCGGGCGTGATCTCGTTGCGGAAGGACTTGCCCATGTTGGCGATGCCGAACGGCGGCTTGGAACGCGAGGAGGTCATCACGTTCTTGAAGTCGACGAAGATGCCCTGCGCGGTCTCGGGGCGCAGGTAGTGCAGGCTGTTCTCGTCCTCGACCGGCCCGAGGTGGGTGCGCAGCATCATGTTGAAGTCACGCGGTTCGGTCCACTCGCCGCGGGTGCCGCACTCGGGGCAGACGATGTCCTTGAGACCGTTCTCGGGCAGCTTGTCGCCGTGCTTTTCGGCGTAGGACTCCTCCAGCTTGTCGGAACGCTGGCGCTTGTGGCACTTGAGGCATTCGATCAGCGGATCGTTGAACACTGAGACGTGACCCGAAGCGACCCATACGGCCGGCGGCAGGATGATGGATGTGTCCACGCCCACCACGTCGCCGCGGGTGACGACCATGGAGCGCCACCATTCACGCTTGATATTGTCTTTCAGGGCGACGCCGAGGGGGCCGTAATCCCATGCGGAACGGGTGCCGCCATAGATTTCGCCGGCGGGGAACACGAATCCGCGCCGCTTGGCGAGGGATACGACTTCATCGAGTTTAGAAACAGCCACAATGCACCTTCTGGTTTGAACGGTTTGGGGACTTAGTATGCTCGCACGAGTCTAACGGCAGACGGTGACAGCATGCCGCCTTGTTCGGCAGCATCCAACCTGCGGATATGCGGGTGCCCCGCCGGCATGATCGTCGACGGGGCACCCGGGGAGACTCGCGAGAGTCTCGTGTGGGTCAGGAGCGCTTGCGGCGCAACGCCATGACGCCGGCACCGACCGCCAGCATCGCGGCCGCGACGGAGGCGATGATGGCGACGGATGCGCCGGTCTTGCTCAGTGCGCTGCCATCGATGATGGCGATGATGCGGCCGGGCTTCTCCTTGAGCGCGGCGCGGGCGTCGTTGAGCATCGACAGCGCGTTGTCGATGTCGAACTGCGTGGAGTTGGCGTTGCCGATGACGGCCTTGGCATGCGCCAGGGCGGTCTCGAACGCCTTCCACGACTCGGCCGTGTACTTCGACCCGTCCAGCTTCTCGGCCTCGACCTTCTTGACCGCCTTATCCAGCGCCGTCTTGTCGACGGTGCCCGGTTCGGGCTTCGGGTCGGGCTTGACCTCGCCCTTCTCGGTCAGTCCGTCGCGAGCGGAGGTCAGGGCGCCAAGGGCCGCGTCCACATCCTGCTGGGTGGCGGAATCGCTGGCGATGACGGCCTTGGCATGCGCCAGGGCGGTCTCGAACGCCTTCCACGACTCGGCCGTGTACTTCGACCCGTCCAGCTTCTCGGCCTCGATCGCCTTGATCTTCTTGTCCAGCTCGGACTTGCTGACGGGGGCGGGTTCGGGCGTCTTCTCGGTCAGCCCGGCGTAGGCGTCGGTCAGCGCCTTGAGCGCGTTATCGACGTCCTGCTGGGTGGCGGAATCATCCGCGATGACGGCCTTGGCATGCGCCATGGCGTCCGCGAAGGTCTTCCACGAGTCGGCCGTGTACTTGGACGAATCCGGGTTCTTGGCCTCGATCGCCTTGATGGCCTTGTCCAGATCCGTCTTGCTGACGGTCGGGGCGGGCTGCGAGACGGTGATGTCGATGACCGCGGACTTGCCCTGGTAGGTGACGGTGACGGTCTTGTCGGTGACCTTGAGCTTCGCGTCGAGCGCAGGCTTGAACGTGAAGTCGCCGGCCGTCTGCGTGTTCCAGGTCACGGTGCCGGTGCTGTCGTCGTCATAGTTGAGCTGCAGCACCAGTCCTGCCGGGTCGAACTTGTCGTCGACCACATAGGTCAGCTTGGAAGGCTTGGTCTTGACGCTCACCGAGGTCAGCGTCGGTTCCGGCGCCGGGGCGTTCTTCAGTTCGATGGTGAACGTCTTGGCGACGGTGCCGGAGTACTTGTCGATGCCGCGCACGGTCACCGTGGCCTTGCCGACGGCGGTGTTGCCCGCGTAGTCGAGCAGGTAGTCCACGCCGTAGCGCAGCGTGGCGTCGCCCAACGTCACCGTCACGTCCTTCGTGGCGAAGGTGGCGGGATGGTCGGTGTCCACCCGGTCGACGGTCAGCTTGGCGGGCACGGTCACGGTCGCGCCGCTGATGTCGGTGGTGTCGAAGGCCTTGCGCAGGCGGATTTCGGAGGCGGACATGAACTTGTCGTTGCCGGAATCCGCATAGGTGTGGACGGCCTTGAGCCGCACGTGCTTGGTGGTCACCGGCTGATTGAACTCGGCGAGCTTCCAGCCGTAATCGGTGGTCCATGTGCCGGAGCCCGCGTCGGTCCAGTTGGTGCCGTCATCGCTGACCTGAACCTTGTATTCGGTGACGGAACCGTTCTTGCTGCCCGCGGGGCGCGGCAGGTAGCGCAGCGCGTCGAGCTTGGTGGGTTTCTGGAGCTCGAAGGCGATCCACAGGTCGTTCACGGTGGTGGGCGTCCAGTTGGAATGCCAGTACGTGCTGGTGTTGCCGTCGACCGCGAATTTCTTCGGGCCTTCGGTCGCGGTGCCGGACGTCTGCTCGCTGCCCGCGGTGACCGTCATGTCGGCGGCCGGGTAGTCGCGCTCATCGGAGTCTGCGGGGAATTCCTGCTCCGTGCCCAGGTTGATGGTGAAGGTCTTGCGCGTGACGTGGTCCTCGGACTCGGTGATCACGCGGATCACGTTGTCGTGCGCGGGCAGCACGGTGACGCTGGCGTTGCCTTCGCCCTCGGCTTTGACGTCCGCGATGATCGCGGGCGTGTTGTAGGAGCCGGCGGCGAGCACGGAGTCGGAGACCTTCGTGCCGTTCACTGTCAGCGACGAGAGCGCGGCGGACGTGTTCGTGACGAACTTGCTGGTCGCGGTCTTCAGCTCGATCTCGGTCAGGCCGGCGCAGACCACGCCGCTGGGGGTTGTGGTGTCGGCGTTGGTGACCGTGACCTTGACGAACGTGGCTCCCACCGGAGCGAAGTCATAGGTGTACGGCTTGACTCGGTCGGACGACTCCTGGGCCGCGATGGTCTCCGTGGCAGCGAGATCCGTCCAGTTCTTGCCGTCCGCGGAGATCTGGATCTTCGTCTTGCCGGCGTCGGGGAACCTCACCGCGTTGCTGTCGCGGAAGAAGTACATGACAATCTGGCCGAGCTGCTGCTCGGTCGCGTACTCGAAGGTGATCTCGGCGGTGTTGTGGCCGGCCTTCGAGTACGCCCAGTTGGTCCATGCTGACGGGTTCGCGCCGCCGCCGGTATTGGCGTCGACGGTCGTGGAGCCGTCCTTGATGGCGTCCAGCGTGTCGGACTGCTTGTCGGCGGGGATGTTCTGAGTCAGGCGCAGCGCATTGCCGGAGACGCTGCTGCCGATGGTGACCTGCGACCGCTGCACGCGGATCGTCGCGGTGACCTTGAACTCCTTGCCGAAGACGGTGGCGGTGCCGGGGACCTTGACGGTGCCGGCCGTGTTGTACACGGTGTCGGCGGGCTTGGTCCAGTGGACGGCGAAGTTCGCGCTGGTCACGGTGCCGTCGGGCAGCACGGCCGGACGCGAGCCAGGCAGCACGGCGGGCGTGCCGACCGGTGTGCTGGCCGAATAGTTGAGCAGCGCACCGATCTCGTCGATCATCGTCACGCGCACGGAGATCTTCTGCCCGGCGACCGTGCCGGCCACGCTGAACGAACCGGCCTTGGCGATCTGGTCGTCGCTGACTGCGTCCCATGTGACGTTCTGACGGTCCGACGTGCCGTCGGAGTAGCGCACCTCGACATCACTCGGCAGAATCGGCTTGTTACCGGTCTTGACGTAGTAGTTGCGCGAGTAGTAGAAGCTGCGGACCGTCTTCTCGGTGCTGGTGCCGGGGACGGCGGTGGTGGCGATCTTCACTGTGGATGATTGCAGACCGTCGGCCTTGGCGGTGACGGTGATCTCGCCCGCCTCCTTGGTGGACTGGACGATGGCGAGCACCTTGCCGCTGAACGCCTTGCGGTTGTCGGCCTGATAGGAGTCGTGATCCGGCGAGCTGCCGTTGTCGACGCCGACCAGTTTGCCGGCGCCCTTGACGTCGAAGGTGACGCGGTTGGCGGCATCGGGGACGATATGGCCGTTGGCGTCGGTCACGTCGACCTCGATGTACGACAGGTCCTTGCCGTCCGCGGTGATCGTCTTGCGGTCGGCATCGGCTTTAAGCTTCGCGGCCTTGCCGGTGGTGGTCACCGACGCGTTGCCCTCGGTGGACCCCTCGGGGATCAGCCTGTTGTTCTCGTCGTATGCTTCGGCGGAGATGGTGCCCTCGGCCCACGGCACGTTCCAGGTCAGGTACATGTTCTTGTGGGCGGTGGAGTCCTTGTCGGTGCCCTCGTAGACCTGATAGGTGTATCCGGCCGCGGTGGTCTTCTTGGTGAAGGACTTCTCTCCGATCAGTCGCTTTTCGGTACTGCCCTTCGGTGTGAAGTACAGCTTGACCTTGGCCGCGTCGGTGTAGACGACGACCGGCACCTTGTTGCCGGAGCCCTTGGCGACGACGTTCTCGTTCCATGCGGGGAGGATGTGCAGCGTGTGCACGTCGTCGTTCCACTGGCTCTGATAGAAGTAATAGGTGTCCTTCGGGAATCCTGCGGTGTCGACGATGCCGAAGTACGAGTTCTTCGGCGACGGCCAGGAGCCCACGGCGCCGGAGCCGGTGCCGTTCCACGGGGTGGGTTCGCCGAGATAGTCGAAGCCAGTCCACACGTATGTGCCGGCGACGAAATCGCGCTGGACCACGTCGTACCAGGCGGAGCTGGCGACGGCACCCCAGCCGACTGCGGAATTGTCATAGCTGGTCAGCTGCTTGTCGCTTGACTGGGCGCCGCCGGTGGTGCGGTTGTAGATGCCTCGGCTGTTGATGGCGGACGCCGTCTCAGAACCGTAGATGGCCCATGAGGGGTGGGTCGTGCGGATCTTGTCGTAGTTCGCGCCGTCGGAGTAGTTGGTGCCGACCACGCCGCCGTTGGCGGTCAGGTTGTCGCCCATGGTGTTCGACTCGTTCCAGTTGGCCTTGATCTTGTTGTCGCCGTAGGTCATCGGGCGGGTGCTGTCCGCGGCCTTCGTCCATGCGACCAGCTTGGCGGAGGTAGCCGGAAAGTCCGAGACGCTGCCGCTGATGCCTTCCATCATCTCGTTGCCGAGCGACCACATGATGACGGACGGGGCGTTCCTGTCGCGGTTGATGGTGCTGGTCAGGTCGAACTTGGCCCAGGTCTCGTCCTTGTCGCCACCCAGGACGGCGTTGTCACCGGCGATGGTCTGGCCGAACCACTTGCCGTAATCCTCGGTGTTGCCGTTCTTCGACCGGTTCCACATGTCGAAGACCTCTTCGACCACGAGGACGCCCTTCTCGTTGCAGACGTCAATCAGCGCCTTGGCTGCGGGGTTGTGCGTGGTGCGGATCGAGTTGACGCCCATCTTCTGGAGAATCTCGACCTGGCGCTCGATGGCGCGGCGGTTGGCGACCGCGCCGAGCGATCCCTGGTCATGATGCATTGAGACGCCCTTGAGCTTGACTTTCTCGCCGTTGAGCGAGAAACCGCTGGTCGCATCGAAGCCGGTCCAGCGGAAGCCATATTCGGTGTCGTAAGTGTCGAGCACCGTGTCGCCGTTGAGCACTTCGGTGCGCACGGTGTACAGGTTCGGGTTCTTGATGCTCCACAGCTTGGGCGAAGCGGCGGTGATCGTGGAGGTCACGTCCGCGCTGGCACCGGCCGCGATGGACTTGGATGCGGTGGTGACGGTGCCGATGGCGGCGTCGGTCTTGCCTCCCTTGGGGAACACGGTCTGCTTGAGGGTGATGTTCGCCGCGGCCTCGGTGTCGTTGGCGACCTTGGTGGTGAGGTTCATCGTCACGTTGCCGCCGTTTTGGGTGGCGAGGCTCGGGGTCTTGATGGCCACGCCGTTATTGCCGACGTGCACGCCGTCGGTGACGGTGAGGGTGACGTCGCGGTAGATGCCGGAGCCGGAGTACCAGCGGCTGGACGGCAGCCTGTTCTCGACCTTGACGACGATGGTGTTCTCCCCACCGAACTTGGCGTTGCCGGTCAGGTCGAAGGAGAACGGCGAGTAGCCGTACGGATGGGTGCCGAGCTTGACGCCGTTGAACCAGACGGTGGCGTTCATGTACACGCCGTCGAAGTTGATGGCGATGCGCTTGCCGGCGAGGTCCCGGTCGATGGTGAAGGACTTGCGGTACCAGCCGGTGCCGCCGGGAAGGTATGCGCTTTCGGCCTCGTTGCTCTGCGAATACTTCTGCGTGATGCTGTAGTCATGCGGCAGGTCGACCTGCTGCCAGGCCGAATCGTCGAACGCCGGATCCTGCGCCTGCACGGAATCGGACAGCATGAACTTCCAGTTGGCGTCGAAATCCGAGGTGCGATTCTGCTTGGAATCCACGGCGCTGGAGTAGACCACCTCCGGCGTGGAGCTCATCTGCGTGGTGGAGTCGGATCGGGTGGCGTCCTCGACCGCCCACGCTGAATTTGTTAACAACCCTAACGGTATTGACAAGGCCACTGTGGCGGCGAAAGCCACGATGCGGCCACCAAGTCTGCGAACTGCCATAAACGTTCCTTCTTCATTGAATCCACGAGCGCCTGCCGCGCCGCTCTGTTGCTGTTAGTGTATACGCACCAATGCGATATCCACACGGTGATCATGAGAATGATATCTCATTACCTGTATTTCATGTAAATGCCATTAACAAAAACGGCGTGTCGCCATCGCCAATCCTGTATCCCCCATACAGGGCCGGAAAAATCGCAACGCAACGCATGCCGGCAACGAAAGGGCGCCACTACCACGTACCTTCAAGAAACGCAAGACACAATGTCCATATTGGGCCATAGCGTTGAAGGGCACAATGCAGGGGAACCCGCAGCAGTACGCGAGTTGAGAAAGGCCACACGCCTGACCCTTTGAACCTGTTGGTCAAGACCATCGTAGGGAGCAATGATTATGAGCGAGGAATCGCCGAACACGCGGATATCGCCGCAAACACAGCCATCACTGCGTGAGCAGATAGCGGACGCGGTGCGCACGGTACGCGAGACTACGCCGCTGGCGCAGTCCTTCACCAATTTCGTCACCATCAACCTTGTCGCCAACGCGCAGCTCGCCGCCGGCGGCGCGGCGGCCATGAGCTTCCTGCCGGACGACATCATCGACACCGCCACGATCAGCGGCGCCGACTACATCAACGTCGGCACCCTGCTGCCGTTCTACAAGGACGCGCTGCCGCAAGTGGCGAGGGCGTTCCACAACACTGGCCATCCCTGGGTGCTCGACCCCGTCGCCGCCGGCATTGGAGAGACCAGAACCGCCATATTGCAGTCATTCAAGCGCTATCCGCCGACCGTGATCCGAGGCAACGCCTCGGAGATCATCGCGCTCGACGCCATGTGGGGGCTGAACGAGGAATCCGCGACCGCTACCGCATCCAAGCCCGCCGGCGTGGAATCCGTCGACGACGTGGAATCCGCCATCGCACCGGCGCAGCGGCTCGCACGGTTCATGGCGAGGCACGGCGCCAACGGCACGGCGGCGGTGGCCGTCTCCGGTGCGACGGACATGGTGACCGACGGCGAACACGTGTACCGGCTGGCGGGTGGCAGCGCCATGATGACGAAAATCACCGGCGCCGGATGCTCGCTCGGCGGCGTCACCGCCGTGTATCTCGCCGTCGCGCAGCCGCTGATCGCCGCGCTCGCCGCCACATCGCTGTACAACACGGCCGGCGAGATAGCCGAGAAACGAAGCAACGGCCCCGGTTCGTTCCAGGTGGCGCTGCTGGACGCGCTGTGGAACGTTACCGCCGAGGAGGTGGCAGACCGCGCGATCGACATGCGATAGCCGCCCCTCCCGGTGCTCCCGATGAGTGGCGCCGGCATCATATTCTTCCAATAGGCATCATATTCTTCCAATAACACAATTAAAGGAACAACAGATGAGCAATGAATACCCATTCGCGTCCATGCGCGATTCGTTCGACCTGAGCGCGTACTTCGTGGTCGGCCCCCAGGACTGCAAGGACCGGCCGCTGACCGAGGTGATCGATCAGGCCTTGCATGGCGGCGCCACCTTCATTCAATTGCGAGCCAAGGGCGCCGACGCCTCTGAGCTGACCGAGATGGCCCGCGACATCGCGCAGATCATCGAGGACAACGAGAAGTCCGACTCCGTGGCCTTCGTGATCGACGACCGCGCCGACGTGGTGTGGCAGGCCCGCCGCAAGGGCATCAAGGTCGACGGCGTGCACATCGGCCAGAGCGATATGGAGCCGCGCGAGGCCCGCGCCCTGCTGGGCGACGAAGCGATCGTGGGACTGTCGGCTGAGACCGAGTCCCTGGTCCGACTCATCAATGAGCTGCCCGACGGCTGCATCGACTACATCGGCGCCGGACCTCTGCACGTCTCCTCCACCAAGCCGGAAGCCTCGGTGGGCGGCAACGACGGCTCCGGCAAGACCCTGGATGCCGCGCAGATCAACACGATCTGCTCCGCCAGCGAGTTCCCGGTCGTCGTCGGCGGCGGCGTGACCGCGGCTGACATGGCCATGCTGGCCGGCACGAAGGCCGCCGGCTGGTTCGCGGTCTCCGCCATCGCAGGCGCCGAAGACCCCGAGGCCGCCACCCGCGAGATGGTCTCCGGCTGGAAGGCCGTGCGCGCAGACGAGCGCCACGGATACGCCCCGCGCATCGTGACCCACACCCCCGCCACCGACACGCAGGCCGCGCAGGAAGGCAGCGCCGCCGCCGGAGCCGAGGCCACCGAAAAGAAGTTCACCAACGCCAAGGACGCCAAGGACGCGCAGAAGCTCGCCAAGCAGCAGCGCGTCGACATCGCCGCCCGTGGGTCCAAGCAGCGCGACAAGGCGCACATCCGCAAGACCAAGTCTGTGCCGTTCTCCTACGAGTACGGCTCCTACGACCTTGAGGTACCCTACACCGAGATCAAGCTCTCCGACACCCCCGGAGTGGGCCCGAACGCCCCGTTCCACGACTACAACACCGAAGGCCCCAAGTGCGACCCGAAGGAGGGCCTGAAGCCCCTGCGCCTCGACTGGATCCGCGACCGCGGCGACATCGAGGACTACGAGGGCCGCCGCCGCAACCTGCAGGACGACGGCAAGCGCGCCATCAAGCGCGGCCGCGCCACCAAGGAATGGCGTGGACGCACGCACCAGCCGATGCGCGCCAAGGACCACCCGGTGACCCAGATGTGGTACGCCCGTCACGGCATCATCACCCCGGAGATGCAGTACGTCGCCACCCGCGAGAACTGCGACGTGGAGCTCGTGCGCTCCGAGCTGGCCGCCGGCCGCGCCGTGATGCCCTGCAACATCAACCACCCCGAAGCCGAGCCGATGATCATCGGATCCGCCTTCCTCACCAAGCTCAACGCCAACATGGGCAATTCGGCCGTCACCTCCTCCATCGATGAAGAAGTGGAGAAGCTCACCTGGGCCACCAAGTGGGGCGCCGACACCGTGATGGATCTGTCGACCGGCAACGACATCCACACCACCCGCGAGTGGATCCTGCGCAACTCCCCCGTGCCGATCGGCACCGTGCCGATGTACCAGGCGCTCGAAAAGGTCGAGGATGACGCTTCCAAGCTGTCTTGGGAGCTGTTCCGCGACACCGTGATCGAGCAGTGCGAGCAGGGCGTGGACTACATGACCATCCACGCCGGCGTGCTGCTGCGCTACGTGCCGCTGACCGCCAACCGCGTCACCGGCATCGTCTCCCGTGGTGGTTCCATCATGGCCGACTGGTGCCTACGTCACCATCAGGAGAGCTTCCTGTACACGCACTTCGACGAACTGTGCGACATCTTCGCCAAGTACGACGTGGCGTTCTCGCTCGGCGATGGTCTGCGCCCCGGCTCGCTGGCCGACGCGAACGACGCGGCCCAGCTGAGCGAGCTGATGACCCTGGGCGAGCTCACCGAACGCGCGTGGGCCAAGGACGTGCAGGTCATGATCGAGGGACCGGGCCACGTGCCCTTCGACACGGTGCGCATGAACATCGAGCTGGAGAAGGCCGTGTGCCACGGCGCCCCGTTCTACACGCTGGGACCGCTGACGACCGACACCGCGCCGGGCTACGACCACATCACCTCCGCCATCGGCGCCACCGAAATCGGCCGTTACGGCACCGCCATGCTGTGCTACGTGACGCCCAAGGAGCACCTGGGCCTGCCGAACAAGGATGACGTCAAGCAGGGCGTGATCGCCTACAAGATCGCCTGCCACGCCGCCGACATCGCCAAGCACCACCCGCACGCAATGGACCGCGACAACGCGATCTCGAAGGCCCGCTTCGAGTTCCGCTGGCTCGACCAGTTCAACCTGAGCTACGATCCGGATACCGCCATCGCCTTCCACGACGACACGCTGCCCGCCGAGCCGGCCAAGATGGCGCACTTCTGCTCGATGTGCGGCCCGAAGTTCTGCTCGATGGCCATCTCGCAGAACATCCGCAAGGCGTTCGGCGGCGAGGCCGCCCAGCAGCAGATCGTCGCGGACGCCGTCGCCGGCAAGATCCCGGAGGGCGTCGAGACCCCGGCGAACACGGTCACCGACGACACCGTCGTGTCCGCCAACGTCCTAAGCCCCGAGGAGATCCTTGCCGGTATGGACGCCATGGGTGAAAAGTACCGCGCCCAGGGCGGCAAGCTCTACTCCAAGGCCAGCGAGTAAGCTCCAGCCTTCATCGGTAATGCCCCCCGCTAGCGGGGGGCATTCGTATTTGCGGCTCTTCCTCTGACGGGCGCCATCCCGTATCATGGATATACGTTGCTCAATGTCGAGAAAGGGATTCCATGAGTACGACGAACAACAGCCTTTCCATACTGTCGAAATCCGGTTCGTGGATACGCGGCAATCCCGGACGATTCGCCTGCATGCTGATCGTAGCCGTCCTTTACGGCCTGCTTCTGGCCTGTATAGTTCAGCCCGATTATGAGGGCTTCATGGCCGCTGCACTGATGATCAACTTCCTTGTTCCTCCAGTATTGCTTATCATCAATATCGCGGCTGCCTGCTTCAGGAAAAGCACTTGGAAATTCCCTCTCGGATGCGTAGCGGTCTCACTCCCGCTGCTGTTCGCTCTGATCCACGGGTTCGAAGGCGGTCCTTGCGCGAAGGCCGACGTCTGCACCTCGATTGGCGGATGGCAGCTTTCATGGGGCTGCATGGAGCAAATCGGATACTTCATGCTGGTATTCACCGTATTCTCATTCGTGGGATTCGCCTTGGTGCGACTCATCAAGCACTTCCTGCGGGCGCATCGGTAGCGCATCAGGTCGTCGCTCTCCCGCCGGTCGGTGACGGTTATGCGGGTGCGGCTGTGCGGATGAGGCTGTGCGGGTGCAGCCATGACGGCGAAGTCGCTGCCACACCAGGACGAAAAACACGTTTTTGACCGTGGTGTGGTACACGCCCGATACGGGAGGATTCGCACCGGACAGCGGAATCGGCCATTTTTCAAGGATTGCCGATATTCCTCTTGTACCACGGCAGCGCATGTAACCGGTTAAAACCGATTCCGCAGCAAGGTCCTGTGCCACACCACGCGCAAAACCGGCGTTTTCGACGTGGTGTGGCACAAAATCCTCGACTTGTCTCACACTTTGGAACAAAAGACTCCACATCCCAATCAGACCAGCAGACAAGACCCATCCCCTCCCGCTGGCGGGAGGTGGCACGCAGCACCGGAGGGTGGACAAACGGCAGAACGGATGCAAAACCGACGAAACACAAGACCACACCATCGCCCGCTACGCGGGAGCCCTCCGGGCCCTGCAATCAAGGACGGCCTGCGGCCGCCAGCGAGGGCAAGAACCAACCCTTACCGCAAGCAGGAGCCGAGAATCGAGCTCGCACCTAGTGCCGGCGTGCGCGGAACTCGGGCCGATGCTCGACGCGCTCGAATGCGGTCATGAGGTCACCGGCGCGGATCGCGGCACGCTTGTCCTTGGCGGCCACCAGTGCGGCTTCGGTCCAGATGGCGCACACTTCGGCGCCGCTCCAGCCCTCGGTGCGCTCGGCGACGTCGGTCAACGGCAGCTCGCCCTCGCATGACAGCGATGCGGCCTGCACCTGCAGGATACGCAGACGGTCATGCTCGCTCGGCATCGGGAACGGAATCTGCCAATCGAAACGCCCCGGGCGCAGCAGGGCCGGATCCACGTCCTCTATGCGGTTCGTCGCGGCGACCACCACCACATTGCCCTTGGACTCGAAACCGTCCATCAATGTGAGCAGCTGCGCCACCAGGCGCTTGCCGACGCCGTTCGTGTCGGTCTCGCGCGAGGAGGCGATCGAATCGATCTCGTCGAAGAAGATGATCGCGCGCTTGTCGGACTGCGCCGCGGCGAAGATCATGCGCAGCGTCTCCTCACTGTCGCCGACGTACTTGCTGACGATCGTCGGGCCGGAGACAAGGTAGAACTGGGCGTCAGCCACGTTCGCGATGATGCGGGCCAGGTGCGTCTTGCCGGTACCCGGCGCGCCGGTGAAGATCACGCCCTTGATGGGCTTCGCGCCGATCGCCCGCATCTGGGCGCTGTTGCCCAGCTGCGTCTCGATCAGCTCCTTCGCGCGGGCGATCACCCGCTCATACCCACCGAACGCCGCGAACGTGAGCGACGGATCGGCGCTCGGCGTGAGGCGGTACTGCTTGATGTCGTCATCATGGTCGGACTCCCCCGGCCGGATCGCGGTCGGCCACAGCACCCGTTCGATGCCGAACAGATCGGTGAACTCCACCGTGTTTCCGGGCGCGATGTCGACCGGATATTCGCCTTCCAGCAATTCCAGACCATCCGAGGTCTCGATGACCACGCAATCCTCCAGCGCACGGCGGATTACGCCGACACGCGGCTTGACCGGCCACACCGAGGGCGGCACCTTCGTATAGAAGTCCTTGCCGACCAGCAGCACGTCGCCGATGTCGAAGATCTCCTGGCTGGGGAACGTCAGCTGCGTGCTGTGGCCGTTCGGCATCACCGCATAATATGCGGTGCGTCCTTCATCGAAGCCGGTGATACGCGCCAGAACACCATCACGCCGAAGGATATCGTCATTCGCCATCTCGCCGCAGCTCTCCTTTATCCGTGGTCGCCGATCCATGGTCGGCGATTGCAAAACGACTCCATCTCACCATAGAAACAGCGCAATTTCAAGACCATCCGGCTACAATGAACGGCATGACAGAGCAACTTGACACAACGGCGGCGCAATCCACGCTGCCTCCGGTGCTGACCATCGCCGGCAGTGATTCGTCCGGCGGCGCAGGCATTCAGGCCGACCTGAAGACCATGCTCGCCAACGGGGTGTTCGGCATGAGCGCGATCACCGCGATCACCGCACAGAACACGATGGGCGTGACGGATGTGCAGAATATCACACCGGACATGGTCGCCGCACAGATCGACGCGGTGTACACGGACATTCCACCGGCCGCGGTCAAGATCGGCATGGTATCGTCGGCGGAACTCATCTGCACGATAGCGGACCGGCTGGAGGCCCATCACGCACGTCATATCGTGCTCGATCCGGTGATGGTCGCCACGTCCGGCGCCAAGCTCATTGATGACGACGCCATCACTGCACTCACCGAGCGCCTGTTCCCCCTGGCCGAGGTGATCACGCCGAACATCCCCGAAACCGAGGTGCTGCTTGACCTGATCGCCCACCGGGGAGCCTCGCTGGACCCTGCGAAATGGGCTGAGGACACCGACCGTGAGAGCACGCGTATCGTGAGCGATACGGCGATGGAGGACGCCGGCCGCACCGTGTCGGAGCATTACGGCTGCGCGGTGCTCGTCAAGGGCGGGCATGGCGTGGCCGATGCGAGCGACCTGCTGTATGCCGATGGCGTCGCGACATGGATTCACGGCGTGCGCGTGGACAATCCGAACACGCATGGCACAGGATGCACGCTGTCGTCGGCGATCGCCTCGAATCTGGCCAAAGGCGAGGCACTGCCCGACGCGATCCGTCATGCCAAGGACTATCTGACCGGAGCGCTCGGCGCGCAGCTGAACCTCGGCCACGGTTCCGGGCCGATGGACCACGCATGGCACTGGCGCTGACCTGCACGCGGCAGGCGGATCCCTTATGGCGACGCCGGCCGGAACATACCGTATATACAGACCATCCAACACAGCAACAACCAACCAATCAGGGGGCATTCATATGACCATCGACCGCAACGCCGTCACGCAGGAAGTGCCGATCGACCCGGAAACCGGCAAGCCGTATCTCAACACCGTGGCGGCTATACAGGTCTCCGCGAACGGCGTCGGCTCCGAGGTGTCGCCATATGTGGCGCAGGCCGTCGAGGTGATTCGCGAATCCGGCCTGCCGCAGGAGACCAATGCGCTGTTCACCAATGTGGAAGGCGACCTGGACGAGGTGCTCAAAGTGGCCGGCGAGGCCGCCAAGAAGCTCGCCGAGCAGGGCTACCGCACGAGCCTCGTGCTACACATGGACATCCGCCCTGGATTCACCGGTCAGCTCACCGAGAAGCCGAAGATCGTCGACGCCATCCTCTCCGGCAAAAGCGAGTGACCGGCGACGAATAACCGCCGCCCTGCCTGTGCCCGCGACCGCCGCCAGATGACCGCCACCGAGCGATTGCATGGCACCGGCAGGCGGATGTCAATAGCGTGAACAATCCTGCGAAACCCGCGGATTGCGTGTATCGTTCTGCCTATGACGACGATGAAGGAGGTCGCCGAGAGAACGGGGGTGTCGGTCTCTACCGTTTCCTTGGTATTGAACGATCGCGACGAGGGCCGGGTCAAACCCGCCATCGCCGAACAGGTGCGCGCCACCGCCAAGCGGCTCGGCTACCGGCCTAATCCGCTTGCACGCTCGCTGCGCACCAGCAAGACGCGCATCCTGGGTTTCATCAGCGAGGAGATCGCCGCCACGCCCTATGCGGGCGGAATCATCCTCGGCGCGCAGGACGCGGCCAGCAAGTTGGGGTATATGCTGCTGACCGTGAACACCGACGGCAACAGCGACGAGGCGAGGGAGATCGCCACGCTGAAACGCTATGGGGTGGACGGGTTCCTTTACGCGAAGATGTCGAACCGTTTCACCGACGTGCCGAAACCGTTGCACGATTATCCGCTGGTGCTCGTCGACGCCACGGATCGCACCGGCCGGTATGCCAGCATCGAACCGGATGAAACGCTCATCGGCTACGACGCGACCAAGCGGCTGATCGACGCCTGCTGCGCGAGCATCGCCTATATCGGCTGCTCGGAGCCGATGCTCGCGCAGCAGGGACGGCTGGAGGGGTATCGCCGTGCACTGTTGGAGGCGGGCATGCCGTTCGACGAGTCGCTGGTGGTCGCCGTGCCGAACAACGGGCCTGCGTTGCAGACCGTGACCGACCTGTTCGAGCGGAGGCGGCCCGACGGGTACTTCTGCTTCAATGACGCCCGCGCATGGTACGTGTACGAGAACGCGGCGAGACGTGGCCTGGTCGTCGGCCGGGACGTGTCCGTGGTCGGTGTGGACAACCACCGGGTGTTCGCCGAGACGCTGGAGCCGCAGCTGACGACCGTGGAGCTGCCGCATTATGAGATGGGGTATTGGGCGACGCGCAAATTGGTATCGCTGATCGAGGGTCGGGAGCCGGACGATGACGAACCGGAGACGACCGCTCCCCTGCCGCCGTTGGACGCCTCAATACCGGCGAAGATTCATTGCACGCTGATTGACAAGCAATCCGTGGCGCAGCGCTGATTCGCGGGGCCCGCTTCACGGCGTGCACGGCTCATTCCATGTGCGGCGGTTCGCGCCCCGGGCATGTTGGCTGTGACGGCGGCGGCATGCATGATGCCGCCGTCGATATCGTCCGCTGGTATCGTGCCGGCGGACAGGCCGGATCAGCGTCCCTTGCCGAACGCCCGAAGCCGGATGCCGTTCCAGTCGGGGCTTACGGTGAGCGGTGTGGCCGCGTTCATGCCGGCGGTCTTGGCGGCGGACTGGACCGTGCTGGAACTCGCCGCGCCGGTCCTGCCGGGCTTGGGGGTCAGCACCCAGAAAGGGCCATCATCACCGACGACCGAATAGGCGTCCACGATGGTGTCGGACAGCTCGTCCTCGTCATCACCGTCCCGCCACCAGACAATGGCTCCGTCGACTGCGGAATCATAGTCCTCGTCGACCAGATCCTCGCCGGTCAGATCCTCAATCTTGGCGCGCACCGAGTCATCGACGTCGTCATCCCACAGCCATTCCTGCACGATGTCGCCGGACTGGAAACCAAATTCTTCACCGTTCTGTGATGCCGTTTCATTCACGGTGAACACATTACCAAAACGCTGGGAACAGCGACGTTAACACTCCGAAAAACCGGATGTTTTTTGGGATTTTCTCGCAATTGATACGGGACATGCCGATGGACGCGTCCGTCTCATGGCCGATTCCCGGCCGTCCCGCTGCCGCATGGACAGGCCGGTTCCGTGCCTCGTCCGGACGCGTTCCGGCGGGCCGGGATGGGCGACTCACGATGCGGTGCAGCCGGCCAATCCGTCGGTGTGCCCCTGACCGATCGCCACCAGAGCCTGATACGCCTCATCGAGCGTTGACACCTTGACGACACGCAGGCCCTGCGGCACGTGCCCTACCACCTCATTGCAGTTCGACTCGGGAGCGAGGAACCATGTCGCGCCGTCACGCAGGGCGCCCAGCATCTTGAGTCGAATGCCGCCGATGGCCCCGACCTTGCCCTTCGCGTCGATCGTGCCGGTGCCAGCGATGGTCTTGCCGCCGGTCTCATCGGCTTCGGTGAGCTTGTCGATGACGCCCAGCGCATACATCATGCCTGCGGACGGGCCGCCGATGTCGTCGACATGCATCGACACCTTCACGCCGGAGACGTCCATGCCCTTGCCCTTAAGATACGAGAGCGCGGCATTGGTCGCCGACGACTGGGATGAGTCCATCTCATGGGAGGATTCCTCGGCGTACTCCTCGCTGGTCTGCCCGACCGGGAACACGACCTCCTGCGGCATCACGGTCTGCTTCGGATCAAGCCATGCGACCAGCGCCTGAGCGTTGGTGACGGGATACCCGGGCACGCCGGCGGCGTTGACGGTGACGAGCAGCAGCTTGCCGGAATCCTTGTGGGTTTCAGCGCCGGAGATGCTGATCACATCGGAGCCTGACGACGAGCCGAGCACATCCTGCGTCGGCCCCGGGCCCTCTACCGTATACGCGGACGGCAGCATCATCGTCACCACTGCCAGTATCACGGCGATGGCGCCGGCGAAATACCTGAGCGAGTGCGAGCCGAGGTAGTTGCGGATGCGCGAAAGTGCGCTGTGCGCGTGAAGTTGGTTGTTTTCATGCATATTCGCCATACCTCCCATAATATGGAATCAACTGACGTTAACACATAAGGCGGGAAACACCATGGATGAGAACGCGATGCGGCAATGGTTCATCGATTGCTTCGGACCGGTGCAGGGCGAAATGGCATGGAACCAGCTTTCGCAGCTGCCCGACGAGATCCGCGAGCAGCTGATGAGCCAGGATATCGGCAAGCTCCCCAAGCCCGAGGAAGTGCAATCGCTCATGCAGGCGTTCACCGCCGGCGGACTGAACACGTTCGGAGACATGAAGCAGACCGTGGAATCCGGGCCGATCAACGTGAAACTCGCCAAGTCCATCGCATTGCAGAAGGCGAACGCCGACGGCTCGCAGGGAACGGTGAGCGCGCAGTCGGCCGACATCGCGCGGCGGGCGCTCAGCGAGGCCAACCTGTGGCTGGACACGGCCTGCACGTTCGACCCGACCTCAGGAGAGACGCAGATGCTCACACGGGCCGGCTGGGTCGAGGACACGCTGGAATCGTGGGCGAAATTCGCCGGGCCGGTCGCGCAGTCGATGAACGACGCGCTCGCCTCGGTGATCTCCGAGCGTCTCGGCAACTCGTTCAACGGCGAGATCGCGGGCATGTTTGCCGGACCGGTGCCGATTCCCGTCCCCGATGGCATGAAGGATCCCGGGCAGCTTATCAAGCTGCTGGGCAACACGTCATTCGCCATGCAGCTGGGGCACGCCGCTGGAGACCTGTCGCACGAGGTCAACGGCAGCTTCGACCAGGGCATCGCGCTGCTCAAGAACCCCGCGGGCGGACTGATCATGCAGAACATCGAGGAATACGCGACGTCGCTCGACATCCCCGTCGCGGAGGTGACGGCGTTCCTGGCGCTGCGCGAAGTCGCGCACGCCCGTCTGTTCGCAGGAGTGCCGTGGCTGATGCCGCGGTTCGAGGCGCTGATCGGCAAATACGCGCGTGGCATCACCATCGATCTCGACGCGATGGAGGAGCAGCTTCGCGATGCGGGCGCGATGGATCCGGAGTCGATCTCCGGCGCGGTGAACCTGACCAAGGTGGGCATCCCCGATACGCCCGAGCAGCGTGAGGCACTGGTCTCGCTGGAGACGCTGATGGCGCTTGTCGAGGGCTGGGTGGATTGCGTGACGTGGCGCGCCGGCATGGCGCACATTCCGCATATCGAGCAGCTTCGTGAGATGATGAGGCGCAAGCGCGCGGTGGGCGGCCCGGCGGAACGCACCTTCGAGTCGCTGCTGGGCATGCAGCTGCGCCCCAAGCGCATGCGCGAGGCGGCAGCCCTCTGGGAGCAGATCACCGCGGAGCGTGGTGTCGAAGGGCGCGACGGCGCCTGGTCCCACCCCGATCTGCTGCCGGCATTGCCCGATGAGGCCAAGACCGTCGACTCCGGAGCCGCGGGGGACACGGCCTCAGGCGTTACGAGGGCCGGAACGGATGACGGAGCTTCCGTCGCAGGTGACGCGAAGGACAGCACAAAGGACGACGCGAACGGAGCCGAGGCGCAGAACGATGGCGGCGCCATCGACTGGGACGCCGAACTGAGCAAACTGCTCGGCGAGGACGGCGGCGAAAACGACGAAAACGATTCCGCCAAGTAACATCACCACACACAAGCGTGCCCCCGCCAGCGGGGGCACGCGACATGCGCCTTGGGTCAGCTGAGGAAGCGGCTGGGGAAGCGATTGGGACGGGAGCCCTCGTCCTTGGCCCGCGCGTACGACATGTGCAATCCGTCCTCGGCGCGGGTGACACCGACATACAGCAGCCTCCGCTCCTCCTCCAAAGCCTCGCCCGCAATCGATGCGCCGTAGGGAATCAGCCCCTCCGAGCAACCGACGATGAACACGTACGGGAACTCCAGACCCTTGGACGCGTGAATCGTCGAAACGGTCACCGATGAGGCTGCGGCGCTCAATCCCTTGGCCTCCAGCAGGGCCAGACGGCTCTGAGCATCATCCGCGAGCGCCGAGTTCTGCCATCCGGAGTCACGCCTCACCCGGTATCGCAATCCCTCGGCCCGAAGCGCGGTGCAGATCGCGGGCTGCTGTGCGTTGATGCGCGTCAGCACCGCGCAATCGCCGGGATCCACACCGCCGGCGACCAGACGCGCTATCCGCGCGGCGATGCCCCGCGCCTCCTCCTCATCGGTGTCATAGCATGTGTGGCCCACGCGCGGCCCGCCCGAACGCGCCGAACGCAGCACCAGATACTGTTCCCGTTCTGGCGCGGCGGCCAACACCCGGTTCGCATACCGCACCACCTGCGGCGTCGAGCGGTAATCCGTGTTCAGAGTGACGTCGGCGGTCAGCGGGCGGAACTCGTCCGCGAAATGCAGCAGGTCATAGCTGCTCGCCCCGGCGAACGAGTAGATCGTCTGCGCCGGATCGCCGACCACGCACACGTTGCGGTTGTTTCCGAGCCACAGCGTCATCAGCCGATGCTGCAACGGCGACACGTCCTGATACTCGTCGACCGTCAGCCAGCCAATCGACGAGCGGATCGAGGCGGCCAACTCTTCGTAATCATCCATGACATGGCACACGAGCAGCAGAATGTCATCGAAATCGATCTGTCCGCGGACCGTCTTCTCCCACTCGTACGCCGTGATGACGTCGGCGAAACGCTGCGGATCGAGCTCCGCCGGCGGCTGACGGCGCGTCGCCGAGCACACGCGCGGATAGTCGTCGGGCGCCACCAGCGACACCTTCGTCCAGTTGATCTCCGCCCTGACGTCACGCACCTGCTGCGCATCGATGTCCGCGGCATTGGTGACCCGTCTGATCGCCCTCTCCACGTTCTCGCGCTGGTCGGAGGTCACGTGCGGCAGCGGCGTCTCGAAGATGTCGTCCCACACACGCCTCAGCTGCTGCAATGCCGCAGAATGGAACGTCGCAGCGGTCACGTCGTCGCCGACCCCCAGCGTCTGCAGCCGCGCGCGCATCTCCGCGGCCGCCTTCACCGAGAACGTCACGGCGAGCACCTTGCGGGCATCCCAATCCCCCCGCGCGCACGCATAGGCGATGCGACGGGTCACCGTGCGGGTCTTGCCCGCTCCGGCCCCCGCGATGATGCGCACCGGGCCGTCCAACGCGGTAACGGCCGACATCTGCGCATCATCCAGCCCCTCAAGAATCGTCTCGCTCGATGCACTCATATCCTCCATTGTGGCGCATGCCCGGCCGATGCGCTGCCAGCATAGTGGGCAAACCGTGATTTTCCGCGAGTCATACGGCCAATTGCCTCCCGCGAGGCGCGACATTGTATTAGTGTGGGAGTGTGACTCAACGAAGCAAGCTTATGTTGGCGGCACTCGCCTCGGCGGCGATGCCCAGCATCGTCATGGCCGGCGTGCGAGACAGCGAACGGGCCAACGACACCGACGACGCCGCGGGCATCGATCAGGCCGTGCTGCAGGATGCCGCAGGCAGGATGTATGACATATACGCATGCGACACCGAAGACGGCCGCAAGCGCCTGACCGGGCGCGTGCAGGCCGCCAGGACGCTGGAGCGCGCCAAGGATCCGGGCGGTCTCGGATTCGCCCTGGATACGGTGCTTGCATTCGTTGACGGCAAGGAGAAAAGCACGCTCACCGGCGGCGCGACCGTGATGGTGGCGGCGCACAACGATGGCGTCGCAAGACCCCTCGATCTGCTTACTTTGGATGATTGCGCGGCGATGGGCACGGCCATCGGCGCCATTCACCGGCTGCGGCCAAATTTCCTGCAGGCCGAATCGTATCCGGTATTCTCCACCGGGCAGATTCGCGCCCAGCTGACCGCCTGGATCAAGCGGCTGCGGCAGGCGGGCCATGTGCCGCCGGAAATCACGTCGAGCTGGGGCCGGATCATCGAGACGGAGGGCCTGTGGTCGTTCGTCACCTGCCCGGTGCATGGCGGGTTCTCGGATGGCGACGTGCTGTTTTCCGGCGCGACCATCACCGCGGTGACGAACTGGCAGAACATGCAGGTCAACGATCCGGCACGCGATCTCGCGTGGATTTTCGGCAAGCTTGACGAAGATCACCGCAATGCGGTGCTTGCGGCGTATGGCCGCATGATGGGTTCTCGTCTGGACGATCTGATCATGCTGCGCGCGAACCTGTGGCTGCAAATGGAGCAGGTCGGCGAGTTCATCGATGCGTTGAACCGGGCCGATAGTCAGAAAATCATCCAGTTCAAGGCGCAGGTGGAGCGGCTGGCCCACCAGCTCGGCGCATTCACGCGTAAGACCGCGCCCGCGACGACGTCGGGTGCCCAGTCGTCCAAGCCGCCATCGACCATCACCGTCGGCACGCTGCTCAATGACGCCGACCGGCGCAAGGCCGCGGCCGCGACACAGGCCGGAGCGCGTGTGCCCGACGACATCGCCGACCCGAACGACAACACCGACGAGACCGACCGCACCGGTTCCGCGGACATCAAGGCGGCCGGGGAGTTCGATCCGCAGACCATGGGAATTCGGTACAGCGCTGAGACGGAACATGTCACGGCAACGGCGGGCACGACATCGGAAACGATGACGCTGAGCCGCGGGGACAGCGACGACACGGGCGATGCAGACGCAACAGGCGCCACGGACGATACAGACGACCGCACGCCGAACGCGACGCCGGCCGCCCATATCGAAGACGCCCCGTCCCAAGCAACGCCGGACCGACAGGACGGCGCGTCGGCGGCGCGCGACACCCCGACCATCGTCATCCCGCTGCTCGAACGTGAGGAACGCGCCATGCGCGACGCCCAGTCCGAGCTGCAGTCATCGCAAGGCAAGTAGCCTACAGCGAAAACCGTCACGCACGTCGATGGGAGCAATGCACAATGGCTTTCATCGGCACGCGTGCATGCGACTGAAAGCCCGTGGCGCAAACGGGCGTCGGACACATCATCCACCCAGCGCCTTCAACAGCGCATCATCCCGAGAGGAGCAAACATGGACATCGAATTGGGCATCGCCAATGTGGCGCGACCCGTCACCTTCAGCACCGAGGAGGACGCGGCCAGCGTCACCGAGGCCATCGAATCGGCGCTGTCGGCCGGAACCCCGATCAAGCTGACGGACGACAAGGGCCGTCGCATCATCGTGCCGGCGAACGCGCTCGGATACGCGCTCATCGGCTCCGAGACCAAGCACGCCGTGGGCTTCGGGGCGCTCTGACCGAACGCCGGGCTCAGCTGGCTCCCCTCTCCCGCCTTTGTGCGTAGGCGGGAGTCGGCCGGATATGCAGTGACGACCGGGAGCGACCGGAGGGTTTGAACGCCCTGCGGCCGCTCCCGGTTTTGTGTTTTCTCTACAGCCGGGGTCGGTGGTCGGTGTCAGACCAGCGGAATCGCCCCTCGCCGCACGATCTCGGCCACGGTCTCGTCATCAGTCAGGTTCTCGCCCAGATGGTTCGGCTTGCCGGCGCCATGCCAGTCCGATCCGCCGGTGACCAGCAGCTGATGCGCCTGCGCGATGGCATACAGCCGTTCCCGCTGCTGCGGCGGATTGTCCCGATGCCATACCTCCAGCCCGTCAAGCCCCTCTTCGATCAGCGTCTCGATCTGGCTGTCGGACAGCAGTGTCACGTTGCGATTCACCGCGCCCGGATGCGCGATGATCACCACGCCGCCGGCTGCGGCCACGGCGGCGAGCACCTCGTGCGTGGTCGGGGAGGGCGTGGGGATGTAATACTTCGATGTGGCGCTCACCGCGTCGGCGAACGCCTCGGACCGCGTGCGGTACACGCCCGCGGCGACCAGCGCATCGGCGATGTGCGGACGTCCGATCGTGGTCCGCTCCCCCTCGTGCACCTGCTCCAGCACGGACTGCCAGCTGATCGGATAATCCTCGCCCAGTCGCGCCACCATGGCCTTGGTTCGCTTCAGCCTCGCCTGACGTGTGCGCAAGAACAGGTCCGACGTATGACGGTCGTTGGGATTGTACTGATACGCGAGCATGTGCACCGACACCGGCCCATCGCACGCCGTGATCTCCGTGCCGCGCAGCAGGCGCATGCCCTCCTCACGCGCCGCGGCCTCGGCATCCGCCCATCCGCTGGTCGTGTCATGGTCGCTGATCGAGGCCCCGTGCAGGCCGATATGGCGGCTCAGTTCGACCAGGGACGCCGGGGTCTGCGTCCCGTCCGAATACACCGTATGGCAGTGGATGTCCCAGCCCGACTTCGGCGGCGCGGCGGCAAGTGCTAAACGAGTCATGTATCCATCGTAAGCTGTGTGCTGTCGGTTATTGCACAAGGCGCGTCATAACCCCGCGAAAATTTAAGAACCACCGTGATATCGCCGCGTTGTCAGCCACCCTCATCACGGTCTCCTCGAACGTAAGGATGATGTATGACTCACAACAGCGATGCAGTCAAACAGGCTGACATCAGCGTCGACGCCGGGCTCACCGGCTGGCGTCATGGCGCGGTCTGGACGTATCTGGTCATGTTGGCCGCCTCCGCGGCGGCATTGTTCGTCTCCCTCATGCTGTCGGCGGAGACGCTGCAGCTCGCTCGCAATCCCGGCGTCAAGCTCGGCTGCGACGTGAATGCCGTGGTCTCCTGCTCGACCGTGGCGGAATCATGGCAGGCGGAGTTCATCAGATTCGCCGGATTGAGCTTCCCGAACGCCTTCTTCGGCATCGCCGCCGAATCCGTGTTCGTCACGATTGCGGTGATAGGCCTGTCCAAGGTCGTCGTACCGCGCTGGTTCGCGCTTTGCACATGGCTGGGCGGGCTCGCGGCCTTGGCGTACGCCTACTGGCTGTTCGCCCAATCGATGTTCGTGATCCGCGCCCTGTGCCCGTGGTGCCTGGGCCTGATGTTCGCCACGACGATCCAGTTCATGGCGCTGTCGCACGCTACGGTGAGCGTGCAACGGATGCCGGCGAAATCCAACGGCCTGCGCAAGTACTACCGGCTGAATTTCGATCTGATGGTGGACGTGGTCTGGATCATTGCGCTGATCGTGCTGATTATCGTCGTGGATGGGCCGGCGATTTTCGCCTGATACGAAAACGAGGCTCTCAAAACTCGAAGATAGGGAACCGCCATTGTTGGAAAATGGCGGTTCCTTTTTTGTATCTTCGAGTTTTGAGAGCCTCGATCGATCAGATCAACGTCACGTCCGCGACCAGAGTGGCCGAACCGGTGAGCGCGACGGTCTCATCGGCGACATCCACCCGCACCGTGCCTCCCCGCACGGTGATGTCCCAGTGATCTATGCCGGTTTTGGCGCGCAGCGTGATCGCGGTGGCGCACAGACCGGTGCCGCAGGACAGCGTCTCGCCGCAACCGCGCTCATTGACGCGCATGGTCGCCTCTCCCGTCCCTGCGGCAGCGTCGATCTCGTCGACGCGCACGAACTCCGCGTTCTGGTCGGATTCCAGCACCGGTGAGACCTCCGGCTTGGTCACAAGATCCAGATCCTCGACCCTTGGCAGCGTGGATATCGCGTCTTCGATCACGCAGACCACATGCGGATTGCCCATGTCCACGAACGTGCCGCGGACGGCTCCCGGCGTGCCGGGAATGGTCACCGTGAAGGTGTCAAGGTCGCCGCGCCGCCATGAGCCCATGTCCACGCGGAACACATCCCTGCCGTATGGCGCCACGTCGCCGAGCGGGCGCAGCGTCTTGACGCCGGCGCGAGTTCCCAGGCGGAACGGCTCCCCCACCTGCGTCGACGCCACGCCGCACCGCTGGGCGAACAGCGTGATCGCCCTCGTGCCGTTGCCGCACATCTCTGCGAGCGATCCGTCGGCGTTGCGATAGTCCATGAACCACTCGGCGTCTCCGTCATCGCACGCCGCGACCTGCGCCTCGCTCAGATCGGCGACGTACTGCGGTTTCGTGAGCCTGAGCAGGCCGTCGGCGCCGATGCCGAAATGCCTGTCGCACAATTGCCGCACCTCATCGGCGGTCGGCTCGAAACGGCCGTCAGAATCCAGATACGCGATGAAATCATTGCCGGTCGCATGCGCCTTGGTGACGCTTTTCGGGATACTCATGACTGCCAGAGTACTCCCAGCCCGCGAATGGGCTGACCGTCCGATGCATGGCTGCACAGCCGATGCGTTGCTGCACGACTGCTGCGCTTGCGGCCGTGCGACGACATCGTGCGCTGCGGCCGCAAACGCATGCGCCGGATAACAGTGTGCGATAGTATGGGGGCGTTCGATGACACGGCCTCCCGGCAGGAAGGCTTGGCCGCTAGACGTTGGAAAGGCGATGGGACATGACTTCGACGGCACCGATCGGCGTATTCGATTCCGGCTTGGGCGGTATTTCGGTGGTGCGACAGATCGTGCAGGACATGCCTCACGAGCGGGTCCTGTATTTCGGGGATTCCGCGAACGCGCCATACGGCACGAAGACCCCGCAGGAGGTGCGTCGGCTGAGCTTCGACATCATGGAGAGGTTCATGAGTCAGGGGGTCAAGGCGGTGGTCATCGCCTGCAACACCGCCACGTCCGCGGCGGTGAACGCGTTGCGCGACCATTACGACATTCCGATCATCGGCATGGAGCCCGCGCTGAAGGTCGCCTGCGATCGGGGCGACACCGCCGCGGGAGACGGGACCGCGCCTGCACGGCACATGCCGCAGCACGTCATCGTCGCGGCCACGCCGCTGACGCTGCGCGAGCACAAGTTCGCCGCACTGATGGACCGTTTCAAGGCGAACAACATGATTTCGCCCCAGCCGTGCCCCGATCTGGTGGAAATCGTCGAAAGCGGAAGGCTTTGCGACCATGACCTGGTGATGCGCACCCTGCACCGGTATTTTGACGGCTATGACCTTCCGTCCATCGACTCGGTGGTACTCGGCTGCACGCATTTCGTGTTCTACCGCAACTACTTCCGTGAGCTGCTGCCGTCGACGACCGCGATTATCGACGGCAATCGCGGAACGGTCCGGCATCTGGGCATGGTTCTGGAATCGTTGGGGAAGCTTGCTCCCGAGGAGATGGACGGCGGCGTCGAGATCGCGAATTCCGATAGCGGCGAACGCATCGCCGCGCTGTCACGAGAACTGCTGCACAGCTAGATCGGGCGACCCTGGCAGACACCGTAATTGTCTGCATAACGGGCGTACACTTGGACGACACTACGAAAGGGGACGACGATGACGGTGAAGGCGACGGACAACGGTCACAAGGCCACGGCACACGCGGATACGGGCGCACGGGACGCGGGTGCAGCCGAGACGGTCGAATCGCAACGCACCGACACACAGCGCAGTGATGTATCCGCACAATCGAAACCCTCGCACAGGACGGCGCTGATCGATGTCGGCGGAGGCTTCCGCGCGATATTCGGAGCCGGCGTGATGGACCGCTGCCAGGAGGAAGGCATCACGTTCGACCACTGCTATGGCGTCTCCGCAGGCAGCGCCAACATGGTGTCGTTCCTCGCCGGCCAGCACGGCCGCAACCACAAGTTCTACACCGAATACGCCTTCCGCAAGGAATACGCCAGCTTCGACAGCTATGTCAAGCACCACAATTTCGCGAATCTGGATTACGTATACAGCACGCTGAGCAATCACGACGGCGAATATCCGGTGGATTATGAGGCGTTCGCGGCGAACCCCACCGGGTTCACGGTGATCGCGTGCAATGCGTTGGACGGTTCCGCGAAGTACTTCGACAAGTCCGACGTGCATTACGATGATTTCAACATCATGAAGGCTTCGTCGGCCGTGCCCGTGGCCTGCGAGCCGTATGTGATCGACGGCGTCCCGTATTTCGACGGTGGCATCGTCGATCCGGTCCCCGTGCAGAAGGCCATTGACGACGGATATGACCGCATCGTGCTGGTGCTGACAAGGCCGAAGGACGTGCTGCGCGAGCAGAAGCGCGACATCGCGCCGGCGCGAATCCTTCGGCATTCCTATCCGACCGCCGCTGAGCGACTGCTGAACCGATACGCCACCTACAACGACGAGGTTGCCTTGGCCAAGGAGTACGGGCGCGACGGCCGCGTGCTCATCCTCGCGCCCGATGACCTGTGCGGGCTTTCGACACTGAGCAAGTCCTTCGAGGGACTGGAACTCATGTACCGCAAAGGCTACGCCGCCGCCGGCGCGATCGCCAACTACCTGGCAAACTGAGGCGTGGCGCACACCCCCAATTATCGTGTCGGGTGGGGAAGGCCACTCCTCCCCCACCCGACGAAAGTCCCATTCCGACATGTTCGGATGGGACTTTCGCGGATAATGCCAGCGACTGGAATATCAGCCACTAGCTGCGGAGCCGTTAAGCGGGAAGCCCGGTGGGCTGTCCATAGGCGATGCCGAGGCACGACAGTGCCGAGGAAACATGACGGTCTGCCGAAGGCAGTCCTTGGCTACTCCAGTTCCACCGCGCCGGTATAGAGCTGGTAGTACTCCCCACGTTGCGCGATGAGGTCGTCGTGCGAGCCGCGTTCGATGATGTTGCCGTGGTCAAGCACCATGATCACATCGGAGTTGCGCACGGTGGACAGGCGGTGGGCAATGACGAAGACCGTGCGGCCCTTCATCAGGTTGTCCATGCCGGCCTGCACGACCTCCTCGGTGCGGGTGTCGATCGACGACGTGGCCTCGTCGAGGATCAGCGCGGGCGGATCGGCCACGGCGGCGCGGGCGATGGAGATTAGCTGGCGCTGGCCCTGGGACAGGCCGGAGCCGTCGCCTTCGAGCACCGTCTGGTAGCCCTTGGGCAGCATGCGGATGAAGCCGTCCGCGTTCACCAGTCGCGCGGCCTCGATGCATTCCTCATCGGTGGCGTTCAGTCGGCCGTAGCGGATGTTGTCCATCACGGTGCCGGTGAACAGGTTCACGTCCTGCAGCACGATGCCCAGCGAACGGCGCAGATCCGGCTTCTTGATGCCGGCTACGGAGATACCGTCGTAGAGGATCTGGCCCTGCTGGATGTCGTAGAACCGGTTGATGAGGTTGGTCACCGTGGTCTTGCCGGCACCGGTGGCACCGACGAGCGCGATCTTCTGACCGGGCTTGGCGAACCAGGTGATGTCGTGCAACACCGGCTTGTCGGGATTGTAGCCGAAGGTCACGTCGGTGAAGCGCACATCGCCGCGCAGCAACGTGTAGCGGCCGTCCGGCGAGGTAATCGCCTGCTCCTTGGCCTTGACGGCCACTTCGCGCGCGGATCCGTGCAGTTTCTCGGCGGCCTTGAGCGACCTCGTGCCGTCGTCGCCTTCCTCGCGCTTCCACGCCCAGTGGCCGGTCTCGTGGTCGACCTCCCGCATGGTACGGCCGTCCTCGCCGAGCTCGACGTTGACGAGCGTGACGGTGCCGTTGTCGGACTCCACGGGCTCGTCCATCAGCTTGAAGATTCGGGAGGCGCCGGCGAGCGCCATCATCACCATGGTCATCTGCTGGGAGACCTGGCCGATCGGGTTGATGAACGAACGGGAGAGGGTGAGCAGCGAGACGAGGGTGCCGAGGGTGAGCGGCTTGACGCCGGTCAGGCCGAGATCATTGACGCCGGCCAGCGAAACGGCTGCGCCGATGATGGCGAGCAGGATGTAGAGCAGGTATCCCATGTTGCCGACCACCGGCATGGTGACGTTGCCCCAGGTGTTCGCTTCGGCGGACGCCTCGAACAGCTCCTCGTTCTTCTCGTCGAAGGTCTTCTGCGTGGCGTCCTCGTGGTTGAAGACCTTGATGACCTTCTGGCCGTTGACGGACTCCTCCACGAAGGCGTTCACGTCGCCGATCCACATCTGCTGCTTGACGAAGTAGCGGCCGGAACGGCTCACGATCTTGCGCACGATGAAGTAGAGCAGCACGGTGAACACGATCACGAACGCGGTGAACGGGATCGAGAGCCACAGCATGGACAGCAGCGCCGCCAGCGCGGAGATGATCGAGGAGAACATCTGCGGGAACGACTGCGAGATCGCCTGACGCAGCGTATCGGTGTCGTTGGTGTAGTGGCTCATGATGTCGCCGTGCTCATGGCTGTCGAAGTAGCGGATCGGCAGCTTCTGCTGGTGGGCGAACATGTCGTCGCGGATCTTCTTGAGCGTGCCCTGTTCGACGGTGACGATCAGCCACTGCCAGGCCCAGGACGCCACGATACCGGCCAGGTACAGGCAGCCCATAAGCGAGATGGCGCGCAGCAGCGGCGCCCAGTCGGGATTTGTCTCCCCCACCATCGGCAGGATGTACGTGTCGATGAGGGACTGGAGGAACAGCGCGGATCCGGCCTGCGCGGCGGCGCCGATCAGGATGCAGATCACGATGGCGACGACGCGCCACTTGTATTGGAAGATGTAGCTGAAGATGCGCTTGATGGTGTCAGGTTCGGCTTTGCCCATGCCGGGTTTGCGGTTCTTGAAGCTCTGGTCGTTGCTCATCGCGTCTCTCCTTCCTTGGCCTCGGTCTCAGATTGCGCCCCGGCCGGCTCCGCGGCGACCAGCTCCTCGGGTCGGGCCTGGTTCTTGGTCTGGGATTCGTAGATGGACCGGTATTCGTCGCAGGTGGCGAGCAGCTCGTCGTGCGTGCCGGACGCCATGATGCGGCCGTTGTCCATGACGAGGATCATGTCGGATTCCTCGACGGAGGCGACACGCTGGGCGATGATGATCTTCGTGGTGTCGGGGATCTCGTTGTGGAACGCGTTGCGGATCAGCTTGTCGGTCTTGGTGTCGACGGCGCTGGTCGAATCGTCGAGGATGAGGATCTTCGGCTTCTTCAGCAGCGCGCGGGCGATGCACAGGCGCTGGCGCTGGCCGCCGGAGACGTTGGTGCCTCCCTGCTCGATGTAGGTGTCGTACTTGTCGGGGAATTCCTGCACGAATCCGTCAGCCTGCGCAAGCTGCGCGGCGTGGCGGACCTCCTCGTCGGTGGCGTTCGGGTTGCCCCACCTGAGATTCTCGGCGATGGTGCCGGAGAACAGCACGTTCTTCTGCAGTACCATGGACACCTGGTCGCGCAGGGCTTCCAGATCGTAGTCGCGCACGTCCACGCCACCGACCTTGAGCGAGCCGGAGCTCACGTCGTACAGTCGCGGCACGAGCTGCACGAGGCTCGACTTGGCGGAACCGGTGCCGCCGACGATGCCGATGGTCATGCCGGAGCGGATCTTCAGGTTGATGTCGTCGAGTACGGGCTTTTCGGAGCTGTCGGAGTAGCGGAAGGTGACGTGGTCGAATTCGATGGACCCATCGGCCATGTCGGTCACCGGATTGGCCGGATCAGTCACGGTGCTTTCCTCCTGCAGCACCTGACAGATACGCTCGGCGGAGGCCTGGGAGATAATGACCATGATGAAGATCATCGACAGCATCATCATGGCCATGAGGATCTGCATGGCATAGGTGACCAGTGCGGTCAGGTCGCCGGTGGTCAGGCCCACGGCGGCGTTGTTGCCGGAGGCGACGATCTGCTGCGCGCCCATCCATGCGATGAGGATCATCGAGGCGTAGACGCACACCATCATCAGCGGGCTGTTGAAGCTCATGATGCGCTCGGCCTTGGTGAAGTCCTTGAAGATGCGCTGGGAGATGCGGCCGAACTTGCCCACCTCGAAGGATTCGCGGTTGTAGGATTTCACCACGCGGATGCCCTGCAGGTTCTCGTCGACCACGTTGTTGAGCGCGTCGTAAGTGTGGAACACGCGCTCGAACACGGGGTGCACGAGCACGGCCAGACCGCACAGGCCGATCGCCAGGACCGGGATGCAGGCCAGGAACACCAGCGAGATGGACGGGGAGATGCGGAACGAGAAGATCCAGGCCACAATCACCATGATCGGTGCACGCACGCCCAGACGGATAATCATCATGTAGGCGTTCTGCAGGTTCGTCACGTCGGTGGTCAGTCGGGTCACGATCGAGCCTGTGGAGAACCGGTCGATATTGGTGAAGCTGAAGCCCTGAACCTTCTTGAACTGGTCCTGGCGCAGGTTCTTGGCGAAGCCCGCGCCCGCGATGGCCGCGAACTTGCCGGACAGGAAGCCGGCACCCAGCGAGACCATCGCACAGATCAGCAGGATCACTCCGAACTTGATGGTAGACGGCATGCTGCCGCCGGTGATGCCCTCGTCGATCAGCGAGGCCATGATCGTCGGGATCAGGATTTCCAGGATGCCTTCGACCGCCACGAGCGCCGGGGCCAGCAGACTGGCCTTCTTGTACTCGCGGATCGACTTGCCCAGCGTGCGCAGGACATGTTTCGGCTTGTCCGGTTCCACGGCTTTGCGCGCTTGCGCAATCGCTTCTTCGGTGCTGCTCACTTGTTCTCCTCCTTCGTGTTGATGACCTCCGCTTCCGAGTATTCGGGAGCCGCCGTTGACGGCGTCTGGGAGGATGTCTGATGTTCAAATTCATGTTGTGCGCGCTCGATGTTGGCACGCATGCGCTCCACGTAGTCATGCAGCGCATCTTGCTCCGTTTGCGTGAAACCGTCGACCAGAAGACGCTCCACACGCTCCCCGTTCGCTTTGAGATCGGCGACGATGGCGTCGGCTTTATCCGTCAGCACAATGCGCTTACATCGTGCGTCGTGCGCCACGGATTCACGGGCAATCAGCCCTTTCTTCTCCATCAGCGCCAGCACGCGGGATGCCGTGGAACGGGTGATGCAGAATTTCTGCTCGATGGTGTGCTGATAGATCTCCCGATCCCGATTGCGCGCCAGGAACATGATGATATGCGCGTTGCCGCCGGTGGTCTCCTTGGCGGAGAGCGGCATGCTTTCGCCCAAATAACGGTCGACGGCCTTACTCACCGCCCGTATTTCAATGCTGAGAATACGTTGCTCCATACCCCTCCATACCATGTCTGTCGATGCGAAAATCGCATTCCGAACATTCAGGCAACATAACATGATAATGCATACCATATACAACAGTTGCATATACAACAATCGGCGTGTTGAACAATTGCTCCCATCCGTCGAAAGTCCCATTCCAGCGTCCGCAAATGGGACTTTCGCGGGAATATAGGGTAATCGACAGCGAGAGAGCGGCTAACAGGCATAGCAAAGGGGTCTCATGGCTGACCATGAGACCCCTGATTGCTTGTTACGGGCGGGTGCCCGTCATGCCGTTACCGGCGGCGGCGAACGACGTTCACCGTGACGAAGCCGGCAGCTGCGAGCAGCAGCATGGCAACGCCGATGACGGCGACGCTGGCGCCGGTCTTGGACAGACCGTTGCCCTTGTCGTTGGGCTTGCCCGCGGAAGGCTTGTCGCCATCGTCGGGCTTGCCGGTGTCGCCGGCCTTGGCCAGCGCGGCAGTGGCGGACTTCAGCGTCGTGAGCGCGCCGGAGATCTGCGCCTCGGTGGCGTCCTTGTCCTCCAGCACGGCCTTGGCGTTATCGAGCGCCGCGGCGAACACCTTCCACGAGTCGGCGGTGTAGTCCTTCTCGTCAAGCTTCGACGCGGATTCGACCTCCTTGCGCAGGTCGGCCTTCGGATCGGTCGGTTCGGGCTTGGGCTCAGGCTCGGTCTTGGCGGCGACCTTGAACGTCACCGTCGCCGTATCCGCCGACTTGTCCGAATACGTCACCGTCACCGTGGCCGTCACCGTCTTGCCCGCCTGCGCGTCCGTCGGCGTGAACGACACCGTACCGTCCGCGGCGACCGTGAACCCGTCACCCGCGACCGCGAACGTCGTGCCCGCCGGGGCATCCGCGGCGGCGGCGCCCTTCGTGAACGACACCGCGGCGGTGGCCTTCTCGCCCACCTTCGCCGCAACCGAAGCCGGATACGCCGCAGCATACTGCTCCGACAGGCCAGGCTCGGGCGAAGGCTCGGTCTTGGCGGCGACCTTGAACGTCACCGTCGCCGTATCCGCCGACTTGTCCGAATACGTCACCGTCACCGTGGCCGTCACCGTCTTGCCCGCCTGCGCGTCCGTCGGCGTGAACGACACCGTACCGTCCGCGGCGACCGTGAACCCGTCACCCGCGACCGCGAACGTCGTGCCCGCCGGGGCATCCGCGGCGGCGGCGCCCTTCGTGAACGACACCGCGGCGGTGGCCTTCTCGCCCACCTTCGCCGCAACCGAAGCCGGATACGCCGCAGCATACTGCTCCGACAGGCCAGGCTCGGGCGAAGGCTCGGTCTTGGCGGCGACCTTGAACGTCACCGTCGCCGTATCCGCCGACTTGTCCGAATACGTCACCGTCACCGTGGCCGTCACCGTCTTGCCCGCCTGCGCGTCCGTCGGCGTGAACGACACCGTACCGTCCGCGGCGACCGTGAACCCGTCACCCGCGACCGCGAACGTCGTGCCCGCCGGGGCATCCGCGGCGGCGGCGCCCTTCGTGAACGACACCGCGGCGGTGGCCTTCTCGCCCACCTTCGCCGCAACCGAAGCCGGATACGCCGCAGCATACTGCTCCGACAGGCCAGGCTCGGGCGAAGGCTCATCGGCATCCGTGTAGGTGATGACCGGGCTGATGTGGATCGACGACTTGGAGGTGCCGGCCGCGGCATCCACCGAGAAGCGCAGCACATCGCCGACCGCGACCTTGACCGTGCCCTTGGCGGACGCCAGGCATTCGTTGAACCCGGTCGCCGTCGCGAAGGAATTGGTCATCGTCGCGGAGCAGATCACCTCGTCGTTCTTCAGCAGCTTCAGGACCACATCCTTGCCGTTGCTGTTCGACTGACGGATGTACGGCTCGACGTTCGCTCCGGTCACCTCGTCCAGCGTGACCTTCACGGAACCGGCCTTCGGCGCGGTCCAGGCCATCGCCGTCGCCGCGGAATCACCCGGATTGTCGGCAATCAGGCCGTGGATGGCGCTGCGGTCGGCCGGAAGGCTCTTGTTCTGATAGTCCACACCGACGCCGTAGTACTTGTCGTAGTACGTCTGCGGGTACACATCGGAACCGAAATCGGTAATCGTCTGCCATTTGCCGGACACCTGACGCTGCGACGTCCAGATCGGGCCCTGAGAGTCGGTCTTGAAGTCGTCGACCCAGTTCCAGGCGTTCTTCTGCACGACCGTGTAGTCGGCGGTGAAGGTGGAGCCGTCGGCGTAGAAGCGCAGCACGTCGCCGGCCTTTACTGCCGCGGCGTCCTCCAGCTTGGTGCCGTCGCGGTACACGGCCTTGAGGGCCGAATCCGGCTCGGCGGTCACCAGGGCCAGCAGATCGGCGACGGTGGTCGGGGTCTTCGAGGTGAACGGCACATAGATGACGTTCGCGCCGTCCGCGGTGCCGGTCTCCAGCTTGGAGGTGCCGAGCGCCGCCGGAGCGGTCACGGTGAACGTGGCCGTCGCCTCGATGGACTCGTTGGTGTCGGAGAAGGTGACCGTCACCGGCACGGTGATGGTGCCGGCCTGGGTGCTGGTCAGCGTGACCTCACCGGTGGCGGCGTTCACGGACGCGCCGGCCGGGGCGCCCGTGCCGAGCGCGAACTTGGTGCCGGCGGGGATGGACGCCGCGGCGCTGTCCGCCTTGAGCGTGAACTTGGGCGTGCGCTTGAGCGCGACGCCCGCGCCGCCGGACACGGCCGGGTACAGCACGTTGTACTTCTGCGCATTGGACTTCTCGACGTTGAAGGTGACGGTCGCCTCGTCGGTGGTGTCATCCGAGTAGGTGACGACCACGGTCGCGGTCTTGGTGGTGCCGTACGCATTTGCGCCGGGCGTGTAGGTGACCGCGCCGGTCGCGGCGTCCACGGACACGCCGTCGACCGCGGTCTTCAGCGCGTAGGACTTGACGCCGGTCGGGGTGGCGGCGGCACCGCCCTTCGTGAACTTCACCGTAGCGGTGGCCTTGGTGCCGACCTTGGCGCTCACCGCGTCGTAGGAGGCAGCATACTGCGCCGTCTGGGACTCGACGGGTGCCACATCCTGATAGGTGACGACCGGCGAGACGTACAGGTCCGGAGCGGCCGCGCCACTGGCCGCGGTCGCCGCGATGCGAATCACGTCGCCGGCGTTCACCTGCACCGTGCCCTTATCCGATTTCAGGCAATTGACGAAGTCGTCGTTCTTGGTCTGCGCGGTGGAGATGTCTGCAGTGCACAGCGTCTCGCCGTTCTTGGTCAGTGCGAGCGTCACCGTGCCCGAGGCGTTGGCGTTGCGCCGCTGCGGCTCGTTGTCGCGGCCGAGTGTGACCTTCACGGTGCCGGCCTTCGGGGCCTTCCACACGATGGCGGTGCCGCCGGCCGCATCCGGGTCGTCGACCAGCAGGCCCTGACGCCCGGGGCGGGCAGCTCCCACTGCCGGCAGGTCCGACAGGTTGCCGGTGAGTCCCGCGCCGTAGTACTCGTTGTACTTCGACATCGGGTACTCGGTGGAGAACGTCGTGATGTCCGTCCAGTCACCGTCGGCGCCGTTCTGCTTCTGGGAGTTCCAGACCACGCCCGTGGCGGTCTTGAACTCGTCGACCCAGTTCCATGCGTTCTTCTGAGCGATGGTGTATTCGATCGGCGTGTTCGAAGTGCCTTCGACCTCGAAGCGCAGCACGTCGTCGGCCTGGATCGCCGCGTCGGCCGTCAGCTTGGTGCTGCCGCGGTACACGTTGGCGACTGATCCGTCACCGACCGTCAGGCCCGCGCGAAGCTGCTTGACTGTGGTCGGGTTCTTCGCGGTGAACGGCACGTAGACGACCTTGGAGCCGCCGACCGTGGCGGTCTCGTACGCGTTGACCTTGCCGGAGACGGAGAGCACGTTGCTTTCGACGGCACCCAGGTCCGGGGTTCCCTTGATGGTGTTGCCGAAGAAGTCGTTCGTGACCGCGTAGTCGTTCATGTCGGAGATGACCTTGCCGGCATTGATGGCCGGGGAGCCGTCAACGGGCTTGTATCCGTCGAACTCGCTGCCGGAACGGCCATAGACCGAACCGGTGGCCTTCGGCGCGCTCGGCGCGTGTCCGGCATTGGCCAGCACGGTCTTCACATCGGCGACCTCGACGGCGTTGGAATCGGAGGCGGGCTTGTTCGCGTAATTGACGTACATGTTGTTGTCGTACGTCTGGCCGCCGTGCTGGTTGCCGCGGTTCCACGTCTCGGTCTTCTTGGTGTCGGACGCGTTGATGAAGATGTTGTTCTCGAACTTCGCCTGGCTGTTGGATCGGTCGGTCAGCACCGCGCTGTCCTTACCGATGTAGACGGTGTTGTTGTAGATGTGGTTGCCCGGACCGTTGCCCGGCAGGTCGAACACGCCGCGGCGGTCGTTCTGCGAGATGTTGTAGCGGAACGTCGTGTTGATGGCGTACTGGTTGCAGATCATCAGCGAGGCGAACGAGTTGCCGTACGAGTAGTTGTACTGGTACAGCGTGCCGTCGCCGTAATCGGCGTCCCACGCCTGGCCGTCGCCGTTGCCGTGTTCGGAGTTGAGGTTGTTGTACATCTCGTTGTACTGGAAGATCGGGTCCTTGCAGCGCCAGGGCCAGATGCCCGCCGCGACCCAGCCGCCGTACCTGCCGCCGTGCTCGCGGTCATGCGGGTAGTCGACGTCGTTCATGTGCTTCGAGACGCTGTCGCCCACGTTGTACTGGATGACCGGACGGTCGCAGTACATGAGGGTGATGGCGTCGCCGCCCGCACCCTTGACGTAGTTGTTCTCGATGGTCACGTTGGTCTGGCCGTACTTGGCGATCAGGTCGTCGTCGATGCTGCCGTCGCCCCACGTCGCGTCGATGAAGTTGAGGTACGCGGTGTAGCCCACGGCGATGCCCCAGCGGTCCACGTCCTTGACGATGTTGTTCTTGATGGTTATGTGGTCGAAGCGCGAGATGTGGTTCTGCAGCCACGTGTTGTCCGCGGCGCTCTTGTTCTCGCGGGCGTAGTGAGCCATGAAGTAGATGCCGCCGTTGGCCATGTGCTTGTTGTAGATGTTGCCGTCCACGTCGTGGATGTTCAGGCCCTCAAGCGTGACATGGCTCATCGTTGTGCCGTTCTCCGCGATGCCGGCCACGCCGGTGCGGTCCATGCGGTCGGCCGAGCGGTCGAGCTTGGTGCCATCCGAATCGGCCGTGTCGGTCCACTTCCACGTGTCGATCGGGTCGTAGACGTCGGGGTCGTCATTGGTGATCTCCAGGTTCTTCACCGTGATGTACGACACGTCCTTGAGCAGGATGGCCGAGGAGACGGTGCCCTTGTTCTGGTGGTTGCCGACCGACGCACGGTAGTTCTGGTACCACCGGCTGCCCTTGACGCCGTTCGCCGCGATGACCGGCTTGGCGGAGGCGTCGCCGTAATCGGCGATGGTGATGGGCGCGTCGGCGGTTCCCGACGTGTCCTTGATGTGCAGATACTGGTCCTGGAACGTGGAGCCACGCTCCAGCAGCACGGAGTCGCCCGGCTTAAGGTCGGTCGCGATGGCGTTGACCTTGTCCAGCGTCTTCCAGGGATGGTTCTGATCGGTGCCGGCGTTGCCGTCATCGCCATGCGTCGATGACACGTAATATGTCGTTCCGGTCGACGCCGCCGCTGGCGTCGCATCGCCCGCGAGCGCCGAAGACGGCGCGATCAACGCGAACGCCGTCCCCAAAGCAACCGATGCTGCGATCATCCGTGATCCTACATGAGGTTTCATCGTTGTCCTTACTGTTATTGGAGAGTCTCCGTTCCCCTCCTCGTTGCGGGGGGACATGTCGGCGATCCGGTCATCCATGACGATGCCCCCTTCCGGGGTCATTCACGGACTCGCCACCCACCAATATGTAAAGAGACTTTACAAGTTCACAAGTATAGCGGTACCCATAGGCTACGGCAATGGGGGTATGGCGTATTCGGCATTTCGTTAACTGTCATAACGTCACCCTTGTACCCCCTGAACGGAACCCGGGAAATCGGTCGCAATGTCCAGCATTCGGACGCAAACCAGCTATCGATTCTTTGTATAACGGCACCGCCGTGGCCGATGGAATCTACAGGTACGATATGCCCCATGACGACACCGAGAATCAGTTACGCGCATCTGCTCGCCAAGCCGAATCCCAAGCACATCGACAGTCTGCTGCGATTCTTCGAGGAAGGCCGTTCCAAACGCGGCACGGGCGGTTTCGGCGTGGAGATCGAACATCTTCCGGTGCACAACGGCGACGACACCGCCGTCAGCTACTACGAGGAGAACGGCGTCGAAACGCTGCTCAAGCGCATCGCGCCGTACTATGACAAGGAGAAGGAGTACTGGGAGAACGGCCATCTGGTCGGACTCGGGCGCGAAGGCATCGCCGTGTCGCTGGAGCCCGGCGGTCAGGTGGAGTGCTCGCTGGGCATCCTCAAGACGCCGCAGGAACTGCTGACGCTGTATCGTTCCTTCCGGCGTGACATCGATCCCGTGCTGGACGAGTTGGGCTTCCGTCTGGTCAATTACGGCTACCAGCCCAAGTCGGGCTTCGCCGACGTCAAGGTCAACCCGAAGGACCGTTACGACGCCATGACCCACTACCTGGGGCGGGTAGGCCAGTTCGGCCCGTGCATGATGCGGTGCTCGGCCTCCACGCAGGTGAGCATCGACTACGTCGACGAGCAGGATTCCATCGACAAGCTGCGTCTGGGCACCATCATCGGGCCGATCCTCGCCTGGTACTTCCGCAATACGCCGTATTTCGAGGGCGCGCCGAACCCGTGGCCCCTGCTACGCCAGCGCATGTGGGACTATCTCGACCCCCAGCGCTCGAACGTGATTCCCGGACTGTTCGACAAGCGGTTCGGCTGGGAGGAGTACGCCATCGACGTGCTGTCCACGCCGCTGATGTTCGCCGATCTGACGCATACGCCGGAGGCCAAGGGCCTGAGCGGCAAGGAGCTGCATCACCCGGCGTTCTATGAGAACGCCGGAGAGGTGTATCCCGACCGCGAGCTCAACCCGTACGAGATCAACCACATCATCTCCACGCATTTCAACGACGTGCGTATGAAGAACTTCATCGAGCTGCGGCATTGGGATTCGCTGCCGATCGAGCGCGCCGAGCGGCTGACGGAGATCATCGCGTCCCTGTTCTACGTGCCGGAGAACAGGGAGCGGCTGGAAAGCTACTTCGAGGATATCCGCGAAGAGGACGTGTTCGAGGCGAAGGCGAACCTGCAGGCGCGCGGCGCGCAATCGGCGCCGTATGGCCAGCCGCTCGAATTCTGGAAGGAGTTCCTAGGATTGGAGGGCCTGTTGGCCGACGAGCCCGGCGATCCGAAGCATCCGGACGTATTCCAGGAATAACCGGAATCCAAGGCGACGACCGGCGGACATGATTGTGGGGGCGTTCCTGCGCAATGCGGGCGACACCCCGCAATCATGTCCGTCGCGTATCATGACGGCATGAAGCAGTCACGAAAATGCGGATCAGGCTCTCCCAGCAAGGCAACGGACGGGAGCGGCCGTGACGCCGCGAAGATGGGGACGAAAACCAATACGAGAACCCGCGCGATCATCGTCGTCGCGACCATCCTGCTGATTGCGGCCATCGTCGGCACCGTCTTTCTCGTCCGTTCGCTCACGGCGAGCCCCGACTCGTCAAAGACGGACGACGCGCAAGCCAACGCGACGCAGGCCTTCCCGAAATTCTCCTTCGGCGACACCACCATCACGCAGGCCGAATTCACCCAGGCGTGGTCGTCGCAGCGCACCGCCGCCGTCAGCTATTTCAAGCAGAAGCACGACGTCAACCTCAACGCCCGGGACGCCGACTGGACCGCCTCATACGGCGGCGAGAAGCCGGTCGAATGGCTGACGAAACAGACTATCGACACGCTGCGCTTCCGTCACGCGGCGTACCTGATCGCAGTCTCGTACGGGCTGGTCGACGACGACTCGTACACCGGCATCGTCAAGCGCATGGAAACCCTCAACGCGAACAACCGGCAGAAACGTGAAGCGGGGCAGGTCATCTACGGGCGCAGCGAATACGACATCGCCTCATACATCGACTACGAGATGACCGCGCTGAAGAACGACTACGTCGACGACGCCACGAAACCGGGCATGAACCCGAGCGAGACCGAGGTGCAGGAGTATTACGACGCACACGACTGGACCGTGGACGGGGTCGAGGGCAAGGCGCCGCTCGCCGATGTGAAAGCCAATGTGAAGACGGCGCTGCGCACGGAACGCTACCGCGAGAGGGTTCAGAGCAAGGCCGACAAGATAGACGTGTCGACCCTGCCATGGAAGAGGCTGTACGCCTACGCGGCGACCCTGGTCGGCTGATCGCCGGGCCGAGGCTGATCCGTCAGTCGGCCGCGGCCAGCTTCTGGTGGTTCTTCTTCGCCGCGGCGATCATCAGCTTGATGCGGTTGAGCTGATTGGCCTGTGAGGCGCCGGGATCATAGTCGATGGAGACGATGTTCGCGTCCGGGTGCAGACGGCGAATCTTGCCGAACATGCCGCGGCCGGTCACATGGTTGGGCAGGCAGGCGAACGGCTGGGCGCAGATCACATTCGGGCAGCCAGACTCGATGAGCTCCAGGATCTCGGCGGTCAGCAGCCACCCCTCGCCGGCCTGCACGCCCACCGAGGTCACCTCGGAGGCCTTCTTGACCAGCTCGGGCATCGGCAGGTCCTGGCTGAACTTGCCATGCGCCAGATCTATGGCCGCGCGCACCGGGTTGAGGTAACGGTCGAGACCCCAGCGCATGAGCGAGTACAGCTTCTTGTTGCCGCCCATGCCGAGGTTCTTCTCGTTCCAGTCGGTGATGTACGGACGCGTGGTCATGAACTCCATGATGCCGGGGACCACGGCCTCGCAATCCTGCGATTCGATGACGTCGACCACGTGGTTGTTCGCGTCGGGATGGTACTTGACGAGGATCTCGCCGACGACGCCGACGCGCACCTTGCGAGGGATGTCGCGCAGCGGCAGTGCGTCGAACGATTTGACGATCTCCTTGAGCAGCGTCTGGTACGGCAGGTAATGCTTGCCGATCTTCTTCTTCGCGGTATCGGAGAAGCCGTGGTGCTCGATGGTCTCGCGCACGATGGTGTCCCACATCTGGTACAGCTTGTCGGCGCTGCCCTTCTCGACCTCGTACGGGCGCACGCGCATCAGGCATTTGAGCAGCAGGTCGCCGACGACCAGCGCCTTGATGGCGCGGTGCAGCAGCGTGGGCGTGGCCTTGAAGCCCGGGTTGTCCTCGAAGCCCTGCGTGGACAGCGCGATGACCGGCACCTGCGGGTAGCCGGCGTCGATCAGCGCCTTGCGGATCAGGCCGAAGTAGTTCGTCGCGCGGCACATGCCGCCGGTCTGCGTGATGGCGAGCGCCACATGGTCGGGATCGTACTTGCCCTTGACGATGGCGTCGACGAGCTGGCCGATGACCATGATCGCCGGGTAGCAGGCGTCGTTGTTGACGTACTTGAGGCCGAGTTCGACGTCCTCGCGGCTCGCGGTCTTGAGGATGTCGAACTTGTATCCGCCGGAGCGGATGACCGACTCGACCAGCGACATGTGGATCGGGCTCATCTGGGGGCCGACGATCGTGTAGTCCTTCTTCATCGACTTGCCGAACGGCACCTTGTTGGCGTACTTCGACATGGTCGCGGTGTTGTGGCCGGATTTCTTGGCGGCCTTCCTCGCGGACTTGCTGTTCGGCGAGGTGTCGGCGAGCCGCGACTCGGCCTGCGCCGCGCGGTGGGAGGCGTCCTTGACGGCCTTGGTGAGCTGCGGGTTGCTCTTCATCACCGTGTCGAGCATGACCTGACGGCCGGGCGTGGGCGCCTCGGATCCGGTCTTGCGGAAGCCCGTAGAATGCGGGGCCGGCTGCTCGGCGGCGTTCTTCTGCTTCTCCGCGGCCTCGACGGCGGCCTGCGCGGCGGCGAGCTGGTCCTGGGCGGCCTTGAGCTGCACCTCGGCGGCCGCGAGCTCCTCCTTGGCCTGACGCTGCGCCGCAAGCTCGGCCGCACTGGGGCCGACCGGTTGGTCCTGCTTGTTCGGCAGCACCTGCTGGCGGGATTGGGACTGGGCCTGTGCGGCCAGACGCCGCTTGTTGGCCTCGCGCTCCTCGACGGCGGCCTTGAGCGAACGCAGGCGGATCTTCGCCGCTCCGAGGTTGCTCACCTCATCGATCTTGAGCAGCGTGTACACGTCGGCCTTGTCGGCGAGGATCTCGGCCACCTGATCGGTGGTGATGGCGTCCAAGCCGCAGCCGAAGGAGTTGAGCTGCACGAGTTCGAGACCCGGGTAGGACGCCACGAAATGCGCCGCCGCGTAGAGCCGCGAATGGTAGGCCCACTGGTTGGTGACGCGCAGCGGCATGCGGGAGACGGTCACCTTGCGGTCGCCGACGTGGCGGAAGCCGTTCGCGTTCTTCTTGCGCGGGTCCTCCTCGCCTTCCGACAGGTAGTCGCTCAGATGCAGGTTCTCCCCCGGCTGCAGTTCGCAGATCGAATCCTCCGAGAGCACGACCATGCCGAGCGCGCAGATCGTCTCAGGGATGCCGTGGTTGACCTCGGGGTCGATGTGGTACGGGCGCCCGGCGAGCACGATGCCCCGGCAGTTGTGCTCCTTCATGTAGGCGAGCGCCTTGAAACCTTCCTCCTGCACGTCGTTCTTGAAGATCTTGTCCTCGGCGTACGCGGCCTTGACCGCGGTCTCGGCCTCCTCGCGGCTCACGTTCGCCCACGCGAACTCCTCGACGATGCGGTCGACCATGAGCTCGTGGTTGGCGAGGTTGAAGTACGGGTGCATGTAGCGGATGCCGTCCTCGCGCAGTTCGGGCATGTTCGCGCCGATCACCACCGGGTAGTTGGCCACGACCGGGCAGTTGTAGTGGTTGTCCGTATTGGGCACGAGGTTGTCCTCGTAGCTCACGCACGGGTAGAAGATGTTCTTGACGCCCTTGCCCAGCAGCCACTTGATGTGGCCGTGCACCAGCTTGGCCGGGTAGCAGATGTTCTCGGAGGCGATCGATTCGATGCCGGTCTCGAACAGCTCGTGCGAGCTGCGGCCGGAGATCATCACCTTGAAGCCGAGCGAGGTGAGCAGCGTGAACCAGAACGGGTAGTTCTCGTACATGTTGAGCACGCGAGGGATGCCGATCTCGCCGCGGGTGGCCTTCTTGTCGGTGAGCCTGCGGTAGGCGAAGCAGCGCTTGTACTTGTAGTCGTACAGGTTCGGCCTGTCGGAGCGCTTCTTCTTCGCGTCGCCGCCGCGCTCGCAGCGGTTGCCGGTAACGTAGCGCGAGCCGTCGGCGAACGTGGTGATGGTGAGCTTGCAGTGGTTCTGGCACAGCTTGCACACGTCGCGCTCGGAGGTCATCGACATGTTGTCGAGGTCGTCGCCGGACAGGATGTTGGACGCCGTGTGGTGCACGCCGTCGATGACGACCTCGTGGTCTTGCTCCGCGCTGACATCGTCGCTGCCGGCCATATCGGCGGACTGGCCCTCGGAGACTTCGGCGTCGTGGTCGTGCGCGTCGTCGGCCACGTCCTCGTAATGCATGCGCGCGGTCAGGGCGGCGCCGAACGCGCCCATCAAACCGGCGATGTTCGGGCGGGTCACCTCGCGCTCGGTGAGCAGCTCGAAGGCGCGCAGCACGGCGTCATTGAGGAACGTGCCGCCCTGCACGACGACGGTGTCGCCGAGCTCACCGGAGTCACGCAGCTTGATGACCTTGTACAGCGCGTTGCGCACGACCGAATAGCACAGGCCGGCGGCGATGTTCTCCATCGACGCGCCTTCCTTCTGTGCCTGCTTGACGGACGAGTTCATGAACACCGTGCAGCGCGAGCCGAGGTCGACCGGATGGTCGGAGTTGAGGGCCGCCTGGGTGAACTCCTGGATGGTCAGACCCATCGACTGCGCGAAGGTCTGCAGGAACGAGCCGCAACCGGACGAGCACGCCTCGTTGACGGCGATCGAGTCGATGACGCCGTCGGTGATGGCCAGGTATTTCATGTCCTGGCCACCGATGTCGATGACAGCGGTGACGCCGGGGCTGACCATTTCGGCGCCGCGGTAGTGCGCCATGGTCTCGACCACGCCCTCGTCCAGGTGCAAGCCGGTGGTGATCAGTCCCTCGCCGTAGCCGGTCGCGCAGGATCGGGCGATCCACGCGCCTTCGGGCAGCTCGGACTGGATCTTCTTGACGATGTTGATGGCGGCGGTCAACGGGCTGCCTTCGTTGGTGGCGTAGCTGGACCATACGATCTCGCGGTCGTCGTTGACGAGCGTCGCCTTGATGGTGGTCGAACCCGCGTCGATACCGAGGAAGTGCGGGCCTTTCGCGCCTTCGAGCGTGCCGATGTGGATGTGTTCGCGATGGTGGCGCTCGTTGAACGCCTCGCGCTCCTGGTCGGAGGAGAACAGCGGGGGCATGGTCGGCGTGTTCGCCGGCAGGTTCTTCAGGCCGTCGAGGGCGGCGATGATGTCGTCACAGGTGCGCGGCTCGAAATGCACGCCGTCGACGTCGATGCCGTCCGGCTCCCCAGCGATCAGCGCGGAGCCGTATGCGACGTACAGGTGGGCGTCGGTCGGCACGATGAACTCGTCGACCTTGCCGGCGAGCGCGCGGTGGAACGCCTCGCGCAGCTCGGACATGAAGAACAGCGGGCCGCCGAGGAAGATGACCGTACCGTGGATCGGGCGTCCGGAAGCCAGGCCGGCGATGGTCTGCGTGGCCACCGCGGTGAAGATCGACGCGGCCAGATCGGGCTTGGCGGCGCCGTCGTTGATCAGCGGCTGCAGGTCGGTCTTCGCGAACACGCCGCAACGCGACGCGATCGGGTACAGGGTCTTGTAGTCCTTGGCGTAATCGTTGAGGCCGGAGGCGTCGGTGTCGAGCAGCGTGGCCATCTGGTCGATGAATGCGCCGGTGCCGCCCGCGCACGAACCGTTCATGCGCTGTTCGGGAGTGGGCTTCAGGTACGTGATCTTGGCGTCCTCGCCGCCGAGCTCGATGATGACGTCGGCCTGCGGGTATTCCTCGTCGATCGCGCGGGTCTCGGCGATGACCTCCTGGATGAACGGCACGTGCAGGTTGTCGGCGAGCGTCAGGCCGCCGGAACCGGTGATGGCGAGACGAATGGGCTCGTCGCCGCGGCCGAGGTCGACGAGCGTCTGATGGATGTCCTTGAGCAGTCCAGCCACCGTGGCGCGGACGTTGGCGTGGTGACGTCGGTAGTCGGAGAACAGCACGTCATTGAGCGCATTGGTCTGATCGAGCACCACGGCCTTGACCGTGGTCGATCCGATATCCAGACCCACGCGCAACGGCTTACTATCGTGGCTTTCGGCCGCGGTATTCGCTGTATCCACCATCTGTTACCTCTGTCTTCGGTTCGGGACTTCCCGCTACTTCCTTATGTAATGTAGTCCGAGACCCCTCCTAACGAGCCGTCGTATGGCGTGATTTCGCTAACAAACGCAAAACGGAAACTCGACGGTTTCCCCACGATTGCGGCGTTACCCCCCATTATCGCGCATTCGGGGGGTGAGCCGAGCATGCCAGCAGGCTGGTGGTCTTATGGACCAGTGCTATTGACCACCCCAGTCCCGCTCAAATCCCTGATATGGCGGCCACGCCGGCGACGACGGCGGGCCATACCCCGGCCGCAGTATCCGAGACCTCCAGCGGACCGGGCACGCTGCTGCCCGCGAAAACGTCGACCACGCCGTCCCGCACGCCGCGCATATACAGAGTCGTCCGCCCCAATCCGGTGCCCAGCATGCGCGAGCACCTTTCCCGGAAACAGAGCATCATCACATGGAACAGCGGACTCACGCGAGGCCAGATGAATGCGGGGAGAAGCAAGGCCATGCCGATGGCGGGCGAGACTGTCAGGATGGCCGCGATCAGGCCGACGGCATCGAATCCACTGGATGGATGGCAAGGCCGGCGGCGCCGTCACGACGCCTGTGCGCCCTCGCCGACCTCGCGATCCTTGAGGTACATTTCGGGGATGTCGCGCTCCTGGTCGTGGAGCTTGGCCCAGACGACAGGCCTGCCGGCGGCCAGCGAACGCGGTACGTCGAGGATGCGCTGGTTTCTGGATCCGCGGAACTGCAGGAGGGAGTCGTGCTGGTCCTTGAGGTAGCGGCCGTCGACGAGGATGTCGATGAGCTGCAACAGTTCGAGCTTGTCCGGCGTCTCACCGGGACGCATCAGCTCCTCCCACGTGTAGCCGGTCCAGCACCAGATGTCTTTGTCGTGGCCGAACTCGCCGCGGATGCGCCGGGCGAGCGGCAACAGGACGGGCGTATTCAGCATGGGTTCGCCGCCGAGGAACGTGATGCCCTGGATCCACGGCGCCTTGAGGTCGTCGACGATCTTGTCTTCGAGCTTCTGCGTGTATTCGTGGCCGGCCTGGAAATCCCAGATCGACGAGTTGAAGCATTCGACGCAGTGGAACGGGCAACCGGAGACGTACAGCGAATTGCGCACGCCTTCGCCGTCGGTGACGATGAAGGTCTTGTAGTCGGCAATCATGCGCTTGGACATGCGCCGCCCGTCCCACTGGCCGGAACGGGGGTTGTTGGTCAGTGATGACGGCACTCCGGGTCCGCGGCCGGTCTCACCGGCCGCGAAATCATGCAGCGTCGACTTCCTGTCCATCATCATCCTCCCTGTCCAACCGTAACGTTGCGCGCAACGAGCGAGGGTCGCCGGTATATGTTGTCTGACCGTAAGCTCGGCCGAACGGCCTTGAGTGTGTCAGACAACATATACCGACGACCCTCGCGGACAGCACAACGCGCGGTACCGGCAGTTACTTGGCCTCTTCGAACCACTCGCGCTCGGAGCCGTCCGCCAGCGTCACGTGACCGGTCTCGCCGCTCATGTGCTTGACGCGGTGGGAGATCTCCTCGTGACGGCCATGCACCATCGGGCGCTGCACCGGGTTGCCGAGGTAGCCGCAGGTGCGCTTGGTGACGTTGCACTTGTCAGGGTCGCAGTTGCCGCACTCGGGGCACTTGAAGCCCTCGTCGGTCGGCTCGAAGTCGCCCTGGAAGCCGCACACGAAGCAGTGGTCGATCGGCGTGTTGGTGCCGAGGTAGCCGATGCCGATGTTGTAGGCGTAATCCCACACGGCCTCCAGCGCCTTCGGGTTGTCCTGCAGGCACGGGTACTCGCAGTAGTTGATGAAGCCGCCGGACGCGAAGTACGGGAAGTCCTTCTCGTAGTTGAGCTTCTCCATCGGGGTGGGCTGCAGCCACACCGGGTAGTGGAAGGAGTTGGTGTAGAAGTCGTGGTCGGTGACGCCCTCGATGCGGCCGAACTTCTCGCGGTCCATGCGGTTGAAGCGGTCGGTGAGGGATTCGGCCGGTGTGGAGTATACGGAGTAATGGTAGCCTTCGGCCTTGCTCCACTGCTTGCACAGTTCGCTCATGCGCTTGACGATCGACAGCGCGAACTCCTTGCCCTGCGGGTCCCAGCCGTGGTCGCGGATCCAGTCCTTGCCGTAGAAGACGGCGGTGGCCTCGGCCAGGCCGATGTAGCCGAGCGACACGGTGGCGCGCTCGTTCTTGAACAGCGTGTCGACGTTGCCGCTCGCGCCGAGGCGACCGAAGGCGCCGAAGCGGAACAGGGTGGGCGCGTTGACCGGGGTGGCCTGCTTGCAGCGCATGATGCGGAACTGCAGCGCCTGGTGGGCGACCTCCATGCGCTCGTTGAACAGCTTCCAGAAACGCTCCTTGCTGCCGTGGGATTCGATGGCGATGCGCGGCACGTTCACGGAAACGACGCCGAGGTTCATGCGGCCATCCTCCTCGTCCTTGCCGGTCTCGGGGTTGATCCAGCCCTGCAGGAAGGAGCGGCAGCCCATCGGCGCCTTGAAGGAGCCGGTGATCTTGACGATGTTCTCGTAGAACACGACGTCCGGGTACATGCGCTTGGTGGCGCATTCCAGGGCGAGCTGCTTCAGGTCGTAGTTCGGGTCGCCAGGGTCGGCGTTCACGCCGTGGCGCACGGTGAACACGAGCTTCGGGAAGATTGCGGTGTGGTGGTCCTTGCCGAGGCCGCGGATGCGGTTGAGCAGGATCGCGCGCTGCACCTCGCGGGCGAACCAGTCGGTGCCCAGGCCGAAGCCGACGGTGACGAACGGGGTCTGGCCGTTGGAGACGCGGTTGGAGTTGATCTGGTACTCCATCGTTTGCATGGCGTCGTAGATGGACTTGCGCGTGCGGACCTTGGCGAGGATCTCACGCTCCTGCTCCAGCTCGTCGACGTCGGTGTGGAACGGCGTGTCCATGGGCAGCGGCTCGCGGGAGCCGAAGTGCAGCTTGGCGGGCTCGTTGGCCTTGGCGTTCTCGACCTGACGACGGGCGAACTCCACCGGCATGCCGTCGGGGATGGTCTCGCGGGCTTCTTCGAGGAACTTCTCGTAGTCCTTCTTCGCGTAGGCGGCGAGGTGCTCGTCGGCACGGTTGGCGGTCTGGCCGCCGTACTGGCTGGAGGCCACGTCCTTCATGATCTGGGTGATCTGCGTGGCGGCGATGGCGATGGACTTCGGGGAGGCCATCGGCGCGTTGCCGAGCGTGAAGCCGTTGGCGAGCATGTCCCAGAAGTTGGGCAGCGAGCAGTTGGACTGCGCGGTGAACGGCGAGTAGTCGGCGTCGTGGAAGTGGATGTCGCCCTTCATGTGCGCGTTCGCGACGGCCGGGGGCAGCATGTTGAACGCGGCGGCCTTGGAGACGGCGCCGGCGAGCAGGTCGCGCTGAGTGGCGTAGACGTTGGCATCCTTGTTCGCGTTCTCGTGGATCAGCGTCGGATCCTGGTTGATGAAGCGGGAGACGGCCTCGTTGACGTCCGTGGCCTTGGCGCGCTGGATGTCCTTGTCGAGACGGTAGTTGGTGTAGGCGCGGGCCACGTCGTACAGGTGGGCGTCGATCAGGGCGTGCTCGACGAGGTTCTGGATGTCCTCGATCTTGGCGGGGCCGTTGTAGCGCTCCGTGATCTCGCCTTCGATCTGGTCGGCGAAGCCGCGGATCAGCTTCTCCTCCTCCGGGCCGACCTGCTTGTCAAGGTCGGCGAAGGCGGACTTCACGGCGCTGATGATGTTTATCGGGTCGAAGTCGACGACGCGACCGTCACGCTTCTCCACCAGCACCTTGGAGGAGGTGGCGGTACTGGCGTTCATCAGCAGAGCATCCATGTCCTAATCCCTGTCCTTTCGTGATTCCCGGCATGTCTTGCGGCGGTCACCGAGCCGAAATCACACGTGTGTAAGTTGTTTGTTCTCTGATGACTATACGACATGCCACCCCTAGATATAGTGGGGAAACGCCGAAAACAATCCTAGATATGCACATTTCGGCGAAATAGAGCCGAAAAGAACATCCGTGTGATTTACTTCACGGTATGTCGTCAGCGTGTCGCGGCGAGACCATCACCGAAAAGCCGGCCAACAATGATACCGTCCGACGGCGACGCTCTCGCAGGCAGAAAAACTTGTCCTTTCTGTACGTAAACCTTGAAGGCATGAATCAGGAACAGGACCTTGCAATCGCGACGCAGCGGCCGTCGGAGGGCGGCGGGGAGCGCATCCCCAAGCCCTTCGACCAACTGCCGCGCCTGGCAGCCGAGACCACCGCGGACAACCCCTGGCCGGTCAGCGTACTGAGCCAGAAATTCCATACCGCGGTGGAGCGCTGGCCCGCCGCGTGGATCGCCGGGCAGATCACGGAGATCAACACGCGCCGCGCCGGCTCGGCGTATCTTACGGTGCGCGATGACGTGGAGGACATCGCCATATCCGTGTCCGGCTGGCGGGCGTTCGCCTCGAAGGCCGCCTCATTCAAGCAGGGCGACCGCGTGATCGTGCATGGCAAGGCTGACATCTGGGTCAAGCAGACGCGGTTGAGCTTCATCGGCGACGACATCCGCAAGATCGGCTCCGGCGGCGGACTGAAGGAGCAGATCGACCAGTTGCGCATGAAGCTCAAGGGCGAGGGCCTGTTCGACGCGGACCGCAAGCTGCCGCTGCCGGAATTCCCCTCCTGCATCGGACTGATATGCGCCCCGCACGCACGGGCCGAAGGCGATGTCATCACCAACGTGCGGCTGCGCTGGCCGACGGTGCGGTTCAACATCGTCCATGCCTTCGTACAAGGGCCGCAGTGCCCGCAATCCATCGTCGAGGCGATTCACCGGCTAGACGCCGACCCGGACGTCGACGTGATCATCGTGGCGCGAGGCGGCGGCTCGTTCGAGGACCTCATCGGATTCTCGGACGAGGCGGTGGTGCGCGCCACGGCGGGATGCGAGACGCCGATCGTCTCCGCCATCGGGCATGAGGACGACTGGACGCTGATCGACCTGGCGGCGGACCTGCGGGCCTCGACGCCGACCGACGCGGCGAAGAAGGTCGTGCCCGACGTGCACGAGCAGTGGCAGCTGATCGGCAATGCCATCGACCGCATGCGCATGCGCATCGACGCGCGCGTCGGCAACGAGATACGGCTGGTCGAAGGGTACGCGAACCGGCCCAGCCTGACGCAGCCGCTGACCATGCTGGAGCCGTACCAACGGTTCGTCGACGACGCGCGCCGCCGCATGGACATCGGCCTGACGCGCATCGTGGATGACGCCAGCCTGACCGTGGAGAAGCTGCATGCCAGCCTGACCGCGCTCAGCCCGCAATCCACGCTCGACCGCGGATACGCCGTCGTCCAGAACGCCGACGGGCACGTCATCGACGACGCCGGAAAGGTGAGCGCGGGAGACCATCTCACGCTGACGCTGCGCAAGGGGGTCATCACCGCCACCGCCCAGTAGCGGAGTGCCGCACGGCAGCAGAGTGCGGGGCAGATATCAGCCGCATAACCATATATATATGACCGTTATCCAATCGAATACGACACGCATACACGACAGAAGGAGACCATCATGACCAGCAAGAACGCATCGGCGGCGAGCGAGCCGGCGACCAGCCTGACCGACAAGGAGCGCGAGGCCATCGCGCAGATGCCGTACGAGGAGGCCCGCGACAAGCTCATCCAGGCCGTGCAGGCGCTGGAGGCCGGCGGATTGAACCTCGACCAGTCCATGCGCCAGTGGGAGATCGGCGAAGCGCTTGCCAAGCGTGCGCAGAGCCTGCTGAACGAGGTCAAGGCCAAGCTCGACGCCGCCCAGGCCGAGCAGGCCAACAGCGCCGACACCGCCGGCACCCAGTCCAACCTGGACTGACGGGGCACCCTACGCGGGACGTTGCGTCCATAAGCGCGCGCCACGGCGAAGCCCGCGCGAACTTATGGACGGAAAACACGAGGTTTGCGCCCATATGTGCGCGCAGCCGTCGTTTGGGCGAGCACTTATGGACGCAACGATGGCGTGCCGAGACCATCTATGTTCCCATATGCGTGGTGACGCACCGCCGTAGTGCCACGCACCGTAGTCGCACTACGCGGCATCCGTCATCGTCCGACGCCTACCACAACATGACAACGTCGCCGTAAGGTACCGCCCCGATCAGCCGGCCGTCACCGCCGTCACTGCACGACGATGGTGGCGAGCAGCGCGGCGTGATCCGAGCCGGCGACCGACTTGACCTGCATCTGACCGGCGATGATGTCCTTGTCCAGCACGATATGGTCGATGCCGGCGAACCGCGGCAGCGGCAGCTTGTTGGACGGCCAGGTGAACGTGAACCCGTGCCCCGACTGCCGTGCGGCGTCCGAGAACCGGTTCCCCAGGATGTTGCGGAACGGCGTGTGGTCGGTCGTGGCGTTGAAATCGCCCATGAACACGTAGCGCGAACCTTCGCGCGAGCGCATGGATGCCAGCTCGTCCAACGAGCGCTTCCACCGGCTCCAGTAGCCGGGAATCGGCGCGGTGGTATGCACGGAGACGAATCGCAGCTGGGCCTTGCCGCCGCCGAACGTCACGGTGCCGCCCGGCATGAACGACGCGCTCGACCCGACCTCGTCATCGACCGGACGCCCGAGCTCGGTCGCGGACCAGATGCCGTTGCCGTAGACACCGTCCGACGACGAAACCTGCGAATACGGCAGATAGCTGTGGATGCCCGCCTCGTCGAGCTTCTTGACGAAATCGTTCGTCGTCTCCTGCAACGCGAGCACTTCGACGCGCTGATCCCGCACGATGTCGACGATGGCCTTCGCGTCCGCATGGCCTTTGTAGACGTTGAAGGTCATCACGCGGGCGATCATGTCGCCGGTGTCCGCCCGGGTCGATGCCATGGCCGCGTCGACGGCCGCCGGCAGCTTCGTGGACGCGCTGAAGAACGGCCACTGCCACCACACCTGGAGGCCGATGCAGGCGAGCGCCATCAGCATGGCGATCCAGCGGCGCGAGATGACCGACAGTATCAGCGCGAGCACGGCGAGAATCACGAACCACGGCGTCGCGGATACGATCACGGGGATGTACGGCAGCGCCTGCAGGTCCTCGGGGAGCATGCGCAGGACGCTGCACGCCAATGCGAGAGCGGCGAATATGACCGACAAGACGCCAAGGAGACGGTGGCGTCGGCCGCGTGGGGCGCTTGTTTTCGCGGCGGGCCTTTTCGCAGTGCCGGACGACGCGCCGGACCGCCGAGCCGCTGAGCCGTAGGCGTTCCGTGATGATCCTCGCGCGTTTGCCATTCGCCACTCCCCTGTCGTCCGTCAACCGGTACGCAACGACATGTATTCTTCCAGCCGTCGCGCATACAAGCTCATACGATAACGCCCCGGAACCGCGGACGCCATCGTTCCCGAGAATCATTCCCCATTCCGGCACGTATGCGCGGCGGCCTGCGGGCTTCACACTGCGCACGATACGCGCATATCCGCCCGACATGTATAATGGTCATTCGTTGCCCCGGTAGCTCAGGGGATAGAGCACCGCTCTCCTAAAGCGGGTGTCGTGCGTTCGAATCGCATCCGGGGCACCCATTCGACTGGAAGACCCGAGCAGAACGAGCGGAACCGTGCCCGCTGATATCAACGGGCACGGTTTACCGAATCATTCGGTCATCCTTGAATAACTATCGAGTCTATCGCCCGGATCCCAATCCCCGCGCATCCATACCATACGAGATATTTCGGGAATATACCGTCACTGTGCGAGGGTACCGTCACTGTGTGAGGGTACCGTCACTCTGTGTGTGCACGCGCACAGTGTCGGTTGTTGAAATCCCTTATTTTCCAATGGTTTTAAAGGGTGCCGTCACTCTGCGAGTTTTGAGAGCGCCATTTTTCGACATCGTCGTCACAGACCTTCCAGCGACGCCCGATAGCATGCGTGCAGAACAGTGACCGACCGGCATCATGCATGACATCCCCGTGCGCGTCACCTCCAGCACCGCCGCCGACAGGACGGGCCAAGGCGGCATGAGGAGGGCGGATTCTAGTGGTGGTTGCAACACCTGGTGTTTTTGGTGTTGCAACCACCACTAGAATCCGCCCGGCTCGGCTCCGCCGCCATCCCGCGAAAGTCCCATCACGACCAATGTACATGGGACTTTCGCGGGAAGAGGGCAGGGAATGGTCAAGCGCCGCGCGGCGATCAGCAGCCGCCCGTCTCGCGGTGATCAGTGGGAGGCCAGCGCCGTGATCCGGTCAAGGAACTGGCTCTTGAATCGCGCGATGTCGACGCGCACGGCCACCTGCGTGGTCTTGTGCGAGTCGGTGAGCCGGTCGTGAGCGCGGTCGCCGATGGTCCTGCCGCGATACGCGCCCTCCAAGTCGACCTGCAGGTTCATGCCCAGCGTGGTGACCAGCGTCGGGTCGAGCGCCGCGGCCACGGCAAGCGGATCGTGCATGCCGCACCCCTCCAGCTCGGGCTGCGTCGCCGAATACGCGTCGATGTAGAAATCCGTCATGCCCGCCAGGAAATCACCCGCCGCGGTGCCCAGCCGCCGCCATCGCTCGATGTCGCGCCGCGTGAGCACCGCCTGATGCGTGACGTCAAGGCCGATCATCGTGGTTTCCACGCCGCTGCGCAGGATGGCGTCGGCGGCCTCCGGGTCCTGCATGATGTTCGCTTCAGCGCCGGGTGTCACATTGCCCGGCACGGTCAGCGCACCGCCCATGAACGTGATGGAACCGACGAGCTCGCCGATGCGCGGCTCACGACGGCAGACTTCGGCGATCGTGGTCATCGCGCCGGTGGGCACGATGACCAAGTCCTTGCCGTACGTGTGCGCCGCGTCGATGATGAAATCCGCCGCGGCCGTCGTTTCCGGCGAGCGCCGCGAATCGGGGATCGTCATGTCGCCGATGCCGTTGTCGCCGTGGATGCGCCGCGTTCCTGCCGACGGCGAATAGCGGAAGTTTTCCGGTGCGGTCGACGGGCGGTCGAGACCGGGATACACCGACACTTCGGGATGCCCAAGCAGGTCGGTGACGGCGAGCGCGTTGCGCATGCCGGTCTCGACGGTGACGTTGCCATAGGTGCCGGTGATGCCGATCAGCCGGACGTCATCGGCCTGTTCGCTTGCGAGCGCATACGCGATTGCCAGTGTGTCGTCGATGCCGGTATCCAAATCGAGAATGAGTTTGCGTGTCATGCGGGTCTCCTTTGCCTTCCGTATTCTACGCCGCACACCTATGGCGACTGTCAACCGGACTCGCCGCGTCCCGTCAGACGAACAGGCTCATGTCGCTGGTCTCGCCGGAGCCGAGGAACGTTGAGACACCGCCGAGCTCCACCCCGTCGATGAGCTCCTCCTGATGGATGCCCATGATGTCCATCGACATCTGGCATGCGACCAGTCGCACGCCGTGATCGGTCGCCTGCTTCATCAGCGATTCGAGTGATTCCACGTTCTTGGATTTCATGATCCAGCGGATCATCTTCGCGCCGATGCCGCCCATGTTCATGCGCGAGAGGCCGAGCTTGCGCGTGCCGCGCGGCATCATCATGCCGAACATGCGCTCGATGAGCGTCTTCCTGACACGCACGCGCTTGGGCTTGCGCAGAATGTTGAGCCCCCAGAACGTGAAGAAGATCGTGACCTTGCGGCCCATCGCGGCGGCGCCGTTCGCCATGATGAACACGGCGATGGTCTTGTCGAGGTCACCGCTGAACACGACGAAGGTCTTGTCATGGCGGACGTCGCCGCCATCCGGGTTGAAGCCGGTCTGCTGCGGTGCGGCGGCGGGAGTCTCGGCCGATACCGCCCGACCGGCCGGCGACGACGGGCATGCGGCGGCCGGAGCGCCGGGGGCCGGCATGTGCGCGGTCTTGTCGATGACGACATGAATCACGCCGTTTTCGTCGCGTTCGAGCGAGACGAGACGGTTGCCGGTGCGTTCGCACCACACCGCGATGTCTGACAGGAAGGCGTCTTCGGTCGCCTCGGCGGTCAGTCGGGTTCCGATCGGCAGCGGGCGCAGCGTGTCGGCGATCTTCACGATCGGACCGGGGCACTTGAGCCCTTTGGCGTCGACGAATACCGCGTGAGGCTGCGCGCCGTCCGTATCTCCATTGCTGCCGTGCGAGACGGCCGAGTCGGCAGCCCCCGTCGACTTGCTTTCATGCTCAGGGCCGCGCAGGGATATCTGCTGCGCCGCGGCCGGGATGGAGAGCGTCGCGGCGCTTCCCTTCGTCTGCTTTTCGGGCCGGGCATCACCATCGTCGACGTCGTTCTCCCGCTGTTGCGGCAGAGAGGCGAGATACTCCCGATACGCCTGGAATCCGCCGTCAAGGTTGATGGCGTCATAGCCGCGATCGGCAAGGATCTCGGTGACCTGCTCGCTCCAATCCCCCACCCGGCAGAACACGACGACCGGCTTGTCGTTCGGCACCTGGCTCAGCCTCGTGCCGATCTGGTTGAACGGGATATTGATCGCGCCATCAAGGCCATGGACCAACACCTCGTCGGGCTCGCGCAGGTCCAGCAGCGTCACCGTGGATTTGTCGAGCTCAGCGAATCGTGCCGGCGTGATGCGCTTGATGGCATCGCCGTCGTCGTCCGCCAGCGGTGAATCGATGTGCTTGTCCGTCATGTCAGATGCTCCCCTCATATGTTCGTGGCTTATGCCAGCGCCTGCGCGCGCCTTGCGCCTTTGGCCGCCGCAGGCGCACGGTATCCGTTCATGAGCCTATGCCAGATGTCTGGCTCCCGTTGCAGCGTGGTGATAGACGCCGGTGATGGCGCGTTATTAAACGGCGGAATCGCCGTCATTCACACGCCGCACGCCGGCTGGATGTATCGCGCCGGATCCAGCGTGGTTATGGTCGGATGCTCGCCGCACACCGGGCAATCGGGTTCGCGCTCCGGCAACGGCACGGCGCGGCACGTCATCGCCAGCGCGTCGAACGTCATCAGCCGGGCGGTCAGCGGCTTGCCGACGCCGAGTATCAGCTTCACCGCCTCCACCGCTTGCATGCTGCCGATCACTCCGACCACTGCGCCGAGCACGCCGGCCTCCTTGCAGCTGGGCACCTCGCCGGCCGCGGGCATATCGCGGAAAATGCAGCGGTAGCAGGGGCCTCGCCCGGGCACATACGTCATGAGCTGGCCCTCGAACCGCAGCGCGCCACCATATATATACGGCTTCCCGGCAAGAACGCAGGCGTCGTTGATGAGGAATTTCGTCGAGAAATTGTCCGCGGCGTCGACGATGACATCGTAGCCGGCAATCAGCTCGGCGATATTGCCGGCAGATACGCGTATGTGATACGGCTTCACCGTCACGTCTGGGTTGATGGAGGTGACGGTTTCGGCCGCCGATTCGACCTTCGGCATGCCGACGTTGCCGGTGCCGTGAATGATCTGACGTTGCAGGTTCGACAGGTCCACCACATCATCATCGACGATGCCGATCGTGCCGACGCCGGCGGCCGCCAGATACATCGCGGCCGGCGATCCCAGACCGCCCGCGCCGATGACCAGCACTCGCGCGGCGAGCAGCTTCTTCTGTCCGCGTACGCCGATCTCCTTCAGAATCAGATGCCGCGAATATCTCTCCAGCTGGTCATCCGTGAAAGCCATGTCCTTCTCCCCTGTCAGCGTCACCCGTCCGCGACGTCGCCCGACTCGTCGATGTATGCACAGCATAGCGTAACGGAGGAACGGTATTTCGCGCAGGGAGCACACGGCCGGCCGTTTTGTGACGATCATCCCCGGCGGGCGCCCGGATGGGGTTAGGATTGGAGCAATGCGCACAGGCGGGCCTGCCGCCGGAGGCGAACACAAGGAGGCCGATGATGACTGCTGCACACCTGACCGTCGCACACTGCGGCGAGGTATCCGCCCTGACGCTGGGACTGCCGGCCTCGGCGGCGATTCCCGAGCAGAAGGGCACGCTGCCGAAGGGATTGTTCGTGGCGAAGGCGCCGGTATCGTCCAAACTCAAGCAGCGACTGGTCAACGACATCGCCTCGATCACGATGCTCGCGCTGCTGCGGCCCGCGAACACGGCGATGGGCGCCGGCAGCGGCAAGATGCCCGAGGTGCTGGTGATTGGCCTGCGCGTGAACACGCCCGGCATCCCCGTCGAGGTGATCGATCTGATCGCCGGACAGCGTAAATCCGGCATCGTGTTCGTCTGCGTGCACGAAGGCGAGTTCGAAGGCGCGGTACGCGAGGAGTGTGCGCTGGCCGTGCGCCGCAACGTGCCGGTCCGTGCCGGTCATGTGCCGATCACGAAAGTGTTCTCCGGCGAATGGAGGCCGGCCGGCGAGGTCACGCTGGAACTACCGGAGGGGAACGCCGACGGCGGCGCGAAGACGATGGACGACCTGTGGGATTCGCTGTGCGCGCAGGCGATTCTCGATTCCGCGGACGGAGCCAATCTGGACGCGCGAATCGCCCGCCGGGACCAGATCGTCACGCTGAAAGCCACCGAAGAGAAGCTGTCGCGTGATCATCAGCGTGCCAAGAACCCCGCCCAGCGCAACGAGATTTACGCCAAACTGCATAAGATTCGCACGCAGCTGGCACAATTGGAGCAGTAGATGCCCCGTCACCGGCGCGGCATCTAGACGCTGCGCGCAGAAACCGCAACGATCAGAAACCCAGCCGCGTGCGGCCGAACTGATCGAGCCAGCGCAGAATCGCGCCCTCGCGTAACGCCCACGGGCAGATCTCGACCTCATGCACGTTCAGGGACCTCATGATCTCGTCGGCCACGATGCCGCCGCCGACGATCTGCATCGTGCGCTCCGGCGTGATGCCCGGCAACGCCACGCGCTGCTCCGGCTCAATGGCCGCAAGCCGGGGAATCCAGTCCTCCAGCTGCTCGCGCGTCATGATCCACGTGTCCTCGCGCCCGGACTGGCGCAGCACCGCGCCCGCCAGACGTGCCAATGAGCGGAACGTCTTTGACGTGCCCACGGCATGCGCCGGATGCTTGGATTTGGGGAACGCGTCGGGCGGCGAGGAACGTCAAGCGGGCCTCGTCCGTTCCCGACAGCACGGTCACGCTCTGGCCGATGCGCTCTTCAATCTTGCGCAGGATCTTGTTGCTGTTGGGAGCCTCCTTGATGGCCGACGTGGCCATCGCGAGCAATTGCGTGATGTCGTATTCCTCGGCAAGTTCCATGCACTGATCCACGGCGGTCAGAATCGCCTCGATGCCGGACTTCTTGATCGACCCGTCATCCTTGACATACTGCATCAGCCGCACCGTGGATTTGGTGCTGGCCTCGGGATCGGGTCGCGCGCCGGGCGCAGCGTCGACGATCAGCATATGAATCGTGTTGGAGCCGATGTCAAACACGCCCAATCGAGTGACGCGCGAACGCAAATTCACCATAGCATCTCACTGTATCACCGGCGCGGCCGCAGCATGAGCGCGGTGTTCCACCCAAGGCCGGCCGCGGTTATCGGAGAATCATCGCAGCGAGGCGACGAACTTTCCGAGCCGGGACAGCCCCTCCGTCAACGCCTCGCGCGACGCCGCGTAGGACAGCCGCACATGCGTGTCCGCGGTCGCCGGGCCGAAATCCCGTCCCGGAGTCAGCGCCACATGCGCCTCTTCCAGCGCACGCTCGCAGAACGTCCACGCGTCCAAACCGGTTCCCGCGACGCTGAAATACGCGTAGAACGCGCCGTTCGGAACCACTTCGAGCGGCAGGCCGATGCGCTCCAGACCACTTACGACGATGCGGCGGCGGGCGAGCAGCTCCTGTCTGCGTTCCTCGCACACCGCCAACGATTCGGGCGTGAAGCAGGCGAGCGCAGCATGCTGGGTGGGCGTGTGCGCGCATAGATAATAGTTGGTCGCCAGATCGTCGACCGCCTCGATCGTGTATTCGGGCACCACCGCCCAGCCGAGACGCCAGCCGGTCATGCCGAAGAACTTGGAGAAGCTGTTGCAGATGATCGCGTCCGGGTCGGCGAGCAGCGCGGACCTGACCTCGCTGCCGTCGGGCTCCCGGTCGGCGAGGTCGAGGTATGTCTCGTCGATGATGCGCCACGCGCCGCGGAATCGCGCCAGATCGCACACGCCTTTGAGCACGTCGAAGTCGATGGTCGTGCCGGTGGGGTTGGACGGCGACGTGACCATCACCGCCTTGGTGCGCTCGCTCCACGCGCGGTCGACCAGTTCGGCGTTGAGATGGAAGCGGGTGGCCGCGCTGGTCGGCACGTCCACCACCACGCCTTCGAAGGAGCGGATCAGTTCGCGGTTGCACGGGTAGGACGGGTCGGCGACGATCACCTCGTCGCCGGGGTCGACGGTGAGCGCGGTGGCCAGCAACAGTGCGGCAGACCCGCCTGCGGTGATGACGATGCGTCGGGGGTCGATGTCGACATGATGGCGTTCATGGTAGAAGTCGGCGATGGCGCGTCGCAGCTCGGGCAGGCCCAGCGCAGCGGTGTACGGCAGCGCGCGGCCATCATATTGCTCTCGCATCGCGTCGCGCACGGCGGGCGGCGCTCCGAAATCCGGCTCCCCCAGACTCAGCTTGATGACGCTGATGCTGCGGGCGATCATCTCGTCGGCCCTCTCGCCGAACACCATTGCCCGGAACGGCTGCGCCTCGCGTGCGCGTCGTGACATCGTCGGCTGTTTCGTCTCGCTCATCATGCATCACCCTTTGCCGTCCATTCGGTACTGCCACCGATTGTAATTGCCTACCACCCTCCCGGCAAAGTCCCGTTTCACCGGGCGTTCACGGGACTATGGCCGGATGTGGAGCCGGTAATCGGGGAATTATACGATGGAACCGCCTGCATTGACGGGACCGGCCGCATTGGCGAGGCCAGCAAGCTCATTGGACGCCATGGAACAAGACGCGGTGATCTCGGTGTAGAGCCGTTCCAGACGCGCCTCGCGCACGGGCTTGGCGAGCTCGCACTCCCAGACGACGATGACATGCCATCCGGCGGATTCGAGCGCGGCGTGCTGCGCGATGTCGCGGTCATGGTTGCGGGTCAGTTTCGCGGTCCAGAATTCCACGTTGGATTTGGGAATGGAATACTTGGAACATCCCTGATGCGCATGCCAGAAGCATCCGTTGATGAACACGATCGTATGCCATTTGGGCAGAACCACGTCGGGATGGCCGGGATAGCGCCTGTCGTTTTTGCGGAACCGAAGCCCCCGCGAGAACAGGTACCGGCGCACGAGTACTTCGATGCGGGTGTCCTTCCCGCGGATATGCGACATCGTGTAGCTGCGCGTGCCCCGCTCATACCGTTCGCCGGGCTTGGCCGTCGCGCCCGATTTGCCGGATCCACCGGTCTTCCTCGTGGCTTTTCCCTCGGCCTTGTCCGCAGCCGTCATCTCATCGCCGGCGCCTTTCGCCGCCTGCCGTCGCTCGTCATGGTTTACGCTTTGTTCGCTCACGGTCTCCATTATCCGCCATTGCCGACGTCGGAGCGTCAATCGCGATAGACTACACGTACGCTTGCAACCACGGAGCGGAACCAGGGAGGCAGAATCATGGATGGCTCAACCACCTCGATCAGCGTGGATCCGCGGCAACAGCTCGACGACGTCGTGGATTTCGTCAATGACAGCTGGCTGGCATCAACGGATTTCGACGGCCCTACGTTCCTGTGGAACCATATGATCTCCGACGCGTCCGCCCAGGACGACGACAACCGCAACAATGTGCCCGTCGCCGCTCCCAACGAGGTCGCCGACGTGATCGGGTTGACGATGCAATGGTACTTCGACTCCATCTCATCCACCGTGCCGACCGCCGAACGCACCGAGGACGGCGTGTCCATGCCGCGCAACGACATGCCCACGTTCCGCATCGATTCGCAGGCGTTGTCGGGAGTGGATGCCGTGGTCGGCAACGCGCTGATGAGCACGCGCTGGGTCGATGCCACCACGAATCTGGCGAAGTCGGTCGAGATGACCGCGCGATTCGTGGGCAACGCGGCGGACCGGGACGGCGAGGGCTTCGACTATCTCAAGGAGCTCATCCAGAACGTGCGCGTGTACATGGATTCCGTGGCGCGCAACGCCGACCCGCAGGACGGGGAGAAGGCGCTGCGACTGATCACGCGGGTGGCCTGCAACGAGGATTTCCAGCTGAACGCGACGCAGATGGTGGAGCTGCTGTCGTGCGGCCTGTCGTTCGCGCAATGGGACGATACGCGCATGTTCGCCTATGATGCGCTGAACAGCGCCCTTGACACGATGGATCGTTTCGCCAAGGAGGCGAAAATCGACGAGGACGGGCGATGCGACGGCGAAACGGCACACGACGATGGCGTCATCGCCGCCGAGGCCGCGACCGGCTCGACGGCCGACGCTTCGGAACTCATCAAGCGCACGGTGGCGCTGTCGGCGCACCAGCAGTTCGAGGAATCGATCATGTTCCTGCGCCATGATCTGATGCGCGTGAGCGGTGATGCGGCCGACGCCGACCGCTTCTTGGTGAGCCACCACGAATCGGAAGCCATGGCGGATGCCTACGCGGCGCGCCTTATCGCGGCGGAGCGCTGGGATGAGCTCATCGGCTTCATCGACATGGTGGAGCGCGACCGGCCGAACCAGTACACGGTGATGTTCCCGGAGGATCTGGTTGCGTATGAGTGGGAATCCCTGCGCGAGGCCGCATTCGAGGCGCTGGGACGTTGGGACGAGCTCAGGGCGATGTACCGCGAGCGCATCGTCGAGGCGTACGACCCCTCCGACCTGCACACCATCGCCCAGCTGCGCGCGATCAGCGGCCGGGATTGGGCCGGGCAGGTGCGGAGCATCGTCACGGCGTACGATGACGGATCCGGACGCTACGCCCGCAATCCGATTTACGAGCGGCTGCTCGTCAACGAGCGGCTGAGTGCCGAGGCAGAACGCTACTGCCGCACGTTCCCCGACGCCCGCGCCGATCTCGCGGCGGTATTGTGACGCGCTCGTCCGCCGCGATGGATCGCCGAGCCTAAAGCACGTATACGGTTCGTGTGCAATCGGCTCGTGGGGGGGTCTTCGCGTTCGCCGGCTGGACAACTCCCGCATTATCGACTTTTGCGGCAGTTGTCCAGCCGGCAGCGATGACCCACACCGACACGATTCAGCAAAAACGGCTTAACTGCAACGTTTTTCCGCAATTATTCTGCGAAATAATAGCGTTTTGCGCGTGTGGCGTCCTGATTTCGCGGGACAACACGCGCAAATATCGATAATGCGGAAGTTGTACAGCAGTTAGCCGTAACCAGCCGCGACCAGAGTCGGCCCAGCCCCGGCCTACAGCTCGAAGCCGAGTTCCTCGGCGGCGTCGGTCGGCACGGGGTCGTCGCACCAGAAATCCTCAAGGTTCTCGTAGGTGGTCAGACTGCGAATCTCGGCCTTGTCGATGTACAGTTCGCCGCTCAGATGGTCGGTCTCATGCTGGAAAATGCGCGCCGGCCAACCGTGCAGACGCTCCTCATGCTGCTTGCCGTTCTCGTCGGTCCAGCGTGCGGTGATGTCGAGCCAGCGCCTACGCACGGCCTGATATCCGTCGAAGCTCAGGCAGCCTTCGTAGAAGCTGCGGGTCGCGTCGCCGATCGGCTCATAACTGGGGTTGATGATGACGTGGAACGGGAATTCGGCGATTTCGCGCGGATCGTCCTCGTCGTCGCGCACGTGGTCCTCGACCACCGCGAGCGCGAGCCCCAGGCCGATCTGTGTGGCGGCCAGGCCGACTCCCGGCGCTTCCAGCATCGTCGTGTGCATCGTGTCGATGAGCTTGTTCAGCGTACCCTTGCTCAGCTGGCCGGAGTATTGCACAGTCTGCTGGCGCAGCACCGGTTCGCCGGCCTGCACAATCGGCAGGATTCGCTCCTTGCCGCCGGTTTTGAGGAGCTGCTCGACCTCACGGTTGAGTTCGAGGTCGACTTTCGTGTTTTTTCCGAACATACGAGTGATTCCTTGGTATTGCGGTATTGCCGTTATTCGTTCTACAGCGCGAGCTCGTCGGCCACGACTTTGGCGAGCCGGTCGCACACCTCGTCGGCCTGCTGCTGCGTGGCGGCTTCGGCCATCACGCGTACGAGCGGTTCGGTGCCGGACGGACGCAGCAGCACGCGACCAGTGTCGCCGAGCAGCTTCGACTCCTTGTCGACGGCGGCCTGCACCGCCGCGTTGGTGGTGGCGGCCATCTTGTCGACGTTCGGCACGTTGACGAGCTGCTGCGGCAGCTGCGGGAAGTCCGCGGCGAGCTGCTTGAGGCTCTTGCCGGACTTGACGACCTCGTTGCACAGGGTGAGCGCGGTCAGGGTGCCGTCGCCGGTGGTGGCGAACTCGCGGTTGATGACGTGGCCGGACTGCTCGCCGCCGAGCGTGTAGCCGCCGCGGAGCATCTCCTCCAGCACGTAGCGGTCGCCGACCGCGGTCTGCACGGTCTTGATACCCATGTCCTTGAGGGCGAGCTTGAGTCCGAGGTTGCTCATCACGGTGACGACGAGCGTGTTGTCGGCGAGCTTGCCGGCCTCCTTCTTGGCGCGGGCCAGGATGCCCATGATCTGATCGCCGTTGACCATGTTGCCGTCCTCATCCACGGCGAGGCATCGGTCGGCGTCGCCGTCGAACGCGACGCCCATCACCGCGTCGGTGGCCTTGACCATGGCCTGCAGCTGCTCGGGGTGCGTGGAACCGGCGTTCTTGTTGATGTTGTATCCATCCGGGGAGGCGTTGATGACCAGCACTTCCGCGCCGGCGCGGCGCAGCGCCTCCGGAGCGACCACCGATGTGGCGCCGTTCGCGCAGTCCGCCACGATCTTCAGGCCGCGCAACGGCTTGGGCTGGGTCTTGTCCGGGTTGAGCGGGGCGATGGTCGACACCAGATGGTCGATGTACAGGTTCGTGGCGGTCACCGTCTCATGCGAGACGCGGCCGATGCCCGCGCCGGTCGGACGGTCCCAGTCCTGACCGAGCACGGCCTCGATGTCGTCTTCCTTGCTGTCGGGCAGCTTGAAACCGCCGCGCGCGAAGAACTTGATGCCGTTGTCGGGCATGGGGTTGTGCGACGCGGAGATCACCGCGCCCATCTCGACGTTGAGCACGGAGGTCAGGAACGCGACGCCCGGCGTGGGGATGATGCCCGCGTCGATCACGTCGAAGCCGCCAGCAGACATGCCGGCGCACAGCGCGGACGCCAGAAAATCACCGGACACGCGCGTATCACGGCCGATCAGCGCACGACGGCGGCCCTCCGGCAGGCCTTCCCTGACGGCACTGTTGCCCAGCACGCGCACGGCGGCATCCCCCAGATCAAGCGCCAGACGCGCGGTCAAATCCCTGTTCGCCAATCCACGAACGCCATCGGTTCCAAACAATCTCGGCATAATCTGCGATTCCTTTGCTTCGACGGCTTCCGCCGTCTCTTCGACATACCGAGCACCATCGTAACCGGCCGGCGGAGCGATTGCACCCATATCCATGAATACTGCCCAAATCACGCGCAATTGCCAGTTTCGGAGAAAGGCATGTGAGAGAATACAAGCAGATTCGCGAGTCATTTGCCAATGAGAGAAGGGGCCGATTGGGGCTTTCTCTGCTGTGGTCATTACCCTGAATGCCGTCCATGTCCGCCGGAGTTTCCATTGCCACCATGGTTGTCAGGGGCTGGGACTCCGGAAGCCGGTTCAGTCGGCGGGTATGGTTGCGGCGGAGCGAATCCTTGCCGGGGGACCTGCTGAGGATATGGCTGCTGCGGCTGGCTAGGTGGCTGTTCCGGCACCCGGTTCGGGGCAGGCGGAGCCTGACCCCCACTCCCCTGTGATCCACCAGGATATGGGCGGGATGGCACGGGTCCGTTGGGGTATGATCGAACACTGCCATATGCCACACCGGATACGGGAATCCGCGCGCGCGTCCTACGCCGCCGAGACACCACCAGGGCGATTATCACGCCCGCGGCTATAGCGGCCACGCCTGCGCCGATCACGCCCCACAGCCACACCGGCATGCCGGACGAAGCGCTCTGCGACGGGTCTCCTTCGGGCTTGGCCTGCCCGTTCGGTGTCGTGGTGTTATTGTTCGAACCATCGGCGGTGTTCGTCGCGGAGTATTGCATGCAGTCGGAGCCGCCATCGGAACGGCACTGCTCCACCTTCTTCCACGCCGCCTGCTGACGCTCGTACTCCCGCCCGATGAGCCCGGCCTCACACGGGACATTATCCGCTGCGGTGCCAACGCCGTCCGGGTTCGTCTTGCAATCCTGCGTGTACCAGTCCTTCAGATCCGGGTATTGGGCGGCCGCCTTCATCTGGTACTCCAGAATCGGGTTCACATCCTTGTACTGGGTCGGGTCGACCGTCAGCAGCGCATTCAGGTCCACCTCGCCGAACCCCCGCTTGCGTTCCGGGTCAATGACCGGCTTGCCCTTGCCGCTCTTCGTGTTGCGTATCAAAGACTGGATGATCTGGTTGCCCGTCGCGTCGGGCCACTTCTGCATGGCCAGCGCCAGGTACGACGACAACACCGCGGCCGCGGTCGACGTGCCGCCATTGCCCGCGATATTGTAGACATTCGAAAGAGGATTGACCGGGTCTAATACGTTCATGCCATAGGACAGCACCGCCACATTGCCGTCCATGACATCCGAGGTGGAAGCCAGGTTCCCGGACTCGTCCACGCTGTTCACCATCACCACACCGGGGAAGGTCTCCATGCTGCGCGGGTCGCCGGTCAGATCATCCAAGCCGGGATTCATGTCATTCGCACGTCCTCCGACCATGACGACCCCATGACGCAGGGCATCCACATACCCGGCATAATCCGCGCTGACGAGATCACCTCCCTGGGAACGGTTGAGGATGCGAGCGTCCCAGTCCACCGCCGTCTTGACATCTGCACCACTGTCGCTTGTCGCATCACCCGCGAGTTTCTGATCGCAAGGTGTCACAACAGGCCCCGCATTAACCGCCCCATCCGTAATATGCAACACGTCCGCTTTGGGCGCCGCCCCCATGATTCCGGGCCACTTCGAAGTGTAGTTGATTCCATCACCCACGATCCATGCCAGCATGTCGGTGCCGCGCGAGGAGTAGTAGTCGCCTTCACCGGACTTGATCGTCGCGGTCAACGGCTTGCCGTCCACCTTGCACTCGACCGTCTTGTCATCCACGTTATGGAATCGTCCCAGCTTGTATGTGATCGAGGCATGCTTCAACGCGGGATAATCCTCCACCGCCTGCGAATCCAGCACCGCCACCTTCACACCGGAACCATCAATGCCCTGCTTCCACGCGGCAGCCACCACATCGTTCGCCACCGGCCAACGCCCGTCATCCGCCGCGAACGCGCCGGGCGTCCACGCGCAAGGCAACACACACGCCAGCGCGAACGCGCACCCGGCCTTCACCCTCGACTAACGAGAAACCATGAACCTGCCCTTCCCGGCTCACGCCGTCTTTGGATGATATCGCCGAGGAGTTTCATGATGAACCCCCTACAATCCGAAAGTGTACTCTCATGAAGCTTTCAGCAATACCCCTTTCCCGTAACATTTCGGTATACGGGCAGTGAACGGCGCAGTCGCAGGGGCGCGGCATGTGACGGCACGGTACATCACGCTGGACAACGTCCGCGATTACGCATTATGCAGGAGTTGTACGACGGCAGATATTTAGGCGCGATAAGAGAATGGCTTGAAATCAACGATTTCGCGGCTCAAGTCACTGTACAACACGTATATTTTGCCCGTTTGCGGGAGTTGTACAGCGCCGTAGGTGCACAACATCTGCGTTTCGCTGATATGCGGGAGTTGTACAACGAATCACGGCAACACGGCGATACGGCAACACGACGACTCTGCCGCACCGCCGGTACATACTCATGCACGCGAAACGCCCTTCGCGCGAACGGCGGCCTTGCAGGCGCACGTTACGCGAAGGGCGTTTCGTATGGGTCGGTCGCGCCGTCTTACAGCGCGGCGTTGAAGTCGCGCACCTTGAGCGTGCGCTGCGAGGATTCCACATTGCCGCGCACGATGCGCTTCAGGGCGTTGTCGGCATCCTCATGGTCGGTGAGCCACCGATGGCCGAGTTCGACCAGCGTGGCCGGGTCGGCGTAGTACGGGTACAGGCCCTCAAGCAGCGCCTCGGCCATGTGGAAGCTCTTGTTCTTCCACACCCAGTCGACCACGTCGTAGTACTTGGCGGCGTACGGCTCGGCCAGGTCGGGGCGCGGCGTGGCGCCGAACCCGCGGGCCACGGCCTCCAGCTGCATGTTGGTCAGGTCGGCGTTGTTGAGCGCCTCGTTCCAGGCCCATTCCTTCGCGGCGGCGTCGCCACGCACCGCGTGGGCGCCGAGCGCGAACTCGCGGTTCTCGGTGGTGTCGCGCTTGGCGAGCTGCGCGTCGATGCCGGCCTGGTCGATCAGCTTCACCGAGGAGAGCGCGTTGATGATCGTCCACGTGAAGTTGTTGTCGATCTCCAGTCCGGCCACGATCAGCGAGCCGTCGAAGAGGCCCTGCGCGTGCTCGGCGAACTCGGCGTCGCCCTCCTCGCCGTAGCCGAGGTACGCCGTGACGAGCTGGAACTGCTGGTCGGATCCGCCGGGAGCGGCGATGACGAGCTTCCACAGCTCCTTGGCGATGTGCTTGACCACGTCCGCGCGGCGATCCGGCGCGGTGTAGTGCCACGCGGTGGTGCTCATGCAGCTCAGCGCGTAACGGAACGTGGTGGACTCGGTCTCGGTGGCGAGCAGCGCCAGCGTCGTGTCGATGAACTTCTCGGCGGCGAGATCGCCGTCACGGGTCATGTCCCACAGCGACAGCCACACGACCGCGCGGGCGAGCGCATCATCGAAACGCTGCAGGTTCGCCAGGGCGAACGAGAGCGAATCGGCGTCGAAACGCAGCTTCGTGTATGTCAGATCATCGTCGTTCACCAGGATGAACGCGGGGCGCTTCTTGCCGGCCGCGGCGGCGACCACGGTGGATTCGCCGTCCACGTCAAGCTCGAAGCGGTCGGTGCGCACGATCTTGCCGGTGGCCGGATCCTCGTCGTAGAAGCCGACCGCGAGGCGATGCGGGCGCAACACCGGGTGCTCGGCGGGGGCGGTCTGGTTGAGCGTGAGCGAGGCGATGGTGCCGTCCGCGTTCTCCTCGACCTCGGTGGCGATCGTGTTGATGCCGGACTCCTCCAGCCACTTGGCGCTCCACGCCTTGAGATCGCGGCCGGACGCCTTCTCCAGCTCGTGCAGCAGGTCGGCGAGCGTGGCGTTGGAGTATGCGTACTTGTTGAGGTACTGGTTGATGCCCTGGAAGAACTTCTCGCGGCCGACGTAGTACACGAGCTGCTTGAGCACGGAGGCGCCCTTCGCATAGGTGATGCCGTCGAAGTTGACGTACGTGTCGTTGAGGTCGTTGATCGGGGCGACGATCGGGTGCGTGGTGCTCAGCTGGTCCTGGTTCAGCGCCCAGCTCTTCTCGCCGGAGCAGAACGTGGCCCAGGCGTCATGCCATTCGGTGGCCTCGGCGGTGGCGAGCGTGGAGGTGAACTCGGCGAAGGACTCGTTGAGCCACAGGTCGTTCCACCATTTCATCGTCACGTAGTCGCCGAACCACATGTGGGCGAGCTCGTGCAGCACGGTCACCACGCGGCGCTCGGCGAGCGCGTCGGTGACCTTCGACTCGAACACGTACTGGTCGCGGATCGTGACCATGCCGATGTTCTCCATCGCGCCCGCGTTGTACTCGGGCACGTAGATCTGGTCGAACTTGGCGTACGGGTAGGGCACGCCCCACGTCTTGGCGTAGAACGCGAAGCCCTTCTTAGTGATGTCGAACAGGTAGTCGACGTCCTTGGCGAACGCGGGGGCGAGCGCCTGGCGGCAGTACTGGGCCATAGGCACGGTGCGGCCGTCCTCGTTGAGGTAGGTGGTGTGCCATTCGGCGTACGGACCGGCGCAGATGGCGGTCAGGTACGAGCTCATGATAGGCGTGGTCTCGAACGTCCAGCTGCGGGCGGATTCGGGCTCGTGGTCGCCGAGCACCCCGTCTGCGGTGATGACGTCGTCGACGTCCTCCTTGGACTTGACCGGCATGTTCGACGTGACGATCCACGACTTCGGCGCGAGCACGGTGAAGTCGAACGTGGCCTTCAGGTCGGGCTGGTCGAACACCGCGTACACGCGGCGCGCGTCCGGCACCTCGAACTGGGAGTACAGGTAGATGTTGCCGTCGGACGGGTCCACGCTGCGGTGCAGGCCCTCGCCGGTGTTGGAGTACACGCAGTCGGCCTTGACGGTGACCTCGTTGCGGCGGCGCAGGCCGGTGAGCGCGATGCGGTTGTCCTCGAACACCTGCGCGGGGTCGAGCGCCTCGTCGTTCAGGATGATCTCGGTCACGTTGTCGGCGATCAGGTCGAGGAACGTCTCGCTGCCCGGCTCGGCGCCGAAGCAGATCGTCGTGGTCGAGCCGAACGTGCGCGCGTCCCGGGTCAGATCAAGCTGGACATGGTAGCTGATGGGGGCGGAGACGATGGACTTGCGTTCCTCGGCTTCCACGCGGGTAAGGTTTGCACCTGGCATATTTTCTAACTCCTTCTGATATGTCTTCCCGAAAGAAGCCGGAACCGTCGCGACAGAAAAAGGAACAAGGAACCGTTCACGCGATTCCCTACTTCTCGCTGAGACGTTGACGTTCAGGCTTGCTTCTGGACGTATGCCGGCGTCACTTGCGTGAGCCGAAGCGGTTTACTTGCTGGGTTCTTCGATGATGTCCTGGGCGATGTCGGCGACGACCGGAACGATCATCGGCTTGCGGTGCAGCTGTCGGGCGATCCATCCGCCGAGCGTGCGGCGCATGATCTGCTGCAGTCTGTGCGTGTCCTTCGTCCCCTGCATCATCGCGTCCTGCAGCTGCTCGACGATCTGATGGCGGATCTTGTCGAACTCGCTTTCGTCTTCGGCAACCGCGTTGAGGAAGATCTTCGGGCCGGTGACGACTTCGGAGGCCTCGGTATCGACCACGACGAAGCTGGACACGAAGCCTTCGGTGCCGAGGATGCGGCGCTTCTCAAGCTCCTCGTCGGTGATCTCGCCGACCGAATCGCCGTCCACGTACACGTAGCCGCACGGCACGGAGCCGACGACCGCGGCCTGACCGTGGTACAGGTCGACGACGTCGCCATCCTCCGCCAGCACCACGTTCTTCGGATCGACGCCGGTCTTGACGGCGATCAGGCCGTTGGCGACCAAGTGGCGGTTCTCGCCGTGGATGGGCATCGCGCACTTGGGCTTGACGATGTTGTACATGTACAGCAGCTCGCCCTCGTTGCAGTGACCGGACACGTGCACGGCCGCGTTGTCGCGGTTGACGACGCGCGCGCCGAGCTGCACGAGCTTGTTGATGACCTTGTACACGCCGTGCTCGTTGCCTGGAATCAGGGAGCTGGCGAGTATCACCGTGTCGAACTCGTTGATGGTGATGTCGCGGTGGTTGCCGTCGGCGATGCGTCCGAGGGCGGCCATCGGCTCACCCTGCGAACCGGTGCACATGAAGACGAGCTTGTCGTCCTGCACGTCGTGCGCCTTCTTGAGGTCGATGACGGTGCCTTCGGGGATGTGCAGGTAGCCGAGGTCGGCGGCGATGGACATGTTGCGCACCATCGAGCGGCCGACGAAGACGACCTTGCGCCCGTACTTGTGGGCGACGTCGACGACCTGCTGGACGCGGTGCACGTGCGAGGAGAAGCTGGCGACGATGATCTTGCGGCTCGCCTGCGCGAACGCCTGGTCGAGCGCGGGTCCGATGGAGGTCTCCGGCTTGACGAAGCCTGGCACCTCGGCGTTGGTGGAGTCCATCATCAGCAGATCCACGCCCTGCTCGCCGATCTTGCCGAATTCCACCAGATCGGTGATCTTGTGGTCGAGCGGCAGCTGGTCGAGCTTGATGTCGCCGGTGTCAATCAGGGAGCCGGCGGGCGTCTTGACGTACACGGCGAGCGCGTCGGGGATCGAGTGGGTGACGGTGACGAATTCGAGATTGAACGGGCCGACCTTGAGCTTGTCGCGTCCCTTGACCTCCACCATGGTGGGATGCTGGTTGTGCTCCTGGCATTTCGCCTCAACGAAGGCGAGGGTCAGCTTGGAGCCGATCAGCGGGATGTCCGGGCGCAGCTTGAGCAGGTAGGGCACGCCGCCGATATGGTCCTCATGGCCATGAGTGAGCACGAGCGCGTCGACCTTGTCGAGACGGTTCTTGATGTAGCTGAAATCAGGAAGAATCAGGTCGACGCCCGGCTGCTCCTCTTCGGGGAAGAGCACGCCGCAGTCGATGAGCAGCAGGTGACCGTTGTATTCGATTACGTTCATGTTGCGGCCGATTTCGCCCAGACCGCCGAGCGGCGTGATGCGCATCGAACCTTTGCGGTACTTCGGCGGGGCGATCAGGACATCGTCCTGCTGGGGAGCGGTGGCCTGGCCCTTGAACGAGCCGGCGTTGCTGGTGTTGCGATTCGCGGATCCGCGGCGGCGCGACGCGCCACCAGAACGGGACCTGCGTGAATTGTTCTTCTTTTGTTGTTCTTGTGCCATTCTCTATTGGTTTTCTGTTTCTTTGTTTCCGTCTGTGTCACGGAAACGACGTTATCTGCAACCGCTCGCCCGTGTCCGCCGAGGCCGTTCGTATCCGCGACCGGGACGGCCGTTCCCGGAGTCGGACGATGCCGTAATCCGGGTGCATCCCGAGCGAGGCCGGTGTGGCCCGGTCAGAGCAGTCCCGCTGCTTTCATGCCCTCTTCGGCCTTGGCCAGTTGATCGGCGTCCGGGCCGATGTTCGGCAGGCGCATGGCCGTGGAGGAAAGATAGCCCTTGATTCTCAGCGAGGCCTTGGCCATGACGGCCTGGTAGCCGTCGCCGTTGAGCGCGTGGACGAGCGGGGCGAGCTGGTTGGCGAGGCGCTGCGCCTGATGGATGTCGCCGCGGTCGAACGCCTCGACCAGCTGGCGCATCGGCGAGGAGGCGACGTGCGCGATCACCGAGATGATGCCCACGGCGCCGATCGACAGGAACGGCAGGAACAGGCCATCATCACCCGAATACCAGGCGAGGCCGGTGCGCTGCTGCTTTTCGACGGCGGCGGCGAGGTCGCCGGTCGCGTCCTTGACGGCTTTGACATGCTCAAGCTCGGCAAGACGGTCATATGTTTCGACGCGGACTTTCAGTCCGGTACGGCCGGGCACGTCATATACGATGATCGGCCTCTCGGCCACGGAATCGACGGCCTTGTAATGGCCGACCACGCCGTCCTGGCTGGGGCGCGAGTAGTACGGCATAACCACGAGCACCGCGTCGGCTCCCGCCTCCTGCGTCTGCTCGACCATGCGCACGGTGTGCGCGGTATCGTTCGATCCGGCACCGGAGATCACCGGGACATCCACGACCTCCTTGACGGCCCTCACCAGCTCGACCTTCTCCTCCATGTGGGTCACGGGGGATTCGCCGGTCGTGCCGTTCACCACCAATCCGTCGGCGCCGTCGGCGACCAATTGCTTCGCCAGAGACTGCGCGGCCTCGAAATCAACCGTCCCATCTGCTTTCATGGGGGTGACCATTGCGGGGAGGATGCGTCCGAACGGAGCCGGGTTGAGAAGATGCATAGTACCGTCACTCATATCTCTTTACCGTACTTGGCAGCAAGGACGCATCGCCGTCACCCGTACATAATATGAACGCGTCCCGGACCTCCTTCATCCCACCAAAGTCCCATCCAGACCCCACCAAACGGGATTATCGCCGGATGGGGGATGCCAGGCCAACGCTTTACAGGTCGAGGAACTTGTCGAGGCCGACGGTCAGGCCGGCATGACCGCCGTCGGCGACCTTGCGCACGGCGAGCAGCACGCCAGGCATGAAGCTGATGCGGTCGAAGCTGTCGGCGCGGATGGTCAGCTGCTCGCCCGCATTGCCGAGCAATACCTCCTCATGCGCGTTGAGCCCGCGCAGACGCACGGCATGCACGTGCACGCCGTCGACGACCTGCCCGCGAGAGCCGCCATCCGTCTCGGTGGCGTCCGGCATGGCGCCGAGGCCGGCCGCCTTGCGCGCATCCGCGATGGCGCGGGCAGTGTGGATAGCGGTTCCGGAGGGCGCATCCACCTTGGTGGGATGATGCAGCTCGATGACCTCTGCGGACTCGAAGTACGGCGCGGCGACCTTGGCGAAATAATCGGCCAGCACGGCGGAAATCGCGAAGTTGGGCGCGATGAACACGGCCTGATCGCCACGGGGAGCCTCGGCGAGCGCCGCCGTGACCTTGGCGAGTCTCTCATCGGTCCAGCCGGTGGTGCCGACCACCACGTCGACCCCCCGCTTCACAAGCGCGAGCACATTGTCGAGCGAAACGGACGGCACGGTGAACTCCACCACGACATCGGTGTTCTCCGGCGTGATCCGCATCAGGTCATCACCCGCGTCGAGTGCGAAGGCGAGCTGCATGTCCTGCGCACCGTTCACCGCATCCACCACATGAGATCCCATGCGCCCTTTGGCGCCGACCACTGAAACCCTGACCATCACACGACCTTTCCGAGCGAAACCGTCCGTAACTTTTCCAAAATTCCCTACCAATATATAGGCATGCCGGCCCATGGTCCGGCCACCTGTCCGTAAGCTGGGTCACATCCCGGCTCCGACCGGTTCGGCGCACCGTTCCACAACGCACTGATACGGCTTCATAAATTTTGGCTCTGTTAGACCAAGGTTGACTTTTTGCCTTGCAGTGTGGTTACTGGGTAGCTACAATGATGGTAGGTATGAGAACGGGCAAGGTGGCGCGTATAGCCGATAGGGTCAGGAAGGAACTTGGCGAACTGACGCCACAGGAGCGCGATCTCGCCATCAACCGCGTGAACACGCTGCATGCGCGATTGGAGGCTTTCATGTTCGGCTTCCACGGCGTGTCAACGAAATACCTGCAAGCCTACCTGGACTGGTTCCAATGGCTCGTCGCGTTCACCGACGGATTCGGCGAAACCGACGATGATGGGCTGCTCGCCCGCCAGCTCGGCAAAGGCCTGTATCGCATCCGCCGCCGTGACTGCCAGCGCATGACGCTACCGTACATGGATTATTGGCGGAAAGCCGCATGACACCGTGCATACGATGTACAGTCGGAACAACCGACAAGCATAGGAGGCGCATATGGCGAGCATACCCACCACGACCATGAGGATAGACCCGCAGCTCAAGGAGGAATCCAGCCGCGTGCTCGAAGACCTCGGGCTCACCCTCTCCGGCGCGGTCACGATCTTCCTGAAGGCCGTCGTCAGGGAACAGGGACTCCCGTTCGAGGTCAAGAAGGAAACGTCGAATGGCAGATAAGGTCATCCGCATCAAAGACCTCCGTCCTCAAGACGTGCGCGGATTCCGAGGTGACACCGTGAGTGCAGATGGGCTCGTGGTCGGAGGACAACTGGGACCGTATCATGGCCGACTACCAGTCGCGCCACGAACAGGCCATCGAGCAGCGCGACGAGGTGCTGTTCAAGGGACATGACCTGTTCAAGCTCCCCCAGCGCGAACTGCGCACGATACGTCCGCAGATGCAGTACATCTTCCAAGACCCGTACAGTGCGCTGAACCCGCAAATGACCATCGGGCGGTCCATCGGCGAGCCGTTGCTCGAACACCGGCTTGCCACGAAGGCGGACGTGAACGACAGGGTCGCGCAGATACTGGAGATCTGCGCAGGAGCGCGGGCGAGGGTGACGGCGTCGGCTCAGGTGCTCAGACCGGCGCGAGCCTGTACGAGCGCAGGCCGTATGCCAAGGCGATTGTTGACGGCACGGCGACGCGCTTCTGCGTCATCGCGTTCCACGGCGGGTACATGGCTGACGGACGTCAGCGCCGTTTTCGGGCGAGGAACCAGCCGAGCAGGGCGAGCGGCACCGCGCACAGGGTGACGATCCACGGAATCATCATGCTCATGTGCGGACTGGATGCGTCCAGCACGGCACCGGCGATGGTCGACCCGAACGAGGTGCCGACCGAGCCTGCGGTGGTCACCCACGACAGTCCTTCGGTGAGCGAGCGCGCGGGCACGATGTCCTTGACGATCAGGTTGCCGGTAGCGAACAGCGGGGAGACGCACAGGCCGGTCAGGATCTCCATGGCGCCGAGGATCAGGAAATTGCCCATCACCATGCGGAACACCACATAGCCGACGGTGAGCAGCGTCAGGAACATGACCATATGCCGCCAGTGCGAGCCTTTCATCTCCCGGGAACCGAAGATGACCGCCCCGATGCAGGAGCCGACCGCGAACATGGCGAGCTGCAGGCCGAGGAACCGCTCCGCGCCGGCGGCCTTCATCGTGGCCGTCATGGACACGTCGAATGCGGTGAAGCTCATGTTGAACACCACGAACACGACCAGCAGTGGCAGAATGCCCCGATACGTCAGTACATTGCGCGGCTTGGCGGAATAGGGCCGGTGCAGACGACGCAGCCGGAAACCGTTGTCTTCGGGGGAGGGCGTCGGTGCGGCATGGTCTCCGGCCGTCTGGAGTGCGGGAGCCGGCTGACCGGTGACGGCGTTCGACTGCGCGTCCGGTATTTCGGCGGCGACGACGTCAATCGGCTCCAACACGGGCGGGACGGTGTTCTTCAGCGAGAAGAACACCGCTCCCCCGATGCCGCAGGCCAGCGTGGGCACGAACAACTGCGACACCGGGTGCACCGAGGTGGCGAGGAACGCCGCCAGAATCGGGCCGAAGATGAATACGATCTCATCGATGGCCGCTTCCAGCGCGTACGCGGTGTTGAGCAGCGACTCGTGTTGCGAACCGCGCAGCGCATACGCCCAGCGGGTGCGCACGAGGGCGCCGAACGAGAACTGGGTCAGCCCCATGCATATGGCCAGCGCGAACAGCACCGGGATGGGCACTCGGGCGAGCGCCGCCAGTGCGAACGCAAGCATCGCCACTATCTGCACGCCAAGCGCCACCGGTCCGACGCGCCGCTGCCCGAACCGGTCGAACAGGCGCGCGTAGAACGGCGTGACCGCGGCGACGGCGAGGATGTACATGGCGCTCATCGACCCGGCGACCGTCCAGTTGTCGTACATGTGGTTGAGCGCGAGCACGATGCCCAGCGACATCATCGAGATCGGCAATCGGGCCACCGCTCCGGAGATGCAGAACGCCTTGGCGCCGGGAATGCGGAACAGTTGCGCGTACGGCGACTGCGATGCGGCGGATCGGCTCTGCTGTTGAGCCCCGCTCATCGAGTGTTCTCCGGGGTTCCGGCGTAGATGAAGATGTCGTCCATGTCTGTGCCATCCTCGGGATGGTCCGCCGCGTATCGGGCGGCGATGCAGTTCAGCCCCTTGTGGTCGTAGAAGCTCACGTCGCAACTGGAGTCGGTGTGCAGGTAGAACCGGGCGACCTGGCAATTCGCGAAATAGTCCATCGCCTGCCGCCAGAGCGAACCGCCGACGCCGTGTCCGCGAGCGCTTTTCGCGACGAGGAACAGCTCGATCTCGCCGCGCGCGACGTCGTTGATGTCGATTTCGCGTTCCATGCGCAGTTCCATCTCATGCCATTGCTCGGTCTCGGACAGGGTTTTCGCGCCGAGCGTCGACCGGTTCAGTTCGCCGTTGATCGCGGCGAGTTCCTGCTTGGCTTGCGGGAAGGCCAATGGCTCGCCGGCGACGCGCGACAGTGTGACGCCCATGAAGCGGCCGTCGAGTTCGGCGATGATGGCGCGGGTGGTCGGTTCGAGGTAGTGCAGCACGAAGTGCCGGGATATCTGCATGGACACCGGCGTGCCGGCGGCCGCGCTGCACTGACCCCATGTGCGGTCGAACTCCCGGACGATGTCGTCCAGATCATTCCAACGCATGGGCCGGTAGGTCACCGATTGCGATGGTTTCATCTCCTCGGCGGGCACTGTTGCCGTTGCCGGCGTAGATGCGATTGTGACGCCCGGCACCTCCTCCGGCGTGACGTCAGGCACGACGTCAGACATGACGCCACGCTGTGGGTCCGTCCCGATCGGCGTGCTCTCCGGGAGGGCGCTCTCGTCATCGGCGGATGGCGTGGCATTGGTGATGGTGGCATTCATGACGGTGTTGTCGTGCGCAACCATGGTTCTGCTCCTTTGTGGTTGTTGCGTCCGGCACGTGTGCCCGCCCACACGGTGCGCCAAGGGTCGCGGCATCCCTCCCGGCATGACGGCTGCGGCGCGTTCCATCCGCAGCGTGTGCCGCCCCCTTGGCGGTCACCTAGTCATTGTCGGATCCTTCGGGAATGCCGGAGCTCAACTCGGCTAGGATCTCTTGTTCGGTTTTCGCGCGGGCGTGCAGCTCGCGCGCGCCTTCATCAGGCTCACTCAGATAGTAGAGGGTGGCGTCGATTCTGTCCAGCGGCACGTGCTCGATGTACGACAGCAGCAGCCGATACCAGTCGAGCTGCACGAGCTTGTGTTCGATGTCCTGCGGCTTGCGTGGCTTGCGCCCGGTCTTCCAGTCGACGATGGTGTATTGCTTCGTCGGATCGTTCGCGTCCAGTCCGCCGTGGAACACCGCATCGAGTTTGCCGTTGACGATGACGTCACCGAGCTGGGGAATCGACACGACGATCTGGCGTTCCGCCCACGCCGGGCGACGCTCCGACCACGTCGATTCGGCGAGTCGACGCTGCCATACGGTGAGCTGTCGTTCCTTCGCCGTCAGTGTGTCGGATTTCATTTCCAGTTCGGACAGATCGTGCAGCAGGGATTCGCGGGTCACCGGCTCGCGGCAGGTGCCGGCCGTACCGGTTTCGATGCTGCTGGAATCGTATGCGCCGATGCCGTCTGCATCTATTGATTGGCCGTCGCCGTAGGCGTTGATGAATTGTTCCGCCCATGCGTGGAACAGGGTGCCCGCCTCAGCGGCGGGGGATGCGACGCGCGGGATAGGCCGGATCAGGCCACGCCAATAGCCGCGTTCCTCGCGCTGGGTCATATGCCCCGCTCTCGCCTGCAACGCGGTGACGTTCTGCCGTCCGTGCTCCAGCAGGTGCTCCGCCTGACGGCGGACATAGCGGTCGATCTCGCGCTCGCCTCGGCCGAAGGACCATGGCATCAGATCGGGGTCTTCAACGAGCATTCGGGCGCGTGCCAGCAGGGAGTCCGGATCGTCGGTCACAAGCCCGGAATCGCCGGACATCCCGCCGGTGAGTTTCGACAGGGTTTCCTCGGACAACTTGGCCGGCCATGTCGGGCCGCCGCCCTGTTCGCGTTCCTCCAATGGGGCGTTCCATGCCTCTTCGACGACATCCCGCTCATATTCGGTGGCGTGGTCGCCGACGAAGAACCCCTGCGGCCTGTCCACACCCAGCTGGTCCAGCGATGGGTGCGCAGACGCACCTGATGCCGCACCGGCCACCGCCAAGTCAGGGCTACTGTCGGCAATGGCATCCGCATTTTCGGAGTATCCCGCGCTCCCGCTCTTGCACGCGGATACCAGACCGCTCTCATGGCATAGCGAGTCCTGCATCTCCGTCCAGAATACCGACGGCTTCGAGGCGCTCGGTCTTTTGCCGGGACGGTTCAGGTACTGGCTCGGGTCTCGATCCAGAATCGAATACTGGCTGTAGGTGAGCAGCGCGTCTTTCTTGGCCCGTGTCAGCGCCACATATGCGAGTCGCCGTTCGTCAGCCAGCAGACGTCGGCCATATTCCTCTTCCTGGGTGAGATACCAGCTGGACGGGTCGGCGACATCCATATCGTCTCCGATGTCCTTGCTGCGCAGGTCTCCGTAGAACTCGTCGTCGATGACTTCGACATCGTCCAGGGCACGCAGCGTTTCGACCGGGGCGTCATCTGGATTCGCGTCGTGCGGGAAACGTGGCAGGATACCGGCGTCGACGCGCACGGGCGCAGGTACCGCGGCCGGGTCGTCCGCCCATGAACGAACCGTCGCCTTGTATTCCGGGGGAGTCCACGATTCGCCGGCACCGCCGCCGGGATGCTCCGCGTCCAGCTCGACATGCAAACCGCCCTGATTGCTGGGGAACACTCCTGATTGCATGGACACCACGGCGACGGCGTCCCATTCCAATCCCTTGGCCTGATGGATGGTCATCAGCACCACGTCCGCAGGAGTGTCGGGCACCGCCGCGGTATCCTCCTCTATCTGGCCAAGCGAGTCAACCCATGACATGAATCCACGCAAAGTCGGATTCACGCCTTCGACGATTTCCTGCGTATAGGTGTCGACCAGTGCGGCGACCGACTGCAGAGGCGAACGCGCCTGCGTGGGGTTCACCGGCTGGGAGGGGTTTTTGACCGCCTGGGCGACGATTGTGTCGATGTCGAGGCTCAAGGCCCGCACCGCGGCGTCAATCACTTCCTTCAGCGGGTGATTAGTCACGGCATGCACGCGCTGCAGTACTTCGCCCGCCTGTATGATACGGTGTGATGTCGTCTCGTCGAATCCGCCGCGACGCGACAGCAGCGACGGCAGGTCATCCCGCATCATCATGTCGATGAGGAACACTGCATGCGGCACTCGATCCCGGTATTGCTTAACGATGGCCTTCACCTGCGGGTCGGCGAACGTCGCGATGTCGGAGCCGCCATCCGCTTCCGAAACGAGACCGGAATCAATGGACGTGGAGACTGTTGCCTCATCATGACCATCATCGGCACGAGCGCCATCGGAACCTGAACCTATGATGCCGGATTCGACCAGTGCACGGTAGCGGCATTGGCTGTCGAGATCTTCGGCCATGCCGGCGAGGCGGGTGAGCGATTCGGATCCCAAACCGAATCGCGGCGTAGCCAGCAGCCTCATCAACGACGCTGAATCGGTGTGGTCGGCGGCCGCATGCAGCAATGCGATCAGATCCTGGACCTCCGGCCTCTCCAGCAGCGCGGAGTAGCCGACGACCAACGTCGTCAGGCCCGCCCGTTCGAGTTCTTGGGCGAATTGCGCCATGTGCGTCTTGCTTCGGAACAGCACCGCCACATGCGGGGTATCGGAGGCGGCCGTGGCGGCGGCGTCCTTCCGGTACCGTGCGATGGCCTGTTTGGCGAAGCGTGCCACGGCATCGGCTTCCTGGCCGAAGGTGGCAAATCCCAGCACGCCGATCGTACCTTCCGCGGCGTTGTCCATCGCGGACAGGTTCGCGACGTCCACTTCGCGCATCAGGGAGCTGCCGGCCCGCCGTGGCGGTATGCGCAGCGGCTCGGTGAGGTTGTTGGCGGCTCTGAGCACGACGCAGGTGTTGCGTCGCGTGACGCTGAGCGGGTATGGTTTCGCGTCGGCGGGCATGCCGAAGTCCTTTTGGAACATGCGGAACGCTCCGGGACTGGCACCACGCCACGCATAGATCGACTGGAACGGGTCTCCCACCGCGTTCACCGCGGATCGCGACAGCCCGACGCCATCCTTGGACCACCCTCCGGCGCTGCGCGCCGCCTCCCGCCAGCGGGAGGAAGACCTATCAGCATCGGCATCAGACTGGGGGTGGAACAGGGTGGCGAGGAGCATCGCCTGCGTGGTGGAGGTGTCCTGGTATTCGTCAAGCAGCACGTGCGTGTAACGGCGACGGTACCGCTCCCCGATGGAGGGGAATCGCGCGACGAGCTGGTAGGCGGCAATGGTGAAATCGCTGAATTCCGCCATGTTCTGAACCCGCTTTTCCCGCTCGTATTCCTCGACGAGCGTCAGCAGCGTCTCCCGACGCCGGGTCACGTCGCGCAGCTGTGCACACTTGTACACGCATATGTCACGAAGTTGCGCCCGGTATTCCTCCTGTTTGGCCGCGAAGGTCTCCTCCGTGTCCTTCTTGTTTTTTGTCGGAACCTTGGCCTTCGGCGCTTCGTCAGGAACCGGCGTATCGCCAATGGCGATATCGAGTTGCGCGAGGAATGCCTGGTCCCAAGCCCGCACACGGCCGATGGCCTCGTCCATCGTTGTTGTGCTGCCACCGATCATGGCGTTGCCTATGGCATGCGACAACCCCAGTACCCCATTCACCACGGTCTTGAACGCCCCGAGATCCTGCTCGAAGAGGATGTCCATGTGACGGCCGACCACGGTGGTCGCCAGCTGTATGGCACCGGCCTGGCTGAGCGGCTGCGTGTTCTGGTCGAAGCCGACAAGCAGGCCGTATTGCCGCACGATGGTCTGGAAGAACGCATCGTACGTCGACACCTCCGGCTTGAGGAACGCCCGGTTCGCAAAGCGCTCGTCTCCCCCGTCCGCCAGCACGGCGGCGGACACGCGCGACAGCAGTTCCGACGCGGCCTTGCGCGTGAATGTGAGGCCGAGGATGCGCTCGGCCGGCACGCCCTGTGCGATGAGGTTGATGATGCGGCGGGTCATCGTATAGGTCTTGCCGCTGCCCGCTCCGGCCACGACGAGCACGTCATCGCCGGTGGGCGCGTTGACGACTTTTGCCTGCTCGGGGCTGTCGGTAAATCGTGGTGCGTTCATGACTGCCTCGTTTCGAAGACGGTGTTGATTTCGCCGGCGCATGCCGGGCATGCCGCTTTCATGCGGCAATACTGGAGATGATCCGGTTTCGGCCTTGCCTGTATATGGGTCGACCGACTCGCCGCGGCGGCGTAGAACACTCTCGCGATCATGGAGAGCGACCATACGGCCTGCGTGCCGCGCATGCCGAGGAACTGTCGCCATGCCGCTGCGCTTACACCGGTCGGAGGCTCTTCAATCAAATCGGGAGCATCCGAAAGCTTATCGAGGGTCTTGTAGCGGTTCCGCGGCATGAACGATGACGTGTTCAGACTGCCATCGGCGAACAGCGCCGGCTGGTACATTCCCTCCTGCGCGTTGCTGGTTCCGGACGTCGCTGGTGCATCCTTCTGTGCGACATGGAACAGACCACTTTGCGCGATGTCCGGCATGACTTGCAGCGCTTCGGCTCCGCGCGGCCCGTTTTCCGGGAATGCGAGTCCCAGTTGGTAGCAGACCAGCTGAAGATCGTTGAATATGGCCTTGGTCGAAGGCACCTTCCCGGTCTTGTAGTCGATCAGGCGAACGTGACGCTTCCCGTCGGGCATGATTCTGGTCTCCATACGGTCGATGCGCCCGGACAGACGCACGGTCAGCCGGTCGTTCATGGCTTCGGGCCACCCGCCAACCAGCGATCCCATGATGGCGGCGAGTTCATCGCGGCCGATCGGGTCGACGCCGTCCATCGCGTTATAGGCGGCAAGAATGTCGTCCAAGCCGAATACCGCAATGAACGAACGCTCGCATTGTGCGCTTTCCAATGTACCGATCTGGAAGTTCTTGACGTTGTTTACCGGGTATTCGTCGGTGTTGGACATGACGAAGTAGCTGGCGATGTGGCCCAGTACGTCATGCGCGGTATTGTCCTTGCGCGTCGCGTTGTATTGATCGGCCGGGTTGGTGTTGGCCGTCGGATCGTCGCGCAGCTCCTCATAGATGGCGATCATACGGTCCCGTACCGTGCTGACGCGTTCCGGAATCGGCAGGTCATCGCGCCAGTCCGCCGCGTCCAGGCCCTCGTTGCTGGCGGTTTCGGCGACGGCGTGGATCAGCGAGCCGAACGAGGTCGCCACACTGCCGGCGCGCGGACCAGTGAACCGGTTTTCCATCATCCAACAGACGGGACATCCCCAGATGCTGTCCACGGCGGATGGCGACAATGTTGCGATCCGCGGCACCGATGATTGGCCGGTTCCCTCCGCGGCCTTGTCCGGTTCCGGAGCCGCCGCCCGCGATCCCACCGTGCGGGAGCCGGAAGACGCATCCTCGACCTCGTCGAGGAACGGCCAACGCGTGATGTCAGCGGCTTCGACGCCATTGCTTGCCAGCAGTCGCAGCGCATCCACGGCATCTTGAGATTCCTTGGAACCTCGTGGGTGTACGGCGAGCGCCACGCGGGCGGCGGCGACCAGGCCGCGAGGATCGGCGTCCAGACCTTGGAGCCGTCCGGCTTCACCGACCTGGGTATATTCCCGTCCTTCGGCCGACGCATGCCGTTCGCGGTTGAATCGTTCCGGCATGTATCCGTACAGGAAGTCAGACGGGGTCAGATCGTCGTTGTACACCGCACTTGCCGTGACCTGCTCCGATGCGCGGGTCAGCGCGACCAGCAGGCTTTTCTGCTCCGCATACAGCACGGATTCCAGTTTGTTGTCGCCATGCTCTCCGGAATCATCGGACAGCCCTCCATACAGCATGACATCAGCCAGATCCTCACCACCGAACATCGTGTTTCGGGCTGCCAGGTTCGGCCATATGCCTTGCTGGATGGCCGGAATCCACACCAACGGCCAGTGTCTCCCCGAGGAGCCCGCCGGCGTGGTCAGCGTCACGGCCTCGTCGATGGGGGCCACTTTGGCCAGGGAATCCGCTTCGATGCGCATCGCCCTCACCTGCGCGAAGAATTCGGGCAGATCCCGGCTTGCGGCCGAGCCGGATGCATAGTCGAACAGCCGCATGGCCGTATCCAGACGGTCGTTGGCGGCACGTCCGGCATCCGTGTTGTTCAGGGCCTCGCGCTGCCAACGGGAGGCGACGTCGCACGCGTTCCAAGCCACGGACAACGCATACTGTGGTTCCTTCGCCGGCAGTTGTCTCAGGCCTTGGGCCACCGTCCCCACCAGATTCCACAGGTGGGCAAACACGCGGGAATGCGGGTCTCCCCGCCCGCACACCTCCTGAACGGCGGCGAGCACGTCATCGGCGGTTATACCGGACGCGCCCTTCGTGCCCGCCCCGACAGCGGAACCGGCATCGTCGACAACGTCACCTGTACCGCCTAGACCGGCGACACCGCCATGCATCGCATGCGCGTCATCCGCGAATTCCAGCAACAGGTACATGGCATCGACGCCGAACTGGAGTTCGTCGCCTTGCGGTGCTTTGACATCGATGATCGTGTCGTCGGTGATGGTCTTCCGATCGCGCCCGGAGACGGCCCATTCGCGCCATTGCTCCCATCCGTGCATGAGCCTGCCCAAGGCATGCATTCGAGCGGTGTCACCAGCAATTCCAGCGTCCCCGGTCTTCCCCGCATCGTCGGCGGCACCGCCAGGCACATCGTCGGACGCATCCCCCTTGCATATGTCCTCGCACGTGACGATCTTGCCGAGTGATGCCAACGCGTTCATGGCGGCGTCCACCGGCTCCAGCCTGGCCGGGTATCCCTCATGATCCCGTCCGCCGCCGACGCTGACCAGCGGGCATCCCATCACCGTGGCAACCCGAGAGCGCACATACAGTGCGGTCTGCTGCAGATTCATGCCCAGCGCGGGCACCGTCTGGTTCCTGAGCATCGCCAATTCGAGCAGCGCGAACAATCCCTGCACGAACGGCTCGTCCTTCAACGGTCGTGTGACCGATGAATACCGTACAGGCACGCCGTCATGACGCAGCCGTTCGCCGATCGTGCGCACGGTGGCGTTGTCGTGCGCGATGACAGCCATGTCGTTCCAGTTGCGTCCTTCAAGGATGTGGGCTTGCTTGATGCGCCATACGACGTCTTCCGTCTCTTCGTCGGCCGAGCGGTACAGCGCGGTTTTCAGACTGCCATCGCCCGGCAGCGGATCGGCCTGGGGCAATGCGACAATCGGCAGGCTCGCCGGCAGCTGCGGCAATTTGCCCGGCCTCTGCGGCAGAGGAACCGTCTCGTCCTGCGTGGATCGGATGGACAGGGAGATACGGGATGCGACCAGATCGCGATACGTATAACCGTCGACGTGGTCCACCGCACGCTCCTCAACTCGGCCATTTCCGGCACCGCCAGCCGGCAGACGAACCATGCCGGCGCCAAGCTGACGACGAATCTGGTCGAACAGGTATTCCGGATATGACCCGCGGAAGGTCTGCACGGCCTCGTCCGGATTGCCGACCAGCAGCAGCCGCGTCCCCGCACCGCGCAGCGCCTTCAGGAACGTGAACCCGGCGAAGGTGAGGTCCTGACAGTCGTCGACGACCAGCAGACGCGGCAGATCGTCATCGCCGACCATCCCGACCGCCTTGGCCCCCTCGACCAGCAGACGCGACGAGTCCAACCGATACTCGCCCGGGTACATACGACTCACCGCGGTCTCGTATTCGCGGCGCAACGCGAACGCGAGACGCCACTGCACATGCAAACGCTCGACGCGCGGCGACCAATGCCTCAACGCCGACAGGGCCGTTCCTTCACGATCCTCGGAGACGCCCAGCTCATCCATGCGGGCCAACATGTCGCGCAGCTGCATGACGAAGGCGGCATTGACGCCTACGCCGGAATCCGCATCACCACCCTCGCCGTCGTTCCCGGCCACGGCATCGGCCAGCACGCCGTCCCAATCATCCCTGGCGAAGTATTCGCGCAGCAACGAGCACGTGCCGCATGGATCCCCCGCCCGCACATGAGCCACATGGACGGAGCACACCGAACGCAGCAGCGCATCCTGCTCGGCGCCGTTCAGCAACCTCGGCAGCGGCTCGCCCGACCTCGAACGCATGACGGTGATCAGCCGGAACGCGATGGCCGACAGCGTCGTGACCGGTCGCGCCTGGGAGGTCGCCCCCAGCTCGCGAATCACCTGATCGCCTATCACATCGGCGATCTGACGCCCGGATACCGTCATCATCGCTCCGGATTCGCCGAACCGTCGCAGCCCGGCCATCAAGGCATCACGGGCCAGCGTGCTCTTGCCCACGCAAGGAGCACCAACCACCAGCAGCGCCTTGCCGGATTCCCCCTCAAGCAGTGCTTCAACCGCCTTCATGGCACCTCCATTCCCGTCGCCGGCCCCGTCGTCCGTCAGACAGTTCCTCCATCATATGCCAACAATCGAAAACCGAACCATATGTTCCGTTTTTATATCAGTTTTATTCTGGACTAACTGCGTCATCGCACGGCAGCTCCTGCCTGCGGCGAGCACTCCTCAGCGCTCCCCATCAAGGGTTGTGCGTGGGAACACCTCGGAATAGAGTAAGAAGAAGAGATGTCGTAAGGGGGATAGCCAAATGCCGGCACAGCCAACACCGCCGCGGATATCCGGCTATGATTTCATCCAGCCACTCGGCACCGGCGCCACAGCCAGCGTATACCGGTACCATCAGCGCGTCCCCAGCCGCGACGTCGCCATCAAGGTCAGCAGCGCCACCCTCGACCCCCGCGCAGCCGCCCGATTCCGCAATGAGGCGAACTACATGGCGGAGCTTTCCGCGCACCCCTACATCCTTTCCATCCACGACGCCGGCGTGACCAGCACCGGACTTGGCTACATCGTGCTGGAATACGCGCCCGGCGGCTCCTATAAGGAGCTGATCCGCAAGCGACCACTCACCGCCGACCAGATGCTCGACCTGGGCATCAAACTTTGCAGCGCCCTGTTCACCGCGCACTGCAAAGGCATCCTGCACCGCGACATCAAGCCCGCGAACATTCTCATCACCCCGCAGGGACTGCCGGTGCTCGCCGATTTCGGCATCTCCACGAACGTGTATCAGGCGGGAACCCAGACCGGTTTCTCCGTGCCATGGGCCGCGCCGGAAGTGCTGACCGGACGCAGCGGCGGCACCGAAGCCGCCGACATCTACTCCTTGGCGGCGACCCTGTACGCCACACTGACCGGCCGTTCGCCGTATGAGCACGGTTATCAGGCGCATACGCAGCAGGAACTCGCGCAGGTCATCGTCAGTCGCCGCCTGCCGCCAATCGGCCGCCCTGATGTGCCCGCGGACGTCGAACGTGTACTCGCCAAGGGGCTCGACAAGAACCCGGACAACCGTTACGGCACGGCGCTGGAATTCGCCCGCGCGATGCAGCAGGTGCAACAGGCCTACTACGGCCATGCCACGCCCGTCACCGTGGAAGGCGTCCCCGAATATCCCAGCAGCATGACCGGCAAGCGCCGCGTCGCGCCCGGCCCCGCGAACGTGACGCGAATGGACGCTCCCACCGGTGCGTGGAAGAAGCCGCTGGCCATCACGGCCGTGGTCGTGGCTGCGCTGACGGCGGTCGTCCTGACGTTCGTCTTCGTCGTAATGCCGCACATGGATGACACCGCGACGCGCAACCGCACATCGGTCTCCACGCCGGGCGCCACCGGCGACTCCAACGGAACGGACGGCAATCCCGACGACATCACGGGAGCCGAAGTGGTGCCGACGCCCGAAAACCTGAACGGAACCTACGACGGCACCACCGTCACGTTCACCTGGACGAACCCGCAGCCCAAGGACGGCGACATGTACGCATGGTCGCCGGTACAGGGCAATTCTGCCACTTCCGGACCCAGTACCAGCACCAACATCGTGGCCGACCGCAAAGTCGAGCTGCATGACGTGACCGACAAACAGACCTGCATCGAAGTGAAGATCGTGCGCAGTGACAAGCAGATGTCCCAGAATCCGGCCATCGCATGCGCGGTGAGGCAATAGGAACGCACTATATGAAGGACTGCACCATGCGGCACGGCATTGCACGAGAAGCGAGCGAACGAGAGAGAAGAGGATGCCATGAGCAAGCAGCCTAACCAGCGCCAACGCGAGCGGGCGTTCCGCTCCTCCATGCGCCGCCTGGTCTCGCCTGACGCGCACCGTTGGGCGATGCCCGTCATCGCGCTCGTCATGCTGATCGGCATCATCGCCGGCGCCATCTGGGTGAGCTCCATCACCCGCCAACACGTGCATCTCGACGATGGCACCGTTTGGGTCACCTCGCTCAAGAACCGCAAGGCGGCCCGCTTCAACGTCAAGCTCAAGGAACCGGATTCGGCGGTGGCCTCGTCTGCAGCCCGTTTCGACATCGTCCAGCACGACAGCGACACGGTGCTCACCGAAGGCGCGAAGGCCACCGGCATCTCCTCCGCCACGCTGGGTACCACCGGCAGGACGGAGACCAAGGGAGACACGACCGCGGTGACCGGCGGCGGCACCATCGCCTTCCTGAACACGAAAAACGGCAACGTGTGGGTCGGCCGCAGCTCCGACCTCAACTCCGTCAACCCCGCCACCAGCGACCCGTCCATGCGGCTGGGCACCGGAGGCAAGATCGCGGTCACCCATGACGGCACCGTGTACGGATACCGGCCCTCCGACGGTACCGTGCTCACGATGCAGGATCCGACAGGCAAGGCCGTGCAGGGTAGCTCCCTCACCGAAGGGAAGACCGTATCCGCCGACGATTTCACCGTGGTGGACGGCACCGCGGTCGTCACATCCGAGGGCAGACTGTACTGGCACAAGGGCAGCGCCGACACCGGCGCCAACAGCCCGTTGACGCTGCAATACCCCGACACGGACGGCCGTCAGGAGTCCTGGGTCGCGGCCGCCGGCAAGAACGGCCTGTACCTGGTCGAACTGGGCAAGGGAGAGAAGAAAGTCAACACGCTCACCTCCGGCGGTGCCGGAGACGCAGCCAAACCGGTCTCCACCGACGGCTGCGTGTCGGCCGCGTGGGCGCAAAGCGCGAACAATTACGTGCGTGTATGCTCGCCGAACGTCAGCAACCCGGAATTTGGCTCGCTGCAATCGGTCAGCGCCACGTCGGATTTGGTGTTCCGCACCAACCACCGCCTGACCGTACTCAACGACGTGGTCGACGGCAACGTGTGGAACCCTTCGGACTCCACCAAGGTCATCAAGATACAGTGGAACACCATCCAGACCGAGCAGACCGCCCAGCAGAAGCAGAACGACCAGTCCGCCAACAACCAGCGCAACTTCAACAAGACCTGTTCCGCGCAATCCGGGCAGATCAAGGCGCAGGACGACGAGATCGGCGCCCGCGCGGGCGGACAACAGATCCTCGACGTGCTGCGCAACGACGAGCAGACAGACTGCTCCGTGCTGCAGATCACCAAAGTCGGGGCCCCGGCGGGCGGCGATATGACCGTATCGCCGGTGTACGACGGCCGGTACCTGCAGCTGGACGCCTCGGCGGCCTCGGCCGGCACGGTGACGTTCACCTATGACATCAGCGACGGGCGCGGCCAGACCTCGACGGCCAAGGTGACGGTCACGCTGACCGGCTCGTCCGCCAATCACGCTCCCAAGCAGGCCGACACGCCGCCCGAATACGACGTGGAGCAGGGTGCCACGTACACGACGAACGCACTCGGCAGTTTCCAGGATCCCGACGGCGATCCGATGACATTGGTGTCGGCGGTCCCGCAGAACAGCGACCAGGTCGTCGTCTCCACCCGCGCAGACGGGCAGCTCGTGTTCAACACCGGTTCCGCCACCTCGGGGCGAGTGGGCGTGCAGGTCACCGTCTCCGACGGGCAGAACACCGGCACCGGACTCGTGTACTTCTCCATCCGCCCGGCAAACACGCTGCCGGCGACCATCGACGCCGTGGTCAAGCAGACCACACCGAACACCGAGACCACGGTCAACCTCAAGCCGTACGTGCATGGCACATCGGCGCAGCCCGCGCAGCTGTCCACCGTGGAACCGCCCGCGAAAACCAGCGCGACCATGAACGCGGCGGACCTGTCCTTCACATTCAAGGCCACCGCCACGGGCACGTATTACGTGCCTTACACCGTCACCCAAGGCTCCATCCCGTCCACCGGCCTCGCACGTCTTGAGGTGCAGCCGGCCGCGGGCAAATCCGCCAAGCCAGTCGCGGCCAACGATGTGGCGCTGCTCGGTTCGAACAACACCGCCATCGTCGAACCGCTCGCCAACGACGTGGATCCGATGGGCGGCGTGCTGTCGGTCACGTCGGTCGACGCCGACCCGTCGCTGGGCATCAAGACCGGCCTGGTGAGCCACAAGCGCGTGTATCTGACCGCACGGCAGGTGCCGACCAAGCCCGTGGAGATCACGTACACCGTCGCCAACGCGGCCGGCTCATCCACCGGCACGATAGTGCTGCAGCCGCCGGCACTGACCGCCGGCAACTCCGCGCCCAAGGCGTCGAACGTCAACACGCAGGTGCGCACCGACGGCATCGTGTCGGTGAACGTGCTCGACCATGTCTCGCATTCCGACGGCACCACGGTGACGCTGCAGCAGAAGCTGCAGTACGACAAGGACACGTTCAAGGGACTGGTGTTCGTTTCCGGCGACACCGTGCGTTATCAGGCTTCCAAACAGACGGGCGTGTTCCCGGTGACCTACACCGTCAAGGACAATCTCGGCAACTCGGCCTCCGGCACAATCACCATCACCGTGCATCAGAAGGACGCCAAGAACAAGGCCGCCCCCACTCCGCAGGACGTCGAGGCGCAGGTGGCCTCGGGTCAGAAAGTGCGCATACCGATCACACTGACCGGCATCGACGTGGACGGCGACGACGACCAGCTGCTCGGCCTGGGCAACAAGGCCCCGCAACTGGGACGCATCACCGAAGTCGGCGCGAACTACATGATCTACGAGGCGTACGAGGACTCATCGGGCACCGACACGTTCTCCTACGCGGTGGAGGATTGGACCGGCCAGCGCGCACAGGCACAGGTCAGGGTGGGCGTGTTCCAGGGCGCGTCCGACTCCGGCGTGTACGCGCGGGACGACGAGATCACGCTGCGCCCGCACACGGCGGCCACGGTGCCGGTGACGCTCAACGACATTTCCGGGGACAACACCGATCTGACCGTTTCGAAGAAACTGGAGTCACAGGGTATCTCCGGGGCGAGCGTGAAGGACAACATGATCTCGTTCACCACGCCCGACCAGGCGGGAACGTTCTACATCATGCACACGGTCGCCGATAAGGCCGGCCTGAGCGACACCGCGACGTTGACGGTCAACGTCGACCCGAATGCGACCATCGAGCCGCCCACCGCCTATGACTACCGCGTACCATCCGCCGCGACCATCGACAAGCGGACCGTCGAGGTCGATGTCTCGCAGTGGATCGCCAACCCGTCCGGCACCGCGAACGAACTGAAGGTCGGCGTCGACCCGTCCGCCACCGACCACGCGAAGGTCAAGGGCGACGAGAAGTCGACCGTCATCTCCGTGGATCTGACCGACGAGGCCCGTTCGGTGCCGTACACGGTAACGAACACGACGTACGGCATCACCTCCACCGCGTTCATCCAAGTGCCCGCATACGGCGTGTTCCCGCCGACGCTGCGTCCGAAGGCGCCGCCGCTGAAGGTGAACTCGCGCGAGACCATCACCATCAACATCGCCGACTATGTGCGTGTGGGCGCCGGCAAGACCGCTTACGTGCAGTCCCCCGAATCGGTCAGCGCCACCAAATCGGATGGCGGCGACCTCTACGCGAACGACACGACGCTGAAATTCACCGCGCCGAAGGATTACAGCGGTCCCGCCTCGATCACGTTCACCGCGGCGGACGGCAAGGGCAACGACAAGACGCAGATCATCAACTCCGCAGTGCTGACCCTGCCGATCACGGTCATCGGCCGCGAAGTGCCACCGCCGACCTTCTCGTCGTCCACGATCGACGTGGTGGCAGGTGAGGATGCGAAGATCATCGACCTGACCGCGCTGACCCACTCCCCCGCCGGCACATACGACGATGAGAAGCAGTACACATATTCCGGCGGCAGCGAATCGGGCGGCATCACCGCGCGCGTCAGCGCCTCCGGCCAGTTGACCGTCAGCGCCCCCAAGGACGCTACCGTGGGATCGCTGGCCAGCATCCCCGTGACCATCATCTATTCGGGCGGCACGGTCAAGGCCGGCATGACCGCCCGCGTGGTGCAGTCGAACCGCCCGCTTGCCCGTATCGGCGCGAAGACGGTGAAGCTCAAGGCCGGTTCGACCGAACGGGTGGACCTGTTCTCCGACGCCTACAATCCGTTCCCGGATTCGTCGCTGACCGCCGTCAGCTGCAAGTCCGACGATTCGGCGAAGCTGACCGTGAACTGCTCTTCGAACGGCAACATCAGCATCACCGCCGGAACCGATATCGGCGCATCCTCGAACACCGTGCTCGTCACCGTGCAGGACGGCACCCGTTCGCGCGACCGACAGGTGACCGTCACCATCACCGTCTCCGTGGTGGACAAGCCCGGCGCGCCGCTGCTCTCCCCCGTCTCCGGGCAGCCGGCTGACGGTTCGGTGAACCTCTCGTGGACCGCAGGCGCGGCCAACGGCAGCCCGATCACCGACTACGAGGTCGATTGGGACGGCGGCAGCAAGTCGTGCGGCGCGGTCACCACCTGCCAGATCACCGGGCTGACCAACGGCAAGGAATACTCGTTCACCGTCAAGGCGAAGAACGAGGTCGGCTGGTCGAAGCCGTCTACCTCGGTCAAAGCCATGCCCGACAAGGTGCCCGATCCACCGAAGAAGGTCACCACCGAGGCCGGCTACCAGCGTGTGACGGTCAAGTGGGATGTTCCGGATTATGTCGGTACGAAGCCGGACAGCTACACGGTGACGCTGACCGGTTCGGGCGGCGGTTCCGTCACCAAGGAGACCTCCGGCAATTCCCTAGTGTTCCCAATCGACAACAGCGCCACCGGCGATGGCACCTCATACACCGCCACCGTCAAAGGAAAGAACCGTGCCGGCGAAGGCCAGCCCAGTGCCGCCAGCAACGCGGCGACGCCCTGGGGCGACCCGGACGCGCCGACGGTCAGCCTATCGGTAATAAAGGGCAATACATTGAAGGCCACGCTGACGCTCGGCAACATGCACAACGCGGGATGTTCCAGCGTGGAACTGAGCGGCGCAATCTCCGTGTCGGCCCCCTGCGGCACCCACACCTTCACCGATACGATCAGCCGCGATCAGTGGTATGAGGAGCTCAGTGTCAAGGCGACCGTGAACCCGCAGCAAAGCGGCGCCAAACCAGCTTCGGCTGACTCGAACAAGGTGACGCCGCAGTACAAGATACAGCCTCCGAAAAACCTGCAGGTGACGCTCAAAGGTAACGAGTGCTCCGTGTCAGTTGGCGGTAATGGCGAGCATGACGGACTCTCCATTTTCGCCAACGGTCAGGAGTACAGAGGCAACGGCGATTCAGCCGCCGCAACTTACCGCATCAACCCGTGGGAAACCTGCGGCACTGTATCAGCTACGCAGTCGTTCAAGGGGCACTCCAGCGAAGCCATCATATTTGACGGTAAGGGCCTTGTATACAAGACCCCAGCGAAGATCGAACCGCCTACGCTGGCGTGGAGCACGACAGACCGTAACCGCATCACGGTGTCCGGCGGCAGTGTGAACCTCTACGGTCAGCCGGCAACGGTCCTTGTCGCGTTCTCCACTACCAGCGGCAAGCCGACCGGTGAAAGTGATTGGAACGTCACATGGAGCACAGCTTCGAAGCAAGGGTACATCGATATCTCATCGTTCAGGATCGACACGGAAAAGCTGTATTGGTACATCAGCGTGACCGGTGCCGACTCCGCGCTGAACACCGCCGACGACATCAGGGAAGTCCAAGGAATGCGCAAACCGGCCGAGGGATCCGGAACGGTCACGGAAGGCGTAGACCCGAGCCGCATCCGACGCCGGTCGTTCGGTTCCATGCCATCCATCAGCACACTGGCCTCAAACCGACCATGATTTATCAACCATCCATCAACCGATACGACAACACCGTCCACCACACACATCAAGGAGTATCACGATGAGCGAGAGCAACGAACTCGACGACGCCACGCAACTGTCCGACAGGACGGTGTTGTCGGACAAGACCGTCCTGTCGTCCGGCAACACGGCTCAGTCCGCCGAGGCTACGACGAATGCAGCCGCACCGAGCACAGTGAAAAACAGTGTCGGGGAAAACGCAGCCGAGAAAAACGACACCGCGGAAGGCAACGCGGAAAAGAGCACAGTAGCGCAGTCCGTCTCATCAGCGAGCGGCGATGGGACTGAGGCCTCCGATGAAACGGTGTTGTCCGACGGCACCGTGATTTCCGAGACACCGCATGCCAAGGGCGGTGCCGCGGTTGGTGAGGCCGACAAGTCGAAGGGGGCACCGACCGTGGCCATTCCTACGTTGCCGAAGCGCCGCGGAGGTGCTGCTGCCGGCAAGGCAATCCGAGGCAAAAAGTCGGCACAAGCCAAGCCGTCACAAGCCAAGAGTGTACAGAACAAGTCGGCGCAGTCCCCGGTGCAGAACAAGACGAACGGCGAGGCCGTCTCGCCCGTCAGTGACACCGGCGACAACACCACGAACAACGGCCCGACCAAGACCGGCGTCGATCTCGATGCGACGCAGCTGAGCTCCATACAGCACCCGACCACCGCACCCGCGGCCAAGATTCCGAACGTCGCCTTTCCCAAAGCCAGAACCGCGAATACTCCCGTGGCGGCAGCCGCGCGCCCAGTGACCGCGAACCCGGCCGTCGCGAACACCAACCCGCAGACCCCGGCCAGCGCCGACGACATCGCCTACTTCAAGCAGGCGTTCGACGCGCTGCTCGCGAACGTCTCCACCGTCGTGGTCGGCAAGGCACATCCGATCCGTCTATGCCTGACCGCCCTGCTCGTCGGTGGCCATGTCCTGCTCGAAGACAACCCAGGCACCGGCAAGACTCAGCTGGCACGAGGCATCGCGAGCTCGATCAGCGCGTCGTTCAAGCGCATCCAGTTCACGCCCGACCTGCTGCCGTCCGACGTGGTCGGCATCACCTTCTACGACCAGAAGCACGGCGAGTTCGAGTTCCGCGAGGGCCCGGTGTTCGCGTCCATCGTGCTCGCCGACGAGATCAACCGAGCCTCGCCGAAGACCCAGTCCGCACTGCTGGAGGTCATGGAGGAACAGAAGGTCACCGTGGACGGCGTCACGCACGACGTGCCGCAGCCGTTCATCGTGATCGCCACGCAGAACCCGATCGAACAGCTCGGCACATACAAGCTGCCCGAAGCCCAGATGGACCGTTTCCTCATCAAGACGTCGGTCGGGTACCCCGGCCATCAGGTAAGCGTCGATCTCCTGCGGCAGGTCAACATCCGCGACCGCGCGCAGACCGTCTCCCCCGTGCTCGCCGGCGATGACATCCTCGCGCTGCGCGGCATCGGAGAGCGCATCCACATCGACGACAACATCCTCGAATACATCGTGCGCATCGTCGAGGCGACCCGTCATGACGAGAACATCGCCATCGGCTCGTCCATGCGAGGCGCGTTGGCGCTGACCCGCTGCGCGCGCATCTGGGCGGCCTCCGACGGGCGCGGATACGTGGTGCCGGACGATGTCAAGGATCTGGCGGTCGCCGTGCTGTCGCACCGCATCAAGCTCACCGCCGAAGCCACCTTCGCCGGTCTGACGACGGACGAGACCATCAGCCGGATGCTGGAGACCGTGCCGGTACCGTCGCTCGGCGCGTGAAAGGCGTTCCATGCGCAGGCACAACGACAGTTCATCATCCGAAGCAAGGCCGCAGAAGCCGCAGAAGCCGCGGAAACCGCGCAAGCCGAAACCACGGAACGAGCGAGGCCAACAGGCATCGGGCAAGTCGGCGCGTCACAGGCGACGGCTTAGCTCGGCACGCCTGTGGCGCCGCTGCAAGCGCGCGGTCAGGCGATTCTTCACCTCGTTCATATCCCCACTGGGCTGGACCGTGGTCGTCATCGGCATCGTATGCGCGGCCGGATTCCCGTTGGTTCGCTGGCATGAGCTGCTCGCCATCGCCGCGGTGGCGCTGATGATGATCCTCTGCGCCATCGTGCTCTCGCTTGGCAATACCGGGTTCAAGGCGTCCATCGCCGTGTCGCGCCGCCGCGTCACCGTCGGCGACGACGTCCATGTGACCGTGGACATCGACAATCCCGGGCGCACCCCCACCACGACCGCACGCGGCGACCTGCCGTTGGGCGAGGCTCACGAGCGGTTCGGCATCCCCATGCTGGCGCCGGGCCAGTCCAAGCAGACCGATATCGAGTTCACCACCGTCTCCCGCGCCGTCTTGACCGTCGGACCGTTGAACATCCGCAAGGGAGACCCGTTCGGGCTGGTGCGCCACGAGAAGGCGCTGGCCGAACGCATCACCGTCTATATCCATCCGAACATCGTGCGGCTCAACACGCTCAACGCCGGCGTCGCACGGGATCTGGAAGGCCAGCCCAGCGGTCAGATCGTCGACGACGACCTCGACTTCTACGGGCTGCGCGAATACGAGCCGGGCGACGACGTGCGCAACGTGCACTGGCTCAGCTCGGCGAAGACCGGCACGCTGATGATCCGCCAGTACGAGGCGACGCGGCGGACCGACACGAGTATGACGCTCGACGTGACCCCGCAGGATTACGTCAGTCAAGAGGAGTTCGAGATGGCCGTGAGCGTGCACGCCTCGCTGGGCGTGCAGTGCCTCAAACAGGACCGTCCGCTGCAGACGCATGCCGGCAGCGCGCATGACACGCCGAAATTCCCGATGGGGTTCCTGGACGATTGCAGCGCCATCACCCCGCGGACCGACGACAACCCGAATCTGGTGGAGAGCACGCTGCGACACTCGCCCGACAGCTCGTTCTACTTCTTCACCGTCGGCTCGCTCAAGCAGCTCGACCATATCAAGCGCATGGTGCTCGCGCTGCCGAAATCCGCCACGTGCCTCGTGCTGCAGACCTCGCCGGGCGACGTGCGCGCAATCAAGCATTTCACGGACTTCACGCTGGCCACCGTCGGCTCGCTTGACGACCTGCCGCTCATCATGGAGGTGCTCGCATGAACGATGTGATCGACAGCTCACTCGGCTCGGACTCCGCCACGTCGGCCGTGGACGCCCTGCCCGGCCAGGTCGGGCAGACCAGGCGTCCGTTCTCCGGTCTCGGCTCGACCGTGACCGGCACGGGCACCACCACCGGCTCATGGGCGGAATCCACCCATTCAGTGATCTGGCTGACACGCGGCGGCAACCGTCTGCCGCTCGCCCGCGTCGGACGCCGCTCCTGGGGCACGAACCTCATCAGCGTGGCCGTCATCGCGCTGACGTCGCTGATTGCCGCATCCAATCTTCTCGACGTGTACGGATCAGCCGCCATGTGGGCCGTCGCCGCTGTACCGGCCACCCTGCTCGGCGCCCTCATCGCCTATGCAGGGACCGCACCCGCGCTGCGCCTGTGGTGGCAGATCGTGTTCCTGATCGTTGCGCAGGGCGTCATCGGCCCGGTCATCGCGCTGAACGACACCGCCATCAGCCATGTGATTCCCTCTGTGGAAACGCTGTCACAGGGGTTCGTCAGCACCTTCGGCGCGTTCAAATACCTTATCGCCGTACCGCCGCCGACCGGTTCCGGCGATGGCAGCCTGATGGCGGCATGGACGATATGCCTATGGCTGTCATTCCTCGCCGGCGTGTTCGCCATCGGCGACAAACGGCAGCTCAGCGTGCTGAGCCTGCTGCCGATCGCCATCGAACTGGTGGTCTGCGCCCTGTTGGGCACGCAGACCGGTTTCCAGCCCATAGCCTCCGGCGTTCTCATCGGCCTCATCATGATCGTCTGGCTGTCGTGGCGATGGCAACTTCTGGAACTGGGACGCTGGATCAGCGCCACGATCATCCTGTTGCTGGCGGCCGGCCTGGGCGTGGGCGCATGCATGGGCATCGGGCAGTCACGTCTGATCCTGCGCGACTACTACGATCCGCCGCTCAGCCCGTACGATTACGCAAGCCCGCTCAGCGGCCTGCGCTCCTACGTCAAGGACCACAAGGATGACACGCTGCTCACGGTCACGAATCTGCCCGAGGGCACGCCGGTCAGGCTCGCGGTGATGGACCAGTTCGACGGCAACGTGTGGAACCTGTCCGACTCCACCGAAGCCTCGGACTCATCCGACTACCGACGCGTCGGCACCCGCATCCCCAATACGGTAGACGGCAAGAAGTTCACCGCCACGTTCACCATCGACAAGGGTCTGAGCGACAAATGGCTGCCGCTGGCAGGAGCGGCGAGCAGCGTCGACGTCACGTCAGCGGGAAAGACCGGAGGCGCCAACGGAAACGGCGGCGGCGAATCCCGATCCTCCGCCGACCACACGCTCTTCTACTACAACGAGAGCACGCAGTCGGCCATCATCCCGGCCGGGCTGTCCACCGGCATGACCTATACGGAAAGCGGCATCATCGCCCCCACACCCACCGACAAGGAGATCGCCAAGGCCAACGCGGCGGTCACCAACCAGCCGGGCACCAAGGACGTGCCTGACTCGGTGGGCAAGTTCGCCTCGTCGGTGGCGGGCGGCGAGGACACGGCCGGCGCGCAGGCGCAGGCGCTGGTCGCGCAGCTCAAGGATTCTGGTTGGTTCTCGCACGGCCTGACCGGCGACTATCCGTCGCTGCCCGGACATGGCAGCTATCGCATCAACGCGCTGCTCGCTGGATCCGCGATGGTCGGCGACAGCGAGCAGTATGCCTCCGCCATGGCGCTGATGGCCCGCGAACTCGGCCTGCCATCCCGCGTGGTCATGGGCTTCCTGCCCAAGAACGACGACGGCGACATCAGCAACGACCGCACCGAAACGGTCAACGGCACCTCGACCGTCAAATTCACCGGCAACGACATCGAAGCATGGGTGGAGATCAATCTCGAAGGCTACGGCTGGGTCGCGTTCTATCCGACGCCTAAAGAGACGAAGATACCCGACGACAACCAGAACCTCACCCCACCCAACCCGCAGACGCTGGTCCGACAGCCTCCCGTGCCGCTCACCGACCCGCTGCGCGACGAGGAGCAGGCACACGGCAAATCGGCGCTGGCCGGCGAGGATGCCACCGATGAGCCGGCGGCATCCATCTGGAGCACCATCGGACGCATCGCGGCGAAAGTCGCCATCTACGGCAGCCCGGTATGGATACCGCTGCTGATCTGTCTGCTGATCCTCGCACTCAAGACCGTCGCCCTGGCCCGCCTGCGCCGGCACGGCGACGCGCGGCAGCGCATCACCTCCGGTTGGCAGGCCGTGCACGCGCTCGCCGGGCAGAGCGGCATACCCGTCACCGGCACGCGCCGCGACCAGGCGCAGGCCATCGCACGGCAGCTCAACATCGACGGTGCCCCACTGATTGCGCTGGGACGACAAGCCGATTACGCGGCGTTCTCCGGCCAGCCGGTCACGCCCGAACAGGCAGGCGCCTACTGGCGTTCCGTACTGACGACCCGCAAGCTCATGCTCGCCTCGCAGTCCTTCATGCGCAGGCTGCGAACCCGCCTGTCATTGCGCGGAGTTTTCCATAACGTTCGTATACTGTCAAGTATTCGTACATGGCGGCACGGAGACAAGAGGAAGCCAGACGGGCGGCAACCCGCCAAACAGCGGCCCGTCAAGCGGAAATCCTCCACGCAACAGCCCGCTGGCCAGAAGCCCGCCACGCAACAACCATCCGCACAGCAACCCTCCTCACAGAAAGGCCGACAGTCATGAACGACATGCAAATTCACGTGGCAGCGGACAGCAACATCGGCCTGAGGCGACGCGCCAATCAGGATTCGTTCATCATCGACGACGGCGTGTTCCTCGTCTGTGACGGCATGGGCGGCGGCGTCGGCGGGCAACGGGCCAGCAGCGCCGCGGTGGATCGTTTCGAGACACTGGCGTCACGTTTCAGCCGGAGCCGCACGACCATCGGGCGTACGATCGACCTCGCCCAAGCCGACGTGCTCGCCATCGGCCAGGAGCTCGGTGGCGTGTCCGGCACCACGGTGACCGGACTGATCGCGCCAGGGCGAATCGAACGGGACGCGCCCGGCGATGTGGCGCTCGACATCAACCCCGACATGGACTGGTACGTCATCAATATCGGCGACTCGCGCACATATCATATGGATGCCGACAGCGACGGCCAGTGGGACGCCTCCACGCTGTGTCGCATCACGCGCGACCACTCCCGCCGTCAGGAGGCCATCGACTCCGGTGAGATGCTGCCGGAAGATGCCGTCATCATCCCGCGCAACATCATCACCCAGTGCATCGGCGACCCGGACGGCATCAACCCGGACTTCTTCGCGGTCCGACCGACCGGCAGGTTCATCATCTGCTCGGACGGCCTGCACGGCGAAGTCGATGACGCCGCCATCGCCGCCACTGCTGCGGCATGCGCGGACCCGCAGACCGCCGTCGACGAACTGATCCGCATCGCTCTGGAAGCGGGCGGTACGGATAATGTCACCGTAATTGTTCTGGACATAACGGGCGAGTATGCTGGGCAGAAGGTGTGGCATGCCAGTAGGCTCGCGCAGCAGGAGGATCTCGAAACGGTCAGTGACGAGACGCTTGACACCATACGCATCCAGAAACCGGCCAACCAAATCTGAACATCAAGGAAAGAGGTCACGATGGTTGATTATGACAAGGCCGTCGCAACAGTGCAGGATCCCAATGCCGATCCGGTCTTGCTGGCGAAAATCGCCTATGAAAACCCGGAATTCGGCGCCAATGTGGCAGTGAACCCGCGCTGCTATCCGGGATTGAAGCGTTGGCTGGCAACGTTCGGCGATGAGCGCGCGCGGCAGACGCTTGCGCAGATGGGCGTCACCGCCGAGGACGGCCCCGTGGCCGACGCGCAGCCGGCGCAGGATGTCGCCACCGACTCCGCCGCTACTTCCGCCGCTGCAGACCAGTATTCCGCAGATTCGTACAGCGCGGACCAATATTCCGCAGATTCGTATGCGGCATCGGCCGCGCAGCAGCAGCCGGCACAGGACCAGTACGCTGCGGCGCAGTACGCGGCGCAGCAGGAGCCCCAAGCCACCAATCCATACGGGTACACGGCTCAGATGGCGCTGGAGACCACAGATCAGGAGCTCATCGCCAAGATCGCGCAGTACGCGCCGGAATTGCGCCCCTGCATCGCGCGCAACCCCAGCACCTACCCGGCACTGGTCGACTGGCTCGCCCAGCTGAACGACCCCGCGGTCAACGCCGCCCTCGCCACACGTCAGTGAAAGGAGCCGCTGACATGGCAACGATTCCCTATCCCCCGGCACCCGAGCTGGGCTGGTACGCAGACGATCCGGTAGACAAGCCTGCCGCAGTCTCTTCCGCAGCGACGGAACCATCCCCCGTCTCATCCTCCACCGCCAGCCATGCGGCCAAGGGCTCGTCCGACGGCGATATCGAGGACTGGGACAGCACGGTGCTGTCGTCGTCCTTCACCGCCAAGGCGCCGCGGAAGATATACATCCTGCACAACGACGCCACCGGCCAGACCATCGTCATCGACAAGAGCACGCTGCTCGGACGCAAGCCGTCCATGGACGTGCCCGAAGGCGCCAAGGCCGAGAAGGTCGAGGATCCGACGCGTACCACATCGCGCAATCATGCCGCGATCAGCATCGATCAGAACGGCACGCTGTGGATCGAGGACTACGGTTCCCTCAACGGCACCTACATCATCCGCGACGGGCAGGAAGCGCAGGTGCTCAAGGGCAAGCCGCGCGAACTCGACGCCCCCGCCACGCTGCGTATCGGAGACCAGTTCTTCCAACTCACCGAGCGCCAGTAGCGGCATTGCACTATCCATCATGTGAAATACCATCCGGCGAGAGTCCCATCCAACGACGGAAAACGGGACTCTGACCGGATGCAATCGATTCGACGATGCGCACCCAGAATGTTTCACGGGATGTTTCACGGAGTATTTCGCGTCTATGCATTCTCCCGTAGACATTCCCGCGCTTCGCATATGACAAAGCGGGGCCCGGAACCACCGCAATGGTTCCGGGCCCCGCTTTCACAGAGCTAGGACAGAGCTAGGACTCAGACGAGATCGTTGCCGGAGTCGGCGCCGAAGTCGTTCCCACCCTGATCATCGATGAAATCGTCAGGATTGAAGTCGTCGCCGAGCTTCAGGTCACCGAAGTCGATGTTGGAGAAGTCCACATCAGACAGGTCGGCATCGGAGAAGTCGGTCTGCGAGCCGTCCATGTCCGCGCCCAGCCCGAAGTTCGGGTAGATCGTGTCGCGGATGGCCTTGTCGGGCTCCACCACGGCGTTCTGGTAGCGGGCGAGGCCAGTACCGGCCGGGATGAGCTTACCGATGATGACGTTCTCCTTGAGGCCCTTGAGGTCATCGACCTTCTGGCTCAGGGCGGCTTCGGTGAGCACGCGCGTCGTCTCCTGGAAGGAGGCAGCGGACAGCCACGAGTCGGTTGCCAGCGAGGCCTTGGTGATGCCCATGAGCTCCGGACGAGCGGCGGCCGGCTTGCCACCGTTCTTGATGGTCTCCTTGTTGGCAGCCTTGAAGCGCGCCTGGTCGACGAGCTCGCCAGGCAGCAGCGGGGTGTCACCGGAATCGATCACGGTGACGCGGCGCAGCATCTGGTGCACGATGACCTCGATGTGCTTGTCGTGGATATCCACACCCTGGGAACGGTACACGGTGTGCACTTCGTTCACGATGTTGACCTGGGCGGCACGCGGGCCGAGGATGCGCAGGATCTTCTTCGGATCGACGGAACCTTCGACCAGCTGGTCGCCGGCGGCCACGTGATCGCCGTTCTTGACCAGCATCGGCGCGCGACGGGTGTCGGTGTAGACGATCGGTTCGACGCTCGTGTCGTCCGGCGTCAGCGTGATCTGACGGCCGTGATCGGTGTTCTCCACCTTGACCACGCCGGCGAACTCGGCGATCGGCGCCTCACCCTTCGGGGTACGGGCTTCGAAAAGCTCGGTGACACGGGGAAGACCCTGGGTGATATCGGACGCGGCGGCCACACCACCGGAGTGGAAGGAACGCAGCGTCAGCTGAGTACCAGGCTCGCCGATGGACTGGGCAGCGACGATGCCAACGGCCTCGCCGACGTCCACCAGCGTGTTGGTGGCCAGCGACCAGCCGTAGCACTTGGCGCACACGCCGCGCTTGGACTCGCAGGTCAGGACGGAACGCGCCTGCACCTCTTCGACGCCGTGCGCGACCAGGTCGTTGAGCACGTCCATCGACAGGGCGTCGTCGCGCTTGTACAGCACGGTCGTGCCGTCGGCCGGGTCGATGACGTCGGCCGCAAGCAGACGGGAGTAGGGGCCACCGTCGGCGGCCTTGACGAGCGTCAGGTTGCCGTTCTCGTCGCGGTCGGCGACGCGCATGGTCAGACCGCGCTTGGTGCCGCAGTCCTCCTCGCGCACAATCACGTCCTGCGAGACGTCCACCAGACGACGGGTCAGGTAGCCAGACTCTGCGGTACGCAGTGCGGTATCGGCCAGACCCTTACGAGCGCCGTGCTCGGAGATGAAGTACTCCAGCACGGACAGTCCGCGGCGGTAGTTCGACTCGACCGGTCGCGGAATGATCTCGCCCTTCGGGTTGTTCACCAGACCACGCACGCCGGAAATCTGGTTGATCTGGGTCATGTTGCCTCGTGCACCGGACTCGACGATGATCGAGAGGTTGTTCTTCGGGTCGAAGTTCTTCTCGATGGCCTTGGAGACTTCCTCACCGCACTTGGTCCACACGTCGATGATCGCCTGGCGGCGGTCCTCTTCGGTGTAGAAACCGAGGTCGTACTGCTCGTTGATCTTGGCGACTTCCTCCTCGGACTGGGCGACCAGCTCGTTACGCTCCGGCGGCTCGACGACGTCGGAGAACGCGAAGGTCACGCCGGACCAAGGTGCGCGGGTGAAGCCGAGATCCTTGAGCGCATCCAGCGAGGCGGCCACCTGGGCGGTGGAGTACCGGGTGGAGATGTCGTCGACGATCTTGGCCAGCTTCTTCTTCTTGGCCTGCTCGTTGACGAACGGGTAGTCGACGGGCAGCGTCTCGTTGAAGAGGATGCGGCCCATGGAGGTAGCGAACAGCACGCTGCCGTCGTGGAAGCGCTCTTCCTTGACGACGTCGGGGCTGCCCGGTTCCGGATCCACGACGGTGATCTCGCGGGGCTCCCAGCCGGTCGGCAGCACGAAGTCCTTCGGCAGGCGGATCAGCACTTCGGCCTGCATGTCGATCTCGTGCAGGTCGAGCGCCATCTGCGCCTCAGCGTATGAGGAGAACACGCGGCCCTGACCCTTGGCGCCGTCCATGACGGTCGTCAGGTAGTACAGGCCGAGGATCATGTCCTGGCTAGGCATGGAAACGACGTGGCCGTCGGCGGGCTTGAGGATGTTGTCGGAAGCGAGCATCAGCGAGCGGGCCTCGGCCTGTGCCTCGGCGCTCAGCGGGAGGTGGACAGCCATCTGGTCGCCGTCGAAGTCGGCGTTGAACGCGGCGCAGGCGAGCGGCGGCAGGTGGATGGCCTTGCCTTCGACCAGGATCGGCTCGAACGCCTGGATGCCCAGACGGTGCAGCGTAGGCGCACGGTTGAGCAGCACGGGATGCTCGGATATGACCTCTTCGAGTACGCCCCACACCTCGGAGTCGCCGCGGTCGACGAGACGCTTGGCGCTCTTCATGTTCTGCGCGAAGTTCATGTCGACCAGACGCTTGATGACGAACGGCTTGAACAGCTCCAGCGCCATCGGCTTCGGCAGACCGCACTGGTGCATGCGCAGCGACGGGCCGACGACGATCACGGAACGGCCGGAGTAGTCGACTCGCTTACCCAGCAGGTTCTGACGGAAGCGGCCCTGCTTGCCCTTGAGCATGTCCGAAAGGGACTTGAGCGGGCGGTTCGAGGCGCCGGTGACGGGACGGCCGCGGCGGCCGTTGTCGAACAGGGAGTCAACGGCTTCCTGCAGCATGCGCTTCTCGTTGTTCAGCATGATCTCGGGCGCGTTGAGCTCGATCAGGCGCTTCAGACGGTTGTTGCGGTTGATCACGCGACGGTAGAGGTCGTTGAGATCGGAGGTCGCGAAGCGGCCACCGTCGAGCTGCACCATCGGGCGCAGGTCCGGCGGGATGACCGGGATGACGGTCAGCACCATGGCCTCCGGCTTGTTGCCGGTGGTCAGGAAGGCGTTGACGACCTTCAGGCGCTTGAGGGCGCGGGCCTTGCGCTGGCCGGAGCCGGAGTCGATCTCCTCGCGCAGCTGCTTGGAGGCGGCCTCCAGGTCGAAGTCCTGCAGGCGCTTCTGGATGGCTTCTGCACCCATACAACCCTCGAAGTAGTCGCCGTAGCGGTCCTGCATCTCGCGCCACAGGTCCACGTCGCCTTCCAAGTCGCCCGGCTTCAGGCTCTTGAAACGGTCGAACACGGCGTTCAGACGCTGGATCTGATCGTCGTAACGCTGGCGGATGGCGGCCATGTCGCGCTCGGCGCCGTTGCGCAGCTTGGTGCGTGCGGGGCCCCTGCCCTCGCCTTCGGCCTCAAGCTGGGCGAGATCCTCCTCGACCTTGCGGGCGCGGTTCTCGATCTCGTTGTCACGGCGCTTGGCCATGTTGCCGATCTCGGTATCGAACTCGTCCTGCAGGTCGGGCAGGTCGTTGTGGCGCTGCTCCTCATCCACGCTCGTGACCATGTAGGCCGCGAAGTAGATGACCTTCTCCAGGTCCTTCGGAGCGATGTCCAGCAGGTAGCCGAGACGGCTCGGCACGCCCTTGAAGAACCAGATGTGGGTGACGGGGGCGGCCAGCTCGATGTGGCCCATGCGCTCGCGGCGCACGCGGGACTTGGTGACCTCCACGCCGCACCGTTCGCAGATGATGCCCTTGAAGCGCACGCGCTTGTACTTGCCGCAGGCGCACTCCCAATCGCGGGTGGGTCCGAAGATCTGCTCGCCGAACAGACCGTCCTTCTCGGGCTTCAGGGTACGGTAGTTAATGGTTTCCGGCTTCTTGACCTCGCCGTGGCTCCAATTGCGGATGTCGTCGGCGGTGGCCAGGCCGATCCTCAGTTTGTCAAATGCGTTGACGTCCAGCACTCTGTATTGTCCTGTCTTTGAAATTGATGTTCAATCACGTTTCGTCCGGGTCGTCCGGCCCGCCGCGCCGCGCGTTCGCTGCGCGGCCGCGGGCCGGACGACCCGTGGGGAATCACTGGTATTCGGGTTCCGGGGCCTTCTGGTCTTCCTTGGCGGCGGCGTCGGGGCGTGCGCCGATGTTGAAGCCCAGGTCAGCGCTGGAGGAGGGATCGTCGTCCTCGTCCTTCATGTCGATGGCGACGCCTTCGGCGTTGAGCACTTCGACGTTCAGGGACAGGGACTGCATTTCCTTCAGGAGCACCTTGAACGATTCGGGGATGCCTGCCGGCGGGAGGTTCTCGCCCTTGACGATGGCACCGTAGACGCGCACGCGGCCGTCCACGTCGTCGGACTTGGTGGTCATCATCTCGTGCAGCGTGTAGGCGGCGCCGTAGGCCTCAAGGGCCCACACCTCCATCTCGCCGAAGCGCTGGCCACCGAACTGAGCCTTACCGCCCAGCGGCTGCTGGGTGATCATCGAGTACGGGCCGGTGGAACGGGCGTGGATCTTGTCGTCGACCAAGTGGTGCAGCTTCAGCATGTACATGTAGCCCACGGAAATCGGCTTCGGGAACGGTTCGCCGGTGCGGCCGTCGAACAGGCGCGCCTTGCCGTCCTCGCCGACCATCTGGTCGCCGTCGCGGTTCGGCAGGGTGGACTTGAGCAGGCCCTTGATGACGTCGGGGCGCACGCCGTCGAAGACGGGCGTGGCGACCGGCGTGTTCGGAGCGCCCTTTTCGGCGCCCTTGGGCACGTACTTCTTCCACTCGGCCTCCAGATCGGGGTCGAGGCTGATGTCCCAGCCGGAGTGCGCGATCCAGCCGAGGTGCAGTTCCAGCACCTGGCCGAGGTTCATTCGCGAAGGCACGCCCAGCGGGTTGAGCATGATGTCGACCGGGGTGCCGTCCGCCAGGAACGGCATGTCCTCCTCGGGCAGGATGCGCGAGATGCAGCCCTTGTTGCCGTGGCGGCCGGACAGCTTGTCGCCCACGGTGATCTTGCGGTGTTGCGCGATGTACACGCGGATCATCTGGTTGACGCCGTTGGGCAGCTCGTCGCCGTCCTCCTCGGCGTCCTCGCGGGTGATCTCCTTGACCGCGATGACAGTACCGGTCTCGCCGTGGGGCACGCGCAGCGACGTGTCGCGCACCTCGCGGGACTTCTCTCCGAAGATGGCGCGCAGCAGGCGCTCCTCCGGGGTCAGCTCGGTCTCGCCCTTCGGAGTGACCTTGCCGACGAGGATGTCGCCGGCCTCAACCTCGGCGCCGATGCGGATGATGCCTCGCTCGTCGAGGTTGGCCACCGCGTCCTCGCCGACGTTCGGCAGATCGCGGGTGATCTCCTCGGCGCCCAGCTTGGTCTCGCGGGCATCGATCTCGTACTCCTCGATGTGGATGGAGCTCAGGGTGTCGTCCTGCACGAGGCGCTGCGAGATGATCACGGCGTCCTCGTAGTTGTAGCCGTTCCACGGCATGAACGCGATGAGCAGGTTCTTGCCGAGGGCCAGGTCACCCTTCTGGATGGCAGGGCCGTCAGCCAGCACGGTGCCGGCCTCGACGCGCTCGCCGTCCTTGATGATCGGGCGCTGGTTGTAGCAGGTGGTCTGGTTGGAACGCTGGAACTTGGACAGCTTGTAGGAGCTGATGGTGCCGTCGTCGTTCATCACGCGGATGATGTCGGCGGACACGTAGGTGACCACGCCCGGCTTGTCGGCGATGATGACGTCACCGGAATCGTAGGCGACGCGCCATTCGGAGCCGGTGCCCACCAGCGGGCGCTCGGACTCGATCAGCGGCACGGCCTGACGCTGCATGTTGGTACCCATCAGCGCTCGGTGGCCCTCGTCGTGCTCCAGGAACGGGATCAGGGAGGAGCCGATCGAGACCATCTGACGCGGCGACACGTCCATCAGGTCGACTTCGCTGACCGGGACATCGACCGCCTCTTCCTCGTCCTTACGGGCAAGGGCCTGGCTGTTGACGAACCGACCGTTCTCGTCGATCTCCTGGTTCACCTGGGCGATGACGTGGCCGACTTCCTGATCAGCGGTCATGTGCACCACTTCATCGGTGATCTGGCCGTCGACGACCTTGCGGTACGGCGTTTCGATGAAACCGAACGGGTTCACGCGGCCGAACGTCGCCAGCGAGCCGATCAGACCGATGTTCGGGCCTTCAGGGGACTCGATCGGGCACATACGGCCGAAGTGGGAGGCGTGCACGTCTCGCACTTCCATCGATGCGCGGTCGCGCGACAGGCCGCCGGGGCCCAGGGCGGACAGACGGCGCTTGTTGGTCACGCCGGCCAGCGGGTTGTTCTGGTCCATGAACTGGGACAGCTGGGAGGTTCCGAAGAACTCCTTGATGGTCGCGTTCACGGGGCGGATGTTGATCAGGGACTGCGGGGTGATGGCCTCGGCGTCCTGCGTGGTCATGCGCTCGCGCACGACGCGCTCCATACGGCTCAGGCCGGTGCGCAGCTGGTTCTGGATCAGCTCGCCGACCTGGCGGATACGACGGTTTCCGAAGTGATCGATATCGTCCACGTCCACGTGCAGGTCGACATCCTCGCCGTTGCGCTTGCCCGGGAAGGTCTTGCCGCCGTCGTGCAGGGTGACCAGGTACTTCAGGGTGGCGATGATGTCGTCGCGGCTCAGGGAGCGGTCGTTGATCTCGTGCTCCAGGCCAAGCTTGCGGTCGATCTTGTAGCGGCCGACGCGGGCCAGGTCGTAGCGCTTGGTGTTGAAGTAGAAGGAGTCGAGCAGGTTGCGTCCGGCCTCCGGGGTGGCGGTGTCGGACGGGCGGATCTTGCGGTACAGGTCGGTCAGGGCCTCGTCCTGTGTCTCGATGGTCTCCTTCTCCAGCGCGTCGAGCACGAGCGAGTAGCCTTCGAACGCATCACGGATCTCGGGCTTGGTCATGCCGATGGCCATCAGGAAGACGATCGCGGACTGCTTGCGCTTGCGGTCGACACGCACGCCGAGCACGTCACGCTTGTCGATCTCGAACTCCAGCCATGCGCCGCGGCTCGGGATGATCTTCGCGCCGAAGATCTCCTTGCCGGTGGCGCGGTCCCGGCTGCGGTCGAAGTAGACGCCCGGGGAGCGCACGAGCTGGGAGACGATCACTCGCTCGGTGCCGCCGATGATGAAGGTGCCGTGCGGGGTCTGCAGCGGGAAGTCGCCCATGAACACGGTCTGGGACTTGATCTCGCCGGTGTCGCCGTTCTCGAATTCGGCGTTGACGTACAGCGGCGCCGAGTAGGTGTAATCCTTCTCCTTGCATTCCTGCACGGTGTGGCGGGGCTCCTCGAAGTACGGCTCGGAGAACGTCAGGCTCATGGTCTGCGCGAAGTTCTCGATCGGGGAGATCTCGTTGAAGACCTCGTCAAGGCCGGACATGTGGGGAACGGTGTCGGTGCCGTTCGCCTCGTCCTCCTCGACGCGCTTCTTCCAACGCTCGTTGCCGATCAGCCAGTCGAAGCTGTCGGTCTGCACGCCCAGCAGGTAGGGCACGGGGATGGGCTCGCGGATGGAGCCGAAATTCACACGGTCCGACGCCTTGTGCAGATCAATGTCATGCTGGTCGGCGCGTGCGATGATGGTGGTGGTATTCGTCGTAGCTTGAGTGTCAGCCAATGGACGTTCCTTATCGCTCGCTAATGTCGTTATCGATATGTTCCCGGAAACGCCGCAGATGGCCACCATATGCCGAATCGCGGGCGTTTCATCTTTGTCGACATGCCCGCTATATGACATGCACTTACGCAAATTCCAAATTTTAGCACAAATCAGCCGTCGGCGCAACATACATCACATGCGCGACACGCCGCACGCTGCGGCCGGACGCGGCAACCGCCGAGCCCGCGGCGAGCGGCCCGCTCAAGGCCGTCACCGCACCTGACCGTCACTGCACCTGGATGGTGACCGGATCGCTGACCGCCTTGTGCGCGTTCTTCAGACTCAACTGCGCGGTATATGTGCCACGGTCCACCTTCGGCAGTTTGTTCTGATCCTCCACGCACTGGTCCCCCGTGCGGGAGGCGCCCCATGTCATCTTCTGCGACGTCCTGTTCATGTCGCTGGTCTTCGCCAGCAGCTGACGGTTCGGGTCAGCGGGGCAGGAGTCCGAACTGTATATCGTCTGGTCGCCGGACGACACCGTCAGCACCACATCCGACAGATCCAGCAGGCAGCTCGACGTGCCTTCATAGCTGATGCTCGCCGTGAAGTCCAGGGAACCTCCCACCGGAACGCCTTGGGAAGCCGCCGTCAGCGACAGCTTCACATCGGACGCGCCACAATCATTGACGCCGCTGGTCTTCTTCGGCGCCGGCACCGATTCACGCGCGATCGGTGTGGGACGCAGCAGGCTCACGCCATCCGCCACGCCGCGGCCGAGACTGTACACGCAGAACACCACCAGCGAGACCGCGGCCAGCACAACGACCAGCGCGACCGCACGGCGGCGACGGTACATCGCCCGTCGTTGCGGGCTGACGACGCGCTTGCGCGGCTTTTGCCGCGAACCGGGTCGCGGCTGACGGGTGGGCTGAGTGGGCATGCCGTCCAGTCTACCTCAGGCACGCTCTCAAAACTCGCAGATAGAGGGGTTTTCGGGGATTAACCCCCTCTATCTGCGAGTTTTGAGAGCGCACTTATTGGGGTAACCGCAATGAACCATCCGGGAGCATGTCGACCAGGCCATCGTCGTCGAGGGAGGCGATGCATTTGTCGAGCTGGACGTGATCCGGCCACAGGGATTCCAGGCGTTCGCGGGCGAGGATTGGCTCAGCGCGCAGCGCGTCGAGGATGATGCCGCGCACCTGACGGTCGGTGCCTTGGAAACGCTGGCGCGGGCGGGTGCGTCGCTCTCCTAGCCCGGGGCGGCCCGCCGCGAGGAACGCGCAATGCTCACCGATCGGGCACTGGTCACACAGCGGGTTCTTGGCCGTGCACACCAGCGCGCCGAGCTCCATCACGGACTGGTTCCATATGACCGACGGGCGGGTGCTGCGCTGCGGCACCTCGCGGATTGCGGATTCGGGGGCGTTCACCGTCTCGCGGGCATTCGCGGCTTCGATGGCATCACGAACGTCCGTCTCATCATCCTGCGGAAGGACCCTGCCGGCGAGCGCCCGCTCGGCCGGACTGGCCGCTCCCCCGCGCGATTCGACTCCGAGGAATACGCGCGACAGCACCCGGCGGATGTTGGTGTCCACCACCGCGATGCGCACGCCGAAGGCGAAGCTCAGCACCGCCGAGGCGGTGTAGTCGCCGATGCCCGGCAACGCGGTCAGCTCGTCGTAGGTTTGCGGAAGCCGGCCGTGGTATTGCTCGAACACCACGCGGGCGCACTCCTGCAGCCGCAACGCCCGGCGCGGGTAGCCGAGCCGCCCCCACGCGGTGATGACCTCCGCCGTGGAGGCTCCCGCGAGCGCGGTGACGTCCGGCCACACGCGCATCCAGTCAGTCCAGTACGGCACCACCCGACTCATCTGGGTCTGCTGGCTCATCACCTCGCTCACCAGCACGCCCCAAGGCGTCGCGCGCCCGAATCGCCACGGCAGGTCGCGGGCGTTGGCCTCCCACCATGCGGACAGCAGCGCCCGCACGCGAGGCACAGCGCACTCGCCCACAGGTTCGGCCGGCGTATCGTTCCGTATCTCTGGCATCGCTCCATTGTGCACGGCGACCGCTACATCATCACGGCGCCGCGCGATTTCGCCGATTCGGTGGCACAACCTTACCTGCAACGGGTCGCTCGCTGCGGGTAAAAGCATTCGTCCGGATTCGGCAGAGTGTTTGTGGGCCCCGCAAGCGCAGGGCGAATCGGCCCTGCATCAGGGGCACGGCATGGGAACGGCTGGTCTCATACCGCGGCTGTCCGCCGTAGTAGAAGTTGTTCTTGTTCTGCCAGGCGGCGTCGCCGTTGCTCACTGCGGTCAGCCCCTCGGTCCGTGAGGCGGGGGCGATCCGGTACACGCCGCTCTCGGCGCCGTCCAGGTCGTCGAAACGCGTCACCGGCTGCCCCTCGGATTGGTACACGCGCACCCAGTCGACGAGGAAATTGCTGTCCTGCTTCGTGTCCTGCTTCGTGTAGTCGATGTCGCCGACCCAGCCGTCGCCGACCTGCGTCTCCAGAATCGGGAACATCGGTCGCGAATGCATGCCGTCGACGTCCTTGCCGGCCGACGTGGGCGTCGACGACACGCCTATGCGGGCCAGCGGATAGGTGCCCGGCTTGAGCCCTCGTGGATGCGGTAGCGGTTCTTGTATTCGAACTGCAGCCGCCGCTCGCCGGTGCTGTTGTGCACGGCGTAGTTGTCGTCCTGCTTGCCGTCGCTGATCGCCGCGATGTTGGTCGGGGCGAGGCCGTACACATACGGCAACTTGCCGAGCGCGATGTTGCGCGTCTCCTGCGCGTCCGGCAGGGTCTCGCCGTCCTTGAGCTTGGCGATGACCTCGATTTCGCGCAAGCCCACGCCGTTGCTGTATCCCTTCCATGAGGAGTTCGTGTTCTGGATGCAATGGCCCTTCTGCCAGATGCGCACGTACCGCGCGGTGACGGGCGTGGTCAGGTTGATGGTCTGCGCGGCGAGCTTGGTCGCGGCGGTTTCCTCGACGTCGGCGGTGCCGAACAGCACGTTCGCGTCGGAGAAGTCCTCGTTGGAGGACACTTCGACCTTGATGCGCTTGAACGTGTTCAGCGCGTTCTCATACCCATTGCGGTACAGGTTGATGGAGTGTATATCTCTCGGCTCGCCGAAATCATATTGCAGGTATACGTCGTCCCAGCTGGCGTATCCGTTGTTTTCCGCGCTGCCGTTCTCTTCTCCGGCGATGATTTTGGTGATGTTGCTGTCGGTCGGGCCGAATCCGGTGTCGCCGTCGCCGATCAGATGCGTGCTGTTGGTCGTGGGCAGTTTGCCGGTAAGTATGTTGCCTGTGGTGGGTTCGGCGGCCACCGCGACTGCGGCTGCAACCGAAACGGCCAACGCGCATGTGGCGGATATGGTCGTGATACGGCGGAATAATTGTCTCATGGTCTCTCCTTCGAGCAGCTGTTACGGGTATGGGCTGTTTTAAGCTCGAAGGTCGAAGACAACCGGCAGAGACAAGGCGGGATGATGAGCGAAACCAAGGGTGCGGAAGAGGCCGAGGCGAAGGTCGAGAAGATGTTCGAGTACGGCTACCGCAAGTCGAATTATGGTCCCGACGAGCTGGTGACCGACGCGCACGGCAATCCGATCAGCGTTGTGGACGCGATGCTGTCGGCCGAGAAGGCTGCCGCGACGGAGACGGTCACGCCGCATCTGTGCTATTACAGTCCGCGCATCCCCGGCAATACCGGGTCGGCGATTCGCCTGTGTGCGGTGACCGGCACCATCCTGCATCTGGTGGAGCCGCTGGGGTTCAATCTTCGCGATACCAAGCTGCGTCGTGCCGGACTTGACTATCATGACATGGCTCACGTGGTGTTGCATCCGAACTTCGACAATCTGGTCGAGTCGATGCCGAATTCGCGCATCATCGCGTTCACCGCGCATGCGACGAAACTGTATACCGAGGTCGAGTACAAGCCGACCGACATTCTGCTGTTCGGGCCGGAGCCGGGCGACATTCCCGACCCGATGGACATCATGGCCGGCCCGCACGTGGCCGAGCAGGTGCGACTGCCGATGCGCCCGAGCCTGCGCAGCCTGAACCTCACCAACTGCGCCTCCATCGCCATCTACGAAGCCTGGCGCCAACTAGGGTTCAAGGGCGGAGCGTAGGGAGGAAGCCCAGTGGGCTTCCGAGTAGCGACGCCGAGCGAACGCCGACAGGCGCGAGCGAGGAAACCATGAGCCTCGCGAGGCAAAATCACAATTGCCGGCAGTGCGCGAGCACGAAGTGCGTCACTGTGCGTGGAAGTCGTCACTGTGCGTGGACGCACACTCAGTGACGATTCCTGAAAAACATTGCAATATCAAGGGTTTGCCGGTACGTCACTGTGCGTGGGCACACGCACAGTGACGCTACCCACGCACAGTGACGCGTTGTTAGCGTATGTGTAGCCCCTTATACCTCGCAATCCATGACGATTTCCACGTCACGATGCATTTCCCGGTCGGCATGAAGCCCTCGGAGGCGTGGTTTAAACAGCGCAACCATTCCACTCACCGCTTGAATCAATATCCGATATATCTTGTCTCGATCCATGAGACAAGTCGCGGATTGCGTGCCATACCAGGGCAAAAACACCCATTTTTGCCTTGGTATGGCACAGGCGATTTCGGCATCAATTATCTACGGCATACGGTTTCGGCCATTTTCCAACAATATCGCGAAACAGCCAACTGCCACGACATGGATTCTAAGCGCTTACATCTCATTCTGTGGCACAAATTGTGCCACACTAGGCTCAAAACACCCATTTTCGCCCTGGTGTGGCACACAATCGAGGACGAGACCGCTCCATAAATCACGCCCGGCCATCTGCGAACCCCAGCCGAGCCCACGACCATGTCAGAGCCGCGCCTGGTACAGGGCAAAGTCAGCAAGGCGGCGTGACGACAACATCTACCGATGCACGTCGAAGACCCACAAGGCCCACGTCTCATGGTCATACGGCCGCACGAACACACGATAGCTATGCTCTCAAGCCCCGTACAAGCTTTAAATCACATGTTTCCAGCCCTGGGATTTCCGGTCTGATTAGTGTCGAAGATGATATTTAACAGCCACATTGTCATGTTCCATGATGATCGAATCCCTGATGAATTGATCAGAGGATATGCCACCATACATGGTTTTTCTGTTCGTCAGCAAAGTGAAACCCTCAGCACCAGTAAGATCATTGACATTACGCAGCTGTGCCCCTGAACCTCTCAAAGGCGCATAACCGCCTCGTTCGGATACATTCCCGGAATCGTAGAAACGATAATACCGGCAATCACGGTAGTAGTAGGCGGCCTCTATGTACGCGTATTCATTGACTGCCACTACAGGGTGTTCCCGCGAACACGTTACCTGAGAGCTCAGCTGTCGGGAAGCCGGGACGGATGAGGAATCATAATTGAAATTGCCGAGCGACCACAATGACGCTACTCCGGCTGTCAAAACCGCTAAGGTAATCGCATATGTTACAGCGGAGATTATCCGAACATGCAATTCGGTCATCGTTCCTTCTGCCGATGTCGTCTCGCTACGAATGGGGACGCTTTTCCTGTTCCCACGATATGCAATGCCTAGTGCGAATGTGGCGGCAAGTGCCGCATAAAAAAACATGCACAATGGAAGACTGCAGTACCGTATCGAGAAAAAGCCGGAGCCATGCATGATTAGCTCCTTGACCGACGAGTACAAGGCCATCGACATCACAGGAAAGCCAAACAGAGCATACAGCAGTGAGAGCATGCTCAACGAACGTCCCGTAAGTGAACTACGGAAATGAAACTTAGCGAGCAACACTGCAATGCCAGCCACAATGCACATCAGAATCAGCGAAACCAAAGCCGGTATGTTCTTTTCAGGCAGCCCCACCATCATGGCACTGTAAATAGACGCCATCTGTGCCATATTCAGCTGCCGGGTAACAGGAGGCAATGCCGGATGCGACATTTGGTTAATCAAAAACGGCATCCACGGAACGTACAGAATTACCGAGAACACATACACGAATACCCATCGCCATGCCCGGTAACGCTTGGGGACGTCCTCTCGTCTATCCTGACCGCCCACAGAAACCAGACTGGCTCGAGACCTGTGAACCACACGGCAGGCGAGGCATGTAAGCCAAATCACATGCGTCATCCAAATCAATGCGGTCAGATATAACGTATACATGCCCAGCGCCACGATCACGCCGTAAATTACCCACCAGCGCAAACGACTTTTCCCCGTATGTTCCTCAGGAACTGCGAATCCGTCATTTCCCGTCGTATTCGCGGCCAGCCTTGCATCCTCGTCGACTCGGATGTTCTTACCCGCGCCGGCGCTGGCTGTAGCAAACATCGGGGAATCGTCAACAGCCCGCAGCAGTGCGTATGTGCCGAACACGGAGAGCAAAGACGCAAGCGAATACATGCGCAGCTCATAACCGAAACGCAACGCGAAAACACCAACGGTTAGAACAGGCAGGCACAGCATCGTCACGCGTGTTCCGAACATGCGCCTCAGCAACAACGCCATGGCGGCAATGCATGCTCCCAAGAACAGACATCCCAACAGCCGCATGAGAGGCACATCGCCGCCGACCAAGTTCATCCACAGTTTCAGAGCCACATAATATAGAGGCGGATGCACATCCACTGCCGTAAGTGCGAGCATGTCCCTCCATGACCGACCGCATATCAGCAATGAATATCCCTCATCGAACCATATCGACTGATTCCTTCCCATGAAGAAACTGAGTACCGTGGCAAGTATTGCGGCAACAGCTACGCACACAGGAAACATCCAACGGACGCGTTCGCTCCTCGTCAGCAAACGACCTGAAGCGGCATGGATCGCACGAAAGAGCCTGACATACCGAGATGTGCTGGAATCATTTGTATCGTTCACATGTTCATTATGCCATGGTCAAAGTGACTATTCGAGATGATCACAAAAACTGTATGGCCGTCCATCATGAGTAACGAACGGCCATACAGGTGGGGCAAGGCAAAGGACCGCTGGCGCACCGAACCGCCGCGCAGCCCGTCAGTTCTTGAAGCTGTGGATTGGGGCCGGGATACGGCCGCCGCGGGTCACGAACGCCTCGCAGCTCGTCTGGTTCACCGGCATGATCGGAGCGTAGCCCATCAGACCGCCGAAGTTGGCCATCTCGCCAACGCCCTTGCCCGCCACGGGGATCACGCGCACGGCGGTGGTCTTCTGGTTTACCATGCCGATGGCGGCCTCGTCGGCGATCATGCCGGAGATCGTGGCGGCGCTGGTGTCGCCGGGGATGGCGATCATGTCAAGGCCGACCGAGCACACGCAGGTCATGGCCTCCAGCTTCTCCAGCGTCAGGCAGCCGGATGCCGCCGCGTCGATCATGTTCTTGTCCTCGGAGACGGGGATGAACGCGCCGGACAGACCGCCGACGTAGCTCGACGCCATGATGCCGCCCTTCTTGACCTGGTCGTTGAGCATTGCCAACGCCGCCGTGGTGCCGGGAGCGCCGACCTGCTCCAGGCCGATCTTCTCCAGCACTTCGCCGACCGAATCGCCGACCGCGGGCGTCGGAGCCAACGACAGGTCGATGATGCCGAACGGGATGCCGAGGCGGCGCGAGGCCTCCTGCGCCACGAGCTGGCCGACGCGCGTGATCTTGAACGCGGTGCGCTTGATTGTCTCGCACAGGAACTCGAAATCGCGGCCGACCGCCGCGTCGAGCGCGCGAGACACCACGCCGGGGCCAGACACGCCGACGTTGATGACCGCATCGCCTTCGGTCACGCCGTGGAAACCGCCCGCCATGAACGGGTTGTCGTCGGGCACGTTGCAGAAGGCGACGAACTTGACGCATCCGTAGGAGTCGTTGTCGGCGGTGCGCGCGGCGATGTCCTTGATGATGTGGCCGAGCAGTTCGACGGCGTTCATGTCGATGCCGGTCTTGGTGGAGCCGACATTGACGGACGAGCAGACGATGTCGGTCTCGCTCAGCGCCTTGGGCAGCGAGCGGATCAGCAGCTCCTCGGCGGGGGTCATGGACTTCGACACCAGTGCGGAATAGCCGCCGATCAGGTCGACGCCGACTTTCTTGGCGGCACGATCGAGCGCGTGCGCGATCTTGACGAAATCGTCCTCGCTCTTGCACGAGCTCGCGCCGACCAGCGAGATCGGGGTGACGGTGATGCGCTTGTTGACGATCGGGATGCCGTAGTCCCGCTCGATCGCCTCGCCGGTGGCGACCAGGTCCTTGGCGTAGGTAGTGATCTTGTCGTAGATGTTGTCGCACACCTTGTCGACGCTGTCCGCCGCGCAGTCAAGCAGCGAGATGCCCATCGTGATGGTGCGCACGTCAAGCTTCTCCTGCTCGATCATCTGGTTGGTCTCACGGACCTCCATGATATTCAGCATGATTCGTTCCTTTCGAGACTCAGACGCGGTGCATCTTCGTGAAGATCTCCTCGCGCTGGCAGCGGATGCGCACGCCGATCTGCTCGCCGAGCTTGTCCAGGTCCTCGACGATCACGCCGAACTCGTTGTCCGCGCCGGAGTAGTCGACGATCATCATCATGTTGAAGAAGCCGTCGATGATGGTCTGTGAGATATCCAGCACGTTGACCTTGTGATCGGACAGGTACGTGCACACGCGCGCGATGATGCCGACCGTGTCCTGGCCGACGACGGTGATGATTGCCTTGTTCATGGGACTCCCCCGCTCGAAACCGATTACTGCAAGTAGTGTCAAGTATATGGAGCGGGCGTGAAATACTGCCGAACCGTCCATTTGGGCGTGTCCGCAGGCCATCGGCCGAATCCGACGTCGGCATTGTTCACGCGGGGATCATCCAGGCGCAAACGGACAATCGTCCACAATGTGAGCAGTATTACCATCGCTTTCATAAGTCGACTACACCTTTTACATCAAGCACAGCGGTGTGTGAGCGCATCGCTGGGGCCACAAGCTCGGGCGACGACGCCCACGCACCCCGCTACCCGCGAGCATATCGACCACGCACCGCACAATCGGTCGCGGCGCCGGCTCGTATCAGAGATTGAATGAATTAGAGGGGTTAGACTTTCATGTCTGCTACTGCTACCGCGGCCGTGTCCAAGGCCGGCGCGGTGAAGAAGGACTCGGTTCCCGAGATCATCGCCGCCTCCATGGTCGGCACCGCCATCGAGTTCTACGACAACTACTGCTATTCCATCGCAGCCGCCAGCTATTTCGGCACTATTTTCTTCCCGGCCGCGTCGAAGGCCAATCCGGCGCTGGGCACGATGTACGCGTTCCTGACGTTCGCCGTCTCGTTCCTCGCCCGCCCGTTCGGCTCCATGCTGTTCGGCCACTTCGGCGACAAGATCGGCCGCAAGACCACGCTGGTCGTCGCCCTGATGACGATGGGTATCTCCACGTTCGTCGTCGGCCTGCTGCCCGGCTATGAGCAGCTGGGCGCCTTGTCCATCGTCATCCTGTGCATCTGCCGCGCCTGCCAGGGCGTGGGCCTCGCCGGCGAATGGTCCGGTGCCGCGCTGGTCGCTACCGAGAACGCCCCGGCCAACAAGCGCGCCCTGTACGGCTCCTTCCCGAACCTCGGCGCCCCGATCGGCTTCTTCTGCGCCTACGGCCTGAACCTGCTGCTCGACTCCACGCTCGGATCCACGGCCATGCAGGCCTGGGGCTGGCGTATCCCATTCCTGTGCTCCGCAGTGCTCGTCATCATCGGCCTGTACGTGCGTCTGCGCATGACCGAGACCCCGATCTTCCGCAAGGCAGTCGAGCAGGACCGCGTGGTGAAGCACCCGCTGCGCTCGCTGCTGCCGTACTGGAAGGAAGTGCTTCTCGGCACCTTCGCCATGGGCATCACATACTCGCTGTTCTACGTGCTGGGCACGTGGTCGCTGAGCTACGCCGTCAAGGTCATGAAGCCACCCTTCAGCCAGAACGAATACCTGGCCATGCAGATGGTTTCCGTGGTGTTCTTCGCGATCTTCATCTTCGTGACCTGCATCTACTCCGACAAGCTCGGCCGCAAGACCGTGCTGATCTCCACCACGCTCGCGACGCTGGTGTTCAGTCTGTTCGCCATGCAGTCCCTGCAGCACAACGTCCTGACCGTGATGCTGTTCCTATGCGTCGGCTTCGCGCTGATGGGCGGCCTGTTCGGCCCCTGCGGCGCCTACCTGCCCGAGCTGTTCCCGACTCACGTGCGTTACTCCGGCGCCGGCCTGAGCTACAACCTCGCCGCCATCCTCGGCGGTGCGTTCGCCCCGGCCATCTCCACCGCACTGGTCAAGTCGACCGGCGCCGTCGAGTCCGTCGGCTGGTACCTCGCCGTGATGTCCTTGCTCGCCCTGATCGCCCTGTTCCTGATCAAGGAAAGCAAGGACGAGGATTACGAGAAGTGATCTGAGATAGATAAAAAAGGGAGCGGCGAAATCCGCTCTCTTTTTTGGTTGTCGCAGCGAACGGTTCTCAATAAGAAAGGTGCGAGCCTCATCGCGCGCGAAACGAACAAAACAATCGGCGGAAGTCCGGAATTCCGGGCTTCCGCCGATTGTTCATATGTGCGCTTTTGTGAGGAATCCTCGCACGTTTCTTATTGAGAACCGTTCGCTGCGATAATCAGGCCTCGCGACTGGCGCTGGGCGCGGCAACCGCCGGCAGGGCGCGCGGCGCATGGAAGCCACGAGCCTCGAACTCGTCGGCGATCTTCTGCGCGACTTCCTGGCTGCGACCCTTGTCGACGAGCGCGATGATGGAGCCGCCGAAGCCGCCGCCGGTCATGCGCGCACCATAGGCGCCATTCTTGCGGGCCACATCCACCGCGACATCCAGCTCGGGCACGGTGACCTCGTAATCCGCGGCGAGCGAATCATGAGAGGCGTTGAACAGACGGCCGGCGGCCTCGATGTCACCCTGGGCGAACGCACGCACGAAGGAGCGCACGCGCTCGATCTCGGTGACGACGTGGCGCACGCGCTTCTTCATCGTCACGTCGGGCAGGGCATCCAGCGTCTCCTTGAGCGCCTGGAACTGGTCGTCGGCCTTGGAGATGCCATCGGCGGCGACGCGCAGATTGGCGACGCCGAGAATGCGGGCGGCCTCCTCGCAGGTGGCGCGACGCTGGGCGTACTGGCCGTCGTTGAGCTGGTGCGGCGCCTGGGTGTCGACCACCAGCAGCTCCAGACCGTACTTGTCGAGGTCGAAGGCCTGCTGGGAGACGTTCTCCAGCGGGGTGAGCTCCGGGCGGCAGTCGAGCAGCAGCGCGTGGCCTTCGGTGCAGCGCATCGAGGCGTTCTGGTCGAGGCCGCCGGTGGAGGCGCCGGCCATGTCGTTCTCGGACTTGATCGCGGCGTTGATCAGCGTCACGCGGCCCGCGTCGGAGGAGCCGTAGCCGAGACCATACACGTCGTCCAGGGCCAGCGCGGTCGAGCAGGTCATGGCGGCGGACGAGCTCAGGCCCGATCCCAGCGGCACGCAGGACACGAACGCGGCGTCGAAGCCCTTGACCTGCGAGAAACCGGCCTCGCGAAGGGCCCAGGCCACGCCGGTCGGGTAGGCGGACCAGCCGTCCACGCCACGGGCTTTGAGGCCGTCGAGGTCGGCCTCGGCGACCTTGTCGGGCGCCACGTCGGAGACGACGCGGACCTTGGTGTCCTCGCGCGGCTTGAGCGCGATGAACGTGCGGTGCGGCAGCGCGATCGGCAGGCACAGGCCCGCGTTGTAATCGGTGTGCTCGCCGATCAGGTTCACGCGGCCGGGAGCGGCCCACACGCCCTCGGGCGCGGTGGCATACATATCGACGAACAGCTTCGTCGCCCGTGAGACACCATCCTCGCGGGACAACGGCTCAATGAATTCAACAGCAGTCATTGGTGTTCTTTCTTCTGTGTGATGGCTATATATGCAGTGGATATTGCTAGGGGGAGCCCGGTTCGGCCAGACTCCCCCATAGAACGTCGTCAGTCGGAGATGTCGATCTGTCCAAGCTCATGGAAGCGCTTGGCGATGAGCTCCGGGGTGGTGTCGGAGATCCAGGCGGCCATGCCGGACTCGGAGCCGGCGAGGTACTTGATCTTGTTGGCGGCGCGGCGGAACGAGAAGAACTGCAGGTTCAGGCGGTAGTTCTCGCGACGCGCGTCGTGGATCGGGGCCTGATGCCAGGCGGCGATGTACGGCAGGTCCATGCCCTTGCCGTCGCCCTTGTCGAAGAACGCGTTGCCGCGCTTCAGAAGGTGCGAGTACATCGAGGCGAGGTCCCAGCGCTCCTGGTCGTTGAGCTGGTCGAGGGTGAGCACGTCGCGCACCGGAGCCACATGAACCTCAAGGGGCCAGCGGGCGGCGGCCGGCACGTAGGCGACCCAGCTGTGGTTGCGCATCACGACGCGCTCCTCGGCTTCGAGCTCGGCGTTCATGATGTCCTTGAGCAGGTTGCCGCCGGTCTTCTCGTGGTAGGCCTCGGTGTGCTGGAGTTCCTTCTCCATCTTCGGGGCGATGAACGGGTAGCAGTAGACCTGGCCGTGCGGGTGGGCGAGGGAGACGCCGATCTCGGCACCGTGGTTCTCGAACGGGAAGATCTGCTCGATGCCTTCCATCTTGGAGATCTCGGCGGTACGGAAGGCCCATGCCTCAACAACCGTGCGCAGGCGGGACACCGGCAGGTCGGCCGGCAGGCCGTCCTCGTTCGGGTCGAAGCAGATGACCTCGCAGCGGCCGGCTGCGAGCTTCTTCTCCCACAGCGGGTTGCCGTCGACGTAGGTGACGTCTTCGGAGACACCGGGCACACGCACCATCGACGGGAAACGGTTCTCGAACACGACGACGTTGTAGTCGGTGTCCGGCACCTCGCCGTCCTGGTACGGGTCGCCGGGCTTGCGCGCGGCCAGCGGGTTGCCCTTGGCGGTGGCGCCGGGGCCGGCGGTGATCGGGCGGTTCATGCGGGCGGTAGCCATCGGGATCCAGTCGCCGGTCAGCGGGTCGCGGCGCATCTGCGGGGCGGCGTACGGCACTTCGTTGCCGTCGGCGTCCAGGTGCGGGGCGAAGCGGTAGTCCAGCGGGCGCGGGTCCTTGAGCTCGCGGGTCTTGGCGCCGGAGACGTATTCCGGATCGTCGTCGAGATAGAAGAAGTCGCGTCCGTCGGCCAGCGTGGTCGGCGTGATGCGGATATGCTCCTTCGCATACTCTCCCGGGGTGTAGTTGGTGATTTCTGCCATGGTGTCACTCACTTTCTTCGGTGTGTTCGCTCTGGTGCGCCAGAACGAGTTCCTTTACCAAATCCCTTGTCTTGGCGATGGACTCGTGGTCGAGGCCATCGTCGGTGATGACCGTGTCCACCTGGTCGAACCGGGCGAACAACGATAGTGATGTACAGCTCCACTTGGTGTGGTCGGTCAGGATGACCGTACGGTCGGCGATGCCCATCATCGCCATGTCGGTGGCCGCCTCCAGCGAGTTCGGCATGAGGAAGCCACGGGGAATCGACACGGAATGGGTGCCGAGAAACACGGTGTTGACGCGCAGCGACGCGATGACCTTGTCGGCGATCGGCCCGACCAGCGAGTTCGACCGCGTGGTGACGCCGCCCGTTACGATCACCTCCACATCCTTGGATTCCAACGCCTGCACGAGCTCGGCGACCGGAATCGAGTTGGTGAGGATGGTGATGCCCGACGCCTGCTGGCTTTCCAGCAGATGCTGCGCGAACACGTAGGCCGTGGTGCCGCCTCCTATGGCGATCACATCGCCGGGGGCCACATATTGCACCGCTTCACGTGCGATGGCGTCCTTGAGACCAATGTCCATCTGCGACTTTACAGAGAACAGCGGCTCGCTGAGCAATGCGCTGGTGCTGACGGCACCGCCATGCACGCGTTTCAGCAGACCTTTGTCAGAGAGATCGGCGATGTCACGTCGAATGGTCATCGCGGAAACGCCGAGCTCCTTAGACAACGCCGTGATGCGCACTGCGCCGCGCGTACGCAGACGGCTCAGTATCAGATGTTGACGTTGTGAGGATATCATGTGAACATTATCGCACATGTTCGCGCATAAACCAAACCAATATGTGCGTTTCGTAATGTTTGACATGCGTGTTGCGCACATTACTTCCATAAAAACGAACAAAACATCACTTTTACCGCACGCTCCCCCACCCGCCGGATCCGACCGCACCCGCGCAACCGCATCGTTGCCGTTTTTTCGCGTGCGTGACACAATGGAGGGCATGGCTTATGTTTCGGAAAACTTCTGGCACGACGCGGTGAACAAAGCAACCACCGACCTGTTCACTTTCGGTTACAAGAACATCATCAAACCCAATTTCGTCTTCAACCACACCCCCGATGTGGCGCACGACCAGATGATCGAGTTCTGCAACGTCACCAAACGCATCCCGCCGCTCATGTGGCTGCTTCGCGAGATGCTCGACTACACCGACCCCGTGCTGGAGACCACAGTGATGGGCGTCGACTTCGCCAACCCGTTCGGCCTGTCCGCCGGCCTCGACAAGAACTGCGACATGCCTGTGCTCATGGACAACGTCGGCTTCGGCTTCGAGACGGTCGGCTCCACGACCTCCCGCGCCAGCGCCGGCAACCCGAAGCCGTGGTTCCACCGTCTTCCGGAATACGATTCGATGATGGTGCACGTGGGCCTTGCCAACGACGGGTCCGACAAGGTGATCGACCGCGCGGAGCAGGCGTGGACGAACGCGAAGACGATGCAGGTGTCCGTCTCCATCGCACGCACCAACGACGACAAGTGCGGCGACCTGGACGAAGGCATCGAGGACTACTGCATCTCCATGCGCCGCGCGGCCGGACGCAGCGCCATGGTCGAGGTCAACGTGTCATGCCCGAACACCCATGCCGGCGAGCCGTTCACCGCCGACCCGGACGCGCTCGACCGCCTGTTCACCGAGCTCGACAAGATCGAACGCCCGCAGCCGACGCTGGTCAAGATGCCGCTCAACAAGACGTGGCCCGAGTTCAAGGACCTGCTCGACGTGCTTGCCGGGCACAACGTGCAGGGGCTGAGCATCGCCAACCTCCAGAAGGACCGCACCGGCCTGGAGATTCCGCAGCAGTGGGAAGGCGGCCTGTCCGGCGGCCCGTGCACGGTGGCCAGCGAGGAGCGCATCGCGCAGGTCTACCGTGAATACGGCGAGCGTTTCGCCATCGCCGGCATCGGCGGCGTGTTCACCCCGCAGCAGGCATATCGCAAGATTCGCAACGGCGCCAGCCTGGTCATGTTCATCAGCGCACTGATGTACCGCGGACCGCAGCAGATCACCGTACTCAAGCGCGGCCTCGCGGCGCTCCTCAAGCGCGACGGCTTCGAACACATCAGCGATGCCGTCGGCATCGACGCCTGATCGACGCAGCCGTAGACCACCTCCAGTCATGCTACGCATGACTGGAGGTGGTCTACGTTTATCTGCCGCTCAGTCCTCAGGGAAGGCGCCGCGGATGTACTGCGGCTGGTAGGGTGCCTTGGAGACGGGCACGCCGAGCTTGGCGGCGGCGCGCAGCGGCCAGTACGGGTCACGCAGCGCGGCACGGCCGATCTCGACCGCATCGGCCTGCCCCGCACGCAGAATCTTCTCCGCCTGCTTCGGCTTGGTGATCAGGCCGACGGTGGTGGTCGGTATTGCGGCGCGTTCGCGCACCTGATCGGAGAACGGCACCTGGTAGTTGGCCTTGACCGGAATGCTCACGTCGGCGATGATGCCGCCGGTGGACACATCCATCAGGTCCACGCCGTGCTGCTTCAGCACGCACGCGGTATCGACCGTCTGATCGAGATCCCAGCCGCCCGCGGCCCAGTCCGTGGCCGAAATGCGCACCAGCAGCGGCACCGTGTCGGGAATCACCTCGCGAATCGCATCGGCGACCTCCAGCAGGAACCGCATGCGGCCGTGGATATCGCCGCCGTACTCGTCCGCGCGCTCGTTGCACAGCGGGTCAAGGAACTGCGAGATCAGATACCCATGCGCCGCATGAATCTCAATCGCCTCGAAACCGGCCCGCACCGCACGCTGCGCGGCATCCCGGAACGCCGAAACCAGACCGTGAATCTCTTCGACGCTCAACGCGCGCGGATCGGTGAGCCCACGGTACGCGATCGGGCTCGGCGCGACCGTACGCCATCCGCCGGCATCCTCGGGCACACTCTTCCCCTCGAAACCGACGCCGAAGCAGCCGGTCGACCCCTTGCGTCCGGCATGGTTGAGCTGCACGGCCGCCACCGCGCCGGCCTGCTTGATGCCGTCGACGATCCAATGCCAGGCGGCGACCTGATCGTCGTTCCACAGTCCCACATCGCGCGGCGAGATACGCCCGTCGGCCGTCACCGCGGTGGCCTCGGCGATGATCATGCCGAATCCGCCCATCGCGCGGGACACATAATGCTGGTAATGGAACGGCGTGGGCTTGCCGTCCCGCGCCACCGCCGAATACGTGTCCATCGGCGGCAGCCAGATGCGGTTGCGCATGGTAACGCCGCGCAACGTCATCGGCTGGAACAGCTGCACTCCCCCTTTGCCGCCCTTGGCCTTCTTCTTCCCCTCAGCGTTCATGGTCGTCCTTTCCTCGACAATTCGCATGGCTCCCAATCCGCGAGCCGGGAAGTCGGGATGCTTCCAAACCACGGCGAGGCAACCACCGGTCTAATCATCTCACCGCGCACAGACTCAAGCACGACTCGTGCACCGATGTTCTCCGCCTGCACAATGCGTCGGAAATCGGGCAGGGGCCGTATGAGCGTTCATGCTCATACGGCCCCTGCCTCACGCGGCGAACCGCCGCTTTCGGTGCATCGGCCCGCCGGCTCAGCTCACCGGCTCAGCTGCCGAACCACCGCCCGTCACTGCCCGCCGGTGGTCTGGCCGCCCTCGGTCTGATTGCCGCCGGTGGTCGTGTCGTTCTGCGTCTGCGTGTACTGGCCGCTGGTATCGCCCGTTCCGCCGGTTCCGCTGGTCGTCCCGTCTGTCGTGTTGGTACTCGACCTTGACGATTTCGAGGTCGAATTCGAGGTCGCCGCGTACTTGCTTGACGGCGTGCCGTAATCGACGTTGGGCGCATTGATCGCGGTGAGATACGTGTCCATGAAGTTCTTCCACGTCGGGGTCGCGATATAGGAACCGAACCATGTGCGGTGGTATACGCCGTTAATGGTCTTGTTGTCGAAGTCGCTGTTGCCGTCGGCGTTGCCCACGGCGACGAACGCGGCGATCTGCGGCACGAATCCGCCTGTCAGCATGTACGTGTTCTCGTTGGTACCGGTCTTGGCGAACGTCTTGCGGTTGTTGGCGAGCTGGGCGGTCCTCGCCTGGCCGTTGGGGCGCACGACGCCCTGGTTCATCGCGTAGGCGACGGTTTCGGCGATATCCGGGTCGACGGCCTGATGGCAGTTCGCCTTGGGCACGTCAAGCTCGGCACCGGTGGCGTCGGTGACCTTCTTGATGGCGATGGGCGTGCATTCGACTCCCTTCGCGGCGATGGTCGCGTACACGTTCGCCATGGTCAGCGGCGCGGCGGACACCGTACCACCGATGATCAGCGGGGCCTGATAGGCGCCGCCGTTCGCGGTGTCGTCCTTCAGATGCATGTTCATCTTCTGCTTGGACGCCTGATGGAAGCCCATGTCCTCGGCGGCCTGCGCGATGGGTTCGAGGCCGATGACCTTCGCCATGGCGGCCTGCGTGGTGTTGTGCGAGTTGACCAGACCGTCGAGCGGGGATTCCGCGTATCCGGGCGTGCCGCCGGAGTTCTTCACGTCCCAGGTATTGACGCCGCGGAAGCCGGGAATGTCACGGTATAGGTTCACGACGCCCGGAGCCGGCAGCACCTCGTTGATCGAGTGCCCCTTGCGCATCCAGGCCACCAGGTTGATCGGCTTCCATGTGGAGCCGACCGGGAAGCCGCTACCGCCGCCGTCTATCTGGTCCACGGCGAAGTTCATGGCGGTTCTGGCCGGATCGTTGTTCGCTTCCGGCGACGTGTCGTATATCTTGTTGATGCCGAAGCCAAGCACCTCGCCGGTGCCGGGCTTGATGGCTGCCATCATCACTTCCATCTTGCTCGCGTCGTCCGCCGGGATGGCCGCACGCGCGGCCTTCATCGCCGCAGAGTTCGCATTGACGTCCATCGTCGTGTAGATGTCGAGGCCGCCCTCATACAGCAGCTTCTTGCGCTCTTCGATGGTCTTGCCGAACTCCTTCGAGTTGAGGATCTTCTTGGTGACGTAGTCGCAGAAGAACGCCGCGTCGCCGGACGCGCTGCACCCCGCCTGCGCATCCTGCAGTTTCAGCGTGTCCTTCAGCGGCTTCGCCTTGGCCTCGTCACGCTGCTTTTGGCTGATGTACTTTTCCTGATACATCAGGTCAAGCACGATGTTGCGCTCCCTCTGGGAGGCCTTCTGGTTGCTCTCCACCGAGGGGTCGAAGGCCGCCGGGTTCTTCGTGATTGCGGCGATGGTGGCCGCCTGCACGATGTCAAGCTTGTCGGCCGTGGTGCTGAAGTATCGTCGCGCGGCCATTTCCACGCCGTAAATGCCACGGCCGAACTGCGCGATGTTGAGGTAGCCCTGCAGAATCTCCAGTTTCGAATACGTCTTCTCCATCTGCACGGCGATGAGCATTTCGCGCAGCTTACGCGCCACGGTCTCCTCGGATGCATGGTATTCGGCGATCGGATCGTTGTCCTCCTGCGCCTGCAGCAGCAGCACGTTCTTGACGTACTGCTGGGTCAGCGAGGAACCGCCCTGAGTGGCGCCCTTCTTCACGTAGGTCGCCACGAACGCACGCATCACGCCCTGGATATCCACGCCGGCATGCCGGAAGAAACGACGGTCCTCACGCGAGACCACCGCCTGGCGCATCGGCTTGGAAATCTTCTTCAATGGCACGACGATACGGTTCTGCGCATAGAACGTACCGATCTGCGTCGTACCGTCCGACGCATACAGACGCGACTGCTGCGGCAGGTCGGTCACGTTGAAATCGATGCCCTCCACCTGCAGCGACGGCACGATGGCACGCACCACGTTGTTCGATGCGAACACGGCGGGAAGGAAGAACGCGCTGGTGACGACGCCTCCGGCGAGACAGAGCAGCACATACGCGAGGAACAGCGACAACACACGTTTTGCGGTCAGGGATTTCTTCTTGGGCATGGTTGCCATTCTAGAGGGGCGTCTCTACCGGGCACGTCATCCGAACGACTGATTCCCAATCCCTCACAGGGTACTCACAAACCGGTCAGAAGACTGTAAAACGACCGGAAACAAGCCGAATCATTCTCCAACGGCCGCTGGAACGCCGGGCGTTCACCGCGCTCGGCGCAGCCGTCACCGTTGCGAGCGCCGAATCAGCATGCCCGGCTGGTAGATGATGATCGACCGGCCCTCGCGCGCGATCCACCGACGGTTCGCGAAATCCATCAGCGCCTTGTTCACCGTCTCGCGCGAAGAACCGACCAACTGGGCGAGCTCCTCCTGCGTCAGGTCATGCGGCACCTTCAGCCCGGCTTCCACCGGCTCGCCGAACCGCGCGCCGAGGTTGAGCAGTGTCTTCGCCAGGCGGGCGGGCACATCCATGAACACAAGGTCGGATATGCGCTCGTTGTTGCCGCGCATGCGATTCGCCAGCACCTGCAGCATGTCGATGGCGACGCGCGGGTGCTCGTTGAGCCACGCGAACAACGCGTCATGCTCCAGCCATGCCACGTGCGTGCCGTGGGTCATCGCCACGGCCGTGGCGGTACGGGGGCCGCCGGACGGGTCGAATACGGGAATCTCACCGAGCAGTTCGCCGTGCGCGTGGATCGACAGCAGCTGCACGCGCCTGTCCTTGGATTCGCGGATCAGCTTGACGCGGCCGCGCTCCAGCAGATACATGCGGTGGTCCCTGTCGCCCTCGCGGAAGATATAGTCGCCCTTGTCGAATACGGCCTCGTGCAGGTAAGGAATCAGCTCATTGGCCTGCTCCGGCGACACCTGTTTGAACAACGGCGTATGCAACAGCTCGTTGTCCTCTTCGGGGAACGAATTCGGCCCGATTGCCCTCATGACGCCTCCTGGTCACGTTTCCGACATGCCGGCACCTCGACACGGAGCCCCTGCGATATCGCGACGACGGCGCACCATCCACCACCGCCACCGCATCCGCATCGGCGTCCTCGCGACGGAATCCAACCCGTCGCGTCTCTGTCTTCGGTCGGTTCTGTCATATTGTAGCCTAGTTTGCACCGGGACCGTCCGGTTGCGTCAGACAGTCCGCCAGACGCGCAATCAGCCCGTCGCGGCTCAGACCGGTCTGGGCCCGCATCGGGTCCACTCGCTTCACGGCCGATTTCACGGCCTTGTCGGACATCTTCTCTCCGGAGATGTTCAGCACGCGGGTCATCTTCACGGCATCGATATCGTAGGCGAGCGTCACGTGGTGGAGTATCGAACCGGGGCCGGAGCCGATGGGCGGGAACCTGCGCTGGGCCGCGCCGCCGATCTTGCCATGGCTGGAGGCGATGTCGTTGAGACCGGAGAAGCCGACGTCGAGGCCGAGGCCACGCAGCGCGGCGATCAGCCACATGTCGCACAGACGGTACGATTCCTCGATGTCCAGGTCCGCGGCGAACCAGCGCGGCGCGTACAGCGAGTACGTGATCGTGTTGCCGGGCTCGATGAACATCGCGCCGCCGCCCGTGCAGCGCCGTACGACCGTGAAACCCTCCTTCGCGGCGACGTCTTCGTGCACTTCGTCCGGAATCGACTGGAACCGGCCGACCACCACGGCCGGGGACGCCCACTGCCAGAACCGGATAGTGGCAGGGCGCTCCCCCGCGGCCACCTCACGGGACCATTGCACGTCGACATCCATCTGTTCCTGCGGCCTGCGGGGCTTGTCCACGACGATTTTCGGCGCGAGCCGATGCCAGCGTTCGTGCCACTCGCCGGGGAATGCCGGCGGTGTGAGACCGCGGGACGCTTGAGGCGACGAGGCCGCCGGCGTAATTGTGATAGACGAGGTCGGAACAGCCGATGCGGCGGACGGCGTTGCACGCCTGCGCGCGTCATGCGCCGTCGCGGAGGCGGGCGAAGCGAGGCGCGAGGATGCCGGTCGCGCGGCGTCCCGGCCGCAAGCCGACAGCGCGCGGCGCAACGCGGTCAGTATCGTTTCCGCATTCGCGCCGGTAACGGATACATGCTCATCGCGTGCGATGCGTTCAAGATAGGAGACGGTATCCGGATCATCGGGCGGCGTATCGCACTGTGTTATATCACGCTGCGCTATATCGAGAAGCGCCGCATTCAGACGGCGCAGATACCTGTCGACCGCGGCATCGTCACCTTCAACGAAAAAATCACCGTCCACGCGACAGCCGACGACGTGGCCGTTATCCGGCGCGCACGCCACTGTCACCCCGACCAGCTTGCCGCCCGGGCGCTTGCATTCCCCACGACTTTCGATATTCACCCGATACACGTTACACGCCGAATCTGTCCGCGTGGTCGTCTCAAACCCCGTACGCGAAACCACCCCAGTCTCGCTTTGCTCGACAGCCCGCCAGCGGTGGCCTATATCTCGGTCCCGCTGGCGGGCTGTCGAGCAAAGCGAGACTGGGGTGGTTCACGCCACCGCCGCGTTACAGGCGAGCGAGAATATCCTCGCCGACCTGATCGGTGGAGCGAACGGTGGAGCCCAGCTCCTCGATATCAGCCTCGACCGCCGTGTCGATGCGGGCCGCGGCATCGTCGAAGCCAAGATGGCGCAGCAGCATCGCGGCCGACAGGATGGCCGCGATCGGATTCGCCTTGCCCTGACCGGCGATGTCGGGCGCGGAACCGTGAATCGGCTCGAACATCGACGGATACTCGTTGCTCGCGTTGATGCAGCCGGACGCGGAATAGCCGACGCCGCCAACAACGGCACCTGCCTCGTCGGTGAGGATGTCACCGAAGAGGTTGTCGGTCAGGATCACGTCGAAGCGCGACGGATCGGACACGAGGAAAATCGTGGCCGCATCGATGTGCTGGTAGTCGTGCGTGACCTCCGGGTACTCTTCGCCGACACGGTCGACGATGCGCTGCCACATGTCGCCGGCGTTGACGAGCACGTTCTTCTTGTGCACCAGCGTGATGTGCTTGCGACGCTTCATCGCCAGCTCATAGGCGTACCGCACCACGCGCTCCACGCCGTACGCGGTGTTGATGGAGACCTCGGTGGCGACCTCGGCAGGAGTGTCGCGACGAACCGCTCCGCCGGCACCGCAGTACAGGCCCTCGGTGCCCTCACGCACCACGACGAAATCGATGTCGCCGGGGTTCGCGAGCGGCGAGGTGACGCCCTTGTACAGCTTGGACGAACGCAGGTTCACGTACTGGTCGAGCGCGAAACGCAGCTTCAGCAGCAGACCACGCTCCAGGATGCCGGCCTTGATGCGCGGGTCACCGACAGCACCGAGCAGGATCGCATCGGTCTTCTTGATGCGCTCCAGCTCCTCGTCCGGCAGGATCGCGCCATCACGCAGATAACGCTCCGCACCCAGGTCGAAATTCTCGTATTCGAAATCAGCCACTCCCTCAGCGGCCTTTTCCAGCGCCTTCTGAGCCCAGGGGGTGACTTCCTTGCCAATGCCATCGCCGGGGATAACGGCGATTGTATACTTCTTTGCCATAGCCAACAGGGTATGTGGCCGTGCTCGAAAACAATGCGCCCAGTCCGTCTAGTGGACAGACGGTGGAGGCGACGTGATCTTCGCGCATGGTCTGTGCCACAGAATGCCGAAAAACGCTATTTTGACCGTGGTGTGGTACATGCCCGATATGGCCGATTCCGGGCTTCACAGCGAAATCGGCCATTTTGCAAGGATCTTTGATATTCTTCTTGTACCCCAACAGCGCATGTAACCGATTAAAACCGATTCTGTGGCAAGGTCCTGTGCCACACCACGCGAAAAAACGGTGTTTTTGACGTGGTATGGCACAGGAACCACCATTCATTCCACTATCCGGCACAGCAAAGTCCGAATGCCGGAACAACCATATGATCCCCACCCGCGGGCCCCAAAATCATATCCCCTTGCAGGCGGGGGGGGCGCGAAGCGACGGAGGGTGGTCAAGAGAACCATCCGACACAGAACCACCGAAACGCAGGACCATCCCCACCGCTACGCGGGAGCCCCCGCCAGCGGGGGCGCGATATGGAAGCCCCGCAATCAGGGACGGACGTCGGCCGCGGCTAGCGGGTCAGGCCCATGACGGAGAGGCACCAGGCGTTTTCGTAGCTGACTTCGCGCCACTGCTTGTAGCGGCCCGAGGTCCCGCCATGACCGGCCTCGACTTCGATCTTGATGATCGCATCGATGCCGGCGGCTTGCAGTCGGGACACCCACTTGAGCGGCTCGACGTACAGCACGCGCGTATCGTTCATCGACGTGGTGGCGAAGATACGCGGGAACGGCCGCAACGATTGCCTCTGCAAAGACCGCGTGGACGCCGCGCCCGCACCGGCCTCGCCGTCCGCGCCCTCCGGCGCGTTTTCGTATGGCGAATACGATTTCATGCACCGGTAGACGTCCGCGTCGTGCAGCGGATCGCCCCACTCGTCCCACTCGGTGACGGTCAGCGGCAGCGACGGATCGAGGATCGACGTCAGCGCATCCACGAACGGCACATCCGCCTCGATGCCCGCATACAGTTGCGGCGCCATGTTCGCAATCGCACCCATCAGCAGGCCGCCGGCGGAGCCGCCGTACGCCACCGTCCGACGCGCATCGGCCAACCCTGCGTCCTGCAGCGCGGCGGTCACGTCGATGAAGTCCTCGAACGTGTGCCGCTTGTTCAGGCGCCGCCCCTGCTCATACCAGGCGCGTCCCATCTCGCCGCCGCCGCGCACGTGCGGCACGGCGTACAGCACGCCGCGGTCGAGCAGGCTCAGGCGAGCGACTGAGAAGCCGGGGTCCGAACTGATCTCATAAGCACCGTACCCGGTGATGAACATCGCGCCGTCAGCGGCCGGCTCATGGCCGCGCCGCCACACCAGTGACACGGGTATGCGCTCACCGTCACGAGCGGTGACCCACACCCGACGCTCCATGTACTCGCGCGGATCGAAGTCGCCCAGCACCCGCGCCCGCTTGAGCAGCTCGTCATGCCCGGTCGCCGGATCATACTCATGCAGTTCACCCGGCCGCGTGTAGCTGGAGAACGTGTACCGCATGCGCGGCGCATCATACGAGGGGTTTCCGCCCGTTCCGATGGAGTACAGACGATGGGTGGCTCCCGGCAGCGTTCCGCCCGCGGCCTCGGCTGCACCGTCATCGGCCCGCCCGGGCACGTCCCAGTCGCCGTCCAGCGCCGGCGGCATCAGCTCGCGGAACGACCATGGACGCCCGGCGAGGAAGTCTTCGGCCGCCTGCGTCTTGGTCATCGCCGCCACGTGCGGCAACCCGTCCGTGCGGTATGCGAGCGTCACGAAATGCCGGTGGATGGCGATGCCCTCGATGGCCAGCCCGTGCGCCCCCTGCAATATCCGGGGGTTGGCGGGATTCGAGTAGGCCGTCCCGGCCGGCTTCGCGCCCGCGCCCGCCTCCATGTCGTCGCCGCGCGCGCACCCGTATGGCGAGCCGACCGCCACGCGCACGCCTTCTCCCAGCGTATACGGCGGCTGATGGGTTCGCATGTCGATCACGTCGATCTCGAAGTTCGGATCCTGAGCATTGTGGTACACCACGGCAACCGGAATATCGGCCCCGTCAGCCCCGGCACCTTCGAAGCATGCGAAGCTCACGTCATATTCCACGTCGTCCTTGCGCGCGATGAACACCGAGAACTCGCCTTCCGGCGTCGCGGTCGGCAGCATCCACACTTCGGACGAAGTTTTGGACGCGGAGCAGATCACGATGCTGTGCTCGTCGAAACTCATGCCGACCCCGACCCAGAACCGCTCGTCGTCCTCATGGAAGACGACTTCGTCCTGCTCGACCGGCGAGCCGACGCGGTGCCGGCGCACCTCGCACGGCCGCCAGGCATCATCAAGCGTCACGTAGAACACCCACCGCGCGTCCGGCGTGAAGCATGCCGCGCCGATGCCCTCAAGGCGCTCTGGCAGCTCATCGCCCGTGTCAAGATCACGAATGCGGAAGTCGTACCGCTCGTCACCTCGCGTATCGACGCCGTACAGCATCCATCGGCCGTCCTTGCTGACGGACAGGCCGCCCAGCGCGAAGAAATCATGCCCCTCGGCCTCGCGGTTCGTATCAAACACCACCTGCTCGCCCGGCAGCGAACCGGCTCCGACGGCGCTCCCGCCCTCCTCGCCGGCTCCCCCGACTTCCGGAGGCGTCCAATCGTCCTCGCCGCGCACCGGCAACCGGCACTGCACGGCGTACTGGCTGCCTTCGCGGGTACGCGCGAAATACCAGTATCCGTCCATGCGCACCGGCACCGACATGTCGGTCTCCTGCACATGCGCCTTCAACTCGTCGAACAGCGTGCCGCGCAGCCCCGCCAGCCCCGCCATGCGGGCGTCACAGTACGCGTTCTGCGCGGCCACATAGTCGCGCACCTCGGGTGACTGCTTGTCTCGCATCCATTCATACGGGTCAATCACGGCGTCCCCGTGGAACACGCGCTTCACCGGTTCACGCCGGGCGATGGGAGGTCGGCAAGCGGCGACGCCGCCGTTCGTTTCGTCTGTCATGCTCGTGATTATACGGCCCGACTTGAGACAGCGGCGAACTTCGCTCTTCGGGAAGTCACTCCGCCAGGTCCGTTCGTCCGAGTTTCTGCTTGAGGTACGGCAGCATGGTCTTCATGATGTTCGAACCAGTGGTGCCGGTGAACACCGGCACGTCGGTGACGGGCATCGGCTGCGTCGAGGTCATGCCCATCATCGACGACAGACCCGTGGCCTCACGGGGCGACAGCTGCCGTATGCCGATCGCCAGCACACGGCCGGGGTATCGCCGAGCGATGGTCGCATACGTGGTCGGGTCCTTCTGCCCGTCATCGCCGATCAGGATGAACCGCATGTCGGGGAAGTCCGCCATGAGCTGTTCGGCGAACTCCAGCTTGTGCTGCGGACCGGACGGCACGAACGTCTTCGGGCGCGGGTCGAGGTCGCGCAACAGCAGCGGTCCTTCGGGGAAGCCGTGATACGAGATGAAATGCCGGATCGATCCTTCCACGTTCCAGGGGGACGTCGACAGGTAGAAGAACGGCGCGTCGGGGAACATGTCCTGCAGTTTGGTGAACAGCACGCTCATGCCCGGCACGGAGTTGCGCTTCTTGGGGTTCAGGAACAGCAGGTTGTATGCGGCCTTCCACAATATCGGCGCCTGCGTGACCATAACGGTGTCGTCCACGTCGGAGATGATGCCGACCTTCGCGCTGGAGGGGATGGTGAACAGGCTCGCCGAGACCTCCGGCCGCCCCTTCACGCGATAGGTGACGCGGTGAACGCCGGTCTCCAGCTGATGCTCGGCCACCAGGTCGAGGTATCCGCTTTCGTCGGACACCGCGTATTCGCTGCCGAGATCTCGCACAGGATTGAATTCGTCATATCGCTCGGATTCGCCGATCTGCACGGTTTCCAGCGGCGTCCCGTCTATGCTGATACGCACCTGCACGCGGGACGCGGGAATCGCCAGCATGCCTTTGATGCCGCGCGTCAGTGTGCCGGCGTTGCTGTGCTTGGGCGCGTACACGGTGCGGCAGATCAGCCTAGAGTAGACCTCGGTGCCATAGCCGACGTACGGGTCCACGCGCGGGAACCAGTCGAGCTTGCGCGCGACGGCGGTGGACAGTCGCACCCACAATCCGAACGTGCCGGTGACGGCCCGGCGCATGCGGCGCACCAGTACCGGCTGCACCTCGATGCGCTCGTGCCGCGACGCGGCGTCGAACGTGGTGACGACCGGGCGTGCGGGAATCGGCACGGTGAGCATGTCGTCCTGCGGGGAGCCGGTCTGCCCGGACGGGTCGTGAGCCGCGTTGTCCGGATCCGATCCGTCATGTATCGGGCCGTCATGCCGCAGCCCGTCATCCCGCCCGCCGAGAGGGCGCGCTCCGCCCCGGCGTGGTGTGTTGTCGTGTGCGATGCTCATGGGTTCCGCCATCCGTTATCACGTTAGCTGTATGTCAAATATATCCGTCGGATATGTCGTCGTCATGTACCTTCGTCACCGTCGGCCATCGCCGGCTTGCGTTGTCGGTCGCCGACGGCGGTGCCGGTCACTGGGCGATCTTCGCGTAGGATTCGGCGTCGAGCAGTTCCGGCTCGTCATCGTCCAGCTCGATCTTCAGCAGCCATCCTTCGCCGTACGGGTCGTTGTTGACGACGGAGGGGTCGTCCGCGGCGTCATGGTTGACATAGCGGATGGTACCGGCGACCGGGCAGACCAGCGGTTCGACGGCCTTGGCCGATTCGAGCTCAAGGACCTCGTCGCCGGCCTCCACGCGCGTGCCCTCGTCCGGCAGGTCGATGAAGACCAGCTCGCCAAGCTGCTGCTCGGCGTACGCGGTGATGCCGACGATGGCCGGGGACACCGAATCGTCCACCCACACGTGCTCTTCCGAATACTGCAGGTGATCGGGGATGTCAAGGTTCAACGGGTTGTCGATTGCGTTCTCGTCACTCATGCCCCCAGTGTACCGCACAGCGCTTATCGATGGGGCTGACACTGAGCCGGCCGGCGAGGCCCCGAAAACGCAGCCGGCCCCGCCGATCGGGAACAATGATCGGCGGGGCCGGCATCAGCGGTATAGTCAGCGCAATCGCCTGAAAATCAGCGCACGGCGGAGGTCGGCGTGGTCCCCACGATCTGCACCATGGCGCCGATCGGCAGGAAGTCATACACCCACTTGGCGTCCTCGACGCGCATGTTGGTGCATCCGTGCGACTTCGGAGTGCCGCTGGCGATGCCCGCGGTGTTCCACGGTGCGCCGTGGAAGCCTTCGCCCTGGTTGTAGTATGTGACCCATGGCACGTTCGGCGTGACGTAGCCTTCGCCGCGCATGGTCTGCGACTGGTACTTGGTGTGCACGAAGAACGTGCCGTTGTCGGTCGGCGTGGATGGCTTGCCGGTGGAGACGATGAAGGTCTTCACCAGGGTCGAGCCCTTGTAGGCGTACACTTTCTGCTCGCTGAGATTGATGACCATGTGAGGGTCGCCGTTGGGCGACGTGTAGTCCACCTTGCGGCTTTCGGTCTTGTGGCCGGTCACCTTCACCGTGGCTGTGAGCTCCGCGCCCCTGCCGGCGTTCAGCGCGTCGAGCACCTGCGCGGCGGTCTCGTCGGTGCTTTGGACGGCCACGCCGTCGACGCCCTTCTGCGTCACGGTCAGCACGGTACCGTCGGTGTTGGTGATGTTCTTCTCGACGACCATGTCCTGGTCGAGTTTCTTGGCGAGGTTCTGCGACAGGTATGTCTTGATGGCGTCCTGATCGTATGCCAGCGTGATGGTGCCCTTCTGGATGTCGGGCTTGACCTGGATCCACTTGGCTATCTCATCGGCGGGAAGCGTGAACGTCTTGCCCTTGGAGTTGCCGATGACCAGCGACGACGTCAGTCGCTTGTTGGCGTCGTTCGCCGCGCTCGTGGCGGTTTCGACGGTGATGGGCATGGCGACGTCGGAGTACATGACGGTCAGTTTTTGTGCTTCGCCGGGCTGGGAGACCGCCTTCTTGACGGCCGCGATCACGTCCGACGGGTCGGCTTCCTTGCCCTCGTTGCCTTCCGTGACGATGAACTTCTTGGAGTTGGCGTCGTAGCTGATGTTCGAGGCGACCGCGCGATCCTGCTCCTTGACGAGCTGCTCGGTCAGGTAGGTGCTCAGCTTGTAGTTGTCGGTCGTGGCGGACAGCCGGACGTCCTGCTTGGCGAACGGGTTGATGCGGGTGAACATGTTGCCGGATTTCGCGTCCAGCAGGTTGCGCACGGTCTGCTTGACGTTGACGGTCACGCCGAGTTTGTCGAGGCCCGCCTTGACGTTGTTGCCCTCGGAATCGGTGACGGTGATGGCCGAATCGGACACGGCCTGGTTGACGATGCCGGTGAGCTCGCCTTCGGTCTTGCCCATGACGCTGACGTTGCCGAATCGGACGCCCGGGGCGACGCGGTCCTGGAAATACCAGTTCGTGCCGAAGAATGCGGCCACCAGCAGCACCAGCAGTGCGCCGATGATGCTGAACGCGATGATCATGCCGCGCTTCGGGTTCTTCGTCTTGGCCGCGGACACGCCCTTGCCCAGTGCGGCGTCATCGGCCGGGTTCATGGCGACCGCGGCGAAGGCGACGGTCGCGACGTCGTCCGCGGCGGGACGCTGCGGGGCAAAGGATGAAGTCGCAGGTGCGGCGGGCTGCGGCTCAGGAGCGGCCTCATCGTCCAGCTCGGCCAACGGGTCGAAAGCCTGAGTCTCCTGCGACTCCTGCGTCTGTGCGGAGGCCGCATCCGCCTGCCGCTTCGCCTGAGTCTCCTGGACCAGACCCGCCAGACCGGAAGGCTCAGCGTCAAACGTCGACCCGTCATGAAGGGCGGGCATGTTCAGAGGCGGGATGTTCATCTGATCATCCAGCGGGAAGACTGCCTGCGTGCGCTCATCTTCCTGATTATCGTCTCCCGTGTATTCGTTAGCCATTCCTGTTCCTCTACTTCGACTCTCTGGCTTCACTATAACACCCGGCAGACATACGAATCATTGTCGTGCGGCGCATGTCACAGTTCGCGGCCGTACCACTCCTCAATCATGTACCGGGCGATTGTGGATTTGCCGGGAGCTTCCATACGGCCCTCCGACAATTCGATGGTGTATTCGTCACGGGTCACCCAGCGCGCGGTCTCCGTCTCCTCGCCGTCCACCAGGATGTCGGTGCTCAACGCCTGCGCCTTGAACGCCATCATCAGGGACGCGGGGAACGGCCACGGCTGGGAGCCAAGGTAGCGCACCTCGCCCAGGTCGATGCCGGTCTCCTCCTTGGCCTCGCGTCGTGCCGCGTGCTCAAGGTTCTCCCCCGCCTCGACGAATCCCGCCGAAACGGAGTACAGCAGCGGATTGCGCCAGGCGCTGTTGTGCTGCAAGAGCAGCCGGTCCTGACTGTCCACGATCGCGGTGATGACAGCGGGCTCGATGCGGGGGAACAGCAGACGGTTCCCGTCGCCCGCGTTCGTGCACCGCTGCGACCATCCACCCATCGCCGCCTTGACCGGAGCCCCGCAGGAGGGGCAGAACCGCTGCCCGGCGTACCATATGCTCAGGGTCACCGCGGTCGTGGCCTGTCCGGCCTCGCGGGCGTTGGCGTGCGCGGCGAACCCGCGCAGATCCACCCAGTCGAACCGTTCCACGGCCTGTTCCAGCATGTCCAGTCTGTCAGGCGCGACCGCACCGGGAGCATTGCCGTCGGCATCAAACGCCGCGTCGGCGCCGAGCGACGGCGAAGGAATCGCCGAGGCCGCGCCGGGGGTCGACATCCGAGTGATGTCGAGCGCCACCACATGCTCGTTGCGCAGCGCGCCATACGATCCCAGGAATATCGGCACCACTTCGGGATGGACGGCCAGGGCGGAGCCCGCGTACGCGCCCGGCAGCGTGCTCAGCCTCATGTTCGCGGAGGCATAGTTGACGGCATTGCCCTGACCGCGCGGCACGGCCAGCAGGCCGCCCCGCACCAGGATGACCTTGGTGACGGGGTCGGCGAACAGCGTGTCGAACAGGTCCGGATCTCCGCGCCGGGCGACCTGATAATCGATGTCGCCCTGCGCCAGCGGCAGGAACGGCAACGTCTGGGTCAATGCCAATGGTGAAAACATCACTTCACACTCCTCATGTATCCATCGTCAATCATCGTCGCGGCAGGTCACACCGCCGGCGCCACCGGCCCCACCGCACCGCGGATGCCGTGTCCGGCCGACTGCGCCCGCGATCATTCGCGCAGATGCACGCGTCGCACCAGATCGAGCAACGCGCTCGCCACCTGATCGGGATGCTCGACCGCGCTGAAATGCCCGCAATCCTCGATGACCGTGAAACTCGGCGACGTGCCGGTCATCGCATCGGCGAGCGCCCGCATCGCCGGCCTGGGGCTGAACAGGTCCTTGTCGCCGCACAGCACCGCCGCGGGAGCAGTGACGAGCGGCAGCTGATCGCTGAGGTCAGGCCTGCCGGCGGCCATGCGCTGACGCCAACCCACGCCCTGTGGCGTCTGCTCGCCAATCCAGCGGGCGAACAGCGCCCTGCCCTCATCGGACTGCTTGAAGCTTGAATCGGACGGCGTCGCATCGGCGAAATGCATGACTGGCTTCACGGTTTGCGTCGCCTCGCATTCGCTCGCGCACGCCAGCCGGTTCGCGCGGGCCTCGGGGCCATCGGCGCCCGCTTTCGTGTCGCACAGCGCGAGTCCCGCGACCATGTCCGGATGGCGGCGCTGGATGTCCAGCACCACGTATCCGCCCATCGACAGTCCGGCCCATACGGCCTTGTCGTAGCCGGCGGCACGCACCAGATCGACATAGGCGTCGGCCATCAGGTCGAGCGCGTCCGTGAGCGCCCCGTCGACCGCCACCCGCCCGCTGTCGGCCGGCTCGGGAATCGGCCCGGCCCCGGCGCCCGGCATGTCCGGCGCCCACACCGTCACCGCCGGGTCGCCCGTCTCCCGCGCCTGCCGGGCAATCTGCTCCGCGCAGTCGTCCCACATGCGGTGGTCGACGGGGAATGCGTGCACCAGCACCAGCGGTGTCCCTTCCCCCGTCGCGTATACCGTATTGTTCAGCGTCATCATCGTTGCGCTCCTATATCGTCATCGTTTCATCGACCGGTGTCGGCCACTGTCGTCGGCCGCCGTCCACGGCCCATTCCCGCCGATCATGCCGCCGTCCGGCCGACCCGCGTCCTCTCGCGGACCGGCCGGACGGAGAGACGGCACGTCACAAATCCAGCCAGGCCAACGCCTGACGGACTATACGGTCATGTCCGTTCGTCATCTGCCGGATGAACGTCTCCATCATCTCGCCGCGCGGATCGACCCACTCGACGTCCAGTGTCTCGTCCTGCGGCTTGCAGTCACCGGCGATCGGCACCACATAGCACAGCGTTATCGCATGCTGCCGCGGATCGTAATACTCGCTTAGTCCCGGCGTCGGGAAGAACTCGGCTACGGTGAACGGCTGCAGGCTCTGCGGCAGCATCGGCAGCGCTATGTCGCCCAGATCCTTGGCGACGTTGCGCGCGATGGCCTCGCGGATGCTCTCATGGAACAGCACGCGGCCGGCGATCAGCGTGCGCTCTATGGACCCGTCGTCCGAAACGTGCAGCAAGGAGCCGATCCGGGAGACCCTGCCCAGGTCGTCAGTGCGAATCGGGACGATCTCCACATAGGCGATCGGCAGCTGCCGACGGGCACGACTGATGTCGGCCGGACCGAGCCAGCCGGGCGGATTGCCGTGACCGGACCCGCGGATGAAATCCTCGGGCGTGATGTCATCGAATTCGCCGCGCCGGCGGCCGGCATCGAAATCGCCCTCGTCAGGTACTTCGTCATTCAAAACTGGCATGGTCTTATTATCGCCCAACTCGCGTGACGACAACGTGTCGATTTCGACAAGGATTCCTGAATGCGATGTGAATCACGGAAAACGCGCGATGCGGGCGTCCGCATTCGTCCGTCGGCGTAGTTTGTTGAGTGGTGCTGGGATGCTGGGGGACGACAACGGATGGGAACATCACCATGACAACGAGGGAGGAAACGATCATGGCAACCGTTCAGCTCAATGCGCAGGACTTCGAGAAGACCATCACCGACAACAACCTGGTGTTCGTGGATTTCTGGGCCACCTGGTGCGGCCCGTGCCGCGCGTTCGGCCCCACGTTCGAGGCCGCGAGTGAGGAGAACCCCGATATCGTCTTCGGCAAGGTCGACATCGACGCGAACCAGGATCTGGCCAGCGCGGCCGGCATCCAGGCAGTGCCCACGCTGATGATCGCGAAGCAGGGCCAGATCATCTTCAAGCAGGCCGGCGCGCTGCGCGCCGAAGACCTTGACGACCTGATCGCGCAGGCGAAGGCGCTAGACGTTTCCGCCGCAGCGCAGGATTCGGCCGCTTCCGCCGAATAACCGACGATTCCCGGCGGATTCCGCGTTCGTGCGCCGGCGGCCAGGCGAAGGTGCCACGGGCGCGGGCGGAACGCGGAATCCGCCGGCTCCAAGATTTCACAAGATCGTCATAGTGGTCTAAACTTGGATTTGGTGTGTACTCCGGTGCGGCGCCCACCAGCGTCGACGCATCACCCGCCCGTCGTGATTGACGGCCGGATTCGCCGAGGATTGTCCGTCAATCAAGGAGCATAATGGCCAGCCATCGCAAAACCAATGCACCAACGCTGCTGTCGCTGAGCAAACGCCAGTGGATCCGCATCGTAGCGATCGCCGCGGCGATCGTCATGGTGGTTGCGGCCGGCATCGCCTCCCGAAACTTCTACATCGGTCGTGGCCGCGGAACCACGGTCAACGAATACTCGGCCACCGACCTCGCCGGAAGCAGCGTCTCGCGAAGCAACAACCGTGCGGATCTGCGTGGCGCCGACGCCAACACCAGCTATGTGACGGTGAAGATCAACGGCAAGTCCCGCTTCGTGCTGGGCGACAATTTCACCGACGTAAAATCCGTACTGGACGCGGGCAACATCACGTTGGAGCCGGAAGACAGCGTCACGCCGGCCCTGACCACGAAGGTGGACGAGTCCACGGTCATCTCCATCTCGCGTGCCGACACGCAGGCCGAGACCTCGGAGACCGCCATCGCGTTCAACACGGTCAAGAAGGAGACCACCAGCCTGCCGCAGGGTCAGCAGAAGGTGCAGACCGAAGGTCAGGAAGGCGTGCTGCAGACCACCAGCATGGTCACTCGCTCCGCGGGCAAGGTCGTCTCGTCCACCGTCTTCGCCAAGTACGTCAAGAAAGCCCCTGTCGACAAGGTGATCTTGGTCGGCACCGGTTCCGCCGAAGAGGCGGCCGCGAACACGCTCGGTGACACCGTCCCCTCCGGCGAGAAGCAGAAGTGGGCGCATGACTGGCTGCTGGCGAACGGTTACACCGAGGCCGACTTCACCGCCGCCAACTTCATCATCAATCATGAGTCCGGCTGGCAGACGAACGCCACGAACCCGAGCTCAGGCGCATACGGCCTGCCGCAGGCGCTCCCCGGCAACAAGATGGCATCCGCGGGTGCGGATTGGCGCACCAACTACCAGACGCAGTTCAAGTGGTTCGTGAACTACTGCAACCAGCGCTACGGCTCCATCACCGGCGCCTACGCCTACTGGAAGGCCAACAGCAACTACTGACGGCGGCGCGCTATCGTTTCTTCAACCGGCTCCTGCGGGGGCCGGTTTTTGTTGTCGCAAGACTCACCTATAAAGCCGATCGCAATGCGAGAAGGCCTGACAACTACGAATTGGCCGCAATTGCGTCGTTATGTGCACGCCGAAACGACGAGTACGCGCACATAACGACGCAAAATAACCTGCCGTTCACGGCAGAGCCGACAAGAGTGGGCAGTCTATATGAACCACCCCCAGTCGCTTCGCGACAGCCCCCGCCAGCGGGGGCATTACTCTCGCCCCCGCCATCGGGGGGGGGCTGTCGCGAAGCGACTGGGGGTGGTCAAACAGGATGGCCGACCGCCAATCACCATCTATCAGTCGTCGCTACCTTGCGGGTGGGTCGGCTGGGTCTCGTGACCCCGCGAATCACCGATCTGCGAATCCGTGCTGCCGTTCAGGTCGTCGCCATTGTCGTTCTGGTCGTCCTGTTGTTGTTGCTGTTGTTGTTGCTGGCGCTGCTGCTCCTGCTGGCGCTGCTGCTCCAGATACTTCTGCTGGGCGGTGTACTCGTTCATCGACACGGTCACCGCGTCTCCGGCGTCCTTCACATCGGCGATAGACTGCTGCATCTCGTTCAGATCGGCGTCATCCTGCTGCAGCAACGCGTTCGCCTGATCGATGGCGGACTGCAGCGTGGTCCTGGTCGAGTCATCCAGCACAACGCCCTTGCTGTCATCGTAAATCTTCTGCGCGCCGGTGACGGCCGTCTGCAGTTCATGCTTGATAAACTCGACCTTCTCCGCCTTTCCGTCGTTCACAGCCTTGGTGGCCTTGGCGACGTTCGTCTTCGCCTTGGTGCTGGCGCGCGCGATCTGCTTGTTCTTGCTGGCATTGGCGTTCAGCGTCTCGGTGCCCAACGCCACGTCGCACGAGACCGGCTCGCTGGCCGAGGACGCCTTTGTGACCGCGCTGTTCAGCGTCTCCAGGACGGTCGGATCGGACACATCGCCTTGCGGAATCTGCTGCGCAGGCTTGGCTTCGCTGAGCGCGGACTGCAATTCGGAAAACGCCTTGTCGGCCTTGGTCTTCGAGGTCTTGCACAGGCTAGCCGCCTGATCGAGCTCGTTCTGGTTCTGCATGTGGCGCCACCACAGGAATCCGCCCGTAGCGGCGAGCGCCACGACGACGACCGCGACGACGGCGATGATGATAGCGCGGCGGTGGCCATGTTGCTTTCGAGAACTGCCGTCCGCCTTGCCGCCCGGCTCTCCGCTCCCATGAGGAGGCACCGCCGCGCCCGCCTCAGGCGGCAGTGGCACGGTCTGCGGCGTCATTCCGGCTGTAGGTGGCACGCTCTGCGTGGGCGTAGGGAAAGCACTCAACGGCTGTATCACCATAGTGACGTCGTTGTTGCCTTGCGGCTCTTCCTCCTCCGGCACGGCGGGGATATCGGACACGCCCTCCAGCCCCAGCGGATCGGAGGCAGAGCCATGCACCGGCCGCACGGTGTCCTCCGGTTCAGGCAGGGGAACGTGGGGACTGGGAGCACCATACGATGGGCCGCTCCCCGATGAAGCGTCCTTGACGCCGCCCATCGAGGGGAACATCACGTCGGGGATGTCCCACGCGGGATTGTCGAGGAACTGCATGCCCTCATCATCTGCGGCCTGCTGTCCGGCAGCACCGGCCCCCTCCTGTGCCGCGGGTTCCGTCTTGCCTTCTGCCGCAGTCGGAACCGGGACGTTCCCGATGACACTCGTGGCGGCGCCGGCGGCATCAGCAGCCACGGCATCGCCCAGCGCTACGGCCTTATATTCGGCCGCATGCCGCTCGGCGCCCGGTTCAATGCCCTGCACAGCGTCACGCTCCCCTGTTTCGGGCAGTCCCGCGCCGTCGCCGGCATCGTCCCATTGCATATCACGCTCATGCGCTTCATGCTCGTTCATCATCCGCCCCCGATTCATGTCCGCTTTCCGGGATTCGCCCGGCCTTCTGTTCCCTATTATGGCCGTTTCACCGGCATATTCAACGTTCACGCCATTATATACGGTACCGTCCTGACCATGTCATGCGCCGATACGCCCAAGGTAGCATGTCATCGCCTCCACAGGCCATGAGCATCGTCACCGCGTCACCATCACAACCGCGTTGTCGCCATAGAAGGACCACAAAACGCACGGTCACTGGCGAGAGCCGCGCGACCTGCATAAACTGGATTGGCTACAATGTATTAGACAGTCCGATGAGGGACGAATGACATGAGATTGGAGGCCGACGATGGCCGGCCCGAGGCATCCCCGCCACTACGAGGAGTCGTTCAAGCGGCAGATCGTGCAGCTTTACGAGAACGGCAAGCCGGCGCGCGAGATCAAGGACGAGTACGACATCTCGCATTCCACGCTGCACCGTTGGGTCCAGGGCATCCGCAACAGCGGCTCCACGAAAGCCGCCGACAACCGCACCCCTGAGCAGAACGAGCCGGTCGAGCTGCGCAAGCGCAACGGACAGTTGGAGATGGAGGTGGACGTTTCAGAACAGGCGGCGCCGGTATTCGCACGAAGGTAGCAGTGATACGGGCCAACGCCTCCCGCTGTCCGATATCGGCGCAGTGCAGGATACCGGGCGTTCCCCGCTCCGCCTGCTACCGGATGACCGTGCATCCCGAAGCCGGGCGGGTGGACCCGATCGCCGGCGACGTGCACGCGGTCCGGCGCGACGGCCATGAGCGCTGCGGCGCCGGGAAGATCAAGGCCGCGCTGGAGCGGAGGGGCGTCACCGCCTCCGGAAGGCGCATCGTCAACATCATGAAACGGCGGGGCATGGCGGGCGCGTACGCGCGCAGAACGTCCGAACCGCACAAGACGCGGGCCGACGGGGCCGGGCTCGCGAACATCCTCGGCCGCGAGTTCGACGGCTACGGGCCGCGCGCCCACCTGGCCAGTGACCTGACGTACGTGCGCGTCGGCGGCAAGTGGGCGTACGCGTGCCCGCTCATCGACCTGGCGAACAGGGGCATCGCCGGCCACAGCGCCGACACGGGCCGCGCCGCCGACCTGGTCATGGCCGCGTTCGCCACGCTCGACTTCCCTCTGACCGGGGTGGAGGTGTTCCACACGGACCGGGGCGGCGGGTTCGACAACGCGAGGATCGACGAGCTGCTCGACGTGTTCGACATCAGAGGATCGCCGTCAGGGAAGGGCGACCCGTACGACAACGCCGTGGTCGAATCCACCGACAGGCTCCTGAAGAAGGAGCTCATATACCGGAACCACTACACCAGCCTGGAACAACTACGCTCCGACCCCGACGACTATGTGTGGTGGTCCGACAACCAAAGACTCCACTCCACCCTCGCATACCGGAGCCCGAAGGAATTCACCGAACAAGGACTCGTCCTCTAAGAAACCGTCCAACACACCGTTGCCAATCCACCCTATCGCTCGCCATGGAATCCATGGGCATCGAGCTCGCGCAGACCGCGTCGCTGGCCGACCTGAGCGCCGCGCAGCTCCACTTCCGCAGCAATCCCCTGATGTCGGTACTCACCGCGCAGCTCACGCAGTACTCCACCATCACGAGAATATTCAAGCGCCTGAGCGACATCTTCTTCTCGCTCATCGCGATCATCATCAGTTCGCCGATCATGCTGGTCGTCGCGCTGCTGATCAAGCACGAGGATGGCGGCCCCGTCTTCTTCCGGCAGCAGCGCATCGGCATCTACGGCAAGCCGTTTACGATGTACAAGTTCCGTTCCATGAACGTCAACGCCGAAGCCATCAAGAAGCAGCTCGCCGAGGAATACGGCATGGAGGACCGGTTCGTCTTCAAGCTCAAGAACGACCCGCGAGTCACGCGAATCGGACATTTCATCCGCAAGACCTCGATAGATGAGATTCCGCAGTTCTTCAATGTGCTCAAAGGCGACATGAGCCTCGTCGGCCCGCGGCCGCCGCTGCCGGAGGAAGTGGCGCGCTACGGCACGCTGTATTCGGCCAGATTGCTGGTGAAGCCCGGCATCACCGGTCCGTGGCAGGTGTCCGGACGCAGCAACCTGACGCAGGAGCAGTCCGAATTCGTCGACGTGTCGTACATCCAGAACTGGTCGCTGACCGGCGACATCGCGATCCTGCTCAAGACCGTGGTGGCCGTCGTGCGCGGCACCGGCTCGTACTGACGGAGATGCGGCGGCGCGACTTCCGCACCATCGCATCTCCGCGCCGCCAATATCTGAGTGCTCATATTTTCGTCTCCCCCTACTCAACTTCCGCTTCCTTGCGCCCTCCTCTCTGTGTTCTTCCATTCCACCCCTCCGTGGCCTTCCCTACATTTTTCCTCCGCGCCCTTCTCCCCCAACCTTCTCCCCACGCTTCCACCCGGGTTGCCCACCTGTAGGAGTAGTGTATTGGTCGACAGAAATGATGCATATACAACAATCCCTACGCAGCGAAACAGGGATGACGCATACACAGGCGCATGAGGCGGAACGGAGGAGAATACGGCACAATGACCAATCGCAGCGACAATAACGACAGCAGCACGGAAACCAGCACGAACGGCAAGAACCCGAAGAAAACCCTCGCAAAGCGCGGCGGCACAGCCGGCGGTAAACGCGTATCCACGCTGTCCACGCCGCTCTCCAGCAACGAAAGCTATGTGAACGGCCATCTTTCGCGCGTGGCCCTCGCTTCGCTTGCCATCTTGACGTTCATCACGTTCGTCGGCAACTTCACGCAGCTGCAGCTGTCCGCCGCGCTGCCGACCATCGTATCGGAATTCGGCATCTCCGTGACCACCGGGCAATGGCTCACGTCGATTTTCCAGCTGGTCATGGGCGTGATGGTGCCGCTCACCGCGTTCCTGACGCGCCGCTTCACCACCCGGCAAATCGTCATCGTCTCGATGACCGTGTTCGCTGTGGGATCGCTGCTGGCATGGGTCGGCCCGACGTTTCTGGTGGTGCTGGCCGGCCGACTGCTTGAGGCCGTCGGCACGGGCGTGATGTGGCCGGTGCTGCAGATCACCGTCTTCTCGATCTACCCGCTATCCCGCCGTGGCATGGCCATGGGCGCGGTCGGTATGGCCATGAGCGTGGCCCCCGCGCTGGGGCCGACTTTCGGCGGCTTCCAGACCGACAGTTTTGGCTGGCGTTCGATTTTCTTCACGCTCACGATGATCGGCGTGTTCTGCCTGCTGCTGTCCATCTTCGGGCTGCGTAACTTCGGGACGACCGACGACCATGCCAAAGCCGATTTCTTCTCCGTGGCCATGTCGGTGCTCGGCTTCGGCGGCCTGATGTTCGGGTTCACAAACATCGAATCGTACGCACCGTCGAATCCGATGGTGTGGGGCGCGATGCTTGTCGGACTGTGCGGCATCGTGTGGTTCGTGGTGCGGCAGGTGCGCCGCGCGAAGGCGTATACGGTGGCCGTCCGGCAATCCGTGGACGAGTCGGACACCGCGCAACGCACCACTCCCGAACCGCCGCTGCTCGACCTCGGCGTGCTGCGCAACCGCAGTTTCACCGTCGGGACGATCTGCGCCGCACTCAGCTTCTTCGCATTCAGTTCGATCATGGTGATCATGCCGCTGTATATCCAGAACGACCGCGGCTATTCGGCGACCATCAGCGGACTGGTCATGATGCCCGGCGCATTCGGCATGTGCATCTCGCAGTTCTTCGGCGGCAAGCTGCTCGACCGGCTCGGGGCGAGGCCGGTGGCGCTCAGTGGCACGATGGTGCTGCTGTTCGGCACCATCATGATGAGTCTGATCGACAGCAACACGTGGATCTGGTGGGTATCGATATGGCAGTTCGTGCGCCAGATCGGCATGGGTTTCATCATCATGCCCATCACCACTTGGTCGCTCAACTGCCTCGACCCGACGGAGGTGTCAGCCGGGTCGGCGGTCACCAACACGGTCCGGCAGATCGCGGGTGCGATCGGAGCCCCCGTGCTGGTCATCCTGATGGAGACGCTGATTCAACTGCATGGAGGCGACGCAATCGCCGCGAGCATCTTCGGCACGCAGTGGACGCTGCGAGTCAGCGCGTTCATCGTGTTCATACAGGTGCTCATCGTGCTGTTCGGCGTCAAAGGAGCCGGTGCCGGATCCTCGCGGGACGTGGCGCAGCGGGCCATCGCGAGAATCCGCACGGTCTCGCACCGGTAATCGCAGCAAATTGGCGACTATTGTCACCGGACGATGACAATAGTCGCCAATTTGCGTAGGAACGTCACTGGTAACCGGAATCCAATTGCCAAACATCACGGCTCCGAACGATCCAGAGCCATCAGAGCGCGAAAGCGTCGCTAAGTGCGCGCCGAAATGACAAGTCCGCGCACTTAGGGACGCAAATGGCCCGGTTTGCGTTCCTAAGTGCGCACGGTCGTCGTTTCGGCGCGCACTTAGGAACGCTTTCGTCATATGCCATCCCTAATCCTGCATCTCGGAGCGGAATCCGCGGGAAATCGGCGAGTCTCGGCGTCAGTCGTCCACGTCACGCACGCCCGAAAATCGTAAGCGCGATCAGCAGCACGTTCAGCGCCACGATCAACGCCACCACGATCATGAAGATCACGTGTTTGACCGTCCCGTCGACCCATTCGCCCATAAGCTCCTTGGTGTGCGTATAACGCATCAGCGGAATCACGGCGAACGGAATGCCGATGGACAGCACCACCTGGCCGATGACCAGCGCCTGAGTGGGGTCTTTGGCGAACCACAGCACGATTAGCGCGGGCACCAGCGTGACCACGCGGCACGCCCACATCGGGACGTTGACATGCAGAAGACCACGCATGATCTCGGAACCGGCATACGTGCCGACCGACGTGGAACTCAACGACGAGGCCAGCAGGCCGATGGAGAATATCGTGCCGATCACCGGACCAAGCACCTGCGTGATCGCCCGTTGCGCGCCGTCTATGGAATCCGTGCCGGACATGCCGTGCAACGAGTTCGCGGCAAGCACCAGCATCGCCAGATTCACCGTGCCGGCCAGCAGCAGCGCCCACGTCACATCGATCTTCGAACCTTTGAGCTGCATGGCGATCGACGGCTTATCGCCGTGCGTGTAGTAATGGTCGTTGACCAACGTGGAATGCAGGTAGATGGCATGCGGCATCACGGTGGCGCCCAGAATCGAGGCAGCCATCAGCACCGAATCGGTGCCTTGGAAGCGTGGGATCAGGCCCCGCACCACCGCTGCGGGATCCGGCGGGGCCACGAACAGGCCCGCGATGAACCCGAAGGTGATGACCAGCAGCATCACGATGATGATCCGTTCGAACATGGTCTGCGTCCTGCCGCCCTGGAACCACAGCATCACCGTGGAGGCCGCGCCGATCACCAGGCCGCCAACGAACAGCGGCAAGCCAAACAGCAGATTAAGGGCGATAGCGCCGCCGATCACCTCGGCCAGATCGGTGGCGATGGCGATGACCTCCGCCTGCATGAAAAACATGAACCGTCCCGCGTTGCTCATGCGCTCCCCCAGCAGTTCCGGCAGGCTCTTGCCGGTGACGATGCCGAGCTTCGCCGACTGGTATTGAATCAGCACGCTCATCGCGTTCGCCAGCACCAGCACCCATACCAGCAGGTAGCCGTATCGTGCGCCGGACGTGATGTTCGCCGCTACATTGCCCGGATCGACATAGGCGACCGCGGCCACGAACGCCGGCCCCAAGATGCTGGCGAGCGCATGCTCGTGATGCTGGCGCCCGGACGCTTCCTCGGCATGGCTGCGTTCGATGTCGATCTCTGCATCGGTTTTGTCATCGATCATCTGACGATGCTCTTTCATTCCCTCATTCCTCTCATGCGCCCGACCCCTGGGCGCTACTCGATCCGCCTAATGGTATACACCGCGTTTGTAACAGACCGTCGAATTTCCCGCCACACGACTCCCCCGTTGGGCGGACTGCGGCATTTGTCGAGCGATGGGCTCTATTCCGCCCCTCACTGACTGGGGATCTGTTGCGCGGGGCATGCGCGCAGCACGGCGAGCATCGAACGTTTCTCGCTGGTGGTGACGGTCAGACCGTAATGCCGTTTGACGCCGATCTGCCGCGCGACGTATTCGCAACGATACTCGCCGTTGGTGGGAAGCCAGTAAGCGGCGGAGGCGGATCCCTTGTCCTGGTTGGCGGGGCCATCCACGGCGAGCAGATTGTAAGGGTCATTGCCGAAGCGGTAGCGCTGGGCGGTGGTCCAGTCCCTGGCACCGGATTGCCAGGCGTTTGCGAGCGCCACGACGTGGTCGATCTGCACGGCGGCGCTGGTGTTTCGGCCGCGCACGAACAGGATGGTCTTCCCGGTGTAGGGGTCGGCGAGCGTACCCGAGGAGACTTGGCAGCGCTTGGCTGCGCTGAATATGACATCAGTCAGGTCGCGGGCGAGCACATCGTCGCGCACGTCGCAGCCGTCGCCATCATCGTCGGTGGCGCGGAATCCGAATGAGTCGCGGTCGTAGCCGGTGGAGTCGGGCCGGTCGTCGACCTGCAGCCCGTTCAGCGCGTCCGCCGCCGGGCCGGAGGCAATGTATTCGCCGGTGATCTCGCCGATGGAGGGGCTGATTTTGGGCAACGCCAGACCGATGACGACGCCGAGCAGGGCGGCGATCACCACCAGTATCATAAGACGTTCCAGCGGGGATGATCCGCGGAATCGGCGTTTGCGAAAATGCGTGCGCACGGTCAATTGGCCTGTCGTTGGTTCTGCGGTCAGTCTCGTGGGCTGCGCGGCGGTATCGTCGTCGGCTCAGGCGCGCGGCATAAACCCGGACTCACGCCGCGTACCTTTCTCCCCGCCGGATCAGGCGTAGGAGAACGTGCGAGGGTCGTGCCCCGCGCGTTCCGGACCGTCGAGCGCGTCGATGGCGGCATGTTCATCGAGCGTGAGCGCGAAGCCGAACAGGTCGAGGTTCTGCCGCTGACGTTCGGAGTGCACCGACTTGGGGATGATGATCGTGCCGTTTTCGATGTGCCAGCGCAGGATCACCTGGGCAGGCGACACCTCATGCGCCTCGGCGATTCGCGCGATCGTGCCGTTGCCGGCCTTCAGATCGGCGCCGCGAGCCATCGGGGAGTATGCTTCGACCGCGATGCCATGCTCCTTGCAGAATGCGACGACTTCGCGCTGCTGCCAGGTCGGGTGCAGCTCGATCTGGTTGACCGCCGGCCATTCGCCGGTCTCCTCGTACAGACGGGTCAGATGCTCCGGCAGGAAGTTGCACACGCCCAGCGTCTTCACACGGCCTTCGTCGCGCAGCTTGGTGAACGCCTTCCAGGTCGCTCCGGAACGCCAATTGAACGGAGTCGGCCAATGAATCATGTACATGTCGACGTATTCCAGCTGCAGCAGTCCCAGCTGTCGGTCGAAGGCTGCAAGTGCCATGTCGTACCCCTGCTCGGAGTCGCGCAGCTTGGTCGTGACCCACAGATGACTGCGCTTGCGCCCCTTGTTGAAGCCGGTTTCGGCGAGGGCGCGGCCGACGCCGCCCTCGTTGTTGTAGCCCGCGGCTCCGTCGATATGCCGGTACCCCGCCGCCAACGCCGATTTGACCACGGGAGCGACATCATCGTTCTCGATTCGCAGCAGCCCCAACCCGATTTGCGGAATCACGTTGCCGTCATTGAGTTTGATTCCCGGCACGCTCGCAGCAGCCGCCGCAACGGCGAGATCGCTGGTTCCCAGCATGGTCGTCTCCTTGTCTTCACACTACATCCGGTTCGGAGCATATGCCATGGCGATATGCCGAGCCTCCCTACACCAGTATGCCATCATATCGGATGATCGACATACGATTCGCGATTGGCGGCATCGGTGCAGGGGCCGGCAGACAACGCCGCCGGCCCCTGCACCGATCGATCAGCCGTCATAGCGGCCATCCGGTCACCAGCCCGTCAACGACGCCGCCGGCCGATGAGTACCATGCCACCAGCGATGGCCAGCAGCACGACCAGCCCGCTGACCGCGACGCGCCCGTGGCGGACAGGCCATGCTGGTTCTGCCGGCCACCATGCTGGCCGTGCGGCGCTTCCGTCTTGTCGTCATCCGACTCGCTGGGCTCAGTCGACTCGGCATCACTTGGCTCGGTTGGCTTACCCGGCTCCGTCGGCCCTTCCTTGGCCTTCACGGTGACCGTGCGCTCGGCGGTGGCCGTGTTGCCGGCCTTGTCTACGTCAGCACGTACTCTCCCGGTTTCGCCGCGTCCACCGAACCGGACACCTTGACGGCATCGGTCACGTCACCATCCACATCGTCCGTGGCCGACACGCCGGCCAACGGCTCGAATTCGGAATCCTGTTCCACCGTCACGTCATCCACGCCGGAGAGCACCAGCGCGATCGTGTCGGCGGGCGGAACCGGCTTCTTTTGATACAACGGAGTATCAAGACGAGCAATGATACACCGCTATATCAGAACATGTCAACACGCAAGACAGAGGAACACCACCTACCAGGGAACGCCGCCGCCAGGGAACGCCGCCGCCATCAGCTGCAACACGCCCGGAGTGCGCAGCACAACCGTCATATGCAGTCGTGACAAACCGCGCAATTCCTCCGATCCGCAATAACCAGCCTCGCAGTTGTGCCACCACTCCGGGCGTGTCGCGACAAATCAGACCCGACGCACACCACGGTTCTACGCAAGACCCATGGCCGAAGCATCCCTCGACCACCCCAGCCGGCCTCCGACCGACAGCCCCCGCCAGCGCCCACCAGGCCGCCGTCATGTCGATTGTCAGTGCCCCCATCCGGCAAAAGTCCCATCCAAGGCCAGTGAAACGGGACTTTCGCGGGACGGAGCACATGCCGCCACCGACCTCAAATAGGGAAACGCGGCGTTATATCTACAATCGCGCTCTCAAAACTCACAGGGTCAAATTCACTAAAAATGGCCTGTATCTGCGAGTTTTGAGAGCGTGGTTCCCGTAATCCCCGAGATTCACCGCGTGCTGTCGCGCACAATCACGTTGCAATCGGTCATCAACAACTCGGGCTTAGCGATCTCACCGCGGATGCGCCCGAGAATCCGCTCGACGGCGGTAGGCGCGGTCCACTCCAGACGCGAATCCATGGTGGTGAGCGGAATCTGCAGGTATTGCGACTCCTCGATGTTGTCGAACCCGATCACCTGAACCTGCCGGGGAATCTCGATGCCGTTCGCGCGCATCACGGTCAACGCGCCGATGGCCAGCTGGTCGTTCAGGCCGATGACGCCGTCGAACGGCACGCCCTTGTCGATGAGCTCCTGCGTGGCATGGGCGCCCGCGCCAATCGTCCATTCCTGCTCGACATTGCCGACCAGCCGCGCGTCCAGCGTCATGCCGCGTCGCCGGCATTCTTCGATGATGCCGCGCAAACGCAGCTGCGCGTTGCCTTCCACCGCGCCGAGCAGCTTCGCCTCGTCATATGCGCCACGTCCGCCGACCACCGCCAGTGACTTCACGCCGCAGTCGAACATGTATCCGGCGGCCGATGCCGCCGCCTGCACGTCGTTGGGCGTCACATGATCGGCCTTGCCCCATGTGGTTCGCGCGCCGACCACCACCAGCGGGAAATCGACCTCCAGGTCCTCCGGGCTGATGTCCTCGACCTCGCTCATCGACAGAATCATGCCGTCCGACACCGTGGTGTTGAAGTTGCGCAACAGCTCGCGGGCGCCCGTCGCCGACCCTTCCGCGTATGTGGTGACGTACACGAGGTACCCGCGCTGCCGGGCGGCGTCGATCACGCGGTTCGCGAGCTCGGACAGGTACGGCGCGGTCAGCGTCGGCACAGCGAGCGTGATGAAGCCGGTGCGGTCCCGGTTGAGGTTGCGCGCGGCGACGTTGACCCGGTATCCGGTCTGCTCGATGACGGCTTCGACTTTGGCGCGGGTGGCGTCGGTCATGCGTCCGGTGCCGTTGATGACATTGGATGCCGTTTTCAGCGACACGCCGGCCGCGGTGGCGACGTCGCGCAACGTGACGCGCCGACGTGCGGCCGTCGTCGGCGAGCCTGGCAGGTTCCGCGCGATCTCGCTCTTGCCGGTCTTGCCGTTTTCGGTCTTGCCCATCGCGTCAACCTTACTCGTAGAGGAAACTCCCCCTATGGTAATCGTCTTCGCCGAAGTTGTCATACGGGCCACCGCATGTCTGCTACGGTTTTGTCGTCTTCGCGACATCGTTGCCATCCGATGACGTGTTCGCCACCACGCATGTCGCCGCTGTTCATGACCACGCCAGGCTGCTCATCGATACCGTCACCGGTCTGATGAGCGGCACGCCATCCGTCCCGTTCGTCGAATTCGAGTCTGGCGAGCCGGATTTCGCGCTTGTTGCCGGTGCGGATGCGCTCGCCCGCATACCGGTCCGCGCCGCGCGGGCGCATGGCGTCCGGCAGAAAGCAGTGGTAGGCGATGACCCATTCGTCGGTGCCGGGGACCCGAAGTATGCAGTGATGCCCGGTGCCGAGTATGCCGAGGCGTTCGTTGGCGACCAGATTTCGCCGCGATAGGTCCACTGCGAACCGTCGCCTTCCATGGTCGACGCGGTCGCATAGGCGACTCGATAGTCGGGATCGTCGGTGTCGCCGATCGAGTACGTGAGATAGTACGTCCACGTTCCGGCATGCTCTCTCACGTTCAGATATGCGGCCTCCCGGATGTCGGGCGTGCTTCGGGGATGATGTGCAGCATGTCGTCGGACAGGCGGGAGTAGCGCGCCCGGTTCTGCCCCAGGCTAGGTACCATCGGCCGGCCTGCGGGTCGCGGAACGCCGCGGGATCGATGCCGGGCGCGACGATGCCGGTTCCGAAGCCGTGCCGCGCGGCGCGCGAGCCGGTTCGTGCCAAGTCGCCCTGCAGAGCGTATCCTCCATCGATATGGTCGGATACCGCCACACTGGTCTGCCCGTCGCCGCAAAAATACAGGTAATAGCGGCCATCGCGAACGGCGAGCGCCGGCACCCAGGCGTGGGCGGTCCGGCCGGGCAGGATGTTGGTTCGGCCGCTGCCGTCGAGATGCTGGTCATGCAGGTCGATGACGACACCGCGGTCCTGCCAATGTGTCAGGTCTTCGGAGGCGAGGCAGCGGATCTGCCAGCCGCTCCACTCGCCGTGTCCGTCGGTGGTGGCGAACAGGTAGAACGTCCCGCGTTCGTATGCGAGTTCAGGATCGGCAAAGAAACGCATGCCCCGCCTGCCGGTCGCGTCAGGCGTGTCGGGGATGCGCACGGGGGTGTCGAGTCGTTCCGCGACGACGGAGATGACCACGCGCGAGGTACCGGCAGTCGAGCCGTCAATGCCCGACCCGTCATCGCGGTGCACCGCGAGCAGGAGCGGACGGAACAGATCCTGGGTCTGCGGTACGGCGGATCCGTCGAGGACCGTCACGGTTCCGTAATCGCTGCGGAACCGCAGTCGCAGCCGAGTGATGTCAGTGATTTCGCCGCTGACCGCACCGTCCGGCGTCCATTGGTCCAGCGTCAGCCGTAGCCGGTAATCGGCCCGCGGCCCTGCGGCCGGCGTTGCTTCCGCGCCGGAAGCCCGGTCACCGTCATGAACCCGCGCCTCCCCGCGCAGCAGCATTGCGATGTCGTCCACGTCGACGTCGTCGCGGACTTCGCCGCGGCCCGACTCTCCTCGGATCGCCGGCCCCATGTCTGGAGCCGGCGATCCGTCAACGTTGCGACACCGTGATGAGCACACCGTTGCGTTTCAGCGTGACGGCCCTGCCATCATCGGCATTGCCGCATCCGCGGTAGACGAGCAGGGTCTCGCCTGCCGGCTCGCGCACGACAGCCTCGTTCTTCGCACGGTTGAAGTAGAAGTCGAACCGCCGATCCACCGTCCGCATCTTTCACCCCTCGAAAGTCCCATTCGGAAGCGCCGAACGATATGGCATGACAACGTTGACATAAGCTTATCGTGTCGACAGATGGCACCATCCGGCGATTTGTGGGTCATACGACGCACACGACATCGCAAAGCCTGTACCACACCAGGGCTTTTTGCCTCTTTTCGGCCTTCTGTGGTACACGCGCCCGATACCGGTTTGGAGTCGAATCCCGTTTTCCTTGATATTTCAAGGAAAACGAATGACATCATGTACCACACCAAGTCATGTAAACGTTTGCACGAGCTGGTGTGGCCATCGGCGTGGCCACACCACGGCCAAATCGGGCAAAATCACGCTGGTGTGGCACAACTACGAAACGAAGGGACGTGGCGACCTGCTGTCTCGGCCAAAAATCGAGACGCCGAGCTGCGGATGATACCCCGAAAGTCCTCGGCCACCCCAGTCACCTTCGCGAACAGCCCTCGACCCTGCAGTTACGGACATGCCATGCATGACCAGCCCGCTGGTCTCACTGCCGTTCCCCGCCGACAAGCAGCCCGATCCGCTAGCGGGAGCCTACAGGCTCAAAAATAACTCGTGAATGCGGGTGTCGTCGGTGAGTTCGGGGTGGAAGGCCGTGGCGAGAATGTTGCCCTGTCGCAGACCGACCACACGCCCATCAACCTCGGTCTCGATCGTGGCGTCCGCCCCGACATCGGAGACGAACGGCCCACGGATGAACACGAGCGGAAAGTCCTTGATGTCACCGAAATCGGCTGTGGAGGCGAACGAACCGAGCTGCCGACCGTAAGCGTTGCGGCGAACCGTGGCGTCGAGGGCGCCGAAGTACACGTTGTCGTCGTTTTCCAGTCGCTTCGCGAGCAGAATCATTCCGGCGCACGTGCCGAACACCGGCTTGCCGGCGGCGATGTGCGCGGCGATCGGCTCGAACAGACCGGTGGAGCGCAGCAGCTTGCCCTGTGTGGTCGACTCGCCGCCGGGCAGAATCACGCGGTCGATGGAATCGTCGAAATCCTCGGCGGCACGCAGCAGCTTCCACTGGGCGCCGAGCTTGTCGAGCATCGCAGCGTGCTCTGCGAACGCGCCCTGTACGGCCAGGATGCCGGTCACGCCGTGCTTTGCCGTCTCGGCACCGGCCGACTCTTCCTTCGAAATATATTCAACAGCTACAACCATGATTACTCCTTGGCTCCCGATGAGGGGAGCCGTCGAATGCGGCGGGGAGGGGTGGGGTGACTGAGGATGCGCCTCTACCACCCCAGTCGCCCCGCGACAGCCCTCGCCGCCAGCGGGGGCGAATTCATGCGGAATCACCCCCGCCAAGTTGACCGCCTTCGCCAGCGGGAGGGACGGCTCGATCGTCCCGCCGCTAGCGGGCTATGATCACTCGCCGCGGGCGGCCATGATGGTCTGGATTTCGTCCTCGTTGATGCCGACCATGGCCTCGCCGAGGTTCTCGGAGAGTCGTGCCAGCAGATCGGCGTCCTGCCAGTTGGCGGTGGCCTTGACGATGGCGGCGGCACGCTTGGCCGGGTCGCCGGACTTGAAGATGCCGGAACCGACGAACACGCCTTCGGCACCGAGCTCCATCATCAGCGCCGCGTCGGCCGGGGTGGCCACGCCACCGGCGGCGAAGTTCACGACCGGCAGTCGACCGTTGTCGTGCACGTAACGCGCCAGCTCGACCGGCACGGCCAGCTGCTTGGCGGCCTCGAACACCTCGTCGTCACGCAGGCCGACGAGCTCGCGAATCTGCTTGTTCATCGTGCGCATGTGACGCACGGCCTGGATCACGTCACCGGTGCCGGGCTCGCCCTTGGTGCGAATCATCGCGGCCCCCTCGGCGATGCGGCGCAGCGCCTCACCCAGGTTCTTCGCACCGCACACGAACGGCACGTCGAACTGTGTCTTGTCGATGTGATAGACGTCATCGGCCGGCGAAAGCACTTCGGACTCGTCGATGTAGTCGATGTCGATGGCCTGCAGGATGCGGGCTTCAGCGATGTGCCCGATGCGCACCTTCGCCATGACCGGAATGGAGACGGCCTCCTGAATGCCCTTGATCATGGCCGGGTCGCTCATACGCGAGACGCCGCCGGCGGCACGGATATCAGCGGGGATGCGCTCCAACGCCATGACCGCGCACGCGCCGGCGTCCTCGGCGACCCGAGCCTGCTCGGGAGTCGTCACGTCCATGATCACGCCGCCCTTGAGCATCTGCGCCAGGTTCTTGTTCAGTTCCGATCGGTTTTCAGCCATTGAGGGTTCTCCTTCCATATGCTGCGGCGATGGCCGCCGCGACGACTGCCGCCATCGCCGTCATTGTTGCCGCTACTGTATTGTCTATATTGCCATTGTTGTCGTTGCCTCGACCGCCCGCACATCCCCGGGATGCGTCGGCGGCGCACAAGGCACCATGCTAGAGGCGTTCCCGCCGCGAACACGCGCAGCGGCTCATTTCCGGCGATAAGGAAAACCTATAATCCGTTATCAGCCGGCCATGCTGCACCGCCGCGCGGGAACACCGTCCGCCCGACGTCCGCCACCGCGCGCCGCCGCCGGCCTGCGCCGCGCGGTTGTGCGCGACGACAAAACCCGACACCGCTTTTCGTGTCCATGCACAACACCGCAGGAACCTACGGCAACGTACCCTTGACGATGGAATACGTATCAGGACATCTGCAAAGGAAATCCACGATGCCACAGGATCAGGCACAGGATCAGTCGAACACGGCCCAAGCCGCCAAGCCGGCGGATGAACCGGCACCCAGCATGACGGCACCGGCCGCACGGTCGGTCGGCACCGCTGCCATTCCGACCATCATCAGCGAATACACCTCCCCCGGCGACGTCGCCGTGAACGACGACGAGACACTGTACTCGCTGCTCACCGAACGCATCGCCCGCACCGGCAATGCGACCACCATCGCGGCGCGCAAGACCGGCCCGGGCGCGTGGTCGAGCATCACCACCGGCGAGTTCCACCGTCTGGTGCTCGCCGCAGCGAAGGGCCTCATCGCGTTCGGTATCGGCAAGGGAGACGCGGTGACGCTGTTCTCCGCCACCCGCTTCGAGTGGGGCGTGCTGGATTTCGCGCTCGCCGCGATCGGCGCGGTGAACGTGCCGGTCTACGACACCGATTCCGCGGCACAGGCGGAGCGCATCATCAACGACTCCGGCGTGAAGCTCGCCGTCACCGATAACCGCGAACGCTATGACCGTCTCGATTCGATCAACGACCGATGCCCCGGCCTGCAGCGCATCCTCATGATGGACGGCAACGCGCTGGGCGCTTTGGAGGGATTGGGCGTGTCGGTCTCCGACGAGGAGCTGGAGGCGCGCATCGCCGACACCCATGCCGACGACCTCGCCACTATCGTGTATACGTCCGGCTCGACCGGCGCCCCGAAAGGCGTGGAGCTTACGCACCGCAATTTTCTGTCGGTGGTTCGAGCCGGATATGAGTGCCTCGGCGAGGTGCTGTGCGACAACCATCCACGGCTGCTGCTGTTCCTGCCCCTCGCCCACTGCTTCGCACGGTTCATCCAGTACTGCTCGATTGGCTCCGACGATGGCGTGGTCGGCTATCTGCCGGATACGAAGTCTCTGCTTCCCGACCTGCGCTCGTTCAAGCCGACCTATCTGCTCGGCGTGCCGCGCGTGTTCGAGAAGGTGTACAACGCCGCGTCACGCAAGGCCGGCACCGGTTTCAAGGGGCGCATATTCGCGCAGGCCGCCCAGTGCGCCCGCGAATGGTCGCGCACCGAGCAGGACGGAGGCAAGCATTCCGCCAGCCAGCGCGCCCGGCACGCGATGTTCGAGACATCGGTGTACCGCGCGGTTCGCGGCGCACTCGGCCCGAACATCCGGTATGTGGCGTGCGGCGGGGCTCCGCTGAGCGCCGATCTGGCGCACTTCTTCGCCGGCATCGGCCTGCCGATGATCCAGGGATACGGTATGACGGAGACCGCGGCGCCGTTTACGGTGACACGCGTGAACGACAACAAGATCGGCACGGTCGGCCAGCCCGCCCCCGGCTCGTCGGTGCGCATCGCGGACGACGGCGAGGTGCAGGTGCGCGGCGCGAACGTGTTCCGCGGCTATCACAATCTCCCCGAGAAGACCGCCGAAACGTTCACCGCCGACGGCTGGCTCAAGACCGGCGACCTCGGCTCGCTCGACGAGGACGGCCGGCTTATGATAACCGGCCGCAAGAAGGACATCATCATCACCGCCGGCGGCAAGAACGTCTCCCCCATCCCGATGGAGGAGGAGATCGCCAAGTGCCCGATCGTCGAGCACGCCGTGGTCGTGGGTGACGGGCGTCCGTTCATCGGCGCCTTGGTGACGCTTGACCCGGAAGGTCTGGCGTCGTGGCTGCCGACCATCGGTCAACCGGCCGACTCGTCGCTGGCCGACGCGGCCGCGCTCCCGCAGGTGCGCGAGGAGATCCAGCCGTTCGTCGACCGCGCGAACGCGACGGTCTCGCGCGCCGAATCGGTGCGCAAGTTCGTGGTGCTGGATGCGCAGTTCACCCAGAAGAACTCCTGCCTGACGCCGTCGCTGAAGGTCGTGCGTCCGGCTGTGAACCACGTGTTCTCCGGCGCGATCGACCAGGAGCTGTACGCCGGCAAGCGCTGACCACCGGGCCGCATAACCGAACGAGGGGTGGTGCGAACGTGCCGTCTGGCACATTGATATGGCCTGTTTTTGTTCCGCTCTTATAGTGGGGCAGCTTGCGCCGTTTGGTTCGCGTAATACCCGGTTCGGTCCGTTCCGGTGTCCTACAGCCCGAGGACCGGTGCGGACGGTTCGGCGACCCCGCCTCGAACCCGCGTTCCACGAGGCCGGGCCCGCCGCCCGCGCCCCTCGCCGGTCTGGCGGTGACGGGCGTCCCGCCGCGGCGCACGCCGCGGATTCCCGGTTCCCACATGACGCTCGTCACCCGGCCGCGGCCGATCCCGGCCCTGAAACGGTCCCTGAACTCGTCGACGTACGCGACCATCAACGCCGTGCCGGGCCGAGCCGTGCCGCGAAAAAAGCCGATGCCGTCGTCAATATATCGTTCGCCCGCCTCAATCGCCCAGCGACACTCGTCATCATCCAGCAGCGCGAATCCGTCCCGGACTCCGCCGACCAGTTTCACTGCCTTGCTATGCCTACCCATAGCTTCATTGTATGTACTATGTAGCTACTTGTAAATTAAAACCAACACGTTGGTCTAACAGACCCAAGAAAAACGCGCGATCCTCGGTCAGCGGTTGGCGGCGGGGCCGAGCGACGAACGCTTCACGACTTCTGCGGGGAGCAGACCGACACCATGTGCGGACGCGGGCAACGCCACTTCGTCACCTTCCCCCAGCAGATGCAGCACCTGCCGCATCGCAGCGACGCCCAACGCCTCAAAATCAGGCCGAACCGTGGTCAGAGGCGGAATCATGTTGTCCATCGCCGGCATGTCATCGAACCCGACCAGACTGACGTCACGTGGAATGCGAACACCGTGCTCATACAGGGCACGCGCGACGCCCACCGCCTGATTGTCGTTCGCCGTGACCACGACCGTCGGCAACTTGCCGCCCTGATTGCCGATGGAATCGAGAATATGGTTCATCCTGGCGTACGCCTCGGTCGACTCCCAGGTCTTGCAACGCACCGTGACGGAACTGATGGAGCGGGCGCGGGTCAGTTTCACCCAGGCATCCAGTCGCGTCATCGCACCGCGCCACCCCAACGGACCGGCGAAGTACAACGCCCGCTTGTGACCGTATTCGGTCAGCATGCGCACCACATCGTCCATCGCACGCCACTGGTCGATACCGACGATCGACACGCGGTCGCGCTCGCGCGGATGAATCAGGCGCAGCCCTTCGTTCACGCTGAGTTCGCCGTGCGTGGAGGTGATCATCACGCGAGGCTGCGTCAGCTGCGTGCAGCAGGCCTCTTCGAACATGACATCGGTGGGCGCGAGCATGATGAACGCGTCGACGTTCTGCTCGTTGAACGTGCCGCACAGGTCCTCGAACTCCGCCTGCGTGCACAGCGCCTCATGCACCATCATCACCGACATGAACAGGCCGTGCTTGCGCGCCATCATCTCGATCGCGGAAATCGCCGAAATAGGGCCGTAGAACTTCATGCCGCCTGCGATCAGGCCGATCGTGCGGGAACGGTGCGATGCGAGCGCTCGCGCCGAGTTGCTGGGACGATAATCGAGCGCCTTGATGGCATCCTGCACTTTGGTGCGGGTGGCGTCGGAGACATCGGGAGAATCGTTGATGACCCGGGACACCGTCTGATGACTGACTCCGGCGAGCTTCGCGACTTCGAACATGGATGGGCGTTTCCGCCCGCTTCGCTTGGCCGTCACGCTGTCAAACCTCCCGCTGCATAACAACACAATATGGGCAAGTCTACCCGGTAACGCTTAAATAACACACGTGAGCGCTCACAAATCATGCGCAGGTAACAGATTCACCACTGCGCTGTTCGGATTCACGCCCCGGACTTCTTCTCACAAAGAACTGTGGCACTACAGCGCCCGCACCTGAGACAAAGCACCGAGTCAAGTAACCGGGCCGAGCCAAATTAAGCCGCGCCATGCCGAGCTGCGCGGCGCAGGCCCGGAATCAGCCGCAACGCCGCAATCAGGTCAGATGCCACGTGACCCGATGCAGCGGCGTGACTCCCAGACGGGCGATGGCGTCGCGGTGAGCCGCCGAGCCGTATCCCTTGTTGTGCGCCCAGCCGTACGGTGCGTACCGCGGATTGCCCTGCGCGATGTCAACCATCAGGTGGTCCCTCGTCACCTTCGCGATGACCGCCGCGCAGGAGACGGTCGCACAATGACGGTCGCCCTTGACCTTGCACGACACCTGTACCGGAATCGGCAACGCCGGCGCGTCAAACGTGTTCATCGTCTTGGTAATGTAATCGTTCGGACCGTCCAGGATGACGTCCACGCGACGACCCGAACCGGCCGGCCCGTCCATGCCGAGCTGCCGCTCCACATCGTTGAGCGCCCGCAAGGCGGCGATGCCCAACGCATGCGATATGCCCCACTCGTCGATTTCGGCGTTACTCGCCTGACCTACCGCGTAAGCGGCGCACCACGAACGCAACTCGTCGACGATTCCTTCGCGCCTGTGCTCGGTCAGCAATTTGGAATCGGCGACACCGGCCGGCACTTGCGCGGCGGCGAGGTCACGTGACCACATGGCGGCCGCCCCGACCATGACCGGACCGGCCAGCGCCCCGCGCCCGACCTCATCGCAGCCGATCACCACATCGCAGCCTTGGGCGGCAAGCTGCCGCTCCATATCAAGCGTCGGATGTTCGATCATCGCCATATCACCATCCGTCTGATGTCACTGCGCCTTGCCGGCGGGAACGTCCTTGAACACATCATGATGGGAGCTCAGGAAACTCATCCGGTTCAGCGGCCAATACCGCATCAGTCCCACTCCGACCACATTGTCGATGGGCACCAAGCCATGATCACCGTCGTCCTGATGGTATCGGGAGTCGGCTGAGCTGGCGCGGTTATCCCCCATGACGAAAATATGCCCGGCGGTCACCTCGACACGGAACGAGAAACTGCTCGGGTCGACGCCGGATTTGATGTATGACGTCTCGTCAATCGCGACGCCGTTGATCTTGACCGGCTGCCCGGCACCGCCGCACTCGACCACGTCGCCCGGCAAGCCGATCAGGCGTTTGATGAGATAATCGCCTTTGCCTCTGGTGGTCTCCTGGTTCAGCCAGTTCGCGGGGTCGTGGAACACGACGATATCGCCGCGTTTGAGATCGAAATACTTCGGCGTGAGCTTCGACGTGATGACCCGGTCGCCGATCTCGATGGTATCGCGCATCGATCCGGACGGAATCACGTAAAAGCCGATCAGGAAGATGCGTACCAGCAGTACCGCCACGAAGGGGACGACGCACCAGATCAGCAGGTCGCGGAACGAGAACGAATCATTGTTGTGCTTAGGCGAGGTCTTGCGATGGGCGCCTTTCCTGCGGCGGGTCGACGAGTCTCGTCCGTCGGCGCCCACTACCCGCCCCGGCATATCGGTGGGGTCCACGCCATGATCGGCTATGGCGACGATCCATTCGTCCCGGCTGAATTCGGTGCCGGAACCGGGCATGGTCCGGTCCGTCCGATGGTCGTCTGGCCGCATAGTTCCTCCATCACGCATACATGAAACCCCAACTATACTAGCGGCGTTCCTATAAATTCAGCCCGGAACCAATCGGCTCCGGGCTGAATTTCACGGTACTGTCGCCTCACTTGGCAAAACTCAGGCCTGAGTCGCCTTGGCGGAGTTGTCGCGACGCTCGACGATGCGAGCCGCCTTGCCGCGCAGCTTGCGCAGGTAGTACAGCTTCGCGCGACGCACGCGGCCCTTGCGCACCAGCTTGATGGAGTCGATGGACGGGGAGTGCAGCGGGAAGCGACGCTCCACGCCGGTGCCGAAGCTGATCTTGCGGACCAGGAAGGTCTCGCGCAGGCCGGAGCCCTGACGAGCGATCACCACACCGGTGAAGGTCTGGATACGGGAGTTGTTGCCTTCCTTGATCTTGACGTTGACGTCGACGGTGTCGCCGGGACGGAACGCCGGGATCTCCTCGGCGGGCTTCATGTGCTTGGCGTCAAATGCCTCAACAGCGTTAACCATTGCTATTCCTTAGTCGCTGCCGCATATCAGCGCATTGGTTTGGGGTTCGGTGATGACTGGCATCACGAACACGTCTGTAACTCCCTCGGGTCTGCCCTCAGGAAGCCTGTCAATCCGCCGAAACAGCGGCTTTGTGCCCGTTCGGTCTGGACTCATGAAGAGGCGGCTTATGCGGCGGCCGACCCTCGACACAGCAAAACAGCATTTTATTGATTCATATGGACGAGACGGAATTGACCTCAACTTCGGCCGGGCTCCGTAACGGAAGCCTCCCGTTCAGCCGACGGAACGAACCGACACGCCCGGAGTGTGCAGCACAATTGTTGGGTATCGCCATGCGAATGGTGCGATAAAGCCAATCGCGATATTGAACCGCGACGATTGTGCTACGCACTCCGGGCATGTCACAAGCACAGACCCCCATACCTCGCTCGCAGCCGAAACCAAATCACAATCCCCTCATGTGCCCCGTCGTCAGTGCTGGCCGTACACGTTCTGGTAACGGTCGTTCAGCTTGTCGATGTCCGCCTGCGGAATCTCGATGATGTCACCCAGCTGACGGGCGGCCCACATCGTATGAGCCACCTCCTCCGTCATCGCCGCGGCCTTCACCGCGGCCTCCGCATCCTTGCCGATCGTGAACGGACCGTGGTTCTGCATCAGCACCGCCTGCGACTTCGGATACTTCTTCAGGGTCTCCACCACGCCCTTGCCGATCGCCTCCGAGCCGATCAGACGGAACGGGCCCACCGGCACCGGACCGCCGAACTCGTCACCCATCATCGTCAGGCCGCACGGGATGTTCTGACCCGTCGCCGCCCACGCCGTCGCGTACGTCGAATGCGTGTGCACCACGCCGTACACGTCCGGCATGTTGCGGTAGATGTACGCGTGCGACGCCGTATCCGACGAAGGCGCCTCCGCCCCATCCACCACGTTTCCGTCCAGATCGCACACCACCATGCTCGACGGCGTCAGGTACTCGTAGCGCAGACCCGACGGCTTGATCACCATCAGATCCGCCGAATGCAGACGCTGAGACACATTACCCGCCGTCCACACCACCAGGTTCCACTTGATCAGCTGCTGATGCAAGGCCGCCACGACCTCACGCACCTGCTTGACCTCAGCACGAACCTCAGGACCAAAATCAGCCAACGAAACCATAATCACCACTCACTTTTCTTATTCGCACTTATATATCGGGACGTTCATCAAAGGCGGTGCCGGCGCGCCGCGCCGGCACCCACGAGCGGGCTCAGTATTCTCCGATGCCGGCGATCGGCTCCTGTTCGATGCCCACCACGTCGAACAGCCCGTCGAACATCTTTTTGGCCCGAGTCACCTCGGCCACCGGATCCGGCGACTCATCGGTCCACATCTCGACCGTGTAGCTGCCCTGGTATCCCAGTCGTTTGAAGATACGCAGGCACGCCTCGAAGTCGACCGTCCCCTCACCGAAGGGCACCCGTTTGAACACGCCTTTCGAGGTCTCGCCCACCGGCTTGGTGTCCTTGAGGTGCACGGCGACGATGTTGTCGATGTTGGATTCGATCTCGCGCCCCACATCGTTGGTGGGCCAAGCCGTGAGGTTGCCCACATCCGGGTACGCCTGCAGCCATGGACTGCGCACTTGCGACTTGTAATAGGCGACCTTGTCCAGCGAGTTGATGAACGGGTCGTCCATCGTCTCGATGGAGAGCATCACCAGTTTCTTCGCGGCCATGTCGACGCATTTGCGCAGGTTCTCGACGAAGTATTCGCGAGACAGCAGGGTTTTCGGCTCGTAATACACGTCGTATCCGGCGAGTTGGATGTTGCGGATGCCCAGATCGACGGCGAGGTCGATCGCCTTGCGCATCATGTCGAGCGCCTTCTCGCGCACCTTGGGGTCTTTTGACCCGAGCGGGAACCGCCTGTGACCGGAGAGCATCATGGTGTTGATGCGGCTGTGGGTGCGCCACATGGCGTCGCGGAACCGTGCCCGGTCATGCTCGGTCCAGTCAAGACGGGCCAGTCGCTCGTCGCTTTCGTCGACCGAGAATTCAAGGAAGTTGTATCCCAGCTCATGCACCAGATCGAACGTCTGCTCCCAGCTCAGGCCGCGCGGCAGTGCCTTTTCATATATTCCCAGCGCGTTGGTGACCATGTCAGCGCTCCAGCGAGTTCTGCATGTCACGCAGCGCGGCCCATCCGCCGTCGAGTGCGGTCAGCAGCGTCTCATACGCCTCGAACTTGCGGTCATACACCGCGGTCTGGTCCGCGTGCGGCTCGAACCGCTTGGCGAGCTTCGACATGTTGTCGAACGCCTCCTGGAACGACCCGTACAGGCCTGATCCGACCGCCGCGCACATGGCACCGCCAAGACCGCCCAGTTCGGTTACGGCCACGGTCTCGACCGGCAGGTTGAGCACGTCGGCGAACATCTGCACCCAAGGATCAGAATTGCATACGCCACCGGAGATGCGGATGGCCTTCGGCTTGTGCCCGAGCACGCGCAGCAGCTGCTCGACATGGTGGCGGTGGGCGAATACCACGCCCTCGTACACGGCCCGCAACAGCTGGTCGCGCTCGCTGGAGCTGCGCAGTCCGATGAACGCGCCTTCCGCACCCAGGTTCACGTTGCTGCCGTAGAGGAACGGGAAGAACAGCACGTCGGTGTACTTGGCGTCGGTACGTTCCAGCATCGCTCCGAGTTCGTCGTAGCTGGCGGCTTTGGAGCCGTCTGCCGTCATCATGCGCAACACGTAGTCGAGGTTGCCGGCGGAGGTCGGGCTGGACGCCTCGACCAAGGTGCCACCGGTGGGGAACACGGAGTTCATGCAGCCGCCGTCGAGCGGCGCCATGGTCTTGCTGGGGAACACGTTGATGTTCCACGTTCCAGCGGTGATGCTGAAGATATCGTCGCTCAGCACGCCGGTGGCGAGCGCGCAGGCATCGATGTCGAATAGTCCGGCATACACGGGAGTGCCTTCGGCGAGGCCGGTGTTCGCCGCCGCTGCGGCGGTGATGGATCCGCAGCGGTCGGTCGCGCTGACGAGCTTCGGCATGCATTCCAGCATTTCCGGGATGCCGAAGAAGTCGAACAGCCGGCTGTCATATTCACCGGTTTCGAGGTTGACCAGATTGTTGCCGGAGGCGTCGCCACGCTCCTCGAGGATCTCGCCGGTCAGGAAGTGCCGGATGAAGTCCTTGTTGGACAGCACATGCCCGATCCGCGCGTACTGTTCCGGCTCGTTGTCCTTCAGCCAGCGCAGCAGTACCGGGAACTGCATGACCATGACGTGCTGGTGACTGATCGGGTAGATTTCGGCGACGCGGCTCTCGAATTCGTTGGCCAGGTCCGCGGCGCGGCTGTCGGAGGAGAGGATGCCGTCCATGAACGGCTTGCCGTCCTTGCCGAGCACGTACAGCCCCTTGCCGTGGCCGACCGGTACGACGCCGTCGATCTGGCTTCCATCCAGTCCGGCGGATTCCAGCGCGGCCTTGACCGCCTTGCCGATGTCACGCCACATCTGGCCGGGGTTGACTTCGCGGAAGCCGGGACGCCGCTCGATGGCGTCGGTCGGGAACGACGAGACGGACAGTTGCCGGCCATCCTGGTCGACGATGATGACCTTGGTGTTGGTTCCGCCATTGTCAATGGTGAGGAAATGCTTCGTTGCGTTTGTCATGATGATTCCTTATTGAATATGTGCCGATGATATCGCAGCCGCTCAGGCGATCATGTTGAACAGTTCGCCGATCTTGACGGCGACCCAGCCAATCCATGTGCTCACTGCGCCGGTCATGTTGGTGACGGCGGTGAAGTCCTTGGGCAGGTCGATGTTGCTCTGCGTGAACGATTGAGTGACCCAGGGCGCGATATCGGTGCCGACGTAGAGGATGATGATGACGCTCAGCGTGCCGACGATCAGCATCTTGAACATGTTGCGGCGCACGAACGGGGTGACCAGCGCGAGGATGAACACGAGCGACGCGAGGTCGGCGAACGGGAGCATCTCGTTGCCGGGCAGGATGAAGGCGAGCAGGATGGTGATCGGGATGAGCAGCAGACCGGTGGCGAGCACCGAGGAGTCGCCGATGAGCAGCGCGGTATCCATGCCGATGTAGAACTCGCGGTTGGGGAACCAGATCTTGAGCTGCTTCTCGGCGGCGTCACGCACGGAAATCAGGCCTTCGATCAGCACGTCGATCATCTTGGGCAGCAGCACCATGGCCGCGGCGATGTTGATGGCGAGCGTCACGGACTTGTCAGGACTGTAGCCGGCGAGCACGCCGATGAGCAGACCGAGGATGAAACCGATGACCACGGGCTCACCGATGGCGCCGAAGCGCTTGCGGATCTTGTCGGCGTTGAAGTCGACGTTCTTAAGGCCGGGGATCTTGTCGATGATCCAGTTGACGGCGATGGCGAGCGGCGACCAGGCCAGACCGGCAAGGTGCGGGAACGAGATGCCTTCGAGGTTGTATTCCTTCTGGATGTAAGGCGCGGTGAGGTCAGCGACCTTCAGCACGATGGCGAAGATGACCCAGGTGAAGATGACGGCGAACCAGAAGTTGCCGGTGACGGCATAGACCAGCGCTCCGACTTGCAGGAAGATCCAGTAGTTGAAGATGTCGACGTCGATGGTCTTGGTGAGCTTGCAGAACACCATGATGGCGTTGATGACGAGGAAGCCGACGACCGTGGCGACCATGATCGGCGTGCCCCAGCCGACCGTCGAGGCGGTGGGCCAGCCCACGTCAACCGTAGTCAGGTGCAGGCCGAGGCGGTTGACCATCGCCTTCGAGGCGGGGCCGAGGTTGTCAAGCAGCAGGTTGATGACCATATTGACGCCGACGAAGCCGACGCCGACGGTCATGCCGGCCTTAAAGGATTTGCCGATTCCCATGCGGAAGATGAGTCCGACCACGAAGAAGATGATCGGCATCATCACCGAGGCGCCCAGGCCGATGATGGTGTTGATGATTTCCATAATGTTCCTTTCCCGTGCACGAGGCAGGCTGCTTCGCCCGCTGCTCTGCGTTGTTGCCCCGCACTTTCCGTCGGCGTCGGTCTTCGATGAGCCCTGCGCGTCGACAGCCTCTAGCTAACGGCGGAAAGGTCTTGCACACCACCCACGCGATGAACACATGTTCATCGAACACATGAGAGCTGAGTGAGCACATGTAATCGACCTTCTTTTCTGCAATCAATTGGGAGCGCTCACATATCAAGGATTCATTGAGTTCTTTCGCGCTCTGAACAATTGTTCAGCATCGTTGCTGCACTGGAAAAACTAACATATGTTCACCGGCTACACCGGATGGAATAGAATAATGCCATGGTTGCAAACAAGCTGACAATGACGACAACTGAGTCGCGAAACCACATCGAGCTCGTGCTGAAAGTCGCTCGCATGTATTACACGGACAATCTGACGCAGGCGCAGATTGCCGCGCAGATTGGATACTCCCGTCCCACCATCTCGCGGCTGCTCAGCGAATCGCGCGACCGGGGCATGGTACGCATCGAGATCGGGCATCCACTCGAGCGTCTGATGCAGCTGGAGGACGCGCTGGTAAGACGGTACGGGTTGAAATGCGCACGAGTGGCGCAGGTCAATCCCGGGCAGGATCCCAGCACCATCGTCCCCCGATATGCCGCGGCCCTGCTTACCGAAAAGTCGTCGCCCGACTCGCTCATCACCGTCTCCAACGGACGGGCCGTCGCCGCCACGGTCCGCGAAGTCGCCATCCAGGACTGGCCGAAATCCAATGTGGCGCAGATGGTGGGCGCCCTCTCCCCCAGCAATCCGATGACGGATTCGCCCGACATCTGCCGCATGCTCGCCGAACGCCTCGGCGGCACCGTCACCACACTCCACGTACCGATGATCCTCTCCTCCACCCATATCGCCGCGGCCATGCGCCAGGAGCCGCAAATCGCCACCGCGCTGGCGCTCGGCGGCGGCGCCGACGTGGCCCTGGAAGGGGTCGGTGCGACCGAAGGCGACCGCCTCAGTCCGGTGTTCGACGCCTATGTCACACCACACATGGTCAAGGAAATCCGGGCGCAGGGCGCGGTCGCCACCGTATGTGGGCACTTCATCGACGCGCAGGGAAGGCCCGTATGTTCGGAGCTGTCCGACCGCATCATTTCGGTGGAGCTCGATCGCCTGAAGCGCATCGCGCTGGTCATCGGCGTGGCATGGGGGCAGGAAAAAGTCAAGGCCATCAAGGCCTGCCTGGTCGGCGGCTACATTTCCGCCCTCGCCACCGACCAGGCCACAGCCGAAAGCCTGCTCGCCTGACATCCATCCGATCATGCCCCGCCGGCGGGGCGGAATTGGCCCGGCGTAGTTTGGGCGCGACACTACGGAGTTGACATGGTCTGCCGGCGGTTTTACCCTGAGAGCGTCGGTAGGCGAGGCTACCGCAGGGATATGGGTTGCTGCCGCTAACAGTGGAGACACTGCACGCAGGTCAGCAGTTCTTGTCGGATTAAGGCATGAACTAACGCAACTCCACCGCCCTGCGATGCTGAAGCTTGAACGATGACACGACCAGGGGCAACTCTCGAGAAGTCGCACTTCCTCATGTCGTCAATGTCCGACGGCGTACTGGATCCATTGAGGAGGTGAATGTCATGGACGGCGATTTAGGTCATAGTAGCCGGCTGCGCGATGGCGGACAATATCACATGCCATCGGGCGCAGCATACGGCCCATTCTCTTCACACGTTTGTACCGCGACCATGGCATTGGCCGTCCGTCACGACACCGCCGCATCCGGCGAGGGCGATCCGATCACCGACTGATTCGGCCCGCATCGACTTCACCGCCTCACGACGGCTGCGACATCCCGCATGACGTACGCGCCGAACGCCTGAATCGCGAATCCACATCCCGTTCTCCGGGCTCCCGGCCGATCGGCATCATCATATGACGACGCCGATCGGCTATCTGCATGCAGACATACCCGCATATCGGCGCGCCTGCACGCGACCGCTGACGCCCATGGCGCGCACTTACCGCACGGACACCGAGTCAAACGCCCACCGAACGGGAACCGTTTTATCTCCTTCGAGATAACGACATGAGAGCGCACAGGTTCCGTTATGTCCAACTTCTTCAATTACTCCTCGTTCCCCGGCATTCGTCCGCGTTCCGACGTCGACGCTGCCGACATGTCCCGCAGCAGCGCCGCGCGCCGCATCGCCGCAGACGCGGTGGTGGCCGCGGGCGTGCTCGCCCTGTTCGGCGTCGTCGCCTGGCTGCTGCCGCAGATCAACGAACCGATCGGCCCGTCAGGCGTGCCGAGCACGGTGAGCGACGATTTGCATCTGCTGCCGTATTACGCGCTGCGTTCGGTGTTCCGCATGTTCATCGCGCTGTTTTTGTCACTGGTGTTCAGCTTCATCTATGGTTTGGCGGCGGCCCGATGCCGGCGACTGCGCATGGTGCTGATACCGCTGCTCGACATCCTGCAGTCGGTGCCGATCCTCGGCTTCCTGTCCGCCACGGTCACCATTTGGATGGTGTTGTTCCCCGGCTCCATTCTCGGCGTGGAGGCGGCGTCGATCTTCGCGATCTTCACCAGCCAGGCATGGAACATGACCTTCTCCTTCTACCATTCGCTGCTCAGCGAACCGCAGGAGTTGGATGAGGCGGCTCGCTCCATGCAGCTCACGCGCTGGCAGCGTTTCTGGAAGCTCGACGTGCCGAATTCGATGATTCCGCTGCTATGGAACTGCATGATGAGCGTCGGCGGCGGCTGGTTCTTCCTGACGGCCTCGGAGATGATCTCCGTGAACAACAGGACGTACGCACTGCCCGGCCTCGGCAGCTTCGTGGCGGTGGCGTCCGAGCACGAACAGCTGGGCAAGGTGCTGTGGGCCATCGTGACCATGGTCATCGTGGTGCTGCTCATCGACGTGCTGCTGTGGAAGCCGCTGACGGCGTGGGCCGAGAAGTTCCGCATCACGCAGAACGAGTCCGTGCAGGCCAAGACGAGTCTGGTGCTGTCGATTCTGCGGCGTTCCGGCATTTCGGATGCGCTGGCTCTCGTGGGCCGGCCCATCGCCGATCTGATGTTCTGGCTGACTCGCCCGCTGGGCCGTACCGGCGCACGCTGGCCGGCCGCCGGCACCCGGCGTCGTGCGCTCGACATCGCGTTCATGGCGCTCATGGCTGTGGCCTGCCTGGCCGGTCTGTGGATGCTGGTGCGTTTCATCTCGGACGGCGAGGGGTTCGCCGAGGTCGGCCACGCGATGGTCCTGGGACTGATCACGTTCATGCGCGTGACGCTGCTGACCGTGGTGTGCTCCATCATCTGGGTGCCGATCGGCGTGAAGATCGGCATGAATCCGCGGATTTCCCGGTTCGTGCAGCCGCTGGCGCAGGTGTTGGCGAGCTTCCCCTCGAACTTCACGTTCCCGTTCGTCACACTGTGGTTCATCGCCTGGCATATCGACATCAGCTGGGGCAGCATTCTGCTCATGTCGCTGGGAACGCAGTGGTACATCCTGTTCAACGTGATTGCGGGCGCTTCGGCCATTCCCGATGACCTGCGCGAGGCCACGCGGGCGTTCCATCTGGACACGCGGCAGCGGTGGACCAAGCTGATCCTGCCGGCGGTGTTCGGCTCGTGGTGCACTGGCGGCATCACCGCGGCGGGCGGCGCATGGAACGCCTCCATCGTCTCCGAGATCGTGGCCTACGGGCACACCACGCTTACGGCAAATGGATTGGGAACATATATCGCCAATGCGACCGCAGTGGGAGACACCGGCAAGACCATCATCGGGGTTGCCGTGATGAGCGTGTTCGTCGTGGGCGTCAACCGGCTGTTCTGGCGTCCATTGCAGACGTACGCCGAGCGCCGTTTCTCCGTCGCCTGACGGAAGCCGCACCGGCCGTCCTGGCCCATCGACCCGCAACAATCCAACAGCATCGGCGGCGAGCGCATGTCATTCGAATCCGCCGCGATCATCCGCAAAAAACGTAACAGCAAGGACCATTTATCATGACCATCGCAACTTTTTCCGACCGCACCGCAACCTTCCCGCAGACCGCCGCGACGAACGCCGCCGGCACCGCGATCATCGAGGCGCAGCACGTGGGCAAGACCTACCGTGCCAAGCGCGGTAAGGAGCTGACCGTGCTGCGCGACATCTCCTTCACCCTGCATGAGGGCGAGATCGTGGCGATCCTGGGCCGGTCCGGCGCTGGAAAATCCACGTTCCTGCGCATCCTGGCGGGCCTGGTACCCGCGTCGAGCGGTACCGTCACCTACCGCGGCACCGACATCACCGGCCCTAATCCCGGAGTGGGACTCGTGTTCCAGACCTTCGCGCTGATGCCGTGGCTCACGGTGCAAGCGAATGTGGAACTGGGGCTGGAGGCCCGCGGCGTGCCGCGCGAGGAACGCCGTCGCGCTGCACTGCAGGCCATCGACGCCATCGGACTGGACGGATTCGAGAACGCGTACCCGAAGGAGCTCTCCGGCGGCATGCGCCAGCGCGTGGGCATCGCACGGGCCCTGGTGGTGCAGCCCGATGCGCTGTTCATGGACGAGCCGTTCTCCGCATTGGATGTGCTGACGGCCGAGAACCTGCGCAACGAGGTGCTCAAGATGTGGAGCGGCGATCAGCGTTCCATCAAGTCGGTGCTCATCGTGACGCACAACATCGAGGAGGCCGTGCAGATGGCGGATCGTGTCGTGGTGCTCGGCTCGCATCCCGGTCATCTCATCGCCGACGTGCCCGTCACCCTGCCGAGGCCCCGCGACCGTCATTCCGCCCAGTTCGAGGCTATGGTCGACACCCTGTATGCGATCCTGACCGGGCAGAGTCGCGATGGCGGGCCGGCGGATACCGCCGACGAGCGCACGGCCGCCGGGGACGGCGTCGCGCATGGCACGTCAGATGGCGCGGCGAACCAGACCGCGGCAGCGGATCAGGCCCCGGCCCGGGCGAGCGACGCCGACCATCAGGCATCCTCCGACATGCTGCCCAACGCTACGCCGGGAGGCCTGGCCGGACTGGTGGAGATCGTATACGATCACGCGCAGGGCATCGACCTGGCCGATCTGGCCGCCGAGCTGTCATTCGAGGTGGACGACCTGTTCCCGCTGATCGACGCCGGAACCATGCTGGGATTGCTGACCGTCGAGAACGGACACGTGACATTGACCGAGCTCGGACGCCAGTGGAGGCAGGCGGACATCCTGACAAGCAAGACGCTGTTCGCCGCCATGCTGCAAGACAAGGCACCGCTGGTGCGCATCATCGACCGAGCGGTCCGTCACAGCGAACACGGCCGCCTGCGCGGCGAGCTCATCGTCGACCTGCTGAGGGCCCGTCATACGGACACGGAGGCGGAGCGCCAGTTCAACATCGCCATGACGTGGGGTCGATACGGAGAACTGTTCGACTACGACGCCGATGACGACATCATCACCGTCGACGCCGCCAACCCGGCAAACGCCACCCGACCGGCCGAGGAAGCCAGCGAAACGGACTGAGTTGACCCGTCTCAGCCAACTGCCGCAATGGAAACAACGATCAACCCGACAGCGGAACGGACCGCCCCGAATCGCCAAGGAGGAATCATGAACACGCTACGACTGATACGCTGGCGCGACGAGCGCCACGCCAGCATCACCCAGCGACTGAATTTCGCCGCCCATGCCACGCCAGAGGCCACGCTCGCCTTGGTGTATGCGCACGAATCCGGCTTGGAACCCGACGAGGTTCGCCAGGCGCGTCGGGCTTACGGCGGCAACACCATACCGGCGCCCGACGTCCATGAATCGCCGGCGCGGCGGCTGGTCAGGGCGTTCATGAACCCGTTCATCGGCGTTCTGATGTTGCTGGCGCTCACCTCGTTCGTGTGTTCACTGGCCCAGCGCGGAATCGTGACTTCGGGCACCACTGCGGCGAACGGAGGCGGCACGCCGGTGACCGTGGGCATCATCCTGCTCATGGCGGTGGTGTCCGGTCTGATCCGATACGTGCACGACTCCCGAAGCTCGCATGCCGCCACGGCGCTGGCCACCATGGTGAGTACCACGGCGACGGTGCGGCGGGTCGGTGCCGGCGAGCGGCAGATTCCGTCCGAAGAGCTTGTCGTGGGCGACATCGTGACGTTGTCCGCCGGAGACATCGTCCCGGCCGACTGCAAGCTGCTGGAGAGCCGAGACCTGCGCATCGCGCAGGGGGCGCTCACTGGCGAAAGCATGCCCGTGCGCAAGGATGCTGCCGCCCTGCTCGCCGCCGGCGCCAGGGACACCGCGTTGACGGACGCGGCGTGCCTGGTGTTCATGGGCACGACGGTGATTTCGGGTTCCGCGTTGGCAGTCGTCATCGCCACAGGCCGCAGCGCACTGTTCGGCGGACTGTCACGCGCGTTCCAATGGCAGCGGCCGCGCACGCGCTTCGAGCGCGGCATGAACTCCACGTCCTGGATGCTGATGGCGTTCACGGCGGTCACCGTGCCCGTGTCCATGCTGGTCACCGGCATCGCGAGCGGCGACTGGCTGCAGGCCCTGCTGTTCGGCGTATCCGTGGCGGTGGGGCTCACGCCGGAGATGCTGCCGCTGATCGTCACCGTCTGCCTGTCCCGGGGCGCGCGGACGATGGCCTCCGGCAAGGCCATCGTCAGGCGGCTCGACGCCATCGAGACGCTGGGCGGCATGGACGTGCTGTGCGTCGACAAGACCGGCACACTTACCAGCGGCGTCATCAAGCTCGACCGGGCGCAGAGCATGAGCGGGTTGAACTCGTCCTACGTGCTGCATGCGGCATGGCTGACCACACTGATTCCCCACACGACGAGCAATCCGTGGGATGACGCCATCGTCGCAGCCGAAGGTGACTCGGCAAACGATACCGGCGACGTACAGGTCGAGGGAGGCACGCCTTTCGATCCGATACGACGCCGGGCGACCGTCATCGTCGCGAAGAGCCATCACCGCGCGGACCGCGAGCACACAGGTGGCAGCGATATCAGTGAGACCAGCGGCGCCGGCGCCGGAACGTCCGGGAACGTCAGCCGCATCATGGTCGTCAAGGGCGCCGTCTCCGAAATGCTGCCCCGCTGCGACACCGTCATGCGCAATGGAACCGCAGAGCCGCTGACCGATCGACTGCGCGGAACATATGAGCGGCTGATGGCCGACAAGGCGACGCACGGATACCGCGTCCTGCTCGTGGCGCAGCGCTCTGTGACAGACCAGACCACAGTGCAGGACGACCGCGCGCTCACCCTGCTGGGCTACCTCACTTTCCTGGACCTGCCCAAGCCCGATGCCGCCGACACGATCGCCCACATGCACAATGCCGGCATCACCGTGACCATGCTCACCGGCGACGAGCCACAAGTGGCCCGTACCGTCGCCCGGAAAGTCGGCATCAATGCTCGACGGGTGGTCACCGGCCGAACGCTGGACGACATGACGGACACCGCGCTCGGCACCGAACTGCGCCGCGTGAACGTGTTCGCCAAGCTCACTCCCGAGCATAAGGCGCGTATCGTCTCACTGCTGCGCCGCGAGGGGCATTGCGTGGGATACATGGGCGACGGCGTCAACGACCTGCCGGCCATGCACGCCAGCGAAATCGCCATCAGCGCCAGCACCGGCTCCGAGGCCGTCCGACAGTCGGCGGATGTCATGCTCACGCACAAGAACCTCGACGTGCTGCTGCGCGGCATCACGCAAAGCAGGCGCACCTGCGTCAACATGATGAAGTACATCAAGCTGGCGCTGAGCTCGAATTTCGGCAATATCATCTCGGTGATGATCGCCGGCGCGTTCCTGCCGTTCGTGCCCATGGCACCCGTGCAGATGGTGCTGCTGAACCTCATATACGACCTGGCCTGTCTCGCGATCCCATGGGACCGCGTCGACGGCGATGTCCTGCGCTCCCCCGCCCGGTGGGACACGGCGTCTATCGCCCGGTTCATGAGTCGCTTCGGGCCGGTGAGCTCGCTGTTCGATATGGTCACCTTCACCGTGTTGCTCACCCTGCTCTGCCCGGCCGTCGCAGGCGGGAGGTTCCCGGAGCTGCACGGGGATGGGTCGCGTCTGCTGTTCGTCGCCGCGTTCCAGACGGGATGGTTCGTCGTGTCGATGTGGACCCAGATCACGGCACTGCACATGCTGCGCACCGAACGCGTCCCGTTCATCGGGAGCCGCGCGTCGGTGCCGCTGGTCTGCACGTCGCTCGCGGCGCTGACTATCGCCACGGCGCTGCCGTTCACGCCGGTCGGCGCATGGATGGGTTTCCACGTACCTCCGGTGTCGCTGTTCGCGCTGCTCGCCATCGTCATCGCCGGTTATGCCGTGACGGTACTTGCCGTCAGAACCCTGTATCTGCACCGTCAGCAGCCGCTGCTGTGACTTCTGACCGCCCGGCGCTCCTGCGGAACCGATGGAATCCGCAGGAGCGCCGGGCGGGCACCCCCGCGTTATCATCCTCTCCCCGTACCACCACCGTCTCCCGCATCCATTCAAACGAAGGAACTGATCATGACAGTCTGGACCGCAATCGTCACATCACAGGTGTTCGCCATAACCCTGCGCATCCTGCTCAGCATCGGGCTCGGCGCGCTCATCGGATTGGAACGGCAGCTGCGCGCACGCAGCGCGGGCATCCGCACGAACGCGCTGGTGTCGTTGGGTTCCTGCCTGTTCACCACTGTTGGCGTCTATACGCTCGCGGCCGGCACCGGAGACCCCACGCGCGTGGCCGCGCAGGTGGCGTCCGGCATCGGCTTCCTCGGCGCGGGCGTAATCCTCAAGCAGGGTGTGTCCGTGTCCGGGCTCAACACCGCGGCCACGCTATGGGCGTCGGCGGCGGTCGGCACGTTGTGCGGCTCCGGCATGGAAGCGGCCGCCGCAATCGGGGCCACCGCCATCATGCTCGCCAACATGATGCTCCGGCCGATCGGCGCGGCCATCGACGCCCGGCGCACCGCGCAATCGCATGAGGCCGAGGGCATCCGTTACACCCTTGAGGTCAAATGCCTGCGTAAGGACGAGCAGGCCATCCGCGCGCTGGTGTTCAACGCCCTGCATCAGCCCGGTTTCATCGTCCAGTCCATCGCGGCTTCGGATCTTCCCGATGATCTGGTGGTCATCACCACCGTCGTCGCCACCCACATGAGCAGCAACATCGACATCGAAAGCAGCATCGAAACAGTCATCACCACGCCCGAGGTCCTCGGCGTCAAATGGGATGCCGAGCAAATCACCGCCGTGGATTAAACGTGACCGTCATGAATCCGCGTCATGAATCTGCCCGCCGCGAATGATCAGCCGCGTGGCTCGCCAGTGGGAAAGCCCGCCTGCGTTGGTCGGAATACTCGTGAAGTAGGTCACGTTGTCCACCTTGACGCTCTGGTCGGCGGCACGGACCCAGCTGCCGTTAGCGGAGCCCTTCTCGAAGACGACGGCGTTGCCGCCGCTGTCGCTGACAGAGAACAGGGCGCCGCCGATGCCGTTGTGCTGCTTGTCGATCTTCTTCATGGTGAAGAAACCCAGCTTGACGACCGTGGTGGCGGCCTCGGAATCGGCGCCGCCATTGTAATTGGCGGTCGCGGAGTTCGTCACCTGATCGTCGACGGCGGCTTTGGCGACGACGGCGTTGTACAGCAGGACGAGCTTCTGCCCATCCTTGCCGGCCACGGCGATGGCCTCGCGAATGTTGCCGTCCCACTTGTCGCTGTCCACGGCCTTCAGGCCAAAGGAAGTCAGCTTGCCCGTCGGCATTCGCGACCGGGTCGATGTACGCGGCGATACGATATGCCGTATACGTGCTTTTCGATGTATCGGCATCATCGGCCTTGTTCAGGGTAATGGTTGACGGCGTGGCCGTTTCGGGCACTGTGAGCGTATCGGTATCGGCATTGACCGTCATGGTCCCCAAGGCCATGCCGCCCAAGGCAGCCGCAACCGCCGCGACGCCGGCGATGAGTTTCTTGAATTGCATAGGAACCTTCCTGCTCCTTCATCGGCTATTTGAATCCCCGGCATGACGAGAATGAGTCATGGACCGGCGATTCCTGTGTTCCTGTCATAGCGGACGAGTCCGCCATGTTGTGGAGCCTGTATCCTTCACCACAAATTCGCTCGCGGGCTTCTGGCCCCGGCGTCTACCGCAATGTGAACGTACCCATCACCTTGTCCGGGGCGTATTCGGCGAAGTCGTCGCTGGCCGCCGCAATATGGCTTTCTCCGCGCCAATCGGTCAACGACCAGCTGTCCCAGCTCATGGTGGCGCCGGCAATCCCGCCGTCGTCCCCGCCGATATCGACGGGGACCGGAACCACGATGGATTGCCCTTCGGCGAGCGCGATGTCGTCCATGATTCCGCTGATGCGTCCGAGCGTCGTCTTGCCCTTCTTGAGATCGAACGTCAGGTTCAGCCCGCTGAGCGTGCCGGGCACGTGGCTGCGCACGGTCACGGCGATGATGCGCTTTCCGGTGTCCACGGTCGACCCGCCGGCATCCGCCCCCTGCTGGATGCCCCGGTCCTCGATGCCCGTGATCTCCAGCGGCGCGGACGGCGCCTCGGCGGCGGGCAGCCCGAGCTTGCCGCGCAGGTAGACATCCGCTTCGCTGACGCCGTAGGCATCGAGCGAGATCAGCTCGTCGCTGGCGGACGGCGTGACCGAGTCGGCGACATACGAGGCCTGCCGGGCCTTGGCGTCGTATTCGTTGGCGACGACGGCCGCCGCATTGGCGACCTCATCGGGCCAGGTGCGTGACCGCAGCGCCTTGGCGGTGGCGCGCAGCACGGTGGCGGCCTTTCCCGCGGCGGCCCTCGTGGCCTTCAGATCACCGCCGTACAAGGTGTTCATCGCGTCGCGCAACGGCTGGATCGACGGCTTGACGGCTTCCAGATAGTACTGCCCCGCGTCCTTCTCGCTGAGCCTGGCCCCCTTGGCGGGATGCTCCGAGGTGTCGGACGTGTTGACAAACGGCGCGTCGCCGTCCAGGGCGTATTTGGCGTCCTGCGGGCACACCACGCCCGTGATCGCGGTCACGATGCCGCCCGGATCGCCGCCGAACATATACCCGACACCCAGCGACGCGCCTATGGCGACGCCCATCGCCACGACGATGCCCACCGCCTTGCGCACCGGGTGGTAAGTCATACGCCGGAGTTCGGCGTCGGCTTCGACGACGGCCTGCTCATGGGTGAGCGGCATATCGTCGTCATCGATGCCGTCCGCATCGGAACCGTGCCGACTGTCGTGTAACCTTGCCATGCATAACCTCGCTAGTTGTACAGTGAACTGGAGATGCTGATCAGGTCACCATCGCCCAGCCCTTCCCATGTCGCGCTGTTGGCGAACTCGAATTCCAGGTTGAAGCTCTGCCGGTTCGGCGCCAACATCGTGCCGTACCGGCCACCGATACGCCAATGCCGTTCCTGGGTGGAGTCGAGATAGCCTCCCCACTGGTCGGCCTCGGTGTACAGCACGGTCGTGTCGTAGAGCACCGCCCGGAACCTGACGGTCAGCCGGTTCCGGGACAGGTCGACCTTGCCGGTCTGTATATAGTCACGGTCGAAATCGTCTATGGTAATCCCGTGTTGCTCGCGCAGGTCGGACGCCGCGGCCTGGTCCTCATCGGACATGTACGAATCGTCCCGGCCACTCTCGTTGTCGTCGACCGTTATCTCGTACGCGGTCACGTCGCCGTATCGCTTCACGAAGTCGCCCCAGCTGTCGCCCGGCTGGACGCCGCGGGACGTGACCAGCGCATGATCGCAATCCCTCTTGTCGATACGGCACCGTGCGCCGCGCTTGACGCCGCTGCTGGTGGCGTCGTCGCTGAGAATCGTGTACTGGCTGGGGTAATGCCATGTGCGCGCCGAGCTGATCGGCTTGCCTGTGGACGGCTGTCGCAGCGAATATTCACTGACCGGCAGGTAGCCGATCGGCGGGTTGTCATGGAATATCAGCAGCGTGGTTTTGTCGCGGATCTGGAGCCCGAAGAAGATCAACGCCACCACGGCCGCGATGGCCGCGAACACGACGGCCACCGTGCGATGCGATTCGCGGTCGATCGCGGCGAACTCGTGCTCCAGATGGCGCATCGCCTCCGCGTCGCCTTCGCCGGCCGAAGATGCGGTGGAGTCCTTGGGCTTCCCCGCATTGCCGGATTTCCCGAAGCCGCCTGGTTTGGCGGGGTCCTTGCGTTTCTCGGCGTTCCCGCCGAACCGGCCGGACTTGCTGAAGATGTCATCGTCGCCGTCGAAATCATGTTCTGACATTGCCGTCACCTGACCTTGAACGCGTTCAGCACGTCATAGCCGCCTGATTGGACCGCAGTGAACGATGCGAGGTGCTGCTCCCCCGCCTTGTCCTCCACATACCATGCCGACGGCACGAAACGGTCGCCGCCGCGCAGCAGTTTCGGGTCGATTTCCATGGTGAGCTTCACCGTGTCCCCCTTATGGATGCCGCCGTGCTCGATGATGTCGCCATCGTCATCGAACTGGATGTCGGAGCTGGCCCTCACGCCGGTCTCGCGGATGGTGCCGTCTTCGCTCAGAAGATTGAATTTGATGGACAGCCCCGTTATCTCGGCCGGGACCTGGTCGGTCACGGTGACGGTGAAACAGTGCCGGTCGACTTCCTGCTGACCGCCGTCCTTGGTGGTCTCCAGTCCCTTGCAGGCTCCGCCGTCGGCAATGTCCCGTATGTCGAACGGGACGGCCGTCTCCGGCTCGTCGGGCAGTTTCAGCGCGCTGCGGATTACCTGCTGCGCTCCGGATGGCCTGAATTCGCCGAACACCATCCAGTCGATCGCCTCGCCGTTGCGGTTGCCGGCGAGGTTGGTATAGATCGCCGCGCGCTCCTGATATTCGATGATGACCATGCGGATCTGCTTGGTCAGTGATTTCGGCCAGGTGCGGGCGGCGAGGGTCTCCGCCGCCTGTTGCGAGAGGTCACGGGCCTTGGCGGCGGACTTGTTCACCGCATCCTTGTCGCCGCCGACCGCGGCGAGGCGCACGGCGTCGTATGCCGCGGCCGTGCCTTTCACCGCCTTTGCGAAATACGGGCCGGCCTGGGATCGGCCCAGCTGAGGGCCGGACGGCTGCAACGGCTTGAACCCGCCATAACAGTAGTCCTTCTCGTCCGCGACTCCGGTCTGGTGCGAACAGTTGACAGGGGAGCCGGTCTGGAGGCTGCGCCGCCAGCAGAATCCACTCACCAGCGATGCGACGATGACCACGACGACCAGCAGCGTCATCCGGCGGTGCCGTTTGCGCAGCAGTGTGACGGCCTCGGCATCGACCTCGGCGGATTCGGCGTCGTCGGTGATGTCATCGGTGATGCCGTGAATGTCCTCGGAGGCATCGCTCACATCGCGGGTCTCATCGGCGACCGGCGTATCCCAACTCTTCTGCGCCTTCATCACCACCATCTCCCATTGCCCGAATCCCAATCCGACATAATCGACGCCATCTTATCAGCCACAACACAACCCCGCTAGGCCAATCCCACGATGTTAAGCCCGGGGACTGTCGAGCGAAGCGAGACTGGGGGGGGTGGTCAATCACAGATATCCCGACACCCCAAATACAAGGTCCTCATGAAAATGTATCGATTACCCCAAAGAGTGCGCATGAAAATGCAAGGAACACTGCAATGAAGCGGTTTCCCACGGCTGATCTCATTGACCCGGAACACCACCCCAGTTCACAGGTCATAGATATAACGTCGCACGGAATATATAGCAATGTGCCCCGGCATCCGAAGAGGCCGGGGCACATGTATTCATGTGGTCAGCTGCTAGAGCCGAACCGACGAATCAGAACTCGCGCCATGGACGGTCGCCAGACCGACCATCAAACAACACAGCGCGGCGCGCCAACCGCGAGTTCTGATTGAAGCGACGCAGGAGCGGAGATCAGAACTCGCGGTTGGCGCGGTAGAACTTGATCAGGGACTGGGTGGAGGCGTCCTGGGCGGCGAGGGCGTCGTCGTCCTGGGAGATGGCCGGGGTGATCTGCTTGGCGAGCTGCTTGCCGAGCTCGACGCCCCACTGGTCGTAGGAGTCGAGGCCCCACACGGTACCCTCAACGAAGGTGATGTGCTCGTACAGGGCGATGAGCTCGCCAAGCGCGAACGGGGTCAGAGCCACACCGAAGATCGAGGTGGTCGGGCGGTTGCCGGAGAACACGCGGGCCGGAACGATCTCTTCCGGGGTGCCTTCGGCGCGGACCTCGTCAGCGGTCTTGCCGAATGCCAGCGCCTTGGTCTGCGCGAGGTAGTTGCCGAGGAACAGCTCGTGCACGTCCTGGTCGCCGTCCTTGGTCGGGTTCGGGGTGTTGACGAACGCGATGAAGTCGGCCGGGATGAGCTGGGTGCCCTGGTGGATCAGCTGGTAGAAGGCGTGCTGGCCGTTGGTGCCGGGCTCACCCCAGAAGATCTCGCCGGTCTCGGAGGTGACGGGGGTGCCGTCCCAGCGCACGGACTTGCCGTTGGATTCCATGGTCAGCTGCTGCAGGTAGGCCGGGAAGCGGTGCAGGTACTGGTCGTACGGCAGCACGGCGTGGGAGGCGACCTTGAAGAAGTTGCGGTACCACACGTTCAGCATGCCGAGCAGCACGACGACGTTCTTCTCGAACGGGGTGTTGGCGAAGTATTCGTCGATCTCGTGGAAGCCGTGCAGGAACTCCTCGAAGCGGGCAGGTCCGAAGACCACGGCCAGGGAGGTGCCGACGGCGGAGTCGACGGAGTAACGGCCGCCGACCCAGTTCCAGAAGCCGAACGCGTTGTTCGGGTCGATGCCGAACTCGGCGACCTTCTCCAGGTTGGTGGAGACGGCGACGAAGTGCTTCTTGATGGCTTCGGCGTTCTTCTCGTCGGAACCGTCGATGGCACCCTTGGCCTTGAGCTCTTCGAGCAGCCAGGTGCGGGCCTCACGGGCGTTGGTCAGGGTCTCCAGCGTGGTGAAGGTCTTGGAGACGATGATGAACAGGGTGGTCTCCGGGTCGAGGCCCTTGGTCTTCTCGGCCAGGTCGTTCGGGTCGATGTTGGAGATGTAACGGGCGGAGATGCCGGCGTCCGCGTAGGGCTTGAGCGCCTCGTACACCATGACGGGGCCCAGGTCGGAGCCGCCGATGCCGATGTTGACGACGGTCTCGATCTTCTTGCCGGTCACGCCGGTCCACTTGCCGGAACGCACTTCGTCGGCGAAGGCGTAGATGCGGTCAAGCACCTCGCGCACGTCCTTGACAGTGTCCTGACCGTCGACGATGTACTTGCCCTCGTCCTCGACCGGGCGGCGCAGCGCGGTGTGCAGCACGGCGCGGTCCTCGGTGTTGTTGATGTGCACGCCGGTGTACATCGCCTTGGTGCGCTCGTCGAGCTTGACGGCCTTGGCGAGGTCGGCGAACAGCTGGAGGGTCTCCGGCTTGATCAGGTTCTTGGACAGGTCGAAGTGCAGGTCGCCGGCGTCGAACGACAGCTTGTCGACGCGCTCGGCGTCATCGGCGAACCACTGCTTGAGGCTGACGCCCTCGGCCTGCAGCTCGTCATAGTGCTTCTGCAGCGCGGCCCACTCGGGGGTCTTGGTGGCGTCAACTGGCGGATTGATGGCCATGGTATTGGTCCTTTCATCATCACTGTACGCCGGAGTCGGCTCTCCAATGCTGGCGGGCCACACCGGTTACTTCGCTTACCAAGATACTCACAAAAGCGGACAGAAACAAACAAAAAATACCCAAGATGAACAACCGTGACCGACACGACATGCCCGCGCACGACATGCCCGCGCACGACATGCCAGCCGAACTTGCATAAATCCACGGCATACAGTAAAGTCTCATTCTTGTGCGCAGGTTCATCAACGAATCGGCAGCATGCCACTTTAGCTCAGTCGGTAGAGCGGCTCACTCGTAATGAGCAGGTCGACAGTTCGATTCTGTCAAGTGGCTCCATACCCCTAGGCTCCGCGCCTAGGGTTTTGTATATCCAGCCGTTTCGACGGGTGGCACGCGCGAGTGGCGAAATCGGTAGACGCGCAGGATTTAGGTTCCTGTGTCTTTGACGTGAGGGTTCAAGTCCCTTCTCGCGCACGCGGAACCATACCTCCGCAATCGCCACAGGGAATAGAGAAGCATGACCGCGATACTGAAACCCATAGCGTTTCTGCTCATCATCGTCGCTGCGTATCTGGTCAAGCGGGCGGGACTGTTCAGGCCACGCGACTATCGCGTCATGCAGGTGGTGGTGTTCGATTTCACGCTTCCCGCCTCCATCATCGTCTCGTTCGCCACGAACCCGCATCATCTGAGCATGCTGCTGATCTCGGTGTTCGCCATCGTCTTCGGCCTGCTGCCGCTGCTGCTGGTGTATGCGGCGACCCGACACAAGCCCGTTGCGGACCGCGCGTTCCTGATGCTCAACTGCTCCGGATTCAACATCGGCAATTTCTGCTTCCCCGTAATCCAGGCGTTCATGGGGCCTTCGGCGCTGGTCACCGCCTCGATGTTCGACATCGGCAATTCCGTGATCGTGACCGCCGGCTCAAACGTGATGACGACGTCGCTGCTGCACATCGACATGGACCGGCCGCTCACCGAACAGCGTGCGGGAGCCGCGCCGACACTTCCCTATTCGAAGCCACGGGACAAAGACGCCCGCAGGCTCGCCCGCCGCGCGAAGGCCAAGCAGATCCTCAAGGGATTCCTTACTTCGGTGCCGTTCAACGTGTATCTGCTGATGATCGTGGTCATGCTCTTCAGCATTCACATCCCGGCGTTCGTGCCGACGCTGCTGCAGCCGATGGCGGAAGCGAACTCGTTCTGCTCGGTGTTCATGGTGGGCATGCTGATGGATTTGCCGCGCACCGGCAAGGATGTCGGCAGCGTGCTGCGGGTGCTCGGTTGGCGCTTGCCGCTCGGCGTGCTGTTCGCGGCCGCTTGCTGGTTCCTTCTGCCGTTCGACGCGTCCGCGCGAAAGACGGCGGTGATGCTGTCGCTCGCGCCCACGGCCGTGTTCTCGACACTGTTCACCGACCGCGTACTCGGTAACGCGAAGCTCGCCGGGTTCACGCTGTCCGTCACCGCGGTCATCTCAATCGTGCTGATGACCATCGTGAATTTCGTGATTCCCGCGTGAGTGCCGAACATGCGCTCTCAAAACTCGCAGATACGATTTCACCGATTTCGCGGAAACGGCGGAAAATAGCGGAAAACCGCAAAAACCCGTTTTTGTATCTGCGAGTTTTGAGAGCGTGATTCTACCGCAACAGCGCCTCGACCGCCGGCACGAGAGCCCTGATGGCTTTGCCGCGGTGCGAAATCGCGTTCTTTTCCGCCGCGTCCATCTCCGCGCTGGTCAGCGGATGGTCCGCAGCGGCCCGCTCCGGCTGGTCGTCCGGCACGAACAGCGGGTCGTAGCCGAAACCATGCTCGCCGCGCGCCGCGCGCAGGATGCGCCCCGGCATTTCGCCGATTTCGACGGTTTCGGAGACGATGGCGTGCCTCCCGCCCGCCACAGGAGCCGCGGAATCCGGCACGGCCAGTGCGGCGGCGCAGCGGAAACGGGCCGTGCGCGCCGCGTCCGGGATGTCGGAGAGCTGGGCGAGTAGCAACGCGTTGTTCGCCGGATCATTGCCATGCTCCCCCGCCCAGCGCGCGGACAGGATGCCAGGCGCGTTGCCCATCACGTCCACAATCAGTCCGGAGTCGTCGGCGATGGCCGGCAGGCCGGTAAGACCGGCCACAAACCGCGCTTTGAGCAGTGCGTTCTCCTGGAAGGTGACGCCCGTCTCAACCGGGTCGGGCAGGCCGAGGCTGCCGGCGGAGACAAGCTCCACCTGAGCGGCGCCCGCGCCCAGATCCTCTTCGAGAATGCGGCGGATTTCAACGAGTTTGCCTTCGTTGTGCGTAGCGACGACGAGTTTCATGGGGGTCCTTTATTCCTTACCTATGGTTGTGCATGACGGGGTGAGGCCGATCGCCCGCCGGCGGCGTGCCCGACTCGTTTCAATCGAGCGAGAGGGCGGCACGCTGGGCGGCCTGAAGCTCCTTGTTGCCCTTTTCGGCGAGGTCGAGCAATGTGTTGAGTTCGGCGCGGTTGAACGGGCGGTGTTCGGCGGTGCCCTGGATCTCGATGAAGTCACCGGATCCGGTCATCGCCACGTTCATGTCGGTCATCGCCTGACTGTCCTCGATGTAGGGCAGGTCAAGCATCGGCGTGCCGTTGATAACGCCGACCGACACCGCGGAAACGGCGTCTTTGAGCACGCGGTCGGCCGAACGAATGTGGCGCTTCTGCTCAGCCCAGCGCATCGCGTCGACCAGCGCCACATACGCGCCGGTGATCGAGGCGGTGCGGGTGCCGCCATCAGCCTGCAGCACATCGCAGTCGATCTGGATCTGGTTCTCGCCAAGCGCCTTCATGTCGACGACGCCGCGCAGGCAGCGGCCGATCAGACGGCTGATCTCATGGGTGCGGCCGCCGACCTTGCCGCGCACTGACTCGCGGTCGGTGCGCTCGGCGGTGGCTCGCGGCAGCATCGAATATTCGGCGGTCACCCAGCCGAGTCCGGAATCCTTGCGCCAGCGCGGCACCGACGGCGTGAACGTCGCCGTGCACATCACGCGCGTGTTGCCGCATTCGATGAGTACCGATCCTTCGGGCACATCCGTGAAGTGCCGCGTGATGCGCACCGGGCGCAGTTCGTCCACTACGCGGCCGTCCGCGCGAATCACCATTGCCTTGTCCAACATGTCTTTGATTTCAGCCATGCCTTCAACGTAGCACCATGCGGCGAACGTGCCCGCAGCGCGGCACGTCTCCCGCCGCCGCTGCAGCAGCCATCGTGACCGCCGTCACGCCGAATGGCTCTTGCGCGAGTCGCCGCGCGACACTAGGGTTTTGAATAACACACGATTCTTGTCTTGCGGGAGGGCGGTCATGGTCGATTATTCACCGGCACTGATGACGGATATGTATGAGTACACGATGCTGGACGCCAGCCTGAAGGATGGCACGGCGAACCGCAAATGCGTGTTCGAGGTGTATACGCGCCACCTGCCCGAAGGCCGCCGTTACGGCGTCGTGGCGGGCATCGGCCGCATTCTGGATGAGCTGGGTCGGTTCCTCCTCAGCGACGAGGACCTGCGTTTCCTGTCCGACCGCAAGGTGGTTAGCAAGGAGACGATTTCGTGGCTGGAGAACCTGCATTTCTCCGGTTCGATCAAGGGTTACCGCGAGGGCGAGATGTTCTTCCCGAATTCGCCGATTCTGCAGGTCGAGGGCACGTTCGGCGAGTGCACGCTGCTGGAGACGCTGGTGCTGAGCGTGCTGAACTATGATTCGGCGGTCGCATCCGCCGCCTCGCGCATGGTGAGCGCAGCGAAGGACCGCCCCTGCATGGACATGGGCGGGCGCCGCACCAACGAGTGGGCCGCGGTGGCAGCCGCACGAGCCGCGGTCATCGGCGGTTTCCAGGGCACAGCGAACCTGCTTGCGGCGCAGCTGTATGGACTGAAGGCCATCGGCACCGCCGCGCACTGCTTCACGCTCGTACATGATGACGAGCGCAGCGCCTTCGCCTCGCAGGTCGAGGCGCTTGGCCGCAACACCACGCTTCTGGTGGACACGTACAACGTCGAAGAGGCGGTGAAGACCGCCGTGGAGGTCGCCGGTCCTCAGCTGGGCGGCGTGCGCATCGATTCGGGTGATCTGGCCGCCATGGCGCAGCGCGTGCGCAACCAGCTGGACGCCTTGGGCGCGACGAACACGAAGATCACCGTCACCAACGATCTGGACGAGTACGCGCTGGCCGCCCTGCAGAGCGCGCCGGTGGACTCGTACGGCGTGGGCACGATGCTGGTCACCGGCTCCGGTGCCCCGACCTGCGCGATGGTGTACAAGCTTACCGAGCGCGAGAATTCGGCTGGCGTGATGCAGCCCGTGGCGAAGAAGTCGAAGGACAAGGCCAGTGTTCCCGGCCGCAAGCTCGCCTACCGTTCATATGAGTATGGTCTGGCCGAGACGGAACATGTGGTCTCCGGATCGGAAACCCAGCTGGCCGAGTATCGTCCGGCTGAGGGATGGAAGGACCTGCTGGTCGACTACGTCGACCACGGTGACATCGATTCGCGTTATCAGGGTCACGCCGCCATCGCCGACGCGCACGAATACCGGGCCAAGGCCCTGCGCGAACTGCCGATCACCGCGCAAAGCCTGATGAAAGGCGAGCCGGTAATCCCCACCGAAATCACCGTGCTGTAATCCTTCTCGCCCCGCGAGCTCGATGTCAAGCCCGGTCAGCACCTCGACCATCACGGCCACCACCTTGCTGACGCTGATGTGTGTGGATGCCAGCGTGTCGAAGAACCAGTCGGAATACGCCCATGTCCTCGGCAGCGCATGGCTTTTCTTCTCTTCCGGACCGAACCGCGTGGCCCATTCGCGGCGGACCAGCATGTCCATCTGCTCGCGCTCGAACCGCTTGCCCTCCGCCTTGTCGGCGAACAGCGGCAGCGGCGACTTGTAGTACTGGCGTCCGTCGCTGTACGAGTTCTCGCGCTGCTTCTGCATCATCTTCTGCTTCATGCTCTCCAACCTGTCGTTGGAGACCTTCAGGCCCTCGCGAAGATGCCGCGCCTCGCCCTACAGCTGGGTGAGGTACTGGAACACCTCGTCGGCGGCGGACTCGTCGATATGGCCGTCGTCGTCGGTGATAAATTCGACGAGCTCCTGCATCGAGTCGAATTGCGTGCGCGTCATGGCGGCGCCTTCCGGCAGGGCTGCCGACAGCCCCCACGTCGCTTTCGGGGTGACGAGGTCGAATACGGCGGCGACATCATGCAGATTCGAGGCGAGGCTGTTCGCGTCGAACAGGGGCTTGCCGAAGCGACGGGCCACCACTACCGCGGGATGCTGGCGGTCGGGGGACGTCAGGTATTCGGATAGGGCTTCGGCCTCGTCGGCATCGCTGATGGCAATCGCAGTGCCCGTCATCGTATCGTAAGGTTCCAGTGGCTCATATTGCGATGAATTGGATTGCGCTGTCATGGCGAACGGTGATGTGCCGGTCTGTATCGAACCTGATTGTGCGGAACCAGACTGTGCGATGGCATCGATCCCCTGCAACGCCTCCCCACCATTATTTCATATTTCACGCGGCATGTTCCACAATGTCCGCTTTCGCGATAGACGCCGTTTCTTCAAGATTCCGGGGAATCCGCGCGATGTGCTGCACCGATGAGCATCACCGCAAAAGCAAAAACCGGGCGGGAAAGAACCCGCCCGGCAATGTCATGCTCGGCCACGCCGATACCGCATCAGCGGCCCTTAATCTCGGAGCCGATGACCTTTTCGCTCAGCGCCTTCGGACCGCGCGTCACGGCGACCGCGCCGGAACGCACCAGCTCGATCACGCCGTAGTGCTCCAACAGACCCAGCAGCGCGTCGATCTTGCCTTCGGCACCGGTGGCCTCGATGGTCAGCGACTCCGGGTTCACATCGACAACACGCACACGGAACAGGCGCACGATCTCCAGCACGTCAGAACGGTTCGACTCGTTCGCCGCCACCTTGATGAGCACCAGTTCACGCTCCACGGTGGTGTTCGGATCGAGTTCGACGATCTTGAGCACGTGCAGCAGCTTGTTGAGCTGCTTGATGATCTGCTCCAGCGGCACGGCCTCCACGTCGGCGGTCACGGTGACGCGGGAAATGTCCGGACGCTCGGTCGGCGAGACGGACAGCGAGTTGATGTTGAACGCACGACGGGCGAACAGGCCGGCGATGCGGGCCAGCACGCCGGGACGGTTCTCGACGAGCACCGACAGCGTGTGACGCTCGGAACCGAGGCGGGAAGCGGGATACATAGCCATAATCACTTACTCCTTATTCCTTGACAACCGTGCCGTCACGCCTGGTCACCATCGTCGACGCCCTTGTGCAGCAGCGGCTGCGTGCCCGGACGATACGCGACCTCGTTGTTGGACGCGCCGGCTGCCACCATCGGCCACACCATGGCGTCCTTCCATACGCGGAAGTCGATCAGCACCGGACGGTCGTTGATCTCGTTCGCCTTGTTGATCGCGTCAATCGCCTCGTCCTCGGTGAACGCGCGAAGGCCGACGCAGCCGTACGCCTCGGCGAGCTTGACGAAATCAGGCACGTCGAAGAACTCTCCGCCTTCCTTCGAATCGCCGTCAGCCAGGTTGGTCTGGGAGTAGTGCTGCTCGAAGAACAGAGTCTGCCACTGGCGCACCATGCCGTACACAGAGTTGTTGATGATGGCGATCTTCACCGGCGCATGATCCAGGAACGCGGTCGTCAGCTCTTCGGAAGTCATCTGGAACGAGCCGTCGCCCGCGATCAGCCACACCGGCTTGCGACCCTTGAAGTCGCGTTGGGAGCCGACCGAAGCGCCGATGGCGGCCGGAAGGCCGAAGCCCATCGTGCCGAGGCCGCCGGAGGAGATCCACGAATGCGGCTTCTCGAAATCAATCAGCTGGGCCGACCACATCTGGTGCTGACCGACGTCGGACACCCAGATCGTGGAGGGGTCGGCATGGTCGGACAGCTGCTTGATGACCCACTGCGGCGCGAGCGAACCATCGGTCGGCTTATCGCACGGCTGATCGTAATCGATGGCATATTCCTCGCGCAGGCGGTTGAGCTCGTCCCACCACGGCTTGAGGTTCGGCTTGCCGCCGATGGCCTGAGAACGCTTGATTTCAGGAATCAGGTCGTTGAGCACGGTGGACACGTCGCCGACGATCGGCACGTCGGGAGCGCGGTTCTTGCCGATTTCGGCCGGATCGATGTCGATGTGGATCACCCGCGCGCCGGGTGCGAACGCGTCGAGCTTGCCGGTCACACGGTCGTCAAAGCGCGCGCCGATGGCGACCAGCAGGTCGCAGCGCTGCGCGGCCGCGGTGGCGGCAACGGTGCCGTGCATGCCGAGCATTCCGAGCGCCTTGGGGTTCGAGTTCGGCACGATGCCACGGGCCGGGAGCGTGGTGACGATCGGCGCGCCGGTCACTTCGGCCAGTTCGGCCACTTCGGCGGACGCGTTGGAACGCACCGCGCCACCGCCCACGTACAGCACGGGACGGTACGACTGCGCGAACAGCTTCGCCGCATCCGAGATCACGCGACCGTGCGCCTTCGTGGTGGGATTGTAACCGGGCAGAATCATGCGCTGCGGCCACGAATAATACATCTCGCCGGTCTGCGCGGTCTTGGTCAGGTCCACGACCACCGGGCCGGGGCGGCCCGAACGGGCGATATAGTGCGCCTCGGCGAGCACGCGGGGGATATCCTGTGCGCGGGTCACCAGATACGAGTGCTTGACGACCGGATAGGTCGCCCCAACGATGTCCGCCTCCTGGAAGGCGTCGGTGCCGATGGCGTTCACGCCCACCTGACCGGTGATCACGACGAGCGGCACGGAATCCATGTTCGCGTCGGCGATTGGGGTGATCATGTTCGTCGCGCCCGGGCCGGACGTGACGATGCACACGCCCACGCGGCCTGTCGCCACCGCATAGCCTTCGGCGGCATGGCCGGCGGCCTGCTCGTGGCGTACGAGCGTGAACCGGAACTTCGTATCGTCGTTGATCGCGTGGAACACCGGCAGGATGGCGCCGCCGGGCAGGCCGAACACGTCCTGCACGCCCAAATCCTCCAGCGCGCGAATCAACGCCTGCGCGCCGGTCATTTTCTCACCGTCGATGATCGTCTGCTTGTCTGCGGATGCGGTGTTTTTCGGAACGCCGCTGAACGCCTGCAATGGTGTGGGTAGAGCCATCATGTCCTCTCAACTCAAATCGTTCGGTCATATGCCTGGACCCGTCGCGCCTCGCGAGCGTTCATGACTTGCGTGCGCCGACGGTCACGATGCGCGTTCGCTTGTGGCTATGGCGTCTGTGATTCGTATTTTCTCAGTTTAAGCATACAGGTGACAGCATCGCGCAATCGCCGTTCACCAGTTGGTCAGTTGCCGGCCGAGCCGCTGCGCCGGTGCTTGGACGAGCCGTTCTTGCGGGCCGCCTTGAGCGCGGGCGCGTACCGGTCGAGCTCATGCCAGGCCATTTCCGCCGCGGCGAGCTGCGCCTTGCGCTTGCTGGTGCCGGTACCCTTGCCGATGATGTCGTCTTTCGGGCCGATGGTGGCCTTGGCGGTGAATTCCTGCGCGTATTCGGGGCCGGACACGCTCATGCGGTACCGCGGCTCATCCAGGCCGAGCTCGTGCGCCTTCACGGTCAGCGAGGTCTTCCAGTCCAGGGCTGGTCCTTCGGTGGCCACTTCCGCCAACGTGTCGTCGATGAGCCGGTGCACGACCTTGCGCGCGCCTTCGATGCCGTGCTCCAGGAACGTGGCGCCGATCAGCGATTCGACGATGTCGCACAGAATGGAGCTTTTCTCGGCACCGCCGGACTTCGCCTCGCCGTGCCCGAGCAGGATGAACGGGCCGACGTGCAACTTGTCCCGGGCGATCGCCGACAGGGCCTCCTCCGAAACGGCCTTGGCGCGCATCTTCGCCAGCTGGCCTTCGGTCATGTCGGGATGCAGCGTGAACAGCGTCTCGGTCGATACCAGTTCTAGCACGGCGTCGCCGAGGAATTCCAGCCGCTCATAGTTCGATGTGCCGGGGTGTTCGTGCGAGAACGAACGATGGGTGAGCGCCTGTATCAGCAGATCCGGGCTGATGGTGACGCCCAGCGCGGAGAACAGCTCTTCGCGCGGTTCAGGTTCAGTCATGTTTTTCTCCTTGTCCACCGTATCCGGCCGCACGCGCACGCCCTGAACGCATACGCGCAGTGTCCGGATGGCAATATGCGACAATATACGAAGACCCTGCCACCCGTCGATGGCAGGGTCTTCATTTCGCTATCGGCATTCGGCTGCGATCACTTGGTGTGAGCGGAGCGAATGGCTGCGCGGTACACGCGGCCGCGGTAGGAGCCGCAGCTCGGGCAAGCCATGTGCGGCAGCGCCGGAGCGCCGCAGTTCGGGCATGCGATGGTCTGGGCGGCGGTAGCCTTCCAGTTCGCGCGACGCGAGTGCGTGTTGGCGCGCGAGGTCTTGTACTTAGGCAGTGCCATTTGTTATTCCTCTGTTTCGTTCGAACAATTGAGCTTAAGCGTACGGTATCTTAACGCATCGCCCGTACAACGGCATGTCGCGGCGTCGTGCGAGCAGGTTCCCAGACCCGCACGCCGATCGCCCACCGTTACTTGTCGCCGTGCTCCTCGGCCTCCAGCTGGGCCTTCAACCCGGCCAGAGCCGCGAACCGCAGATCGGTCACGTCATGATGATGGTCCGGGTGCTCGTTGAGGTCGACGCCGCACTGCGAGCACAGTCCCCGGCAGTCCTCGCGGCACAGGGGCTGCAATGGCAGCGCCTCCACCAGCGTGTCACGCAGCAGCGCCTCCAGGTCGGCGAACGCCCCGTCCCGGCTCAGCGGATACACGTCCTCGGACTCGTCCTCCCCCGCGACGATCTCCACGTCCTCGTTCTTGGGCTTGCCGTGCGAGCGGGCCTTCGCGCTCTCCTCGTAGGGGAAGAACGCGACGACGTCCACACCCCAATCGCGCTTGATGGGCTTGAGGCAGCGTGTGCACTCGGCCGCGACGGGCGCTTCGATGCGAGCGGTCAGCACCAGGCCGTCGACTATCGAGTCGAACGAGCCGTGCACGCTGACGTCCGCGCCCTCCTTCACGCCGATGACCTCATCGCCGATGCCGCTCGGCGCGGGAAACACCGCGTCCACCGTCTTGGACTGCCCCGGCCGCGACGCCACCTGCGCCACGCTGACCGCCCATGCGGAATCCTCCGGTCGTGCCATACAAATCTCCTCCCTGCTGCTGCCGCGCATGCTGTTGCGCGTTCCGTTACACTCCGGCGCGCCCCTACTGCGCTTCCGGATAATCGTTGATGTTCAGGTGCGGCATCTGCTCGCCCGCCGCGCGCTGCCGTTCCTCAAGCACGTTGAGTCCTGCCTGCACGTCGTGACTGAGCTTGCCGAGCTGCTCCTGCAGGCCGGTCATCACCGTCGTGCAGTACTCGTCGGCGCCATTGGTCAGATGGTCGGCACGCGCCTGCGCCTTGTCGAGAATCGCACGCGCACGCTGCCGCGCCTTGTCGGTGATGTTCTCCTGGCCGACGAGGATCTGCGCCTGCTTGTTGGCCTCGTCCAACGTGTCGGCGGCACGGCTCTGCGCCGACGCGATGATGGCGTTCGCCTGCGTCTGCGCGGATTCCAAGCGCCGCTCGGCCTCGCGCATCAGCGCGGACGCGCGCTCCAGCTGCACCGGGAGCATCCGCTTGAGCTCGTCCAGCTGACCGGCGAACTCCTCGCGGTCCACACGCACCATGCTGGGCGCGAACAGGCTGGTCTTCGCGGCCTCCAGCGTCGCCTCCATCGAGTCGATGATGTCATAGACGGTGGTGAACTCCTCGCGGGACTTCACCTCCTCGGGGTTCATGTCGGCCTTCGGATCCAGCGTCTCGCGCAAATCGGGGAGCTGACTGATCGGGAACGTCGGCTTGGACTGCTTCGCGTAATCGGATATGTCCGGCTTGTTCTCGTGCGTCGCAGCGGCGGCCGGCTGCGGCTTGTGCGACATTTCGTCCCACACGCTGGCAGGTGCCGCGCTTTCCGGCGCATCGTTCAGCCGCGCCGCGGCCGCATACGTGACGCTGTAGGCGTCGGTCGACTGCGCGGCCGGCTCGGTGCCGGTCGCGGGATTCATGGCGGCGCCGCCGTCGTTGCCGTCACCGACGTTGACGATGCCATCGTTCGTTGATTCATCCATGCTGCATCTCTTTACTTTTATTCCGGTCACGTATCAGAGACCGGAAAACCCAGACAATATCATATGGGATTCGCGTCGCGACGTCACTCGCCACGCTCATGGCTCAACGCCTCGTCCAGCATCGGCACCACGCCATCAGGCACCATGCCGGTCACGTCGCCGCCATGCCGGGCGACGTCCTTGACGATGGAGCTGGAAATATGCTCAAGCACCGGGTCGGCCGGCAGGAACAGCGTCTCCACCTCTGCGAGCTTGCGATTGACAAGGGCCATGCCCAGCTCCGCCTCGTAATCGCCGTTCTGCCGCAGGCCCTTGACGATGACGGTGGCACCGATCTCCTTGCAGTAGTCGGTGATCAGGCCGGTCGTGGACGCGACCTTGACATCGGGGAATCCGTCGTGGTCGAGCGCCTGACGAATGATATCCACTCGCGTATGCGCCGGGAACATCGGGGTCTTCGCGGCGTTCACGGCCACGACCACGTGCACTTCGTCAAAAAAACGGGCGCACCGCTCAATGACATCCAAATGTCCCGCGGTCACGGGGTCATACGATCCTGGGCATACTGCGATAGTCATATGCATAGCCTACCGCGAATCGCCGGACAGCCCGCATACGAGCGAGCCGGGGCTCAGACGCCGGACATGCAGCGGTAGCATGCGGGCATTATCATGAATCTATGCCGGCGGAAGACAGACCGGCCATTCGCCGCTATGATGTCGTCATGGATGAAGGAATGGAGTCGAAATGTCATCTGAACCGTCAACACAGCTAAAGCCGACATCCGCCGTCGCAGGAGGGATCGCCGCGGATCTCGCGGATCCGGTGTCGCCGCTGTCCACCCCGGACCAGGGCACGGGGACGGCGGTGCTGGAGCGTCCGGAAACCGAGGAGCAGACCGACCGTTCCGACAATGGCGACGCCGACCGGTTCGCGCACTATGTGTCGCGCGATCGCATCGCCGAATCAAAGCTCACCGGCCGGCCCGTGGTCGCGCTGTGCGGCAAGATCTGGGTGCCGAAGCACGACCCGTCGCAATACCCCGTCTGCCCGGACTGCAAGCGCATCTATGAAGAGATGATGAAGTAAGGTCGCGCGCCGCGCGCGGCGATTACTCCAGTTTTTCGGACAATTCCATCCATTCGGCCTCCAAGGCGCCGGACTCGTCGGAGACGGCCTGAAGCTGCCCGTTGAGCTTGTTCAGCCCCTCATAGTCGCTCGGATCATGGGCGGCCATATCCGCTTCGAGCGCGGTCTTCTGCTCCTCCAGCTTTGCGAGCTTGCGCTCGATGGCGGAGATGCGCTTGCTGGTCTCGCGGAATTCCTTGCCGCTGAGCTTGGGGGCGTCGTCCGCCGTGGCAGTGACGCCGGAGCCGGCCGGCTCCTTCTGCGAAGCCGATACGCCTGCCGGCGCTGCGGTCTTCGCTTTTTCGATCATGTCGAGATAATCGTCGACGCCACCGGGCAGATGCCGCACCTTACCGCCGATCAGTGCGAACTGCTGGTCGGTGACGCGCTCCAGCAGGTACCGGTCGTGGCTGACGACGATCAGCGTGCCCGGCCACGTGTCGAGCAGATCCTCCATGACGGCGAGCATATCGGTGTCGAGGTCGTTGCCGGGCTCGTCCATGATGAGCACGTTCGGCTCATCCAGCAGGATCAGCAGCAGCTGCATGCGGCGCTTCTGTCCGCCCGACAGGTCGCGGATCGGCGTCATCAGCTGCGCGGATTCAAAGCCGAGCCGTTCCATCAGCTGACCGGGCGTGACTTCCTTGCCGTCGACGATATAGCTGGGCTTGTAGCGGGACAGTACTTCCTTGATCTTGTATTTGCCGAGTTTCTCCAGCTCGTCGAGCCGCTGCGAAAGCACCGCGAACTTCACGGTCTTGCCGATGTTGACATGCCCGGCTGTCGGCGTGAGCGTGCCGTCGATGAGCTTGAGCAACGTGGATTTGCCGGCGCCGTTCGCGCCGACGATGCCGAAACGGTCACCGGGGCCGATCAGCCAGGTCACGTCGTCGAGAATCTTGCGACCGGCGACGGTGATCTTCTGCGCCGCGGAGGTGACCTGCGGCGCGACCGACTCCTCCGTGACACCCTTACGTTCCGCGAGCGCCTCCGCCTTCGCCTTGGCTTCCGCTGCGGCCTGGATGGATTCCGGCACGCCGGCGTCCACGAGACGCGGGTCGGCGAGCGTGTCGACGGCGACTTCGACGGAACCGGTCACGCGCGGCTCCGAGTATAGGGAGGGGACGATATCGATCTGAGAGGAGGAGGCGGAGGCCTGATCCGCCGCCGTGTCGTCGGTCGGCGTGACCGGCTGCTCGCCCTGGCTTTTCGCGAAGATCTGCGTGACGTCGATCAGGTCGACGACCTGCTTGCCCAGGCGCGACGTGGCCATCTGCTTGAGTTCGACGGCGTTGCGCATGGGCGGCACGTCGGCGATGAGCTCCCGCGCGGCCTTGACATGGAACTTCTGCTTGGTGGAGCGGGCGCGGGCGCCGCGCGACAGCCAGGCGAGCTCCTTGCGCGCGAGGTTGCGGCGCTTCGTCTCTCGCACATCAGCCTGTCGGTCGCGCTCCACGCGCTGCAGCATGTATGCGGAGTAGCCGCCTTCGAACGGGTCGATCACGCCGTCGTGGACCTCCCACATCGACTCGCACACCTCGTCGAGGAACCAGCGGTCGTGGGTGACGAGCAGCAGCGCCCCCTGCCCTTTCGACCAGCGGTTCTTGAGATGTTCGGCAAGCCAGTGGATCGTCACGACGTCCAGATGGTTGGTGGGCTCGTCGAGCGCGAGGATGTCCCAATCCTTGAGCAGCAGCCGGGCCAGGTCGGCGCGGCGTCGCTGGCCTCCGGACAGCGAGCCGACGCGGGCGTTGAGGTTGATGCCGCCCAGCAGCGCCTCGACGATCTCGCGCGACTTGTTGTCGGCGGCCCACTCGTAATCCTCGCGGCCTTCCAGCGCGGCCGCGCGCACGGTGGCGTCGTCGTCCAGCGGGTCGCGCTGGTCGAGCATGCCGAACGTCAGTCCGCCGCGCTTGGTGACTCGCCCGGAATCCGGCTCCTGAGTGCCTTTGAACAGGTGCAGCAGCGTGGATTTGCCGTCGCCGTTGCGGCCGACGATGCCGATGCGATCGCCCTCGAATACGCCCTGCGTCACATCGGTGAAGATGGTTTTGGTGGCGAAGGCGAGTGAAACGTGTTCCAATCCAAGGTCATAAGTCGGCATGACTCACCAATGTAGCGTCAGCGGTGGGCATCAACGTCCGAACCACCACCCGCCCCCGCTGGCTCGTCATGTTCGCCCCCGCTGGCGGGGGCGAACTCGCAGTTCGCTAGCGCAGGGATTGGGCGTAGGTGTTGCAGCGGGCGGCGAATCCGCCGAACACCTGCTCGGCCAACGGCTGCAGGCGCGGATTATATTCGGCGAACGCTTCGCGCAGCTGCGACTTCGATCCGCCCACCGCCTTGAGGTCCTTGACCATCGAGGACTCATCCAGCCATTCCTCCAGCAACGTCGGCGTCACTTCGAGATGGAACTGCATGCCCAGCGCCGAGCCGATGCGGAACGCCTGCACCTTGGTGTGCTCGGACCGCGCCAGCAGCTGGGCGCCGGCGGGAAGCCCCACCACGTCGTTGTGCCAGTGCAGCACGTCGATCTGCTTGTTCCACATCGAGAAGTAATTGTGCTTGTCAACGCGCTTGATCGGCGCGAACCCGATTTCCGGCGACTCGCCACGGCTGAGTTTGCCGCCCAGCGCGGTGGCGATGATCTGATGGCCGAGGCACACGCCCAGCACCGGCTTGCCGACGCTGATGGCCGCCTTGACCAGTTTCGCCTCGACCTTGAGACCGGGATACTTGTCATAATCCAGCGCGCCCATCGGACCGCCCATAATCACCAGTCCGGCGACCTGCGCGAAGTCAGGCAGATCGGGCTTCTTTTCCTTGGCGATGTTCACCACCGTGGACGACATGTTCAGGTCATCCAGGTTGTCCAGGATGCGCCCCGGCTTCTCCCACGGGACGTGCTGCACGATAAGCACTTGCGATTGCGTCATAACTCCATTGTTGCATCACCTACGTAAACTTTGCACACCGTTTCTTCATCTTTCGTATTTCCAGCCGCGCCCGGGCGGCCGCGCAATCACATTTGCCGGGTGGTTTGTCTGGCGGTTTGTCGCATAACGCGAATACGCTCGACATTATGACACAAGCCTCAGAACCGCAGAATTCCAATACTTCCGAGAACGCCGGCGTGGCGCGCGCCGCGGCCGGTCTGAAGCTGTATGACACGGCTTCGCACACGGTCTCGCGTTTCACCCCGATCAAGCCCGGCCAGGTGGGGATCTACGTGTGCGGCGCCACCGTGCAGAGCTCCCCGCACATCGGCCATATCCGAGCGGCCGTCGCGTTCGATGTGGTGCGGCGATGGATGCTGCGGCTGGGATATCAGGTCACGTTCGTGCGCAACGTGACCGATATCGACGACAAAATCCTCGACAAGGCGGCCGTGGCAGGCCAGCAGTGGTGGGCGCGCGCATACTTCTACGAGCGGGAGTTCACGCAGGCGTATGACACGCTTGGCGTGCTGCCGCCGACGTATGAGCCCCGCGCGACCGGGCACATGATCGACATGATCGACCTGATCCGCCGCATCATCGACAACGGTCACGGCTACGTAGTTTATGACGCGGATGGCAAGCCGACCGGCAACGTGTATTTCGACGTGGCGAGCTGGCCGCATTACGGCGAGCTGACCCATCAGAAGCAGGGCGCCGCCGAGGCCGACGAGGCCGCCGCCGTGGCTGACCGCATGGGCCCGTCCGTGGATGCGGCCGGCGACGACAAGTACAATCCGATCGACCCCGCCGACGCATCCCCCGACAAGCACGATCCGCGCGATTTCGCGCTGTGGAAGGCGCCGAAGCCCACCGACCCGCAGGACGCGCGCTGGTCGACGTCGTTCGGCGTGGGCCGCCCCGGCTGGCACATCGAATGCTCGGCCATGAGCCACCGGTATCTGGACGGCATGTTCGACATCCACGGCGGCGGACTGGACCTGCGCTTCCCCCATCACGAGAACGAGATGGCGCAGACGCGTGCCGCCGGATACGAGTCGGCCGCACGCTGGATGCATTCGGCGTGGGTGACCGCCAAGGGCGAGAAGATGTCGAAGTCGCTGGGCACCGGCCTGTCCGTGCCGAGTGTGCTGGCCGAGCACTCCGCATGGGTGGTGCGCTATGCGCTCGGCTCCGTGCAGTACCGTTCGATGCTCGAATGGTCCGACCAAGCGCTGGTCGAGGCCCAGGCCGCATACGAACGCATCATGAACTTCATCGAGCGCGCCGGCGTGGCTTTGGGCGAGCAGCCCGAGCGCGCCGAGATCGCCGGGGTCAGCGCCGATGATCTTCCCGCCGATTTCGTCTCCGCGATGAATGACGACGTGAACGTCTCCGGCGCCACGGCGGCGATCTTCACCGCGATTCGCAACGGCAACACGCTGCTGAGCAAGCTGGATGACCGTGCCGACGGCGATGTGGCCCGCGCCGAGGTGCGCAGCGCCCTGGTCGCGGTGCGGGCGATGCTGGATGCGCTGGGACTGGATCCGCTGGCCGAGCCGTGGGCCGGTGCCGCAGGCGCGGACGGCAACGGCGAGAGCCGCGAGCATGATGTGCTGGACGCCCTGATCACGGAGCAGCTGAACGCCCGCGCCGAAGCGCGCAAGTCCCGCGACTTCGCCAAGGCGGACGCGATTCGCGACGCGCTGGGTGCCGCCGGCATCGCCATCGAGGACGGCCCGCAAGGCAGCACGTGGAGTTTGAAGTAATCTCCCCGACACTGTGTGATCCGTTATGTTGAGCCCCGCCCCCAAAGCGGGGCTCAACTGGTTACGGTTATGCGATCGGAGCATATTTTGACGGTGAAAGCGCCGATAGCAGCCCAGCATTGTCGCTGGCATTATGCCAGCAAATGCAATCAAATACCAAGCAGGAACGCCCCGGCATCATCGCGGGACAGTCATGATCATCCGATCCTGTTCCGCTCCTTAATCGAACACGAAATCGACATCCACGATATGCAGCCGCTTGGTCAGCTCCTTCTCCAAGTCTCGCTTGCACTCCACCAGATCCTCCACGTCAATGCTCTGACCGATACCGCTCAGATACACATCGACCGTATAGTTCATGCCGGTCTTGAACACCAGTACCTGCTCGTAATCGGTGTTCTGCGGCAGATGCCGCTGCGCCGCCGACTCCACGAACGCGTTCGTCGCATCGTCGTCATGCACTCCGCCGACCAGTTCCACGAACGCGTCCTTGAGCACACCGAACGGCTCCTTGATCGTGAGCAGCACCAGTGCGACGGTGATGAAGAAATCACCGGTGTAATGCAGGAAATCCAGAGGGCCGCCAGCCGGCAGGAACCACAGGAACACGGCCACCACACCGATGCCGAACGACATCGAACCGTCGACCAGCGTGCTCTTGCACTCCGCGGTCAGCATCGTGCTGGAATTGCGGATGCGCCGGTTCTCGCGCCGGTAATACAGGTACAGTCCTAGGCAGACGGCCACGGTCAGGATCTCGTAAATCACCACGGGCCCGGTCTCGATGCGCCCGCCCTGCCCAAGCACGAAATAGTCATAGGCGACGCGCGTCACATCGACGAGAGAGAAGAGCAGCAGCGACATCGTCAGCATCGCCTTGCAGATGGCGTATATCGGTTCCAGAGCGAACATGCCATTGGGGAAGCGCTCGGTGGTGCGCACGGTGCGCGACGACAGGTATGCGGCGACGAGGCCGGACAGCACGGAGATGACGGTGAAGGAGAAGTCCAGGAACATGGCCTTCAGACCGGTCATGAAGAACACGGCCATGCCTGCGAGCACCTGCAGGATGTTGATGACGATGCCCACGATCAGGGCTTTGCGTTCGATGGTTTTCTGGTGTGGCATAGGCGGGCCTTCCATATTGCACGGCATGTCTGCGTCGGCGTCAGAGCGGCAGTCTGCGTATAGGTTGGGTCCGAAGGATAATCAAAACAGCTCAGCGATCCAATAATCCACGGAAATTATTGCCCTTCCATGGTAACGGAAACGAACGATTCCAGGCGTGTCGGTTCGCGCTGAGCGTGCGGGAATCCCCGCCGCCCACAAGGCCAACGGTTCTGTCGCATTTCCGCCGCTCTCTCGCGTCGGTCCCACGCGCAGCCGCGACCGCCGAACGGCGCCCCGCGGCACCTCTCCGTCGCCGTGCGGGCCGCCTCGGCGGCAACCCGCTGGTTTTCCGCCGCAACGGCTAGACTGGTTCGCATTATGGCTGCTTTTAGTTCTTTGACAGACCGGCTCTCGAATGCGTTCAAGCATCTGAAGAGCAAGGGCAAACTTTCCGAGGCGGATATCGACGGCACGATCCGTGAGATCCGCCGCGCACTGCTCGACGCCGATGTGGCGCTCGACGTGGTGCGTTCCTTCACCGCGCGCATCCGCGAACGTGCGCTCGGCACAGAAGTGTCCGAAGCGCTCAACCCGGCGCAGCAGGTGGTCAAGATCGTCAATGAGGAGCTGACGGATGTGCTCGGCCAGGGCGTGGACCGGCCGCTGAACTTCGCCAAGAACCCGCCGACGATCATCATGCTGGCCGGCCTGCAGGGCGCCGGCAAGACGACGCTCGCCGGCAAACTCGGCTACTGGCTGAAGGATTCCGGCCACACGCCGCTGCTGGTCGCCGCCGACTTGCAGCGTCCGAACGCCGTGACCCAGCTGCAGGTGGTCGGCGAACGCGCCGGCGTGCCGGTGTACGCGCCCGAGAAGGGCGTCCAGTCCGACGGGGGCGACTCGGTGTCCGCGCCGGGCGAGACCTCCGGCGACCCGGTGAAGGTGGCCCGCGATTCGATCGCGCTAGCCAAGCAGAAGCTGTACGACACGGTCATCATCGATACCGCCGGCCGACTGGGCGTCGACGAAGTACTGATGCAGCAGGCCCGCGACATCCGCGATGCCGTGAACCCCAACGAGATCCTGTTCGTCATCGACGCAATGATCGGCCAGGACGCCGTCCAGACGGCCAAGGCGTTCGACGAGGGCGTGGATTTCACCGGCGTGGTGCTGTCCAAGCTCGACGGCGACGCCCGCGGCGGTGCGGCGCTGTCGGTGGCGAGCGTGACCGGCAAGCCGATCCTGTTCGCCTCGACCGGCGAAGGGCTCAAGGACTTCGAGGTCTTCCACCCCGATCGCATGGCCTCGCGCATCCTCGACATGGGCGATATCCTCACCCTGATCGAACAGGCGCAGAAGCAGTTCGACGAGGAGGAGGCCCGCAAGGCCGCCCAGAAGATGGCGGAAGGCGAGTTCGGACTCGACGACTTCATGGATCAGCTGCAGCAGGTGCGCAAGCTCGGCTCGATGAAGTCGCTGCTCGGCATGATCCCCGGCATGGCGCAGCACCGCAAGGAACTGGAGCAGTTCGACGAGAAGGAGATCGACCGCACCGAAGCGATCATCCGGTCGATGACCCCCGAAGAGCGGCGCAACCCGAAGATCATCGACGGCTCTCGCCGCGCCCGCATCGCCTATGGTTCCGGCGTAACCGTCTCGGCGGTCAACGGGCTGCTGCAACGGTTCGAGCAGGCCGCGAAGATGATGAAGCGCATGAGCAACAAGGCCATGGGCGGCATCCCCGGTTTCGGAGGCCCCGCGGTAGGCGGCGGCAAGAAGGGCAAGAGCAAGAGCAAGAAGAAGGGCTCGAAGTCCGGCAATCCGATGAAGCGCGAGGCCGAGGAGAAGGCGCTGCGCGACAAGCTCGCCGGCAAGGGCTCCGGTTCCGGCAAGTCCGGCGGGTCCGCCTTCATGAAGAAGCCGCAGAATCCGGCTCTTCCGGCCGGGCTGCAGGATGCGCTCGACGCGAACGGTGGCGAGCTTCCGCCCAACTTCGGCGGCGGCCTTTCCGGTCTGCTCGGCTGATTCGGCCCGTTTTTCTCTGGCGCCGGGTGGGTATGGACGTTTTCGGCCATCCCCGCCCAGCGCCAAATCATTTGCCATATCTTCGCAGCTTTCCACTCGCCGCGAATTCGCAACGGCTGCCGGTACACTGAAAGCCATTATTCACTCGTTGGAATGTTAGGTAAGGAGTTCGGCGGTGGGCGTGTTGTCGTGGATACTGCTGGCGGCGTGCATGCTATGGTCGGCGTTGCGGTTCCTGCCAGCCGGACGGGAAGCGCACATGCCGACGATGCCTTACATGATTGCACTGATTCGTTTTTTGTGGATACCGTACCTGGTCATCGCGGTATGGGCCGGTCTGGTCGGCTCGTGGTGGCAGTGCGGCGTCGCCGTCGCCGGCATCGTGTCGATACTTGCCATGCAGGTTCCGTATTGGACGAACATGCCACGGGAACGATGGCACCACCAGCGTGGAACATCCCATGAAACAGCGTCAGACGACCATCGCCAGACCGCGCGATCCGCCGACGCCGAGCCGACCGCGAACCCGCCGCAGGCGAGCGGCGACACCTACCATCTGATGACGTTGAACTGCCGCTATGGCAAGGCGAGCGCCGACGCCATCATCGCGGCCGTGCGGGAACGACACATCGATGTCCTCGCGCTTCAGGAACTCAGTACGGATCTCATCAAGCGTCTTGAGCGCGGCGGCCTGCACAGGATCCTCCCCTATCGGCAGCTCGGTACGCCCCGCGAAAAGACCGACAACGGCGGCTTCAACGGCATCTGGTCGCGCACCAAGCCGAAACGCGGCACGCATGGCATTGTCTCGATACCTGCGGCCGACGTGCCGGGCATCATGCTGCAAACCGATGACGGCACCACCGTGGCATTCGCATCCGCGCACACCAAATCGCCGATGCGCGGCTGTCGGGAATGGTCAGACGGCATCCGGTCCCTGAGCGCGCTGGTTCCGACGCCGCGCAAGTCAGTCAGCGCAGGTACTGGCCGCGAGGAACGTGCCACCGGCTCGAAAGCCGGACGCGGCGGTGGTTCCGCATATCCCGACGTCGATATCGCGGTGCTCATGGGCGACCTCAACGCCGATATCGACCATGCCAGCTTCCGCGAGCTGCTGCGGTCCGGATTCCGCGACGCCGCACTGGCACAGGCTCGCGGACATGTCAATACCTTCCCCAGCCAGGTGCCGTGGCCGCGCATCGAGCTCGACCACATCATGGCCGCGACGCGAGAATCCGCGTCAGGCTCCGCCGCCGAGCCGGCACGAGCCGTCGCGTTCAGCGGCGTCGAATCATTCATCGTGGAAGACACCGACCACCTCGCGCTGACCGCCACAATGACTATTTGAGCGGCATGCCGCACGGACAGCATGGCGGATACGCGTCACTGAGCGCGCCCACCGTCACTGAGCGCGGGCACACTCACAGTGACGCACCCACAAAACCCTTGCAATCACCGGGTTTCCGGGTTGCGTCACGCTGTGCGGGCACACGCAGCGTGACGCAACCCGCTCACAGTGACGCAGAATGACCGAGACGGCCCGCCCCCGGCACATCAAAAACAACAATGCCGCATGGGCTCCCGTAGAAGTCCATGCGGCGAGGCTTGGATTGCCCGACTACAGCACCGCCATCGCGAAATCCACGAGCAGCTTGATGCCGTACAGGACGATGATGCCGCCGCACACGCGGTTGAGCACGCCGATGATCTTCGGATTGAACTTGTGCGCGAACGCGTTGACGACGAGCGTGACGCCGAGGAACCACATCACTGAAGCGGTCTCAACGCCCGTGATGAACGGGGTGGCCTGCTGCGCGCTCAGCGTAGCCGCAAACGCACCGAGCATCAATGTGCCGTCGATGATGGCCTGCGGGTTGAACCACGTGACCACGCATGCGGTGCCAACGGTCTTCAGCAGTCCACGCAGACCGAGACGCTTGGCAGGGGCTTCAGCACCAGCGACCGGACTCACCGTCGAAGCAGTCGCAGCAGCAACCACACCGGCCCCAGCGCCGTTCTCGGAAGTCGACTTCTTCTTCGGCAGCAGCAGTCCCAGACCGATGCGCACCACGACGGCGCCGCCCAGGCCAAGCACCACGGTCTGCAGCCACGGATGCGCCTGCATCAACGCGCCGATGCCGAAAAAGCACGCCAGCGACAGCACGATATCGAAGAAAATCACAATCACCGCAGTAATCAACGCGTTGCGACGCGTACGCGTCAACGCGGAATTGATCACGAACAGATTCTGCATGCCGATTGGCGCGACATACGCCAATCCCATCGTCAAGCCCTGAAAATACAGACCCATCATCACTCCCGACAATCATTTGGTTGGGTCATCATCACCCAACCAAAACCAGCCAATATGCCATCAGCTGGATTTCCTCACGCGGATTGCAAGTTATACAAAATCCGCCTTATTCCAACACCTTTGCCATATTCTACAGATTCGATTACACTTGGCAACCAGCCAAGAACAGAGCAATGCACCCAACCAAAAATCAGGCATCATGACACGCAGCACACCATTGGACATCAACTGGGAGCCGGACCGCAGCAGCGGCGAGCCCATAACCGAACAGATCGTCGGTTTCATGTGCGCCCGCATCTCAAGCGGCGACTGGCCGATCGGATCAAGACTGCCCAGCCAGCGGGTACTGGCCGAACGCTTCGGCGTGAACCGGTCCACCATCATCGCCGCGATCGGAGAGCTCGCCGACTACGGCATCGTCGAAGGCCGGCACGGCGCCGGCACGCGCATCGCCAGCAACACGTGGTCGCTGATGTTGCCGGGCGCGCCGGACTGGGCGGATTACGTGTCGTCCGGGTTCTTCAAGGCGAACAACGACACCATTCAGACGATAAACCGACTCGAATTCGACCGGTCGAAAACCCGTCTCGGCACCGGCGAGCTCGACCCGCGGCTGTTCCCCCGTGACATGTGGCGGCGCGTGGCCGGCGAAGCCGCGGCCGAGATAAGCTCGCTCGGGTATCCGCCGCCGGAGGGCCTTGACGTGCTGCGCGAGGCGATAGCGGCGCACATGGAGGCGTGGGGCATCAGCTGCACGCCCGGGCAGGTTCTTGTATCATCCGGCGCATTGCAGGCGTTGCAGATGATTTCGGTGAGTCTGCTGTCGGCCGGCTCCACGGTCTATGCGGAGGCGCCGAGCTACATCAAGTCGCTGCAGGTGTTCCAATCGGCCGGCATGAAACTCGCCGGCGTACCGATGGACGAGCATGGCCTTGACGTGGATGCGCTGGGGAGGCTGATGGGCGGCGGGTCGCAGTCCGAGGGGATGACGGCGGCGGTACCGTCCGCCCCGCAGACCTCACTGCCGCCGCGGGCCAAGGCCACGCGCGAGAATGACGCGGTGCTGTACACAATCCCCACCAACCACAATCCCACGGGCGTCACGATGAGCGAGCCACGCCGTCGGGCGCTCATCGCCTCATGCGTGGCGAACCGGTTGCCGATCATCGAGGACTGCGCATACCAGGACCTCATCTTCGACGGGGATACGCCGCACACGCTCAAATCGTTCGATGAGACCGGCATGGTGATTACGCTGGGCAGTGCGTCGAAGGCACTGGCGCCGGGACTGCGCATCGGCTGGATCGTGGCGGACGAGCGCATCGTGCAACGGCTGGCCGACGTGAAGATGCAGATGGACTACGGGGCGAGCACGCTGAGCCAGTGGGTGTTCGCGCGATTCCTGTCCAGCGGCCTGTATGACGAGTACATGGTCTCGCTGCGCATGCAGCTACGCCGGCGGCGGGACGCCGCACTGGAGACGCTGGAGCGACTGTTCGCCGGCCGTGCCCACTGGAACGTGCCGCGCGGCGGTTTTTACGTCTGGCTCACGTTCGACGAGCCGGTGCGCACAGGGCGCCTGTTCCAGCGCGCAATCGAGCACGGTGTACTGCTCAACCCCGGCGACATCTACGATTTCGAGGGGGACAACTCGCTGCGCCTGAGCTACTCCTACACCACGCCGGAGGAGTTCGCGGCCGCCGCCGAAACCCTGGCCTCTTTGGTATAGGCCTCGATGGCGGCTTCGGGCTGGACAGCGTCCAAGCAAACCCGCCGTTATCCGTCTCGAAACCGCCCGCTGCGACCGGCCAAGGTACCCCATGTGGCCGTATCTCGTTTTCAAGGGGTTGATTTCGGCCCCGCCGGACATCTATCTGCGTTTCAAGGGGGCGCCAAAACGCGATATCCGAAGTATGATCGGCGAAATACCAACGGAATCATGCGGTTCTTGGGCCGCTTATACTTTGTGACCAACCCCTCGAAACGCAGATAGGCATTCGGAACAACACGAATCAACCCCTCGAGATGCAGATAGCCCCGAATCCTCCGCCAGTGAATGCCGACTAGGCTTTCAAGCATCACGTCAGACACCTTGCGCGCCGATGTTTTTGCCACGTCGACCCCGACGATCGCTCGCCAGCTCCAGCGTGTCGGGTATCCACCCCTATGCGTTATAATTTATCGGTTATTCGTGATGGGTGGAGCCCTCTCATTCTGCCTTTCATGAGGAACACGTGGGTTCTCGGTTGAGGTGCCCCACACACAATCGAAAATCCGCAAACCTAGTATTACAAGGAGAGCCATTTTGGCAACCAAGATTCGTCTGAAGCGTATGGGTAAGAAGTTCTACGCCTTCTACCGCGTGGTCATCACCGATTCCCGCAACAAGCGTGACGGTCAGTCCATCGAAGAGATCGGCACCTACAACCCGAACACCCAGCCTTCGACCATCCAGATCGACTCCGAGCGCGCACAGTACTGGCTCGGTGTCGGTGCTCAGCCGTCCGAGCCTGTGCTCAAGCTGCTGAAGATCACCGGCGACTGGCAGAAGTTCAAGGGCCTCGACGGTGCCGAAGGCACGCTGAAGACCGTGGAAGCCGGCCCGGACGCCGCAGCCCGCGTCGAAGCCGTGGAAGCCGAAGCCCAGAAGCTGAAGGCCGCGAAGTCCGCCGCTGACGCCAAGGCCAAGGCCGAAGCCGAAGCTGCCGCTGAAGCTGAAGCTCCCGCCGAGGAAGCGCAGGCTGAGTGATCATGCTCGCGCAGGCTGTGGAACACCTCATCAAGAACATCGTCGATTTTCCCGATGACGTTTCGGTCAAGTCCCACGAGAACGCGCGCGGCGAACTCATTCGCGTGCGCGTGAACCCGGAGGATATTGGCCGCGTGATCGGCCGCAGCGGCCGCACCGCCAATGCGATCCGCACCGTGGTGCAGGCACTTGCCGACCACAAAGTGCGCGTCGACATCATGGATGTGCGCAGGTGAACCCTAGCGTGGAGCGTCAACAACACTCTGACGACCCTCAGCAGCGCGAGTTGCTGAGGGTCTGTCGTATCGGACGCGCGCAGGGGCTCAAAGGCGAGGTCACCGTGCAGATCTTCACGGACGAGCCGGAATATCGGTTCGCTCCCGACTCCGTGCTGTACACGCGCGACGGTTCGCAGGAATACGTCGTCGAGTACGCGCGCACATTCAAGAACCGTTGGATCGTTAAGTTCGAGGGCATTGATGACCGCGACGCCTCCGAGGCGGCGAATGGCATCGAGCTGTACGGCGAGGCTGACGATCCCGAGGACATGCTGGAAGAGGACGCCTGGTATCCGAAGGATCTGGTCGGGCTTGAAGCGCGGCTTGCCGAGGGCAACGGGCTCGGTCTGCCGGCCGGCCAGGTCATAGGCAAGGTCGTGGACGTACTCGACAGCGCGCAGACGCTGTTGAAGATTCGCCTGGTCTCGCCGGTTCGGGATTCCGTCACCGGCGAAGTGACGGAATCGACCGCACTGGTGCCGTTCGTCGACGAGTTGGTGCCCGACATCGACCTCGAAGAGGGGTATCTGACGATCGACCCGCCCGGCGGGCTGATTCCGGGACTGTGATTCGGCCCCGGTCACCCTTCAGTGTCCGACAGCTGCGGCTGTCGGACACTGTCATATATGACGGCGTTGTTGCCGGGCGCCGAGCCGAGTCCGGCAACAATGCGGCGCGCCCGGATGCGTAGCAAGGCTGACAGACGCGATTTATAAAATCATGCGATTCCAGTCAGCCGGCGCCGACGAACCTGCCACACATCCAGGCGTGTCGCGACGCTCATGCCGTCGGACTGCGGGATTCGCTACGCTGGAGAACATGAAGATCGATATCGTGTCCGTGTTTCCGGAGTATTTTGACGTGCTGAACCTGAGCCTGTTCGGCAAGGCGCAGGAGAAGGGTCTCGTCACCGTCACCGCGCACAACCTGCGCGACTGGACGCATGACGTGCATCATTCCGTTGACGATACGCCGGCCGGCGGCGGTGCCGGCATGGTGATGAAACCTGAGGTTTGGGCGGAATGCCTGGATGACCTGCTCGGTCTGGCACCCGCAGTCATCGCGCCGGACGCGGTATCTTCCGACGCGCACGACGATGATTCGGCCTCCGTCAGTCCGTCCGGCGCAGTCAACTCGGCGGAAGCAGCCGATACGACCGATGCGGCCGACTCGGGCCATGCAGGTAATCCGACCGACGCAGCCGCTTCCGTCACTTCCATCGTTTCCGATACCACGAGCGACACCAGTGAAGCTGGCGGGAACGCCGCGCCGGTTCTCATCTTCCCGAATCCCTCGGCGCCGCTGTTCACGCAGCGCGACGCGACCGAGCTCTCACACGCCGACCATCTGCTGTTCGGCTGCGGCCGATACGAGGGCTATGACGCGCGAATCCCTGAGTATTACCGCGCGCAGGGCGTCGACGTACGCGAATACTCGATCGGCGACTACGTGCTGAACGGCGGCGAGGTGGCGGTTTCCGTGATGCTGGAGGCGATCACCAGACTGCTGCCGGGCTTCATGGGCAATCCCGATTCGATCGTCGAGGAGTCGTACACGGGCGGCAACGCACTGCTGGAACACCATCAGTACACCAAGCCGGCCACATGGCGAGGCATCGCGGTTCCGCCGATCCTTACCAGCGGCGATCACGGCAAGGTCGACCGGTTCCGCCGCGACGAAGCGTTGACCCGCACCAACGACATTCGCCCGGATCTCATCGAGCAGCTCGATTGCCGGCAGCTCGACAAGCAGGACCGCAAGACCCTCATCGCCCTTGGCTGGGAGGTCTCCGGAGCGCGTCCGCGCAAGCTGAAGTAAGTCGCTTGACACACGTCATCAGCCACCACCCCCGCAAAAGTTGAGTCTCACACACTCAACTTTTTCACTGTGGGTAAAAGCCGGGAATGTCAGGACGGAATACCGGTAGGTAGTGGTGCAAGGCAAGAGGAGGAGCTCCGAGAGGGGTTCCGGGAACGGCCACGATAGACCACACCGGCAAGGCCAGTCACCCGGCCGGCGCGGCAAGCCAACCCGTTCCACTCCGATATGCGAGGAGTACCGATTACGGCAATGTTTCCGGCTTTGATGAATGACACGATGTTCTCTGACCTGTTTGACGACCCGTTCTTCGAGAGTTGGCGCTCCGCCGACAACAGCGCGGCGATGACCCCGACGAACATGATGAGTACGGACGTGCGCGAGAACGACAAGGGCTATGACGTGGACATCGACATGCCCGGCTTCAAGAAGGACGACATCAGCGTCTCGCTGAACAACGGCTATCTGACCGTGTCCGCCCACAAGGACGAGGACAGCGGCGACAAGGATGAGTCCGGCAAGTGGCTTCGTCGTGAACGTTACGTCGGCACCTGCTCGCGCAGCTTCTACGTCGGCGATCAGGTGAAGGAGAACGACATCCACGCCAACTACCAGAACGGCACGCTGTGCATTCAGGTTCCGAAGATCGAGGCGCAGCCGCAGGTCGAGAGCAAGCACCAGATCGCCATTGAGGGCTGATGCCTGATGGCCGGCCGTACAGGTCGGCGGCGGAAACAACAGTCAAGCAGAAATCCCGTGACCGGCATGCGGAACACGCAACCGGTCACGGGATTTTTATTGGCTCGTTGGTATTTCGTCCCCACCCCGTCAGCGGGAGCGACCATTCGGCTTACAGGCCGAACACCTTCACGCGGGAGTCAACCGGCTGCTTGTCAACCGGAGCCGCGGCCTGGGCGACGGTGCCGAACGGCATCTGCGCCTGCAGCACCCAGCTGGACGGCAGACCGAATTCGGCGGAGACCGCCTCGTCGATCAGCGGGTTGTAGTGCTGCAGGGATGCGCCAAGCCCCTTCTCGGCGAGCGCGGTCCACACGGCGAGCTGCAGCATGCCGGCGGCATCACGGGCGAATCCGGGGAAGTTCGCAGCGTAGGTCGGGAAGTTCTTCTGCAGCTGCTTGGTCACGTCGGTGTCGTCGTAGAACAGCACGGTGCCGTGGCCGGCGGCGAAGGCGTTGATCTTGGCCTCGGTGGCCTTGAACGCTTCGTCATCGCTCACGACCTTGCGCAACGTCTCCTTGACGATGTTCCACAGCTTCTGGTTGGCGTCGCCGAACAGCACTACGGCGCGCTGCGGCTGGGAGTTGAACGCGCTCGGCACCTGCACGGTGACGTCCTCGACGGTCTTGACGATCTCCTGATCGCCGACCGGGGATTCGGAGGTCAGCGCGTACTGCGAGCGACGGGCCTTGAGTTCCTCGATGAAGTTCGACATGATGGCATCCTTTCGCGATGGCATTGCGTTTTGTTGTTTCACTGTCTTCTAATAGCTCGATTCGATACCTCGATTCGAGCTATTCCATGATTAACGATACGTGCGACATGCGACCCACATGCTGATGTTCTCTGTCAGAGAATATCAGCTAGGTAACATTCGGCCCGGCGGCGATTGGGCCAAGGCCGCTTCGGGCTCGCAGCAACGGGCTACACTCGCCTCGGCTGCTCACTCATCCGTCGCGCCCGAGGTCTCCGAGGCCTCCGACGTCTCAAGCGCGGACTCGATATACCACACCGCGGTCTCGCCGTAATCGCGATGCTCGGCGAGGATCCATCCCTCGGGCGGCACGGGCTCGTCGGAACGCGCGGATCGCTCCAACACGATCGTCGTATTCCCGCCGGCGATTCCATGGGCGACCATGTCCGAGAGCAACTGGTTGCAGTCCTCGGTGGCGAACGCGTACGGCGGGTCGATGAAGATCACATCGAACGCCGCCGACTTCGCGGAGCCGCCAGCAGCATCGGCGTTCGAGGCCGAGCGTGCGGCACCCGAAGCGACGTACTTCTCGGCTCTGGCCCTGATGACCCGGGCCGTCATGCCGCGCTCCCACGAACGGTTCCGCTGCAGCGCGGTCAACGTCTTGGCGATCAGCGCCGCCGCCGGAGCGGAGGACTCTACCGCCACCAGCTCCCTCGCGCCGCGGCTCAACGCCTCGATGCCCAGCGCCCCGGTCCCGGCGAACAGATCCAATACGCGGGCGTCGTCCAGCACCTGCCATGAATCCAGATGCGAGAATATCGCCTCTTTGGTCCGGTCGGTGGTCGGCCGGGTTCCGGTTTTCGGCGTGGTCAACGCGACGCCCTTGAATCGTCCTGAAATCACATGCATGACACCATTATGGCCGCCCCGGCGAAACGACCGCAACCGCACCACCGGTCCTGGGTCGTACGTGCCATATATCAGACGGCTCCGATACGCGACTCAGCTTGCTCACATGCCTCATATGCTATGATGCTTTGCGGGTACCCTTGCTCGGATACTCACGGCGACCCGCGTAATTTGACCGTTTGCGGGTCGCTTTTTCATCTGGACATACCTTCGACCACCCCCAGCCAGCCCACTCGCCAGCCTATGCGGCTTTTGCCGTGGCAGCGTGGGCGGAGATGCCGCACGCGCCAACGGGCACCGGAGCGTCGTCGGCATCGTCGTCGGCCTGCACACGCAGCATCGACTGATGCAACGTCAATGACAATCCAGGCGTCACCGCGAATCCCGGCTGCACCGGCTTATGGGCCGCACCGACTCCAGCCGCGACGGGCGAGGCGACGACGGACGCCGCAACACCCACCGCGCCGAGGGGAGCCGCAACAGGAACGACAGGAGCCGCAACCGCCCCGCCAGCCGGCGACACGACCACGCCCGCGCGATGGCGATGCCGCCCGGCACGAGCCGAATCCAGCACGCTCTCGTCGAACTCCCCGGTCTGCCGCGATACGATCGCCGCGCATGTGACCGCAGCGGACACGTTCGCCATCGTGCTCGGCATGCCGACGATGTTACTGACCGGCACCAGCGGCACCAGAAGCTGCACCGGAAGACCAACCGCGGTGAACACGGTCGTCGCGGTCACGATCGCAGTGCCCGGCACGCCCGCGGTACCGATCGACGACAGCAGTCCGATCACCGCGAGCGCCACATAGCTCGCCGGCGAATACCCCAGTCCGAGCGCGTTGATGGTGAACACGGCCGACAGCATCGGCCACACACCAGCGCATCCCGGCATGCCGATGGTCGTCCCGATCGGGGTGGTGAAGTTCGCCACGTCCGCGCCGACACCGACCGTGCCGAGCTGCCGTATGCTCAGCGGCAGCGTCGCCACGCTGGACTGCGTGGCGAACGCCGTGGTCTGCGCCGGCAGCACGGCCTTGAAGAACGTCAAGGGCGGCACGTGCGCCACGAATTTCAGCAGCAGCCCGTTGACGACGAACGCCTGGATGATGTTGAGCACGAAGCCCAGCACGAGAATGCTCAGCAGCGCGAGCAGCGCGTCCGCCTTGGATGTGGTCGCGGCCGTCGAGGTCGCTCCCAGCACCACCACCGCGTACGGGGTGAGCTCGACCACGTAGCCGACGGCCTTGTAGATCACGCCCTTGGTCTGCTCGAAGAACCGCTTGACGACGCTCACGTCCTTCTGCCGACCGACCGACACGATGGCGATGGCCAGCACGGTGGCCGTGATGATGATGGGCACCACACGGTTGCCGGACAGGTCTCCGACGATGTTCTTCGGGAAGAAGTTGAGTATGACCTGGTCGAGCGGCGCTGTCTGCGAGGTGAGGAAACCGGCGGTCGACTCGTCGTCGACGAGTTTGACGCCCGAGCCGATGTGCAGCGGGATGGCCACACCCAGCGTCATCACGATGGCGATCAGATTGGTGAGCAGCAGCCAGCCAACCGACCGCAATCCGATGCTGCGCAGCTTTTTCAGACTGCCGACGTAGGTGATGCCGGAGATGATCGACACGAAGATCAGCGGCGCGACCAGCGCGGTGATCAGGTTGATGTAGATGTTGCCCAGCAGGTTGAGCGAGTCGACCTGCCCGTCGAACACGAGGCTCAGGGCGATGCCCAGCCCAAGCGCGAGCACCGTCAGCAGGCTGAAGTTGAGTTTGAAGACCGCGCGCAGCACGGCGATCAGGGCGAACAGCACCACGGCCGACGCCCAGACCGCCACTGCGGTGGGATCGATGTTGGATAGCGCTCCCATCAGTCAGCTCACCTCGCCGAGGTCGGGCGGGTCGAGTCGGAGAGAGCCTGTGCCGCCGCGGCGTCGCCACGGTTGCGGCTCAGCGCCAGCGCCCCGGCGGCGGTCAGCGCGAGGCTGAGCGCGACGGATGCGATGACCGTGGCTTCGGCACCGGTGCGGGAGAGCGGCTCGTTGCCGGCGACGACGATTTTGCGGGACGGCTTGTTGCCGGCCGTGCTATCGTTGCCGCCAGCGTTGTCGGTGTTGCCTGCGACCGGATTGTTACCCGTGTCGCCGCTACCGCTGCCGTTACCGTTACCGCTGCCGCCGTTGTTGCCTCCGGCGAGCGCCGTGACCGCATTGGCGATGTTCTTCGTGGCGGTGTCGGTCGCGCTGATGGTCGCCTTCTTGTCGGACACGGTCTTTTCGGCCGCGGCGAGCGTCTTCTTGAATGCGGCGACCCGGTCGGCGGAGTAACCGTTCAGGCTCACCGTCTTGGCTTGTGCGATTTCGCCGCGCAGGTTGAGCAGGGAGTAGAAGTGGTCGGCCTGGGCGATGTATGCGTCACGGTCGTTGTTGACCTTGCGCCCGTAGTTCTTCGCCGCGCTCAGGTCGTCGCCGGTGATGGAGAATCCGCCTTGGATGATCGCCTTGTCGTCGTACGTGGTGCCGTACCAGTTGAGCATGTATTCCCTCGCCGTGGGCTGCGGCTTGGCGTCGACGTTCGCGGTCTTGCCATGGTAGTCCACGACCTCATCGGTCACGGGGCCGGCCGGCTGGTCGGTTCCGGGCAGCTGTGCGGCGTTGTTCTTGTTGTAGTGCAGCAGCAGCGGCACCTGCAGGCGGGTCGCGCCGACGCCCTTGGAATCGACGACGCCGTGGCTGCCGTCCTCGGTCACGAGGTTCGGCAGGTACGTGTTCACGAGATGCGTGTACAGGTCCGACAGCGGGTGGCTGCCGTTGTTGTAGTTGTCGCGGATGTGGAACGGCGAGCCTTTGCCGGACGTGCTGTCGAGGATCGTGTCGAACGTGTACACGTGCTTGATGCCGTATTTGCGGGCTTCCTGGTTCACGTAGCGGATCGTGGCGTATGTGTTGCCGCACCAGGTCGCGCCGAAGAAGATGTAATGGTTGCCTGGCGACTGCAGCAGCTTCTCCAGTTCGCCGTACGTCACCGATATGAGCGAGAAGTCCTTGTCCTCGCCCTGCTTGAACACGCTGGCCGCGCCGGCCGAGACGTTGTTCAGGTAGTAGTTGGTGTAGAACTGGCCGTTGGTGCGGGTCGCGGCGTTCTTCGCGGTGCCCAGCACGCGGGTCAGCTCGGCGCTGTCGGCAACGTTCGCGGTGGATGCGGGCACCTTGTCGCCGGTGTTGTCCTTGTTGTAGGTGAACAGGGTCGGCAGATCGACGACGTTTGCTGTGTTCTTGCTTTGCAGGTCGGTCAGGCCGAATTCGTCGATGGTCTGCTGGAACCGCTTGGCGAATGCGTCGACCGCGTTGTTCTTGTCGTTGATGTTGACGAGCGTGTCGGCTCCGGCGTTGTCGAGGTGCGGGTCGAAATTGTAGATCTTCTCGATGCCCTGCGCCTTGGCGGCGGTGTTGATGGCGGGCAGTGCGGCCGTCGTCGCGGAGTCCCACGTGCCGCCGATGAGTATCACGAAGTTGCCTTTGCCGTAGCGCAGGATGTCTTCGAGACGTTCCAGCGTGATGTTTTCGAACACGTGATCCGAAGGCAGGTCGGGGATGCCCGCGTAGTAGTCGAATGGCGTGTCTTCCTGGGATTGTGCGGCTGTTGCCGCCGTGGGCGTGGTTTCGGCGGCGGACGCGGCGTTCCCGCCCGTCAGCGCGAATCCGGTGAGACCGAGCGCCGCCGCGGTGAGCAGCGCCGCGGCTTTAGCGGCGATGGAGCCTCTCGTGAGGCTGTGGTTGGTGTTGGACATTGTTGTGGTTCCCTTCTGTATTTCTTCCGTATCGAATTGCGTTGGTACTGCTGCGCTGATGGCTCAGCGGGACGATGGTCCGTCGACGAGGTTGAAGTCGTACCGTGCGGTAGGAGCGCCGCCGCTGTCGGCCACGTTGAGACTCGCCGATGGCCCGGCGGATGGCCCGTTCGCCGGCGATGCGATGGGCTGCAGCACTTCGGTCGGCGCACTCGCGTCGGCACGGGCTTCGGTTGCGGCAATGGCGTTCGCCGTCGTCGCGGGGGCCGGCGTCGCGCCGTCTGCGATGTCGAATCCGTCGTCGGACCGGCCGCCGTTCGCTCCGGCGAGCGCGGGAGCGCGGCGCTTGTTGCGCGCAATCAGCGCGGCGCCCAGCGTGCCGATGACGGCGAGCGCGATGACCACGCCGGCGACGATGCGCACCACCGGGCTGGTGGTTTCGGCCCGATCGGTGACCGGAGAGGCCTGCGTGGTGGTTTCCGCCGTATCAGTGCCGCTGTCGGTGATGCCGGATTCGGTCGTGGTGGTCTCGCCGCCAGCGGTGTCGGCGGTGTTGTCATCGCTGTTCTTCCGGGAGGCCGCGTCCTTCGAGGTCTGAGTGGCGGTGGCATCGGCGTTCGCGGCCGTGTCGCCTGTGATCCCGGCTGTGCTGCCCGTCGTGCTCTGGCCGGACTGTGTGCCGGTCGACTGCGCGGGCTGCGACTGTTGCGCGGTGGTGTTGCCCGTGGAGGGCTTCGTCGTCTGGGTGGCCGGCGAGCCCGAGGACTGCTTCGCCGGGGCCGGGGCCGATTGCTTCTGGTTGCTCGGCTTCGTGGCGGGGGCGGGCGTCGCCGGCTCCTCCTTCTGGGCGTGCTCCTTCTTGTAGTTCGCGCAGTAGCTGTCGAACGCGGCCTTCTGCGCTGAGACGTCGATGCCGCCTCCGGGGTTGGAATCGTAGGCCGAACCGCCACTGGAACAGCAGGCGACCGGATTGTAGTTGGTCGAGCACAGGTCGCACACGTCGCCGGCCGCGTAGGCCGTGCCGAGCGCGAATTGCAGGCCGCCGACCGCCATAGCGCCTATCACGGCCGAGCCGGCGAGCACGCGGATAAGCCGGCGCTTCACGGGCCGCCCGTTGCGTGGCGCTTCATGACGAGCTGATGATGTGGACATGGATATTCCCTTCTTCTTGTCTTCCGCGCCGTTTTTGGATACGGCGCGGCGGTACAGTTTGGTGGCGGCGAATCGCGATATACGAAAACCTGCGATGCGGCAGAATCCGCATCGCCGCGAATGATCCGGCAACCGTCGGTGTAATCTGCCGGGAGTGTGAGGAATCATGCCGGACGGCGAATCACAATCATCGCGATCGCGCCGGCAAACATCCGAAACGGACTATCGAGCGGTCTCTCACCGCTCGCGCATGATCGGCAGTCCGCCCGACAGTGAGCTGACAGCCGATGCCTTCACGCCTTCATTGACACACATAACGTACTCCTTGCTCGGATAAGACACCTGACCGGGGTGCCGCCCCATCATCCGGGGCCGGGCCTGTTCGCGGGTTCCCGTGAACGTTGACATCATCGTAGGCCCCGCGTCGCCGCATTGGCAAACCCGCGGTTATACATAGTTGTTATGGCCTCGTATCAACCCTATATTTGTTCACGATGACAGCGGCGACAACCGTTATGGCGAATATCACGACATTGCCGATGATCAGCAGACGGTTCATCGTGTACAGCAGCCATGCGATCAGCAGCAGGTCGACGAGCAGCGCGACGATGCACAACGCCGCGAGCCCGGATTGCGGCACGCGGCCGAGCAACGGCAGCGAGCGGAATGCGCAGAGCGATGAGCCGTCGCGCAGTATCAGGCGCAATGCGGCGACGGCGACCATCGCCTGCACCACGATCATCAGAATCGTGACGCTCGACGACACGGTTTTCGTGGAATTCCCGGCGATCAGCGGGCACTCCGCGGCGATCATACCCACCGAAAGCAGGCGCACGGGAGCGCCGGTCCGAGTGGAACGCTCTCCCAGTTCGCGCGGCAACCATCCGTCCGCGCAGGCCGAGGCGACCGGATACGCCACGCAACCGACCACGGCATTGAGCGTGGTGAGCAGGGCGAACGCGGAGCCGCCCACCACGAACGCGACCGTCACCGGAGCCGGGATGAATGCAGACAGGCTGACGGCGAGATCCCGGTTCGCGACCTGGGCTATCGGCAAGGCGCCGGCATCGGCCACGCAGATCAGCGCATACGTCACGGCGACCAGCAACAGCGAGACGCGCATCGCGCGGGGCACCGTCACCCGCGGACGGTCCGCGACCGCGGCATAGTTCGCCACGCCGGCCACCCCGTTCATCATGAGCGTCATGTACACGCATGCGAACAGGAACGCCAGAGGCGAGCCGAGAAACGTGTAATGCGCGAGATTCGCGAGCCGCACGTGCGGCATTGTCACCGCAACGTACGTGCCCAACGCCGCCGCGAGCAGCACGGCCATCACCAGTTGGGCGATGGCGGCGATGCGGGCACCCAGCATGTGCACGCCGAGGAACAGCGCGACGACCAACGCCGCGGTCAGGCGTGTCGGCAGCATGGGCAGGCCGAGCAGCTGCGCCGCGGACAGCGCGTACGCGGAGATGTCGAACACCAGAAAACACAGGATATAGGCGACGATGCCGCCGAAGACGGGCGGCAGCAGCGTGCCGACCTGCTGGTACTGGCCGCCCGGGTAATCGCCGGACGAGCTGGCCAGCAGCTGCGGCACCAGCGCGAACGCGCCTCCCAGGCCACCGACCAGCGCGGCGAGCCACAATCCGGTGCCCGTGATGCCGACGCCGATGCCGGCCATCGACATAACCCCCAGACCGACGACATTGCCCGCGCCGAAAGCGGCCAGATGAACCGTGTGCAGTGAACGTGATGATGCCATGATGCCCCTCCCCGGCCGAAACCTTCATGACAACTGAACCACATCATGCCGGCGATGAGAACGCCGTTCCCATATGAAAAATCTATACTGTGTTCAAGCGCCACATTGTTCGATCGCGGATGGCGGGGCCGGGGCTCGTGTCCAACGACCCTATCCGCGGCGCATATCGCCCGTCGCGCGTCAGCTGCTGGTCAGGAACGTCTCGTTGCCGCGGGTGAAATCAAGCACCGCGCCGGCAAGCTCGACCTCGCCCGACAGATCGGGGTCATCGGCGAGCAACCGCCCCGCACGTTCGCGCGCGTCGGCGATGATCTTGGCGTCCTTGACCACGCGCAGCAGTTTCAGACCGGACTTGCCGCCCGACTGCGCGTCGCCGAGCACGTCTCCGGCGCCGCGGAACTCCAGATCGGCCTGCGCGATCTGGGCGCCGTCGAGCGTGCCCTGGATGACCTGCAGCCGCTGCTGCGCGGGACCGCCATCCTCAGCCCGCGAAATCAGGAACGCCCATGAATCCGTGCCGCCGCGCCCCACGCGCCCGCGCAGCTGGTGCAGCTGCGAAAGCCCGTACCGGTCAGCGTCGAAGATCACGATGCAGCTGGCCTGCGGCACGTCCACGCCCACTTCGATGACCGTTGTCGCCACCAGAACCGGCGTGGCCCCATCCGCGAAATCGGCCATGACCTGCTGCTTTGTCGCGTCATCGTCGCGGCCGGTCAGTGTCGCGAAACGGATGCCACGGAACTGCGGCAGCGATGACAGCCTGCGCTCGATCTCGGCCACGGAATGCAGCGGCGGCCGTGACGGAGCACCGTCACCATCCTCCTGCGATGGCGCGCTGTCGGCTGTGTTGGCGGCCGCGGTGGCGGATTCGCGCCTGTAGGTGTCGGAATCGTCGTACACGCCGATCTGCGATGCCCCACTTGTATCGTCATCGCCGTCCGATTCATCGTCGGCATCGATACGCGGGCAGACGACATACGCCCGCTCCCCCGCGTCGATGCGGCCGCGGATATGGGCGAACATGGAGCCCATCATGCGGCCGTCGTCTTCAGGCACGATGAACGTGCGGATGGGCTTGCGCCCGCCCGGCAGCTCGGTGAGCCACGAGATGTCCAGATCGCCGAACCAGGTCATCGCCGCCGTACGCGGGATCGGCGTCGCGGTCATGACCAGCAGGTGCGGCACGACATCGTTTTTGGTGCGCAGGGATTCGCGCTGCTCCACGCCGAACCGGTGTTGCTCGTCGATGACGACGAGCGCGAGGTTCGGGGCCTGGAACGTCTTGGAGAACGCGGCGTGCGTGGCGACGATGATGCACGGGTCGCCGCTGGCCGCGAGCGCGAGAGCACGGCGGCGGGCGGCCAGTTTCATGCCGCCGGTCAGCAGGATGACCGGCACGTGCCGCGTGTTCGCGTGCGCCGCGCCGTCTTGTTTCCCACTGCGTGCCCCACTGTGTTTCACGGGATGTTTCACGGCCGCGCGCCCCTTGGCATCTCCGTCATCGGCAGCGGATTCGGCGGCCTTGATCAGGTCGGCCGGGTCATTGGGAGACAGGGCATCGCGGGACGGGTCATCGCCCGTCTCGACGCTGTCAATCGCGCAGAGCATGGCGCTGATGGTCGCATGATGCTGCTCGGCGAGCACCTGAGTGGGCGCGACAAGCACCGCCTGATGGCCGGAACCCGCCGCCTGCAGCATGGCCGCGACCGCGACCACGGTCTTGCCGGAACCGACCTCGCCCTGCAGCAGGCGCTGCATCGGATATTCGCGGGCCATGTCCACGCCGATATCATCGATGACCTCCCGCTGGCCGCCGGTCAGCGGGAACGGTAGTGATTCGATGAACCGGTCACGCAGCGCCACGCCCGCACAAGGCAGGGCCGCATCCTTGCGGACATTGCTACGCGACTGGAGCAGCGCCGTCTGCGAGACGAACGCCTCCTCGTAGCGCATCGTGCCGATGGCCCGTTTGAAATCCGCGGTGCTGAGCGGGTCGTGGATGGCCAGGAACGCTTCCGCGCGATGCAGCAGATGATTCGATTCGCGCACCGATTCGGGCAGGACGTCCGGGATCGCGCGGGCCAGGCCGACGGCCACGGCGTTTCCTGACCGAGACTCGGCATCCGCTGGAGCGGTTCCGGCGCCGCTGATGCCGCCGTCTTCCATCGGTTTCATTGTTTGCGGGGCTTCCGTTGCCGCATCGCCCGGGAGATCCTGCCCGGTTCCGGCCAGCAACTCGATGCATTGCACTATCGACTCATGAATGTGTTCGCTGGAGATACGAGACGACGCGTGATACACCGGTCGGGGTCTGCTGATGCGACGCAGGCCCGCTTCGACGGTGTCGGCGTCGTATTTCAGAGCGCTCATCTGCACGACGCCGGAGTATTCGCCATCAGCCGGACCGGAGCCGGGAGCGACCGTCATTATTTCGGGATGGGTGAACTGCAGTTGGCCGTTGAACTCGCTCGGCTCTCCGGCGATCACCACAATCGCGCCGGAACGCAGCCGCATGCTCAGCCAATCGACATACTGCTTCTTGTACGAGAAGAACACCAAACGGGCGGCGGCCCCCGCGACATGCCGGGAAACCGCGAAATCCCCGTCATCCACCACGGCCTCGAGCCGGTAGCCCCGCCGAACGTGCATCGGCACGACCCGCATGCCGCGCACCGACGCGGAGAACGCCATTCTCTCGCCGATACGGGCCTCGCGCAGTGCCCGCAGGGGCACCGGATCGGCGACGCGGAACGGATAGTAGGTCAACGCATCGCCCACCGTCACGACGCCAAGGCTTTTGAGCGCGCCGACACGCCGCTTGTTCGTCATGATCGACGACATGGTGGTGTTCAACGTGATGCTCATACGTCCCTATTGTGGTGTGCCGGCGAGACGGCATCGCATTGTCCCCTCCGCCAGCGGATATAAAGAGGCCCCGGAGTCTTGCGACTTCCAGGGCCTCAGTGAAACATTATCGCGCGATGTCACGCAACCACACGCTGAACCTTGCCGGCCTTGAGGCACTTGACGCACACGCGGACGCGAACGTTCTGGCCGTCAACGGTGGTACGAACCGGCTGCAGGTTCGGGCGGAAGGTGCGCTTGTTGCGGATATGCGAGTGAGAAACGGTGTATCCGACCTGCGGACCCTTGCCGCACACTGCACAACGAGCTGCCATGATGGACTCCCTTAATAACCTTGATGTTCAAGTCTTCCGTGTTCCAGCACGGATGCTTGAACACACAACTTCACAATAATAGCGCCAAATACAAACAAATGCAAATCAAGCGTGTATCATTGCGGCTTTCACCTACACATCCACACAATATCACCCGTCTTGACTATTGCCGCATCCAGCAACTCTTCATAAAATCACGGTAAAACGGTTACTGTATGGCATACGATACATGCAACGCGGCAATCGTCAAGGAGGAATGATGCTCAATTCACTTAAAGGCCTGCTTTCACGCAAAAACGACGTGCCCTCCCCCACAGTGATCTCGTTGGGACAGGTGTGGGTCGACATCATGATGGACATCGACGCGATTCCCCAACCGGGCGGATTCGCCGTCGCGAACCATACCATGCCGTCGGTGGGCGGCAGCTTCCGCGTCATGCAGGCGGCCAGCCGGATTGGGGCGGCGACCAAGCACGCAGGCGTCATCGGCAACGGGCCGTGGGCGTCACTGATCCGCAAGGCTCTCAACGACAATGGCATCGAGCACATCGGCCAGGACCGCATCGACGCCGATTCCGGTTTCCGTCTGGTGCTCAACGACAGCGAGCGCAAGACGTTCGTCGCCACGTATGGCGCCGAATCACAAGGCAACGAGAACACGTTCGACTGCGTGGAGCCCGGCGAGGGCGATGTGGTGCACATCAGCGCCAACACGCTGATGGATCACAGCGCGTCAGGCATCGACGCCTTCCTGCATCGCACCTCTTCGGACCCGACGACGCGCGACTACAGCATCGTGCTCAATCCGACCAACACGCTGCACATGGTCAGCGACCACCTGCTGGAGGATCTGGTGCTGGTGCGGCCCATCTGGTCCTGCAACCGTCAGGAGGCCCGCACGCTCGCCGACCGGCTTGGCGTGTTCGTGGACGATTCCCTGTCGATGACCGTCGGCGGCGGATTCGACGACTCGATGAAGGCGCTGTGCAACAGCCTCGGCGCCACGCTGCGCGCGCCGCTGGTGGTTCGTGCGGGGTCGCGCGGCGCGTGGGTGCGCACGCCGGGCGGCGAAGTCATCCATGTGGAGGGGTATCCGACGAAGGCGACGCACACCCGTTCGGCGGGCTCGTGCCACACCGGTGCCATGTGCGCACTGATCGCCCGCGGCTGGTCGCTTGTCGATGCGGTGAAGATCGCCAACGCGGCCGCTTCGCTGGGCATTCAGCGTTCCATCAACGGCGTTCCGGACTGCCCCGGCTATGACGAGGTCATCGCCAAGCTCGAGGAAGACGAGACTCCGGCCGAGGCCGCGAAGTAGCCATTCCCCGCAGCGTCGCCCGGCCGATATGGATTGTTGCGCAACGCTGTCGTTCCGTTTGCGTCCCTATGTGCGCGCACTTGTCGTTTCGGCGCGCACTTAAGGACGCTATTGGACCAATCACCGTGCCGATGACCGCTCAGGCGCGGCCAGCCCACGGCGTCTGGCCGACAATCCCCATATCGCGGGCGAGCCTGCGATGCAGTTCCTTCGTCAACGGAATCAGATCGCTTTCCAGCGGATAATTCAGAAAAACGCTGCGGCAACGGCATGTAATTCACCCGCAACCATATGTAGATTCGTCCATCCATCACGATCAGATTCGGTCTGCACGGGCTCATCTTCAGCAGTTCGACCACGTCGGCGGGCATGCCGCCCTGCTCGCTGGTGCGCTGAAACATCTTGCGACCCTGATAGATGGTCGCCCACATGAGTAGGCCTCGTGGCACCGTGCACGGGCATACCAGGAACACGATATCGGTGGCATAGCTGGGGTTCGCGTCCGATATGAACTGCATCACGTCGTAGTTGAACGTGATCCAGCCGTCCCTGCCCCATGCCGTATGCGGCATTTCGCAACCGACTGTCCTCAGCTTGGAAATCTTGGCGAACCACGCCGGAGGGAAGTGCACGTCCTCGTCCAGCGGCGTCCAACCGCGAGCGAACATATCCGCCCGCCGCGCCTCTTCGATGGGATCGGGCTTGCGCCACGCATAATAGGTGTACCAGATAACGAACGCCGACCCCGATGACGATCGCCACGATCGACGCGGCCCATTGTGCGCCCGACCCGTCCGACCCCCGCCGGCCCGCAACAATTCACCCGCAATTCATATGGAAACTTGGTATGCCGGAAACGGCACTTTACGATATATATGAACACGACGTCAGGAGTCCCCATGAACGACAGCATCGCAGCCAAACCCGCCGATGGCCCGGCAGACAGTACAGCGGCCGGCACAGAGCCGGCCCTCACCACCACCGCGAAACTCACCCCGCGCGAGAAGAAATGGATCATCTACGACGTGGGCAACTCCGCGTTCGTGCTGCTGTCCACCGCGGTGATTCCGATCTACGCGAAATCGCTGATGCCCGCGGACGGCAACATCGTGTCGGCCTGGGGCTACGCGCAGACCATCGCATCGCTGGTCATCGCGCTGCTCATGCCGCTGCTCGGCTCGATTGCCGACGTGCAGGGCATGAAAATCAAGTTCTTCCTCGGCTTCTTCGGCACCGGCGTCGTCACGTGCTGCGCGATGGCGCTTCCACTGACGTGGCTGCCGTTCCTGGTCGTGTATATCCTCGCGACGATCGGACTCAACGGCTCGCTCACGTTCTACGATTCGATGCTGATCGACACCACGCCGAACGAACGCATGGACAAGGTCTCCTCGCACGGCTACGGCTGGGGCTACATCGGCTCGACCGTGCCGTTCATCGTGTGCATCGCGTTGATCTTCGGCGGCCCGGCGCTGCCATTCGGCTGGACGACGACCGGCTGCACCCGCGCATCGTTCATCATCACCGCCGTCTGGTGGGTCGCGTTCACGATCCCGCTGATCTCCAGCTACCGTCAGGAGCATTACCGCGCCACACGCGACCAGCTGGGAACGGCCGTGCGCGGCACCTTCCGCGAGCTTGGCGGCACCTTCCGCAAGATAGTGAGGAACAAGCCACTGTGGATGTTCATGCTCGCGTTCTTCTTCTACATCGATGCGGTGAACACGGTGATCTCGATGAGCACCTCGTACGGCGCCGAGCTGGGCATCGACTCGACTCAGCTGGTGGTGGCGCTGCTGGTCACGCAGTTCGTGGCGTTCCCATGCGCGATCCTGTACGGGCGGATGGCCGGGCGGTTCGGCTGCAAGGCGATGATCGTGGCGGCGGTCGTGGCCTACATGTGCATCGTGTTCTTCGCCGCGTTCTTCCTCGTGTCGGCCGCGCAGTTCTGGATCCTGGCGATCCTCGTCGGCATGTTCCAGGGCGGCATCCAAGCGCTGAGTCGCTCGTATTACGGCAAGATCATCCCCAAGGACCACGCCAACGAGTACTACGGCTTCTACGACATTTTCGGCAAGACCGCGAGCATTCTGGGCACGTTCCTCGTGGCCACCACCACGTCGATCACCGGCAACGCCTCCCTCGGCGTGCTTTCCATCGCCATCCTGCTGGTGTTGGCGCTCATCTTCCTGCTCCTGCAGAAGGATCCAACACAAGCGTAATGTCACCCATCAATCAGCAACAGGAACGCCGAAGCAGCGATAAAACGGCATACCCTACCGCCCGAGCCGCGACCTGAAACAATTTAGCCCTGCACAACGCACATATTTTGACAGGGTGGTAGTTGTCGCAAATTCTGCGACAACTACCGTTGGTAAATCGAACGCTATAATCAGAAACTTTCAGATGCTGAGTTCCATGCAATACCCCCTGTGACCGCAATGCGGGCAGGTAAGCTTGCGTGTCTTGGGCGTGTGTGCGGCGAATACGAACTCTCGCATACCCGGCTGGAAGGTCTCATGGCAAGCCGGACATAGGTACTGCACGCGGGAGCGATAGTACTTCATCGCCGCAACAGTGAGCGCAATCGCCAGCAGAACGGCGACCGGCAGCGGCCACCATACGTCTGTCATCACACCAATGACGAGGCATGCAATTTGCAACAAAGTCGCGGGCAATGTGATTGCCAGCATGACCAAATATGTGGTGCGCAGGGAATGAGTGGTTGTGGTGTTCATAACGGTTGCCATGTCGGTTAATGTTGACGATACGAAGTCAGACGCCGAGACCGTCAGTGCTTTGCGCAGCTGCAAGCAGTCATCAAGACGTTGCTTCTGCTCGGCGATACCCGACTGCAAGGATGCCGTCTGCTGATCCAGCAAATCAACCAGCACCCGTTCCGGCCGCTCGTCCGACAGAATCGAGCGAATCTGCTCTAGCTTGAAGCCGAGTCCTTTGAGAAAAAGGATGACCCGCATCCGCTCGACCTCTGCAGTCCCATACAGCCTTCGGCCGCCGTCGCTGATCTCATTGGGAATCAACAGACCTTTGGCGTCGTAGTACTGCACGGTTCGCACACTCACACCAGTGAGTTTGGCGATGTCCCCTGTGGTGTATCGGCTGTCCGTTTCATCGTCCATCGACATGGCCCAACCTCCTTTCACCAAGCAATATGCCGCATTACGCAACGTCACAAGCAACATATGACGCAACGTCGACCACAAAACCTTCACATATAAGCGGACTGTAGAAAGACATCGACCATCGCAATTGTGCACTGGTTCACAGTGAATACCCCGAACCAGTTAGACGGCAGAACAGAATTACAGCCACACCTGTTCTTCAGGCTTTACCTCGCCGACCACATTGGCCACACGCATGGCATCATTCCGACTCAATCTACCGGTGAACCCCTGTAGATCCGACCGGAGGAACCGCACCAGCTGCGCGCAGCGAGCGGTCGTCAGATGGGTAAGCCCGGCATGCTCATACTCGGGCAGTTGCACATCGCCCGCCCCATGCCAGGTTGGATTGCTGGTCAGTTTCACAGCCACTCCACCGTCGTCGTCGGCTTGTATGACGATGGCGGCCACGTAATGGCTGCGTGATTTCGTCGGATCATCCTCGAACCGCACCCGCATGCGATACACGTCGAAGACATGCAATTGCTCCGGAACCGGCATCAATTCCGGAATATCATGATTATTCGCCATCACGCCACGCCTTGGGCAGTACGGCAACACCGTCGGCGCCCCGGCTTGGATTCAACACCATGGCGTTCGGCACTTCGACCACCGGATACCCCTGTTCGTCGACCCCACGGTACGTAACCCCATTGGCGGCAACATGTCCCGCGTGAGGCAGCACGGGTTCAGGCGCCTTCACCTCGAACGGAATACGACGCTGCGACACCAACTGCACGCTGGCCATATTCACGAACGTATTGAAATTCAATCCCATGGAATCAAGAATGGCGTTCACTTCGGCTTTGAGATCATCATCCATGCGAACAGTGGTAGTGCTCATAATGAATCCTTTCCAAAGCCAATTGTATTACTAATGACTTCTTTTCTCAATATAATCCGTAGGATGCTTAACGCTTTGGCTCTGTTAGACCAAGGTTGACTTAATACATGGAACGCCGCCCACATGATGCGTGGCGGCGTTCCATGGTTACTCCATGAATTTCCAGATGTCGTTGACCAAAAGATTGTCAAGAGTGCTGATCTGTTTCTTGAGAACTTCATCGGTCTTCATTACCGGTCGCAAATCGCAATAGTAGACGCCGTCAAGTGGATTGAGCTTAATGGTGTAACCCTTGAAATGCCCGGTCAGGAAGGTTTGTGCTACTTTTTGATGCCGCATGTTGTTCCCGCCGGCGCGTTGTACGTCATTGAGGAACACCGCGAAATGAGGCATGTCAAGACTGTCGGTCAGCACGTTGTACATGAACTTGTCGATGAATATCTTGTCAATACGATCCTTGCTGGACGTCTTCACCGACCCGATAGCCTTGGTCTCGCCGTCTTTCCTGACAATCAAATCATGTTGGTACGCCATAGTGAACGGTTCGACGCCTTCGACCTTGATGGGCACTTGAATGGTGCCCTCACCGGTTTCGGCCCCGATCTCGTTGAGGATTCTCCGAATGTACTTCTCGAAGAGGTCTCCATTGAGTTTCCTCGCAGTGTTGACACTCGGCAACGAGTCTAAGGTCGCGCCAATGGTTTGCTGACACGTGTAGACGAAATTGTTCAGCGTGCGCCGGGCGTCCATGTCTTCGGCGATACCGCGAATGTCTTTCAACGCCTCCATGACGTTTCCCTCGGCGGCGTCGAACTCTGATTCCGGGATCATCAGATCGGTGTTGAGCGGGCGAGTGATCTTGAAGTTCCCGTCCTCCTTGTACTGGTAGAAGTTGTAGACGTGCTCGTTCGTGGACACGATCACGGCCTGTATCGCTTCCGGTTGCGCGAATTGCAGATACTCGCGGCAGAAGTTTGCCCAATCAGCAACCGTGGTGAACCGTTCCTTGTCTTTGGCCCATTCCGCCAGTTGGCTCAATGTCATGGTCATCGGATTGATCTTCTTCTTTCGTAATTGTCTCGGTCAAAGGCCATCCACTGTTCGACGGTCCGCGCATGGTCGATGGAATCAAGCCTTTGCGTGGCCCATTGGTTGTACTCCGGGTTTTCGTCACAGGCCAGCCATTGGCGGTGAAGCTGCGAGGCCACCACGGCTGTCGTGCCGGAACCGGAGAAGGGATCGAGCACCAGATCACCTTCCGAACTTGACGCGAGGATGAGTTTTCTGAGCAGCTCTTCGGGCTTCTGCGTCGGATGAGGTGTCTTTTCGTTCATTCCGTTGCATGTGGTGGGTATCTCAACGACGTCCTTGGGCTTCGCACCCAATGGGTTCGGCGTCCAGTGGCTTCCCTTGCGTCCGTACTGGGATGAATCCGCCTGGGGATGATCGGGGTATTTCAGCGTGTGCTTGCCGTAGGGGATGCGCACGTCGTCGTAGTTGATGTGCCCGAAATCCTTCTTGCGCAGATGCAGGATGCTCTCATGGGAACGTCCCCAGTCCTTGCCGAGATTCGCCTTGTTGCGGTAGAACCAGACTAGCCACCTGCATGAGGAGAAATACCTCATCGAGGGGTGCTTGAGATCGGCGAGTATCTCACTGAAACCGCACACGTAAAGACTTCCGGTCGGTTTAAGGATGCGGGAAGCCTGTTCTATCCATCGCATCGACCATTCAATGTAGCGCTCTTGGGAGCCGAAATCGTCCCAGTCCGCCTTTTTGATGTTGTACGGTGGGTCGGCGAAAACCATGTCAATGGATTCATCGTTGATGGTCTTCATCCATTCGATGCTGTCCCCCGTAAACAAGGCTCCATCGGAGAATCCGGTCACGTTTTGGTCCGGCAGCTTATGGTCACGGAAGAAGCCGCTCATGTCAGTGGCTTTTCGTTCGGGCATTGTCATGTCCAGCACCGGGTGCTCGGTTTGTTGAACCTTCTTCGGCATCTACTGCTTGTCCTTCGTTTCCTTCTTGACCTCGAACGGGAGCCCCTGTTCCCTGACCACGGCCTTGAGAAAGATCGTGACCGCGCCGGAAAGGGTGAGTCCCAGGTCTTCGAGCACTTGGCTGGATTCCTCTTTGAGCTGAGGATCTATCCTCATGGTCGTGGTGGGTATGCTCGCCATACGCGCCTCCTTGTCCTATGTTTCGATGTTCTGACTGTACATCGTATGCACGATGTCATGCGGCTTTTTGCCAGTAGCCCATGCATGGCGGGACCATGCGCTGGTAGTCGCGGCGGCGGATGCGGTACAGGCTGTTGCCGAGCTGGCGGGCGAGCAGACGGTCGTCGCCGGTGTCGCCGCAGCCGTCGGTGAACGCGCCGAGCCATTGGAACCAGTCCAGGTAGGCCTGCAGATATTTCGTGGATACGCCGTGGAAGCCGAACATGAAGTCCTCCAAACGGGCGTGCAAGGTGTTCACCCTGTTGATCGCGTGATCGTCCGCGTCGGTTTGTGTGAGGTTCGCACCCAGTTCGGCCAGTGGCTTCACGTAGGCCGGAGCCCCGTCGGTGAGCACGTCGGCGCCGCGCCCGATATGGGGTTTCAACGCGCTCATGGCACGATCCTTGGAGATGACGCCGCGCCCGCACACGGTCAGGAACGAACGCCCCGTGTCATCCACTCCGGTCGCCACACATATCTGCTCCTTCGACAGGCCACGCTTCCTCAATGACTTGGTGCGCTTGCGCGCCTTGCGGGGCATGACGAACACGGCGGACTTCGTATGGTCGCCTTTGAAGCTCTCACGGAAGTACGTCTCGTCCAACCGCACGCACGACCCGGCCTCGGAACGCAGGACGGGAGTGTATCGGCGGATGCACTCGATGACGCGCTGGCGCATGAGGAACGCGGTCTTCAGGCATACTCCACAACGCTGGGCGCACTTGCGCAAGCTCAGGCAATCCACGAAGCATTCGAGAAAACGCATCCATACGCCCGCCTTGAGCTTGCTCATGCCCATCACCCGGTTCGTGCGAACGCCGAACGTCCTGTTGCAGTTCATGCACTTCCAACGCTGGGAGCCGTCACGTCCACGCCCTTTGCGGATGATGCGGATGCTGCCGCAGCGCACGCACGCCTCCATCTGGTTCGGGTCGCTCGTCGCCGCGTCCAACGCGAACCTCTCGTACAGGGCGTCGCGTAACGCCTTGACAGCAAGGTCACGCTCCTGCGGCGTCAGTTCGCCCAGTTCCTTCCTGACCCTATCGGCTATACGCGCCACCTTGCCCGTTCTCATACCACTATTGTAGCTACTCAGCAACTACAATACAAGTCAAAAAGTCAACCTTGGCCTAACAGAGCCAACGCTTTTGCATCATGACCTTGACATCGGGACAATCCCATGTGAAACCAATCTCTGCCTTTGCGCTCATCAGCTGGGGAGCTCACGGTCACACTCATGCGTCGCAGACCACGAGCCTCCCTCGGCGTGCTTTCCATCGCCATCCTGCTGGTGTTGGCGCTCATCTTCCTGCTCCTGCAGAAGGATCCGACGCGAGACTAGAGACGTCTGCTAAGAGCAGGCCGCATGCGACCCGATGAAGGCGCGTACGGTATCATGTACTCGTCCATGCGCACCAACAGCGCGAGATGACCGCCGTCACCATGTCGGCGTGCGACGCAGCATCGATCAGCAAATCGGCCATATGCCGCTGATACGGCTTGCTCAGCAACTGCTTGAGGACATCGCACAGGCCCTGCATCAGCCGCCGTTCGCTAGACGACAGGTCTTGCATCTTGCGCATCACGGCCCACGCCATCAGACGCCGGTGCAGCGGCATCGGTATCAGGCGAAGCGTCCGCTTCCACTTGCGATGGCACGCGCCAGTTCGGCGTTCGTCGCGAACCGCTCCTGATAATCGAAGGTGATGACCGAGCAGTCCTCGGCGAACCGTTCAAAATGCAGGTAGAACAGGACAGCCCGATTCCGCCCGGCAGGAGCACAATCGTTGCGCGGGCGGAGGGATTGCGATGATACCGGTATGCGAAGGGTTCGCCATCCGGCAATCGCATGGTTTGCAACGGATACCGCTCACGAAACGCGGCGAGATCATCCATCGGCCGTCCTTTCCTTGCTATTTCGTCCGCCCGGGCTGCCCGGCGCCTTGTCCGTCGTCGTTGCGCCTGCGATAATCCTTGACCAGCTGGATGATGAGGCTCGCTATGCCGCACAGCACGCCGCCGATCGGCCACGGCAGCCAGAACGGGCCCACGAAGCTCCAGTCGTTATGCAGTAGGCACAGGGCGGTTATCGTGGCCAGCGACATGATGATGCCGCATACCGTACCGGTCAGATTGTCGTAGAAATCATGCCCGGCTGCACGCTCTTTCTTGCCATCGGTATCGGCCTTCTTGTTGTAGCCGTCGATGTCGAGCATGCCGTGCCGTATTCCGCAGTAAACGAAACTGAAGACGGCGACCGAGTACAGCATCAGCATGATCGCGTTCGGCCATCCATCGCTGATGCCCAACACGTCATCGGCGTACACAGTCACCGCTATGCCGATCAGGATTGCCGCTATACCGCCCACGATGCCGACCACCAGCAGACGCGTCTCGCGGCTGCGATCCTCATCGGTGTAGAAATCCTCGATATACGGATGGCGGCGTTTGAACTCGGCGTGCGACATGCCGCCCGGGACCAGCATCGCCAGCCCGGCGATCACACCTATGCAGATGCACAGGAACGTGAGGAAGTCATTGAGCCGCGTCACGCCGAGGATGGAGTTGCTTGAATCAAACAGATTGCAGATACCGACCGCCGCGATGATCGCCGCAACGCCGCCGGAGATGAGCAGCGCGAACCGGCGGCGATGCTCGTCGTAGCCGGTCAGGTCCTGCGGCAGGGTGGCCGTATTGGCGTGCACGGCGGGGCGGGGCGAACCGGTTCCGTACGGTGTCTCGCCGGTCGGCACGCCCGTGAGGCTTGGCTCGATGGCACCGGCCGCACCGAGATGCGCGGGCTCGTCGGCGTCGCCTATACTTCCCTTCGCGTTCCCCGCATGTGCAGGGCTCCCGGCATCTTCACCGGTCATGCCTCCGACAGTCGTGCCGCGGCCGGTTGCCGATGCGCCGTGCGAGTCCGGCCGGCTGGCGCTCACGCTCACGTCGCCGAGCACGAGGTCGTCAAGCGTGCAGCCGAACAGATCGCAGATCATGAGCAGCTTGTCCATTTCGGGGTAGGCCTTCTCGGATTCCCATTTCGAAATGGCCTGCCGCGAGACGCCGAGCAGCATGGCCAGTCGCTCCTGGGTCATGTTGCGTTGGGCGCGCAGGTATTGCAGGTTGGTGCGGAAGCTCATCGTCAAATCCCTTCTCAAGTGATTCCATCATGTCATGTTCGGCCGATGACCCCACTATGGCACGCCGTCCACGCCATCCGCCACCATCTTACGGTTGCAATCGCCGACCATGCCCCGCAACCGTGCGCAACCACAGGTTGCATCGGCGGAATCCCGCCGTTTTGATGTCCTATATCACAATCCTCACGAAGTCGATTTTCCCCGCCTCAACCGCCGCCATGCCGTATCGAGGTCGAGCGAGCGGCCCGGCAGCTTGGCCAGGTGTCCAATCCGTCCCCATATCTGCGCGGGATTAAGCGCACGTGGAAATGCATCACCGACTGCGCCCCATGATGACCCTTCCCGGTGGCAAGATATGCAACGAATCGCCCTCAATGATACAGGCGCGAGTATGGTACCGGGCCAATCGGGCATCAAGCGAAAGCAAGTCTCGGGATTCCGGGAATCCGCATCATGCGCACTTGTGCGGGAATATGAGTCATCCTCGCACAAACATCATCGAGAACGATCACCGCACTATGCGTCGTACGAATCATCATCACGCACCGAATCATCGTCGTCGGGCATGACCGCGACGGTCCTGACCTCGGTTTTCAGCAGGTACTTCTCGGCGAAGTCCAATGTGGTGGACACCATCACAACCCCCTTCTTGACGCGCGAACCATTGATATGGCACCGGCGAAGCCCCTTGCCGCCGGCACCCACCATCGAAGCACGTCGCAGGGCGCGACACAAGACCGCGGACATATGAAAAATCTATGGCTCGCTCAACCGACGCTCTCAAAACTCGCAGATACAGGCCGTCATCGGGCAGCTGGGCCAGATACGGGCGCAGACCGGTACCGCGATACCAGTCGAGGATCGCCTCATACCCAGGCAGCGCATGGTAGTAGTTCGTCTCCCACACGTCGACGTGCGCGGAGAGCGGGGCGAGCAGATCATAGTATGCGCTTACGTCGAAATTGTCGCCGCCGAGATTGTAGTAGCGGCGTATCTCGCTGATCCACTGCCGCCATTTCGGCTCGCACGCGGTCTCGCGCATGATGATGTGCGGCGGCAGGTTGATGTTCTCGGTGAATTGCGCCGACGCGACGCCGCCGGCGTTAAGCCGTCGCAGCATGGAGGGCAGCACCCGTTCATGATTCGGCACCCATTGCAGGCAGGCGTTGGAGAAGACTACATCGAAATCGGTGTCGAGCTCGTCGAGCGACCCGGCGTCCAGCACATCGAAATCGCAGTCGGGGCAGAGCTTGCGCGCCGAGGCGATCATGTCCGGGGAGCTGTCGATGCCGAGGATCCTCGCCTGCGGGTATAGGCTCGAAAAAACAAGAAACGCCCCTCCCGGAAGGAGGGACGTTCTGTTCTGTGGAGCTAAGGGGATTCGAACCCCTGACCCTCTCCATGCCATGGAGATGCGCTACCAGCTGCGCCATAGCCCCGAAAACCGACCACCGTAGCGGCCGTGGGTGATGTAGGAATCGAACCTACGACCCCTTCCGTGTGAAGGAAGTGCGCTAGCCGCTGCGCCAATCACCCAGTGCACACCGAAGTGAACTTCGGCATCCGTGGGCGATACAAGATTCGAACTTGTGACCCCTTCCGTGTCAGGGAAGTGCGCTACCTCTGCGCCAACCGCCCGGGTCTGCGTGCCGACCGGCCGAATCGCTTCAGCCAGCCGAATCTGCGAGCGGACAACGGGACTCGGACCCGCGGTCTCAACCTTGGCAAGGTTGCGCTTTACCAACTAAGCTATGTCCGCAATGTCACCTTGACAGGCAACAGGGGAATACATTACCCGACCGCCTGTACAAACGGGACAAAAATCGCGACACGCCTGAAATTCCGCGGAATCGGTCACCGCTCTTTGTTGCTGATGAGCAGCCCCCCTCCAATGGTATTCACGAACAGCAGGTTGCACACACCGAACGCCACGGTGTTGGCCCGTGTGCCCTTGTAGATGCCCCAACTCATCACCGTCATCGGGATCATCCATGCCAGCGGGAGCAACGTCCATCCCAACGCGACCATCGAGATGATGTTGAGGATGAATGCAGCGAGACGCAGGTTGCGGTCGCCATTCGTCATCGGGTACGCGCCCGGCGAATACGGTTGCCGTCCGGCGTCACCTGCTGCGCCGGCGCGAAATCACCGGCCCATTCCTCGCCATCCCACCAACGCATCAGCGAGGGATCGCCCGATGGGTCCGGATACCAGCCCGGCGGCATGTTCATGATTGCTCCCGTCCGGCTCGGGCCGCTTCGCTCCGGCTCATGCCGCTCGCCTGCATCTCGCCCGCACCTCGCCTATTCCGCCCGTCACCTTCATCGGCCACGAATCACCGCGCCGCGCCACCGAAGGCGCGATACTGGCAAACCTGCCCCCATCGTACAGCCCCGGCCACGCGCGACGCACATAATGCGACATCATCGCGCCGCATGCTCGGTGTCCCTCCCCGACCCCTCCGCCCCCCCGAATGCCGCCTGTCGCGCGGTTTTTGTACCACGCTGAGAGTATTCAAGAGAGTATGACAGTAAATTCCTCGACCATGGTCAAAGAGTTCACCAATCCGCTGAAGGAACCGATCGACGACGATATCAACCTGTTTGATTTCCTTGACCGCCGCGCCCAGCGCGACCCGGACGGCTCGACCGTCGAATACAAGGCGGATGGCGGCTGGAAGTCGTTCTCCGCGACGCAGTTCCGCGACCTGGTGATCGCCCTGGGCAAGGGTCTGATCGGCTTGGGTGTGAAGAAGGGCGACGCCGTGTCAATCGTGTCGCGTACGCGCTGGGAATGGACCGCGCTCGACATGGCCATCATGGCGGTCGGGGCGCTCACCGTCCCGGTTTACGAGACGAATTCCGACGCTCAGGTAAGCTGGATCTTCAACGATTCGCAGGCCACGATCGCGTTCGCCGAGGACGACGGGCAGCGCGACAAGATCGAATCCATCCACGATGAGGTGCAGTCGCTGCGCAAGGTGTTCGTGATCGAGGCCGGCGCGCTCGAAGCCTTGCAGGCATATGGCAAGGAAGTGAGCGACGAGGAGTTCTGGGCGCGCAAGAACGACGCCCACGGCGACGACCTCGCGACGATCGTCTACACGTCCGGCTCCACCGGCACCCCCAAGGGCGTGGAGCTGTCGCACCGCAATCTGGCGTTCCTGTGCCTGTCGGCCATGCAGTACATGCCCCGCGCCTGCGCGTGGCCCGACCGCCGTCTGCTGCTGTTCCTGCCGCTGAGCCACGTGTTCGCGCGGTTCATGGAGCTGCTGAGCTTCTGCGGCACGCTGACGTTGGGACTGAGTTCCGACATGAAGACGATCGTCAAGGATTTCGAGTCGTTCGGCCCGACACTGCTGCTGGCGGTGCCTCGCGTGTTCGAGAAGGTGTATAACGCAGCGTCGCAGCGCGCCGGCAAGGGCATCGCCGGCAAGATGTTCCTGCGTGCGGCGGACGTGGCGCGGGATTGGTCGAAGGCCGAGCAGGCCGGCGAGAAACTGCCGTGGCGGGGGCGCCTCGCCCACGGGTTCTACGAGTTGGTGGTGTACAAGAAGATCCGCACGATTTTCGGCCCGAACGCCGACTTCGCCATCACCGGCGGCGCCCCGATGGACGCCAACCTTTCGCACTTCTTCAACGGCATCGGCATGCCGCTGCTTGAGGGTTACGGCATGACGGAGACCTGCGGGCCGGTGTGCGTGAGCCTGCCGGAGAACAATCGGATCGGCACGATCGGCATGCCGATGAGCGGCGTCACCGCGGGTATCGCGGACGACGGCGAACTGTGCGTACGCGGCCATCTGGTCTGCCGCGGATACCACAACCATCCCGATGTGACCGCCGAGCAGATCGTCGACGGCTGGCTGCACACCGGCGATCTGGGCGACATCGACGAGGACGGCTTCATTTCGATCACCGGCCGCAAGAAGGATCTGATCATCACCGCCGGCGGCAAAAACGTCTCCCCCGGCCTGTTGGAGGCCGCCGTGATGACATCGCCGGTTGTGAACCAGTGCCTGGTCATCGGCGACCGGAAGCCGTTCGTGGCCGCGCTGGTCACGTTGGATCTCGCCGATGCGAACGCGTGGCTGAAATCGCAGGGCGCTCAGGAGGAGTCCGATCTGGCGTCGCTGGCCCGCAATCCGATCGTGCACACCGAAGTCGAGCGTGCGGTGAATCAGGCCAATGAGGGCGTGTCTCGCGCCGAGTCGATCCGCAAGTTCGAGATTCTGCCCGACGAGTTCACACAAGACAACGGCATGCTGACGGCCAGCCTGAAGACCCGCCGCGCGCAGATCGTCGCGCACTACCGAGAACTGATCGACACTGTGATCTACGTGCCGAAGAAGAAGTAGGCTCACCCGGCCTGCAGTCGCCACGTTGTTTCCTGTTTGCTTGTTCCAGTGTTCGCGCATGCGGTTGCTGTTGGCCGCTCCCGCTTTGCGGTTGCAGCTCGCGTGTTCGGGTCCGTTGTATCCGTCGCGCCGGTCGTTATGTCCGAGGTCCCATGCTTGGCCGCGGGTGACGGGCAGGTGGCAGTGGGTGTATGAGCATCTGCGTAGTGCCATTTGTTGTTTGCCTAGTCCTGCGGTCGTTAAGATTCACTGCGTGTCGCGTGTTCTCGGACTGCATATCTCTCGGCGTCAAGCAGGTCGCCGAACGCCTCGGCATAACCAGCGGCGGCCTGCTCAACCTCAAGCTCCCCGAACCCGACGCCATGATAGGCCGCACGCGCGGCTGGCTCCCGGAGACGATAGACGGATGGAACACGAAGCGTCCCGGTCGGGGCGTCGGCGGAGGCAGACCCCGAAAAAACAAGTGACTGGCATACGCGGTTGGCTGCGAACCAACGACCTGCGGTTTTGGAGACCGCCGCTCTACGTCTGGTGCGCACCAAGCGGTATATGCGGCGTTCGGCGCGCCGCGTCAATCAGCCGACGGCACGCCTGCCGCGGCAACCGAAATCGTCTGTGCATCAACACTAACAACCGTTCGCGCGGTTCGCTAGAGGTCGTGAGGATTTTACGCCTTTCGCGCTCTTCCCGGGCATGCCGGCCGCGCTTGGGCCGTGCAGCCGGCTTGGAATCCAGTCGGCACAGGGTATCCGCAGGGGAAGCTGCGATGCGTTTGCGCCGGCTGCTTTCACGCATCGGCATGACTCATTTCGCTCGCGACGCGCCGGCCGGGTACGGCGCGGATGCCGAATTACCGGCATCGCCGCGGCATCCGCAGGCGCGTTGACGCTGGCCACGTCGGCGTTCATGTTCCGATTTGTCCTTGACACGCAGGCGCCGCTTTCGATGATGAAACTGGTCAGGGCCGGTAAGGTTCCCGGCGCCAAGCTGGAGGGCGTGCGCCGTGATGCAGCCGAGGAGGCAAGGGCCGCATTGGTCGACGGTCGACCGATTCGTCAGCGATGCGCTGGCCGGATGAGCCGTAAAGCCCGACTGGCTGGGCCATTTACGGGCTGTGGAGGGCGAACAGAACGCGAAATTACGGGGTGAAATAGCCGAAATCCGCAATTCCCCGTGTGAAATCGCCGTTTTTCGAGCTCAAAACGGCGATTTCGCACGGGGAATTGCCCAGAACGGCTATTTCAACCCGTAATTTGACGAGGATGATGGGGGCAGATAGGGGGGGGGGCAGCGATTGCGGTTGGACGCTTTCACTTCGCGCTGAGCCTTGCCCGGCTCATGGCTTACATTGTGGTCACATCACTGCCGTCGGAGCTGTACGAGGAACCGGAACCGCTGGAGCTGCTGCCGGAGCCACTGGAACCACTGCCGAGCTGGCTGTCCGACTTCCCTGAGCCGCCATACTGCTGAGACTGTCCATTGCCGAATTGGCCTCCGCTGGGCGGCTGTCCCATGCCTCCGGGCATCTGCATCTGCTGGCTGCTGCCTGTGCCATCTTCGTCGTCGGTCAGCGCGTTCACCGCGAGCGCTCCACCGACGCCGCCCACGAGGCCGCAGACCAGAGACACCACGGCGAGCAATGCCCACGTCTTACCGCTCAACGCGTGTTCGCCGCCCTTCGAGCCTTTCGGTGTCGGGACCTGACCGCCCATTGCTCCAGGCACCGGCCCCCGGCCGTTCCAATCCGCATACAACGGCATCTGGCCGCCCTGCGCGTTCGCATCTGGTGTATTCGTGCCCTGCATATTCGCGTCCTGCGCGTTCATGTTCTGGCCACTCACCGCTTGCATATTCTCCGGCTGCGGATTCATTGCCTGCGTCGGCGCATTCTGCGCGTACCACGCCGCACGCGATCCCTCGCCGTAGCTCCCCGGCATCGGACCGTTCGGCGCATAGCCGGAACTGCCCGGAGCTGCCGCGAGCCTATACCCAGCCGAGCCGTATCCTGCGGTTCCGCATCCAGCAGCCCCGGTCCCGGCAGCCCATTCGGCGTCTCCCAGACCAGCCGCACGATTCCCCGCATACTCGTCTGTACCGCCGTTGTCTGCCGCAGCCCGGCCACCATCGGCCCGACCAGCCGCGGAACCGGGCTCCACGCCCCAGCCGCCCGCCGAACCGTTAGTCACCGAACCATCAGCCACAGCGGCGTCATTCACAGCCGCTTGACGCTGCTCCGAACCGGTGACGTTCGCCGCCGCCTCGATAGCGACGCCCTCGATGGCACCATCCGCGCCGTTGCCGCTCTCGCCGCCATTCGCATTGTTGACATTGTTGCTGTTGTTGCTGGTCATGATGACTCCTTTGAAAACTGACTGATGAAGTGATTGCTGATGTTGATGTCTGGCACGCCGCCATGGTTATGCCATCGTCCACGCTGTCGATGTGCCGAACCGGCTGTCGAACTCGCTGCGGTCGATGGTGTCGCTCGACAGCTCCGTGTCGCTCCCGGCCGAGACCGAGGTCTAATACGAGCCGGTCACCGTGACGGTCACGTCGCCGCTGCCGGAGACCACGGTCTTGCCGTTCGCCACGATGGTGACGGTGTTGCCGTCGCCGCCGGAAGCGACGTTGAGCGCGGAAATGGTCGTATCCTTCGTCACCACCCACGTGGACGTGCCGTCGACATTCACAGTGATGGGGGCGTCGCTCGCCGTGCCCGTGCCGGAGCCGGCCGCCGCGTTGTCCGTGAGCGTCGCCGCGTCGGTGTCGAAATCAAGCTCAGTGTTCTGCAGCACCACATCGGCGGTCGTGTTGGTGAAGTAGAACATCGACCCTGATCCGATGGCGGAGCTGAGTGTGGAATCGACCGACTGGAACGTGGCGTGCTCGCCGGTGCTGGCTTCCGCATCGCCCGAGGTGGACTGGTAGATGATGGTGCCATTGGCGATCGGGTCGGATGCGGTTTTGCCGGTGACCGTGCTTTCCAACGTCGAATCCTTGATCAGGATCGTATTGAGGCCTTCCATGCCGGCGATCTGGCTGCCGGATGAGGTTCCGGAGACGTTGTTCACCTGAATGTCGCCGGTGGAATACAGCAGCGGGGAGCCGGAGCCGGCGGTGCTCAGCGTCGCATCGGCGAGAGAGATCGATCCGCCGCCTCGATCGGTGGCGACGATGGCGCTGTGGCCGCCCTGCGTGTCCGCGGTGATCTTGTTCGCCGATATCGTGCCGCCGTAGGTCGCGTCCAGCCCGCGTGAATTGTCGGCCATGGTCTCAATCGATGTGTCGTTGACGAGCGCCGTTCCGGAATCGGTGGCGAAGACGCCGTTCGACCCGGAGCTGGAGGCGGTGATGTCGGTACCGTCGATGACGGCGGTGGAGTCTTCGCCGACGGTGAGCGACACCGAGTAGCTGCCGGAATAGTCGTATTGCATGGTGTTGGCGCCGCCACCGAAGTTGCCGCTCGGCGGCTGCATGGTTGAGGCGGGGCCAGCGGAACCGGCCGAGAGGTGCCGAATCAGCACCATGCCGCCGGGGCTCGCGCACAGGCCACCCGTGAGGGCGACCATCCGCCTCGTCGCGATTACCGGCGGTCGACGCCGCCGCGAGCCGCCGGGGCTCGCATGGGGTTGCATGTCATGGGGTTTCATGGTCGTCGTCCTTTCCTTGGATTGACTCCATTGAACGACGGCTTTCCTAGCGGCCCCTGCGCCTGACGTTGAACCGTCCTGCAACCTTGCGGAACGGTTTCCGAATGTTTTCTGATGCTTTCTGGATGCTCTTAGACGGAACGCGCCCTCAAAACTCGCAGATACAGCCCCAGAATCGACATTTTGGGGCTGTATCTGCGAGTTTTGAGAGCGCGGTTTCGCCTACAATCCGTATTCCTCGCGCACGAAGCGCTCCAGCACCGGAATCGACCGCTTCACCTTGTCGGTGTCGATGCAGTAGGCCATGCGGAAGTACCCGGACACGCCGAAGCTGTCGGACGGCACCAGGATCAGGTCGTATTCCTTGGCCTTCATGCAGAAGGCGTTCGCGTCGGCTTCCAGCGCCTTCGGGAAGATGTAGAACGTTCCACCCGGGCGCACCACGTCGAAGCCGATCGAGGTCAGCGCATCGTACAGCAGGTTCATGTTCGTCTCGTACACGCTCAGGTCGCTGGTCTCGTCGATGATCTTCGCCACGGCGAGCTGCATGCTGGAGCTCGGGCAGTTGTGGCCGGTGCCGCGCGAGATCTGCCCGCACATCGGCACGATGAGTTCGGCGTCGGTCGCCTGCGGGTTGACTGCCACGTAGCCGATGCGCTCGCCCGGCAGGCTCAGCGACTTCGACCAGGAGTAGCAGGTCAGCGTGTTGTCGTAGAACTTGGCCGGGTACGGCTGCGTGCCGCCGTCGAACACGATCTCGCGGTAGGGCTCGTCGCTGATCAGGAAGATGTCGTGACCGTATTCGGCCTGCTTCGCCCGCAGGATACCCGCGAGCCGGTCGAGCGTTTCGGCCGAATACACCGCGCCGGAGGGATTGTTCGGCGTGTTGATGAGCACGACCGCCACCTCGGGGTTCAGCGCCGCCTCGAACGCCGCGAAGTTGATCTGGAAGCTCTCGATGTCGGCGGGCACGACGGTCAGCCGCGCGCCCGCGCCTTCGACATACGGATGGTATTCGGGGAAGTATGGCGCGAACGTGAGCACTTCGTCGCCGGGCTTGGTGACGGCCCGCAGCGCGTGGGCGAGCGCACCGGCGGCACCCGTCGTCGGGAAGATGCGGCCGGCCGTGTAATCCATGCCGAAACGCCGGTTGAGGCTTTCGGCGATGGTGCGGCACGCCTCCGGGTTACCCAGCGACGGGCTGTATCCGTGGAGCGCGACCGGATCGGCGGTCTCGTACATGTCGATCATCGCCTTGGTGAAGCTGGACGGGCACGGCACGCTCGGGTTGCCCAGCGAATAGTCGAACACGTTGTCGTATCCGATTTCGGTGCCCCTTGCGGTCGCGTATTCACTCAGGGTTCGAATGACCGATTTGCCGCCGAGCATGGCTTTGTATGTTTCGTTGATCATGGCACAACCTCCCCGTTGGACTCTGGTTTCGTTTTTACCACCGACCACGCACAACAGGGCATGTCGCCGGTTGTTGTTGGGTTCGCGCGGGTTGGGAACCGGGTATATTGACGGGTAACCGGTCACCCGCCCGGCCCTTAGCGGCTCCGGACGACAAGCATAGCCCCGCCGCCGCACGACGCCCAACATCATCGATTATGCACGTTCCGAGACCCGCCCGTTCGGCGTCGACGCACCGTTCAACGCCGTCGACGCGCTGGTGCTGGCGTCGCTTGTCTATCAGGACATGCCGGCATGTGTGCGGACTCTGGCCGATGTCGAGGCACGATCCGGCACATTCCGCAGACGTCTGAGCAGCATCGACGTGCGCCATCCGGTGCGCTCGATTCGCCATTTGGCCGCCCCGGAGTTCGGCGACGCAACGCTGGCTTCGGTGTCGGAGGCGCTGACCCCCGATGATTTTCATGTGGAGAGCGGCCATAACGGCCTCGCCGACCCGCGCCTGACGCAGGAGCTGTACGCCGCCATCGGAGTCAATCCGCGCTTTGCCTGCGTTCGCGTGGACGCATCCGATGAGCATTTCAGCGAGGAACAGCAGATGCAGTTCGCCGCCGTGACCATGCTGCTGCCGGGCGGCACGCTGGCAGTGGCGTTCCGCGGCACGGACGACTCGCTCGTGGGTTGGAAAGAGGATTTCAACATGGCGTTTCGCTACCCGGTGCCCGCACAGCATGCGGCGTGTGAGTATGTGTGCGCCGTGGCGCGCCTGTGGCGCGGCCCGATGGTGCTGCTGGGGCATTCCAAGGGCGGCAATCTGGCCGTGTATGCGGCGATGAACGCGCCCGAGCCGGTGCAGCGGCGTGTCACGGCGGTGTATTCGCTGGACGGGCCGGGGTTCCCGTCGCAGATCGTCGGCAGCGATCCGTATCGGAGCGTCATGCCCCTCATCGTGAAGATCGTACCGGACTCCTCGATTGTCGGCATGATTCTGGAGACGCCCGAGCCGATGCGGGTTGTACGCTCCGACCAGAAGGGCGTGATGCAGCATCTGACGTTCTCCTGGCAGGTCTCGGGCAATGATTTCGAATATCTGCCGCAGGTGTCGCCGAGTTCCCAGCTGTTCAACCGGTCGTTGAACGGCTGGCTGGAATCGTTGAGCACCGAGGACCGCGAGCGCGCGGTGGACGCCCTGTTCTCCGTGCTGCGGTCGAGCCATGCCGACAGCATTTCCGATCTCATGGCGGCCGGCCTGAAGGCCGTTCCCACGATGATCAACACGTTCGTGGGTCTGTCGGAGGCGGATCGCCGTCATCTGATCGAGGCGATGGGGCTGCTCATGGCCGCGGCCCGGTCCCGTTCCTCGCGGTAGCCGTCTCGTGCCCGAACTCTGTTTCGCCAACCGAGAAAAATGGACAGTTCGCCTATTTTCCGATCATCTGCCTCACGATCCGCCCTACAATAATCCATATCACACATATAGACATAGTGCCCAATAAACGATAGCCGCACGTCACGCAGGAAGGGAACCATCATGCCGCGCCCACGCAAGGATTCCGAGATACTCTCCGCGACCGAACGCCTCGAAAACGCGTTCTGGGAGCTGCTCGCAGACCACGAATACCGCAAGATCACCGTCACCGAAGTCGTACGCGAGGCGCATGTCAACCGCAACTCGTTCTACTACCATTACGCCAGCCTGCCGGAGCTGGCCGATTCGGCGATCATGCACGCCGTGGAGCACTCGACCGTGCAGGCGCCACGCGCCGACCTCAATCCCGACATCGAATGGAGGCGCCAATGCTCCCTGGTGATGAACGACCCAGTTCAGCGGCAGCGGCTCGACCGTCTGGCACTGCTCGCCGGCAGCCATAGCTCGCCCGAGCTCATCGAGTCGCTGAAGGACTTCGGCCGTCTGATGATCATCAACGACCTCCAGCTCGACGCCGACAACCTGGATCTGAAAACCGACCTGATGCTCGACTTCACCGTCGGCGGTATCCTCGCGGTGCTGCGGCGGTGGCCGGAGCTGAGCAAGAGACTCTCGGTCGACGACCTGCTCAACGAGGATGTCGCCGTACTCGCCATGGGAGTGTACCTGTCGATGTCAAAGGAGAACATGCTGGCCTACTGGAGCCGCATTTTCAAAGGCGACATTCCAGGAGATTTCAAAACCGCCCACTAAAGTGGCTTGCAGAGCAGTCGCCGCCGCGGGGTGCGCGACGCGGACGCGACCCTGGAGGCGACATGGATCAGATACTGCAATGGTTCGAGGCGAACGCCGGGAAAATCATCTTCCTGCTGGTGGCGATCGTCGCCGCGCTGTTGATCACCAAGGGACTGGCACGGGTGATGCGCAAGGTGCTGGATCGGACGGACATGCCGAGCGCGTCGATATTCATCAACATCATGCGCGTGCTGGTGTGGATACTGGCCGCGTCCATCGTGCTGCAGCCGGTGTTCGGCATCAGCCCGACAACACTGATGACCGCGCTCGGCGTCGGCGGCATCGCCGTGTCGCTGGGTCTGAAAGACACCGTGGCGAACGTGATCTCGGGCTTCGGTCTGATGCTCGGCAAGGTGATACAGCCGGGCGATCTGGTGTCGGTCGCGGGGGCGACCGGCGTGGTCAAGGACATCACGTGGCGGCAGACGGTGGTGCGCGAGCGCAATGGCAACGAGATGGTCATACCCAATTCCGTGCTCAACACCGCGTCGCTGGAGAAGCTCACGCCGTCCAATGAAGGATGCGTGACGATGACGTTCACCGCGAAGGCCGGCAGCGACCCGGCGCACGTGACGGAGGCAGTGAAGCGCGCGGTGGCCACGGCCACCGCCGAATTCGCGCAACCCGGCAGCGAACCACTCGTCAAGCTCACCGGTTTTTCGCCGTACGGCATCGAGGTGCAGGCGCTGGCGTTCACGCGCGACGGCGTGTTCCTGTCCACCATGCGCGACGCCATGGCCCGCGCGATAGCTGGATGCGAGTTCGTGGAGCAGCGCGCCGCGGTCGGCGAATAGGGGTCGCGGCGCGTTCGGACTTACGCGCGAATCCGGGCACCACAGCGCCTACACACGCACTATGCAGCGTCACGCTGTGCGGGTCACGTCACGCAGAGCGAGCGCACAGAGTGACGCATACTCCAAGAACGTTGAAAAATAAGGCTTCTCACGAACCGTCACGCTGTGCGAGCGCTCGCCGCGTGACGCGACCCGCACAGCGTGACGCACTTATGACGCATTGAGGGGAAACCGGGTATTGAGCCCGGCCTCCCCTCATCGCGACTCGGCCATTATGCGGCCATCACCCGGCCATCACTTGTCTTCGGTGACGTCTTCGACCGTGACGTCGGCATCGGAACCGGCATCCGGATCCTCGGGCATGGTACCGAGTTCCAGATGCTCGCCACCGGTCTGGTCGACGAGCACGGTGTCGCCGTCGTGTACCTTGCCGGCGAGCAGCATGCGCGCCAGCTGGTCGCCGACCTCGGTCTGCACCAGACGGCGCAGCGGACGAGCGCCGTACGCCGGGTCATAGCCGGTGTTGGCGAGCCATTCGCGAGCCGCGTCGGTGACGTCGAGCTTGATGCGGCGATCCGTCAGACGCGAGGCCACCTGAGCGACCTGGATGTTGACGATGCCGCCCAGCTCCTCACGGGTCAGCGGATGGAACATCACGATCTCGTCCAGACGGTTCAGGAACTCCGGCTTGAAGTTCATGTGCACCGCGTCCATCACGGCCTTCTTCTTGGCGTCCGCGTCCATGTCCTGGTTCACCAGGAACTGCGAGCCGAGGTTCGAGGTCATGATCAGGATCGTGTTCTTGAAGTCCACAGTCCGGCCTTGGCCGTCGGTCAGACGCCCGTCGTCCAGCACCTGCAGCAGCACGTCGAAGACTTCGGGGTTAGCTTTCTCGACTTCGTCGAACAGCACCACCGAGTACGGACGACGACGCACGGCCTCGGTCAGCTGGCCGCCTTCCTCATAGCCGATGTAGCCGGGCGCGGCGCCGATCAGACGGCTCACAGACGCCTTCTCCATGTACTCCGACATATCGATGCGGACCATGGCCTTCTCGTCGTCGAACAGGAAGTCGGCGAGCGCCTTGGCGAGCTCGGTCTTGCCCACGCCGGTGGGGCCGAGGAACAGGAACGAGCCGGTCGGACGGTTCGGGTCGCTGATGCCGGCGCGCGAACGACGCACCGCGTCGCTCACCGCCGCGATCGCTTCCTTCTGGCCGATCACGCGCTTGCCGAGGTAGTCCTCCATGCTCAGCAGCTTCTCGTTCTCGCCCTGCATCAGGCGACCGACGGGGATGCCGGTCCACTCGGAGACGATGCCGGCCACCGAATCGGCGTCCACATGGTCGGGCACCATCGGCTCGGGCTTGGTCTCGCCCGTCGCGCCGTCTTCCGCATCGGCCTTCTCGGCCGCGTCCAGCTGCTTCTGAATCGCCGGAATCTCGCCGTACAGGATTTTCGACGCCTCGGCCAGGTTGCCCTCACGGGTGAACTTGTCAGCCTCGACGCGCTTGGCGTCCAGCTGGGCGCGCAGGTCGCCGACCTTGTTGTGGCCGGCCTTCTCCGCATCCCAGCGGGCCTTGAGGCCGCTCAGCTTCTCGCGAGTGTTCGCGAGCTCATTCTGCAGCTTCTCCAAGCGCTCCTTGCTGGCCGGATCCTCGGCCTTCTTGAGCTGCATCTCCTCCATCTCGTAGCGCGTGACCTTGCGCTGCAGCTCGTCGATCTCCTCCGGGGAGGAGTCGAGCTCCATGCGCAGGTGCGCGGCCGCCTCATCGACCAGATCGATGGCCTTGTCGGGCAGCTGACGGCCGGAAATATAGCGGTTCGAGAGCGTCGCGGCGGCGACCAGCGCGTCGTCGCCGATCGTCACCTTGTGGTGCGCCTCGTAACGCTGCTTCAGGCCACGCAGAATCGCGATCGTGTCCTCCACGCTCGGCTCGCCCACGAACACCTGCTGGAAACGACGCTCAAGCGCCGGGTCCTTCTCGATGTTCTCACGGTACTCGTCCAGCGTGGTCGCACCGATCAGGCGAAGCTCGCCGCGCGCCAGCATGGGCTTGAGCATGTTGCCGGCATCCATCGAGCCTTCGGCCGCGCCAGCGCCGACGATCGTATGAATCTCGTCGATGAACGTGATGATCTGGCCGTCGGCGTTCTTGATTTCGTTGAGCACGCTCTTGAGGCGCTCCTCGAACTCGCCACGGTACTTCGAGCCGGCAACCATCGACCCCAAATCGAGGCTGATGAGCTTCTTGTTCTGCAGCGTGGTCGGCACATCGCCGGCCACGATACGCTGGGCGAGGCCCTCCACGACGGCGGTCTTGCCGACGCCGGGCTCGCCGATCAGCACCGGGTTGTTCTTGGTGCGGCGGCTCAGGATCTGGATCACACGGCGGATCTCCTGATCACGCCCGATCACCGGGTCGAGCTTACCCTCCTTGGCGCGGGCGGTCAGATCGGTGGAGTACTTCTCCAACGCCTTGTAGCTGCCCTCAGCGTCCGGGCTGGTGACCTTGGCGCCGCCGCGCACGCCGGGGACGGCCTTGCGCAGCGCCGCGGCCGTCACGCCGTTCGCCTTGAGGATGTCCGCGCTCTGGTTCGGCGCGGATGCGGCGATGCCGATGAGCAGGTGCTCGGTGGAGACGTACTCGTCGCCCATCTGCTGCATCTCCTTCTCGGCCTGTGCCAGCGCCGCCGTCAGCTGGCGGCTCGCCTGCGGCTGCGATGTGGTGGACCCGCTCGCCGCCGGCATCTTGACCAGAGCATTGCGCACCTCGGCGCCAATCGCCTGCGGGTTGCCGCCCGCCGCCTGAATCAGTCCCTGAATCACGCCGTTTTCCTGACGCAGCAGCGCATCCATCACGTGCAGTGTCTCGACCTGCGCGTTGCCCGCGGCAGACGCGCTCTGAATCGCATCACCGATGACTTCCTGGGCCATGGTGGTGAACTTCTGTTCCATATCAACCTCCGTATGTCTCATGCGCTTTGGCGGCCGCGGCCCACGACATCCGAACCGCCCCGCACAGCGCTTTCCGTCTGTGTCTGATACGCACAACCGATTCGGCACCCATTCTATTCCCGAAAGTTGAGCGCACGCGACTCAAGTTTTGCACTGATTTTGAAGCGCCAAAACGCAATGTGGATAACTCGAATCCGTACGACACGCTCTCAAAACTCGCAGATGCGAAACCCGAAACCGCCATTTTCCGCCAAAACAGTTCTCGTATCTGCGAGTTTTGAGAGCGGTCATGTTTGAGATCAACGAAGAACCGCCCCGCAGCGACTGTCACGTTCAAAACCACGCGGCGGACGCGCGCGAAAGACATCATTCTCCGCGTATGGCCCAATACGGACGCCTCGGGCGCAACCATCGAGGTGCATGGGCTCCTATGCACCTCCCCCGAGGCGCTGTTCGCCCAAACGGCCGAAGAGCTGTCCCTCGAAGACCTCATAGAATTCGGCGACTCGCTGGTATGCCGCGACCCCGCACGCAGACGGACCACTCTGGCCGAACTCAGAAAATTCATCCACTCATGCGACTCGTTCCAGGGGCAAAAACAATGCATCAGGGCACTCACCCAGATTCGCGAGAACACCGACTCCCCGGCCGAGACCCACTTGCGTCTGCTGCTCAAACGGTATGGATTCCCCGAGCCAATCATCAACGTCCCGGTCGAGGCGACGGGCAATGCCGCGCACGGTCCCGCAATTTCGGACGACCTGCGACCGACCCAATCCGGCCTCGCTGTCGCTCGGCTCATGCGCTGCGACAGCACACTGTGCTGTCGCCTAGCCGCGCACGACCACGTTGCGGAGGGAACCGATGCCGGCTACGTGGACGATGGGCTCGTCGCCGGGATCAAGGTGACCGGAGGCATTCGGGGTGCCGGTCATGATGACGTCACCGGGCAGCAGGGTCGAGAACGAGGAAATCGCGGCGATCTGCTCGGGGATGCCGTGAATCAGGTTCGCAGTGGTGCCGCTTGCCATCGGCACGTCCTCGCCGTTGAGCGTGAAGGAGATCTTCGCGTCCTTCCAGTCCAGCTCGGTCTGAATCCACGGGCCGAGAGGGCAGGACGTGTCGAAGCCCTTCGCCCGCGTCCACATCGGATCCAGCCCCTGCAGGTCACGCAGCGTCACGTCGTTGACGCACGTGAAGCCCAGCACGTAGTCCATGGCCTTCTCGACCGGCACGTTCTTGGCGATACGCCCCATAATCACCGCCACTTCGGGCTCGAAGTTCATATCGTTCGAATACGACGGGATGACGATCGGATCGTCCGGCCCGATCACCGACGTGGAAGGCTTCGAGAAGATCACCATGTCTTCCGGCGCGTGAGCAATCTCGGAGTGCCCGCTCTCGTGCATGAACTGCGCGTGCGCCTCGTAGTTCTTGGCGAGACCGTACACCTTGGAGGGAATCACCGGCGCGAGCAGCCTCAGCCCATCGGCGTCGAGCGCGTACCGCTCCCCTGTGGGCTTGACGGGCGCGGCTCCGAACGGGTATCCGTCCAGTTCGATCAGGTAGTCCTTGCCGTCGGCCGGGTCCTGCTGGACGAAGGCATAGCGCGGCTTGTCGTTGAGTGAAAAACGTGCGATTCTCATACCCACCAGTGTAAACCAATGCGAGTGCAATCCTTACGAAGAACGCGCATACGAAAGGCGGGGCGGCCAATCATGGCCGTCCCGCCTTGTCGGATTCTCGCGAGCTGGACCCGCTTACTCCGTGTAGCTCTTGTCGAACAGCGTCTTGCCGCTTTCGGTATGCAGGTACACGCGCACCTTGGCGTTGCCGCCGGTGTCGCAGGTTTCGTTGAGCGTCTGCGCCACCGACTTGAACGTGCTGTCCATCCCGTCAAGGCTCGACGTCATCATGTCGCCCATGCTGCTGTACGTGTCAGACAGCGTGTAGTCGTACACGAGCGTGTTGCCTTCCGCGTACGCCTTGATGCTGATGCCCATGCCCTGGTACGACGAGGTCATGCTGTCGAGCTGCGACTGGATTTCGCTGGAGTTGACGAACTCTTCCAGTGACGGCTTGCCGGAGCTGGAGGATCCGTTGAAGCTGTCGTTGTTGAGATCGTTGTTGGTGTCGTCGGCCCCGTTCTGCAACGCGTCGTCAAGGTTGTTCAGATCGTTGCTGCCGGATCCGGCGGAGTTGCCGTTGCTGGAGCTGCCGCCATTGGAGTTGCTGTCGCCCTGTGTCTGGCTGGTGGACGTGTTGGGTTTCGCGTCGGCGCTGCTGTCCTTCTTGCCGCCGATGACACCAATGGCGAACAGCACGACTACGACGATGATGGCGATGACGGCAACGACACCGGCGGTGATGCCGGCGATGAGCGGGCCGCGGCTCTTCTTCTTCGGCGGTTCCTGCTGGTACGGATTGCCGTAGCCTTGCGGCGCGATTGCTGGCGGCTGGTTCCCGTATTGCGGACCACCGTACTGGTTGGCGCCGTATGGCTGTCCGTACGCGGCGGTCGGCTGCTCTCCGCCGTACGGTGCGGCCGGCTGACCGTACCCTCCCGGAGCATCGCCGGCAAGCGGCTCACCGTACGCAGCGGTAGGCGCGCCGGCACCATACTCCGGCTCGGGCTGCTGACCATAGGGCGCGGCAGGCGCATTGCCGTTGCCGCCCTGCGGCCCTGCAAGCGGCTCACCATACGCGGCGGTAGGCGCCTCGCCACCATACGGAGTTCCGCCATCGGGCTGGCTGAAGGGGTTTGGACCGGGTTCAGGCTGCTGACCATAAGGAGCCCCACCCTGGTTGTATGCGGAGCCAGCGCCCGACTGTCCGTACGCTCCCGGCTCCTGCCCATACGGCGCCGCCTGGTATCCATACGGCTCGGCGCCGCCCTGCGGCCCGGCGAGCGACTCGCCGTACGCGGCAGTCGGCGCACCACCATAAGGGGCCCCGCCCTGCCCGTACGGGGCGGCTGGGGCTCCCGTCGGCGCGCCCGCTCCCTGCCCGGGCAGAGGAACGACCGGCACCGGCGGGAAAGCCTGCGTTGGCTGCGGTTCGGGCGCGCCTTCCGCGCCCGAAGCATTGTTCGGATCAACATACGGAGTCTGCGGCGCTCCATCTGGATACGTGTTGCTCATATGTCCCCCTTTTGCAGAGAGCCCCGTTGACCGGGTCAAATCATTGTTACCGCAACCGGCCACATGCAACGCTGTATGCACCTGATCGGCCAATCCTCAGCGTACACCCACTTTCCGTGACATGCACGGTATTGACCGGAAGTTCATGTTCATCTCACGGCAAGTTCGATTCGCACGGCGAGATCCCTCGAAAACCTTGCAAGTCCGCCTTCGAGGACCTCACCGGCGACGCCGCCGACACCCCCGTTGCCCCCGTGAACCCAGCGCACCTCACCCACGCATGCGCCGCGGCCACGACGACGCGTGCCGCATCGGCTTGAACGGCAGCCGGCGAATCCGCCCGATCACGCCGAGCAGCAGCCATCCGCCGAGCAGCCCGCACACCACCACCATCGTCACGATGGTGCGCGTGTCATGCAGGTCGGACGGGTCCGGCGCCGGCATCGGGATCGGCTCGCGATGCCCGAATATCAGCAGGCGCTGCGTGTTGACGCCGTACGGCGTGCACGTCATCAGCGTCACTCGGTCCTCGCCGGGCACGATCTTGAGTTGCGACGTGTCGTCCGGGTTGATGACGGTGATGCGGTCGACCTCGTAGCCGAGCGTCTCCCCCATCACTTCGATGTAGAAGAAGTCGCCGGTTTTCATCTCGTCGAGCCGCGTGAACATCATCGCGTTGACGAGACCGCGGTGCCCGGTGATGACGGAGTGCGTGCTGTCCCCGCCGACCGGCAGCGAGGAGCCGTACAGGTGACCGGCACCGGAGGCCAGCGCGGTCTGTGACGTGCCGTGGTAGATCGGCAGGTTGACGGAGATTTTCGGGATCTTGATGGTTCCCATCACTTCGTCGCCCGAGTCGAGCAGGGACTGGTATTCCTTGTCTTTGGAGGCGGCGGAATCCTCGCCTTTGGCTCTCGACCCGCCTTGTGCGGCGCTGAACGGGTCGATGGCCTCGCCCAGCACGGGTTGACCGGATCTGGCGAGTTTTGCGTTGTATGCGCGGGCGGCGGCGAGGGCGTCTTCGGCTTGCGGGTATGGCCAGCCGGCGACCTGCTGTGCGCTGTTGCGTGAGGTTTGGGCGAGTTTGAGCGAGCTCTGGTATTGGAGCGCTAGGGGATATCCGGCGACGGCGACAGCGGCTATGACCAGTATCAGCGTGACGATGCGCATGATGATGAGCTGTATGCGCAGTCGTTTGCGTTGCGCGACAAGGTCGGAGATGTCGGTCGCCTGATTGAAGCTCAGCATCGAGTACGGGAGCTGCGGCTGCACGGCGGGTTTGTGACGGCTGTTTCGGTAGGATCTGCGGGAATTATTCGAGGATCGCTCATCATTGTCCGGCAGGCTGCGGGTCATCGTTGACCGTGCGGGCGCATGGGAGGATTTGACGGCTGGATCGTTGCCGGATGAGGTGGCCGGCCGTTTCGATCCGTGTCTCCTCGATGCCATGCGCATCCTCCTGTTGTTGTGCCGGCCGTCACTGCAGTCGCCGTGAAACGAATTCGTGTATGTACTGTGTTGCCCCCGGCAGGGGTGTTGCCGGGGGCGAACGGTTACAGCAAGCCGAAACCGCCACCATGCTCGTGCGGGATGCATGTCATGCGGCGGCTTGGCCTGTTATCGTGTCAGTCAGCGCAGCGCACGGCTGGTGCGGCGAGACTTGGCGTACACGGTGGCGGCAGCGCCGCCGAGCAGCGCGGCGATCACCACGAACAGCGCGATGCCCGCAGCACCGGTCTTCGGCAGTTCGAAGACGGACTTGACGTTGGTCACCTTGTAGTCGTCGGCGCTGCCCTTGGGCGCGAGACCCCAGGAGTCGGTGCCGGCGAAGGTGACTTTGCCGTTTTCATCGATGGCCACGGTGAACGAGGCCTTGAAGTCCTGGTACCCGTCGGCGACCGCGGTCTCGGTCACGGTGTAGCTGCCGGCCTTCAGGCCGTCGAACTTGACGACGCCGTTGGCACCGGACGTGACTTCGAGCGGGTACTTATCGCTGTTCGGCAGCACGCCGTTCTGGTCTTTTGCGACACTCAGCGTGAACTTCGCGCCCTCGACGGCCTCACCCTGGGCGTTGACCTTCGTGAACTTGAAGCCGAAGATCTTGGTGAGGGTTTCAGTGCCGGGGATGGGGGTGCCATCATTGCCGACAAGCTTGTTGGTCACCGCGTGGTAATCCTGGCCCTCGACTGTCTCGGCCTCGTCATTGACGGTGGCGTTGTAGGTGATGGTGATCTGCTTGCCGGCGTACTTGGCCGGGTCGGTGATCTTCACCACGAAAGTATTGGTGCCGTCGCCCTTGTTGTCAGTCAGGTTGTTTTCCACCGTGTAATCGGTGTCAGTCAGCACCTTATCGCCAGCCTTAACGGTCAGGCTGGCGAAGTTGACGGTCAGGCCCTTGCTTGGCACATCTTTGAACTGCAGGGTGAAGTCGGTCGGGACCGGATTCGGAATCGTGTAGCCCAGTTCAAACGGCACGGTTTCGCCCACGGACGCGCTCTTGCTGGTGGTGGACTTCGTCTGGGTGCCGCTCACCGTGCTCTTCATGTCCACTTCTGCGGTGCTATCACCAAGCGACAGAACGCCCTCAGCATCAACGGAGCCGGTGCTCACGATCATCGGGACGGCCTGAGTCAGGGTATCGGTCGATGCGTTGCCGTCCAGGAACAGATACACGCCAGCAGTCAGCGCGGTCTTGTTCGTGGCGGTCCAACCATCCGTGTCGTTGCCAGTCGCCTTGTTCAGCACGAACGGATCCGCGGTGGCGGTGAACGGGTTGCCGACCTGCAGCGCATCCGCGAACTTACGCGTCACGGACGGATTATTCCACGGACGGGTCTCGGACTGATCGAACTGAACCTGCGTGACGGTACCATCCGTATCCGTGGTCGTTTTTTGATTCATAGCCCAAGCCATCAAATCAGTGGTGCCATCGATCGGCACGTTCTGGAAGCCGGCGGTGGTCAGAGCCGCAGCCAGCTTCGTGCGATTGGCGCCCGCAGCGGTCTTCACACCATACACCGGGGTTTTGGCAGTGCCATAGTTCACGTAGTCCGCGATCTTGTATGCGCTCAGCTGGGCGCTGGTCAGCTGCTTTTCTTTGGACGCTTTGAACGTGACTGTTGCAGCAGTGTCCACTGTCGTCTCGGCCGCGTTGGCGGCACCGGTGCCGAACGCCATGCCAGCGAGAAGGGTGGCCGCAGCTGCGACACCCGCGAAAAGCTTCTTGAACTTCATGAGAAACTCATCTTCCTTTCGTTGTCTTGTTTATTGCAACTGCGGAAGCGGCAGTCGTTGAGGCTTCCGCAGTCCGCAAATCTTGAGTTGTCGGGGGCGACTGGTCGCCGCCCCCGTGTGCCCTCCCCGACGAGGGAGGAGGGCGGAGCATCCGCCGCAGGTCAGACGAGCCGACGCTTGCGCCAGATGAAGTATCCGATTCTGACCAGTGCCGCGAGCAGGCCGAAGCCGCCCCCATACACAAGCCAGTCACGAGTCGTGGCGCCGCCGGTCATCGGCAGAGCGGACACGGCAACGAAGGTGTTGGTGATCGTGACCGGGTACGTCTTGACGTTGTCGAAGGTCGTCATGTTGTTGTTATCCGGAGCCGCCCACAGGTCGTCGGCAGTGACGGTTACCAACTGGTTCTCGGGGTTGTAGGACGCCGTGTAGCCGTCCACGCTGGACTCCTCCACGCGGTAGGTGCCAGGGGCGAGGTTCTCGAACGCACCAGCCCACTGACCCTGGTTGTTGAGGGTCACGGTCCGGTTGATGTCCTTGCAATCCTCACCTTGCGCATTGCACTGCTTCAACGTGACGGTCACCGAGCCATTCCCATGCTTCTCCGCTCCATCGGACCAGTTCTTGGTCACCTGGATCTTGCCGGTCTTTACCTGCAGGACGGGGTGGGGGTACTCCACGGAACCCGGGGTCTCGGTGGTCTGGTCGCCGACCGTGTTGACGACGGTGTACTCCAGCTTCGCGCCGTGATCCGCATTCGAATGGAAGCCGGGCAAATTGGACGAAGTATGGTGACCATCCGCATCAGTGTTGTCGGCACCAAGAACATCCTTATATCCGGTCTTGTCGTCATTCTGCTTGTTGGCGGCGTACTCGTTGTAGGCCTTCTGCGTCGGCTTGACCTTGAACGTGACCGTATATGTCACGCCATCCTGAAGCTCATAGCCGTCCGCGAACGTGACCTTCACCGTCTTGCCCGAAACGGTAACCGTGTAATCGCTCTCGTTGAGATCGACACTATTACCGTCTTTAGATGCCGTCACCGTCACATCATTCGAGCCGAAGTCAGCATTAACGAACTCCGCGTAGTCTGACAGCGTATCGGTGATGGACACGTTCTTGTACGAAGACTTCCTGTTGATCTGACCGATGATATCGGCAAATGCCTTGTTCAGCTCATCCGTGCTGGTGGCGCTGTAATACGAGCCCTTCGTCTGATCGGCGAAGCCACGCATCTTGGTCGGATCGGAGGACACGCCAACCGAGAACAACGTCGCATCGCCACGCCTGTTAGCCTCGGCAACAGCGGAGCTGAGATTCGCCCCATATCGATCACTGCTGCCAGAACCATGAACCCCGGCAGGAAGACCCCTGCGATCATCGTCATCATAGGTCGGACGACCCAACCAATCAGTGCCGGTCCGCACGGAACTCGTGCGGTACGTCGGGTCGCCGTCTGACATGAACACGATGTACTTCTTCACGCCCTTACGACCGGAAGTCAGCTTGGCATTGGCGGCTTTAAGCGCGGCCTCCCAATTCGTGCCACCATCGGCGCCCAGACCATTAACGGCACTGACTATGTCCATTGCGTTGTCGGTGAAGTTCAACACATTGCCCGCCGTCGTCGAGAAGGGGACCAGCGCCATCCGGATGTTGCTATCCTTGCCCTGGTTCTCAGACGTCAGCAGATGCTGCGCCATGCTGTTGACGGCAGTCTTCGCAACCTCAAGACGAGAGTTGTCTCCCATCGGGTTACTCATGGAACCGGAGGTGTCGAACACCACGACGATGTCGGCCGGGGACACGGTCGTCTGCGACGAGCCGGACTGCGTGCCGGTCACGTTCAGGGACAGGTCATAGGTGCCATCATTGTTCGCCTTGATGTACTTGCGGTACCGGGGCGCCGTGACGACCGTGTTCGTCACCGTGGTACGTGGCACCTCACCGACCGACACCGGCTCCGTGGTCGCAGAATCCTTCTCCTGCGTCACCTTGACCTGACCGCCATTGGCGCTCACCGCATACGTGTCCTGGTCAACGTTGATTTCCGTCACCTTGTACTTCGAGGACTCGGTGATCCTCTTGGTGTCGCTGCCCAAAAGCACGGCATACTGGCCCGCCTTGAGCGTTATCACGCCATTGGGAGCCGTGGTCCGGGTTTCACCATCCTTGGTGCCGGTGGCGGTGTTGTACACGTCGTATTTACCCGTGTACAACGTGTAATCCTTGTCACTGTCGGTTCCCTCATAGTTGACATAAGCGTTGAACGTATAGTTCTTGTCCTTGTCAGCTTCAGGAACGTTCTCCGTCTCCTTGCCGATTTGAATATGGCTGGAGTCAAGAGTCACCAAATTGAAGTCAAGCTTGCAGTTGGAACCACTATGGCCACGCTCGAAGTAGTACATGTTCATCTCGTGACTGGTGTAGTTCTTGAACGTGGTGTAGGAGCCATTGGAGGCTTTGACCATATTGGATTCCATCCAAGCGGTGATCTCGGCATCCGACTTGCCTTGGTCCCTGAGCGCCTGAGTAAACAACGCCTGCAACGTGGTCGTAGTGGTTTTATTGCTGACAATCGTCACCACACCGGTCGCGAAATCAATGGAGCCGCTGGCGGCATCATGGATGCCACCGATATCCAACACAAGCATGCCGTCGACGAACAGCCACAGATCATCGTCACCCGTGAAGTTGAACGTCATCGGGGAACCATCAACGAGTTTGCCTTCTTTCGGTTGCATGAACTTCGCGTATGCGGTCATACCGAAGGCGTACCGGGCGCCGCGCACTGAATGAAAGCCGATCCGCAGCTGACTTTTATCCGCATTGAACGGCAGGAATTTCGGAATCCACGCGTCAGTTCTCTCGGTCCATGTTGCTGACCGGTCAAATCCGGTACCGGCACTGTTCAGCGCGGCGTACGTCGTATTGGAGTCGTACACATAGTGGCCCTTGGCCTCTTCCGTCGGATCGAACAGCCCCGTCAGCCCATTGCCGCCATTGGTATATGCCTTGGCCCACTCGCTTTCTGTGAACAAATACGTCATGTCGGTCTGTGCATTATTTTTATTGGTCACCATCGTAGAGAACTGCGGAACTGCATCAGCGCCGGTCTTGGTGAGGTTCGTCTTGACGATGCCCGGAGAGGTTTCTGCACTGCCAGTCCAGCCGTTCCAATCCTTACCTTTTCCGTTGAAGTAGTTGAAGTAGAATGCTGCAGCCGCCTCATTTCTGCTGGTACCGCCCGTGGCATAGTTCACGTTCTCTTTGCCAGCGGCCTTTGCCGGGCCCTTCGGATCACGGTTGTCCCAATAATCGAATAGGTTAATCTTCACTTTGCCGTCGTTCGCCGTGGCGCGAGGCGCAGCCGACGCTTTGACCGTGGCGGTCTGCCCCGAAGCACCAGTCCCGGCGCGATCGGTCAGGGCAGATGACGCCTCCTGCTGAGCGCTGTCGCCCTGTGCGATGCCGCTGATCGGGCCGGTGCCGGCCTGTGATGCCTGCGTCGTGGCCGACTGCGCGGCTTCGGGTACGGCTGTCCCCACATTGTCCGCAATCGCAGTGCCGGTGACGGCAAGTCCAAGAACGGTCGCGACGGATACGGCGGCCGCGATCAGGCGAGAGCGCATCGCCCTCGTATGCGATGGTTTCCGATCCTGCTTAGTCACGATAAGCATCCCTTCCATCATTTCCAAAACTCTTCATCCGGCGTTCAGCAGTTCGACAAAGACTCACGATTGCGACTCTCACCGTCGCAGCACGCGCAAATCATCGACTTCCATCGGCCTGTTAACTCCTGACCGTATCCGCACCCAAAAATCGACGCAATCCCCCGAAACATTGAAATAACGCCGAATACATGCCCCCCCCCCCGCAGAAAAACCGCTTTCACAGCCCTTGCGGCATAAGGTCCTCGGGAATCAGGCCATACCCCCTTCCCTACGGGGAAAATTCTTGGGAAATATACCGAGATGCGGCTTAGATCAAGGCCTGAGGCCTCTTACATAACGGTATACCGCTGTATCAGCGAAGTGTCTGCTCCCGCCAAAGCACAACAAGACTGAGGGAGGCTCTCGTCGTGAGATTACGCGGACTCTTTTGCGTTCCTAAGTGCGCGCCGTATCGACGAGTACGCGAACATAAGAACGCAAAACGTGCGATTTGCGTTCTTATGTTCGCAGGCTGAACGTTTCAGCGCGCACTTAGGAACGCAAACCGCTCCTGCCCGCTTCGCAAGAGCCAGCCAGCGGGGGCAGAGTTATATATTGCTTCTGACAGTGGGCTGAACCATCGGCTAACGTCATCTACCATCATCTGCCGATAGAACAGTTCCGTCTCAATAGACCCGAAACTATCGCTCGTAGAACACGCCGAACGAGGGAAACCCATGACGGGCCGGCTTCAGCTCCTGCAGCGGGATCTCGGTGACGTCCACTCGTTCGACATCGGCATAGCGCGGCCCCTGCTTCAATGCCGAAATCAGACGGGCGACCTTGCCGCGTTCCCCCTGCGCCTCGACCTCCACCGAGCCGTCGTAGCAGTTGCGCACCCAACCACCCAGGCCGAGCTTGCCGGCGGTCATCACCGTGAAATACCGGAATCCGACGCCCTGCACCAGACCCGCCACCACGGCATGGACGCGAATATCATCACTCGATGACACCGGCACGGCACCCTCTGCACTCTCGTCAGGCCGCGCACCGCGGATCGCCCGCATATCATCACGTTTCATGACCGCACTCACCTCACGTTGCCGTCAGCCGACACCAATACCCCCATCGTATGCCCACCATCAAACGGCAGTCGAGAAGCCGGCAGCGCAGCGCGGGCGCGACAGCCCGGCCCCTTTCCGCCGAGGCCTGCCGCAATCCGTCAGATGAACGCGCGTTCGCCGAAAATCGCCGTTCCGACGCGCACAATCGTCGCACCCTCCGCGATGGCGAGCGCCATGTCGTGCGTCATGCCCATCGACAGTTCCGTGCAGTGCTCGGTGCCGGGCGCGCGAGAGGCGAGAATCGTGTCGCGCGTGCCGCGCAGATGCGCAAAGCAGGCGCGAATCGTGGCCTCGTCATCGACGTGCGCGCCGATGGTCATCAGGCCTTCGAGCCGGATGCCGTCCAGCTGCGCGATCTGTGCGGCGATGTCGACGGCCGCCTGCGGGTCGCAACCCGATTTCGATGCCTCCCCGGACTCGTTGACTTCCAGAAGCACGCCGACCGTGATTCCACGGGCGACGGCACGGCGGGCGATGCGCTGCGCCAGTTCGACGCCGTCCACCGATTCGATGGTGTTGACGTCGGGGAGGATTTTACCGATCTTGTTGGCCTGCAGCTGGCCGATGAGATGGAACGGGATGTGTTCGGCGTCAGACGGTCGAGTGGTGTCGCCGTCGCCTGTGCCGAGCGCAAATCCCCGGTCCGCGCACAGGCGACGCAGTCCATCGGCCTTGGCCATGACCTCCTGCGGGCGGTTCTCGCCGATCAGGCGGATGCCCGCATCGATCGCCGCCATAATCTCGCCGACGTCACGGGTCTTCGTCGCCGCCAGCAGCTTCACCGAACCGGGAGCGCGACCGGCCGCCGACTCGGCTTCGGCGATGACGTCAAGCACGCGATACACGCCATCGCGAATCTGCGTCGCCCGCGTCTCGTCGATGCTTTCATTGGTCAGATCCTTGTGATCCATGTAAGCGGTCATCATATGCTCCCTATCCGTCCTGCTGCACCATATATTAGTATGCCCACGGATGAGGGCGAATCGGCTAGAGAAACCGGGAACTTCCGGTGTGGCCCCCGCTGGCGGGGTGTCGAGCGATGCGAGACGGGGGGGGCGAAGCGCGAAACGGCTCCGCATGCAGCATATAGAGGAGGAATCTCACAATCCGATGCTGAACGGGTCGTCGGGGATGGAACGATCCTGCGAATCTGCGGCGAGCGCATCCCACGAAAATCCATGCAACAGGTCGGCAGCAGCGCACGGCTCGGGCTCTTGCTGCAATCCGAGCAGCCACGCGCAATAGCCGATCACCTGATGCGCCGTGACGCCATGTTTGCGTAACGTTCCCATATCCAGCGACCGTTCACGCTTGGCGAGCCGCCGCCCGGCCGCATTGTCGATCAGCGGAAGATGTGCGAAACGGATATCGCGATGAGCCGCGGCAACGCCGCCATCCGAGCTATCCCCGAAGCCGGCGTCGAGCAGCCGCTCACGGATGTACAGCTGCAGCGCGGCGGATCGCAACAGGTCACGCCCGCGAACGATGTCATCCACACCCATCAGCAAGTCGTCAACCGTGACAACCAGCTGATAGGCGAACAGACCATCCGCCCGTCGCACCACCGTATCGCCCAAATCGCGCGGCAAATCGAATCGGCAGTTCCCGAACACGCGATCATGCACGGTGACCACGGCACGCGCGTCGCCGGCGACAGGCATGGCGATGCGCAGCGAATGCCGATCACCATTCGCCAAGCGTTGCTCGACCTGTCGCGGATGCTCGGCGAGCGCGCGCCGGCATGTGCCGGGATACATGACGAAACGGTCGCCTTCCTGCGGCGCCGAGGCCGCACGGATGTCGGCGCGCGAACAGAAACACGGGTATATCAGCGCAGTGGTCTCGGTGCCGTCAACGCCATCACGGCCACCGAACGCGGCGGCGTCTCGCAAGTCAATGCCCTGAAGCGCGCGCAACGCCTGCTCGTAGATGTCGAGCCGCCGCGACTGGTATACCGGCTCTCCATCCCAGTCCAGTCCCAACCATGCCAGATCGTCCATGATCCAGCGGTCCGCGTCCGGCAGCACGCGCGGGGTGTCGATGTCCTCGATGCGCAGCAGCATGCGCCCTCGCCCGCCGTCCGCATCGCCTGGATCGGCTGCGCCACTCATGCCATCCACGCGATTCACGTTATTCAGGCAATCCGCATCGCCCGCTCCACCGCCCGTCCGGCTTGTACGCTCTGGGCCACCCGCACGAGCCGACAGCCACGCACCCAGCATCGCATACACGTTACCGATATGCATTCGTCCGGACGGCGTCGGCGCGAATCGTCCGATCACCACCGCGCCCAGAGCTCCGAGTCGAGCGGCCATTCGTTGATCGTGCAGCCGCGCAACGATATCGATTGCTGCTGCATCAGCGGCGCTGGCTTGCCTGCCTGCTGGCATACGGTCTCATTGTCGCGATGGTCGAGCCGGTGACCGGTCTCATGGTTGATGACCATCGTGCGATAATTCGCCAGATTGCCGCCGCCCTTCAGCCAGCTGTCGGTCGGCTCGCGCCAACGGTCATAATTGATGATCACCTGATTGCCGACGCGGCAGCTGTACTGCGACGAGCAAAGCGACGAAAACGATTTCATATACTCCGCCGCGGCCAGAATATACGTCATGTCGCACTTGCTGGAACCGCTCTCCACGAACGTGAGACCGGCACGGGGCCACCCACGCGAATCATTCAGCGTCGCGTACACCGTGCGCCCGAACTCGCCGGTATCGCCGACGCTCCCCTTGGTGGACACGCAGTAATGGTATTCGTGGCGGGGTTTGCCGCTGGCCGCCGCGGTCTGCTGCGCCTTCTCGAGAATCTCGCGCCGCTGCGCCTGCGAGAACGGCTTCGAGGGGTCATGCCCGTTTGACTGTGCCTCGGAATTAGTGGATTTCGCGGTGGCCGACGATTTCGCGGAATCGCCGCCCTTCTGCTCCCCCGCAGACTGCGACTGCGCTGTTGCACCTGGCTGCGCGATGGACGACCGCTCACCGCCCATGCCCGGCACGCGAAGTACGCTCGCCCGCACCGCAAGAACAAACAACACGAGCGCCAAAATCAACCCCGCACATACGGCAATGCGCCGGGTGCGGAACACCCGACGCATATCGTCACCACGCAACCGCTGCAACTTCAATCACTCCCAGCAACGTCATAGGTCAAGCCGCGCCGCCCCGCGAAAGCGCGAGCACAAGGGCACGTTTTTCGCAGGCGTCTCTCCCTGCATTGTATCCCGTCAGCCGTGGGGCCGCGCAACACGCGTGGCGTCACGCGAGCCCGCCGCGGCTCACGCGGTTCGCGCAAAAATCACGCGAAGAAGAACACGTACAGCCACGCGCCGACGATGGCGCCCACAATCGGAGCGACGACCGGAATCCACGCCTCTCCCCAACGCGAGGTGCCCTTGTTCGGAATCGGCAGAATCGCGTGCAGCAGACGCGGCATCAGGTCGCGGGCCGGATTCAGGCCGGGGCCGGTCGGGCCACCCATCGAGGTCACCAAGCCCCATACGATGAAGCCAACCACGATCGACGCGGCCGCCAAATCCTTCGAACCCCACGGCAGCATCAGGCAGCACAGCGCACCGAACACCAGCACCAGCGTGCCAAACATCTCGTTGAGGAAGTAGTTGATCTTGTCGTTGTCGGCGTCGGTCGTGCAGAACGTGCCGAGGATCGCTTCCGCGTCCTCGGTCTCCTTGTAGTGCGGGTAATACGTCAGGTACACGATGAACTGTCCCAGCAGTGCGCCGAGCAGCTGCGCCACGATGTACGGCAGCACGTCGCGCCACGGGAACAGCCCGTTGATCGCCTGGGCGAGGGTCATGGCCGGGTTGATGTGGGCGCCGGACACGCCGCCGAACATGAGCACCGGGAACATGACGCCGAAACCGTAGCCCATGGCGATGTTCAGCCATCCGGCGTGGTGGCCCTTCGTGTTCTTGAGTTCGACGTTGGCGACCGAGCCATTGCCGAAGATCATCAGGATGGCGGTGCCGAAGAACTCGGCAGCCAGCTTGGTAAAGAGGGAATATTCCACGGCTTCTTCTTTTCTCTCCACCGCATCGCAGACATGGCTGACTGCTCACGGTCTCTGGATGATTGGATTTCTCTCGTACTCCCGGCGACTCAATTTCGCTGGGTGCGAAAGCAAACGACGTGATTGTACACTTTACCCCTTGACGAACGGCGATACGGGCGGATTGGACGGCAGAATCCCCGGTGATTCACACCCTGCCCTGCCATGCACACTTGGGTGCAGTCATGTGGAACCCATTGGAATTACTCGCGACACGCCGTACGCGACACGCCGATTTGCATCGCAGCGAGTTCCGAGTATAGTTATCACTCGGCTCAAGAAATGACCAACGCCCCTGTAGCTCAGTTGGTTAGAGCAGCTGACTCTTAATCAGCGTGTCCAGGGTTCGAATCCCTGCGGGGGCACAAGCAAGGTCGGAATCGAAAGATTCTGGCCTTTTTTTTCGTCGAGAGGGTGCGCCCGAGTCAAATCACCCCTAATTCGCCACTGGAAGCATGCCCCCGCCCGGGTGATCCTCGCAATCTGCCCCTATCTGCGTTTCAAGGGGTTGATTCAGGCCGCGACGAACATCTATCTGCGTTTCAGGGGGTTGGTAGCAAAGTATAAACATCACGCAAACCGCATGATTTCAATGAGCAAATGCCCTATATACTCCGTGCATAGTGTTTTGGCCACCCCCTGAAACGCAGATAGATGTTCCCAGGCAGTGGAATCAACCCCTCGAAACGAAGATAGCAGCACATACATCGTGGAATCACGCCGGGCAAGGCCAAAATAGACGAAGATGCCGGTCGAATGGGACAGCCATTCGACCGGCATCAATGCCATGCGTTGGCCCTGAGCTGATCAGGGCCAACGCGACTCAGGAAATCCGCGCCTTAGATGTCGCGACGGCGGCGAACCGCCACAGACACGGCGCCCGTCGCAAGCAGGCCGATTGCGGCGATGGCAACGACGGGCACCGAGGCGCCAGTCGCGGACAGGCCCGGCTTCTTGTTGCCTTGGTCGTCCTTATCACCGTCCTTGTCGGTATCCTTGCCCGGCTCCTTGTCGGGCTCCTTGTCGCCAGGCTCGATGGGCGTCTCGCCGGACTTCTCCTTGACGGTGGCCACACGGGTCACGGACGCCTCGTTACCGGCCGCATCGCTCACCGTGTACACCAACGTGTACGCGCCGGGCTTGCTCGTGTCCACTGTGTCACCGGACACCTTCACGGCACCGGTCACATCACCGTCCACATCATCAACCACCTTCACACCCGCCATCGGATCAAACGACGCACCGAACTCCACGGCCACGTCATCCGCACCGGAAATCACCGGCGGCACGGTGTCGACCGGCTCGGCCTCCTTCACCGTCCCCTTGAACGTGGCGGTAAGCGAGGTATCGGCGGCGTACGTCACCGTGATGGTCTTTTCGCCGGCGGTCGACGAGTCGAACTCGGAGACCGTGTATTCGCCCTCGCCGAGCTCGGCGGTGTGCCGTCAGACATCGTGGCGGTGACGACCATGCCGCTCAGGTCGAGCGCGTCGCCGATGGCGTATTCGGTCTTGGTCGGCTGAGTGGTCACGGCGATCGACGCAACGTCGGACACGGCCGCGGAGTCCTCGACGAGCGTGACGTTGTCGATGTACGCGAACGAGCCGGAGGCCAGATCGGTCTGTGAGATGGCGACCCACAGCGCGGCATACGGGTCCACGTCGAGCGGCACGATGAACGACCCGCTGTAGTGAATTTTGCCGCCTTCCTTGCTTTCGGCGTCCACGGTCTCGCTCAGCACGGTCTTGCGGTACTGGCTGAACGAGCTGACGGCGCCAAGCGACGCGAGGTTGAACTTGACCTGCACCTTGAGCGTGGACGGGGTGTCGTCGTTGCTCTTTCGAGCGTCGCCCACAGGCCGAGACGGTACGTCTCTTGCCCGGCGTCTCAGACAGCGTGTGCTGGTTGATGGTGTCGCCCTTGTACGGGGTGAGCTGTTCGCCGAGTTTCGCCGGAGACTACGGCGTCGGTCTGGTTTAGTTCGGACTTCGGGCGCCGAGTGGCACCGCCGGTGTCGTTGTTCTTCGTGTTGTCGGCGTTGCCGAGCGTCCACAGCGATGCCGCGGCGCATGTATTTCTCGTAATCGGCCGCGTTCGCATCAGTGTTGGTGACTTCGAAGCCCTGCACTGTGATGTATTCGGAGTTCTTCAGCAGGATGGTCTCGCTGACGCCCGCACCGGCGATGATGGGCGCGGCGCCTTCGCCGTACGCTCCGATGGTGATGGGCGCGTCCTTGGTGCCTTTGGCGTTGATGACGCGCAGGCCGGTCTTGACCGAGGCGCCGTCGATGGTCTGGGTCGCGCTGGTGCAGGTGGTGCCGGCCTTGAGCAGCAGGGACTCACCGGCTTTGAGGGTGATGCCGTTCGCCGCTGTCAACGAGTTGAACGGGGCTGGCTTGGCTTCCGCGTCTTGAGAACGCCCATCCTCGCAGCAAATCATTCTCATTAAGAAAGGTGCGAGCCCGCCGCAACTCCAAATGAACATCAATGTCCGCAAATCCTTGGAAAACAGCGTTTTCTCATATTGTTCACTTGTGCGTAAATGTTCGCAATCCTCGCACCTTCCTTATTGAGAATCATTCGCTGCGACTTGGAACAATACAAAAAGCCCCTCGCCGCGCGGAGCGGCGGAGGGGCTGATGCTTAAGCTCAGACGATAATCTGTCTGATGGGCCGGAGTTACTCGGCGACGACCTTCACGAAGAAGGAGGCGGTGATCTCCGGGTGCAGGGCGGCCTTAGCCGGGAAGTCGCCGGTGGTCTTGATCGGCTCGACCTCGATGGCCTTCGGGTTGACCGCGGCCTTGTCGGAGAGAGCCAGCGCGATCTGCTCGGCGGTGACGCTACCGAACAGCTTGCCGGACTCGGAAACCTTGGCAGCGATCTCGACGGTAGTGCCCTCGATGGCGGCCTTGGCGGCGACGGCATCCTCGCGGGTGGCGACGGCCTTGGCCAGGCGAGCGCGCTTCATCTGCACGATCTGAGCTTCGGCGCCCTTGGTCCACGCGAAGGCGAGGCCCTGCGGGATCAGGTAGTTGCGGGCGTAGCCGGAGCGGACGGCGACGACATCGCCGGAGTGGCCCAGGTTGGCAACGGTCTGGGTGAGAATAACCTTGGATTCAGCCATTTCTTATCCTCCCTAACTCAGCGACCGGTGGTGGCGTACGGCAGCAGGGCCATCTCGCGGGCGTTCTTGATCGCCTTGGAGAGCTCGCGCTGTTCCTGCACGGTCACGCCGGTGATACGGCGGGAACGAATCTTGCCGCGATCGGAGATGAACTTGCGCAGCAGCGCGACGTCCTTGTAATCGATCTCGGTGACCTTGGCGGCCTTCAGCGGATTCGGCTTCTTCTTGAACGGCTTGACCGGCGGTTGCGGCCTCTTACGTGACATGATGTTCTCCTTGAAAATTACGATTGAATGCTTGCTTCTGGATTGTTACGTGCGTCGCGCGGCTTCATATGGCCGCGGACGGGCATCAGAACTCGGGTTCCTGCGAATCGCCACCGAAATCGGACGAGCCACCGAACGAACCGAAGGACGAGCCGGCATCGCCGGACGTGCCCCACGGATCGGTCGCGGGCGCGGCGCTCTGGCCGGCGTTGCCCGCAGCGGACGCGCCACCCTGGTAGCTGCCATTGCCGCCACCCTGATAGCCACCGCTGAAGCCGCCATTGCCACGGCCACCCTGGTAGCCGCCGGCGTTGCCGCCGAAACCGCCGCCATTGCCCTGACCGGCGTTGAATCCGCCATTGCCGCCATTGCCACGGCCGGCGAATCCGCCTTGGCCGTTGCCGCTGGACGTGCGCGTGACCTGCGCGGTCGCGTAACGCAGGGACGGGCCGATCTCGTCAATCGTCATCTCGATGACGGTGCGGTTCGAGCCGTCCTGCGCCTGATACGAGCGCTGCTGGAGACGCCCCTGCGCGATGACACGCATGCCTTTGGACAGCGTGCTGGCGCAATGCTCGGCGAGATCGCGCCAGGCGGAGCAGCGCATGAACAGCGCATTGCCGTCCTCGAACTGCCCGGTGTTGCGATTGTAGGTACGCGCGGTAGAGGCGATGGTGAAACTGGCGACGGAAGCGCCGTTTCCTGTGGTCCTCAATTCGGGATCTGCCGTGAGGTTGCCCACCACGGTGATGATGGTTTCGCCTGCCATGACTTACCTTCTTACCTTTGGTTCAGCGAGTCGCGAACAATCAGAAACTCATACGGCTTACTTGGCGTCTTTACGAAGAATCTTCGTGCGGACGACGGATTCGTTCAGGTTGAGCACACGATCGAGCTCGGCGCTGACCTCGGGAGTGGTCGTGTAGTTGACCACCACGTAGTTGCCTTCGGTCTTGCCGTCAATCTCGTAAGCGAGCTTGCGACGTCCCCAAATATCGGTGTTCTCGACGGAACCACCTTCCTTGGTGACGAGCTCCAGATACTGCTCGGTCAACTTCTTCAGACCGCGCTCATCCAGCTCAGGATCGGCAATGAACATCAGTTCGTACTTATGCGCAGACATCACCCACCTCCTTCGGACTAGTCGGCCATGGACTATCCATGGCAGGAGTGTGTATACGCGCTGCTGAAAACAGCAACTTCTCTAAGCTACGCCATGCCCGCGACAGCTTGCGGGGGCTGTCGCGAAGCGACTGGGGAGTAATCCGTCCTACTGCAAATCCACGACCGCGCAATCCGCGGCACCATAGCCGTTCGACTTGCACCATGCGTCGCCGGCCTTCACCGAGTCGACCGTATCACCCGACAGGATCACGTAATACGCGGTCGAAGCGTCGGCCTTCGTGTACGTCGGGTAATCGCCGGACCAGATCAGGATCGCGTTCTTGTGCTTGATGCGCTGCTGCAGGAACTGCTCGTAGATGTCCACGTAATGCCAGGTCTTGCCGTCGGCCTTCATGTCGTTTTTCTTGCTGGACAGCTGCGTGGTGTAGGTGGTGTAGAAGCGGGATGCGGCGGATTCGTCATGCTTGAGCTGCCAGCTCAACGCAAGCTGCGCGTACCGCTCGGCGTCCTCGCTGTCGATGTCGGAGCCCGCCAACGCGTCGCCGTCCGCACTGCCCGCCTCGCCGGTGCCGCTCTGACCGGTCTGCAGGATGACCTCGGCGCTGCCGGTCTCGATCTGGTCGTACGGGCGCCAGTACTGCCTCGTGGTGAATTCGAGCGCGACGTTGGCCGTCTCGCCATTGAACTTGACCGGCTGCTTGGAGAAGTCGAAGACGGCCGAGGCGATGACATTGCCATCATCGTCCTTGATGCTGACCTTGACGTCGGATTCCTTGAACTCCGCCGTGTCGCCGTCCTTCGTCGACGCGCAGTTGGAGGTGAGCTGCAGCTGCGCGACGAGATTGGTGTCACTGTGGTCGACGGAACTCAGCTCGGCATCGGGCGCAGCGGTGCAGTGCTTGTCGTCTTTCGCGGCTTTGCTGTCGCCGGACTTGGTCTTGCCGCTCTGCTGGGATGTCGACTGCGTCTGAGCCGATTGGGTGCCGGAATCACGCAGCATGAACCACCAGACGCCGAATCCGGCGGCAAGCGCCACGACGAGTACGGCGATGATGATGCCGACGATCAGCGCGGTCTTCTTCTTGCCCTTGCCGGCGGACTCTCCAGGCCGTGACGGTTGGGCTGGCGGCTGCACGGCCTGCGGCGGGAAGACGGCACCGGGCTGGGCGGCACCGTATTGTCCCGCGTACTGCCGAACAGCCTGATAAGGCTGTTCAGGAGGCACCGGCTGGGCGGTCGGCACCGGCTGCGCAGACTGCGGCTGAGTAGATGGCACGGTCCAATCGGATTGCATGGTCTGCTGGAACCGGTCATCCTGCCCCGTTCCAGGCACTCCTGCTTGCGGTGCCTGGAACGGCGGCTTCAGCAGAGGGGACTGACTCAGCATGGTCGGGCCGTCGTCATCCGACTGGGCCGGCTGTGCAGACTGCGGGCCGGCGGACAGCTCGGCACCGCACTGCTGGCAGAACCGCATGCCGGGTTCTGACTGCTGACCGCACACCGGGCACACGGAACCCGCCTGCACGGCTACGGGCGCCCCGCAGTTCTCGCAGAATCTATCGCCCTCAACGACATTCGCACCACAACGGGAACACCGCATAATCTCTCCTCATGACTATCCTGCGCTCAACGTTACACTGCATGACAGCATTCCCCTGCAAATATACTGCGATACGGACACCAAATGACGTCCGCAACCATTTGATCGAGATGTCTTTCAGATATTAAAATTAAAGATCGATGAAATTTCGAAGAGGAGATTATCATGCAGATCGGAGCAAGAATGGGGCATATTCCGGCATCCCGTCGTACGGTGACGATGGCCATCGCCGTCATCGCCGTCATTACGCTTTCCATTGCGATGCTGTGCGGATGCGGCACGGCACGGAACACGCACCAAGCAACGGATTCCGGCTCGGGCGGGAACCGTCTCGCCTCATCTTTGCAGGCTTATGCGACGCAGCTGCTCGGCCAGGACTCCGGAATGGACCCCGCGCAGAAAGCGACACTGCGCAAGGCCGCGACAAGCGGCAAAATAAGTCTGTCCGATTACAAGGCCGCATGGAGCCGATACATCACGTGCGTCCAAGACAAGGGCTATCCGAGGCCGACACTGAAAACTTACTCCAACGGCATCCAGCAGCCGCAGGGAGACATACTTCCTTCAGATAAAGCCGATGACCTTGACTACATCCAGAAAAAGGCCAAGGACTTGAACGCGTGTGGAATCGCCACCGTGGATTCGGTGGACGCGTTGTATATGGCACAAGTCGGCAATCCCAATCTGTATGCGTCTCATGAGGAGGGAGCAGTTGATTGCCTTAAGCGCGCCGGGCTGGTGCCGAAATCCTACACCGTCGAACAATACGAGAAGGAGGCGAACGCAATGGGTCATGCCGCTCCCGGAGAGACCGTCAACACGACGTATGACATGAAGAAACCGGAAGTGCTGGCATGCCTCGCCGCCAACGGCAACGTATTCATGGACAGATGACGCCACAGGCACAGAGAATGCATTGGCATGTTTTCGCCCCTATCGGATATCGGATTACCTGCCCGATGGGGGCGAAAACATACCTTATATACCCCGCCCAAATACCGCGAATAAGATGCTGAAGATGACGTGGCGACTATACAATAAGGAGGGAAGAGCAAACCAAGAAAGGGGCTTGTTATGATATGTCCTCACTGCGGCGCCACGCTGTCCAGCGCCGCACGATTCTGCACGCAATGCGGGCAGACGCTCGCGGTCGCCGCAGCAAACAGCAACGACAACGTCGAAGATTCGACCGTGCTCGGCACCGCTCCACACGGCACCGCAGCCACGCCTCAGCCGGAAGCACCCGCTCCCGTCGCCGCATTCCCTGAACCCGTACCGGCCCCACAGGCCGCGGCACCGCAGCCCGAGCCGGCACCCGCATTCCCCGGCGCGGAACAGCCCGCGGCCGAGCCGGCCTTCCCGGCGGTTCCCGAACCAGTCCCCGCACAAGAAGCTCCTGCAGCTCCCGTCCCGGCGGCAGAAGTGCCAGTCGCCGCTCCGGCCGGAGAAGTTCCCGCCGCCGCACCTGTTGCGGCTGCAGCACCGGCTCCCGGCACTTTTGCTGCGCCCGCGCCTGGTGCTCCCGTCCCCGGCGCACCTGTCCCCGTTACCCCCGGCGCACCCGGCGCCCCGGTTCAGCCCGGCGCTCCGCAGCAGTTCGTCCCCAACCCGATGTTCAAGGAGCTGTTCTCCGCGCGTTCGCTGCAGACCGCCGCAATCAGCCTTGCCTTCGGCTTAATCGGCGCGATGGCGCTGGCCCTGATCGGCTCCATCTTCTTCTTGTCGGCCGGCTCATCATGGGCGTCCAAGCTGAGCATGGTCCCCGGCCTGTCCGACATGATGAGTGACGCCAGCGGTTCCGGCACGGTGACGCCGAACTTCTTCCAGTTCCTGATTCTGGTGATGGTTCTGGGCGTATCCGGTCAACTGTCGCCCAATATCACCGGAGGCAACCTCTCCCTGTCGTCCATCGGCGTGTCCGGCCATCTATGGATGCCTGTCGGTCTTTCCGGCGTGGCGCTGGTTCTCGGCACCGCGTTCGGCGCATACTGGTTCGCGCGTAAGTTCGCCATCCGGTTCAAGTGGACCGGCATCGTCAGCAGCGTCATCGTCGGCGTCATGATGGGATTCGTCTATCTGATTCTCGCCGCGATCTTCCCGCTGACGCTGGGAGCCGGCAGCATGGGCGGCATTCAGGCCAAGGCCATCCTGACCGGCGTCTCCGCCCGTACGTATTTCATGACGCTGCTGCTCGCCGCGATCGGCGCGTTCTTCGGCTATCTGCTCGCCCAGTACGCCTCGGATTCCAACAACGTGTTCACCGCGGCCTGGAAGTGGGCTCACCGCACGCGCGGCTTCGTGCGCACGCTGCTTGATGCGGCGTTCATCTACGCGGTCGTGTTCACGGTGATCGGCTTCATTTGCCTGATCATGCTATCCAGCAGCCTGCACAACGGCCAGATGTTCATGCTGTTCCCGATTCTGCTGCCGTACCTTTCGTTCCTGACGTTCGCACTCGGCTCGTTCGGCGCGGTCGGCATCACGGCCAGCGGTAATATCGCTAACCTGTCGCTGTTCGGCATCTCGAACCAGTACGTCGGCTCCATCAGCGCACCGTGGCAGCTGTGGCTGGTATTCGTGGTGTTCCTTATCACCACGTTCTACATTGCGTTGCGCGCCGCGGCCCGCAACATCTATGATCCGGCATATGCGGGATGGCAGCACTCGTGGAAGTCTCCGGTCGCCACGCTGGTGATCTGGCTGATCGTCACGTTCCTGTTCACGTCCGTGACGCTGGGTTACACCATGCAGTCCGATACCTCTGACGTGTCGCTGAACATCGCGGCATGGTACTTCCTCGTCGCGGCCGTATGGTCGTTCCTGATCGAGGTGGTGGCGCTGACATTCGGCCCGGCCATGGTGCTGTCGATGGGCGGCGCATGGAAGCTGTTCGTCGGCGGCACGGTCCGCCCGACGCCCGCCGAGGTCACCGCGTATGCGGCGGCATGCGGAGCGCACTTTGGTCGCTTCCCGTCACAGGTCGCCGCGGCCGTCGGCTACACCGGCCCGCAGCAGTCCTTCGGCGGACAGCCTGGCGCCGGCACCGGAGCGCCGACCGCGCCCGCAGCTGGCGTTCCCGTTCAGGGCGCCCCGGTTCCCGGTGCTCCGGTTCAGGGGGTTCCCGCTGCCGGCACCGACGCCGCGGCCTTTCAGGCCCAAGGTGGTGCCCCGACTGTCCAAGTTCCTGCCGGCGCTCCTGCCGCTCCTGCAGCTGCACCTGTCGCCCCCGTTCCGGTGGCTGCTCCCGCCGCCCCGGCTGCAGCCAAGGCCATGACCCCGCAGCAGAAGAAGCTGGCCATCATCATCAGCGCCATCGTCGGCGTGCTTGCCCTGCTCGGTATCGCTTACGCAGTGGTCAACTCCACCGTGTTCAGCGCCGATAACACCGTGAAGAGCTACCTGTCGGCCATCGCGTCCGGCGACTATGACAAGGCCAACGGCATCTCCGACCCGCAGGTCGCCAACGGCAAGCGCACGCTGCTCACCAATGCGGCTTCCAAGGGCGACAAGACCACGATCAGCAACCAGCGCATCATCTCCGCCACCGACAACGCGGACGGCTCCCGCACGATGCGGATCTCGTACACGCTGGGCGGCAAGTCCATGACCGACATTCTGACGGTCGCGCCGAACGGATCCAAGTTCCTGATCTTCAAGAACTGGAACATCACGACGCCGCTGGTCAAGGAGATCTCCGTCTACGCGTCACCGGCCATCACCAACTTCACCGTCAACGGTGTCAAGGTCGGCGCAAAGAACGCCACAGCATCCGATTCCGGCACCTACACCTTCAAGGTGTATCCGGGCTCGTACACGGTGGAACCGGTCACGTCGAAGTATCTGACCGCGGATTCGACGACGCTGACCACCTCCTTCGAATCCTCCGCCTCGATCTCTGCCGAGCCGACCGACGCTCTGGCAGACGAGATCAACGCGAAGATCAAGGACAAGCTGGATACCTGCGCCAAGTCCACGGATGCACAGCCTGAAGGCTGCCCGTTCAGCATGTACGGTTCCGATGACGACTACCGCAACATCGCGTGGAACATCACCGAATACCCGACCGTCACCACTGATGACCTCAGCATCGACTCGGGAAGCTTCTACGTGTACGGCGGCGAAGCCAAGGTGGCGTACGAGTACAAGAACTATGACGACTCCTGGGAGCCGACGGACAGTTCCACCAGCTTCAGCATCAGCGGACAGTTCACGCTGGACGGCGACAAGCTGGACATCACGCTGGACGACGACTGATCGGAATGATTTCGCCCGGCACGGGGCACCTGCTGCGCGCACCGTGCCGTAAGTGGAAGAATCCGTGAGCATCGCAACCCGCCGTTCCTCTTGGGACGGCGGGTTCTTGTATATTGGATAAGGTTTGTGTACGGCAACGTATCACCACGGTGAACGGTAACGAAACTATCGACGGAAAGAGCGGAAAAACATGTCGGCGATCCTTGAGGGCACACCCGATAAGCGACTGGCCTTGGTGACGGGCCGCGCATACCCTGAGCTTGCCAATGAAGTGGCTCAATATCTCGGCATCAACGTGCTGCCCACCACCGCATACGACTTCGCCAACGGTGAGATGTATGTGCGGTTCGCGGAGCCGGTTCGAGGCGCCGACGTGTTCGTGCTGCAGTGCCACACCAACCCGATCAACAAGTGGGTGATGGAACAACTGCTGATGATCGACGCCCTCAAGCGCGCCTCCGCCAAGTCCATCACCGTCGTGGCACCGTTCCTCGGCTACTCCCGTCAGGACAAGAAACATCAGGGCCGCGAGCCGATCACCGCCCGCCTGATGTTCGACCTGTTCCGCACCGCGGGGGCGAACCGTCTGGTCACCGTCGACCTGCATGCCGCGCAGGAGCAGGGCTTCTTCGACGGCCCGGTCGACCATTTGACCGCCATGCCCGTGCTGATCGACTACGTGCGCAGCCACGTGCCTATGGACAAGGCGACGATCGTCTCCCCCGACGCCGGCCGCATCAAGGTTTCCGAGCAGTGGGCCGCCAAGCTGGGCGGGCTCCCGCTCGCGTTCATCCACAAGACTCGCGACATCACGCGCCCGAACCATGCCGAAGCGCATGGCATCATCGGCGACGTGCAGGGGCGCGACTGCGTGGTGGTGGACGACATGATCGACACCGCCGGCACAATCTGCGAGGCCGTGCGCACGCTGCGCAGCTCCGGCGCCGCCTCGGTGACTCTGGTCGCCACGCATGGTCTGCTGTCTGGCCCGGCCGTGGAGCGCCTGCGCGATTGCGGCGCCCGCGAAATCATCCTGATGGACACTGTGCCAGTGCCGCAGGAGAAGCGCCTGGATAACATGACCGTGCTGTCGGTGGCGCCGCTGCTGGCCGCAGGCATCCGCTCCGTCTTCGAGGAAGGCTCCGTGGCGACACTGCTGGAGGGCCTGCCGGAGGACATGCGCCCGAGAAACATCTACGCCTGAAATATAAAACAAGGGACTACATATTTGCCCCCGCTGGCGGAGGCAGAATGACGCGGTCCTGGCCACCCATAACGGATTGAACACAAAAAAGGGAGGCCGCCACAGGGCGACCTCCCTATTTCTATTTTACTTATATCACTCGGCGCGCTTGCGGGCGATGAACACCGCGCCAGCGGCGGCGACCAGCATCATGCCGGCCATGCCGATGACGGCGACGTTCGCACCCGTCTTGGAGATGGCGTTGCCGTTGGCATCGGCCTTCTCCAGTGCGGCGATCGCGTCGGCGAGGGCCTTCTGCGCGGCGTCGATGTCAGCCTGGGTGGCGTTGTCATCGGCGAGGACGCTCTGGGCCTTGGCGAGGGCGTCACGCACGGCCTGGGCGGACTTCTTCGTGTAACCGCTCAGATCCAGGGCCTTGGCCTGATCGATGGTGGCCTGCAGCTTGCTCTTGTCGGTCGTCTCCGGGTTCGGAGTCGGCTTGGAGGAGGCGGGCTTCAGGGCCTTCATCGCGGCGTTCAGCGCGTTATACGCGGCATCGACGTCAGCCTTGGTGGCGTTCGCATTGTTCAGGACGGCCTTGGCGGCATCCAGAGCCTTCTTGAACGCGGCCCACGAATCCTTGGTGTACGCGGATTCCTTGAGCTTCTCGGCATCGGCGACCAGGCCGGCGAGCTTGGAGGTGTCCACGCGCTCTTCCAGAGCGGCGATGGCGTCCTTCAGGTTCTGGTAGGCGAGAGCCACGTCGTACGCGGTGGCGTTCTCGTCGTCCAGCACCTTCTTGGCGGCGTCGCGCTTGGCGACGAGCACCTTCCAGGTGTCGGCGGTGTAGGTGGCCTCGGTCAGGGCGGAAGCGTCATCGTACAGGTTCTGCAGATCGCACTTGTTGACCTTGACCTCGGTGCTCGGCACGTCGCGAACCGTGGTGACACGCAGCTCGGCAGCGGAGGCGTACGTGTTCACCTCGCCCGCGGACTGTCCCGCGGTTTCGAGAGCGGTGATGCGCACCTTGGTGACGTTCTTGACCGCGTCGAACTTGACCTTCTGCCAGACACCGCTGGTCGTGGTGAACGTGCCATTGGTGACGACGTCCTTGGTGGTGCCGTCGGACAGCGTCAGCGTAATCTTGTACTTCTTGATCTTGCCGTTCGCGTTCGCGCCGCCACTGCGGGCCATGTAGCGCAGGCCGTCGATGGTCGTCGGCTCGTTCAGGTTGAACTGATACCAGGCGGTACCGGCGGACACTGCGTTGGCGCTCCAGGAGGTGTGCCAGTGGGTGCCGGCATTGCCGTCCTGGGCGAGGCTTGCCGGGCCCTCATTGCCGCCCGACAGTGCCTGCTGGCTGCCCGCCTCGACGGTGTAGGCGTCGGTCGCCACGTCGTACGCATCGTTCGAGTCGTCGCCCGGTGCGTTCTTCATGTACTCGGCCAGCGCCACAGCCTTGTTGTAGGCGGTGGTGTAGTCGGGCTTATCCTTGGCGATGAGCGCCTCGATCTCGGCCACCGTGTTCACGTACGTGGTCCAGACTTCGGCGGAGTAGTCGCCGCTCTTGCCGTTGTAGGTGTCCTTGACTTCCTTGAGCTTGGCCTCGGCGTCGGCCTTGGTGCGCTCGGCGGATGCCACGTGCTCGACCTTCAGGTCATCGAGGACGAAGTCCTTGTAGCCACCGAAGGCGGCGGCGGAATCGGACGTGTTCTGCAGGTCGGGAGCGGTGGAGGTCGAGTAGATGCCGAACCAGCTGTCGCCGGTGATGGAACCGGTGATCTCGAACTCGGCCGTGCCGTCCTCGCCCAGGGCCTTCTTCAGGTTGGTGAGCTTGACGGTGCTGGCGTTGTACTCGCCGTCACCGGTGGCGATGGCGTAGATGTCGTCGGAGCCGGACTGGTACTTGAACGACACCTTGTAGGTCTCGCCCGGTTCCAGCTTGACGTTCTGCGGGATCGTCTGGTAGATCAGCGTGCCCTTCTGGATCAGGCCGTTGGCCTTGACGGACCACTTGCCGTCGAGCACGTCGTCCATCTTCTTGACATCCCAGCCGGCCTGCGTGAACGGGGCATGCAGCTCGGACAGGTGGATACGGTTGTCCTCGACGCCTTCGGAGCCGGAGACCACGAACGGCCAGATGCCCTGGGCATTGTCCTCGAAGTCGTTGGTGAGCGTCTTCAGGGTGCCGTCAGCGTTGAGCGTCAGGCCCTTGTAACCGTTCTCAAGCACGCGCACGTCATCGAAGTACACATGGTCGGTGTTGTCGCATGCGCCGGAGTGCGAGAGCGTCACCTTGACGTCGCCGCTTTCCGGAGCCACGAACCACACGTACATGTTCTGGAAGTAGCTGCTGCCGCCTTCAGTGTTCGAGTACGTGTTGTGGCCGTACGCCTTGATGTAGTTCTTGGCGATCGACTTGCCGGTCTCGTTGGTGGCGAGGACCTTGGTGCCGTTGGTCACGGTGATCTTGGCCGGGGAGTTGGTGCGGTTGTCCACGCCCACGTAGATCGCGTAACGCTTGCCCGCGGTCAGGTCGGTGAGCTTCTGGGAGACCTTCACGTCACCGGTCAGGCGCAGCATGGCGTTGTTGGTGCCTTCGACTTCGGCCTTGCCGGTGCCGGAGACGGCCCAGTTGTCCTTGAGGGTGTTCTGGCCGCCGTTGAAGCCGGCGTCCACGACGTGCATGCCTTCGCTCCACTTGACGGAGATCTGCTTCTCGGAGCCCTTGGTCACGACGTACGGGGTCTCGGCCTCGGCGGTCAGCGAGATCTTGCCGCCGGAGACGGCGACGGTCTTCTCGTTGGTCTTGCCCTGGTCGGTGAGCTGGTACACCTTGACGGAGGCGAGGTTCTGCCAATCCTTCGGCAGGGTCCACTCGGTGGTGCCGCCCTGGGTATTCCAGTGGTACAGCTTCTCATCGGAGGACTTGACGAGCTTGCCGGTGTTCACGTCCCACAGCCACGGCAGCAGGTAGGACTCAGTGCCCTTGACGGTGTTGCTGTTGCCCGGGGAGACCGCGCCGGACGCCACGGTGATGCCGTTGAGCGTGATGGTGCGGTTGCGGTACGCGCCGTTGTTGGTGTCGTTGGAGCCACGGGACAGGACGACGACGTTGCCGTGGTCGTCCTTCAGCGTGATCTGCTCGTTGCCGTTGTTGACGGAGGCATCCTTCACGGAGGTGGCGTCGAGCGGGCTGTTGACCCAGCGGACGACCTTGAAGTGCTGGATGAACTTGGTGGACACATCGTGCGTGTACAGGTTCCTGATGTACGCGGCGTAGTCGTTGCGTCCCTGCCAGCCTTCGAAGTCCTTCATACTGTAGCCGCCGAGCAGCGGGGCGTTCGCGGCCTGGCCGTACGACGGGTAGTCGCCGACCCAGCTGTCCTTCTGGTGGTTGCGCAGGAAGCGCATGACCTGAGAATTCTCGCCCTTCATGCCGGAACCACCGTAGGTAAGGTCGGCGGCCCAGTGCTGGAAGGTTGCGTCATACTCGTTGCCGGCACCCCATTCGGTGGTCATACGCCAGCCGTTCTGATTGATCATTTGGCTCATCTTGCGGGTTTCCCACGAGTCCTCGGCGCCGGAGGTGTTGTTGCCCCACACGTCGAGGTAGATGAAGTCCATGTTGTCGCCGACCTTGCTCTTGAGGTCAGCGAAGCGGGACTTGCGCATGCCGGAGGCGAGATCGTAGATGCCGTCGATGCCGATGCCCTGATCCAGCCAGTTCCAGCCGTAGCTCAGGCCGCCACTGGAGTTGCGACGCACCATGTCCTCGCTGAAGGCCCTGGCTTCCGGGTACATTTCGGACGCGTTGACGTGCACGCCGAAGCGGGCGCCGTACTCGGTGCCCTTCTCCATCAGGGTGTTCATGTCCGCGGCGCCGCCGGCGCGGGTGTTGATGTCGCCGTAGTCCGGATGGCCGGAGTCGTGGCCTTCGTTGCCGTAGCCCTTGAGCAGCACGGACTGGCCGAGGCCGTCGGTGTTGAGGGCGACCTTCTTGACGTTGTCAAGCGTGGTCAGGAACGGGTTCTGCGCCTGGGAGCCGAAGTTCATGGCGATGCGCCATGCGACCAGCTCGGGCACTTCCTCTGACTTGTATGGGTTGTTCATGATGTCGCGGTATGCGATCGCGCCATCTTCCCAGTTGACCGTGCCGTCCTCGTTCTCGTCACCAGCGATGGCGACGGCCATCTTCGGCATGTCGGTCTCTTCGACGGTGTAGGTGCGCTTCTTCGTGTCGGTCACGACGCGGTGGTAGTACCACGGTGCAGTGCCCAGACCGAAGGAGGTGGCCTTGCCGACCTTCTGGGTGGAGGTGAGCACGCGGGTGTTCCTCGCACCGCCGGCGACGGTGTTGCCGACGGTGGTGCCGTCGTGCTCGGAGTTGGACCACAGGCCGGCGCTCAGGCCATTGCCCGAGACGAAGCCGTAGGTGTAGTCGTTCGCATTGCCGACCGTGGTGTCGGCGGTGATGCCGAAGTTGGTGTCACCGGGCCTGGCAGTGTCGGACGACATGCGGGCGCCGGTGAACTGGGCACCGTCCTGACCGGAGCGCACGGAGATGAGGCTCTGGTTCGGGAACGCAATCGTCTGGACCGGGTTCTCCTCGGCCTCGGTCTTGGTGTCATCCGCCTTGTTCACGATCTTGGTGACGTTGAGCTTGAGCGTATTGTCGACGACCTTGATCTGCGCGGTGACGACCGCGTTGATCTTGTTGCCGCTCTTGACGTTCAGCGTGTACTGGGCCTCGGTCGCGCTGACCTTCTTGAAGGTCACGTCGGAGTCCTTCAGCGTCACGTCGGTGCCGTTGATGGTGATGACGCGCACGTCCTTCGGCTGGCCGTACATGATCTTGCCGTCGAGCTTCTTCATCGTGTAGTCGTACACGGACGGGAAGTTCTTCTTCACGCGCACGTCCATGGCGGCGGTGGAGAGCGTCTCAGTGGCGACTTCGGCCGACTTGTTCAGCGTGATGTTGCCGACTGAGGCATTGCCATCGGCGACGGTGACGGTCTTGGTGGCGTCATCGTAGCCTTCGGCGGACACGGTCAGCGTGTAGTCGCCGGCGGCGAGGCCGGTGAGGGTGAAGGTGCCGTCCGCCGCGGTGGTGGCGGAGTTCTTGCCGGTGACGACTTCGGCGCCGGCGATGGCGGCGCCGCTGGCGTCGACGACCTTGCCGGTCACGTTGTGCTTGGCGACTTCACCCACGGTGAAGTTTTTGAAGTAGACATCAGTGACTTCGCTGGTGCCGGAGTAAGAGCCGGCCTTCATGGCGAGCTTGTCGGTCAGCGCGGTCATCGAGGAGTAATCCACATCGAACGCCTTCTGTCCGTCAATAGTCAGCGTGGCAACCTTGGCGGCAGTCCAGGAGACGTTGACGGTGATTTCAGCGTTCGCGGCAGGGGCAGCGACACGTGTGCCGTTGTACCAATCGCCATTGCCGCCGACATACTTCTGCCAGAACCAGCCCCCCTTGTCATAGCCCAGGAACAGGGCGTTGCCCGGATCCTTGTAGCCGAGGTAGAAGCCAAAACGGTTCGCGGAACCAGCCTGCGGGGACTTGACCTTGATGGAGAACTCTCCAGCCCGAGTCAGGTCAATCGTCTTGCCGCTAATGGCGACAGCCGGATAGCCACTGCTGCTGGTGGCATTGCCGTTGGCGGAGGTGGACTTGAAATGAGTCCATCCCGCATAATCGCCAGTGCCGGCTGCAAGAATTTCGCCGCCTTTGGCGGTGTTGCGGTCAATCGTCCAGCCGTTCACGGCAGCATCGTCCGCGACGGTGGCGACATCGTTGGCGTTCGCGTCATTGGAGCTAGCCGCTGAACGGAGCGCGAGAGTCTGCAAATCACTTGCAGAAAGCGGCGCGGCGGACGCTGTGCTGCCCACCCCCAGTGGGGCGACAGCGAGTGCAACCGCAAGGGCCACTGAAACCACTCGTTTTCTCATATTTCCTTACCTTCATCATGGAGCACTAAGGTTTAACCTTGAGCGGATACGCATGACGGAAGCCCGACACGCGCGTCTCAGTTTTCTATGATAACACTCTTAACAAAATACAAGAACGTGTGTTGTTAACATTATTAATTTCCAAGGAAAATAGAAATTTTCGCCATATACCAATGGGTATGCGTGAAAAAACCTGTGCAAATCCCCTCAAAGAACAGTGATTTTTCCCCGTCGCGACAACACTGTCTCGCGGAAGTTTTCCGCTATTTGTTAACTTACCTTACTTATTGGAGCGCTGGAAGAGCCAACTGGCCGATGCGATGCTCACTGGAGGTGATTTGCGTTCATATGTTCGCGCCGAAACGACGATCCTGCGCACTTACGGACACAAATGGGTCTGTTTGCGTCCGTAAGTGCGCGCACTTGTCGTTTCGGCGCGCACTTACGGACGCTAATGCCCCCAGTCGCTTCGCGACGGGGGCACGCACTATATAAAAGGACTATTTGCTATCCGGAACGAACGACTCGAAGATGTGGCGGTCGAAATACTGGTCGCATTCGGCGAGTTCGTCCGCGCTGCGAACCGTCCACGACACCGGTATCGCGCCCATCCAGCGTGCGGCCCGCAGCTGCGGAGAGGGGCCGCCATGCCAGTCGAACGCCACGAAGTCCGGACGGGAGATCCAATCGAACGCCAACAGCCCGGCCAGCCACTCCTTGGCCCCGGTACCGGTGAGCGACGCCGGCTCTGCCAACTGGCCGCGGCACACCCCCGGACGGTGCTCCTTGTACCAGTTGACCGCGCCCGGATGGAACGACTCGATCACATACGGGCCGTCATACGCCTGCAGCAGTTGGTCGCCCTTCTCCATCAGCTCGTCCGCCCGCTCGCCCCACGCGGCGTTGTCGGTGAACTTGTACTCCACGATCACCGGTACACGTCCCGCGATCACGCGCAGCACGTCGACGAACAGCGGCACGTGCTGGTAGTAGCCCTGCGGAGCGAACTGTGCGGCGGCCACCGGGTCGGCGACGGGCGCCGCCTCGGCATCCCCCGGCTTCGCGGGCGCAGGGAACAGCGGGATGCGCGACAGCTCCTCATACGTCAGGTCGGCGATCTTGCGCGGATCTCCGGCCACGCGCAACAGGTTATCGTCATGCACGACCACCACGCGGCCGTCCTTGGTGAGCTGCACGTCCAATTCGATGCCGAATCCGGCCTCACAGGCGGCGGCGAACGCAGCCAGCGAATTCTCCGGGGCGATAGAGCCGCTGAAGTCAGCTGTCCCGTATCCCGCGCGCAATGCGCAGCGACGCGCCAGCGCCACATACTCGCCGCTGTGCGCCGCATACTCCGGCGTCAGTCCCGATCCCGCGTCATGCAGGCCACGATGCGCATACCATACGTCCGGAACCGACGGCACGAAATGACGCTGCTTGTCGCTGAACGAACGCGGCTTGATGGCCCAGACCGCGGCGCCCGCGGCTACGGCTCCGGCAAGCACCAGCTTGCCGCCAACATGTTTTCCCATAGTGTTTCTCCTAACCGTGCCGTCGGTTTCTATCGCAGCACGCCGTCGATCAGCTTGGTGATCAGGTCGGTATAGCCGATGCCGGTCGCCTCCCATGCCTTCGGATACATGGAGATCGGCGTGAAACCGGGCATCGTGTTGATCTCATTGACCATCACCTCGCCGTCCGGCGTCACGAACGTGTCCACGCGGCTCAGGCCGGCGCCATCCACCGCCTTGAACGCCTTGACCGCGGTCTCGCGCACCTGCTGCAGAGTCTCCTGAGGCAGATTCGCCGGCACCTCCACATGGCTCGCCGACGAATCCATGTACTTGCTGTCGAAGTCGTAGAACTGGTCGTCGCCGCTGTTGCGCTTGTCGAGCACGATCTCGCCCGGCCAGCTGGCCTGCGGCTCGCTGCCGGCCTTCGGGCACAGCACCGCGCACTCGATCTCACGCGCGTCGATGCCCTGCTCGATCAGGATTCGCCAATCATGATGGCTCGCCTCGAACACGGCGGCGGCCAGCTCGGCGGCGTCACCGGCATGCTCCACCTTGGTCACGCCGAAGCTCGATCCGGCGCGGGACGGCTTGACGAACAGCGGGTACGCCAGTCCGGCCTCCTCGACCCGAGCGAGCAGACCATCGGCATCAGCGGCGAACCGCGACACCGCGTCGAAGCCGCGCGCGTCCACGGTGATGCCGGGAGCGACCGGAATGCCGGCGGCGGCCAGCAGCACCTTCGTGTAATGCTTGTCCATGCACGCGGCGGACGCGAGCACGCCGCAACCGACGTACGGCACATCCATCATCTCCAGCAGACCCTGAATCGTGCCGTCCTCGCCATACGGGCCGTGCAGAACCGGCAGCACCGCGTCCACGTGCCCCAGCGAGCTCAGCGTGCCGTCGTCATTGCGGGCGAAGAAGCCATCCTGCCCGAGCGCCACGTCCAGCACGACGTCGCGCGAGCCGGGAGTCTTCTCGACGACCGGCAGACCGTCGGCCATATCCCATCCGCGCGGGTCCTCGCCGTCCACGATCCACTGGCCCTGCTTGGTGATGCCCACCGGCACCGGCTCGAACCGGTCGGTGTCAAGCGCGCGCAGCACGCCGGCAGTCGAAATGCAGGAAATCGAATGCTCGTCGGCCTTGCCGCCATACATCACCACAACGCGAATCTTGGCCGTTTCAGCCATGTTTTCCTCCCATGCCATGTTTTGCACATACTGGGTCATAGCCTAATACGTGCGATGGCGCACCGCCCCGTAACAATTCGCCTCTTGCAAAACCCGCCAAACTCAGCAGGGTGGGCACCGGTGAGATTAGCTTTGCCGATGGCGCGAACCACCCCGTCTCGCTGCGGGGCATATGCTAACGCCCCCCCGCTGGCGGGGGCTGTCGAGCGCAGCGAGACTGGGGGTGGTTAATGCAGCCTACTCCTCGGTGATCTCGGTGCCGAGTAGTTCGGAGAGCATCTGCTGGCAGGATATGCCTTCGTTCAGCACGCGGCTCATCGCGTAGGCGAGCGGAGTCGGCACGTCGAGCTCGTCGCCGAGCGCGACCACGGCATCGGTAGTCGGCACGCCCTCGGCGACGCCGTTGCTCACCTTCGTGGCCTCCTCGACGCTCAGGCCCTTGCCCAGATTCGCGCCGAACGTGTAATTGCGGCTCAGGGGCGAGCCGCAGGTGGCGGTCAGATCGCCCACGCCGGCGAGACCGGCGAACGTCTTCGGATCGGCACCTGCGGCCTTGCCAAGCGCAGTCAGCTCCGCCAGTCCACGCGTCTCGATCATCGCGGCGGTGTTCTCGCCGTATCCGGCTCCACGGGCCATGCCGACTGCGAGCGCGACGACGTTCTTCAACGACCCGCACATCTCCAGTCCGATCACGTCGGAAGTGATGAACGCCTTGAAGTAACTGGTCGTGCAGGCGGACGCCACCTTGCGCGCATTGTCCAGATTCTCGCAGGCGACGACCGTGGCGGCCGGCTGACGGTCGGCGATCTCCTTGCTCAGGTTCGGTCCGGAAACCGCGGCGAAACGCTCAGCCGGCAGGTCGAGGGCCTCGCGGACCACTTCATCCATGCGCTTCTTGGTGTTCCGCTCGATGCCCTTCATCAGGCTGACGACGACGGCGGTATCGGGAATCAGGTCCTTGAACTCGGCGAGCGCCACGCGCGCGAACTGGGCGGCGATGGCGACGACGATGATATCGGCGTCCTTGACGGCCTGCGCCCGGTCGCCCGTGGCGGTCATGTTGTCGGGCAGCTTGGCGACGGACGGCAGACGAACGGCATTGTGGTGCCGGTCGCGGATGCCCTCCACGATTTCGGGCTCGATGGCCCACATCGTCACGTCATTGCCCGCGTCCGCCATCACCTGGCCAAAAGTGGTGCCCCATGCGCCGGCACCCAATACAGTACATTTCATAACCCACTACCCTACTCCAGCCCCGGATACGAGACCTCCATGCGCACGTCGCGCAGGTATGAACGCGCCCGCGCGGCATGGCGCTGCGCGGGCGTCTCGGATGTCCGTCGTGTTCGGGAATCAGTCGGTAACGCGGCTCATCGTACGGTAATCCCAGTAGCCGGAGGGAGCACGCTCGCCGCGGATCTCCGCCATGACCTGCGTCATGCGCACACGTACCCGGCGGGTCAGCTCGTCGGCGAGCTCCACGGGAGGCTCATCGCCCCACGACTCGCTGTCGACCAGCAGATCAGCGTAATCCAGCTGCGCGTCGTAGCACATGACGACGTTCTTGCGCGGCCACGGCCACCAGTGGTTGATGCTCGCCGCACCCCACGTCACCGCGCAGAACAGCGGCACCTGGTATCCGAGCCGGCGCGATGCCTCCAGTGCGATCACGCCGACGCCGTTCTTCATGCTCATCGGCCATTTCTTCGGGTCGCGGGTCACCGTGCCCTCCGGCCAGACGGTCAGCGGGCGGCCGCTCGTCAGAATCTCGACCGAGGTCTCCTCGATGGCCCGTGCCTTGCCGGACCGGCGCTGAACCGGCTGCATGCCTACAATCTGGAACCACTTGCCGATCAGAGGCCAGTGCGCCATCTCGGCCTTCGCCATGTAGCGCGGGCGACGGCCCATGTGGAACAGCGACGCCATCGGCACGAACACGTCGAACATGGTCACATGCGTGGCCGCGGTGATGAACGGGCCGGTTTCAGGGATGTTGTCGAGCCCCCAGGCGTACGTCCTGCAGCTTGCGCGGAACACGACATCGACGCCCTTGAGCAGCCGTGAGGTGCCCTTGGGGTTCTGCGCGGCGATTTCGGCCTCGTTGATCGTGCGATCAGGGCCGGTCGGCAGGTCGTGCATCGGATCGACGAGCGTGTGCGCCTTGGCGAGCCTGCTCACTTGTGCATTGGACAGCGGCTTGACCGCGGAACGCGGTGACGGTTTTCCTTTGGATGCCATGAGAGCCATTGTACGTGCGTGGCATGTCGTGGCACAAATGGTGCCGGCAACGCAAAACGGCGGCCGGAAAACCGACCGCCGTTCATGCAAACAACGTCTGACGACTTACTGAAGCTTCTCCACCTGATGGAAGCCGAGTTCCACCGGCGTGTCGCGCCCGAAGATGGAAACCAGCACGGTGAGCTTCTGTGTGGTGGGTTCGACATCGGAGACGACGGCGGCCATCGTGGCGAACGGCCCGTCGATGACGGTGACCTGATCGCCGACGGCGTAGGACACCTCGACAACGCGCTTCTTGGCCGCGGCAGGCTTATCGCCGGCCTTCTTGAGCGCTTCGGAGGCGATCATCGGCGCCAGCATGGCGACGACTTCCTTGCGGGACAGCGGCGCCGGATCCTTGGTCGGGCCGACAAAGCCGGTCACGCCTTCGGTCTCGCGCACGATACGACGGGCATCCTCGTCGGGCCACATGCGGATGAGCACGTAGCCGGGAATGCGGACGCGGGTGATGACCTTCTTGCCCTTGTCAGTGTGCTTGTCGACTTCCTCCATCGGCACTTCGATCTGGAAGATCTTGTCTTCCAGGCCAAAGCTAGTGACACGGGATTCGACGTTCGTCTTCACGCGCTTCTCGTAACCGGAATAGGTGTGGAGCACATACCACTTGCCTTCCAGGGTGCGCAGCGACTTTGAGAACTCCTCAACGGCCTTTGCGCCCGCATCGAGTTCTTCGGATTCCTGCTCGTCGGCGTCGCCGGACGCTTCCGCATCGTTTTCGGCGGTGTCGGATTCAACGGCGTCATCAGCCGCGGCGGGCTGTTCTTCGGCATTGTCATTGATGGAATCAACCGCCGCGTCCGCAACCGGATCGGCTTCAACGGCCGTGTCGGCCGAATCGGGAAGATCCGCCAGTGCGTCGAGGTTATCGAGATTCACTTCATCAGTCATGCGTAACTTTCACCTTCAGGGTCGATGGATCAGCCGAACACCCACAGCACGAGCTTGCCCAGACCGAAATCCATGCCCGTGACGAGGAGCATCAGCAACACGACAAAGATGAACACGCCAAGAGACCAGAAGAACAGTTCCTTCGCAGTGGGGGTGACCACCTTGCGAAGCTCATCGATAATCTGCTTGATGAACAGGCCGATGCGCATGAATACATTCGGCTTGACCGCTTTCTCCGCATTGCTTGCCTTCGCCATGTTCATCCTTTTGTGTGTTGGTTGCAAATACTTGGCAGGGAAGGCGGGACTCGAACCCACAACCTACGGTTTTGGAGACCGTTGCGCTACCAATTGCGCCACTTCCCTAGGTGAACTTTGCCCACTGTACCCGGCACGCAAGACTACGTGTCCGTTACTTGGCAAAACCGCCAAGAGGCCATATTAGCGGGGATTGCCGATTTCGTCCAATCGCGTGTCTCGACCGGCGCGTAATCGGCGTGCCGCGGCGTGCGCGGCAGATACCGCGCACGACCTCTTGCAACGGTTTCAGCCGACCCAGCGGCGGAACCGGCGCATGCCCTCAGCGAGCTGGTCATCGGCCAGCGCATACGAGAAACGCAGGTATCCGGGGGCGCCGAACGCCTCGCCCGGAACCGCGGCGACATGGGCCTCGTCCAGCAGCGCCGCGGCGAGTTCGGAAGACGTGTTCACGACGGTGCCGTTCTCGCCGAGCGGCTTGCCCAGCAGGCCGGTCACATCGGGGAACGCATAGAACGCACCGGTGGGCGTCGGGCAGTGGACGCCGGGGATATCGTTCAGGGCGGCGACAATGGCCTTGCGGCGGGCGTCGAATGCCTCGCGCATCATATGCACCTCGTCGAGCGAACCCGCGACGGCGGCGAGCGCCGCTCGCTGCGGAACGTTGGAAACGTTGGAGCTCAAATGGCCCTGCAGCTTGGCGACGGCCTTGGCGACGGGCGCGGGGGCGACCATCCAGCCAACTCGCCAGCCAGGCATCGCGTAGGTCTTGGCGACGCCGTTGAGCACCAGCAGCTGGTCGCGGCATTCGGGGACCTCGACGCCGACGTATGCGGTCTTGGCGCCGTCATAGTTGAGGTGCTCGTAGATCTCGTCGGAGATGACCCACACGTGGTGCTCCACGGCCCACTCGCCGATCGCGCGGATCGCCTCGCGACTCCACACGGCACCGGTCGGGTTGTTCGGGGAGGTGATGATGATGGCCTTCGTGCGCTCGGTCCGGGCGGCCTCGATGGCGGCGATGTCGGGCTCGAAACCACGGTCGGCGCCAGCGAACACCTCGACCGGTTTGCCGCCGGCCAGCTTGACGGCCTCCGGATAGCTCGTCCAGAACGGCGTGGGAATGATGACCTCGTCGCCGTCATTGAGCAGCACCTGGAAGGATTCGTACACGGCCTGCTTGCCGCCGTTGGTCACCACGACCTGATCGGCGGTCACCTCGTAGCCGGAGTCACGCAGCACCTTGGCCGCAATCGCCTCGCGCAGCTCGGGCAAGCCGGCGGTGGGCGTGTACTTGTAGTTGCGCGGGTCGTTGCACGCCTTGACGGCGGCATCCACGACATCCGCGGGAGTCGGGAAATCGGGTTCTCCCGCGCCGAAGCCAATCACGTCGACGCCGGCGGCCTTCATCGCCTTCGCCTTAGAATCGACGGCAAGAGTCGCGCTCGGTGCCACATTGTTGATACGGTCGGAAAAAGTCTGCCAGTCAGCCATAGTCATGCCATCCATGCTAAACCCAGAGCACGAAAAAACAACAGACCCCGACTACGCTCGGCACGGCGGCTCTCGTTGCGCGACGAATCAGACCAGCACGAGATTGTCGCGGTGCACCACGGGGTGAGCGAACTCGTCGCCCAGGAACCGCCTGAGCTGCGCGGTGTTGCGGCCGAGCATCTGCGGGATCTCCTCGGAGTCGAAGCCCGCGAGCCCGCGAGCCAGATGCGCGCCCGCCTCGTCATCAATCCACACCGGGTCTCCGGCGGAGAATTCGCCGTGAACCTCCACGACGCCGGCGGCGAGCAGACTCGCGCGCCCGCCTCGAACCGCCTTGGCCGCACCGGCATCCGCCACCAAGGCTCCACGCGGGTCGGACGCGAAGCCGATCCACAGCCGACGCGATGAACCGCGGTGCTTCACCGGCGCGAACACCGTGCCGACCGGATCGCCCATCAGCGCCGGGCCGGTGTTCGTCGCGCTCGTCAGCACGGCGGGAATGCCCGACGCGGCCGCCACGCGGGCGGCATCCAGTTTGGTGACCATGCCGCCCGTGCCGACCCCGGACGACGAACCGGCGACTTGCACGTCGCCGATCGTGTCGATCACATTCGGCACAAAGCCGATGCGGCGGGCGCCCGGCGTGCTCGGCGGAGCTGTATACAGGCCGTCCACATCCGTGAGCAACACCAGCGCATCGGCCCGGACGAGGTTTGCCACCAGTGCCGAAAGCCGGTCGTTGTCGCCGAAACGGATCTCGTTGCTCGCCAGCGAATCGTTCTCGTTGACGATCGGCACCACGCCGAGTTCCAGCAGACGGTTCAGCGTGCGCTGCACGTTGCGGTACTGGACCGCGCGGATCGTGTCTTCGGCAGTGATCAGAATCTGGCCGACCCGAACGCCGAAACGACCGAACGCGGCCTCATACTGCGCCATCAGCAGCCCCTGGCCGACCGCGGCGACGGCCTGCTGCGTCGCCACGTCACTCGGACGGCTCTCGAAGCCGAGCGGGCCGAAACCCGCGGCGATGGCGCCCGACGACACCAGCACCACGCGGGCGCCCTGCGCCGAGGCGGCGGACAGCGCGGCCACCAGGGAGTTCAGCTTCTTGACATCCAGATGCCCGGACGGCTGCGTCAACGAGCTCGAACCGACTTTGACGACCATGGTCCGTGCGCCTGCGATGGCGCGGCGCACATCCGATTCAGTGACGGACAACACGCACTCCCTTCCCGATCACGTATATCTTGAATCATCGCAGACGCCGGTGTCATAGGACGCCGCCGTTCCACGCTGCGGCCGCCGCGCTGGTGGAACCGCAGACGAATGTGCCAGCCATCCTCAGTCGCTCCGCGCCAGCCCCCCCCGCTGGCGGAGCTGGCAGCGAAGCTGACTGGGGGGGCAGGTGTCAGGCCAGACCGCCGTCATTCTCGTCGCCGTCCTCGCCGCGACCGAACAGGCTCTGCTCGTCGTGACGGTCGTCGTCGACGCTCGGATCGGCCCAGTGACCGGCCTGACGTTCGGCCATCATGGCCTCGCGCACCGCGGCCTTGGCGTCCATCATCTCGTGGTACTGACGACGACGCTCCGCATTGGTACGGCGACGGCCGCCCGGCTCCTGATCCTCAAGACGCAGATCGCGGCCGCGGGCACCCAGCTGAGCGCCGTCAAGCATCTCCGCGCCGGCGGCGATGGTCGGATCCCAATCAAACGACACGGCACGCTGCCCCTTGCCGATACGCACCTCGTCACCCGGCTTCGCTCCCAGCCGGCGCAGCTCGTCCTCGACGCCAAGCTTGGCGAGTCGGTCGGCCAGATAGCCGACGGCCTCGTCATTGTCGAAATTGGTCTGCACCACCCAACGTTCGGGCTTCGCGCCGGTCACCTCGTACCAGAAACCGCCATCGCCCTCCTTGCGGGCCACGGCGAAATCGGCAGTGCCGTTCGCAGCCGCACGGCGACGATTCGACCGGTTCTCCAACGGATTGATGACGACGCGCGCCTCCTCCTCGGCCTGCTCGCGGCTGGCGACCTCCTGCCGCATGTCGGCGACCATGGCCGCCAGCGCAAAGTTCAGCTCCTTCAGCCCCTCATGAGAAGCCGTGGAGATCTCGAACACCTTCAATCCCATACGTTCGAAGTCCGGGCGCACGAAATCGGCGAGCTCCTTGGCCTCCGGCACATCCACCTTGTTGAGCACGATGATGCGCGGGCGTTCCGGAATCGGGATGGCGCCCAGCGGCAGTTCCAGCTTGTCGGCGTATTCGGCGAGCTCATGCTCCAGCGCATGGTAGTCGGAAACCGGGTCGCGGCCAGGCTCCAGCGTCGCGCAGTCGATGACGTGGGCGATGATCTCCGTGCGCTCGATGTGGCGCAGGAACTCCAATCCCAGACCCTTGCCCTGCGATGCGCCGGGAATCAGGCCGGGCACGTCGGCGATGGTATAGCGGTGGTCGCCTGCGACGACGACACCCAGGTTAGGCACCAGCGTGGTGAACGGGTAGTCGGCGATCTTCGGCTTGGCGGCGCTCATCGCGGCGATCAGGCTCGACTTGCCGGCCGACGGGAAGCCCACCAGCGCTACATCGGCGATGGATTTGAGCTCCAGGATCACATCACGTTCCTCGCCCGGTTCGCCCAGCAGAGCGAAACCCGGAGCGCGGCGGGTCTTGTTGGCCAGCGCCGCGTTGCCCAGACCGCCCGCGCCGCCCGCAGCCGCGACGAACTTGTCGCCGTTATGGCGCAGATCAGCCAGCTGCTCGCCCGGACGCTTGGGACGGCCTTGAGCGCCGACCGCGGCGAAGATCACAGTGCCGAGCGGCACCGGCAGGATCAGGTCGGCGCCCTTGGAGCCGTCCTTGACGTCGCCCAGACCCATCGTGCCGTCGCCGGCGTTGCGATGCGGCATGAACCGGTAGTCCAGCAGGCTGGTGGCGTTCGTGTCGGCCACGAACACCACGGAACCACCGTTGCCGCCGTTGCCGCCGTTCGGGCCTGCCAACGGCTTGTACTTCTCGCGCCTGATGCCGGCGGATCCATTGCCGCCGTCGCCGCCCTTGACATGAACGGTCACTCTATCCACAAAATCACTCATAACGCTCTACCTTACCTTGACCCCCGGTTCTCCCCAGGTTCTCTCACTCCGCCCGCAGCGGAGCAGCCCCGGTCGCTCTGCCCCCCCCCAATCCGTGCGGAGGTCTTCACAAGTGCTCAAATTACGGGTTGAGATAGCCGATTCCGGCAATTCCCCGTGTGAAATCGCCGTTTTCAGGCCCCAAAACGACCATTTGGCACGGGGGATTCCGGATAACGGCTATTTCACCCCGTAATGTACCGGTGTACCAGAGGAGGGTGGGGTGGCTCCTCGGAGAGTGATGTGGTGCCTGATGAGGGAGGCGCGGTACCGGAGGGGACGCACGGGGGTCACAACACATGACGCGGGGAAACACGATACATGATGAGAGGGCACGGCACATGACGCGCGAATGTGGGCCGTCGCCGCCTATGCGCAATCGAATGGATGCCTTGCACTCCACCGTATGCTCCGCCATCATCCGGATTTCCCGGCGGAATAGGCTCATCGCGAATTCGCAGATGTCGCGAGCCCAGACCCCCTACACTTGGCATATGGGGACGCATCATTCGCTGGACAGACTTTTCGCCGTTGCACGGCAGGAGCGACGCTGCACCATTCCCTCCACCAACACGGACATACAGGCAATACGCAGGAGAGTGAAGACCGGCGCCGTGCTGAGAGTCTTCCGCGGCCTGTACGCAGAGCCCGCGTATTGGGAATCGCTTGATCCGCATGAACAGGTTCGCCATATCGTACGAGCGCTCGCCATCCAACATCCTGATTGGGTGTTCTGCGGCCCTACGGCCGCCATCATGCACGGGCTCGACTGCTCCTATCGGCTGGCATTCCCAATCTGCATCGTCGCGAGCCCCGGCGCGCATCATCAGGACACCAGGCACATATCGCATCACGCGATCACGCATCCGGACATCACCGTGGTCCAGGGAGTGAAGGTCATCAGCTTGCTGCAGACACTGTTCGACCTCGCGGCATGCCAGCCTCTGCGCTACGCCCTCGGGCCGGCGGATTGTGCGCTCCGCAACGGCCTCGTGAGCGAATCCGTGCTCCGGGCGTATCCCTCCAGCGTGAAATACTCACGCAACCGCGCCGCCGTCGAGCGCGCGTTCGCGCTTGCAGATCGGCGTGCCGAGAACGGCGGCGAATCCGAGGCCCGCGGCATGTTGCATGATGCCGGCTGCCCTCCTGACGACATTCAGGTGGAATTCCCCTGTCTCGATCATCCCGGCCGTAAGCATCGCAGTGATTTTCTCTGGAAGCGTGAAGACGGCTCGGTAATCGTCGGGGAATTCGATGGCGTTCGCAAGTATGTGGATCCGCATATGACTTCAGGCCGGGAAATTCGCGAAGTAGTGGATGAGGAACGGAAACGCCAGCAATGCATGTCGCAGTATGCGATCGGCATGGTGCGCATGTACTACAGGGATCTTGACAATCCGGGACGAATCGTCCGGCAGCTCAGAGATATGGGCATACAACCATGACACGCGTGATGTCGGGCCGCGCGCCGCACTCGTAACCCACACATGTGGGCCAGCAGGCATAAGCCCGGAAAGGCCGACCGTGATCGCAGCGACACCATTCCAAGCCCCGATAAGCGCCGCCATGCGCCAAAACACGGGTTGAAATAGCCGTTATCCGGAATTACCCGTGCCAAATGGTCGTTTTGAGGCCTGAAAACGGCGATTTCACACGGGGAATTGCCGGAATCGGCTATTTCAACCCGTAATGTACCGGTGTACCAGAGGAGGTTGGGGGGCTCCTCGGAGAGTGATGTGGTGCCTGATGAGGGAGGCGTGACATCGCATGGCACAGGCGTGACGGCTCTGTGGGGATGCGCCGTGCGGTGCGGGCGTGCCGGGAATGCGCCAGGGCGGCAAACGAAAAAAGCCGCACCCGGGTGGGATGCGGCTTGACGCTTGATGCGGTATTGCTCAGGCGGCGATGACGTCGACGACCTTGCGGTCGTGACGGACGCCGAACTTCACGCTGCCGTCGGTCAGCGCGAACAGGGTGTGATCCTTGCCCATGCCGACGTTCTGGCCAGGGTGGAAGTTGGTGCCACGCTGACGAATGATGATGTTGCCGGCGACGACGGCTTCGCCGCCGAACTTCTTGACGCCGAGGTACTGAGGCTTCGAATCGCGACCGTTGCGCGAGCTGGAAGCACCCTTCTTATGTGCCATGATTCAGATCCTTCCTGTATTGGCTCAGGCGATCGCCGTGATCTTCACGGCGGTCAGCTTCTGACGGTGACCCTTGCGACGAGTCACGCCGGTCTTGTTCTTGTACTTCATGATGTTGATCTTGGGGCCCTTGGCCTCGTCGTCAATGACTTCACCCTTGGCGGACACCGCGGCGAGATCCTTGGCGCCCAGCGTCACCTTGGCACCATCCACAACCAGCGCGACCGGGAATTCAACGGTCTCGCCTTTCTTCGCCTCAAGACGGTTGACGAGAATCACGTCACCGACCTCGACCTTTTCCTGATGGCCACCGGCCTTCACAATCGCGTACATGCTTCGTTCCTTGCTATGGTGTTATAAAAGCTACTTGCCTGACGCACGCAAGCCGCTGGTCAGACACCAGCAATCTAATCTACACTGACCCATGTACTAACGCAAATCATATTTCCGGCGTGTCAGGTTGACACACCGGAAATCATGATTCATTCAGCGCGTCGGGTCACTCATCCTCGTCGGTGCCGTTCGCGGCGACCGCCGCGGCGGCGATCTGCGCGAGCTTGGCCTTGATATCCGGCGAGGAGCCCTGCGGCACCTGCACATCCGTACCGCGGCCGTGCTTGTTGGTCTTGATGAACGGATCGCCACCCTTGAGCGCATACGGATCGTCGTAATCCGCGCTGACGGTCGGCTCGTCATGCAAGATGAACCCGCGGCCATGGCAGGTCGGGCACTCCTCGGAGAACGCTTCGACCAGGCCCTGGCCGATGCGCTTGCGCGTCATCTGCACCAGACCCAGCGACGTGACCTCCGCCACCTGATGCTTGGTGCGGTCACGCGCCAGGCATTCGACCAGACGCCGCAGCACCAGATCGCGGTTGGCGGGCATCACCATGTCGACGAAATCGATCATGACCATGCCGCCGATATCGCGCAGACGCAGCTGGCGCGCGATCTCCTCGGCCGCCTCCAGGTTGCATCGCGTCACCGTCTCCTCAAGGCTCTTGCCGCGGCCGATGAACCGGCCGGTGTTCACGTCGATCGTGGTCATGGCCTCGGTGCGGTCAATGACGATCGACCCGCCGGAAGGCAGGTACACCTGACGCTCCATGCCCTTCCTGAGCTGCGCGTCGATCTGCCACTTGTCGAACACGTCCTTGCCCTGATGCTCGGACGGATCCCACTTGGACAACTTCTCCTTGAGATCGGGCGCCATCGTGTCGAGGTATTCCTCGATGCGCTCGTACACCTTGTCGCCCTCGACGATCAGCTCGCCGAAATTGTCGTTGAAGATGTCGCGCACCACGCGGATCGCGACGTCCGGCTCGCCCTGCAGCAGCTTCGGCCGCTTGCCGTGCCAGAACTCCTCGCGCTTGGCGTTGATGCGCTCCCACTGGCGGACCAGGCTCTCCAGATCCTTGACGATCGCCTCCTCCTTGGCACCTTCGGCCGCGGTGCGGATAATCACGCCCATGTCCTTCGGCGCGATCTTCGAGACAATGCCCTTGAGGCGCGAACGCTCGCGCTCGCTCAGCTTGCGGCTCACGCCGGTCATGCCGCCGGACGGCACGAGCACCAGGAAACGCCCGGCGAGCGTGACCTGCGAAGTCAGGCGAGCGCCCTTGTGGCCGATCGGATCCTTGGTGACCTGCACGAGCACCGGGTCGCCAGATTTGAACGCCAGCTCGATGCGGCGCGGCTGCCCCTCGAGGCGGGTCGCGTCCCAGTTCACCTCACCGGCATACAGCACGCCGTTGCGGGACTGGCCGATGTCGACGAACGCCGCCTCCATGCTCGGCAGCACGTTCTGCACGCGGCCGAGGTAGATGTTGCCGACCGTGGCGACCTCCTGGATGTCGGAGACGTAATGCTCGACGAGCACGTTGTCCTCGATGACGGAGATCTGCGTGTGATGGCCGCGTTCGCGCACCACCATGAGACGGTTCACGTGCTCGCGGCGCGCGAGGAAGTCCTGCTCGACCAGCTGGCTCTGGCGGCTGCGCTCGCGGCGGTTGTCGCGGCGGCGCTGCTTCTTCGCCTCCAGTCGGGTGGAGCCCTCGACGTCGGTGATCTCGTCGATGTACTGCTGCTTGCGCGAGCGGCGCACGGTCATCTCATCGTCACCCTGCTCGTCGGACGCGCGCGAGCGGCGACGGCGACGGCGACGGGTGACGTTGGAGTCATCGTCTTCTTCCTCGTCGCGTGTGCGGCGGGACGACGGCTTGGCCGGCTCATCCTGCTGCGCCGCGGACTGGCTGCTGTCCGACTCGCCGTTGCCGCGGCTGTCGTCGGCACGGTTCTGACGGGAACGGCGACGGCGACGGGATCTCGTGCCCGAATCCTCGGAGGGCTCCTCGTCGTCGACCGGCGTATAGGAGATGCCGTCGAGCTCCAGGTCCTCCTCGATCTGCTCCACTTCGGCGGCCGCACGGCGCTCCTGCGCGTTCAGGCGACGGTTGCGGCGCGACGAACGCACCGGCTCGTCGGCCTCGCCGGATTCGTCACGGCTGCGGCTGTCGTCGGTATCGAAGCTGTCGACGCGCTCGATGTGGCTCAGACCGTCGATATCGCGACGGGAGGAAGCGCTCTTGTCCTTGTCCCCCTGCGCGCCGTCACGTGACACACGACCATTGCGCGAGCGACGGGACTTGCCACCGCCGCGGCTGTCGCGGTCGTCATCCTCGCGGTCGTCATCGCGCGCGTCGCGCACGATTTCCGGCACGGGCAGCACCGGCTCCTGGAACAGCACGGACGTCATCGCGTGAGCGCGCGGCGCAGGTTGCGGCAGCGTGCTAACGACATCCAGGGCGCGGGACAGATCGGCGGAATCATCGCGGACGATGATATCGGTGCCGGTATCGACGCCGAGGTCGTCATCCGACGGCTCGCCCGGAACGGCCGGCGAAGCGTCCTCGCGCGAGGAGAACATGGCGGTGCGACGACGCACGCGGGTGCGCCGGGGTTCGGCCTGATCGGCGTCATCGTCATGGCGCTTCGTCGCTTTCGAGGAGCGCGACGCGGACCGAGACTTGCCGTCGGCCTTGGCGTGCCGCGCATCATCCTTCTTTTCGGAATCGGCCGATGCGGCGGTCTCCGGCTCGTTGGCCTCCGGCGATTCGTCGGCCGCCTTCGAGCGGCGACGACGGGGAAGGGGCTGCTCCACCACGGGTTCCGCGAACAGCGGAGCGGAATGGTCCTCGACCTTCAGCGCGACCGCGGCACCGGCGGCACCGGCGCCACGAACCACGCGGCGGCCACCGCGACGACGACGCGGCGCCGCAGGCGTTTTATCGGCCGAATCAGGCGACTGGGCCGCATCGGCGTGGGTAGGCTGCTGTTCTTCGGTTTCGTCACGACTGAAACCGTTATCGTTCACACTAGGCACGATACTCCTCACGACGTGCTGCACCACGTCGCACACTCATGGCCTCATGCGGTCTCACACCACGCTCTCACCGTGGCCGCGCTACGCTTGCGCCCGCAGGAAGCAAATCCGTTAAAAGTCCGTGTGCGTGCTTCGGCGGACACCAGCGCTCGCGCATCTTCATGCATGCGAGGGGATCGACGCCTTTCACGCTCAGGTGGTTTGCAGAACCACCATCTTTAAGTATGGCACACAATTTGACCGGCCATGACCATCTCACCATATTCAACGTTCTTTTGGCGTGGCGACAACGCTCAGCCCATGCTTGTACGCAGACGCTTTCGCTCCGCGAACGGTGTCAGGATCCGTATCATCGTCACCGATGCGGACGGCGACGACATCGTCGACAAAACCTGCAGCGCCAACTGACAGCGTTGTGCGGGCAGCCGTCCGCACACTATTCGATGGCACGGATGCCGACATCCGCGCCCGAACCCCGCTCACGCGCGGCCGGTGAGCCAGTCCTCCAGGATGCCGGCCATGGTCGCCAACTCGCTTTCGGCGATCTGCTCGTCATGCTTGTGCGCAAGCAGCGGGCTCCCCGCGCCCAGGTTCACCGCGGGCACACCCAGCAGCGAGAACCGCGCGACATCGGTCCACCCGAGCTTCGCCAGCGGTTCCCGTCCCGTACGCTCACGCACCAGCTTCGCCAACGACACCACCATCGGCGCGTCCATGCCCGGCCGGGCGGACGGCGACTCGTCCTTCATCTCGATGCCGAAGCCCTCGAACACGCCACCGGTGGCGACATGCTCGCCATTGCCGAGCTCCGCGCCGGCATCCGCGCCCATCATCAGTGTCTTCGCCTGCGGCAGCGTCTTGTCGGGCGCGAACCGGTAGTTCACATGGACACGGCATTCGTCGGGGATGACATTCGTCCCCTTGCCGCCGGAAATCAGCGTCGCGTTCAGCCCCTCGCGATAATCCAGCCCATCCACCGTGATGGTTCGCGGCTCGTAGGAGTTCAGGCGGTTCAGGACATCGGCGGCCTTGTGAATGGCGTTCTCCCCCATCCATGCCCTGGCCGAATGCGCCGCGACCCCGTGCGTGACCACGTCGAACCGCATAGTGCCGTTGCAGCCGCCCTCGATGCCGCAGTCAGTCGGCTCGCCGATGATCGCGAAATCGCCGGCGAGCCAATCGGGATGCGCCTCGGCCACCTTCCGCAGACCGTTCTTCTCGGCCGCAACCTCCTCATGGTCGTAGAACACGTACGTCAGGTCATATTGCGGGTCGACCAGCGTGGCGGCGAGGTACAGGAACACCGCGTCGGATGCCTTCATGTCGGTCGCGCCGCGGCCCCGCATCACCCGCTCGCCGGGGTGCGCCGCGGCGACGTCCTCCCGGATCAGCGGGTCGCCGGGCGTCAGCCAGCGCGGCGGGAAGTTGTCGATCACCGGAACCGTGTCAAGGTGCCCGGCGAGCACCACGCGCCGAGGCCTGCCGAGCGACGTGGACGCGACCACCGTGTCGCCGTGCCTGTGCACCGTCAGGTGCGGCTTCGACCGCAGGAACGCCTCCACGGCGTCGGCCAGCGGCTTCTCGTCATCGCTGACGGAATACGAGTCCATGATCTGTTCGAGCAGTGAGGCGAGCGCCTTCTCGCGCGTGCCGGTCGTGTCGCAGGTGATCGGCGCGATCGCCGAGCGCGGGTCAGCGCCGGCCGCTGCCATCGTCGTTGTCGTAGTCATGCTGACCATCCTAACGGCAGCACGTCCCGTCGGAGCCCGTTGCCGGGCCGGAATGAGACGGTCGAACTCCCCGTCGGCGGCGAGAACAAGCGCGCGACGCGCAGCATGCCGTGCTACCGTGGCTCGCGAGACGGGTTTCGCCTACGTTATGAGACAGAACCTCGCGAAACACATGCGTATGGCAGTATGGGGTTTGCCAGCAAACGGAAAAGGGATGGGAATATGCCGGGTCTATTAAACGCGATGGAAGGCTTCTGCGTCATCGGCATCGTAATCGGAGTCGGATATGTGGCCGCTCGAATGCGCATAGGTGGGCCGAGCGCCCAGATGGTGCTCAACCGTTTCAGCTTCTTCGTGTCCAGCCCGTGTCTGATGTTCGCAATTCTGTCGAAAGAGCCGATCTTCGAGATCTTCCATTCGTCGATCATCGTGGCGTTCTTCTCCGCTGTACTCGTCGGCGCGCTGTTCCTGGTGCTGAACAAGCTGTTCTTCCACTTGGGGCCGGCAGACGCGACCGTCGGCGCGCTGAACTCACTGTATCTGAACTCGAACAACATCGGCCTGCCCATAGCCACGTACATCCTCGGCAACGGAGCCCTGGTGGCACCGATCCTGGTCATGCAGCAGGCGATCTTCACGCCGGTCGGCCTGACGGTGCTCGACGTGACCACCAAGGGCAAGGTATCGGTCAAGGAAATCCTGAAGCAGCCGCTGCATCAGCCGCTGCTGATCGGCTCCCTGGGCGGCATCCTGGTTTCGGCGATCGACGCGAAGATCGGCTGGTTCCCCGTGCCGAACTTCATCTTCGACCCGATTGACATGATCGGGGACTCCGCGGTTCCGATGATCCTGATGGCGTTCGGCATGTCGCTGCACGGCACCAAGCCGCTGCAGCAGAAGGGCGACCGCCCGGCGATCTTCACCGTAGCCGTACTGAAGAACATCGTGATGCCGATCATCGCCTTCCTGCTCTCCTATTTCGTCATGGGATTCCGCGGCGCGACGCTGTACGCCTGCGTGGTGCTGGCGGCGCTGCCGACCGGCCAGAACGTCTACAATTACGCCGCCCGGTACAACGTTGGACTTACGTTCGCACGCGACGGCATCCTGATGAGCACGATGACGAGCCCCATATTCATCGCGGTTATCGCCGCTCTGCTGAGTTGACGCTCTCAGAACTCGCAGATAGGGGGGGCCTTTTAACGAAAAGGCCCCCCCTATCTGCGAGTTCTGAGAGCGTGCGATCAGTCGTCGGCACGCCAGTCGGTGAGATTCAGGCTGGCGGCGACACGGTTCGAGGCGAATGCGCCGACGGAGACCAGCGCGTAACACAACGCTATGCCGCCGAAGAAGCTGAGCAGCGTGGCGGGTTTGGTCATGGATGCGGCGAACAGCGGGAACATCAGCAGCATCGAGCAGCCGCCGGCAACGGCCACCACCGTGTTGAGCGGGGTCAGCACCTCGATGAAACGCGCACGGTTCAACGTTTTCACGTCCGTCCCCTCCAACACCAGCATGCGGTATTCGGAAACCTGGTCGTAGACGCTGCCCGCCTGCATCACTCCGGAGCTGACGGCCGCCAGCACGGCCGCGAATCCGAGCGTCAGCAACCCTCCGGTGCCGATGTCGCGGATGAAGGCCAGTCCCGGTTCGGGTACGCCTTCGACAGGCGCGGTCGACGATGCGCCGATGAACCCGCAGATCGAGGTGATGCCAGCGATGAACACCGCCAGCGCGATGCCCGACACATTGCGCCATGCCCGCTTGGGATTGTCGAGGATGCGCCGCATCGCGATCATCGTGGCGGCGTCCTTAGGGCGGCGGGACCGCAACCTCGCCCGTGCGGTCACCACCCATGAGCCGATCAGGTTCACTAGAGCGAAGCACAGCGCGATGAACCCGATAATCACCGCATACATCGTCACCTCACCGTAATGCAGCAGGCCCTGCGGGTTCTTGAACAGCACGATCGCGGCCACCAGCACGACCAGGAACACGATTACGCGCCACTTCGTGGGCAGCGGCTGGGCGGTCCGAGCGGTGACGCCCAGCGGGGTGATGGCGACCCGACGCAGCGTCAGCAATGCGGAGATCAGCGCCAGGACCGTGACCACCACCAGCACGACGATCAGCGACAGGGATCCCACCCACAACTGCTCGAACGTGAACCTCTGATCCTGGAAATTCAGCAGCATGATCAGCGGCATGATCGCGAAATAGCCGACGATGCCGATCAACGCGCCGATGAGCGCCTGTCCGGCGGCATCCAACGCGGTCAGTCTGGTCACCTGACTGGTGGTGGCGCCCGCGAGGCGCAGTGCCGCCAATCGCGCGTCCCGCCGCGATGCCGCCAATCGCGCCGCCGAGCCGGCGAGCGCCACGAACGGCACGATCAGCAGTATGCAGGCGAAGGCCGCCAGCATCACGTACGTGCTGGCGTATTGCGCCCAGTCGTGCTGGTCCTTGAGCCGTCCGGCCCACACCGCCCACGTGCCCGGCGCGCAGGTCGACCTGTCAATCAGGCATTTCAGCGTATGGTCGGCGGACGCGCGCCAGATGAACCCGTGCACGCCGCCCAGCACGGTCAGGAAGATGGCCGTCGCCGCCGCGAACGCGACGATGGCCAACGCCGATGTGTGGCCGGAGCCGCCGCGCCGGCCTGGGCGGTGGAACAGCCGCCATAGTGCGAACGTGCTCATTGGGCGCCTCCTGCGGGAACTGCCGGGTGCAGCGAGACTGAGGGTGGTTCAGCGCTCTCGGGCCGCCCCCAGTCAGCCTGCGGATGCCGAACCCCGCCAGCGGGGGCAAGGCCGGCGTCGGCCGTCTGGCTGAGGCGGCCGTCCTGCATCGTCATCGTGCGGGCGCAGAAGCCGGCGACGTTGGGATCATGAGTGACGATCACCACGGCAGCGCCATTATCACGCGCGGCATCCATGAGAATGCTCATGACCTCGCGGCCGGTGGCCTGGTCGAGCGCGCCGGTCGGCTCGTCGGCGAAGACGACCGCCGGCTGTACGGCAAGCGCGCGGGCGATGGCGATGCGCTGCATCTGCCCGCCACTCATCTCGCCGGGCCGCTGCGAGGCCAGCTGCCGCAAACCCAGCCGTTCCAGCCACAGCATCGCCGCATCGGTGGCGGAACGGTAGTCGACGCCGTCCAGCATCATCGGCAACGCGATGTTCTCCACCGCCGGCAACTCGGGCAACAGCTGTCCGGATTGGAACACGAAGCCGAACGCACCGCGGCGCAGTTTGGTCCGGTCCGCGTCGCTCATCGCGGTCAGATTCGCGCCTTGGAAGGTCACCGTGCCCGATGTCGGGCGGATGATGCCGGCGAGCGCGTGCAGCAGCGTCGACTTGCCGGAACCGGACGGTCCCATCACGGCGACCGTCTCGCCGGGGGCCAAGTCGAAGTTCACGTGATTGAGCGCTAGCGTATGCACGGCGGGCATGGCGTGGCCGGTTCCGCCGGCCGCATACGGATGGGGGCCGCCGGTTCCGGCGCCTCGCGGCATCACGCCGGTGACACTGTGGTCCGCCTGCACACGGGCCATGCCTGCGGTGTAGTCCATGACCAGGTCACGGGCCTCGATCACCGGTGTCCACGACTGAGACCGGGCGCGGGACTGAGATTGCGATGTTGCTGTGTTCATACCTCCGAGATTACGCAGGCGGCACGCGACCGGCCATCGGGCGGCGGTATGAGCCTTGCGGCGAACCGGTTCTCCCCTCATCCGGAAGGATTAGGGGAAGAGAGTGGTGGCACTACCCTGAGCGCCCACAGGGCATCCGTGATTGCAGGGCCCGAAGGTCTGTCGCGAAGCGAGACTAAGGCCCCCAGTCGCTCGTCTGCGGTACAGCTCGGCTGTCGTGAATATATATTGCATTATATCATGCAGTACTATGCGTAATATAATGCATATTTTGTTGTGATTAAGGTGGTGACTTACATGAACATCAAGGAACGTGCGGAGGCGTTACGAGAGATCTCCACGCCGGGCTCTCGCATCGGGTTGACCGAGTTGTCCCGTTCGAACGCATGGCGAAAGGCGCTGGAGCAGCGGGGATTGCTGGAAATCGTCGACCGCGCCGACACAGCCGGCTATCTGGTGTCCGTGGACTCTCTCAACGAGATGCTGGATGTCATCAATGCGCTGGAATCCGAGGTCGAACACCTCACCATACAGCAGATGTTCACCACCCGAGGCGATAAGGAACAATGGGAGACCGGCTCCGAACTGTCACAGTCGGCGCAGGAAAGCCTGAAGCGGCGCAAGGAGAAGATTCACGCGTTCCTTGATGGCGGTCGCTGATGGCCGCCGACTACGCATTATTGAAGCAAGCCATTGCCATCATCTCGTCCGTCCGCGGTCTGTATATGGATCCGGATGCACTTGCGGATGATGTGATTCTTCTGGCATATGCCTGGCCCGACGAAGGCGAATTCAAGATGGCGGTGGCCAGAGTTCACCGAACCCTGACACAGCTCGTGGAGGGCAACGTGGAAGGAAGCCCTCTCAAGTACGGTTTCAGCGGGTGGCGTTCCTTCCACTTCCAACATCGACGAGGCCAACAGTCGCGCGCCGGCATGCGCATCGTGTATATGCCCCTCGACACGGGAATTCGCGTCAAAGGATTCGCAAACCGCCACCTTCCATCCGACATCTACCAGCGTTTGGCGCAACTGCAGTAACCGTCACGAACACCGTGCGGCAGCGGCCAGCGCGTGCAGGCGCTCGGCGAAGCGCGGCCAGTCTGTGCGCATCGCGGTCAAGAGCTTGCGGTCGGGCACTTCGTCGATCGGCACCCATTCGATTTCCATGCTCTCGTCATCGTTCGCCCGTGGCACGACCCGGTGACCGGACTTCTCGAACGCGAAGACCGTGGTGTACGCCCATGGCCCGTGATCCTCACGGTAGGACCCGACCACCTCGATGTCTTCGGGCGTGATGTTCGCCTCCTCGTAGCTCTCGCGCAGCGCACCCTCGATCGGGCTTTCACCGTCGGCCGTCGCGCCGCCGGGAATGCCCCATGTGCCGCCTTCCGCGCTCCACGCGGCGCGATGCTGCATCACCACGCTGGTCACTTCGCCGCTCTTGGGGTCACGCCGCGCGAGCAGCACGCCGGAGGCACCGTTCAATCCCCAGTGCTTGCGCCCGCATGCGCAGTCGATCCAGCCGTCGCCGGGCTGATGCACGTTCTCCTTGGGCGGCACGACTCCGCCGCCTCCGGTCTTGTCTTCGGGCGCCGATTCCCCGCGGGCCACGTTCCACAGGTCGGTCCAGTCCACGCCGAGCTTGCCGACGAGTCGGCGAAGCAGCGGCAGACTGATGCCGATGATGCCGTGCGGGTCGCCGTCGATGCCATCGATGAACGCGCCGCCGAAACCTTCCAGCGTAAACGATCCCGCGACTTCCAGCGGCTCGCCGGTGGCGATGTATCGTTCGATGTCGCGGTCGCTGAACTCGCCGAACCGCACGACGGCATGACTCGCGCCGCGCTCGACGCGCCCGGACGCGAAGTCGATCACGCAGTGCCCGGTCCACAGCTCGCCGGTGGCGCCGCTCATGCGGTGCAGTCGCTCACGCGCCACCTCGACGCTGTGCGGTTTGCCGTAGCATTCGCCGTCAAGCAGGAACATCGAATCACAGCCGACGATCAGCGGGCCGCTGCTCGCCCGAGTGAGCCCCGGCTGCATGGCAATCACATTGGATATCGGCTCGGTGACGGTCGGCATGTCCACGCCGGAGAAGTCACGGGTCATCGCGATCGGCGCCTTCGAATAGTCAAGCGGAGCGCCACTCTGGCGAGGTATGTCCGCGACGTTCATCTCGCCGCGAAGCTCCGCGGCCTGCAACGGGTACGCGATCACGCGCTCGCCCGTCGCGCTCGCGGCCGCGTCGGCGACATCGCGGTACGCCTGATGCACGGCCTGCGCTTTGGCCTCGGCCAAAATCATCACGCGCTGTTCGACGTTCAGCTGGTCAACGGTGACGCCGCGCTCGGCGGCGGCTTTTTCCAGCGCAGCCGGCTCATCGACATGGGACACGCGGATGGTCGGGCAGATGCCGGCCGCATACAGCACATCCCGGCGCGGCTGGGACTTCGACGCCAGAATCATCGGAATGGACATGATCGTCACCTTTCTTTTGCCGCCGCACCAGCTGCCGCACCACCCAACCGGCAACTTCGCGCTCCCCTCATCTCCGGCCCGAGGAGCGGGCGAGGAGGCACGTGCGGTATTCCTACTTACGCTCGACCTGCACGCCGACCGTGTCGATGGGCAGGTGCAGCACCTTCCAATGGCCGGAAGCCAGCTGTTCCGCCGCGACCTCATCGATGTCCGCCACGGCGTCGCCGTGATGCAGCACCAGCACGCACGGGCCGGCGCCGGACACCATGGCGGCGAAACCACGGGAACGGAACGCCTGAATCAGGTCCCATGACGGCTGCATGAGCCCCTTGCGATACGGCTGGTGCAGGCGATCCTGCGTGGCAGCGTACAGCAGCGCGTTCGGCTCTTCGCCGGACGCGAGCGCGCGCGGGTTCATCGCCGCGGCCATCAGCGCCACGCGCGACACGTTAAACACCGCGTCGCGATAGGCGACCTCGCCGGGCAGCGCCTCGCGCGCCTTCTCGGTGGACAGTTCGTAGTCGGGCACGAACACGGCCGCCGTGACGCCCGGATCGACCGCGTACTTGACCGTGTGGAAACCGCCGTGCAGCGGGTCTCCACCGGGGATCGGCACCGAGCCGACCCCTTCGGCCGTGTCGAAGTTCCATGAGACGGTCATGCCGCCGTACACCGCCGGCGCCACGTTGTCGGGATGGCCTTCGATGGCGGCCGCCAGCTCGAAGATGGAATCGCGGTTGAGCCGGTCCTCCTGCGCGAACGCGGCAGCGGCGGCGATGCCCGCCACGATGGCTTCGGCGGACGACCCCATGCCGCGCGCCTGCGGGATGTTGTTGTGCGCTTCGAGGATGAACCCGACCTTGCCCAGGCCGAAGGTCTGGCATGCCTTGCGGAACGTGGAGACGACCAGATGGGTCTCGTCGCGCGGCAGCGTGTCCTCGCCCTCGCCATAGATCAGCACTTGCGCGGCGCGATTGGACGGGTCACGGCTGAGCGTGAAGGTGAGTTCGTCATGATAATCGAGGGCGAGGCCGACCGTGTCGAAGCCGGAGCCCAGATTGGCGCTTGTAGCCGGCACGCGGACCTTGACCTGTGTACAGATTGGTTCCATGATTCCTTGATTCAGCGATTCCGCCCCCGCTGATGGGGAGGGGAGCAAACGATGGTGAGATCAGGGTGGTTTCGCGGAAACGCCGCGAAACCACCCCCAGTCGGCTTTGCCGACAGCCCCCGACAGCGGGGGCAGGCAACCGTATGACTAGTCGAGCACGCGCAGGATGGACGGCTCTCCGGTGACGAAGTCCAGCGTGCGGACGGCTTCGACGGTCTCACGCAGCGTGACCTCGTCGGTCAGATGCGTGACGATGCGCAGCTGTTGGATCTCGCCGTCATAACCAGGATCGGTCATCGTCGGCTTGAGATCCTGATTGACGCCGTTGATCGACACGCCGTGGTCGGCGAACTCCTTGGCGATGGCGGCGAGCACGCCCGGCTTGTCGTGGATGAGGAACCGCACGGCGAACGCGGCGCGGCTGGCGCCGATCGGCGCCTTGGGCAGCTCGTGGTACATGGGGATGGACGGGCCGGTGCAGCCTTGAGCGATGTGGCGGGCTTCGGCGACCACGTCGCCGACGACGGCGGAAGCGGTCGGAGCGCCGCCCGCACCGCGGCCGTAGAACATGAGGTCGTCGGCCGCCTCGGCCTTGACGAACACGGCGTTGAATGAGCCGTGCACGGATGCCAGCGGGTGCGATTCGGGAATCAGCGCCGGGTAGACGCGCGCCGACACACCGGCCTCGCCGTTCTCCACGACGGCGAGCAGCTTGATGACCTTGTGCTCGGCGGCGGCCGCGGCGATGTCGTCGGCGGTGATCTTCGTGATGCCCTCGACGCTCACGTCATCGATCGTCACGTTGGTGTGGAAGCCGAGCGTGGCCATAATCGCGGCCTTGTTGGCCGCATCGTAGCCTTCGATGTCGCCGGTCGGATCGGCTTCGGCGTATCCCTTGGCCTGGGCGTCCTTGAGCACGTCATCGAACTGCAGGCCCTTGGTGGTCATCTCGTCGAGAATGTAGTTGGTGGTGCCGTTGACGATGCCCAGCATGCTGGTCACCTTGTCGCCCGCCAGGGATTCGCGCAACGGCAGCAGGAACGGGATGGCGCCACCAACGGCCGCTTCGAAGTAGATGTCGACGCCCTTGGCCTCGGCCGCGGTGTAGATTTCCGGGCCGTACTTGGCAAGCAGCGCCTTGTTGGCGGTGACCACGGAGGCTCCCGACTCGATCGCGGCCATCACGAACGTGCGGGCCACTGTGGTGCCGCCGATCAGCTCGACGACGATGTCGGCGTTGGTGGCGACCTTCATCGTGTCGGTCGTCAGCAGAGACTTGTCGATCCAGGGGAAGTCCACCTCATCGGGATCCAGGCAGGCCACGCCGACCAGCTCGATCGGACGCCCGATGCGGGCAGCGAGTTCGTCCTTCTGCTCCACCAGCAGACGTGCGGTCTGTGATCCGACGGTTCCCGCTCCCAACAGTCCAACGCGGATGGGGTTGTCATTCAGCTGTGCCACGGATTTCCTTCCTTCAGCGGTGTTTGGCGCGCCCGGCCGCCACTCACCGATAGAGGGTCGCCGGGCCGGCGTCACTGTGTACCATCCTACGGAATGAATCCGACACGCCGCCCGTCAACGCCCCGGAGGCCGGATCCAGCTCCCAATGGCCTCGTTTCCCTTGGCTTTCCACTATGTAGCAGCGCTAACGACACGCCGCAGTAAAGTAGATTTACAAATTAACGCCGTAAACAGAGAAATCGTGAAACACCAGCTTCCCGTAAGGCTGAGCCCTTATACACCCGCCATGTTTCCTGCCTATTTAGCAAATAATCTTAACGAAACACGGGCCTCATATCGTAAAAGTCACGTACCATTGTTCATTGAAGCGGCGTTGCTGACATACTCGCGAGCGTCCGATCCAATGGTGGGATGGTACGTGAACGGGAATTTTGGCGGAAGAAAGCGCCGTCCGTATCCTCAGAGGGAGGTTGGAATGAAAGCATATATCCAGCGCCTTGGTCGCGCTCTTATGCTGCCCGTTGCGTGTCTGCCTGCTGCAGCACTCTTCCTGGGCATCGGTTATTGGATCGACCCGAGCGGTTGGGGTGGCAGTAACGTCGTCGCTGCCTACCTGTGCAAGACCGGCGGCGCGATCCTCGACAATCTGGGCCTGCTGTTCGCCGTTGGTGTCGCCATCGGCATGGCTCGCGACAAGGACGGCGCCTCGGCACTGTCCGCACTGGTCGGTTTCCTGACCGTCACCACGATCATGGGCTCCGCGTCCATGTTCCTTGGCTTCGACGCCACCAAGGTCGACACCGAGCACCCGGCATTCGCCGCTGGCGCCATCGGCAACAAGAACGTGTTCTTCGGCATCCTGGTCGGCTGCGTGGCAGGTGCGCTATACAACAAGTTCGGCAAGACAAAACTGCCGGACTTCCTGGCGTTCTTCTCCGGCCGCCGTTGCGTGCCGATTCTGACCGCTGCGGTCATGTCCATCATCTCGCTGCTGTTGCTGTTCATCTGGCCGGCCGTCTACGGTGCGCTGGTCTGGTTCGGCGAGTCCATCATGGGCCTCGGCGCCGTCGGTGCCGGCATTTACGCCTTCTTCAACCGTCTGCTTATCCCGACCGGTCTGCACCACGCACTGAACAACGTGTTCTGGTTCAACCTTGCCAACATCAATGACATCGGCAAGTTCTGGGGCAGCGCCGACCCGGCCAGTGGCGCGGTCATCGCCACCGGCGGCTTCCACCCGTTCGGCGTGTACGTCACCGGCATCTACCAGGCCGGCTTCTTCCCGATCATGATGTTCGGCCTGCCGGCCGGTGCACTCGCGATCTACAAGAACGCCAAGCCCGAGAACAAGAAGGCCACCGGATCCCTGATGCTCGCCGGTGCGCTCGCCGCGTTCCTCACCGGTGTCACCGAGCCGCTGGAGTTCTCCTTCATGTTCGCCGCCTTCCCGCTGTACGTGGTGCACGCGCTGCTCACCGCCATCTCGGTGTTCATCGCCGCTTCGTTCCAGTGGATCGCAGGCTTCAACTTCTCCGCAGGCTTCATCGACTGGTTCCTGTCGCTGAAGGTTCCCGCAGCTCATATGCCGTGGATGCTTATCGTTCAGGGCCTCGTCTTCGCGGTCATCTACTACTTCGTGTTCGACTTCATGATCAAGAAGTTCAACATGAAGACCCCGGGCCGTGGCGATGACGATAACGACGATGCCTCCTCCGCAGCGTTCGACACCGCGACCTCGTCCACCGGTGACAAGTACGCCGACCTCGCCGGCAAGCTGTACGCCGCTCTGGGCGGTCACGACAACATCACCGAAATCGAGAACTGCATCACCCGTCTGCGCATGGGTGTCGTGGATTCCTCGAAGGTCGACGTCGACGCCATCCGCAAGACCGGCGTCCCCGGTGTCAAGGTGATCGACAAGAAGAACGTCCAGATCATCGTCGGCACGCAGGTGCAGACCGTGGCTGACGCTCTGTCCGCCCTGTACGGCAAGCCCGTCATCGGTGGTGGTTCCCCAAAAGCGTGACGGCAGCCCCCGCTGCCGCTGCCCCCGCCCCCAAGGTGAAAGCCGCTGACAACGCGGTGCTCGCCCCTGTGGACGGTGCCATCAAGCCGATCACGGAAGTGCCCGACGAGACCTTCGCCGCCAAGATCCTTGGCGACGGATTCGCCGTGGTTCCCACGTCGGGTCGTGTGGTCGCCCCGGTGGCCGGCAAGATTACCACGGTCGCCCAGGCCAAGCATGCAGTGGGCATCACCACTCCCGCCGGAGTGGAAGTGCTCGTGCACATCGGCGTGGATACTGTACAGCTCGCCGGATCCCCGTTCACGATGATGGTCAGCGAAGGCCAGCAGGTGAACGCCGGAGACGCGCTGGTCGACGTGGACTGGAATGTGGTCAAGTCCGCTGGAAAGCCCACCGACGTGATCGTCGTGTTCACCAACCCGGCCAAGATCGATAAGCTGTCGATCACCGCCAAGGGTGCGGTGGCTACCGGCGCTCCGATTGGCACCATCGTCACCAAGTGATTCGGTAGACACAACCACAACAAACAATAAGGAGTCCTCCCTGATAGCCGGGGAGGACTCCTTTTTTTTTGAGTTCTACTGCTTTTTGCTTTTATATCTTGCCGCTGGCGCTGAACGGTCAGCCCTGATCCAGATCCAGCAGGTCGTCAATGGTCTGGCGACGGATCATCACATGTGCGCCGGCTTCACTCACGGCGACCACGGCAGGAATCAGCGCCTGATTGTAGTTGCTCGCCATCGTGCGGCCGTATGCGCCCGTCACCGGCACGGCGAGGATGTCGCCGCGCCTGAGGTCGGCCGGAAGCCTGTCCTCGTGCACGATGATGTCGCCGGACTCGCAATGCATGCCGACTACGCGCACCAGCATCGACTCGTCCGACCCGCGACGGTTGGCCAGCCGGACCGTGTAGTCGGCGCCGTACAGCGCTGGACGAATATTGTCGCTCATGCCGCCGTCCACCGACACGTACACGCGCTCATCGATGGGATTGCCGGTCTTGTCTTTGGCGTCGGACAGATGCACCGGCTTGATCGTGCCCACACGATACAGGGTCACGCCGGCCGGGGCGACGATCCATCGTCCTGGCTCGAAGCTGATGGCCGGCGCGGGCACACCGAGCGCACGGTTGATGGCACCGACCGCTTCGGCGAGACGACGCAGCTCGACGCGCACGTCCATCGAATCCTCGCCGTCGGTGTATGCCACGGAGTAGCCGCCGCCCAAGTCGACCTCGGGCAGCGTATAGGCGTCGGTGGCGTAGAAGGTCTTGCGCAGCAGCATCATGCGCTTGGCAGCCTGGATGAAGGCGTCTGCGTCATGGATGTTGGAACCGATATGAGAGTGAATGCCGACGAGTTCCAACTCGTCGGACCGTGTGAGGATGTCCTTGAGCACGGCCAGTGCCGGCCCATCCGCCACGGTTTCCATCGCGGCGGCGAGCGCCTTGTCCTTTTCGGGGATCTCCTCGTGGCTCAGGTCGTACGGGTACTTCATGTCGTAGTGCAGTTCGCGCTCGGGCTTCGCGTTCCCGTCACCGGCATCACCATCGCGTTCGGCGATGGGCGCGTTCGTAACAGCCGGCGTCACGCCTGCTGGATCAGCCGTGAGTTCGTCCAGTACGCTGAGTGCCGCGGCATCGGCGCCGGCCGGCAGCAGCGGCACGCCGAACTTCTGATCCTCATGCGCGGTGGAGATGTATTCGTGGCCACCGGCGTGAATGCCGGCGGTCACGCGCAGCATCACGCGGGCACGCTTGCCGAGTCGTCGCGCGATGGCGGCGATGCGGGCCGGCTCATCCGGCTCGTCCACGACGATTTTCGCAAAGCCCTGCTCGATGGCGAGTTCGATTTCCGCGTCGGACTTGTTGTTGCCGTGCAGCACCAGACGACGGCCGGGGACGCCTGCGGCGAGCGCGATGCGCATCTCCCCCATCGAGCATGTGTCGACGAGCATGCCTGCATCGGTCACCAACCGCACGACTTCTTTGGAGAGGAACGCCTTACCGGCGAAACTCACGTGCGTGGTGGAGTTGGTGAAGGCGTCGGCCGCCGCGCGCACGAAATATCTGGCGCGGGCGGAAACTTCGTCAGTGTCGATCAGATACAGCGGGGATCCGAACTCGTCAAGCAGCGACTCAGCGGTGCGCCCGTGGAACGTCAGGGCGCCTTCGGCATTCACTGCCGTCGCCACCGGCCAGATGGGGGTGATACCTTGCGTTCCGTCCACACGCACAGCAGATCCAGTCATTGCTCCTCTTTCGCTCAGGGCTTGCCGCTTTTCCTATTACTGTGCCATTGTGCCAGAACCGGCACCGTGATACCACTTCCCGACCATAAGGCGGAGGCTCGGTCGGAGAGTACCTGAATGAGAACCGCCCCCAGTCGCGCTACGCGCGACCAGGGGCAGCCTAGGTCACATCTTGTCGGGGGCGGTGACGCCGAGCAGGTCGAGACCGGAGGCGATGACCGTGCGCACGGCGTCGTTGAGCTTGAGGCGTGCGGCGGCACGTGCCGGTTCGGGGTTCTTGGCGATGCGCAGTGCCTCGCGAGCGGCGTCATCCAGACGCTCCTCGGGGTCGGTCAGCGCCATCGGAACCACGCGCTCGACGTTGTACCACTTGTGGTAGGCACCGGCCAGGTCCTCCAGATAGTGCGCCACCTTGTGCGGGGCACGCTGGTCGCCAGCCAGAGCCAAAGTCGCCGGCCACTGGGCGAGCGCGGCAAGCACCTCGCCGTCCGCCTCGGTGTCAAGCAGGCTCAGGTCAGCGCCTTCGGTACCGATGCCCGCAGCGGCCGCGTTGCGGTCCACATTGCAGGAACGCGCGTGCGCATACTGCACGTAGTACACCGGGTTCTCATTGGAATGCGAAGTCAGCAGATCCAGATCGATATCCACCGACGTGTTGTAGTCGGTACGGGCCAGCGAGTAACGGGCCGCATCCACGCCAACGGCCTCAACCAGATCGTCGATGGTGACGACGTTGCCAGCGCGCTTAGACATGCGCACGGGCTTGCCGTTCTTCATCACATTGACCAGCTGGCCGATGAGAATCTGCATGTTCACGCCCGGCTCGTCGCCGAAGGCGGCGCACATGGCCATCATACGACCGATATAGCCATGATGGTCGGCGCCGAGCATGTAAATCGCCACGTCGGCCGGATCCACAACGCGGTGACGCTTGTTCCAGTAGTAGGCGATGTCGGCAGCGAAGTAGGCGAAGTCACCGTTCGACTTGATGATGACGCGGTCCTTGTCATCGCCATGTTTGGTGGATTCAAACCAGGTGGCTCCATCCTTCTCGAAGATGTCGCCACGACTGCGCAGCTCCTCAATCGCGCGGTCGACTTCTCCGTCCTTGTATAGGTTGTTCTCGTGGAACCACACGTCGAAGCGGACTCGGAATTCCTTCATCGAGCGCTGAATCTCATCGAACATCATCGGCACGGCACGCTTGCGGAACTCCTCGCGCTGCTCGGAATCGCCCTCGCCGAGCGGGTTGCCGTCCTTGTCGAGGCCGCCGTCGACGCGCGGCAGGCTCAGCACATCCACGCCATCGGCCTCCGCCTCGGCGATCACGCGGTCGGCGATCTCGTTGATGTACTTGCCCTTGTATCCGTCAATGGGCGTCTCCTCGCCGTGCGCGGCTGCGACCAGGGACTTTGCGAAACGGTTGATCTGCTCGCCGTGATCGTTGAAGTAGTATTCGCGCACAACCTTGGCGCCGTTGGCCTCCAGCACGCGGGCCATCGAGTCGCCGACGGCGGCCCAACGGGTGCCGCCGATGTGAATCGGGCCGGTCGGGTTGGCGGAGACGAACTCCAGGTTGAGCGTCTTGCCGCCGAGGTGCGCGTTCTTGCCGTAGCCTGCGCCATCGGCCAGCACCTTGTCGACCACCGCGGCGGCGGAGGCGGAATCCAGCGTGATGTTGATGAAGCCGGGCCCCGCCACCTCGACGGTCGAGATGCCGTCGGCGGCGGTCAGCCGCTCGGCGAACAGCTCGGCCAAATCGCGCGGCTTCATGCCGGCCTTCTTGGCCAGCTGCATGGCGGCGTTGGAGGCCCAATCGCCGTGCGCGCGATCCTTCGGGCGCATCACGGCGAATTTGGCGGTTTCGGGAATCAAATCGTCGGTCAGGGTACCGGCTTTTCCGGCGGCGACCAGATCGTGGGCAATGGTTTCAATCAGTTCACTAAGCGCTTCAGGACTCATTCTCCCTAGTGTACCGGGCACTTTGACAGCGAACGTCCGGTTCATGCACCGACGCGGGATCGGCCGGCGTCACGCCTGGGAGCGATCGTCATCGTCCGGCGACGAGAACGGTTCGGGAAGCCCGTGATATGACGAACAAGCCTGCTGCAACGGCGTGATGTTCTCGCCGAGCAGTCCGCTGACGCCGTGGCGCAGCAGGCCGTTCGCGGCATCGTATGAATCCACCGAGTCGACATATACGGGAATTCTGCGCAGCCGCGCATTCCGCAGCAGTCTTGATGTGACGTCCCGCGTGCGGAACACGACGAAGTCCATGGCCTCGCCGCGCATTCCACGGAACATGGGATGCTTTCGCTGCTTTCCGCCGCGCTTCGCCGTCACTTCGCGGCGCACGGTCTCGACCCGTGCGGCCCCGTCCATGAACCGCGCTTCGCTCGTGCCGTCATCGTCCCATTGCGTCAGATCGGGCCTGCCGCTGGCGCACAGGCCTACATGCCACTGCGGACGCATGCTCTTGAAGACCATCACCGCATACGGATTGGCCGACATCACCATCAGATTGCCGGCGTATTTGGAATCCTCGACCACACGCACCACGGCATCGGCCACTTTCCGGGCATACCGCGCGTCCGTCTTGATGTCCAGCAGCAAGCCGAACCGCCGCTGCCCCGGACGTGACATGGAAGCGTCGTCCAACGCCTGACGCAGCGTGGGAACCGAATACCGCATGCCGCGTTGCTGCATGATCATGCGCTGCAATGCGGACAACGGCATACTGTTCACCAGCACGTTGCGACCGCCCGCGTCCAGACGCCCGGTTCTGCGGTCATGGAACACCACGGGTATGCCGTCTTTGGTCAGCCGCACGTCGATTTCGGCGAAATCGGCGCCGTTCTGCTTTGCGGCGCGAATGGAAGCCAGCGAGTTCTCGGGAGCATGCCGGGTGTCGCCACGATGCGCGATGACGATCGGGCGGTGCTGTGGCGACGCCAGTCCGATCGCATCGAACACCCAGCCGACCACATGCGTCGTGCCCATCACCAATCCGGCAAGCATGGCGATACATGCCAGTACGGAAACCACCGCCACAACGGATTCGGACAGCCGTCCTCGTCCTTCGCGCCCGTGCATCTCACACCCCGCTTCCATATTTCGCCGCGCGACATAGTCGCGCCAACGCCATTGGTGCAGGTCATCATAGGCCGCGCAGCTGTGTTCGGGGCATTCGAGGGTAAGAATCAGGGTGATTCGCGTCACTCCTTCACCACCGCATCACATATGCGGTGGATTGGCCGGAGATGATTTGGAAGACACGTTTGATGACTCTATATAGCGTGTCACGTGTGAACCACCTCAGTCGCTTTGCGACAGCCCCGCCAGCGGGAGCGTTGGTCGTACTCCCGCTGACAGGGGGCTGTCGAGCGGAGCGAGATTGGGGGGCGCTCCCAAAGCGTCCGTAAGTGCGCGCCGAAACGACAAGTGCGCGAACATATGGACGCAAAAGGCCCGATTTGCGTCCGTAAGTGCGCACGGTCGTCGTTTCGGCGCGCACTTACGGACGCAAATCACCTTCATATACGCCACATCCGACGGAACCATCAGCATCGGCGCAACATGGTTATGCAATACGACTCACAGCAGTGAGCCTCCATCATGCATCTGGTGGAGGCTCACTGCTACGGCTTTGGTTGAAGGCGGGTTACTGTTCGGATTCCCCGCGAACCGTCACAGAACTGCGATGGCGTCGATCTCGACGAGGGCGCCCTTGGGGATGTCGTTGCCGCCGATGGCAACGCGGGCGGGCTTGACGGAGCCGATGAACACGTCGGCGTACCGGGCATCGACTTCCTTGAAGTCTTCGACGTTCTTCATGTAGATCGTCGCGCGCACGACGTGCTCGATGCCGGTGCCGGCCGTGTCGAGAATCTGCTTGATGTTCTTCAGCGCCTGGGCGGTCTGCTCACCGGCGGTGTCTCCGGCCAGTTCGCCGGTCGTGGGGTCGATGCCCAGCTGGCCGGACACGAACACGAACCCGTTGGCCTTTACCGCCTGGCTGTACGCGCCCAGCGCCACAGGCGCCTCCGACGTGGCGACCGCTTCCATCTTCTCGCTCATGACTCCTCATTCCCCGCGGGTATCCGCGATTATTGTCTGCGTTGCGACGCGCTTGTGCACGCTTACCGTGTAATAAATATACCTATGCCGCCCATCCGGTGATGCGTACATGTACGCACAATGGACAGGCGGCATGAAAAATCGGGGTCATCGTCGAAGGAGTAGGCGACGATGACCCCGATATTCACTCGTTCACGCCGATCCGGAGCGATGATGCGACCGGATCAGATGGTGCGCCAGGCGATACCGCTGGGCGCCAGTTCGATGCGCTCGATGCGACCGTCGCCGCGCTCCACATACGTGGACTGCGCGCGATCCGTGTTGTTGACAACGCAGTAGCAACCCGACTTGTCGAACACCGCGACCTCGCACTCGGGGTTCGACGAGCTGTATGCCGCATACTTGCCCTCGTTGTGGGAGGCCCAGAACAGGGCACGCTCCAGCAGACGGGCGTTCGCGGCCGAGTAGGGCAGACCGGAGACGTATACGCCGCGGCCCTTGCCGTACTCGTTGACCGCGAGCTGCACCTGACCGCCGTCGGCGCGCAGCAGCGTCACGTCCTCGTTGACCGGGAACGTGTCCGCGATCGGCTCGCCGAAGTCGATGCCGCCAAGCTCGCCGATCGCCTGACCGCCGCCGCAGCCCGACAGGGGCTTGCGGTATCCGGCGTCGAGGAAGCCCTGCAGCACACCTTCGCCCAGGTGCACGTCGGCGGTGATGAAGTGCTCCGGCGTGACGGCCGGGAAGTACTTGTCCACCGACAGCGTCTGGTGACGCTCCTCGTCCACACCCAGCACATCGGCCAGCTGGAAGAAACGACCCTGGAACTGCTGGGCGCTCGGCTGGCCCACGCCAATCAGGGCGCCGCCGCCGTGCACCCAGGCACGCAGCGTCGCCGCAAGGCGCGGCTCCTCGGCCCACACCGAGCCACCGGAGAACGCGGTGTCGACCGGGCCACCGGTCACGATCACGTCGATGTCGTCGGCGACGCCATGCTCCAGCACGTCATCGAAGCTGATGAACCGCACGTTCACGCGCATGCCCGACAGCGACTCCAGAATGCCGTAATACGAATACGTCTGCTTGTTCGGCAGCGCGTGGGCGACCGTGTAGGCCATCCACGAACGCATCTTGCCCCAGCAGTTCAGGATCGCCACGTTGAGCACGCCGCGGGCCGCCTCGCCGTCGGTGCGGTCGTGGATGTCGCGGAACTCATCCGAGATGTGCTCCACCGCGTCCACGAACTTCGGGAACTTCGCGGCCAGCGACAGGTATCCGCCGTAGCCCATGCGGGCGATCGGAGAACGCAGGATGGCACGACGGGCCTTGCGCCAGTTGTCCCATGCCTCGATGCTCGGGTCGTTGCCCTCGTAGAACGTGTCGGGGAAGAAGTACGGCAGGAAACGACCCTCCGTGTACTTCACGCCCGGGATGTCCGCGATCATGCGGGTCGTGGTGCCGTCACCGATCGAACCGACGACAGCATCCAGACCCAGATCCTCGAAACCATCCTTGTACGGCTCGGTACCGATCCACTGGTCACCCAGGAACATCATCGCTTCCTTGCCGGCCTCGTGCGACAGCGATGCGAGTTTCTTCACGTTCGCGCGTACGAAATGGCTCAGGAAGTCGATCCAGTCGCGCTGCGGCTTGCGCGGCACGCGCCATGCGGAGTTGTACGAGCCCTCGTTGACGAAGTCTTCGGGACGCAGGCGGTAGCCGTACTCCTTCTCGAAGTCGTCAAGCGCGGCCGGGCTCACGGTGCAGGCGCATCCGAACCAGTCCACGACCTTCTCGCGCTGCTTCTGGTCGAACAGCAGCGTGAACTGGTAGAAGAACGTCGTGAAACGCACGACATCCACCTGCGGGTTGTCCTTGAGCCACTGCTCGAACGTGTCGAACACGAACTTGCGCGTCGCCGGATGATAGATATCGAACGGAATCTCGTGCTCCTTGTCGCCCCACCCGTTCGTCAGGTGGTTGTACATCTCGACCGGATCCCAGATGATGTACGCGAGGAACGAGACCGTGTACTCGTGCATCAGTTCCGCGCCGGAGACGTGCACTACGCCCGCTTCGGCGTCCACGGTCCACTGCTCGGTCGGCACCACGGCGCCCGTCGAACGGTCCACGACTTCCCAGTACTTGTGCGGGTCGGCGTCGAAGTTCGGCTTGAGCTGCTCCTCGAAGAAACCGTCCATCAGAGACACGTCCACCGTGTCGCTCTCCGCCAGCGCACGCTTCGACAGCAGGTACACCTGCGGGGTCTCGTCCATGTGCAGCGTGATCCACTCGTTGTGCGCGCGGGTCGGGAAGTAGGCCGTGTAGACCTTCATACCCAGCGCCACGACCTCGTCGTCCAACTGCGTGCCATCCGAGTTGCGAACCGCGTCGGCACCCCACAACCGGGCCAGTTCCGCGGTCTTCTCCGCGAAGTTCGATTCACTCGGAATCGTAAAACGGCCAGAAGTTGACATCAATGTTCCTTTCTGTGCTCTGGAACGTTTCTTCTATTTTGTCTGCCGCGGCGTTATCGCAACGGCAAGACATCCATTATATCCATCGTACCGGCAAAGGCCGGAGCCGGCACATAGTTACCGGCCCCGGCCTTTACGGCGTGTCATTCAGCGAGTGGCACGCTTGCGGACGATCATCGTGGTGCCGGCGGCGACGGCGGGCACGGACGAACCGGTCTTCGCGACGCCTTCGGTCTTCGGCTGCTCGTTAGCGCCCGGCTTGGCCGGAGTCGTCGACTTGCTTGGCTCGACTGCCTCGTCGGTCACGTTCAGCGACACCTTGCGGGTGGCGACGGACGCAAACTCGAACTGCAGACCGTAGTTGCCCGCGTCCTTGCCCTTGAGGAAGTCGGCGGCGATCTTCACCGTGATCTTGTCACCCTCGCCGCTCACCGTGTAGTCTCCCTCGTCGAGGCTGCTCAGCACGTTGCCTTCGGAGCCGATCCAGCGGATGGACTGCAGCTTGTCACCGTCCAGCGTGACGGTGTACTCGGGCAGCGTCTCAGGAGCCTGCTTGTTGTGCTGTTGACGACGGCGACAGCCGGCTTGTGCGAGGAGGCAGAACCGGAGCCGTTGTGCACCTGGATCTCGCTCATCGTCGGCGCCCACTGCACGCCGGCCTTGACGGAGTCGAGGCTCACGCGCAGCTTGGAGGAGGTGTATGCCTTGTCGAGGTTGGCCTTGGCTTCGGCGCCACGCCGGCGAGCTTGCCGGCCGGGGTGTCGGAGCCGCCGGAGAAGCCGACGAACTTCGGGTCGACTTCCAGACCACGCTTGTCCTCAGGCTGGGTGTCCGAAGCCTTGCCGCCGGCCTCGTAGTAGTCGTTGTTCGAGAACGCGGCCTTGGCGAGCGCGTCGGTCTTGCGGTACCACTGCGTCGGCGTGGTGGAGGTGTTGCAGAACACGTTGTTCATGAAGTAGACGGTGTCCTTGAAGACCTCGTCGTGGAAGTGGACGCCCTTGGAGGCGTCGAACACGAGCAAGTTGGCGGCGTAGGCGCTGGTCTTGCCCTGGCCGGTCAGCGCGGTCTTGGACGAGATGTTGACGATCGCGCCCTTCGATTCGCGCAGGTACGGGGCGCAGCGGTGGGCGAGCTCATAATAGTGCGTGAGGTTGCCGTGCAGCGACTGCTCGAATTCGCGCCACGAGGTGTGGTCGAGGTCGAGGTTGTCGTTGCGGTCCGCGTTGTTGACCAGACCGTCGATATGGCCGTAGGTCTTCACCACATCCTCGACGATCGGCGCGATGTCGTCGGTGTCGTTGAGGTCCATCAGATACGTGCGGTAGTTGTCGGTGATGGCCTTCATTTCGGCGGCGAACTGCTCGGCGGCGCCGTCGTCTCGGTTGATAACCGCCACGATGGCCCCCTCCTTGGCCAGTCGCAGGGCGATGTCCTTGCCGATGCCCTTGAAACCGCCGGTGAGGATGACGACCTTGCCTTCCAGATGCAAATCCATGATGTTTCAGTGTCCTTTGTTGTGTTCGTGTCCGTGCGAGCCGCGGCACCGCGGCGCTGCGATCAGCCCTTGTACAGGCACCGTTCGGCGGCTTCGAGTTTCATGTCGACGCCCGAGCCCGGAGCGGTCGGGGCCTTGTAACGACCATTGACGATCTCAGTGGGATGCACGAAGTATTCGTGCTGGTTGTCCACATATTCGATGACGCGATCATCCCATTGTCCACTGACCGCCAGGTAATCGGACATGGCGAAGTGGCGCACCGCCTCGCACAGGCCGACACCGCCGGCGTGGGGGGGCACACGTGCACGCCGAACTTGTTGGCGAGCAGGTATTCGAGCACGATCTCCTGCGGCCCGGCGACGCGCGTGGCGTCGATCTGCATGACCTTGAAGCTGCCCGCCTGCCGATACTGCTTGTACATGATGCGGTTCCGCATCTGCTCGCCGGTGGCGACCGCGATCGGGTCGATGGCGCGCTGAGCACGGCGCCGATGGCCATGTGCTCGACGCCCTTCTCCGGGCCGAGCCAGCGCAGCTGAGAGTCGTGGACGAACATGTCCCATGCGGCGCGCATGTCGTCGAGCAGGTTCTCGACGTTGCGGCCGACGAGCATGCGGGAGAGCGAGTCGACGGCAGCCACGACCACGTCGTTGCCACGGCCGACAGTGAAAACGAAGCCGCTGCCGCTCAGGCCGCCATCCGCGTCGGTGGTGATGACGACGTATGCCGAGGATAATCGGGGTCCTTGTTCATCGCGTCCGAGCCCGACAGCGTGCTGGACGTGGGGAAACGCAGGTCGTAGGTTTTGACTCCGATGATGGTGCCCATGTTGGCTCCTTCGCCTCAATGGTTCTCGATGTATTGTGTTTCGTTCCCATCATACACATCTTTTAGAAAAATCACCACTTATTCTAGAAATTTTCTTTCATCTATCTCGAAACGCTTTACTATAGTGTGAAGTGCGTCTGCAACGAACGCAGACACACCCACAATGAAGTACGGAAGAAACGGAGCAACCGATGGCAGGCGATATGAAAAAACCGCGAGTCAGTGAGATAGCGAAGCTTGCCGGAGTCTCCACCGCGACCGTATCAAAGGTCATCAACGGGCGAGAGGGCGTATCCAGCTCCACAAGGGCGCGCATCGAGAAAATCATGGAGGAATCCGGGTACTCCAAGTCTCTCGTCACCACGAAGACATCACAGACCATCGAGCTCGTGCTCACCGAGGTCATGGCGAACGGTATCAACGCGATGATCGCGGAGACCTCCGAATATGTAAAATCGATGCCCATCGGCATCACCATCACGCAGACCGGGCGGGGCAAGCGCAGCGAGGAAAGCTTCCGGGAAATCCTCAACCGCAATCCCCTCGGCGTCATTTTGCTGCTATCCAACGCGACCGAACGCGAAAAAACACTATTGCGTTCGCGCAACATTCCCTTCGTCATTATCGACTCCATCGGCGAAGGGTCGCAGGACACGCTCGGCGTGGGCATCGACAACTGGACCGGCGGGCTGATCGCCACCGAGCACCTCATCAAACTCGGGCATCAGCGCATCGGCATCATCACCGGCCCGCAGAACGCAGAATCCGCTCAGGCCCGCTACAGTGGCTACGCCACCGCGCTGCGTCGCGCCGGGATCCAGCTGGATCCCGAGCTGGTCGCCTACGGCGACTACATGCCGGAACGCGGCTATGAGTGCGCATGCCAACTGCTCGACCTGCCCGCCGCCAAACGGCCGACTGCGATCTTCGCATGCAACGACATCACGGCGCTCAACGTGTACCGCGCTGCCCGCCAACGCGGCCTGTCCCTGCCCGCTGACCTGTCGGTCGTCGGCTTCGACAACGTGTACCCGGCACAATACCTGTACCCGGCGCTCACCACCATCAGCCAGCCGTTCGACATGATCGCCCGCAAGGCCGTGGACATGATTCTCGACGCGCGTGCAGGCTCCGTCGCCGACCACTACCTGATCCTGCCCACACGCCTGGTCGTCCGCGAAAGCACCACCGCCCCCAAGAAGAGCTGACCGGTCGCGAGGCGGAGACAACCGCCGCGACCGGCTTTCGCCGCAACATCTCCTATCTGCGTTTCGAGGGGGTGATTTTGCAGTCTGGGGACATCTATCTGCGTTTCAAGGGGTTGCCAAAAAACGATATGCAGAGTATTCCGACCTGATTCTTGCTGGAATCATGCGGTTCCCGTAGCGTTTATACTTGGCTATCAACCCCTCGAAACGCAGATAGACCACGAAAAAAGGCTCCATACCGATGGTATGGAGCCTTTGCTGGTGGGCTCGAAGGGATTCGAACCCTCGACCTTCTGTTCCGGAGACAGACGCTCTATCCACTGAGCTACGAACCCGAGCCATCGCTCGCCTTGCGGCAAGCAACTGTATCACTGTACACCATCCCACTCCCAACATGTCGGCAATTTCGCGGAATTCCCGGGTTTACGCGCTCCCGCACCGACTACACTGGAGTGGTATGGACATCGCCATGAACGATTTCGAATATGAACGTCGGTTCTTCTGCAGGGCGCTGCCGCCGGAACTGGATGACGGCGAGCCGATGCTGATCGTGCAGAGCTATTATGTGCACGACGGTAATTACGCGTTGCGAGTGCGGCTACAGACACGCGGGGTGCGCATCGATATGAACGCCGACACCGATCCGATAGCCGTACTGAGGCAATACCGAGACCGGTTCACCGAGGCGTTCGTCACCGTCAAGGGGCCGTCGGTGGGCGGCACCCGTTATGAGGCCGAACGGGAGATCGACGCCTGCATAGCCGCGGAACTGGTGATGCGCGGAGGCCGTCCGATTATCAAGAACCGGTTCTCCGCATGGATCGGCGAGGATGGATGGAGCCTCGACATATTTGGCGGCGCGAACGCCCCACTGGTCGTCGCCGAGGCGGAGCGTAGCGGACCCGTGACCAATCTGCAGATTCCATCGTTCTGCGTGACGGAGATCACCGATCAGGCGCGGTTCAGCAACGACGGACTGGCTTCGCGGCCGTTCTCGCAGTGGGCCGCGGACTTCGACGCCGAGCTGCACCGGGACGGGCCCCGATTCCAAACCCAGTTCGGCCGTAACCGCATGGGACTATAAGGCGTAGACCACAGGCCCAAAACCGCTGAAACCGCCACGATGCAAGAATTAGCACCGCGGCGGTTTCAGCATAATGACATATTTCGGCGCGATGGCGCTCAGTACATCAGCGTGGCAAGGCGGCGACGGGCACGCTTGACGCGCTCATCGGTCGCTTCGGGAATCATGAAGTACTCCAGCAGACGCTTACGTACCGGCTCGACCTGATCGGTGTGACCGTCCGCCAGATAATCCAGCAGACGGGAGAAGGCGTCCTCGATCTGGCCGCCGATCATGTCCACATCCGCCACGGCCAGCTGCGCTTCGACGTCATCGGGACGATCTGCGGCGGCCTTGCGTACCTCGCGCACGTCAGCGGTCGCCGAACGCGCCAACAGCAGCGCCTTCGCGCGCTCCCGCGCGGCGAGCGTGTCATTGGGGTTCGCCTGCAACACCTGCTCGTAGGCCGCGGCGGCACCGGCGTAATCGCCCTGCGCCGCAAGCTGGTGCGCTTCCTGATGCTCGGGCGGCACCACGTCGGCACCAGCCGCCGCACCTGCGCCGTCACCGGTACCAGCACCGTCACCGTCGGCCGAGTCCGGGTCGCCGGAATACGGCGCAGTACCGTTCACGCCGGACTGCGCGGCCACCGAAATGAGCTTGGGGATGACCTGATCGACGATCTGCTTCAGCTCGTCATCGCCCGGCAGCCCCTGAAGAATCGGCATCGGGCGGCCACCGATCAGCGCGAACAGCGCCGGTGCGCCCTGCACCTGGAACGCCTGCGCGATCGATGGGTAGCTTGCGATGTCAATGCGGGACAGCTGAATCTGCCCCTTGAGCTTGTTCACCGCGTCGCCGAGCGTACGGGCCATCGGGAACAGACGGTCATCGGTCGGGATCCACAGCAGCAGCAGGATCGGGAACGTGGCGGAGGTCTGCACCATCGCCTGGAACGTGTTCTCTGTCGTGTCGATGACATAGCCGCCCGCGGCCGGCGCTCCCCCGGCCTGCCCCGGCTCCGCCTTCACCTGATGCTTCAACGATTCGAGATCCACCGCGCCCGCGAGTGACAATCCCGGATGAAACTCCTGCTGCTGTGCCATCATGCCTCCGTTTTCACGACTCATACCGGCCCGCGGTCTGCGCCGCACGCCGTTCCGTCACATCCATGCCGCGCGAAAATCGGCGCGACCGCATACCTGCGACCACCGTCGATTCCGTCGCGAACATCGTTGACGCATACCACTATATAGGCCACGGCGTCTCACCGCCTCCGGTTACGCTGCAAGCGCCCGATTCCGGTGCTTGGCAAGTCCGTGCGCCGGCCCGCACGCCGGCCCGAGTCCGGCGTCTACTGCGCCTCGACCTTGACCGCCTGACGATCGCCCGCCACCACGGTCACCTTCTGATCCGACCCGGCCAGCGGCACGAATATCGCCACAACGTTCACATAAGTGGCTTTCAGCGAACTGGTGGCCTTCTGATTCGTCATCTTGAACAGCGCATCCTCGTTCGGGGACCCCGGCAACGACTCACGGCCCTCGCTCATGGACCGTGTCCACTCCGAGTTGATCTGCGCGACGACCAGGTCACCGCCACGAGGGGAGCGCATCACGGCGATCTGGTCGACGACCGGCGCGAACACCTCCTGCTGCGTGCCCTTGTTCTGGGTCACACCCTTCTGGCTTTCTTCCTGCTGCTTGACTAGCGACTGGCGGAACTGGTCGTCCTCGAAGCTTCCCGCGTATTTGCTGTTCGTGTTGTTCTGCAGCACATCGGCGTATCGCTGCACCGCCTGCTTGGGGGTCATGACCAGATTGGAGTCGTTGGCATCGCCCATGACATTGCCCTGCTTAGCGGGCGCGAAGCCCGGCAGTGACACGTCCTCAAGCAGTCGGGCGACAGCCCACAGCTTGTAGTTCTGCCGGGCGGACTCCTGCCGCATCACCAGCAGACGCTTCGCCTGCTGGTCCTCGGTGGTGGTGGTGACGGTGAAAATATACCTCGGCCATGCGTTGTCGGTCGGGATGACCACCTGCGTCACATCACTGGGGATAGTCGCTAATGGCGTGACATCCTGCTGCGTGTATTGCGCAATGTTCAATTGGGCGGTGCGGATCTCCAGTTGCGAGCCGGACACGCGCGCGGCGAGCCCGTCGGCGCTTTTCGCCTCGTTCGCCTGGTTCAGCACGTCAAGGATCTTCCCGCGGATCTGCTTCTCCTGTGCGACGGTCACATCGATGATCTCGTTGTCCTTCACCGACGGCGCCACGGTCTGTGGCACCTGCCCCTCGCAGCCTGCAAGGCCGAGCGTCAGAGCGCAGACCATCGTCGCCGCCAGGGCGGTGGTTATGCGTTTATTCATTGGAGCTCCCCTTCGTGTCATCATCGGATTCCTGCGAAAGCCGCGCGAAATACGTCTGCAGCTCGCTGGCGGTGATTACCGACGTCGCCGAATCGTCGGGCTGGTCCATGGCCTGTGCGTTCTGCTGGTCGGCGACAAGGTTGCGGCTGCCGGGATCGACGACCTTCGGCTGGGAGATTTCCGGCTTTGCCGGCGTGCCCGCACCGGGTTTCCCACGATGCGCGGCATGACGGCGGCGCTTGGATTTCGGCTTGAAACTGACCGCCGCCTTGAGACTCGCGACACTGCCCGCCACCGCCTGCGAAACGGCGACCTCCTCTGCCTGCTTTTCGGCTGCGGAACCACTCACCACGCGCTTGCGACGCTTGTGCGGCGGCATGGCGAACAGAGATGCGGCCAGTACGGCCAGCAGCGCCAGCAGTCCTCCGGCGAAATAGAACGGCATGGCGAAATCAGGTAGAGTCTGACGCACCCAGTTCATGCGCACCGTCGCGTTCGAGGACTTGCCCAAGTCGATGATGGCTACGGTACCGCTGTCGGACGCGACCTTGGTCTCCGTTTTCACGGTGCCCGTCCCGCACGTCACGGAAGTCCACATATCGGAGTCCTTGAACGCCACTGCGTCATCGCCCGCATCGGCCGCGGCCCCCTGCGCGGAGACCTTCGTCGTCGCGAGTGTCGTCCATTCGTTCAAGCCGGTGACGCGCACATATGGCTGCCTGGCGAGCCAACCGATCACATCCTTGTTCGACCCCAGAGCAAGGCATACTTCGCCGTCGGACGAACCGGCATCGGCGGAAACCGTCACCTGATTGTCCACCAGCGGCAGCACGCCGGGATCGGTAACGATATATTGCGTCCCCTTCACCGCGGCACTGGCCGCGATCTGAGAGCTGGGCTTCCAATATGTGGCGTTCATAATGCCCAGACCAATGCATGCCACAGCCAGAAGACCAAGGATGGGCGTCACCACACCCCGCATGATGCGGGCATGGCGCGTCGGACGGGCGGCCGACTTGGACTTTCGCTCGTCACGCTTGCGCTCTTTTGATGTCTGTTTCTTCATAACTCACCCATTCTACAATGCAGGGCATAAAGCCCCGGCGAAAAAGACGTTTCCAAAGAAAAATCAGGGTTTTCCGCTAGTGTGGTGACCATGCGTAAGTTGACACAGACATCCACGTTCAAGCGCGTACTCGCGGCCGTGTGCACGGTCGGCCTGTGCGTCACACTCGCCGCGTGCGGCTCCGGCGATTCCGGCTCGTCGTCAAAGAAATCCGGCGACGACTCCTCGCAGTCCTCCGACTCCAGCGCATTGAAGAACATGAAGAAGATCGCCGGCATCACCGCCACGGGTACGCTGGGCGAGAAACCGAAGGTCTCCTTCAAGGCACCGAAGACCGTCGACAACAACAGCTATGCCGTGCTGCAGGAAGGCAACGGCGCCACCATCGCTGATGGCGACCGTCTGTGCTCGCAGGGCATCGCCATCAGCGTCAAGGACGGCACCGAGCTTGCGAGCAGCTGGGAGAAGAACACACCCGATTGCTCCCTGGTGCTGGAAAAGGGCACGGTGAGCGACGCCTACTATGAGCTGCTGAAGGGCCGCAAGCTCAACACGACGATCGCGTACGGCGTCAATGACTCCAACTCCAGCGGCACGTCGTACATCATGGCGCTGACCTACGTTTCCAAGTCGAAGGATCTCACCAAGGCCACAGGCGACGAGGTCACCGACATCCCGTCCGATCTGCCGAAGGTCACGCGAGCGAAGAACGGCAAGCCGTCCATCAACATGAACGGGTACAAGGGAAGCAGCAAGCTGGTCTCGCAGGCGCTGATCAAGGGCAAGGGCAAAGAGGTCACGAACAACAACACCGTCAAGGTGAAGTACACCGGATGGCTGTTGGACGGCACCCAGTTCGACTCGTCATGGGACAAGAACACCACGCTTGAGGCCGACACGTACAGCGGCGGCAACCATCAGGTGATTGAGGGCTGGCAGCAGGCCATGGTCGGCCAGACGGTCGGCTCGCAGGTGCTAATGGTGATTCCGCCGAACTTGGGTTACGGCGACACCGCCCAGGGCTCCATCCCCGCGAACTCCACGCTGATCTTCGTGGTCGATATTCTGGCCGCCTACTGACAGGCGACCGCGACAGTAGCTGAAAGCCGCCCGGCGCATGTGTGTGCCGGGCGGCTTTTGTATATGCGACGGCAAGCCACCCCCAGTCAGTCAAAGACTGACAGCCCCCGCCAGCGGCGGGCGGTTTACTTTGCCCCCGCTGGCTGTCAAGCGCAGCGAAACTGGGGAGTCTAGTAGGGAATCGAAATACGACAAAGGGGCTTCCCGCGCGTGCGGGAAGCCCCTATGAAGGTTGAGCCGATTGGCGTTGATCAGGCGAGAGCCACCGGATCGACCGGGACGCCGGGGTTCATCGTGGAGGTGATGGTCACCTTCGTGATGTAACGGCCCTTGACGGTGGCCGGCTTCAGACGCTTGACTTCGTCGGCAACGGCCTTGAAGTTCTCGTCCAGAGCGGTCTCGTCGAAGGAGAGCTTGCCGATGAGGAAGCTCAGGTTGCCGTTCTTGTCCACGCGGAACTCGATCTTGCCGCCCTTGATGTCCTTGACGGCCTTGGTGACGTCCATGGTCACGGTGCCGGTCTTCGGGTTCGGCATCAGGCCACGGGGGCCGAGCACGCGGCCCAGACGACCGACCTTGCCCATCATGTCCGGGGTGGCCACGACGGCGTCGAAGTCGAGGAAGCCGTTCTGAACCTTCTCGATCAGGTCGTCGTCACCGACGATGTCGGCGCCGGCCTCGACAGCCTCGGTGGCCTTCGGGCCACGGGCGAACACGGCGACCTTGGCGGTCTTACCAGTGCCGTGAGGCAGGTTGACGGTGCCACGGACCAGCTGGTCGGCCTTGCGCGGATCCACGCTCAGACGGTACACGGCTTCGACGGTCTGGTCGAAGTTGTAGGCCGGCATGGACTTGAGCAGAGCGATAGCCTCGTTGGCGGTGTAAAGGTTGTTGCGATCGACCTTCTCAGCCGCTTCGCGGTACTTCTTGGAACGCTTAACCATGTGTCCTTCTCCTCTCAGTCGATAACCGTGATGCCCATCGAGCGAGCGGTGCCCGCGATGATCTTCATGCCAGCCTCGACGTCGCGGGCGGACAGATCAGCCATCTTGATCTCGGCGATCTCGCGCAGCTGCGCCTTGGTGACGGAGCCGACCTTGTGGGTCAGCGGGTTTTCGGTGCCCTTCTGGATACCGGCGGCCTTGAGCAGCAGAGCCGCTGCAGGCGGGGTCTTCAGAATGAAGGTGAAGGAGCGATCCTCGTAAACGGTGATCTCAACAGGGATGACCTGACCCATCTTGTCCTGCGTCTGCGCATTGTACTGCTTGCAGAAGTCCATGATGTTCACGCCATGCGAACCCAGAGCCGGACCCAGCGGCGGGGCAGGATTGGCCTTGCCAGCCTGGATCTGGAGCTTGATCAGCGCCGAGACTTTCTTCTTGGGAGCCATTGTATGGTTCTTCTTTCTATGAAGCGGTGATGTCGGCACCCGCGGCGGTCGCCCGCAGCGGATTCCTCCCGCAACGTATATTGCTGTGCTGTGCTAGCGGATTCGCATACACGTATCCTCCAGACACAACTTTTCTATTATGCCTATGAGAGCGGACAATATCGCGGCATCGCGGGCGCGTGCGGCCGTTCATATTTCCCGGATTATCGGCAGGGTCATTGGGCTCGGATCCGTCGCATATGTGAAGAGCCGCTACGCATGTGCACAGCGGCTCATTGGTCACGCTTCACGCCGATCAGGCGCGGAACGCGGAAGACCTAGAAATCAGGCCTGCGGGGTCTGCCCCGGGTAGGAAGCGTCCGAATCGGGCTGCTGGTAAACCGGAGCGGCAGGCGCCGGCTGCTCATACGCAGTCGGGGCGACCGGTGCGGTCGGGGCCTGCGGTGCAGTGGGAGCCTGAGGAACGCCGGCATCGGACACAGGGGCGGCAGGTGCCGGGACCGGAGCACCGGGGAATGCCGTCGGCACATACTGCGGCTGGGCGGAAACACCCGGCACCGCGACCTTCGCGGCCTTCTTCTGATTGCCGAACGCAAGCACGGTGCCGACAATCAGGCCCAGCGCCGCGATGATGAGCAAGTATGCACCAATACCGAAAGCCACCGCATTCTTCGCGTAGCCGGACGCGAGACTTCCCAGACTGCCATAGTTGCTGCCGAACTTGTCCAAGCTACTGTTGATCTTGATCTTGGAATACACCATCTCAAAGATGCTGAGTACCAGCACCAAGGCGGAAATGATCATTGCGGGGAGGTGCTTCTTGAAGAACGTGAGCGCCGTGATGGCAAGAACCGCAACGAGGACAATCCATCCGTCCCCGCCTTGGAACAGGCTGGCGCTGTATCCAAACGCCGACACGAACGGCACGATGCAGGCGATGATCGCCAGCACGCCGGCCACGTAGGTGATGATGGAAATGAAGTCGAATGACTGGCCTCCGACGGTCACGTTCTTGCCACCCAGGTTCTGGGCGAAACCGGCGACGGAGTTCTGGATGTTCGCCGCGTAATCGGGGGTTGCCGGCGCCTGATAGGGTGCCCCTGCAGGCGGCACGGGCTGGGCAGGCGGCACGGGTGCGGTGTACTGCGGCTGCTGATAGGCCGCGTTTGCGTCCGAAGCCGGCTGAGCGGGCTGCGGGGCTCCATAAGAGTTGTTTCCAGTGGGGAAACCGGCATTGGGATCTGTCATATGTGCCTTCTTTCGTTCGGTCAAGCGCCAACGCCCAACATTGACCAACATAGCATATAACCGATATCTAATACGGTTTTGCCCATTTTGCGCGATGCCGCCACCCCGAAAAGGCCCTACAGACGGCCGCAATCATGACACGCAGTCATACATACCGACTGTCGGTATGTATACTGATGACATATCGAAAGGAGGAACCATGGCACGCAACCCGCACCCCGAGGTGACGGAACGCCGCATCCTCGCCGCCGCGAAAAAGCTGTTCGCCGAGAAAGGCTACGACAAGACCTCCATCCAGGACATCATCGATAAGCTGGGAGACCTGTCGAGAGGCGCGATCTACCACCACTTCAAGTCCAAAGAGGCCATCCTCGAACGACTGAACACCGACGACTGGCACGCCAGCCAGACCCTGTGCGACGAGATCGCGAAACGCGACGACATGAACGCGATGGAAAAGCTCCGCTCGCTGTTCGCCAACTCGCTGGGAGACGCCGCGCACCTGGCGCTCGTCAAGGCCACCGTGCCGTTCTTCGACGATCCCGCCACATTCACCGCAAACATGCGATTCTGGTCAACCGAGCTGCCGAAAAACTTCGAGCCATTGATCGAGGAAGGCCAGCTGGACGGCTCCATCCCCACCGAATACCCGCGCGAAGTGGCGCAGCTGCTGGCCCTGCTATGCAACTATTGGCTGATGCCATGCTTCTTCCCCGCCACGCGCACGCAGCTGCGGTATCGTCTGCAATGCCTCGCCACCATGCTCGACGCGCTGCACGCGCCGGTCTTCGACCAGCATCTCATCGATCTCGCCACGGACGGCATGATGGCCTTCGCCGGCGACGGCAGCGGCAGCGCCGCCGAGCAACAAGACGGAGGCGGCACCAGTCCGGTAAGCGACGCACACTAGACGACGCTGACTCCGGGGCAGGACGCGGCACGAATGTTTCGCCCCTGTTCCAGCACCGATTTACATACCGTCAGTCGGTATGAATGATTGCCGATGAACCACCAACTCCGGCGTCAAAATCGTCCGCCCCAATACATCGCCGTGCCCTCCATCAAACTCACGCCAAATCCACCAACGCAAAACACCGAGACCAACTCGCCACCAGCAGCAAAGGAACCCACCATGCCCACCACACCGGCACAACCCTCCGAAACACAGCTTCCCGCGGCACAGCACGAAACAGAGCAACCCAACACTTCCCCCGAACCGCAACCGCAGCCGCAGCCGCAAGCGCAGCCAAAGGCCGCGCATCCGCTGCGCTCCCGCAATTTCATCCTGCTCGTCGCCGGGCAAGGCATCTCGCTGTTCGGCAACATGATGCTGCGCTTCGCCATGTCGATGTGGGTGCTGGACGAGACCGGCTCAGCCACCGCATTCGCATCCATCCTCGCCATATCGTTCGTGCCGATGATCCTCGGCGCCCCGTTCGGCGGCGTGTTGGCCGACCGGATGAACCGCCGCACGCTCATGGTCATCCTCGACGCGGCGTCCGCCGTGACGGTCGCGCTCGCGCTCGTCTGGTTCTCCGCCGCCGGATTCAGCATCATCGCCGTGGGCGTAATGCAGGTGGCGCTATCGCTGCTCGGTATCTTCGAGACGCCGACCGTCGAATCCGCGCTGCCGCAGATGCTGCGCCAATACGGGGATGCGACGCTGAACACCAGCGCCGCGATAGTCAGTCAGGTGCAGCAGGTCAGCGCACTGATACCCAGCTTCCTCGGAGGCGCCGTGTACTCGCTCTTCGGCATCCGGCCGATGATGGCAGTCTCCGTGGCGGCATTCGCCGGCGCGGCGGCCATCGAATGCTTCATCCGGCTTGGTATGCCCGAACGCGACGAGGAGATGCCGACGCCACTCGACGACCTCAAGGCCGCTCTGCGGTTCCTGACCCGGGAAAAACCGAACCTGCTGAAAATGGTCCTGCTCGCCTCCGCGCTGAACTTCGTCGTACTCGGCTATGGCGCCGTCGGATACGCGTTCGTCATCCGCACGCAATGGGGGTTCGACGCGACCGTCTACGGCATTGCCGACGGACTGATCAGCGTCGCGGCCCTGATGGGCATGCTCATCGTGACGATGATGGCCGGACGGCTGAAAATTGGCCATATGACGAAGATCCTGACATTGCTCGGACTGACCGTCATCCCCCAAGGCGTGGCCTGCATGCTGTCTGGCGGCAACTGGACGCGGCTGATGGCGCTCGTGGCCTTCGCCTGCATCGGCGATGTCATCTGCTCATGCGCGAATATCATCGCCGTGCCCGCAATCCAAATGCGCACGCCCGATGCGATGCTCGGTAAAGTGATGGCGCTGCTGTCTGCGCTGGCCATGTGCATGCAGCCGCTCGGGCAGATGGCGTACGGCTGGGCGTTCGATCATCTCCCCGCCGCCGCGATATTCATCGCGTCAGGCGCAGTGCTCATCGCTATGGCGTTGCTGTCCGCGTCGCTGTTCGCGCACTTCGACGACTGACGACGGCGGGGCATCCTTTTCATCGACCATAATCAGTCACAGAGAAGGCCCCGATTCCTTCAGCGGAAATCGGGGCCCTACAGGCTCTCTGTACCGTTACTCGAAATCGGCACCGAGCGCGGCGAGCTTGCCGCGGAAATCCGCGTAGCCGCGGTCAATCAGCGAAATGCCATGCACATTGGACGGGCCGGACGCGGCAAGCGCCGCAATCAGATGGCTGAAACCGCCACGCAGATCCGGCACGTCGATATCGCGGCCGGTCAACGGGGTCGGTCCGAAAATCACAGCGGAATGCTTGTAGTTGCGCTGCTGGAAACGGCACGGCAGCGAGCCGAGGCACTCGCGATACAGCTGAATCGTCGCACCCATCTGCACAAGCGGCTTGGTGAAGCCGAATCGGTTCTCATACACGGTCTCGTGCACAATCGACAGGCCATTCGCCTGGGTGAGCGCCACGACCAGCGGCTGCTGCCAGTCGGTCATGAAACCGGGGTGCACATCCGTCTCGATGGCCACGGGCTTGAGGTCGCCGCCCGGATGCCAGAAACGGATGCCCCTGTCGGTCACCTCGAACTTGCCGCCGACCTTGCGGAACACGTTGAGGAACGTCATCATCTCCGGCTGCGTAGCACCCTTGACGAAAATGTCGCCGCGCGTGGCGAGCGCCGCCGACGCCCAGCTGGCGGCCTCGATGCGGTCGGTCAGCGACGTGTGCGTGAAGCCATTGAGCTCCTTGACGCCCTCGATGCGGAACGTGCGATCCACATCCACCGAAATGATCGCGCCCATCTTCTGCAGCACGGCCACCAGATCCATGATCTCGGGCTCGATTGCGGCACCCGACAGCTCGGTCTTGCCTTCGGCGAGCACGGCGGCCAGCAGCGTCTGCTCGGTCGCGCCCACGGACGGGTACGGCAGATGGATCTTCGCGCCGTGCAGGCCGTTCGGAGCGGTGATGTGAATGCCGTCCTTGTGCTCCTTGTCGACCGTGGCACCCAGCTTGCGCAGCGTTTCCAGATGGAAATCAATCGGACGGCCGCCGATCGCGCAACCTCCCAGCGCCGGGATGAACGCCTCGCCGAGACGATGCACCAGCGGGCCGGAGAACAGGATCGGAATGCGCGAAGAGCCGGACAGCGTGTCGACATCCGCCACATCGGCGAGCTGCACATGCGTCGCGTCGATGTTGACGATGCCGTTGGTGCCATCCACCTCCACATCCACGCCATGCAGGCGCAGCAGATCGGACACCACATGCACATCGCGAATCTCGGGCACGTTCTTCAGCACCGATTTGCCGGGGGCGAGCAGCGCCGCGACCATCGCCTTGCTCACGAAGTTCTTCGCGCCACGCACCTTGATCGTGCCGTTCAGCGGTTTGCCGCCGACCACATGCAGGACATCGTTCTCCGATTCCGCCATCCTCAACACTCCTATTCATTCGCCGGGCCACCCCGGACATCACATCCATTAGTTTGCCATACAGCATGTGGCGGGCACGTGAAATGCGCCGGAAGCCGATTACCATGTCGCAGCGAATGGTTCTCAATAAGAAACGTGCGAGTCCCGTCGTCGGCAAAACGAACATGATTGTATGCATATGGCCGATATTCCAACGAGTAAGCCGATGTTCGTTTTGTTCGCAAATGTGAGGAGTACTCGCACAAACGCTATTGAGAACGATTCGCTGATACAGCGGATCAGTCATCCGCCTTGATCTTGCGGGCCAGCTCGGCATCCCACATCGCGCCGGTAGCGCTCATCACCGCATCGGCGCCGGCCGCGCGGTACGCCCGGTAATCCTCTGGCGCCACGACACCGCCCACGCCGATGATCGCATAGTCAAGCCCCAGCCGCTCGCGAATCGCCGCAAGACGCGACACCATGTCAAGGCCTGCCCCGCGAATCGCGCTGCCGCACACACCGCTGCGGTCGCGCCCCTTGCCGGGCAGCGCCTGCCCGCCGTTCGCGTCGACGAGCCGGGCCGAAATCGTATTGATCGTGCTGAACGCCTGCACCGTGCCGCGGGCGGCGGTCTGACGCACCATGAGCTCCAGAGCGGCATCGTCAATCACGCGGCGATCCGGCCCCCAGCCACCCTCGACCTCGGTCGGCGGGATATACGCCAGCTTGACGATCAGAGGCCGGTCGCCGATTTCGCCCTTGACGGCCTCGGTGATGCGGCCGACCAGATGCGGGTCATGGCACAGCAGGCGATTATGACCCTCGTTCGGGCAGCTCGTGTTCATCTCCATGAGGTCGGCGCCGGTCTCGCACACCAATCGTGCGGTTGCGACATGATCCGCGATATAGTCGTCGCCGCTCATGCCCTCCACGCGCGATCCCTGGAAGCTCGGCAGCAGCACCTGCCCCGGGCCGGCCGCCGCGATGGCCCGGCGCATGTCCGGCTGCCACTCATCCGGGTCGCGGGACGGCACACCGAACGAATTCGAAATGGAAATCGGCAGGCGATAGTCCGCGTCCGCAAGCACGCCCTCATCAAGTTCGGCGCTGCCCGGCGTCAGTGAGCCGTCGGCACTGGTCGGGTGCACGGCCAACACGTTCGGGAACGGATTACACCCCCACGCGCGCGAGCGCACGGTCTTGTACGTGGCGATGTCGAACCCCATGCGGAACGCGGCCGTGGTGAACCGCTCGTTGAGCAGCGGCCCGGCCGGAATGCCGAACGGCAGGTCAACGGGGATGCCAAGGAACGACGACTTCGCCGGCGAAGCGGCCTCGCCGGCCGGCACATCACCGCGCAGCGCCGCGGCGAACTCGCCGAACGGGCCGCGCGCATAATTATCCTCATAACTTAAGTCAACGTTGTAAAACGGCTCGAAATCACTCATGGCTCTCCAGACACTCAACCGACGCCGGACCGCTGCCGGCGCCACAAACACGACGATATACCCACTGTAAAAACAGCGGCAGACCCGCAACGCCGGGAGCATTCGCCAGGCCGTCTGCCAGGCTGGTCAGACGCCCATCATCGCGGTGACGAACGACAGTATCGTGATCGCCACATTCACGATCACGAAAATTAGGAACGCAGGCGACGTCCACCCCCAATACGTTCCCGGCGCGCTGCGGTTCACCCGCCGATAGGCGCGCAATCCCCCGCCGTATTTCACCAGCACGACGATCAGGCCGATGATCGAAACACCCAAAAGTCCCAGCGTATACGCCGTGTCCCCCGCGTCGCCGAACAGGCCCGCCAGCCACGGCAGCACGCCTCCGAGCACGGCGTTGTTGAACACGTGCAGCACAATCGACCACACCAGCGAATACTCCATCGCCACGAACCCGAACAGCAAACCGCAGCCGAACGCGAACAGGCCCTGCACCACATCGTCATGGAACAGGCCGAACATCAGCGCGCTGGTCACGATGGCGAAATTCCGGCCGAGCGGCTTCAGACCGCGCATCAGCACGCCACGGAACACCAGCTCCTCGGCGACCGGCGCGGCAAGGCCGACATACAGCCACATCCAAATGTTGGTCGAGGCCTCGCTGATGTTGTCGGATGTGGGCGATTGCAACGTAGTGCCGAACATCGAGAAGCCGAGCTGGATCAGGACGATCGCCGTCTGGATCGCCATGACCAGGATGATGAACGTCAGCAGCCACGATGGTTTCATACGCGCATGGCCGGGCTCGCCGAGCCAGAAGTCGCGACGGAATATCATCCTGCGGCGCATCGGCAGTATGAAGCCCATGCCGCCGAGCACCGTGAGCAGCATGATCACGCCGGTCAGCTGCACGAGGGCGGCGCTGAGCGACTCGGCCGTCAGCGTTCCTCGCCCCGCGGCTCCGCTCAGGCCCAGTATGATGCCGATGACGAACGAGGCCAGTACGTTCACGCCCATGAACACGCCCTGGTAGGCGAATATCAGGCCCGCGTGGCGGGTGACGGTGCCTCGCAGCCAGCGGCGGCGGGCCTTGACCGGGTCGATCGGGACGGGCTGGGCGACAGGGATGGGCGGCGCGACGGGTCGTTGCGCCGAGGAATATGGAGGATACGGAGGGTATGGCGAGTACAGCTGTGACGGATATGGCGGATACGACTGGATCGGCTGGCGCATCCCCGGCTGACCTGTTCCTGACGGAATCGGAGGCATCGGACGTGGCTCAGAAGCCGGTGCCCATTGTCCCGCCACCGGCGGCTGCGAGTGGCCGACCGGCTGAGGCCGGTTCACGGATTGCGGCGGATTCACAGGCCGTGAATACGGCAAAGGCTGCGGCGTTTCGCCGGCCGTCCATTGCATCGGCTGCCCAACTTGCTGCGGGGCGTCACCGGCAGGCATCTGGAGTTTTTCGGGGTTTCCGTCTCCAGCAGCCGGCTGCCGCTGGCCTTCCGGTTCCATCTCATCATCAGGTTGCCCATGGGCCTGTTGCCGATCGTTCATGCTCATGGTTCAACAGTACGCCGTGTATCGCCCATCAACGTCAGTGTCGACATCTCATGTGGGCCTGATATGCCTGTGGGCGACATTTTCAAGCCTTGATTGGCGATATCTCGCTTTCAAGGGGTTGATTCGAGTCCCATGGGACATCTATCTGCGTTTCAGGGGGTTGGTAGCCAAGTATGAACGCCTCCAGAACGGCATGGTTCCAATGGCGATTGGCGCTCAATACTCCAGGTATCACGTTTCGGCACCCCCTCGAAACGTAGATAGATGTTTCGCGACCGTCGAATCAACCCCTCGAAATGCAGATAGCGTCGGATCGTAGACCTCGAATCACACTCACGATGTGGGACCACCCCCAGTCGCTTCGCGACAGCCCTTCGCCCTGCAGTCAAGGACGCCCGTCCTGCGGGCGCGACCCTATTCGCTCGCCGGCCGGCTCGCCTTCGCCTACGGACGGCACCACCGGCCGTAAGGCCGACTGGGGGGGGACACCGGCAAAACACCATGTCAACGCAAAAGGCCCTCCGAAGAGGGCCTTTTGCACATTGCGGTTATTCCGGAATCACTCGGAGTCGCGGGATTCCTCCGAACCGGCGTCAGAGTCATCCGCGGCCGGAGCGGCATCATCGAACTGCACGGTCTGCGTATCAGCCGTATCAGCACCATCGGCCACCAGTCCGCTCTCGTCGGCGCCCTCGTCCTCGCCCTGCACGTGTGCGCCCGTAGCGCTCTGACGCTTCCGGGCCACGGTGACGCCCACGCCAATCGCGGCCAGCACCACGACAAGCACCACGACGATGGCGATCGACGCACCCGTGTCGGACAGCCCCTCCTGCGGCACGGCAACAACATCAGCGGCATTGGCAGCGACACCGGTCGCGCCCATGGCAGCGGCCGTCGCCACCGCGGCGACCACGCTCATCAGCTTCTTACGCACGCTCATCACGTCCTTTCCTTTACGAACATCCAAGCACCGATGGTATCGCGACGAATTGACTGTTGCGTGGGGAAAAACCTTCAGCCCAGCAGGGCGAGCAGGTCGTCCTTGGTGAGCGCGGCCATCGACCGTCCGGTGGCGGAGGACGCGGAATCCACGAACCGTTGCGCGAGGTCTGTCTTGCTGCGCTGGAGGTTGAGGATGCGCTCCTCGATCGTGTCCTTCGCCACGATCTGATACACGTTGACGTCCTGTGTCTGGCCTATGCGGTGGGCGCGATCGGTGGCCTGATCCTGCGCGGCCGCGTTCCACCACGGATCGGCGTGCACAACCACGCATGCGCCGGTCAGGTTCAGGCCCGTGTTTCCCGCCTTGAGCGAGATCAGGAACACCGGCGTCGCGTCGGCGTTGAACCGGTCCACCAGCTCCAGACGGCGTTTCTTCGGCGTCGCTCCGGTGATCATGTCGTATTCCACGCCGTCGGCCCGCAGCCGTTGCGCGATCAGGTCGAGGTAGCTGGTGAACTGCGAGAAGATCAGCATCTTGCGGCCGGCATCACGGCAGGAGTCCACCAGTTCGATGATGGCGTCCAGTTTCGCGGAGCTTACGGTCTTGCGCGCCTTCGACTGTTTCACAGGCTGTTTCACGGACTGCTGTGGGCCTTTCGCGGCGGATTGCACCCCTGCGCTCAAGGCACTGGCATGCCCGTCGGCGTTCTCGTATATCAGCCGCGGGTCGCAGCATACTTGCCGCAGTCGGGTCAGCTGCGCCAGAATCTGGATTTTGCCGGTGTTGAAATCGGCCGGACGCTGCCTCAGGATGACCGAGCGCAGCTGCTGCTCCAGTGCCGCATACAGCTTGCGCTGCTCCCCCTGCAGCTGCACTGTGATGACGTTCTCGATCTTGTCGGGCAGATCCTTGAGCACCTGCGACTTAAGACGGCGCAGGATGAACGGCCCCACGAACGATTGCAGTTTCTTCTGTGCGGTCTCGTCGCCGCTCAGCACCGGCATCTCGAACCGTTCGCGGAAATGCGCGTACGAGCCGAGCATGCCGGGCATCAGGAAATCGAAGATGCTCCACAGCTCGCTCAGCCGATTCTCGATCGGAGTGCCGGTCAGGGCGAAACGATGCACTGCGGTGACGGAGCGCACGGCTTTCGACACCTTGGTAGCGGCGTTCTTGATGTACTGTGCCTCGTCGAGCGTCATGCAGTAGAACTCAAGTCCCGCATAGTCGTCGATGTCGCGACGCAGCAGGTCATACGAGGTGACGAGCACATCGGGAACGTCGTCGGACGCGGCCGCGGCCGATGCCGGCCTTGCGGATTCCCGCGTCGGAGACACACCGGTGTCCTGCTGTGCGGCGCGCACGCCGTCAAGCATCGCGCGACGTTCCGGTTTGGTGCCGGCAATGGCCTCCACGCGCAGCTCGGGAGTGTGCTTCGCCACCTCGGCCACCCAGTTGTACACCAGCGAGGCCGGGCAGACGATCAGATTCGGACGGCGCTCGGCCCGGGACTCCTTGTGCCGCGCAAGCAGCAGCGACAGCAGCTGCACGCTCTTGCCCAAACCCATCTCGTCGGCGAGGATACCCCCGAATCCCTTGTCACACACGGCATTGAGCCAGCGGAACCCCTCGGCCTGATACGGCCTCAGCACGGAGACCAGCGCAGCGGGAACGCGGTACGTGGACGGATCGATCACGCGCAGGCCGTCCAGGTATGCGGTGAAGCTTGCGTCCTTCGCGTCGTCGTCGACCTGATGGTCCAGATAGTACGCCTCATAGGCGGGCACCGTGATCGAGCCGGATTCCAGATCGGCGGCCCGCAGTCCCAGGTCATCCGCGATCTCGTCGACGTCGGACATATCCACGTTGCGCATGTCGACGAAGGAGCCGTTGCGCAGCCGGTGGAATCTGCGGCGCCGACGGTAGCTCGCCAGCAGGCCCGGCACGTCGTCCGGGTCGATTTCGTCGGCGATCGGCGATATCTCCACGAGCCCGGATTTCACCGAAAGGCCTATGGAGATCGTCGGGCGCGGCATGGCGGTCAGTCCGTCGAACGCGGGCGTCGCCATCACGTCGCCCAAACCGCGCAACACCGCCAATCCTTCGGTCAGCAGACGGTATATCGCCTCGTCGTCGGACTCGGGGATGGCGGCCACGGCACCGGACGGGCGCGGGAAATAGTGGAGCATCGCCTCGACTGCGAGTCGCTCCATCTCCTTGTCGCGCATGGACGCGTCGACGCCGACGCCGTTGAACACGTGGTAATGCTTGTCGCCATAATGAGCCTGCGCGTCGCACGTCACCCCGGCGCGGTCGCGGTCGAGGTAAAACGCGAGCCTGCAGGGCACGCGCATTTTCGCCAGCAGCTCGGGCGGCACGTCGATGATCAAGCCGCCGTGCGCCGGAACTCCGGTTTCACGCCCAGCTGGCGGCACGAGCCGGTCAAAGACCGATGACGCGGCGGAACCGTCCTCCGCGTTCGGACCGGCGGATGCGCCAATGGCGTCGACCGACCGCCCGGCCTCGTTCTCCTGGCGGGAGACCAGTTGCGGCAGTACCGTACGCACGAAACGATCCACATCACTTTCGCTCAGATACATCGCCTCGCGATCGTTTTCACCGCACAGCAGGCTCAGCAGTGCCCGTTTCTGCGCAAAATCGGCATCGCACCGGTATATCGTCGCACGATCGACGCTCAGCAGCGCCCGACCACCCGACCCCACGCCCGCGCCCGATTCGGCTTGGGAAAACGGCCGCGCGATCACGTAATGCGAGCGCTGTCCTTCAATGAATCGTTCCACGCGCTGCGCATGCCGTATCACGTAACCGGCCGCCGCCGTACTGCCGTTCGAGGCCTCGGGATCGTCGCCGCGTTCCACCGCAAGGCCGAGATCGGGATTGCCGTCCACGACTGATACGCGCATCGTCGGCGCGTAGAACCGTGCCGGAGCCGTGTATTCCACCGTGTCTTCGGTGCCGACGTACGTATCGAGCAGTTCGGCGACCTCACCGTCCGACAACGTCAGCGTCGCGTCATCCGACTGACGCCGGTAATAGTAGGAGTATGCGCTGTTGTCGTTGTTGATGACGGCGCGGATGTCCTGCGCGCGGGAGAGCACGTCGAGCAGGTTCCGCGAGCGCTCGTCAAAGGCGTCGCGCGAGTGCACGAACGCGAGCTTCTTGCCGTATGCGACGAACTCGCGGTTTTTCACGGATTGCAGCAGCGAGGCGATGTCCTTGACCACATAGGAGATGCCGCGCGACGGCACTTCGATGCGGAATTTCGCCACGCAGCTGTTCAGCGAGAAACTCAAGGAGAGCCGCAGCGACACGCTGGCGATGGGCATGAACCGCGCCGTCTGGGCTGCGCCGGCGACACCTCCGGAATCAGCCAGTCCGCCGATTTCCTTCAACAGGTCGAGCTGCCGGCTCTGCGATCTGCGGGTGCGCTCGTCGTCCTGCTGCCGCATGAACAGGTCAAGCGCGCGGGTCGTGCGCACGGCAGGTTGCCAGGGAACCAAGCCTGCGGCTCCGCGACCGATACCGTTCGTGGAGCCGTTACCATCGTCGGCCGCGGCGAAGTCATCCGGATGTTCGTTGTACGCCATGACCAGCGCGATGACATGCTTGCACACGCCCCGGAACCGGCCGTATGCGGGGCATGTGCACGATGACTGGCCGACCTTGCCCGCGTCGGTGTCGATCGCGGCGGAGACGCGGTAATCGTCCGCGTACCGGTCGGCGCCTTTGACCAGCGCTGTCAGGCGTACGTTGGCCCGCGCGCCCGTCAGCATGGTGCCCGAGGTACGTGGTGAATCCGGCACGTTGAACGATACGGCCATGTCGTGCATACGCCCGGATTTCAGCACGTCCTTCGCACGAAAATACACGGCGTTGCCGCCGAGCCGGCGCAGTTCGGCGTCGTCGACGGAGGGCGGCAGCGGCGTGGCACCGGCAGTGTCGTCTGCCATGTCGGCGTACGAGCCGCGAGCGCCGTACGTGACGCCGTCATCGTCGGCATCACCGTCGGAGAAGTCGCGGTACTGGCCGCCGCCGGAGCGGGAACCATACACGGACGCATGCCAATCCATCAATGCCCCTTCCGTTGCAGCGGGCGACAATCACGCCCGTGCATGCCATCATGACCGGCCAACATCCCGGTCGATATACGGATACGACATTAACAGGTTTCACTCCGCTCAACCAACACCGGCGCAAAGGCATCGCTGGCTGAGGCTGGCCAGATCGGTCAGATGATGCCGCGGTCGCTCAGCGGGCCCGCCCAGTCGCTCTCTTCGGGCTCGCGGGCGGACTGGATGGGTTCCTCGGCCCAATGCTTGGCGGGGATGGTCTTGGGCTTGAACGGGAACTTCTCGGCGCGCATCTTCTCGTAGGCGGCGATGTCGTCCTCATGCTGCAACGTCAGGTCGATGTCGTCGTAGCCGTTCATCAGGCGCCAGCGCACGTAATCGCCGACCTCGAACGGCAACGTCACGTCGCCGCAGGTGACGGTGCGCTGCTCAAGGTCGACGGTCATCTGACGACCGGGCTCCTCGTCCAGCAGCTTCCACAGGAGTTCGACGGACTCCTGCGGCATGATGGCCGCCAGCACGCCGTTCTTGGCGGTGTTGCCGTAGAAGATGTCGGCGAAGCTCGGCGCGATCACCACGCGGAAACCGTAATCGTGCAGCGCCCACACCGCGTGCTCGCGCGATGAGCCGATGCCGAATTCGGGGCCGGCCACGAGAATCTGCCCCTTGCCGGCATATTCCGGCTGGTTCAGCACGAAATTCGGGTCGCGGCGCCAGGCGTAGAACAGCGCGTCATCGAAACCGGACTTGGTCACGCGCTTCAGGAACACCGCGGGGATGATCTGGTCGGTGTCGACGTTGGAGCGGCGCAGCGGCACGCCCACGCCGGTCAATGTGGTGAGTTTTTCCATGGATATCAGGCTTTCAATTCTTGCCCCCGCTGGCGGGGGCTGTCGGCTTTGCTGACTGGGGGGGTGGCGCCAGTGCGCGACACTCCGCCCCACCCTCAGTCAGTCTTCGACTGACAGCTGCTGTCAGCGGGAGCCAATGTGCAGTATTTTACAGGTCGGCGGGCGACGAGATCGTGCCGCGAATGGCGGTCGCGGCGGCGACGGCGGGCGACGCGAGATGCGTGCGCGAGCCCTTGCCCTGGCGTCCTTCAAAGTTGCGGTTCGATGTGGAGATGGAGTGCTCGCCCGGCACCAGCTTGTCCGGGTTCATGCCCAGGCACATCGAGCAGCCGGCGTTGCGCCATTCGGCGCCGAAGTCCTCGAACACCTTGTCAAGTCCTTCCTTCTCCGCTTGCAGGCGCACGCGCGAGGACGCGGGCACGACGAGCACGCGGTGGATGTTCTCGGCCTTGTGGTGTCCCTTCATGATCGAGGCGGCCTGGCGCAGGTCGTCGATGCGGCCGTTGGTGCACGAGCCGATGAACACGGTGTCCACGGCGATGTCCTTGATCGGCATGCCGGGCTTGAGTCCCATGTAGGTCAGCGCCCGCTCGGCGGCGGCGCGCTTGGTGGCGTCGGCGATCTTGTCGGGCTCCGGCACGTTCGCGGTGATTGGCAGGCCCTGGCCGGGGTTGGTTCCCCACGTCACGAAGGGGCCGAGCTTGGTCGCGTCGATGTCCACGACCTTGTCGAACACGGCGTCGTCATCGGTCTTGAGCGTCTTCCAGTAGGCGACGGCCTGATCCCACAGCTCGCCTTCGGGCGCGTGCGGACGGCCCTTGAGGTATTCGAACGTGGTCTCGTCCGGCGCGATCATGCCGGCGCGGGCGCCCGCCTCGATGGACATGTTGCACACGGTCATGCGTTCGTCCATCGTGAGGTTGCGGATCGCCTCGCCGCGGTATTCGATGACGTAGCCCTGACCGCCGCCGGTGCCGATCTTCGCGATGATCGCCAGAATAATGTCCTTGGCGGTGGCGTCCGCCGGCAGCTTGCCGTTCACGTTGATCGCCATCGTCTTGAACGGCTTGAGGCTCAGCGTCTGCGTCGCCATCACGTGCTCGACCTCGGAGGTGCCGATGCCGAACGCGAGCGCGCCGAACGCGCCGTGCGTGGACGTGTGGGAGTCGCCGCACACGATGGTCATGCCCGGCTGGGTCAGGCCCAGAATCGGGGCGAACGCGTGGACGATGCCCTGATCGGCGTCGCCCAGCGGGTGCAGCCGCACGCCGAACTCCTTGCAGTTCTTTTCCAGCGTGCTCAGCTGCAGGGCGGATGTCTTGTCCGGGTTCGGGCGGTCGATGTCGACCGTCGGCGTGTTGTGATCCTCTGTGGCGATCAGCTGATCGACGTGACGCGGCTTGCGCCCGGCCAGGCGTAGACCCTCAAACGCCTGCGGGCTTGTTACTTCATGCATGAGCATCAGGTCGATGTACAGCAAATCGGGTGCGCCGTCGCTCCCCTGCCGCACCAGATGGTCGGCCCAAACTTTCTCGGCCAATGTGGTTCCCATTCGGGACCTCCTCAAATTTCCTCGCGCAAGGTATTGCCCTCACGCTTTTTATGTGGTAATAAGCGTATGGGCAAGGGCACGTCGAGAACTTCCCTAGGCCGATATATGAGATAAATACATGGCCATAAAACGGCGAAAACACGGCAATGCTTGAATTATTCTTGTTTTTGCGGTTCTTGTCGCAAATATCGCGACATTACCGGCCTGCTATTAACAGAAAAGCGCCCACGTTACTTTTGCATTTCATTATGTGAGATGGCATAATGCTTCATTATGACTTCTCTGACGCAACCACTGGCCACAAGCATGGCCGATGAACGACAGCGTGCCGACGACGAGATGCATGACGACGGCACCGTGACCAGCACCATGACAGCGGACGCCATCGAGTACACCATCAGCGGAGAGATCCATTCCGGCGTCGGTGTACTCGACAAAACCGTGAAGATTTTGGACGCGCTGGAATCCGGTCCCGCGACTCTCGGACAGCTGGTGTCGACCACCGGCCTGGCGCGACCGACCGCCCACCGTCTGGCGATCGCGTTGGAGCGCCACCGCTTCGTGCTGCGCGATCAGCACGGACGATTCGTGCTTGGCTCGCGTTTCGCCGAGCTTGCCGCCGCAGCGGGCGAGGATCGTCTGCTGACCGCGGCGGGGCCGATTCTGCAGACACTGCTTGACCGGACCGGCGAATCCGCGCAAATCTACCGCCGTCAGGGCGATCAGCGCGTGTGCATCGCCGCGGTGGAACGCGCCAGCGGCCTGCGCGATTCGATTCCCGTGGGCGCGATGCTGTCGATGGAGGCCGGGTCGGCCGCGCAGATTCTGCTCGCCTGGGAGGATTCCGAGCGGCTGCATCAGGGGCTGAGGCACGCCAAGTTCACCGCCGCGAAGCTCGCCGCCGTGCGCAAGCGCGGTTGGTCCGAATCGGTGAACGAGCGCGAAGAGGGCGTCTGCTCCATCTCCGCGCCGATCCGCAACGCCTCCGGTCAGGTCATCGCCGCGATTTCCATTTCCGGCCCGTCCGGCCGTATGGGCAACTCGCCCGGGCGCCGTTACGCCCCGCTGGTCATGGCCGCCGGCAAATACCTGACCGACGCCCTGCTCAAGGCCAGCTCCGTTCGCTGACAGCGCCGACGACGGACGGGTGCAGAGCCCAGCAGGCTGTCGAGCGCAGCGGATCAGTGGAGCGCCCCCGCTGGCGGGGGGGGCGCTCCTTGGCATCAGACAATGCCTGACGACTCAGCCCGTCAGCGGGGGCGTCCCTTTTTGCTCAGATCTTCTTCAATGCGGCGGCGACCCCGGCGAGCAGGCCGGGTTTCCTCAGCAGATTGACGCCATCGGCGGCGTTCGACTGCCCTTCGACCGCATAGGTGTACGCCTTGTTGGAGCTCGGTTTTCCGACCAGCTCGCCGAATGTCAGCAGCTGCGTCCGCGGGCTGTACGGGTGGCGGATGTCGAACTCGAACAGTCTTGCCGCACGATTCGCCGCGGCCGGTCCGTACGAGCCGAATCCGCAGGTCGGCGTCGCCACCAGCATCATCCCGTTGAGCGAGCCGACGAAACCATTGCGATGGTCATGGCCCACAACCACTCCTATATATCCGTCCGTGTCGCGCAGTGCGGCGAACTCGCCGCAATCCTCGTCAGGACAGCTCACGCCTTCGCCCAGATAGCCGCCCGGGAGCGTCCGGTCATCATCGAGCACGTAATACTGCGCATCGTACTTGCGATACCCCTGTATGGCGTTATCGGCGTTCGCCGGCATGGCCTTCAGCACGTCATAAAACTGCGGCAACGGCATATGCTGGAACACCAGGGAGCGGACGCCGAGCCACCGCGGCACATCGTGCACGAAACGCAGCGCGGCATCGCTCGGCCGGCCATAGCCGCCCTCCCGTGCGTAATCGCCGGAATTGAGCACCACCAGACCCAGCACGGCACGTTGGCGATCCTGATCCAGGACAGGCATTGCGAACGTGCCGGGCTCGCATGCGGCCACTGGCTGATCCGGCAAACCGGATGACGGCACCGAACGCACCAGGAAGCCGGGATTCGCGGCGGAATCGTCCATATTGCACGGCGGGTTGATGCACCCCGGGAACTCACGGTACAGCGCGTCCAGCTCGGCCGGGCTCAGCCCGCACTGCGCATCATGGTTGCCGTAGGTGACGGCGAATGGTATGCCGCGGTCGATCAGCGGCTGCAGGAACGCACTGATGCCGGCACGCACCTTGGCCCGCGTGCGCTCGATCTTGCCGCGCCGCGCCGGCTCCCACTGCCGCTTGCGGAACGTGTCGCGGTACGCGTCGTCGTATCCGGCGATCTGGTTGCCGGTGAATATGACGACGTCGGGGCGCGCGGCGTCCAGCGACGCCTCGATCAGCCGGATGGTGTCTTTGGAGACCTTCGGACCATCCTGTATGTCCGCCAGCTGCAACACGCGGAACTTGCCGGAACGGTGGAACTGGAGACGTCCCAGACGCGCCGAGATGGACACCGGGCGCTCGTCATCGGGGCCGCTAGCGGATGCCGGCGCTGCAATCTGGTTGAAATCCGTCATAACTCACAGCGTAGTACATACCACCTTGACCGTGCCTGACAGCACCATGGCGTGTCTTGAGCGGGCCGGGACACTGAATTACGGGTTGAAATCGCCGTTCTTGGCAATTCCCCGTGTGAAATCGCCGTTTTAAGGTTCAAAAACGGCGATTTCACACGGGGAATAGTAGATTTCGGCGATTTCAACCCGTATTTTGGACGGATCCGGCCTATAGGCCACGAATCCGCCGGCTGAATGCGCCGAGAAACAAAAAAGCCCTCGCTTCCGCGAGAGCTTCATTCGCTGGGATGCCTGGACTCGAACCAAGAATGGCTGAACCAGAATCAGCTGTGTTGCCAATTACACCACATCCCAATTTGGCTAGATGCTGTAACCGATTGGGATTATAGCACCTTCGTACCCCCAACCGGATTTGAACCGGTGTTGGCGCCGTGAGAGGGCGTAGTCCTAGACCGCTAGACGATGGGGGCTTAAGTTATCCGCTGTGCGGCGTGCCGCGCAACAGATAAAAACTATACGGCAATATCCAGCCCACCGCAACTCACGGCGTGTCGCGAGGATTTCCAACGGTTTTGGGACAGGCTCTTGACCACCGACGAAATCCGATAGACTCCAAAATATCCCAACCAATCTAGTCAACAAAAGCGTTATGCGGTAACATCGGACGAGACGGCACGATGCAGATACGTTAGGCTGCATCTCCACCGACCATCATCGAGGATGGCGAAACGGCTCACGTCAATCGTGCCGCGGGTCGCATGACATGGTCGAGATTCTCACGAATGCGCCATTACCGCACTACCATCGTCAATTGAGCCACAAAGACTGTCAAAAAACCTTATATTGCAACGATATAAGACATGCGCTGACGGATTATCACGAATCCTACTGATGAATTATCAGACACTGTATTGATGAAATTGCAAATGAGGCAATGATGCTACCAAGGACCATCGCGCAAGAGCTCACCCCGATGCTGTCATGGTTCCCGGTCGTCTCAGTGACAGGGCCACGTCAAAGCGGCAAATCCACGCTCATCAAAAACATGCTGCCCGATTACGAATACGTCAATCTTGAAGACGAAACCACCCGCATCAGCGCCATCGATGACCCGGTCGGGTTCATTCGATCACACGGCGCGAAACTCATCATCGACGAGGCGCAACATGCTCCGGGACTGTTCTCGCAGATCCAGGTCGCGGCCGACGAACGAGGCGGCATGGGGCAATACGTGCTGTCCGGCTCGCAAAACTTCCTCATGGAGAAGCGCATTGGGCCAATCTCTGGCGGGGCGCGTGGGCATGCTTCAACTGCCGCCCCTCTCGTATGAGGAGGCGATTCAGCCGGAACCCGACCTCACCGCGGACGAATTCATGTTCCGCGGCGGCTATCCTCACCTCTATGACGTGTCAACGCCGAACGACATCTATTTCCACGACAATGGCCTGCTCAACTATCTTCTCGGGATTCATTCTGCGGAAGAGCTGCTGAACGACCCCAAGCGCGGTGATGTGTTCGAGAATCTCATCATTTCGCAAACCGTGAAGCGATACCTCAACAAGAACAAAGACGGCGAGCTGTACTTCTACCGCGATACCAACCAGAGCGAAATCGACCTCGTAGACGCTACGCAGCGCCGTAGCCCCACCCTCATAGAGATCAAATCGAGAATGACTCCGCGACCAGATTTCTTCAGGCATCTCGCCACCGTCGGGGAAGAACTGGGCGTGCCGGTCGATCGCAGAATCGTCGTGTATCGAGGAACAGAGAACTTCACGGGTAAGAAACGGGAGGTATGTTACGGCGGAGCGTTATTTGGGGCGGTAAATCAGCGGAGGAGTTCTGCCCGCCTGATCGGCGGAGACTCCCCCAGTCGCTTCGTGACACCCCTGCGGGGGCAGTATTGTCTACTCGTATGTCGGCTCGCCTTCGATTACGAACGACACCTCCGTTCGCTTCACGGCTCAGCCCGCCAGCGGAGGCGCAAACTCCGCAGATAGCAGACGGCGGGCGGCGTCTTGCGACAGCCGTCCGCCGGATTCCGCATGCGCACAAGCGCTGCGTTACATCACAGGTGCTCGCGCAGGCCCTTCAGTCGAGCGATGGTGAGCGGCTTGCCGACGATCTCCATCGACTCGAACAGCGGCGGGGAGACGCGACGGCCGGATATGGCCACGCGAACCGGGCCGAAGGCGAGACGCGGCTTGTACCCGCCATCCTCCACGAGTGCCTTGTTCAGGGTCTCGTGCAGGTTGTCGGTCTTCCAATCGGCCTCGTCCACGCCCTCAAGCGCGGCGACGGCGGCATCGAGCACGTCGGCGGCGGAGTCCTTGAGCTGCTTCCTGGCATCGTCCGCAGGCTCCAGGTACTCCTCGGTGGACAGCAGGGAGCCGACCATGCCGGCGACCTCGCCCAGCAGGCGCACGCGCGGCTGGATCAGCGGAGCGGAGGCGGTCAGGACGGCCTTCTCGCGGTCAGTCAGCGCATCCCAATTGTCGGCCGAGACCACACCGTCGCGGTGCAGGTACGGCACGGAACGGTTGAGGAAGTCCTGCGGCTCAAGCATGCGGATGTGCTCGGCGTTGATGGAGATGGCCTTGTCGATGTCGAAGCGGGCCGGGTTGGCCTTCACGTCGCGCACGTCGAACTTGGCGATCATCTCGTCCATGGAGAACACGTCACGGTCGGGGGCGATGGACCAGCCGAGCAGAGCCAAGTAGTTGAGCAGACCCTCGCGGATGAAACCGTTGTCGCGGTGGTTGAACAGGTTGGACTCCGGGTCGCGCTTGGAGAGCTTCTTGTTGCCCTGGCCCATCACGTACGGCATGTGGCCGAACAGCGGCATCTGCTTGGCGATGCCAAGCTCCATCAGGTAGCGGTACAGCACGATCTGACGCGGGGTGGAGCTGAGCAGGTCCTCGCCGCGCAGCACGACGTTGACGTCCATCATCGCGTCGTCGACCGGGTTGGTGAGCGTGTACAGCGGATCGCCGTTCGGGCGCACGATGACATAGTCCGGCACGGAACCGGCCTTGAATTCGATGGTGCCGCGGATGAGGTCGTCGAAGGCGATGTCCTCGTCGGGCATGCGGATGCGCAGCGCGGGCTTGCGGCCCTCGGCGCGGAAGGCGGCCTTCTGCTCCTCGGTGAGGTCGCGGTCGTAACCGTCATAGCCGAATTCGGCCGGGCGGCCGGCGGCGAGGTTGCGCTCCTTGATCTCGTCCGGAGTGGAGAAGGACTCATAGGCGTAGCCGGCTTCGAGCAGCTTTGCGGCCACATCCTTGTAGATGTCGCCGCGCTCGGACTGGCGGTACGGGCCGTGGGGGCCGCCCACGTCGATGCCCTCGTCCCAGTCGATGCCCAGCCAGCGCAGGGATTCGAGAATCTGGTTGTAGCTTTCCTCGGAGTCGCGCACGGCGTCGGTGTCTTCGATGCGGAAGATCAGCTTGCCGCCGGTGGCGCGGGCTTCGGCCCAGTTGAACAACGCCGTACGGATCATGCCGACATGCGGCGTGCCGGTCGGCGATGGGCAGAAGCGCACGCGAACATGAGCCGGAAGTTCTGGTTTGGTGTCTTTTGAATGTTCAGCTTCAGTCATACGTTCCATTGTGCCGCGCCAACGGGACGTGAGCCGGTTCACTCACTTTTGGTCAATCGGTCTCACGGTCGCGCCGTCGATGGCAGAAGGAACGGCTGCTGGTATGGCGGTCGAAGCGCCGGCTTTGATGGCGGCTTCGACGGCGTTGCGCATGAAGGTTGCTGCGTCGTCCTGCCGATGGGTGACTGTCGGATTCCATGTACGGCGATGTATCGTCAATCCGGCAAGTGCGCCTCGGTCAGGATATTTCGGCGCGCTCAGGCGGCGAAACCGGCGAACAGCGTCGCCCAATCCTGCGACTCGTCCTCGCGGGTCTCGCGCTGGTCCATGACCTTGTTCTGATCGTTGTTCATGATCGTCCCCTTGTATTGCTACTTATACAGCTCCAATTGCTTGTTTCGATTCCATCACCGCAACCGAAATTATCGTTGATACTCATATATCGCAACCACTGGCAAAACGCAAATCGTGTTAGCGCGCACAGCGAGTCGTCACACAATCCCTACACTCATGCATGTAAACGGTCACACGCGGCACTCCCCGTTGCCTTGTTTACACCCCTTTCGTTCCGCCGCTCGCTCCCACCAGTCAATGCGGTGCGCCAACTCCTTCCATGCTGGTTCGCCTCGCAAGCCCACCCCTCCTACTTGTCAGCGCGCTGGATCCTTCCAACCATTCCCGCCCGAGACGCACCGTTCCTGCTGATTGCGCATTGCCCACCTACCCCGTGTTCGTACATGCCGCGCTCATTCACACCGCTACCTTCACCCGGTTTCTTTGGGACTGCCCCATATCTTTGCTGCGCCGCAAGACCCACATACGTGCCTACACTCCCGTCACTCCCCGAGTTGCGTCCTTAAGTGCGCGCCGAAACGACAAGCGCGCGAATATAAGGACGCAAATGCCCCTGTTTGCGTCCCTATGTGCGCACGGTCGTCGTTTCGGCGCGCACTTAGGGACGCAAACGAGCGGATTCGTGCTCGTACACTGGAGATTCCACGCTTGACGAGCTTCATATCATCGAATGGCATCCCCACCGCCATTCACTCATCATCGACAGTGCACTCGCAATATGTCGCAGCCAAGCCACAACATAATCAAGCGCCACCACAAGAAAAGAGTCCGCAACACCACTTTCTCGGTTTCAAGGGGTTGATCGCAGCCCTCGCAGACATCTATCTGCATTTCAAGGGGTTGCTTTTCGTCAATCCTCCCTATATTGATGGCGATATTCCGCCCCTCATACTTCGTATACTGGCAGACAGCAACCCCTCGAAACGTAGATAGATGTTTGGGCGAGACGAAATCACCCCCTCGAAACGCAGATGCCGCTTTCGCACCGAAGGATGAAGTTCCTGCTATCCGACCGAGTCGCGCGAAGCCCAAACACGTGCGAATATGAGGGAACAACCCATGAAACCGTTGCAACGCCACGACAATCTGGCTGGCACATCACATCCAGCCGGCCAAATCGGCGATGGCCAGCCCGCGATAGTCAACGATTGCCTCATCGCACAGCCCACTGTCGCTCATATCCACACGCGCATGACCGGTGACCGCGACCACCGTCGCGCCCGACGCCCGAGCCGCCGTCAACCCGGGCTTGGAATCCTCGAAAACCAGACACTGACCGGCACCCGACGCATCGGCCGGCAGCCCGACCATCGACGCCGCACGCCAATACGGCGCCGGATCGGGCTTCGGCGTCACATCGTCGTTGCCGCACACATAGCCGACGAACGCGCCCTTAGGCGCCTGCGCCATCACATTCTCGACGATCTCGCGCGGGGAGCCGGTCACCAGCACGGCCGGAACGTGCGCCGCCGCCAGACCGGACAGCACATCGCGAACGCCCTCAATCCACGGCAGACGCTCCTTTTCCATGCACAGCACCTCATCGGACAGGTGCCGCACGATTGCATCGCCATCCCAATCGACCCCCGCACCGCGCAGCAGACGCACGGTCTCGGGGAAGGCCGCCCCCTGCAGCGCATCGGCGAGCGCGTCGCTCCATTCCCCGCCGCAGGAGCGCACCAAGGTCTCCTGAGAGCGCACCCAATACGGATCGGAATCGATCAGCGTCCCGTCCAAGTCGAAGAACACGGCCTTCATCATCGGCATCCTCCTTGATCTCACAAGCCATTTCACGAGCCACTAGCATCGTAGCCCATGAACCCGGCGGGGAAACAGTCCGCCCCGAGAACAGCAGAAAACAGCAATGCCCCGGCAAACCGGCAAACACATGTCCACCGGCGGGAGACATGCCATGGCGGCCCGATGCCGCGCCGTCACACCGGCTCCTGCGCGAAGCCGCCCGTCGAGACATACCGCGATCCCCCGCATACCGCTATACTGGAGAACGTTCGCGCGGTTGGTGGCAGCAGCCGTGCCAGACATCAGAGAAGTAAACGCATTGCAAGGCGATATGTGTCGCGCTGCGATGCGACGGGTCTGATTCATGTCGCGCGGGCTCCTCACCTTCCCGCCCGGCGTGTGTCAGCCGGCAGGCGCACGACGTGCGCAGAAGGCAAGGAGACAGAAGATGAAGACAGTCAAGGGCTTCAGCAAGATCGTGGCGATGGTTGGGGCCGTCGCGCTCGGCCTGACGCTCAGCGCCTGCGGAAACACCAATTCCGCGAGCAACACCGATTCCAAGAACTCCGGCTCCACGCCGACCGTGTCGTTCATGCTCGACTGGACGCCGAACACGAACCACATCGGTCTGTACGTGGCTCAGAAACTCGGCTATTACAAGGATGCCGACGTCAACGTGAAGATCCTGCCGACCGCCCAGGCCGGAGCTGAAACCAGCGTCGAGAACGGCGTGGCCAACGTGGGCTTCACCACGCTGAGCAACGTCGCCGCGTTCAACTCGCAGGGCGCTGACCTGAAGTTCGTGTTCGACCTGACGCAGAAGCCGGTCGCCCGTTGGTGCGCGCTGGCATCCCGCACCGACATCAAGACGCCCAAGGACCTTTCCGGCAAGACCTTCGTCAGCTTCGGCTCCGCCGAGCAGACCGCGGTCGTCCGCCAGATGATCAAGTACGCTGGCGGCACCGGCGACATCAAGACCGCGACGGCCGGCACCAACACCTTCGAGACGCTGACCAGCGGCAAGGGTGATTTCGGCGGCTTCTACGTGACCTGGGAAGGCGTGGAAAGCGAGCTGAACGGCCCGAAGCTCAACTGCTTCGTCGCCTCCGACTGGGGCGTGCCCGGCAACCCCGACCAGCTGGGATTCGCCGTCAAGGGCTCCTGGCTCAAGGACTCCGCCAACGCGGATGCGCTGAAGAAGTTCATCGCCGCCACCAAGAAGGGCTACGACTACGCGCTCGCCAACCCGGACAAGGCCGCCGACATCCTGGTCGAACAGGCCAAGGAGGCGCAGCTCGACTCCAAGCTGACCCGCACCTCGATGGAGGAGATCGCCAAGAACAACTACTGGACGACCGACGATCCGAAGTCGCTGCCCGGCACCACGAACTTCGATGACGCGCAGCCGTACCTGGAGTTCCAGTACAAGGCCGGCACCTACAAGGACCAGGACGGCAACGATCCCGCGTCCGCGCCGCAGGCCAAGGACCTCGCGACCAACGAGTACGTGGGCTGAGCCGGCTGCAGCCAGTCCGGCCGCAGCCAATCTAGCTACAGTTCCGCGAATCCGCGAGCACAGGTTCGTCACAGCCGGCCGGGCCAACCTCCACTCCCCTTCGGTCCGTCACGAGACGGGACGGAGGGGAGTTTTCCGACTCTCGTAACGATTCCGGGGCCCTTCTCCCTCCTACCCGGCCCATCTCCCTCCGTCAGCCCGTCAACCCGCCAGTCCCCATCAATCCCATCCCTAAGGTTTCACATTGTCCGAAGATCACGCCATGCGCACACTGAAATCCCTGTTCGCACGCGTCGCGCCGCCGGCGTTCACGGTCGGCGGGCTGCTCATCGTATGGGAGATCGCCGTGGATGCGGGCCACATCTCCCAACGCGTGCTCGCCTCCCCCAGCCAGATCGCCGCATCGATCATCAAGACTTGGCCCGACCTGTGGGAGGCGACCGCCATCACCACATACGAGGCAATCACCGGCTTTCTCATCGCAGCGGTGGCCGGGGTGCTCATCGGCATCGGCCTGTACGTGTCCAAAACCCTGTATCGCGGTATCTATCCGCTGCTCGCCGCCGCGCAGACCATCCCGCTCATCACCATCGCCCCGCTGTTCATGATCTGGTTCGGGTTCGAGCCACTCGGCAAAATCGTGATCGTCGCCGTATTCGGCGTGTTCCCCGTCGCCGTGCAGACGTGCCGCGGCATGCTCGCCGTACCGCAGTTCTACGAGGACGTGGCGCTCACCTGCGGCGCCACCCGCGCATGGGCGCTGTGGCATGTGAAGCTGCGCGTCGCCGCCCGCCAGGTGTTCGGCGGCTTGCGCATCAGCGCCGCCTATGTGTTCGGCACCGCGGTGACGGCGGAATATCTGGGCGCGATGAACGGCCTGGGCATCTGGCTGCAGGCCGCTTTCAACTCGTTCCGCACCCCGCTGATCTTCTCCGCAACGATCATGGTGGTCGCACTGACCGCACTGCTGCTGACCATCATCAGTCTCGCGGAACGCCTGCTCCTCGGCCCGGACGACACCATCGCGTTCAACGACGACGGCGAATAGAGCCGGCGCCGCACCACAGCAGCCATATACGGCCGCGCCGGCGTACGGCGGCAACAGTCCTTACGCCGGCCCCTCTCAGTTCGGCACAGGCGAGCCACCGCTGGACAAACCCTACTACGGGTGCTCGTTCGGCAAGGCGTTCCTCAGGTTCTGGAAGAAGTACGCCACATTCAGCGGGCGCGCCGCAAGCAGGTCGGCACGATTCCGAGCAGTCAGCAGTGAATCGCATATATTTCAGGTCTCTGCCCCGTCCCATCAGACGTCAGGCGGCAGCCGTCACAGCTCCACGGGTGGCTTGGACGGGTCGTCGCTCACGTGCGCGAACTTGGCGGCGAGCGCCTCCTTGTTGCGGCGCTCGTCCTCCTCTTTCGCGAGCCGCTTCGCCTCGGCGGCATCCCACAGCACGTCGTCATGGTGACGTTTCCACTCACTCGCCGCGACCATAGTAAACAATTTCACCGTTTCGGCTAGGGCGGCCTCGTCGTCGTTAGTCAGCGATCGGGCGGTCATCAGCGACGACAGCTGCTCGGCCTTGAAGCACAGCCGCGGCACCGACAGGCGCTCGCACAGTTCGTTGACATAGAACATCACCGGCACCGCGCGCGACGGCTTGCGCAGATCGATCAGGCGCAGCAACCCGTCGGCCGCCACCGTCACCGTGGCGAATCGCTGCGCGATGGCTTCGACATCGGCACTGGGCGCAGCATTCGCAGGCGCGGCGGCACCGGCGGCGTCGGCACCACCGGCGGCACCACCGCCCATGCCGATGGCCTGTTCGATTGCCTCCAACGCTTCGGCGATGGCGTGCACGGTGTCATCATCCCAATCGACGCCCAACTGGCCGGCGCCTCTCATGATCAGCCTCGTGTCGCCGGTTTCGGAGTAGTCGCCCATCTCGTCGTAAGCGTCATTCGCGGCGAGCAACGCATCGACGATTCTCTGCGGACGACCGGGAATCTCGTCCGCACCCTCATACACGAACTCCGCATCGGGGACCGTCACGTCGTCGCCGGTCATGACCCGTGCGGCCATGCGGGTCATCCGCACCTGCAGGTTCTCACCGTATTTCGTGTCATTGTCCATCTGCTTGGCGTCGGCCAGCGGCCACAGTTCGATCAGTCCGGCACCGACGGCCGCCGCATCGCGTACCGCGGGATTCATCGACACATGGGCGATCGCCGTCGCGTCAAGTTGGAATGCCATATCGCTCCTTCGCTTTCATTGTCCGCCGGCGCGCGGAACCTTCCGCCGTGCCGGGTGCCAGGTGCCGGTCGCCGGCACCGCGGGCCACCGCGTAACGGCACCGCCGGCCACTCGCCGCCTGCCGTTGCCGTTACGCGGCGTCGTCACAAGTGACCGCTACGCGGCCGCCGTCAGTCCCGGCCCGCGCCGCATGCGCACCTTTTCGCGGGCGAGCCCGCAGCCGTCCTCTCTGTGTATTGTACGGCCGGCGCACGCCGCACTCACTCGACTTGCGCCGCAGGGTCGGCATATGTGATGGACATCACCTTGCCCGTATCGCTGTCGTAGGTGATCGAGGTGATCGACGCGAGCGCGGTCTTGCGTAGAAACATCCAATGCTCGGGGTGGCCGGTCTCCAGTAGGTGCCGGTAGCTCCAGATCGGCGACTCGTGGCTGACGACGATGATTTGCCGTCCGGCATACTCGCGGATCTTCTCGTTCGCGAACGCGCCCACGCGTTCGGCGATGTGCCGGTACGACTCGCCCCAGCTCGGCTTCCACAGGTTGAGCACGAGCTTCCAGTTGCCGTCGCGCCACAGCGCGCCCTTGCCATGTCCGATGCGCTTGCCGCGGAACTCGTTGCCCGCTTCGATCACACGCGGGTCGGTGATGAGTTCCAGCGGCTCCTCCCCACGCCCGGCGCGTACCGGGTTGAGCGCGTCGAGAATGGCGCCGGCGGTTTCGCGGGTGCGTTCCAGCGGGGACGAATACACCGCGGCGACCGCGTTGAGCTTGGGGTCGGCTGCGATGTATGCGCCCGTCGCCTGCGCCATGCGCATGCCGCGGTCGGACAGGTGGAATCCGGGCAGCCGCTCGTACAACAGATGGTCGGGATTGTATACCTTGCCATGGCGGATGAAATGTATGGTGGTTGTCGGCATATGCGGCCTTCCTGCGGGACTCGTGATGTCTGTCTTTCATTGTCCCACATTCACCGGCCGGCCGGCGATGCCGCGTCCGCGGCGGCGTTTGCCTGACGAACATCGCCCCGCCCCGGCACGGCCCAGCCCCACCCGATATCGTCCTGACTCCACCCGCCCGACTCCGGCTCGTCACCCCACCTGATACACCGATATATCACCGTCGTTTATGAACGTTATGAAAATTGATGCGTTCGTGATATCAACACCGCGTGTCGCGCCCCGACGCGCGATTAAAGTTGCCATGACGCAAACATGCAAAGCATCCTTTGCGCGACCAACAGGACAACACATCAATACGATGAGGGCTCCGCCGGCAACGCCACGCCGACGGGGGACATCCAATCGGGAGCGGAAAGGAGATGCTGTCATGTCCAATAACGCCAATGTCGCGGCTGCAATCAAGGAAGTCGCCCATAAGGTATTCGGCGGATACGCGGAACTGCTGCGTATGCCGCACACCGCAAGGTTCTCCATCGGCTCGGTGATCGCCTGCATGCCGTTCCCCATGGTCGGCATGACCATCACCATCTCCGTACAGCATTACTACGGCAACTACTCGCTGGCCGGCGTGCTCACCGCCATCCAGGCGATCGCGCTGGCGGTCTCCAGCCCGCTGCTCGGCAAGCTGGTCGACAAGTTCGGCCAGCGGCAGGTGTCGATTCCGACGATCCTGGTCTGGATCGTCGCCGCCATCGCCCTGACCACCAGCATCACCAACCGCGCCCCGGTATGGGTGCTGTACTGCCTGACGCCGTTCCTCGCCGCGATTCCGCCGTGGGGCGCGATGAGCCGCGCCCGCTGGACGACCATGCTCAAGGGAGACCGGGAGCGCACCGACCGCGCGCTCTCGCTGTCCGGTGTGTTCGATGAATGCATGTGGATCATCGGCAATCCGCTGGCTTCTACGCTGGCGGTGATTTCTGGCCTGCTGGCGTTCTCGTTCACCGGCGTGTGCGTCGTCATCGGCGCGCTGATGTTCCTGACCGAGCTGACGACCGAGCCGAAATCACAGACCCAGCTGGCCCGAGAGGCCGGTCTGACCCGCGAGGAGTACCGCAAGCGCGAGGCCGCCAAGGCGCAGAAGATGCGCGAGAGGGACGCCGCCGACCGCGCCCGCCGAGAGGCCGAGGCCCGCGGCGACGACGAGCAGGCCGTGCAGGCCGCCGTCGACCGAGCCATCGCCGATTCCCGCGCCGGCAAGAAGGAGTCGATCTGGGGGCCGGGCCTGATCGCCGTGTGCGTGACCTGGTTCAGTCTTGGCGCATTCCAGTCGGCGTCGAACATCTCGATCATCGCGTTCGCCACCGAAGCGAACATGAAGCAATACACCGGTTTCGTGTTCGCATGCTTCTCGTTCAGCTCGCTATGCGGCGCACTGGTGTACGGCGCGAAGAACTGGACCATCCCGCTGTGGAAGCGCTTCTACTTCTGCCTCATCGTGGTGAATCTCGGCGTGGGCACATTCATGTTCGCCAAGCATCTGTGGGTGATCATGATCATCTACCTGCTGATCGGCGTCTGCCAAGCACCTACGTGGATCAACGGCAATCAGCTGATGCTGCATCTGGTGCCTCCCACGCGATTCACCGAAGGCGTGGCGTGGATGGGCGCAATGAACTCGATCGGCTCGTCAGCCGGCTCAGCCATCGCGGGTGTCTTCATCGATCACATGGGATCGCATGGAGGCTTCCTGATGGCGACCGTGCTGGCGATCACCTCGCTTGCCATCGCCTTCGTCGGCTTCCGGCAGATCAAATCCAGCACCGAAACCCCGACTCTGACCGAAGTCAGCGTGTGATACGCCGGATGCCGCTCCCAAAACTCGCAGATACAAGGCATTTTTGAAGGAAAACACACTCTATCTGCGAGTTTTGAGAGCGCATACCGCGCTACTTCGGCCAGCCCTCCGGCGTATGCGCGAGCGACCACAGGCCAAGCCGATGCGAGAAGCTGTTCTCCCACTTCGCTTCGAGCTCTTCCTGACTCAAACGGTTCTCGGACTTCCTCAAACGATTCATCGCATTGGTATGCGTATCGTCAAGCAGCCACTTGCGGATCACGAAGTTCCAGATCATCACCACTACCGTGGCTGCCAGCTTGCCGACATTCGTCCACAGCACGTACCGCGTGTGCATGGAATACATGGAATCATGCGGCATCCACGACGTGCTGGTCCACACGATCGCCTCGTTCATGAACCAGCCGATAAGCGCCGCCACGAAGAAAATCGCGATCTCCATCCAGCGCGCCATGTCCGGCCGGTGCTTGAACACGAATTTCATGCTCGCCAGGTAATTGAATATCAGCGAGACGAAGAACGAGATTGACGTGGCCAGCACGTTATGCATATGCGTCATCAGCAGAATGTTCATCAGACCCCAGTCGATGATGAACGCGACCACACCGACAATACCGAACTTCATCAGCTGTTCAATCAATTTTCTCACATTGATTGTCTAATACATATCGCTGACTTCACACCGCGGTTTTCCTGAACCGCCACTGATTTCACACATGGCCGCACAGCCCGCGCCCGCCGCGGAACCGATTAGGATAGGGAACGAACCCAATCAAGGAGGAATCATGCCCGTTATCCACACTCACGTATCCGTCAAGACCACTCCCGAGCAGCGCGAGGCGCTGAAGGCCGCCTACAGCAAGGCGATCACGGCCGTCCCCGGCAAGTCCGAGGGCTGGCTGATGTGCCCATTCGAGGATGATATGCCGATCTACTTCGGCGGCAGCGACGATGCCCCGGCCGCATACGTCGAGGTCAATGTGTTCGGCCGTTCCGTGCCCGGTTCTGCGTGGGAGAAGCTGACCAAGTCGATCATGGCCGCGCTCAACAGCGAGCTCGGCATCCCCGAGGACCGCACCTACATCCGCTACACCGCCACCACCGACTGGGGCTGGAACGGCGGTAACTTCTGAGCTCAGGTGTGATGGTATCCGCCGCTATATTGTCGCGCATGGCGTCACTGTGTGCGACCACCGTCACGCTGCGAGCCCTCACACAGTGACGTAAATCGCAAAACCCTTATTTTGCAAGGGTTGCGGGGGTGCGTCACGGAGTGTGAGGACGCACACAGTGACGTAACCCTCACACAGTGACACCTTTTCTGCGGCACACAGGTTGCCGATATATAAATGAAAGAGCCCCTTGCGGCCAGTCGGCCCGTATGATCGGCCGACAATCCGAAAGGGGTTGTGATGATGCAGTCACGGTGTGCGGCCAGCGCGAGTGCGGCATGATTCCGCATGCCACGCCGCCGCACACTCTCACAGCACGCGTGCCCCGGCACCCCGGCGGTACGCCTCTGCCGCAATCAGACGATCTTGGGCATCGGGGTGGTCAGGGACGTGGTGAGGTTCACGTGAACCAGCCCGGCGCCTGCGTGCACTTCGACCTTCTTCAGGGTGACCGTACGCTCGTCTTCCGGAGCGCGGTCGTTGTCGGTCATCGTGGCCGGGGACTTGACGGCGACCAGCGCCAGATCGTCCAGCGACATGCCGGCGGCCTTGCACAGATCATCCGCAGCACCCAGGGAACCCAGGAAACCGTCCTTGAGCAGCACACGGCTGGCCGGCACGCCGTAGGCGTTCTCGGCCACCCACTTCACGTTCTCCAGCAGGGCCATGCCCTTGTGGCTGTCATGCTTGGACGGCATCGACGTGTTGGACAGCACATCGACGAATGCGTCGATCTGGTCGCTCAGGCCTTCGCCGCCGTCGCGATACAGGTTGCCGATGATGGGGTCGCGCAGCTCCAGACGGGCCGCGGTCTCGCGCAGTTCGGGAATCTGATCGTCCTCGCCGTCCCACAGGTTCACCAGCGGGAACGCCGGAATGTCGAGCTTCTCCAAGCGGTCCACGTGGAACGGGTAGCGCCACGCCAGCTCCGGGTCATCACGCCACGTCGAGGCGCGGGTCACGACGACCGCCGCGGACGGCCACTGCGCGCCATATTCGCGGCAGGCGATGTCGAGCCACTTCTGCGCTCCGGCGTCGGTGCCGTAACCGGCCTCGACGATGACCACATCGTGCAGGGCGCACGCCAGCTCCACGGAGACCAGCGTCGGGATGCCGATCGACACGTTGGCGAACGGGCCGCCATGCACATACACCGGCGAGCCGTTCACCGTCTCGGTGAGCGCCGGCTTGACCGCATCGGCGAGCATATCGGTGATACGCCACAGGTCGATGAAGTCGCCGAACTTGACTGGTTCGCCGTCCTTCGTGCCGGCGATCATCGCGGCCACGCGCTCGCCGATCTCATCCATCGAACGGGACAGCACGACGATCTGCATCAGCTCGGACGTCGGGGTGAGCACGACCTTCTCGGCGACGTTGTTCTTGCCCGCGTCCACGGTGATGGAACGCAGCGAGCGGGACGGCACTTCGGAGACGCGCGGCACGAGGATCGTGTCGATACGTCCCTCGTCCACAGCCTTCTCGGCGAAGGAGACGAGCAGGTTCTGCGCGGCGGCGATGGCGGCCATCTCACCGCACAGGCCCCAGTCGATGAGCTCGGGGTGGGTCAGCGAAGCCTTGCCGCCGCCCGAGGCACCGCCTTTGGAACCGGCGGCGGTGATGCCCATGCTCGGCTGGCGCAGCACGGCGGCCGCGTCGATGCCGCGAGCCCGCAGCGCATCGATCAGCGCGATCGTCGTCGTGGTCTTGCCCTCGCCGCGCGACGCCTTGAGCGGCGTATCGGCGGTGACGAGCACGACCTTGCCGTGCTTGCGCGGCGCGTCGGGATTGTCGTGCAGGTACTTCATAAACCTGAAGGCGTCGATCTTCTTGACCAGCCCGTACTGGCTGGTGAACTCCTCGATAGTAGTCATCAGTAGGTGAACCTTTCTGTAGATGTATGACGCTTGCTTACCGTCGAAGCGGCTGGCGGCCGAAAACGCTTGGCCGGGAGCCTCTCAGCGCATCAGTTGTCGGAGCGGTTGAAGCCGTTCTTCATCTTCATGCTCACGGTGTAGAGCACGGTGTCGAGCAGCTGGTCGGTCTCGGTCTTGAGCTGGTCGGCCATGGTCTGGTTGGCGGCGGCGAGGATGTCGCGCACCTCGTCGTTACGGGTCGCGTCGATGATGTCCTCGGGATCCATCGGCTCGACGTCGCCGTCCGCGTTCGCCGCCTCCAACTCCGCGTCGGCCAAGGCGGCCGCGGCCTCGTCGGCACCGCCCAGACGCGCGACCTGCTCGTCGGTGGCGGCGATCAGACGGTGGCCCATCGCGCCGGTCTTCTCCTGATAGCGCTCGATGGCGTTGGAGGTCTCCGCGAACGCCGCGTCGCACAGCGCGGCGATGATGCGGTTCTCCCAGTAGAAGTTCTCGGAAGTCACGCGCGTGGTCGTGTCTTCCAGATACTTCGGCGTTTCGTTGACGTTCGGGTAGAACGGCACCAGCGTGTTGAACGGGTTGGAGCCGTAGGCGATCCACTGGATCGCGCGGTCCGACTGCGGACGGTACGGGCGAATCTGCATGACGGCCAGCTGGCTCTGGCGGTTGATGCCGATCGGGCGGTACATGTGGCGTGTGTGCTCGTCGCCGAGGTGGCCGTACGGGTCGAACGGCGTGCCCTGATAGTGCGAGCTGAGCACGTACTTTACGTCCTCGATCGTTACCTTGCGCTCGGGCTGACGGGCCCACGGGATGTCGTCGCTGTCCGGGCGGTGGTCGGCCTCGGGGCCGTCCCACATCTCGTCGTACGGGTTGAGGAACCGCTGCATGACCCATGCGCGCGGCGTGTTGTACACGTGATCAGAGTCGGAGTGCGAGCCGAAGGCATCACGCGGGTTGAACGGTGACGTCGATTCGACGGACAGATCAAGGTGATTGCGCTCGATGAATTCGACCAGATCCTCGGAGCACATGTGGTTCTCCTGCTCACCGAGGGCGTCATCGAGGTCGAATTCGTCGATGCCGAGCTGGTTCGGCATCGTCACATACGCTTCGTCGGGCACGCGCTTGGCGATCCAGTGATGGCCACCGACGGTTTCCATCCACCAAATCTCGTCGGCGTCCGAGAACGCGACACCGTTCATCTCATAGGTGCCGTATTCCTTAAGAAGGTCGCCAAGCCGCTGCACGCCCTCACGCGCGGTGGTGACGTACGGCAGCACGATGGTCAGGAAGTCCTCCTCGCCGATGCCGCCGGGCACGGCCGGCTCGTAATCCGAGTCACCTTCCCGTCCGCGTGCCGCCCGGTATTCCACAAACGGGTCGGCGCCGAGCACACGCTCGTTGGTGGTCAGCGTTTCGGTGGCGCTCATGGCCACGTTCGCCTCGTTGACGCCGGCCTCGCCCCAGATGCCTTCCTTCAGGTCGGCGTTCGGCACTGCGGTGTACTGCAGTGGATCGTCGGGCAGGTCAATGGTCAGGTGGCTGATGACGCTGCGGTATTCGCGCGGCTGTTCATCGGGCTTGACGACGACGAACCGCTTCGGGTTGAATTCGCCGTTGGCGGAATCCTCGTTGCGGGCGATGATGGTCGAACCGTCATAGCTGGCGTCCTTGCCGACCAGAATCGTGGTGCATGCCATAGTATTCGGTACTGTCCTTTCTTGCTGTGCACACGCTGTCGCGTGCACGTTGCGGCGCGCATCCGCGGCGCGCCTCCTGTCACACGAGTGTATGACTCCGTACGGGAGTATACGGCATCAGCCCTCAGGCTTTTCCGGTGATGAACATCACACCCTGATCGGTGACGTGGTCGACGTCACGCAGCGCGTGGAACAGCTCGTTGAGCCAGAATCCTTGGTTCAGACCCGGCAACGGCTTCGCGGTGCCCCACACGTGCAGCGAATAGTCGTGGTCCTTGTCGGGCGGCTGGGGCCCGTTGTAGCGCATCGTCACCTGCGGATTCGTGCTGCCGACCAGCTTGCTCGCGGCCGACGTGCGGCCCTGCACGGTCTCGGGAATCATGGAGGGCAGCTGCCGGGAGAAGTCCGGCGGAATCTGCAGTGCATGGGAATCGTTGAAGTCGTACATCAGCGCATCGATGGGCAGATTGGCGACCGTCCAGTGAATCCATTCGAATCCGCAGACCGGGATGGAGTCGGGGTCGGTGAACGCCCAGTGCAGGTACCGGGCGGCGGGATCGATCTCGTCGATATAGAACGGGAAGGAGATGACGGGCACGCCGTCGGTGCGGTATTCGGGCGCGGCGGCTTTGGCGAAGTCGTCGGGCATCACCGTGAAGTCAGCGGAAATCTTCATGTCTCCAGTATCGCGCATGAGCGTGACGTGCGGCACCCGGCTGCAGGCCACACCGCGCGCGACGGCAGACCGGCCGCAACAAGCCACCGTCCCCCGCCGGGGTTTATCCGACGGGGGACGGTGGAGAAAGAGTCAGTCAGGCCGACCGGTCACGACTGGCCGGTCTGACTGGGGATCAGGCGGAGTGCTTGCGGCGAATCATCACCACGCTCACTCCGACGGCGAGCAGCATCAAGCCGAGGCCGGCGAGCGCGCCGACGGCGGCGCCGGTCTTCGCGACACCGTCGCCCTTGCCGTCGCCGTCGTTCTTGCCGGTTTCGGCGGCCTTGACCGTGACGCTGTAGGTCACGTCGATGACCGTGCCGTCGGCCATCGTGTACTGCACGACGAAGCTGTCGTCACCGGTCTTGTCGCCGGCCGCATACACGAGCGTGCCGTCGGCGATTTCGGCCTTGCCGAGCTTGCCTTGCTTGATGATGGAGCGGCTCTTCCAGCCCGCCACGTCCTTCGGCTCGGTGACCGTACCGGTCTTGCCGGCGGTCACGTCGCCGGTATCGGCCTTGACGGACTTGTGGTCGGGCGTCGGCTTGGTCTCATCCACGACGGTGATCTCGACGCTGCCGGACTTGTCCGTGCCGTCGGTCGAGGTGGCCGTGATGACGACCTTGCCGGCCTTCTTCGCGGTGATGACGCCGTTGGCGTCGACCGTCGCGATGGATTCGTCGCTCGACTTCCACGTCACCTTCTTGTTGGTGGCGTTGCCGGGCTTGACGGTCGCGGTGGCCTGGAGTGTCTTGCCGACGGAGACGGTGGTGCCGGCCTCGACGGTGACCTCCACGCTGGTGACGGGGACGGTCTCGACGGGCTTGGCCGTCACGGTGATGTGGAGCGTGCCGGACACGCCACCGGCCGTGGCGGTGATGGTCACCGTGCCGGCCTTCTTGGCGGTCACGACGCCGTCCTTGTCGACCGTGGCGACGGACTCGTCGCTCGACTTCCACGTAACCGTCTTGTCGGTCGCGTCAGCCGGGGCGACGGTCGCCGTCAGGGTCGTGGAGGCGCCTTCGACGAGCTCCTGCTTGCCTGTCACGGTCACGGACTGGACCGGGATGACGGTCGGGGCCTTGTCGCTCACCGTGATCTTCAGCGTGCCGGACACGCCACCGGCCGTGGCGGTGATCGTCACTTCGCCGGCCTTCTTCGCGACGACCTTGCCGTTGGCGTCAACCGTCGCCACAGTGGCGTCGGAGGACTTCCACGTGACCGTCTTGTCGGTCGCAGTGGCCGGGGCGACGGTCGCCGTCAGGGTCTGCTCTCCATCGACGGTCATCGCGGCGTCGCCGGCAACGGTGACGCTGGTGACGGGCACGGTCGCGGCGGAGACGGTGATCTCGATGGAACCGAACTTCGTCTTGTCGCCGTTCGACGTGGCGGTGATGGTCACCTTGCCGGCCTTCTTCGTGGTCACCACGCCGTTGGCGTTGACCGTAGCTACGGCGGCGTCGGAGGTCGACCAGGTGACGGACTTGTCGGTCGCATTGGCCGGGGCGACGGTAGCCGTAAGAGTGACGGTGTCGCCTGCGGTGGCGGTGTTGGCGCCGGTCACGGTCACGCCGGTGACGGGCACGTTGGCGCTCGCCTTCTTCGTGATCGTGTACGTGGTGCCTGCGGTGGTATCGAACACGAGCAGCGAGGCGCCGTCCGCGTTGGTCACGACCTTGGCGTTCACGGCGGTGTCACCGTTCTTGACCTCGTAGTTCTGGGCGCCGCCGGCGGTGATCTTGACGGCCGCCTGCTTGCCCTTGTTGGAGGTCAGCCTGACTTCGGTGGCCTTGCCGTTCTTCCATGTCGTGCCGACGGTGAAGTTGCCGCGGGCCACGAGGCCGCTCACCGAGCCGCCCGCCCAGGCATCGGGCAGGGCGGGCAGGATGTTCGTGTAGTTCACGTACTTCTTGCCGGCGGTGTCGGTGAAGGTGGAGTTGGACTGCAGCAGCATTTCGTCGACACCGGAGGTGTTGCCGAAGTTGCCGTCGATCTGGAACGGCGCATGGTAATCGAACAGGTTTGCATACATCGCGTTCTTGAGCTGCAGCTCGACCAGCTGGTACGTGGTGTTGCCGTCGCCGGTGCGAGCCCACGAATTGATGCGCTGGCCAATGGCCCAGCCGGTGTTGGACTGCAGCACGTTGCCCTTGAAGCAGCGGTACCTCAGCGAGGTCTTGGCCGCATCCATGTACTCGGAGTTGTCGATGGTGATCAAATCACCGGGGAACAGTCCGAGCAGGTGGGACATGTGACGGTGCTGGTTGTCCGCCTGGTAGCCGCTGATGGTGGATCCATCCTTCTTCTTGCCGAGCGCACCTTCGAAGTACCATTCCTTGATCTGGCCGGAGTCGCCGACCTCGATCGGCTTGAGCAGGCTCTTGGCGCAGCTCCAGGAACGGTTGGCGTTCGCATCGGTGAAGTTGCCGCTGTCATTCTTGGCCCAGTTGTCGGCCGAGCAGTCGGTGGTATTGCCGACCAGACCGTCCGGATCTCCCTTGGCCTTGGCCGCCTCGATGGCGTCGTTGAGCATCTGCCACACGAGCGAGCTCTCGTACGTGTTGCCGTCGGTGCCCAGCGGGCCCTGTTCGGGCGAGTACGCGACGCCGGTAGTCAGGCGGTCACCGGAGCTGGAGCCGGCCTTGTGCAGCATGTAGTTGACGTAGAAGTGCGATTCCTCCTTGAGCAGCGCGTACACGCGATCAAGCAGGGCAGGGTCGCCGGAGTACTCGTACGCCTCGTACACGTTCTGCAGGATCCACGGCACGGCGGCCGGGCTCCAACCCCACGAGAACGATTGACCGGGTGCGGTCCAGCCGTAGGCGGTGTTCTCGGTGTGGGCCATGTAGCCCTCGCCCTCGCCGATCGGCGTGGTCTCGGGGTTCGTCGTCTCCGCGCCCGCGTAGACCTTGGCGGTCACACGGCCGGGCTTGACCAGACCCTCCACATACTCGATGAGCGGCTCGGCGAGCTCTCCCATGTTGGCCGAATAGGTCGGCCAGTAGTTCATCTGGAGGTTCACGTTCATGTGGAAGTCGGAGCCCCAAGGCGTGTTGCCGTGGGCGTTGTCGCCCGCGGTGACCGACCAGATGCCCTGCAGGTTGCTGGGCAGCTGGCTGTTCTCACGGGAGGAGCCGATGGTCAAGTAGCGGCCGTACTTGTACACCAGCGTCTCCAGCTCGCGCTTCTGCGCGGTGGTTGCGGAGCCTCTCTGGTACGCCTTGAGCAGCGCGTCGGTGGCGACGGCGCCGTCGGAGCTGTGGCCGGACTGGCCCAAATCGATCTTCACGCGGTCGTAGATGGCGGAATGATCGTCGATGTGCGCTTTCTTGACGGCGGTGTAGCCCTTGTTGGCGGCGTCCTGCACGACCTTGGCGACGCGGGTGTTCACCTCGGCGGCGGTTTCGCCGGTGCGGTAGGACGGATACTTCTGCTTGTAGTCCGTCGCGGCGGCGATGTACAGCGTGACCGCCTTCGCGTCGGAGACCTTCAGCGAAGCGCCGTCGGAGCCTTCGGAGAGCGTGCCCTCACCGTTGTCGAGGACGACCTTGATCTGCGAGTTGTACAGCAGGCCGTTGTTGCCGAGAGCGCCCTTGACGGTGAGCGTGTCACCCTTGACCGTCGTGGTTTCGCCGGTCTTGGAGTAGTTCGTGTTGGTCGGCATGCTGACGTTGAAGTTCAGCTTGCCGGCTTTGCTGGCCGTGAGGCGGGCGACCATGACATTGTCGGGGTTCGACGCGAAGTATTCGCGCGTGTAGGTGACGCCGTCATGCTTGAACGTGACGTCGGCCTTGCCCTTGCTCAGGTTCAGGTCGCGGCGGTATTCGGTGACGGTCGTATCGTTGAACCCGTAGTCGAGGTAGATGTCGCCCCAGTTCAGGTAGTTGCCCTGCTCGGCCGCGTTCTCGCCGCCGGTCAGGTTGCCGGGATTGACCGTCTCGGCGCCGTTCGCGAGCTGCTTGTTGAGCGCGCGCAGCGTGGCGCCGTTCTGACCCTTGGTCTCGTTGTTGCCGCCGTTGTAGCTGGTCGAGGATCCGGGGCCGCCGGTCCACAGCGTCTCCTCGTTGAAGGTGACGCGTTCACGGCTGACCTCGCCCCAGACGGTGCCGCCGATCTTGCCGTTGCCGAACGGCAAGGTGGTCTGCTGCCAACGGTTGTTGTCGGGGTTGCCGTAATTGCCGCCGGCGGTGGCGGTGGCGTCGGTCTGCGACGCGGGCTGCTTGTACCACAGCCAGTCGTCTTTGCTGGTGTCGCCGTCTCCGCCGTCCTCGACACTGGCGATGACATAGGCGTTGAACGAAGCGGCGATTTCGGGGTCCTTGTTGTACTTCACGGTAACAGGGTATACGCCGATGCTGGCACTATCGAAAGCGCTGGTGTCGATGGTGTAGTTATCCTCACCGTTGCCTTCGGTCAGCGTCTTGACCGTGCCGTCAGCCGTGCTGGTGGCCTTGACCACGAGTCCGGCCTTGTCGAACGCCTCGCCCTTCTGGTACTTGACCTTGGTCGGGCCTTCGATGCTCAGCGTGTATGCCTTCGGCTTCTTGGTGACGGACAAGGTCGGCTGCATGGCTTCGGTGGCGCCGGTCAGCGAGGTGACTTCCTTGCTGCCGAAACGCATGTCGGACTTGTTGAGCTCGCCCAGGGCCAGCGTGATCTTCTTCTCGGTGGCGCCGGCGCTGAACTTGGCGAACTCTGCCTTGATGACATCGGACACGTCGAGCAGGACCTTCTTGGCGTTGCCCGATTCGACGGTCATGCCATCGGAATACTTCTTAGATCCATAAGCGAACGCATGGGACGTCGCGGTCTTCGTGGTATCGGTCACCTCGAAGTCCGGGCGGTTCGCCCACGTGGCATTGTTGGTGTCGCAGGGAGCGGTGCCGGTGCACCGCGACGTGTCAACAGCGACCACCTTGACCTTATCGGTGGCCGTGGCGGTCTTGTCTGCACCGGCGTAGCCCAGATACGTCAAGGTGAGGATGGAGTGCTCGGGCGCCGCGGTGTAATCGGACAGGTCGAACGTCATCAGACCCATCTTGGCGTCTGTGACATCGTGGACGTCGGTGGACTTGAACTTCTCACCGAAGTCGCCGTAATCGCCTTCCGGCTGCAGCGCGCCGACATAGGCCGCAGTGTTCTTCTTCTCGTTCTTCTCGCTGGCCCATGCCTGCAACGTGGTGTCGGCGGAGGGCTTGAGATCGTCCTTGGTGGACACGGAAACGGTCAGCTTCGGAGCCATGTCTGCGGTCGCGCCGTTCAGGGACGTCGTGCCTTCGGAACTGGCGAAACGAACCTCGGTCTTCTTGGTCTCGCCCACGGCCAGGGTGATGACCTTCTTGCCTTCGGCGAACTGCTGGCGCACGATTTCGGTCACATCTACGGTGACCTTCTTGGTATTGGCGGGAACCACGGTGATGGCGTCGCCCGTGTAAACCGTCGTACCGTACTCGAACGGCTTGGACTCGGCGACGAATGAGGAGTCGTTGATGCTGAACTTCGGCTTGGTCGCGCCGGTCGCGACATTCGCGCCGCAGTCTGTGGCGTTATTGGTGCACACGGTGGTGTCGACGGGGGTCACCTTGATGGTGTCGGTGTCGGTGGCCGTCGGGTTGCCGCGGTAGCCGAGGTACGTCATCTCGAACGTTGCGGAATCGGGGGCATGGTCGTAGGCGCTCAGGTCGAACGTCAGCAGGCCGGTCTTCAGATCGGTGGTGTCCGCGGCATCCGTGGACTCGAACTTCTCGCCGAACACGCCTTGCGAGGGCCCTTGCAGTGTGCCGATGTACGGCTTGGACGCCATTGAGGAATTCTTCTCGCTCGTCCATGTCTGCAACGTGGTATCGGCGGAGGGGGTGATGGTTGCTGTGGTGGAGGACGAGGCGTCGGACGCTGCCGCTCTCGTCGTGCCGACCGCGACGGCCGACACAGGTAGTCCGGCCAGCAGCATGCCGACCGTCGCGCAGGACGCCACCAGTGGCATCAGACGCGATGACATCGCTCTATGTTTCATATTTGGTTCTTTCTCCTATAGGACAGCCAGCAGCTTTGCCGGTTCATATTAATATATACATTGTTTACTAAAAGAATCAAGTCCGTCGGCGACTTGTGTCTTCAATTGGAACCACAGCTCTCAGAGAGTCCCTGGATACCGTTGTTCCCAGAATTACGTAACATTCTTGGCATTATTATCACAGGGTGCAGGGCCTCCGGCAAGACCGCCCCCAGCCTCGCTACGCTCGGCAGCTCCTGACAGCGGGAGCACACCATCCGCGCCATCGGCCGGCCAAGTCGTCAGCGCAGCCGGTCGCGTACCACACCAGCGCAAAATCACATCAAAATCGCATTGTGTGGCCAGCCAGTCTGCCTCACAATGAAATGTGAACCCTCACATCACGTGGTGTGGCACAACATGCATCGCAAAACCGCCATTTTTCAACGGCCCGAAACGACTCCTCCGATGCCCGCGTACCACACCAGCCCAAAAACCACCGAAAAACGCATTGTGTGGCAGACCGAGAGGGCGATACGCGCCGGACGCCCCTCTGCTCTCGTCACAATCATGTTCTATGGCAGCACACCGGCCATCTGCCGCACCAGCGCATCCGCTCTCAACAATCCTTCTCCCGTTTGCGTCGCTATGTGCGCGCCGGAACGACGACCGTGCGCACATAGGGACGCGAACCACAGTCCCCGAACCCGTCGCGCACCATATATAGGAAATTCTCCGCCCATCACTCGCCTACATAGCAAACAGCCCGGCGAGCCCACGCACGGCGCACTGCCATGCGTAAGTTCACCGGGCTGTCAGCCTCATCAATCCAGCGAGCGCAACGGGCACTCCATCAATCGGTGAGTGTGAATTGGCTGTTGTAGAGGTCGGCGTAAAACCCTCCCGCCGCGAGCAGTTCCTCGTGGGTACCGCGCTCGATCACGTCGCCGTGGTTCATGACGAGAATCATGTCGGCGTCGCGGATGGTGGAGAGGCGGTGCGCGATGACGAAGCTCGTGCGCCCCACGGTCAACGCATCCATGGCCTTTTGGATGAGTTCTTCGGTGCGGGTGTCGACGGAGGAGGTGGCTTCGTCAAGGATGAGGATCGGAGCGTCCTGCACCATGGCGCGGGCGATGGTGAGCAACTGGCGCTGTCCTTGGGAGAGCGAGGTGTTGTCGTCGAGCACGGTGTCGTAGCCCCGCGGCAGAGAGCGCACGAAGTGGTCGAGTCCGACGGCCTTGCATGCGGAGACGATCTGCTCGTCGGTGACGCCGGGCTTGGAGTAGGCGATGTTTTCGCGCACGGTGCCACGGAACACCCATGTATCCTGCAGGACCATGGAGAACTGGTCGTGTACGTTCCAGCGCGGCACGGAAGTGGTGTCGATGCCGTCGATGGAGATGGAGCCGCCGGAGATCTCGTAGAAGCGCATCAGCAGGTTGACCATGGTGGTTTTGCCGGCGCCGGTCGGACCGACGATGGCGACTTTCTGGCCGGCGGAGACGCTTGCCGAGAAGTCGTGGATGATCGGCTTGCCGGGCTCATAGCCGAATCGCACGTGACTGAATTCGACGTCGCCGCGCACGGTCCGGGGGTTGCCGGCCGCATCGTAGCCGAGCAGCTGCGAACGCTGCGAAGCCGTCATACCGGCGGTGGCATTCGCGCGAGTGCCGCGATGCGACAGCTTGCCGCTGTCCGTCCGTGCCGTGCTCGCGGCGGCATCAGCCACGCCGAGTTCGGCCTTGGTCGGTTCCGCATCCATCTCCGGCTCTTCGAGGAAGCCGAACACGCGCTCGGCGGCGGCCGCGCATCGCTGCAGGTTCTGGAACGCCTGCGCGAACTGGCTCAACGGCTGGGTGAACAGGCGGATGTACATCATGAACGCGACGATCACGCCGAATTCGATCTGCCCGTCCATGGCGAGCGCTGCACCGACCACGCACACGATCACGTAGCCGAAGTTGCCGACGAAGTTCATCAGCGGCATCATCAGGCCTGACAGGAACTGCGATTTCCAGCCGGATTCGTACAGGTCGGCGTTGTACTTCTCAAAGCGGCGGATTGAGTCGGCCTCGCCGTTGTACGCCTTGACGATGAGGTGACCGGCGTACATCTCCTCGATGTGGCCGTTGACGTCGCCGAGCGCCATCTGCTGGCGGGCGAAGTATTTCTGCGAGGATTTCATGATGACCATCATGATGATGAGTCCCAGTATGCTCGCGCCGATCGCGCACAGGGTCATGATGACGTTGTTGTAGAACATCATGACGAGCGCGCCAACGAACAGCGTCGCCGAGGTAATGAGCGAGCCGAGGGACTGGCCGAGCGTCTGGCCGATGGCGTCGACGTCGTTGGTGATGCGGGAGAGTACGTCGCCGTAGCTGACCTTGTCGAAGTATTTGAGCGGCAGCTTGTTGATTTTGACCGAGATCGATTCGCGCAGGCGCTGGGCGGTGCGCTGGGTGACGTTCGCCATCATCCAGCTTTGCACGTAGCTGAGCACCGCGTAGCCGACGTACAGTGCGACGAGCAGCCAGGCGATGCGGCCGACGGCGTTGAAATCGACCGAGTTCATCACCGGCTTGCCGTTCACGACGGCCGGCAGTCCCTTGACGATCTCGTTGGTCATGTCCTTGAGTTTGTCCGGTCCGATGATCTGGCATATCGTGCCGACCGCGCCCAGCACGAGCGCAATGATGATGACGGGCAGGTAGTTGCGGCAGTAGTAGACGAGCTTGCCCATCACGTTGCCGAAATTGGCAGGTTTTTCGACCGTGCGGCCGCCGCCCATTGGTCCTCTTGGTCCTGGCATTTGTACTCCTTAAAAGTCCGTATTGATCTCACGCGGTCAGTTCCGACTGACTGAGCTGGGATTCGGCGATCTGACGGTAGACATCGCAGGCGTCGAGCAGTTCCTGATGGGTGCCTTGACCGACGACCTTGCCGTCATCGAGCACGATGATGCGGTCGGCGTTCATGATCGTGCCGATGCGCTGGGCGACGATGAGCTTGGTGGATCCCTTGGCCTCTTTGGCGAGTGCGTCGCGAACTTCGCGGTCGGTCTTGAAGTCGAGCGCGGAGAACGAGTCGTCGAAGATCAGGATTTCGGGGTGGCGGTAGACGGCGCGCGCGATTGACAGGCGCTGCTTCTGGCCGCCGGAGACGTTGGACCCGCCTTGTGCGATCGGGGCGGTGTATGTGCCGTCCATGCGCTCGACGAACTCGGTGGCCTGAGCGACGCCGGCCGCCGCCTTGACCCGGTTCATCTGTTCAGCCGGCATTGCGGCGCCTTCCGCTCTCTTGCCCGCGGCGATGAATTCGGCTTCGCGTTTGCGGCCGGCCGGAGTGTAGGTGTCGGCCATTTCGACGTCCGCGGAGCTTGCCCCGTTCACGTCGTCGCCGTAGCTCACGTTGGATGCGACCGTGCCCTTGAACAGCACGGACTGCTGCGGCACGTATCCGATCTTGTCGCGAAGGGCTTTCAGATCGTATTCGCGCACGTCCACACCGTCGACGAGCACCTGCCCGGCCGACACGTCGTAGAAGCGCGGCACGAGGTTGATGAGGCTGGACTTGCCGGAGCCGGTGGAGCCGATGAACGCGACGGTCTGGCCCTTTTCGGCGGTGAAGTCGATGCCTTCGAGCGTCGCCTCGCGTGAGCCGGGGTAGGTGAAGCTCACGTTGCGGAACTCGACGGTGCCGGTTTTCCCGCCGCCCAGACGCGCCACGTCGGCGGCGGTCTTGGTGCCGGTTTTGACGATCGGATCGGTGTCGAGCACTTCGAGCACGCGCTGCGCGGACACATCGGCGCGCGGCCAGAGCACGAACACCATGCTCATCAGCAGGAAGCTCATGATGACCTGCACGGAGTAGTTGGAGAAGACGACCATGTTGGAGAACACGTTGAGCTTGTCCGTCAGGCCGGCGGCGTCGATCAGATAGGCGCCGATCCAGTAGACGGCGAGCATCAGGCCGTTCAGGACGGTGTTCATCAGCGGCATCATGAACGCCATGACGCGGTTGGTGAACAGCTGCGTGTCGGTGAGGTCCTTGTTGGCCTTGGTGAACTTGGCCTCCTGGTAGTCCTCGGCGTTGTAGGCGCGCACGACGCGCAGGCCGGTGAGGTTTTCGCGGGCCACGAGGTTGATGTTGTCGGTGAGCTTCTGCATGGCCTTGAACTTGGGCATGACCATGGCCATCATGATGACGACGGCGACGAGCAGGATGACGACGGCGATGCCGGTGGCGAGAGTCCATTCGAAACCTTCGCCGGCGATCTTGCATATGGCCCATACGGCCATGATCGGCGACTTGACGATGAGCTGCAGGCCGATGGTGATGAACATCTGGATCTGCGTGATGTCGTTGGTGGAGCGGGTGATGAGGCTCGCGGCGGAGAATTTGCTCATTTCGGCGGGGCCATAGGATTCGACCTTGCGGAATTCGAGCGAGCGCAGGCGCTGGGTGAATGACGAGCCGACGCGTGCGGAGATGTAGCCGGTGACGATGGCACAGGCGACGGAGCCGAGGGAGATGAGCAGCATCTTGCCGCCGGCGATCCAGATGTCGCTCATCGCGCTGCCCGGCATCTCGACGAGCGTGGTGATGTCTGACATGTAATCGGGCAGTTTGAGGTCGAAGAAGACCTGCCCGACGATGGTCACCAGGGCGATGAGCATCTGACCGATCTCCGCTTTGGAGAGGTATTTCAGGATGCGAAGCATTGGCTTTCCCCTTGTGTTTTGTTGGTGATTGGTTACGTTATTTGCCGCGGCATCGATATCCGATGCTCGAATTAGTTTCTGTTGTTAGATTACTTACAGTGTAAGATATTACGCATTATTCTGTGTATTCGCTGTGAATGGCGCGCTTTGCGCTGGCTGCGCACGAGAGACACGGCACGCACGCCGTCCCCCACGTCATCCGCATCCGGCGGAAGAAGCTACTCCTCGCCGGCCTTCGCGCGCTCGGTCCGCATATGATCGGCGACACGCCTGTCACGCTCGGCGAACGCGGCCCGCACCTCATCGGGGGTCGGGCGCGGAGCGCCGGGATGGCAGATGGCCATGTATGTCGAGAACTCCGACAGCAGATCAACGAACTCGCGCGTGCGCCGCTCCCCCATCTGCGAGAAGATCCAACAGATTGCCGAACGCATCTCCTCCAAGTCGCACTTGGACCGCTCTCGCCCGGCATCCGTAAGGTTCACGCGGATGATGCGGCGGTCGTCCGGGTCGATGTCTCGGGTGATCAACCCTTTTTTCTCCAGAGCGGCAAGCACTGTGGAGATGCGGCCGGAGCTGGCCTTCAGCGAACTGGCGAGCTGCGACGGCGTCATGGTGCCGCGCAGTGCGAGCTCGTGCAGAATGAATGGCTCGCCATGCGCGCCGCGCGCGAACTCCTTCTGCATCTTGGAACGGTTGCCCCACACGCTGGCGTACAGTTCGCTGAGCGCCTCCCGCTCAAAACCCATTTCGCACCGCCTTCCGATTCGACCATTGCCGCACTACCGCGCTCCGCGGAGTACCGCCAATACATTCCAGCGGCATATACATCGTGCAAACATCTGTAATATTATCTCACACCGTAAACAATTTACAGTATGTGATTATATGTCCGCGATTACCCCCTGCTACTAAAGTTGATCTGCACGCATTTTTCCGTACAACAATTCTATGGCGACACTAACGAAGCAAACGATATCGAAACAGAAAACATCCCGGCTTGACATTCGACTGACGGATGCGCAACGGCAGCTCATCGAGCGTGCCGCCGAGCTGACCGGCAGCACGCTCACGCAATGGACCGCTCGCCATCTCCTGGAATCAGCCCGTAAGGATATAGAAGAAGCAACTGTCCTGCATCTGGAATCACAGGCATTCGAAGATTTCATACAGGCATTAGATCAGCCGGTTCCGCCAGCAGCCGAAAAACTCATGGAGATGGATCCGCAGTGGGCATGATCCATCATTTCCAACGTCCGCGCAAGCTCGGCCCGGAAGAGAGAATGGGGAAGTTCTCTTGTGGAGTACCGTTCATCGACAAGTGGGCCGCACAACGCGCACTGTCATCGGCCCAGCATGGGACGGCCGTCGCGTACGTGTCATTCACTGCGTCAGGTGAACCGGCGGGATTCTACACGCTGAGTGCATATTCGGTACTGCGAGCACGATCTGTCAGCGGCGCACTAGGGTCACGTGCGCTCATTGTGGAACCTTACGACGATAAAGCACGCGCGTTCTATGCGCATTTCGGTTTTCAACCGATTCCCGGAACCACCAGCATGTATCTCAGGCTCGTTTGACGACGAGCCTGTTCCGTATTTATGACGGTGACTCATGGCGTTGATTCACGGCAGTAAAGCCAGCTCCTCAGGGGCGAGCGTGAGATTGACTGCGGCGAACGAGTCCTGGACCTCATGCGGGTTGCGAGCACTGGGAATGGTGAACAGACGGTCATATCTGGTCAGCTCCCACGCGAGCACCACACGCTGGTACGAGACGCCGCGGGCCGCTGCGACCGTGCGGAACGGATCATACGCATGACTGTCGAATGCGTCCAGGAACCCGCCGAGCGGCGACCAGCACACAAAATCAAGACCGAGATCGGCACAGTGACCCATCGTATGCTCGGGGTCGGGATGCGATGGCGAGAACTGGTTCTGCACCGCAATCAGACGGTCGCCGAGAATCCCACGGGCGGTGTCAATCTGCGCATTGTCCACGCGCGAGATGCCGGCGAACCGAATCACGCCCTCATCCAGCAAGGTTTTCAGCGCGCCGACCGTATCCTCATACGGAACCGCGGGGTCAGGGCCATGCGAATACAACAGATCGAGCGCGTCGACGCCGAGGCGGAGAGCGGACTCCTTCGCGTCACGAATCATCGTCTCCGGGCGCGAGTCGGCCATCCACCCGTACCGGCTGCCGGCCGCCTGCAGGTGCTGTCGCTCGGATGCGGATGCGCTCGCGCCGTCGCCCGGGGATTGCTGAGGATCTTCCGCGTCGCGGTTCGTCACTTCCAGCGTTCGGCGATAACCAGTCTTCGTGGCGACCAGAACCTCATCGCGCGGACCGCTCCAGCTGGCGAGCGCCGCATGCACCAGCATCTCGCCGTACCCGAAATCACGCGGCACGCCTGTACCGTCAGGCCCCGGTTCGCTTGGCAGATAATACGACCATGCGGTGTCGAGATAACGCACTCCGGCGTCAAGCGCGGCATGGATCGTGCCGATGGCCGTCGCCCGGTCCGGGCGTCCCTCGATAGAGAGCGCCATCGTTCCCATGCCGAGGCGCGGCATGCGCGCTTTCCCCGCAAACTCCACAACGTTCGATGTCACCATGCCACCATCATCCCACGCGACACGAACACAGGGCCGACTGGCAATGCGCCAGCCCATGAGTCCCGGCCCCGGTTCCTTTCGACTTGTTCCGGCGAAAGTCCCATCCGAAGACACTCAAATGGGACTTTGGCGGGATGGGTGGACTTCACCTCCCGCGTGAGGCCCCGGCAGTCAACAAGAAGTCGGCCGGCCACCGAATAGGTGACCGACCGACCGCATCGGCATCGGCATCATATGCCGATCCGCTGATTCAGCGCCGGGGCTCGCGCCGACGGCGGGCGACAAGCGCCGCGCCGGCACCGACCGCGAGCAGTGCCGCGAACGCGCCGAACACGCCGCTCACAGAGGCGCCGGTCTTCGACAGGCCGGGCTGCTTGTTGCCGGCATCCGGCTTGTTCGGCTTCACCGTGTCGCCGGGTTTCGTCGGCTCAGTCGGCTTCGTCAGTTCGGTCGGCTTCGTCAGTTCGGTCGGCTCTGACTTCTCCTTGACGGTCACGACACGCTTGACCGTGTATGACGCACCTTCGGAGTCGGTCACCGAATACGTCAGCGTGTATTCGCCGTCCTTCTCGGTGTTCGCCGAACCTTCGACCAGGATCTTGTCGGTCAGATCGCCGTCCTCCTCATCGGAAGCGGCCGCACCGGCCTTCGGGTCGAACGCGTCGGCCAACTTGTCCTTGTCAGCCTGCTTGGTGGTGACGTCGTCGCCGTACGTGCCGAAGCCGGTCGGGTCGTCCTTCCAGGTGCCGGGCACAGCCGCGCCCTGGCGCATGAACGGATATCCGTAGGCCGCGTCGGACGCGCTACCGCCGCCGACGTTGTAGCGGGCCATGTTCAGATCAAGGCCGTTGTCGCTGAAGATGGACTGGTAGAACTGCTCGCGCAGTTGCTTGCCGTATTCCACGGCCTCGGCTTTTGACGTCTCGTCGCCGAGGTCTGTGGTGATGAACGATTCCTCGCCCAGGTTGCCGGTCGCGTTTCCAGCGCGCCAGCGCCCTACGTGACTCCACGCGCCTCACGGCAGAATAATTTTCCATCGGCGGCGCAAGCCGGCGTATTCATCCCTCGCCGGCATGAGTCGGTCGAGCCATGGGTCTCATCCCCTCCACGAACCATCTCTTCAACATAAATAGAACATAATTCATGTTCGTTTTTGCGCTGAATTTATCAGATTCTCCCATATCTCAGCACAAGCGAACAATTACGTGAACAATCGGATAAATACTTGAAAATCCAGCATTTTACAATATCCATGCAACAGATGACAGTACTATGGAAAGGAACCGTTACATCGAGATACAGCACATATCGTGATAGCGAATATGTTATATCAAATGTTCAATATCACATAAGGTGACGCGCGAAAGGAACTCATCATGGCAGAAGACAATCTCATTATCGCGGACACCGACATGTTCTCCAAGGCCCCGGCCGCAAAGACCGCCGAAGTGAACATCGTCGCGAAGAAGTACGGCATCAGCAACAAGGACCTCGCCGGGGTCGAAGACTACAAGAAGGAACTGACCGAGCACAATGTCTGGGATCTGCCGTTCATGGGATACGTGAACGAGGACGGCTACGGGTACGCCTACGTGCCCGACCAGGCGATCACCGAGACGGGATGGAACGCCCACAAGGCGTTCCGCGCCCTGCCGCACGACGCGCAGACCGCATTTGCCATCCGCATGCTGTTCACCCACCGCGACGCGGACCGCTACGGCGCCGACATGTTCCTGCACTACGAGCGCGGCTTCAACGTGCGCTTCGAGGGTGCCGGCTCGAACAACTACTGAATTCGGGCATCGGAGCGCCAGAGGGATCCCGGACGCGCGAGCCGCCAAGCGCGACACACGCACAACACGCGACGGTTTTGCTTGTCCGCGAGTCTGTGGTATTCTGTTTGAGTTGTCTGTTGAGGCCAAAAGGCCGCGGCAAACAGCGCAATGGAGGATTCGCCTAGTGGTCTATGGCGCACGCTTGGAAAGCGTGTTGGTGTAACAGCCTCACGAGTTCGAATCTCGTATCCTCCGCTAGCAGGGCTTTCGAAGAAATTCGAAAGCCCTTTTCTTTTGCCGAAAACAGTTTCCTTTCAACGATTCCGAACGGCTTGGACTGTCGGAATAGTTTCCTTGTAGTGTCTTCAGAGGGTGTTCGGCCCGACGATATCGGTGGCACGTTACGTGGTGCATCCGGTAGGCCAAATCGGTGTACCACTCTATGTCTGAAGGGAGCCACTCATGACATTCGATGATCGATCGGCGTGTCATATGAGAACGTCTCCGTCGATTCCGACGGTGTTTTTACACTTTTACATTTTCCTACACAAGAAGACATAGAAAGTATGGGAGATATAGGTAATCGTGACACCTCTTGTCGGCGTGAAGGTATGGAAAAGCGCAAATTTCCTTCTGGCGGGCTTTGAGCGGCGAACAGAGTGGTACACTCATTCTGGGAATTGGTAGAAAGCCTTGCTGTTGCTGGGTTTGTGGGTTTCGGTAGATAGAGTCTCCATGATGTGCGCAGACCTCATGATGCGACGGGCTCGCCTGTTCGGGCCGCTGCTCGCCTCCGGCTGCGAGGTGCTGATCTCGGGGAAGGGGACGCGCCGCGTGCGATTGTTCGACGGTGAGCGGGCCTTGGTCGGGAACGCCACGGCCAAACGAAGAAGGGAATTCACGGAGACGCGTCTTTTGGCCCACGAGGCCTTACGACGTATCGGCCATGACGGGCCCATACTCAAAGGTTCGGATGGTGAACCGCTCTGGCCGTCCGGCATCGTGGGATCGCTGTCGCATTGTCCGTCGCTGTGCGTCGCCGCCGTGGCGTCGGCGGAAAGAATCCGTGCCGTGGGAGTGGACGTGGACGATTCGGACGGATTGTCCGACGGGATCATGCGGTTCGTGTTCTCTTCCGAAGAGCTCGCATCATTGCGTATGGTCTCCTCGGTGGAACGTAGGGCGGCCTTCTGCGCGAAGGAGGCCGCCTCGAAGGCGTTGTCCGCATTGGACGGGACGGGGGACTTCCGTAAGGTATCCGTGAGCCTGAAGGCGGATGGAACGTTCGCCGCTGTGAGACGGGATGTGGCGTTGCGCGGCCAATGGCGATTCTACGATCGGCTGGTATCCGCGATGGTCGCCGTTCCCTCGGAGACCGTCTGAGGGGTGCGGACCCCTCGAATGAGCAGCCGGAGCAGAAAGGAATAGGCCGCATCGTCATCGTCGACGGGCGTATCATGTTCGGGTCGTGTCTCGAATTGGACGAATCCGTGCACGGCGGACCATATGGACCATGCGATGAGGTGCGGGTCATCCCTCCGGATCTTTCCCGCGGCCTGCCCGTAGCGCACCAGCTCGGTCATGGCGGCGAGGCATGCCTCCGAAGCCTCGCCCGCATGCCATCGCCACAACAGGGCGTAGATGCCGGGCGACGCCTTGGCGTGCCCGCGGTATACGACTCCCGCATCGTAGAGTCTTTGCAGGGGATCCTCGGTGGTGACGCGCAGGAGCTTCTCCCGTAACGTCTGGAAACTGTCGTCGATGAGAGCGTCGATGACGGCCTGCTTGTCGCCGATATGCCGGTAGATGCTCGCGGGGGACACATCCGCCTTTTCCGAGAGAAGCCGGATGGTGAAGGCGTCATAGCCGTCCTCTTCGATGATTCGTTTCGAGGCGTCGAGTATGAGGCCCCTGATCTCGGTGGTGGGCGTCCGCTGGCTTTTTGTCATTTTCCGAATAGTCCTCATATGCTTCTCCGCATCATCCCGCCGTTACGGATGAAAAACGCCATCCGGCCCATAGGTCCCTGCACCGTCCCATGATGGGTGGGGTCGAAGGTCCAGCCACGCTCTTGGACCGCGCCTCGATGGGTGTGATGGCTGGTCCCACCGCATTGAGATTGCCACCGAGCCAAGACATGTCGGGGAACGCTGGCCGGCGCGGGCGATGACCTGCCGGGCTTCGGGGAAGCCGGACAGGCAGCCGTGGAACATGCCGACGCTCTGGCTGCCGTGACCGGGGAAGCATGCCGCGATGTCACCGATGGGGTTGCGTGTGTCCTCCGCTATCGCGCCGGCCGTCAGGAGACGGTCCGTCATATCCGTGTCCTTGATCCGTGGGATCCGTCCGTCGTCTTTCATGATGGATGTTCCTTTCTATTGGGGGAGATTGCCTGAATCGTGTTTGGGAAGTGTGATCCAGCAGAGCAGCGCGAACGCCAATGCGAGGGCGCAGGCGATCCAGCATGCCGCATGCGTGGCGCTCATGAAACTGGTCGAGACGGACTGCTCCACGGTCTGTCGGATGCCTGCCGGCAGGTGCGGAAGGATCGATTTCGCGGCCATCACCGAATCCTCCGCGGCTTTCGCGATGGAAGACGGGATCTGCAGTCCGGACAACGAGTCCGAGAGCTCGTCGGGGTAGACGGAGGAGATCGCGGACCCCATGACGGCGACGCCCAGCGTGCCGCCGATCTCACGGATCGTGTCGTTGACGGCCGATGCGGCGCCGGTCGAGCTTTCCGGAACGGTGCTCATCAGGGCGTCCGTGGCGGGCCCTTGGATCAGGGCGATGCCGGCCGCCATCAGGGCCATGGTGGGTACGACCACGAACCAGTAGCTGCAATGGGCGTCGACACGCGTGACCACGAACATGCTCGCCGACAGGAACAGCAGTCCCGTCGAGACAACCGACCGGTATCCGAAACGTTTCGCCAATTGCGTGGCGAGCGGGGCGACCGCCGCCATGACCACCGCGAAGGGCAGCGTCGCGACCGCCGTCTGCAATGCGGTGTATCCACGCAATGCCTGGAACCATTGGGTGGTGATGAAGATGAAGCCGAACAGGCAGAAGAACGCGACGCAGATCGCGCAGGTGCTGCTCGTGAACGTGGCCCTTCGGAACAGGCCGACATCGATGAGCGGGGCGTGCGTATGCCCCTCGACCGCCGCGAACACCGCAAGTATGATCAGGGCCGCGCAGATGCCGCCTATGACCTGCCAGGAGAGCCAGCCGTAAGTCGGGCGTTCGATGATCGCCCACACCAGCAGGCCCACGCCGGCCACCGATAACACGGTGCCGGGGAAATCGAACCTCTCGGAACGGTACGCCCGTACCTCGGGCACCGCCACCGCGATGCAGGCCAGCGCCACCACGCCGATGACGGAGCACACCCAGAAAATGGAATTCCACGCATAGTGCTCCAGCAGGACGCCGCCGATGATCGGGCCCAGGGCGATGCCGACCCCTGATGTCGCCGCCCACAGGCCAACGGCCAGGCTACGGTACCTGGAGCCTTCGAAGATGACGATGATTGACGACAGCGTCGCCGGATAGATCAGCGCGGCGCAGACCCCCAACACCACGCGCAGCGTCACCAGCTGCCACAGGGCCCAGGAGAAGGCCGTAGCTGCGGAGACCACGGCGAATCCCGCCAATCCGACGAGCAGCATCCGTCTTCTTCCCCATCGGTCGCTGAGTTTGCCGGCGGGCAGGAGCAGCGCCGCGAAGGACAGCGTGTAGGCGTCCACCACCCACTGCAGGTCCGTGGACGAGGCGTTCAACGCGTCGCTCATCGTGGGAATCGCGACGTTGACGATGGTGTTGTCCATCACGACCAGCAGCACCGCCAGACACAGGGCGGTGAGGGCCAGCCCCCTGTTCCCGGACCGTGCGTGTCTCCGGACCGGCATGGGGGTGGGAATCAACGAACGTTCAGATTGCATATCAATGTTCTCCTACTGTGTAACAATGTTATCTACAAATGAAACAATACTCCTCTCCGTGGGGGGGGGATCGCCACCATCCGTCAGCGAGGCATGGAAGCGCTCCGCGTGCGGACGGACCCACCGTCGGCGCCATGAACCATGCCGCCGCCCGTGGCGCGGGAAAGGGAAGGCCATGCGGCGTCGCCCGGGATCCGCAAACCCCATGGCATGTTCCGGGCCCGGGAATGCCACGGCCGATGGGTCATCCAAAATCAGCGCCGTCCGCTTCCGGGCGGAGAGTTCGTGCGGTCGCTTTGATGACACGGCCGCCGTCCCGTCGGGACGTTCGGCATCACCCGATTACCGGTCCAACCCTCACGGCGGGACCATGACCCGTCGAACTTCAATGAGGAAAGCGCCGGCCGACCCTTTGCCGGAAAACGCGAACTGTCGGCATGCCCCGCTGAAGCGACGCCGACGATGGTTTCGGATGGCGGGCGGCCCCGATCGCCCGATCCTTCTCGATCCGCCGCCCGGCGATCGCCGAACGCCCGTGGCGGCTCACGATGGTTGCAGGCCCATGCCCATCCAAGGCGTTGGCCGCATCCTGCAAAAAACCGGGTCCATCGTACGCCCGAACATGCGAATCTCCGTACGCCGGCGTGGATATCCCGCATAGGCGGGATATCCGTCAGGGAGATTCCACTGACAGCGTGACCAGTCACTCATGCGCCGGCGGGAGACGCTACCATGAAGACGCGAATCATGTGAATCATCACGCAAGGGAGCATGACGTGAACTATCTGGAACATCGCCGACAGCACAAGGACGCGCTATGGGAACAGCTACGGGAACCACATCAAGCCCCGCATAGGGAGCATACCGATAAAGCGGCTGACGGCATCGCAGATACAGGCCACGTTCGAATCGTACATAATTCCTGAAGCGGAATAGCCACATCGCACACTAGTTTTCTCTGAATTCCGATATTCTTTCTCTGAATTCAGAGATAAATCTCGGAATTCAGAGAAAACCGTTCAAGAATGATCTGCGTATCTCATTCAACGTACTGCCGCATACCGCACGTTGCGCCCACTGCCGACCTTCTTAGCGCGTCCTTCAAGGACTAGTTTTCGCAATTGATAGTACGCCTGATTCTCCTCAAGATGCAGCAATTCCATCACATCGTTTTTGCTCACTGATTTCTGTTCATGCATTAACTTGATGATCAGTTCGGGATACCGCACCCTATCGATGTCTGATTGGCGAACGTATTCCATCGCCCTACCGCTGCGCCGATACACTTTCGCACCCAACATATACGTGCGGCGAGCTCCAACGCCAGCGCTTTCAACAAGCCCCGCCTCCGTCAGCTGCCCCAGTACGGTGCGCAGACGCTGGTCACTCATGTCCAGAGAGCCCGACAACACATCAAAGCCACAACGACGTTCACTCTTGAGCTTGTCCAAAATAAGCAGACCATCGAGAGACATGGACTTGCCGCTGCGCTCACGTTCCTCGGCCAGCAGTTCCACAAACGCCTTGTCGGGCACACTACGAGGCAACAGCACCGACACTCCACGCCTGTTGGACCTCGAATAATCAGGCAGAGGACGGCCATAGTTCAAAGCACCCTCGAATATACGGTCGATGCCGCGCCCCGTACGTTCGGCGAGACCGGTTCTCTTCAACGCATCCATCAGGCATGGATTGCGGCCACGCGGCTCCGCAGTAAGCAAGTTATGGACGTTGATACCTTCCACGAATCCACCGGGATTAGCAATGGTTAAGCCGGCATCATCCACCAATACCCGCACACGACCAAGAAGCGAATAGTCCCTGTGGCCGAATGCGTTGACCAAAGCCTCTCGGAAAGCCCTTTCGTCAAATTCGGGAACCACCGAAGAAAACAGACCCACGGTCAGCTCCGTGCCTGGATTCCAGGGCTTGAACGACTCGGCTATCTGTTCTATGGTTTTGAGCAACGGGCCACGGTAGGTCTGATTCACCTTGATGTCGGTACCCACAAGAACCTGAAAAGCCGCCTCATTCGTCGGCACAAGCCTCTGCAGCGCTTCTTCGTTGCCGATAAGCAGCAACCCTGCCAAAGTCGGCGTCAGCTCACCATTGACCGACACAACAAGGCGCAGCGATTTCTCCAAGTCCGCATCCGAAAGCTCCAAAAGATTCCGGTCACTGGATTGATAGGAAGCGATGATTTTGCGCAGGCGGTCACGCTCCAATGGATCGAGATCATCCCGGGTGGACTCCGTCACCGGCTGAGCGGAATAGTCAAGTCTGCCCAGATCCGAAAGACGGGTGGCAATCTCATACGGATACATGGGCACACTTTCTGGCGTACCATCCATCTTCATCATGCGGCGAAGGATTTTCCCAGACTTGGTTGACACCACGCTCTGAGACTTAGGCACTTCGACTTGGACAACCTTGATATCATCACCAACCAATTCTGAGCGAACCGATATCGGCGGTACGGTCCTGTTGGCAATCATCGCGGCCATGCCAATAGGGTCTTGGTGCTTTTGTTTGACACCGGTCGGCGTGCCGTCATCCTCAACGCCTAGGTACACACATCCGCCATCCGTGTTGGCCAAAGCCACAACGGCTTCCACCAATTCGGAATCAGGCAAGCCCTTGAGATCACTTTTGAATTCCTTGGACAGCGTCTCTTTGCCGTACTCATGCGCCATTCGCCGTTCACCACCTATTGCATTTCTCTGAATCTTTCTCTGAATTATACAGTCTTTCTCTGAATTCCGAGAAAGATTCCTGAGTTCAGAGAAAACGGATTGGACGGCAAAGAAACTAGCCTCTGATAGATACGTATACAAATCAATCAATCAGATCAGCCATTCCGAACTATCCTGGATTTCATGGCAATAAACGTCAGCTCATCAGCACCTCGCCGTAATTGGTCACGAGAAGAGACGATGATGGCGTTCGCCTTGTATATCGTGCTCGAACCGCGAGAATGCGATGACAAAGGGCTTGACGTGCAGCGTCTTGCATCATTCCTGCACCGCACTCCCAGCTCAGTGGCATTGAAGATCTGGAACATCGCAGCCTACGATGCCAACCGCAAGGCCTGCGGTCGCGTGGGTATGAAGCATGGCAGTAAACTCGATTCCCAAGTCTGGCAATGGTATGCCGAAGACCCCGATGCATTCATGAAGCAGTGCCTGGATGTGCTGCGACGCGCACTCCTGCAAGCGAACGCAAGCAACTTCACCCCCGCCCCTCTGGCCCCCGACCGTCATTCGCCGCTCGAAACAGCAACAGCCCTGCTCATCGACGAACACGCACCCACCAAAGAGGAACGACCAATAACCATGCTTCAGCGGGTCAACCAATCCTATTTCCGCAACTCACTATTGCAGAACTACCACGGCACATGCTGCATAACCGGCATGCAGATTCCCAAACTACTGATCGCCAGTCACATCAAACCTTGGAAGGCATCGACGCCCAACGAGAAAACCGCCGCATCGAATGGGCTGTTGCTCAACGCCTTCCATGATCGGGCCTTCGACCAAGGCCTCATCTCCATCGATGACGACTACCGCATCATGGTCAACCATGACAAGGTGCGGCACTCCGACATCAACGACAGATGGCTCTATGACTTCGATGGACATGAGATCTCATTGCCGGCAATCAGCCAACCTTCGCATGAGTTCATCGAGTATCACCACAAGCACATCTTCCTCGCCAACGCCGCATAACAACACCGGGGAGGACCCCCTCCCCGGCCCACTCCTCGCTGCACCAGAGTATCGGCCAAATTCCTTCCCCATCATTTTCCCAAACCAGCAAGACACAACCTCAGGCTGCCCTGCTACACCAACTATCCGTTTCGGCCCGTCGCGGCACGCCGAAGGAGCGGCGACTTAAGCGGCCAGGCACTTAATCGGCAGTCCAAAAACGTTGAAATAGAGCCGGAAACAGCCAGTCGCCACCGGAATCTCTGTAGGGGGGGGGCGGACCGTTTCCCAAAACCGTCCGCGCGCCCATTCCCTTGTTTCGCCGCAATTGACTACAGCGACGGGTTCGGGCGTTTCACCACGAGAACGCCATTGCGATGCACCGTATACGCACCGCCGTCACTGCCCCGTTCCGCCCGGAACAGGACGATCGGCTCCCCGGCGATGCCACGCAGTTCGACATCCGATCTGCCACGTGTCAGATAGAAGTCGAATATGGCGTCGTCGGATTGACGCACGGTGTGCAGAACATCAGGGGTCGCGCCGACGACTTGCGGCTGACGGCTGGATTGCGACTGACTGTTGACTTGCGGCTGACGGGAGGATTGCGGCTGCACAGCAAGCCAGCCGCTCACGAATCGCGTCAGGTCGCTCACGCCCAGATCACAGCCGAGGAAATACGCCTCCCCCGCGCCGTATGCGTTGCGGGTGAGCGCGGCCGTGCCATCAAGCTCCCACTCATCCGCTTCTTCGCCGGCATATGTGGCAAGCACCTGCACATGCGGTCCGGCGACGGTCACGTCGTTCTGCCACAGGCGGGTCACGGCACCGTCCATCGTGGATGAATCCCCGGTGCCCGTCAGCCGAATCTCGTTCGGCTCGCCTTCCGCCCCAGCACCGAGAATGTTGAATTCCTCACCACGAACGCCCAGCATCGAGCGCAACAGCCCATCGCCCGCACCGGGATACCCGCCGAGCCACGTGTGGAAGCGCTCGTCGAGCAGACCGGTCGCGTAATCGACCACCACACGGCCTCCGGCCTGTACGAAACCGGCCAACCGCCGCGTATCGGCATCGCTCAGTATCAGTACGGTCGGCAGCACGATGGTCTTATAGGAACTCCAGTCGTAGGCGAGCGGCACGATGTCGGCGCGTGCACCAGCGTTCAGGAACGCACGGTACCAGTCACGCACATCATGCCAATGGCTGAGTTTCATGCTCGGCAATGTCTCGGATCGGGTGGCCCACTCCGATTCGGCGCTGAAGAGGATCGCCGTGTCCGATGCCGCCAATCCGCTGCCTTGAACACCGGCGTCGGCGAGCGCCCGCAACGTCGCGCCCAATTCGCACACCTGACGGAACAGTTTCGTGTCCTCGCCGGCGTGCGGGACCATGGCGGAATGGAACGCTTCGGCGCCGAACGCGGATGCGCGCCACTGGAAGAAGTTGATGGCGTCTGCGCCCATGGCCACGTGGGCCAGGGAGTCGCGCACCGTTTCCCCTTTACATTTGCGGGTGTTCAGCGGTTTCCACTGCACCGCTGAGGTGGAATGTTCCATGACGTACCACGGTTTGCCGAGCGCCAGCGAATCCACGAGCGCGTCGGAGCAGGCCAGCTCGTCGAGATGGGATTCGCCTTCGTGGAAGTAGTGGTCGTTCGATACGAAGTCCACTTCCTCCGCCCACGCGGCGTAGTCCATACAGCACTGGTCGGTGGAGATCATGAAGTTCGTGGTGAAGGGTCTGTCGGGGCAGATTTCGGCGATCGCGTCACGTTCGGTTTTGTAGAAGTCGAGCAGCATGTCATTGCCGAACCGTTCAAAATCAAGCTTCTGGCCGGGGTTGACCATGGAATCGGCACCCATGAACCGCGGGATGAACGCTTCGTCGAAACCGGTCATCTCCTGTCCCCAGAACGTGGTGCCCCACGCCTGGTTGAGTGCGTCGATGGTGCCGTACTTGCGGCGGCACCATGCGCGGAAGGCTTCGAGCGCATTGTCGGAGTAGTCGTCGCGATTGTTCCACCCATACTCGTTTCCCATATGCCATGCCGTCACATATGGGTTGGCGCCGTAGCGTTCGGCGAGTTTGCGGCATAGAGTTAGCGCGTATTCCTTGAACACCGGGCTGGTCGGGCTCCAGGACTGGCGAGAACCGGCGTTGACCGGATGACCGTACTTGTCTCGCGGAAGGACTTCGGGATGGTTTTCGTAGAGCCACAGGGGTGCGGTCGCCGTCGCGGATGCCAAATCAACCGCGATGCCAGCCTTGCCGAGCTTGTCGATGATGCGATCGAGCCAGCCGAAATCCCAATGGTCTTCGGTGGGTTGGAGGCGGTCCCAGCTGAAGATGGCAAGGGCCACGGTGTTGACACCGGCCTGAGTCATCAGGCGGATGTCGTCGTCCCAGACGTCCTCCGGCCATTGGTCGGGATTGTAGTCGCCGCCGAAGGCGATGCCGCGTCCGTCCGCGGTCAGCAGTTTCGGCCATGCAAAGTCACGTCGCGCGCGCACGGTTTCCTCCCTTGGCGATTGGCAATGAGGCCACGGCTTCATATCGGATACTAGCTGATACTAGTTGATGGAGGCTCCTGACCGACAGGTGACACACCGCCGGTTCCGACCTCGATGGCTTGCCGCTCTTCCTGACCGTGCTCGATGGGACCGGTCAGGGAAAGGATGACCGTCATCATGATGAACGTACCGGAAACGCGAACGTACCGGAAACGTAGAAGATCGCCGACGCGCCAAAGACCAGAACGATGTCGCCGCGAAACGGGCCGAACATCACGTAGGCCACGATCACGACAATCATGACGCCAATGCGCAGGTGGCGACACGGCAAGCCATCGGCGTCTTCGGCATTGGCGCGAAGCGTGCTTCGGTTTTCCTTGATTCGACGAGCGAGCAACCAGTACCGCGGGTTCTATATCAGGCCCAGCTATTGGCTGCTCGCTCGTCGACAGGTTGCACACCGGTAATCGGTTAGTGCGAAAGGTGATGCTTACGCTTCACGAGCACAAGCACGCCGGCCAACAAGATCGTCATCATCGCGATAACGACGATCGGGGCCACATCGGCACCAGTGGAGGCCATTGCCTCCGGGCCGGCATTCGTCTGCCCCTTGCCATGGCCATCGCCCTTCTGCCCTTGTTGGCTTCCGGACTGTCCACCCTGATGCCCACCTTGGCTTCCAGTCTGATTGCCGGCACCGGGCTTGGTGTCGGGCTGTTCCGGCTTGGGGAACGCGGCATTGTATGCGGCGGCGAGTCTGCCTGCCAGAGAGCCACTATCCGACGGATCACCGAATTGCGCTTTCACATTATCCGGCAATGCGGCCAGAGCAGTATATAGTTGCCGTACTTCGCTCGCCGGCGTCTGACCATTCAACGCACCGATGCCGCGCACCAAGGAGATCACCGACTGCTGCGTGTCATAACCGGAGGAATGTTCGTAACCGGCGAATCGTTTGGCGAAATCGAACGATCCGTCATAGGTGTTGCCGACACCGGTCAGGGAGTTGACATCGAAGAACGAACGCTCGGCCGCGGGCAGCGATGCCGAGTATGGCGAATACGTACGCATGGTGATCTTGTTGTTCGCTTCATCCATGCCGACGTACTGGAAGAACGCATTGCCGCCGTTATACGCGAACTGATAGTCGGACAACAGCCCCAGCACCGGATTGCCGGCGTCATTGGTCAGGGTCATTTGTCCGGATCCGTGATTGTGACCGGAGTACATCATGAATACCTGGTTGTACCGTTTCACGATGTTCCAGATTTTCGAGCCGGCACCTTCATCGTCACCGGCTTCACCGTTGTATCCGGAATCGTCATCGAGGGAGATTTCATTCGGACGTGAATCGGAGCACTTGAAGATATCGTGGCTCACCACCACAGTCGGGTTGTTCGGGTGGTCTTTGAGCACCTGCTCGAACCATCGCATATCGTCATTGCTTGCCGAGGACGAGTTGCTGACCACCGCGCCCATGTCGATGTTCATCACCAGATACTTGTAGGAGCCGTTGTCTACCAGATGGTATGAGGACAGGCCATCGGGCGAGTATGCAAAACCGTGTTCTTTCTGATACTTGCCGAAATCGGAGTCGGGTCCGAAGTGTTTCAGGTAATTGTCCGCCTTGCGCAAGCTGGGCACTCCGTAGCCATGCCTGCCTCCATTGTAATCATGATTGCCCGGCTGCTCCAGGAAGGGGACGCCCACTTTCTGCATACGCCCGAACACCTTGGACGATGCCTGCCATTGCGCGTCACTGTCCCAGTTATCCACCACGTCACCGAGGGACACGATGTTGGTCAGATTAAGACTGGAATCTTCCGAATCGAACTGGTCGATGGCTCGGTCCATCACCGTGGGCACCCAACGGATGGCATTCTGCGTGTCCGGCAAGAAAGCCATCGTATGTACGCTGGGGTTGTCCAGCACGAAACGATCGTTGGTACCGTAATCCTTGAGATACTCGGTCGGGTTGGGCACGATCCAGTTGCCCTGTGCCAGCGCACCGCGGGAGAATCTCACCTCCTGCAGGTTGCCACGCAGGAACTTGTCAAAGTCGTCCTTGTTGTATTGGCTGGTGTCGAAAGTGTCGTTGTAATACGACGAGCCGATGCGGAAGCGACCATCGGTCGGATCGGCATACAGGCCATTGCCGTTCTTGTTGATATTGCGGAATGCTTTGGCACCGTTGGTGTATGTCACCACGTTCGTGCCATCGGATACGACGGCGATGTGATACCAAACGCCACCGTGATCCATGGTGACGCCCCAGCTGGTGACGCCGTTGTTGGGATCATCGGTGTTCATGGTCGACTCATTGTCCTTGTTGGCGGCCTTGAACTGGGTTTCCTTGCAATTGGAGATCGACAGGCTCATCGACCCCATCTCGTGTTCATCCATGTTGCTGTTTGTGGATTGCCTGGCCGCAAGCCCCATCCACGAATCGGTACCGGCGTTGAAGTCATCGGGAAGGTAGTACACGAACTCCATGGTGTATCCGTTGGCAAATTGCTCTTTGTTGATGGGAGCGCCGCTCGCGGTGATGAAATCCGCGCCCTTGGGATCTCGCTGCTCGGGATGATCCTTCTTATGCGCCAGATCGCTGTCGCCGTTGAGCTTCAGGCTTCCACCACCGTCACCGTTCATCGAATTCGACGACCAGTTGACATAGTCGCTGAGCTTGTAATCATTTTTCCCGTAGGTCTGCATGTGCAGATCGTTGCCGTTGCCCGACATATCCTTGATGACCAGGTCACCACCGTCGATGGAACCGGTGGAATGCGCCTGCTGGAATTTCCAATCGGCCACCACATCCAATGGGGCACCTTCACGTTCAAGCGCCGCGGCGGAGACTACCGTACCCGGCGCGGCGAACACGGCAAGCGCTATGCACGCCACCGCTGGTTTGATGATATTGCGTATCTTTCCTATATGCATGACCAGGCTCTCCCTAGCACTCTCCTATTTCAACGACGATGCGAATGTGCCGTTGCAATGCGCCTACGCATCATGGCCTTTACAAGGCTATCCGCCGCTTTTCGGAGACGATGGCTGATTCAGGCACTGTTCATGGTGCGCGCATCAAATATCATTCGTCGTTCAACTGATGTTCAATGTGCGATGAACCGTATGAACTTGTTATGGACCGTCCCTATACCGGTCGAGTTGCCGTGTCGTGGCGGTACCGCCGGTTCCGGCCTCGTTGCCGGAGTAGGCATGGGGCATGTCCATGACCGCCGACCATATGAACGAACAGGCCCGTCCGCTGTGGACCTCATCTTGCGGTTCATAGCGGACGGGCCTGTTATATGGGAGGGGTGGCGGCGAACGGCGATGGCGCCACCAGGACTTCGGCTGCTATGGGATCGAGCTCATGGGCCTGGCGCCGCGCGTGGCGTGCGCGGCGCATGGCGTGGCGGCCGCCCAAGTGCCGTGGGCGGAGCCGGACAGCCGGCTCACCAGTGGTTTCGAGATGGAGTGCGCGTGGCCGGCGGCGGTCGCCAGCCAGAAGACCATGGGCGGATTCCCACGCATCGCGTGGAGGACCGCCGGCCATATCGCGCGCAGGGTCGCCGCCCGCTTGGAATCCTCGATGCCGTGCATGTTCGACGGTCCCACCGCGATAGGCGTGGACGAGACCGGCTGCAGGAAGGGGGCACACGCACATCACCGTGGCCGTCGACCACAAGCGCAGACGGGTCGCTTGGGCGCACGACGGATACGGCAAGGAGGTGCCCGGCCTGTTCTTCCGACAGCCGACCGACGAGCAGCGCGCCTCCATCAAGGCAGTCACCGGCGACGGCGCCAAATGGATCGACGCCAGCGTGAAGGAGCACCTGCCGAACGCCGGGCGCGTCCCGGACTCGTTCCACATCGTCTCCCGGATGAGCGACGCGCCCGACCAGGTGCGCAAACGGTTGCGGAACCAGGCCCGGCGCGGCAACGACAAGACGGCGACCGAGGCGATGCGCGGCGTCAGATACGCCGCGCCCAAGAACCCGGAGGATCTCACCGAACGGCAGGACACGGATCCCAGGGGCCAGCCCTACCGGTCATGGCAACTCAAGGAACTCCCCAGGACGCTCCCGCACCAACCCGTCGGACAAGCCGGGGCCGGGCTGGAACGATGGATCTTCCGGGCCTCCCACAGCCGCATCCCCGAGATCGTCGAACTATGCAGGGAGACCCGCAGACGCAAGGACGACATCCCCAAAACCATCAGACCCGGCCACTCCAACGCCAGGCCCGAGGCATTCAACAACAAGATCAAGGCCACCATCCGCATGGCCTACGGCTTCCGACACGTCGACGACCTCATCGCCATGATCAAACTCCGATGCAGCGGCCCACCCATCCACCTACCAACACCCATCCTCCAACCCACGAAAACAGCAGAAGGCTCATATTTTTGAATGGTTCTTGCGAAGATGTAGATCCGAAATCGTGGCTACAGCGGAAAGTGGCGTATCACGGAATTTGGGAGAGCGGGAAAATATGGCAGATAATGCTAACTGATTAACAGGTCAGATTGCCATGCCACGTCAAATATTACAGGTGCGGTGCAAACACCGACCTAGGGAACCCGCTTCCAATCATCCTTTCACGTAGCTTCCATAGCGAATCGACCTCCTCATCGGAAAGAGGGGCTCCTCGATTAAGTTTCGCGAACTTCGCCATCATGTCATCGTATATCAGATAGTGGCTTCTACCCCAGTCAATTATGGTGCCCCAGTTTTTTTATCCGGGATCGACAGAAGGAATTCCCTGTACGATGGTTCATGGACATCGGCCGATGAAGGCACGGATTCATCAGTAGGGACTTCACTGCTCCTAGAGGACAGGGAGCTCAAGGGGAATCCGGTCTTGACGCACAAGGAAACGAGATGGTTGAGTGAATTCACATTGATGGAATCATCACGTCCGTTGATCAAAGCCGTGAGTGAGGTTTCCGATTTGGGGCTTAGGAATGCCTTTCCGAGAGCGAAGTCGTAAAGGCGGCGGTAGGATTCGGTTGTGAGATTCCTCCAATCATGAATAAGATTCTCATCAGCGGCCGGCTGCTTTTCGCTTATGGCTTCATGCCGTGGCGTGGATGTGCTGGAGGATGTGGACGTTCTTCTGCGACTTGCATGTTTCGGTTTTTCCACGGCAAGTTCGACCGGATCGGCATCCAAACATGACGGATATCGCTTTAGTCCAGTCCAGCATTGATCCTTCTTCGCCCATTCGGACACGTTCTGGACTGGGCGTCGCGGATCATTGAGCACTTGGCTTGCCTGTTGTCCCGCTTTCAGCAAATCAAGCAACGATGCTGTCCTCACTTTGCAAAAGCGCCAACCATAAGGCGCGAATTGATGCATCGTGTTCAATGGCGGACAGCCGATACCGCACCTCGCCATCAGCCGCCCGCCATCGTTCGCCACCGCCGCAGCCACTCACCGCTCACCCGAGCAGGCCAAGCTCCTTGAGCTTGTTCTGGATGTCCACGACGGACGGCTCGACCTGGAACGACCCGTCGCCATAGAGCACGACTGGGATGTGCTTTTGGCCGCTGATCTCAACGGCACGGTCGGCCGCGCCCTCCTCCTGCTCGATGTCGTGCCACGTGTAGGCGGCGCCGAACCGGTCGAGCGCGTTCTTGGCACGGTGGCAGTCGCCGCACCATGTTGCACCATATACATCAATCGCCATGGGAACTCCCCTCTCGTCATATGCTCTACGGCACATCTCATGAAAGACATGCACCTTGCGACCTGCGATGAAGCTCGCAGCCGTCTCATACGATATCGTATCCGGCAATGCTTGGTGCCAGTTACCCTGTCAGCTGACAGCGGCTGTAGCTAGCTCCGGCTCTCCCCGCCCCCCCCCCGCCGGCACTCGGCGATGAACGCCGCGCAGATCATGATCACCTGCGCCACCAAGTTGAACCAGATGAGCACGCCGATGATGGCTGCGAACGGCGCCAGCATCGGGTTGCGCGACGCACCCGTCAACAGACGAGCGCCCAGCAGCTGCATCACCGCGACCGCCAGAGCCCCAAGCGCCGCCCCCACCAGCGTGAATTTGCCCGCGCGTATGTGCGCGACCACGCGCAGCAGCAGCATGAACAACGCGAAATTCAGCAACACGCCGGTAGCGAAACCGGTCGATTCCAGCAACAGCGCGCCCGGCAGCGAATCGTCGGCGATGCCAAGCGCCCGCAACACCAGTCTCATCAGGCCGCCAGAGACGACGCCCGCCGCGGTCGACAATATGAACAGTATCGCCACCATGATCGCAGCGGCCGTATCGCGCAATCGCGCCTTGACCACGTTCAGCTCCTGCGTGCAATCGTCGAACATGGTCGTCACTGCATTGCGCAGGGAATTCATCCAACCGGTGACCGTCCACCAGAACACCGCCAGCGTCACCAGACCGGTCCATGTCAGCGTATGCGAGATTCCACTCAGCATCGACGCGGAGAACAGCGAATCTGAAACGCTCGGAATCACCGTGCGCAGCATCGCGAGCAGCGTCTTCTGCATCTCCTCGCTCCCGGTCACCACCAGTCCGAGCGCGCTGACCACGATCCACACGCCGGCGAAGAACGCGAACAGTAGCCCATATGCCAGCCCGTTCGCCAGCAGCGGCCCGCGCCGCGACACATACCGGTCAATCACCCGCCCGGTCAGCGAGCGCCGCCACCATGCAACCAGCGAATCAATCGCCTCGCCTATCCTGTGCAGCCATTGCATGATTCGACTATACGCGGTCGCGCGACTGTCCACCACGACGGCGATAGTGGTGGCACACATGGGCATCGAGGTATAAGGGGGCACGCATCATGACAGAAAATCACGCAAACGACCAATCACCGCAGCCCGGCCAATCCAGCCAGCCCGCCCTTCCCACGCGACTCACCCCCGGCCAGCCCGCTCCTGATTTCACCCTGCCTGCGGTCAACCCGGACGGCAGTGAGACCTCCGTCACGCTGTCGCGGCTGCTGGCGCAGGGCAAGCGCGTGGTGCTGTACTTCTATCCGGCCGCGATGACGCCGGGCTGCACCACCGAGGCATGCGACTTCCGCGACAACATTGCCCGGCTCACCGCACTCGGTTTCACTGTGCTGGGCGTCTCCAAGGACCCAATCGACAAGCTGCAGCGTTTCCGCGAGCGCGACCACCTGTCGTTCCCGCTGCTGTCGGACGCGGACCTGACCGTGCATCGGCTTTACGGCGCGTACGGCGAAAAGAAGCTCTACGGGCGCACGCACATAGGCGTGATCCGCTCGACATTCGTCATCAGCGTGCCTGTTACAGGCGCAGCCGGCACGATAGAAATCGCCCGTTACAACGTCCGGGCAAAGGGTCATGTGGCTTCTTTGATGAAGGCTCTGCAATAGGCGCTCTCAGAACTCGCAGGTATAACGATTGACGCTCGAAAAAAGCCTTGTATCTGCGAGTTTTGAGAGCGCGATTATACGCGCATGGCCTCTTTGGCGGCCTCAACCTGTGCAGGACCGCCTTCGCCGGTGGCGATGAAGCGCCCGGAGGCCGGCACATAGTAGCGATCCGCCCGTTCGACGGCGAATTCCTTGAGCACCGGGAACATCGTCACGGCCTCGTCGTACCGCGTTTTCGCCTCGGACCCGTACCGGTCGGCGACCACATGCAGGTTCTCGTCGACGGTCATCGTGCCGAACGACTGCTGCCCCTGCGGCACGAACGCCATGCCTTTGCGGATGCGCTGGTTCGGCGCGGCCTTGGTGATGTCGTCGCCGTCGAAACCGCCTTCGGCTCCTGCAGTCCGACCTCACTGCACATCTTGACCACTACGTCACATAAGCAACACGCTGCGTCCATCCAGAATGTGAGATAACCGGGTACGCTGGTACTCATGGAACTTCACGTACTCGACCACCCGCTGGTGGAACACAAGCTCACCGTCCTGCGCGACAAAAACACCTCATCCGCCACTTTCCGCGAGCTCGTCACCGAACTCGTCATGCTCGAAGCCTACGAGGCGACCCGCAACCTCGACATCGTCGACAAGCCCGTCGAAACCCCCGTCGCCCCCATGGTCGGCAAGCACATCGCCAGTCCCGCCCCCATCATCGTTCCCGTCCTTCGCGCCGGACTCGGCATGCTCGACGGCATGACCAAAATGATCCCCACCGCCGAAGTCGGCTTCCTCGGCATGAAGCGTGACGAAGAGCACCCCACCCAGCAGATCACTTACGCCAACCGTCTCCCCGAAGACCTCACCGGCCGTCAGTGCTTCCTCATCGACCCCATGCTCGCCACCGGCGGCACCCTCGTCACCGCCACCCACTACCTCGCCGAGCGCGGTGCCAAAGACGTCACCGCCATCAACATCATCGCCGCCCCCGAAGGCATCCAATACGTCCAAGACCACATCGACCCCTCCATCGCCTTCAAGGTCGTCGTCTGCGCCGTCGATGAAAAACTCAACGAAAAGGCGTACATTGTGCCGGGGCTTGGCGACGCCGGCGACCGCCTCTACGGCGTCATTGATTGATGGAGCGTATACGGCCTTTCCTCAGCGCTCGACGTACGAAATACGCCTTCGGCTTCGAACGGCCGTATCCGCACACATCAACCAATGCCCTCGGTGGGGGATTGACTGGCGGAGCGTCAGCCAATCCCCCACCGAGGGACTCTGAGAGTCGCGGTATCGTCGTGCCGTGACTCTCGGAGCAGTACGACGGCGTATCTTCCGTAATCCTCCGGGCAGATAGAAAGCAGGATAATGCGTATTAGCGTCATTTGCGTCGGCAGGGTCAAAGAGCAGTATCTGCGCGACGCCATCGCCGAATACAGCAAACGGCTCGGCCGCTACTGCAAGCTCGACATCATCGAGGTTGCCGACGAGAAGACCCCCGAACATGCCAGCGAAGGCGTGGAACGGCAGATTCGTGCCAAGGAAGGCGGGCGCATCGCCAAGCACATCCGTCCCGACGCCTATGTGATCGCGCTGGCGATCGACGGCACGATGCTCTCCTCCGAAGGGCTCGCCGCGCACATCAACCAGCTCGGATTGCACGGCGAAAGCCACATACAGCTCATCATCGGCGGCTCGATCGGCCTGGACGACGCGATCCTGCGCCGCGCCGACTACAGGCTCAGCTTCTCGAAGATGACGTTCCCGCATCAGCTGATGCGCGTGATCCTACTGGAGCAGCTGTACCGCGCCTACAAAATCAACGCCGGCGAGCCATACCACAAGTAGGGCGGTGGCGGGCGGCTCACTCCACGGACTTGAGCGAGCTGACCGGATCGATGCGGTCGAGCACCGGATTGGTGAGCAGCTGCACGAGCAGCGCGAACGCCATCGTCGCCGCGGCGGCGATCACATAGCTGTACCAGTGCACGCTCACCTCGAAATACAACGCGGGCATGTTGAGCGCCGCCGTAAGCAGCCCGCCGACCGCGCGCCCGAGCGGCAGACCGACGACGATGCCCATGCCGGCCAGTATCAGCATCTCCTTGTTGACATACCGGTGCACCTCGCGGTCGTAGAAGCCCAGTACCTTCAGCGTGGCCATTTCCCGCACGCGCTCAGACACGTTCGTGTTCGCCAGCGTGAACAGCACGACGAGCGCCAGCCCGCCCGCGAGCGCGATGATGAGCGCCACGACGGCGCTCATCAGGTCGAACGAGAAGCTGCGCTCGAGATCGTCGGTGCTGGTGGCGCTCACGACCGACGGATCGCGTGCGAGCCGATCCGCGTACGCGATGTTCTGGTCGGCGGTTCCGTCCAGTGTGGCGATCACGGCGTTGCGCGTCACCGCCGTCGACACGCCGAATGTTTTCTTGTACAGACTTTCGCTGACATACACGTTCGAGCCGATGAGGTTTCGCGTCACCGCGGAGACCTTCACTTCGCCGTGACGCATACTGCCGTCGCGTAGCGTGACGGTGTCGCCGGCCTTGACGCCGAGCGAGTTCGCCGCGGATTGCGCGACGATTATGCCATCGCCCCCAAGCTGCAGCTTGCCGTGCCCGCCGCTCGCGGACCGCAGCGTAATCATGTCTCCGAGCGCCCCTGCTGAATCATCCGGCACGATCATGAGCTGAATCGTCTCGCCTGCGTCGCCCGCGTCCATCTCGCCGCTGTCGAGCCGCAGATCGAGCGAACGTTCCACGCGCCCGTCCTTGTCGAGCCGAGCGCGCATCGCATCGACGCTGTCGTCGCCGCTGACGACGAGCAGGTCGTAATGGTAGATGTCCTCGTACTGCTTGGGTCCGAGCGTGGCGACGGTGTCGTTGATGGCGAAGCCGCACACAATCAGCGCCGTGCAGCCCGCCACCCCGCCGACGGTCATCAACAGGCGGCTTTTGAAGCGGAATATGTTGCGCGCGGTGACCTTGTTGAGGAAGCTGAGCCGCCGCCACAGCGGGCGGATGCGTTCGAGCAAGATGCGTGCGCCGGCCTTCGGCGCTTTCGGCTGCATGAGTTGAGCCGGGCTTTGCCGCAGAGCCCCGGCGCAGGCGACGACCGTTGCGACGACCACGCCGACGACGAACAGCGCGATGCCTGCCGACCCGTACAGCCAATCGTATTCGAGCTGTATGCCGGGCACCGTGTACAGTCCCTCGATCACCAGCAGCAGGAACGACGGAATGCCGAGGAAGCCGACCATCAGTCCCAGTCCGCCGCCGATTAGGCAGGCGAGCGCGGCGAACAGCACGTATCGCATCGCGATGGCCGCGTTCCCGTAACCGAGCCCGGTGTAGGTGCCAATCAGACCGCGTTCCTCCTCGACCATGCGGGTCATCGCGGTCAGGCTCATCAGCACCGCAACAATCAGGAATACGACCGGGAAGGCGTAGCCGATTGATTCGATTGAGCTGATGTCGGATTTGAGCGAGCTGAAGCCGCCGATTGACGAGCGCGTCTGCACGTACCAGCGGGCTGCGGCGATGTCGTCGACGCGTTGCTGCTGCTTGGCGAACTGACTGTCGGCATCCTTGCGCTTGGCGTCAAGCTGGTCTTGCGCGTCCTTGAGCTGCCGTTCGCCGGTGTCCATCTGCTCTTCGCCGGCGGCTATCTGCTTGAGTCCGTCGCGGATCTGCTGGCGACCGCCGCGCAGCTGCTCGGTTTGCCGCTGCAAGGTGGCCGATTGCGCTTCGAGTTGGGCTATGGTGGCGTTGACCTGGCTCAGCTGGGATTGCAGTTGCGTGAGCTGTGCCGCGGATTCATCGGCTTTGGACCGTGCCTGTGTGGCGAGGTCGCGCGCGGCTTTCGCTGCCTTGCGCAATGGTTCGAGTACCGTCTCGGGCAGACCTTGCGCGCCGGCGACTGCCTGGTCTGCCGCGTCCGCGGCCTGCTCTGCGGCCCGCGCGCCCTGCGCGGCCAGGTCGTTCATCGTCTGCGCGGTGGCGATGCCCTGCTGCAGCTGCGATTGGCCCTGGCGGGCTTGGAGCAGTCCCACGTTGACCTGGTCTTTGCCGTCCTGCAGCTGCTCCGATTGGTCTTCGAGCTGTGTGAGCTGGTCTTCGAGGCTCTGCTTGGTGGTTTTCGCCTGCTCGCGCCGGGTTTTCAGCTCCTCCGTCTGCTCGGCGATCTGCATCTGCGCGTCGTCGAGCTGCCGGTAGGCGTCGGTCTTCGCCTGGTCGAGCTTCTTCTGCGCGGCGTCCACGAGAGTCTGCCGGCGTTCGTTCTGCTGCTTGGTCTGCACCGTGGCTTCGATGCGGTCGGCGACATCGCGGACCAGCGTGTCATAGTCGTCGCTGAACGCGTCCTCGTCGGTCGAGCCGCTCACGGTCAGGCTGATAGCGGTGTAGATGTCTCCTGTCACGCCGTCGCTCGGCGCGAAGAACGTGTAGTCGGACGCGAGCGAGTTGCGGAATGCCGTGGCGCCGCTGTATCCGTCCGGATTGCTCAGGTCCTTGGGGTCTATCACCGTGCCGGTGATGGTCAGTTCGGTCGGGAAGCTCGGCGCCGATTGCGATGCATCGGCTTGCTCGTCCGCCGGTTCCATGCCGTTCGCGCCGCTGTCGGCGGAGTCCGTATCCGAAACGGTCGATGTCGCAGTGCCGGTGTCAACCGGGGTGACGGTCAGCGAGTCGCCGACTGCCATGCCACTGTCGGCGAGGAACTTTTTGGTGACCGCGACCTCGCCAGCCTTGCTCGGAATGCGGCCGTCCTGTAGGTACGGCTGGTCGAGGCCATTCACGCCGATCTCGTTGATGGTGACGGTTTTGTCGGTGCCCTTGACGTCGGCTTCGACGCTCTGGCTGCGTTCCGGCTGCACGACATCGACTCCGCGGACCTGCTTCAAGGCCGCAACGTCATCATCGGTCAGGCCGTAAGTCGACAGCACTTGGATATCGTGCAACCGTTGCGCGTCGTAGAACCGGTTCGCGGCGCGGAACGTGTCACGACAACCGGCGTAGATGCCGGTCATCACCGCCACCCCAAGCAGCGAAATCACGGCGATGGACAGAAACCGTTTCCACCCGTGCAGCCACGAGCGCATCGTATCCTTGACGAACGCCCCCGACAGCGAGCGCCCACGAGACGGCCTGCCGCCCGTATCGGTGTCGGCCGCCAAGTCGTAGATTCCGGGAATCATCTCGGTGGGCACATCGGACGCGGGCGACCACCCGGCAGAATCACCGTCCACCTTCCGACCTTTGTTCCTATGCGCATGCCGTCCCATCACAGCACCTACCATTCGATGTCGGCGATCGGTGTCGGCGCGGGATTCACATCCTCGCCCACCACCTTGCCGGAGCGGAAGCGGACGACCTTGTGCGCCATCGGAGCGAGCGCGGAGTTGTGGGTGATGATGAGCACCGTCATGTTCTCGTCACGGCAGATGTCCTGCAGCAGTTGCAGGACCTCCTTGCCGGTCTCATAGTCGAGCGCGCCGGTCGGCTCGTCGCACAGCAGCAGCTTCGGCTTCTTGGCGATTGCGCGCGCAATGGACACGCGCTGCTGTTCGCCGCCGGACAGTTGCGCCGGGAAATTGCCCAGCCGGTCGCCCAGGCCGACCTTGTGCAGGGTGTCGGCCGGGTCGAAATGGTCGGGGCAGATCTGCGACGCGAGTTCGACGTTCTCCAATGCGGTCAGATTCGGCACGAGATTGTAGAACTGGAAGACGAATCCGATGTCCATCCGCCGGTAGGCTATGAGGTCGCGTTTGCGCAGTCCGGTGATGTCGCGGCCGCCGACGACCACGCGCCCGGAGGTGGCGGTGTCCATGCCGCCAAGGATGTTCAGCGCCGTGGTCTTGCCCGCGCCCGACTGCCCGAGGATCACCGTCAGTTCGCCTCGGTCGGCGGTGAAACTGGCCTCGTCCAGTGCGCGGATCGTGGTGCGCCCGGACGGGTATTCCTTGACCACGCGGTCGAACTCGATATACGCCATCATGCACCTCCCCGCACACGCAACAGATGTTATACTCAAGTAAAACAACACTATGTCGGTTTCGCAACCAACAGTCGGATTGCCGAATGTCGGGCAGGAATCCGCCGGCGCGAGGCCATACGAGGCAAGGACCAGCCATGGCCAAGGAACTGACCGAAAGCCGCCGCACCCGTTACACGCGGAGGGCGATGCAGGACGCGCTCATCGACCTGATGCGCGAACGGCCGCTCGGCAGCATCACCATCAAGGCGCTGTGCGAGCAGGCGGACGTCAACCGCTCCACGTTCTACGCGCACTACGACAGCATCGAGGAGCTGCTACACGACATCGAGGACGAAACGATGGCATGGGTCACGACCGCGCTCGACCAGCTGCTCATGCAGCCTGACGCGGCCGGCGTCGAGCACGTCATCGAGCACATCTGCCGCTATATCGCCGACAACCGCAACCATCTGCAGGTGCTGATGAGCCCTACCGCCGACCTGGATTTCCAGCAACAGCTGCTCGGCCTGATCTACAGCCGCCGTTCCGTCGCCGAACAGATGCAGCCCGCCTCCAGCGACCCGGCCGAAGCGCAGATGCGCATGCGGTTCGCCGTATCCGGCAGCATCGGACTGCTGCAGTACTGGCTCGCTACAGACCTCGCCGCCCCACCAGAAACCGTCGCCCACATCATCTTCACCATGGGCATGCCCGGCGCCCGGTGAGACAGACGATTCCGGCCTCGGCCCACCCGGAATCATACGGCCAGAGTGCTGCAGCGGCACTAGACGAATCGGAGATGCTGGTCACAAGGAATCGACGGGGCATGACATATTCTTCACACCGGCACAGATCCTTTGCATAATCGCGATTTAGTAAATCACGATTATGCAAACGTGATGCTAGGCGCTCAATCGCAGACATGTTGCGGCAAAATTGGGCTATCTGCATCTCAAGGGGTTGATGGCGCTCTTCCGGAACATCTATCTGCGTTTCGAGGGGTTGGTAGCCGAGTATAAACGCCCTCAAGACCGCATGATTCCAATGGCAATTGGTGCTCAATACTCCGGGTATCATGTTTTGGCAACCCCCTGAAACTCAGATAGATGTTCGGCGAACACGAAATCACCCCCTTGAAACGCAGATAGCCACGAAAAGTCGACGCCGCGACGATGAGGAAGGCTCAGACCGTGACCGTGGTGCCCACCGCGGCATGACGCACCCCGATGAGCCGATGCGGGAGACAAAACGGCGCACGGTGACGTCGACTCGTCAGCGGATGGCATAGAATGGCGGTCGTGCCGATATCGGCCTGCGTTGCGGCGGGTGCGGCGATCACGGCATCACGGCCCGGTCCCACCGGCGATGACGGCAATGTCGAAGACGGGCGCGAGCGGGTCAACGACGGGCAGACGGCCAATGCCGCGAGCAGTCGCCGGCGTGCGGCAACGATGGAGAGGAACCGATGAGCAAGAACACCATGCACGACGGCACGGCGACGGCCTCCCGCCCCGGCACCGGCAACACGCCGGCACCAGCGGCGTTGCGCAAATCGTTGAAGAACCGGCATGTCCAGCTGATCGCGCTGGGAGGGGCGATCGGCACCGGACTCTTCTATGGCTCCAGCGAGTCGATCGCGTTGGCAGGCCCGTCAATCCTGCTTGCCTATCTTGTGGGCGGGTTGGCTATCTTCATGATCGTGCGGGCGCTGGGCGAGATGTCGGTCGAAGACCCGAGGGCCGGTGCGTTCAGCTACTACGCGACCCGCTACTGGTCGAAGCGCACCGGCTTCGTGAGCGGCTGGAACTACTGGTTCAATTACATTCTGGTGTCGATGGTGGAGCTGAGCGTGGTCGGCTCGTTCGTCAACTACTGGTTTCCCGCGATTCCGCAATGGGTGTCGGCCGCGGTGTTTCTCGTCGTGATTGCGGCGATGAACCTGCTGGGGGTGAGCAAGTTCGGCGAGTTCGAATTCTGGTTCGCGATCATCAAGATCGTCGCGGTGATAGCGATGATCGTCGGCGGGCTCGCGGTACTGATTGCCGGACTGCCAACGGATTCCGGCGTCAAGGCGGGCTTCTCGAACTGGTTCGCGCTCGATGGCGGCGTACTCCCCCACGGCCTGCTGCAGCAAAGTGCCGACGGCCAATGGACCGGACTGTTGATGGCGTTGGTCGTGGTGATGTTCAGTTTCGGCGGCACCGAGCTCATCGGCATCACGGCCGGCGAGACCGAAGATCCGCGCAGAACCATTCCCCGCGCGACGAATGGCATCATCTGGCGCATCCTGGTGTTTTACATCGGCGCACTCGGCGTGATCATGGCCGTGGTGCCGTGGAACACGATCGACGGCACGACCAGCCCGTTCGTGCAGATCTTCGACTCGGTGGGCGTGCACGCGGCCGCCGGCATCCTCAACTTCGTGTGTCTGACCGCGGTGATGAGCGTGTACAACTCCGGCCTGTACGCCAACTCCCGCATGTTGTACTCGCTGGCCAGGCAGGGCAACGCGCCCGAAATCCTCGGCAAGCTCAACTTCCACGGCGTACCGGTTGTCGGGGTGCTCGCTTCCGCGGCCATCACCGCGCTGGCCGTGGTGGTCGTGTTCCTGTGGCCCGATTTCGCGTTCAATTATCTGATGTCGATCGCCACGATTGCTGGCGTTATCAACTGGTCGATGATCATGGTCACCGAGATTCATTTCCGTCGCCGTGTGGCGGCCGGAGACGGGCCCGGCGAGCTGGCCGGGCTCACCGGAGACGAGGCTCTGGGACGCATCCATTTCAAGCTGCCGTTCGCCCGCGTGATGCCGTATGTAGTGCTTGCATTCCTAGCATTCGTCGTGGTGCTCATGTGCTTCTCGTCCAGCTATCGCGTCGCCGTCATCGCCGGTGTGGTGTGGCTTGCGATTCTGCTGACCGCATACCAGGTCACGCAGACGCGCAAGACCGTCCGCCCTTAGTCGCGCACATCCCGCGGATGGAGCCATGGCCGCCGCACGCGCGAACAGAGCCGGAACGGCTCACGAGCGCACAGAGCCAGCCCACCATAATCCGACACGCCGAACACAAGTCACAACGAAGTCCCCGCAAACCTTGCGAGCCGCCATTTTCCTTGGTTTAGCGCGAGACCACCTTTCCAGGACCCGCGAATATCGCCGGAAGCCAGGCAAAGGCCTTACTTCTCGACCATGCTGACGCCGATAATGGTGTGCAGTGTCATCGCACTGGCACATGCACAACCAAGGAGGGCTCCATCATGTTCATTCCCCGGTACTACGAGAGTCTCGGCCATCTACATGTCGGCACGCAGCCGAACCGCGCGTATTACGTGCCCGCGTCCACGTCGATGGACACGGTCGGCGAGAATCGCGTGAATTCCGACCGTTTCATGCTGCTGAACGGCGACTGGGATTTCAAGTATTATGCGAGCATCTACGACTTGGACGCCGAGGTCTCCCGACTGCGCGCCGCCGGCCGCCCGGTGTTCTATGACGTGGATTTCGGCGGGGATGACGCACCGGAGAACGCCGATCCGCGCACTGCCGCCACGGGTGCGTTGGCGGCGGACGGCTTCACGACGACGCCGGTGCCGAGCGTGTGGCAGAACCATGGTTTCGACCGCCACCAGTACACGAATTTCGACTATCCGTTCCCGTTCGACCCGCCGTTCGTGCCGCAGGACAACCCGTGCGGCGTGTACCTGTGCGATTTCATGCATACGTCCGATCCTGACGCGCCCTGCACGTACCTGAATTTCGAGGGCGTGGATTCGGCGTTCTATGTGTGGGTGAACGGCGAGTTCGTCGGGTATTCGCAGGTGTCGCATTCGACCAGCGAGTTCGATGTGACCGACGTGCTGGAGGACGGCGTGAACACGCTGGCCGTGCTGGTGCTGAAGTGGTGCGACGGCAGCTATCAGGAGGATCAGGACAAGTTCCGCATGAGCGGCATCTTCCGTGACGTGTATCTGCTGGACCGTCCCGAGTATGCGATTCGTGACATGTTCGTGCATACGTCGATTTGGCGCAATGTCGATTCCGCGCTGGTTGAGGCCGGCATCAGCGATGACGAATATGATGCGTCGCCGGTCGATCACGCGACGGTCGACGTGGATTTCGCGTTCTTCGACGATGCGGATGTGCCGGTCAAGGTGCAGCTGTTCGATGAGGATGGCGAGCTGGTGGCAGAGACGGCCTCGGAGCCGATCGATGATCCGATGGCCGGGGACGAGGACGAAGTGACGGTCCGGACACAGCCCGACGCGAGCGAAGCCGACGACGCGGCCGGCACTGGCAGCGACGACACCGCCGCGGACGACGAAGAAGAAGGCGTCATCGAGTCGATCGACGACGTGGCCGCCATCGACGATGACTCCACGGACGCACAGGCCGCACTGCGCATCGCGTCGGTGACCGGCACGCTCGCCGGCGGCGCGAACGGCACCGGATTCACCGGAGACAGCGCGTTCGCCCCGACCGCGCACGCATCCCTGGCGGTCGACGACCCGCATCTGTGGACCGCCGAGACGCCGTACCTGTACACCATCGTGTACACCACCGCGAACGAGGTCATCACCGCGCTCGTCGGCATCCGCGAGGTCAGCGTGGATGGCAATGTGGTCAAGGTCAACGGCAAGCCGATCAAGCTCCACGGCGTCAACCGGCACGACAGCGACCCGGTGACCGGCCCGGTCATCAGCGAGGAGCAGCTCATGCGCGACCTCACGCTGATGAAGGAGCACAACGTCAACGCGATCCGCACCAGCCATTACCCGAACGCGCCGCACTTCTACGACCTGTACGACCGTCTCGGCTTCTACGTGGTGGCCGAGGCTGACAACGAGAGCCACGGCGCGATGCGCGGCGTGCATCCGGACGAGAGCGACGCGGCTGTCAACAAGCGCTGGAACCGGCCTATCGCCGACAACCCCGCGTGGATCGCGCCGACCGTTGACCGCGCGCAGCGCAGCGTGGAGCGCGACAAGAACCATGCGAGCATCATCTTCTGGTCGATGGGCAACGAGTGTGCGTACGGCTGTACGTTCGAGGCGGCGCTGCTGTGGACGCAGACCTTCGACCCGAGCCGCCTGACGCACTATGAGAGCGCCCGGTATGTGGATGAGGGACAGGAGTGCGATTACAGCTATCTTGACGTACACAGCCGCATGTACCCGTCCGTCGAGGAGATCGACCAGTACTTCTCCGAGGAGGGGCCGCGCACGCCGGACGGGCTGCGCGACGGCAGCAACGGCGATGACGGCGACAACGGCGTCAAGCCGTACGTGTTGTGCGAATTCTGCCATGCGATGGGCAACGGCCCGGGCGATCTGGAGGATTATTTCACGCGCATCCAGCGTTATGACGGCCTGGTCGGCGGCTTCATCTGGGAGTGGTGCGACCATGCGATCGACCGTGGCACGAACGCGGCCGGCGAGCGCGAGTACGCGTACGGCGGCGATTCGGGCGAGTACCCGCATTTCGGCAATTTCTGCATGGACGGCTTGGTGTACCCGGACCGCGCGCCGCATACCGGGCTGCTGGAGTTCAAGAACGTGTATCGGCCGGTGCGCGTGACCGGTTTCGACGCGGCCGCGGGCACGGTGACGCTGCACAATTACCTGGACTTCCTGGATGCCGCCGACGCGGTGTTCATGACGTTCGAGCTGCTGGTGGATGGCGTGGAGACCGCATGGGCTGCGTGGGAGAGCGACCCTGCGGCGGGCGCGGCGTTCCGGGAGGAGCATCCCGGCAATTACACGCCGTCGATGCCATCGATCGCGCCGCATGGTGACGCGGTCGTCGACGTACCGGCTGAGATCCTTGATGCCATACCCGAGGCCGGGAACGTGACGATGCTGGTGAAGTACTATCAGGCGACGGACACCGAGACACTGCCGATCGGCTTCGAGCTCGGCTTCGACGAGGTCGCCGTGCCGACCGCGGATCCGCGCAATCAGACGGTCGTCGCCGCGCTGGCCGATATCGCCGATGGCATCGGCTCGGATGACGATGTCGACGACGTTGCCGATGACGGCACCGATAGCGTAGAAGGCGCCGACGATGGGGCGAACGATGCCGCGGATGCCGGCTACGACGACGTGCTGGCAGACCCGCTGACCGTCATGCAGACCGATGCCTCGATCACCGTGGAAGGCTCGACGTTCCGGTATGTGCTCGACCGCCGTACCGGCCTGTTCTCGTCGATGTCGTTCGCGAACCGGTCGCTGCTTAACAGGCCGATGGAGCTGAACGTGTGGCGCGCTCCCACCGACAACGACCAGTACATCAAGGCCGATTGGATTCGCGCCCAGTATGACCGCGCTCAGGCGCGCGCGTACGAGGTCGGTGTACTGGTCGATGAGGATGACGTCATCGCCAAGCCCGAGTCGATTGAACTGCGTGCGGACGATGAGGATGCGCCGGTCGCCTCGTTTGGAGACGATGCGATCCTCGACGACGGCAACGTCGACGCCGGCGACGTGAGCGCCATAGCGACGTCCGAGGACGGCTCGGTGGTGGTCGACGGCCAGGTGACGATCCATGCGACGATGGCGCTGGTGGCGCCGATTGTGCAGCGCATCGCCGACATCGACGCCGGCTGGACCATCGCGCCCGACGGTTCGGTGGCGCTGCGCATGCATGTGATGCGCGACACCGATTTCCCGTTCCTGCCGCGTTTCGGCCTGCGCCTGTTCGTGCCGAAGCCGATGCGGCAGATCGCATATTGCGGTCTCGGCCCGAACGAAAGCTACATCGACAAGCGCCGGTCCAGCTATCATGGCGTGTTCTCCGGCACTCCCGAATCGCTGTTCGAGCCGTATATCAAGCCGCAGGAGAACGGCAACCATCACGACTGCGATTGGGCGAGCGTCGCCAGCGATGACGCCGAGCTGCTGGTGCTCCGTGCCGGTGACCACGCCTTCGACTTCCAGGCGCTGCCTTACACCCAGGAGGAGCTGACCGCCAAGGCCCACAACAGCGAGCTGAAACCGGCGGATTCGACGGTGGTATGCGTGGATTACATGCAGTCCGGCGTCGGGTCCAACAGCTGCGGTCCCAAGCTGCACGAGAAATACCGCCTCGACGACGCGGAGTTCGATTTCGATCTCGTCCTGCGCCCGCAGGCGCTCTGAGGCGTTGGGTACGGGTATCGGATCAGTCACATGATCCGATACCCGTACCCGTGCACGGCGGAAGCCCGCAATACCGTCACTGTGTGCGGGTTGCGTCACCGTGTGCGCCCTCTCTCAGTGGCGCAACTCGCAGAACCGTTGAAAAATAAGGGATTTACATGAGCGTCACTGTGTGCGAGGGCGCACAGAGTGACGCACCCCGCACACAGTGACGCGTTCCTCCATCCTCAGAGCAGCACCACACGCAGCATCTCCACCAGTTACATATCCACATTCGCTACATCACTGTGGATAACCGATAAGTTATACACTTATCCACAGATTTGAGGCGGCCGGTGGCGCACTGCAGATTATCATGCTTACATTCAATCCATGAATACGAATCAGCACACCCCTGTCAGCTCCAGCGCAACAGTCGCGAACAACTATCTTGCGCGCTCACTGCGCCAGCTGCAATCCACGACGTTCCTGCATTGCATGGAACACTCACGAAAAACCATCAACACCTCGCCACCGGTCTATACCGGTATGACCGCATTACGTCTGGCAGGCATAGAGACACCGCTATGTTCAAGATTTGAAGCCGTGAAGTTCCAAGTACTGTACGTTGGGGAGCCAACCAAGAGATCCGGACGGAAAGATACGTCCTACCTGAAATGCCCGCCATCGTTGACGGGCATCGCCCACCTCACATGGACTCACGACAACATCACCATCGTCTACACGCACCCGCTGATGACATGGGCACTGCTGGCGCCGTATCTCACGCAAATCGAGGTAATCGTTCTGGCGGATGCCATACTGCGCGCGTCATCAGGCTCCATGACGGTCGCCAATATCTCGCGGTTCCTTGATGGAGCAGACGCGTTCCCGGGCAGAAGGAAATGCATTGATGCCCTCGTTTTCCTCGATGCCGTGACTGACTCCACCATGGAATGCCGCTGCACTCTCGTGATGTTGCGACATGGATTGCCGCAGCCGGTCAAACACTGGAAGATACTCATTCCGGAGTTGGCTCACGAGGCGACAGTCGATATCGCATACCCCAAACAACGGGTCATCATCGAATACGATGGAGACGCGCATCGCCGCGACAAACGACAATACCGATGGGATGAACGCAAGAGGCAGGCTTTGCGGGCGATGGGATATACAGTCATCGTCGTCTTTGCCGATGATATATTGACCTCGCAGGGGCGGCGACGATTCGCGCAAAGGGTGGCGAAAGCCCTTGACACCACCTGCCGGAATAGACCACACCCGAAATTCCGGGCACTGCTGGCAGATGATCGTGCTGAGACGGCCCGTCAGCGGCAACGTAGGTACCGCGCCAGAGAACGCCGCAAAGGGCGCCGCGTATGAGTCGGGCATCGCGGAAGACGACAGCGAACGAGCCTCGGCGCTGATGCCACCAGCGTCGGATCCTGCAACTCGCACGTGATCATACGAAACATGCGAATCGTGCGACACAACCATGGTTATCGACCGTCACTGTGTGCGGATTGCGTCACTGTGCGCGACCTCTCTCAGTGACGCAATCTGCAGAACCGTTGAAAAATAAAGGGTTTACACAGGCGTCACTGTGTGCGAGGGCGCACACAGTGACGCAATTTGGTGTGATAGCAACCCTTGATACTATTAATGTGTTCGTAAGCACATTGCTTACGAACACATTAATAGGACCAGATAAACGAAAGGTCGGCGTCTTCGGCGATGAACGACGAAGACAACGACCTGAGTCATGCGGTAAGGCCTGGCTTTACAGCTCTACGGCCTTACGGCCTCACAGCTTCAGAAATCACTGCACCTGGGCGCGGGCGATCTTGCCGGTGAAGGAGTTGGCCTCGTCGGCGTCCTTCACGGCGTCCTTGTTCCAGGAGAACATGGCGCGCAGCTTCGGGCCGACGGTCTCGATGCGCACGTTGGAGTACTCCTCCTGCAGCGCCTTGAACTTCGGAGCGCCGGCGTCCTGGTCGTCGATGAACTCCTTGGCGAAGGAGCCGTCCTGGATGCGCTTGAGGTGGTACTGCATGCGCTCGCGGACGTGCTCGTCGATGCAGGTGTTGGTGTAGTCGCCGTACTGGGCGGTGTCGGAGCAGGACCAACGGGCCTTGTTCAGACCGCCTTCGTTCATGAGGTCGACGAGCATCTTCAGCTCGTGGCAGACCTCGAAGTAGGCGATCTCCGGCTGGTAACCGGCGTCGGTGAGGACTTCGAAGCCCATCTCGACGAGCTTGTTCACGCCACCCATCAGCACATTCTGCTCGCCGAACAGATCGGTCTCGGTCTCCTCGGTGAAGGTGGTCTTGATGGCGCCTGCACGCAGAGCGCCCAGAGCCTTGGCATAAGCCAGGGTGATGTCCCAAGCGTCGCCACGTGGATCCTGCTCCACGGCCACGACGACCGGGACGCCACGGCCGGCGGCGTACTCACGACGCACGATGTGGCCCGGGCCCTTCGGAGCGACCATGAACACCGGGTGATCCTCGGAAGGCTTGATGTAGCCGTAGTGGATGTTGAAGCCGTGGGCGAAGGCGACGGCCGCGCCCGGCTTGATGTTGGGCTCGATGTCGTTGGCCCAGATCGTGCGCTGGTACTGGTCGGGGGCCAGGATCATGATTACGTCGGCCTCGGCGGCGGCTTCCGGCACGGACTTGACTTCAAGGCCCTGCTCCTTGGCGAAGGCGACCGACTTGGAGGTCGGGCGCAGGCCGACGACCACGTCAACACCCGAATCGCGCAGGTTCAGCGCATGCGCGTGGCCCTGCGAGCCGTAACCGATGATCGCGACCTTCTTGCCTTCGAGCACGGAGAGGTCACCGTCGTTGTCATACCAGATTTGTGCAGCCATGTTTGGCACTCCTTTACTTGCGTACCGGCACTCTTGCCGGCACACGGTGTCGTTTGTGGTTGCGCATTATGCAGGAGCCTGCATTCCGCGCGTTTGGGGTCGGGCATGGGCCCGGTCGATCCAAGCGTTAAGGATTTTGTCCTTAGAACTGAGGACTATCCTACCGGTAACGCCGCCACAGCCCCCTCACCGTCCACAACGTGAACCATCTCACTATTGGAGTATGAACAGTTCAGGCGGGGAGCGGGTGACGCGGCGCAGGACGCGGCAATGTCGGCTTCGTTACCGGCCGCATCACCGGCAACGCAGAAGGCCGCCGCTCCCGAAGGAACGGGAACGGCGGCCTTGTTATGCACCGCTCTCAGTCAGTCTGCGACCGACTGGCGGCTCCCGCCAGCGGGAGCCGGAGCGGAGGCGATCACTGAACCTGGGTACGAGCGATCTTGCCGTTGAAGGACTCGGCTTCGTCCTGGTCCTTGGCCGGGCCGTTGTTCCAGGAGAACATGGCGCGCAGCTTCGGGCCGACGGTCTCAAGGTGCGGGTGGGAGAACTTCTCCTGCAGTTCCTTGAACTTCGGGGCGCCGGCAGCCTGGTCATCCATGAACTCCTTGGCGAAGGAGCCGTCCTGGATGCGCTTGAGCTGGTACTGCATGCGCTTCTTGGTCTCGTCGGTGATGACGGTGGAGGTGTAGTCGCCGTACTGGGCGGTGTCGGAGCAGGACCAACGGGCCTTGTTCAGACCACCCTCGTTGGCCAGGTCGACCAGCATCTTCAGCTCGTGGAACACCTCGAAGTAGGCAATCTCCGGCTGGTAGCCGGCCTCGGTCAGCACGTCGAAGCCGAGGTCGCACAGGTGGTTGATGCCGCCCATGAGGACGTCCTGCTCGCCGAACAGATCGGTCTCGGTCTCCTCGGTGAAGGTCGTCTTGATGGCGCCGGCGCGCAGGGCGCCCAGAGCCTTGGCGTAAGCCAGGCACAGCGGCCAGGTCTTGCCGTCCGGGTCCTGCTCGACGGCCACGACGACCGGGACGCCACGGCCGGCGGCGTACTCACGACGCACGATGTGGCCCGGGCCCTTCGGAGCGACCATGAACACCGGGTGATCCTCGGAAGGCTTGATGTAGCCGTAGTGGATGTTGAAGCCGTGAGCGAAGGCCAGGGCAGCGCCCGGCTTCAGGTTCGGCTCGACGTCCTTCTTGTACACGGCGGCCTGGTACTGATCGGGCAGCAGGATCATGACCACGTCGGCCTCGGCGACGGCCTCGCCGACCGGCTTGACCTCAAGGCCCTGCTCCTTGGCGAACTCGACGGACTTGGAGGTCGGGCGCAGGCCGACGACCACGTCAACGCCGGAGTCGCGCAGGTTCAGCGCATGCGCGTGGCCCTGGGAGCCGTAACCGAGGATGGCGACCTTCTTGCCATCGAACACGGACAGATCGGCGTCCTTCTCATACCAGATAGTTGCTGCCATAATAGGCACTCCTTTAATTGGATGTCTTGCCGCCGAACGCGCTCGCTTTCGACGGCCCTCTTGGTTGCAGACGGCTTCCACGCGGGATTGTGTCCCGCGCCAAAGTCATCCCCTCCTGTGGCTCAGTTCTAGTACCACTGGAGGCGACGTGGTTGCCCACGTCCAAATATTGAATGATTGTTTTTGTGTATTGTTGTTATTTTTTGGGAGTTCAAGCGCGGCCGGGCGGTACCCGACCATCGCCGTCACTTCGTAAAGTCGACGTCCTTGGTCTCCTTGCAGGTCGCCAACGCAATCAGGCAGCAGACGGCCATCACGGCAAGATACAGACCCACCGAATGCACGCCGAAGTTCTTCGACAGCCACGTAGCGATGGTCGGCACGAAAGCAGCGCCGACGATGGCGGCGAGGTTGTAGCCGATGCCGGAGCCGGAGTAACGCACGTTCGCGTCGAACAGCTCGGGCAGGAAGGCGCCGATCGGGCCGAAGGCGATGCCCATCAGGGCGAAGCCGAGGCACAGGAACACCATGGTGGCCGCGAAGTTCTTCTGACCGACCAGGCCGCTGTCCAGCAGGAACGGGAACAGCACGGCGAACACGACCAGCGCGCAGGACGAGAACATCAGCACGCGACGACGGCCGATCCGGTCGGCATACAGGCAGGAAAGCACGATGAACAGCGCGAACACGCAGATGGAGATCATCAGCATGAGCAGGTACTCCTGGTTGGTGAAGCCGAGGTCGCCGCCGCCTTCACGCTTGATCTTGGTGCCCCATGCGAGCGACCAGGTGGCGAGCGTGTAGAACAGCGTGTAGGTCACGGCCACGAGGAACGTCGCCTGCAGCACCTGCTTCCAGGACTTGCGGAACACCTCGGTCAGCGGGGACTTGACGACTTTCTTCTGCTCCTGGGCCATGCGGAAGATCGGGGTCTCCTCCATGTGGACTCGCACGACGAGGCCGATGATCACCAGCACGGCGGACAGCAGGAACGGCACACGCCAACCCCAGGCGCACATCGCATCGGTGTCATTGAACGACTCCAGCACGAAGTAGGTGCCGTTCGACAGGAAGAAGCCGATCGGGGCGCCGAGCTCCGGGAAGGAGCCGTACAGCGCACGCTTGTCTTCGGGCGCGTTCTCGGTGGCGACCAGCGCAGCACCGGACCATTCGCCGCCAAGGCCGATGCCTTGGATGAAACGCAGCAGACACAGTACCGCGACCGCGCCGACACCGACCTGACTGTAGGTCGGCAGGCAGCCGATGAGGAACGTGCTGACGCCCATAGTCATCAGCGAGACGACCAGCGTGGTCTTGCGGCCCATGCGGTCACCGAAGTGGCCGAAGATCAGGGATCCCAGCGGACGAGCGATGAACGCGATGGCGAAGGTCAGCAGGCTCATCAGCAGCGCGACGGTGGGGTTGTCCTTCGCGGAGAAGAAGATGTGCGGGAAGTAGTTCGCTGCGGCGGTGCCGTAGGCGTAGAAGTCGTAGAATTCGATGGCGGTTCCGACCATCGAGGCGGTGATCACGGTCTTGACCGAGTCACGGACCATCGCCTTTGCTTTTCCACCCACCGAAGTGGTGCCGTCAGCTGTCAGTGTGACTGCTGTCATTGTTAGCTCCTGTTACTGCACGCGGACGAGCCCGCGATTTTTTACTCTGTTCTCTCTCGTTTGCCGCTTTGCTGATCCGGTGACCTTGTGGGACGCATCAAAAAAAGCCCCGCGACTCGTGCAGGGCTATACGATTGGTTGCTCGCTGAGCCCTGCCTTCGTTGGCGGGGTTCCAAGCAGTGATGCCGAATCAGTCCGCCAGCGAAGACGGAATAATAATTCGTGCAGACAGCAGAACAACGTTAACAGTGGTTGCGTTAGCGGCGTTATCAGCAGCATATCCAGTCATCGCGGCGAACCTCCTTTCGGTATCGAACGTGTCTTTCGAGCTCTTTCGCGCTCGACTGTCTGACAACATAGGCGCGGGATTCCACGACAGCCATCAAAGGTTCACTATGTGGACGGCCGCGGCATAACAACATCGGCGGCGTCGGCACAACCTGTCTGCGTTCCGCCTGCATTACAGACAGACACATCGACGCCCCATCCCGCGAAAGTCCCATTTCAGCAGCAACGGATGGGACTAATCGCGGATAGGATGATGCCTCAATCCCAAACGAAGCGCGACAGCGGCCAATCCGGCCGGATTGCTAGCGCTTCATCGAAATCGTGACGACCGCGGACGCGAGCACACAGACGATGGCCGCCGGGAACAGCACCGAGAAACCGCCGGCGACGGCCACACCGACCGCGCCGATTATCGCGGCGAGCGCCAGACCGACGGAATTAGACAGGTTGAAGAACGCCAAATCATGGCCGGCCGAACGCGCATCCGGCAACGCGCCCATCGCAAGCAACTGGCCGAACGTATCGATCAGGCCGAACGCGAACCCTCCGATCAGGGCGAACAGCACCATGCTGACGGCGCTCGGCATGGTCATGGGCAAAGCCAACGCCACCGTGTACAGCACGCAGGACATGACCGACAGATACCGCGGATCCTCAATGTACTCACCCACCGGACCGGCGATGAACGCGGCACCCACGGAGCCGACGAGCGTCGCCAAGGCCATCGAGGCGATCAACGAGCACACCGGTACCGCGATCGGAGAGGAGTTGCCTTGCGTGAACCAATCCCGGAAGATCAGCGCCGATGCGATGAACCACAGGAACATGGTCGTCAGTCCGACACCAGCCGACACCAAGGAGCGCGAAGCGAACGCCTTCCAGAATTCGACGGCGTGCCGCGGCGCGCGGAACCGCTCCATCAGCATGTGCGCACTCATCGCCGTATGCGGCTGCTCCTCGCTCGACGGTTCCTTCGGCCACACCAGCACCGGCACGATGCCGGCCAGCAGGAACACCGCGGCGGCCGTGGCGAACGGCGTATACAGCCCGCCGAACACGACGCAGGCGACGCCGATCCACACGCCCAGCGCCTGGCCGACCATCTGGCCGATGCCACGCGCGCGCACGATGCGCGGACGGAACTTGTCGGGCACTCGCTCGCTGAACGCGGCCGCCATCGGCACGGTCAGCATCACATAACCGACCTGCACCAGACCCCACAGCAACGCGATGCCCACCACGTTCGAGCACAGTCCCAGCGCCAGCGTCATCACCGCGGAGACGACGCCTCCCGCGATGATCCACGGCGTGCGCCGGCCAGCGGCCACGCGCGTGCGATCGGACAGCGCGGAGACGACGGCCTCGGCAATCAGCGACACGACGACGCCCATGACAACAACCACGGCCAGATCAATGGCCCATGCCGACGCCACCCCGCCGTCGCCGACCATGCCAATGCGACTGACCAGGCTCTCGGAGAGTTTCTGGCCGCCACCGGAGAACGCCGCGCGGGAGGCAACCGCGCCGGAGACCCGCTGCCAGCTGACTTTCGCTATGACCGCAGGCAGCGCGAGCAGGTTCAATGCGGCCCATGGCACGATCGCCATGGTCGCGCCCACCGCGAAGCCCCACGACAGGCGGGTCACCTGACCGGGGTTCGGGCGCTGGCCGTCGGCGCTGACCACCGGGTCGCGCATGTCCACGTACGCCGAGCCCATGTCCGGGACCGCCGTGTCGACGGAGGCCGCGGCCGCCGCGGGAGATCCCTCCGAAGTCATCTGCGCGACCTGGGTCTCGGCTTGCGTCACGGACGCCTCGACCTTGCGCCGCGGCTGATGCACGGCCAAGCGGGCGACCGCGGACTTGTCTTCGGGGCTGAGCACCTTGTCGTAATCAGGCCGATCATCGATGCCGGGGCGAATGTACACGCTGCCCGGCAACGGCTTCGGAGCGGGGAATTCGTTCGGTTGCTGCTGATCATCGGTCATGATATCGGTTTACTTCTCTTCCCTTGTGCGCTCTCGTTACGGGTATACAACTATCGTAACGTTCGCATATTACACGACGACGCGGCACGGCCGATATGCCGGCCGCGTCGCGTGAGACTTTTGGGAGCGCGGGACTTGCGAGATTCGCCGCGCGGGCGGTAGATGCCGGCGAGGTCTTCTTCGGTGGCGCCGTTCGGGAATACGGAGCTCATGGTCAGGAACATCGGGTAGTACTCGGATTTCTCGCCGTTCTTCAGCACGTCCTGGAACTGCGCGGATTCCCAGCTCATGTGGTTGACAATCGCGTCGACGATGATGTCGTGGGACTTGCTGAGTTCGGCCACGTCATCCCAGGAGCCCAGGCGCGGGTCCACCTTGGTGTGGTCGATCGGATCAAAGCCGGCGTCGGCGCCGTCGAACGGCGTGAAGAACGGCAGGACGTGGACACCGTCGTACACCCCGGCGAAGCGGGTGCGCAGCACATCGGTGAGCGAGGCGATGGTGCCGTCGCCGAAGCGGTTGGCGTAGGTACCGCCTCCGGACTCGCTGGCGGAGGCGCGGCAATCAGCGCCGAGTGGTGTCGGCCTCGCGCAGGGAAACAGGGATTACGTCACCGGCGGAATCGACCGGGCGCCCCTCGATGGCATCCGTCATGCGGGCGACGGCCGTGCCGGCAAGCGCATCGAAGTCCTGGCATACGGCGGTCAGACGCAACCCTGCCATGTCGGTCAGATACGTGCCATCATAGGCGACGACCTGCACGTCCTGCGGCACACGCATGCCGCGGCGAAACACCTCCTGCACGCAGCAGGCGGCACCGATATCGGAACTGACTACGGCATCCACGTCGGTAAAACGGTCGAACAGTTCGCGCATGGCCGTCGCACAACCCTGAAAATCCGCCACTTCCCCGGCCTCGATGTACTCGCACCGAATGCCTGCACGCTGCAGTTCACGCTCCAGCGTCAGGTAATAGCGCACGGTCGGGGACGTGGTGTTCCCGGGCGATTCCGTCTGCCCCGCCTCGCCAGTCGGCGTCTGCGCCAGATCATGGAACTGCCTGCACGGGCCGCCTACCATCGCCACATGCCGGGAACCATTATGAATCAACAGGTCGGCGATCAGTCGCCCGCCCTGCTCGTGATCGGAGCCGACCGATGGGATGCCCTCGCCGAGATAACAGTCGAACCCCACGATGGGCCGACCGATCGAAGTCCAGTAATCCGGAGCGTGCTCGGTGTGCGCCGCCATCACGATGCCATCCATCATATGCCGGCGGAGCATGTCGACGTACTCGGCCTCGCCAGTACCCGAATCGGCCGTCGAGCACAGCATGGTACGCAGCCCCCGCTCCGACAGCTCTCGCTGCAGACCGGCCGCCAACGTGGCGAAGAACGGATGGCGGATGGTAGGCACGATGACGCCGACGGTGTTGGTGCGGTCATGGTACAGGTTGCGGGCGAGCTCGTTCGGCACATAATTGAGCGCACGCATGGCTTCGGCGACGCGCTCGCGCATGTCATCGGACACGCACCCGGCACCATTCACCACCAGCGACACCGTACTCAACGACACCCCGGCCTTTTTGGCCACATCACGCATCCCGACCATGCCCCCACTCCATCGTTTGCCGTCACAATATGACTGTTCGCCTAATTGTATACAGAACGACGCTCTCAAAACTTGCAGATACAAAAACAGAACCCCCCTATTTTCCAACAACATCATTTTGTATCTGCGAGTTTTGAGATCCACTCCAGCGCAGACGAGCTACCGCACCAGCGCGATCAGCCCCCAACCCAGCACCACACACACCACCGGCACCAGCACGGTCATCATGAAGTACACGGCGGCCGCGGCGTATTTGCCGCTGCGGGCGAGCGACACCATCTCGTTGATAGCCGTGGAAAACGTAGAGAAACCGCCGAGGAAGCCGGTGACGAACAGCAGGTACGACGAATGGTCGGCCGTCTGGTAGAAGTAGGCCGCGGCGGCCACGCCGGCGAAGAACGTGGCGAGCACGTTGATGATGAACGTGGACAGCGGGAACGCGCGGTTCCACCACCGTTGAATCGAGGTGTTCAGGACGAACCGCGTTACGGCGCCCAAGCCGCCGCACATACAGATCAGGGCAAACATGTCAGCGCACCTCCCCGGTTTCAGGATCAGGCCTGAGCGGAATTTCCGCGGTGATCGGATCCGGTTCGAACGACGGAAGGTGTTGTTCGTCGGATACTGGCATGTCTTGTACGCGGCCCGCAGCCGGTTCCGAACCGGCCTGACTGTCAACAGCCAAGTCTGCTCCGGACGGAGCGCCGGCGGCCTGCGACTCGCGCACCGCGCGAGCCACCACGTGCGCCTCGCGTTTTCGGCTCAGCGCAAGGCCCAGCATGGTGCCAAGCCACGCGATGATCAAACCGCAGATGAAGCTCAGCAGCGTGTAGGTCACGAATCCCACGATGTTCTCGGCGCGCAACGAGTTCAGGTCCTCGATCATCATCGCCGACAACGTGGAGAACCCGCCGCACATGCCCATGCCGACACCGCGGCTGACCAGCTGGCGGATGCGCTTGCGAATCCACGCCGCCTGCGACATGTACGTGCTCAGGGCGGCGAAGATGAAGCACGCCAGCATGTTCGCTATGAACGTGGCGGTGTGGAACGAATGAAGGAGACCACTTGGCGCGGCCGGATTCGGCAGGAGCAGCGAGAGCCCGTATCGTATCGCAGTGCCGAAGAACCCGCCGACGAACACCACCAAATACAGCATGCCATCGGCGAGGGGATTGAATTTCGCCTGCACGCGCTTGGCCGGGGCCAGTGGAATGGAAGGTGGTGCTACTGCGGCTGCCAGTCCGGTGGGCCGAGGCGCCGAGTATTCGATTTCGGAGGCGCTGATCTCTTGGGTCGATGGCGCCGGCTCGTCCGCGGCGAGGGCGTGAGCCTCGCTTGGAGTCGAGTCCGGCGCGGAAGTGTCGGCGACATCGGACCCGGCAGAGACGGATTCGATGTCCCCCGCGCCGGCGGCGTCGCCACCATCGGATTCGTCATGCGAGGAGGGCACGAACGGTACAGGCTGATTCATGATCTGAAACCCTTGTAGTGCGCGGATTCACTCTGTCCCGGCAGCCGTGGGTCGGCGAGAACGCCGAATGGCGACTAGTCGAGAAGCGAGTGGACGGAAATGATGTGGTCGCGCTGAGGACCGGTGCCGATCACGGAGATGCGGCAGTTACTCAGATCTTCAAGACGCTTGACGTACGCCTGGCAGGCGGCGGGCAGCTCGTCGAACTCGTGGACCTGCGAAATGTCCTCGGTCCAGCCGGGCATGGTCTCGTAAATCGGCTTGGCAGCAGAGAAGGCGGCCTGATCCGTCGGCATATCGTCGTAACGCTCGCCATCCACATCGTAGGCGACGCAGATCGGAATCTCCTTGAGACCGGTGAGCACGTCGAGCTTGGTGAGCACGAGGTCGGTCAGACCGTTGACCTGGCTGGCGTAGCGGTTCACGACCGCATCGAACCAGCCGCAGCGGCGCGGGCGGCCGGTGGTCACGCCGAACTCGTGGCCCTGCTGGCGAAGCCATTCGCCGGATTCGTCGAACAGCTCGGTGGGGAACGGGCCCTCGCCGACTCGGGTCACGTACGCCTTGGAGACGCCGACCACGCGGGTGATCTTGGTGGGGCCGACGCCGGTGCCGGTGCAGGCGCCGCCGGCGGTTGGGTTGGAGGAAGTGACGAACGGGTAAGTGCCATGATCCACGTCAAGCATCGTGGCCTGGGCGCCTTCGAACAGCACGGTCTTGCCCTCGTCGAGAGCCTTGTTCAGAATCAGGCCGGTGTTGGCGACGTACGGCTTGAGGCGTTCGCCGAGCTTGAGCAGCTCGTCAGTGGTCTGGTCCACGTCGATGGCGCGACGGTTGTACAGCTTGACCAGAATCTGGTTCTTCTGGTGCAGACTGGCTTCGACCTTGTCATGCAGGTGCTCGGCGTTGAACAGATCGTGCACGCGGATGCCGACGCGGTTGATCTTGTCGGCGTAGGCCGGGCCGATACCGCGGCCGGTGGTGCCGATCTTATGCTTGCCGAGGAAACGCTCGGTCACCTTGTCGAGCGTGCGATGGTAAGGCGCGATGACATGTGCAGCCTCGCTCACCAGCAGGCGGGAGCAGTCCACGCCGCGGCTTTCAAGACCATCAATCTCCTCGAACAGCACTTCCGGATCCACGACGACGCCGTTGCCGATCACGGGGGTGACGTTCGGGCTGATGATGCCGGAAGGCAGCAGGTGCAACGCATACATCTGGTCGCCGACCATCACGCTGTGGCCGGCATTGTTGCCGCCGTTGAAACGGGCCACATAGTCCACTTTGGTACCGATCAGATCGGTAGCCTTGCCTTTGCCTTCGTCGCCCCACTGAGCGCCGATCAACACGATTCCGGACATACTGCACCTCCGCATCCGCACGATTCCGCCGGGAACAGCCTACCGTATGCCCTCTACTGCGAAGGTAAGCGCTGGGGCGGGTGCGGTAACCGCCGCATTCGTTTTGTCAACGCCCATATCAACATGGGCGCGAACGGCTGCAACTTGCCGTCCTTGCCTTGTTGAAGTTCCTGCAGTCTCTCCCTGCACTTGCGTGGGAAATCCCGCTCCGACGCATTTTTTTCAAACCATTGGTAAAGGCCAACCAGCGCCATCGCACGTTCTTCTTTCAACCAGTGATAGTTAAGATTCAACCGCACATTGATATCATCGTTGACTTCCGGAATGGATGAACTCAGTGTAGCGTCAAATTTGCCGTAACTCAACGAATCGATGTGGTCTTTCCTCCTGGGATCAACGGTCAGCTTGCTGTTGCCTCGCAACGTATCACATGTCACCTTGGGGCCGCTGCTTTCCTCATCCTCCTTACGATGCGGGGCACGATGTCCGTCTCGGGCTGGCGCCTTTTCGTCTTTCTGATATTTTCCATCGCATACGGCAAACAGATTGCGATAATCCAGAGAGTAACGGTCAAGATCAGCCTGCGTAAATTGAGGGTAAGGCAGCTCCGCCTCCTTGCCATGTCGTCTTGCCTCTTCGTATCCCTCGTAGTCCTGATGACGAGGAATATAGTGCTCGTTATGCAGCTTCCGCGAGACGCCACTCACCGGCTGCACCGCTATACACCGCATGCAGTAAACGCACAGCCATCCCTGATCGGCGCCCAAACTATCCCACAAGTGGGGGATTAACTGAGATGCCTCTTGAAGCTGTCCCAGAGAGTCATAGCAAACCTCCACGCCATCAGTGTTTTTCAGCACACGCTTCGCCTTGGCAATCTCAATGCTCGGCGGATGCGCATTGTCTTTGTCCACGTACAGCATCAGTCCCTCACCTCCCCGGCATAGAAGAAATACGAGGAACGGGCACCGCTGAGATCAGGATTGTCAGCGCCTATCGTTCGCTCCAGCTCCCCCAATGTCTGTTTCGCCTCGGGGAACTCATCGGCATCCATCTGCCGGGAGAATCGGTCGAACAGATCCTGTACTTTCCGCGGCTTGTCCAGAGATCCCATCACATGGCGCAGAACCAGGCTCGCACTGCTGCCATATGTCTCGTTTTTTGGGGAAACCGCCTGATAGATTCCATCGTTCTTGTCATCCAACGTGATGACGCGCAACCTGTCCGATGCCACGGAGGAGATCACCATCGGCGCATGCGTGGTGACGATAAATTGGATTTGCGGGAACGACTTCATCAGCACGCCAAGAATGCAGGACTGCCATTTCGGGTGAAGATGCAAGTCGACCTCATCGATAAGCACCACGCCGGGCGTCCAATCAATCACGGAATCGCCCATGAACGGGTTCAGCGCCGCAATCCGCCATGCGATGTCGGACACGAGTCCCACCACGCCGCGGTATCCGTCGCTCAAGGTCCACAGCGGCATGCTCTCCAAGCGCACTCCATCGGAATCCGTGTAGCTCAGTCGCAAACCATCATCGAAATCATATTCGAGCCGGGCCTCAGTCGCATGCCCATTCTCGCGCAGAAGCGTCTCCAAGCACCGTTCAACGGTCTTGCATACTGCGCGGTAGGTAGGTACGTCATACCCTTTCAGAGACCGGTCATATTGCTTGCGCCACCAAGCATCCATCTGCCTGTAATTCAGACTGGATTGAAGACATCTATCATATCCGCGAAAACGATTTTTGAAAGCGGATGCTCTTGCCTTTCCCGTCATTCTGCCGTGCAGTCCCAATCGATCCGTGCCATAGTAGGCCAGTAGCGGAAGCACCGCATCTGGATCCATTTGAACCAGCTTCTGATACATCTCTGACAAACTGCATATCTCAGACGCCTTGGAAAATGTGGTGCTCCCGTTCGCACTGTTCAGTTCCCGTCGCCATTCGATAGGAACAGCAATCGGATTCCCTCGTTCCTGCACTGTTCTCCACTGCACCGGCTGCGCGATGTCCGCTTGCGCATAGATACTGACGGGAAACTGCTCTTGGATATCGGTTTCCCCGTATTGTGAATAATATTTGCGGCGCGCATCGCTCCCTTGAATCCGCAATCCGGAAACCTCTGGAAACGCTTTCAGGAACGTGCCCAACGCCACGGCGGCGGCATCCAGCACCGCGGTCTTTCCGGCACCGTTTTCGCCGACCAATACGGTCATCTGCCTGTCGAAGTCAACGGTCAGCCCTGGAACCATGCTATCTGAATGTCCGCCGTTGCTGTTGGCATCGGCACTGAATCGGCCCCCAAACTTCCGATAGTTCGTCATGGACAGCCTTCTCAGCCACATCATGCTCTGTGCTTGATTATCCATCATCGTCCCCTTTGCCGGTCAATATTCAGCCATCATATCGGAAGACCGTAACTCGACAGCTGCGGTTGCATCTACCGCGGCGACCGACGTCACTTCAGGGCTTTGCCGGCGGAACCGAGCTGCTTGCAGGCCTCCACGACGCGGGCCGCCATCGCGCTCTCGGCCTCGCGGCCCCAGGAGCGCGGATCGTACAGCTTCTTCTCGCCGACCTCGCCGTCCACCTTGAGCACGGCATCGTAGTTCGAGAACACATGATCGGCGATCGCACGGGTGAACGCGTACTGCGTGTCCGTATCGATGTTCATCTTGACGACGCCGTACCGCACCGCCTCGGCGATCTCTTCCGGGCGAGAGCCCGAACCGCCGTGGAACACCAGAGCGAACGGCTTGCCGTTCGGAAAATCGACGGCCCCGGCGGCGGACGCGATACGTCCGTCCACCACGGCCTGAGCCGCCTCGCGCTGGATGTCGCCCAACAGTTCCGGGTGCAACTTGACCACGCCGGGCTTGTAGCTGCCGTGAACGTTGCCGAACGTGAACGCGGCCATGTACCGGCCGCGCTCTCCCAAGCCGAGACGCTGGGCGACCTTCACGCCATCGGCCGGCGTGGAATACAGTTTTTCGTTGATTTCGGCGCTATGACCGTCCTCTTCGCCGCCGACCGCGCCGATTTCGATTTCCAGGATCGTGCGCGCGGCGACGGACTTGTCGAGCAGCTGTTCGGCGATGGTGAGGTTTTCGTCCAGCGGAACCGTCGAACCGTCCCACATGTGGGACTGGAACATCGGCTCGCGGCCGTGCGCCACCTCATCGGCCTCCATGTCCAGCAGGGGACGCACCCAACCGTCCAGATACTGCTTGGCGCAATGGTCTGTGTGCAACGCGACGGTGATATGCGGGTAGCGCTTCGCCACCTCATGCGCGAACGCCGCGAACGCCAACGACCCGGTCACGCGGTCGTTCACGCCCTGACCGGAAAAATACGCGGCGCCGCCCACTGAAACCTGGATGATGCCATCCGACTCGGCATCGGCAAAACCCTGCAGCGCAGCGTTCAGCGTTTGGGAGCTCGTCACATTGATCGCCGGGTAGGCATATCCGCCGCGGCGCGCAGCGTCCAGCATTTCAGCGTATCGTTCGGCAGTTGCAATCGTCATACCTGCATTATCCCGCGACCATGCAACATTTGGCACCACCGCTACTCCGGCCGGAGCCGCCGGGCGGAATCCATCGCCTCCGCACGCCGCGGCCCGTTCCTCACCTTTCTCCCATCTTCACCTCCGTAAAATTAGGACGTGACAAAAGAACCGCAGTACATTGAAGAGCTGTCGTTTGGGGACAGTGTGCGCCGGGCGGGGAAGACGCGCGGGAACGAATATGGCGAGTACGATGCCGGCCCCGATAACGGGCGGCGCGGCAGGGGACGGCATCGGCTGATTGCATTCGTCGCCATTCTGGTGATATTGGCGTTGGCCGGCGGCAGTGTCGGTGGCTGGTGGATGTGGGACCGGCATTGGCGGCAGATACCGATCACGGTAAACGGCACTTCCATGAAAGTCAGCGTCGACATGACGTTGGGACGACTGCTGCGCGACAATGGCGATTTCGACGCGCATCCGGGCAATCTGGTCGACGTGGCCGGCGACATGATCGAGAAGCATGCCGGCAAACCGATCGTCGTCAGCATCAACGGCGCTGCCGTGCGCCGGGATGCAATCGACAGCACGACGATCCCGCAGGATGGCATGGTGATGGTGACGTCAGGCGAGGATGTGACCGAAGACCATACCGTGAGCAAGGAGACCGTGCCGCACGGCGAAAGCATCGACATCGCAGGTGGCTCGATACAGATACTCAAGCAGGCCGGGAAAGACGGCGTGCACGAATACTGGGTCGGGAAACGTTCCGGCAAGCATGTGGACAAAGGCGTCACCGTCGAGCCGCAGGACACGATCGTCGTGCCGTTGAACCCGCGTCCGGAGGGGAAGAAGGTCATCGCGCTGACGTTCGACGACGGGCCGAGCAAATACAGCGGCCCGATCCTGGACATCCTCAAGGAGAAGGGCGTCAAGGCCACGTTCTTCGACGTGGGCGAGGAGTGCCTGTCGTTCCCGGACGCCGAGAAACGCATGCTGGAGGAGGGACATCAGGTGGCGAGCCATTCCAACACGCATCCGGACATGCCGACACTCAGCCGCGACGCGTTGCGCGCTGAAATCATCGCCGGGTTTTCGAACATGAAGAAGGCGTCCGGGCATGTAACGAAAGTGCTAAGGGCGCCATACGGGGCGTTCGGCAAGAAGCAGTGGCAGGAGACGTCCGACCTGATCGACATGAATGTGCTGTGGGATATCGATACGCTCGATTGGAAGCGTCCCGGAGCCAAGGCGATTCATGATGCCGTGATGACGGGCGCGCATAACGGGGCGATCGTGCTGATGCACGACGGCGGCGGCGACCGTTCGCAGGACGTCGAGGCGCTTCCCGGCATCATCGACGATCTCAAGAAGCAGGGGTACGAGTTCGTCACCATCGAGCAGCTGATTAAGATGGCCGGCGACGCGGGAGATACGGGGGGACGCGGGTAACTGAGCCCCCCTGCTGGAGCTGGCACGTGTAGCTATCTGATAGGTGGAAAACCACCCTCAGTCTCGCTGACGCGAGCCAGCTCCCGCCAGCGGGAGCGGAAAGTGGCGGAGCGGATGACGGGAGTCGAACCCGCAAAAGGGAAACCCGACAGCCCTACTCCCGTGCAGATTACGCGGCCTCCGCCGTATCGTCTGCCCACATTTTGCCCACACTCTCACGCAGCAGCATCTCGCCCATGCGCTCGCCGAGCTTGTCCAGATCAGCCTCGAACAGATCCGCGTAGGTGTCGAGCGTCATCGCCGCGCTCTTGTGCCCGATCTGTCTTTGCACGGCCTTGACGTTGGCTCCTGAGCTGACCATGAGGCTCACCGCCGTGTGCCGCAGATCATGCAGGGTCAAGTGCCCGCTGATGCCGGCGCGCCGGAGCGCGGACGCGAGCCATCCGTCGCCGCTGGACGCCGCGCCGAACTCCTTGAGATACACGCCCGGACGGCCGGGAGCCTCGAAGAGCAGGTCGTCCGGTCTGCGCCCCTCGCAGCGGTCGTGCATGATCCGGTCGAGGACGGCCGGGTACATGATGCTACGTCCCTCGTGGGTCTTGGTGTCCCCCGGAGTGACCTTGCCGCCGACCATGGGGGCGCTCACGTCAACCATGATCCGATGCCGGTCGAGGTCGACGTCGCGCACGCGCAGGGGCACGAGCTCGCCCCAGCGCATGCCGCACAGTCCAAGTGTGAGGATGATGTCGCGACGCCAGCCGCATTCACCGGCCAGCGAGTACAGCTGGGGCGCGGTGAGGTACACATGCCTTTTGGTCTTCTTGCGCGGCAGCTCCACCCCGCGCGCATGATTCGCGTGGATCATGCCGTCTCGCACGGCGTTGTCGAGGATCCCGGCGAGGATGCCGTATGCCCTCAATGTGACGCTGGCGCTGCGCTGCGGCGCTATGTCAGTAACCCATTTCTGCACATCGTTTCTGGTCACCATGCCGATGGGCACGTCTCCCCATGCGGGCTTGACCCAGACGCGCCATGAGTCCTCCAGGTCGTCCATGTAGCTCGGTTTGACTCGTGTGCGCTTCGCATCCAACCACGCGCCGGCCAGCTCCCCCACGGTGGTCTTCGCGTCCTGCGGGTCGATGTACGCTCCCCTCGCTTTGGCTATCGTGACATGCTCCGCCGCCCAGTTCACGGCATCGGATTTGCGTTTGAAGCCACGCTTGTCGGTTTGCGTGCCGTCGGGCTTGCGATACCTCACGCGCCATCGTGTCTCGCCTTTGCTGGTATTGTATCTGGTGACGTTCGCCATCTGATGACCTTTCTTCATGTCCTGTTAAGGTTGTCCGGTTACGATTGGTGCACCTACAAAACGGTGCGGGAGGAATGATGAGCCAAGAGAATATCCATGCGAACGATGCCGGTTCTCAAATGCAACTTGCCGCCGACGGTCGTGGCGTTGATGTCAGGCAAAGCCCCGAAGCGGATACCCTGTATGTGCGTTATGACGGTGAGGCCCTGCGTTCCCACGAGATGGATGTGAAACAGCTCGCACCCGCACTGCTGTCCCTCGCCAAAGCATTCGACATCATGCAGAAAGACGTGGCTCCCGAGGCTCGCGTGCATCTCAACGCACAGGCGACCCGTGAGGGATCCTTCACCATTGACCTGCTGCTCCATTTCGTCAACGAGGCAGAGGGATTGTTGACCGGTAATGGCGTGACCGCGATAGTCAACGCATCCGGCCTGATGGCTATATATTTCGGGGCTGTAAAGCTCGCCAAGAAATTCGCCGCCCATTTCAAGCCGACGACGGTGGAAGATGCCGGCAAGGACGAGAACGGGCTCGACCTCCTGGATATGACTTTCCCGGACGGTTCGAGAATGCGTGAGTTGAAGGCTTCTGCGGAGGCGTTGAAGAACCCGGAGCTTATCAAGGCCATCAAAGGCGTGATCGCCCCGACGTTGGACGACGGTGTCGATCTCGTGCAATTCCAGTCCGGAGTGCATGACGAGACTGTGAACACGGAGGAAGCCGACGCTATCTCCCATTACGATCCCGAGGAGAAGGAGCGTACCGAGGATACCGTGGAAATCGTCATCCAGGCGTTGGACGTGTCCTTCCGCGAGAACGGAAAATGGCGCATCACCGATGGCATCAAGACGCAGTTCGTCACCTTGGCGGACGAGCAGTTTAAGAAGCGTGTGCTCGACGGTGAGGAGGCCATGCGCGCCAACGACATTTATCGCGTGGACATGCGTGTGGAAAAGGCGTTGGACGAGAATAACCGGCTCACGACACGGTATGTGTCCATCGACAAGGTTCACGAGCATCGCGGTGTTGGCGAACAGCCGACGTTGTTCTAGCATTTTCGGGTATGCTTCGCCCCGTGTAGGATGAAAGGCGAAGCGTCCTCCTTTCTTGAACTAGCTGGATCTTCAACCGCCCTATCGGTGTGTAAGACCGATAGGGCATTTTTTATTGTTTGGTGGTTTTGACGGTGATGGTGGTGCCGAGCGCGGTGGTCTCCCAGCTCACGCCGTTGGCTTCGCTGTAGGTGAAGTTCTTGGTGGCGTCCTGCGAGGCGAGCAGGGATTGAGCCATAGTTTCGGTGTCGCCCTGGCTGATCCACTTCCAGTCGCCGGCCTTGGTCGGGGCCTGATAGGTGCCCTTCCAGTAGAGGCTCTTGGTGTTGGTGCCGATCCAGTTGACCTCGATGGTGTCGCCGCTGATGGTGGCCTCCATGTATGAGTTCGGGTCGTTGGAGTTGGTTTGCTTCCACGTGCCGGTCAGGTCGGCCGGCTGGGGCTTGGGCTCCTCCTTCTTGGTCTCGGTCTTTGACGTGCCGTCCGTTTTGGCCGGCGCGTCTGAAGCCGTGTCGTTTCCTCCACAGGCGGTCAGTCCGGCGAGCAGTATCATCGCCGCAAGCAATGCTATTGACTTCTTCATTGTTTTCTTCTTTCTCTATACGGCCACACTGTCGTGCAGCATTTCCTTGTAATCTTCCACGACCTGTACGGTCACGTCGAGCGCTTGGGCGATGAGATAGCTATCCCCTTCGTACATGCGTTCGGCGATCGCGTATTCGGTCGGGTTGATGAGTCGGAGCGCGGTTTCACGCCGGGCTCTCCTCTCGGCTTTTGACCCGTTCGGGTCGCAGCCTCGATCGTGGTATCTCGCATGCACGAGCTCATGGGCGAGCGTGCAACGCCGGGCGAAGTCGGGTAGCGTCTCGTCGATGATGATGAGACGATTGGGGTCGTAGTAGCAGCCGGCGAGATCGCTGCCTAGTGAACGCTCGCGGACGTCGACACCCAGTAGTTCGGCTTCCCCTAGCAAATCAGCGTAGGTCGTCGTTTTCATTCACCTCCGGTTTTTCTATATGGTGGTGCTCTTCGGCTTCGAGTTTTCGCACGGTAGGATGTGAGTTGAAGAGTTCCATCTGGCGACGTGCGATCTCGTTGAGTTTGAGCATCCGTTCCCGGATGGACTTGCCGTCCCGAATCATTTCGGCGTTAAGGTTTTCGAGGTTGGACAGCACGAGGTTTTGCGTGATACTGGCGTAGTCGCGCATATTGCCTTTTGCGTTCGGGTTGGCGTCTCTCCATTGTCTTGCGGTTCGGCCGAATACGGCGATGTTGAGTACGTCCCCTTCCTGTGCGTATCTGATTCGTTGGTCGTTGCGGGACAGATGTGGAGGCATCATGTCCTTGATCGCATCGGTGTGGACGCGGTAGTTCATGGCGGCGAACAATCGCTTTTCGTTCCATTCGGCGTTGAGGCGACTGGATTCGTCCTTCTTGAGTCGCTTGTATTCCTGGAATACGTAGAGTCGGAATTCGGGACTGATCCATGCGGCGAAGTCGAGGGCGAGGTCCACGTGAGCGAATGTGCCGCCATTGCGCCCGCGGCGGGATTGGATGCCGATGGCGTTGGTTGCCGTTATCCATCGGCTTGGCGTCATGGTGAAGGCGTTGCGTCCGGCCTCACCCATAAACGTGTCGAATTCGACACGTTTAAAATCCGGGTTGTTGAGCTTTTCCCAGATGCCCAACAGCGCGATGGTGTCTTTCAGACGCATCCAATTGCCGATTGCGAATCGCGGGTCGCCTTCCGGTCCGACCTTTTCGCGCGCCAGATCGGTGAGCGAAATGTAGTCGTTTTCGTCCCCGTTGCCGCGTATCGCGACGTCGAGCCCGTTGATGCTCAGTGTTTCCTGCACGGTTTTCTTGAGTGAGGCCATTGGTCCTGTCCTTATTCTCGAGGGGTGTTCGCTTCGTCCCGCTTGTGCGGATCGATGCTTGCGGCCACGTCGAAATCATCAGGATTGGCGGCGATTCGGTCAGCCACCTCATCGGCGGTGCGTTCAGCTCGGGCCCGCGCGGCTTTAGCAATCACCTCGTCCAAAACATTTGACGGCTTGACATTAAAGCCTAGGCATAAGTCGATGAATTCCTGCAAGGTTGGAGTACCGTTCGTCTTGTTGAACAGGTCCCCGACGCGGGTATGTTTCATCCCGAGCCTTGCCGCGAGAACACGCAACGATGGGTTGCCCTCGTCGGCCTTCTTCTCTGCGAAGAAGTCAATCATTGCGACATCTATATCGCTCCATATTCTCGCTGTTCTTGCCATGCCTCAATGTTAAATGTCCGAATTTTGCGACACGCCGTAAATTCATACTTGACAGATGTCCGCAAATTCGTACACTGTTAAGCATGACCGTAAATTCAAACAGAATCGCTGAGATGGCAGTCGATGGACTGAGGCGCGAGGCTCGCGCAGCCGAGGTGCCTCAGGCGGACATCGGGCAGGTCATTGGAAAGTCGAGGCAAACCGTGAATGTCAAGTTCCGCTCTGGAGACATGCGCCTCACGGAGTTCGTCAACATCGCGCAATCCCTAGGGATTTCTCCCCACAAAGTTCTTGAGCGTGCGGAAAAAAACGCCGCGCTCGCCGATAAGAAAGTGGCGTGATGACACGGCTCACCGACAACGACGGCCGAGAGTTCACGGTCACGCGCACCCCGCAAGTGGAGTCGGCCGGCTACCCGTGCCTCTTCGCGGTCACCCTCGACGGGCACACGGCGGTCAGGGTCACCAAGGGCGGCTTGCAATCCATCAAGCAGGAGATCAACCGCGCCCTGCGCGAGACAAGGGAGGCGTCCAATGAGAGCCGATGACCTTCACGGCCAGCATATCAAGCCCCGTCGGGCGGCGGGGTCCGGTACAGCGATGGGGGCACCCGTTGCCGGCCCCGGTGTTCGCCCCGCCACCCGACGTTTCCTCGACCGTTATCCGGTGCTCTGTCTGCTGGCATCCTGCACGGCGGGTCTCGCGCTCGTCATCGCGGCGCTCGCGTGGATCCTCTCGCATGACGGGTGCTCCCGCCCGATTGGGGCGGTCGTGGCGGTGCTGCTGCTCGCCGTGAGCGGGGTGTGCGCTTTCGCGCCGCTGCTGATGCTCGCCGCGAGCGATGCCCCGTGGCTGTTCCCGGAGGACTCCGAGCGCGAATAGGTCTTGGCCGGGCGTCGTTTCTTCTTCATCTTCCGACGCGCGGCCGGCGACAAAGGTCAGTCGTTAAAACCAAATAACCATAACTGAAGAGTTCTCAAACCGGTGTCGCGCCGGGACCCCTGCGGGGTCGAACCTATCCGGCGCGGCATCATGGGGCGGCGCAGGTAGCCCCCGGACGAGATCACGCGGGTCATGACGCGGGGCAAAGGCCGGGACCCGGTTCGATTCCGGGCCGTCCACGAAACCACAAGGTTTCAGCCGAAAAAAAAGGACGGTCCCCGCTGGCACGGGGACCGCCCGAAAGGAATACCCAAGAGAAAGGATACGTCGTGAGTGCAACGGTTTCAAACGCGCTGTCGGGACTGGTCACGGTCAGGCAGCTCGCCGAGCATACCGGCTACAGCCGTTCGACGGTCTACAAGTGGAGTTCCGGGGAGCGTCCCAGCCCCTATCCGGAGCCGGTTCGGAAGAACGGCCGCGTCATCGGCTGGCGGCGCGAGGACGTGGAGGCCGCCGACAAGGCCAACAAGTACAGCCGCGCCGACTGGCTCTACGGGCGAAAAGCCGCCTGAGATCCCCGCAGGCGATACGGGAGACCCAAGCCCCGCACAGGGGCGGGGACGGCTGCAAGTGGCCCCCGAGCCGAGATCGCGCGGTGTCATGTACGCGCGGCAAAGGCCGGGACGTGGTGCGATTCCCCGGCCGTCCACCACCGACAAAGACGAACGGCATGCCCCGAGAGGGGCGGAAAGGAGAAACAGTGAAGGACGACAAGGACGACGGATGGGACCGCCGGGAGGAGGGCGAAAGCCTGTTCGAATGGCCCCTCGACAGCACCGGCATGCACATGGGCGCCGGCCAGCTGCTCGACAGCCTCCTCGACACCATCACCCGGCTCAACCGCAACAGGGCATGGCCCCTGACCATCCTGCCCCCGCGCCCCGGCGACGTGATCGTCGACCGCGGCCGGCGCACGATATCGGCCATCTGCCTGTGGAAACGCAAACCCGACACCACCAAGGAGACGAAATGACACCGGAATTGCCACCCATCCGCACGTTCACCGCCCGTGAACTGTGCGACATCGCGCTGCTGGCCGACGCGCTCACCCCCGCCGACCCCACGGGCGCGGCGTCGGACAGGGAGCGCGCCGAACTCAAGGGACGGCTCGGCCACGCCCTGCAGCAGACCGGACTCGAACTCCACGCGCACAACCCATCCCCGACCCGAGGCGAGGCGGCGACGGCCGCGAGGCTGCGGGCCCTCGCCCTGGCCGCGTACGCGGGTCTCGCGCGCATCGAATACGACGCGCTGGCCGCCGGCATGAAGGACATCCACGCGATCGCCGTGGACGGCAAGGCCACGCTCGCCCGGCTCGCGGAGGCGCTCGACGGGACGGAGGCGTGATGGCCGGAGAGACCCTGGTGACCGTCATCGGCAACCTGACCGCCGACCCCGAACTGCGCGCCACCGCGCAGGGCCCGCAGGTGTGCGGCTTCACCATCGCGTCCACCACGCGCACGTGGGACCGGCAGACCGGCCGCTACGAGGACGGCGACACCCTGTTCATGCGCTGCAGCGCGTGGCGCGACCTCGCCGAACACTGCGCCTCCACGCTCGCCAAGGGCATGCGCGTCATCGCGCGCGGACGCCTGCGCCAACGCTCCTGGCAGGCGCAGGACGGCACGAGCCGCACCATGACCGAGATGACCGTCGACGAGATCGGCCCGAGCCTGCGCTACGCGAACGCGCAGGTGCGGCGCACGACATCCGGCGCCGGCCACGGCACGGGAGCCACCTACGGCGACCCCAACCGACCCGCCTACACCGGAGCCGCGCCCGGTGCCGGGCAGGCCGCGGCCGCCACCGACCCGTGGGCCGGCGACGGCTACGGGCAGGACGGCACGGAACCCGAATTCTAGAAAGGAGCACACGATGACAAAGAAGAACACCGGCAGTGTGCAGGAAGCGCTCATCCCCGACGAGATCACCCCGCTCATGCTGCTCGCCCTGACGCCCAAGGCGAGCCGCATGAAGGACGCGGCCGCCGCGTTCCGCCTCGCCGCCAGCAGGATGCTCGACATCGCCACCAAGGGCGAGTACATCGCCAAATACAAGAACATCGACCCCGTCACCGACGCCCTGTACGACGCCATCGACCTCGCGCAGCACATCTTCGACGCCGCCAACGCGGTCGACGACCTCATCAACTACCCCGTCGAGGCGCGCGAGCGCGTGGTGCGCGCCGACATCGAGCGCAGCCTGGCGGACCCGTGGCGCGACCTGCCCACCACCGGCGGCGGGCCCGACCCGGGCGTGGACCCGGACACCGGCGAGATCGGGGAGGACTGAGATGGGCAAGCGCAAGCACGGCAGGCAGCGGCTCGACCACGAGCGCCGTCTGGCACGCAAGACACGACACCCCCGGCGCAGGCCGGGCACGACCAAGGAGCAGTGACCCGCACCAGTGAGCATCACCATCACGGACATCCCCGTCAACGACCTCATCTCCAACCCCCACAACCCGCGCTCCGGCGTGGGCGACGTGCGGGAGCTGGCCGACAGCATCCGCGCCCAGGGGCTGCAGCAGCAGCTCGTGGTCACCCCCGACCACAAGGCAGGCGGCCGCGACATCTACCGCGTGGTCATCGGCCACCGGCGCCTGGCCGCGTGCCGGCTCGCCCGTCTGGAGCGCGTGCCGTGCGTCATACGCGACATGGACGAGCGGACGGAACGCGAGCTGATGCTGGTGGAGAACTGCCAGCGCCGCGACCTGACGCCCATGGAGGAGGCCGACGGCTATCAGGGGCTCCTCGACCTGGGCGCCGACGTGGGCGAGCTGGCCGGCAAGACCGACCGCTCCGAATCGTTCGTGCGCGGACGGCTGCGCCTGGCGCGCATCCCCGGTCAGGTGCGCGACGCGGCCGCGGACTCGTTCGCGCAACTGTCGCTCTCCCAGCTCGACGACCTGGCCGGGCTGGAGGGGCATCCCGGCATGCAGGCCGAACTCGCGGCCAAGGCCGGCACCACCGACTGGAACTGGACGCGCGACATGCTCGCGCGACGGCTGAGCGACGAGGCATGGCGGACCGAGGCACGCTCCGCGCTGGCCGGTCTTGGCGTGGACATCGACGACACTGAAGGCCCGGCGTACACGCCGCCCGACGGATGCCTGTACGCCACCAGATGGGGCGAAGGCAATCCGGACGCGCTCGCGCGATGGCTGGAATCATGGATCGCCGGGCACCCGCAGGCGGAGCCGATAGCGCGCTTTACCGGCCGGACGCTGGTCCTGTTCACCCGCATGAGCGCCCTGCAGCGGGCCGAACGCGACGCGGCCGCCGAACGGCGGGAACGGGACATGGCCCGGATGAGAGCCGACCATGAGCGGCGCGTGGAATTCGACCGGGCGGCGGCACGGCTGCGCCGCGACTGGATCCGCGCCCACGCCACGCGATTCAACGGCGGACAGCTGCGCCGGGCCATCACCGGCCTGGGACTGCTCGCCCTGACCGGCGCCGGCCAATGGACCGGACTGGTCGGCGGCGCGCAATGGGACAATCCCGACCGGGTCCTCAAGGCGTACGGCGAGCTCACGGCCACGCCCCTGCCCGGGGACGCCGGCCGCGCCGCCATGCTCGCCGAGCTGCGCCGCCGCGGCGACGCGGAAGGCGCCGCGAACCGCGAGCTCCTGCTCGTCCTGTGCGCCCAATGCGAGGCGTTCACCGACCCCGCCACATGGGAGGACGGGGACGAGCTCGACATGGCCCGCGCCTACTACGCGGCGCTCGAGACCCTGGGCTACCCCGTGTCCGACGCCGAGAGGCGGGCTCTCGACGGCAAGTACGCGCACGTGGAGGACGAGTCATGACATGGACGTCCATCGACGACGGGCTCAACCACAACCCGCAGACCCGGCCGGGCGCGGTCGGCAACACGGCGCTCGGCCTGTGGGTGCGCCTGTGCGTGTTCACGGCCGAGCAGATGCGCTACCCCGCGTTCGACGGCGCGTTCGACCTCGCCACGGTGCGCGACCTCAGGGGCACCAGACGGCAGGTCGACGAGCTGCTGGACGCGGGCATGATCGAGGACGCCGCGCGCCCGGGACGCTGGATCGTGGTCGAGGCGGCGACCCTCATGAAGTTCACCGGCGCGAACGGCGAGCTCAGGGCCAAGCGGGCCGCGGCCGGACGCGCCGGAGGCCTCGCCTCCGCACGCAGCCGACGAAGCAAGACCGAAGCAAGTGCTTCAAGCAAACCCGAAGCAAATGCTCCGCAGCAAAACGAAGCAGACGATTCAAGCAAACCTGAAGCAAATGGTTCAAGCAAAACCGAAGCAAGTGCTTCAAGCAAACCTGAAGCAAGTGCTTCGCAGCAAAACGAAGCAACCGGCCATACCATACCTAACCCTTCCCTTACCACCCCCAACCCCTCCGCGACCAAAACCGGGCCGGACGCCACGGCCGGGCACCAGTCCGACACCACGCCCGACACCCGGGCCGCGACCATGGCCGACGCCGAGGCGCGCATCCGCGCCGACCCCCTCCAGGCCATCGCCGGCGCATACCCCAAGCCCGGGCCCATGGGCAAGCCCGCCTACCGGGAGCGCGCCAGGAAGGCCCTCGGCCAGGCGCTGACCGACGCCACGCCCGAAACCCTCTACGGCGCCGCCCTCGCCTACGCCAAAGCCGTCGACAACGGCGACATGCCGCTGCGCTACGCGCCCCTGCTCGCCAACTGGCTCACGGGCGAATGGCGCTCATGGACGCCCCAAGACCGGCCACGGGACCACGAATGGCGCGGCATCACCAGCCAATGGATGCGCGACCAGATCCACCGGCAATCCCCGGGACTGCCCATCACCGACAGCCTCGAACAGGCGTTCTGGGCCAGCGTCAAAAGCGGCACCCCCGCCCTCGACGCCATCCGCGACCTGACCGCCCAGACCACCAAGGAGCCACGACCATGAGCCAGCCCGACGAACGAACCCGACGGCTCGTCCAACGCCGCGACGCCTGGAAATGCGCCAGATGCGGGCGTGACGCCGGCACCCACTGGAGCGGCGACAGCATCCACCACCGACGCCCCAGAAGCCACCCATGGCCCGGACTGCACCAGCCAGCCAACCTCCTGCTGCTGTGCGGCAGCGGCACCACCGGCTGCCACGGATGGGTCCACGCCCACCCGGCACCCGCCTACCGGCTCGGCTACCTCGTCCACGCCTGGGACGACCCCACGACCATCCCCGTCCACTACCACACAGGCGGCTGGCAGCTGCTCGACCAGGACGGCGGACGCCGCCCGTGCCAGCCGCCAGACACCACACCCCAGCCCACGCCAAACCCACCGAAAGGAACCCGACAATGACCAGCCACACCAAACCCCACATGCTCCTGTGGGTCGACACCGAAACCACCGGCCTCGACCCGGACCGCTGCGACCTGCTCGAGATCGCCTGCACCATCACCGACATGAGGGCCGAACAGTCGTTCGACCAGCATCACGCCGTCATCCACCCCGACCACGGCATCGCCATCACCCATGCGGACGACCTGACCGCCCTGCGCATGCACCTGGCCAACGGACTGCTCGAAGCCAGCCTCGACAGCGAGCTCGACTACCGGCAAGCCGGACTCGACCTCGCCGAATACCTCAACGACGCCGCCCGACGCTACACCCTCCACCCCGCAGGCACCAACCCCCGCTTCGACCTGCGGCAGATCATAGCCCACCTCGACCCCGCAACCGGCCTCGACATCCTCCAACCGCTCTCATACCGCCACCTCGACCTGACCGCCCTGCGCCTGACCGCCCAGGCCCAAGGAGACGACCCCTACACGGCCGGCCACGACACCGACCACCGCGCCACCACCTGCATCCAACGCGACCTCGCCGAATACCGCGAGCGCCTCGCTCACCTCGGGGAGACGCAACGATGAGCGGTCTGGTCGAGCCGGTGGACGGTGATGACGCGGAGTTCACGCGCCTGGCGCGCCTCGGCCGTCTGAGGGTCACGTATGCGTGCGAGTGCTGCCGCCGACGGTTCCCGGTGCTGGAGCGCGACGGCTGCTGTCCGGCGTGCCACCGCCGGCTAATCGCGGCCGGCGGAGTGCCCGGGACCGTGCGCATCCTGCCGAAGGGGGCTCCGGCCCCGGTGAGCGTGCGGGGCATGAGCGAGTACTGCGGCAACGGGCACAAGTGGCGTCCCGAGACGACGCGCTGGCGGTACCGCGACCGGGGAGGCCGGCACGGGAGGGGCTGGGAGCGCGACTGCCTGCTGTGCAAGCAGAAAAGCGACGGATTCGCGCGCATGGGCAGGAACGTGAAGGGCCGCAACGTCACCATCACCATCACCAAAACCGGCACCCACTGGAACAGCGGCACGCCCGGGGGAAAGGAGCAGTGATGCCGGACACCACAGCGAAGATCTACACGCGCGACCAGCTGCACGCCGCCCTGCACGCCGTATTGGACGACCAGCCCACGGACATGAACGGAGACCCGATCATCGGCATGGACGACATCGACCACATCGCCGACCGCATATACGACGAGGCCGGCACCGAAACCGACATCAGCCCACTACTGGAGGAGGAACCATGAACCTGCAGGACATCATCACCCGGGCGCTCGCCGACGGAGCCCAGGTCACCATCAGCATCACACCCAAGACGTGGACCGAAGACACCCAGGAGGAAACGGAATCATGAAAAAACTCGCCGCAATCACCCTCACCACACTCACAATACTGGCGCTCGCCGGCTGCGGGGCAGCCGGCACGCCGCAGGATCCGCAGCCGGTCTACGCCGAGCCTGCCGACCAATTCCCCTCATGGAGGACCTACCAACTCCCGGACGGGCGCCGGGTCAGCTGCATCCGCATCTACGGCGGTATCTCGTGCGACTGGAATCACACGGACGGCGCGGACAAGGTGGAGGACTGATCATGGCCGTCACGAAAAGCAAGGCGGAGATGGTCGTCACGTGGCACGAGCGCGGCGTCGACATCGAGACAACATGCAGGATGCTCGGCGTCACCCCGCAGGAGGCGAGCGCGATCATCCGCCAGCACGCCGCGGAGCGGGAGCGTCGGGAGCGGGCGGAGCGCATGCGCCCGAAATTCATCGAACCGCCCATGTTCTAGGCGCCTTTATACGCCTTTATATGCCCGTATACGTCTGCAGAAGGAGCGTAAAAATGGATCGGAACTGCCAGAACTGCGATAAGCCGGCCGAAGCGCCGTGGACGTTGTGCAAGACGTGCCGGCGCGAGTACGCGCGGCTGCTGCACCGGCTGCGCGTCAACCTGCACCTCCTCCAGGCGGTCGCTCGCCGAGAATACAGGCTCTCGGAGCCGGGAGCCGGAGGACGACCGCAGGGAGGGGACGCGCCCGCGCCCATCAACCTCCACGCGCAGGACATGCTCGACCAGACCGAGGACGGCCTGCAGGACATGTGGAACGAGACCGGCGTGGAAAGCCGTCCGAGATGGCAGACCCTGCTCAGGGACGCTCCACGACGACTGCCCGACCTATGCCGCGCCAGCCGCTCGGGACATTGGCTGACATGGCTCACCCACGCCTGCGAGCGCATCGAACCGCTCATCGACCGCAGGCCGCGCTCGCGCAGGATCGTCGGCATGTGCCCCGAATGCGGACGCGAAGTCCTCGCCGCGAAGGGCGAGACGCTGAGACTCTGCAAATGCGGGGCCGTCATCGACGTGGCCGAGCTGCGCGAGCAGAGCCGCGACAAGGCCGAGGCAATCCATCTCACGAAGACACCTGCGGGCATGAGCGAATGGCTGCGTGAGAACTACGGATACGAGGTCAGCCGCAAAGTAATCATCATGTGGATACGCCGTGGCAAACTCCCCAGCAGCAAGCCAGTGGAAGACGGATACTACGAATTCAGCATCAGGGAGATAGTCAGCATGGCAATGGCATATTCCAGCCGGCAGTAGGCTGTTGCCACCCCGTGGTATACTCCGTATCAAGATAAGTGCGAAAGCCTCTGGGACATACATCTCAGGGGCTTTACTCATACCCACCTATGCGCGTAGCTCAGCCGGTAGAGCGGCGGTCTCCAAAACCGCAGGTCGTTGGATCGAAGCCAACCGCGCATGCCACGGCTTGCGTACCGCAGAGGACCAGCCGGCCATGCCGAGACAGCACGGCGACCCGCAAACACGACAACCGGTCCGCGAATTAGAATCTCGCCCAAGCCACCAAACACACAGGATGGGAACATGAGCAACAAGGCAGGCTCAGGCCGATACCAAAATGGAGCAGCCCGCCGCAAATGCAAGGCCAGACACATCGCAGCCGAAGGACCAATACCGATCTGCCCGCTGTGCGGCAAACCCATAGACCTCACACTCAAAACACCACACCCACTCAGCTGCGAACTCGATGAGATCATCCCATACAGCCGAGGCGGATCACCAACCAGCTATGACAACACACAACTCACACACAGAATCTGCAATCAAAGAAAAAGCAACAAAATAATCGCCAACACCACAGGCCACCAAAACACAAAAAAACAACCACAAAACACCATCCCAATCAGCCGCCAATGGTAACCGGGGGCCATACCCTCCCCCTCCCATGCAAGGCTCCCCACAGAACACAGCGCCCGCATCCCCCCGCAACCCGCGTGGAGTATCGTACGTTTGGCCGCTGGGGTGTCTGCGAGCGCCCGTGGAAGCCGTTCCGGCATGGTTTTGATGTTTTTGCCCCGTTGTTTTCCGAGGCTGTTACGTTTGATTTTACGCAGTTTTGATATGTCACGAAATTAGTGTTGCGAATCGTTGGAATATATGCTATAGTAATAGCTATGGTCAACCAATGTAGGAATTGCGGCCACTTCTTCCAACCCACACCTAACCCTAGGCGTCCGAGACTGTTTTGCTCGGACAGATGCCGCAAGGCGTGGAGCCGCAAACATCAGATACCCCAAGCGCTCAGGGCATTGCGCCGTTGGGTGCGGGCCGATGGTAAGCGTCCGATTATGTGCGATGGGTCGCCGGCCAGTTCGACGGACTCAAGTACCTGGGCGTCATATTCGGAGGTCATGCGCTCGAAGGCCGGTGACGGTTATGGCATAATGCTCGGCGATGGGCTTGCGTGCTGGGATTTCGACCATGTTGATTTGACCAGTCCGCCCGCGAAGGCGATGGAGCTGCTGCCGGATGCGATCTATGCGGAGGTTTCGACCAGCGGACATGGGCTGCATGTGTTCGTGCGGTCGTCGGAGGCGAGCTTCCGGCGTGCCGGTGCCGAGTTTTATTCGCATTCGCGGTTTATTCGCATGACGGGAAGGAGGTGGCCGAAGTGACCACGGTTATTCGTAATCAGGGCACGAGTCTCGCGGTGCGTGAGAAGCTGGCCGCTGATGGCAGGCCCGTGTTGTTGGCGTTTTCGTGCGGCAAGGATTCCATAGCCGCGTGGCTGGCGATGCGGGATATGGGCATCGAGGTCGTTCCCGCGTATCTCTACTATGTGCCCGGTTTGAGGTTCGTGGACGAGGAGCTTGATTATTTCGAGCAGAAGTTCCAGACCCGAATCAAAAGGTATCCGCACCCGTCGCTGTACCGTTGGCTGAACAATGCGGTGTTCCAGGCTCCCGAACGTCTGCGCTACATCGAGGCGGCGCGTTTGCCTGAGCCGTCGTATGAGCAGATGTGGGATTTCATCCGCGCCGACGTGGGCTTGGATAAGAGCACGTGGTGCGCGGATGGCGTGCGTGCGGCCGATTCGATTCAGCGTCGTGGCGCGTTCGTCCAGTACGGGTACTGGCGGCGCAATCTCAAGAAGGTCTCTCCTATCGGGGATTGGCTCAAGGGCGAGGTGCTGGACTGCATCAGCGGGCATCATATCGAGCTGCCGTGTGATTATGCGTGGTTCGGGCGTTCTTTCGATGGCATCGACAAGCGTTTCACCAAGGTGCTCAAGGACAAGGCACCGGACGATTACGCGACGCTGCTTGAATGGTTTCCCTTGTTGGAGGTGGATCATGTCAGGTGATTTCCGATTCGACTTTTCTAAGAAGTCCAAGGGCAAGAAGGCTGTGAAGCCGGTGCCGGAAAATCTGGACGAGAACGCGAAGGAGTACCGGGAGCGCGCCCGTGCGGAGCGCAAGCGTTTCGTGGATGCGACCGACACCGAGTTCTGGCTGTGCCTGTGTTTCCCCTCCCCCGCCGAGATGGCGCGGTGGCGTGAACGGTTTGGCTTCGGCGAAAACCACCGGATCTATGCGTACCGTGATATCGAGAAGCTACTCGCCCCGTACAAGCCGGCCAAGTCGTCCGCCGTGGCGTTCGGTGCCGGCGTCGGCTTCGGTGGTGGTCTCGGGTTCGCGGAGAAGACGCCTGACCCGCTCGCCGATGTCAAGTACTCCGATGATCTGGAGAAGGATTGTCTCGCCGAGTTCGCCGCCCTGCACAGGGCGCTGGTTTCGGCTTGCAGTCCCAGGAAGCTCGTGGAGCCGACCAATTCCGAATACTGGTTCGCCATCGCGTTCCCGTTGCGAGACGACAAGGATTCTTTCCTTGCCGAGTATGGTCTTCGCAAACTCGGAGATAAATACCTCGATGGTATGGCCGTAGCTCGGAAGCTGGGAGGTGAGTTATGAGGCGAGTCCGTTATGCGAGCACCAACGATATCCGCTATACGGGGTATGGGCGTCGCTCTTCCGGTTCATCCGGTGGCGGTGTGTCCGCCCTGCGTGTGAGTGCGTCCCGTTCCGCGTCGCGATCGAGCGGATCGTGAACCGGTAAACAATATTTTTTTCGTTCAAGCCGTCCCTATGTGGCGGCTTTTTCATTGGGAGGTTCTCATGCGACGCGGCTCTTCTTCGGCTTCCCGCTCGTCCAGCAGCGGGAGCGGCGGCAACTCATCCCGCTCACGCTCGAAGGGCTCAACGCTTTCCGGCGTCGGCTTCTCGAAAGAGCGAATATCCCAATACCGCAAACAGGGCTTATCCGACGAACGTATATCGAAGCTATGGCAGGATACCCTCAAGATGCGCGCGTTGATGAAGAAACGCAAGGAACAGGGAGTCAACGATCTTGAAGCCGGCGTTTCTCAGTCATGGAAGAACGCCCAGGCACGCCGAGACCGGGCGTTCGACAAGCGGTTCAACGACGAATGGAACAGATACCGCAGTGCAGGCTGGAAACGGTAGATCCCGATTTTTCTTGTCCGCATCGTTACTGGAAAGGAGGTGGATCGTGCGTAACCTGTTCCAGCGCGCCGGCAATGCGGTGCGTAATGTGGCCGGTCGTATCCGCAGCGCTTTTTCTCGCGGCGGCTCGCGTTCCTCAGGCTCCTGATTTTCCCGATGGAGGTGGTTGTCATGCGTCCGAGATACGTGCAGGGCGAGTTTGATTTCTCTCGTGCCGCCGGTTCCGCTCGCGCGAGTCGCTCCAGCGGCTCCTAGACATTGATTCGAGGTGATCCAGTTGGCCAAGACCACGATAACGCAGCCACAGTTGCCTGACGGCATCGAGTGGCCGGAGGCGACCGTGCGATGGTGGGAGCATTTGGCTTCCACCCCCGGAGCGGACTCGTGGACGGAGGCCGACTGGGACAACCTCATGAACGCCGCACTGATCCACGCGGACATCTGGGGTTCCGGCAATTTCGCCAGCGTGCCCATACTGAACAAGCTGCTGCAGGATTACGGCATCACACCAGCCGCACGCAGCCAGATCATGCCGGCGAAAGCCCAGAAGCAGGAGCGGCATACGCCGCTCGATGAGATAGCCGAACGACGGAAGCTGAGGGTGATTCAGGGTGGCAAGGCGAAGAGGCGTACAGGAACCTAGCTTCGCTCTGGTTCCCAAGCACGCGCAGTCCGAGGGAGGCGAGGCGTGCGCGCTCGCAGCCGGCTACGACATGAAGCCGGATAAGTGGCAGCGCATCGTGCTCGAGGGGTGGCTCGCCACGGATTCGAAGCTGCAATGGGCGGCGTCGGATTGCGGGTGCGCGGTGCCGCGCCAGAACGGCAAGAACGCGATTCTCGAGTTCACGGAGCTTTATCTCTCCGCGATCATCGGCATGAAGATCCTGCATACGGCGCATGAGGTGAAGACCTGCCGCAAGCATTTCCTGCGCATGAAATACTACTTCGAGAACGCGCGCAAGTTCCCCGAACTGTCGGAACTGGTCACCTACATTCGGGCCACGAACGGCCAGGAGGCCATCGTGTTGAAGAACGGTGGCAGCATTGAGTTCATCGCCCGTTCGAAAAGTTCGGGCCGTGGTTTCACGGTGGACGTGCTGGTGTGCGACGAGGCGCAGGAGCTGACCGACGAGCAGATGGAGGCCATACAGCCCGCCATCTCGTCGGCACCCTCGGGCAACCCGTTGACCATCTACACGGGAACGCCGACACCGCCGACCTCGCCGGGAACGGTGTTCGCGCGCATGCGCCGCAACGCGCATCGTGACAAGCCGCCGAAGAACCTGTGCTGGTTCGAATGGGCGGCGACCGAGATCGGCGACGTGCACGACCAGCAACGCTGGTACCAATACAATCCATCGCTCGGCACCCGACTGCTGAAGAGCGTGGTCGTTTCCGAATCGGAGAAGATGACCCCTGACGGTTTCGCCCGCGAACGTCTCGGCTGGTGGAACGATCAGGCCGGCGCGCTGTCCGATATCGATGTTGACGAGTGGGCCAAGTGCAAGACCGACAACCCTTGCATGGACGGCTACAACTCGTATGCGGTCAAGTTCAGCGCGGACGGCGCGAACGTCACCCTCGTGGCGTGCGTGCGCCCGCCACGCAAGTCGGGTGAATTGCCGCACGTGGAGGTCATAGCCTCGCGCAGCATGCGCGGCGGCACCGGCTGGCTGGCCGACTGGCTGACCGCCGAGAAGGACGGTGCGGAACGGTGGCGCAACGCCATCGGCATCATCATCGACGGGCGCGTGGGAGCGCCCACCCTGGTCAACAGCCTCATCGACAAGGGCGTGTCCAAAAGAGTGATCGTGGTGCCGCGCCCTTCCGACGTGGCGGACGCTTGTTCGATGCTCGAACAGGCCGTGAACGACCATGAGCTTACCCATTTCGGCCAGCCTCTGCTTGACGAGGCGGTGGGTCATGCGAAGCATAGGAAAATCGGCGACGGGTTCGGCTACGAGCCGTCCATGGAGAACGTCGATGTGAGTCCCGTGGAAGCGGTGGCTCTCGCGTATTGGAACGTCAAGACTTCCAAGCGTCATCCGGGAAGAAGAGCGAAGGCGGTGGCATTCTGATGCAGATTCCCAGTCTTGAAAACGTGCAGGTCGATAATCTGCCCGACGAGTGCCGAGAACCGTGGGATTTGATGATACGTCAATGGTCCCAGAAGCTCGAACGTAACCTGTTGCGCACCAAATACTACGACGGGCGAAACGAGCTTAAGAATCTGTCCATCGCTGTGCCGGACAGCATGGCGGGGATAAGCGAGGTCGTGGGCTGGCCGCAGAAATCGGTGGACGCTTTGGCCGACCGCATCGTGTTCGATGGTTTCGTCGGAGTCGGCGACGACAGCCGCGATCCGTTGGGTTTGGATTCGATTCTTTCAGACAACGACTTCGACGTGGAATTGCCGCAGGCCATCCGCAGCGCGCTCACTCACTCATGCTCGTTCCTGAATGTACGCAGCGCGGAACCGGAAGACGGTCTGCGTTCCAAGGTGTCCGTGTCGTTCCGCAGCGCGCTCTATGAGACCGGCCTGTGGGATTACGCCCGTCGCGGCCTGTCGGCGGCGTTGTCGATAACCGATATCGACCGCTCCCAGTACGCGCAGGCGAACACCATCGTGCCTTCCGAACTCATGCTCTACATGCCCGGCTACACGATTCGTATACGCCGCACGCAATCAGGCCGCTATCATGCGGACGCTCCCCGGAACACGTACATGGATCATGTGCCCGTTTACCTGATCCCCTACCATCAGGACCTGAACCGCCCCTTTGGCCGCTCGCGCATCAGCCGCGAGGTCATGAGTATCACCGACACTGCGGTGCGCACCATGCTGCGCATGGAGGTAAGCGCCGAATTCTATTCGAGCCCGCAACGCTACCTCATCGGCGCGGACGAGCCGCCCGAGGACAAGAACGGCAAGAAGCTGACCGGCTGGGAAGCCACCATCTCGAAGATGCTCAACATCAGCCTCAACGAGGACGGCCAGGCACCCGCCATCGGCCAGTTCACGCAGATGACCATGCAGCCGCACACCGACATGCTTCGCGCACTCGCGGCACGCATGAGCGGCGCGACCGGCGTGCCGCTCAGCCAGTTCGGCGTCATGACGGATTCCGGCCCTTCCTCGTCCGAAGCGATCATGGCGGCGGAAAGCGAACTTGTCATCGAGGCGAAGAACGCCTGCCGCGCCATCGGAGTGCAACTACGCAAGGCCGCGAGGGACATCGCCATACTCAACGGCACCAGCGAGGACAGCGACGAGCTCGACCGCTTGCAGGTCAACTGGCGTGACCCCGAACGCCCATCGCAGGCCGCGCTCTCCGATGCCATCGTGAAGCAGGTGACGGCCATGCCGTGGCTCGCCAACTCCGACGTTATTCTGGAGAAGCTCGGCTACACGGATTCCGACATCACACGCCTGTTGGTCGACAAGCGCAAGGCCGAGACCCGCAGCGTGCTTGACTCCCTCGTGAACGGAGGCAACAAGGATGACGGACAACCGGCAACTGGACCAGCTGCAAGCCAGCCAAGCCAGAGCGGTGGAACTGGCGCGCCGCGATCTGGCGAAACTGTGGGGGACGCTGCAACAGCTCAGTCCTGAATGGCAACGTGACATGCTGCTCGACTACGTGCCGCAACTGGTCGCCAAATACGGCGACCTCGCGGCACAGGCCGCCTACGAATGGTATATGCGCGTCCGTGGCGAATCGGTGCCCGAATCATGGGAGTACGACCTGTCCGACTCGTTTCCCGGCGACGGCATCGACAAGACGATACGCTGGCAGGCCGGCCACCTGTGGACCGACCCGCAGACCATGCAGGCGTATCTTGTCGGTGCGATGCAACGCTGGGTCATGTATTCGGGGCGCGAAACCATCGCCCGCCTGTGCGAGCACGACCCGTCCGAACCCCGGTACGCGCGCGTGCCGAGAGGCGCGAAGACGTGCGCGTTCTGCACGATGCTCTGCTCGCGCGGCTGGGTGTACCGCAGCGAGAAGACCGCAAAATACGCCAAAGGCTCGTTCAGCCTGTTTCACGACGACTGCGACTGCCAGATAGTCCCCGAATGGGACAGGGACCAAGCTCACATCGAGGGCTATGACCCCGACCGCATGTACTCGGAATACATGCACGCCCGTAGCCTCATCGAGAACGGCGGCCTGGACGACGACACCTATCGGATGATAAAGGCCACCACAAAAGGCAATCCCGACAATCCCAACGACCCGAACACGATCACCTATGTGATGCGCCGACTCTACCCCGACCGTTACAAGGACGGCTACGGGGTGCCACGACCGTCGCACTCGAACTGAGATTTTCCCCAACCACCCGCACGGGTGGTTTTTTATGCCCGAAACGGGCCCAACCCACTAGGAGGAACCATGACCGAAGAGGCCAACGGCAACCAGCAGGCGGCATCGACCGAGAACGGAGCGAAGCCGCCCGAAATCGATTACGAGGCCAAATACAGGGAGGCCGTCGCCCATTCCCGCGAATGGGAGAAACGCGCCAAGGACAACAAGGCAGCCGCCGACGAACTGCAACAGCTCAAGGAGGCCCAACTGTCCGAAGCCGAAAAGACCGCCAAGCACATCAAAGAGCTTGAAGCCAAGAACGCCGCCTACGAGGCGGAAAAACAGCAGAACGAATGGAAGACGCAGGTCTCCAAGGAAACCGGCGTGCCCATCGCACTGCTCCATGGCTCCACGCTCGAAGAGATGCAGGCCAACGGCAAGGCGCTCGCCGACTACATCGCCGAGAAGACCAAGCCGAAGGTGCTCGCCTCCTCCGAATCCAACCAGCCGCCCGCACCATCCGGCTCCTCCGGCGACTGGATCCGTGACCAGTTCCTTGAACAAAAGCAGAAATAACCTCCCCACTCCATAGAAAGAAGGTATGACGATGGTTTCCAACGTGAACTCCATCATCACCAGCGGCGACCTCGGCGGCGGACTCATCCCCACCGAATACGCCACCCAGATTATCCAAGACGCCCCCAAGTCGAGCGTATCCCTGACCCGCATGCGTCAGATTCGCATGAGCACCCGCACGCGCACGCAGCCGGTGCTTGACTCCAAGCCGATCGCCTACTGGGTGGGCGGCGATACCGGCCTCAAGCAGACCACGAAGATGAAATGGTCTGGCCTGAGCATCACGGCCGAGGAACTTGCGGCCATCGTGCCCATCCCGGAGGCCGTCATCGCGGATTCCGGCATCCCAATCTGGCCGGAGGTCATGCCGCGTCTGGCTTCCGCGCTCGGCTACAAGCTGGACCAGGCGACCCTTTTCGGCGTGGACAAGCCGTCCAGCTTCCCTGACGGCATCATCCCGCAGGCCATCGCGGCGCACAACATGCTCACCCAGGGCAAGGACCTCGCCAAGGACGTTGCCAGCATGGGTCAGAAGCTCGCCGAACAGGGCTTCGCCATGAACGGCTTCGCCAGCAAGCCGGGCCTGAACTGGGAACTTATCGGCCTGCGCAACGCCAACGGCAGCCCGATCTACGTGCCCTCGCTCGCCTCCGGCGCGCCGTCCACCCTCTACGGCTTCGGCCTCAACGAGGTAGACAACGGCGCGTGGGATACCACCAAGGCCGTGCTGCTCGGAGCAGACTGGTCGAACTTCGTGGTCGGCATCCGTCAGGACATCACCTACAAGATGCTTGACCAGTCGGTTATCTCTGACGATAACGGCAAGGTGATTCTGAACCTCGCGCAGCAGGATTGCGTCGCCATGCGCGTCGTGTTCCGCGTCGGCTTCCAGATCGCCAACCCCATCAACGACGTGCAGCCCGACAAGACGAAGCGCTTCCCGGCGTACGTCATCACGCCGGCATCGACGTCCAACGGAGCGTGATGGCCATGGGACTGAACAAGCAGATACAGTTCGTGCGTCAACCGAAGCCGACTGACGGCGAGATTATCGCTCAGGTGGCCGTTTTTGACGGGGACGGCAATCCGGTCGATGTCGGCGGCGTCCCTCCCACCGCCGACACGCTTGCCGGCGCCACCAACACCGGCAAGGCGGTGCTCAAAGCCACGGATGCAGCCGACGCGCGCAAGGCCATTGGCGCGGGAACGTCCAGCTTCAGTGGAAGCTACAACGACCTGTCGAACAAGCCGACGATTCCGCCCGCCTACACGCTGCCCGCCGCCACGGCTGAGGCGTTGGGTGGCGTCAAGAAAGGTGCCGCGATCCCGGATCTCGCGAGCGGCGCGGATGCGGCGACCATCGCCACGAAGGTCAACAGCATCCTCGCCCAGTTGCGCGCGATCGGTGTCATCGCCGTCTGACGTGGGGAGGTGCGTTATGGCCGACGAAACGGAAGAAAACCCATTCGCCACCCACACGGAATTGTCCAAACGCTGGAAGCAGATGCCGGACGACCCGGATTATGTTGACCAGCGTCTGGCCGATGCATCGCAGTTCATTCGCGAACAGTGCCCCGATTGGCGGAACATATCGCGGGCGACGCTTGAACGCATCGCCTGCGAGCTCGCCAAGGATGTGATCTCGTCCGACATGCAGACCGAGGGCGCCGGTTTCGATACGACCGGTGCCAGCAATCTCAGTCTCACGGCGGGCGATTTCACCCAGTCGATGACCTTCTCGAATCCTCGCGGCGAATTCTATCTGTCCAAGGGACAGAAGAAGGCGCTTGGGCTCACCGGCCAACGCTTCTACAGCATCGACCTGTCGAACGGGGAGGCGTCATGAGGGGCGAGACCGTGAAAGTGGTGCGCTGCACGCCCACTGGCGAGACCGACCCGGGCGGCTCGCCCGTCACGAAGGACGATATCGAATCGGTGGGCAACGTGCTCGTCTCGCCGGGTGCCATGTCGAATGCAACCGATTCGCTGCGCCCTGACGGAGTGACCGTGGCGTTCACGTGCCTGTTCCCGCGCAGCTACGCATACCGGAGCCTGCGCGGGGCGAGCATACGCATCGACGAGCATGACTACAAGGTGATCGGAGACCCGAGGCCATTAGACGGCGGCATGAAGCCGACCGCCTGGAACCTCAAGGTCGAAGTCACGGATTCGAAGGGCTGATGTCCAATACCGTGAGACTCGATTATTCGGCGTTCCTCGCTTACCGCCAAAACGAGGGCGCACGCATTGTCAAGGCCGAAGCCGACAAAATCGCGGGACGCGCCAACTCCACCGCCATGCGTGCCGTGCATGTGTCCGCCGGAGAGGATCACGTTCCGCGTTACGAGGCAAGCGTGCGCACCGGCCCCAAAGGTGCCACGGCGAACGTCTATCCGGCCAACCACGCGGCCCACGTCGACAACGCATTGCACAACACGCTTGCCAAAGCAGTGGGAGGTGGCGGCTGATGGCCGTGAACGCGGAGAAACTCGTCATGGACTGGCTCAACGCGGACCCGACGATCAAGGCCGAATATCCGGCGATGTTCGACGTGCCCGCCGGATCGTCGGCCACGCATCCGATGCCGTTCGTCACCGTCGAACAGGTCGGAGGCACGGACGAACCGTTTCGCAGCCTGCCGCTTATCGCGGTGCAGGTGTGGGGCGAGTCGCGCTGGCTGGTCTCCGAGGCTGCGGCGAAACTCATACTCCCCCGGCTCAAACGTATCGTCGAACTGCCCGAGGTCGCCGATATCGACATCACCGGGCGCACGCATTTCCCCATGCCCGACGGGCGGCCCCGTTACCAAATCATTCTCCAGTTGATTATCAAATCAGACGATTAGAAAGGCTGTAAATCATGGTTGATTCCACAACCAACGATTCCACCATGGTGTCGTTGGGCAAGTTCAAGGTCGGCGGCTACGCCTACTGGGCACCCGCCGGCACCACACTGCCCACCGACTCCGCCACCGCATTGCCCTCCGCGTACAAGCTGCTCGGCTACCTGTCCGAGGACGGCCTGACCAACACGACCGACACCGACGCCACCGAGATCAAGGACGCGAACGGTACCACCGTGATGAAGATCATCACCAGCTACGCCGAGTCCTACCAGTTCGCCCTGCTCGAAGTGCTGCGAGCCGAGTCCGCGAAGCTCCGCTATAACTCGGACGCGGTCACCGGCACCGACAAGAGCATGACCATCAAACACCAGATGCCCTCCGACGAGGACTTCGTGCTCGTGTTCGAAATCGCGATGAGCGGCGACGTCAAGGACCGTCTCGTGATCGGCAACGCGACCCGCGCCGAGTTCGGCGACCGTCAGGTGCATGCCGGCGACCCGCAGGTGTACGACATCACCGTCTCCGCCAACGACATGGGCTCCGGCGTCACCGCCATCGAATACGTCGGCATCGCCGCGTCCCGTAGCGTGGCCGTCACCGAGGCCCTGGTCGGCAAGGTCATTGATCCGGTCAACGGCGACGAGACCGCCGAAACCGGCGAAGGGACCCCGGCCGCCGAATAACGGTTCTTCCCGCGTCATGCGTTCGACGACTTCCCCGCGACGCGGGAACCCTCATTTTTTCAACCCTCGAAGTCGTCCATGGTTTTTTGGAGAAGTCATTATGTCACGAAACCGTCATCATCGTTACGGTAATACCGCCAGCAACAACGTCCCCGGCAACCGTCCGCAGGATCACAGGCCCGCGCAGGGCAAGCCACGCACCGTCACCGTCAAGGGCATCTCCCTGACCATCGACCCGAAGGTGCTGGACGATTGGGAGTTCGTGGAATCTCTCTATGACCTTCAGGCCGACCCGAAGGGCAACGCCTTGCAGATCATCCCGTTCCTGCGCCGACTTCTCGGCGACTCATACGGCAAGGCCAAGAACGAATTACGAGGCGCTGACGGTCGTATCGACGGCGAAACCATGGGAGCCTTCCTGAACGAACTGTTCGAGGAGATGAGCAAGGCTTTCCCAAACTCCTGACGCTCGTATACCTGCTCGTCCGCTGCCCCGACCAGCTGGCGGCGGACATGAGGCGCGTATATGGGCTCGGCATCTACGAGCTGGACCCGTTGGAGACGGCCGCGTTTGCCGCGAACCTGCCCGCCGGCTCCCTTATCTGGCAGAAGCTGGACGCCCCGGCCGCGTGGACGCTTGACCAGTATCTGATGACCACGCTGATCGACCAGATGAACATGTGGATGTGGGGCAACGCCGACCCGAAGAAACGCGGCCCACAACCCGAACCGCTGCCACGACCCGGCAACGGAAGCGGCCATGCCGTCGCGAACCCCTCCAAGCCGGAGGACTCCGGGGAAGCCACGCGCAGGACGCGCACCATCAAGCCCATGGCCCTGACCATCGAACAGCTCGACGCGTTCATGAGCCGCGACTTCACGGACGTATAGAGAGGAATGGTCATGGCATACCAGCTGGCTCAGGCGTACGTGCAGATCGTGCCCAGCATGAAGGGCGTAGGCAAGGCCATCGAGAACGCGTTCGACGGGCCGTCGAAATCCACCGGGCAGAAGGCCGGCCAGAGCATCGGCTCGGGCCTCTCCGGCGGTTTCGCGGCGAAGGTGGGCGCGGTCGCCGGCATCGCCTCCACCGTGTTCTCCAAGGTAGCCTCGGTGGTCACGGGAAGCCTGAACTCCGCGATCTCGCGCGCCGACCAGATGAACAACTTCCCGAAGGTCATGAAGAACCTCGGCTACAGTTCCGAGGACGCGGCCGCCTCCATCAAGAAGATCTCGAGCGCGCTCGACGGCCTGCCCACCACCAGTTCGGCGATGACGGGCATGGTGCAGCAGCTCGCCCCATTGACCAGCAATCTGGATCAGGCCACGAACATCGCCCTCGCGTTCAACAACGCGATGCTTGCGGGCGGCGCTTCGACCATGGAGCAGGAGAACGCGCTCACCCAGTACACGCAGATGCTGAGCGCCGGCAAGGTCGATATGCAGGCATGGCGTTCGATTCAGGCCGCGATGCCCGGCCAGCTCAATCAGGTCGCCGAGGCCATGCTGGGCGCAGGGAAAAACTCAAACGACCTGTATGAGGCCATGAAAAACGGGTCAATCAGTTTCGATGATTTCAACAAGAAGGTCATGGAACTGAACCAGAACGGTTTCGGCAAATACGCCTCGTTCGCGCAGCAGGCCAAGGACGCGACGCAGGGCATCGGCACCGCCATGGAGAACGTCAAGAACCGTGTAGCCAAGGCCGTGCAGAAGGTCGTGGAAGCGGTCGGCGTGGAGAACATCGCCGGCGCGATCAACGGTTTCTCGAGCCAGTTCGGCAAGGTGGGAGACGCCGCCGCGAGCATGGTCACCGGCGTGAAGAACTGGCTCGGACAGCTCTGGCAGGCGCTGAAGGACAACGGGGCGTTGTTCACGTTCAAAAGCCTGTGGGACGGACTCAGGGACGCGATCATGGGCGTCGTCAACATGGTCATCGACTGGGCGCACATGATTCCCCCAGACGGTCTCGCCAACGGCATCAAACTCGTCGCCGACACGCTCGACTGGTTCGTCCAGCACGGCAAGGAACTCGCGCCCATCATCATCGGCATCGGCACAGCGTTCGCCGCAGTCAAGGGCTATCAGGCGCTCAACAGCGGTCTACAGGCGCTCACCGGAACCATGAACACGGTGACGACCGCCGCCAAGGGCGTCAGCAACGGCATCATGCTCATGATGGACTTGGGCGGCCCGGTCGCCATGCTCAAACAGATGGCCGGAGGGCTGAGCCTCGTCAAGACCGCACAGACCGCATGGAGCACGGCCACGAAGATGGCGACCGCCGTGCAGGGCGCGTTCAACGCCGTCATAGCCGCAAACCCCATCGGCGCGATCGTCGTCGGCGTCGCGGCCTTCGTGGCCGCGCTTGTCTGGTTCTGCACACAGACCGAGGTAGGCCGCAAGGTGTGGGCGGCGTTCACGTCGTTCATCTCCTCCGCATGGCAGAAAGCGGTCGATTTCGTCACCAATCTCGGCCAGAACATCGCCAACTTCTTCACGCAGACGCTTCCTAACGCGTTCCAGTCGGTCATTCAATGGTTCCAGCAACTGCCTTCCGCGATCGGGACGGCGTTGTCGAACCTGATTACGTCGATTGGCACGTGGGCGGTGAGCTTCGGCCAGTCGGCGTTGCAGGCGGGACAGCAGTTCGTCTCGAACATAGCGAACTTCCTCACGAATCTTCCGGCGACGATAGCCTACTGGCTCGCCTATGGCATCACGTTCGTGGTGCTGTGGGCCGCGCAGCTCGGCTCTCAGGCGATTTCTGCGGGCCAGCAGTTTCTCGCGAACCTCGGCACGTTCTTTGTGCAACTGCCGGGCAATATCTGGAACTGGCTGACCTCCACGGTTGCGTCGGTGGCGAGCTGGGCCGCGCAGATGGGTGCCAACGCGCTTTCCGCAGGCTCCCGGTTCCTCAGCAACGTGGGCACGTTCATCTCCCAGCTTCCGGCGAACGTCGGCTCGTGGCTGAGCGGGGCCGTAAGCGCCGCAGCCAGCTTCGTCGGCCGGATGGCGTCGAACGCGGTCAACGCCGGCTCCCGGTTCCTCTCGTCCATCGGCTCCTACATCTCGCAGGTGCCCGGACGCATCGGTGCCGGGCTTTCCGGCGCGATAAGCGCGGTCGGCTCGTTCGCCAGCAGCATGGCATCCGGCGCGCTTCGCGCGGGCCAGCAGTTCCTGAGCAATCTGGTCAACACGCTTGCATCCATACCGGGACGCATGGTGTCCATCGGCTCGCAGATCGTGCATGGCATTATCAGCGGCATCACGGGCAGCATCGGCAAAGTTGGCAGCGCCATTCTCGGCGGCGTGAAAGATGCCATCTCCGGCGTGAAGAACTTTCTCGGCATCCACTCGCCGTCACGCTTGTTCCGCGACCAGATAGGTCGGAACATCGGTCTCGGTCTCGCCCAGGGCATCAGCAACAGCCAAGCCGCCGTCATGTCCAGCATGAACGGCATGGCCTCGGACATCGCCTCCACACGGTTCACGACTCCCGATGTAGCCACCGGCTACGGTCTGAGCCCGACCAGAGCCTCCGTCTCGACTGGCGGCGAACCGTTATCTGGCGAACTGCTCGGCGAACTCCTGTCGGAACTGCGCGCGCTGCACGCGGATATGCCACTGATTATGGAGAAACTCGGCATCGAAGTCGATGGTCGTGAACTCGGAAGGGTGATACGAAATGCGATCGCTTAGTTATGTGTGCGCCTCGACCGGTGAGACGATCCCACTGGAAGGGCCCGATATCTGGGCTCAGACGGCGGAGGGGCTGCGCGGCCGCGAATGGTCGTACACCCTCGGATACCGGAGTCTAACCGGAGTAAGTCGCACGGCGCGCGAGGCCGAGCTTGACCTAACCTATGTCCGCTGCCCCGAGAAGGTGGATTCGACTCGCCGCCTGTTCGACGCGGACGTGGCCGCCGGAACGCCCGGCACGTTCGACGCGGACGGGTGGACGACTCGCGCCTACGTGGTCAAGGCGGAACCGCAGACCATCACGCCCACGATGGTCGAGACGCAGCTTACCGTCGTGCTCCTGGACGGCGTGTGGCGGAGGGAGACCACCACGCATCACGATCCGCGAACCGACGCCGGCAGCGGACTTGACTACCCGCACGACTATCCGCACGACTACGGCGGCATGAGCATTCTGGACACCGTGGCCAACACGAGCGGCATGCCGCAGCCGATACGCCTCACGATCTTCGGCCCATGCGTCAACCCGTACGTCATCATCGGCCCCAACCGGTACGAGGTCGACGCGACCATTCCGGCCAGCAGCAGACTCGAAATCGACGGCACCGCTGACGCCAGGACCGTCATCATGATCTCCGACACCGGCCTGCGCACGAACCTCTTCGCCAAGGCCGTGCGCGGCACCGGACGCGGATCCGGCACCTACATCTTCGAACCGCTTCCCCCCGGCACGAGCACGATCAGCTGGGCTGGCGGATTCGAATTCGACCTGACCGCCATCGAAGAGAGGAGCGAACCGCCATGGACCTGATCGTCACCGACACGAATGGCACGCCGTCCGGCTCGTACGCCTCATGGACGCTCGACCTGGCATACGGGTCGGGGGAGAACGACTTCGAACTCCAATGCCCGGCACGCCTGAAACCAGGCTGCCGATGGTGGGTCGACGGGACAGGCTGGGGCGGCATCGTCGACGACGTGAAGACCAGCGTCACCGGCGGCGAGGGCGAGCTCACCTACCACGGTCGCGACTGGCACGGCCTGCTCGCCTCGAAGATCCTCGAACCCGACAAGGGCAAGGACTACCTGACCGTGAGCGGCACGATCGGCACGCTCCTGCGCACCGTCATCTCCCGTATCGGGCTGCAGGACATCATCACCGTCACGGAAGGCGCGTCCAAAAACGCAAACTGGCGGTTCGACCGGTACTGCGACGCGTGGAGCGGCCTGTCCAAGATGCTGCGCGCATCAGGACTGCGGCTGCGCATCACCGCAGCGCAGAACGGCGTGACAGTCGACGCGCCGCCGATCACGGCCGCCGGCGACCTCATCGACTCCGACCTCATCGACTTCGACGCGACACTCGCCTCGCATCCGATCAATCACCTGATCTGCCTCGGCAAAGGCGAACTCAAGGACAGGATCGTCGTCCATTGGTACGCCGACCAGAAAGGCACGCTCAGCCACACGCAGACCATCAAAGGCGCGGACGAGCGCGCAAGCGTCTACGAGCTCAGCAACGCCGACGCCGCCGAACTCGAGACCAAAGGCAAGACAAAGCTCCAGGAGCTGCGAGATACAGGCAGCATCGACGTGGACGTTACCGGCGGCATCGACCTCGACGTTACCGGCGGCATCGACCTCGACGTGGGCGACACCGTGACCGGCCGCGACAACACCACCGGCATCAGGGTCACCGCCGAGATCACCAAGAAGATCATCAAAGTCAAGGACGGCATCCCGACCGTAACCTACGAGGCGACCACCGCGTCCACGGAATCGACCGGCGAGACCGGCGGCGGTGGATCAAGCTCCGGAGACGGCCACGCCTACTACGCCGGCAGCGGCCTCACCCTCTCCAACTGGACGTTCAGCGCCGATGTGACCGCCGCAGACCTCGAAACGGTCCGCAGAACCGCCACCGAAGCCAACAAGGCCGCAAGCGACGCCGCGGCCGAAATCGGAGGCGCCAGAGACCTCGCCAAACAGGCCGGCGTAAAAGCCGACACGGCCACCACCACGGCGCAGAACGCGTTGGCCGCGGCGCAGGCGCGAATCTTGGACATCACTGCGTCGGCTCCAGTCACAGTGACCCGCAACGACGAGACGGCTGCCATCACCGTCGCACAGGCCACATCATCGGCGGACGGGCTCATGGCCGCCGCAGACAAGAAGAAGCTCGACGGCATCCAGTCCGCCGCGAACAAGTACACGCTGCCAGTGGCATCCACCGCCACCCTCGGCGGCGTCAAACCCGATGGCAGGACCATCACCGTCGGACCGGACGGCACCATCACCGCACAATCCAGCGCGACAGAGGCATCCTTCCTCGCCGCACACCCGATCGGCTCGCTCTACTGGTGCGTCGCCGGCAACCCCAACGACCATGGCGGCACATGGAAGGAAATCCACACCATCATCGGCGGACACGTCTGGCAAAGACTCGCCTGAAAGGAACAGCATGGCAAAAACCACGAACATCACCAAATACACATGCGACCGCTGCCACGACAGCGCATACCTCACCGAAGGGGATCCGCGCACGTCGAGCGACTGGCACCAGATCAAACACACCACCGCGGACGGAGTGACGCAGGAGGCGCTGGCATGCACCTCATGCCAGCAGGAATTCAAGAAACTCGCCGCCACGCAGGACGCGGCCTACACGGCATGGCTTACCAAGGGAAAGGGCTGACATGACCACCACGCTCATCACAGGCAAGGGCGGCACACCGCACATCACCAGCGGCGACATGGGCGCCATGCAGGCCGGGGTCATCGGCAACGGCAGCTACCTGCTGCAGGGCAGCGACGGCACTTTCCCCACGGTGACCATGCAGGATGCGAATCACGCGCTGATCCCCGTCCTCAACCTCGTGGTCGAAGGACGATACGCGCGCGTCACCGAGGCCGAGACCGCGACCATCGAAAGCGGCATGAGCGGCCAGAACCGCAACGACCTCGTCTGCCTCAAATACACACGGAACAGCCAGAACATCGAGACCGCCGCCATCGCCGTGCTCAAAGGCACGCCAAACACCGGTACGGCCGCCGACCCGACCGTCCCGTCGGGCAGCATCCACTCGGCCTCCGACACGGCGTGGATCCCGATCGCCCGCATCCCGATCAGCGGGATCACGCCCGGCACGCCGGTCATGCTCATCAAACAGCTGCCTCCCATGTCGAAACTGTGGGATTCCGTAACCCTCACGAAACCAAACGATAACTGGGACGTGGATTATCGCACCGCGTTTGTCGGCGGGATGTTGATCGTCGCGTTTCATGCCATTCGAGTCAACACGGACTGGACTGCCCCGAGGATATGGGATACGTCCAAGCTTTTCAGGCTTCCGACTGGATTGGAGGCCGCGTTCGAGGTGCATTGCGCCACGGTGTCCAATTCGAGCGTGGGGCTTCATGGCGTCGAGGTGCAGACCGCTGGCAACGAGATCAGCCTTCGCTCGGCCGCGAAGATGACGCTCGGCAAAGGCGGTTGGGTCGAGGGCTGCATCACGGTACCGCTTGATCGTTGATTAGACGACCGGATAGCAGAGCGAGCCTACACAACCCTGATTGCTGCCGGCGCGGATGACCGTGAAGCCCTTCGCATTGTACAGGGTTACGGAAAGCTATTCAGCAGGTCAATATGAGTTTCTGCCATGCCTTCTGCATGTCCTTGAGGACGCTCAGATCGGGCTTGAGGTAATACCGTGCGGTGGTTTGGATGTCGGAGTGTCCGAGCTGTCGCGCGACCACGCTGATGTCGGTTCCGGCCTTGATAGCCAACGTGCCGAACGTGTGGCGTAGGTTGCGCGGAGCGTCTGCGGATACGCGGACGGCGAACTGCCGGGCATGCTCGACGAAATCGGCCTGCCTTTGGTGTTCGCCGCCACCGACCACCCGTATTAACCAATACCAACGCACCGTGGGATTCCACCACCACACACAGAGAGGATCGCCAATGCGACATCCCGTCAGAGAGGAGCCACATGGCTGACGACATCATCACCAGCGTCGTCGCCGGCCTCCTCATCGCCGCCATCAGCGCCATAGCCGCCGGCCTCTGGCACCAACTCAAAAACCTGCGCTCGCAGATCGCCGACGAGGAGACCCGAAGGGCGGAGCATGAGCAGCTGATGGCCGACATGAGGCGCGGCTGCGAACACGAAAAACTCGTCGACGAGGCGCTGCGCACGCTTCTGCTGTGCAAGCTCGAACAGCAGCAGGACACGATGGTGCACGACCACCACGGCGTCGCCGACAATGACTTCAAACTCCGCGCCCAACGTGTCTACGACGCCTATCACGGATTGGGCGGCAACGGCCACGGCACCCAGATCAACAACGATATCCAGAATGCGCCCATTGCGCCCCGGCTGGGAGGAAAGCCATCATGAGCATCACCATCAACGGCGTCAAGCCCGGCACGGCCACATTGACCATCCGGGCTGGCACCCAGTCGGTTGATGCGCCCGTCACCGTGCGGGAGAACCTGCGGCGGTGGCTTCCGATGCCGGCCACGATGTTCGGCGTCACCTACGCGGACGCGCGATTGCGCGTCCGACTCTGTAAAACCAACCAAAGCCCCACACCCGTGGGGCTTCTTCTGTAAGGAGAACCATTATGGCAAACACCACCGGCGTGGCCGACCACAAGGCCACCGGCCCGGCGATTCCCGGCCTGACCGTGGAACGCACCAAGGCGATCATCCTGCTCATCGTCCAATTATTCAGCGTCGCGCAGACCGGCCTGAGCATCGCCGGCATCAGCCAGCTCCCGTTCACCACCGATCAGGTGAGCACGGCGATCACCGGCGTCATCGCCGTCATCGCATCCGTGTACGCGTGGTGGCGCAACAACAACCTGACCGGTGCCGCAGTGCAGGGACAGCAGCTCACCAACGCGATCAAAGCCAACATCATCGCCACCGCCACCGACGCCACGACCGGGACAGCTCAGGCGGCCTACGCGGTGTCCGACTCCAGGGGAGCCGACGCGACCGCTGACGTGGCACCCATCGAGGAGGTGTCCTATGGCGACGGCGAGTGAAGTCCTGCGCATCGCGGCGGGCGAAATCGGCTATTCCCGTTGGACCGACCCGCAGCCGGGCACGAAGTACGGGCGCTGGTACGCCCAATCCCACGGCTCATACTATGGCGCGTCGGGCGTCCCGTTCTGCGCGATGTTCGTCAGCTGGGTCATGAGCCGTGCCGGCCAAGCGTTCCCGGGACTGCCCGCCGCCTACGTGCCATACGTGCTCAGCGCGGGACGCTCCCGCGCGGTCACCACGCGCAGCGCCAAACCCGGCGACATCGTGATATTCAACTGGGACGGCGGCGTGGTGGACCACATCGGCTTCGTGGAAGCCAACCACGGCTCGTACATCCAGACCATCGAAGGCAACACCAACAACGGGCGCGTAGCACGCCGCACCCGCGCATGGAACACCATCGCCGCCATCCTGCGCCCCGCCTACAACGGCGGCGCCACGTCGTCCGGCGGCGGCACGGGCCGGCTCACGGTAGACGGCTCCTGCGGGCCGGCCACCATCCGCCGCTGGCAGCAGGTCATGGGCACCAGCGTGGACGGCATCATCAGCGGCCAGTACAGGCCGGACGGCCGGACATGGGGCCGACCCGCGCTCGTGGACTCGTGCGTGCGCTACGGTGGCGGCGGCTCCAACCTCATCCGCGCCGTCCAACGCAAGCTCAGCCTCACCGCGGACGGGCTCCTCGGCCCCGCCACCATCCGCGCCCTGCAGAAACACCTCGGCGTCGCCCAGGACTCATGGTTCGGCCCCGGCACCGCACGCGCACTCCAAAGCCGCCTCAACACCGGCAGATTCTAAACACAAGCGCCCCTCGACTCCTATGCATGGAGCCGAGGGGCGCTTCTGCATATCTGCGTCAGAGGCGGGACTCGAACTCGTCGATCGTCATCTCGAGCGCGTCCGCCACTCTTCTGGCCGTGCCGAGCGCCATGAGCCTCGGGTCGCGCACGCCCCTGACCCACTCGTTGACCCGCTGTCTGGTAAGTCCGGCGGCGCGCGCGATCTGCGACTGCCGCATCCCCCGTTCATCCAGCATATCCGCGAACGTCATCCGTTCCGCCTCCCCGCCAGGTATCCGAGCGTCCCGGCGCACAGCGCCAGCACGCCTGCCGGTATCGAGTGTCCGGACAGCCCGGCGGCGAACGCGCCGAGCGCCATGACCAGCGAGCATAATCCCAGTCTGTCGTTCATGATGTCCCATGCGATAGGATGGGAGCCGGGCCTTCCGGATAGTTGGGATATTCGGAAGGCCCTTTCCTCACCGCCTGCGCCGCCTCCGTGGCGGCCTGCGCGGTTCGGGCTTCCGGTGGAGGGCAATCACCACCGTGGCTATGGGTGCTATGACCGCCCCGAGCCCGGCGAGAAATTCGCCCGCCGCCTTCAGCAGCTCCGTGACCTGTTGCATGTTCACCTCCTTTCCTTGCCAACTCCTCCATTGTAACCCAAACGGGTTACAATGTCAAGCCGGAGGAACCCCGACACACCGTATCCACACCATTCTCGGCACCCTATTTTTGCCCACATTTTGCCCACATTTTCACGGAAAAACGAGGAAAAACAGTGAAAAACAGTGTTAAACAGAAAAGCCGCTCACCCCTACTCGCACAAGGGAAAACGGCGGTTTTGCAACGATGCGAAATGGAGCGGATGACGGGAGTCGAACCCGCCTTTAAAGCTTGGGAAGCTTTCGTTCTACCGATGAACTACATCCGCAGTGCTTTTTGTGCACAAGTCGTCAGTGTATCACATGACGGCGATGCCCGCGAGCCTTGCGCAACGAAGCTAGTACAAGTAATGCGGTCTGCTGCCGCCGCCGATGCCGGAATTGCGCATCTCCTGCGACATCTGCATGAGCCGGCTGATGCGCTCGTCGGTAGGTGGGTGCGTGGAGAACAGCTTCGAGAATCCGCGCGCGGAGAACGGGTTGGCGATCATCATGGATGACACCGACTGCGTGCCCGCGGTTTTCGGCATCGGATTGGTCTGAGCACCGTAGGAGATCTTGTTCAGGGCGGAGGCGAGCGCTTCGGGGTCGCCGGTCAGGCGGCTGCCGTCCTCGTCGGCGTCGAATTCGCGGGTGCGGGAGATGGCCATCTGGATCAGAGAGGCGCCGATCGGCACGAGAATCGCGCTCAACAGCGCGCCGATCAGACCGAAGACGCCGGAGGAGTTGTCACGGTCGTTGCTGCGACCGCCGCCAAAATACATGAGCGAGTATCCCAGATACGTGATGATGGTCGCCAGTGCGGAGGCTATGGCGGAGGTGAGGATGTCGTGGTTGTACACGTGCATGAGCTCGTGGCCGAGGACGCCGCGAATCTCGCGCTCGTTGAGTATGTTGAGGATGCCTTGCGTGCAGCATACGGCTGCATGGCGCTCGTTGCGGCCCGTTGCGAATGCGTTGGGGCTCATGGTCGGGGCGACGTAGATGCGAGGCATCGGCTTGCCGGCCTTGGCGCTGAGTTCGCGCACGATGCGGTACAGTGCGGGAGCTTCCTGCTCGGTGACCGCGCGGGCGCCCATCGAGGCGATGGCAAGTTTGTCGGAGAACCAGTACGTGCTGAACGTGGAGACCAGACCGATGACGATATATACGCCCAGCGTGCCGCGGCCACCGCCGGTGGCCCACCAGATCAACATGACGATGGCCCACATCAACGCAAAGAGCAGCGTCGTTTTCAGGCCGTTGAAGTGGCCGCGCACATGCAATTTACCGTCCATAGCCCACACACTAAATTCACTGTCTGACAGTTGGCTGGATATGCGCCTTGAGCACAATGAAATGATTCCGGAGGCACGGGATGATACAAGTACGGGCAAAAACAAGCCGCCGCCCGCAATGTCACGCGGGAGGCGGCTTGATCGATGTATACGAGTCGCGCTACAGGTCGCTCAGGCGTGAGCAAGCTCACGCATCTGATCCGGCTCGACGACCTTCTTGTGCTCGCGGCCTTCCTTCGCGCCCTCGGAGCGTTCGAAGGCGTCGACCTTCTTCCAACCGGCGAAGTCAATCGGCTTGACACCGCGCTCGGCGAGCAGGCGGTCGATGGACTCGGGGTCGCGGTCGACGGCCACACGGCCGCCTTCGGCCGCCTTGGCGAGGTCTTCCAGCATGTTGGTGACGATCATCAACGCGTCGGACTTGGTGGAGCCGATCAGGCCGACCGGCCCGCGCTTGGCCCACCCGGTGGCATACAGGCGTTCGCGCACGTCACCGCCGGCGGCCTCGGTGGTGATGCGGCCATCGCCGTTCGCGTTGGCCAGGTGGGCGCCCTTCTCGTCATAGGTGATGCCGGGCGCTTCGGCGGGCTTGTAGCCGATTGCGTGGTACACGGCCTCGACCGGGTAGTCTTCGAATTCGCCGGTGCGGTGCATCTTGCCGTCGGCGCCGGTCTCGGTCTTCTCCACGCGGATGCCCGCGACCTTGCCGTCCTTGCCGAGGATCTCGGTGGGAGCGGAGTTGAAGTGCACGTAATACTTGCGATTTGCGGGGTTGCCCTCGTAATCGACGTCGCCGTCGTCTTCCATGTCTTCGGCCATCTCGCGGATGGTGAACAGCTCCTCGACCATCTGGCGCGTCAGCTTGTCCTTGCCGGCCTCTTCGATCGTGTCGTCATCCAGCTCGAAGTCGTCCTCGTTGATGATGAGCTGCACGCCGGGCAGCTTCTCCATCTCACGCAGTTCCTGCACGCTGAACTTGGCCTGGGCGACGCCACGGCGGATGAACAGATGCAGCACCTTGGCCTTGTTGCCCTGGATGCCTTCGTAGACGTTGTCGGGGATGTCGGTCTTGGCCTTGAGGTCGTCGGCGTTGCGCATGAGCTCGCGCGCGACGTCCATCGCCACGTTGCCGCCACCGATCACGGCGACGTTCTCGGCCGAAAGTGGCCATTCGCGCGCACCCGTGGGGTATCCGTCATACCATTCGACGAACTTGGCGGCGCCGTACACGCCGTCGAGGTCGGCGCCCGGCAGGTTCAGCGGTTTGTCCTTGACGGCGCCGGTGGCGAACAGCACGGCGTCGTAACGAGCCAGCAGGTCGTCCAGGGTCACGTCCTTGCCGAATTCCACGTCGCAGTAGAGGTGGATGTCGGGGTTGTCGAGCGTCTTCTCCAGCGCGGATGCGATGAATTTGATGCTCGGATGGTCGGGGGCCACACCGTAACGGACCAGGCCGAACGGGACCGGCAGCTTCTCGAACAGGTCGATGCGGGCCTTGGTGCCCAGACCCAGCTCCTCGCCGAGCTTCTTCAGCTGGCGCAGGAAGATGTCGGAGGAGTAGACGCCGGCGGGACCGGCGCCGATCACGGCGATACGAAGTTCATTGTTCTCAGATTCAGTCACGCGTTATAGGTTATCGCAAGCCACCGAATCACGGAAGGGGGCAACGGCGGGATTCCCCGGCATTGCCCCACTTCTGTCGAATGTCACATTCGTTCTCGCCCGATCGTCCGGCGACGGGCGCGGCCGGTCGATCACGACCGGCCCAGCTGCGCCCGTCGACCACGGCCCGTCAGTCACGGTCAAGCAGCGCGGTGAGCGCCCAGAGGATGCTTACCACGTCGATAGCTTCCTGCAGAAAAGCGCCGACCACGACGGGAATCAAGTTGAACGCCGCCGCAACCATGCCGATCAGGGCCAGCGCGAGACCGGCCAGCACGGCTTGCAGCATCACACGCTTGGTGCGGCGGGCGATGGCGATGGCCCGTGGAACGGCGGCGATGTCGTCGTTCATGATCACCACCTGCGCGGACTCCGAGGCCGCAGTCGACGTGCCGTCCGTCATGGCCATGCCGATATCGGCGGCGGCCAACACGGGCGCGTCGTTCACGCCGTCGCCGACCATCATCGTCACGCCGCGCGATGGCGTCACGGTCGCGGTCGTGACAGCGGTGACCTTATCTTCGGGGAACAATTCCGCATGCACGTCGTCGATGCCGACCTCACTGGCGATGATGGCGGCGGAGGATCGCTTGTCTCCCGTCAGCATGGACAGCTTGGCGACGCCGAGACCGCGCAGGCTCGCGAGCGCCGACTTGGCGTTCGCGCGCGGCACGTCACGCAGGACGATCCGGGCGATGAGATGACCGTCGACCGACACGTACGAGGCCATTTCATCCGGCGCGAGCATGCCGAAACGGGTACGGATCTCGTCCGCAAGCCGCCCCTCACCTTGTTTTCCGGACCGCCGGTCTCCATCAGTCGTAGCCCGGCCCGGGACGATCCGCTCAACCGGCAGGAACCCATCTTCGCTTGAGGCCGCGAAAGACAGTCTGCCTACGCGCACCTTATGCCCATTCACTTCGCCGGAGATGCCTTTCCCGGCGTCTTCATCAATGTGCTTGACGACCGGATAATCGCGCCCATGACCAGGCCAGTCCGCATCGGGCTGCGGGCATAGCCGCTGCCCCTCCTCGAACCGCCGATGCAGCCGGGACAGAGCTTCCGTGCCGGCCTTCGCGATGCCTTTGGCGAGGATGTGCACGGAATAGGTCTCGACCACGCCCGCCATCATCAGTACGTGGTCCTCATTGAGGTGAGTGCCGGCGCCGGGCAGCATCTCGACGCGGGTCACCTGCGGCTGCTTCACGGTCAGCGTGCCGGTCTTGTCGAAGAACACGTGCGTGACGCGGCCGAGGTTCTCCAGCACGTCCTGTGTCTTGATCAGGATTCCCGACTTGGCTAGTCGGCCGGTTCCCGCCACATACGCGACGGGGGCGGCGATCAGCAACGGGCAAGGAGTCGCCAGCACCAGCACCTGAGCGAAGCGCGTCGGCACGCCGGACACCAACCATGCCACGGCCGCGATCGCCAGTGCGAGCACCGTGAACGGCACTGCCAGCACATCGGCGGTCTTCACCACCGCCGGGCGGGAATCCTGCGCGGCCGCGACGAGCGCGAGGATGCGCTGGTATTGCGAGTCGCTGGCGGCTTCGGTGGCACGCATGGTCAGCGTGGTCGAGCCGTTCACCGCGCCGGACATGACGCGGGCGCCCGCGAACACTCCACGCGGCACCGGCTCACCGTTGATGTTGCTCAGGTCGAGCGTGGCGGATCCGGACAACAGCTCGCCATCCACCGGCACGGTTTCACCGGGCAGCACAATCAGCACATCGCCGGGGGTGACGGATTCCACGGCAACGGTGTCATAGTGGGAAGTCGCAGCGTCGGACGACCCGCTGGCGGTGGAAGACGGCAGAGCGGCGACCTTGCGGAAGCCGTCGCACCGGTCGTCGGAGCTGCCGTCGCCGGTGTTGACACCAGCGACGCCCACGCCGGGCCATCGCACGACGTGCGCGGTCTGGGGCGCGGCCGTCATCAGCGCGGTCAGGCTGCTTTCGGCCTTGGATTGGGCGTATTCCTCGATGGCTTCGCCGGACGAGATCATCAGCACCACGGCCCAGCTCGCCCAGTATTCCTGCACGGCGACCGTGGCGGCGATCGCCACGACAGCCAGCAGATCCACACCGACCCGGCCATGCCGCAAATCGTCGATCATGCCGCGCACGGTGTCGATGATCGTGTACGCCACCACGATGATGACAATCCACTGGCCCACGCCGGGATTGCCCAGTACAGGAATATCCGCCGCTCCCCACGGGCGCCATGACGGGCACACGGCAAGCGGAATGACCGTGAGCACGGCAATCGGCAACAGCGGCACTTGAACACACAGATGACTGCAAAGATAGATGAACTTACGCATCGTGTCTCCTTACGCTCGTATACGGACCATCCGTCATCCCAGCAACAAGCGCGGAATCACGAACGGCATGCGACCCACGCCTTGTTAACCCATCGGCAGCACTGCCTAAAACGGCGAGGGCAGGCGATACACGGCGTAAAAAGATTATTCGATATTCAATTGTTCGTTCGATTATGTTGCGCGGCGGCACATGCCATCCACGTCTTCGACTAACTCTAGCAACAACTGCGAAAGGACACGCCAACGTCACGCGGGAACATGGCCGCAGACACAAGTGGAGGGACCGGCGCAAGCGCACCGGCCCCTCCATCATCGAGCCATGTCAACTGCCGGGCAATGTCAGCCGTCAGGCAGCGTCAGCGGCTTCGGGAGCGGAATTTACCACAGGCCGAACGGATCGGAGAACCCGCCGTTGCCGTAGTCGTTGTTGCCGTACCCGTTGCTGTTGTTGCTGTTGCCGTTGTTGCCGTTGCCATTGCCGTTACCGTTCTGGCCGTTGCCATTCTGGTTGTTCTGGTTGTTCTGGTTGTTCTGGTTGTTGTTCGAGTTCGAGCTGCCGGAGCCGTTCACCGCGGACTCCTCCTTGTCGAGCGTCACCTCGACGTCCATGGTCTTGCCGCCGCGCACGATGGTCAACGTCACCTTGTCGTTGAGCGCCGACGCACGTACATAGCCGAGCAGCGAATACGTGCTGCTCACCGCGTTGCCGTCGTACGCCACGATGACGTCGCCCACCTTCAGGCCGGCCTTGTCGGCGGGGCTGCCGGACACCACGGCGGAGCCGGAGGTTCCCGCGGTGACCTTGGCGCCGGCGCGGGTCACGCCGTCCGCCTCGACCGTGCCGGTGGTGATTGTCACGCCGAGGGCCACGTGCTTGACCTTGCCGTCCTTGATGATCTCGTTGGCCACGCGCTTGACGAGGTTCGACGGAATCGCGAAGCCGATGCCGATGGAGCCGGCGGAATCACTGGAGGTCGCGGTGGAGGCGATCGACGAGTTGATGCCAATCACCTGGCCGGCGGCGTTGAACGTCGGGCCGCCCGAGTTGCCGGGGTTGATGGCCGCGTCGATCTGCACCGCGTTGGTGACGATGTCGGAGCCGGAGTCATCGGTCACGGTGACCGGGCGGTTCAGCGCGGACACGATGCCGGTGGTGGCGGTGTCGTCATAGCCCAGCGGGTTGCCGATGGCCATGACGTCCTCGCCGACGGCGAGCTTGTCGGAGTCAGCGAATTCCACAGCCTTCAGGTCGCTCGGCGGGTTGTCGAGCTTGATGACCGCCAGGTCGGTGGTGGTGTCGGTGCCGACCACCTGAGCGGTGTACATCTGCCCGTTGGACAGCGTCACCTGAATCTGCTGGGCGCCGGAGATCACGTGGTTGTTGGTGACGATGTAGCCCTTGGCGCTCACGATCGCGCCCGACCCCTTGGCGGTGCCGTTGCTCAGCGCCGCCTGAATCGACACGACGGAGCCGGAGACCTCGCTCGCCACGGTCTTCCAGTCGGCGGCCTCGCCCGTCTTGGCGGTGGCGCTGCCGGTACCGGACTTGTTCGACTGGACGTTGGTCAGCGATGTCGTCGTCGGCGTGCTCACCCAACCATAGGTGAGCGCGAAGTATCCAACGCCGAGGCACAGCGCCGCGGCCACCAGGGCGGCCACCACTGCGGTCACGATGTGGCTGGCCGCGGAGCTTCCGCCGCGAGACGCGTTGCCGCCGTCTTCCGGCTGAGCCATGCCCTGATCCTGGCCGCCGTTCGGGCCTTGCGGGCCGAACGGGAAACCGTAGGGCGTGTTGCCGTTCTGGCGATTCTGCTGTGAGGCGTCGTCCGTCGGGCGCGTCATGAACGGGTTGCCGTTGAAGAACGGGTTGCCGCCGTTGCCCGTGTTCTGATTCTGCTGCTGGGTCGGCTGCGGCTGCTGGGGCGCCGGCTGAGTCGGAGTCGGGCCGTAGGCGCCGTACTCCGGTGCCGGGCGGTACAGCGGCTGCGTCGGCTGCGGCTGCAGCGGCTGAGTCGGTTCGGAAGCCTGGGCCTGCTCTGAGGTCGGCGCGACAGGCGCCAACGGCTGGGTCGGACGGGTATCCTGCGCTTCGGGCTGTGGCTGCTGCGCGTCGTCGTTCTGCGCGGGCGCTTCCTGCGGCGCGCCCAGCGGCTCCTGGGCGAATTGCTGATCCTGCGCATCCGAGGTCGTCGGAGCGTGCTGCTGCAGGTTGTCGTTCTGCGGCTGCTCAGGCTGGCCGCCGTTATCGGCGGGCCAGTATCCATTGTTGTTGTCAGCCATGTTGTCTCCTTCAGTATTCGTAAGTATCAGCAGGCGGGTTGGGTCTCGTATCTGTGAGCCAGCGCGCCGCCAAGCTCTACGTAAGAGTAAAGATACCTGCTCTGGATGTTTCCTGAACGTTGATTGGAAGGAGAGAATGAATTACCTACCGTTATCATGAAGCAGGCCGTCGGCCTTGTTTCGTGCGACATTTCCGACCGGTCAGCAGCAAAACGATTCTTCTGAAACCCGCGGATATCCCGTCCGAAAAGCGGACGCATCAGCCGGACAGCTTGAGACAACGATACGCCACGAACCGCCGGGAAAGCCAGAAACAGACTTTCCGAGTGCCGTCCCCGCCTTCCCGGCCATCGCCTAGAGTAATCGTATGACGAGTTTTCTGGAGCACCCGCGCGGCGCGGCCGATGGCAGGCCCGGCGACCGCAGCGCATTCTTTTTCGAAACCCTTACGCAACTGCCCGATTCAGCTGACGGCAAAGGCCGTGGCGGACGCCGTTACGGCCGCACCGGCATCATCCACACGCCGCACGGCGACATCCGCACGCCGGCCTTCGTGCCGGTCGCCACGCAGGCGGCAATGAAGGCCGTCCTGCCGGAGACCATGCGCGAGCTGGGGGCGCAATGTCTGCTGTCCAACGCGTTTCATCTGTTCGAGCGCCCTGGCCAGGATGTGCTCGACGCGGCCGGCGGACTCGCGCGATTCATGAACTGGGACGGGCCGACGTTCACCGATTCCGGCGGATTCCAGGTGCTGTCGCTGGGAGCCGGATTCAAGAAGACGCTGGCGATGGACGTGACCGGCATGAAATCGGACGACGTGATCGCGGCGGGCAAGGAACGACTGGCGTTCGTCGACGAGGATGGGGTGACATTCAAATCGCCGCTCAACGGCGACCGTCATCGTTTCTCCGCGGAAATCTCGATGGGCATCCAGCATAAAATCGGCGCGGACATCATGTTCGCGTTCGACGAATTGACGACGCTGATGAACACGCGCTCGTATCAGGAAGCCTCGGTGGAACGCACCTACCGTTGGGCGCAGCGTTGCGTGGCCGAGCACCAGCGGCTGACCGAGGAGCGGCTGGGCAAACCGTACCAGGCACTGTACGGCGTGGTGCAGGGCGCGAACTATGAGGACCTGCGCAGGCATGCGGCCGAGCAGATCGCCTCGCTGGACTTCGACGGCGTGGGCATCGGCGGCGCGATCGAGAAGCGTATCATCGCAGACACGTGCGCGTGGATCTGCGACGCGATGCCGGAAAGCCGGCCACGGCACGTGCTGGGTATCGCCTCGGTCGACGACATCTTCGCATGTGTGGAGAATGGCGGCGACACGTTCGATTGCGTTGCACCCGCGAGGTGCGCGCGCAACGGGGCGATTTTCACGCGCGACGGGCGCTACAACGTCAAGCGCGCCCAGCACAAGTTCGATTTCGGCCCGCTTGAGGAGGGGTGCGACTGCTACACGTGCCAGCATTACACGCGCGCATATGTGGACCACTTGCTGCGCGCCCGCGAATTCAATGGGTTCACGTTGGCGACGATCCACAACGAGCGTTTCTTCGTAAAGCTGCTGGACGATATTCGTGCCTCGATTGACGGCGGTTACTTCGACGAATTCCGCGACGAGTCGCTTGCCCGCTTCTATGCGAACGGGCCGCGCGGGTGAGGTGAGGGAGCGCTGCGACGGGTGCTTGCGGCGGCGTCACCGCAGCAATCACCGCAGCACCCGCCGCGACAATCATTACGGCGCCCCACCGCGACACGCCGAATTGCATTATCCACGTATCGCTGGTAAGTTATCTCTTTGTCTGCGAGTGTGGCGGAATGGTAGACGCGCTGTCTTCAGGTGGCAGTGAGTGTATGCTCGTGGGGGTTCAACTCCCCCCACTCGCACGTATGGAGAATCCCCGGAAAACGTTGGAACGCCAACGCTCCGGGGTTTTCTCATATATGCCGGATACCGGGTTTTAGGGACTAGACGTGGTGTTTTAGACTTTGGTTTCTGGTCGGTTTGGTCCCGTTTGACGTGGGTGTGGGATTCGTCCCGGTCGGCCCCGGTGCCGTGTCCGGGTCCTCCGTCGTCGCCGTTGTCGTCGCGCGAAACCAACTGATTGCGAGATCAATCGGATCACGTGATAACCGGCCATTACTACAAAGAGCCCCCCACTCGCTCCCGTAAATTACGGGTTGAAATCGCCGTTCTGGGCAATTCCCCGTGCAAAAATGCCGCTTTCGGGCCCGAAAACGGCGATTTCGCACGGGGAATCACGGATTTCGGCTATTTCAACCCGTAAGTTGCATCATATGAGCGCCTTGATCAGCCAACCGTGGCGGCCGTCGTCGTAGAGTTCGTCGGTGAGTTGATATCCACGCCGCTCGTAGAACTTGTAGTGGTCGTTCTCCGAATGTACCGCGGCGATGGTTCCTCCACTGTGCGCAATACGGCGTTCAGCGTCGGCCAGCAGTTGGGAGCCGATACCGCGGCCTTGCGCGTCGGGCAGCACGGCGAGACGCGCGATCACGTACCTTCCCGGCTGATCGGAATGGTCGGGATCCGCATAGAATCGGCATGTCGCCACGGTTCGATTCCCGTCGAACGCCAGCAGATGCACGGCCACGGCATCCCACTCGTCGAATTCAGGCCGCCAGTCACGCTCGCGGATGAACACCTGCTCGCGTATCGCACGAGCCGTTTCAGGTAGATGGTCGTAGGCTTCGATTTTACCGGTCATGGGCGCCAGTGTAGCGCGTGTCATACGTCGTGCCGCGCCCGGCATCGCGTGGACGCCTACCGTCACAGCCGGCCGGCCCACTCCCGGAGCAGACGAATCACCGCTTCGGGCTGGTCGATGTGCGCGTTGTGGCCGGCATCATCCAGCGTGACGAACGTGGCGTCGGGATAATGCGACAACAGGGCCCGTTGATCTTCAAAACCAACGATCTGATCCCGTCGTCCGGTGACGAACAGGGTCGGCTCGGCATAAGTGCCGAATACGCGCTCCGGGTTGTCATTCAGCCAATAACGGGCGTCCAATCTGGCGCAGGCGTCACGGTCGCACAGACGGATGCCCGGCAAAATATATGACTGATAGCGGCGCCACGCGGCGAATGACTGGTTGATGCCCATGGTTACGAAATCGAACGTCTGATCCTGAGGCAGCGCGTGTATCAGCGTCGGATTCGGCTCGGTGATCACATGCTCGGCGACATGACGACGAGTGCGCCGCGGATCCACCACCGAGGCGATCAATGCCAGCCCGCGAACCCGCGATGACTCGCGAGCCACCATCTCACGGGCGAGTGCACCGCCCATCGAATTGCCGACCAGCGCGAACGGCTCCCCCGCGCCGACCAGATCGTCGATGGCGGACTGCAGCCAGTCGGCCATCTCCGGCAGACCGCACGCGCGTGCCGGCAGTGCCGGAGTACGGCCGAACCCCGGCAAATCCAGATATATGCGCTTCAGCGACCGCGACGCGGCAGCGCCCGACTCCGGGCACAAGAATGCCTCATCCAGCAGCATCAGCGAACGGTGGTCCACGCCCATGCCATGCACGAACACCACGGGCAACCCGTCACCCTCGGTCACTGCATATGCCTGCGGTTGAGTCATCACACGGTCCTTTCCACCGGTATCATCCGTCGCGCTTCGCGGCGCAACGCTTTACGATACCGTCGCCGTGCGATGTTTCGCCGAACGCCGGTGCCGGCACACAAGCCGCCGCCGGCACAGTTCAGCCGCGGCGGGCGAGTTGCACGGCGGTGCCGGACGCGGTGACCATCAGCATGCCGTTGTCGGCGCCAAGCACCTCGTAGTCGATGTCCACACCGACCACGGCGTGCGCACCCATTGCCTCGGCCCGCTGCTGCATCTCAAGAATCGCCTCGTTGCGCGCCTTCATCAGCTCCTCTTCATAGCCCTGGCTGCGTCCGCCGAACATGTTGCGCAGGCCGGCGCCGATATCCTTGAACATGTTGACGCCGGAAATCACTTCACCGAACACGATGCCCTGATAGCTATTGATGACGTAACCGTCGACCGACGGCGTGGTGGTGACGAGAATCATGATATGACCGCCTTTGGTTTGACTGCGATTGACATCTTCAGTCTAGCGTCGAACAGGTGAATCGTCCCGTCCTGTAGGTGGGCAGGATGGGAATTGATATAGGGATGTTTTTTCGAGGACCGGCGCAAACTGGCCGGCGGGAGCGGTACCGTCGCGTCCTGGCGCACCGAGTTCGGCGAGCCCATCAAGCACTGCGATGGAGGCCGGATCGTCGGAACCATCATCGACGACGATGACGCAATCGGGACGAATCGTCTGGGCGAGCGCAGATTCGACTGCTTCACGGATGAGCGCTCCCTGATTGCAGCTGGTGATCACCACCGTGACGGCAGAGGGCGCGGCGGGCTTCAATGCTGCTTCCATAATCGCAATTCCAACAAGCGAGGCGAGAGTAGAGTGGAAGCGCGAGATATCCAGCGACAGACAGGATCAGTCATGATCAGCGCAGACGCCATCACATCGAGAACGTTCACCACAGTGCGGTTCAAGGAAGGGTATAGCACCAGAGAGGTCGACGACTTCCTTGACGAAATCGTCGACCGCATGGCGACCGGCGACCACTCGCTCGCAAGGCGCATCAAGGAGAAGACCTTCAGCAATGTGCGTTTCAGAGGGGGATACGACATCGACGAAGTCGACGATTTTCTCGATGAGGTGGCCAGAGGACTGGAAGGTGACGCGGGCGCGAGCACGGGCGCGAGCACAGCCAGCGCAGCCGCAGCGATTCCGGATCCGCATGAGACCGTCGCACCGGAGCCGGGCACGAGCTACACGAGCGACGCGAATCTTGCGGCCCCTTCGTCCGACAGCGACGCGGCGCAGCTGTCATGGTGACGGTTGTGCTGGCGTCTCGCTGAAGGGTCGCGGGCAGCCGACCTCCAACCGCGGCGCCGCGGTCATACTTGCTGGTGGTGGTATTTGCCGAGCGGTTTGTGCCAAACTTTCAGTAGCTGAAACTTCCGACAGCAATTGCAATCACTTCACATGCCACTCATGACACCCGTCCGCACAATCGCATTATCAAACGCCGCCGTTGTATCCTGGGTAACCATGGACTCTCATGCCAAGATCATCAACGTTGTGGGTGCGGCGATCGTACGCGATGGAGCGGTGTTATGCGCGCAACGCGGACCGGGAAAATCTCTCGCCGGATATTGGGAATTCCCCGGCGGGAAAATAGAGCCTTACGAGACGGCTCGTCAGGCATTGCATCGGGAGATCGAAGAAGAACTGCTCTGTGAGATCGAGGTCGCCGATGAGGTGTGCACCAGCGAGTACGCCTACGACTTCGGCACGGTCCGACTCATCACATTCATTTGTCACCTAATCGACGGCATGCCACGGCTGACCGAGCACACGGACATCCGTTGGCTGGATCCTTCCGCAATGCCACAGCTGAATTGGGCTCCGGTCGACCGTACGGCCGTCGGCATCATCGCAGGCATGCGCTTCCTCACCCAGACAACGTCGGGCACCTCCGAGGAACCGAGCCGGCCATGAATACGCGAGAATCACTCAACCCGCAGTCAGACCTCAAAACCGATGCCACGCATTCCGTGCTGGAAAGCGTCATATCCGGACTGATCGAACCCCGGCAGGACGCCCCCGAAAGCTATAAGCCAACGCTGATTTCGAACCGCCCAGGCGACCTCACCATGCATGATGAAATCAGCGATGCGCTCACGAACAGCGATTCCTTCGACATCTCCGTCGCCTTCGTCTCTCCTGATGCCATACTCAGTTTGTTCGAGGACTTCCGCAGTCATCATGCCAATGCGCCCGAGCAGGTCAGCAGACTGATCACGTCGACGAAGAATCATTTCAACGACCCACGCGCTTTCTGGGAACTGCTTCACCTACAGCGGACGGCAGGCGTGGACGTCCGCGTGTGGGCAGGCTCCGACTCTTCAGTATCAGTCGCTCAAGGGCAGCCGTTCCATCCCAAAGGATACGTATTCTCGCGCCGCATGCGCAACGGCACCCCGTACTACGACCTGTTTGTCGGCAGTTCGAATCTTACCGGCGCCGCATTGAACACTCAACGCGAATGGAATCTCAAGGTCTCATCCCTCGCCAATGGCGAACTGGTCGCGCAGGTGCGAGATGAAATCGACTCACAGATCGCCGATTCCAAGCCGCTCACCGAGGAATGGATCAAACAGTATGAGGAGGATTTCAAGAAGTACGCGCCGCCACGGCGCGACATTCTGAAGTCCCTCGAAGGCCGTGAGATCCAGCCGAACGCCATGCAGAAAGAAGCCCTCGCGAGCCTGAAGAAACTACGCGAGCAAGGGGAGCATCGCGCGATCATCGTGTCGGCCACGGGAACAGGCAAAACCTATCTTTCCGCGTTCGACGTGCGTGAGTACCGGCCCCGGCGCATGCTGTACATCGCCCAGCAGCAAATGATCCTCAAAGCGGCGATGAAATCCTACCAAAAAGTGCTCGGTTGTCCGCAATCCGAGCTGGGACTGTATACCGGCACCAGCAAACAACAGGATCGGCGCTACGTGTTCGCCACGGTGCAGACCATGCGTCAGCCGGAGGCACTGGCGCAATTCGCCTCTGACGAGTTCGACTACGTTCTTGTCGACGAAGTTCATCATGCGGGCGCCGAAGGGTATCAGCGCGTCATCGACCATTTCAGGGACGCCGACTTCATGCTGGGCATGACCGCCACACCGGAACGCACCGATGGCATCAACATCTTCGAGTTGTTCGGCCACAACATCGCCTATGAGATCCGGCTGCAGAAGGCTCTGGACGAAAACATGCTCTGCCCGTTCCATTATTACGGCGTCGCAGAATATCTCGGTTCCGACGAGGACCCGGACCAGGACATGCACCGCCTCGATGTTTCACAGGGGCTCGACGCGAAGGAGTCGAAACAGCTCAAATACGAGATCGGGCAGCTCGCCACCGAGCAGCGCGTGCGCTATATCATCGACAAGCTGCAGGAATACGGGCAATTCGGGATCCCCGTCACCGGGCTGGTGTTCTGCAGCAGGCAGGAGGAGGCGCACGAGCTGTCCCGCTTGTTCAACGAGCATTGGAACCAGCAAGCGGAACGCCCCTATCGCACGGCAGCGGTGACCAGCAAAGACGTCAACGGCAAGCCGTTATCGCAGGAAAAACGCGACGAATACGTCCGGCGGCTCACCGACGGCGAACTCGACTACCTGTTCACCGTCGACATGTTCAACGAGGGCGTCGATATCCCCGCCGTCAACCAGATCGTGATGCTGCGCAGCACAGAGTCCAGCATCATATTCACCCAGCAGCTTGGCCGCGGACTGCGCAAGTTCCCGTACAAGGACAGCGTCGTGGTCATCGATTTCATCGGCAACTACAACAACAACTACCTGATCCCCGTGGCCCTGTACGGCAACACCGGTGACCGCGACCGCGCGCGCAAGAACCTGCAGCGCAAATCGATCGGGTTGTCCTCCATAAGCTTCGACCCGATCGCCAAGGAACGCGTGCTGGAATCACTGGACACCGCCGACTGGTCCGAAATGAAGAAGCTATCGGAACAATACCGGCAGGTGCGATACGAGCTCGGACGCATTCCGATGCTCATGGATATCTACGCCTACGATCCTTCCTTGCCGTATACATTGGCCACGAAGCGCAGCAACTACCTCGATTTCGTGCGATCGCGCGAGAAGAGCCTCGGCGGCGGCAAGAACCACGAGACAACATTTGAGGATCAGCTGGACCCGGTAACCGACACCGAAGACGCGGTCCTCAAGATGGCCACGGAATTGCTGCTGCCCGGGCTGCGCCCTCATGAGTTGGCCATCCTCGAACGGCTGTGTCGGCTTGCCGAAGAGCGCCTGGATGACGAGACTCCTGTCAGCTGGAACGCATCCGCGCCAATCAGTCGAGATGCGCTGCTTGATGCGATCTGTGCGGACTTCCCACAGGCTGATCTCTCGGATGCGCAGTTCGACTCCGCTATCAGCGTGCTTGACTACTCATACTTCACCGGACCGAATCGCAAACGTTTCGGGAACCTGCCACTGGTGGAGACGCTGGCCGACGATGATCAGGGCGAACCGGCCTATCGTTTAAGCTCCGGCTTCGTCAACATGCTCGCCGAAAATCGCACGTTCCGCATCTTTCTCGCAGACACGCTGCGCACCGGTTTGGCCAATTGCCGAGACCTGTTCCAGGAGGCGCAGAGCCGGCGACGCGCTTTTGACCATGCGTTCCTGTATGAGCGCAAATACTCCATGGCCGACGTCATGCGGCTGTGCGGATGGAAAAAGGAGAACACGCCTCAGAACGTAGGCGGGTACCTGCTCGACAAAGACACCAACACCATGCCCATCTTCGTGAAGTACGCGGCCAGCCAATACGAAGACGAGTTCCTGAACGCACAGGAGATGAAGTACTTCAGCAAGAACGGGCGCACCCCGCAATCTCCCGAATTCCAGTGGGCGCTGAGCGGTGTGGGACCGGACTGGGGCCGTACGCATTTCGTTCCGCTGTTCGTCATGCGCAAGGCGGAAGAGGCCGACGGCAAATACTATTACGTCGGGCACGTCGCCGCGTTTGACAATCCGACGCTCACCACCAAGCCGAACGCGGCCGGAGACGGTACGGTGAAGGTCACGCTCTCCACACTGAGACTTGCGCGGCCGCTGGATCCTGAGCTGTACCGGCACCTTGTCGGGTGAGAGATTGCGCAGATGAGCGCTGTCAGAAGGCTATCTGCGTTTCGAGGGGGCGATTCGGTTTGATCCGAACATCTATCTGCGTTTCGAGGGGTTGGTGGCCAAGTATAAGCGCCCCCAAAACCGCATGATTCCAATGGCGATTGGCGCTCAATACCCCGGGCATCGCGTTTTGGCAACCCCTCGAAACGTAGATAGACGTTTGGCGAACACGAAATCAACCCCCTGAAACGCAGATGGCTGCCCCTTCCCGCGAAAAGTCTGCCCGTTCGTATGAGGTTTGGCGGCGATTCGCGGCAACCGCGCCTTCACAATGTGCGATATACCTGATTCGCCTTCGAAGGAGCCGACGATGAGAGAATCTACGCTCATCACCAAGAGCAGCATCCGACGCGCGTCGCCACAGCTGCGCCTGCGCACAGGATTGGCGTGGGGCATCGCAGTGGCAGTGGACGCTTGGCTAGTATGGCTCAAATGGTGGTGCCTGCCGAACACCATCCGCGAAATCATCAGAATGTTCCCCGAAGCCGCATTTCTGCATGATCCGGCGATGCTGTGGCAATTCGTCGCTGCATCATGCCTGTAAGTCGTCGTTATCGCATCGTTGTATCTCGCCGTCGCAAGAATCCCGGCGCGCTGGGTGCCATGGCTGCGTATCGCGACGCTCGCCGCGTTCGCGGCGATCTGCATCGGTTCCAACGCCCTGGTGATCGCCCACGGCTTCGGCACTCCGGGATTCGTGTATTCTCTGGGATTGGCTGCGGCGGCCAGTCTCATCGCGACCGTTGCGCTAGTCCATGGCCAATGGCGGCAATGGCTGGCGCGGAGGAAAAGGCGCGCAACGGCTCTCTGAACGGCTATTCGCCATCCACCGCAGGCAACCAGTCACCGTAGCCTTCCGCCTCCATGCGCGAGCGCGGCACGAAGCGCAGCGCGGCGGAGTTCATGCAGTACCGCAAACCGCCCCGATTGGCTGGCCCATCGTCAAACACGTGCCCGAGGTGGATCTGCGTGTCGGCCGTCCGCACCTCGATGCGGTCGCGCCCCGGGATGCGATGATCCGCGTGCTCGGTCAACAGCTCGTCCGCGATCGGCTTGGAGAACGCCGGCCAACCGCAGCCGGAATCGAATTTGTCGCGCGATGAGAACAACGGCTCGCCGCTGACCACATCCACGTAGATGCCCGGCTCGAACTCCTCGTCGTAGGCGTTGACGAACGGCCGCTCGGTGGCCGCGCACTGCGTGACCGCGAACTGTTCGAGCGTCAGGTCCCAGATCTTTTCCACATACTTCTGCCGCCGTTTCACGTTCGCGATGGCGGCCAGCGGAATATGGCAGAAGCCTCCCGGATTGGCGATCAGATAATCCTGATGGTGCGCCTCGGCCGGGTAGAAGCTGCGCAGCGGCTCGACCAAGACCGCCGGGCGGGCGGGCTGCCGATCAACCAGCTGCTCCAGCGCGGCGATATACACGGATTGCTGCGTCGCGTCCGTGAAGAACATGCCAGTGCGGTACTGCCGCCCACTGTCCTCGCCCTGACGGTCCACCGAGAACGGGTCAATGACCTCCAAGAACAGCAGCGTGAGCGTTCGCAGCGTCACCTGCGCTGGGTCGAACACAACTTTCACGGTCTCCGCGGCGTCGGTGACGCCCGCACACACCTGCTCATAGGAGGGTGATTCGACCTTCGACTGCGCGTAACCGACCGTGGTGTCGGTGACACCGTCGACGTTCTGGAAGTAGCGTTCCAGCCCCCAAAAGCATCCGCCCGCGAAATAGGCCGTCTGCATGGACGGGCCGTCCGCCGCGGCCGGGTTGCGCCGGGAGTTGTTTGTTGTATCGTGATTGTTCTGCTCGCTCATGCGTCTCACCATACCTGATTTTTCTTTGCGTTGCGTTCACTCACAGCACCGTCGATTGGCGGCGTTTCGCTCGTCTGTAGGCCAGCCGCCGATGTCACCGCTCAGATGCGCGTGCTGCGCTTTACGACTTTGGTCGCGTATAGGGAAAGGATCACGGCGATCAGAAGCGAAAACCACGCCTCCCAGCCGGATGTGGTCGCCCGCGCGGCGAGCAGACCGATAAGCGTGGTCACCACGGAAAGCCACATCAGTGCCATGAACGGCCGGGATTTGGACGTGTCCGCTCCGGCCCGGCGGCCGAGCCATCCGCCGATCAGATACAGCACGCAATTGCCCGCGAACACCAGGCCGAGCGTGAACCATGCCACGCGCAGGCCGATGCGCCACCCGCCGATCACTTGCACGGAAGCCGCGGGATCAAGGCCGGACAGTGACGCGAGCGCACTGATCGCCATCAGCAGCTGGACGACCGCGTAGACCATGACGATCCGTCCTACGGTGGTCAGCGTGCTGTCTCCGCGTGTGAAACGGGAGGATTCGGTGGACTCGGAGGATGATTCGGCTGGGGTCTTCGCTGCCGGCTGATTCGAGACGTCATTCACGTTTCCATCATAGCCTTCGCGGAGAACCGCGTCCGCGCCTCATGTGCCGCGGTTGCATCGCACCCGGATCATCCGCCGTCATCCTATTTTCTCGACGGTTCCACCCCACTGCTTCTGGAGCTTGTCAATGATGGTCCTGTAGCTGAACACCGACCATTTCTTGCCACTCAACAGCCGCCAGTCTCCCTTGGAGACGGTGCTGTTCGCTTGCTCGTCAAACATCTCGGCGATTTTGTATCGCAAAGGCGCGCGGTACATGTCGGCAGCGAATTCGTTATCGAACGTGACGTAGGCGATGCGCGGCTTGAGGCATATCTCGACGTCCGTCACACCCGGATACCCTTGCGATGAGAGTTCCGACCAGCCGGACTCGCAGTAGATGCCAGCCTCCTCAACTGATTGTTGCATGTTCTGCGCACTCTGAGCAGGTGACTTGTCGGGCGATGACGGCTTGACGATGCCGTCCTTGAACAGGTTGGAGATCAGCAGCGCGGCTACGGTCAGCATGATTGCGAATACGACGGCGACGATGGCTCCGCCTGCGGTTCCGCGCACGCTCACTCGGTTGCCGCGTCGGGAAGCCACGCGAGCCATGACGATCAGTATGATGGCGACGACGATCAGCACCGCCGCGCCGATTGCCAGGCTGCGCACGGATACCGCTGTCAGCTTCGCGATTGCATGGGGTGCGACGGCCCGAACCAGTGCGAGGCCGCCCACGATGAGCGCGATTACGGCGACAACAGTGGCGAGGATCCGCGGAACGCGACCCGGATGCCCCTGCCCGGCCTGATAACGTCGCCCCGAACCGGCCTTATACGATGACTCATGCATGGCAGCCCCCGTTCTATGCATTTGGATGCTCACCTATCACACTATCCGCACATCCCGCGACGCCTGGCCTGGCGGGCGAAACGTGGTTTTGCGTTCTTAAGTGCGCGCCAAAACGACGACCATGCGCACATAGGAACGCAAATCGCCCTGTTTACGTTCCTATGTGCGCGGACTTGTCGTCTCGGCGCGCACTTAAGAACGCAAACAGTCGGTGAAGCGCGTCGCACGCAAGAGAGACCGTATGTCGGCATGCGGGCCACGCGTGCTAGCGCACGAGGAACACCATGACAATGATCATCACAAAGCCGACGAAATCCGTGGGCGTGAACACCGCCCCGGCCCACAGCACGGCGGATATCGTCGCGGCGATCGGCTCGCTGGTACCCAGCATTGTGCCGCGCATCGAGCCGATACGCATCACGCCGGCCAGGAACAGCCAATATGCGCCGAACGTGCCTCCGACAACGGTGAACACCATCAGCAGCATGCCGAACCAATCCAGCTGCGGCGCGCTGGCCCACGGGCGGACGAACGGCGTCAGCACCAAACCGGATATGACGAACATGATGCCGTTGACCGCAAGATTGCCCCATCGCGCTACCAGCTTGGCCGGCAGAATCGACAGCGCCGCCGTACACGCCGCGTCGGCGAGGCCCCATAGCAATCCGACCAGTGGCAGCTTCAGCGTGGAAAGATCTCCTCCGGTGGCGATCAGCACCGTACCGGTAAACGCCAACGCCACGCCGATGCTCTCGCGCAGCCCCGGCCAGCGGCGCCCGCGTATGCACACATACGCCAGCACGAACAGCAGGTTCAACGTCTGCAATACGGTCGCGGTGCCGGAGTTCGTCCAGTCGATCGCGGACAGATACGAGACCTGCACGAACAGCACGCAGGTCAGCGCGGCGAGCAGCAGCATCGGGTAGGAGCGTCGGTCGCGCACCGCACCTGCCAATAGTTTCGGCGTACGCACACCGGCACAGGCCAGGAACAACGCGCCGGCCGCGAGCTCGCGCACGCAGGCGATCCACAGCGGGTCGGCGTGATAGTCGGCCATCAGCAATTTCGACACTGTGGCGTTGATGCCCCACAGCACACCGCCAAGCAGCACCAGCACGGCGCCCAGCAGCATGGCTTTCGGCGTACGCTCGAATAATGATGCAGTCTCGGGCGCCGACTCGGCGGCCGGCGTTTTCGACTGTTTCACGATATGTTTCACGGCATGTTTCACGACATCTTTCATTGCGGACTCATCCGGTCGGCATCCGTCACAAACCATCAGAACGTCGGCATCTCAGATGAGCCGAAGAAGCCCAGAATCCGCTCCAGATACGGCCCAAGAACGGCATTGGGCATGCTGAAAATCTCATGCAGCGAGTTCTCGATGCGTACCACACGCACATTCCCTCCATCGGAGTTGACCTCCTGCGCGAACCGGTTCTGCGGCTCGTTGAGCACCCACACGTCGCGCCCGGCCTGGAACAGCAGCACCGGCGTCTCGACATTGTCGCACGCCTCCGGCCGCTGCACGGCACGCGACAGTCGCAGCGCCTGCCGCACCCACGCGAATGTCGCCGCGTACGTCCGCTGATGCGGGTCGTCGATGCGCTGCTGTTGGAACCAGCGCACGCGGGCCTCGCTCGCGCCCTCGTAATCGGCCATATCCAGCTCCGGCGTGAACTCACTCTGCCCGAACACCATGTGCCGTCCCAGCCCGAGCCGGCACATCGCGCCGGCAAGCACCGACGCCAGCCAGTTCGGCATACCGGTCACCGGCGCGATCATCGGGCACGACAGCACGGCCTTGTCGAACAGCGTCGGATGCGTCTCCAGCACACTCGCCCCGATGCCGCCGCCCATCGAATGGCAGTACAGGTTCAGCGGACGGCCATCCGCGTAATCCTTGCCCACCGTCTCCGCGAATTTCGCCAGATCGGCCACATACCGCCGCCAATCATCAATCCACACTAGGGACGAATTGTCGACGTCACGCGCGGAATACCCATGTCCGCGGTGCTCGAACACGCACACCGAGTACCCTGCGAGCAGGAAGTACCACACCATCTCCGCATATTTCGCGGCGAACTCCGTGAACCCGTGGGAGATCACCACGGCACCGCGGAATGTGGCGGCGGCGCCGTCCTCGCCCAACCGGTCGAATTTCGCCGCGTCGTAACACACGTAATGCAGTTTGCCCGCACGCTGCAGCGGCGGCAGACCGTCGTCGTCCGCCGGCGCCATCCAGCCTTCGGACCGGCATGTGGCAAGCGCGGGCAGCACCATCTCGCGCATCTCGTCTGCATAGCGGTTCTCGTCGATAAGCTTCACTTGCATAGCCTCCACTGTACCGCCTTTCACGCCGGCGACGGGCGGGGAAACGACCGGCTTCGTCCGGCGTCACGGCCGGGCGGCCGGACGGCCGGCAACCGGCGGCTACCGGCCGCCGCACCCGCGCGGCCAGCCCACCGCTCGCCCGCCGACTCACGTCACATGACCTTGGTGGATTCGAGATTGCGGATGATCCAATCATTCAACCGCATCACCGGCTTGCGCAGCACCAGGCCGAGTAGCAGCACCGGCAGGATGAACAGCGCCAGCTTGCCCATCGACACCCAGTATTCGTTGCCGAACGACCCCGCCATCGCCGAATGCATCGCATCGACCCCGTACGGGAACAACAGCCACTTGCAGATCGTCTGGAAGAACGGCGGCAACGTCTCGATCGGGAAGGTACCGCCCGAGCCGGCCACCTGCATGACCAGCAGCACCACGGCGATGGCCTTGCCGATGTCGCCGAACGACACGGTCAGCGTGTAGATCAGCAGCGAGAACACCAGCGCGCACAGCCAGCCGACCATCAGGAACTGCAGCGGATGCTCGCACTGCACGCCGAGGAAGAACATGTCGCCCAGGCATACCAGCGTGCCCTGCAGCAGCGCCATCGCGCCGAAAATGGCGTATCGCCCGAAATACTCCTGATACGGGTGCAGGCCGAACCGTCGCGCGTTGCCGGGCGACTCGGGGCGTGGCTTGCGCAGCACGTCGAGCATCGCGCCCGGCCCTGCGGTCCGTCCGGCGATCACGGCATCCTTCACGCCCATCGTCTCGCCCATCGGCAGCGTTTCGCCGAGGCCGAGCACCTTCGCCTTCTCGCGGTCGGACACCGACACCTTCATCATGGCGACGAGGATGATCGCGCCCACCCAGATCGACAGCACGGTATAGAACGGCGTCATGGCGGAACCATAGTTGGCGACCGGGTACAGCGCGATGCGGTTCACTGAGACCGGGGCGGACAGCAGCGTGGCGATCGAATCGGGGTCGGTTGACGTGATCTGCGAGAGATCGGGCATGCCGCTGCCTCCGACGACCGCCGTCAGCTGCTTGTTGAGCGAGTCGAGTTTCTCGGCCGAGGCGTTCAGGGTGGTCGCCGCGTCGCCCAACGAGGATTGCACGTCGGACAGGCTGCCGGTGATGTCGCCGGACAGGCCGGACATGCTGGTGGCGGTGGCGGCCAGTCCGTCGATGACGCTCCCCGACTGCTTGACGACATCACTCATCGACTTGCCCAGCTCGTCGAGCTGCGGCTTGATCGTGGTGTCGTACGTGTTCGCCATGTCGGTGATCGACTGCTTCGCGGCGGCTATCTGCTTCTTCAGGGATTTGCGCGTGTCGTCCGCACTGGCGGTGCCGTCGGTGATTTTCTTGGAGGCGTCGCCGATGCTGTCGGCGACCTTCTGCAGACTGTTCTGCGTGTTCTGCGCCTGCTGAGCCGCGTTGTTGAGCGCGTCCTTGACCGCCTGCAGGTGCGCGGCGTCGGCCAGCGAGCGCAGCGCCTCCGCGTATGTGCCGAATGTGTCGGCCTGCGATTGGATGTTGCGCTGCAGCGTGGTGAGCTTGTCGGTAATCTGGGAGGATTGGGAGCCCATGTCGGAGAACGCGGTGTCCACCTGCTTGCTGATCGTGTCGTAGGCTCCCGCGGCGTCGGACAGCGACGAGCTCATGCTCGTCGAGACGCCGGCTAGGGCCTCGTCCAGGCTTTTCACGCCGGCCGTGCCCTGTTTCAGCGCTTTCTTCGCGTCCGACGCGCTGGATCCGGTCGAGCCGAGCAGACGGTCGGTGGAGCTGATGATTTTGCCTGTCGCGCCCATCAGGCTTGCGTAGGAGTCGGCCTGTGACGCGGCAGACTTCAGCTGCGACGAAATCGACGAAATGTGTTTCGTGGCGTTGGATACGTACTCGCTCATTTGCGGGCTTTGCGCGAATTTCAGCAGGCTGGATACCAGGTCGAGGGCAACCTGCGCGAGGGTCTTCGCGAAGGTCTGGTCGATGGTCGTGGCGACCGTGGACGCGCCCTGATCGGTGATGTGCGGCGCGATCGGGTTGATTTTCTCGTTGAGGTAGTACTCCAGTTCGGCGTGCTTCATTTCCGGCGAGAACAGCGTCATCATGTCGGCGCTGAACTGCTTGGGGATGATCAGCGCCGCGTAGTATTCGCCAGAATGCACGCCGTCGATCGCGGTGTCGCGGTCGACGAACTGCCAGTCGAGGTCATGGTTGGCGCGCAGCGAGCTGACGACGGTCTCGCCGATGTTGACACGCACCGGGATCAGGTCGGATTTGTATCCGCTGTCGACGTTCGCCACGGCCACTTTCAACGATTTGGTGTTGCCGTACGGGTCCCAGCTGGCGGCGATGTTGTACCAGGCGTACAGCGCCGGCACGATGATCAGTCCCATGGCCACGATGATCGCGATGACGTTGCGCGTGGCGTGGCAGACGTCGCGCGTGAAGATCCTCCAGATGTTTTTCATCGCGTCTCGTCCTCCTGCCCGGCGAACGGCATCTGCCCTGCGGGCGGTATCTGCTCGGTGGTCTCCCCGGCACTCTCCTCATTGCCGTTATTGCCGCCTTCGGCATCGTCATTGCCTGAAATCGGTTGCGCCGGCCAGTCAAGGCCGTCGAGTTCACCGAGCTCCCCGATGTCACCGTCGCCGGCGGCCCCGGCATCACCGTCGTCCCGAGCCGCCTTGGAGACGGCCGCATGCCTGCGCGGCGACCTCCCGGACGTGCGGAACGTCAGGTGCCGGTGCGTGTATCCACGCAGCACGGCGTCGCGGAACGCGTCCGCGCTCATGGCGCTGACGCCCAGCTGCCGCGCGTACCGGTCCCGCATGTATTCGACCACGATCAGGAAGGCATCGATGATGATTATCGACAGGATCCACGTCGTCAGCATCGCCACCTTGTTTGGGATGACGAACAGCAGGATGAGGAACACGAACGGCAGCACGATCAGCAGGGCCAGCCCGGCGCGGATCAGCCGCGGATAGCGCCCGAAGAACCGTTTCGCGCGACGGCGGATCACCTTGCGAAGCTCTTCGGTGTTCGAGAACTCGTTCAGGATCGAAGAGAAGCTCACCGACTCGTTGACCATCGCGTTGTGCTCGGTCATCATCAGGTCGGTTTCGGCCAGCCGCCGGTCGAACAGCGCGTTCAGGTTCAGCGCGTACCGGCGCACAACCAGCCCGATGAACAGCGCGACGGGCAGGTACAGGAACAGATGCAGCATGTCGATCCAGTAATGGTTGCCGTAGAGTCCCGCTATCGGGCCACGCATCGCGTTGATGCCGTACGTGAACGGCAGCCACGGGTGCAGCTCCCGGAAGAAGTCCGGCATCATCTCAATCGGGTACAGGCCCGACGCGCCCGGAATCTGGACGATCACCAGTATCACGGCGACCGCCTTGCCGATATGCCGGAACGCGACCGCGAGCGCATAGATGATGTTGATGTACACGAACGAGCAGAACAGACCGGCGAGGACGAACAGCACCGGACGCTGGCATTGGATGCCGAGCACCAGATCGCCGATCATGACGATCAGGGCCTGGAGGAATCCGACGACCACGAACAGCAGCCACCGCCCGAGATACGCCTGCGACGCGGTCACGTCGCCGAGCCGCTCGCGGTCGACCTCTAGCTTGTAGATGGCGATGAGCACGAAGCCGCCGACCCACAGCGCCAGGTTCGTGTAGAACGGGGTGACCGCGGAGCCGTAGTTGTCCATCGGGTAGACGCTTTTGGTGGACAGTTTGACCGGTGTGCCCATGAATTCGCCGAAGCTGTCGCCGTCGATGTTCAGGGCCTGCTCGATTTTTTGGTATGTGGCCGAACTGCCGAGCGCGGCGATGTCGGTGCGCACGCCGCTGACGCTGTCGGTGAGGTCGGCGAGCGATTTCTGCGTGCCGGCCACGGTGGTTTTCGCCTGGCTCAGCGTGTCGGACAGCTCGTCAAACAGGCTGTCGGACTGGCCGAGCGTGGATGACAGCGATGACAGCGTGCCGTCGATTGTGCCGCTGAGCGTGGCGAAGTTGCTCAATCCCGCGGTCAGGTTCGGGGTGACGGTTCCGGTGAGCGTCGTGCGTGCGCGGTTGAGTATGCCAATGCCGCTGCCGGTGGCGGTGCTGGTGATGTCCGAAAGGCTGGTGGCCGCGCTCTTGCCGGAGCTGATGAACTGTGACGTGTCCTTGTGGAAGGCGTCGAGTTGGCCCTGCTGGGTGTTCACGGTCTTGTCGAGCGCGTCTATCTGCTGCCAGATCTGCTTGCCGATGGCGGTGTCGCGGCCGATGCCGGCCTTGTTCATCGCGTCCTTGAGGTCGCTGGACAGCGTAGCCGCGCCGTCGATCGGCTTCTGCAGAGCGTTGGTGATGTCGTCGATGCTGCCTTGTGCGGTGTTGAAGGCGCTGAGCGCGTCTCCCGCCGCGTTGTTCACGCTGATGCCGATGCCGGACAGCTGCACGGATCCGTTGTCGAACGCGCCCGCAAGCGACGACGAGAACGATTGGGCGCTGCCCTGCACCTGCGTGAGCAGTCTCTGTGACTGTTTCGCGGCTTTCTGCGCGGATGAGATCTGACGTTTCAGCGAGGCGACGGTGGACTTGGCCTGTTTGATGCCCTTTTCCGCATCGTCGAACGTGCCGCCCATGCGCCCGAGCGATGAGTCGATGTCGTTCAGCTGCTCGATGAGGCCGTTGAGGTCGTTGACGACGCTGGTGCGCGTGCCGTCGGCGGACTGGCTGAGCTTGCCGCCCTCCTTCGTCATCGTTTGGACGAGTGTCTTGCTGACGGTGGAGACGAATGTCGCATTGATCTGGGAGTCGATGGTCGTGGCGCCCGTATCGGTGATTTTCGGCGCGATGGCGTTCTTTTTCTCGTTGACGTAGTAGATGATGTTCGGCTTGTCGGAAGAGCCGGTGATCGAATTGATCAGGCTTTCGCTGAAGTCCTTCGGCAGTACGATCGCCGCGTAGTATTCGCCGGACTGCACGCCTTCCACGGCCTTGTCGGCGCTGACGAACGTCCAGCCGAGCCGGTCGTTCTTCTTGAGCTGGCTGACGACCTGCTTGCCCGCGTCGAGCCGCCCGACCAGATCTGATGCAGTGCCCTTGTCTTCATTGGCGACGGCGACCTGGAGGTTGCCGGTCGACGAATACGGGTCCCAGTTGGCGAGGATGTTGAACCATGCATACAGAGAGGGGATGATGGCCACGCCCAGCGTCACCACCACCGCGACCGGGTTGCGCAGGATGCGCATGAGGTCGCGCGTGAATATTCGCCAAATCGTACGCACCAAACCCCTCGTTTCGTATCTTCCGCCCGATCATGCTCAGTGAGAGTATATCCCCAGCCGTAAGAGCTGGATTCGCCCACAGCGCACCGCCGAGGCCATATGTGGACACGAACCGCCCATATGTCGAACGCGATATCGGACATACTGTGCACAAGCGCCGCCGATGTCGCATTTGCCGCGTTTCGGGGCGGAATGCCGTTCCATTCCGCCCCGAAACGGGCGACCGGTCACAGGTCGAGGGCATCGCGCAGGAAGTCGCGCTGCAGCGTCAGCAGGTTCTCCGCGACGACCGGGTCATTGGTCATATGCGTGATTCCGGTCAGCGGCAGGAAGGTGTGCGGACGGCCGGCGGCCATCAGCGCCTGACTGAGGCGCAGGCTGTGCGCGATGGTCACGTTGTCGTCGGCGAAGCCATGAATCAGCATCAGCGGGCGGGCGAGCTTCGGCGCGTCGGCGATGATGCTGTTGCGCTCGTACGCCGCCGGGTCGAGCCCGAGGTAGCGCTCGGTGTAATGCGTGTCGTACAGTGTCCAATCGGTGGGCGGGGCGCCGGCGCATGCCGCCTTGACCACGTCCGGGGCGTCCAACACCGCGAGCGCCGACAGGAAACCGCCGTACGACCAGCCGATCATGCACACCTTGTCGAGGTCCGGGGCGGGGATGCGCGACGCGTCGCCGTCCTGCGCGGCGCCGCGGTTCAGCTCCTCGACGGCCTGGGCCAACGCATGCACCGCCTCCACCTGGTCGGCAAGCGTGACGTCCTTCATGTTCTCGAAGATCTCACGGTCCCATCGCGGCCCGCGGCCTGTGGTGCCGCGGCCATCGGCGGTGACGACCAGGAAGCCCTGGTCGGCCCACCACTGCGCGTCCCAGTAGTACGCCTGGTTGAACACGACCTGCTGGAATCCGGGGCCGCCGTACGGCTTGAGCAGCACCGGCAGCTTGTCGGCCTTCGCGTACGGGCTATCGGCGCTCGGCGCGATGATGGCCGTGTACAGGCGGTGCTCGCCGAGCCGGGCGAAGCGCACGTTCGGCGCGAAACCGGGTTCGGCGGCATGGTTGTCGATCGGGCAGACGAGCGTGCTCATCGCGGCGGAGCCATCGCCATCGTTTTCCGGCGCGGCTCCCCCGTCGACCGGGCGTATCGTGAAGGAGTGCGACATCACGGATTTCGCCGAGTCCATGTCGCGCCCGGAGATCACCAGGCCCTCGCCGCACCGGCTGGCCGACCAGGAGCCGGGCCGTGCGGTCATCGGCAGCACATTGCCATCATAATCGAAGCTCACCACGTCGAAGCTGCGGGCGTCATGGCCGTCGGCGTCGCCTCGCCACGGGCTCAGTCCGTCGGGCGCCTCGTATCCGTCCAGTTCCGGGGTGCGCTGCACGACCGCCAGCACGTCCTCATCGGTGACGTCGAGCACCTCTCGCACCTGCCAGCCGGCGGGCGTGAACGGGCGGCCGTCCACCGTCAGCCGGTTGGTGTCGGCGTCCATGTCGTTGAGCGCGCAGACCAGGCGTCCGTCCGGCGTGAAGGCCGGCGTGCCCTGGATGATGTCGAGCCACTGGTCGTTGGCATGCTCCTCCAGCACGGTCGTGGAGCCGACCGGCGCCGAGCCCGCAGAGGCCTCGGAGCCGAGATGCACCGAGAGCACCTGGTCACGCGTCTGTCGGCGGTTCTGCACCAGCAGCAATGGCTCATGGCCGGCAGACCAGTGCACCACGGCGACATATTCATAGTCCTTGCGGTTCCAGGAGATCTGCTGGATGCCCAGTCCCGCATACTCGTCGTGCCCGTCGTACGCGAGCTCCGCCAGCGTCAGGCGCACATCGGCGTTGCTGGTGAGCGCACGCGCGTATCGACGGCCGGAGGCCGGCGTCTGCGGGTTCGCCGGGTCGCTGATGTACCACATCGGCTCAGGTGCCGCGTTGAACGTCTCGAAGATGATGTGACGGGAGTCCGGCCCCCACCAGAAGCCGTCGTAACGGTCCATCTCCTCGCCGGCGACGAATTCGGCCAGACCGATCTTCCACGTGTTCTCGTCGGCGTCATCGTCCGGATACACGCTCCACAGCGTGCTGAGCTTGTCGGCGGAGGGGTCGTAGGGGGCGCCCGAATCCTCGTCGCCGCAGCGGTGGCCGTGCGCGTGCGGCGCCGGCTGGCCGTCGCAATCGTCGTCGGTGGCGTCATCATGACGACCGTCAGACGGCCACTGCGGCGCGATGTCGACCAGCATCAGATGTTCGCCGGTCGTGTACGCCACATGCCTGCCGTCCGGCGATATGCGCGGATTAAGCACCGGTGTGGCACCCTCTCCTGCGGCGATGCCATCCGCCGCCAGCATACGGGTGCGACCGCTGCCGTCTTCGGCGATCTCGGTCAGGAACAGCTGACCGTTGATCGTGAAGACCACACGGCGGCCAGCCGCATCCACCGAATACGAGACAATGCCCGAGCCGCCTTCACGGGCGCGCTCGCGACGGGCCTTCTCCTCGGCGGGCACGTCCTCGTCATCAGCGTCCGCAAGCAGCACACGCGGGTCGGCCAGCAGCATCTCCCGATGTGTGCCGTCCGCGTCGAACACGCTCAGCCACAGCGAGGTCACCAGGTCCTCAGGGCCGTCGGAACGCAGGAACAGCGCGCGGGAACCGTCGCCAATCGCGGTCGCGGAGCGCGGGGCGCCGCAGGAGAACCGCAGCGTCTGCGCCTTGCGGCGGGGAAAATCGCCGATTGCATCATGAAGAGTCGTCATATCGTTCATGCCCACCACGGTAGCCACCGCACTGGGCAAACCACGCCGGCAGCCCTCCCCCTTGCCTCCCCCATGATCGCCCCGCGGGCCGGCGCATCAGGCGGACGGCATCGGTCCAAATAGGTCTCACGCCCCACAACGCCGTGTCAGAAGTGGAAATTTTGCGCTCAAACAGGCTTTTTCCTCAGAAATCACAATTGACTTCCCCACTGACGTATAGGATGGGTAAGGATATAGAAAGGGATCACCATGAGCGTTCTCGACCGTTTTGAGAAAAGTGTAGAAGGCGCGGTCAACGGAGTCTTTTCCAAGTTCGGCTCCAAAGACCTGAAGCCTGTCGACCTTTCCAGCGCCCTGGAGCGCGAGATCGACGCCGAAGCCATGCCGGTCGGCCGCGACCGCACGGTAGCCCCGAACGAATACCGTTTCAAGCTCAGCACGGCCGACTTCGATCGCATCGAACAGTGGGGCAGCGAAGTGCTCGCCAACGAGCTGGCGGACAACCTCACGCAATACGCCAAGAGCCAGCATTATGCGTTCGTCGGCCCCGTGATGGTCATCTTCGAGGAGGACCTCGACCTGCCCAAGGGCAGCTTCAACCTGAGCTCCGAATCCGTGCAGGGCAACGCGGTCCCCGTGACCACCACCGACCAGGCCGAGGACCATCCGATGCTTGACATCAACGGCAACCCCTACCTGCTCACCGAGAGCAAGACGGTGATCGGCCGCGGCTCCGGCTGCGACATCGTCATCGACGATCCCGGCATCTCCCGCAAGCACCTGGAAATTGACCTGACCCCCAACGGCGTCATCGCGCGCGATCTGGGCTCGACCAACGGCACGTACGTCGAAGGCCATCAGGTGCCGGCCGCGACGCTGCTGGACGGCAATACCATCACCATCGGCCGCACCCGCATCCTGTTCTGGGCTTCCTCACGAGAGCAGGAGTGACCCCGAGCCAGGAGTCGACTTTCCGTTATGACCGAACTGACATTTGCGATCCTCAAGTATGGATTCCTGATCCTGCTGTGGGTCTTTGTCTGGCTTGCGGTGCGATCGCTGCACAAAGACATCGAAGCGTTCAGCCCGCAGCCGTCGCGGGCCCGACGCCGCCGAGACAAGCGCGCGATGAAATCCTCTGACGGCCCGGCACCGTCCGGCCCGGCCGCCGCACAGACCGCGCCCGTTACGCCGCCGCGCCAAAGCCAGCAGCGCACGCCGCAATCCGGTCCCACACTGCTGGTCATCATCGATGGCCCGAAGGCCGGCGCCTCCGTGCCGCTGACCAGCGAATCCATCACGCTGGGACGCGCCGCGTCCAACACCGTGGTGCTCGACGACGAATTCGTCTCCTCGCATCACGCCCGCATATATAAGGATCCCGCCTCCGGTCAATGGGCGATCGAGGATTTGGGAAGCACCAACGGCACCATCGTCAACCAGCAGCGGCTGAACATGCCCATGCTGCTGCCCCCGCGCATGCCGGTGCGCATTGGCGCCACCACCTTCGAATTGAGGTGACGGCTCATGCCAAATTCCGTTGCATCACAGACCTTGTTCCTGTACTCGACCACGGTGTCCGACGTCGGCACCGTGCGCTCCAACAACCAGGATTCCGCGTTCGCCGGGGAGCACCTCATCGCGATCTGCGACGGCATGGGTGGCCATGCCGGCGGCGACACCGCCTCGACCATCGCCATCCGTTCACTCGCCCACATCGAGCACGATGACGTCAACGGCGACGTGAGCACCGTCGCCCGGATGATGGAAACGTCCGTCATGGCCGCGCACGACGCGATCGTCGGCAAGGCGAAGCGCGAGCGCAAGCTCGCCGGCATGGGCACCACGGTGACCGCCGTGGCGCTGGTCGCGGGCTACTGGGTGCTCGCGCACATCGGCGACTCGCGCGCGTACCTGCTGCGCGACGGTCGCCTGACCCGCATGACGCAGGACCACAGCTACGTTCAGCATCTCATCGACACAGGCCGCATCAGCCCCGCGGAGGCGCGCAACCATCCGCAGCGCAACGTCGTCATGCGCGTGCTCGGCGACTTCGACATCGATCCGCACCCCGACATCGCCATTCGGGCCGCCCATCCAACCGACCGTTGGATGCTGTGCTCCGACGGCCTGTGCGGCGTGCTGGAGGATTCCACCATCGAGCAGACGCTCACCGCCTACTCCGATCAGGAGGAATGCGCCCAGCAGCTGGTTTCGATGGCCTTGAAGGCCGGCAGCACCGACAACGTGACCGCGGTCATCGCCGACGCCACGCTGGCTCTCGACGCGGATGCCTTCGACCTGCCCCACCAGACCCCACTGGTCGCCGGAGCGGCGAGCGCCAGCCTGGAGCCCATCGCAGACATCCTCAACGAGCCTGTCGCCACCGCGCCCATGCTGCGCGACGCGAACGCATCGCCAGCGCAACGCGCCGCCGCGCTGATACAGAGCCAGCCCGCCTCGCAGCCGTCGCCGCGCGTCGCGCAGCCGTCGGCCGTGCGCGAGGAGAACGGCGAACGCGCCAACCCCGACACCGGCGAGATACCGGTCATCCAGAAGCGTGACGGCCATGTCACCGACGATCCCAACGATCCCGACGTCGCCAAGGCCATCCATCACGAGCGGCAGACGCAGCGCAAGGAGACGCGCAAGCGCGGCCGCCGCAATCGTCTGATCGCAATCCTCATCGTGATCGCCGCGCTCGCGCTTGCCACGGGCGGCGCTTTCGGCGCCTACCGCTGGAGCCAGACGAAATACTTCATCGGCAACGCAGACGGCGTGGTGGCCGTGTACCAAGGCGTGAACACCAACGTGTTCGGCCTGGCGCTGTCGCACGAGGTCAAGCGCACGAACATCGACATCGACTCGCTGCCGCAGGCGTGGCGCGACCAGCTGCAGGACGGCATCACCTTCAACAGCTATGACGAGGCCATCCAGCACGTGCAGGTCATCCGTCAGGAGAAAAGCAACTTCAACGACAATTCCAACACGTCCAAGTCGTCCGGCGACGCGGGCAACGGCACGTCCGACTCATCTGACTCATCCGACTCATCCGGGTCGAACGGCACGGACGGCGACTCAAGCGCCGGCAGCAGCCAAACCGACGGCGGCACTGCGGATGGCACCGCGGGCGATACCGGCACGGACGCATCGTCCACCGGCACAGACGGCGGTGACGCCCAATGATCCCCATACGTCTCCGTCAGGCGTCGCTGCTGCTGTTCGCCATGCTGATCAGCGTCGTCGCCTTCTACCAGATGTTCCTGCGCGTCTACGGCCACTTCCCCGCCAACTACATCGGCCTGCTGGCCGTGGTCGGCGCGCTGTTCCTCGTGCTGTGGGGACTGCTGCTGCGGTTCAAGCCGTACGCCAGCCAGGCGATTCTGCCATGCGTGCTGATGCTGACCGCGATCGGCGTGGTGATGATCGCGCGCATCGACAAGTCCGGTAATTCCTCGGTCGGCTCAAGGCAGCTGATCTGGTTGTGCATAGCCCTGACGCTGTGCGGCATCCTCGTGGCGGTCATGCGCGACTATCGTGTGCTGCGCAAATACTCGTACGTGAACATGGTGATAGGCCTGATACTGCTGCTGTCGCCCATGATCCCCGGTCTGGGGCGCAACATCAACGGCGCCAAGATCTGGATCCGCATCGGCGGATATTCGCTGCAGCCCGCCGAATTCGCCAAGCTGTTCCTCGCGTTCTTCTTCGCCGCCTACCTGTTCGACCACCGCGACCAGCTCGCCGTGGGAGGCAAGAAGGTGCTGGGACTCCAGCTGCCCCGCATCAAGGACCTCGGTCCGATCATCATGGTGTGGCTGATCTCGATGGGCGTGCTCATCATGCAGCGCGATCTGGGCACGTCGCTGATGTTCTTCGCGATGTTCGTCGCGATGCTGTACGCGGCCACCGGGCGCAGAAGCTGGATCGTCATCGGCTTCATCGCGTTCGCCGTAGGCGCGGTCGCCGCGGCCAGCGTGTTCAGCCACGTCGGCCAGCGCGTGGACTCATGGCTGCACCCGTTCAGCGACGAGCAGTACAACCGCATAGGCGGCTCGTGGCAGCTGGTCACGGGCATCTTCGGCATGGCCTCCGGCGGCATGACCGGCACCGGCCTGGGTCACGGGCAGCCGGGGCTGACCACGTTCGCGAATTCCGACTTCATCTATTCGTCGGTCGGCGAGGAGCTGGGCTTGACCGGTCTGATGGCCGTTCTGGTGCTGTACCTGCTGATCATCGCGTCCGGGTTCATCACCGCCATGAAGATCAAGGACGGGTTCGGCAAGCTGCTGGCCTCCGGACTGGTGTTCACGATGGCCTTCCAGGTATTCACCGTGGTCGGCGGCATCACGCTGGTAATCCCGCTGACCGGCATGACCATGCCGTACATGGCCGCCGGCGGCTCATCGCTGATCGCGAACTATCTGCTCGCCGCGCTGCTGATGATCATCTCGAACGCGGCGAACCGCCCGGAGCCGGACACACTGTCCGACACGTTCCAATACGAGGCGCTGGCGGTGCTGCGTGACCGCGAGCTGAAGGAACGCACTGACAAGGAGTCCGCACCCGAACGCGAACCGCAGGCCGAGCGGCCACCGGAACCCCGCCACGCGGCGGCGAACAACCAGACCACGGAAATCATCGAGGCAGGTGCGCGATGAACAAATACCTCAGGCAGCTGTTCACCGCCGTCATCGCCTTGTTCGTGGTACTCGGCATGTCCACCACGATCATCACCGCCATCCGCGCCAACTCGCTGAGCTCCGACCCGCGCAACGCAAGGGCGCTGTATCAGGAATACGGCGCTCCCCGAGGCGCCATACTCGCGTCCGACGGGACGATCCTCGCGCAGTCGACCCCGGTCAACGACGTGTTCTCATACCAGCGTTCCTACACGAACGGGCCGGTGTACGCCCCGGTGACCGGCTTCTTCTCGGTCACCCAGCGCGGCGACCGCGGCATCGAATCATCCCGCAACAAGCTGCTGAGCGGCAAGGCGGACGCGCTGTTCTGGGATCAGCTGAAATCGCTATTCACCGGCGTCGAGAACAAGGGCGCGTCCATCGAGACGTCCATCAATCCCAAGCTGCAGCAGCTCGCCTACCAGCAACTCGGCAGCAACGACGGCGCCGCAGTGGTCATCGAGGTCAAGACCGGCCGCATCCTGACCCTGGCGAGTGCCCCCAGCTACGATCCGAACGCTCTCGCCACGCACGACACGAAGAAAGCCACCGCGAACTATTCGAAACTCGCCGCGCAGGCCAACAGCCCGATGATCAACCGCGCGGCCTCGCAGCTGTACCCGCCCGGATCCACGTTCAAGACCATCGTCGCCGCGACGGCGCTGGAATCCGGCGACTACGACACCGATACTCAGATTCCCGCCGGAGCGAGCTATACGCTGCCCGGAACCTCGACGAACCTGACTAACACCACCGCCGCGGCGAACGGCATCGACGGCAAGATCACGCTGCAGGACGCGCTGACATACTCGTCCAACACCGCGTTCGCCCAGCTCGGCGTGAAACTCGGCCAGGACAAGATCGCCGAGCAGGCGAAGAAGCTCGGCTACGGAAGCTCGATCACCATCGACGGCACCTCGTCGTCCGGGCGCCCGATGAAGTCCGTCGCCGCCAAGTTCCCCGACACGCTGTCCGACGACAAGGTGGCGCTGGCGTCCATCGGCCAGGGCGACGTGCTGTCCACGCCATTGCAGAACGCGATGGTCGCCGCGGCCATCGCGAACGACGGCAAGCTCATGAGGCCGACGCTGGTGGACCGCGTGCGGGCCAGCGACCTGAGTACGCTGTCCGAAGCCACGCCCGAAGTGATGTCCACCGCGTTCAGCTCCAGCACGGCGTCCAAGCTCAACCAGATGATGCAGTCGGTGGTCGAGCATGACGCGCCCAGCCTGCAGCTGAGCGGCATCAAGGTCGCGGCGAAGACCGGAACCGCGCAGATCGGCAGCTCCAACCAGACCAACGACGCATGGGTTATCGGGTTCGCCCCCGCCGACAACCCGAAGATCGCGGTCTCCGTTGTTATCCATAATGTCAATCAGTACGGTGTGGAAGCCGCCGGACCGATCATGCGTTCACTGATGGAGGAGGCCCTGAAACAATGAAACTCGTCGAAGGACAACTCATCCACCGCCGTTACCGCCTGGATCGCCGACTGGCGCAGGGCGGCATGGGAGAGGTGTGGAAAGGCCACGACATCCAGCTCAACCGTCCCGTCGCCATCAAGGCGCTGCGCGACGATCAGGGCAACGTCGAGGCCAAGCTGCACCGTCTGCGGGCGGAAGCGCACAATTCCGCCAATCTGGCGCACCCCAACATCGCCGCGCTGTTCGAGTATTACGAGCACGATAGCATCGGCTTCCTCATCATGGAGTACGTGCCCAGCGACTCGCTGGCCGACATCTACCGCGACCGTGGCACGCTGCCCGCGACGGAACTGTTGCCGATACTGATCCAGACCGCGCGCGGCCTGTTCGTGGCGCACAGCCACGGCGTGATCCACCGCGACGTCAAGCCGGCCAACATCATGGTCTCCACTACGGGCGAGGTGAAAATCACCGATTTCGGCGTCTCCTACTCCACGAACCAGGAGCAGATCACGCAGGATGGCATGGTCGTCGGCACCGCGCAGTACATCTCCCCCGAGCAGGCGCAAGGCAAACAGGCCACGCCGCAATCCGACATCTACTCGCTGGGCGTCGTCGCGTACGAGGGGCTGTGCGGGCATCGGCCGTTCACCGGCACCACACCGGTCGACATCGCCGCCGCACACGTCAACGACCCGGTGCCCCCGCTGCCGGATTCCATAGATGTGCAGCTTCGGCAGTTCGTCATGTCGATGCTGTCCAAGGATCCGCTTGACCGTCCGAAGGACGCGCTGACCGTTTCGCGCACGCTGTCGCGCATAGAACGACGTCTGCTCGATCAGGAGACCGCGCAGATGGATGAGACCATCATGGGACTTGGCGGGCGCATGCCCCGCCGCGTATCCAGCACACCGCACACGGCGACGCTGATCACCATGAACCGTAACCAATTTGGCGGGCATACGGCGACGACCGACCCGAAGAATCGAGAGGAATAGCTATGAGCAGCAATATGCCGGCATCGCTGGCGAACGGCCGCTATCAGCTCGGCCAACTTGTAGGGCGTGGAGGCATGGCCGAAGTGCGCGTGGCATTGGACACGCGCCTGGGACGTACGGTGGCGATCAAGATCATGCGCGCCGACCTGGCCAACGACAAGATCTTCCTGTCCCGATTCCGCCGCGAAGCGCACTCCGTGGCGCAGATGAACAACCCGAACATCGTCAACATCTACGACTCCGGCGAGGAGACCGTAATGACCGACAGCGGCGGCACGGAGCGGCTGCCGTACCTGGTGATGGAGTTCGTCAAGGGCCAGACGCTGCGTGACGTGATCAAGGCGAACGGCCCGCTCAGCCAGCGAGACGCCGAACAGGTGATGCTCGGCGTGCTCAACGCGCTCGAATACTCGCATCACATGGGCATCGTCCACCGCGACATCAAGCCCGGCAACATCATGATCTCCGAGCAGGGCGTGGTCAAGGTCATGGACTTCGGCATCGCCCGCGCGCTCGACGACTCCGCTGCGACGATGACCCAGTCCCAGGGCGTGGTCGGCACCGCGCAGTACCTCTCGCCCGAGCAGGCCCGCGGCGAGACCGTCGACATGCGCTCCGACCTGTACTCGGCCGGCTGCGTGCTGTATGAGATGCTCACCGGCCGTCCGCCGTTCACCGGCGACTCGGCTGTGGCGATCGCCTATCAGCACGTGTCGGAGGTGGCGACGCCGCCCAGCACGCTCGTGCCCGGCCTGCCGCGCATGTGGGATTCGATCTGCGCGAAGGCGATGGCGAAGGACCGGCAGAACCGTTACGCGACGGCGGCCGAATTCAAGAACGATATCCTGACGTTCATGAACGGCGGCGTGCCGGTCGCGGCGGCGTTCAACCCGCTGACCGATCTGGCCAACGTGAAGGCCCGCAAGGCCGCGGAGCAGCAGGACGGCGGCGCTACCGTGCCGATGAGTGCTGTCGGCGCGGGTCAGCCCACGCAGGCGTACAACCCGGCGACCGGCCAGTTCGAGATGGTGTCTCCGGCGCAGAACCCGAACGAGGCCCTGGCAGTCAAGTCTCGCGCCGAGCAACGCGCGGAGGCGGCCAGGCAGAAGCGCAAGAAGAAGATCATCATCGCGTCGATCATCAGCGGCGTGGTGCTGCTGGCGATCATCTTCGGCGTGATCTACACCATGAGCCGCAAATCCGCCACGGAGATGGGCACCGTGCCCACCATCACGGCGACGATGACCAAGGCGCAGGCGAAGGAGAAGGTCACCTCGGCCGGGTTCAACTTCGTGGAGATGCAGGATTCGGATTCCGGTGAACCCGCCGGCACGTTCACCAAGCAGTCCCCCGAGGGCGACACTCAGGCCGTCAAAGGCTCGGACGTGAAGGTCTGGTTCTCCGTAGGCCCCAAGTCGGTGACCGTGCCCGACCTGAGCGACTATACCCAGGAGGATGCGCGCAACGCGCTGGAGAAACGGGGCTTCAAGGTGTCGTCCGTCACGAAGACCGCCGACAGCGCCACCATCGAGAAGGACAAGGTCGTGAGCACCGACCCGGCCTCCGGCACGTCGCAGCCCAAGGGCACGACGATCACGCTGTACATCTCCTCGGGCATGACCAAGGTGCCGGACGGTCTGGTCGGCCAGCCCAAGGACACGGTGCTGGACAAGCTCTCGTCCATGAAGTTCCTGCCGGTCGTCGAGCAGGAGGCCTCGGACAAGGTGGAGAAGGGCTCGGTGACGCGAGTCAGCCCCGGTTCCGGAGAACTGGTGCTGCAGGGCTCGCAGATCACGGTCTACGTGTCCACCGGCAAGCCGCAGGTCAGCGTACCCAATCTCCTCGGCAACACGATCGCCGGGGCCAAGGCCACGCTGGGCAGCGACTTCACGCTGAAGGTCACCGGCGACGCGACCGATGATGCGGTCATCGAGACGCAGGATCCCGCAGCCGGCACGCAGGTCGACAAGGGCAGCACCATCTCAGTCACCGTCAAGAAGCCCACCACCGAGGATCCCGGCAACAACGGCAACAACGGCAACGGCGGCACGACGACAGGCGGGGACTGAACCGCCGGGAATGGCCGTGATTGCCATTATGGTGTGACCGATCGGCCGCCTGACGGCCGGTAAGCGCAACCGGCAATCGCGGCGGGTCGATCGGCCAGACGGGCGGCCCAGCCGCGCGGTCTACACACATCGGCCCAGAACACATGATGGCCCGTGGCATTCCTCATGCCACGGGCCATCATCGTTGTCATGCGCGTCACGCGTCACGCGCGACGCCACACACACGTGCGTGTCAGCGGTTGACCTTGGGCTGCAGACCGATGGACTTGGCCACGGCGTTGGTCTGCCCGCAGACGGCGAGCCAGTTGGCGAGCAGCCGGTAGCCGTCCTGCGTCATCACCGATTCGGGATGGAACTGCACCGCATACATCGGCAACGACCGGTGCTTGATGCCCTGAACGATATGGTCATCCTTCGTCCACGCCGTCACGACCAGGTCATCGGGCACGGTGTCGGGCTCGACGGCCAGCGAATGATATCGGGTCGCGGTCATCGGATTGGCAACGCCGGCGAAGATCTCATCATCGATATGCTCTACGAGACTGGTTTTGCCGTGCATGATGGTGGGCGCGTGGCTGACCGTGCAGCCGAACACCTCGGCGAGCGCCTGCAGGCCGAGGCACACACCGAACATGGGCTTGCCGAGCTTGGCACATAGCCGAATAACGTCCTCGCTGGCCCCAGAATCCGCCGGAGCGCCCGGACCGGGGGAAATAAGCACACCGTCATATTCGTCCAGCACAGAGGCATCTGAGGGGTCTATTGCGTCGTTGCGCACCACATCGACCGTCGCTCCCAAGGTTTTCAGATATCCAACGATGGTGTATACGAACGAATCGTAATTGTCCACCACCACAATGCGTGCCGAATCCGTCATGACGCTCCTCGTCTCGTTCTGATTATGGGATGGCGCCGGCGAGCGCCGACCGCCATCCCATACGTTCCCATTATCGCCGCCAACCGGCCATGCCGCTAATCGACCGCGTAATTCGACATGCTTTGCAGGATGGGGATGTGGCTTGCCGCCCATGGGCACGCCCACTGAATCAGCGCCACGCTGACGATGAACAGCAGCAGTATCAGCAGCGCCCACCTGATTACCAGCGGACCGGGCTGGTGACGCAGCAGCCATCCGTAGATGCTCGCGTCCGGACGGCGGCGCTTGCCGGCGCGAATCTCGCGCAGCACCGGGTACCGCCAGGCCACCAGGGCCGCGATGTACAGCACCAGGTACGCCACCAGCGCCCACAGCACGATGGGCTGCAGCGTGCCCAGCTTGGACACGAACGACCGGCTCGTGTTGCTGCTGGAGAACGCCACCTTCGCCGAGTTCGACGACGTGGCGAGCTCCTGCGGCACGCCATCCGAGACCTTGGCCCAATAGCTCAGCTCACCGTAGCTGATCCAACGATGCGTGGCCGTGGTGTATTTCGGCTCGCACGTGGTCAGTGTGATCATGCGCTTGCTGGGAGGCGTGTTGAGATCCTCCGGGTTAGCGGCGATGACCTCGGAGTGCTCCGGGGTGACGATCTTGTGTGTCGTGTACTTGTACACGTACCAGTAGTCCTTGGTACGCACGATGATCGCGTCGCCCTCCTGCAGCAGGTCGACGTCTCCCAGCGGTCGACCGTAGCCGTTGCGGTGGCCGGCGACCGCGAAATTGCCGACTGAACCGGGCATCTGCGTGGACGGATAATGTCCCAGACCGTGCAGCGACAATTCGGCCTCGTCCGTGCCTTCGACCACGTTACGCACCCACCCCTGGCCGAACCGGGGCACGTACACCTGCGCGATGAGCTCGCCATCGCTTGCGCTCGTCGGCTGGACCGGCACGTCGCCGCTTTGCGCCTTGGCGACCTTCGAGCTGTCGCCGCCGGCCGGATCGGACCATGACGCCGACTGGCGGGTCTCGACCTGCGTGTGCTCGGACTGGACGCCGGTCCACCACATCTGCCATACCACGTACAGCGCGCAGACGGCCGCCAGCGTCATCAGCACCTCGCCGAGGATCCCCAGCACCGACCACAGAACGCTGCGCTTGGCCGCCGGCTGCGCGAGGCCGCGCCGGGCGTTCGGATCGGGCATCGGCACCGGAGGCAGCGCCATGGTCACTTCCCCGGCGTACTCCGGTTCAGCAGGGGCAGGCGCCTCGAAATCCTGAAAATCGCCTTGAATCTGTTGAGAGTTGCGCGAATGCTTCATTCCTCGCTCCCGTCCTTGACCACGGACGCATACCGCAACGGCTGCAGCGTCGCCGCAGACTGCCCGAACACGAGATCGTCCTTTTTTTCCACTTTCCAGCCCAATCCGAATGCGCTGACATACTCTTTATACAACTTGACCGCGTTCGAGTCGTCCAAAGCCCGAATCATGGCATCTGCGGGGCCGATCGCCGACACGGTGAACGGCGGCGAGTATTTCTTGCCCTGTAATAGAAGCACATTCCCTTGGCAGATCACTGCGGAATTGAACAACACGCGCTGGTCCATGATCATCATCGACTCCGCGCCGCCCGCCCACAGGGCGTTGACAACAGCCTCCACGTCCTCCTGATGCACGACGTAATCGTTGATGTTCGCGGCCGAGCCCGAACTGTCCACCATGTTCTCCCACAACGGGGAGTCGTTCAGGGTCACGGTGATGCCGGGACCGTGCACCGCCGGCAGTATGGTGCCGGAGCCCGCGTCCTCGGTGTCGCTGGGCTTGGGGTCGCTCGTGCCCGAGGGCTGCTCGGAGGAGCCACTGTTGTTGGCGAAATCCTTCAGCGTGTTGATCTGCGCGCTCAGGTCGGTGATGTCCTTCTGCAGCTGGTCGACATGCTCCACGCGCTGCTCCACCAGGTCCGCCGTGTCGGAAGTGACCGTTGCCGTGCGGTTCACGCGCACGTTCGTCACCAGCAGATACCCGGAAAAAGCCACGATCAGGCACACCGCGAAGCCGCCGAGCCACGTGCGCCGGGCGGCGTGCCTGCTGGTGTGTCTGGCCATGATTCCTCCCAGTGTGTTCAACTTTCGAGTGTAACCGCTATTATGATTTTTTAGCCTATTGAATGGAGACTACGCTTATGGCTGACACAGAGCTGCACGAAACCGACTCGGAAGACCAGAAGGACTGGCAGGCCGAGACCGACGCCGACGTCAAGGACACGGACACCAACGAGACCGACGCCAACGAGACCGACGAGGCCGATGACGATTACGGCGTCTCCATGGACAAGGTGCAGGCGGTGCTCAACGCCACCGCCGACAAGTCAGAGATGACCCCGCAGATGCAGCGCATGATGTCGCGGCAGGCGGAGAACACGCGCCGCGTCGAGGAGACCATCAAGGGCACCAAGTCGAACCCGCGCTGGTTCGTCCCGCTGTTCTGCGCGCTGATGATCATCGGCCTGATCTGGGCCGTGGTCTACTACCTGTCGCCGAACGGCACGTGGCCGATCCCGGGTATCGGTGCTTGGAACCTGGCAATCGCCTTCGCGATCATTATGGTCGGATTCATCATGACGATGTGGTGGCGCTGAGCGGCGAGATCCCCTCGCGGCAGCCAGCTCCATATCGACGGTAAGCGACGTTACGGTTTGGCGGTGGCGCGGCACCATGCTGCGCCACCGCCAAACTGTGTTGTTGTCATACCCTTTTCGCGGTTTCACTGCTTCACGGTGCGGACGATGACATGACGGCCATCGACGGACGTCGTGCCGAACAGATACACATCGCCGCCGTCTGCCAGCTTGAGTTTCCTGCGCAGCTGGACAGCGGTCAACGGGAAGTTGCGCACTGCGATATTCGCCCTGTCGACGCCCGCTAGAGCCCGTTTCAGCTCTTTTTTGCCCATACCCGCGATGGTTTCAATGACAAATCCCCGGCCGGGAAACTGCGGCGCCGGCGTGCCCGATATCAGCAGGTGGCTGTTCGGACCGATCTGGCGCATACCATAATGGTCCTCCAGCAGCGCGAAACAGCCGCCCTTCATCAGCGAAGCGTTCGGCTCGTACAGATACCTGGGCTGTTCCGGAGCGGCGTGTGGCGGCTCTGCAGACCCGCCCTGACTGCCTTTTTCTCCTGCGGCGGCGAGGACCACACCGTCAGAATCCGCGCCGGTCTTCATGTCATGGACGTATCCGAATACGTCGCCATCGTTGACGCAGATCACGCGTATGGCGTCGTGCGAACCGCGGTCGAGCACCAGCAGCAGTTCCTTGCATTCGTTGCCTGTGGAGACGATATGCACTTCGCCGACCGAACCGTTGAAGTCCGCAACCGTCTTTCGCCAATCCAGCATCGGAGACAGCTTGACCATGACGTGCGGCGAAACGGCCAGCAGACGGTCTTTCAGCGCGAGTACGTCCGGCGTGCAGTCGGCGATGGCATAGGTTCGGCCGCCATGCGCGTCACGTCGCGCGGGGTCGAGGTAGATCAGCGCGATGGGAACGGCTGTAGCTGAATCGACTGCGGCCGAGTCTGCGGAGGCGGCGCGGGAATCAACGACGCCGCGCAGCCAATCCTCCGCATCGCCGTTGATCACATCCATGTGCGGGAGCCCCAGCGCCCGGAAATTATGAGCCGCGAGCTCGCACAGGTGAGGCTGGCGCTCCACATAGACCGCCCGGCTGAATCCACGCGCGATATACGAGCAATCGACGCCGAATCCGCCGGTCAGATCGACCATCGCACCGCCGGCGCCCGCTACGCGCCTTGCGATGCCGGCCTTGTACTGCGCGGCGAACTGGGAAGAGCACTGTTCCATGGAGATGTGCGGCGGATAGACGATGCCGTCGGTCTCGGCCCATTGCGGCAGCTTGCGGCACGCAGTCTGCCAGCCGGCGATCTGGTCGAGCGCGAATGGCAGGTCAAGCCCGTCCACGCGTTTGGCGCTGAGCGCCAGGTCGCGCACATCCTGATTGCGGTGCGCCGCAATGAACCGACTGGTCTGAGACGAAATATCCATAGTGTCATGGTATCCCGGCAGCGTCATCGCGCCCCGGCTTCGAGATCCGTAACGGATGCTCCGCAAATCAAGTTGTGCACTGTCTATCCACCGGTTTTCCCCATGTTATCCACATTATTCACATACTTATACACAATTGTGGATAACTCTTATTCGCATTGTGCACATTGTCCACAATGTGTCAAAACCCAGTATTTCCAACATTGTTAGAGCTCACACGGACTTATTCACCATAGTTATCCACGAGTTATACCCAACTTATACCCAAGTTGTCCACAAAGTTCTCCACATCATGTGGAAAACTACACGCATGTAATTCACATTGGTGCGACGCTTCCACCCCGAGCCATTCTCCAGTGCCCCGCCACCCCACAAAAGTCCCATCACAAGCTCGGGGGTGGTGACGTTTTGTTGGACTTCGTTGTCTGTATGGTTGTCTGGCAGGTTATCACATGTGTTCAGCCGACGAGCCCCAGCTTGATGCGCCTGTCCATGATGCTCATCCCGTACTCGGTCTTGATGCGTTCGTCGCGCTACCATGTCATGTACTCGTCGAGCATCGTCGGCGAACCCGTCGACCGTGACGCCCGTGAAGTCGCGCTTGTGGAAGAACTCCTGCTTGAGACGGCCGAAGAACCCCTCCGCGGACGCGTTGTCCGGGCTGCAGCCCTTCGCGCTCATCGAGCGGATCAGCCCGTGGCCCTTGCAGATGCGTATCCATTCCGGCCACTGGTAGTGGCAGCCGCGGTCCGAGTGGGTGACAGGCGCCTCGCCGATCTCACCCCTGTACGAGGAGTAGCGCCTCGCGCTCCTGGACACGGGCACGAGCCCGTGCCGGGTCATCAGGCGCATGACCCGTTTGGCGGGCACGACGACGCCCGCGCCCCTCAATTCCAGGTGGACGCGCCTGTACCCGTAACGGCGCCTGCTGTTCTCGAACACGTCGCGCCAGGTGGGACTTTCACCGGGTAAGAGGCCAATCACATGATGTACGTCAGAGCCGGATTGCTCAGATTACAGACCAGCACGCCTGCGACGATCAGCGCCAACACCACCGCCCCGTACACCATCGTCCGGAACGTCAGGCTCTTGCCGCGCAACGCGTGCACGCCGGAAATCAGCAGCCACGTGAACACGCCGCCGACGATGAATCCGCCTACATGAGCCTGCCATGCGATGCCGCCCACCAGGAACGGCATCAGGAAGTTGACCGCCATCCAGACCAGCATCGAACGGATATCCTCTCCGATGCGCCGGTACACAACCAGCATCGCCGCGAACAGGCCGAACAACGCGCCGGACGCGCCATAGGCACCACAAAGCCACCCGGTGCCACCCGGCCACAGCGCGGCCCAGGACATCAGCCCAAGACCGCCGCCCAAACCGGAAAGCACGTACAGCGCGAGAAACGGCCAATGCCCCATCATCTTCTCCAGCACCGGCCCCACGCTCCACAACGCCAGCATGTTGAACAGGATATGCAGCACCGACTTCGGCGAATGCAGAAACATCGACGTGAGGAACATCCACGGTTGTGCGACCGCCGTCAGCGGGTCGAACCGGCCGTAATAGATCATGGTTGCGAGTCCAAGAGGCCAGAACAGGCTGAACACCATCTCGACAACCCACACGGCGACGCACGCGATGATGATCGCGCTGGTGAACACAGGGCCGTTCGACCGCCACTGATATTGAATCGCCCGCTTGGAGAACAGGTTGTGCGCCGACGGCGCACCGGGAAACAAACTGAATCGGCCATTACTCATGTCATCTACTGTAGCGGAATCGCATCTCCTCGCCGGACGGTGAAACAACACGCTCCCGGCTCGTCGTGCGCACCGCCGGCAAAGCAAAAGCATTCCCGCACGCAATCGCCACATTTTTGGAATTAAGATGGAACCCAGAGTTGGTTTTGAACGGGCAAGCCAACCAGGATTGGGAAAGGAGCCGTCATGGAGAACAAGTCTTCAAACGGTTGGAAGTTCTTTGCGTTGTTCTTTGGTGCGCTGCTGGCCGCCGTGGTTGGTCTGTACATCTACAAGCAGCAGAACCCGGATTATGATCCGTGGGAGGAGCCTTGGGAGAACAGCTCGTCCCCGGTCGACCTTGGCCTGACCAAAGACGCCGACAAGGGCGACGCCGATGAGGCCGAAGCAGCCCCGGAAGCCGCCTGAGTTCATTTAACAGTCAATCGTTGTAGGCACACATGTGTCCGCGAAAAGAGCCTGCCTGCATTTCGCAGACAGGCTCTTTTCGCATGTTGTGCCGCATTGGGGCTCTCAAAACTCGCAGTTATAGACCATTTTCAGCAAGTATTGCGGTGTATCTGCGAGTTTTGAGAGCCCCAATGCGGCAGACAAGGGTTCTGGATGGCTCACTGCATGGCGATTCCAACTTTGCCCCTCTTCGTCGAGACATGCCCCACCGCCGCCACGATCGAAAAACGGCAGCAACGTATGCGGTGCCGGCAAGCTCGAAGCGTCGTATTCGCAAGGCAAGACGCCGGTTTCGAACCTATGCGATGGCAATACCGACACCGCGTGGGGCGACTGGCAGTCCAAGGGCAGTGTGAAGCCCGAGCCTTGGGTGAGCTGGACGTTCGATGAGGCGAAGACGTTGGATTACGATCTTTCCGGATCGTTGAACATCGAGACTCAGGCGTATCCGCGTCGTTCGCGGTCGCGATCGCGTCGAATGGTGACCAGCAGCCGACCACGCCGAGCAAGCCCGGTGATGGCGATGCTTGCAAGCGGCTTCCTGCTGCTAATCGCCGCAGTCGCCGTGTTCGCCATTCGCCGCGCTGCGCAGTGATGTAAAACAAAATTCGCCCCCGCCAGCGGGGGCGAATCACGTTACACGCCGTCAGTCGGCAAGCGGGCGCAGCCCGTTGGACTGATTACGCGCGCGTCCTCTAGGTGCACCGAAGGAAACGGTACAAAGGTACCGCGACTGAGGAGCAACGACGAGGACGCTCCGCAATCAGGCCAACGGGGAGGTGTGCCAGATGTTGTCGAGATAATCCTGGATCGACCTGTCGGAGCTGAAGTAGCCCGAGTTCGCGACGTTGAGGACGGCCTTGCGGTTCCACTCGAGGGGGTCGCGGTAGAGGGCTTCGATCTCACTTTGGATGCTGGAGTAGGCGGTGAAGTCCGCGAGGGTCATGAACCAGTCCTTGGTGAGCCAGTCGGCGACGAGGGGGGCGTAGGTGTTGCGGTCACCGTTGGAGAAGGTACCGTCGGAGACCATGTCGATGGCGGCCTTCAGGCGGGGGTCGGCCTCGTAGTACTTGGCCGGCGAGTAGCCATCTTCGTAGAGCTTGTCGACCTCGTCGACGGTCATGCCGAAGAGGAAGAAGTTCTCGGCGCCGACACGCTCACGGATTTCGACGTTCGCACCGTCCAACGTACCGACGGTGAGGGCGCCGTTGAGGGCGAACTTCATGTTGCCGGTGCCGGACGCCTCCTTGCCGGCCTGGGAGATTTGCTCGTCGAGGTCGGTGGCTGGGATGAGGTGCTGGGCGAGGCGGACGTTGTAGTTCCAGGGGAAGAAGACGTGCAGCTTGCCCTTGACGTCGGGGTCGTTGTTGACGACGCGGGCGACGTTGTTGATGAGCTGGATGGTCATCTTGGCGAGGTAGTAGCCCGGGGCGGACTTGGCGCCGAAGATGACGGTGCGGGGAAGCACGTCGTCGGCGGAGACGCGGCCGGACTTGATGTCGGCGTACTTGGCGATCAGCGCGAGGATCTTGAGGGACTGGCGCTTGTACTCGTGCAGGCGCTTGACCATGGTGTTGAACATGGTGTTGGGGTCGAGGTCGAAGCCGTATTCGCGCTTGGCGTAGGCGGTGAAGTCCTCCTTGTTGGCCTGCTTGACGGCGGCGAACTTCTTGACGAATTCGTCGTCCTTGGCGAGGGGTTCGAGGCCCTTGAGCAGTTCGAGGTCGCTCAGCCACTTGTCGGTGCCGAGGCCTTCGGTGATGAGGGCGGACAGGCGCGGGTTGGCGAGGCGGATGAAGCGACGGGGGGTGACGCCGTTGGTGACGTTGGTGAACTTGTCGCCGTAGAGGTCGGAGAAGTCACGAAGGGTGACGTCCTTGAGCAGTTCGGAGTGCAGTTCGGCGACGCCGTTGACGTGGGAGCCACCGGCGGTGGCGAGGTATGCCATGCGGACCTTGGGGTTCTCCTCGTCGGTGACGATGCGCATGCGCTCGATCTTGGCCTTGTCACGGGTCTTGGTCTTGAGTTCGGCGAGGAAGTGCTCGTTGATCTCGTTGATGATTTCCATGTGGCGGGGCAGCAGTTCGGAGATCAGCTTGGCCGGCCAGACTTCCAGCGCCTCGGGCAGCAGGGTGTGGCAGGTGTAGTTGAAGGTCTTGGTGGTGATGGACCAGGCGGTGTCCCAGTCGTAGCCGTACTCGTCGATGAGGATGCGCATGAGCTCGGGGATGCCGATGACGGGGTGGGTGTCGTTGAGCTGGAAGGTGATCTTGCTCGGGAAGGTGGTCAGGTCGGGCTTGCTCTGGCCGGGGTAGAACACGCGGATGGCGTCGTGCAGGGACGCGGCCACGAAGAAGTACTGCTGTTCGAGACGCAGCGCCTTGCCCTGCGGGGTGGAATCCTCCGGGTAGAGAATCTTGGAGATGTTCTCGGCCTTGACCTGCGGCTTGACGGCGTCGAGGTATTCGGACTTGTTGAAGGTGAGCAGGTCGAATTCGTCGTAGCTCTTGGCGCTCCACAGGCGCAGCGTGTTGACGCGGCCGGATGCGTAGCCGGGGACCATGTAGTCGACGGGCACGGCGCGCACGGACCAGGCCGGCTTCCAGACCTTCTTGCCGTTCTCTTCGACGACTTCGCCGCCGAAGGAGACCTTCTGGGAACGGTTGTAGTCGATGTGGCCCCAGGGCTCTTCGTTGGTCAGCCAGTAGTCAGGCTTCTCGATCTGCTTGCCGTCCTTGTCGAAGGCCTGCTCGAAGATGCCGTACTTGTACTGGATGCCGTAGCCGAACGCGGGCACGCCGAGGGACGCGAGCGAGTCGATGAAGCAGGCGGCGAGACGGCCGAGGCCGCCGTTGCCGAGGCCCGGCTCGCGTTCGACGTCGATGACGTCCTGCGGCTCGAAGCCCAGGTCCTTGACGGCTTCGTCGAACTGGTCGATCATGCCGGCGTTGAGCAGTGCGTTACGCAGCTGCTTGCCCATGAGGAACTCGGCGGACAGGTATCCGACGGCCTTGGTGTTGCCATTGACCATGTCCTGCTGGGTCTTGAACCATGCGTCCTGCAGGTAGCGGCGGACCACCAGCGAGGAGGCGACGTACACGTCGGCGGGGGTGGCCTGCTCGACGGTGACGCCTTGGCTGTACTTCAGCTGTTCGCGGATGCCGTCCGCGAACTCGGCGGTCGTGACAGGTGACTTGGGTGCAGTGATTTCAGTCATGTCTGACTCTCTTTCCGGATTATGCTTCCTGTGTTATTATGCGACGGCTTGGTGACCACGCCAATAAGTTCCGGTGACGCTGCGTAACGTTATGCAATCGTTTGCAGAAACATGAAATATCATACAGGATTTGCCATAAATACGCCAAATCGGCTATATATCAACTACATTTTGAGACGACAGAAAACGTTGCCACGTTGGAAAACAACGTATTGCAACACCTGATGCAAGCCCGATGAAACACTTTTGCAAAGATGCAAAGCATCCGAAACCGCACCGAGAACCGCCGGCCGATGCGAAAAGGCAATCGTCACCCCTAGAGGCACAATGGAGTCATGGCCGCAATTCGAGAACGAGACATACCCGCGGGCGAGCGCGCGTGGCAGCAGTGGAACGACGCAGCGCAGCGACTGCGCGAGGACGGGGCGGACTCGGAGTCCCTGATGCCGGCGTTGCCCCGACCGACATGGGCGATGGCGGTGCGATACACCTTATATCTGCTGGAGCGCAAGGCGCCCGGCCCCGGCGTGGAAGTGCGAGTCGCACCCTGGGGAGCCGTGAAGATCCTGGATGGCCCGGCGTCCGACCCGCACAATCTCACACCGCCCGATGTCATCGAGCTCGACCCCGAGGTGTGGCTCCGTCTCGCCGCCGGCATCACCACATGGTCCCAAGAGAAGGACGCGGGGCGCATCACCGCCGTCGGCGAGCGCGACGACCTGAGCGACCTGCTGCCGCTCTGACCGGCCGCGGGCGCCCGTACTTACCGGCCTTCCGGCATGGGCGGCACCGTCGGGCTGCCGCCCATGCCGACGCACGACAATGCATCCGCCACCCGCGGCGCCTACTCCTTGACGTAATACTGCGCCTGCGCATGCCACAACTCGTAGTACTTGCCGTTTTCGTCGGCCACGAGCTGGTCGCGCGTGCCATACTGGACGATCGCGCCATGGTCGGACACGGCGATGTCGTCGCAGAACTTGCACGACGACAACCGGTGGCTGATATACGCGGCCGTCTTGTCGCCGACATGCCGCGGGTGGATTGCCCGAAGTGCGGGGTCGTGGTCGCGATGGTGTCGTGGGCCGAGCCGGGCAGCCGGTTCACGCGCGACTTCGAGTCGGAGTGCGCGTGGCCGGTGAGCGTCGCGAACCAGAAGACGGTCGGCGGTTTCCCGCATATCGTATGGAGGACCGCGGGAGACATCGCCCGCCGGGTCGCCGAACGGCTCGGAACGGCGATGCCCTCGCCGTTCGACGGCCTCGCCGCGATCGGCGTGGCTACAATGTGTTAGACAGTCCGATGAGGGACGAATGACATGAGATTGGAGGCCGACGATGGCCGACCCGAAACATCCCCCGCCACTACGACGAGGCGTTCAAACGGCAGATCGTGCAGTCGTGCGAGAGCGGCAAGCCATCCCGGGAGATCAGAGCCGAGTACGACATCGCGCGATCGACCCCGCGGTGCTGGTATTCGCACGAAGGCAGGCATGATACGGGCCAACTCCGCCCGCTACCCGATATCAGCGCGATGCAGGATGCCGGGCGTTCCCCGCTCCACCTACTACTGGATGACCGGGCATCCCGGGACGGAGCGTGCGGATTGTGTTTCTGCAAGTTGGTGTCCACAGTATGGGCACTTTTTCAGCGGCGTAGGCGGCTGGTTTCCAACAGAAACCGCGCCGTCGGAACCCGCCGCCCTTTTCTTCCCGGCTATCTGGTCATGAGGGCGTGCTCGCTGCGGTAGGAGCCTCCCCCCGAATCCGGTGAGCCTTCCGTGGCGCACGGTGCGGTCGATCGGCATGTAGCCGAACTCGTCGATGACCGGGAGCCTCGCCCTGGCGATCTGCCGGAGCTCCGCGTCGAGCCGCCCCCGTTTCGCGCGGCGCAGCCGCATGAGCAGCCCGGTCGCGGTGAAGAACCCGACCGGTATCGCGCGCATGCACGCGAGCCTGCCCGACGCGACCGCGAGATGCGTCTTGCCGGTGCCGACGGGCCCGTAGAGCACGAGATTGAATTGACACGCCATTCTGGACTACTTCAATTTGGCAAAACACACATCAGCACGGTGTACACCACCCAGGTCAGGGAACACGGCATGCTTCCCTCGACCGGCACGGTCGGCGACTCGTACGACAACGCCATGGCCGAAAGCGTCAACGGCGCGTACAAGACCGAGCTGGTGTGGCGGCGCAAGCCATTCGCAGACCTGGCCGAGCCAGAATTGGCGACGTTCCGGTGGGTCTCGTGGTGGAACTCGAAGCGTCTCCACCAGTCGCTGGGCTGCAGGACACCGGAACAGATCGAAACCGAGTATCATGCAAACCAAGCGGCACAAGCTGTCTCACAATAAAAGGGGAACAGAAATCAGGCCACTTCAGGCAGCCTCATCGCGCTCGTCATGCTCCGCTGCGGCGGACTCGACATACACCTACCACAACCAAGAACCTAACCCACGAAAACAGCAGAAGCCCCTCAACTCTTCAATTCCACCACAAAGGTCACATCACGGCATACGCACGCCGACGCGCGTATGCGTGCACGACTCCAGCAACGAGCCGTACCCGCCGTTAGATGGCAGGCTTCAGTATCGTGACGCCATGCGTTAGCGTCACCATGCAACGATAGGAACACACTATTCAATAGTGCATCATGAAAGCGTGACGTTGCCCTTGCGCAGGTGCCGTAAGACTCCACGGACAAAGCAATGAGGCTTCCCCCCCCCCGTGAGAAGGGAAGCCTCATATTCCATTCATTCTATTCAGCGATGATGACGCCGAATCACCGATCATCCTTTGGGAACAGCGCGTCGAAGGCATGTTCCATCACGGACTTACGGCGGATCACACCGACGAGTCTGCCATCACCATCCACCACCGGCAGTTTCTTGAACTGCTTCTTGGCGAGGATTCGGGCCACCTCTCCAACATGCTGGTCGGGCGTGGCGGCAACGACCTTACGCGTGGCGATGTCCATCACCTTCTTGCCGGAGAGCGCCTGCACCTTGGAGGCCACGGTTTCGTCGTCGAACACCACCATCGTCGAACCGGTGCCGGTGGGAACCGTACGGGATTCATAGGTGGCAATCGATTTCATGACATCGCCGTCGCTGACGAAGCCGACGAGCCTGCCATCGCCGTTCACCACGGGAAGGCTGGAGACGTTGAGGCGGATGAACTCGCGCACCACATGCGTGATGTCATCGCTGTCCAGGCAGCTGTAGGGCTGATCGTCCATGATCCCGCCGATGGACTGTTCCTGGGCCTGCTTGAACAGGGAGGCAGCGGGGGCCACGTATGCGCCGGCGTAGTGATGCTCGGCGGGCTGGCCTTCAGTGGTTTCGGCTGCGACTTCGGCGGAGGCTTGCGCCTCGTAGGCCTTGGCGTTGCGTGCGGCCTTCTCCTTGGCACGGCTGGTGACGGTGAAGATGCAGATGATCAGGGCGGCCAGCGAGATGGCGGCGCACAGCAGGTAGGAGAACGCAATGCCGCTGGCCGTGGCGGACTTCACACCCTGGGACATGTGCGAGGCGGTCACGGATGTTTCTGCGGTGACCAGAAGCGAAGTCGCAATGGCTGCCGCGATCTGGCGGCCGGTGTTGGCGATGGCGTTGCCATGGGCGATCATGTCGTTCGGCAAAGCGTTGACGCCCCAAGTGTTGATCGGCATGTTGGCGATAGCCTGACCAGATGCCTGCAATGCGCAGAACACGGCGACAAACAGCACTGGTGTCTTGGTGTTGATGGTGCCGAGAAGACCAAGAGAGATGGTCATGAGCGCAAGGCCGCCGATGCCCACGCCGCGCGGGCCGAATTTGTCGAATGCGGCACCGGCGACCGGACTCAGGATGATGCCGACCGCCGCGGCGGGCAGCATGACCATGCCGGTGACGGTGGCGGATTGGCCGAGCACATTCTGGATGAAGATAGGCAACGTCACGTTGGTTGCGGCGACTGCGGCGTTGATCAGAGTGACCAGAATCGCGGAGTTGCGGAAGTTGCGGGTGGCAAGGGTGTCAACGCGCAACAATGGCTCATCGAGCTTGACTTGCTTGTATACGAATGCGACGAAGGCCACAAGACCAACGACGATTGAGGTAATGACGACCGGACTGGCCCATCCCATCGTGGAAGCGGACGAGAAGCCATAGAGCAGGCCACCGAACGCGATGGTCGAAAGGATCACGGACAGGACGTTGAGCTTTGGGTTCTTCAACTCGCTGACGTTCTTGAGCATCATCGTGCCTCCGACAAGGATGACCAGTGCCACGACTGCAATGCCAATGAACATCAGGCGCCATCCGAAACTGTCAATCACCAGACCACCGACAACCGGGCCGATAGCCGGGCCGGCGGCCATGACGATACCGGCCATGCCCATGGCGGTGCCGCGCTTATCCGGCGGATAGACGAGCATCGGCACTACGGCGACCAATGGCAACAGCACGCCGGAGCCGGCGGATTGCAATACGCGTCCGATGAGCAACAGCACGAAATTCGGCGCAACGGCACACAGCAGTGTGCCGACCATGAAAGTGGCAAGGGCTCCGGCGAAGAGCTTTCGGGTGGAGAATTTATCAATCAGATAGCCTGAAATCGGCACCATGATGCCCGAGACCAGCATGTAGACGCTGGTCACCCACTGCACGGTGCCGGTGGTGATATTGAAATCACGCATCAGTGCCGGCAAGGCCGGTGACATGACGGTCTGGTTGAGCAGCGCGATGAACGAGCCGACGACGATCACGCCCACGACGATGAATCGGGCGTGCGAATCAATAGGCTTTACGGAACTGGCGGCGGACCCGGATTCCGCGGTTTTCTGTGAGGTCACAGCATTTCCTTCTGTTGGTAACGGCATGTGTGGGCGATCCGGCCCCATACTTGTGTCAAGACGCAGGGACACCGATGAGTCCGGGGTAAAGGAAAAGCCGCCATCCGTTCCGCATTCATATACGGCAAACGATTCGCGGCTTTGCGTAAGTTGATGGCTATGGTGAGCGATTCATGCGACGTCGACTGCGGATGGGCCATCGGTACATCCCGGCATAAGGCGTGTCCCCGCTACACCAGCATCGAGAATAGGGCCATTTGTGGATTGGCAAACAGAACATTGCCGACGAACGACCCACGGCAGGCGTGTGCGATGAACATCGCGTAGCGATACAGGTTCATGGCATCTCCTTGATGGGTCTTCGTACGGCAGACATCGAGAAGCCTATCATCATTCAGATCGACGGTGAAACCCACGCATGCCCGACAATACACAAAATCTTTACAAAAGGATTGGGCTTACCGCATACGCTCCGCCTGAATAGCGGTCCGAGGATGAATCAGGGGCGAGCCAAGGGTTGCGTCTCGTGTTTCCGTCATGATGTCTGGCGAAGACTCATAATAGAACACACATTATGCTGCTGCAGCAGCCAGTCCTTGCAGAACAATGTCATGACAAAGGCCTGAGAAGACGACTTCTCAGGCCTTATCCGTACCGCTCCCCCAGTCGCTTGTAGCGACAGCTCCCCTCAAAGAGGGGAGCCAGAGAAACACTTACTTCGAGATGTTGAACTTGAACTCCACGATGAAAACGAAAACCCAATGATTCCAACGGTTCACGGACGCCGCGAACGGCCCGGGCACTCTAAGGGCACTCTATACTGTTGTCGCGAATCATCATACAGCACCCCGGAAACGCGAAAAGCGCCCCGCTCCCCCGCGGCGCAGGCGGGTGGAGCGGGGCGCTGTGATGCGATGATGCAGGCTATTCCTGCGTCATGCGTCGGGCTTTAATCGTGCTGGCGCCGATGAGTGCGCCGACGAGGGTGCCCAGTGCGGTCAGGATGGTGACGGTCAGGTCGGTGCCAGTCCATCCCGCGGCGGTGCCGATGGTCTGCACGCACACGGCCAACGCCGGCAGCGCGATAAGGCCCACCCATTTCAGCACGTCGTACACGCGGTCGGGAATGAGATAGCCCGCGGTCTCTTCGTCGTCCATGAATTGCTCTCCTTACGAATATGGGGCCCACACCCGTGGCGGATGCGGGCCATGATGGGCTAGTAGTAGAGGACCTCGCCCGGATAGATGAGCGACGGGTTGCCGGAACGGTATCCGGTGAGCTGTGTCCAGCTGATGCCGAGCCGCGCGGCGATGCCGGACAGGGTGTCGCCCGAGCGCACGGTGTAGGCGCGCCCGCCGGCGGACTGGTACTGGTAGGAGCCTGCGTAGGTCACGACCTGACCGGGGTAGATCAGGTTCAGGTTCCCGCTGGGCACGCTCCACGAGGACAGCGGCCACGCGTCGTATCGCGCGGCGATGCCGCTCATGGTGTCGCCGCTTTGCACAGTGACCTGCAGCGACCCCGTGCCGGACGGACGCTGGCCGCCCGTGGCGGTCTGCTGCGTGGCGCCGCGGCAGACGGTCTCGCCGGCGTAGATCAGTCCGGGGTCGCCGGACGCGTAGCCGGTCCACTCGCCCCATGTGCCGCCGTATCGGGCCGCGATCGCGCTGAGCGAGTCGCCCGGCTGTACCACGACGCACTGGCGTCCGGTGTTCGCGGTCTGCTGGCCCGTGGCGCCGGCCGTGGTTTCCGGCAGCGGAGTGGACGGGCGTTTCGCGCCGTCGCCCTGCGCGTATGCGTCCCACTGCCAGCGTTCGCCGCGGAACACGTTCAGGTCGAGATTCCCCGAATATCCAGGGAGTCGGCCGGTGGACGAATACTGTCGCATGGCCTCGCCGTAGGCTCCGTAGTTCCACGGGTTCGACTGGTAGCCGGTCGGCAGCATGTTCGCGTACTGGGCGACCCACAGGCCGCACTTGTCCCACACCTGCTGCGGGATCTGCCCGATGGCGGACGCCTGCACGTACACGAGCGGCCACACGCGGGTGCGGTCGTGGATGCGCTGCACGAACTGCAGCACTCAACCGCCGTTGCCCCACGCGCTGTTCTGGTTCGACTCCCAGTCGAGCACGAGCACCGCCCGGCCCACGTAATCGCCGATCTGCGCGAGGAACCAGTCGGCCTCCCTGGTGGCGTTGTATCCGCCGGCGTAATGGTACAGGCCCAGCGCCTTGCCGGTGTCCACCGCGCCCTGCGCCTGCGCACGCCACGACGGGTTGACGTAGCCGGTGGCCTGCGTGACCTTGACCACGGCCAGATCCGCGTCCACCAGCCTGGTGATGTTCGACGGCTGCCAGCTCGACACATCAATGCCCTGCATATCCGCCACGGCGGTCGCCGGTGATACGCCGAGCAGTACGGCGATGACGACCGCGAGGACCCGCGTCACCAGGTTCGGCTTGCTTTTGTTCTTGATGCTCATCCCTCTCCTTTACTGTCGGTTGATATGGAAAAGCCCCATCCGATCCGGATGGGGCAAACCTTGAAGACGGTCACCGGTGCCGTCGGAGCTCCCTGATGTCCTCGCGCAGCTGCAGATGCTCGCGTTCAGCGTTGGAGACCCTTTCGTTGACGGTCTTGAACTCGCCGTTCATGTCGTCGCGCAGCGCGTCGATCGCGGCCATGACCCTCTCGTGCTTCTCGTCCATGTCCGCGCGAAGCGGCGCGGTATGGTCGTTGGTGATCTCCCACTTGGTCGCGGTCTGCTGGTCGCGCAGTCCTCGAATCTGCCTGGACTGGATGACCGCCACGACGATCGTGGCCAGGCTCGGCACGATTGCGATGAGGATGACCGCCCACAACGGGGTACCGGCCGGAGGGGTCATAAATCGTTCCTTTCGGCGTATGCTCTGAGGTATGAGTGATGACGTGTTGACGCCGGGTGGTCAGGTGAAGGCCATCGGCGAAGGTGTGGAATCGGCCGGCAAGGGTGTGGAGCGTGCGACGACGGGCATTTCGAAACTGGTCACGTCGATCAGCGAGGCTGTTCGGTCCGGGGACGGAACGCGCGGCAAGCGGGCGATATTCCGCAAGTCCGTCGGGGACACGCGCCGCTTGTTCGGCGACGATGTGCTGTCCGATGAGGAGGAGCACGCGCTGGCCTGGGAGTACTTGCGCACGGTCAACGGTTTCGAGAACCTGAACACGGTGGGACGCATGGCCGAGGACGCGTGCCGCGCCGGGAACGTGGACACGTCCGAGGTCGACCGGCTCCAGCCGGACTGGTGGGACGCGTTCGAGGACGGCGCCTCGCACGCGTACGACGACGAGGTGCGGGCCATATGGGCCCAGCTGCTGGCCGGTGAGATCAACCGTCCTGGAACGTTCTCGAAACGGACATTGACGACGTTGAACAACATGTCACCGCTTGAGGCCCAGCGTTTCCGGGAACTGTGCTCCTGGTGCTTCGACGTGTGCTGCGAAGGCGAACCTCCCTATGCCGTGCCCCTGCTGGCTCAGGTCGACGGCAAAGGAAGGACTTATGGCGGATTCCCGTTGCCGCGCGGGACGGTCCTTGAGGACGCGGGGCTCGTCACCCAGTCGACCGGGCGGAAAATCGTGTTCCGACCTGGCCCAAACGCCATCATCGTCAACGGCGACGTACGACAGGTATGGAACAGCGAGAGGCACACCGTCTGCTTCATGTCCGGATACTCATTGACCTCGACGGGACGCGAGTTGGCGTTGCTGTGCGCCCACGGGACCGCGGAAGATGATATCCCGCGCCTCATCAGCGAACGGTTCGAGAACGATATGCCCACGATAGGACCATGGATTGCGCTGAACCCACCGTCCGGATCGTCCGAAGTCGTCCCATCAGCCGTCCGTGAAGCGGAACGGGCTCACCTGTATCGGTGAGGCCCGGAACATCCAGTCGAATCAGGGATCGGCCTGTCGGCCGGCGGGTTGGCGATCTCGCCGGCCGCGGCGCTGAAGTAACGGACGCCGCGTGACGGGACGTGCACGCCCGTCGTCCTGGTTCGTCGTCAGACGGGTGTTCCGTGCTACGGTCAGGCGAGCACCGTGTCCATGGAGATGTAGATGTCGAGTTTCATCCCGGTCTCCATCTGTCTTGCTCCGCTGGCCTGTCGGATGACCATGCTGGCGGAGCCGTTGCCGATCGACCAGTAGTGCTGGTTCAGCGTGTTGTATTCGCCGTCGAAGCCGATGACGGCTCCGGTCCGGTATCCGGGGAGCTCGAGCCAGTTCGGCATCCGGCACATGACGAATCCGACGCCGCCCAAGGATTCGTCGAAGTCGGCGTCCGTGAGGATGTGCCACAGGTGCAGGTACAGTCCGCACGGACCGGCCCGTCACGTGGAGCCTGGCGTCCAGAGTGTCCTGGTCGGCCGTCTTCGAGATCTGGCCCGACGCGTCGGTCACGGCCGTCGGGCCGGCGAGCCCGGCGAGGATGCCGGACAGGTGCGCGCCGATGATTCGGTGGCCGGAAGCGTTCGGGTGCAGGCCGTCGGCCAGGAGCGCGTCGTCCGTCCCGACCCAGGTGAAGGCGTCCGGCGCGATCATGGCGCCGCGGGCCATGGCCTCGGAGACGAGGGCGTCGTAATAGCCGACGTTCCTGCGGTCGAGCCTCCCGTAGACCGGGTCGAACGCGCCTCCCAATCCGGAGGCAAGCAGGATCGTCGCGTTCGGATACTCGCCGCGGATCGCCTCCATCACGCGGCGCACGCCGTCGCGCCCCCTCGTGACGTCGCGGTCGACGTCGTTCACGCCGCCGCACACCACGGCCAGCCTGACGCGGGAGTGGTCGTACGCGTCGTCGGACTTGCTGTTGGCGACCTCGTGGGCGATGTCGCCGCCGGACTGGCCGGCACGGTAGAACCCCTCGCCGCCGGCCGCGTAGTTGTGGTCCTCGAACCCGAACGTGGACGACAGGACATCCCTGAACGTCACGCCGCCGGACAGGTAACCCGCGGTGATGCTGTCGCCGAAGAACGGCACATGGCTCCCCCACCGCCCCTTCAAACCGGCCAACGCCTGCTGGGTGGCCGAATCACCCAAAACGTACGCGGCCACGGCCTCGTCAGCCGGCACCGCGTCCACACCCGGCAGACCCTGCGGACCCTGCGGCCCCATCAATCCGCGAGGTCCCGGCATCACCGCCTCGATCAGGTCGACGATCTGCTCGCTCACCTCGCGCCTCCCCTCGGGAGGATGCGGATGATGCTAGGGAGGATTACCCCCCCCCGGTTGGTTCCCGTGATGGGCGCGTTCCAGTGATCGTTGCAACATCTGATCGACCGGTAGGAGGATCGGATGGGCAGGTGGGCGTTCGAGGGTGTGGAGTACGCGACGCGTGGTGAGATGTGCGCGGCGAGGCGGCGCCGCTACGCCGAGCTGCTGGAGGCGGGCGTGAACTTCACGCAGGCCGCCCGCGCGGTGGGCGTGTCCAAACGCACCGGCAAGGTGTGGCGCAACGGAAGGACACGATCGAACGGCAGGAACGAGAAACCGTCGGTGGACCGGTATCGTTCCACCGTGGACATTCCTCAGAAGATCAGTTCGAGGTATCTGGACCAGGACGAGTGCATCAGCATCGCCGACTGGCGGAAGGCCGGCATGAGCGTGCGCGGGATCGCGCGCAGGCTCAATCGTCCCGCGTCGACCGTCAGCCGCGAGCTGGCGCGCAACGCGAATCCCGCGACCGGCATGTACGAGCCGTACCGGGCCCAGCAGATGAGCGCGGACCGGCTCAAACGGCCCAAGCCCGCGAAGATCCATACGGTGCCCGGCCTGCTCGCATACATTCGCGCAGGACTGCGGGCGCATTGGAGTCCCGAGCAGATCGCGGGGCGCCTGCGCGCCGATTTCCCGGATAATGATGCTATGCATGTGTGCGCGGAGACGATCTACCAGGCCATCTACGTCCAGGCCAAAGGCGAACTGAAAAAGGACGTCATCAAGGCCCTGAGGAGCGGGCGCGCCCAACGCCGGCCGCACGGGCAGACGGACTCGCGCAAGCCCCGTTTCCGCGAACCCATGATCATGATCAGCGAGCGGCCCGCCGAAGTCGAGGACCGGGCAATACCCGGTCATTGAGAAGGCGACCTGATCTGCGGCGCGGCCAACAAAAGCGCGATCGGCACGCTCGTGGAACGCTCGACACGGTTCACGATCCTCCTGCACCTGCCCGACGGGCACGACGCCGAACACGTCCAGCAGGCCGTCATCCGGAAAATGCAATACCTGCCCAAGCTCCTGAGGAACTCGCTGACCTGGGACCAGGGAAGCGAGCTCGCCCTGCACAAACGCATCTCGACCACGTTGGACATGCAGGTGTATTTCTGCGACCCGCATTCACCCTGGCAGCGCGGCACCAACGAGAACACCAACGGGCTCCTGCGCCAATACTTCCCCAAGGGCACCGACCTGAGCGCATACCCCGAGGACTACCTCGACGCGGTCGCCGAGGAACTCAACGACCGGCCCCGCAAAACACTCGGCTACAGGAAACCATCCGAGAAAATACTCGAACTCATCAACACAGCATGATGCAATCGCACCAATCCAAGACCGCCATCAAGAGCGGCAAAACACACAGGTGTTGCAACCACCACTAAAATCCGCCCGACACGATACGCATGTGAAAACGCCACGGCCTCTCCCGCGAGCGCCAGGGCGTGTGTGGCGTATCATCCGTCCGTTGCTTCGCTGGTTCTGTTCCATGGGCAGAATCCGCCGGCGTAATGCACGTTTTTCTGGAACAGTGCGACCGCGTCCGGTGACAGCGATTCCAGATAGTTGTAGTTGACTATCCTGGCGACGCAGTATATCGATACTTGCTCGGCTCCGGCGGTTTTCAGGCATGCGGCGACCGATTGGACGTTCGCCCCGGTCACCCATGAGTCGTCGAGGAGCAGGACGTTCCCATTCAAGTCGGGTGCGGATTCGATGTGGAACCTCTCCGGGTCGAAGCGTCTTTTCTCACCTTCCGACGCGGTGATTTCCACCTCGGGCAGACCTCCCATGACCGATGTGGCTATCTCATGGAACGGGTGCGGTTTCCCGTATCGCGGTGATTGCCTGGTCGATGGTACCATCGCCCAGGCAACTGGCGATCCTCCGGCGACCGCGTTCAGGCAATCCCCGTGTCCGACTATGCCCAATGCCAGAATCGCCCTGACGAGCGTGCGGTAGTCGGGTGACGCCGGATGCTCGTCCTTGTACCCGTACATCATCTTCAACGACTGGCTTCTTGGTTCCGGGGCGTAGACGCCGAATGCGAGCCGGTCGGCGAGGAGATGCCCGGCACCAATGGCGGATGCACTGCCGTGGATGAGTGAGCAGCCGCGGCACATCCAATAACCGGCGCCTTTGAACCCTCCGCATTCGGGGCACAGGTATCCGTGGACCGACTTGTACCTCACGGTTTTCAGGTAGCTGCCGGCCATGCTGTCTATGGCGCGGTCAAGCGCTAATCCGTATCTACTGATCATTCGACCTCGATGCGCCTGCCGACAACAGCATGTCCACGGATTCCTCGAGCGCACGTCCCATTCCCAGAAGGTCATGTAATCTCGCCTTTACGTCGTCGACAGTGGACGCCACACACACGCCCGGCCTGGACGCCAGCTTCCTTCCCCATTCAGTCCCGTCGGCGACGGTGTCCCTGAGTATCACGGGACGACCATGCTGCTGGGCCTGACGGGCCTGGATCCTGGTCCCGGAATGCTCGGACGCCTGCACGACGACGGTGGCCACACCGTATCCGCTCATCGACGCGTTCCGCATCGGGAACGTGTACTTGGTCGGCCCCTGGTCCGGCCAGAACTGCGAAAGCACAAGCCCGTCGCGTCTGATGCGGTCCTGCAGCGTTCCGTTCTCTCTGGGATACCGTTTGGTGATCCCGGTGCCGATGAACGCGACCGTGCGCCCGCCTTCCTCCAAAGCCCTGACATGAGCCGCAGTGTCTATGCCGGAGGCGAGTCCGGCGATGACGGCGAACCCACATGACACCAGCATGGAAGCCGTGTCCTGCGCGAATTTCAGCGATTCGGCGTCGGCCTTCCGGGAACCGACCACACTGACGCCAAGCTCGTCCTGTACCATGCGGCCTTCCGCGAAAAGGAACGGTGGCATGTCCACGACCTGGCGGAGCCTGTTCGGATACCGGTCATCGAGGACGGAAACGAAGTCGAGACCACGACGCTCCCACGAGTCCACTTCGTCCAGCGCCGCGTCGAAGGCGGACTCAAGTTCCGCAGCCCTTGCCCGCGAAACAGGTATGTCCCGGTCATCGAACAGGGTCGGCTCCCCGTTCTCGAAATCATCCGGATCCTCGTCGTCATATAACGGGTTGTTACGCGGGTCGATCTCGTGCATGAGCACCTTCAGGGCGCTTCCGTTGCGCTCGACGGTCTCGGCTACGGACGACCACGAATCGCGCTTCCGGTCGATCGTGTTAAGCAACGCCACCAGTGCGGCGTTCTCCCGCATCAAACCCTCATCGTCAGACATCTGCCACGCTCCCATGCATCTCACCGGTCTCCCCATTCTAATATCGGAACGTTACATCCCGCGTCATGAGGCATCCGTCCGCGAACACGGCTGTCTTCTATCCGCGTGCCGGCGTCGCGTCGATGATCTCGATCCCGTCGTGCAGGTCGGGTATCGCGGCGGCCATCAGCCGCCCCAACGATGCGGCGTCCCTGTGGGTGTAGTGCATGGTCATCTGCAGGCTGACGTGGCCCATGATGCTGACGCGCGCGTCCTCGGGCATGCCGGCGCGCGCGGTCATCGACGCCATCCAGTGCCGGGCGGAGTGGATCCGCACCTGCGGCAGGCCCGCGGCCTCCAACGCCTTCAGCCAATGGTGTCGTTCCGTGGCCTCGCGGACCGGATGGCCCAGCTGGTTCGTGAACACGAGCTCACGCGGGCCGACATGCAGGCGTCGGATGCGCGCCCACAGCCGGTCCCACAATCCCTGCGGGATGGGCACGAACCGCGTGGCGGCGCGTGTCTTGGGCGTGGTCAGCCACAGAATCCCGTACAGGTGCTCCGCGTCGAGCCATTTGGGGATCACCGCATCGCCGGGACGACCGTACTCCTGGATCTGCTGCTGCACGAATATGCCGGGCATGCCGTCGCGCAGTTCCAGCTCGTATGGCATGAGCGCGTACCGTTCGCCGGCGCGCATGCCGGACGTGAACGCCAGTTCGAACAGGAGCGCCCACACCTCCACGCTGTCGTCCATGTCCACCGGCCCGCGCCTTGATTCCGGCATCGACCCGACGGCGGCTATCATCCTTTTCGGCTGGTCGGGCGCGAGGATCCGCACCGGTGTCGGCTCCACGCGCGGCGGCCGCACCTTCCTGCACGGGTCCACCGGTATCAGCTCCTCCAGTTCGGCGTCGTCCAGCACCATCTTCAGGCTGACGAAATGATCCTTCAGCGTGGAGGGGGCGAGCCGCTTCCCCAGCACGCGCATGCACCGGCGGACATGCTCCGGAGCCAGATCCGCGAGGCGCACGTGGCCGATGACCTGACAGCAGGCGCGCAGGCGGCCGGCCCGCGTCCGATAGGTGGTGGGCTTGACGCGAAGCCGGTAGTCCTCCAGCCAGCGTTCCACGTAATCGTTGAGGTACGGGGATTTGGCGCCGGGCATGAGGCCGGCGCGTTCGAGCTCGGCGATTTTGGCGTCGAACCGTTCTCTGGCCTCGGCCTTGGTGCGTCCCTTGGCTTCGACGTAGCGGCGTTTGCCGGTGGCGGGGTCGGCCCCGAGGTCCTTGCGGAACCTCCATGTGCCGTCCTTGCCGTGGATGATGCTGCCGGCTCCCTTGGTGCGGCGTTTCCGTGTGGCCATGATGGTCTCCCTTTCCGTGTGTTTATGTTCAATGGTTTTAAGACCGGTTGAGCGTTTGGTTTTTAGTCCGAAAGAGCGGTAGGAATTAGTCCATTTCATCGTTGATGGAAAACAAGTGACACCGGTCTGTCGTTATCGATTAGTTTCCCGAGTTGAAAAAACAACCATTGACGGTTCTCGGGAAAGGAAAGGAATGACCATACCGGTGTCGGTTCAACAACGTATCAGGCTCCTTGACCAGCAGGGAACGCCATGGCGAGCCATCGCCCGTGATTTGAACGTGTCCAGGGACACGGTCAGGAAATACGCCTTGATGGAGGATTGCTCGCCCAAACCCAAACCATCGACCACGCGGCCGAGGAAACTCGACGGGTTCACGCCCGTGATCGACGAGTGGTTGCAAGCGGACCGGTTCATGCCCCGCAAGCAGCGCCATACCGCCAAACGCGTGTACGACAGACTCGTCACGGAGAAAGGGTTCACCGGCTCGTATTCCGCGGTGCAGCGTTACGTGAAGCAATGGCGTCAAGAACATCGTCCCGCCTGTGACGGGTTCATGGAGCTGGAATGGCGGCCCGGGGTCATGCAGGTCGATTTCGGCGAGGCCGTGGTGGTGCTGGCGGGCGTGAAAACCAAGGTGCATTGCCTGGTGGCGTCGTTTCCGTATTCGAACAAGCGTTACGTGGTCGCGTTGCCTGGCGAGAACGCGCAATGCGTGTGCGAGGGATTGGTCGAGATCTTCGAGCATATCGGCCTGGTTCCGATGGTGTTGGTGATGGATAACGCCACAGGGGCCGCGCACCGGACCGCTTGGGACAAGATCACGATCGTCGGGCTCTTCCAGTTGTTCCTGGAGCATTACCGGATCGAGGCCAGGTTCTGCAATCCCAGGAGCGGTTGGGAGAAAGGCAGCGTGGAGAACGCGGTCGGGTTCCTGCGCCGCAACCTCATGGTCCCGTTGTTGAACGTCGAGTCCTATGCGCAGTTAAGCAAGCATCTGCTGTCGCGGTGTGACGAACTCGGCAACGACAAGCATTACCGGGCTGATGAAAGCGTGAACGACTTGTTCGAAGAGGACCGGGCGGGCATGCGGCCATTGCCGCGCGTGCGCTTCGACGCGGTCGATTGGCAGGAACGGCGCGCCGACAAGGAAGGTGTCATACAGGTCGGTTCGTATCGTTACCTCGCGGGCCCGGCCTGGCGTAGCTGGCCGCTATTGGTGGGATTGCGCGCGTTCGACGTGGAGATCCGTACCCGCGACGGCCGCAAGGTGGCCTCGCTGCCCAGGGCTTATGGCGAGCAGGCCGGTACGGTGCGTAGCCCGTCGTCGCTGCTGCCGGCATTGGCGCGCAAGCCACGCGCGTGGGGCGAATCACCCGTGCGCGGTGATTTTCCCGAGGGCCTGAGAACCCTGATCGACGCGCAGGACTCCGCCCGGCGCAAGGCCACGTTCCGCTTGTTGGAGCGCGTGGGTGCCGCTTGCGGTTTCGACGTGGCCTGCAAAGCCGCGGAACACATCATCGGCCAGGGCAGACCGATCGACGAGGCAGCCCTGAGCATCATGGCCAGACGGATAGCGTCCGGCGAGGCGCCGGCCGATGTTCCCGCGCCCGACCTGAGCGTGTACGACGACTTCATGAAAACAGGCGATGGCGATACGCTCAAGGAGCGGGAAGGAGGGAAGGACCGATGAGCCGGATCCAGAACCCCGCGCCGGACGCCACCCGACGCCGCGCGTCCACGAACAGGAAAATGGAAACGATCATGCGATTGGCGCGCCGACTGCCGTTGACCAGGCAAGTGCTCGCCGACCAGCTCGAAACCGCGACCCCGTCGCAAATGGAGTTCATGGACCAATGGATGAACGCGGAGATCGAGTCCAGGGAACGATCGAAACGATCCCGGCTGCTCAAGCAGGCCGGTTTCCCGGCCGTCAAGACATTGGACGGCTATGACTGGGAGAACATTCGTTTTCCGGTGGATTGGGGCAGGCGGTCGCTTGAATCATTGGAGTTCGCGAGCCGTCCGGAGGATGTGGTCATGTTCGGACCTCCCGGCACGGGCAAAACCCATCTGGCGATGGCGTTGGGAAGGAAGGCCTGCCTGGAAGGCATGACGGTACGGTTCTTCACCGCCGCTGGCCTGGTCATGCGCTTGTTGCACGCCAGCACGGAAGGCAAACTCGACAGGGAAATCGCGTCCATCGGCAAGGCCCGCCTGTTGATCATCGACGAGTTGGGCTACGTGCCGATCGACGAGGAAGGCAGCCGGTTGTTGTTCCAGGTCATCACCAACGCGTACGAGATGCAATCCATCGTTTACACCACGAACATCGAGTTCAGCGGGTGGGGCCGGGTGTTCGGGGATCCGAACATGGCCGCGGCGATCATCGACCGGACCGTGCATCACGGCAGGATGCTCAGGTTCGAGGGCGAGTCCTATCGCAGGACTCATGCTCTTATGCAATGAAACAATAAAACACGAGCAATGACAGGCCAGTTCCGAACTGGACTAAAACCTACCGCTTTTTCGGAAGGAAAACTCACGCCACACTGGCCTATAACAACTTGACAAAACACATCCGTGTTCGGGAGAGCACCCTAAGCGTGTCCACGCGTGGTCTCGGAGCCGTTGTGATCGTTGCCCTCCGAGGTCTCCCAAAGGGCACACTATCCGCACACTATCGGTGTCACAAACGGCCCGATACGTGGCAGAAACCGCCATTTTCTCCGCATTCAAAAACGGCGCGATTCCAACGTTCCGCATCCGGAAACCGTTGGAATCACGCCGTTTTCGCCATGCTCAACAAGCTCAGTGGCTTATATTGAACTTGAACTCGGCGTCTTACCGGCCTTCTTCGTCCTGCCTTGCCGCGGATATTCAATCGCATCGCAGGGGTGTCTTCCTCGATTATTTGACAGACCGACCGACGGTCTGTATGCTTGACGGGGACATGAACGAAAGGCAGGCCATCCGCATGGCGCACGATATGCATTCCGGAGACACCGAACGACGAATCCTCGATTCCGCCCGCAGGCTCTTCGCTGAAAAGGGCTACGAGAAGACGTCCATCCAGGACATCCTGAACGACCTGGGACTGTCCAAGGGCGGGCTCTACCACCACTTCAAATCGAAGGAGGCGATTCTCGACCGGCTGAACGCCGACGAGTGGGCCGCAACCGCGCGTCTTCTCGACAAACTCATCGAGCGCAAGGACATGAGTGCGCTTGAGAAGCTGCGCGCGCTCATCGTTTCCGCTGTGGACACCCCCGATCATCTGGACCTGGTCCGTTCCCAGCTGGCGCTGCTCAAGGATCCTGCGTTCTTTACGGCGAACATGCGCGTCTGGTCGACGAGACTGCCGGAGTCCTTCCGCTCGCTCATCGATATGGGCGTGCAGGACGGCTCCATTCCCACGGCATACCCCGAGGAGGCGGCGCAACTGCTCTCGCTCCTCGGCAACTACTGGCTCATGCCCTGCTTCTACCCCGCCGATCGTGCCGGCATGGAACACCGCATCCGCTGCCTCGCCACGATGCTCGACGCCATCGGCGTGCCAGTGTTCGACGAGACGCTCATCCTGCGGATGACCGAAGGGCTCACGGCCCTGACGCCGGAAGAGGATACAGCGTCCGCATAGGAGACGCACCCGGGTGCGCCGCATCTTGCACATCCTGACGTCACAGATGTCGAAGCGCTTCCGCGCCTTTTCCCTTGGGCGTATTGTTATCACCATAACAGACCGACGGTCGGTTTGTATAAATGGCCGTGGCCAATCACAAGAAAGGAATCCACGATGACGAACGCATACGAATGCACGACCCAACCACAAAGAAGCCAAGCCGCTGCTCCTCTTCGCACACGCGACTTCCGCCTGCTCGTCGCGGGTCTCGGCATATCGCTCTTCGCCAACCTTATGCTGCGGTTTGCCATGTCCATGTGGGTGCTTGACGAGACCGGCTCGGCGGCGGCGTTCGCCTCCATTCTTACTGCAAGCATCCTGCCCACGATTCTGCTCTCGCCCCTTGGCGGCGTGATGGCGGATCGTACGAACCGTCGGACCGTCATGGTGGCGCTTGACGCGCTTTCCGCCGTGACGGTGCTCGTCTGCGCGGCGATCTTTTCGGCCGCCGGTTTCAATCTGGCGGCGATAGCCGTGATGCAGGTGGTGCTCGCCGTGCTTGACGCGATGGAGACGCCTACGGTGCAGGCGGCGCTGCCGCAGATGTTCCGCTCCCATGGCGAGGATGTGATGCGTCGCGCGATGGCCGTGGTGAACGTAGTGAACCAGACGAGCACGCTCGTTCCCGCCGTGCTCGGCGGCGTGCTGTACGCGGCGGTTGGTGCGATGCCCATGATGGGAATCACGATCGTGGGGTTCGGTGCGGCCGCCGTCGTGGAGTGTTTCATCCGGCTCGGCGCTCCCGACCGCGGCGACGCCGGCCGCGTCACCGCGGTCGACGACCTGCGCGCGGCCGGACGTTTCCTCACCCGCGAACATCCTCATGTGCTGCATCTGGTGTTGATCTGCGCCGCGCTCAACTTCCTGGTGACGGGGTATGCGGAGGTCGGCTTCCCTTACATGGTGCGGACCGTACTGGGGTTCGGCTCCACGGCGTACGGCCTTGCATATGGTCTCGTGGGAGCATCCGGACTGCTCGGCGCGCTCGTCGGTGGGCGGGTCGCGAGGTCGCTGTCCATGCGGCGATTCCCGATGGCGATCGCCGCCTTCTCGCTCACCATCCTGCCCCAAGCGCTCGCCATGACGATTCCCGCAGGTGGAGTGATGCGACTCGCGGTGCTCACGGCGAGCACCTGCGGAGCCATGATCGTCATCACCCTCGCGAACCTCATCGCCGTGCCGGCGATCCAGATGGGCTGCCCCGAGAACATGACCGGCAAGGTAATGTCGCTCACGCTCTCCGCGAGCATGTGCGCCCAGCCCCTCGGACAGATCGCATACGGCTGGGCGTACAGCGTCTACCCGGCGGGCGCGGTCCTGGCGGTGACGTTCGTCCTGGCCACCGCGATGCTGCCGCCAGCCGCGCACGTAACGCGGCGGTTCTAGGACGGGATTCCATCACCTTCGCTCTGGACAGCTGAGACATCAAAGCCATGTGTGGATATGCAAACGGCCGCCATCAATCATGGTGATGTTGGCCGTTCACGTCACCCCGTTAAATATACTTTCGCACCGTATTTGGCTTATATACGGCAGATTCGGGAAACTTGGATTCACAGCTGGGTCATTAGGCCAGAACGTACATCCGGCTCTCGCAGCCATTTCCTGACGAAGCCGACTACTTGCAGCACGCTATTTCCCAATCGCCACTTACCGAACCTAATTGCCAGGCTGCGCCGCATCCACCATGACGCACCATCGCAAACACTCCCGTCCGACGCGCTTTACTGGCCTTGTGCACGGTAGCGGGCTTCGGTGGCGGCTTTGGCGGGCTCCCACCAGGCGCGGTTGGCAGCATACCAAGCGATGGTCGCTTGCAAACCGGCTTCGAAATCGGTGTGCACAGGCTTCCAGCCGAGTTCGGTACGCAGCTTGCTGGAGTCGATCGCATAGCGTCGATCATGTCCGGGACGGTCACGCACCCAGTCGAACGCATCCTCGGCACACCCCATAAGTCGCAGAATCATACGCATCACGGCAATATTGCTCATTTCGCCATCTGCGCCGATCAGATATGTTTCACCGATCCGCCCGCGCGTAAGAATCTCCCACACCGCAGAAGAGTGGTCTTCCGTATGGATCCAGTCACGCACGTTCTCGCCTGTGCCATATAGTTTCGGTCGCACGCCCTCCATGATGGAAGTGATCTGCCGCGGAATAAATTTTTCCACATGCTGGTACGGCCCGTAATTGTTGGAACAGTTGGAGATCGTGGCACGAAGCCCGTACGTGCGAACCCATGCGCGCACCAGCTGGTCGGACGCCGCTTTCGACGCACTGTATGGGCTTGACGGCTTATACGGCGTACTTTCGGTGAATTTGCATGGATCGTCGAGCGCGAGGTCGCCGTACACTTCGTCGGTGCTGATGTGGTGGAATCGCACGTCATACTTGCGGGCGGCTTCAAGCAGATGGAACGTGCCTTCCACGTTTGTTGTGATGAAGGGTTCAGGATTGGCGATGGAATTGTCGTTGTGCGATTCGGCTGCGAAATGCACGATCGCGTCATGACCAGGCACGATACGTTCCAGTAATGCAACATCGCAAATATCGCCTTGCACGAGTTCGACTTGCGATTGCGGAAGACCGGCGATATTCTGCGGATTTCCGGCATAGGTCAGTTTGTCGAGCACGGTTATGCGCACGTCAGGATGGTTACGTGCCACATAGCGCACGAGATTGGCTCCGATAAACCCACATCCGCCGGTCACGATGATGTTGCGCGGCTTGAAAATATCACTACTCACGATTTCAGGGTACCGGCAGGGTTGCATAGTTAAACAGCATTATGATTACGCACCGATATTCTTCCGTGTTCGTTCACTGATTCGAACGCCGAAGGCACTCATCTACCAAACACGTCGGTACAATCGAAATTGTGAGCTTTTTATCTCAGAAAGAACCAGTCATCATGGACCAGCGCCCTTATGCCACCATGGTGACGAACTTCGATTCAACGGAACAGAAACGCAGCTGGGAACGGCTTCTCCAGAAAGCCCAAAGCCAGGAAGATGAACAGTCATCAGCTCAAAACATCTCCAGTGCCACGCTTCCATCTATCGAAGAGCTATGGCTCAAGAACAGCAATACACGAACCTGTGAAAGCCTACTTAACGCCCACACTTCGTTCGCCACGTATTTCGCCGGCATAATTCGCACCGCATATCTGTATTGCCCGCAGATCATGCTGTCTGACGCAGAGGTTTGCGACGGCCTCTTCTTCCTCTCTCTCGGTCCCAATACCGTCAATTCGCTGCTTGGAAAATCATATAAAGATGGCCCGTCCATCATTATCTCTGGCCGATGTGATTCGTTTGAGGAATGCCTGTTCAATTTCACGCTCAGCACAGTTGGGGCTGTTCAAGCGAAGGCTCAGAAGGCGGCAAAACGAGACGATTATTTACATAATGCAATTGAAAGATGTCCCGCAATGCCTGACCAATACACTATTCGTCCGTTGGAGTATTGCGCGCTAGGTTGCACAATCAGTTATACTGACGCGCTTTCGCAGCCCGCGGAGTTTTACCAAAAACTTACCGAGAAAATCAACCTTTGGAAGCAACAACAAATCGGAAACTTACCTGAAATTATCTCTTTTGCTTTTTCTTCTTTTTTCGAAAAGCCCGAAGATACTTACGCTTATCTTGCCCAACGGTGGCGGGACTGGCTGAATGCGGTTGCCTGTGGATTGGTGTTATACGAGAATCAGAATGCTGAAGACGTGCGTAACCGTATCAACAAGGGACGTGAAGAACAGATTAAAAACATGGACTTCGATAAGCTGTTTGCGAGATACTCTCGTCAGAACAACCTGATTTTGGAAACGCACCTGAAAACCAAGAAACCTTTTGGGACAAAAACATCAGATGCGCTCGAAACACTTCATCAAGTTGCTGAGATGCCGCAACGTTCAGAAGCTTTTGCCTATATCGATAAGAAATATCCAGACAAGTTAGGCATAGTCGAAGCTCACACAGGAAAAACACCAACTGAAAAGATTCCCGACGGCACGGACGGTACGGATAGTACGCCGAATCAGTTGCTGAAATCTTGGTATCAGTTCGTTTATCAGCGGACTCTTGCCACTCATCTTGGTGCATGTCTTATCGCTGTCGCAGCCACGCCAAATGCATATGAGCAGATTGCCGGTAGGAGTATGGCAGATTTCATTGAAGAGGAAGCTGGTATATTCCGCAAAATGGTACGTTCTTTCAAACATCTCACCACTGCAAATCCTTCATCTTCCCTCACTTTGTCTGGATCCATAACGAAAATTCTGGGTGGCATGCCATATCATGTTTTCTCTTGCTTCTGCTACGAGGCGCGCACGACCATTGATAATTGGAGGAACTGTTCTCCTACAACTCCGCTAAGAACGCAGAAGCTGCACACCAGGAACACCGCTTATCTTATTCAGAAGGCAAGCGAGGAAGTCAGCCTTCTTGACGACGCCAAGGGTATGCGGAACAAGACAGCACTTACATTTGTGCTTGCTCTTATTTCGGTGTTTTGCGATCAAATTTGGTTTAACGATGGCACAGTCCCACTTTGGCTGGTTGTTATTGTTACTTGGTTTGTTTCTGTGGTGCCCGATTTTGGAGAGTTGTTCGCCTGGATCAGAGGTGTGCATTCGAGCGCCAAGACTGTTGTGTTTATGGGGGATTGATACATGGCTACTGATTCGATCCAACACGTTGTTCCTGTAGAAGATGGAATTCCTCCACTTGATATTCAGTCTGAAACTGAAGTGTTCCGCGAGCAGGGTGGGGCAGGTTTCACTGTAACTAAAAATATTGCGATTGTACGTTCAACTGGAGAGCACCTGCAATTTCATGTCGCTTCGGTTCGAGACGGTAAGACGGGTGCTGTTTGCGTTGCAGAGCAGATTTTGCCAGATGGAACATCCGCTTTCCTTCTTGCACGCCACTGGAGGGTGTCTACCAGACAATGGGCTTGGGAGTTTCCACGAGGCATGGGTGCTGATGATGAGGATTCTCGAGATACTGCTATCCGTGAGTTATCTGAGGAAGCAGGAATCACGGTTTCACGGGATCAGGTTAAGATTCTGCAGCATATTCATGCCGACACAGGCGTTCTTCGTGATGATATTGCCGTTGCGAGGGTCTTGCTTTCGGAAGAAGATTCGCAAGCTTGCAATCCTACCGACTGGGAACTTTCGAATTCACGCTATATTCCTGCCAGCACCGTGTGCCAGATGATTGCAGGTGGAGAAATCACTGATGGAATTACACTTGCTGCCTGGTCCGTGTACTGCGCTCATTTTCTGTTTGGCACAAACGCATGAAGGATTCCTGACATAAGGTGGTGCTAGAGATCCTTCATGCGTGGAAAGCGGGTGCGGCCTACTTCTTGAGGAGTGGTTCGACCTGTTCCTCGTACGCGGTCAACGCGGTGTCGATCACCTGATGCATGTCGTAGTACTTGTACGTGCCCAGACGGCCGCCGAACACCGTGAGCGGTTCGGCCTTCGCGAGCTCCTCGTACCTTGCGTACAGCGCCTTGTCGGCCTCCGTGTTGATCGGATAGTACGGTTCGTCGCCGCGCTCCGCGAAACGGCTGTACTCCTCCCACACCACCGTTTTGTCCGGGTTCTGCGAGTCCCTGCGCTCCGGGTTGAAGTTCTTGAACTCGATCGCGCGCGTGTACGGCACGTCCGCGTCGGAGAAGTTCATCACCGGGCATCCGAAATGGTCGCCCTCGTCGTAGCGCACCTCCTTGAAGTCGACCGTGCGCCACTTGAGCTCGCCCAGCGAATAGTCGAAGTAGCGGTCCACCGGGCCCGTGTACACCACCGGCACGCCCGCCGCGGCCAGCGCGGCCTTGTTGAACGGCTGGGAACCGTCGAAGAAGTCGGTCTTCAGGGTCACGTGGATGCGCGGGTCGTCGATCATGCGCTCCATCCAGGCGGTGTAGCCGTCCGTGGGCAGGCCCTCCCACGTGTCGCGGAAGTAGCGGTTGTCGTAGTTGAAGCGCACCGGCAGACGGCTGATGATGCCCGCCGGCAGGTCCTTCGGATCGGTCTGCCACTGCTTGCCCGTGTAGTTCTTGATGAACGCCTCGTACAGCGGACGGCCGATCAGCGAAATGCCCTTGTCGTTGAGGTTCTGCGGATCCGTGCCCGCCAGCTCGCCGGCCTGCCCGTCGATCAGGGCCTTCGCCTCGGCCGGCGTGTAACGCGCGTGGAAGAACTGGTTGATGGTCCCGAGGTTGATCGGCAGGGGGTACACCTCGCCGTCGTGCGTGGCGTACACGCGGTGCACGTAGCCGGTGAACGAGGTGAACCTGTTCACGTACTCCCACACGCGCCTGTTGGACGTGTGGAACAGGTGGGCGCCGTACTTGTGGATCTCCGCGCCGGTCTCCTCGTCCATGTAGCTGTACGCGTTGCCGCCGATATGGTCGCGCACGTCGATGATCTCCACCCTGACGCCCAAACGCTCGACGGCCTGCTGGGCCACGGTCAGGCCGAACAGGCCCGCGCCCACGACCACCAGATCGGGATACTCCACCGCATCAGTCATAAGAAAACAACCTTCCAAACAGTAATCACACAAAAACAATGTGCATTCACACGATCATATTACCCGCATACGGGCATGTGAGCCAGAAGAACTTACTTGTCTCCGAAGATATGCGCCCAAGTCTCCATGGAAGTAATCCCATAGGACTGGTATTGGGCAGCCAAACGCTTCCAATTCTTTTCAATCCGGCGAGTAAGTCGATAACCTTCCATCATGCTCTTACGGAAACGTTTGTTGTCTCGCTTTAGCCATGCCACACCATTACCGTCTGGCGTGGTCACCAATGCTGAATTGACATGGTCGAAAGCAAGCCAAGTCCAAGCGACATCCCGTGCCGGGATGGATGTATCAGGCCGAACGGCTTTATCTGGATTGGCGTTTTTGATGAAGCTCTTGGCAATCAAACCGACCGCGGCCTTATACCGGCTCTTCATGGTCGAAGGATGGTTCTTCGGCGGCGCGGTCTCACCCGCAGGCTCCGGGAACGCTTCAAAACTGTCCCGAGCCTGAGCATCAGGATATTTCGCACGCACTTCACGAACTTCTCCAAGCTTCGTTGGCAAACAATCCACGAGATACTGAGGACCACGAAGAATATCCCGCAACGCCATATGATGCAATGCCATGGCCGAATACACGAAACGAAGTCCCAAGCTGGCATCGCCATACATGGTCTCCACCAACATGTGAGGCGGCCTATCCGGATACGTCAACAATGCCGCGAGCCAACGGTTACGCTCAGTAAAGTATTCCTCCCACGAACGTGCTGGATCCTTGTCGTGCCATGCCTGATGCCATACGGCAACGCCCGGCAGACAAACCGTCGGGAAACCGGCTTTCTTGGCGCGCAATCCATATTCGATGTCGTCGAACTTGATGAACACCGGCATTGAAAGACCGATTTTCTTGACCACAGCAATAGGGATCAGGCACATCCACCAACCATTGAAGTCTTCATCGATGCGCTGATGACGATCCGGAGAATCACGAAGAGGCTCCATAGAGAAATCGTGATTGTATCCCATGTTCTTAGATGGGTACATCCACATTCGCTGCGGGTTGATGCGCTCGCCCTGCGTGTACAGCATGGTGCGATTATCCAGATGGAACATGCCGCCACCGACGAGAACCGGTCGAACCGTGTAATCAGAGAACTGAATTGCACGCAGAATGGACTCCGGCTCACTTATGGCATCGTCATCCAGAAGCAGCACGAAATCACTGTTGCCAGCCCTGGCCGTTTCGTACATGCCTCTGGAGAAACCGCCTGAACCACCCAGATTCGCCTGCTGAATATATGTGAGCTGCTTCCCTAAATCGGCAGCTATCTCGGCGAAGCCTTCCTGATCTTTTACCAAGTCACTCCCCTGGTCGGTGCAATACACCGTATCCAGACGTTCGCGCAATGCCGGAGCCCCGGCAATGGCACGCAACTGATTCATGCAATACGAAGCACGATTGAATGTTGTGATGGCGATGGACATGGAAGTGTCACGCTTGGAGGTACGCACGCTTTTGAGAACGGACCACGTGGCATCGGAAATAGTCACTAGACCATTAAGCGATTCCGCATCAAACCAGAAATAGCCACCATCCATAAGACCAGTCATCGGCACATCCACGCATATGGAAGTAACGGCATCCGCAGCTTCCACGATTCGTTCTGCGACTGGATAAATCAGACCTCGGCCCGTTGACCGGAAGACATTGATTTTTGCTTTTCCCAAAACGGAGACAGTGAGACGTACCGTTTTCACGGCAGTCCAACGCCTCCAATACGACGCAGGGAACGCGTTGAAAAATGTGCACCCTGACATGTGACCACGATTCTTCAACGTCAACGACATGCGCCCTGTGATTTCAAACGAATCGCATGTGACGCCAGCGGATGTTCCGGCATTACGCAACATGCGCTGCAATGTGGATTGGTTCATGGAGCCAAATTCCAAACGACGCATGTCTATGCGCGAATCCAACGTGGTCTCCGCCACATGCGGACGGGTCCAGTCAATCGCGTACAGAGGGAGAGTCTGCTCGGCATCCTTGACCGGATACACGACACGCATAACCGTTTCCCAAGTATCACTCATCTTTCCGCTCCTTCTTGAATGCTCAATCCGCCCATCACGGTGCAATTCCACGCATGCAGAAACTAGCCAATCTGCTTAATCGTAAGCGCACGGTCGCTCAATAGCGCATATTCACGGTTCCTGTCATCACGAATCACGAAACTGCAAGCATTATCGTCAAGCGCAACGCCAACCGCATCGGTCGCATTGAGATTGTTCGGACTTGGCGTACGAAGCGATGTAATCAGACGAAATTCTCCATTATTAAACAAATTGAGCGGCATCTCGAAATGCACAGTCTGATGACCATGTTTGTCCATCTTCAGCACCTTTGAGCCGGTGTCATAAGTGATTCCGCCACGACGGATATCATGCAATGCAATAGCAAGATAGAAATCCCCTGGCTCATCATACTGATATTCCACGTCGAACTTAAAAGTATCCGCGCTGGTACACACTTTAGGAGAAACCGCAATGGTTTTCAGCAATGGGCACCGTTCATTCAAACCATTTGGATAGCCGCCACGTTTCTCTTGACGTTTTCGTTCAGCCTTTTCCTCAGCTTCAAGATTGGCCAAGGTATACTGTTGCGATACAGTTTCCGGATCACCGATAGCTTCCACTTTGCCATCGGCAATCATCATTGCTCTTGAACAATATTTCTTAACGGAATTCATATCGTGAGTAACGAGAATGACTGTTTTGGTCGGATCTTTCTTGATTTCCGTAAAAAAATCGTCGCATTTGCGTTGGAATGCCTCATCGCCAACAGCAAGGACCTCATCAAGGACCAATATGTCTCCCTGTGCCTTAATCGCCACAGAAAAAGCAAGGCGGACCTGCATACCGGAAGAATAATTCTTCAGTTTCTGATCCATGAACTCTTCGAGTTCAGCGAATTCAACGATGTCGTCGTACATCGCATCGACTTCTTCATGCGTGAATCCCAGAAGAGAGCCATTTAGATACACATTCTCGCGACCAGTGAGTTCAGGATTGAATCCCACTCCCAGTTCGATAAAAGGAACCAGTTTGCCAGAAACAGTGATAGAACCATTTTCCGGATAGTAAATCTGCGAAATAAGTTTCAGCAAGGTGGATTTGCCTCCACCGTTCCGGCCGACGATGCCGAAGAACTCACCTTGATGAACCTCAAAACTGATGTCTTTGAGAACTTCCCGCTTCTTATACCCCTTGATGCCTCTGGCCCAATTGATAAAAGCCTGCTTAAGACCGGTAGCCTGCTCCGTCGGCAACTTAAAGCACTTGGAAACATGGCTCGCAGACAGAACTACCGGATTCTTAGAGTAATCAACCTTTTTGATGGTTTTTTCTTCAGACATTACATAACCTCCGCGAATTTGCGGCTATTACGACGAAATAGCGTTATGCCAAGCCACAGCAAGACAACGGTCAGAATAAGGGGAAGCAAACGAACACCCCAATTGTTGAATTGATTCCAAATAGTCGGCTGGGTGTCAGGAGCGATGAAATTATGACGAATGTCCTGGATTGCCTGCGCGAACGGATTGATGAGTTCCAGCCTGGCAATATCAGCCAACAATCCACCGCGATTGGTGACATATGTCAATGGGTAAATAATCGGCATACCATAGAAGATCAACTGCTGAAGGACATCCCAGATATGGGCAATATCACGGAAGTACACGTACATCGTTGCCATAAGTAATGTGATGGCAAGCGTCACCGCATAAAGCTCAATAATGCTTAAAGGAAGCAGCACAACTCTCCAAGTGAAATGAACCCTCGCGATAAGAGCAAAAATCAGCACGACGATAAGATTGATGGCGTAACTAATCAGCGCACCAACTGTCGCCGAAACCACCACTATGTAGTTAGGGAAATGAATCTTGCGAAGCAAATCGCCTCGGTCGACCACGGATCGCAATCCAACGTTCGTCGATTCGGTAACAAACTGCCACGAGCTGATTCCCAGCAGCAGAACGACCGGATATGTAGACGTACCATCCGACATCCGCAGGAATTTGCCGAATACCACATACATCACGCAGAACATCATCAAAGGCTTAAGGACCGACCATGCGATGCCCAAGAAAGATCCCTGATAACGGAGCTTAAAATCCGTCTTCACCAAACCTTGCAAGACGGTCCATGCGTACCCGTATCTGTCCCGCATACTCTTCACCAACTGTTTCACAAGTTGTATCTTATCAGTGACTGTTCTTCAATTGTCCACAGCTGCCAAATACCTGAAATTCCATTACATCAGGCATCGCGCATGATGCTCAATGTTCGTTCAATACCTTCCCTGATGGAATATCTCATGTTCCATCCCAGAGATTGCAGCTTTCGGCCATCCATAAGCGCTATGGATGCAGTGGAGTACCCTTTCGTCTCCAGTGAATCGGGAAGTTCATATCTTAATCCAACTCCACACTGCGAAGCAATCAAGGAAGCCAAATCCTTCAGCCGGCAGTCCGAAGCAGGTGCCGCGATATTGTAGGCTTCTCCCGTCTCACCTTCAAGCAGACAGTACAATAGCCCAGCAACGGTATCGGCGACATACGCGTATGAAAACAGTTGCTCACCCTTGCTTTTTAGGACAATATCTTCTTTCGAAAGCCCTTTATGAATGAACTGAGAAAGCGCTTTGCTGTCATCTTTATGCAGAGTCGGACCATATGAACGAGCTATGCGAGGAATAACAAAATCGATTCCATATTGCTCGAAATAAGCACGGCAAAGCGACTCCCCCAAACGCTTAGCTTCCGGATAGCCTGCACGAAGTGTATTCGAATCGATATATCCACAGTATTTTTCGTCAAAACGCTCTGTGTCCCCGCGATTCTGTCCGTAAATCTCCACAGACGAAGCGAAAATAAATCTGCTTCCCCTCTGCCCTAACTGAGACTCACGAGAATATTCAAGAAGATTCTGCAAACCAATCACATTGGACGTAATGGTCGAAACAGGTTCAGCAGCATACGCTCGGGGATGTGTTGTACTAGCAAGATGAATGACGATATCTGACGGATAAGATGGATGGGCCCCTGGCTCAGACACATCCATCTGTACAAAACTAAAATGCGACTCATCGAAATAAGGGAATCTGTTCTGAGCTCGACTCTTGTTACGCCCGATTGCAATGATCCTGCAATCAAAATGCGGATCTTCGTTCTTCTTCATCAGGACATCTATCAGGAAAGTACCGATCATTCCTGTTGCACCAGAAATAGCGATGGTTCTACCCGTCAACTTGTCCCAATGAATCGGAAGATTCGCACAATATGCCAGATCTTCTTGATAAAGAGGGGACTTAAAACGGTCAGGCACGATTGACTCCTCGTTTTATTTCAACCAAGTATCCTCGTCAGCAGTGATATAAGCTTTGAATAGCTCCAGATCGCCCTTGGTTGTCAACTTGATATTCTTATCGGATCCTTTAGCGAAGTGCAAGGTCTCTCCAAGATCCACCATCATCGTATTCGTATAGCTGGAGCCATAGATACCAATATGCTCATCAAAAGCCTTACGATATGCAGCAAGCAATTTCCCATATCGATAAGCCTGCGGAGTAGAAACACGACGCAATTGTTCTCTTGGCACATACTGCTTCGTAGTTGATGTGTTTTCTTGGTTAATCACAAAAATCTGCTCGTTATACGGCAATGAAGTCACGGCATTACCATATTTATTGCAAACCGCTATCACATCAGTCAAAACATCAGCATCTATTAATGGACGAATGCCATCATGAATAATGACATTATCCTTCTCACTGATTTTATCGACGAGATGCTCAACACCATTCCTGATGGATTCCTGTACGCTTGAACCACCACGCACAATCCACTTGAGTTTATCGATATTAAATTGCTTAGCGTACGCTTCCACCATGGTTTCCCATCCTTCAATGCACACCACCTCAATGGCATCGATGTCGGAATGTCGCTGGAAACTTTCCAATGTGTAAATCAGAACGGGCTTATCAAATACATTAATGAACTGTTTTGGTATGTCCTGTCCCATCCTAGTGCCAGATCCACCCGCAACCACAATTGCAACGTTCTTAATGGATTTTACTTGGTCCATCCTATAATTCCTTGAGACTTATCGCTTGATATATTCTTCAATAACCTGCTCATCAAGTTGGGCAAGCATTTTCCGATCCACGTGTTCAAAATGCAAACCGATGTCGTTCGGCAAGGCATATATATTACCGTAGGCCTGCGTCAGCAAGTACATATAATTTGCCGGTACCGGATATCTTCTACTTTCAAATTGCTGAGAATCTAACGGGTAGATTTCATCCAAGCCGCTTATCCACTCGAATCCACTCGGATGATCCATATTGTCATATGCTCGGATAATGCCAGCCGCCTTTTCCTGAGAACACACTATTCCAGTCTTCCGCATCTGATTAAGCTGAGCATCAAAAACATCAGTGATAAGTTTCCCAGCTTCTGTTTCCGCCGAAACATAGACGTTATTATCCCAAGCAGCACGAATATGCGAATTTGATTCAGCTTGTTCGATGGCAGTTTTCCGGTATTCCTGCACTTTGACGAACATATCATGACTGACATCAGCCACCCAATCGAATGGGAACAAATCAATAAAGCCCGGGACACGAGTATCACGTGGGGCAAAACGAATTTGTCTACAATGCACAATACGGTCCCAAACAACGGTGATTCGATACTCTGAATCACCGGCGAGAACTTTTTGCAGTCGTTCCAAATCATCACGCATGATGCCCAAATCAAGGTCATCATCCCATGGGATAAATCCGTGATGTCTTACAGAGCCAAGCAAAGTTCCGCCGACCAGCCAGTACTGATTAATCCCATTTCGTCTACAGATTTCCGCAAAATCGCAAAGCATTCGATTGAGAGCAGTTTGCAGTAGTTTGAGGTCGCCCTCAGGCTCAGGTAATCCAAGGAAAAACCTTTTGCGCGTTTCTAAATCAGTCTCGTTGGGAAGACGATATTGCGCCCAGAAACGGATATCATCCTTCGCACGCTCTGCAATCTGCGCACGCTGCATTTCATTGAGGCTCCTGCAAGAATCCTCGTTGATTCTCTGCATGCCAGATATGGCATCACGAATCTCATGCAAAATCATCTCTTGCGCCTGCAAAGCATCACGTAGATGATTATTCTCATTTTCCAAGGAGTCAATTCGTCCCATCAGCTTCTGCATAGAACGCTCAGACGGCCAGAAAAGCCTTTCACGCAGGCGCCTTACCAGAGATACCATAATCTTCTTCCTTCATTCAGTATTAAAGCAAAATAATACCGCATATGCTCTTATGAGCATATGCGGCTAGGCTTAGCGGATTATCTCAAATTAATCCATCTTGAGATAATTCTTCCAATACTCAATCGATGTCAATTCCGCACGCGCAGCAGTATATTCTTTACGAAGTCGATTAATATTCGCCTTGTAGTATTTGAGATCACGCATATAACGCTTCTTAATCTTCTGATAGCGCTGGACATCCTTAGTTCGAATGGTTCCTTTGCGGTTGTACCAGTCCAGAACCACGAGCTTACGCTTGCCACGAATCGCTCCAGCAGGATATAGCCATCCCTGCAGCGGAATCACCGCGTATCCAGCACCGTCTTTCTTGATGTATCTCTGATTATTATCAGTAATCAGATCTTCAAGACGTTCTGCCAAACTACGCGACTTGTCTCCATCGATAAGCTGCCTGTCAACGTTCTTGATGCTGAAACCAGCGAGTTCAGGATCTTGGTCAGCTCGCGACTGGAGAGTTTCAAAATCAACAAGCTGCTCCTTGTTGCGGTTTGCCGCCATAAAGCTTTGTTCCGACTGCCCTGGCTTCTTGATGAAGGACGGGCCCTTCAAGAAATCCTCAAACGCATCCAAGCACAACTCCGCGTTTTCATAGCCGAATTTCTTCAACTCAAGACGGATATTATTGTGTAGTTCACGCATAAAGTCAGCGTCAGGAGCCATGCCACAAGTCGCTTGGGCAATCATGGTGTTACGGGTAGTCTGGTAACGTTCCACCGCCGCGTTATAACGCTCAAAGAACGACATATGCCACACGCAGAGGCTATTCATAGTAATGAAGCCAGTCTTGCAACGAATGCCATACTCAGCATCATCGCAACGGACAAACACCGGCAGAGGCAATCCGTTCTTCTCAATAACGGAAATCGGAATGCAGCAGTACCACCATGCGGCATACATGTTGTTCCGCTGCCACTTGGTCGGCGTGTACATCTCGTTGTATACCAGATCCTCGAACAGGGTCAGACGCAGTGGCGGCTTGCAACCGGCAAAGGTGCCCTGCTGAGTCATGTTGCCGATGTCTTCCCACTGGTCCTCGCCGACCTCATAGTTCAGCATCGCACCGCTAATCATGTCATTACGATGCTCGGGCTTGAGAATGCGCAGCAGATTATAGGTACGCTTGATGCTTTCCGGGGAGACCGCTACATCGTCATCCATCAGCAGAATATTCGTGGCCTTTGGAATCTGTTCCATTGCGGTAATCATGCCACGGGTAAAGCCGCCTGCACCACCAACGTTGTCGTTCGGCACGATCTGGACGCGGTTTCCGCTCAGCTTCTCGACGTCGAGAGTACGACCATTATCAATCACATACATATGAAAATGATCGGCAATCGAATCACCAGAATTGATGATCTTATCCTTGACCAGGCCGATGTTGCGTTCAATGAACGCTTCCTTCTTGAAGGTGGTGGTGGACAGCACCAGCTCAACGTCGTTCAACTCGCCATCGACGCCAAGCTCGTAGTAGCTGTTACGAATGGCAACCGCGCCCTCCGTCTTGATGAGGAAACCGACAATCACCATGTCATCGGTGATTGTAAGAGGCAAATCGACAACCTGCCAGCCATCAGAAGCGCTCAGTACCTTCGAGACCCCCTTGACAGGCAGCGGATCATGTGCGAAAGCATCACCCATGGTCTGTTGCACCTCACAAGCAGCGCCTTTAAGCTCAAGATGCAGCATGAAGCTTGTTGCACGCGTGTACTTCCGCAGCTTCATTACGGACAAGGAATTGAAATACGTGCTGAAGTCGAAGATCCCCGCATTAAACATCTTCCACTCGCCAAATTGTTCGTCGAAAACAACAGGCTGATCGGAACGGCAGTACAGCGCCGGGTAAGCGACAGAGCGAGGGTTCGTTTCCAGAAGGATATTTGCGAATTTCATCGAAACCATATTCCATAGACTAGCGTAAACCCTTGAAGAAAAGGCGTACACTTCTCAAACGGATATTTCAGACTATTCCGTTACACTAACCATATTTGTCTTATGCTTCTTCTTCGTCAGCTGAGGATAAAACCATTCATTGATCACCGGAATGTGATACAGCAGCGCGGCACCGATAAGATCAATCGGCAGTCGACCAATGAAACTCAGCATAACCAGTGGAACTTGAGGAAGCACCGTACGCAACACTCCTAGATATATCTGCCAGGACAATACGTCATCTTCAATCAAGTGCACGCACAGAATGGCAAGACTCGCTTGGCCAATGTTGCTCAACGCGCTTCCCAACGCCGGAACCCGATCGATCAACTGTGAGATGCCAACAACGCACAATGTCCCCGCAATGCTGCCGATTACAGCCAGGACAGGGCGCGAACCATAGTTATTGACGGCCATGCTCATACCGCCAAAAAGCACGATGTCGACCACCCAAATAACAAACGCGATAGCCCATACACAGGGAAACCTCTTCACCATGCCGAGCACATCGTATTTCTTGGCAAGATACCCCAAATAAAGGAACGCGACCGCACACATTCCGGATTGAATGCTCCACGGCAGCAGTACATATCGCGAGGAAACATAGCCGACAGCGAAGCACAGCACCACCCAGACAGGGATAATAGGGAGCCTTGCAAGGCAATGCAGCAGCAGACGAGCCCAAAACAGTGCGAGCAGGAACCAGATCGCGCCGATTCTCAGGTCTACTCGCCAGAGCGTCAGATTCGAGATATCGCCGCTTCCATATATCGCGGCCATACCCCACTGTCGAAGGGCAATCGCACGGCTTTCATGGTCGAGCGTCGCCATGCAGGTCACGCCGACAAGCACGCACAATGCCGTCACCACGTAGGTGAACAGCAGCTGTTTTGCCTCCTTCATCCAGCGGAATCGTCTTTCCGGATGCATGAAATACCCGGAAAGAATGAAGAAAAGCGGCATATGGAATGAAAAACAGATGGACAGAACAACCTGGGCCGTGCGATGGGGTACAAATAGGTTCGTTTCAATGGCACTGTGTCCCAGTATCACAGCCAGAATGGCTATGCCCTTGGCAATATCGAAAAATCTAATACGTTGCATACTCTCTCAAGTCTCTTGTTGGCGCGTTCTCTCTACCGCTTGTCAGACGTTTTATCGGACGCTATAGGCCAAGCAATTGCTGCAATGCACGCCACACCACAACCTGGCCCATACGATTTGAACTGCCTCACATTTTTTGGACAACAGAAGTGGGAGGCAATTCAATTCGGGTGGATGCTGTCCTTACTATAACGCCTGCTTGGTATTCCCGTCGAATGCTCTATTGTACGGAATGCCGAATACATTAAAGCGAAGTGCCAACCATGCTGCCAGCAGATATCCTGCAATACCGTATTTTCCTGCCCCATGGTGAGGGATCTGGGATCGGATAACGATCGATGTTCGCAAACACATATACGCTATCGGACCCATATCGTGTGGCAACGCGATTCAGCTAACTCTCCGCTTCGCGCTTGGAATCACCGCTATTCGACAGCCTCAATCGGTCATTCGCTCCAAGCAGCACGGTAGCGACACCCTCATGCCCGAGGGTCGCATCGCCGATGGAGTTATAGCCCGAGTAGGAGCCCTTGCCCGGCGCACTGGCATTGGTCATGGGTACACCGCGCGACTCCAGATAACGCCTTAGGCTGTTGATGGCCATATCCGTCTGATGGGACAGCTCATAATAGACGACTCCCTCAAGCTGGAACAGTTCACGAGACGTATATGGATACGTGTTCGCTGCACCTACTCATGCGGCGATGCTGTCTCCAAGAACGTGAACGGAACGATATCGCCCAGATTTGTTTTGTTATCAAACGCTCCTGCAGCGAATCCGACGTGATCACTAGGTATGGCACGCCGCGTATCGAGAGCACCGGTGCGGTTGTCGAAGTAATATCAAGCACCGTAGCGGTAATCCTCGCCCTTGACCATATATGACCGGCAGCATCATAGCGAACCCACCTACCGCCGCTAGACTGAAGATATACGTCCTTGTTACGAGCCACTGAACCGTATCCGACTTATTCACTCAGTAATAGTCCTATCTTTCCCGAAAAAGACAAACTGCCTGCTCAGAGCGTCGTCTCGACAATATAACGTTGTCGAGCCTTGACCTCCATATAATTTTTCGCAATATATTCACCGGTAATCCCAAGAGCCAGTAATATAAAGCCGCCTAGAATCCACAGGGAACACATCATTGACCACAACCAACAACGGCATGCCCTGAGAAAACGGAAATAAGGGTGTAGACCAACATGACGATTCCAACAAACACCGAGAACAGACCCAAGCCGGTGATCATAGTCAGCGGCTTTGTCGAGAAGAAAGTCACACCTTCATCGGAAGAGCCATCGTCAACAACAAAACTATTCTCAGCGACTGCATGCGAGTTCTCTAGCTGGTGTACCTTCTTTTTCAGTACGTCGGCCGTTACATACAACGCTGCTTCCTCGTTATAACAAGGAAGCACGAATGCTATCACCGGCTCACACTTTGCTTGAGTATTCAGTCCGCTCTTCTTCACATCATTCGTCATGCTTGCAATGCATGTCACACCGGCAACCCGGTAAAAGAGGCTTTGTCAGGCTCTACAAGACATTACATACGCTCCGCATAACCCAGTAAGGAGCCAATTAGAGCGATCACTCTCCATACCACTATCAAAATGTCACTTGTATTTGTCAGTAACACACGACACAATTACCCCTGTAACATACCGATAGGGGTACCTATGAGAAGAAAGACCTTAAATCACCGCAGGCTTCATTATCACTACCGTTTTACAGGAAATATCTTATCCTGCAATTGCATTAACGGATAATAAAGCCAACACCACTGAGCAGGAATCAGTTCACTTCATCCCATCATCTCCCATCAAGTTAGGGAAAATGCGGAACGCTGATAATGGTCAAGCCGGTTCAAAAATCAGTTCATATCAGTCTATGCCGGTATCGGCAGCGAGTTGTGTTGATATTTGCTCATGCTTACCTGTGATAATGCGAGAGAACTTACCCATGAGGAGTACAGCTCTGTTCGCAATATCGAGAAGCCCTTGTCCAGAATATGCCAGCAGCACCACATAGGCAGGCATAGCATATTGAGCTTTAGCTTCCCACAGCAAATAGATGCAGAAAATGCCAAGACATACGGTGATGGGAAGCAGCTGCTCAATGCGGAAGCGTTTACGCAGTCCTATGAGTACGGTAACAGCAGCTGCGAGAGTGAGGAACTGGAAAGCGTCACTGGCGCGTAGGATAATCGTATTGGTTTTGCCATAATACACAGAGTGAACTAAGTGAGTCATAGGACGGTCAGACATGGGAGCAGAGCCATAGTTATTTGGTACTGCAGACCAATTACTATTGACCAGTGATTCATAAGTGGGATCAAACCAAATAGTTGCCTGTTTTTGTGTAAAGAATCGAATGGCAAATGTTGGGTTTTGAACAAATCTTGTTAAGGACCGTTTGATAGATTCCTCTGAATCAGCTGCTGCCACTTCAGGATTGTAGTCAGTTGTCCACCCCCAAGGGTAGCCATTGTACCATCCCGGATTGGCTGATCCTGTAACCCATGAAGGTGCATCGGGTAGACGGTTGCCATACTCGTCTCCCTGTAATCCCATGGCGATCCATGTGGTTTTGCCTAGCCCGTTGTCCGTTACCACATCGTATTTCTTTTCCATCACGGTGAAGAAACCATGGGAGCAGGCAGCGTACACTACGATCGGCACGATAATGCCTGCAATGCTATGCCAGTTACGCTTGACCATCGCATGGATAAGCAAGATAAGACACATGGCCATGAGCACGACAATCATCGTGGATTTCAGCAGGATACTGACGGTGATAGCCATGGCCGCAAAGATTACGTGACGCCAAGTATTTGTTTCCATGAACTTCGATTGCCATAGGATTGCCGCAAGGGCGAATGGCAATGAAGGGACGTTGCCATATGCAAAGGTAGAGTACAGGAACAGCGGCAGAAAGAAGAACGAGAACAGACCGGTCATGACTGCTGCCTTGTCGGAAAAAAGCTGACGCGACAGACGCACCAGCAACAATGCCGTGGCCCCAGCGCATATGGCGTTGAGGAACTCCAAAGCAATGTATAGCTGACTATCCCCCACCATTCCCAATAGCAGTCGGATGACCATGACAAATGGCATTTGATAGGGGTATCGTTCCATGTACCAGCCGTTCCACATGGGCATATCATCAGTGCCGAGTTCTTTGGCGGCATTGATAAGATCCAATGAGTCGTATGCGGGGAAGGTGTTGCTGGCTATGGCCCATACGGTGCTCGCAACAATCATGTAGCAACAAACAATCCAAGACAGGACATTGACATTAATTCGTTCCAGAATATTGCATCGGTTCAACAGCGCAACTACTGCAATGGCGGCTGTGGATAATACGATAACAGGCCACGCCGCATTGGTGAGATATTCAGCTTTCTCTGTGTATGAGGGGTAGAACGTTGTGAACATTAATGCGCCCAGTCCGATGCAGGAAAAGACGATGATTCCCGTCCAGAGAATGATTCGAGACAGAACATTTCCTACGACTGGTATGATGTACTGCCGCTGTTGCGATTTGGCTTTGGAACTGCTCGGCTTGGCCTGTGTTTCTGCCGATGAAGTAATAGATGACATATCGTTTCTCTCGTTTGACTGTTCTGATAGTCGATGATAACAAGAATTATGCCATTTAATGGTGGCTGTATCCTGCTTCTTCAGCAATTCTGGGAAGAAAATGGTATTGTTCCTCGGCACATGGTATGTCCCCCTGCAAGCAGACAATCGATGATGGCACGGATGAGGAACCGTGCAATGCCGCTAGTATGTCCGCCAGAGAGGCCCACAGCAGCGACAACATCAGATTCCAAGGCGTGATGTCATCCTTTCAGAATATCGAGAATCGGATACTTGCCAAATCCGCTCATCGCTATGCTAAAGCCACTGAATTGACAGATGCATGCCCCAGCCAATCACTGGTACTGCCCAATCCCTGGATGAGCAATTGATTGCCCAATCACGTTGTGTTGCCACACGAGGTAGCCTATAGATGAAGAGCAAAGATGCCAGGGGCGGATTCTAGCGGTGGTTGCAACACCTGGTGTTTTTGGTGTTGTTGTCTTGGTTTTCTAGGTTAGCTTGCGGTGTCGAGGAGTTCGAGGATTTTCTCGCTTGGTTTCATGTAGCCGAGGGTCTTGCGGGCCGGTCGTTGAGTTCCTCGGCGACCGCGTCGAGGTAGTCCTCGGGGTATTTGGATAGGTCGGTGCCCTTGGGGAAGTATTGGCGCAACAGGCCGTTGGTGTTCTCGTTGGTGCCGCGCTGCCACGGGGAGTGCGGGTCGCAGAAACAGACCCGCATGTCCAGGCTCGCGCCGATCTGCTTGTGCAGGGCGAGTTCCGAACCCTGGTCCCAGGTCGGCGAGTTGCGCAGGAGCCTGGGCAGGTTCCGCATCTTGCGGACGATGGCCTGCTGGACCTGGCCTGCGTCGTGCCCGTCGGGCAGGTGCAGCAGGATCGTGAACCTGGTGGCGCGTTCGACCAGGGTGCCGATGGCGCTCCTGTTCGCCGAACCGGTGATCAGATCACCCTCCCAATGGCCGGGGACGGCCCGGTCCTCGACCTCGGCGGGCCGGTCCGAGATCATGACCATGGGATCCCGGAACCGGGGTCTGCGACCCGCGCCGCCACGGGGTTTGCGTTGGGCGCGGCCCTGGCGCATGGCCCGTTTCAGCTCGGCTTTCAGCTCGCCCTTGCCCTGGACGTAGATGGCCTGGTAGATCGTCTCGACGCTTGCGTGCATGTCCTCATTATCGGGGAAGTCATGCCTGAGCCGGTTGCCGATCTGCTCGGGACTCCAATGCCGTCCAAGGCCGGCGAGTATCTCCCGCCACAGGCGCGTGCCCGGCCCGGCTTTCCTGGGCCTGGGGCGTTTGATGTTTATGGTCAAATAAACGTGTACGGCGTCACCACCAAATCTGAACGGTATAAGCGTTCATATTGGACACGGACGGCGGCCGGAAATGGCATCGGCGGAAGAAAAGCGCCGGTGCCGTACGGTTCCTGATAGATTCCCGAGTGCCAGCAACCACACATGGTCCTCGGGAGGAAAGGAATGACGACACCGGTGCGTATTCAACAGAGTATCAGGCAGCTCGAGACGAAAGGCCTGACGCATACGCAGATAGCCAGGGAACTGGGCGTTTCGCGGACGACCGTGGTCAAGTACGCGACCCGCGATTATTCGCCCGTTCCGCCGACCGGGGGAACTGCGAGCCGTTCCCTGGTCGCGGGCGAGTACGCGCGCAAGGCCGACGAATGGCTCGAGGCCGACCGGCGCATGCCGCGCAAACAGCGGCACACCGCCCGGCGCGTGCACGAGCGGCTCGTGGAGGAATGCGGCTTCGAGGGCAGTTATTCGTCGGTGCAGCGATGGGTCAAGCGCTGGCGCCAACGCCACCGCGGCGAGGCCGAGGGGTTCAGTGAGCTGGAATGGGCGCCGGGCAGCGCGCAGGTCGATTTCGGCCAGGCCCTGGCCGTGGTCGCCGGCGTGGAACGGACCGTGCATTTCCTGGTGGTCTCGTTCCCGTACTCGAACATGAGATACGTGGCCGCGCTGCCCGGCGAGACCGCGGAATGCGTGTGCCATGGCCTGAACAAGGTGCTCTCCCATGCCGGCATGGTCCCCCGCGTGCTGGTGCTCGACAACGCCACCGGGGTCGGCCACCGCAGGGCCGACGGGACCGTCACCCAGACGAGTCTGTTCTCGCTGTTCTGCGCGCACTACGGCTTCGAGACGAGGTTCCGCGACCCGTATTCCGGGCACGAGAAGGGCAGTACCGAGAACGCGGTCGGTTTCCTGCGCCGCAACCTGATGGTGCCGACGCCGTCCGCGGAGGGATGGGACCGGCTCACGGACGCGTGGCTGGAACGCTGCGACGAGATCGCGCGCGGCGTCCACTACCGCGAGGACGTGCCGATCCGGGACCTGTTCGAGACGGACCTCGACCACATGCTCCCGCTGCCGCCGTCCATGTTCGACGCGTGCGACTGGCGCGGGGTGAAGGCCGACAGGACCGGAACGGTCACGATCGACTCGAACCGCTACCTCGCGGGCCCGAAATGGCATTCCATGCGTCTCATGGCCGGTGTGCGGGCCCTGCGGGTCGAGCTGCGTTCCATGGACGGCGATCCGATCGTCACGCTGGAGCGCAGGTGGGGCCGCAGTCCCGACACCGCGATGGACCCGCTGTCGCTGCTCGCCATCATCGCGCGCAAGCCGCGTTCGTGGGGCGAGAGTCCCATACGCTCCGATTTCCCGGAGGAGACGCGCGTGCTGCTCGACCGGATGGAGCCGCGCGAACGTGGCCTGCTGGTCGACGGCATCCGCCGCGCGGCCGTGGCGAGTGGCTTCCGTGCGGCCGCCATGGCCGTCGTCGAGATCGTCGCCGCGGGCAGGAGGCCCGACAGGGCCGCGATCGACCAGACGGCCAGGCGGATCGCGCAGGGCTGTTTATGTTCAATGGTTTTAAGACCGGTTGAGCGTTTGGTTTTTAGTCCGAAAGAGCGGTAGGAATTAGTCCATTTCATCGTTGATGGAAAACAAGTGACACCGGTCTGTCGTTATCGATTAGTTTCCCGAGTTGAAAAAACAACCATTGACGGTTCTCGGGAAAGGAAAGGAATGACCATACCGGTGTCGGTTCAACAACGTATCAGGCTCCTTGACCAGCAGGGAACGCCATGGCGAGCCATCGCCCGTGATTTGAACGTGTCCAGGGACACGGTCAGGAAATACGCCTTGATGGAGGATTGCTCGCCCAAACCCAAACCATCGACCACGCGGCCGAGGAAACTCGACGGGTTCACGCCCGTGATCGACGAGTGGTTGCAAGCGGACCGGTTCATGCCCCGCAAGCAGCGCCATACCGCCAAACGCGTGTACGACAGACTCGTCACGGAGAAAGGGTTCACCGGCTCGTATTCCGCGGTGCAGCGTTACGTGAAGCAATGGCGTCAAGAACATCGTCCCGCCTGTGACGGGTTCATGGAGCTGGAATGGCGGCCCGGGGTCATGCAGGTCGATTTCGGCGAGGCCGTGGTGGTGCTGGCGGGCGTGAAAACCAAGGTGCATTGCCTGGTGGCGTCGTTTCCGTATTCGAACAAGCGTTACGTGGTCGCGTTGCCTGGCGAGAACGCGCAATGCGTGTGCGAGGGATTGGTCGAGATCTTCGAGCATATCGGCCTGGTTCCGATGGTGTTGGTGATGGATAACGCCACAGGGGCCGCGCACCGGACCGCTTGGGACAAGATCACGATCGTCGGGCTCTTCCAGTTGTTCCTGGAGCATTACCGGATCGAGGCCAGGTTCTGCAATCCCAGGAGCGGTTGGGAGAAAGGCAGCGTGGAGAACGCGGTCGGGTTCCTGCGCCGCAACCTCATGGTCCCGTTGTTGAACGTCGAGTCCTATGCGCAGTTAAGCAAGCATCTGCTGTCGCGGTGTGACGAACTCGGCAACGACAAGCATTACCGGGCTGATGAAAGCGTGAACGACTTGTTCGAAGAGGACCGGGCGGGCATGCGGCCATTGCCGCGCGTGCGCTTCGACGCGGTCGATTGGCAGGAACGGCGCGCCGACAAGGAAGGTGTCATACAGGTCGGTTCGTATCGTTACCTCGCGGGCCCGGCCTGGCGTAGCTGGCCGCTATTGGTGGGATTGCGCGCGTTCGACGTGGAGATCCGTACCCGCGACGGCCGCAAGGTGGCCTCGCTGCCCAGGGCTTATGGCGAGCAGGCCGGTACGGTGCGTAGCCCGTCGTCGCTGCTGCCGGCATTGGCGCGCAAGCCACGCGCGTGGGGCGAATCACCCGTGCGCGGTGATTTTCCCGAGGGCCTGAGAACCCTGATCGACGCGCAGGACTCCGCCCGGCGCAAGGCCACGTTCCGCTTGTTGGAGCGCGTGGGTGCCGCTTGCGGTTTCGACGTGGCCTGCAAAGCCGCGGAACACATCATCGGCCAGGGCAGACCGATCGACGAGGCAGCCCTGAGCATCATGGCCAGACGGATAGCGTCCGGCGAGGCGCCGGCCGATGTTCCCGCGCCCGACCTGAGCGTGTACGACGACTTCATGAAAACAGGCGATGGCGATACGCTCAAGGAGCGGGAAGGAGGGAAGGACCGATGAGCCGGATCCAGAACCCCGCGCCGGACGCCACCCGACGCCGCGCGTCCACGAACAGGAAAATGGAAACGATCATGCGATTGGCGCGCCGACTGCCGTTGACCAGGCAAGTGCTCGCCGACCAGCTCGAAACCGCGACCCCGTCGCAAATGGAGTTCATGGACCAATGGATGAACGCGGAGATCGAGTCCAGGGAACGATCGAAACGATCCCGGCTGCTCAAGCAGGCCGGTTTCCCGGCCGTCAAGACATTGGACGGCTATGACTGGGAGAACATTCGTTTTCCGGTGGATTGGGGCAGGCGGTCGCTTGAATCATTGGAGTTCGCGAGCCGTCCGGAGGATGTGGTCATGTTCGGACCTCCCGGCACGGGCAAAACCCATCTGGCGATGGCGTTGGGAAGGAAGGCCTGCCTGGAAGGCATGACGGTACGGTTCTTCACCGCCGCTGGCCTGGTCATGCGCTTGTTGCACGCCAGCACGGAAGGCAAACTCGACAGGGAAATCGCGTCCATCGGCAAGGCCCGCCTGTTGATCATCGACGAGTTGGGCTACGTGCCGATCGACGAGGAAGGCAGCCGGTTGTTGTTCCAGGTCATCACCAACGCGTACGAGATGCAATCCATCGTTTACACCACGAACATCGAGTTCAGCGGGTGGGGCCGGGTGTTCGGGGATCCGAACATGGCCGCGGCGATCATCGACCGGACCGTGCATCACGGCAGGATGCTCAGGTTCGAGGGCGAGTCCTATCGCAGGACTCATGCTCTTATGCAATGAAACAATAAAACACGAGCAATGACAGGCCAGTTCCGAACTGGACTAAAACCTACCGCTTTTTCGGAAGGAAAACTCACGCCACACTGGCCTATAACAACTTGACAAAACACACAGGGCGACGGTCCCGAATCGAGGGCCAGGCTCGACACGTACAGCAGGTTCATGAGGGAGGACGGCGATGAGTGAGTCGACGGACGCCGCGGCGGGCGGACGCAGGGGCGGGCGGACCGTGAGCAAGTCCACCCCGGACGAGGTCATGGAGCTCGCATGCGGGCTGCCGTTGACCAGGAGCGTGCTGCGTTCCGTGGTCGCGGACGCCACGCCCGGCCAGCTCGGCGTGCTGGCCGACCTGTTCAGGGCCGAGAACGCCAGCCGGACGGAATCCAGGCGCGCCAGGCTGATCAGGAACGCGGGATTCCCGTGCGTCAAGGGCTTCGACGGATACGACTGGGGCATGGCGTCGTTCCCCGCCGACTGGGGGCGCGAGCAGCTCATGGACCTCGGTTTCGTGGACCGGGCCGAGGACCTCGTGCTCTACGGCGACGTTGGATGCGGCAAGACGCACATGGCGATCGCCACGGGCATGCTGGCGTGCGAGAGGGGCATGCCGGTGAGGTTCTTCACCGCGTCGTCGCTGGTGATGCGTTTGCGGCGGGCGAGGGACGAGAACCGGCTCGACGCGGAACTGCGCGCGATAGGCCGCGCCAGGCTGCTGGTCATCGACGAGCTGGGCTACCTGCCGATCGACATCGACGGGGCCAGGCTCCTGTTCCAGGTCGTCGCGGATTCCTACGAGAAGCGGAGCGTGGTGTTCACCACGAACCTGGAGTTCGGACGGTGGGGCGAGGTGTTCGGCGACGGCGACATGGCCGCCGCGGTCATCGACCGCATCGTGCACCACGGAAGGATCGTCAGGTTCCGTGGCGAGTCGTACCGCAACAGCCACTCCCTGATGAGATAAACGAAAAGAGGGGAACCAGCCGGACCACCGGTGACGGTGTCCATTTTGAACGCCGATGGTGTTCAGATTAACTGGTGACGACACGCAGATTTATTTGACGAAAGACAGTTTGAGCCGGTCGGCGCTCGATTGCCGGGCGCGGTACGGCTCGTGGCATCCGGTCAGGGGGTTCGTGTCGCGTCGTATCTCGCGGCTCACGGTGGCCGGGTTCCGGTCAAGGAGGCGGGCGATGGCGCGTATGCCGTCGCCCAGGCGCAGCCGGTCGGCGATCAGGATGCGTTCCTCCTGGCCCAGATAGCGGGCGTGTATCTTCCTGGGCTTGTCCATGGTGGAACGATACCAGTCCACCGATGGTCTCTCGTTCCTGCCGGTGGCCCGGGCGCGTCCGTTCCTCCAGGCCTTGCCGGTGCGTTTCGACACCCCGACCGCATGGGCGGCCTGGGTGAAGTTCACGCCCTCCTCGGCCAGCAGGCGCACGTACTCGGCCCGCCTGGCCTCGCACATCGCCTTCCTCGTCGGATAACCGTGCCCCTGGAACACCCAGCGGCCGGTCCCTGTCCCGTCGTCATGGTGGCTCGCGGTCACCTGATCCTCCCTGCGGTAGGCCAGGTGTTGCAACGATCACTAGAACTCGCCAGGCCAGATTACAGGCTGGGGGGGGCAGAACACCTTGGCACTAAAAAATCCGAGGCCTTTCGCTGTCCGCCGCGAAGCTCCCAACAACCCCAGCACAGCACTTCTCAAAAATTTTAAGAAGTTCCGGCAAGCATGCAGAAGTTAAAGAATGTCCATGTGCATTATATAAGGCAATACGGAAGCGATACATCGGGCCCGAGTTCTAAATAGATGCGCAACACCTGTCTATGGTTGGAAGTGTTCAGGTTCATGACCGGAGAAAGTGTCGCGCTCGATATGAAAGCGTATTCCCACCTGTCGGCAGAGGAACGTGTCCGGATCGACGAATTGTGGAACCGGGAGGGACTTGGCGTGCGTCAGATAGCTCCAAGGATCGGCCGTGACAAGTCGACCGTCAGTCGCGAGCTGAAACGCGGCCTGTGGTCCGTGTCCAACGAGAACGACTCGTATCGTCCCTGCCGGCCGCGCCGCTCGAAGACGGACGCATGGACGTCGAGGCCGTTCCATTCGGCCATGGCCGCGCGAAGGAAGGCCGAACAACGGGCCCGCTGGCCGCGCAGGCCCACGCGCATGGCGTACCCGCCGCCGCTCTTTCGGGTCATGGACGCGCTCAGGAGGGGATGGACGCCCAAGAGGATTGAGGGGCGGCTGAAGGTCGAACGGCCGGCCGACCCGCGCATGCGAGGATCGAACGGACTTGAGACGACGGCCCGGAGGCCTCCTGCCACGTGCTCGTGGACGAGTCATTGGACATGCCCACCTATTTCGCGGACCCGTACTCCCCGTACCAACGAGGGTCGAACGAAAACCGCAACGGGCGCATCCGCCGTTACCTACCCAAGAGGACCGGCTTCGACGACCTGTCGGACGCGGACCTGCAGGCCATCGTCGACGAGATCAACGACACCCCCATGAAGGTCCTGGGCCAGGAAACGTCCAACGAGGTTTGGCGCCGCGAACTCGGCAAGGTACCCTCGAAGACAAGCCGCCTAAAGACGAACGTTGCACTTATAAATTGAGTTCGGGCTATAACACCCATCGCACCTTTACATGTATCATGTACATGTAAAATAAAAGATTGTCTTCATTAAGCGCAAAAGGATACACCCCAATGCTCGTCAGTTTCGTCGTTCCATGCTACAACGAAGAAGAGTCGCTACCTCTTTTCTACGATGAGACTTGCCGTGTCGCCAATGTTCTGCGTCAACAGTCTCATGCTGAAGCAGAGTTCATCTTCGTTGACGATGGTTCTGGCGATAAAACTCTCGAAAAGCTTCGAGCATTGCATGCGAAAGATGAACGAGTCCATTACATTTCTTTCTCCCGAAATTTCGGCAAAGAAGCTGGTTTATATGCGGGATTAAAAGCCGCGAAAGGCGATTATGTAGCCACCTTAGACGCCGATCTTCAAGACCCTCCATCTCTGATACCAGAGATGCTTCAATTCCTTCTTGAGAACAAGGACTATGATTGTGTCGCAACACGCAGGAAAACCCGTAAAGGCGAACCACCAATTCGCAGTTTTTTCGCAAAGATGTTCTATCGAATCATCAACAAAATGTCTGGAACGGAAATCGTAGACGGAGCACGCGATTTCCGCTTCATGACAAGAAAGTTTGTTGACGCGGTCTTATCATTAAGTGAATATAATCGCTTTTCTAAAGGCATTTTTTCGTGGGTTGGATTTAAGACCCATTGGATTTCATATGAAAATATTGAACGAGCAGCCGGAAAAACAAAATGGAATTTCTGGTCATTGTTTAAATATTCCATTGAAGGAATCGCCGGTTTCTCTACAGTCCCGCTTGCACTTTCTTCTTTCCTAGGCGTCTTCTGCTGTCTCATCGCATTCATAGGCATCATCGTTGTTGTAGTCCGTGCCTTGCTTTTTGGTGATCCAGTTGCAGGATGGCCAAGCATGATTAGCATTATGCTACTCATCGGCGGCCTTCAGCTATTTTGCATAGGCATCGTAGGAGAATACCTATCCAAGACCTATACCGAGGTCAAGCATCGTCCACTTTATCTCACTAAAGAAACGGACGGAGAAGATCGTCGATTCACACCGTCCGCAAACGCATAACGCATATCGCGCAGTTTGATCGTCTGGATCAAACTGCGCGATACAGACACAAACTACTTCACCCACTTTTGAGCATTTGTTCCGTTGGAAGTATACAACTGCACGTTAGTGCCGTTTGCGCTGGAACCACCATTCACATCCAGCACCGCATTTTCCGCGAGCGCCGACTGGAACGTGTATGAGCCATCGGAATTCTTGACTGCTATCCACTTCTGAGCGTATGTTCCATTGGAATCGTACTGTTGCACGTTGGTTCCGCTGGCAGATACGCCGCCATTCACATCCAACACTTTGCCGGAGTTCACACTGGTCAAGGTCGCATACCCGTTGGAATCATGCGTTACTTTCCACTTCTGAGCATTGGTTCCATTATTGGCCCAGATCTGCACGTTTCCATAATTTGAACGGGAAGCGCCGCTTACATCCATCTTCATGGACGTACTAAGCTTCGATCCGAACGTGTAGGTGCCATCCGGCAGATCTTGCCTATGCTTGGCTGCGGTTTCATTCAAACGTTCGCGCAACGTCAACGGCGCCTTTGCGACCAACCACTGCTGAGCAACAGTGCCATTCGGCGAATAAAGCTGCAACTGAGCCTGCTGCACGGCATTGCCACCTGGAATATCGACAGCTTTGTTGGCGTTCACCGACACCAGCGCAATCCTGCCACTGCCGTAATTCCGCACCGTCCACTGCTGAGCAACAGTATTGTTACTCGTATATTGCTGCAACGCCGCTCCATCAGCAGTGGATCCGCCAGCCACATCCAGCACCTTGCCCGAATTAGCATTGATAATCTTGTAAGTTCCGTTGCCGATTGATTCAAATCGATATTTCTGGGCGTTCGTATTATTACTTGAATCAAGCTGGACTCGCGCCCCGTTCGCCGTTGACGCACCCGTCACATCCGTGACAAGTTTTTTATTCGCAACCGAAGTGATAATCATCGACACTCCAGTAGCTATATTGACATCGCTTGACGAAACAACAAACAGCTGTGAAGCAGTGCCATTTGGCGTATACAGCCGAATCGCAGCACCATTCGCAGTATTTCCGCCACTCAAATCCAGAACCCAATTACCGAGAGCGGACTGCAAATAATATCCCGCTCCGGAATCACGAATAAACCATCGTTGAGCCTGGGAATTATTTCGAGAATACTGTTGCGCTATAGCGTTATTCTCAGCAACACCATTACGCACGTCTAAAGCCTTGCCGGAATTCACATTGACGATCTCATAGCTCCCATCAGACTGCCTAGTAAAAGCGAACTGCTGAGCCTTGGAACTGTTGCCGGAATACAACTGAATGGCGGTGGAATCTGCGGCACTTCCACCAGGAATATCAACACTGGACGCGACTTTGGAACGAACATTGATGTAATAATTGCCATTCGGAATGGTAACTGCAGTCATTTTGCGTACATCAATGGCCGCTTGTAAATCATTGCTACTCCCGCCATTCACATACTCCTTATTCCCAAACGCATTCATATCCACATTGCCCCTGATGCCGCCCACTTTGCCGGAGCTGGTGTATTGCCATCCGCGACTGTTGGTCGGGAACGAGTCGAATCCCATGCGAGCGCCATACTGCGCCACCCACGTGGTTTTGGCGTAAATGTCGGCATGTTTCAGCGGGCCTTGCAGGTAGCTGGTGTACGAGTAGACGCCCAGGTTCTTGTATCCGGCGGACTGCAGCGCGCCGTACCAATTGTTGACGATATCGTTGTACACGTTCGGATCGGTGGGCGGCTGGTGCCCCTTCCACGTCCACTTTTCCAGGTCGTAGTACACGGGGTACGCCAAGTCGCTCGCGCGCACACCGAATCGCTTGAGTTTGGCGACCACGCCGGCACCTTCTTCTTTGGCAATCGACGGAGTGTCCGCGTAGGAATACCAGTAGATGCCGAACGGGATGCCAAATCGCTTGCATTCGGAAATGTTACGTTGTGCTTTCCTGTCAGCATTGTTGCCCCAACCGTAGCCGAGGCGGATGATCACGCCTTCCACGCCGTCGGCTTTCGCTTTGGCCCAGTCGATGTCGCCTTGCCATTCGGAAACGTCAATCACGCCTTTGGCTTGCTGCACGAACAGGTTGTTCTGGTAGTCGAAGAAGGCTTTCGTATTGTTGTAAGTGCCCCAGTGCGCGCCGTATTCATTGCCTTCGAATTTGGAGAGCTGTACGTTCGCGTCGGCTACAGCATTTTTGACATCTTCCGCACTTACCGGAATGAAGGATTCGCCATTGGTTTTGGCGAGCGGATCCGGCTGCTGATCCTGCGTACCGACCAGTGTCGCATCGGTCACGGTTTCGCCGGTTTCAATATTCTTGACCTCACCTTCAGGGGTGACGGCCAGGTCTTCCGAAACCACGGTGGCATCGTCGGAAATCTCGTCACTGACGGTGCCTGGAAGTTTCGCATTCGGATTGTCAGGCATGCTGTCTTGCGATTGCTGGTCGCCTGTCTGATCATCCGGCTGATCGTCAGACTGCACAACAACGCCATTATCTGCAGTAACGGGACCGCTCTGTGCAACAGCATCCTCAATCGCAATATCCTGCAATGCGTAAGCCGGCGTAACCGCGACGGAAGCCGTCAACGCAACCGCAGACAGCGCAGTCGCAATCTTCAAAAGATGATGCGGCGAAACCATTCGTCAGCCTCTCTCGAATAAAGTCATCAAACCCAAATAATTCGGCGCGAACGCCCTAATCGCCAACTCTAACCACACCCTGCTACCCACCTGGCTGGCGGGATACTCCTACACGATGTATCTGGTGCATTCGCCGCTGTCCAAGGTGCTGATCGGCCCGCGGATTCCCGCGCCCACGGACGGATGGTCGTACGCGGGCATCAGCGTGCTGATGTTCGCCGCCACGCTGCTCGCGGCGTTGGCGTTCGCGGTGGTCGCCGACACCGTGGTGCTCAAGCCCGTGCAACGGCTGCTGCGCAACGTTGACCTGCCGCGGAAAGGCCGCCTGTAGAGGCGGTCGCTTCACTGCCCCTGCGCGCGGTAGCGGGCCTCGGTGGCTTCCTTGGCCGGCGCCCACCAGTCGCTGTGTTCCGCATACCAGTCGATGACGTTGCGCAATCCGCTGGCGAAGTCGGTGTGCATCGGCGACCAGCCCAGTTCGGCGCGCAGTTTGGATGCGTCGATCGCGTATCGTCTGTCGTGCCCGGGCCTGTCGCGCACCCAGTCGAACGCATCTTCCGGCTGGCCCATCAGCTGCAGGATCATGCGCAGCACGGCGATGTTGCTCATCTCGCCGTCCGCCCCGATCAGATACGTTTCGCCGATGCGCCCGCGGGTGAGGATCGCCCACACTGCGCGGGAGTGGTCTTCCGTATGTATCCAGTCGCGCACGTTCTCGCCGGTGCCGTACAGTTTCGGCCGCGCGCCCTCCATGATGGAGGTGATCTGCCGTGGAATGAACTTTTCCACATGCTGGTACGGGCCGTAGTTGTTGGAGCAGTTGGAGATGGTGGCGCGCAGACCGTATGTGCGCACCCATGCGCGCACCAGATGGTCGGACGACGCCTTCGAGGCGCTGTACGGGCTTGAGGGACGGTACGGCGTGTCTTCCGTGAAACGCGCCGGATCGTCCAGCGCCAGATCGCCGTATACCTCGTCAGTGCTGATGTGGTGGAAGCGCACGTCGTGTTGCCGGGCGGCCTCCAACAGCCGCATCGTGCCTTCCACGTTCGTGCGGATGAACGGTTCGGGATTGGCGATGGAATTGTCGTTGTGCGATTCCGCGGCGAAGTGGACGATGGCGTCGTGACCGGGCACGATACGCTCCAATAGCGCGACGTCGCAGATGTCCCCTACGACAAGATCGACCTGCGACGGCGGCAGGCCGGCGATGTTCTCCGGATTGCCGGCGTACGTCAGCTTGTCGAGCACGGTGATGTGCGCGTGTGGATGGTTCCGCGCCACGTATCGCACGAAGTTCGCGCCAATGAAGCCGCATCCGCCGGTCACTAGAATATTACGCGGCTCGAATACGCCGCTGCACGCCATGCTGTTCACCATTCCAGCATACCGTCGCATGCCAACGGCTGCGGCGTTCGGGTCCGGGCGCGGACGCTATCTTGCACGGATTCACCGGTAATGAGTCCAAGGAGAGGGCTTTGGCCCCAGCTTCCTCCCTCGCCGGCGGGCAGCACACGCATCGACAATCCGCTCTCATGAGCCCGCACCGCCGTCATCAGGACTGCGGCAGCAGAATCTCCGTGGTGGAGGCGCCGTCCTCGGAGTTGCGACTCAGGTAGCCGCCCGCAGCCTCGATGATCTGGTCGATGTGGACCAACCCGAAACCGTGCCCCTCGTCTGATTTGGTGGTGCGGAAGCGCCACCGACCTTGCGCTGCTTGCCGCCCGAGGAAGCGTTGGTGAACGAGATGTACAGCTGCGTGCCCTTCATGTCCATATACACGCGAATCATGCGATCGGCTTCAGGCAACCCGTCGTTGGCCTCGATCGCGTTGTCGAACAGGTTGCCGAGGACGCAGCACAAATCGAGTTCCGAAATGCGCAGCTTGATCGGAATATGGGTATGGGCGTCCACGCGCACGTCGATGCCATGCGCCTGTGCAAGCGACATCTTGCTGCTCAGAATCACGTCGGCCATCGCATTGCCGGACTTGATCGGGGTATCCAACGCCTTCATCGTCTGAAGGTGATTACGGTAGTCATGCCGCCACATGCGCATCTGACGGTACATGTTCTCGACCTCGCGGTAATGCGTGTCGACCAGCTCGCGCTGATATGACGCGATGGCCCTGTCGGCCTTGCCTCGCCCACGAAACCACATCGTGCCCCTCCTTTGCGTTCTGCCCCGTCCAGCCGGGGACGGCTTTCCGGCACCCTGCCGGCCGTGAGCCGGCCATGCGTAGTCTTGTCTGGTCTATGATTGTCCGATTCAACGGCTCGTACGCCCCACGAGGCAGTGGCAGCGTCGTCCCGTCGGTCAATTGCACGGACGACCTGCCCACGCAGCGGATTCGCCGCAGGTTCACGATCATCGCGCGTCCCACCTGGCAGAATCCGTCGCCGAGCTCGGCCTCGAACTCGCCCAGCGGGCGTTTCACCGTATAATCCCGGTCGGCGTGCACCGTCACATAATTACGGCGCACGTCAAGATAGCGGATGTCGGCCAGCGGAATACGCATCAGCCCTTCCGCGCATTGCAGATCAAGGCACCTGGAATCGCGGCGCATGCGCGCGACCGCCTTGTCGAGCACGTCGAACAGCTTGGCCGCATCCACCGGTTTCATCAGATAATTGAGCGCTTCAACGTCGTATCCTTCGGCGATGAAATCCGAATACCCAGTGACGAACACGATCTGCATCGTGCCGCCCGCCTTGCGCACGGCCTTCGCCAACGCCACGCCGTCCATCGAGCCCATTTCGACGTCCAGCAGCAGAATATCGACGTCACGCCGCCGCCCATAGCGCGTCAGAAACCGCTCTGCCGACGGGAATACGTCTATCTGGCTCCAGCTGCCGAGCGGCCGCCCATGATGCGGTCAGCGAGCGCACGTACTGGGCGTCAGCATCGCTGTCATCGCATATCGCAACGGAATCGTCATCATGACATACGAAATCGCGTCAATGCGACCCTACCACCGGGCCAGCAGCGACGAAATCCGAAAATCATGCCTTCTTGGGCTTGAGCGCGGCCGGCATGGGCATGGGAATCGGCTTGCGCGGCATCAGCTTGGGCTTCGGAGCCTGAGATTCAGGCGCCTTCACGGCCGGCATTTCGCCACTGGCCGCCTTCGCCGCAGCCTCGGCAGCCCACTTGGCGTACTCGTCAAGGTCATCCTCAGCGACGGATCCCTGCGTATTGTCCACGGCGGCGTTCGCATCATGAGAATACGAAGCCTCGATATCGGCAAACGGATCGGGCGACCCCTCGCCCGGCTCCTGCGTGCTCAGCTCCTTGGCGAGCTCATCGTAATCGGTATCGGTGGTCAGGTACTTGAGCTTCCGGGCTATTTTCTGCTGTTTTGCTTTCTGACGTCCGCGGCCCATGTGACCCCCTGGCATGTAAATGTAACTATCAATTCATCACATAAGAGAGTACCACTTGTTATGAGAGAAATGGTTGTCTGCTTAGACTTTTACGATAAAAGCGATATTTTCGGCGTTTTGAAGCAAGCAAAGGGCGACTTATGACGGACCAAGAACAGCAGCAACTGACCGCAGCGGGCAACGAGATGAGCGCCAGCTTCCTGGCCGCGAAGAAGCGTTCGGACGCCACGCTCGCCAAACTTGAGGCCGAGCCGGGCAAGTTCACGATGCTCACCGGCGACCGCCCGACCGGCCGCCTGCACCTCGGCCACTACTTCGGCTCCATCAAGGAGCGCGTGGCCATGCAGAACCGCGGCGTGAACACCAACATCATCATCGCCGACTACCAGGTCATCACCGACCGCGACACCACTGAGCACATCCAGGACAACGTGCTGAACCTCGTGCTCGACTACATGGCCGCCGGCATCGACCCGACCAAGACCATGATGTTCACCCACTCCGCCGTGCCGGCCGAGAACCAGCTGCTGCTGCCGTTCCTCTCCCTCGTCACCGAGGCCGAGCTGCACCGCAACCCCACCGTGAAGTCCGAGATGGAGGCCTCCGGCCACGCGCTGACCGGCCTGTTGCTCACCTACCCCGTGCATCAGGCGTGCGACATCCTCTTCTGCAAGGCCAATGTCGTGCCGATCGGCAAGGACAACTTGCCGCACGTGGAGATCACCCGCACCATCGCCCGCCGCTTCAACGAGCGCTACGCCAAGAAGAACCCGGTGTTCCCCGAGCCCGCCGCGATCCTTTCCGACGCACCGGAGATACCGGGCCTCGACGGTCGCAAGATGAGCAAGTCGTACGGCAACTCCATCATGCTGGGCACCACCGCCGCGGAGACCGCCAAGCTCATCAAGAAGAGCCCGACCGATTCCGAGCGCAAGATCACCTTCGACCCCATCGCCCGCCCTCAGGTGTCCGCGCTGCTGACCACCGCCGGACTGGTGACCGGCCGCGACCCGAAGGACATTGCCGCCGAAATCGGCGATGCGGGCGCCGGCGCGCTCAAGGCGTACGTGATTGAGTCCGTGAACGAGTTCCTCGCCCCGCATCGCGAGCGCCGCGCAGAGCTCGCCAAGGACATGGACTCCATCCGCGACATCCTGCACGATGGCAACGCCCGCGCCAACGCCATCGCCGAGGAGACCCTTGACCAGGTGCGCGAGGCCATGGGCATGAAGTACTGATTTTCCGGCAGTCGAACGCAACGATTGCATCAGGCCACCTTCGTCACTCCGCCCCGAGGCACGCGACGAAGGTGGCCTTCCCATAACGGTGTCGCCCTTCGGGACAGAAAGCCGTCTGCACGCCCCTGCCCCAACCCGTCGAACTCGCCGAGATAAGGCTATCTGCGTTTCGAGGGGTTGATTTGGACCGCGCCGAATATCTATCTACGTTTCGAGGGGTTGGTGCCAAAGTATAAACGCACCTCAAACCGCATGACCCCAATGGCATTTCACCGGCAATACTCCGGGTATCGCGTTTCGGCAACCCCCTGAAACGCAGATAGATGCCCAGAGGACACCCAATCAACCCCTTGAGACGCAGATAGCGTCACAGAAGACGCCATCCGGTCAAGGCGCAGCCAGCTACAGCCCTCCGCTTCTCTTTCCAACGCAATCACATCAGCGCAATCGTGCGATTCCGCACCCCTGCCTTCGATCACGCGATACCGTCAAGGTCATCCGCGTCAGGAAAATCGGCATTGGCGTTCGGGACTCGCGGCAGCAATGGTTCAAACCCTATCCGCTCGTACAGTGGCTTGCGTCTCATCGCTCTGGCATCGCACACCTGTTGGATGGTCTTCCGCGCAGTGACGGGCACGGGAATTCCAGTGACCTCCTGGATCTTATCCGCGATCCGTCTGGCTAAAGCTTCCTCACTCCATTCATCACCGAGGTCAAGCTTGGTGACTTGGATATACCGCCACTTCTCGTCTTCGATTGCCTGCCGCCGGCGTGCATCTTCCAGCCATTGACCGGCGTGATGCCCTCCGTCGAACTCAATGCAGATCTTGTATTCCGGGTAAGCGAGGTCAAGATATACGGCCCGGTTCAGACGCTTCACTCCAATCTTGTAATTGACGCAGGGCGCGTCTATCCCGTATTTGAGGGGAACGAGTCGGGTGCGCGTTTCCATCGACGAATCCGTCCCCTCCTGAATCACACGCAACGCACGCCGGCAATTGGCATATCCGCGAAACATATTCGGCCGGCGGCCCGTCTCTTCAAAGACCGCTTCCGTGAATTCCCGCGCCGAATCCAGATACGCCGTCAGCTCCTCAATGGTCGTCCTGCGCAGACGCCCATCCCGGCGCATCATTGACTCCGCCAGTACGATCAGCTCTTCGAGATTCAGCCATCCGGCGAACATCGCCCATGTGCAGGCCGGAGACACGCACAAGCATTGCTCGACCATGACGACATCAACAGGGAAGGACCATGTCACTTCGTTTATGCCGACAAGATTGCGCCTTTCATTGGCACTCGGGACGACAACTGTAATACCGTTCAACATGGCGCGTCCTTTTGGCAGGCGCGGTATTTCAATCGCCTGAAGCTCCAGGGCCGTGGTCAAGGCGTATGGCGGCTGCCACCTGCTGCGCTGCCGGAATTCAGCGCACTGCTTCATACGCTGGTGCTTCAACTCCGTCAATTGCATCAGTGCGATTGATCCGCCCATGGTCGGCCGCTCCTTTGTGACTCGAATATTGCCGTGGAGCCGAGTGTAGGGAACCGGGCAGTTCCCCGTCTACCGCGCCTCAAAAAATGTGGACAAATGTGGATGAATGTGCGCAACGCGGTGGATAACTCACCTCGGCTCGGCGGAGACCGCGCATGAGGAAATCGCCGGCCGCCTTCTTTCGCACGACTGTACACACCGGCGGATTCTGTTCACAGAAGACTTGCATGTACACTGGGAAGACGATTTAAACGTGACGCCGAAGGTGACGCCACACAATTAGGGGGGTACGGTGAAGGGGATTGGTGTAACTGGCCAAGCAACCGAGGCGCGAACGGATATGTACGATGTTTCTGCCACATGCGCCCATGACCTTCTGATCTGATGCAGGATGGCAGGTACAGGCAATTATGACGATAATCACCAACGCGCGGTTCCCGGGCAGCGCCCGCCGCGTAGACATCGCGATCAAGGGCGGCGCGATTGCGGCAATCACGCCCGCCGGCTCCCGGATCTCGGCGACGGCAACCGGCGGCGCGGCGACTGGGCCTGACCGTGGGGGAGTCCGGTCTTGTGGGCGAGCTCGAATGGTTCGACGCCTACTGCAAGCTCGACAATGCGCCCGGAGCGGCGGAGGAGACGCTCGAACTGATTCGCAAGGCCGAGGCGGATGCCGCCCGCAAAGGCGTGGTCGGCATCCGCGACTATGAGATGGCGGAAAACGTCGACACGTGGACCCGCCGGTTCTCCGCGGCGTCTCCCCGCCCGCGCGACGCTAACGATTCCGCTTGGACAGGCATCGATTGGGATGGCTCATTCACCCACGGCATCCGAGGATTGCGCGTGGAGGCGGGCGTGTATCCCGAACGGCTGGAGGATGCGATTGAAGCCGGCTGGAAGACGGGCGTCGAGCTGCCCGGCAGCGATGGACTGGGCCACGTCGGCGCGATGAAGATGATCTCGGACGGCTCGCTGAACACCCGTTCGGCGTTCTGCTCGATGCCGTATTCCGATATATTCCCCGACTTTTACGGCACGCTCAGTTACGCACCCGACCAGATCGAGACGTATTTCCACGTGGCGACATGCCATGGGTTCGCCATCGCGTGCCATGCCATCGGCGATGAGGCGAACACCATCGTGCTCAACGCGGCGGCAAGCACACACGCCCACGGTTCCATCGAGCACGCCCAGATGCTGAAGCCGGCGGATATTCCCCGATTCGCGAAGCTCGGGCTGACCGCCAGCATCCAGCCACAGCACGCCATGGACGATCGCGATGTCATCACGCGGTTCTGGGCGAATCCGGGTGGAATCCCTTACGCATTCAAGGCACTGCACGATGCCGGCGTCAGGCTGCGCATGGGGTCGGATGCGCCGGTTGCGCCGCTCGACCCGTGGATGGCGATATCGGCCGCTGTGTTCGGCACGGAAAGCTCAGACCGCGAACCGTTCCAGCCGGAGCAATGCCTGGATGCGCGCACCGCGCTGGCGGCTTCCACAGCCGTCGGCCGCGACCGCCCTGAGCCCGGAGATCCAGCCGACCTGGTGCTCTTGGACCGCGACCCGTATGCTGTCTCCACGCCGGAGGAGATGCGGGCGATGCCGGTGGCGGCGACCATGCTCGCAGGCCGTTGGACGTACTCCTCTTTGCACGGCGAATGATTCCCGACAAGGAACGCATGAGGATTCCTCACACGAATCCCATCGGGAACCGTCCGCCGCGCAGGCAAGGCGTCAGACGTCATACCGCCATGACTTATCGGTGATCACGCGGGCCATCGCCAAACCTATCGGCAGGCAGATAATCACCATGAACGCTCGGAACGCCCAGTCCAGCGCGTGCAGCGTATCGAACTGTCCGAGGTAGAACATCGCCCGGTACATATACAGACCGGGCACCATGATGACGATGGACGGCACAGTCAGGCATATGCGCGGATAGCCCAGATGCGGCGGCAGCAGGCCGTTGTGCACGGCGGTGCGCCATCCGGCAGCGAGCAGACCGGCCAGCAGCGCGCCGATGAACGCCCCGGCCTCGGCCGGCACCCCGAAATCGACCAGCGTCAGTCGCAGCGTGTCGGTGATCATGCCGATGGTGGCGGCGACCAGGCACATGCGCTGCGGCGAATTGAACATGATCGAGAAGCCCCACACGCCGAGGAAGGCGGTGACGGCCCGCAGCCCCGTGTTCACCCACGGATTGAGCCCCAGCGGCTCGAACCCGGTCGGGTTCAGATGCACGATCATGGCCACTCCCCAGCCTGCCAGCGTGGCCATCAGGATGATGCACAGCACGTATGCCACTCGTTGGATGCCGGACGGGAAGTCGATCTTCGCCATATCGAGGCCGCCCGTTATCAGCGGGAAGCCAGGGATGACGAACAGCATCGCGCCGATGTACGCGGTGTCATGCGTCAGCGCGATCGGGTCGAGCAGGCCGATCAGGCGCAGAGTGCCCGTGCAGGCGAGCGCAGCCAGGGCCACGCACACGAACGTCACGAAGAACTGGTTGAGATGGCGGGCGAACAGTTTGCGGCGCAGCCAGTGGCCCAGTCCGGCGCCGACGAACGCGCCGATCATGTCGTAGGGGCCGCCGCCGAGCAGGAACACGAAGGATGCGCAGGCGACTGCGGAGGCGAAGCCGGCGAACGCCGGGGAATAGAGCGGCTTACGGCTCTCGATCAGGTCGAGCCGCTCATGCGCCTGCCGCACGGTGATGGGCTTGCGCCCTTCGCCCGCGGAACGGCCCACGTGGTCGAAATGCTCGGCGTACTCGCCGGTCAGCGGCTTGTGGGCGCGGGTTTTCCGGCGTTTCGCGCCCAGCAGCGCCTCCGCCGACATCGATGTCCCGAATTCGTTCAGGTTCTGGTCTTCCGCACTGCTGGCGCTTGCGCCCGCGCCCGCGCCTGTGCCACCCGCCGCGGCGGCCGCGTCGAGATCCGGCGTCTCCACGAAATCATGCTTTCCGGAGCGCTGCTGCATCAACCGGTCATGCAGCAGCTTGGCCTCGCGATCCTCTTCCAGGGCGGCCTCGGATTCGGAGCGCAGCTCGTCGTCCGTCGAACCTTCCGCGGTGATGTCGGCCGCGGCCGCGCGGACCATGGAGACGGGCACGGTGACCTCGGCCGCCTCCAGGGCGTCGAGCACCGGGTCGTCGGAGGCCTCGCCGCTGAGCTCCTTCTGTGCCTTCTTCTCGGCGCGCAGTTTCTTGGCCAGCTGCGCGGAGACCTCGGACATGTCGCTTTGCTCAAGGTTCTGCACCACACCTTCGGACACGTCGCCCGCGCGATGGTACATGGAATCGAGTCCGAGGTTCACGCTGAACCAGTCGGTGTAATGCTCCAGCAGCCAGATGCGCTCGGTGTTGACGCCGGTGGTGGGCAGGTCGATGACCTCGGTGATGCGGTTGGCGTCATCGGTGCAGGTGGCCTCGATGTCCGTCAGGTTCACGTCGGCGCGCACGTGCACGCCCAGGGGGTACGCGATGCGGTGCATCATCTCGCGCACGCGGAAGCTTCCGGTTCCAGCACCCAGGTCCAGTGCGCCGACACGCACGACGACGCTGGTCTTGGCGGCGAGGCCGGCCTCGGAGATCGGCTTGTCCCAGTCGCGTCGAATGTCTTCCATGTCAAGGGGAACGGAGTGGGTGTGGAAATGACTCACCGCCGTCGCCGCGTCCTGATGGGGCGCGTCGCCGTTCTTGTGCTGTTGCATGTTCTTCTCTATCCGTATCATGCCGTTGTTTTTGCCGCCCTATGGGTGTGCTCGGGCGTGTTTTCAAGATGGTTACAGTAGTCATTCTTACTCCGCGCCGTGAACTCATGGGGTATGACCGAAACCGGCGTTCGCATGATGGACTACCTTCGACAAGATTATGGACGATACGTCGACGAGGATATTCAGGACGACATTCTCGGGCCACCCAACAGCGTGAAGATATGGTGAAGATTACATATTTACCAGTAATCCTTCAGAGAAAAATTGGACTTCGTAATACAACTTGCGATTTCAGGGCAATAGAATGGGCACACAGCTTTTGGCGCAACCGGCTGTGGGCTCGCAACTGACGGCCAACACAACCGCGGAGGAGCCGCGGAGGACCGACTGACCGAGCAACCGGACCCAAAAGACAAAGGAGGTTATGAATGACCGATACTGATCAACAGATCACGCCCGCCGACGCGACCATCGTGTCGACCGGCACCGGGACCAAGGGCCCCGAAGAGCGGGAGCTGCCTGAGTCGCTCAGCAACGACATGAGCCTGTGCCTGCGCATTCTGCGCGACGTACTGGGCGAATATGACCCGCAGCTGCTGGCGACGTTCGACACCGTGCGCAACTACGCGGTGAAGGCAAGCGCCGAGCATTTCGCCGGAGCGACGGCGGATCCGCACCCCGATGAGGATGGTCTGGCAAAGGCCGTCGCCACCATCGATGCGATGAATCTGCACGACGCCCAGCTGCTCGCCCGCGCATTCGCCACATATTTCCACCTCGCCAACCTGAGTGAGGAGAACTACCGCGTTTCCGTGCTGCACCAGCGCGAGAACCAGGTGGAAGACGACGAAGCCGTTGACCCGGTGAACGAACTGACCACCGCCTACCATCAGCTGCTGACCGAAATGGGGCCGGCCAAAGCCAAGGCGTTGCTGGAGAAGCTCGAATTCCACCCGGTGTTCACGGCGCATCCGACCGAAGCGCGCCGCAAGGCAGTCGAAGGCAAGATCCGCCGCATCGCGGAGCTGCTGGAAGAGAACAAGCGCCTCGGCGGCTCCGACAAGAAGGAGAACGTCCGCCGCCTCTACAACGAGATCGACGCGCTGTTCCGCACGTCCCCGATCGCGCTGAAGAAGCCGACGCCGGTCGAGGAGGCCGATACCATCCTCGACATCTTCGACAACACGCTGTTCACCACGATTCCCAAGGTCTACCACCGTTTCAACGACTGGCTGCTGGGCGACAAGGCCGGTCTCGAACAGCCGCAGTGCCCGGCGTTCTTCCATCCGGGAAGCTGGATCGGCTCCGACCGCGACGGCAACCCGAACGTCACCGCCAAGGTCAGCCGTCAGGTCGCCCGCAAGTTCAGCGACCATGTGATCGGCGCCCTTGAGGAGGCCACCCGCACGGTCGGCCGCAACCTGACCATGGAGTCCGAGACGACCCCGGCCAGCGCCGAGCTGAAGAGTCTGTGGAGCCACCAGAAGGAGATGAGCGAGCGCCTGACCGACAAGGCCGCACTGATCTCCACCAAGGAGCTGCACCGCGCCGTCATGCTGGTGATGGCCGATCGCCTGCGCTACACCATCGAGCGCGACGCCGACCTCATGTACCACAGCTGCGACGATTTCATCGCCGACCTGCAGGTCGTGCAGCGTTCCCTGGCCGAAGCCGGCGCCAAGCGTTCGGCGTATGGCCCGCTGCAGGATCTGATCTGGCAGGCGCAGACCTTCGGCTTCCACATGGTCGAGATGGAGTTCCGTCAGCACTCCGTGGTGCACGCCCGCGCGCTGGAGGACATCCGCGAGCACGGCCTGCACGGCGAGCGTGGCGAACTGCAGCCGATGACGCACGAGGTGCTCGACACCTTCCGCGCCCTCGGTGCCATCCAGAAGCGCAACGGCATCAAGGCCGCCCGCCGCTACATCATCTCGTTCACGAAGAGCGCCCAGAACGTGCGCGACGTGTACGAGCTGAACCGTCTGGCGTTTTCGCACCCGGAGGATGTGCCGGTCATCGACGTCATCCCGCTGTTCGAGCAGCTTGAGGACTTGCAGAACTGCGTGAACGTGCTGGAAGAGATCGTCAAGATTCCCGAGGTGCAGGCTCGTCTGAAGGCCACCGGCAACAAGATGGAGGTCATGCTCGGCTACTCGGATTCGTCCAAGGACGCCGGCCCGACCACCGCTACGCTGGCGCTGCATTCCGCCGAATCGCGCATCGTCGCTTGGGCCGCGAAGCATGACATCGACCTGACGCTGTTCCACGGCCGTGGTGGCGCCGTCGGTCGAGGCGGTGGCCCCGCCAACCGCGCGGTACTCGCCCAGCCGAAGGGCTCCGTCAACTGCCGCTTCAAACTCACCGAGCAGGGCGAGGTCATTTTCGCCCGCTACGGCAACCCGGTGCTGGCCATCCGCCATCTGGAATCCGTCGCCGCCGCGACGCTGCTGCAGTCCGCTCCGAGCGTCGAGAAGACGAACACGGAGATGACCGAGAAGTACGCCCAGATGACCGAGGTTCTGGACAACGCCTCGCATGAGCGCTTCCTCGACCTGCTGAACACGCCGGACTTCGCCCCGTGGTTCTCGATCGTCACGCCGCTTACCGAGGTCGGCCTGCTGCCAATCGGCTCCCGCCCGGCCAAGCGTGGTTTGGGCGCGAAGTCGCTCGACGACCTGCGCACGATTCCGTGGGTGTTCTCCTGGGCTCAGGCGCGCATCAACCTCGCCGCATGGTATGGCCTTGGTTCGGCCTGCGAGAAGTTCGGCGACCTTGACACGCTGCGCGAGGCGTACGAGGAGTGGCCGCTGTTCTCCACGTTCATCGACAACATCGAGATGTCGCTGGCCAAGACCGATGAGCGCATCGCCAAGATGTACTTGGCGCTCGGCGATGACGAGAACCTGTCGAAGAAGGTGCTCGACGAGATGAAGCTCACCACCAAGTGGGTGCTCAAGATCGTCAACGACGAATGGCCGCTGCAGCACCGTCACGTGCTCGGTCAGGCCATCCGCATCCGCTCCCCTTACGTGGACGCGCTGTCCGTCACTCAGGTGCTTGCGTTGCGTTCGCTGCGCAAGAAGGTGGACAAGGAAGAGCTCAGCAAGAGCCAGCAGGCGGGATTCATCTATCTGATCCTGTGCACCGTCTCCGGTGTCGCCGCCGGCCTGCAGAACACGGGCTGACGTTTTGGCCGGTGTTGGGCCGCATGCGCGGCCAACACCGCTTGGAAAGCCCGGTGGGCTTTCCAAGACCAAAACGTAGCGGTGGGCTTTGCGCAATAGCTTTGCGCGCGCAAAGTTCACCGCAGCACGGAGCCTCCGCGACGAGCGGAGGCTCCGTTTTATATCAGCACATATCGTGAAAGCCCTGCCCTACACGGGTGGGGCTTTCACGTCCCCCCCCCTATCAATCACATTGATACGATTTCATAATCATTTCCGATGTGAATAAGTTCACGGATCAAGACCGCAATCATCGGCAATCCCACCAGCGAAGTGGCGTTATAGTAGCGCTGTCGGCGTCGACAAGAGCTGGAACGCTGATAGAATGCACACCAATGATGTTCAGTGATTGTTCGCATGTTCACGAACAGTCCTGCATGATGTGCCTTGAGTGAGCGATGCGGTTCTTGTTCAGGCCGGCAGGTCATCGTACAGCCAGTTACGAAAGGATCCTACCGAATGGCAAGGTTTACCGAGAATCGTTGGACCAGCGCAATCATCCCCGCATTGCTGATTCATATCCCAATCGGTACCGTCTACTGCTGGAGCGTGTTCAAGCAGCTCATCGCCGACAGGCTCAACGCCAGCCCGGCCTCCGTGGAATGGGGCTTCTCGCTCGCCATCTTCTTCCTCGGCATGTCAGCCGCATTCGCCGGCCCCATGGTGGAGAAGAACATCAAGAAATCCGCACTCGTCTCCATGGTCTGCTTCGTGGTCGGCTTCGCCGGCACGGGCGTGAGCATCGCTCTGAACTTCCTGCCGGGTGTGTTCATCTGCTACGGCGCGATCATGGGCATCGGCCTGGGCGTCGGCTACCTGACCCCGGTCAAGAACCTGATGCTCTGGTTCTCCGATAACAAGGGCCTCGCCACCGGCATCGCCGTCGCCGGCTTCGGCCTGGCCAAGGCCATCGCCAGCCCGTTGTGGAGTACCTGATCGGCACGGTGGGGCTGGTCAACATGTTCTTCATCCTCGCCGTGATTTATGCGGTGATGATGTTCTTCGGTTTCCTGCTCATCAAGCGTCCGGCCGACTGGGTCTACGATCCCGTGACCTCGCATGTAAGCCGCGCGGAGATTCTCAGGAAGCCCGTGTTTTGGGGCATCTGGATCGCCTTCTACATCAATATCACCTGCGGCCTGGCGCTTATCAGCCAGGAGAAGGACATCCTGCACGATGTGCTCAAGGCCTTCCCGCAGTATGCCGGCCTGAGCCCCGCCAAGTTCGCCGCCGCCATCGCCGGCATCATCGGTCTGGTGCTCGCCGTGGATTCCGTGTTCAACACGGCCGGCCGCGTGGGCTTCTCCACGCTCTCCGACCACCTGAAGCGCCGCGAGACCGTTTATCAGGTGATCTTCATCATGTCGATCGCGGTATGCCTGCTGCAGATCTTCACCAACAGCATCAACAATGCGCTGTTGTGGGCCGTGCTGGCCATGCTGTTCCTCATCAACGCTGGCTACGGCGGCGGTTTCTCGACGCTGCCGGTGCTGCTCGACCAGCACTTCGGCACCAAGACCGTCTCCACCACGCACGGTCTCGCGCTGAGCGCCTGGGCGTTCGCCGGCCTGTCCGGCAACCAGCTGGCCTCGTTCGTGGTCACGCACACGCCCGATCAGGCCCATCGCTACGCCGCGCTGATTCCGGTGCTCACCGGCCTGTTCGCCCTGGCTCTGATCAGCATCAGCCTGGTCAAGTATCTCGGCGGCAGGAACGGCGAGGGCAAGAGATCCATCGGGGCCTGAACCGTAACGCAAGGCGGAGGGCTTCAGATACTGAAAGTAAATCACTTCCTGAATCGCCCCGGACAGTATTCGTCCAAGAACGAGGCAACTGCCCACATCCGCGACAATATCTCATAGTTGACTGATCCGGGGGGCCTGCGCCTAGCGGGCCCCCTTATTGATGCCGTGTGGCGCGTCGAAAGCACCATGTCCGCCGGCCACGGTCAACGGAGTTCTAACATGTTAACGGAGTATTCTAACATGTAAGAATTATTGAAAGGGAATGAAAGGACAGCGCCGGGCACAGCGCCCACTATGCGCCGAGCAATGTCAACATCTGCGGGACACTCTTCTTGCCGAATTCGACCTTCTGCTCGCCGCCGGGCTGGTTGATGACGATGCAGGGGACGCTCATCGCGCCATACTGGTCCTTGAGCTCGGGGAAGTGCGCGACGTCGTAGGCTTCGGCACGCACGTTCGGGTTCAGCGCCGCGATGCGCTGCGCGGCCAGTACGGTTTCCGGACACATCGTGCAGGTGAGCGAGACGAGGATCATCACGTCGATCGGCGTGTCAATGGCCTCGGCGCGAGCCTTGAGGTCATCGTCCAGAGGCTGGCCCGGACCCGCGGCGTTGTACAGGCCGAGCACGAACGAATTGAACTCGTGACCGGACGGTACACCGTGGAAGGCCAAGCCGGTGAACAGCAACGTACCGGCGTCGGAATTCTCGGCCGGCACGCACATGCGCACGACAGGCCGCGCAGACGGCAGCACCCCTGCTACGTCGAACTGCGCGCGACCGGAATCATCCAACGAACCATATACCGGCAGTTCGGCGCCATCCGGCAAGGTGACGGCCAACGGCTCGCCGACCGTCAACGACGTTGGCGCGCTGGAACCGTCCTCAGCGGTGATCACGCCCGCCGCATCGACCGCGACCGAATTCAGTTTGCCGTTCGACAGCGCCACCATCTCGCCGATGAATCCCTGCAACTCCGTCGACAATGGCGTATCGTCCAGTTCGAGGACGAGCGTGACCGGGCGGGTCATACGGCCAAAGACCACGCCGAGCTGCTGCTTGATGGCGGCGGAGAAGAGCTCGCCGGGCTTTTTGGCGGCGGCCGTCGCGGCGGCGGTATCGGCGCTGAGCTTGGCAGGAGCCGGGGCGGGCGTGGTGCCGGCAGCGGCAGCACTGTTGACGGCAGCCGCGGTCTGCGCTTCGGCCTGCTCATATGCGGATGCGGTCGGACGAGGCGGCACAAGACCGGTTTTCTCGCTCATCTGCTTGGCGTACCGCTCCAGTTCCACTGCGGCGATGGCACCGTCGGCGGTGGCGGTGACGACCTGACGCAGGTTCTTGACGCGCAGGTCACCGGCCGCGTACACGCCCGGCACCGAGGTCTCGAGGTATCCGCGCGTGACCACGTAGCCGTGGTCGTCCAGTTCGACGACACCGCGCACGAGCTCGGTGGCCGGCACGTATCCGGCGAACACGAAGACACCAAACGTGCCGTCGTCGGATGGCTTCCACGATTCCGTCTCACCAGTTCGGCGGTCGAGGATCGTCGCCTCGCGCAGCCCGCCCTGGCCGGCGGTGACGCCTTTGAGCTCGACGTTGTAGCGCACGTCGATTTTCGGGTTGTTCTTGGCTTCGGCAGCCACCGCCGCGTCGCAGGTGAAGTCCGGTTCGCGGACGAGCACCGTGACTTTGGAGGCGTATTTGGTCAGGAACACGGATTCCTCTGCCGCGGCGAAACCGCCGCCGACGACCAGCACCTCCCTGCCGGTGAAGAATTCGCCGTCGCATGTGGCGCAGTAGGCCACGCCGCGGCCAGCGTACTCGCCCTCGCCGGCGAAACCAAGCTTGCGCGGGCTTGCACCGGTGGCAATCAGGATGCCGAACGTCTTCAGGTCGCCACGTGACGTGTGCACGGTCTTGATGTCACCGTTCACGTCAAGGCCGGTAGCTTCGGCTGAGAGGAATTCCGCGCCGAAATCCTTGGCCTGGTTGCGCATGGTCTGCGTGAGCGCACGACCGGACGTACGGCCGACGCCGGGATAGTTGACGACTTCGTCGGTGATGGTGATCTGCCCGCCGAAATCATCCTTTTCGAGAATCAGCACGCGATAGCGGGCGCGAGCGAGGTACAGGCCGGCGGTGAGTCCCGCAGGGCCGCCACCGATGACAACAACGTCATACAGATCGCTTCGGTTGATCTGGGTCATGATATGGAACTCCTTACATATGCATATGCCCCTGCCGGCGGGGGCTCCCGCGAAGCGGGTGGGGTAGTTCGCCTATCACCGCGACCACCCCCAGTCGGCTGTCGCCGCCAGCCCCCACCAGCGGGGGCGGAGAGGCCACTCGCCTTACATCGCTACCCGCCAGCGGGGGCGAGAGAGTTGGCGATCCCCAGCCAACTCTGACCGCTACCGACAGCCCTCCAGCCCCTGCAATCAGGGACGGCCTCCAGCCGCAGCCTGTTGTGCTTGCCTGTCGGCTCGCCTTCGCCTACAAACAGCTCTGCTGTTTGCTTGACAACTCAGCCCGTCAGTGAGGCGGGAAATCAGAGGAGACCGACGAGGTCGAGGCTCGGCTCGATGGTCTCCTCGCCGGGGGTCCACTTGGCCGGGCACACCTGGTCGCCGTGCTCGTAGACGAACTGCGAGGCCTGCACGCGGCGCAGCAGCTCGTCGGCATTACGGCCGACGTTGGAGGAGATGACCTCGTAGGCCACGACCTTGCCCTCCGGGTTCACGATGAAGTCACCGCGCTCGGCCACGCCGTCGGCCTCGTTGTAGGTGTCGAGGTCCTTCGCGAGCAGTGCGGTGGGGTCGGCAAGCATCGGGTACTGGATCTTCGCGATCTTTTCGTTGGCGTCGTGCCAAGCCTTGTGCACGAAGTGGGTGTCGCAGGAGACCGAGTAGATCTCGCAGCCGATCTTCTTGAAGTCCTCGTACTTGGCAGCGAGATCCTCCAGCTCGGTCGGGCACACGAACGTGAAGTCCGCCGGGTAGAAGAAGAACACCGACCAGTGACCGAGCACGTCCGCCTTGGTCACCTCATGGAATTCGTTGTTCTGAAAAGCCTGCACCGTAAAATCGGTGAGTTCATGCTGAAGCAGTGTCATCATCGTTCCTTTCCACGCAATCCGGTCATTGCGTCTCCCCATCGTAACGTCAAGCGGCTTTCGCCGATACGGACGCACGAGGGTTTCTTCATGACAATCATCACAGTTTGCGCTCACAAACCGGTAAAAACAGCCGCGCCCGATCCGCGGTTTCGCTATGAGCAGAGGTGATGAACGTTCCTTGGATATTTCATACTTATCAAACAGGTTTCCGCTATGCTCACACATACAGGCACATACACGCCGACCCGACGCGAACCTGGGACTCGGAACGGAGATGTCATGGCAGAGGAAGACCCGGATCAGGAATCCACCGCGAACTCGACGCTTAGCCGCATGCTGGCGGGAAACCGGCGATTCGCCGAAGGGCACAGCGAGCACCCGTGGCAGGACATGCAGACCCGCGAATCACTGATCGACCGGCAGAACCCCGACGCGGCGGTATTGTCATGCTCCGATTCGCGCGTTCCGCCGGAAATCATCTTCGACGCGGGGCTCGGGGACCTGTTCACGATCCGCACGGCCGGGCAGATCATCGACGACGCGGTATTGGCATCGCTGGAATATGCCGTGGATCATCTGCACGTCAGCCTGCTCATGGTCATGGGTCATGAGAGCTGCGGGGCGGTGGCGCTGGGCGCCGAACAACTTGACGCGCTGATCGTCGACAGCACGAGCGACCCAGAGAGCTCTTTGGAGTCCACTGATGCGATGGCCGAATTGGATGAGCGCATCGCCAGCTCGGATTCGATTGTGCTGCGCTCGGTCGGCATGTCGGTGTGGCAGGCGCGGGAGGCCGAGTTGGATACGAGCGAGGACTTCGAACGCGTACATGTGGCGCGTACCATCGAAGAGCTGGTCACGCGCAGCGAAATCATTCAGGACGCGCTGGCGCATGATCGACTGATGATCGTAGGCGCCCGCTACCAGCTGTCCACCGGCAAGGTCGAGGTACTGAGCTTCTGACGGGAGCGTGACTTATCGCCGCATTTCGCGTCACTGTGTGCGGGTAGCGTCACGCTGTGCGGCCCCGCACACAGTGACGCATCAGTAAAACCCTTATTTTCCAATGGTTATACAATATGCGTCACGCTGCAAGGGCGCACACAGTGACGCACCCCGCACAGCGTGACGCATTCGAGACGCCGCATCCGCAACGGCAACGCGCCACCCGTTTCGACGTGGCGCGTCCCGCAGGCGTCTCCACCGCCGTCGTCAGCTACGTGCTCAACGGCAGTCCCAAGATAATCTCACCGGACACCGCGCAGCGGGTGTTCGACGCGGCGCAGCGGCTCGACTACCACCCCAACTCCGTCGCCCGAGCCCTCAAGACTGGCACCACGCACACACTCGGCGTCATCGTGCCCGACTTCTCGAACCCATACTTCGCCGAATTCACCGACCAGCTCGAAGCCGCTGCATCCAAACGCGAACGGGCGCTGATCATCAACCTGTCGCGAGGCGACCCGCAAGGCGAGCGCCGCCGCATCAACGAACTCGTCGAGCGCAACGTCGACGCGATGTTCGTCTCCTCCGCGCAGACCGATGCCGAGCTCGCCCGCTGCGCGGTCAACGCGGCGCTCGACCCCGCGCACACGCCCGACGTGCAGCTCCTCGCCGCCGAACTCGTCACTAGGCAGTCCTGCGGATGCAAGTGACCGGCCGGCAAGTCGCAGCGAACGGTTCTCAATAAGAAAGGTGCGAGGATTTCTCACATTTGCGCACAAGCGCACAAAACCATAAAGGGCGGCATCTCGGGACTTTGTCGATTTTGATGTTCGTTTCGGGCGTGGGCAGGCTCACACCTTTCTTACTGAGAATGATTCGCTGCGACAATTGACGTGCCACCCCCCTACAGTAGAGTCCATGTCACTTGGTTTAAACATCCTTCTGATCTTCATATTCCTAGTGCTCGGATCCATCTTCTCCGGCACCGAATTGGCCTTGGTCTCCCTGCGCGGATCCCAGATCGATCAAATGGAACAGGAGGACGCCCGTGGCGCACGTGTGGCGGCAATCGCACGCGACCCCAACAAGTTCCTGTCCACCGTGCAGATCGGCGTGACGCTCTCCGGCTTCCTGTCCGCATCGTTCGGCGAATCGTCGATTTCGCCGTTCATCGTGCCCGTCGTGAAAAGCTGGGGCGTGCCGGCGAACATCGCCGCACCGCTGACCACCATCGTGCTGACGCTGATCATCTCGTACTGCTCGATAGTCATCTCCGAAATGGTGCCGAAGCGCATCGCCATGCAGCGCACCGAACAGATCGCCCGCGCCGTAGTGCCCGCGATCGACGTGTTCGCCAAGGTCTGCAAGCCGATCATCTGGCTCATCGGCAAGAACACGAACGGTATCGTGCGCCTGCTCGGCTTCGACCCGAACGAGACCGAAAGCGAGGTCTCCGACGAGGAGCTGCGCGTGCTCGTCAACACGAACACGTCGCTGAGCAAAGACGAGCGCACGATCCTCGACGACGTGTTCGACGCGTCCGAGACCATCGTCGCCGAGGTCATGCGTCCGCGCGCCGATGTCGTGTTCCTCGACGGTTCGCAGAGCATCAAGGACGCGGCGGCGTACGTGCGCGAGATGCCGTACTCCCGCTATCCGGTGACCGGCAGGGATTTCGATGACGTGATCGGCTTCGTGCATGTGCGCGACCTGCTGGACGTGCGCGACCCCAACGCGACGACCGTGGCCGACGTGACGCGAGAAGGCATTTCGCTGCCCGGCACGTCCAAGCTGCTGCCAAGCCTCGAACTGCTGCGCAAGCGCGGCATCCACTTGGCCGTGGTCATCGACGAGTACGGCGGCACCGACGGCATCGTGACGCTGGAGGACATGACCGAAGAGCTCGTCGGCGACATCCGCGACGAATACGACCTGCCCAGCGAACCGGGCGGCGAGCGCAAGGAGCAGCCCGCATTCGTGAGCGGCGTCGCCACCATCGACGCGAGCATGACCATCGAGGACTTCGCCGATCTGACCGGCATCGAACTGGAGGACGGCCCGTACGAGACCGTCGCCGGCTATTTCCTCGCACACACCGGCAAGATGGGTGCCGAGGGCGATGTGCTGCACTCCGACGACGGGTACGACATGACCGTCACCAAGGTCGACGGCCGCCGTATCGAAACCATCGAGGTGCGTAAGGCCGGCGCCCCTGACCACGCGCCGGTTTCCGCCGAATAGCGCGGCGCGGGCGGGAGGTCGCCGGCCATTGCCGATCATCGGCGCTGCGAGGAAATCCACCAGTTGATGATCGAACCGGCTGCGACCAGCAGAGCGCCGCACCAGAACGGCAACGTCAAAGACAACCCCAGCAATACCGCGCTGGCTGCCGTGGACAGCACGGGCGTGGCGTAAGAGGCCATCGCAAGCGTGCTCATGCTGCCGCGCAAGATTCCATAGCCCCAGCAGGCGTATCCGCCAGCGATGACCGCCGCGGCCGCCACCACAGCCAAGTAGCCCCAAACTGACGGCGCGGCAGACGGCCAACCTTGGCCGGAAGCGAAGTGGATGATCCACAGCGCCACGGCCACAAAGGGGAAGAATACGGACGTACCGTCGAATCCCTTGGACAGCGCGGGCGTGAACACCGCATACACCGACCATGCAAGCGCACCCGCAAATGCCAGCAGATACGGCAGTGGATTCGCCGCGACATGCCCTGCGGCGAGCGCCCAGTCCAAGCCGCTGTTGCCGCCGACCGCCAGTATCACGCCGGCGGTGGCGACGACAGCGCCAGGCAATACGCGGAGCACAGCGCGGCCACGAGAATGGCGGGGCGGCTTGCCTGCGCTGCAGTTTGTGCCGCACTGGACCGAGTCATCTTGAGCCTGCGCGTCGCTGGGCGCTGCGGGTTCCCGTCCTATCCCCTCGTTCCGCACCGAACGCTTCTCGCCGCTCGGTACGAATGCCGCCGCCAGCAACACCATCATTGTAGGCCACAGGTAGTTCACCAGACTGACCTCCACCGATGAGGCCGCCGAAGACGCCAGCCCGATCGACAAGGAAATCGACGACTCATAGAACACGAACAGCAGGCCGCCGACGATCAGATACGTTCGCGGATACTTGCGCAACGGTGCTGGCCGGCGAAAAACCAGCAGCAACACCGCGCCGCAGGTGTATATCAACGCCGATCCCAGCGTCGCGCCGAACGCATCGGCGACCACGCGAACCAGCCCGGTCATCAGACTCCACAGCAGAATCGCCATCAGACCAATCATGGTAGCCTGCACGGATGGGCTGGGGCTCCGGCCGGCCTGGCCAGCCACATCGCGACGCGAATCGACCATATCTGCACGCTCCTTTTCGCCGCGGGGTCCGGCTGTTTACTCCAGTGTGTCCGCCGGCACCGACGCGGATGACGGCGAGTGGCGACTGACCGCGTTGACTGACGCGAATTGACCTGCCGTATTGTACCTGCTGAATGTGCAGCTACGTCCAGTCACGCCGTCTGCCGTGTTTCGTGTTACCCCGCTGCACATGCCTTGCCCAGTCGCACCACCGCATGTCCCATCTCTCAGCCCAGTCCGTGCCACACCAGCGTAAAAACGGCCCGAAATCGCATTGTGTGGCACACTGATTCCACCCGACCTGTACCGCTGATGAACATCAACCTACGTTTCTGTTACGTCGCTCACTGTGAGCGATAACTATGCTGGCGGCTGACACATCGCGCAGGCTTCATCGATAAACTGGAGGGTGACTGATATCCCAGAAGGAAGGAACGAATATGACACTTGCATTCGTTGTGCCGGGACTGGACGAAGCCGCCTCCGAGAAGGCCATTGCCATTCTGCAGAACCGACTGAGCCAGGAGCAGGAGGCCGCGCTGGTCCTGAAGCACGCTCACTGGAACGTGACCGGGCCGAACTTCATCGCCGTGCACGAGATGCTCGACCCTGAGGTCGAGGCAGTGCTCGCGCAGGCCGATGAGACCGCCGAACGCATCGCCACGCTGGGCGGCACGCCTGACGGCCGCGCCGATGCCATCACCCGCAACCGCACCTGGAAGCCGTTCGACGTCGACGGTCGCGCCGGCACCGAGAAGTACCTTGAGGCCCTGATCGAGTATTACGACGCGTTCATCGCCGATGACCGCAAGGCCATCGCCGAGCTGGACGAGCTGGACGTGATCAGCTCCAACATCATCCAGGACCACGTGCAGGAGCTTGAGAAGTTCCAGTGGTTCATGCGTTCGCATCTGGCGTGACGCGATAGATCGCGGCAGACAGCAGGCAGCATGCATGGCGGGTGAATGCCCGCTCCCATGCACACCGGCATGGTCTGACGCAAAAGATGCACATCAATGATGGCGACGGTTCAGTGGCAATGCTGAGCCGCCGCCATCATTTGTCTTGCTGCCGCGACATGTCGGCCGGCATGTTTCACGATATGTTTCACAGCAGTACGCGCTTGTTGAGTTCACGGCGCAGCTCACGCCAGCTCGGCAGATAAGCGCTCATCCGCCGCTGAAAATCAGCCCCGTGACCATTGGCCCACAGATGGGTCATTTCATGGACGAGAACGTACTCCAAAAATCGAGGCTCCATCAGACCAAGCTGAAGATTCAGCCGGATACGCCCGGTTTTCGGCGTGCATGACCCCCAGCGCGACGTCATGACCCGCAAGGTGACATGGCTCGGCGAACGCCCGACGATGGGCGCCCACTTGCGCAACAGCCCCGGAAGCGCGGCATCGATCGCGGCCGCGGCGGCATGTTTGCGCTCATCGGTCCACATGGCCGAACGGTCGAACATGGGGAGCTGCGGCTGATCGCCGCCCCGGCGGCCATCGACACCGGCATGCTCTCCATCACCGGCGGGAGCGCTGGGGAGGGGCGTCAACGTCTCGGCCTGCCGCAATGACATCCGTCGGGCCTCGGCCATACGCCGCTGCTGTTGCACGATCCACGAGTGCCGTTCATGAGCGAAACCAATGATCTGACGCTGGCTCATGCGCATCGGCGCCGACACCTCGACGGTTCCCAGAGGCGGCTTGATACGCAGATAGAGGTTCTTGATGCGCTTGCGCGTCACATGCAATTGCAGGCCGTCCACCTCAAGCACGGTCGACGCGGCGGCGGTTGAGGCGGACGCGGGTGCTTTTCGGGCATGACGACGCTGATTGGGCAATGGCATACGAGCCATTGTCGCAGACGCTGCCCCCAGTCAGCATGAGGCAAGGAATACAACGCCCCCGCTGGCGGGGGCCGCCGCGCAGCGACTGGGGGTGGTCTGACCAGCCACTGCACAGAACCACCCTCAGTCTCGCTGCGCTCAACAGCTCCCGCTAGCGGGAGCACAATACTGCGCACTCCGCGAAACCACCCGCGATCTCACACCTTCCCACACACAAAAACGGGAGCGCGAGGGCACTCGCACCCTCACGCTCCCGCATAATCGCTCAGCGGCGGCGGAACAGTATCACGCTTCCGCAGCGGCCTTCTTGGCGGCGCGAGCAGCGGCCTTGGCGGCCTTCTCCTCGGCCTTCACCTGCTCGATGTACTCGGCGTGCTTGGCACCCGGAGTCCAGCCGGTGTTGACGACCTTGACCTGCCAGATCCACGCGGCGGCGAAGAGCACCGCGGCAAAGATCAGCAGGCAGATGGCGCCACCGACAGGACCGAGGTGAGCCATGTTGCCGGTAATCGTACCGAACCAGCAGAAGTCGGCGTCACCGAAGGTGGAGTTGGCCAGACCGAAGCTGCCCATCACGGTCATCAGCGCGGCCGGCAGGAAGGTAATCAGCAGGCCGTTGATGAACGAGCCGACAACGGCACCGATACGACCACCCGTGGCGTTGCCGAACACACCAGCACCACCACCATCGAAGAAGTGAGGCACCATACCGGGCAGGATCAGCGCGACACCCCAGACCGGGCCGAGCCACACGGCGATGATCGCCAGAGCCACCAGGCCACCGACGAAGGAGCCGAGGAAGCCGATCAGTGAAGCATTGGCGCCGTACGGGAACACGATCGGGATGTCCAGCGCCGGGCGGGCGCCGGGCACGACCTTGTTCGCAATGCCCTGGAAGGCGGGGACGAGTTCACCGAGGATGATACGAACACCGTAGAGGATGATGCTCACGCCGATGCCGAACTGCAGGGCCTGCGCGAACGCGGCCATGAAGAACGAACCGTAGTTGTCGGGGTTGGTGGAGAAGATCTTGAACGCTTCCTTGGCCGGCAGCACGATGGCGGCCCACACGGAGAAGACCAGGTACAGCACGACCATGAGCAGCGTGGTGGAGACCATGGAGTCACGCAGGAAGCTCAGGCCCTTCGGGAAGTTGATGTCTTCAGTGGACTTCGACTTCTTGCCCACGCCGGCGCCGACAGCACCGGAGACAATGTAGCCGAGGGTGTTGAAGTGGCCGATCGACAGCTTGTCGCTACCGGTCACCCTGTTCATGAACGGCTGCGCGAACGCCGGCATGACCACCATGATCACGCCCATGAGGATGGCGCCGATGATCACGATGAGCAGCTGGTGGTCCGTGCCGAATCCCACGGACAGCACCACGGCCAGCATGGTGGACATGAACACCATGTGGTGGCCGGTCAGGAAGATGTATTTCAGCGGGGTGAACCGCGCGAGCAGCAGCATCACGATGAAGCTGAGCACGATGATGTACGCCGAGGAGGCGCCGTACTGGCTGGACGCCTGCGCGGTGATGACCTCATTGGTGGGCACGACGCCGTGCGCGCCGGTGGACTTGAGCACCAGGTCGCCGAACGGGGCCAAAGCCGAGGTGACGACGGTAGCGCCGGCACCCAGGATCAGGTAGCCCATGGCCGCCTTCAGGGCGCCCGACACGACCTGCCCGGCGCTGCGCTTCAGTGCGATCAGGCCGATGGCCGCGATGATGCCAATCAGATACGCCGGCACATTCAGTATTTCCTGGCTGATGAAATTCAGCACTTGAACGACAACGTTCATGGATTCCTTCTTTTCTTGTTATGGTTTCTGGCCGGCATCTCACGCAGGCCGTAACGGGGAGCGGCTCAGTCGGCGTACTTCTCCAGCACCGACTTAATCTCGTCGGTGTCCATGAAGTTCGTGATGACTTCGACGGGCGTGGTGGTGCCTTCCAGCTCGGGCGCGAGCTCGGCGGAGGTGAGCACCAGATCGTTCATGTTGGCGGTGCCCTTGGCGCTGCCCGCATCGGAGGTGGTGACATTGACATCGACGCCAAGGTCGGCCGCGACCGATTCGACATTGACCTTCAACAGCACCGATGTGCCGATGCCGTTGCCGCATACGCAGAGGATGTTCATGATTCCCTCGTTTCTTTCGTTGGAATGACTGCCGCGCAGCCATTGGGTTTCAGTTATTGGATTCAGTCATGGAAGTGTGGGTGTGCCGCTCGCCGGCGGCCCGGCCCGGGTTGCGCCGCCCTGCTATTGATGCAGGATGTCGCGGATGGCTTCCGGCGTGGGGGCCGCGGCGAGCGCCGCGGTCTTCTTGGGATTGATCAGGGACGAGGCGATAGCGGACATCACGGTGATGTGCTCGTTCTCGTCATGACCGGCCAGACCGATGACCAGCGATACCGGGTCGTTGGCCTTGTTGCCGAACTTCACCGGCGTGGACAGGCGCACCCAGCTCAGGCCGGTCTTCAGCACGGCCTCGGACGGGCGGGAGTGCGCGAGCGCGAGACCCGGGGCGATGACGATGTACGGGCCCATTTTCTCGACCGTCTCGATCATCTGATCCGTATACGCGTCGGTGGTGAAACCAGCCGCCACCAGTCCTTTGCCGGCAAGCCGGATGGCATCTTTCCAATCGGTGGCGGGAACGTCGAGCAGAAACGCGCTGTCCGGCAGGAACCCGTCAATATCGGCGACCATAGCATCTCCTCCGTGCTGAGCCATCCACCGCTGGATGGGTTGGTGATTTGCTGACACCATCGCGAGCAAATCGTTTCTTTCATCCGTCACTATACACCATAAAATCCGCTTAGTAAACCCGGAAACCGATTTCTCAATTATGTAATGAAATGGTATGATCTATACAGAAACCATTACGTCTGTCCACTGGAAACATTGGCAATAATCACGCCCATACGGCATCGCGGCGACCAATGAGCGCAATGTGCGTTCATGTATCCTATATACAACGGGCAGCGACGCGGTGCCCGGCAGAAGTAATCGAAGCAGACAATCCGAGGTGATGAACGATGAGCTCAACGAGTTCCATCACCGACGTCGCCGCATTGGCGCGCGTATCCAAAGCCACTGTCTCCCGCGTTCTTTCAGGGCGCCGCACCAAAGACGACAACATCGCGAAACGCGTGCGGGACGCGGCGGAACAGCTCAACTATCAGGCCAACTCCGCCGCCAGCGCACTGCGCAGCGACACGACCAATACCATCGGCCTCATCATGCCCGGCCCGACCGACCCTCTGGTAGCCCGACTGCTCGCGGAGTTGGAGCCCGAAGTCAACCGCTCGGGACGCCAGCTGCTGCTGGGCCTCGGCGACGACCAGCGAACCCAGACGGAACGCATCGAAGCCATGCTCGCCCGCCGGGTCGACGGGCTGGTGGTCATGCCGCCGCAAGACGCCAATACCGCAGCGTTCCTGGATGACTACGTCGGCATGACCTCGCTGGTTCAGGCGTTCGGCCACTCCACGTCCTTCCACGTGAACTGGGTTGGCGTCGACGAAAGCGCCTCCATGAAGCTGATGCTTTCGCACCTTGCAGAGTACAACGCCAACTCCATCGCATTCCTCAGCGGCAACGTCAACTCCGACAGCGCCGCCGAGCTGTTCGCCACGTTGCAGACGTCAACGAGGGTCATGAACCTGATGACCGAACCGGGTTGGACCACGTTCGGCGACAATTCCGCGAAGCGCGGGTATCACGACGTTATGAGACTGTTCGGGGACAAGGGCAACCGCCCGAACGCGCTCATCTGCGCCACCGACGATGTGGCGATCGGAGCGCTGATGGCGCTGAACCAACTGGGAATCCGCGTGCCGGACGAGGTCAAGGTCATTGGGTCGGGCGACTCCCCCGCGGCGGCCATCGCCGACCCGCCGCTCTCGTCGATTCTCCCGCCGTGCCGGCTCATCGCCCATGAAGCGCTGCGACTCATCAGCGTCAGTGCCAGCAGCAAACACTGGCTTCCGGCGCACACCGCGTATCCGCCGCAGCTAGTGCAACGCGAATCGACCAGCGGGCCGCGATTCGGCTCCAGCGACATGGCGCTGCCCGACGACGAGAGCTGAAAACTCGATGTCGGTGCCCTGAGCGGCACGAATATTGCGCGAAAGGCGTGGATTACACGGCTATCTGCATTCCGAAGGGGTGATTTCGACTTCCCGAACATCTATCTACGTTTCAAGGGGTTGGTAACCAAGTAGGAACACTGCTAGAACCGCGTCATTCCAATAAGTGAATGGCTCATATACCTCGGATGCCTCTGTGCCGCAACCCCTTGAGATGCAGATAGATGTTCCAACGACCGAAAATCACCCCCTTGAAGCGCAAATACCCGGCAAGCTCGCCTGTCAGGACCTGAAAAACGCCACTGCACGAGGCGGCGACGCCTTGCGGCACAACGAAATGCCGGATCTCACATATGAGACCCGGCATGGATCGCATGTTCGCGCCGTCTCAGCCAGCGAGCGCCGGCACGGCAACAACGACCGGCTCATGCCACTACCGCGCGACGCCCCGCCTCTGATGTGCGCTTGGGCTTATGAACGCAGGGCGTCGGCACAGCGCCACACGATGGAGGCGATGCGGGCCAATTCCGATTCCGCGCTGACAGAACGCCACAAGTCGCAGTAGGTCTCGAACCAGCGCTCCAGACCACGTGCCACTCGAATCGAGACATCCTGCACGGCTTCCGGCCCTGCGGAAGAGCCTGCGTCCGGTTCGATCAACCCGGCCGACGCGCGGGCGATATCGCCGGCATCGACCGTGATGACGTCATGCCGCCGCGCAAGGCACAAGCCGACCAAGTTGAACCAGCGCTGCCCCTCGATGGCGGCCAGCATAGCCGGCACATCACGCCGAGCCGCACCCAAACGCGATGCGCGGCCGGCGGCGGCGCCGAGTCGCATGGCGTCGCACAGCAGCGCCTCGTTCGCCTCGGCCGCGCGGACGATATGCGGCGACAGCCCTTGCAGCATCGTGCGCCGAGCCTCATCAAGATCGGTACTGCCCAGCAGTCGGGCATCCCACTCCCGCCCATATTCCCCGCTGAACCCATGCACGCCGAGATGCATCGCCGATGCGGCATCGCGATTCATCCGTCCGTCGCCTTCATCCAGCTCGCAGTACCAGACCATGTCATCCCAGCCGAACGCCACACGACAGGCGGCATCTCGCAGTGCCTCGACTATGCCGCCCGAACGGTCGCCATATTCGACCTCGGCCACGCGACGGCACATCTCGGCACACGACCCATCGCCGCCGGCCGGCGCGCCCGCAATCGCGTCGGCCGCGCCACCGGTGTAATCGTCGCTCTCCGAGCTCAACGGGAGCGGCGCCGGGGAATCCCCGTCCGCGGCGGCCTTGTTCTCGCGGACGGCATCGGCAGCGGCATCGGCATAACCGGCAGCAGAGCCTTCTTCGCCGTCGCCGCACCCGGCCTCACCCTGGATATGAGCCATCGGATTCCACGCGCACTGCGCGCCGAATATCATGCCGGAAACCGCCATGCGCGGGTCGTTGACATGCCCGTAATCACCCCAGTCGGTCACCAGGTACCCGACCGCACCGTACTTCACGCCGTAGCGCGCGAGTCGGGAGATGTTGTTCCACGAGTCGTCGAGGCGCGGCAGCAGCGCATTCCAGCACCATACCGCCGAGCACACGTACTGCGGGGCCCCGGCCTGCGCGACGAGGCGTACCTTGTCTTCACCGATGCCCGGCGCGTACAGCCAGTTGAGCAGCGTGACGTTATCCGGCAACAGGCCGAGAATCTGCGGCATCTCCACAGCGATGTCGCCCCAGAACATCGGCTCGCGGCCACGCTCAGACAAGTGACGGCACAGCTGCGATACGAAGTCGGCGTACATCGTGGCCACGCCGCGGCGTTCGGCTTCGGGCTTGGAACGGCCGCGACCCAAATCGAACGTCTCATCGCCGCAGATGTTGAACTTGCGTGTGCGGAACAGCTGCATGTAAGCATCGATCAGCTTGAACGAGAACGCGAGGGACTCCGGTTCGGTGATGTTGAGCGTGTGGTGACGCTGCCGCTCCACGAAACCGTACCGACGGTCGGCGTCCTCGGGAAACTCGCCGAGATGGCGCAGCTCGCGCGTGCGCATCGCCATGTACTGGTGTCCGAAAGTCGAGACCGACGGCACCAGCTCGATGCCGAGCCGCGCGCAGTATTCGTCGAACGTGATGATGTCGGCGGGCTTGAGCGGGCTGGTGCCGCGCCAAGTCTCGCTCAGATCGTCGAACATGAACGTGTGCTCGATGTATAGCTGAAGCTGGTTGTACTTGTACAGGCACAGCCGGTCGGCCCATGTTTTCAGCCAGTCGAGCGTGGGGACGCGGCCGCGCGTGGCGTCGAGATAGTAGCCGCGGACCTTGTACGCCGGTTTGTCCGCGATGACGAGTCGAGGCAGCGCCGGCGCGCACTGACGGATGATCTGGCGAAGGGTCTGCACGCCGTTGCGCACGCCTTCCGTATCGCCGCCGACGACGTCTATGCCGGAGCGTGCGATGGTCAGGCGGTATTCCTGCGGCTCCAGGGATGAGGGGTCGAGTCTCAGTGTGATGAACGACTTCCAGCATGAAGCGTGTGGCGGAACCGGGTGCGCAATCGCGGCATTTGGCGCGGGCAGTCCGGCCACCATGACATCGCTGGCGATGTCCCAGCGCAGGCCCGTCGCCGCTTCGATATCATCGGCAAGCTGGGTCGGGAAAACGCCGGCGATGTCATCGATGTCGCGATCTTCCGAGATGCGGCCTACGAGCGGCAACGCGACGGGTACCGGAGCTCCGGCATCATCCGAATCGGCGGCATCCCCGTTCAATGTCACGGATTGCGGTTCCGGAATGAGATCGAATGACATGTCTTCATCGCCACAACAGTATCGATACTGCACTGTACACCCTTTCGTCGCAGGAAGTCGGTCTGGCCGCCGATGCGCCAGACATCACCATAGCCATCACCTACAGTAACCCATGTCCCTTATCGGCGCACCCGCGATTGTCGGCGCACCCGCGATTGTCGGCGCAGGAAGCCATGTGAAGACACACAACGACGAGAACGACACGCCGAAAGCCACAAAAAACCGACTGGATTTGACACATACGGCAATTCTGGTATTCTAGTTCATCGTGCGCTTTTGAAGTGTATGGATCGGGCCCGTAGCTCAGGTGGTTAGAGCGCATCCCTGATAAGGATGAGGTCGGAGGTTCAAGTCCTCCCGGGCCCACAGGAAAATTGCAGCGGCTACTTCAGCCGCTCTTTTTTTCTCACTGACAACGCCGCAACGGCGGAATCACGGGGCTATAGCGCAGCTGGTAGCGCATCTGCTTTGCAAGCAGAGGGTCGCCGGTTCGAACCCGGCTAGCTCCACTCTCAGAACCCTTGGAATCAAGCTGATTCTGAGGGTTTTTCTATTTGCACTTTCTGCTCGTTTCCATCTCGAATCAGCCAAAATCGTCAGGGCTAATGGCACGCGGATGGCACAGAGCCGGCTCTCACCGGTTCAGCGCCCCGCCATTACTTGCATCACGGAATCGCATTGATAGAATTGAGCAGACCTTCACACAGAGGCAAGGCTCACCCCAATGATCACATGGCAGTGATCCCCGAAACAGAAGCAGAGAGCATGTAATGACGCATATCACATCACACCGTCGGAGCGGCAAGCTCTGGCGCTCAATCATGGCGGCCATCGCCACAGCAGCGATGGCGCTGTCGCCGGGAGCCGCAGCCTATGCGGCCGACGCCGACGCCACCGCACCAGCAACCACCGCGTCCGCAAACCTTCGAGGCGCATGGAACTTCGAGAACACCGCGGCCGGCGACCGCGAAGCGGCCAACAACGGCGGCTCCAGCAGCGCAACGGCCCAACTCATCGGCGACGACATCTCCATCATCGCCGACCCCGCCGGCGTATTCGGCAACGTACTGCACTTCGGCGCGGGCGCGTCCAGCTACATGAAAATCAACCAGTACGTCAACACCGGAGCCGGCAACGCGTCATTCGCGATGTGGTACCGGTACGATACGACGCTCGACCCGACAGGCGACAAGCCTGCGGTGCTGTTGCAGCAGGATGGCGCCGGCCGCTCCCTGCTTACGCTGCGCCCGTCCAACCAGTACCACACGTATGTCAACGCGACCGACGTTCTCAGCAACAATACGGTGGCACGCGGCGGATGGCAGCATATCGCCGTTTCCTTCGACCAGACGAGCCACAAGGTCAAGTTCTATGTCAACGGCGCGCTCGACAGCGAAAAGAACATGGGAACCTCGGCCGTCAACGCCGTCACCGCGCTGCTGGTCGGCTCGCACAAGAACATCGGCACCATGGACCCGCATTCGATGAAGGGCGACGTGGACGACATCCGCGTATATGATGCCACGCTCACCGACGACCAGGCAGCTGCGATTTACGCCGAGCAGGGCACGGCCCTTGTCAGAAAACAACTCGGCACACTGGTCTCGCAGGCCGACGCGCTGCTGGCCGCGGGAGAGGTCGACGCCGCGTCGGCGCAGGCGCAAGCACTCGCCACGGCAAAACGCAACGCGGTCAACGCCATGAACAACACCTCCGGCAGCGCCGCCGCGCGGATGACGGCGATGAATGCCGCGGGCACGGCGCTCCAGACGGCCATCACCGCGTATCAGGCGCATGTACCGATCACGCTCACGGCCGACCCCAGCACCGTGGAGCGCACGGTCGACAGCGCTTCCATCTTCGGCGTCAATCATCGGTACGCCTTCAACGGGTACGGCAGTTTCGACCCCGATACGATGCGTGTGAAAGACGACTTCACCGCACTGTACAAGCAGGTCGGATTCGGCTCGATTCGCTACCCCGGAGGCACGATTTCCAACCTGTTCAACTGGAAGACCACCATCGGTCCGCGCGCCCAACGGCTCAAGCAGATGCACGGCTTCTACAACAACCCCGGTCAGGGCGGCATCGAACCGAATTTCGGCATCGGTGAAATCGCGACGTTCGCGGACGAGGTCGATTCAGAAATCGTCTATGTGTACAGCCTCGGCCGCGGCAACGCACAGGACGCGGCGGATCTGATCGAATATCTGAACGCGCAGGTCGGCACCAATCCCAACGGCGGCATCGACTGGGCGAAGGTGCGCGCAGACAACGGACACCCGCAGCCGTACAACGTGCGCTATTTCGAAATCGGCAACGAAATGAACCAGGCGTGGGCCAACTCCGACGGCACCGCCTCGCAGGGCTACTGGACCACCGCGGTGAGCGGCGGCAGCGAGCAGGCGTACACGGAGGGCGGCACAGCGAGCTTCACCAAGCAGTACGCCGTGAGCCTGGAGGATTGGAACAAGGCAGCGTCGGTCAGCGACGGCAAGGCCGGTCTGACCCGTTACATGCGCTACGCCAACGTCAACCCGAAAATGAACGGCGACAATGGCGCGATCGTCGACGACCCGTCGTTCGTGGCCGTCAACAAGGGCAGCGTCAGCGTATGGGTCGGCAACGATCAGTCGAACGAACAGTGGCGCATCGTGGACGACTTGGAGACCGCCGGTGCCGGCGACAAAGTCGTGCAGGTCGATTACAGCACGGGCGCGCTGAGGTTCGGAGACGGCGTGCATGGTGCGATTCCGGCCAAAGGACAGCAGGTTTATGTCAGCTACACCGTTGACCGCGACGGGTTCGTCAAGATATCGAAGGCCATCAAGAACACCACCGACCAGATCAACACGGCCGAACAGCGCACGGACGGCACACGGCACACGGCGAACGTGTACACCAGCTACGAGTCCACAGGGTTCATCACCCGCATGGCGAACCTGAACGCGAACCAGTGGTACGACGGCATGACCATCCACCCTTATTCCGGCACCCCCACGGGAGCCACCGCGGGCGCATGGTACGACGACGCGATGAAGAAGGCCGAGACGGCGGGCGTCAACCGCGTCAAGGAGTATGTGAGACTCATGCCGGCAGGCAAGGTGCCGGTCATCAGCGAATACGGCATTTTCCGCGATACCAGCGCGCTGGTCCGGTCGCAATCGCACGCGCTGTACATCGCCAAGGTCGCGCTGGAATATGTTCGGCTTGGCAGCCCCTATATTCAGAAGCACTGCCTGATCGACTGGTACAGCAGCGGCGCCGACTCGCTCGGCCCGACCCAGCAGGCGGTTATTCAGGCCGTGCCGGAAGACGGCGCAAGCACGGTGACGGGCGAGGGGCGGTTTGGGTTCTTCCTGACGCCGAGCGCGTATGCCCTGCAGATGCTCGGCAATGGCATCGGCGACAGCGTGCTGACTTCGACGCTCGGCTCGACGCCCACGTTGGGCAATGGCGCAACGGCTCTGTCAGCTTTGGTTTCCAAGGATGATGATGGCAATCTGCGCGTGATCATCGTCAATCTGGATCGCGCGCTCGGACGCACGCTGAAGTTGAATTTCGGGCAGGATCTGTCTGGCCGAGTCGCGGATGTGCAGACCATGGACGCAGCAATCAACGCAGAGAACACGTTGGAAAACCAAGATAATGTGACTCCCGTTGACAGCAGCGTCACGTTCGATGCGGCGACGCCGACGGTCACCGTCACGCCGCATTCGTTGACGACGCTGAAGATTCGGCCGCGTGCTGCCGGAACGATCAATGCGGCACCCGTCATCACCGCCAGTGACCGGACCATTACGGTCGGCGACGCTTTTGATCCGCTTGACGGCGTGACCGCGCACGACGCGGAGGATGGCGACATGCCGCTCGCTGCGGCGAATGTGACCGCCGATGATGTGGATCCCGATACTCCGGGAACCTATCACGTCACTATCACCGTCACCGACAGTCAGGGAGCCACTACCTCCAAGACCTTTACGGTCGTCGTGCAGGCGAAGGAAGGCGGGGAGACTCCGGAGCCTGAGCCTGATCCCTCGCCGGGCCCCGAGCCCACGCCGGAACCTGCACCCAAGCCGGCACCAGACGAGAAGACGGATCAAGCAGCCCACCAGAAGCCGGATGACAAGACAAATGGGCAACAGGCAGACAACGGCAAAACAAAGTTGTCGCATACTGGTGTCAGCGTCCTGGTCGCGCTGACCTGTACCGCAATGCTCGCCATCGGAGGCGGTCTCATCGCCACATTCCGTCGTAAGCGGAGCTGACGGAGCGCGTGCCCCGCGGTCGAAGGTCGCATGGTCGGCCACCCCTGGCCGCGGGGCACATAACCCGTTGTTGCGTCCCTAAGTGCGCGCCGCCTATGAGAACGGAATCAGGTGCGATTCGCGACATCAGAGCGTCACGCTGTGCGGGTACCGTCACCGTGCGCGCCCGCACACGGTGACGCATTCTTCAAGAATCCAGTGATTGCAATGGTTCCGGAATGCCGTCACGCTGTGCGCCCCCGCACACGGTGACGGTACCCGCGCAGCGTGACGCATTATCCCCGGAAAACAGCGAGTTCGCCGACTAGGAGCATGCGATTGCCGGCGCCCAGTCGGCTCGCCGATAGCCCCGCCAGCGGTGGTGCGAGTTCTAGTTAGGCTTTGGCCAGTTGGTCGCGGATTTCGGTGAGCAGCGCGATTGTCTGCTGCTCGGCGGTGGGCTCGGGTTCCTTGACTTCGTCGGCGTCCTCGGCCTCACTTTCCTTGAGCTTCGCCTTCGCCAGCAGCGCATCGGACATGTCACGGAACTTGTTGATCGGCACCAGGATGAAGAAGTAGACGGCGACGGCGATGATGAGGAAATTGAGCAATGCGCCCAGAATCGCACCGACCGACACGGTCGCCCCGTTGAACGTGAACGCAAGCAGACCGTCCATGTTCGGCTTGCCGAAGATCATGGCGATCAGCGGATTGATGAGATGGTTGACGATCGCATTGACGACGGCGGTGACCGCACCGCCCATGACGACGCCGACCGCCATGTCAATCATATTGCCGCGGGAAATGAACTTCTTGAAACCATCAATCATGACGCCTCCTATGGTGAGAGGATTTGCGGGCGCAGGCTCGTGTCCGCGCCCGGATGCGCGGATTGCAACCCGCGCATCGTCACCTCCCAGACTATCGCATCATTCTCGTGGCATTCCGCGGCCGCCCCGCTTCAGGCACGGGTCACGTGGCCGCCGAATTGGGCGCGCATCGTGGAGACCACACGCAGGATGTCGTCGGCGTCGCCGCGCGAAGCCTGCCGGGAGTAAAGCGCCGCCGCGGTGGACGGCGTGGGGACGCCGAGTTCCAGCGCCGGTTCGACGTCTCGCGAACCGTGGCACGCGAAGTCGCGAAAAGCCTCGAAACAGCCAAAGTCGTCACCGTCCGTCGACGCATCGGGCTCGTCTCCCAACCGGTCGAGGAGTGGGACGCGCTCAGCACCCAGGTCATCCATTGGAAGCTGCACTCCACACACCGTAAGGAGCAGCTGCGCACCCTCACCGAACTGCACCTCGCCATCGAGCCGGCCGCAGCGACCTCGGCCGACCGATACGCGCCGATCGACGTGAAATCGCGGCTCCCCCTGCTCGCAGCGGAGCTCCGGCACACCGGCGAGAACGGCAGGCTCGACGAATTCCACAAGCTCGACATCGAATTCCACTCACTGATCTTGCGCAACAGTGGCAACGAAATGTTCGCTTCCCTATCCACCATCATCGCCACCGTGCTCTCCGGACGCGTCGAACTGCACATGTACCCGCAAAAGCCCAAGCCGGAAGCCCTCGACGCACACGACGCCGTCGCCCAAGCGATCTGGCAGAGCAGTCCGGACAACGCGCGCCAGGCCATGCACCGCATCGTCGACGAAGTCGCCGAAACGCTGCAGCTCAGCTGACGCACACATCCGCGCCACATCCTGAGCAATTTCTTGTCGCCCCTTGACACCGCACCTACAATAAAACCGTCTTATTGATAACCCAACCATTAAGGGGAGAATTATGCTCACTGACGAGTACGTGAAGCGCGTCTACGCTCAGGTCGAACAGCGCGACGGCGACCAGCCGGAGTTCCTTCAGGCTGTACGCGAGGTGTTCGAGACCATCCAGCCGGTAGTCGAGAAGCACCCGGAGTACGAGAAGGCAGGCGTGCTGGAGCGCATCGTCGAGCCGGAGCGCGTGGTGAAGTTCCGCGTGGCCTGGACCGATGATGAGGGCAAGGTGCAGGTGAACCGTGGTTACCGCGTGCAGTTCAACTCCGCCATCGGACCGTACAAGGGCGGCCTGCGCTTCCACCCGACCGTCAACGAGGGCGTCATCAAGTTCCTCGGCTTCGAGCAGATCCTCAAGAACTCTCTGACCACGCTGCCCATGGGCGGCGGCAAGGGCGGCTCCGACTTCAACCCGAAGGGCCGTTCCGACGCTGAAGTGATGCGTTTCTGCCAGGCGTTCATGACCGAGCTGTGCCGCCACATCGGCCAGTTCACCGACGTTCCCGCCGGCGACATCAACGTGGGTGGCCGCGAGATCGGCTACCTGTTCGGCCAGTACAAGCGCATCCGCGACGAGTACTCCGGCGTCCTGACCGGCAAGGGTCTGGAGTTCGGCGGCTCGCTCGCCCGCACCGAGGCCACCGGCTACGGCGTGTGCTACTACACCCAGGAAGCCCTGCGCGTGCTGAAGAACGACTCCTTCGAGGGCAAGACCGTCGTGGTCTCCGGCTCCGGCAACGTGGCGATCTACGCCGTGCAGAAGGCCGAGGAGCTGGGCGCCAAGGTCGTCACCGTCTCCGACTCCAACGGCTATGTCTACGATCCGAACGGCATCGACGTGGCCGTGGTCAAACAGATCAAGGAAGTCGAGCGCGGCCGCATCAAGGAGTACGCCGAGCGCGTGCCGTCCGCCGAGTACCACGAGGGTTGCTCCGGCGTGTGGACCGTGCCGTGTGACATCGCGTTGCCGTGCGCCACCCAGAACGAAGTCAACGGCGAGTCCGCCGAAGCTCTGGTGAAGAACGGCTGCAAGGTCGTCGTCGAAGGCGCGAACATGCCGTCCACCCCGGAGGCCATCGAGGTCTACCAGAAGAACGGTCTACTGTACGGCCCCGCCAAGGCGGCGAACGCCGGTGGCGTCGCCGTTTCCGGCCTGGAGATGAGCCAGAACAGCTACCGTCTGTCGTGGTCCTTCGAAGAGGTCGACGCCAAGCTCAAGAACATCATGGAGACCATCGTCGCCGACTCCCTGGCCGCCGCCAAGGAGTACGGCCACGAGGGTGACCTGATGCTCGGCGCCAACGCCGCCGGCTTCGTCAAGGTCGCCAACGCCATGGTCGCGCAGGGCATCCTGTGATCGCGTAGGCGCGTAACGTTTGGCGCGCATTCGCGGATAGCGCGAAGGCCCGCCGAAACCAGTATTCGCATTGGTTTCGGCGGACCTTCTGTATCCTGCAGCAGGTTTGGCCACCCCAGTCGCTTCGCGACAGCTCCCCGCCAACGGTGGCGGCGCGCGATCACCGGGTCGCCATCATGTCGATTGCCCCCGCATCCGGAGAAAGTCCCATCCCGCAGGCCAGAAACGGGACCTTTACGGGATGAGGCACGGGATGCCACCAACCCCGCGCTCTCAAAACTCGCAGATACAAGGCTAAATCCAACAAAAACGGCCCGTATCTGCGAGTTTTGAGAGCGCGATTCCCGCAACAACGAAAAATACGGCCGGGAAGGCGGCTCTCGCCTTACTCGGCGCGGCGGCGCAGCAGCACCACGCCGGCACCGGCGGCCAGCAGCAGGACCGCGGCCACGGCGAATGTTTATGTTCAATGGTTTTAAGACCGGTTGAGCGTTTGGTTTTTAGTCCGAAAGAGCGGTAGGAATTAGTCCATTTCATCGTTGATGGAAAACAAGTGACACCGGTCTGTCGTTATCGATTAGTTTCCCGAGTTGAAAAAACAACCATTGACGGTTCTCGGGAAAGGAAAGGAATGACCATACCGGTGTCGGTTCAACAACGTATCAGGCTCCTTGACCAGCAGGGAACGCCATGGCGAGCCATCGCCCGTGATTTGAACGTGTCCAGGGACACGGTCAGGAAATACGCCTTGATGGAGGATTGCTCGCCCAAACCCAAACCATCGACCACGCGGCCGAGGAAACTCGACGGGTTCACGCCCGTGATCGACGAGTGGTTGCAAGCGGACCGGTTCATGCCCCGCAAGCAGCGCCATACCGCCAAACGCGTGTACGACAGACTCGTCACGGAGAAAGGGTTCACCGGCTCGTATTCCGCGGTGCAGCGTTACGTGAAGCAATGGCGTCAAGAACATCGTCCCGCCTGTGACGGGTTCATGGAGCTGGAATGGCGGCCCGGGGTCATGCAGGTCGATTTCGGCGAGGCCGTGGTGGTGCTGGCGGGCGTGAAAACCAAGGTGCATTGCCTGGTGGCGTCGTTTCCGTATTCGAACAAGCGTTACGTGGTCGCGTTGCCTGGCGAGAACGCGCAATGCGTGTGCGAGGGATTGGTCGAGATCTTCGAGCATATCGGCCTGGTTCCGATGGTGTTGGTGATGGATAACGCCACAGGGGCCGCGCACCGGACCGCTTGGGACAAGATCACGATCGTCGGGCTCTTCCAGTTGTTCCTGGAGCATTACCGGATCGAGGCCAGGTTCTGCAATCCCAGGAGCGGTTGGGAGAAAGGCAGCGTGGAGAACGCGGTCGGGTTCCTGCGCCGCAACCTCATGGTCCCGTTGTTGAACGTCGAGTCCTATGCGCAGTTAAGCAAGCATCTGCTGTCGCGGTGTGACGAACTCGGCAACGACAAGCATTACCGGGCTGATGAAAGCGTGAACGACTTGTTCGAAGAGGACCGGGCGGGCATGCGGCCATTGCCGCGCGTGCGCTTCGACGCGGTCGATTGGCAGGAACGGCGCGCCGACAAGGAAGGTGTCATACAGGTCGGTTCGTATCGTTACCTCGCGGGCCCGGCCTGGCGTAGCTGGCCGCTATTGGTGGGATTGCGCGCGTTCGACGTGGAGATCCGTACCCGCGACGGCCGCAAGGTGGCCTCGCTGCCCAGGGCTTATGGCGAGCAGGCCGGTACGGTGCGTAGCCCGTCGTCGCTGCTGCCGGCATTGGCGCGCAAGCCACGCGCGTGGGGCGAATCACCCGTGCGCGGTGATTTTCCCGAGGGCCTGAGAACCCTGATCGACGCGCAGGACTCCGCCCGGCGCAAGGCCACGTTCCGCTTGTTGGAGCGCGTGGGTGCCGCTTGCGGTTTCGACGTGGCCTGCAAAGCCGCGGAACACATCATCGGCCAGGGCAGACCGATCGACGAGGCAGCCCTGAGCATCATGGCCAGACGGATAGCGTCCGGCGAGGCGCCGGCCGATGTTCCCGCGCCCGACCTGAGCGTGTACGACGACTTCATGAAAACAGGCGATGGCGATACGCTCAAGGAGCGGGAAGGAGGGAAGGACCGATGAGCCGGATCCAGAACCCCGCGCCGGACGCCACCCGACGCCGCGCGTCCACGAACAGGAAAATGGAAACGATCATGCGATTGGCGCGCCGACTGCCGTTGACCAGGCAAGTGCTCGCCGACCAGCTCGAAACCGCGACCCCGTCGCAAATGGAGTTCATGGACCAATGGATGAACGCGGAGATCGAGTCCAGGGAACGATCGAAACGATCCCGGCTGCTCAAGCAGGCCGGTTTCCCGGCCGTCAAGACATTGGACGGCTATGACTGGGAGAACATTCGTTTTCCGGTGGATTGGGGCAGGCGGTCGCTTGAATCATTGGAGTTCGCGAGCCGTCCGGAGGATGTGGTCATGTTCGGACCTCCCGGCACGGGCAAAACCCATCTGGCGATGGCGTTGGGAAGGAAGGCCTGCCTGGAAGGCATGACGGTACGGTTCTTCACCGCCGCTGGCCTGGTCATGCGCTTGTTGCACGCCAGCACGGAAGGCAAACTCGACAGGGAAATCGCGTCCATCGGCAAGGCCCGCCTGTTGATCATCGACGAGTTGGGCTACGTGCCGATCGACGAGGAAGGCAGCCGGTTGTTGTTCCAGGTCATCACCAACGCGTACGAGATGCAATCCATCGTTTACACCACGAACATCGAGTTCAGCGGGTGGGGCCGGGTGTTCGGGGATCCGAACATGGCCGCGGCGATCATCGACCGGACCGTGCATCACGGCAGGATGCTCAGGTTCGAGGGCGAGTCCTATCGCAGGACTCATGCTCTTATGCAATGAAACAATAAAACACGAGCAATGACAGGCCAGTTCCGAACTGGACTAAAACCTACCGCTTTTTCGGAAGGAAAACTCACGCCACACTGGCCTATAACAACTTGACAAAACACAGGCGAACGCCATCGTCGAGGCACCCGTCTTGCTCAGGCCGCTCGGCTCGGTGGCATCCACCTTGCCGTTCGGGCTCGGCTTGACCGCCGGCTTCTGCGGCTCGGCAAGCGCGTCAGCCACCTGGGCGGGAGTCGCGCCTTCGTCGGCGGCGACCTTCTTCGCAGCGTCGAGGGCGGCCTCGAACTCGTCCGAGCCGGACTTGTAATCCGGCTCGGCGAGCTTGCCGGCCTCCGCGATCACCTCGTTCAGAGCTGTCTTGTCGGCGGACTTGACAGTCACCTCGAAGGACTTCGCGAAGTCCGTGCCCTTGAGCGCCACCGTCACCGTGACCTTGCCGGCCGCAGCGAACGGCTTCGCCAGATCAACAGGCTTACCGGCTAGGCGCGTCTTTATGGCGTGGTTAGTCCACGGAAATATTAATGTTCAGCCGATATTATCGGCGTTGTGAAATGAAAGTAGGAAGTGTGTTGTGATTAGTGATGCCGAGTTTGACCGTTGGGGCGAAGCCGCCGAGCGTGGCGATTACGGTGGAAGTAAGCTCGGGGTTTGCTTAAAACAAACGGATTTATAAGCCCTCTCATTGTAGCAAGGGGCTGCCCGTCATCTAACCCAAACCGCCATAAGGAAATCCAATGGCAGAAATGGCTTTTTACCGCCAGCCACGGCGCGCGGATGCTGAGGGAGTCGAACCCGCAGATCACCACTGTCGATCAGCACATGGAGATGCGCGGCAAGGTGATGGCCGACATCGTCATCAAAAAGATTCACGGCATCGACTCGCCGCGTACGGTGATGTTGCCGACCGAGCTGGTGGTGCGGCAGTCGGCGTGACCTGCGCAGGCTCGCAGCTGGACGCCGGCCGCGAGCCGTTGCGGGACCTCAGGATTTTGCGTCGGGGCCGACATCGGGATTCACGCCACCGACATGACTGCCGGCCGCCGCGACTGCGTCCAACGCGGTGCGCAGATGCGCAGGCGGAATCACCCTCCGCCACGCCATCAGAGAGGCCCAGTCGGCCACGATCCTGAAATACCTACGCCGCGCGGCCGGCCGCGACAGGCTCAGATCATGCAGGCCGCCGCGAATCGTCGCCAGCGTCACCACATCGCCGAGGTTGAGCGCCGCCTGGCGAATCGCCGTGATGTCCAGCACGGAATCCGCCTCGCGCATCGCCTCATCCCATGTGGGCTGCAGCATGGTCCGGTCGGACGTGCACACCAGCACGGGAATGCGGATGTCGAGCCGGCGCGACACCTCGGCCTGCGCATTGTAGATCGCCCGCATCCACCCGGCGCGAGGAAAGAAACGCTGCGGGTCCACCAGCGGATGGCGCAGATAATCCCAGTCGCCGCCGGTCTCGCAATCGATGCAGCGGCCGTAGAACCCCGGATCGCGCATCGGCATCACCGTTTTGCCGCCGCCCAGCTGGAACGCCTGAACCACGGGCGTCGACAGTATACGGAACATGCGGTTGCCTTGCAATTCCAGCCAAGGCGAGTCCAGCGCGACCGCCTCGACGTGATGCGGCCGCTGCGAATTCAGCCACAGCACCGAGCTCAGCCCGCCCTGCGAATGGGCGACCAGCAGGATGCGCACCTGCTCGCCCTGCTCGGCGACGACCAGGTCGCGTAGGGCGTTGAATTCCGCCGCATAATCGTGCAGATCCTCGATATATCCAGGGGTCTGGCCATCCCGCAACGACCGCCCGAACTTGCGCAGGTCGACGGCGTAGAAGGGAATGCCGAGCGATTCCCAGAACTCGGATTCGTGACGGCGGTAGAAATAGTCGTTCCACCCGTGCACGTACATCACCGCGAGCCGGTGCCCGCGCAGCGCGAACCGCTGACGCCTCCATCGCGCGCTCATGGGCAGCTTCGAGGGGTCCCGGCGCACGAATGTGGCGACGATATCGCCTTCGTCATCATGGCCGAGATGGATCGTCGCCTGCTGGTAGCCGTCCATTACGCAGTCGGGCTGCCAGTCGTCCACGGTGGGGCGCGCGGCGAGTTGGATATGCAGCGGATCAGTCATGATTTCAATGTACTCGCGTCGCGGGAACCGACAGGACGACTATGCCCCGCATTATCCGAACGCGAACGCGAAATACAACAGATTGCGCGGCCATGTCGGAATGCGTCGACACAGGCGAGCCACGGATGGCGAGCCACACGGCGGTCGGGCGGCGGACCGCGACTGCGGAGAGGCTCCGCATGCCACGGCCGGCACAACGACAGACACCCCTTGTGACCGTTTACATCATCTGCGTATACTCGAACCTGTACGCGGTCGTCCGACGACGGCCGCACACGTAAAGGAACAATGATGTCAGCAACTATTCACGCGCCGAACAAGGTAGCATCAACGAGCGGCAAACCGACCCGGCGTCTGGCGAACCACACTCGGACGAAGTCGTCTGCACGCTCCAACGAAACACCGGTAGACCAGAACAGCGATAAGCAACCGGCGAATATCCAGCAACACGAAGCAAACACCGATGCCATGGATTCCATGGACGACGCACCGAAAAAGCCGACCATCCGCGACGTCGCCCGTCTCGCGGGAGTATCGTACGGAACGGTCTCCCGGTATCTGAACGGCAACACCCACGTCTCGCAGGACGCAGCCGAACGCATCGCAGCAGCCATCACCAAATCACAGTACACGCCGAACAACGCCGCACGCTCACTCGCGCAACGCCGCACGCTCACCGTCGCGCTGATCATCCAGGTCGAATCGAACGAGACCATCGCGCAGGCCAGTATGTCAAGGGCGATGGCCGGCGCCAACCAGGTCCTCGGCGACGCGGGCTACCAGATGGTCACGCTGATCGCCAACAGCGAGGACTCCACGCGCCGCATCGCGCAGCTGGTGCAAAGCGACTTTTCGGACGGGTACCTGCTGTTCTCACTGAGCGAGGACAGCATGCTCGCCAACACGTTCGCATCGGTCAAGCGGCCGGTGGTCCTCTCGGAAGTCAGCAAATGCGAGAACCTGCCGTTCCCGGCCGTGGACTTCACCAACACCGAGGGGCAGCGCGACATCACGCGCTACCTGCTCGACCAGGGGAGGACCAAGCTGGTGTACGTGTGCGGCCCCGGATACTCACCATCGTCGAACAACCGCTTCGACGGCTTCAAGGCGGCTATGGGTGACCGGTTCAACGAGCGCCACGTCTACTACGCGGACGACTGGGAGGGCACCAGCGGCGAAATGGCCGTGGTCGAGTTCCAACCCATGCTTGACGAGCTGGACGGATTCGTGTGCGCCAACGACAGCATCGCGCTGGGCGTCATCAACCAGTTGAACCGGTTCGGGTATCGGGTGCCGGACGACATCGCGGTCACGGGATTCGACGATTCGCCAATCGCCCTGCTGGCGAACCCGAAGCTGACCACCGTGCGGCAGGATTCGCAGCTGCACGGCGAGACGATGTCGCGGCTGTTGCTGTCCATGCTGCAAGGCGACATCGTGGAGCCGCATTACGTGCAGCTGCTGCCGACGACCATCGCGGAGCGCCAATCGGCGTGATCTAGGAAGAACCACGCTCTCAAAACTCGCAGATACAGGGCGAAAATAACGAATAGTCCCTTGTATCTGCGAGTTCTGAGAGCCTCATATTGCAACGCACGACCCCACGCGGCCGCTGCCGGAGCGCCACCGCCGGGCGCACTCCGATTCTTCCGTATGTCGGCAAGGTTTTCACGATACAATGGTTCAGTCTGTAACCGGTCACAAGCAGTTGCGGACACGACAGATAATCAACAGCAGATCATCACGAAAGGGGAAATCATGGCTGATAGATTCGGAGCTTTTCTGCCTCACGACACCTCGGGCGACGTTGCCCAGCTGCACGGCATCGGTCTGCAAAAATTCGGCGACACCTGGTATGCATATGGCGAGAACAAGGTAAACGGCAATTTGTTCCAGGGCGTGTGCTGTTATACAACCACCGATTTCATCGCATGGCGCAGCCACGGCATCGTACTTGATGTGCAAGAAGACGGCTCCGCCCTCGCCGCCGACCGTATCGGCGAGCGGCCGAAGGTGCTGCATTGCCCCGCCACCGGCAAATATGTCATGTATATTCATGCCGAAACGCCCGACTACGGATACGCGCACATCGGCGTCGCCGTGGCCGACGCGCCGACCGGCCCGTTCGCATTCCAGACCACCATCACGTGGCGCGGCTACCTGAGCCGTGACATCGGCGTCTTCCAGGACGAGGACGGCAGCGGCTACATCATGAGCGAGGACCGCGACCATGGCACGCACATTTACCGTCTCGCCGACGACTACCTCACCATCGTCGAGGACGTCGCCTGCGAGCGTGCCACCGACTACCCATACGGCCTGGAATCGCCGACCATCATCAAGAAGGACGGCCTGTACTACTGGTTCGGCTCGCAACTGACCAGCTGGGACACCAACGACAACAAGTACTCCACCGCCACCGACCTGCACGGCCCGTGGAGCGAGTGGAAGCTGTTCGCGCCGGAAGGTGCGAAGACCTACGATTCGCAGGTCGATATCGTGGTGCCGCTGGACGACGACCCGTACAACAGCGAGCACTTCCTGTTCATCGGCGACCGCTGGCAGGAGCATGACCTCGGCAACTCGCCGATCGTACAGATGCCGATTTCCATCGCCGACGGCGTGGCGTCGCTGACGTGGAGCGACACCTATGAGGGCACCACCCACCGCTGATTTTCGCGGGTTTTCGCGGATCACGGATTTAGCCGGCGTGGTCCGGCATTGAGAAACGGGCCTGTGGCATGATTTGCCGCAGGCTTGTTTCGTGTCTTTCGACGTTCCCCGGACGGCAGCGACATCGTGACGGCACAACGGCGTGACGGCGCAGCAACGCAACAGCAGCAGGTACGGCCGGTTTGCGTTCCTATGTGCGCGCCGAAACGACAAGTGCGCGAACATAAGAACGCAAATGGCTCTGTTTGCGTTCTTAAGTGCGCACGATCGTCGTTTCGGCGCGCACTTAGGAACGCAAACCGGCCACGCCAGCCACCGAGGCACCGGTCTTGGACAGATGTTCTGCTGACCGGCAGGCTTCTGCGCACCAGGCTTCTTTCCTGGTTCGGTCTTGTCGGACATGACCTTGACGACCTTCAGACCATCGGCGGAGAACGTGTCGCCGACCGTGTACTCGGTCTTGGCGGGCTTCGCGGCCACCTTGATCGATTCGACGGTCGCCGGCTTCGGCTTCTCGGCCAGGGCGTTCTGTGCGGCGGTGAGGTTTTCAGTGCGGTGGCCACTTCGTCGACGGTTGCGTTCTTGTTGGCGGAGACCTCCTTGGCGGCGGGCTGACCGTCGAGCTCCACGTATGCGGAGGCGGTTTCACCCTCGGCGACGGTCGGCGTGAACGCGGTGGTCTTCAGCGTCGGCTTGGAGTCGGAGCGAACGAGCACCACATCGTCGATGTAGCCGTTGGCGTCATCGGCGAGGCCCATGTCGGAGAAGCTCAGCCACAGAGCGCCTTCAGGCGCGGCGTCGGCGGGCACGGTGAACGTGGTGGTCACGTACTGCGGCTCACCGCCTTCGTGTCGGCGGTGGTCGATGCGGTGGCGAGTTCGTCCGTGTACTGTGCCCATGCGGAACCGGTGCCGCTGCCGGCCTTACGGCTCTTCACGGTCGCGGTGGCCACTTGGGACCAAAAGACTCGCGAAGGCATGATTCTGCTCGTCAACCGTGACGAGCACAACGCCCATGATGTGACAATCGACCTGACATCGTTGCCTAGGCTGGGGGAGTGGCTGTCCGTCACCAGCTCGCAGATGCTGCCCAGCGACGATATCTACCGCACCAATACGGCTGACGAGCCGGACGGCGTCACCTTGCAGCCGCTATCCGCCGCGCTTGATGAGGGTCGGATGACTGTTTCGTTACCACCGGTCACATGGGCTTCGGTGAGATTCACGGCCTGATTATCGCGAGCTCACGCTCTCAAAACTCGCAGATACAGGGCCGAATTCAACAAAAATGGTCTGTATCTGCGAGTTTTGAGAGCGTGATTTTCCTATCAACAACATAATGGGGGCTCCCGAGCATCGGGAACTACCCATTATTCGTCGTCATGTGCTGACAACCCGCGCCGGCAACGCGGTCATGTGGCGCTGTCGCCAATCAGCGGCAACGCCACGAACCTTGGCCTCCTTGAAGGCCTGAGCGGACGGCTTCCATGAAGCGGCGGTGTAGTCTTTTCCTGCGCCGGCGATGATGAGATATAAAAACCCCGCGGGCGTTGCCTCCGCGGGGTTCGTAACGGGATGTATCAGGGATTCGATTGGATCAGTCGTCGCCCAGAGTGATATGTATGCCGCCGACCAGCGCGCTGATCACGTTGTACAGCAGCGCGATGATGGTGGCGAGGAGCGTCACCAGCACGACGCCGACGATCGCCAGAATGGTGACCACCGACAGTACCGTGGACAGGCTGAACACGCTGGACAGGTTCAGGCTGTCGGCGGCCAGACCGGTGGACGAGACGATATTGTTCAGCTGGTCGAACACGCCGACCGCGTCAAGCAGCAGCCAGACCAGGGCGGCGGCAAGCACTTCGATGATCGCGCCGGCGATTGACAGCATGAACGTCACCTTCGCCACGGACCATGCGTTCACATGGGTCAGCGACAGGTTCATGCGGCGGGCGCGCGGCGTCGAACGGCGCGGTGAACGCAGGGACGCACGCGTTTTGTTGGCGCGCGGCTCGCTCTCCGACTGCGGCTGGTTGGAAATAGAGCGCGCGACCCGAGGGGCGCTTTCGCGGACACCTTCGTGCGGTTCTGCATTGTCATGCGGACCGGGCACGAACATGTCGGTCCGTCCGGGTTCGAGGTTGTCACTCATCGTTGCTCCTTGTCGTTCCCCGATGACTCTTAGCCGAGGCTACCAGTTTTCTGAGACGATTATGCCTCGTCATCAGTGTTGTTCACATTCTCGTCAGATGCCGCGCCCGAATCACTGCCGGATGCGACGCTATCCGTGGTATCCGGAGTGTTTTCGGCCGTATCGGGAGACGTGGTCGCGGATGCGGCCGCAGCCGTATCATCCGTCGTCTCGACTTCGTCTTCGCCGGTTTCCTCGTTGCGGGCGATGGAGATAATCTCGTCGCCCTTGTCGGGCTTAGCGAGCGTCACGCCCTGCGTGGTGCGGCCGGTGCGCTTGACCTCGGTGACGTTGGAACGGATCACTTTGCCGGACTTCATGATCGCCATGACCTGATCGTCTTCGCTTACGATCAGGGCACCGACCAGCGATCCGCGACCTTCGGCGAGCTGTACCGCCTTGACGCCGAAGCCGTTACGCCCCTGCAGCCGGTATTCGCTGATCGCGGTGCGCTTGGCGAAGCCCTCATTGGTGACCACGAGCAGGTCCTGCTTGGAGTCCTCCGGAACCACGTCCATGGCGAGCAGTTCGTCATCCCCGCGGAACTTCATGCCCTGCACGCCGGCGGTCTGGCGTCCCATCGGACGCAGCTGGTCGTTGTCCGCCGCGAACTTGAGGCTCATGCCCTGCTTGGAGACGAGGATGATGTCGTCTGCGGCGTTGCACAGCGCGGCGCCGATCAGCTCGTCCGTGGGCTCGCCGGTCTCCTCGTCGGCCGCGAGACGAACCGCGATGAGTCCGCCCTGACGCGGCGAATCGTACTCGGCCAGCGCGGTCTTCTTGACCTTGCCGGTGCGGGTGGCAAGCACCAGATACTTGGCGACCTCGTAGTTCGGAATCGACAGCACGGTCTGAATCGTCTCGTCGGGACCGAACTGCAGCAGGTTCGCCACGTGCTGGCCCTTGGAATCGCGCGAGCCTTCGGGCAGCTCGTACGCCTTGATGCGGTAGACGCGGCCCTTGTTGGTGAAGAACAGCAGCCAGTTATGCGTGGACGTGAGGAAGAAGTGATCCACCACGTCATCCTCACGCAGCTTGGCGCCCTTGATGCCCTTGCCGCCGCGATGCTGTGCGCGATATTCGTTGGCCTTGGTGCGCTTGATGAAGCCGGAGTGCGTGACGGTGACCACCACGTTCTCCTCGGCGATCAGGTCTTCGACGTTCATCTCGCCCGAGTAGGGGAGGATCTTCGTGCGACGTTCGTCACCGTATTTCGCGACGATCTCGTCGAGCTCGTCGCCGACGATCGTACGCTGGCGTTCCGGCTTGGCGAGGATGTCGTTGTAGTCGGCAATCTTGCGCATGAGTTCCTCATGCTCGTCGATGATCTTCTGGCGTTCCATGTTGGCCAGTCGAACCAGCTGCATGGAAAGGATGGCGTCGGCCTGCACCTGATCGATGTCAAGGAACTCCATCAGCTTCGGCCGGGCGTCCTCGCGGCCCTGGCTGGAGCGGATGAGGCGGATGACCTCGTCGATGGCGTCCATGGCCTTGAGCAGGCCCTGCAGGATGTGGTCGCGTTCCTCGGCCTCGCGCTTGAGGTAACGGGTACGGCGTTCGATGACTTCGAGCTGGTGGTTCACCCAATGGCGGATGAAGGCGTCGAGGCTCAGCGTGCGCGGCACGCCGTCGACCAGCGCGAGCATGTTCGCGCCGAACGTCTGCTGCAGCTGGGAGTGCTTGTACAGGTTGTTGAGCACGACCTTCGGCACGGCGTCGCGCTTGAGCACGAGCACGAGTCGCTGGCCGGTACGGCCCGACGTCTCGTCGCGCATGTCGGCGATGCCCTGGATCTTGCCGTCGCGCACGCCTTCTCGGATGGAAGCGGCCAGACGGTCGGGATTCACCTGATACGGCAGCTCGGTGACCACCAGGCACATACGGCCCTTGATCTCCTCGGTGTTGACCACCGCGCGCATCGTAATCAGGCCGCGGCCGGTGCGGTACGCCTGCTCGATGCCCTTGTGGCCGAGGATCGTGGCGCCGGTCGGGAAGTCCGGTCCCTTGATGATGCCGATGAGTGCGTTCAGCAGCTCTTCATGGCTCGCTTCGGGATGATCGAGCGTCCAATGCACGCCTTCCGCCAGCTCGCGCATGTTGTGCGGCGGAATGTTGGTCGCCATGCCGACGGCGATGCCGGACGAGCCGTTGGCCAGCAGGTTCGGGAAGCGCGCGGGCAACACGGTGGGTTCCTGCGTACGGCCATCGTAGTTGGGCACGAAGTCGACGGTGTCCTTGTCGATGTCTCGCACCATTTCCATCGCAAGCGGCATCATGCGGCACTCGGTGTAACGCATGGCTGCGGGCGGGTCGTCACCGGCCGAGCCGAAGTTGCCCTGCCCGTCGACCAGCGTGTATCGCATCGACCACGGCTGGGCCATGCGCACCAGCGAATCGTAGATCGCGGCGTCGCCGTGTGGGTGGTAGTTGCCCATCACGTCGGCGACGGGTCGGGCGCACTTGGAATAGCCGCGATCAGGACGGTAGCCGCCGTCATACATCGCGTACACGATGCGGCGGTGCACCGGCTTCATGCCGTCGCGCACATCCGGAAGGGCTCGTTCGACGATGACGGAGATGGCATAGTCGAGGTACGACTGACGCATCTCCTTCTGGATGTCGGTGTGGGCCACACGATTGTCGTCGAGGACCAACTGTTCGTTGGCCTGAGGGCTGATGGGCTCCATCGAGTGTTCGGCACGCTCGTCGTTCTGCTCCGGCAGGTCGGTGCCGTTGCTGTTTTCGTCTGCCACTTGGTTGTCCTTTGGTTAAAATCTGTTCGACCGTATGTTGGGCGTCGTTTCTGTCGCTGTCATCGGGTGGATCGGGACCACCCCCCCAGTCAGCTGCGCTGACCCCCGCCGGCGGGGCTTGGATTAGAGCCTTAAGCGTCGATGAAACGCACATCCTTGGCATTGCGTTGGATGAAAAGACGGCGCGGTTCCACGTCGTCGCCCATCAGCATCGAGAAGGTCTCGTCCGCTGCCGCGGCATCCTCGATGTGAATCTGCTTCAGGATGCGGTGCTCAGGATCCATGGTGGTCTCCCACAGCTCCTGGTAGGTCATCTCGCCCAGACCCTTGTAGCGCTGGATGCCTTCGCCCTTGGGCAGCTGCCGGCCTGCGGCCTTGCCCTGGGCGAGTTTCTCGTCGCGTTCGCGGTCGGTGTACACGTAATCATGATCGCCGCGCGTCCACTTGAGACGGTACAGCGGAGGCATGGCCACATACACGTATCCTGCGGTGATCATCGGTCGCATGTAACGGAAGAACAGCGTCAGGTTCAGCGTGGCGATATGGGCACCGTCCACATCTGCATCGGCCATGATGATGACCTTGTGGTAGCGCACCTTGCTCACGTCGAATTCCTCGCCATAGCCGCCACCGACCGCGGTGATCAGCGACTCGATGGTGTCGGACTTCATCATGCGGTCGATGGAGGCGCGTTCGGTGTTGAGAATCTTGCCTCGAAGCGGCAGGATGGCCTGCGTTTCCGGGTTTCGCCCTTGAATGGCGGAGCCGCCTGCCGAATCACCCTCGACGATGAACAGCTCGCACTCTTCGGGGTTGCTGGACTGGCAGTCCTTGAGCTTGTCGGGCATGCCGGCCGACTCGAAAATCGACTTGCGCCGGGTGTTCTCACGGGCTTTCTTCGCCGCGATGCGGGCGCGGGAGGCTTCGATGGCCTTCTGGATGATGTTCTTGGCCTCTGCGGGGTGCGCGTCGAACCAGTCGCCGAGCTTGTCGGTCATCACGCGCTGCACGAAGGTCTTCGCCTCGGAGTTGCCGAGCTTGGTCTTCGTCTGCCCTTCGAACTGAGGAGTGGTCAGCTTGACGGACACGACGGCGGTCAGGCCTTCGCGCACATCGTCGCCGGAGAGGTTGTCATCCTTCTCCTTGAGGATGTTCTTGTCTCGCGCATACCGGTTCACCAGCGAGGTCAGCGCTGCACGGAAGCCTTCTTCGTGCGTGCCGCCTTCTGTGGTGGAGATCGTGTTCGCGAACGTGTGCACAGCCTCGGAATACGCGGTGGTCCACTGCATCGCGACCTCGGCCGAGATGCCGATCTTGAGGTCTTCGGCCTCGAAATCGATGACATCCTCCTCGACGGGAGTGGCCTTGCGGGACTTGACCAGGTACGAGACATAATCCTTGATGCCGTTCATGTACTGGTAAGTCACGCTCTGGTGCTTCGGCTCGGTGGAATCGTCATCGCCGGCCACTTCGTCGCCGGCCAGATCCGGCTCGCGCAGGTCGGTGAGTGAAATCTTCAGTCCCTTGTTCAGGAACGCCATCTGCTGGAAGCGGGAGCGCAGCGTCTCGAAGTCGTATACCGTGCTTTCGAAGATCGCCGCATCGGGCCAGAACGTCACGGAAGTGCCGGTCGACTCATCCTCGGCCATCGGGGCGCCCTTGGCGAGGCGGGCCGTCGGATGTTGGTTGACGTATGTCTGGGTCCAGTGGAATCCCTGGCGCCGCACTTCGATATCGACTCGCGTCGACAGCGCGTTGACCACGGAGATGCCGACACCGTGAAGGCCGCCGGACACCGCGTATCCGCCGCCGCCGAATTTACCGCCGGCGTGCAGCTTGGTCATCACGGTCTCGACGCCGGAGACGCCTTCGCCGGGAACTTCGTCGACCGGGATGCCTCGACCGTCGTCAACGACGCGGATGCCGTTGTCCGGCAGGATCGTCACTTCGATATGCGTGGCGTAGCCGGCCAGTGCCTCGTCGACGGAGTTGTCGACGATCTCGTAGACCAGGTGGTGCAGACCGCGCGGGCCGGTGGAGCCGATGTACATGCCCGGGCGGATGCGCACCGCCTCAAGGCCTTCCAGCACCTTCAGGTCGCTGGCATCATAATGGTCGGGCGATAAGGTGTCGTCAAGCTGGGCGTCATCGAGCTCGTCCTGGGCGATGGCTTCATCGACCTCGCGGTCATGCTGCTCGGCGCTGCTCGCCGTCAGACCGCTGCCCGGAGCCTGCTCAGGCATGCCGGACTCGTCACGGGATTCATGTTCGGAATCCGATTCAAGAACTGCCACTAACGGTTTCCTTCCTGCATATTCTTTCGTCATGAAAGGTTGTTCTGCGGGCGATACGCTCTAAAACGCGAATAACGGGGGTTTCTAAGCGCTGAACCTATTATCCGCCAATCCTACCCGTCTACGGGGACTTTGGCTCTCTGAGCGAATTTAGCGCCTCTTCATCCTTGAGCCGCGAAATGTCGCGGCACGGGGGCCTGTTACCTGGATCTTGTGGACGTCCAACCCCTGCAGGCGCTCCTTGATGGTACGTTCCAGCTGCGGAATCAGGTAGGTGAGCTGGGTGGCCCAAGCCGCGGAATCAGCACGGATGGTCATGACTCCGTCGCGCAGCCCGATGACCTGCGAATGCTGGGCGATGACCGGTCCGACCACCTGATCCCAGTGATTGCGCAGCTGCGCGATTTTCAGATACGGTATCCAATGACCGTTATTCGCAATCAGCGCCGTTACGCTGCCCAAGGTGCTCGGGTCGCGGCCCGGCTTGCCGAAGTTCTCCCATGCGGCCTCGGCGTCAATCATCCGCTGACGCCTTCCTCCCGCCATCTTGGCGATGTGCTCGAACACCGTGGCGGGCAGTTTGCGCTGGTCGAGATGCAGGGTCGCGCAAATCGGCTCGTGCGAATCGTGCACATTGCCCGGCTTGACCGCGCTGCCCGGCTTGTCGGGCCTGCTCGGTGCCCCCGGCCCGCCCGGCGTATTCGGCTTGCGGGGTTCGGTCATTGTTCGCCGGCCCTCTCGGCATCCGCTTCGTCGCGCCGTTTGAGATCGGCCACTGCGATGCGGTTCACCGGTATCTCGCCGGATTCTGCCGACTCATTCGCCGGCAGTATCGGAATATCGCTTTCCGCGGCCGCGGTGATCAGTACCTGATCCTGAGCCGCGGCAAAACGCAGGATCTCGGTGCGGCGCGATTCGTCGAGCTGAGCGAACACATCGTCGAGAATCACCACCGGCCTGGTGTCGAAATACTCGCAAAGGGCCCGGTATTGTGCCATCTTCAATGCCAGGGCCAACGTCCACATCTCGCCGTTGGAGGCGAATTCCCTAGCCGGCATGCCATTGAGCGTCACCAACAGGTCATCTCGTTGCGGGCCGATCAGATTGACGCCGCGAGACACCTCGCCGGGATAGATGCGCTGGAAATGCTGGCTTATCAACGGTTCGGGCGCCTGTGTTCCAAGGATCTCGTCGAATGACGGCACGTATTCGACCGCTGCCTGCTCACCACCATCCTGCGCGGCATCCTGAATTTCCGCATTGGACGGCAAGTCGCCCGCCACACCGGCCAATCTGGCATACAGCGGGCCGAACAACTTGTTCAGTTCCGCGATGATGCGCTGCCTGTCGCGGCTGAGCGCGACTCCCGCCTCGATGAACTGTCCGGTCCAGATCTCCAGCCCGCTGAGCGCGGCGTCAATCGGGGATCCTGCACGCTGCCATTGACCGAGCTGTTTGAGCAGTGCCGCCCGTTGCTTGGCGACGTGCGTGAATGATTGCAACCGGTTCGCATATCCGGGAATCAGCAGCGAGGCGACCTGGTTGATGAACGAGCGGCGCACGGCGGGGTCGCCCGCCACAAGCTGCTGATCCTCCGGGGTGAAGCTCACGGTCGGCAGCGTGCCGAGAATCTCCCGCAGATACCGCGACTGCCCGCCGTTGATGCGGGCGCGGTTGGCGCCGCGTGCCGCAATCGTGGCCTCAAGGGTGGTGGTCTGTGTCTGCCGGACCGGTTTCATGTCCGAGATATCCACGGCATCAGCGCTGGTATTGACGCCATCATCAGCGGGCTCCGGATCCGTCACGGATTCGATATTGGCCCGGATCGTCGCTGCATGTTCGCCGCGCTGCACCAGCGGAACCGAGCTGGATGTGCGATGGCTCAGGCCCGTGGACAGCACTTCTATCGCTTCGACGATGTTGGTTTTCCCAAGCCCGTTCGCCCCCTGCAGGATGTTGATGCCCGGCGTGAGGTCGAGCACGCAATGGTTCCATGACCGGTAATGGTCAAGCGCAAGACGCGAAATGTACAAGACGGGCTCCTGTCATGTCATCGCCGGCACCGTGTGTTTCGGCGGTGCCGGCGATTCGATTCGGATTCCAGTGTTCAGCCGTCGGGCTCAGCTGTTGAAACGCATCGGGACGAGCAGATAGCGGTAATCCATCGATTCGTCGCTGTCCGCCTCCTGCTGGCCGTTGAATTCGACGGGCTTGACGGCCGTGGTCATCTTCATGCGCACGAACGGCTCAGTGATGGCGCTCAGGCCTTCGATCAGGTAGGACGGGTTGAACGCGACGGTGATGTCTTCGCCGTCCATGTCGATGTCCAGCATTTCCTGCGCCTGGGCTTCGTCCACGGCGCCGGCGGACAGGGTGACTTCCTGGCCGGAGAACACCATGCGGATCGGGGCGTTGCGTTCGGCGACCAGCGCGACGCGCTTGATGGCGGCGATCAGCAGCTGCTTGTCAATGACGGCCTGAATCGGGTATTCGTCGGCGAACAGGCGGTCGACCGCAGGGAATTCGCCGTCGATCAGCTGGGACGTCGAGACGCGTCCGGCGTTCTCGAAACCGAGCAGCGTGGGGTTGTCGGCGTCGAAATCGATGACGACGTTCTGGTGATCGTCAAGTGCGCGGGCGACGTCGCGCAGCAGGGATCCGCGCACCAGTGTGGTCGTAGAGGTGTCGATGTTCTGCGGCGTCCAGGTGAACGTGGCGCGGGACAGGCGGAAACGGTCGGTCGAGGTCATGGTGACTTTGTCGCCGTCGAACTGCATGCGCACGCCGGTCAGCACCGGGCGGTTCTCCTCGCGGGAGACCGCGACGCTGGCCTGGGTTACGGCCTGGATGAACGTGGGTGCGTCAACCTGGCCGAGCTTTGCCGGCACGACCGGCAGATCCGGGTATTCGGCATCGGGCATGAGCTGCATGGTGAACGTGGACTTGCCCGAGTTGATGGTCATGGTGGAGCCGTCAGTCGACAGGTAGGTCTTTTCGGCAGGCAGTGACTTGGTGATGTCGGCGAGGAGTTTGCCGAGTACCAGTGCGGTTCCGGGTTCGTCGATACCGGCTTCGATGTGGTGACGTGCGGAAATCTCGTAATTGAACGCGGACAGTTGAAGGGTGCCGTCGATGGCTTCGAGCTGGATACCTGCAAGGATGGGGCTCGCCGGTCGGGCGTCGATGACGCGGGTCGTCCAGGCTACGGCGTCGGCGAGAGCCGCGGAATCGATTTCTACTTTCATGGGTTCCCTCATTTCACGATGTGCTTGGCAACATTCTAGCGGGTCATGTTCGGATTGTTTTTCTCATGCGCGAAGTGAGTTATCATCACGACGGTTATCGAAAGAGAAATAAGATAGTCGTAGTAATAAGCCCTGTGGATAGTGTGGATAACTGCGCGAATCCTTGTGTTTATATGGGCTGAGTAACCCACAGATTATGTGGATAACTTTCCGGACAAAATGTGCATAAGTACCGAGTTATCCACATTTTCGGCGAACTGTTTTGATTGTCCACATTTTCTGTGGATTAATCCACTGCTCATCCACAAAAAATGTGTAGTAGTCCACAAGTTATCCGCAGGCTCTACCCACATTTGTGAATAAGCATGTGGATAACTTTTCCTTCAAGCAGCAGATCGTTCGGCGTGTTGCGCCTGTTTTATTGTACAGATTAAATATGTATGTCTATATTATTTGAGTCTGATAGGTCCTGTCGACGGTGATGAATCAGGCCTTCATCCAGCAGAATCACGCACAGCGACGAAAAAAGGCGTTTTTTGGTGTCTCAGCGCGATCGTGCCAGACGGGACCATTGCACAGCCGAGAGAAAACGACTGTCGTCACTCATTGCCGCGCTGCTTGAGGCGCGCGGTCAGCTCGGTCACGTAGTTGTAAATTTCAGGCTTTTCCTGCATATCATCGCTGACGCGGGTATACGCGTGCATGACCGTGGTGTGATCGCGGCCGCCGAACACTTCGCCGATATCGACCAGGCTCATGCTGGTCATCTCACGGGCAAGATACATGGCGACCTGACGGGCCAGCGCGATGTTTTTCGTTCGCGCGCGCCCGACGATGTCGTCGAATGTCAGATGGAAGTACTTCGCCGTCTGCCCGATGATGTCGGTCGGCTTGATTTCCACGTCGGTGGTGAAGAAGTCCTGCAGCGTCTGCTCGGCAAGCGCGCGGGTCACCGGCTGACTGCTCAGCGATGCCACCGCGCTCACGCGAATCAGGGCGCCTTCCAGCTCGCGGATGTTCTCGGTGAAGCGCTCCGCGATCAGATTCAGCACGTCATTCGGTGTCGAAGTGCCGTTCATCGAAGCCATCATGCGCAAAATAGCGATGCGGGTCTCAAGATCAGGCGGCTTGACATCGACGGTGAGTCCGGAGTCGAAACGCGAGATGAGTCGTGCCTCGAAGCCCTTGAGGTTCTTGGGCGCGACATCGGACGCGATGACGATACGCTTGTTGGCCTGATGCAGCGCGTTGAACGTGTGGAAGAACTGTTCGAGGGTCGCTTCCTTGCCGCCGAGGAACTGGATGTCGTCGATGAGCAACACGTCGACCTCGCGGTATCGGCGGTTGAATTCTGCGATGCGGTTCTGGCTCTGGGCCGGGGTCTGCAGTGCCTCGATGAATTCGTTGGTGAATTCCTCGCTGTTGACGTATCGAACCTTGAGCGTGGGATCCTTGACCAATGCATAGTTGCCGATGGCGTTGAGCAGGTGGGTCTTGCCCAGTCCCGATCCGCCGTAGATACACAACGGGTTGAATTCCTGCCCGGTTCCCTCGGCGACCGCAAGCGCGACAGTGCGTGCGAAACGGTTGGAATCACCGGGAACGAACGTGTCGAACGTCGAGTTTTTGTTCAGATGGGTTTCCGGATCGCGCATCACCTTCTGCTGCCGTACCGGAAAACTCGGCTCGCCGGGTATTCGAGGAGCCGTGGCGCCTGGTTGCTGATTCGCCTCCGTCATTTCCGCGGAAATCGAATCGATGGAGGAGATTGCCTGCATGCTGTTGGGCATGTAGGATTCCTGAGCCAGATCGGCGACGGTCGGCGACGGATTCGCAGGGAACGGTTCGCTCGGTTTCGCCGCAGTATCGGGATGCCGGTATTCCGGCGGCTGCGGTTCCGGTTGGGACACCTGAGGAGCCACGATTTTGAACGCCGGGAACATGTCGTTTCCGGATATGATTTTCAAAGCGTTGAGCAGCGGCGCATTGAGTTCATTCTGCAACGCTTGCTGCGTGGCCATGTTGCTTACGCACAATACGATGGTCGTGCCATATACCGCTTCCGGTACGACTCCTTCAAGCCAGCTCTTGTCGCGCGGCGACAGCGTGGGATTCTGCTTGAGCAGACGCAGCGTGTCCGACCATATCCGCGTGGCTTGCCCGGCTGGACCGAGAAGGTCATCCGACATTGTGACCTCCTTCAGGTATGTGTGCCGGTGCGCACCGCAGCGGATACGCTACGGTAGCTATAATAAGTACAACAACAACAGGATATATGTACTCCACTTT